>NZ_JBBPAF010000002.1:0-6469 GCF_038050255.1 Bacillus sp. FSL M8-0077 | reverse complement strand
TTTGGTGCGTATAACTGGGCACTCTGACAAGTGATTGGCAAGTGATCGGTCATTTTTCATCACTGATCCGCAAGTGACCGATTCGTTTTTTAGTAGTGATCGGGAAGTGATTACCTCAAAAACCGCCACTGCTGCAGGAGTGATCAGCACCACTTCTTTGGGGTCATTTTTTTGCTAGGCTTTGCCTAGTTCCACACCATAAGTGGGGACAAAAACCCCTTATGCTCTTCTCACTTTTCCTTTTTATGGTGTGGCAGATTTGCCGTTTCTGACACATCACCGCATTTTTCTCCTAAAAAAAGGGGTGTCAGAATTTCATTTTTAGGCGCATTTCTTTCAAAAATCGCAACCAACACGAAACAAATCACCCTGTGATTTCAAGCATGAAATGGTTGCAGTTTTCCCTTATGCTCTTTTCCACTAGCTGTCGTTTGTCTCAAGTCTAGTGACAAGATTCATCTCACTTGTTTTTGCAATTCTCGTTTTGCTCAATACAGTGTCGCGCAGCTCACACTTTTTGTCGCCAATCTCAGTCCATTTATGGCGCACTTATACACACCCCTGTGTGCGTGCTAAAATCTCTCGATTTCCGTCAAGCGTGTAAAGAAAAAGCCGACTCAATGTCGGCTTCTTCGGGATCTTCAGCATGTTCATTTTTTCAATATGTTGTTAACAACTTTAGTGTGTAAATCATCAGCTTTATAAGACAATAAAACATCTTCCGCAACCTCTTTAGTCAAGTGAGGAAGACCTCTTATTTCAGCCAACTTTTTTCTAAAGTCTTCTTTGCTTACTTTGGATTTTTCCATAGTGATCTGCATGAAATAATCATCTAACTCTAAAACCTGCTTTTGAGTAAAACTATACTTCAACAGGACCAAATCTCTTGATCTAAATTCAGGTGCTAAATGTTCCTGCAAAGCCATAATTGCGTTTTTCATAAGCGATAATTGACAATCTAACTCTTCTCTATTCAAAATTTCTCCTCCTAATCAAAAGAACCACTGCGCCACTTTGACGATCCAGTAAGCAATATGTCTAGCTGAACTATTTTTAATGCCAGTACCGTATAACGCAGAAGCAATGTTGTCTTTGATTAAATCCCATGTAAGTTGTTCATATTTCAAAAATTCTTTAAGGACTGGCTCCACATACTTATTGAATCGAATTTTAAGTGACTTCGCCGCTCTCTTTCCTGCAAATTGTTCCACAAGATTAAACAACCTGTTTTTGTTTTTCAATAGTTTTTTAAGACTAGTTTTAATCGCAGCAGTAACCCCAACTTGGGTTTTCATCGTTTGTTCAAGACCTACTAATCCCGCATAACGAACAGTATTTTGCCAAAGGACAGGATCATCAAAAGCCGCTTCAAGTGCTTCAATATCATCTTTCATTTCATCATCAAAAATCGTCTGAACCTTAGTAACGAAAACTGGTGTTTCTCGAACATTTGTTTCAGCACGAACTTCTGGCGCAATTGTAGCAATCAATAAACTTGCCACGATAAGAGATAGAATACCTTTAACCATAGACTTCATTTTCAAATTAATTCCTCCCTAGCAATATTTTACTATCGTAAGGGATTTTACATAAGTCTACAGAGGACAACAATCGAATTTTCCAAAATGAGATAAAACTCCTCAAATGCAGAAAACACCCTGCCATGAATAGCTTTTGTTACAAAAATCAGCCTTCTAAAATCAAAAGTCCCACACAGGTTTCGAGGTCATCAATCCTATTCTTTGCTCCTTTAATTCATAGTAAAATTTAATATAAAAAGGAGGATTGAATATGACTGAAATAATCATAAATTTACCTGTACTAGTAACATCTATATTTTTAATAGTCTTTGTCCTTTTACATAAAAAAATAGAGAAAAAACTCGATTTAACAATCCTGATATTAGTCGCATCAATAATCTTCTTGGTGAACCTCAAAATGGTTTGGATAACAGTATTCCTACTTGCCTTTATGTACTTCGGAATCAAATATACGTATAAAGCTAAAAAAGGCTAAAGTAACAGCAATACAAAAATAAAGGAAACACAAATCAGACGTTTTGTGTTTAGGGTTAACGACTAGAGCCATAAGGGTTTGTGCTAGTTTGATAGCCATTATTGAGACCCCATATTATAGGGGATGGGGTCGTCTCACATTACATAAAAAAAGCAGGCTCCATTAAGAGCCTGCTTTTCTATCTGATTATGTAATTCTTAATGCCAACATGCCAACGTGCCATGACCTCAAACGTTTCATTGGCTACCTCATCATCATCTTCTTCAATCCGAACAAGATCACCGTCCTCGGCATCCGTCAAATTCAGTTCCTTATGAATCTCTTTCAAGATCCCGCCGTAACCGATTAAGCGCCTGGCATTTAAAGCATCATCCAAATAATAAACCGTATCAAGATTTTCCTCGGTCACTTCATTCCCACGTATCACATCAGTGTCTTTCACTGGATACTTAGAAATCTCTAAAATGGCTTTCTGCTCTTCCATTGCTTCGCGCACTTCTTTTTCAATTGCTTCCGCATCAATACTCTTTTTCCCTTTGACCCGCTGCACATGCACAATCGGTGTATAATCCAATTTCATTGCACGCTTCCAAAGGCTTGTCCATTCTGATTGTTTAATATAGTTATGAGAAAAATAACTCTTTTTCACTGGTATTAACACATGAAAATGTGGATGGTATGTATTTTGTTCATGATTCTTCGTGATCTCCAATGCTCTAAAGTAACCAAGCACCGCCGTTTTCACTGCTTTATATCCAAACAATCGATTCCATGCAGTCATCATATCCGAAATGGTTTGTTTCAGAGCATCACCTTCGACATTACGGACTGTCAACGTGAGGAATATCCATGACGGTTTATATTGCCTGTTTGCTTCTTCGACAATCAGTTTATTATGATAGGCAATTTTTAACGACCTTCGCCATGCACACATAGGACATAACCTCACTTTGCAAAAATAGGCTTGATATAATCGTAGTCTGCCCGTTGCCTTATCTCTTCTAAACGCCAAGCATTCTGCACAGTCACACATTTTTTCAGCCTTTTTTCCGTAGTAAGGCGCTCCAGTGCGTTTTTCCAAAGCCTTATAATGCTCAGACATCAACGTAGATTTTTGTTTTTTTCCTCGCCAATCCCGCTTTTTACCTGTTGCGGTTTTGTCATCAAGGATGGTATAATCCGAATTGGAATCAACAAAATTAAAAGATTTACACATAAAGAAACTCCTTCTGTCGCTAGTTCTCTAGCAATATATTGTTGTAGTGTGGTAACTCAATAATATCAGAAGGAGTTTCTACATGTCAAAATGCTTTTAAACCCTTGACAGCACTGGATTTTGCCTACTTTTTTAAAATTGAGTAGTTTCTATATGTATCAAGATAAGAAAAGACACGATTCTGACTCCGTCAAAATCGCCCAAAAAGCTGGCGAAACCGCCAACTTTTCAAAAACCAAAACCTCAAAATCTAAAAGACCAAAGACTAAACCAAATTTCCCCTCATGGGGAGATTTTTTTTTGGTTTTTTCCACTCCATTCATAGTATAAAAATTCTTTACACTACCCCTACAACCTGACTAAACCTGACTCCAGAATGTAATTCTCCAGATCTGGAGAATCACGTGCCATCACCCGCTCACAAAAATGGTGGGATTGAAAAAGAGACAAACAAAAGAGCATAGAACAAGTAAGGTCATTTCATGGCGATTCGGTCCGATCTTCTGGCCGTTGCTATTGATGGGTTCCTGCCGACTGTAACCAGTGGAAATATCACGTTTAATCAAAAACCTAATAGTTTACGTGTTATTTCCAAGTGACTGTACCCGATATTTTCAATGACAACATGTAAAAAACAAGTCATATTATCCCTAGCTGTACATCCAAAAGTCATTGCTGTCAGCATCCAAAGCCACACGCACCCACGTAAAAAGAATCGGTTTCGTTGGGGAATTTCTCACTTTCTAAATATTTACTAAATCTGTAAGATTAAGAGAAACATTTACGACAGGCAAAGGTGGGTATGATGATGGCTAAAACAATTGCATATGAAGAAGTCGCTAACATGATGAATGAATGGTATGGGGTAATTAAAAAAAGAAAAGTAGACGAAGCGATCCAGTTGAAAGAACAGATTAAAAGAATGCTTCCGCATATGGAACAAAACCAAGACCTGCTCCTGTATTTCAATCTTTTGGACTTTAGAAACAATCTTTTGATAGATGACGCGCAGCGATTAAAAATTAAAAGCCGCACAACCGTCAAACAAGAGGATATTCAAAAAACGGACGACATGATTCAATATTATTTTTACTTTTTCAACGGACAATTTGAGTTCCACAACAAGAATTACATAGATGCAATCAACTTTTACAAAATTGCTGAAGACAAGTTGAAGAAAATCCCCGATGAAATTGAACATGCTGAATTCCACTACAAAATTGCTGAAGCATATTATCGAATCTTTCAAAATTTCTTTTCCATGAGCCATGCAGAAAAAGCACTAAATTCATTCAAATCCAACGAGCAATATACATACAGACAAATGAATAGTGAATTACTCTTAGCACTAAATAAAGTTGACTTATTGCGCTATAAAGAAGCCGATCAACATTATGAAAATATTATTAAGAAAGCACAAGAAACAGGAGATTTCTACACCAAAAGTTTAGCTCACCACAATATCGGAATTAGTTATGAAAAGCGTGGTTATCTGCCACAAGCTGAAAGCCATTTGCTTAAAGCAATAGACATACCAGAACATAGAGAATCGAGAAACACGATCCGCACATATTACATGCTTAGCAAAGTCTGTTTTAAAAGTGGAAAAACTGATAAAGCTCTCGTCTGGTACAAAAAAGCATGGAATCTAGTCGAGGAAAATAACGAAGATGAATACAGAGCAAAACTGATGATCATAGATGCTCTTTACAACAATAGTCACATAAACAATATTCACCATGCAATGAAGTACCTAGAGAAAAAAAGACTATGGATAGATATAGCCGAATTGTCACGAGAAGCAGGCAATCACTTGAAAAATAAAGGTAATATCACGCAAGCCGTTAAATATTATGAACATGCACTTGTTGCAAAAGACGAATTAATCAAAATGACGGAGGCGTTAGAATGAAATGGATAATCAGCTTATCAATGCTGGCTCTATTGATCACTGGTGTAACTATTTATCCAAATACTCAAAACGATCAACAAATCACTGAAAAAGGTGTCGTGCCAACATCACAACCAGAACAAAAAGTCGCTGAAAGAGGTGTCGTAGGTGCATGAGTTGTTATGAAAGAGGAATAGGACCAATATAAAATCATTTAAACGCCCTATGAGGCGTTTTTTCTTCACTTGCATCTTTTTATACCTGAACAAAAATAAAAGCGCTCAGAAACTAATCTGAACGCTCTCAGAGGCATTTTAGAATTACAACCTCGGTATTTTTATGTATTTAATCATGCATCTTATCATCCAAATAAAAAGCGTTTCAAAACGAAAACGGCTCAATCCATTGATATGACTCGCTTCAATTTGCTTTTTTCTTCCGTACTACCCCCCTGTTAGCTGGGGGGGGTTCTCGTTTGGCTCTCGGTGATTCGCTTTTTCGTTGCCACTCGACGACTGTCGTCGTCTTCCGCTCACACCTTCGCCAAACAAAACAGACGCACAAATATTTCTTTAATCTTACCATTTTTGACTCTTTCATGCCAACGGTACAATGCCTGGCATTCTGCTTTGAACGGAGAGAAAACACACAGCATATATCTAGGTGCATAAGTGGGCACTGGTTCCCTAGTGACTCTTTTCGGGCTCTGCCCAAACCCGCCAACGGTCAGCCCGTTGGATCGCAAATATTCAAACCCCCTACCCCCGATCTTCGGGGGATGCCCCTTCGGCTGGCGCAAACAAACGGGGTTTGTTTGAATCAATAGGCTTTGGGTTTGGTGAATGAGTCAACTCCTTAAATTCTCCCTCACTTCGTTCAGTCCGATTTACCGTTGACACATGCCATATGCGCTTCTTTTTATTTCGGTGTGATCTCCCATTTTGCATCTGCCAACACATGTTTTTTCAAATATTTTATCGTTTTCTCTGCTTCTTCATGGCTCTCAAAATCTTCTTCTACTTCCCACACTTTATCATCATCATATCGTGCAGTAACCACATAACTCACAAACATTCCCCTCTCTCATTTTCTTATTTTGTTGCTCCATTTTCTAATTGTTTTTGTCTCTTTATTGGTAACACACGCACCCTTTTTTTGCACACTTTTCCGAAACAACACAAAACAAACACGAACTTAATTCACCCATTATTGAACCCTTGTTGCGACTGATTTTTTTTGCAAAACGTTACCTTTCTTTGTGTGCAGTGCGCTCCTTTTCAAACTCAAAACGTTACCAAACTTTCGTGAAAAAACCCTCGTTGGCTTTTCTAAAAACACGCACATTT
>NZ_JBBPAF010000001.1:942500-3932014 GCF_038050255.1 Bacillus sp. FSL M8-0077 | reverse complement strand
AAGGCTTCTCCCCCCTCCTTTTCTTTTTAAAATGACCAGTATCAAACTGTTATAGAACACGAAAAAGAGCAAATGGTCATCACCATTCGTGCACATACTTTGTTGAAAACAATTAATATAGTAGAAAAACGTCTTTTCGACAAATTACACAGGTTGTGGATAAACAATTCAACAAGCTGTGTAATAACTTTCCACAGGTTATCCACAATTTGTGGATAAGATAAATAGGCCAGATAAGTAATTAAGAGTTAAAACACAAATATAATATCAAAATAAACAAGATGGTGCAATGGGTGCCATAAACTTATCCACACACTTTACATCCTGTTGAAAAATAATTATCCACATAGGTTATTTGTGTGAAAAAAATGTCGATAATGGATGTGGATAGTCTAAATATGCCAGAAAAATATCCACAACCTTGTTTTGAAGGTTTTTTTGAAGGGAAAAAAGAATAAAATGCTGGAAACTAAAAAAGAAGGTTTCTTCACTTGATAAATTGTGTTATGCTTATAAGGTTGATAATAAGAGTTTTATCATTGATATTGACAATCGATGGGTTACACAAATATAATGAGTTAGACTGTCTTAAACAGCTATTCCTCAGGGAGGTGTCATAAATGAAAAGAACGTTTCAACCAAATAACCGTAAGCGTAGTAAAGTTCATGGCTTCCGCAGCCGTATGAGTTCTAAAAACGGACGTCTAGTTTTAAAGCGACGCCGCAGCAAAGGTAGAAAAAAATTATCAGCTTAGGCCACTGAATAATGTCAGTGGTCTTTTTTACATAAAATCGTAAATGAACTGTCAGTTTTTATCGGAGTGGAAGAAAACATGAAGAAGCGAAACAGGCTAAAAAAAAATGAAGAGTTTCAAACAGTGTTCAAAAAAGGTCAATCAATGGCTAATCGCCAATTCGTCATTTATCAGTTGGACCAACCAAATCAAGAAGAGCTGCGTTTAGGATTGTCTGTCAGTAAGAAGATAGGTAATGCAGTGATAAGAAACCGGATTAAACGACTGATCCGTCAGGTGTTCTTAGAGGAAGGTCATAAGCTAAAGCAAGAAAAAGACTACATTGTAATCGCGCGAAAACCAGCAAGTGAATTGACCTTTGAAGAAACAAAGAAGTCTCTCCAGCATTTATTTAGAAAATCCGCTGTTTATCAACAACAACCGAAAAAGTCTTCGTAATAGAAACTTTCGTTGAATCAATTTTTAAAAGCGCTTCCTTCATCTAGTGAATTAAAATGAAACCACCACTTTGTAATGAAAAAATGTTACCATACTGATTAGGTGAGTCACTTTCGTAATCAATTCCAACTTAAATAAAGTTTGAAGTAATGGGAGGAATCTTGTTGAAAAGGCGATTATTACTAATATTTAGCTTAATTGGCGTGTTGGTTCTATTGGCAGGGTGTACACAAATCAATGAACCAATCACATCAGATAGTAAGGGATTCTGGAATTCTTACATTGTATACCCGCTATCTCAATTAATCACGTACATGGCAAATTTAACTGGTGAAAACTATGGTGTAGCGATTATTATCGTAACTCTTTTGATTCGTTTGCTCATTTTACCATTAATGATTAAACAGTTAAGAAGTACAAAAGCTATGCAAGCACTTCAGCCAGAACTAAAGAAGCTTCGTGAAAAATATAGCTCAAAAGATCAAAAAACACAGCAGCAGCTTCAACAGGAAACAATGGCTCTTTTCCAAAAGAATGGTGTGAATCCATTAGCTGGGTGTTTCCCAATCTTAATTCAAATGCCAATCTTAATTGGTTTTTATCATGCGATCATGAGAACAGCTGAAATCAAGAAACATACTTTCTTATGGTTTGACTTAGGCAGTCCAGATCCATTATTCCTGTTACCAATTATTGCAGGTGTAGCTACTTTTGTTCAGCAGAAGCTAATGATGGCTGGAAATCCTTCGGACAACCCTCAAATGGCGATTATGCTTTGGGTGATGCCGATTATGATCATTGTATTTGCAGTCAGTTTCCCAGCGGCACTTTCACTGTACTGGGTTGTAGGTAACATTTTCATGATTATTCAAACATTGGTCATTAGAACGCCTCAAGTACAAGTTGATACAAAAGAAAAAGATGGCGGGAACAAAAAATGAAGGAAATAACTGCTGTCGGTCGCACAATCGAAGAAGCAGTAGATTCCGGACTTAAACAAATTCAACTACTAAAAGAAGAAGTAGATATCACAATAGTAGATGAAGGAAACAAAGGGTTTTTAGGATTATTTGGTAAAAAACCAGCTGTTGTCAAGTTAGTAGAAAAGCGAGATGCGCTCAAACTAGCAACACAGTATTTAGATAAAATTGTTAAATCAATTGATCCTAAAGCAAACATTGTTTCGAAAAAAGAAACGAAAAAGATCTCTTTTCATATTGATGGAGACAAAACTTCATTAATGATTGGAAAAAGAGGACAAACACTGTACTCTTTAGAAACCTTGGTGCAGTTAGTGTTTAATCGTTATTCTGATCAGTATCATCATATTTCAATTGATATTGGAGATTATAGGAAGAAACGACAAGAAGCACTTGAACAATACGCAATCAAAACGGCAAACCGTGTTTTAAAAACGAAGAGAAAGGTTCATTTAGAACCGATGCCTTCGAATGAACGAAAAGTCGTTCATGATACGATTGCAGCATTTTCTAAAGAACTTGCTACGGCATCCGAAGATACAGGCAGCAAGCGTCATGTTGTGGTGCTGTATAAAAAATAGCAGAAAGGCTAAGATTCAGCAAAGCTGGATTTTAGTCTTTTTTTATTGAAAAATTTCCTTTTAATAGTAGATTCCTCCTTTATTTCTAAAAAGTTAGTGTGTTATTTAGATCGAAAACGTCATTTTCCCTTGGTTGCAAAGGTGGAAGGGCGTTTTAATTTATTGGATTTAGGTGTAAGATGTGAAGACAAGTTTAGAACGTCTTTATTCACATGTGGATAAGTTAAGTGTTAAAATAGACAGGGTGCAAAACTGTGGATAATTAAATGTGGGCTACTTTCGCTTCGCATGCATTTGTGGTATCTTTAAATTTTGGATTAAGCGTTTTTGATATAGAGATGGACAACGTCCATTTAATAGATATAAGACTGTCTATTGAATAGAGAAAGAGGTGAATGAGCGGTGGATACAATTGCAGCAATTTCTACACCAATGGGTGAAGGGGCAATTGCCATTATACGTTTAAGCGGGCCTGATGCAGTTCAGATTGCTGATCGCATGTATAAGGGGCCTAAGGAGAAAAAACTTGTATCAGTGGATTCTCACACAATTCATTATGGTCATATTGTAGATTCAAGTACCGAGCAAGTGATAGAAGAGGTCATGGTGTCTGTATTAAGAGCGCCAAAAACATTTACGAGAGAAGACGTTATTGAGATCAACTGCCATGGCGGAATTGTCACGGTCAATAAAGTCTTGCAGCTTGCTTTAAAAGAAGGAGCGAGATTAGCGGAGCCAGGTGAGTTTACAAAACGTGCTTTCCTAAATGGAAGAATTGACTTGTCACAAGCAGAAGCCGTAATGGACTTGATTCGTGCAAAGACTGACCGTGCGATGAATGTCGCAATTACTCAAATGGAGGGACGTCTCTCCGGTTTGATTAAACGACTTCGTGGTGAGATATTGGAGACACTTGCCCATGTAGAAGTGAATATTGATTATCCAGAGTATGATGATGTTGAAGAAATGACACATCGAGTCTTAGTTGAAAAGGCGACATCTGTGAAAAAGGAAATTGAATCGCTTCTAACAACTTCACAGCAGGGGAAAATTCTACGTGAGGGCTTATCCACTGTTATTATTGGAAGACCGAATGTTGGGAAGTCTTCTTTATTAAATAGTCTTGTTCAGGAAACAAAGGCAATTGTGACCGATATTCCTGGAACAACTAGAGATGTCATCGAGGAATATGTGAATGTAAGAGGAGTACCGCTCCGTTTAGTAGATACTGCGGGTATACGTGAGACTGAAGACATTGTTGAGCGTATTGGGGTCGAACGATCAAGACAGGTCTTAAAAGAAGCTGACCTGATTTTACTTGTGCTCAATTATAGTGAAGAGTTATCTGAGGAAGATATTAAGCTATTTGAGGCTGTCTCAGGTATGGACATTATTGTGATTGTCAATAAGACTGATCTTGAGCCTAAACTTGATGTAGAAAAGGTAAAAGAGTTAGCGAAGGATCGTCCGGTCGTGACAACATCTTTATTACAAGAAAAAGGGATTGATGAGCTTGAAATGGCCATTCAATCTTTATTCTTCACAGGCTCAATTGAAAGTGGAGATTTAACGTATGTGAGCAATACTAGGCATATTGCGCTCCTTCAAGAAGCAAAACAATCGATTGAGGATGCTCTGGAAGGAATTGGAATGGACGTACCGATCGACATCGTTCAAATAGATTTAACACGCTGCTGGGAGCAGCTAGGTGAAATTATTGGGGATGCTGTTCATGAAAGCTTAATCGATCAGTTATTTTCTCAATTCTGTTTAGGAAAGTAAAGGGAGGAACAAAAGAAATGGGTTATGAAGCTGGCCAATATGATGTAATCGTCGTCGGTGCCGGTCATGCTGGTGTTGAGGCTGCTCTTGCTTCTGCAAGACAGGGCGCCAAAACACTTGTATTGACCATCAATCTTGATATGGTTGCTTTTATGCCATGTAATCCGTCCGTAGGGGGTCCCGCTAAAGGGATTGTCGTTAGGGAGATTGATGCATTGGGCGGAGAAATGGCACGAAATATAGATAAGACGCATATTCAAATGCGCATGCTGAATACTGGGAAAGGACCTGCTGTCCGTGCGTTAAGAGCGCAAGCAGATAAGTTTCAATATCAGCACGAAATGAAAAAAACAATGGAAAATGAACCAAACCTAACAATGCTGCAAGGGATGGTAGACCATTTAATTGTAGAAGATGATGAATGTAAAGGTGTCGTGACTCAAACAGGTGCAAATTATCGCGCCAAGTCTGTTGTCCTAACGACGGGTACTTTCTTAAAAGGCCGCATTATTTTAGGGGATCTTTCTTATTCAAGCGGTCCTAATAACCAGCAGCCATCCATCAAATTATCGGATCACCTAGCAGAGTTAGGATTCGATTTGGTTCGCTTTAAAACTGGGACACCGCCTCGAGTAAACAGCCACTCGATTGATTATAGTAAGACAGAAATTCAACCAGGTGACGATGTACCACGTGCGTTTTCTTATGAAACTGTGGAATATATTACAGATCAATTACCATGCTGGTTAACATACACGAGTTTAGAGACTCATCAAATTATTGATGAGAATCTTCACCGTTCTCCTATGTATTCCGGTATGATTAAAGGAACAGGTCCTAGATACTGCCCGTCTATTGAAGATAAGGTGGTTCGTTTTAATGATAAACCGAGACATCAAATTTTCTTAGAGCCAGAAGGCCGTAATACGCAAGAAGTGTATGTTCAAGGTTTATCTACAAGTCTGCCAGAGGATGTACAGCAGCGAATGCTGTCAACCATTCCAGGGCTTGAAAATGTACAAATGATGCGAGCGGGTTATGCCATTGAGTATGATGCGATTGTGCCTACACAATTGTGGCCGACACTTGAGACGAAGAAAATTTCTGGATTATATACAGCTGGCCAAATTAATGGTACATCTGGTTATGAGGAAGCAGCAGGTCAAGGAATTATGGCAGGTATCAATGCAGGAAGAAAAGCATTGGGTAAAGAAGAAGTCATTTTAAGCCGATCTGATGCATATATCGGTGTTCTCATTGATGATCTTGTCACGAAGGGTACAAATGAACCTTACCGTCTCTTAACCTCTCGTGCAGAGTACCGCTTACTTCTGCGTCATGACAATGCTGATTTAAGATTAACTGAACTTGGATATAGCATTGGTTTAATTTCTGAAGAAAGATTCCAAGCATTCACACAGAAAAAAGAGGCCATTGAAGCAGAGAAAAAACGTTTATATTCTGTCATTATTAAACCTACAGCAGAGACACAGGAATATATCCGTTCACTTGGTGGAAGTGAATTGAAGGACGGTATTCGCGCAAGTGATTTGATGAAGCGCCCAGAGATGAACTATGAATCTGTTGTGAAACTAGCTCCTGCTGACACACCGCTTCCTGCTGATGTGTGTGAACAGGTAGAGATTCAAATTAAATATGAAGGTTATATCGAAAAGTCGCTCCAACAAGTTGAAAAGCTGAAAAAGATGGAAAACAAAAAGATTCCGGATCGAATCGATTATGATGCCATCAAAGGGATTGCAACTGAAGCGAAGCAAAAGCTAAAAGAAGTCCGACCGCTTTCTGTTGCACAGGCTTCTCGTATTTCAGGCGTTAACCCTGCTGATATTTCTATCCTTTTAGTGTATTTGGAGCAGGGACGTATTGCGAAGATAGCAGAGTAGAAAGGATGTCGGCATGAACATTGAACAATTTACAGCAGCACTAGAGGAGAAAGGGATCACTCTTTCTCCAGTGCAGCTTGAACAATTTGAAACTTACTTCCATATGCTTGTAGAATGGAACGAGAAGATGAATTTAACGTCCATTACAGAAAAGGAAGAAGTATATTTAAAACATTTTTATGACTCGATATCAGCAGCATTTTTTATTGATTTTCACAATGTGACAACAATTTGTGATATTGGAGCTGGTGCTGGTTTTCCAAGCATTCCTCTAAAAATTTGTTTCCCTCATCTACATGTGACCATTGTTGATTCTCTCCAGAAACGCATTACGTTTCTCAATGAGTTAGCAAAAGGGTTAAACTTACAAGATACTACTTTTTATCATGATCGTGCGGAGACCTTTGGACAACGTAAAGATCAACGTGAAAGCTATGACCTTGTCACCGCTAGAGCAGTTGCGCGCTTATCTGTCCTGAGCGAACTATGCCTGCCTCTTGTGAAAAAGGAAGGATTGTTTGTTGCATTAAAAGCATCTGCTGCAGATGAAGAGATGCAAGCAGGAAAAAAAGCCGTCACTGTCCTCGGAGGAGAGGTTGTTGAAAAGCATTCCTTTGTTCTTCCTTTAGAAGAAAGCGAACGGAACATCATTGTCATTGAAAAGAAAAAACAAACACCAAAAAAATATCCTAGAAAACCAGGAACACCTAATAAATCACCAATAGAGGGTTGATCATGTAAAAGGTCGGTTTTTCTTCAATATTTATGATTTTACAGAAGGAAAAAACATGAGAAAATAGAATTATAAAAAGGTAGTTTTTAAAGGTGGTGTAGGTTCATGAAGCATTCACTCTCACGCTTCTTCGGGCTTGGTGACAAAGAACATCCTGAGCGTGAAACCGAAATAGAGGCAGAGATTGCTGAGCATGATACATTAAAGGAAGAGATACAGGAGCTCCCGGTCGACACAATTATGCCTAACCGTTTTCAGCCACGCACCATTTTTTCAGAAGAAAAGATACAAGAGCTGGCCACAACCATTCATACCCATGGCATTATTCAACCGATTGTTGTTAGACCAACAGAAGAAGAAGGAAAATATGAACTGATCGCCGGCGAAAGACGTTGGAGAGCGGTACAAACTCTCCAGTGGGAGAAGATCCCCGCTATTATAAAAGATTTTACTGATACGGAAACGGCATCTGTGGCATTGATTGAAAATTTGCAAAGAGAAGAGCTGTCTGCAATTGAAGAGGCTCATGCTTATGCACGTCTTTTAGAGCTTCATGATTTAACGCAAGAAGCCCTTGCTCAGCGTTTAGGTAAGGGACAATCGACTGTTGCAAACAAACTAAGACTTTTAAAGTTGCCTGAAGAGGTACAGCAAGCCATTTTGGAGAAAAAAATCTCTGAGAGGCATGCCCGTTCACTTGTACCTTTAAAGCTTCCAGAATTACAAATCACGCTGTTGCAGGAAATCATCGAAAAGCAGCTGAATGTGAAACAGACTGAAGAGCGTGTAGTGAAGATGCTTGAACAAAAAACAGATCGCAAACCGAAGCCGAAACGTAAGGCGTTTAGCCGAGATACGCGAATTGCGATGAATACCATTCGTCAGTCTCTCCATATGGTAGAAGACAGCGGACTTAAAATAAATACCGAGGAAGAAGAATTTGAGGAATATATCCAATTAACCATTCGAATTCCTAAATAGAAAGAAGCTGATGAGCATTACTCGTCAGCTTTTTTGTCTTTACCTCCCTTAAATTCATGATATTTACTTATTATTAATTAATTGGTAAAATATGATTTTCATAGTAGAAGGGAGGTGACATATAACCAATGAAAATGAAAAAGACTATTTTTGCTATTATCTGTTATTTACTAATCTCTTTTTCTCTTTTTTCAAATGAAACGACTGTGTTTGCTGTGAGCACGTCCACGAGTCATGATACTCATTCAGCGGAAGAAACGATTACGAAAGAAGAACTCAGTGCTCTGAAGAAACAAGGTGTGGTTTCGACAGATATAACGGTTCAACAATTAAATCAAGAGCAAGCGTCTCAGGACGATGCGATCGATGTGATCACAGCTGATGATGATTTGGAGAACTATGGTTTAAGGCAAAACAAACAGGATGAAATGGTAACAGATGAAAGTCCGAATACCATTCGCCATCTTTTTGGTAAACCGTATCCTGGAACCGATATTATGCCTCAAAAAGGGGATATATTGGTGACGAGCACTGGTGCTTTGAATGGTTTAATAGGTCATGCAGGCATCGTCATTAATGAGAAAAGCTATGCATCCATTCCAGGGTTCCGGCAGCATCCAAATATTGATTCCATTCAAAGCTGGTTTCGCTATAGTGCCAATACAAAGGTGATTCGGATTAATCATCAGGAAAAGGCAGATTTAGCTGGGGATTGGGCGCACGATTACGTGAAAGACCATCCGAAGGCTCGATATTCGATCACTATGTCTATTCAATCCTTGGACCCTACTTATTGTTCAAAGATTGTATGGCAGGCTTACGCGAAAACCGGGGACGCTGTTGGACATGCCACATTTACCATTAAAGCACCCTATGGGTTTTTGAAAAAGAAGAACTATAAAACAGTGACACCTAAAGTCATTGTGAGCGAAGGCCGTAAAATTGGCGGATTAAACTTTTGATTGTATCTCCCTCACTTTTCATGAAAAGTGGGGGTTTTTTGTCTCGTTATTTTCTTTGAAAAGATATATTAATATATCTTTGAAGCGCATTTTTATGCATCTATTCATGTACGGAAACACAGATTCATTCACGAATTTATAATGGGGGAACAAAAAAAGCAAACGTTTCATACTTTTTTTGATAGAATAGGAAGTATGAATGAATGAGAAACTTGTTAAGTTGAAAGTGGGTGACATCGTGGGGAAAATCATAGCGATTACCAACCAGAAGGGCGGCGTTGGGAAGACGACAACTTCTGTTAATTTGGGTGCGTGTTTAGCATACATAGGAAAACGAGTGTTGTTAGTTGATATTGATCCGCAGGGAAATGCCACGAGTGGTATTGGGATTGAGAAGGCAGACGTAGAGAAGTGCGTGTACGATATTTTAGTAGACGATGCAGATGTACTCGATGTGATTAAGACGACAGAGGTCGAAAATCTTGATGTCATTCCTGCGACGATACAGCTTGCAGGGGCGGAAATTGAGCTTGTGCCTACGATCTCACGTGAAGTGAGGCTGAAAAGAGCACTTGAATCTGTGAAGCAAAATTATGATTATATGATTATTGACTGCCCGCCATCACTTGGATTACTGACGATTAATGCGTTAACTGCATCCGATTCTGTTTTAATACCGGTTCAGTGTGAATATTATGCGCTTGAAGGATTGAGTCAATTGTTGAATACGGTTCGTCTTGTGCAGAAACATCTAAATACCGACCTTGCCATTGAAGGTGTCTTACTGACAATGCTTGATGCAAGAACAAACCTTGGAATCCAAGTCATCGAAGAAGTAAAAAAATACTTTAGAGATAAAGTCTATCAGACCGTGATTCCGAGAAATGTGAGACTAAGTGAAGCGCCTAGTCATGGGAAACCTATTATCTTGTATGATCCACGTTCAAGAGGTGCAGATGTCTATTTAGACTTAGCAAAGGAAGTGGATGCGAATGGCTAAAGGTCTTGGAAAGGGTATTAATGCACTATTTAACAATGTGGATTCCAATGAAGAAACTGTCGAAGAAATTAAGTTGAAGGATTTGCGTCCGAACCCTTATCAGCCAAGGAAAACGTTTGATGATGATGCATTGTCTGATCTCAAAGAATCGATTCAGCAGCATGGTGTTTTACAGCCGATTATTGTTCGTAAGTCCATTAAGGGATATGACATTGTCGCGGGAGAGCGCCGTTTCCGCGCAGCACAACAAGCTGGTTTGACAACGATTCCTGCGATCGTCAGGGAATTTTCAGAAACACTGATGAGGGAGATCGCTCTTTTAGAAAACTTACAGCGCGAGGATTTATCTCCATTAGAGGAAGCGGAAGCCTATGCCTCCTTACTAGATCACTTAAGTGTGACTCAGGAGGAATTAGCCAAGCGGTTAGGTAAAAGCAGACCGCATATTGCGAACCACCTTCGCCTATTAACATTACCGGATGAAGTACAAAAGCTGATTGCGGATGGAACATTATCCATGGGACATGGACGCACGCTGCTTAGTTTGAAAAACAAAAAGAAGCTGGCGCCATTGGTAAAGAAGGTCGTGGACGAAGGATTAAATGTCCGTCAGGTTGAGAAACTTGTTCAGCAATTAAATGAAAATGTTCCACGTGAAACAAAGAAAAAAGAAGCACCAAAGGATCGCATTTTGAAAGAAAGAGAGTCTTTCTTACAAAATTACTTCGGTACTTCAGTGACGATCAAGAAACAGAAGAAAAAAGGGAAAATTGAGATTGAATTTCTCTCAAATGAAGATTTAGAAAGAATCCTTGAATTGCTTTCTACGAGAGAATCATCGGAATGACCATCTTGATACGAGATGGTCTTTTTTATATTCTTCCAGTGATATTCTGAATAGGGGTGAAGAGAGAACGGCTTTTTTCTCTCGTCCAATCCATTTGATCAATGTGAGATAGACTTTCAGAAAGTGTATTGGCCATAGACATCACAAGATGAAGACGGGTGTTTTGGAGAACGAAGTATTCCATAAAACCGCTCACGTTGACGATTCCATTAATATGAATATTTCCTACTTCTGGCAGCTCCTTTTGCACACCTGCACCAGGTTTTAACGGTCCTTCTCCGATTTGGAACGATCCTACACTTTTCACTCTTCCTAAACAGGCATCAACGGCTACGATAAATGGGTGTTTATGAGCTTGTTCAATTTCAGCGAGCTTTTCCTTTAAATTGACCGCATGCACGGGGTCAGAGAGAGTGCCGTATACATGCAGCTTTTTTAAATCCAGACTTGAAAGCTTTGTTCCTACAAGTGGACCTAGAGAGTCACCGGTTGAGCGGTCTGTTCCTATGCAGACGATGGCAACGGGTCTTTTTCCTGCTTTCTGCAGATGCGAGAATAAAGTACTTTTAAGCTGCTGAATGGCATTTGTATCCGTATGGGACACGTATTCTTTCACCCTATTTCTTAAAAAAAGACCGTTCTTGCTATTCATAGGTCTCACTTCCTTGTCATAGTAGTTAGTAACAGTATACGGAAACAAGCTTAATTCTATACCTATGAGGTGATGATTGTGTGGAAGGCTGGTTCAAGGTGGACCCTTTTAATTTTAGGAAGCTTGATAGGAGCGGGATATGCCTCCGGTCAAGAAATTTGGCAGTTTTTTGGCCTTGATAGCGGACTAGCCATTCTACTGTTTACGCTCATGTTTATGCTGTCTACCTATGTGGTGTTAAAAATCAGTTATGAGGTGCGTGCCGATCACTTTGTGCCAGTGCTAGAGCGGCTTGTCGGTCCATGGCTGGCTAAAGTGTATGACGTCTTAATTGTCCTTTATTTATTCACGACAACAACGGTCATGATTGCCGGTGGCGGGGTGACACTTGAGATGTATCATGTGCCATTTTGGATTGGAATCGGTGCATTTTGTTTATTCTCATTTATGATTTTTTTCTGGGATGTGAAAGGGCTCTTATCTGTGAATGCTTTCATTATACCAATTTTGGTGGCGGGGCTCATCTATGCGTTTGTTTTTTATTATATGAATCATGATCATATGTGGAGAATTGATTTTGGCCAGCAATACAATTGGCCTGCCAGTATCGTCTTTGCTTCTTTGAATATATTATCTGTTGTGGCGGTGCTGTCTTCAGTGGGGAAAGAAATGAAGGGGCTTGGAGAGGCCAAGGTTGCGAGTATATTAAGCGGTTTGATTTTTGGTGTCATTTCTTATGTGTATAACGAAATACTAGTTGATATTTCTGGGAGTCTTTCAGCAGAGGGGATTCCTTTGTTTACAGTATTAGAGGGGGCACCAACATCATTGTTTGTGTTTATGACCATTGTTCTTTGTTTAGCGATTTATACAACAACCGCTGCAGGATTATTTGGTTTATCCAGCCGCATGCTCTCTTTTGTACGAATGCCCCGCTGGCTCATTGTATTCATCATGCTTCTTTTGATGGCACCTTTAACCTCTCTTGGATTTGCTGATTTGATTGCTTTCTTGTATCCGATTTACAGCTTGCTCAATCTTTATTTGCTTGTCTGTTTAATGCTGTATCCGATTTTAAGTAAAAAGATATTTTTTCGTTCTAAAAATTATACTGATAAAATAAAATAAACACCTCTCTTTCAAAGAGAAGTGCTTATTTTATCCGAATGGAATCAATCGCTTCCTTGATATCGTCATATACAGGCATGTGCTGGAGACGCTGCATGCGTTCCTCAATTTCTGAGATGGCTTGTCCCTTTAAATGCTGGGATACGTGCTGTTTGACAATGGTTGTCTGGTTTATCATGTCTTCGGTTTTGGACAATTGGTACTCCAAGTGCATACGTGTGTTTGCCAATTCATCGTGAAGACGCATTTTTAGCAATCGTTTTAAATCTTTTCGTTGTCCTTCTCTGCGCATGGCCTGAATAGCGGCAATTTCTTCAGGTGATTGCGATTGTGTTTGTGGTGCAGATTGACTTTCGAATACAGACATGGAGCGGCGGGCACTCACATTTTGCAAGAAACGCTGGGCGTCACTAGGAGGTTTATTTTGATTGATCATATGTCGACTCCTTTCTTAACGAATACCCATTTGCATCGCAAGGCGTCTATCTGCCTTGGCATAGTCATCACCCACTGTGTACATATGTCTTGAAAGGGTGGAAAGTTCTTGTTCGTAGTCTCTCAAGGTGTACAAGGCATTCAGTTGTTTTTCATGAGAATAAAAAGATGATTGCGGCTGCTCCATCCTTACTTCCTCTAACAGTGCTTCTACATCGCTATGGGTTAATAAATCATAGTGACCAAAGCCGACAAGTCCTTTCAGCTCTTGTTTTACATGATGTACGGCATCTTTTACACTATCATCAATTCCATCTATTTTCTCAAATACAGTGTGTCCTTCATGTTCAATAATACTTTGTAGATCATAAGATGAATTTTTTAGTAAATGGGATTTTATGATAATTTCAAGCCCGTTTTGTGCATATGCACGGCCTGAATGGATCTCTTGTAAAAGCATCGCTGTAAAACTTGTATTGTGATCAAGCTGTTCATCTAAAATACGAGCGGTTCCATTTGAATGGAATGAATACCCATTTACTTTAAACTCTCCTGAAACGAGAGCTAAAAATGCATTTGTATCAAATGATTCGTTCCACTCTATATTCATCGATGCAAAAGCTGATCTTAAAAAGGTGTCAATTTCTCTTGGTTTATATTTTATGGATTCTTGGACCGATCCCTGCTCCCGGGGTGGTACGGTGTACTTGACTTGTCCAACCCCATGATGGTGGCGATTGAGTAAACCTACATAATGATTGGGGTGAATATATTCTGTGAGAACATGGGCATATTTTCCCTCTACTGCTTTTTGCTGAATGGAAGGTGCCAGGCTGCTCCATATATTTGGGCTATCGAATGTGATGGCTTTTTTGACAGCTGGCTGCTCTGTCGCAATATAAGCACAAACAGCACCGGCAAGCGCTTGTCCAGTGAGATAGATGGTTGCATTCGGGTGCTTCTGACAGACGTCTTCGATATATTCCTTCCCTTTAAAAAAGACATGATCTTGCTTTCCGGCTAAGGATTTTCTTTCTATGGGGTAGGCATAATCTGTTTTTAACAATGATCGGGTAGCCGTTTGAACGTCTTGTGTCGATGTCACCGTCATTTGTTTTGGCAGAGGACAGTGAAACGCGACAATGAACTCATCTGACTGTTCCTGCTGCATCGTTAAACCATATAAGTGATGATCTATTTTTAGAAAATCGTTGACAGTGAGCGTATGCTGACCTACTTCTATCGTATGGTTCTGCTGGTAATTCTCTGCATTTCCAGCGTGATCGGATATGATTTTATAATCTTTGTCGGTTAATCTATCCTTTCGATTGACCATCGTACCTGCTCCCTCACATAACATTTATGCAGATATCATAAATCAAAAAATATGGAAAAACCACAGCGTTCTACCAATAAAAACCTTTTGACCTACAGTGTTTGTGACAATATTGAAAAAAAGTGAATTTTAAGTAACTATTGGTCACAAATAAAATGATCTAAAAGAAGGGTTTTTTCTATAAAAAAGAACGGGATTGATACAAGACAGCGGCTCTTTATTTTGTGCATTGCTCTCTATCGTCGTTTTTTTGTACAATAGATTTAATGAAGTGATCAAGAGAGGTGAATGCTGATGGCAGACAAAGCATTTGGGTTACATGACGTCGTTGAAATGAAAAAACCCCATCCATGTGGTGCCAATCGGTGGAAAGTCATTCGTTTGGGCATGGATATTCGTATTAAATGCGAAGGGTGTGGGCACAGCGTGATGATCCCAAGAAGAGATTTTGAACGAAAAATGAAGAAAATTCTCGTCAAGCATGAGGAGCCAACTGCTTAAGTAGGCCTCATGCTTTTTTGATGAAATTTGTCTTTTGTTCAGAGAAACAGATGCAATTTCTCATTTTAAAGCTCCGATTTAGTCTTTTTGGTAATGTTTCTTCTATTGAAAATGCATGATGGTTAGCTTGTCTTTTCATGTAAACCTACTTATAATTGCTCTAGGTTCATATTACGCAGTATAACGAGCACGTTTCATATAGAGGAGATGAAAGAATGGCTTTAACAGCTGGTATTGTTGGCTTACCTAACGTCGGGAAGTCAACGCTATTTAATGCAATTACACAGGCTGGAGCGGAGTCTGCTAACTATCCGTTCTGTACCATTGATCCAAACGTCGGAATTGTAGAAGTTCCAGACGAGCGTTTGCAAAAACTGACAGAATTAGTGCAGCCAAAAAAGACAGTTCCGACTGCTTTCGAATTCACTGATATTGCTGGTATTGTGAAAGGTGCATCTAAAGGAGAAGGTTTAGGAAATAAATTCCTTTCTCACATTCGTCAAGTAGATGCGATCTGTCACGTGGTGAGAGCTTTTGCCGATGATAACATTACACACGTGTCAGGTAAGGTTGACCCAGTGTCAGATATTGAAACGATTAATTTAGAGTTGATTTTGGCTGATTTAGAAACGGTTGAAAAGCGTTTGGCTCGTGTGAGTAAGCTTGCAAAACAAAAGGATAAGGAAGCGGTAGCTGAATTTGATATTTTGTCGAAGCTAATGCACGCATTTGAAGCTGGGAAACCGGCAAGATCTGTAGAATTTACGGATGAACAGCAAAAGCTTGTGAAACAGCTTCACTTACTCACATCTAAACCAGTTCTTTATGTAGCAAATGTGAGTGAGGATGAAGTAGCGGATCATGACGGCAACGAATATGTGCAGCAAATTCGTGAGTTTGCTTCTGGTGAAAACGCTGAAGTCATCGTCGTTTGTGCGAAGATCGAGTCTGAAATTGCAGAGCTTGAAGGAGAAGAAAAGCAAATGTTCCTTGAAGAGCTTGGCATTAAAGAATCAGGTCTAGATCAGCTGATTCAAGCATCTTATTCACTTCTTGGCTTAGCTACTTACTTCACAGCAGGTGAGCAGGAAGTACGTGCTTGGACATTTAAAAAGGGAATGAAGGCACCGGAATGTGCTGGAATCATTCATACGGACTTCGAGCGTGGATTTATTCGTGCTGAAACGGTTGCTTATGAAGATTTACTAGCTGGCGGAAGTATGTCTGCTGCAAAAGAAGCAGGTAAAGTTCGTTTAGAAGGTAAAGAATATATAGTGAAAGATGGAGACGTCATTCATTTCCGTTTTAACGTATAGGTTCTTGTCATAGGCCAAGTAATTTGTTATAATATACAATTGTGAGTAATATAATTTATTGCTCCTTGCCCGTTTAGGGCCGCTTAGACCAAAAGGAGGTGCAATCAGATGAGAAAGTACGAAGTTATGTACATCATCCGCCCAACAGTTGACGATGAGGCTAAAAAAGCAGTTATCGAGCGTTTCAATAACGTGTTAACTTCTAACGGTGCGGAGATCACTGGAACAAAGGATTGGGGTAAACGTCGTCTTGCATACGAAATCAACGATTTCCGTGAAGGCTTCTACCAAATCGTAAACGTTCAATCTGACGCTGCAGCAGTTCAAGAATTTGACCGCTTAGCTAAGATCAGTGACGATATCATTCGCCACATTGTTGTTAAAGAAGAAGTATAAATCATTGAAATATATATTTAAAGGTGGTCTTTCAATATGCTAAACCGTGTTGTATTGGTCGGAAGACTAACAAAAGACCCTGAGCTTCGCTACACGCCTAATGGTGCGGCTGTAGCTACGTTTACTCTAGCTGTGAATCGTACGTTTACGAATCAATCTGGAGAGCGTGAAGCCGATTTCATTAACTGTGTTACTTGGAGAAGACAAGCCGAGAACGTGGCTAATTTCTTGAAAAAAGGAAGTCTTGCCGGTGTAGACGGTCGTTTGCAGACAAGAAACTATGAAAATCAGCAAGGACAGCGTGTCTTCGTGACAGAGGTTCAAGCTGAAAGTGTTCAATTTCTTGAGCCTAAAAGCGGCGGTGCTGGTTCAGGTGGATACAGCGGCGGTGGCAATAGCGGAGGCCAGTATTATGGCGGCAGCCAAAATGATCAGAATCCATTTGGAAATGAACCAAGTCAAAATCCATATGGCAATCAAAACAACCAAAATCGCAATCAGGGAAATAGCTTCAATGATGACCCATTTGCGAATGATGGTAAACCGATTGACATCTCCGATGATGATTTGCCATTCTAATTGATCTGAAAAAAAATGACCAAAGGAAAGGTGTGAAAACAAATGGCAGGTGGACGCAGAGGCGGTCGTGCGAAACGTCGTAAAGTATGTTTCTTTACTTCTAACGGAATCACGCACATCGATTACAAAGATGTTGATCTTCTTAGAAAGTTTGTTTCTGAGCGTGGTAAAATTTTACCTCGTCGTGTAACAGGAACTAGCGCTAAGTATCAACGTAAATTGACATTAGCGATTAAAAAATCACGTCAAATGGCATTACTTCCATACGTTACTGGTGAGTAAGTCGTTGACTTAAAAGCGAAGGGCCTTGAGCTCTTCGCTTTTTTTATTAAATAAAATAGATATTAAAAGTTTAAACTGCTCAAGTGAAAATATATTAATTATGTTTCCCATATTAGCATTTTTGTTTTATATTTAGGGTTTTCTATATTTTTTTTATATCTGTTGAGGAAAGATTGATTTAGATTTGCTGGGATATAACCTAGCCGTATCTTCAGTATATTTTCAATTACATACATTT
Organism: Bacillus sp. FSL M8-0077; assembly: GCF_038050255.1. Lineage (NCBI taxonomy): Bacteria > Bacillati > Bacillota > Bacilli > Caryophanales > Bacillaceae > Bacillus > Bacillus sp. FSL M8-0077. Next base: position 3,914,188 of record NZ_JBBPAF010000001.1, on the reverse strand, counting down.
TTTTGGTGGATAGTTTAAATTGTTCATCTTCCTCCTTCTGTGTATTTTTGCGAGTATTAGGCTCAAAAAAGAAAGCTCTTGTTTTTCTAGCTTCTTTTAGAAGAAGTATCAGTTCCCATGTTGAAAATGTCATCAATTCTGGAGTTGTCATATTAAGATAGGCAGAATTGATTTCTCTATTTATTATTTGGATTCTTTCTCCGTCTTTTTGAATCTGTTCTAGTGGTAAATTCATATCGCAAAAATCACAAAAAAAGAAATCTGTTTCTATATTTAGTTTTGTGCCACAGTATGGGCAAGTATTAGTCATTGTTTCTCCCCCAAGAAATATCTTTTATAAGAATTTTACCAGTAAATATTAAAAAGGAATACACATTAAATGGGTCATTATTAACAAAACACCAGAGAAATGAATTACGAAGTCAATGTGAAGGGGAAAGATGCATTTCAAGTAGCCGAAGCCTATTTGAAAAAGAAAAAATTGCTTCAATAATCAAGGGGAAGCAGGTCTGCTATATACAAAGCGGCCTGCTTTTGAAAAGAAAAAAACAAAAATCATTGACATCTATTTCAAAAAAGAATATCCTTAATTCGAGATAAATATATTTTTTAGTCATATATCTCGAATTCGAGATAATATAAAAGCGTCAGTCAAGACATAATGAGTAGAGACATGTTACGTCATGAAGAGGAGGTCATTAGAAGTGAAGAAAACAGAAGGAATTCACCATATCACAGCAATTGTTGGTCATCCTCAGGAGAACGTTGATTTTTATGCAGGTGTTTTAGGTCTTCGTCTCGTGAAAAAGACCGTCAATTTTGATGATCCAGGCACATACCATTTATATTTTGGAAATGAAGGAGGTTCTCCAGGTACCATTATTACGTTTTTCCCTTGGCCAGGTGCACAAAAGGGACAAATTGGAGCAGGTCAAGTAGGTGTGACAACATATGTCGTACCGACCGGTGCTTTCTCTTTTTGGAAGGAACGCCTTGAGCAGTTTGGTGTTTCTTATGAAATGATTGAACGCTTTGGAGAGGAATTTCTCTCATTTGAAGATCCGCACGGTTTATTGATAGAACTTGTAGAGCGTGAAGAAGGAAAACAGAATGACTGGACATTTAATGGGGTAACACCAGAAGTAGCGATTAAAGGGTTTGGCGGAGCTGTTTTATTAACTTCACAGCCTGAGCAAACGATGCAGCTGCTAGAGCAAACGATGGGACTTGAAAAAGTCGGCACGGAAGGAGATTATGTGAGATTCCGTTCGTTTGGAGAAATCGGCAATGTCATTGATGTGAACAAGACACCTGTTGCACGAGGACGTATGGGCGTGGGTGTTGTACATCATATTGCGTGGAGAGCAACAGATGATCAGGATCAATTAGATTGGCAAAGACATGTTGCGCAAAGCGGATATCAAGTGACGCCTGTGCAAGATCGAAATTATTTCAATGCCATTTATTTTAGAGAGCTTGGCGGCATATTATTTGAGATTGCGACCGATCCTCCAGGGTTTGCACACGATGAATCTGTGGAAACGATGGGTGAAGCGTTGAAACTGCCGCCGCAATATGAGGCGCAGCGTAGTCAAATTGAACAAATCGTGCTGCCGATTGAGGTAAGAGAAATCAAAGGGAAAGGAGATTCATGATGAAGCATCTTTTTCAAAAAGGAAAGAATGAACAAAAACCTGTCCTTCTCATGCTGCATGGAACTGGCGGGACAGAGCAAGACTTATTGCCGCTTGCAGAAGTGGTAGACCCTGAAGCATCTGTTCTTAGTGTGAGAGGAAATGTATCAGAAAACGGCATGCCGCGTTTTTTCAGGCGTTTGGCAGAGGGTGTTTTTGATGAGCAAGATTTAATTGATCGTACAGAGGAATTATATACATTTATCGGGGAAGCAGCAGATAAGTATGGATTTGATCGTCACAATGTTGTAGCCATCGGCTATTCAAACGGGGCGAATATTGCTGGAAGTCTGTTATTCCATTACGGAGATGCGCTGAAAGGAGCGATCCTGCATCATCCAATGGTCCCAAGACGAGGGGTTTCATTACCTTCATTAGCGGGGAAACAAGTCTTTATAGCAGCTGGTGAAAATGATCCAATGTGCCGTCCTGAGGAATCTCAGGAACTGGAGCAACTGCTTCAGGAGGCGGGAGCATCCGTAACGCTTCATTGGGAAAATCGTGGACATCAGCTAACGAGAGAAGAAGTCGATGCTGCGGCATTGTGGTATCGTCGTCAATTTAAATAAGGTGGGGAATACAGGTGGGATTTTTACAGAAGCTTTTTGGGCAAACCAAACAAAAGGAGATGGAACAAGTGGAAAACGTAAAACTAGCGATTATTTATTATAGTTCAACAGGTACAAACTATCAGATGGCAAAATGGGCTGAGGCTGGAGCGAAAGAAGCTGGTGCTGAAGTCAAAATTTTAAAGGTTCCTGAATTGGCACCAGAAGCAGTTGTTGCATCAAATCCAGCATGGAAAGCACATTTAGATGAAACAAAAGATGTCCCTGAGGTTCAGTTAAGTGACTTAGAGTGGGCAGATGCCATTATTTTCAGCATGCCGACACGTTTCGGTAACTTACCGGCTCAAATGAAGCAATTCTTAGACACAACAGGCGGTTTATGGTTCCAAGGGAAACTAGCAAACAAAGCAGTGAGTGCGATGACATCTGCACAAAACCCAAATGGCGGACAGGAGCAGACAGTTCTGAGCCTTTATACAACGATGTTCCACTGGGGAGCCATTATTGCCGCTCCTGGATACACGGATGATTCTCTATACGGCGCAGGGGGTAACCCTTACGGTGTGAGTGTCACTGTTGACCAAAATGGTAAGATCCAAGAGGATGCAGAAGCAGCCGCAAAACATCAGGCGAAACGTACAGTGAATGTAGCAGAATGGATCAAAAAAGGTCAAAACGCTTAATAGATGTATACAAAAAGAATGCAGCCACTCCGCTGCATTCTTTTTTCATTAATAAGGATCTGAAGGTGTGCTGTTGTTGATCGCATCGTTGACAGCCTGTGCCGCACCTGTTGATCCAATGGGTCCGCTTGGCTCCTCTCGTTTGAAGGCTTTTAAGCCATCGGCCACACGTTTTCCGTAGTCAGGATCAGCTTTTGTGAAGTTTTCGATCATTTGGTCTTGGATGTCTTTTTGGCAGGTAGCTAAGGTGTTGACTAAGTTTTTAATCAGTTCCTCACGTTCCCAATCATTGAAGCGACGATAGGTTTCTCCGGCTTGTCCGAAATTGTTCGGGCGGTCAATGGCTTCTCGTTTGACTTCACCCTCTACAAAAGGCGTATGATCCTTTCCATCTTGCTGTGCTTCTTTTAATCCCCCGAGAATGGACGGTTCATAATTCACATGGGGGTTTTGTCCTTTTCCTTGATCCACATGATATTCCATTTGCCCATCTCGCTGATTGGTGGCAACATGCTTTTTCGGTGCATTGATCGGCAGCTGTAAATAATTTGGCCCGACTCGATATCTCTGCGTATCAGAGTAAGAGAAGGTACGCCCTTGCAGCAATTTATCATCTGAGAAATCTAATCCGTCTACAAGAACCCCCGTCCCAAAGGCAACCTGTTCCACTTCTGCAAAATAATTTTCTGGATTTTTGTTTAGCACCATTCGTCCGATCGGTTTCCATGGATAGTTATCCTTGTACCAGAGCTTTGTCGGATCGAGTGGATCAAAGTCTAGATGGGGGTGGGTGTCATCTTCCATGATTTGCGCGTATACTTCCCATTCAGGATGATCTCCTTGTTCAATGGCTTCATATAAATCCTGTGTGGCATGATTAAAGTTTTCCCCTTGAATGGCTTGGGCTTGTTCTTGTGTCAGGTTGCGAATTCCTTGCTTTGGTTCAAAGTGATATTTGACCAGCACTGCTTTTCCTTCATGATTCACCCATTTATAGGCATGGACGCCAGAGCCTTGCATGTGCCGGTATGTGGCAGGAATGCCCCATGGCGAGAAGAGAAATGTCACCATATGTGTTGCTTCAGGTGATTGTGAAACGAAATCAAAAATGCGCTCACCATCCTGACGATTGGTGACAGGGTCAGGCTTAAAGGCATGAACCAAATCAGGAAATTTCAAAGCATCTCGAATAAAGAAAATTTTGAGGTTGTTCCCAACGAGATCCCAGTTGCCGTCTTCTGTATAAAATTTAATCGCAAATCCCCGAGGATCGCGTAAAGTTTCTGGTGAATGTCCGCCGTGAATAACAGAAGAGAATCGAACGAAGACAGGGGTCTTTTTTCCTTTCTCTTGAAATAATTTGGCTCTAGTATAAGTGGAAATGGGTTCGTCACCGAATGTACCGTGGGCTTCAAAGTATCCGTGTGCGCCAGCACCTCGTGCGTGAACGACACGTTCAGGGATGCGTTCACGATCAAAATGACTGATTTTCTCTAGGAAATCGTAGTTTTCAAGCGTAGTCGGTCCTCTATTCCCAACGGTTCTCATGTTTTGATTATCTGTTACCGGGTGACCTTGTCGATTCGTCAAGGTTTCTTCTGACTCTGAAGATGATGTAGGCTGTTGATCTTCTTTCAAGGTATAATCCCTCCTTCAATATCTCCCTAACAATATGGTCATGTTGCTCCCTATTTCATACAAGGATTGATATAATGAGTGAAAACTTTTATGAGGAGCGGACCTAATGATTCGATTACACTGCCTTCACGCACATCCATCTAATATTTCTTACATTGACGACGCTTTCTATGACACAGGATTTGATCTGCATCACATCGTCGATTCATCGTTTATGGAACGAGCCAAACAAGATCCCGCATTTGATCTTGAGCAGCAGCAAACCTATGCCATCAACAGACTCATGCAAGAAGGAGAAGCTGATCTTATTCTATTAACGTGTACACAATACATTGCGGCTTTGGGGGAGCAACAGCACCTTTTCAAACAACCAATTGTTCCGATAGATGAGCCGTTATTTGAGCAGATTTGTGAGCGAGAGGGTCCGCTTCAGCTTGTGTTTTCAAACCCAGATACAGTAGAAGGAACGATGAAGCGACTGTCTTCATATGCAAAAGAGAGGGGAAAGCAGTTGAAGGCAGAAGTAGTTGTGCTAGAGGATGTCTTTCATCTTTGCTTGAACGGTGAGATGCAAGCCTACCATGAGCGAATCATGGAACAGTTAAGGCAATCTGTGAAGCAGCAGCATGGAGATATTTGTGTGATGCAGCTCTCGATGGTTCACGCTGCAAAGCAGGTGGAGCAGGAAACAGGAGTGTCCATCATTCATCCGCTTTCACCACTTAAACCATTTGTTTATCAAAAAATAACGGCTTTAAAAGAGTGAACCCCCGTCAGGTTCGCTCTTTTTGTATAGAAACGTAAATGGGATGACATGTTAAAAAATAATCGAGCGCAAACTATTTTTAACAGGTGCGCGTCTATCCAATGTAAGAAATAACAGATGCGCATTTAAGATAAAGGAGCTCTTTGTAAAATGAAGAAACGAAAGATTGATGATCAATTTGCGGATTACGTAATGGAGCATAAACACAGTTTTTATCGATTGTCCTATAGCTATGTCAAAAACCCAGAAGATGCGATGGATGTCGTTCAAGAGGCGATTCATAAAGCACTCAAATCTGTTCACCGATTAGAGGATGCGACTAAGATGCATAGCTGGTTTTATAAAATCGTCGTAAACGCTGCCCTCGACTTTTTACGAAAGAAGAAGCGTGTGCAAGTGACAGACGATGACACGCTGGAATTTTTATCACAGGGTGAATCGGATGTCTATGAGGATCAAGATGTCAGACGGGCGATAGAAGATTTGCCGGAGATGTATCGGGTCATCATTATATTAAGATTCTTTGAGGATTTAAAGCTAGAGGACATTGCTCATATTCTTGGAGAAAATGAAAACACCATTAAAACAAGATTATATAAGGCGTTGCGGCTTTTAAAAGTAGAATTATCGCAGGAGGAAATATAAATGGATAAGCATTTGGAACAGTTAAAAGAGGAATATTTAGAAATCCCTATTCCCCCGGAATACGATGCTATGGTTGAACGGACATTAAAACGAAAAAACAAGAAACCTCATTTTCAGAAATGGACGATCGGACTTGTTGCTGCGGCTGCTTTATTTGTCACCACTGTAAATGTCAGTCCGCAGGCAGCAAGAGCGATTTCAGAAGTACCCGTCATTGGAGAGCTTGTGAAAGTCGTGACGTTCACAGAATTTAAAAAGAGCGATCAGGGAACAAATATTGATCTCAAAACACCACACGTTTCAGGGCTTGGGGACGGAAAATTACAAGACAGCCTGAATCAAAAATATTTAGCTGAAAACAAAAAGCTGTATCAAGATTTTGAAAAGGAAACAAAGGGTTATAAAAATGGTCATTTGAGTGTAGAGAGCGGATATGAAGTAAGAACAAATAATGATCAAATTCTTTCACTAGGTCGATACAAGGTGACAACTCAGGCTTCTGCGGCAGAGGAAATGACATATGATACGGTGGATAAGAAAAACCATGTACTCATTACATTACCAAGTCTGTTTAAAGATGACCGTTATATTGATGTGATTAGTGAAAATATTAAAGAACAAATGAAGAAACAGATGAAAGAGGATTCAAATAAGATTTACTGGATGACGAAGCAAGATACGGTTGACCCGTTTAAGAAGATTCAGCCAGATCAAAGCTTCTATATCAATTCAAAAGGCAAACTGGTGATTTCCTTCAACGAATATGATGTGGCGCCTGGTTACATGGGTGTAGTTGAATTCACGATTCCAACAAGTGTGCTAAAGGATATTCTTGTCAGCGATATGTACATTCATTAAAAGAGAAAAAAGAGACTGCTGAATGGTCAGCAGTCTTTTTGTGTTGATTAAGAAAGCGCGTCTGTTAGTGCAGGCACGACTTGTTTCTTTCTTGATACAACACCTTTGAGTAAAGCAGTGTTGTTTTCAAGTGTGACATTAAATGCTTTTTCTACTTTTGCTGCTTCAGCACCAAGTGCAAGCGCAAGAGAGTCATTTTCTAGAATGTCTGTGATCACTAAAACGAATAGATCAAGACCTTTCGCTGCGATGACTTCATTGATTTTTGCTTCGATGTCAGCTTGTCTTGCTGTTACTTCAGCGATATCAACTGTATTAACTTGTGCAATTTCGACTTTGCTGTTACCTAGTGCAAATTCTTTTGCATCCAGTGTGATTAATTCTTGAACTGTTTTTTGGCTTAGGTCAGCTCCTGCTTTCAGCATATCTAAACCATATACTTCAGGGTCTACTCCTGCGATTTTTGCCAGCTCATGGGCAGCATCAACATCCTGCTGTGTGCATGTTGGGGATTTGAATAGCAAGGAATCAGAAATGATCGCAGACAAAAGCAAACCAGCGATTTCTTTTTCAATTGTGACTTGGTGCTCTTTGTACATTTTGTTTAAGATCGTTGCTGTGCAGCCAACTGGCTCAGCACGATAGTAAAGAGGTTCACTTGTTTCAAAGTTGGCAATACGGTGATGGTCAATGACCTCTGTCACTTGTACTTGATCAATATCGCTTACACTTTGTTGGAATTCGTTATGATCGACAAGAATGACTTGTTTTGTTTCGTTTGCAGCCGTTTCAATGAAACGAGGTGCTTCTTGTTTAAAGAAATCTAATGCGTATTGTGTTTCTCCATTGATTTCTCCAAGTCTGACAGCTTCTGCTTGAACGCCAATTTTGTTTTTCAGATCAGCGTAAGCGATAGCAGAGCAAATCGTGTCTGTGTCAGGGTTTTTGTGTCCGAATACGAGTGTTTTTCCCATGTGAATTCTCCTTCTTACTTTTATTGATGATGTTTCTATTCTAACAGCTTTTGACCTTGAATTCAGGGTTTATAGCTAAGAATAATCTAAAAAATTGTAACATGCTGTCTGAAAAGTTGCATGTACAAGACGATCTAAGTTGTTCCACGTGAAACGCTCTTGGGATAGCCTGCATTTTACTTGCGATTTGCGGCTATGGTAAAATAAAGGTTGGGTCAAGATATGACGGAGCGTACATCGTACGTATACATAGAAGTACACATTGAGCAAGATATAGAAAAATGATTGGATTGAGGTGAAGGTGTGAAACAAACAAAAGCGTTAGTAGAAGGCGCTATCATGATCAGTATTTTTGCGGTGATGACGCTGTTTTATTTGTATGTGCCACTTTTATCCATTATTTTCTTCATGGCTGCTCCAATTCCGATCATTCTCTATACAATCAGGCATGGCTTGAAAAAAGGAATTGCGGCTGGCGCTATTGGCATAGTGATCAGCTTTTTAATTGGGTCTATTAATGGGCTGTTAAGTGCGCCAATGCTGATTGCTGTTGGAATAGGTATGGGCGTTTTCTACAGCAGGAGGCAGCCAGGTCAGGCTATCATTATGGGTGCGCTGATCTACTTATTCAGTTTTCTGATTTACTTTGTTGTCAGTGTCCAGCTGTTTCAAGTAGATATACTGGGTGTCGCAAAGGAATCAATTGACCAAATCATGCCGATGGTAAAGAGTACCTTAAAACAATCTGGCGCTTCTGATCAGGACATAGCAAAACAACTCAAGCAGTTTAGAGAGATGCAGGATACGGGATTAAATTCTTTACCTGTAGCGCTTTTGATTTTTGTCACGCTGATGTCTTTCGTCAATCATTGGTTTGTTCGGCCGTTGATCAAACGATTTGTTCCAGACATGCCAGCTCTGAAGAAATTTAAGGATATGCGCCTGCCAAAAAGCATGGTATGGTATTATTTACTCACACTGCTTTTGATGCTGATTCAGCCGGAGAAAGGCAGCTTTTTATCGCTCGTGCAAACGAGTGCTTTTCAAATTTTATTTATACTGGTGCTTATTCAGGGCTTTTCTTTTATCTTCTATTATTGCCACGAAAAAAACATCTCAAAAGTGGTACCCATTTTTGCCGTCGTATTGACGATTCTCTTTCCGCCAATCGGTGTAATTGTGCGTATTATAGGGATTGCTGACATAGGCTTTGATTTAAGAGAAAAAGTAAAAACAAATAATTCACTCTGAATGTTGAGGAGTTGATATCAGTGCCAAGCTTCTATCGAAAACCTGTCATCAAGTATCCGATCTTCGCGTTAATTGTCCTTGCGGTGATCACAGTCCTCCTCAACCTTTATTTTAATTGGATCATAGGAGCGGTTGGTCTTTTAGTCCTTGCAGGTGTGCTCTACTTCTTAAAGTGGGCAGATACGCAGGTGCAAAAAGAGATTGATTCATATATTTCAACATTATCCTATCGAGTCAAAAAGGTTGGAGAAGAAGCATTAATGGAGATGCCAATTGGTATTATGCTGTTTAATGATCAGTATTATATCGAATGGACCAATCCGTTTCTCGCTTCGTGCTTCCATGAAAGCACACTTGTCGGCAGATCCTTGTATGATACATTTGAATCCATTGTGCCTCTTATTAAACAAGAGGTTGAGACAGAAAATGTGACGCTGAATGACCGGAAATTCAAAGTCATTATTAAACGGTCAGAGCGCCTTTTATATTTCTTTGATGTCACGGAACAAGTGCAGATTGAAAGACAGTATGAAAATGAACGAACGGTGTTATCTTATATCTTTTTAGACAATTATGATGATGTCACACAAGGTCTCGATGATCAGGTGCGCAGCGCGATTAATAGTGAAGTCACATCGCTGTTAAACAATTGGGCACAAGAGTACGGCATTTTCTTAAAAAGAATTTCATCTGAACGATTTATGGCAGTATTAAACGAGAGCATCCTAGCAGAGCTGGAAGCGTCGAAGTTCTCTATTTTAGACGAGGTCCGTGAGAAAACAGGGGCGCATAGCGCAACGCTTACCCTTAGTATTGGAATCGGTGCGTCTGTTCCTTCTTTAAAAGAACTTGGCGCACTTGCGCAGTCGAGTCTTGACCTTGCCCTCGGACGAGGCGGGGATCAGGTAGCGATTAAACAGCCGAATGGGAAAGTGAAATTCTACGGTGGAAAAACCAATCCAATGGAAAAACGGACACGAGTACGCGCACGGGTCATTTCACATGCTTTAAAAGAAATTGTATCTGAAAGCGGTAATGTCATGATCATGGGGCATAAGTTCCCCGACATGGACTCTATCGGTGCCTCGATCGGGATTTTAAAGGTTGCTCAGGCGAATGGAAAAGAAGGTTACATCGTCATTGATGCCAACCAGATTGGGGACAGCGTTCAACGCTTAATTAGTGAAATTAAGAATTATGAAGAACTTTGGTCCCGTTTTATCACGCCTGAGGAAGCGATGGAGCTTGCAAAGGATGACACATTGCTTGTGGTCGTAGATACACATAAACCGTCCCTTGTGATGGAAGAACGACTGCTAAATAAGATCGAAAACGTCGTTGTCATTGACCACCATAGACGTGGTGAGGAATTTATCCGTGATCCTTTACTTGTCTATATGGAGCCGTATGCTTCATCTACAGCAGAACTTGTGACAGAGCTGTTAGAGTATCAGCCGAAGAAATTGCGGATTAACATGATTGAAGCCACAGCACTTCTTGCTGGGATCATCGTGGATACGAAGAGTTTCTCCCTCAGAACGGGGTCAAGAACGTTCGATGCAGCATCCTACCTTCGTGCAAAAGGGGCAGATCCTGTCCTTGTGCAAAAGTTTTTGAAAGAGACAGTCGATCATTACATCAAACGGGCAAAGCTCATTCAGCATACAGAGCTGTATCAAAATCAGGTAGCGATTGCTTCCTTGCCGTCTGACAGATCTGAGTATTATGATCAAATTACGATTGCACAGACGGCTGATTCTCTCTTGTCGATGAGTGAGGTTGAAGCATCATTTGCTGTCGCAAGGCGAGATGACGATACTGTCTGTATTAGTGCAAGATCGTTAGGGGATATCAACGTTCAAATCATTATGGAAGCATTAGATGGCGGCGGTCATTTGACTAACGCTGCGACCCAGATTTATGGTATAACCATTGAAGAAGCGGTAGAGAAGTTAAAGGCTGCCATAGACGAATATTTCGAAGGAGGGGTTCAAAGATGAAAGTCATCTTTCTAAAAGACGTAAAAGGCAAAGGGAAAAAAGGCGAAGTCAAAAATGTAGCTGACGGATACGCTCACAACTTTCTCATCAAACAAGGGTTAGCTGTTGAAGCAACTCCAACGAACCTAAGTGCATTGGAAGGGCAGAAAAACAAAGAGAAAAAGAATGCCATCCAAGAGCTTGAACAAGCGAAACAATTAAAAGAAACACTTGAGGCGCTGACAGTGGAACTCACTGCTAAATCAGGTGAAGGTGGTCGTCTATTTGGATCGATCACAAGCAAACAAATCGCTGATAAATTGCAGAAAGATCATCAAATCAAACTCGATAAGCGTAAAATCGAGTTGAATGATGCCATCCGTGCGTTAGGATACACAAATGTACCTGTGAAGCTTCACCCAGAAGTACAAGCAACATTAAAGGTGCACGTCACAGAACAAGCATAAAACAGAAAAGAACCCGTCTCACGAGGAGGCGGGTTCTTTGTTTATGATGGATCTGAAATATAGACGCTTCGCCCAGCACGCATACCGGATATAAACATGAAAAATAGGACGATGATAAAGATGATAATGGCTGGTGTCCATGTATGTGTGACATCAAAAAGGATACCAATCATGAATGGACCAACAGCGGCTAATAAATAACCGAGTGACTGCGCCATTCCAGAGAGGGCAGCTGCTTGTTCCATATTGGTTGTTCTTAATCCGATAAATGTGAGGGCAAGACTGATACTGGCCCCTTGTCCGACGCCGATGAATAGCACAGAGATGACAAGAATAGGCGTCGACCCTCCGAGGAGGAGTCCAATCATGCCGAGTAAATACACAAGGACAAGACCGACGACAAGCGGTCTTTGCGTTTTTAATTTTTCTGCAAAAACGGGCGTTAAGAAGGTGGATGGCAGACCAGTGAACTGCATAATAGACAGCATCCATCCCGCTGTCGCTAGGTTCATTCCATGTGATGTCAAAATATCAGGAAACCATGCGATACTGCTGTAGAAAAGAAATGATTGCAAGCCCATAAAAAAGGTCACCTGCCATGCGACACGTGAACGCCATATTGGCTGCTCTTTGAGCGAAATGCTTTTGACAGCCGCTGTGTTCTGATGAAGAAGCTGCGGCGCCCACACCATCATCGCAAGAAGGGCAAGTCCGGCCCAGACAAGAAATGACGTATTCCAGCCGCCAGGCATCGCATGACTGAGCGGAACACTGACACCAGATGCAAGTGCAGCAAAAACGGACATCGATGTCGTATACACGCTTGTCATTAATCCAGCATGTGCAGGGAATTTATGCTTCACAAGTCCAGGTAAAAGCACATTACAAATCGCAATCCCGACGCCGACTAGCGCCGTTCCCATCATTAAAAAGGTGATGCTGCCAAATGAACGAATGACAATCCCAAAGAGCAGGACAGCAAGCCCAAGCCAAAGTGTTCGTTCATTCCCAAGGCGCTTTCCGATTTTAGGTGCAATGGGAGATAGCAATGCGAATGAGAGCAGTGGTAATGTCGTGAGGAAACCAGCAAGTCCATTTGAAAGCTGTAAATCAGAACGAATGGCACCGATCACAGGACCAACAGACGTAATGGCTGGCCTCAGGTTAAAGGCAATGAGTAAAATCCCAGCAATCAGCAAAATGGTTTGCCCTGTACTGCGAGGATGTAATGTTGATTTTTCTAGTTGTTGTTCCATGAATGTAAACTCCTTTATTTCTTTAAGAACGATCTTTCTTCTGTTCAAGCTCCGCTAATTTAGCTAATAAGATGTGCTGCGGCATATGCATGATTTGCTCTAACGGTACATTGAGTGATGCAGCAAGCTTTTGTGCGGTATCGGCTGAGATTTGTAAAGGTCTCATGCGCAAATCCCTCCTCTTTCAATCTATACGTTCCAATATACCATATCGACTTTGTGACTTGCTGATAAAAAATTTGGGTTTTCTTTTATAAAACCACTTGATGGCCGATAAGAAATTTTTTTGAAATTGTTTCAGATGGTGGCCCTCTCCTTGTTCAATGTGAAAGTGAAGCTTTCGTTCCTGCATCCCTTTCTGTAATAAAAGATCATGGAGTTGTTTGTTGAATAAAGGCATGTGCTGTTGGGCAGATGTTTTGCCTTTCCCTTCTTCACTGCCTACAGACAAATAGACAAGGTGGTCCACAGACTGAATGTTTTGTTGTTTAGCAAACGGTAGAAAATCTTGATACCAAAATGACCCAGAGATAGATGCGATATGTTGAAAAAGGGTAGGGTGCATCAATAGGGTATAAATAACAAATAGTCCACCTAATGAAGCACCTACGTGGCTATGTTCATGACCGGTTTGTTTAACTGGGTATTCTCTTTTGATATATGGAAGCAAATCATTTGCTAAAAATGACACATATGTCTGTGCCTCACCTTTAAAGTCAGGGAATCCAGAATGCAGTGATGATGCTTTCCATGGTGTATATTCGTCAAGTCGATTGAAGGGGTGTATACCGACGATGATGATTGGCGAGATGGTTTTGGCTTCAATCATGCTTTCGATCTCTAGCAGGTGGGTTCTAAACAAAGAAGAGCCATCTTGTACAAAGACAGCTGGAACATCAATAGAGGTGTCCGGTGGAAGGTAAATATCAAGCTGCCGCCCGTTCAATTCGTCATATAGAAACGTTCCGTTCATGTGTATTCTCTCCTTCAAGTTTTCAAGCTCCGCTGAAAAGAAGAACAAAGGACTAAAATGTTTAGCCCTTTGTCAAGATGCGCATCTTTTTAGTTGGTTTGATCTAGCCATTTGACAGCCTGATCAAGGAAGGTGGTTTTGCTTAGTGCTGTTCCTCCCTGAAGCATAGGATCAACGACATTTTCATTGATGTGTCCATTTTTCACAGCTTTTAGGCTGTTCCAAATTTTATTTCCCTCTAAGTCCTTCAATGCATTTGGATTCGATGAGTTTTCCTCTTGGGAGAATTGAACAAAGATATAATCAGGATTGAGTTCACCTAGGCGTTCCAATGAAATCATTGCTTGTGCTTTGGCTTTTTTGATATCACTTGGTGCTGTAAATCCTAAGTCCCCATATAAAGTAGAGTTGAAGTATACGTCTTCAGGGTACACGTACAGGTCGCCCTGTCTAATGCGTAAAATGACAGCTGTTTTGTTGTTGCTTTTGTCTTTCAGGGTTTCTTTCGCTTGTTTGAGATCTTTCTGATAATCAGAAATGATGCTTTTCGCTTCTTCACTTTTTCCAGTCAGTTCACCGAGTAATAAAAGATTGCTTTCCCAGTCGGAAGAGACATGTGATACTGGGATCGTCGTTTGGACTTTATCTAGTTTTTTAATTGTTGCAGGCGGGAACTTGGTTGATCCGAGTATCACGTCTGGTTTTAGTTTTAAGATTTTTTCTAGGTTCGGTTCTGTTTTTTCCCCAATGCCTTCTGTTTTTGCTGTAATGTCTTTAAATAATTCAGGGAAAGTGCCGCCGACAGTAGAAGCACCAATAGGCTCGATACCAAGTAGTTTTGCATCTTCCATCGATTCTAGGCTTCCAGCAATGACGATTCGTTTCACTGGTGTTTTCAGTTTGTACGTTTGATCTAAGTATTTGATGTTTGTTTCTGCTGCTTCAGCTGACTTGCTTTTGGTTGTGTTTGAAGCCGGTTTATTTTCTGCAGCACCACAGGCTGCTGCGATGATCGTCATGATACAAAGGATAAGCAATGCGAACCATTTTTTCATTTGTTTTCTCCTTTAACTGATAATTGTTCTCAATTAAAGATTGTAGTAGTCATTCGTCCTTTTATCCATAGACAATGATCTGTCTAGTGATGGACTTTTTACGGAAAAAAAGATAAAAGGTCCTGAATGACTCGTTGATGACTGGCTGCTGTGTATTCACGCCAAGGGTCAGAAGCGAGTGGATAGACGGCTTGTTGCGTCACAGCCTTGAGATTTTGCCAAGCCTCCTGTTGCTTTAATTTTTGATAAAAAGCAATGGTTTTTGGTTCTTTATGCAACAAGAGGAAGATGGCATCTGGGTCTAGCTGCTGTATAGAGTGAATGCTGATTTTTTTTTCGATGAGCTGGCCATCATTCTGAAAAGCTGGCAGAAGGCCAATGTCATGAAAAATTACTTCTGCCATAGTTCGATTGACAGATAAGTAGAGCTGATCTCGAAAGATACGAAGAGGCAGGACGGTTCTTGGTGAAAGATCAATAACGCATGCCTTTTTCGCTTGATTAACAAGTTTTTCGTAATGAAGGAGCCATTCTTCTGCTTCCCTCGTTTCGTTTAAGAACATAGCTGTTTGTCTGAATTGAGTGCGCCAATCCAATTGTGTGAATGGAACAAAGTGCACAGGACAGATGGTTTTCAACACTTGTTTTTCTTCCTCTGTCACATGATCATTGGCAATGATCAGCTCAGGTTGTGCTTCCATTAATTGCTGTAAATTGGCTTCAGCATGCTCGTTGATACGATGTGCACTCAGATGAATCGGAATTTCTTCTGCATAATGCTCAAAATCATGTGCTGTCCATTTAGGGTGAAGAGGGGCAGCATATGGGATGATATGAATGGGTGTAAGCTGCCCGAGTATGGAATGGCCATAGGCAGCCATTTTCCGCTGGCGGCTTTTCATATAAGCAGAAGGAGTCATTCCCGTTTTTTTCTTAAAGATGCGGCTGAAGTAATAGGGGTCTTGATAGCCGATATCTTGTGCTATGTCTTTGAGTTTTGCATGACCTTTCGCCATGAACTGTTTGGCTCTAGCCAGTCTTTTCTTGGTGATATAATCAGTGACACTCACATCAAAATGCTTTTTAAATAGCTCGCTGTAATGATTGGCGCTGATGCCAGCCATATGAGATAGACTTGTAAGGCTGAGAGGTTCTTCGGAATGTTGATCGATATATTGTTTTGTTTTGAAAAGGGCGTGTGTTGTGTCACAAATGTCTTCTTTATGCAGTGTGAAAAGCTGCAGGATGAGCTGTTGAAAAAGGGTTTGGCTTCTAAAAAAGCTAATGGATTCAGGTTTTTGCCATTCTGCTGTCATGTCGGACAGTAAAGAATGAATTTGTTCAATCGAGCTAATATCGATAAATTGCCATACATTCAGTAAAGAACGGGCATGTTCAGTTGATACTTCTTCTATGTTTTGACCTTGCGGCGTGTACATCTGAAAGCGAAACAGATAGAGCTCGTGTTTTTGATAAGGCTCTGTTTTCAACATAAATGTTTCCCCAGGCATCATCGTATAGAGTGTCAGATGTTTCAATCGCCATCTTTGATCGTTCAATGTAAGTAAACCGCTGCCGCTTATGCTAAAAAGGAGGCAGAAAGTATCTGACAACTGCTGCTCCGTATGTGGAAGATCTGCATTATTTATTTTTTCAGTATATGTTAATCGATAAATGCATTGTTCAGCATTTACCTTTGTACATAATTGATGATTGTTTCCCATAAAACCACCTGATCTCTTATTAATTGATAAATATTCTCAATTGAATTGTATCAGAAAGAGCTGGAAAATGGTGTGTTTATTCTGTCAAAAAAGCACCCTGATGGAGATCAGGGTGCGATGATTTATTCCGTTTTTCCATGTGCTAACGCAGGTTCTTTTGTTAAGCTTAATGGCCGTAAGTCCTGCCAGTGTGTCTGGATATAATCAATGCAGGCATTTCTAGTGTCTTCACCAAAGACCTTTTCCCATCCATCTGGTATTGGTGCAAATGATGGCCAAAGTGAATGTTGTCCTTGTTCATTGACAAGCACAAGAAATACACCGTCTTCACGATCAAAGGGATTTGTCATTTGTCATCTCTCCTTTATTCTTAGTGCTTTTGTTTGACCCGGTGCAGAGCGTTGTCTAAGATGACGCCAATTTCTGCTAGGGGTTTAGGCTGGCACATGTCTTTGTGCCGGCAATGAATGTCGTGCTGTTCAATGGTTCCGTTGATATAAGATGCCCATGCTTCGGGATCTATTGGTGTAAACCAATCTGGAATAATGGTAGATCTAAAGAATAATATGTCCCCATGATAAGTTTTTGGCTGATATTCCCCGAGCAATCGAACTGAATTGACATAGGTTTCTTTTAGATTTCTAATGGCATCCTCACTTAAGCTTGCTAGTGCACTGCCGTCTTTCTTCAAGATGTCGACAGCACTTTTCATCGTGAGCGGTTCACCTGTTAAGGTATCTGGATCATAACCGCCTAGTGCAAGAAGAGCGATTAGTGCTTCTTCTTCATCAGGTGCTGCTTTAATCGGTAAGAAATGGTTCGGATAGGCATCCAGCATCGCAACGAGAGCGATTTCTTCACCTTGCTGCTGGAGTTGAGTAGCCATTGCTTGTACAACGTTTCCGCCAAGTGACCAGCCAAGTAGATGATAAGGGCCTTTTGGCTGAATCGTTTGGATGTGCTTAATATAATCGGCAGCCATATCATCGAGTGTATGCGGATAGTCATCTTTTCTTGCGATTCCTCGTGCCTGTAATCCATAAATAGGGATGTCTTTCTCTAATGTATTCAAGAGGCCTGCATAGCACCAGCTAAGACCACCTGCTGGGTGAACACAGAAGAGAGGGTGTCTTTCTCCATTTGTTCGTAGCGGCAGTAATATTTCTAGTGCGTTTTCATCGCTTCCTGTTTCTAGTTTCTCTGCCAAGCTGGCAACGTTCGGTGCTTCAAACAACGTTCCGATGCTCAGTTTGACACCAAGTGCATCACGAATGCGGCTGATTAAACGAACCGCAAGTAAGGAATGCCCGCCAATGTCAAAAAAGCGATCGTCAATGCTGATTTTTGGCAAATCAAGCACCTCTTCAAAAAGATGACACAGGATTTCCTCTTTCGGGTTTCTTGGGCCGCGGCCATCCGTTTGCTGTATATGCAATTGAGGTGCCGGCAGTGATTTTTGATCAAGCTTCCCGTTTGCTGTAAGCGGCATCGTATCAATCTGTACATAAGCCGCAGGCACCATGTAATCAGGAAGACTGGCTGCCGCAAAATGGCGAAGAGTCTCTGTATCGAAATGGCTTTCTTCAGTTGTTACGATGTATGCGACTAAGCGTTTGTCACCAGGCTGATCCTCTCGCAAAATGACGGCAACTTGTGCAACTGCGTCGTGGCGTGATAGAACGGCTTCGATTTCTCCAAGTTCAATCCTAAACCCGCGTATTTTAATTTGATGATCAGCTCTACCAATGTAATCAAGTGCCCCTTCTTCTGTCCAGCGAGCGAGGTCGCCTGTACGATACATCCTTGTGCCAGGTGCTCCATAAGGATCAGCAGGGAATCGATCTGATGTCAGGTCAGGCCTGCCTAGATAACCTCTAGCCAAACCAGCTCCAGCTACATACATTTCACCTGTTGTCCCAGGTGGAACAGGTTGTAGGTATTCATCTAGTACGTACACGTGTAAATCAGGAATTGGTTCGCCTATTAAACTGCTGGATTTCTTTGCGATCATGTCTCGATTGAGTACATTGTACGTAACGTGAACGGTGGTTTCTGTAATGCCATACATGTTAATTAATTTTGGCTTGCAGTCTGAGTGACGGCTGTACCAATCTTCTAATCTGCTAAGCTCTAATGCTTCACCGCCAAAGATGACATAGCGGAGTGATAATGCTTGACCAAGTGTTTGTTGTTCCTTGTCTATCTGCATGAGCTGATAGAAGGCGGATGGTGTTTGATTAAGCACAGTCACACCTTCATCGACTAGAAGCTGCATCATCTCTTCTGGAGAACGAGAGATGGTATGAGGAACAATGACAAGTCGCCCGCCATATAAAAGGGGTCCCCATATTTCCCAAACTGAAAAGTCAAAGGCATATGAATGGAACATTGTCCAAACATCCTCTTCATCGAAATGGAACCAATGTTCAGTAGATGTCAGAAGACGGATGACATTTTGGTGTGGAATGACCACTCCTTTTGGTTTCCCTGTAGAGCCGGACGTATAAATAATATAGGCCGGATGCAGAGAAGATAGCGGCTCAATTCTGTCTATATCAGCCGGATTGTGATTTGGCGTAGTCAGCAATTGATCAATTGTTTCTTTTTCGTCTAACAAAATCAAATCGCAATCAGCAGGGAGATGTAATGCAGCTGCTTTTGTTGTGATGCTGCAAACTGGTTTGGCATCTTGTATCATGTATGCCAGTCTGTCTGCTGGATAATCAGGATCAAGCGGAACATAGGCTGCGCCTGCTTTATGAACGGCTAATAAACTTATGAGCATATCGATTGATCTAGGCAGGGCAAGTGCAACGAACTGTTCTGGTCCAACGCCTCTTTGTAT
The DNA here is from genome assembly GCF_038050255.1 of Bacillus sp. FSL M8-0077. Classification (NCBI taxonomy): domain Bacteria; kingdom Bacillati; phylum Bacillota; class Bacilli; order Caryophanales; family Bacillaceae; genus Bacillus; species Bacillus sp. FSL M8-0077. The sequence goes on along the minus strand of NZ_JBBPAF010000001.1, from coordinate 3,894,811 downwards.
TAATAAATGAGCAAGACGATTGGCTTTGTTGTTTAACTCTTGATAAGTAAGCTGCCTCTTGCCATCCGTTACAGCCACTCGATCAGGGAATTGCTGCACCGTTTTTTCCAATAAGGCTGGGAGATTAGGTGCTTGGTCTGACTGAGCGAATGTCTGTTTGTCAGGGAGAAATGTTTGTCGTTCTTGATCTGATAAAATGTTCACTTGACCAATCGGCACATGTGGGCGCTCAGCTATCTCTGTTAAAAAGCGCTTCATTCTGTCAGCGATTGCTCGAACGGTACTTTGTTTAAATACATCTGTGCTGAATTCAAACAATCCTGTTAATCCTGCTGCTGATTCAGTTTCAGTTCTTTGTTCTGTCAATTCGATGGTCAGATCAAATTTAGCTGATCCCACTGGTTTCACGTAGAGATCCGAATCAAGTTGTGTCAGCTTCATTTCCGCCTTCGGTGTATTTTGGAAGGCAAGCATGACTTGGAATAATGGATTCCGTGATCTGGAGCGGGTTGGATTTAGGATTTCCACTAGCCGTTCAAATGGCAGATCCTGATGCTCATAGGCTGCTAAGTCAACGTTTCGCACTCGCTTCAATAGCTCACTGAAGGTTGGATTACCAGCTGTATTGGTACGTAATACTAGTGTGTTTACAAACAATCCGACAATATCGTCAAGTGCATCGTCATTCCGTCCAGCAATTGGACTGCCGATTGGGATATCTGTCCCTGCCCCAAGGCGTGTCAGTAATGCTGCAAGTGATGCTTGAAGCACCATGAACAAACTCACTTGATGCTGTTTCGCAAGCTCAAGAAGGTTTTGATGTAAAGCCGGTTCGATCGTAAAGTCTATCGTCGCACCGTTGAAGCTTCCTTCCTGTGGACGTGGGAAGTCATAGGGAAGCTCAAGTTCTTCTGGCAGGTCATGTAAGGCACCTTTCCAATAGCTGAGCTGCTTGGCAAATAGACTATCCGTCTCTTCTTCACTACCCAACAGCTTCTGCTGCCAAATAGCATAGTCAGCATATTGAACAGGTCCCGCTGGCAAGGAGAGGGATTTCCCTTGTATACGGGCTTCATAAGCAGCCGCTAAGTCTCGTGTCAATGGTGCAAGCGACCAGCCGTCACCAGCGATATGATGCAGCAATAGAAGCAGGACAGACCGATTGGCATCAAGCATGAATAATTCAGCTCGCAGTGCAGGTTCTTCTTCAACCTGAAAGCTATAGCGAATGGCTTCATTTAATTGATTCTCAATTTGTTGATCACTCGAAGCTGTGACGTGGAGTTCAGGCTGAACACTTTTTGGGTGTAAAATAACCTGTCTTGGCATGCCATTCTTATTTGGAAAAATGGTTCTAAGGGTTTCATGTTTTTCAGTGATATCTGCCAAAGCACCAGTTAGAGCTTGTTGATCTAGTGTACCTGTCAGCTGAATGACAAGTGGAATATTGTAAGTTGGACTTGGCCCTTCAAGGCAATGAAGGAACCAGAGCCGTTTTTGGGCAAAGGATAACGGTATCTCATCTGGCTTGTTTTCTACCTGAAGCGGCGGCCGAATGTCCTTCGCTTTGTCCAAGTGCTGCGCAAGTTCAGCGACCCGAGGTGATTCAAAAATGGTACTCATGCTTAGGTCTGCTCCAAATGTATCGCGTATACGTCTAAGCAGACGAGCGGCGAGTAAAGAGTGCCCGCCTAAGTCAAAGAAACTATCATCTATGCCAATTTGAGATAGACCAAGGGTTTCTGAAAATAAACTACATAGCATGTCTTCTTGGGGTGTTCTAGGTGTACGCTCGGAACTAACTAAAGACATATTTGGCACCGGCAATGCTTTGCGATCGATTTTGCCGTTTGGTGTAAGTGGCAGTTCCGGCAAAAAGACAACAGCAGAAGGCACCATGTAGTCTGGAAGTAATGCAGCCACAAATTGCCTGAGCTCTGAAGGGTGAAGAGCTGAGTCGTCTGTCAGCACAACATACGCACAAAGCAACTGTTGCCCAGGTTGATCTTCACGAACGATCACAGATGTATGCTTTATAGCTTGATGCTGCATAATCACGGTTTCAATTTCACCCAGTTCAATACGGAAGCCGCGAATTTTAATTTGATGATCGGCACGGCTTATATAATCAATCGAACCATTTTCACGCCATCTGGCTAAATCTCCAGTACGATACATTCTTGTGCCTTTTGTGCCGAACGGATCAGCGACAAATCGTTCTGCCGTTAAGTCGTATCGTCCAAGATATCCTCTTGATACTCCTTCACCTGCAATATAAAGTTCACCGATTGATCCTGCTGGGACTGGGTTTAGTCCTTCATCTAAAATGTAAATGCTCGTATTCCAAATGGGTTTACCAATTGCCGACCCGCTATTCTCTTGATGTGCTGTGACATTTTGCATCGTAGACCAGATCGTCGTTTCTGTAGGTCCGTACAAATTGGTAATGTCGCATTGAAGAGATTGCAGTGTGTGCAAAAGGGAGGCAGGAAGTGCTTCTCCTCCAACAAGAACACGCATACCTGTGATCACGTCAGGGTATTCATCTGCCAATGCATGCCACAACGTTGGTGTTGCCTGCATGATTGTGACCTGATGAGAACGAATCATGTCTGAAAGCTTTGCTGGCTCTTGTATGGTTTCTTTTTTTGCCAATAAAATAGCAGCCCCATGTAAAAGTGGGAGGAACATTTCTAGCCCGGAAATATCAAAGGCTATGGTCGTTACCGCTAAAAGCTGGTCTCCTTGATCTAATAAAAATGAATCTTGCATGGACAATATAAAGTTGATTACATTTCGCTTTGTTACAACAACACCCTTTGGTTTGCCTGTCGATCCTGACGTGTAGAGGATGTAAGTTGGGTGATGTGGAGAGCCCTCGCTCCAAGTCGGATTGTGATGCGGACTGCCTGCAATTTCCTGATGAACAGTTGAATCATCCAATTGAACGATGTGAGGATGGTCCAAACCGTCTGCTGACTCTTTGACTGTGAGCAAGCACGCTGGTTTGGCATCTTCTAGCATATAGGCGACTCGATCGTTAGGGTAATCAGGGTCTAATGGCAGATACGCGGCTCCCGTTTTGACGACGGCTAATAGACTTACGACCATATCGATGGATCGAGGCAGAGCGATTGCGACGAATTGTTCTGGTCCAATGCCACGATTTTTCAAATAATGAGCTAATTGATTTGCTCGCTGATTCAACTCTTCATAGGTCAAAGTGATTCCTTCAAACTGTAATGCTTTTGCTTGCGGCGTTTTGCTCACTTGTTTTTCAAATAGTTCCCGTAATGATTCTTTTGGTAATTCTCGTTTTGTATCATTCCAGTGCTTGAGAATGTTCTCTTTTTCTTCAGACAAAAGAAGGTTGAATTGACTGATTGTCTGATCTTGCTCTAGTCCAGTTATTTCCTCCAGCAATTGAAGAAAACGATGCTGATGAGCGTCAACTGCTTGTTCTTTGTAAACGGCAGGGTTTGCATCAAAGTCGATTTGAAATCCGTTCCCATCCGCGCGGTCGTATATGTTGATTGATAAATCATCTACCGGTCCTGCTGAAAGATTATGTGCTTGACCAATGCTCTGATCGAACGTGAGATCATAATCAAATGGCATGATATTGATCTGTGGGCCGAATAATCGTTGATTTCTGCCGATGAGTTTTAAGTCTCTTCGCATGTCTTCGTGACGATATCGTTGATGAGGACGAATGGCTTTCAGTTCATCAGATACTTGGCGAACAAGTGCTGAGAGCGTCATTTCTGGTTTGCATGTTAAACGAAGCGGTACCAGGTTCATGACCATTCCAGGTGTTTGTAAGGCACACGATCCAAGGCGCATCATCACAGGTAATCCTAAAACAATATCATGTGCACCAGTCATACGATGCACATAGAGTGCGGATGCGGCAAGAATCATTTCATGCCACGTACCACCGAAGGCTTGGGCATTTTTTTTCATTTTGCTTACTTTTTCCGCATCAAAGTTAGCCGTTTTTCGGATAAAGTGATCCGACGTTCTTGGGGCAAGCTCAGCAAGGCTGACAATTTCAGGTTGATCAGCAAAGCGATTTTTCCAAAAAGCTCGATCGTCTTCATATCGATTGGACTGTTGATAAGTGATCTCCTCTTGAACTACATCATGTAAAGCTCCAAATGTTTGAGGAGGTACAGATATCCCTTTCGATAGGGCTGAATAGACCTCAGCAACACGACGTGCCATGAGTGAAAAGGCGAATCCGTCAATGGCAATGTGATGAATGCGCTGATACCAAATAAATCGATCGTCAGCTAGTTGAAAAAGTACTTCACGGAATAATACATCTTTCTCTAAAGATACTGGTGTTGAAAGGTCTGCCTTCATCCATGTTTTAGCCACATCAAGCGGCTGTTTTTCATTTTGTAAATTGATAGATTGAAATGGAATCTCTTTTTTAGACGTAAACCATTGCTTTGGACCGTCAGTATCCTCACCGAAGCGCATATACAAGGAATCTGCTTCTAAGACAGTCTTTCTAATGGCTACTTCAAAGTGTATGGGGTCAATATAACCTTTAATTTCTATATACTCAGCTGTATTGAAAATAGGATTAGATGGATCAAGCTGCTGCGCATACCAAATGCCTGATTGGGCACCGGTTAGTTGGAATGAATCGACTGGCTGGATCGACAAGGGTCTATACCTCCTTTACAAATAATCGATATTTGGAATAGATGGCTGTTTTTCTGGGAAAAGAAGAGCTCGCCAATGAGTAAGCGTTGGGTTTGCTGCAAGATCAACGAAATTGATGGCCGCTCCTTGCTGTCTCCACTTTTCCGCTAGACTCATCATTCTGATAGAATCAAGCCCAAGGTAGACAAGATTTTCGTCAAGCGGTATTTCATTCGGCTCGATTTGGAGATATTCAGCTACTTGGTGAACGATAGCATCGAAGGATAAATCATCACCATCTGCTTCCTGTCCTGTTAAACGACGAATGATTTGGTTTGTCGTAGTGGTGACCGCACAGCGTTCAGCTGCATAGGTCATCGCCATTTTGTGATGCTTAAGTGAAAAGTCAGCGACGGCATCGGCGACAAAAAAGGTTTCAATATCGAGCATGAATGCTTCTGCGGCTGTCAGCATACATCCAATATGTGCATATACGCCAGTAATGATCAGTTGATCACGTCCGCCTTCGTGAAGAAGATCTAAAAAGTTGGATTTTTTGAATGCGCTATAACGCCACTTTGTCAGCATTGTATCTGCCTCAGATGGAGCAAGCTGATCAATGATTTTTGTCAATGCTTCATCATCACCAAGTCCAGGTCCCCAAAAATCGGTTAATAAGGCACGATCCTTCGGGTCTTGGTCACCAGGTTGAGCTGTATAGACGACTGGAATTCCAAGTTCTTTGCATGTATCCCGTAATTGTTCAATGTGTTGCACTAACTCTGTAATCGGTGATGTATCTTGTTGAAATGCATTTAAAAAATATTGCTGCATGTCATGTATTAGCAAAACAGCACGTTTCGGATCCGGTATCCAGTTCACTTTATTTTCGGGTAAATCTTGTATGCTCGGCATTGAATACGCAGGAATAGTAGGAATTGCCATGGTTTTCACTCCTCTTTTTATACGTTGGTAGCCTTAATTGCAGCTAATTCTCTTAATGCTTTTTTACTGATTTTGCCTACACCTGTTTGTGGGAACGCATCGATCCATTCAATGCGGTCAGGAATTTTATAGGCAGCGAGCCCACGTTCTCTTAGAAAGGACTTTAAGACATGCGGTGCTGGTTTGTTGTTTCCTTTCGCGATAACAAAGGCACATGAGCGTTCGCCAAGAAATGGATCTGGCATGGACACCATGGCGGCATCATGAATGTCAGGATGCGCAAGTAAATGGTTTTCAACTTCTTCAGCGGCAACCTTTTCGCCACCACGATTGATTTGATCCTTGTCTCTGCCTTCTACAACAACATTTCCTTCTTTGGTTAATCGTACGATGTCACCTGTTCTGTAGAAGCCATCGGGTGTAAATGCTTTTTTGTTTTGTTCATCGGCTTTATAGTAGCCGCGAATCGTATAAGGTCCTCTTGTTAAAAGGTGTCCAGCCACTTCATTCGGGACGGGCTTGTCCTCATCGTCTACGACTAGTACCTCATCATATTCAGACATCGGGCGTCCTTGTGTATGAATAATGACATGTTCAGGGTCATCCAATCTGGTATAGTTGACCAGACCTTCTGCCATGCCAAAAACTTGCTGTAACTTACACCCAAGGGCAGGCATTACTCGTTTTGCTGCCTCAGCACTTAATTTAGCACCACCGACTTGTAAGACCTCAAGACTCGATAAGTCATCTGATCGATGAGGAGCGGCCTCTAACCAAATTAACGCGATAGGTGGAACGACAGCGGTAATCGTCGCCCGTTCTTTTTCAATGAGTGGAAAGACGACATCAGGGCTTGATCCAGATGCAAGAACGACTCTTCCACCAGCGTATAATGTCCCAAGAACTCCAGGTGAGCTTAATGGATAGTTGTGTGCAACTGGAAGTGTAGCCAGATACACACTATCTTTTGTGAGCTCGCACACCTCATTGCTTTTCCAAAGACTATAAATATAGTCATCGTGTGTACGAGGAATGAGCTTAGAAAGGCCTGTGCTGCCTCCAGATAACTGAAGAAATGCAATATCGCCTGCCTTTACATGAATCTGAGGATCGAGCGATGGGTCCTTGCGCAAATCATCCAAGGCAAGGAATTCCTCAGCTTCCCCTGCAACAATGACATGAGGTAATGATGGAAGTTTTTCTTTCACTTGACGTGCGAGTGATCGATAATCAAAGCCGCCATCGATATCTGGTATGACATATGCGTCTGCTTCGGCAAACTCAATAAAATAAGTGATTTCACTGCTTCTATGAGATGGCAGCGAAAAGACGGGTAAAGCACCGATACGAAATAAAGCGAAAATGACTTCAAAAAAAGCGGGAATGTTAGGGAGCTGCACGACAACTCGACTTCCTTTTTGAATTCCAAGCTGATGAAAACCGGCAGCAAGACTGCTGACACGCTCATCAAGTTCTTGGTAGCTCATGTGCGCATCAGCGTATGTAATCGCTGTTTTATTTCCTAACGATACAGCACGTTCACGAAGTATACCGCCAAAGGTTTCCCCACGCCAACAGCCGTTTTCACGGTATTGTTTTGCAAATTCTTCTGGCCATGTAGGTGGTTGAACAAACATGTTTTTGTCATCTCCTATTTCTTTTTATAGCTGATAGATGCCCATCGCACGAAGCATCGTGTGGAATTTTGCAGATGTTTCGGCTAGCTCTTCTTGTGCCTTTGATCCTTTGACCACCCCTGCACCCGCATATAGGCGAAGGGAGTGACCCTCAGCTTCAGCACAACGAATGGTGACAATCCAATCACCATCACCATTTGCATCTGCCCACCCGACCATTCCTGTGAAAAATCCTCGATCGAAAGGTTCAATCGCTTGAATGGCTTCACGTGCATCTGCTGTAGGTGTTCCGCATACTGCGGGTGTTGGATGAAGGCTTAGCGCTAAATCAATGGAGGATACACTGGAATCTGCTAATTCACCTTTTACGACAGTAGATAAATGCCACATCGTTTCTGTTTGTATGACGGATGGTGATGCAGGAACATCTAACGTACGACAGTAAGGAGCAAGCGCTTTAGTGACAGCATCGACAACCACTGCATGCTCGTGTAAATCCTTCGCTGAAGTAAGGAGTTCATCGTGACGACGCTGGTCTTCTACGGGATCTGAACTGCGCGGCCGAGAACCAGCGAGTGGATTGGAAATCACAGATGAACCAGTTTTTGAAAGAAGCAGCTCAGGGCTTGCCCCAAGAAGTGTGCGCTTTTGGGAAGATTTCGGATCAGCTACATTTGCAGCAAACGTATAACCAGTTGTATTATGACGAGCCAGCCGTTCTAGTATTGCTTTCGTAGGAATGTCTTGATTTGATTTGAGATGGAGAGATCGAGAAATGACGATTTTGCTAAGCTCTCCTTTTTCAATTTTAGCTAGCCCTTCGTTCACACCTTCCATGTAGACATCGGGAGAGGGGACAGGTGTCACCTCATAGGATGCCACTTCCAATTCTTCATCATCTTGATGAAATTCGAGTGGATCACTAAACTGTACATGGACTGGTACATTTAAACGAACGGGTTGTGCCGGATCAAACGGAACAGCACCAGCAACAATCGGTGCTTGAATTCCAGCTTGTTTGGCAGTCTCAAAAACATGGGCTACCTTTGTGGATAGTTCATCGAGTTGATTGGTTTTAATATGCTGGAATATCCCCTCTGCAAGTAACGCTCGTTTAGGAGAAGCAAGGAAAAATGCGCCTGGCTGATAGTCTTGGATCAACTGTACTTGTTCTTCTGTCGACAATAATGAATGTTTCATGAAAAGGCCTCCTTTTTGATAAAATGCTAAATTCCGAGTGTTGCGCCACCATCAATTGTGAGATTCTGCATCGTAATATGGCTGGATTGCTCAGATGCAAAGAAGATGACTGCATCAGCAATGTGTTGAGGGTCAGCGATTTTTTGTAAAGGAATACCGGTTTTATACGTCTCTAATGAACCTTTAATCACCTGATCTGCTCCTTGCTCATCAGACCATAAAGCCCATTGCATAGGTGTTGCGGTAGAGCCGGGAGAGACGACGTTGCATCTGATGCCATAGGTAGCCAGCTCTAATCCAAGCGTTTTTGTAAAGGAAGTAGCTGCTGCTTTTGAAGCTGCATAGGCAGCCATATTCATTCTAGGAATGGCACCTGCGTTAGAGCTGACGGTCACAATGACCCCATCTGATCTTTTCATCATGTGTTTGGAGACAGCTTGAGAGACATAAAAGACACCATGTGTATTGACTGCGAAGGTTTGGTGCCAGTCATCTGAACTAAGCTGGTCAATCGAACTGATTCGAAGAATACCTGCTACATTGACCAGTAAATAAATGGGGCCAAGCTGCTTTTCAATTTGATCGACAATGTGCTGAACAGATGCTTGATCGGTAATGTCACCTGGATAGGCAAAGGCACGTATGCCTTCATCATTCATTTGCCTGACGGTGCTTTGTAGCTGCTTTTCATTTGCGTCAACTGCTGCAATGATCGCACCTTCATCTGCTAGTCTTTTTGCGACTGCTTGACCAATACCTTGTCCTGCGCCTGTAATAAGGGCAATTTTTTGAGATAGACCACTGTGTTTCATGTGTTCACTGCCTTTCCTTCATGTCTGTGGGTGTGAAAGGATCATCATGATAGAGTGCAAAACGAAAAGCGTCATTCATTAGCACTGGTAAAACGGACGTATGTCCTTCTTCAGGGAACTCGTGATAGGCCGTATGCAAGCCATATGAAGATAAAGTCAGCATCCGATTTGCTAGTGCATGTGCATGAGCATTCATTTGACATTGATGATGTTTTTCTAACTCACCTACACCTACAAGTAGCCTTGCATCCAAAGGCACTTGACGGATACGGTTGGTGAATTGGTGTTCTTTTTCTAGAAATAATTCTTTGTTCCAGTGGATAGAAGGGCTGCCCGCAATATATGTCTGGTAAGCATCAGGGTGCTCAAATAGTGTGTGTAATACAAAAAGCCCGCCAAGAGAATGGCCAAATAGTGTTTGACGACTCTGATTAATCGGAAAGCGCTGCTCAATGTAGGGCTTAACCGTCTTTTCTAAAAAAGAAAAAAAAGCAGAGGCGCCGCCATATGTATGGATGGAGAAGTCCTTTCTTTTACCCCCAATGGAAACGTCAGGGCCGGTAAGAGTGAGATCATAATGCCTAAGCGGATGATAGGGCGCTTCTGTCTGATAGCCAATTCCAACAATGATAGCAGGTACGACACCTGTTTTTTCAGGTCTTCTTGACTGTAAACGGATGGCTTCGACCATTGTGCCAAAAAGTGAATTCCCATCAAGCACGTACATGACTGGAAAACCAGTTGCGGGAGGAGTGGTGTTCGGTTTAAATATAAAAAGTCTGTATGGGTGTGCTGTGATATCTAGTTGTTCCGTCCCAGGTATAAAAAAAGGACGGCTTTCTCCAAAAAGTGAATCATCAGTACCCATTCCTTCAGTGCGTTTGGCCATATGTGAAAAATCCCCTTTCTCAAATTGACCCTCAAATGATGATAAAAGCAGGCTTGCGGATATTGGATGAGTGTAGTAATAAAAATTTAAATGAAAATGATTCTCAATTATCACGCAAGCAAATCAAATGATAATGGTTATCAATTAGGAAGTCAAATGTTCATAAAGTTGTATAATTGATAACTTAATCTCAATATTCAGAAAATAAAGGACTAACTGACTACCAAATGATTGGAAATAGAGAATGCCGGATTGTGCATTTAAACAGAGTAGAAATGCCAAAAAACCTTGACAGTCTCAAAATATTTACCATTTTCTTCTGTTTGAATCAGGATTAAATATAGGTTTTTTTTCTTGAAATAATTTTGAGTAAAATAAGTCTATAGACCTTCTTGTGTTTTTAGAAAAAAAGAGGGGGATTTTGGGGAAAGTTAGTGATCTTAATTCACAACTTATTCAATATCATGCGTAAATTCATAGACAATTTTCTAGGGAAGACAAGATTGCAGGGAATGTAGGCAGAATGAAACTCCCATTAGGAAAACTGAGGCTAAATCTGCTTGAAAATCAGCTCAATCTGAAAAATACGTTACAGTGGAGGAATATCATGAAATGAAGCAATCATGACATGATATACGGATGACATTTGCAGCCTATGAACAATGGGATTTGTACCAGAGGCCTACCAATATGATCACCATCCTCCTCTTTTCAACACGCCCTCAAGCTCTGTAGAGTGGCGAAATAGCATATAACATCAAAAATGAGGCAACAAAAAAAGTAAGGGATGCTTCCTTACTTTTTGATCGTATCTCTGTCAACACCATTTAATTAAAATCCATCGGTGACATCATATTCGTAACGGATATCGGCTTTGACATTGCTCATAGTAGATCTCGCGGTAGCTTTTGCGTTGTACTTAAAGTTCCATTTTTGAGCGACTCTTAATTGATCATCCAGAGATATACGATAAGAACCACTTGTTGCAGAGGAGAAAAGTGATTGATACCAAATGTTACTATCACTAGCCAGCAGTTTGTGTGTGACATTCCCTTGGTTGGGTGTTTGAGTGCTAGTTGTCGTAATTGATTTAACTACAGCGCGTTTAGGAACTGTGGAATTATTCGTTAAATCCATTGTAATGACTGAAGAGTCAACTCCTAAAAAATTTAAAGAAGAATTCCCCAAGTTTGTAGCAGTCCCTGTAAAATTGAATGTCCCATTTCCAGATTTAATACGATCTTGAATGGAAACAGTAAAATACATGTTACCGGTATATGTACCACGGGTTACTTTCACAAAATAAGTTTCTGAAGTTGAAGTCACGTCACCAGTATTTGCAAAAATAAAAGGCGTTACTGAATCAGGATTTATAACTTCGGATCCTGTCCTAGAATATTTCGAATTATACACCTCGATGTTCATCCCTGTATATTGCTTATTATACGAACTTCTGACATAAACTCTTTCACCTTTATTGATCGTAAACTGATAATACGCTTCATTTTCACCTTCAGGTAAGATTGTCGTGTCTGAACGACTATTTTTCCAATATCCCATTGAACTTGCAGTGTTAGGGCTGTTATTCCCCGTAATTGCTGCTTCCGCTGAAGTAGGTGCAAAAAAACTAGTAACAAGCGCCAATAATAATGCTGGTAATAATAAACGTTTAAAGATAGTATTTGTCATATATTAACCCTCCTTGTAATAATTACTATATCGACATTAAACTAACAAATTTTAACTGAATTGCCGATATATTTAATAATCACTATTTTCTTAAAAAAGGAGAATCAAAATGAATATTAATACGTCATATACAGCCAGTTCTTCGAACAATTTGAACCAAATAAACTCTAAAGGTCAATCAGCTATTAAAAGTACAAACGAAGTGATGACCGAATCTGATAGACGAATGAAAATATTAGATGAAAAATACGAAAAAATAAATGAACAAAATAAACGATTCAAAGATCCTCAGAGTCATATATATGATAAGTATCGAAATCCATACTCTTCTTATTTCAGAAGTGATCTAACTAAAGTGGAGAGAGAAGCTGCTTATACGATGGAAATGAGTTGGGCAAGGAATAATAAAGGTGGACAATATGACTTCAATGATGCTATCTTCCGTAATGAAAATCGGTACGACCCTACCCAAGAAAGTGTAGAAAAGAAACTATTAAATCGTCAGAAGGTGAACGAACAACTGCAAGCTTTGTTTTCTACCAATGGTTTGAATATTCCTAAAAACGCCAATTTAACTTTTACCATTGACCCCAATCATTTTAAATTAGTGGTGAGTGGATCAACAGACGAAACCCTAGTCAAACAAATAGAAGACATATTGAATACAAGCAACAATACAAGAGAACTATTTTTTCATATTATGAAAAGTAGAAATGATGATTCGACTCAATTCACGCCGGATTCACTTGCAAAGTTCCATCTTGTCAATCAAATCAAAACGGTAACAGGCTACAATTTAAGAGATTTAAGCATTGTAAACGGTCAATTTGTAACGGATACCGGAGCGAATATTTTTGATATCTACAAAGAAGAACTTCTAAAAAACCCATACACAGCTGAAAATGCCCGCATTGCTGCATCACATTATGGTGCACAACTCTTTGACTTAGCCAAAAACGGATATGATTCTATTCCCGATTTGGTGTTATCTATTGGGTATGAAAACGGGTCTTTATATGACATTGGACAAAAGGTGAATTACGGAGTTAAGAAAACGATAGATTAAAAAACGCACCTGATATTTTCAATATTTGATCATGTGCGTGTTCATGCCATGTTGGAGTATCGATCACATGTGTGAACATCAGCTACAAATTCCATTAGCGATACAAAGGACTCTATAACAATTTATGTTACAGAGTCTTTTCTATTTGAAGTGTGTTGTTTCGCTGTTCAATGAAACAACCACATGGTAATTTTGACTATAGTTGATGTTTTTCACTTTTTTATTGGTGAAAATGTTAAAATGATGAGTAGCGTATTTTTTTATGAAAGGACGGTGCTTGGCATGACGGAACTTCTCGATGACCGGCTGCCGCCGCAAAATATAGAAGCCGAGCAGGCCGTATTAGGTGCTGTTTTTTTAGAACCATCTGCGCTAACGCTCGCTTCTGAAGTATTAATTCCAGAGGATTTCTATAGAATGTCGCATCAAAAGATTTACAATGCGATGCTTGTACTTGGTGATAGAGGGGAACCGGTTGACCTTGTCACGGTGACATCAGAACTTGCCAATACAGACTTACTAGAAGAGGTAGGCGGGATTTCGTATTTAACAGATATTGCGAACTCTGTCCCAACTGCCGCTAACATTGAATATTATGCAAAAATTGTAGAAGAAAAATCCATTTTAAGACGTCTGATCCGTACAGCGACAACCATTGCACAGGATGGATATACGCGTGAGGATGAAGTAGAAGATCTATTGAGTGATGCTGAAAAAACCATTATGGAAGTGGCTCAGCGTAAAAACTCAGGAGCTTTCCAAAACATTAAAGACGTTCTTGTTCAGACATATGATAATATCGAACAGCTTCATAATCGAAAAGGTGATATCACTGGGATTCCAACGGGTTTCTCAGAGCTTGACCGTATGACAGCTGGCTTTCAGCGAAATGATTTGATTATTGTAGCAGCTCGTCCGTCCGTAGGGAAAACAGCCTTTGCCTTGAACATTGCACAAAACGTCGCGACCAAGACAGATGAAAGTGTCGCCATCTTTAGTTTAGAGATGGGCGCTGAGCAGCTGGTCATGCGTATGCTTTGTGCCGAGGGAAATATCAATGCACAAAACCTAAGAACCGGTAACCTCACAGAAGAGGACTGGGGCAAGCTGACAATGGCGATGGGTTCGTTATCAAACAGTGGGATTTTCATTGATGATACACCTGGTATTAGAGTCAGTGAGATTCGCTCAAAATGCCGCCGTTTGAAGCAAGAAAACGGACTTGGCATGATCCTGATTGACTACTTACAGCTCATCCAAGGGAGTGGACGATCAAGCGATAACCGTCAGCAAGAGGTATCTGAAATTTCTAGGGCTTTAAAGTCACTAGCAAGAGAACTTGAAGTGCCGGTCATTGCCTTATCACAGCTTTCTCGTGGGGTAGAGCAGCGTCAGGACAAACGTCCGATGATGTCTGATATTCGTGAATCAGGAAGTATTGAGCAGGATGCCGATATTGTGGCGTTCCTTTATCGTGATGATTACTATGACAAAGAATCAGAGAATAAGAACATTATTGAAATTATTATTGCGAAACAGCGTAACGGTCCAGTTGGAACGGTATCACTGGCGTTCGTGAAAGAATATAACAAATTCGTCAACTTAGAAAGAAGATTTGACGATGCGGGTGTTCCGCCCGGTGCTTAAAGCCCAGCTCAAGAAGCTGGGCTTTTTTGATCCATCTACATCGAAAGAATGACTGAAAAACAGTCGAAATGAGGAGGAGTGAGAGAAAAAGAGAGCGTATACTAAAGGGAGAGAAAAGGAGTGATGACTGATGAAGTTTCAACAATTCGAAGCCGCTCAATTACGCATCGCACGTCCAACCGTCAACATGAAAGAGGTTGTTTCTTTTTATGAAGAAGGTTTAGGGCTGAAACGAATTGGCTCATTTGATCAGCATGAAGGGTATGATGGGGTGATGCTTGGGCTTCCTCACCAGCATGTTCATCTGGAAATCACCAAACACGAAGAAGACGAAAGCTTGCCCGTTCCCCACCCAGAGCAGCTGCTTGTGTTCTATATTCCGGATGAAGAGGAATTTCAGCAGATGAAAAAGAGACTGATCGCATTTGGCGGACGGCATGTCACCTCTACGAACCCTTACTGGGATCGAGAAGGCATGACGATTGAAGATCCAGATGGATATCGAGTGGTGCTCATGAATACAGAAGGAATTACACCTGATTAAGAAAGACTCCCATCTCGTGGGAGCCTTTTTTGTTAGGAACGAGGCGTGACACGGAGCTTCAGCTCTTTTAGCCCATACATACCGCTGCTTGCCATTGGGACGTAAGAGAGAAGCTCTAGTGATTCATAACGTGCCTGTATGGCTTTGATGGCAGTGCATGCTTCCAGGCGAGCAAGTGGTGCGCCTAGGCAGAAATGAATGCCGTGGCCGAAGCCAATATGGGGATTAGGGTGCCGGTGTATATCGTACTCATGTGCGTTTGGAAATTGACGTTCATCCCTGTTCGCAGACGCAAGAAAGACAATTACAATGTCTCCCTTTTTCAATACTTTCCCTCCAAGTTCGGTGTCTTCCGTGACATAACGGACGATGGTAGGCGCAGGGGCACGAAAACGGACAGCTTCCTCCACAGCACGAGGAATGAGGTCAGGTGATTGAGCGAGCGCTTCATATGTCCCCGGATTTTCTAACAAACTAAAGATCATATTGGAGATCAGGTTGGTGGTCGTTTCGTTGCCTGCTAACAGGAGAAGATTGCAGAAAGGAATTAATTCGTCTGCGGACAGCTTGTCTCCATTTTCCTCCGCTTGAATTAAAAGCGAAATCAAATCATCACTAAGGTTCTGCCGCTTCTCTTCAATGATGTCAGCAAAAAACGCCATCATGTCCGCTTCGCTTTGATCCCGTGTTTTCTGCCATTCAACGACATCTCTTTCTTCTTCACTTTTAGGCATGCTGACGAGAATATCGGACCATTCTTTAAAGGATTGTTTATGTTCTGTTGGCACACCTAAAAGCTCTGCAATGACAATCACAGGAAGCGGGTAGGAGATGTCTTGAACAAGATCAATCTCTTCCTTACCTTCTATTTGTGCAATGAGATCATCCATTAACTCTTGAATGCGTGGTTCCCACAATTTCATCACCCGGGGTGTAAAGGCTTTGCTCACAATGGAACGGATTCGTGTATGTTTTGGCGGGTCCATCATGACCATTGTTTTCATCAGTGAATGTTTCCGGTGGTCTTGAGGAGGTTGACTAGAAAAGGTATCTTTATCGATGGTGACGCGCTTTGCTTCTTCATAGGTGAAGACACTCCATGTTTGGCTGTGTTCATCAAAATGTACAGGAGATTCTTGACGCATTTTGGCGTACCAATCAAATGGGTGATACGGGTCCTGCTTATTTTTCCCTCTTAATAACGCTTTTTGAACGGCACTAGGTGTTGTTGTTTCCATGATCATCACTCCTTATGGGTTGTCAGATGATTCCTTTTTTTCACTGTGTTAGATTTAAAGGTAATTCATCAGGAGAAAGGATTCAACCAACAGAAAAGCGAAATCTGTTGAAGAAAATGGGAAGGGGAGAGCGGCTTGTGGCGGACTGCTACAGAGGGGATAAGCGCGCAACTGAATCAAAGAAACAATTAAGAAAAGCGTTATTTCAGTTATTAAAGGAGAAGGAATGGGGGAAGATTTCTGTACAAGATTTGACGAACAAGGCAGGAATCCATCGCACCACCTTCTATCAGCATTATGAGGATAAGTTTGACTTAGCTCAGCAGGTCATGGATGAGATGTTTGATGTCATGAAAACCGCTATTTTTGCTCCTGTACATGAAAATGAGTGGAAGGGCGATCATGTAGCATATGTGTATATTTATCGCTTTTATCAGCATTTGCAGGAACATGAAGCGGAGTATCAGATTCTCTTGAAAAGAGGACGAGAGCTTAATATTCATCAGACGGCCAGTGCTTTTTTTGAAGAAAGCTTTACTTTGGGGCTAGAAGAAGTCACAGGTTCACCACCTGATCCACAACACGTTCCTCTCGAGATGCAGAAGCAATTTGTCATTTCTGCTTATGTTGGAACAGCTGAGTGGTGGCTGAGAAAAGGCAGACCATATTCACCCGACTTTATGGCAAGTTCGATGATTCAATTGATTGAAAATCACTGAACAAACGGAAATGAGAAAAACAGTAATTTTGCTCGAAATCTTCTTGTTTAAGTGTAGAATGAGCAATTAAAGCGCTTTTCCTCACATGTAAAACGAACAAAATTTGATTTCGAGATATTAATGTTCGGATTTCACGTTGACTTTTTCATTGTGCATTGATAAAATAAATGTGTTTGAAAGAGATAACGTTTTGAAAGGTTAACGGAGGTGCACGATATGTCTTCAGTAGTCGTAGTAGGTACGCAGTGGGGTGACGAAGGGAAAGGGAAAATTACCGATTTCCTTTCAGAAAATGCAGAGGTGATTGCCCGTTATCAAGGGGGAAACAATGCAGGTCACACAATCAAATTTGATGGAGTGACTTACAAGCTACACCTCATTCCGTCCGGTATTTTTTACAAAGAGAAAACTTGTGTCATCGGTAATGGAATGGTGGTTGATCCTAAAGCGTTGGTCACTGAGCTTGCGTATCTTCACGAACGGAATGTGAGTACAGATAACCTCAGAATCAGCAATAGAGCCCATGTCATTCTGCCTTATCACTTAAAATTGGACGAGGTAGAAGAAGAGCGGAAAGGGGCTAATAAGATCGGTACGACGAAAAAAGGAATCGGACCAGCTTATATGGACAAAGCGGCCCGCGTCGGAATCCGTATCGCAGATTTATTAGATCGTGAAGTATTTGAAGAGAAGCTTGCCCGTAATCTAGAAGAGAAAAATCGTCTTTTAGAGAAAATGTACGACACAGAAGGCTTCAAAATTGAAGATATTTTAGATGAGTATTATGAATATGGTCAGCAAGTGAAAAAATATGTCGTGGACACATCTGTTGTATTGAACGATGCTCTAGATGAAGGCCGCCGTGTTCTTTTTGAAGGGGCACAAGGCGTTATGCTTGATATCGATCAAGGGACATATCCGTTCGTGACGTCATCTAACCCAGTGGCTGGAGGCGTGACGATTGGTTCTGGTGTAGGTCCTACGAAAATTCAACATGTGGTCGGCGTATCAAAAGCTTACACAACTCGTGTAGGTGATGGCCCATTCCCGACGGAACTTCATGATGAAATTGGCGATCAAATCCGTGAAGTTGGCCGTGAATACGGTACGACAACTGGCCGCCCGCGCCGTGTTGGCTGGTTTGACAGTGTTGTTGTCCGTCATGCGCGCCGTGTGAGCGGAATTACAGATTTATCTCTTAACTCCATCGATGTACTGACAGGGATTGAGAAATTGAAAATCTGTGTTGCTTATAAATTGAACGGAGAAATCACTGAAGAATTCCCAGCAAGTCTAAATGAATTAGCGAAATGTGAACCTGTCTACGAAGAAATGCCAGGTTGGACAGAGGATATTACAGGCGTGAAGAATTTAAGTGAACTGCCTGCAAATGCCCGTCATTACTTAGAGCGCATTTCACAATTAACAGGTATTCCACTTTCTATTTTCTCAGTCGGACCAGACCGTTCCCAAACGAACGTTGTCCGCAGCGTGTACCGTCCATCATTATAGACTGATCAGACACCAGTAAAATCACACATTTTACTGGTGTTTTTTTGTTTAAATATTCCTTAATTTCTACGGAACGCTCTTCCTGTCATTACCAAAATGTGATAACTGTATAAAAGGGAAGGAGCGTTCTAGTGAAAGAAAGAATACGATTATTAGATATTTTACGAGGTTTTGCGATATTAGGCACATTGGGTACAAACGTTTGGTTTTTTGCGTACGCAGGGGATACCTTTGCGACAAATCAGATTGCGGATGAATATGAAAATGGTAGTTTTCTTGAAAGTCTTGTCTCTATGTTCGTTTATGGCAAAATGTTATCGCTGCTCACAATCATGTTTGGTGTAGGGCTAGAGCTGAAATACCAGCAGGCGAAAAGAAAAAATACGACTTGGCCGGGTACATATTTATGGATTCTTTTATTCTTATTGATTGAAGGCTTTGTCCATTTTGCGCTAGTGATGGAATATGATGTACTCATGAGTTACGCCGTCACGGGTTTGCTTGTGGCGTTTATTGTCCGTGGAGGAAGTCGGCGCATCAAAAAAGGCATGATTGTCTCGGGTGTCATTCATTTGTTGGTGACGGCTTTTCTCGTTGTATTTTCTTTCTCTGAATTGGAAACTGAATCCTATGACGGGAGCAGTGAACCAACGTACGAAGAACAACTGCCGGAGACATGGATATCTCAAGTTCAAGACCGATTACAGCACTTTTTGATGTACCGAGAAGAAGCGATCTTTATTATCCCAATGAATACCTTTTTGTTTTTATTAGGTGTGCGGATGATGAGAGCTGGTGTATTTTATGAAAATGAGCGTGGGCAAACTCTGCGGAAAATATTATTCAGAATGGGTTTGTGGGTTGGTCTGCCGCTGAATGCGCTCGTCTTCGTACCAAATGAAATAGTAGAATTTGTGGTGCGCTATGTGTTTTCACCATTCCTTTCTATTTTCTATATTGCTGTCGTGGCGAAGCTTCTAGAACGGACGGAATCATGGTTCATGTGGACTTGGTTTGAATATGTAGGGAAAATGGCGCTTAGCTGCTATATCCTGCAAAATGTCATCTGCTCGATTCTTTTTTATAGCTGGGGATTGGGTCTTGGCGGGCAAATCAACGCCCCCCTTATCGTCTTGTCATGGCTGTTCATTTCACTTCTGCAAATCGCCATTTCAGCCCTTTGCTTAAAGGTTTTGCGGATTGGACCAATGGAGTATATCCGATCACAGGCACTTCGCCGTGTGACAATGAAGAAAGCATCTTAAAGGGAATAGATACAATGTTTTTCAAAAAAACGACGAAAAGAGAACAAGCCAATGCACAAAAAGCAGCAGGATCGGCGTTTGTTTTTTATCTTTTAGCATTAGGGGGACATGCATCTTACGCTTTTTTTCAAGATGAGAGTACACCTGTTACTTTTGTGATTTTAATGACAGGTCTCCTTGTGTTTTTCACCGCAGATTGGCTATACAATAAAAAACAATCATAAAAAAAGAAGCCCTCTGATGAGAGCTTCTCAACGTGTAGACAAACCCTCGCATTCGGTGTCAGTCCTGCGTGCCGGTGCTCACGAATGTGAAATTCGCTCAGCGCCGCTACTCGTCCTTCCTAGACTTCAAAGGTTTTCAACTACGTTGAAAAGAAGACAAAGGGATAAAATAAAGTTCATTTTAGCCCTTTGTCATCAATTGAAGAGCCCTCTGATGAGAGCTTCTTTTTTATTTTAGACTCTTATATTGGCCTTTTAAATTTTTACGAATGTATTGAATGATTTTGCGCAGTTCGTTGGCGTGCGGTCTGCCAAATGGACTTGTTTGTCTTTGCTGATAGAGGACTTGGCCTTTTTCATTTAATAAGAAATAGGCAGGTTCTCCGTGCACCCCATGATCTTCGTATGGGGCATCTTCCCCGTGATAGAAGACTTCATAGGCTTTCAATGATGTGAGGTCTTGGTCAGACATGATGGGGAAAGAAAGTCCCTCTTTGTCTGCAAATTCCTTCAAGTCTTCAGGGTTATCCGTTGAAATCGTCATTAAGTGAATATCCTTTTCTTGAAAATAGGATTGCTGTTTTTCCAGCTCTTTTAATTCCTCGACACATACTGGGCACCATGATCCTCTAAAGAAAACGATAAGGTGCCAGCTTTGATGCTCCTCTAAATGTTTGTAAAACTCAATGTGATCGCCCTGCACTGTTGGCAGTGAAAAATCGGGCATTTTATCTCCTAATTTAAATGAACTCATCCTATGCTTCCTCCTTTTTCAATCACCATGCTGTTTGTTTCTTGTATAACCAATATTGGTCGGAATCAAACGTTTCTGTGTGCTTGGAATAGGCAGGGGTCATTGATTTAATGAAGACGCTTGCAGGGATGGGGCATGTAACAGAAGATATCAAATCCGACACTTTTTTTAAAAAAATGTCGAAAAACGTATTGCCATATGTAATTACTCTATGATATTATAAATCTCGTTGTTGCAAAGGTCTCTGAAACTTGTTAAGATGCGATTTTCCAGCTTTTAAAGCGATTGGTTTGACGCAATACAGCTTCTTCAGATTCACTTTTCACAAACCGAGAGCCATTAGCTCAGTTGGTAGAGCATCTGACTTTTAATCAGAGGGTCGAAGGTTCGAGTCCTTCATGGCTCACCATGTTTTGGCCCGTTGGTCAAGCGGTTAAGACACCGCCCTTTCACGGCGGTAACACGGGTTCGAATCCCGTACGGGTCATTGATTTACTTTAGCGTTAAGCTAATTTTTCCTCACTTGCTTGAAGGAGCACCACGATTGCTTTTTCGGGCAAGTTACTGAGGTCCGGTAGTTCAGTTGGTTAGAATGCCTGCCTGTCACGCAGGAGGTCGCGGGTTCGAGTCCCGTCCGGACCGCCATTTATACATATTCATCTTTTGATGATGGCTCGGTAGCTCAGTTGGTAGAGCAACGGACTGAAAATCCGTGTGTCGGCGGTTCGATTCCGTCCCGAGCCACTTCCAAACGCATCTGCAATCGCAGGTGCGTTTTTCTTATGAAAAGAAGGCATAAAAAGGGAGAAGCCGGACCTAGGTAGGGCCCGGCTCCATAAGAAGAAGACGTTACATGTATATAGACGTTCGGTGATTGGAAAAGTTTCAATAAAAAAGGAAAAAGTCATCAATTTTTTTGGGTGGAGTTCTTCTATCCAACGTTTACTAGCAAAGAAAGCCGTTATTGTTTTTATCTTTGCCTCGTAAAACGTTATAATAGACAGTGAGCCTTTTTTTCGTAAATGAAGAAGGCGTAATGAGACATGCAAAATGGAATGACATAGATGCTAAAAATGCAGGAGGAACTCACAATGGAAAAAAAGATTCTTGTCGTAGATGATGAAAAGCCGATTGCGGATATATTGGAATTTAACTTAAGAAAAGAGGGCTACGAGGTTCATTGTGCGTATGACGGAAATGAAGCCCTTGAAATGGTAGAAGAAATTAAGCCAGACATCATTTTGCTCGACATTATGCTGCCGAACAAAGATGGCGTTGAAGTATGCCGTGAAGTGAGAAAGAAATATGATATGCCGATTATCATGCTGACAGCAAAAGACTCTGAAATCGATAAAGTCATTGGTCTTGAGCTTGGCGCGGACGATTATGTCACAAAGCCATTCAGTACACGCGAGCTGCTTGCACGTGTAAAAGCAAATTTAAGAAGACAGACGGCTGCTCCGCAATCAGAGGAAGAATCTGAATCAAATGATATCGAGATTGGTTCACTTGTGATCTACCCAGATGCGTATGTCGTGTCTAAGCGTGACGAAACGATTGAGTTAACGCATCGTGAGTTTGAATTGCTTCATTACTTAGCGAAGCATATTGGACAAGTCATGACACGTGAGCACTTACTGCAAACTGTATGGGGCTACGATTATTTCGGAGATGTCCGTACAGTAGACGTCACAGTCCGCCGTCTTCGTGAAAAAATTGAAGACAACCCTAGCCACCCGAGCTGGATCGTAACAAGACGAGGCGTCGGCTACTATTTAAGAAACCCAGAGCAGGACTAAGATTCTTATGAGTAAAGTAGGTTTTTTTCGCTCGATTCACTTTAAATTGACCTTGATTTACGTGCTGCTGATCATTGTCGCCATGCAGATCATTGGCGTGTACTTTGTGAAGCAGCTAGAGCAGTCCTTAATTAATTCATATGATAATTCCTTGAATCAGCGAATCTACTCGTTATCGTATTACCTAGAACAAGATTCATCGAAAAGCAAGGCAGAATTAAAAGAGGATGCTCAAAAGATCTTAAACGATTTTAACAACAAAGATGAGTCTAATGAAATTTCTGAAGTCAGCTATATTGATGAAAGCAGAGAGGTCATTGCCTCAGTGAATAATGGCAGTCAGGAAATTGCCGGCAAGAAAATTACGGATCAAATCATTAGCCGTATTTTTGCGGTCGGCAAAGACTATGAAAAGAAGTTTTATGACCCAGAGTCGAATAAACGGGTGCGTATTTCAGCGACAGCCGTCAAAAATGAGAATCAAGAGACTGTTGGTGTGATTTATGTGGTCTCTTCTATGGAAAGTGTTTTTAACCAAATGCGAACGATCAACACCATTTTGGCGACGGGTACACTGATCGCACTTGGGACGACCGCTCTACTTGGTATTTTCATCTTTAGAACGATCACACATCCAATCTCGGATATGAGAAAGCAAGCGATCGAGCTCGCCAAAGGGAACTTCTCCAGGAAGGTCCGGAAGTATGGACATGACGAAATTGGCCAGCTTGCGACGACCTTTAATCATTTGACGAGAGAGCTGGAGGAAGCGCAGCTGATGACAGAGGGTGAGAGGAAAAAGCTTTCTTCTGTTATCGCCTATATGACCGATGGCGTCATTGCCACGAATCAAAACGGTGCCATTATTCTATTAAACAGCCCGGCACTAGAGCTTTTGAATGTTTCACGTGAAACAGCTCTAGAGATGCCGATCACGTCCTTGCTTGGCTTAGAAGAAACTCATACATTTGAAGATTTAGTCGAAAATCAAGACTCCATGCTGCTGGAAATTGAACGCGAAGATCAACTGTCTGTTTTGCGTGTGAATTTCTCAGTGATTCAGAAAGAGCATGGGAAAATTGATGGTTTAATTGCAGTCATTTATGACGTAACCGAGCAGGAAAAAATTGATGCGGAACGCCGTGAATTCGTGGCGAACGTATCTCATGAGCTGCGCACACCGCTCACGACGATGCGGAGCTACCTTGAGGCACTCGCTGAAGGGGCGATTGGTGATAAAGAGCTTGCACCAAGGTTCCTCAGTGTCACGCAGAATGAAACCGAGCGCATGATTCGGCTTGTGAATGACTTGCTTCAGCTGTCTAAGTTCGACAGCAAGGACTATCAATTCAACCGGGAGTGGACGAATTTTATCAGGTTTATCTCTTTAGTTATTGATCGTTTTGAAATGACGAAGGAGCAGCATGTCGATTTCATCCGCAACCTGCCGCAGCGCGAAGTGTATGTTGAAATTGATCAAGATAAGATCACACAAGTGCTCGATAATATCATTTCCAATGCCATGAAATACTCACCAGAGGGTGGACATATTACGTTCACTGTCGATTTGGACGAGGAGAAGGGTCTTGTGTTATTCAGTGTCAAAGATGAAGGAATCGGTATTCCGAAGAAGGATATGGATAAAATCTTTGAACGTTTTTATCGAGTGGATAAGGCAAGAACAAGAAAGCTTGGCGGAACCGGCCTAGGTCTTGCGATTGCAAAAGAAATGGTTCAGGCTCATGGCGGAGATATTTGGGCTGACAGCATTGAAGGAAAAGGCACAACGGTAACCTTTAGCCTTCCGTACAATGAAGAACAAGAGGATGATTGGGATGAAGCGTGAGACCTTTAAAACCATTATATTGACAATCCTAATTGCGATCAGTCTTGTGTTTACATGGAATATTTGGATGTTCCAGCCCGTCATGCAGGATCAGGCGGATGCCGGCACACAGGTCGTGGAAACGAAGAAGATTTCAAGCGACGAGCCTCGGAGTCTCATTGATGTCGTGAAGCCGCGTGAGATGTTCATCCATTCCAATGGAGAGCATTTCAAAGTGGATCAAAAGGAACTCTTCCAAAACTTTTGGAATGATGTGAGCCTGTGGGATGTCAAAGAGATTGCCGATGTGTCGGACCAATATTCCGAGCAGAAATTTAAGAATTTCTTCTATGGACGCGAGGGGCAAGGCAAGACATTGGATCTTGTGTTCAATGATCCGATTCCGATTGATATTTTCCAAGCGCTATTTAAATGGCCGAATAAATCCATTGAATACAACTCGTTTGACCGGATGATTGTGCCGTTCGCTCAGCAGGATAAGGCCAATAAGAAAGTCTATTTGATTTCATACAGCAAGGAAACAGTGCTTGAGCTGACGATTGAATCAGCCAACTATCGTAATCTGATGGATAGCATTGCCGCCGCTCAAAATGAGATGCCGCGCTATGATCTTTATACTTTCTCTACAAATTCAAAACGAGATTTCCTTCTGCCGCAGAAGCAAAAGCAGCTTGAAGCGAAAATGTTCTTTATCGAAACGATTAAGACAAGCAAATTCAAGGACGCTTTGTTTACAGACCCGAGTCTAGTTGGGGAGGAGTCTAATTTAAACCGGACGGTGTATACAGATGGAACGAGTCGTCTTGAAGCAAATCAAAAAGACCACCGCATTCAATATCAGCACCGCAATATCAATTCCAGTACCGTATTCCAAACGGGGGATTTGATCAAGCGAAGCGTGAAGTATTTCAATGATACCGGAAGTTTTACCGATAATTATCAATACTTCGGTATCAACAGCAACCAGCAACTGTCCTTTAATATGTTTATGGATGGACTGCCGATCGTCAACAGCACAAAGCATCCATTTGGTATGACATCACTTGAGGTGCAATGGGCGAATGATGACATCTTGAGTTACAAGCGTCCAAACTACATTCTCGGCAACAAAGCGAGTCAGAGTGAACAGGTCAAACTGATGAATGGGACAGAGCTGAAAAACTTGATCATCAAGCAGACGAAGTATGATGATTTAGAGAAAATTGAACAGATTTTCCCTGCCTATCAAGCGACATCCACGGCATCTGATCAGGATGAAGCAATGTTTGTCTGGCTAGAGCCGGTATGGTGTATGAAATATAATGGAAAAACCGTCATTTTATCGAATGACCTGCTGACAGAGGGGAGCGAGAATCATGGAGTGGAATAAGACCAAAACGATCTTTATCCTAGCCTTTCTCGTTCTTGATATCTTTCTAGGTTTTCAATACTTTGAAAAGCGATCGACCGATCATTTTGCGATTATCGAAAAAACAGATACGCTGGAAGAAATGAAGGCAGACGGAATCAAATATGGCAATCTATCAGATGAAGCGAAGATTGGATACCGCATTACAGCTGAGAAAAAGCAATATACGAAAAAGGATGTCGACGGATTAGCTGATCAAAAGACGAAAAGCACATTCCCGAAAACCGAGAAAGATGATCCTGTCACCCTGCTTGAAATGACCTTCAATAAACCAGTCGCATTGCCGAAAAAAGATATGAAAACAGCAGCGACCAATCTTGTGAGCCAGCGTTTGCTGGATGGCAAGAATTATAAGCTCTGGAGCATCGATGAAGAAACAGGTGAAATCGTCTTTTTCCAAACGTATAAAGGAAAATACATCTTCCAAGAAGGTCTTGATGACACCGAAACCATTGGGAAAATCACATTGGATGTGAACGATCAAAACGAGGTCGTCTCGTATCGGCAGTCGATGGTGACATCGATTAATGAAGTGAGAAAAGAAACCCTTGTCCCGGCGCTTGAAACGGTGAAGGACTTATATACACAAAATATGCTGAGCCAAAACACGACAGTGAAAAAAGTAGAGCTTGGCTACTACACGCAATACCCAGGTGCAAGTACTCAAGTCATGGTTCCTGTATGGCGAGTAGAGATTGAAGGCGTGGCAGCTGGTTCAAAGAAAAAGACAGAGGAAGAATATTTGATCAATGCCATTGATGGCTCAACACTTGATCATATAGAGAAAGAAGACAAATCTTCATTGGAGTGAGAGAACATGAGCTTGCAGTTCAGTGTACTAGCGAGCGGAAGTACGGGGAACGCTTTTTATTTAGAAACAGACGAGCATGCTTTTTTAGTAGATGCAGGCTTAAGCGGCAAACAGATGGTGGAGCTGCTTGGTCAAATCGATCGTAAGCCAGAAGACTTGGACGGAATTTTTGTCACACACGAGCACTCAGATCATATTAAAGGACTCGGTGTTATGGCAAGAAAGTACAAGCTTCCTGTCTATGCAAATGCGAAAACATGGAAGGCGATGGAGTCACATATTGGGAAAGTGGATACAGAGCAGAAATTCCACTTTGATATGGAGACGGTTCAATCATTCGGCGGACTCGATGTTGAATCATTTGGCGTATCACATGATGCGGCAGAGCCCATGTTTTACGTATTCCATTATGGCGGGCGTAAACTTGCCCTTATGACGGATACAGGCTATGTGAGTGATCGAATGAAAGGGATTATTAAATCAGCCAATACGTTCGTATTTGAGAGCAACCATGATGTCGGCATGCTGCAAATGGGGCGCTACCCATGGAGTATTAAACGCAGAATTTTGAGCGATGTCGGACACGTATCCAATGAAGATGCAGCTCTTGCTATGACAGACGTGATTGGAGACGCCACCTCACGCATTTATTTGGCCCACTTGAGTCAAGACAACAACATGAAGGACTTAGCCCGTATGGCGGTCCAGCAGACGCTTGAAATGAAGGGCTTTGTTGTAGGGGACGGCTTTGATTTATATGATACGGACCCGAAAAAAGCAACCCCGCTTTGCGCCGTATGATTTTTACAATCGTATGATTAAGATAAGAGCTTCTTACCAACACTATATACATCATCTATTCACTGAAAGGAAGGAAACATAGTGGATTATCGCGATGTAGAGTGGAAGCCGAGACGAAGCAGAAAAGGATATTTCCTATCTGGTCTGATCGGTGTATTGGTAGGAGCTTTTTTAATGGGATTCTTTTTCCCCTATGTGTCTGGACAGAGCGGCACCCCCTTTGGCTGGCAGTCAGCTGGAGATCAGCAGGCATCAGAGGGCCCTTTAAAGACCGTCAATGTGAACGTGAATGATGCGGTCACAAAAGTGGTGTCGAGTATGTCGGATACAGTTGTCGGCGTCATTAACATTCAAAAGTCGAGCTTTTGGGAAGAAGGCGGTGAAGCAGGCAGCGGGTCAGGTGTGATTTATAAAAAAAAGGGTGACACCTTTTATATCGTGACCAACCATCATGTCATCAAAGGCGCAAATCAGCTTGAAGTGAGCCTTCAGGACGGGACAAGGATCGGGGCAAATCTTGTCGGCAGTGATCAGCTTATGGATTTAGCGGTACTTACGGTCAAAAGTAATAAGATCAAGAAAACCGCCGCCTTCGGCAATTCAGACCATGTCAAGCCAGGTGAGCCTGTCATCGCCATTGGAAATCCATTAGGCCTTGAATTTGCTGGCTCCGTCACACAAGGTGTGATTTCTGGAACAGAGCGTGCGATCCCTGTTGATTCTAATGGTGATGGACAGACGGATTGGAATGCGGAAGTTTTGCAAACGGATGCCGCCATTAATCCTGGGAACAGCGGCGGAGCCTTGATCAATATGGACGGCAAAGTGATCGGCATCAACTCAATGAAGATTGCTGAGTCAGAGGTGGAAGGGATTGGGCTGTCTATTCCTGCGAATCTGGTGATCCCTGTCATAGAGGATTTAGAGCGCTATGGAGAGGTGAAGCGTCCGTATCTTGGCGTTGGCATGAAATCACTAGCAGATATTGCGAGCTATCATTGGCAGGAAACGTTAAAACTGCCATCAAAGGTCACAACCGGAGTCGTCGTGATGAGTGTCGAGCCTTTGTCTCCAGCAGGGAAAGCAGGGTTAAAAGAGCTGGATGTCGTGACGTCGTTTGACGGCAAGGAAGTACAAAATATCGTCGATCTGCGTAAATATCTTTATCAAAAGAAAGTAGGCGACAAGGTAAAGGTGCAATTTTACCGAAGCGGAAAGAAAAAATCAGTCGAGATCAAACTCTCCCAAACCGATCAGTTCGGAGGCTAGCCAGTTCCTATAGGGGACTGGCTTTTTTTACATGCTCGGCATATGATAAAAGGAAAGGGGGAGATACGTTTGGTCACATTACAGCCGATGTCACAACCGGATTATGACGTCTTGATAGAGGCATCCATTAAGAGGTACGCAGAAGAAAAGATACTCGCAGGGACGTGGGGTCAGGAAGAAGCGCAAAAGAACGCAGAGGAACAATTTGAGCGGCTACTTCCTGAAGGTCTTCAGACAGAGGATCACGAGCTGTGGACCTTCTTGCATGGAGATGAATCCATTGGGTGGGTATGGCTTTGCTATGACCCAGATCATCCTCAGCATGAAGGATTTATTTATAATTTTATTTTGTTTGAAGCGTATCGAGGAAAAGGGCTGGCAAAACAGGCCATGTCGGCATTAGAAGAGCAGGCAAAGTCATTAGGTGTGAAAAAACTATCGCTGCATGTCTTTGCTCATAATCAAATCGCCCGCTCACTTTATGAGAAAACGGGCTTTGCTGAGACTGGGATTTACATGAGCAAGCCTTTATAAAAAAAGAGAAGTACCGTGCGGAGAGCGTACGGTACTTTTTTATGGGGACATCATGGTATCTTGCGCCGTGACTCGGTATAGGTCGACTTTGCATTTCACAAACGCACGAATGATAGCTGGGACTTGAGCTTCTGAACGAATCAACAATGAGGTCTCGTCATCTCTGATCACAAGGTCTGTTCCCACGCTTTGTAAGTACTGCGTGAGAACAGGCTTCACCTCATCATCAATCCATGCATGCTTGAAGGTGGCACGAATGGTTGAGGACGTGATGGTTTTCTCTTGAGGATGAGTACTAGAGGACACGACTTTTCCTTCAGATATGAAAGCTGTTTTGGTACAAATAGGCTGGGTGAAGCTTGGCTCGTCTGCTGTTAAAAAGACGGTTTTTCCTTCAAATTTTAACGATTCAATCACCCGCTGGATATGTAAGATAGAATCTGCATCAATATCCGCAAAAGGCTCATCAAGTAAAATAAAGTCAGGCTGATGAGCGATGGCCTGAGCCATTCCGAGCCGCTTCTTCATCCCAGGTGTAAAGGCACCGACTTTCTCTTGATGATAACGATGTAAGCCAACAAATTCGAGTAATTCTTCATAATAGCTCGTTTTCTGGCGAGTACCCGTAATTTTCGATAAATAGGCAATATGCTCAATAGCAGTCAGCCCTTCATATAAATCTGTATATTCAGGCAGAACACCGATATGATGACGTACTTTTTTTAACGACGTCATGTTCATCATGATAAACGTGCCAGAGGTGGGGCGGGAGATCCCTGTAATGATATTAAAAAAGGTCGTCTTACCAGCACCCTTCGGTCCAATGAGGCCGAAGATATCCCCTTGATGGATATCAAGGTCAATATGATCTATTGCGACTTTTGTCCGATATTTTTTTGTCAGCCCTTTTGTATGAAGCACTTAGACATCCCTCCTCTGAAACAGTAGTGCAGTTCCAATGAGTAAGACAACTGTCAATGCGGCATTCATCAGCACATAGGTCAGCGGTTCACTCCAGCGCACATAATAATAAGGCGTCACGTATTGGAACCAGTGAATCAACCGTTCTGAAGAAAGAACAGACATCATGCTCATGATCGGAAATAAAAAGGAAAACAACATGCCAACAAACATCGATTTCTGTGGTGTTGGAAAGAGCATGGACAAAAACAAAGCACAGGAGATGCCGACACTGATAAATGTTAATATTTTTAAGGCATCGGAGAACAGAAAACGATGTGAAATCACCATATTTAAGATATATGTGGTCATAATGCAACTGAGCCAAAACAGCATCAGCCCAAGATATTTCCCGATGACAATGTTTAAACGGGTCGTTTTGCTGACGAGAAAACGAATGGTTTTCAAATGAATTTCGCGGCTCAAAATATCATGAGACAATAAAAAAATAAGGAAGAAACCAAATAACGAAATCACTAGTTCATTCCCAATGGAATACGGGTCTTTTGCCTGTTCCCACTTCCCTTGATAAGCAGCTATAAATGGAAGACTTGATACAAAAGTAGATAAAATGAAAATAATAACAATTGTTAAGATGGATTTTGTGCTTTTGAAGAGCTGCTTAAATTCATTCATACAGATGGTCCACACACACTGTACCTCCCTTCATCTTTATTATACCGCTAGAAAAGAAAGACACCATATCTCGCTCTTTAACATTTGCTTAAATTTTATAAAAAAGAAGACTCTTCCAGAACAGTTAACTCATTTTTAAAAATGTTCAGAAAAATATCTTGATTTATCAAAAAACATCATGTATGATAGCTTTAATTCAAGATAGTTAAACAGGCAATGACGAGAGAAAGTACAATCATCAATTTTTCCACAGAGAGCTTCGGCAGCTGAAAAGAAGCAAAAATAATGATTCGAAAAATGGTCTCTGAGCCTCGTGCTGAACATATCCATGATATTAGTAGGTGACGACGAGAGTTGGTACTCGTTATCAAAACCACAGTATATGAGCCAAATTGGAGCTTTGTACTTGTAGAGGCTGTTTAGCGCGAGCAAACAGTAAATAAAGGTGGTACCACGAGACAAATACCTCGTCCTTATGATTCATAGATAAGGATGGGGTATTTTTTATTGTCCACTTTTTTTTCATACAAATGTTCAAATGTTCCACGTGAAACACCACAACCATTTTTTCAAATGAAAGGGAGATTAACATGAGTGAACATGCATTGGTTTTACAATCAGATTTCGGTATTGATGATGGAGCGGTCAGCGCAATGTACGGCGTAGCCAATACAGTGAGGAGTGGCATCCGCATTTTTGATTTAACTCACAACATTCCCCAATATGACATTTGGGAAGCGTCTTATCGCTTGCTTCAGACGGTCACATATTGGCCGGAAGAAACGGTGTTTGTCTCCGTCGTTGACCCAGGCGTTGGATCAGAGCGAAAGAGCCTTGTCGTCAAAACAACAAGCTCACACTATATCATCACACCTGATAATGGGACACTTACGCATGTCGCACAGGATATTGGCATCGTGGAGGCTCGGTATTTAGATGAAACGATCAACCGTCTGCCGAAGTCAGGAAAATCACATACATTTCATGGTAGAGACATTTACGCCTATACGGGCGCGAGAATTGCTTCAGGTGTGATTTCTTTTGAAGAGGTCGGGCCAAAGGCGAATATAGAGGACATTATTCACCTTTCAGTCGTACAAGCTTATGCGGAAGAAGAAGTGATCACAGGGACGATTGATATTTTAGATGTGCGGTTCGGAAACCTATGGACAAACATTCATCATACGTTATTTGAACAGCTTTCAATCAATTATGGGGATGCAATAGAAGTTACCATTGCCAACGGGCCAAAAAATGTGTATAAAAATATCATGACCTATGGACGATCTTTTGCCGATTTAAAGGTAGGCGAACCACTCGTATATGTCAATTCACTCGATCATTTAGGCGTGGCGATCAATCAAGGGTCATTTGCAAAGGCTTATAACATCGGTACAGGCACAGGCTGGCGCCTTTCGATTCGCAAAGCTCCGCGCATTATATATGAATAAGAGGAGGAAACATCATGGCAGGTAAACAACTTTCAACGAAAACTGTCGTTGCCATCGGAATTGGCGCAGCCGTCTTTGTCATTTTAGGACGCTTCGTCTCCATTCCAACTGGGATTCCGAATACACAAATTGAAACATCGTACGCGTTCCTTGCGTTAATGGCCGTGCTATTTGGTCCTGTTGCAGGCGCATTGATTGGATTTATTGGTCATCTGATTAAAGATGCCACCACATTTGGACCTTGGTGGAGCTGGATTATCGTTTCTGGTTTGGTAGGTTTGATGATCGGTTTTATTTCAAACCGTTTAAAAGTAGAAGAGGGAGACTTTGGCTGGAAAAAAATCGCGTTCTTCAACGCCGTCCAAGTCGGCGCACAAGCATTAGGCTGGTTTGTCATTGCGCCGGTACTCGACATTGTGATCTATGCAGAACCTGCTAACAAAGTATTTTTTCAAGGCATCGTAGCAGGAACCTCAAACATCATCACAGTCGGTGTACTTGGCACCATCATCATTGCGGCTTATGCGAAAACAAGAAGCAAAAGCGGCAGTCTATCGAAAGAAACATCATGAAGCAAGGTGGAACACATAAATGAAGAAACCGATGATTCAATTCGAACATTTCGGATTCAAGTATCGCAGTCAGGCAGAACCAACATTGAAAGATATCAACCTGACCATCTATGAAGGAGAAAAAGTCCTCATCGCAGGCCCTTCTGGATCGGGAAAAAGCACACTAGCCCATTGTATCAATGGGCTAGTTCCTGCGTCTTATAAAGGTTCTATGGAAGGAAGTCTTCACATCAGCGGGAAAAATGCAGTGAAAGAAAACATTTTCTCCCTCTCACAGCTCGTTGGAACGGTGCTGCAAGACCCTGATGGACAATTTATCGGGCTGACCGTAGGAGAAGACATTGCATTTACACTTGAAAATGATCAAGTCACACGCGAAGAAATGAAAACACGTGTCGAGAAAGCGGCAAAATTAACAGAGGTAGACGGCAAGCTCGCATCATCCGTGCATGAGCTGTCAGGCGGTCAAAAACAACGTGTCGCTATCGCAGGCGTACTTGTCAACGATGTCGACATTTTGCTATTCGATGAGCCACTCGCAAGCCTTGATCCTGCTACAGGCAAAGAAGTGATCGATCTCATTGATCGACTGCAAAAAGAAACGAAAAAAACGGTCGTGATGGTGGAACACCGATTAGAAGACGTCCTCTTCCGTCATGTCGACCGCATCATCGTTGTCAATGACGGCACGATTGCAGCAGATATGACACCAGATGAATTGCTCGCCTCCAATGTATTAGAAGCGGCGTATTTACGTGAGCCTTTATATGTGAGAGCGATGAAATATGCAGGCATTCCGATTGCAGCAGGAGATCAGATCGCTAATTTACAGCAGCTCACCTTAAATGACGAGGCAAAAGAGAAAATCGAACAATGGATGGAAGCATCTGAGCCGTCAGTCGAGCAGAATGCAGCGCCGGATTTACTAGAAGTGCGTGAGCTGAGCTTTGATTATCCGACAAGACCAAACACACTGAACAACATCTCTTTTACCGTCAAAAAAGGAGAAATGATCAGCATCGCCGGTGCCAATGGCGCAGGCAAGACGACACTATCCAAACTGCTTTGTGCATTTGAAAAGCCAACAAAAGGGACAATCCTTTTAAATGGAGATGACATCACAGGAGACACCATCAAGCAGCGTTCCGAACGAATCGGCGTCGTCATGCAAAACCCAAATCAAATGATTTCAAAACAAATGATTTTTGATGAAGTCGCACTAGGTCTTGTTTTAAGAGGCGTAAAGGAAGACGACATCAAGGATCGTGTAGAGCGGGTTTTAAAAGTATGCGGGCTGTATCCATTTCGAAATTGGCCAATCTCAGCACTTAGTTTTGGACAGAAAAAACGCGTCACCATCGCATCGATTCTTGTGTTAGAGCCAGAAATCATCATTTTAGATGAGCCAACGGCCGGTCAAGATTTTAGACATTACACAGAGATGATGACGTTTTTAGAGCAATTAAATCAGCAGGGCGTCACGATTTTGATGATCACCCATGATATGCATCTCATGCTCGAATACACAACAAGAACCATTGTCATTTCAGATGGAGAAAAAATCGCAGATGATACACCAGCCAAAGTGCTGACAGATCAGTTGCTAGTCCAAAAGGCGAGCTTAAAGGAAACATCGCTGTATGAACTGGCGCTAAAAGCAGACTGGCCGAATCCAAATGAACTCGTGGATCGCTTCATTGAGGTTGACAGAAAGGAACGAATGACATGGCTGTAGACATGCTGTCCTATATCGATCGCCCGTCGCCGATTCACCGGCTGACAGGGGCAACCAAACTCATTTGCTTTACCCTCTGGTCATCCGCAGCGATGCTCACATATGATACAGGCGTTTTAGTGTTTATGCTAGTTGCCAGTATCGTGTTCTTTCAACTGTCGAATGTGCGATTTCGTGATATCTCCTTCGTGGTGATCGTCCTGGCGATATTCCTTGTGATCAACAACATCGCCATTTACATCTTTGCGCCTCAGCAAGGTGTCGCCATCTATGGAGCGAAGCACGAGCTGTTTCACATTGCAGGCTGGTACAATGTCACACTTGAACAGCTTTTCTATCAATTGAACATTACACTGAAATACGTGACCGTCATGCCAGCAGCGCTTTTATTTATCGTGACAACAAATCCAAGTGAATTCGCCTCATCGCTCAGCCGAATCGGGGTCAGCTACCGGATTTCGTATGCGGTAGCGATTGCTTTGCGCTATATTCCAGATATTCAGCGTGATTTTCGCACGATTGCCATTTCTCAGCAAGCAAGAGGCATTGATTTATCAAAGTATGAAAAACTGGGAAAACGGATTAAAAATGCGCTGTCGATTGTGATGCCGTTGATTTTTTCTAGCCTAGAGCGGATTGAAACGATCAGCAATGCAATGGAGCTGCGCGGGTTTGGGAAGCATAAAAAGCGCACATGGTTTACGGCGAAAGACTTTCAAAAAGCAGATTATGCGGCGTTAATATTTGTTGGAGCGGTACTGATTGTGTCGCTAGTGATTACATTTGTTAGAGGAACGAGATTTTACAATCCGTTTTGATAGAAGGAAGCCTTCACAGGAGTGGAGGCTTTTTTATTTGGTATGTGGATAAAAGGTGTGGAAAATGGTAAAAGACTATTAACATGTGAATAAATCGGTTATATTGAACAATGAGCGAAACACTTGTGAATAACCAAACAACATATTGGAGGAATTAGAAACTTATGAACAAATTACTTTATGCTTGTGCAGAACATATAGAAACCGTACTAGACATGTACATAGATGATCACGAAACACCGCCAGAATTCAGAAAAATCGAACATACACACAGCTTATCCACAACCTGTGAATTGTGCGATGAACCTGCAATATATATAGTGGGGAACGAATGATCGGACACAAAATACACAAATTTTATCCACAATTGTTGATAACTTATATGAATAACTTGTTCTTAAGGTGGGGATGACCTGTGAATATATCAATTATCACAGTAGGAAAATTAAAAGAGAAATATTTAAAGCAAGGCATAGCCGAATACACAAAACGATTACAAGCCTATGCGAAAATCGAGATCATTGAGCTTTCGGACGAAAAAGCACCCGAGAATCTCAGCGAGCAAGACATGAAAATCATCAAAGACAAAGAAGGCGAACGCATCCTAAGCAAAATCAACCCAGACGCCCACGTCATCGCCCTCGCCATCGAAGGAAAAATGAAAAGTTCCGAAGAATTAGCCGATACAATAGATAAGCTGGCAACATACGGAAAAAGTAAGGTGTGTTTTGTCATAGGTGGATCACTTGGGTTAAGCGACGCTGTCATGCAGCGTGCGAATGAGAAACTGTCGTTTTCGAGGATGACGTTCCCGCATCAGTTGATGAGACTGGTGTTGGTGGAGCAGATTTATCGGGCGTTTCGGATTGTGCGGGGGGAGCCTTATCATAAATGATGGTAAAACAAGAAATGGAATGGACAATTGAGATTAAAAATAAGCTAAATGGTTAGAAGTATAAAGCTTTATCCTATGGTAAACGGCGTGTAAATTCAAACGAATTATAAAATTGTTTACATAATTTGGTCATGATATAATTAATTCATATAATAAGCGAATTTCTGGAGTTGAATATTAATGATGACTAACAATACAGTCAACACTGTTTTACCAATACCTAATTTTGTTAATAAGAATCTCCCTCCAGGAATACACCTGACGACTTGGGAAGAGTTTAAAGCTAAGTATGGTATTAATTATAAGAGAAATTTACAACTGGAAGGCTTGGAGAGGGCTATTAAAGAATTTAAAAAAGCTGGAAGTACAAAAATATTCATAGATGGTAGCTTTGTAACTGAAAAGAAAAATCCTGGGGATTATGACGCCCTTTATGATCTAGATGAAATTGATGAAGGTAAAATTGATAATCGATTAGTCGATGCTTCTTTATCTGGAAGACGGTTACAAAAAATGAGCTATCAAGGAGAATTTTTCCCCATGTATGCGAATGCAACAAGCCCAGTGGGTTCACGGTATATAGATTTTTTTCAAAAGGATAAAAAGACTAAACAACCAAAAGGTATAATAAGAATAGATTTGAGGTGAGGCACTTGATAAAAAACGACATAGAGTTAAAAATTTCAAAAGAAAGCTTAACACAATTTTTATCTTCACTTCAAGAAATTGATGCTGACGAATCTTTTAAGAAGCTATCTCCAAAGAAACAAGAAATTTATAGAAAGGCATTAGAAGGAGAAGTAGAGAATTTACAAAGTCAAATTAATGAATATGAAGTATTAAAAAGTGGCGAGTTACAAGGCCTATTATCTAATAGGTTCACTGAACTGCCTCTAAATTTAATTCGAGCTAGAATTTCAAGAGGCATTGATGAGCAATATATAGCTAACCAACTGAATATGGATGTGTCTGATTATATTGAATTAGAAGATGAATTATTTGCTGAAGCTGATACATCTACGATAATTAAATTAATTAGTCTACTAAAAATAGAAATACCTGCAGAGTTGGAAAGTATGTTCGCTTTAGACTCTGATCAAATAAAGAAAAATGTTAAAAACTCTTTAGGTTTTCTTTTTAATAAACTAATACCTTTCGAGTTAAAAGAAGAATATAATTTAACAAATGGTTATCTTAAGTTATTTTCTTCTTTAAAAAAGATTTTTAATGAAAATTTAAGTGAAATTCTTAGTGGTTCAAAAATTAATAATTATATGTTAACGAATGCTCGATATAAAACCCCTAAAGGTACTAGAGATGAACTTGTTTATCTCTATACATCTTATGCAGAATTCATATCAAAAGAAATATCTCGAGTATTGGATACTTCTCCTAAAAAACTCACGACGGATCCGCTGGTTTTTAGGAGAAATGTAATTGAATCGTATGGAGATTTAAGCTTGGAATCTTGTATTTCTCACTTATGGGATCTTGGTATTCCAGTAATACCTTTTGAAATGCCAGGTGGTTTCCACGGTGCGTGTTGGAGATTTAATGGGAGGAATGTTATTGTCCTAAAACAACAAAGTGCATCTTATTCTAGATGGTTATTTGATTTACTGCACGAATATTGGCACGCAACTCAAGAGCCAGATTTGTTAGAAAGAAAGATTGTTGATTTAGGTGAAGTCCAATCAATTAAAACTGATGACCAAGAAGAATTAGATGCTAATAAGTTTGCGGAAGAGGTTATATTTGGAGGAAGAAGTGTAGAACTTTTCGATGAATGCATCAATATATCTAGCGGAAGAATACAATTTCTAAAGAAAGCAGTTCAAGAAGTAGCTATAAAGAATGATATAGATGTGGCTTCCTTAGCAAACTACACAGCTTATAGAATGTCAAAATTAGGTAATAATTGGTGGGGAGCAGCTAATAATCTACAATACAATGGAAACCCATATTCTAAAGCATATGATATATTGAACAGTAGATTAGATTCATCTTTACTTCACTCCTTAGAAGATCCACTTGAACAAGAACTAATTCACAATGCGTTATTTCAATAAAATATAGGTAAATAGACATTTTTAAAAGTGTATTTTATACTCTATTAAAGGAGAGAACAGTCAGTATATATCCGCAATTCAAGATGCATTTCAAGAAGAGAATATTCCTTACAATTGGATAACTGAACTGAAAATTAAAGAAACAAAACATAATTTCAATCCGTGGGAAGAGACGATAAAAACTGCTTTCGTGCTAGTAGAAAAGGTCTCGATTACCACTCAGTATTTTGAATATGTGAAGAAAAAAGCCGACATTTAATAAATAACATTTTGAAAGTAAAAGGTACGGGAATTTAATTTTTTCCCATACCTTTTTTATGTAGGAAAACTCTCTTTTATCGTATTATATATAATGAAAACTTAGTTCAAGAAACGGTTACAGCAGGTATTGGGAACGATCACATATTCAATCTACAATTACTCAAAGGAGACTTCCATGAGCTTCAAAGCTGACTTTAAACATGAAATACGTAACGTAATAAAAGACGTAGAAAAAGAAATAAATAAAACGTGGAAAATTGAATATAAAGGGCATTCTATAGAAATTACAAACCAAATAAAAGAAGAGCAACTAATCATTGATGGTGTGACGGTTGATAGAAAACAACGAAAAAGTTTATTGTCTCATATAATTCCATATTCAAAATTGTCGGGGATATTGGAGCTTCAAGATGGTACTAAACAAAAGGTGTCCGTTAAACTTGGTGGGTATGTACGATTTCGTTGTATGGTGAAGGTAGATCGTGAAACGGTTTTAGATGATTCAATGAAGATAGACCTTCTACCATGGGATCATAAAGAGAAAATCGTTCCCTTTATTCAACAACAAATTCAATCACATCATAAAATAGTAGACGACCGTTTACCCGATGAAGATTATTTATTTGACGAAAATGAACCACGATTGGCTCCCGGTTTATCTGATTATTATGTAGATGAACGACCTGCCCCTTTTTATGTGAAGAAACTATTGAAGCTTTTTGAAATACAACTGAATCATCCTACAAACGAAACTAGAAAAAAAACATATGAAAAAATCATTTCTAACAATATGGCGAGTCGCAACAGTGAGCTAATTGAACGATTTCAGCAAACACAATGGGATGAATCCCGTGTACAGCAAGAAGCGTTATGGCTTCTTGAACATGCGGCACATCGGGAGGTCGTCAAATTTGCAGTCATGATACTGGGATGTACAAACTGTGAAAAATACAAAGAGCTTTTATTCACAATAGGTATGCATGAAGAATTTACTTCTTATGTCGTGTTTGCATTGAAGAATGGCACAATTCAAGGAAACGAACATGTTTGGCGTCTTGCAAAGTCCGTTGATGGATGGGGGAAGATTTCGGCTGTTGAGCAATTGGAAGCCTCGACGCCAGAAATAAAACGATGGCTACTAACAAAGGGCTGCGAAAATACAATCATGAATGAATACTCAGCTTATACTTGTGCTCTTAATGGTGATCTGGAAACAGCTTTATCAGAAGATGAAATTTCCAAAGAATTATACGATGGAGCGAGTCTCATCATTCAAGCATTATTAGAAGATGAGGTATCTATCTACGGAATCGATGAGTATTCAAATGCAAGCTCAGTTCTCTGCCGATTTATTCACCATGCTCATATGCACTGCCAAACAATTGAGGACTTTTATCCAATTTTGAAAATAAATGAGTTTTTAAATGATGATCAAGAGATTTGGGAAGACCGATTAAATGATTCATGGAAACAGGACGAATATGAGGCTATCCAAGAAGCGGTTCGACCGTTTATCAATGACAGTAGATGGCCAAAGTTTGCAATCGATACGTTACAACAGGGTTTTAGCTCCCAAGCACTTGAAATCGCTCTCTTTTATCGTTTAGATGTGATTGAGCATCTATTTGCTTTACTTGAGAAAGATCCGACAAATAGTGAAATATACTTTGCTGTGATGGACACAAATCATCACCAGCATATTAGAGAGCTTTGTACATTTGCAGAAACACATTTATCGTTATCAAACCTCTCAGATGATGAAGTGGCTTGTCTACAATATATTGTGCAAGATTTATATGAACACGACGGTGTAGGATTGCCATTGATTCAAGCTGCACTTAGATCAAATGATGGAAATTTACAGTATCATGCTTTAAGTGTATTAAAAGAATGGTCTCCTTCGTATTCGCAGCAAGCGGCCACAAGAGAATTGATTGAACATATTTCCATGAAGACGAAAGATAAAGAAGATCGAAAATTAGCCAAACATTTGTTAAAGAAATAATATTTGATTAAGTAGCGCATAACAATTCAACGGGGATAAAACATAAAAATATTAGAAAGCAGGCACACCATGCACACAATCAAAAAAATAGGCCAAACCTTCTCCTACATCACACCAGTATCACTCACCGACCGCCCCATCCTAGGCATGGTCGTAGGCAATAACAAAACATTAATGATCGATGCCGGTAATTCAGAAGATCATGCGAACTATTTCATCCAAAAAATTTTAAAGCATGAGCTCGCCTCTCCTGATCTGGTGGTCCTCACGCATTGGCATTGGGATCATATTTTTGGTCTGCCTGCGCTGCCTGATACGGTTTCAATTGCTTCTACAAAAACCAGAAAAGAAATGGAGAAGCTTGTTCCGTTTTCTTGGTCAGATGAGGCGATTGGTGAGCGGGTGAGGGAAGGAACGGAGATTGAGTTTTGCGCGAAGGCCATCAAAGAAGAATATAAGAATCATCGAGAGATTCAGGTGGTTTTACCGGTTGTGACGTTTGATCGTCGGATGGAGATTGATCTTGGCGGGGTCACTTGTGTTGTGCAGCATGTTGGGGGCGATCATGCTGCAGATTCAGTGATCGTGTATGTGAAAGAGGAAAAAATCCTGTTTCTTGGTGATTGCATTTATCCGAAAATGTATGCCGAAAAAGTACATTATACGGTGAAAGAAATATTGCGGCTTTTAGATGAGTTAGAAGCTTTTGATGCCGAAACGTATATTCCTTCACACCAAAGACCGTGGTCAAAAGAGGAGTTTCGTCAGGAAACAGACAAGCTTCGGATGATTGCGAAATTCACTGATCTATGTGGTGGAGATCAGCAGAAAATCACGAATGAATATCGAAAGTACGTGAACAGAGAACTGAAAGAAGATGAATTAGAAACCATTGCTTACTTTGTAAATGGGTACTAAACAAAAAAGTCTCATTTGAGTGATTTTCCTCAAACGAGACTTTTTTATTTCTATGGTAACCCTACAAAGTCTTCTGCATCACGAATTGTGACAGACATCTGTTTTGCATTCACAATAATAACACAATCCCAAGTCGGCTTTATTTGCAGTTCATTATTCTCATCAATACGGATAATCCCTTTGAATTCAACCGTTTGTTCTAGAAAGACCATTTTCTTTTCTGTATCATCTTTGACTGCTGTTAATTGTTCAGGATAGTGAACGGTCCAATCATAAAAAGTGGTCTTCTTCATAATTCCTCCTATTTTCATTCGTACACATCTCCGAATACTTCTTCTGTTTGCCGGATTGTCAGAGATTTGTTGGTTGGATCAATTGTAATGACACAATCCCAAGTCGGTTTGATTTGTAGGTCATCGTTTTCATCTATCCAGATCACACCATTTAATTCAATTGATGGTTCTAAAATGACTAATTTCTTTTCATTATGATCTGTAATAGCTGTTAAATCATGTTGTAAATGAATGGTCCAGTCAAAAAACTTTATTGTTTTCATAGTTCCTCCTTTTATTCACTGATAACATTGCCGTACTTATCTAGTGATGCTTTTCGTGTAGGATTGACGATTTTTCAAGCTTTTTTATTTCCATTATAACCTAAACATTTAAAGATAATTTAAAGTTAATAAGTGAAATCATATTATATCGTTCAATAGATCCCATTTGTTTTCAATGTTAATAACAACATCTCATTCCATGAACTACCTTTAACAAAAGAAAGTTTGTCAGGCAACAAACAAGTTTAACTCACGATTCTGTAGAGGGGAAAAGAAAGTAAGATAGAGACGATCATTTATTAATTTATAAACCTACATTCTGCATCACGAACTTTAACAAACATTACCCAAGCCTTTTTTCTTAACTGAAAACAATTCCAATTTATAGAGTGAAATAGTAAAATAATGCATATAAACTTAATGAATGCGAAGATCAGATATTTTTTATATATGAACATATTTGAATATGAAAAAACGCCACTGTGGAAATGCGATAATGCCAAATTCACACTAAATTACCCGTTTAAATAGAAACGTCAAATAAGTAAAGAGGCAATGATATGATAGATGAAAAGGTACGCCAATATATTGAAGACTATATCTTAAGAAGCAAAGAAGAGTTGGAGTTAACATCTGCATTACAAGATCAATTTTTCACTCAGTTCAACATTATTAAGCGGTCTGCAAGAACATATCGGGTTTTAGGCGTATTAACTGTATCTACCCAGTATCAACATGTAAATGATTTACCATTAGATCCAGCCATAGCATCTTTAGCCTTAACAACTAATAAAAAAGTGGAATTAAATGAAGATGAACAGGAAACATTTAATTGGTTAAAGGAAGGCTGGATTATCAAGGAGATTCGTTTTGAGAAGGATGGTAAAACAGTTAGTAAAGCTCATTATCGGATGGGCTATCGATTATTTGAATATCAATCAGTGCAGCATCAAAGAAAGCATGATGAATTGGTGAATGACATTTTAATGATCCAAGATCGTTTAAACGAGTTTGCAGTGAAAATGGGCCAAAAACATCAAGCATTATCTCCCAATAGAATATCAGGTATTAAAAAGTTAACAGAGAGGGTTCAGCAATTAAATCCAAGCGAGACGGGGATTTCCTTATCATTTTCAACCAGCTGGCCACTGATAAAAAGGCTTAAGTATTTACATTTTGTTTGCGCATTTTGTCATATTTCCTCTCTTAAAGAATCGTTTGATTGGAAAGAGATTGGTGCAACGTATTACAAGGAGATTGGTGGATCGAAAAAATTTGATGCTGACAAAGAAGAATTTATAAGTGAGATAGAGGACTGGTCGCAGACGCCGATTCAAGAGTTGGGTTTAACGAGTTTGGGGCAGATCACACCCGTCTTTTTTTCTGGAAAACTGAAGGGACAATATTCTTCTTATGAAATTGGACCAGTTCATGCCCTCACAAACTTATCTATATTAAATGAAGCATATCATACAGATGCAACGACTTTCTGGATCGTTGAAAATCGAGCTATTTTAACAAGTATGGCGTCAAAAAGGGATTTTTTAAAAGAGACGAAATCATATGTTTTGTGTACAGATGGACATTTGAGGTCTGCTCATCGAGAAGCGGTGACACAAATTTTAGAGCATAGTCAGGTAAAGCAAGTGATGATTTGGTGTGATTATGATTTAGATGGCGTTTATATTGCAAGAAAAGTATATGAAATACTGAAATCTTTTGATCATTTAAAACTAAAGTGGATATTGCAAAATCAAGAAGTGGTCACGGATTATCAGCATTATGAACAGTGTGTCATGGATTTCCTTCAGCATCAAAAGATGGAACAAGAGCAGATGATGGGAGGTGTCGATCTTTGGAAAAAGTGGATTCAGGATTAATTTCAATTTTTCAATCTTCATACTCAGCACCAGAATTGATGCAATCCATGCGGGATATTTCTACTCTTAGTGGGGTTCTTAGTGATTTAGGTGCTCAACAATTTTTTC
This sequence comes from Bacillus sp. FSL M8-0077, assembly GCF_038050255.1. Taxonomy (NCBI): domain Bacteria; kingdom Bacillati; phylum Bacillota; class Bacilli; order Caryophanales; family Bacillaceae; genus Bacillus; species Bacillus sp. FSL M8-0077. Next base: position 3,850,685 of record NZ_JBBPAF010000001.1, on the reverse strand, counting down.
AAACTCCTGGGGAAATACTAAGGCTTTTAAAAATCATTCAGTTGCTAAATGAAGAAGCTCTAGGTTTAGGTGAGCCTATTGAAAATACTGAATCAATCTACTATCGGTATCGAAATCGTTATGATGATAAGGAGCCGCCTTCTCAAAAAAGAGTCGATCAAGTAATCCAGGTGCTAGTGAAGTACAATTGGATTTCTAAACAAACGAGAAGAATCAAAATGCGTGATGTTGGAAAACGGATGATGGATATGCTGATTCGACTGGCCAATGATTCATTAGCTTATTATATGAATGATGAGATTGGCAGGTCGTTGTTTCAGGCTAGACGAGATTCAGATATTAGTGAGGCCTATGACGATCAAGGGATTTCAGGTGGGAACAAAATTGCAAGTATGATAAGGCATGTAGAAAATGCTATTACACTTTTAAAAGAGCGTGAGCTAGAAATGCTTGCCGATCGACATGCCTTACCCCAGTTAGAGTTGATTCACGAGTTAATGAATGATTTAGATGTAAAATTGGAAGAGAGATTTAAAAAGTTTCAAACGGTAGAAGACAGTTTAGTACTTACAGAACTCATGCAGAAAGGTACAGAAGTACTTACAACAGGGACAAATCTTAGCCTTGGCATGATTAAAAAATATTTAAAGTTTACGAATATGCAGAATACCCCATTTAGTTCTCATATTCAGCCTGAAAAGATTAGACGTTTCATTTCCAGTATGTTTGAACCACCGCTTGAATCAGATATTCCAGATGTTTATCAGTTGTTAAGTTTCATGGAACAAAATCAATATGTGGATGAGGCAGTTGATGGGTTATGGATGCCTGTGAAATTTGCTTCTCCTTTAACGTCTGGCACAATTGAGGTGGCTGTCGATTATTTAGAAAATTATGAACCTATTATTGACTCAATTCAAGAGGAAGAAGAGGACATCGTATACGCAAGTGAAGAGGTATCTGGTGTTGATTTAGAGCGACACATCGCAGAGTCTAATTGGCTTTTAACAAAAGAAATGATTGATACAACAAAGATTGAAGCGTACTTTGAAAAACAAGAACAAGCGACTTTAGAACAGGTTGTCATTGAGGCTACAACAGAGCAGTGGAGTGACGCAATAAATGCTTTAACTGCTATTTCTGCTTTAGTGAGCAATAAAGAGATTGTTATATCAAAGGGGACGGAACTGAGAGGACATAAACAGTACGAAAAAGAATGGAAGTGGATGAACAGTGAAGATGGAACAGATATTGTCAAACGGAAAAGAGACAACGACCATCAATGAAAGTTCAAATGGTGAAACAAACGAATTGAATGTAAACCCACTGAATGCCTTGCAAGACATTCGGGGCGTTCTCACGCAAATAGAAGAGATGACGTTCATGAACATTCTTTTTTCATCGTCTGCTTCAATTCGATCTGGAAATTTTGGGTTATCTCGTAAGGAAGTTGAGAAACAACTAGGTATTTCGGGTGATGAAGACTCTTTTTTTTCATTTATCAAAAGAGTTAATCAAGCCATTAGCCGATATTTCAAAATCATCTATGATGATACGCGGGATCAAGTAGTTGTGCTCATGCGAGTGACAGCATCAGCTGCGCGTAACACACTATCTAAGGAAAGCTTGGCTATTTTACTCTATATCTTTTATCAACAGGAAGTACTGAAACATGAATATACACTGTTTGATCAACTGTTAGAGGCATTGGGGCATGAAACAAAGAAGGCGAACAATAGAATCAATTTAAATATCGACCCTTTAAAAAAAATCGGTGCGATTGAAGACTACGAGACGGATTCAACAGAAAGGGCTTTCCAATTGACGGCTATCGGTGCAAATATCTTTTCTGACTCTTTTTTGCGAAGAACAGCGGAGTTTAGTCACTCAAATCAATTAAATAAAGAAGAAGTTATGAAGTTTTTTAAACGCTACAATTTTAAGAATGAAGGGACAGAGCAATGATACCTTGGAGATTAACGTTTAATGGCATACGGGATTATCGTCCTGAACAAATTGATTTAGCTGGAGCTGATCAGCATATTCTCATTTCTGGGCCAAATGGTTCTGGTAAGTCTACCATTACTTATTGTCTAGGTGCTGTCTTATATTCTTCAAAAGTTGACTTGGAAGGCTTAAAATCACGGAACCTTTTGCCAGACGAGACGTGGAAAGCTAAAATTTCAATTGTGTTTCAAAATGAAGGTCCGATGAAAATTGATGCAGCAAAGTTTATTCAGTTTACGTTGAACATCGTACAAGAGTCGGGGCAATTGCTGAAAAGAGAATATTCCATTTCAACTGGAGATGAGATCGATGAGTGGGAGAATACAATCACATATACCTCTGGTGGGGGACAGTTTAACTTTTCATCTTATAAAGAGACACTACTGTATAAATATAAGATCGATCCCGATGCCTATTACTTAATTTGGTATCAGCAAGATGTCAACCAATTTGCGACTATGAATCCAGAAGAGCGTTTTCGAGTTTTTAGTGAAATGCACGGTATTTCTCAAATGCAGCAAGAGTGGGAAGAAAGCATTGAGAGATTAAAAGAATCCAAGGAAGCGTTAGACCTTACAAAGCACAACGTCGATAACAGTAAATTAAGTCTCGATATTAGTAAACAACGCTTATACCTTTTTAATCAGAATCAAGAACGTCTAAAGACCGGAGGCATGCAATATATAAGAGCCCTCCTTTTATTAGAAAAAGCACTCAAAAAAGAACAGAAGCTGTTGGAAGATTTGAATGATCAGCTTGAAACTGATTATGAAGAAATAAATGATAAAATTCAGTTGAAACAAGCACAACTTTTAGAGCAAAGTGAAGGCGTAAATCAACTTTTACTTAAACAAGAAAAATTAGAAGATGATATTGAAAATTGTCACGAAGAGATGTCTCTATTAAAAGAAAAGATAACTGAGAAAAATGAAGAAATTTCTATCATAGAAGAGGAATTAAAGGATATCAGGGAACAAGAAAAGTACATTCGGCATACAGAGCAGGACGTGAGGGAAAACTTAATTCGGTTGAAAAAAGAGATTAATCACAACTCGCATCAGCTTTTGCAAGTCGATGAAGATGTATTTCAATTAAAAGAGATAGATAATCAATTGCGCAATGAAATAGCAGAATTAAAGGTTAGAATAGAGCAAGATGAAACGGATAGTAAAAAAATGAAAGAGCTTTTAAATGAGTACATTAGTTCTTATGATGTGAGCGTGAGAATTCATCAATTAGAGAACGAGATCAATCAATCGAAAGATGAACAGTTTACTTTATCAAAAGAGGTCGAGGAATTAGAAATCGAACATCAATTATTGATGGACAATCAAGAGCTTTCTCAACGCCAACAGCAGTCACTTAGCTATTTCAGACAGAGAAATGTGAGAGCATTTCCCCTTCGTGAATTAGTCGAATTAGATGAACAGGCTCAATTAAAAGATGAGCAACTTTTCGATGCGATTAAGTACACAATCTTTTTTCAAGGGAAAAAAGTCGAACCACCTAATGACCTGTACCATGTGTCTCTCATGAATATAGTTCCAGATCGCTCAATGACATCCTTACCAGCACTTCATCTTAAAGTGAAGGAAAGTGTACGAGACGAATTCATTCCGCATGCAATCAAAGCATTGTGGTGGATCGAGCAATTCTTCAAACATAAGACCATCCACATCAAAAATGGATATTTATATGATGACATGGGTATTCGAGGTTCACAGGAAAAAGACCGATTGATTTTAAGCGAAACATCATTACAGGCCAGAAAAAAAGAAGTAGAGCAACAACTAAAGATAAAGAAGATAAGGTGTACGGAATTAGAGAAAGAGCTGAATGAGTTAACGGTACAACTACAAAATCTAAATCGTGTTATTACATCTGTGAAAGAAGCAGAAGCGTTTATGTCAAAAGAGTATGAACGGGAAGATCGAGGGAGACAATTAACAAGAAAAGAAAAGGAATTGTCAGGAAAGCAGCAGCAGTTAAAACAGCTAGATCAAGAAAGACACGATTTGAATAACGTAAAAGCCCAACTGAACAATGATTATACGTTGTTCGAACGAGAAGGAACTTTTTACGAAGAGTTAGGGAAAAGGAAAGAAAAGTATCAAGCATATAAAGCACTTCAACAACAGTTGGCTGTTATAGAAGGAGAGTATGAAAGGTGTAAGAAACACAGCCACTATTTAGAAGAAGAACTTGATACGCATCTTGTTATAGTCAAAAAACAAAAGAGAGTGAAAACAGCATTAGAAGATGACTTACAATATAAAAATAGAGAGAAAGAGGACATAGGCCGTCGACTGAAAGAAAAACAGGATGAAATAGATCGAATGAAGCAAGATTTGGTGGGTTACATGCAAGAGATCACTGAAATCAAAAAGTTCGAGTTACCGCTTTACTCAGAAGCAAGCCAAGAACGATTTCCTGATCAAATTCCATCTATTAGTGAGTTAAGAACAGAACGAGATCATGGAAAAACGATGTTTGATGGTGCAAGAAATGAACCTGAGATTGATCCAGAAGCACCTGAAAATTATAAGGCTGCGAAGACTGAATATGAAAGACTGGATCAAGAATATAGCCGTTTAGACAATTTATTAACAGAGAATGGAGCGAGGACAGAGCAATTAAAGGACAAGTTAGAAACAACGATTAACATGAGAGTGCTTGAGGTGAGGAATCGATTTGAATTCTTTATGAGGCAGTTTCAATTTGAAGGAGAAGTGTCTTGGACAGTTGATGCAGATAGAAGAGGGCGTAATGTGTTTAAATTATTCATTAAAGCAAGGAAAGAAGGCCATCGGGGGACGATGGAAGATGTTAGTGTGAAAGCACGAGGCGGACGAGTTGGAAAAGGTGTGTCCGGCGGTGAAGAGTCGTTAAGCTCATTACTATTTGCGCTAGCACTATTACAAAATTTATCGTTTACACCAGGTTTTATTGTACTAGATGAATTTGATAGTGCGCTTGATGAAAATCGAAAGTTAAAAGTGTTTGATTTATATGTGCAGGAATTGAAAAGGAAGTTAATCATTCTTTCACCAAAGTCACATGAGAAACAATACCTAAATCGATTCTCAAAAGCTTTAGTTGTTCAACATGATTCATCGATCCCATTTAGCAAAATTGTGGGGCTTATTATGAAATAACGAATTAATGCTTAGTAAATTATTACTAAGTATTAATTTTATTTAAAAGCTAAGTTTTGGCAATTAAGAATTTAAGAATCAACGTGTAGAATTCCATTGGCTTTTCAAATCTACGAAAAAATTTTCTGACAATGAATCAGTAACCCAAAACCATCTGAACTTAGGTGGTTTTTTGTACATTCTATTTTTTGGTATAATCAGATATAAGACTAATCAATTGATTGAGCTGAATCGGAGGTACTTATGAAACAACTTTATATGAAACAAAAGGTATTTAGTCTGAGCGGCAGGTTTACGGTAAAGGATGAGCAGGAGAATGATGTATATGTGGTCGAAGGCAGCTTTATGAAGGTGCCAAAGACGTTCACCATTTTGAATACAGAAAGAGAAGAAATCGCTGTAATTACGAAGAAAATGTTTAGCTTTTTACCAAAGTTTTTAGTAGAAGTCGGTGGGCAAGAGGTATTGACGATCAAAAAAGAGTTTACGTTCTTCAAAGCAAAATATTCAATTGATGCTGCTGGTATCGAAGTACAAGGGAACTGGTGGGATATGAATTTCCAAGTGCTGCAAAGCGGCGAAGTGATCGGTCAGGTAAAGAAGGAATGGTTTACTTGGGGGGATAGCTACAAGGTGGATATTTTGAAGGAAGAGATGGAGCCTGTGATGATTGCGCTCGTTGTTGCGATTGATTGTGTGAAAGCTGATGAAGCGGCGTCTAGGTCTTCGTCGACGACGATGAATAATTAATTGGAGGGTATAAAAAGTTGGACAACCTCACCCGCATTTTAAGATTAAGAGATGCAGAGATATGGGCGTATGAATTTCTCGATAATAAAGACATCATCGTCTATTTCTCGATTACAGATTTAAATAGAAAAGCAACGATTCATGATAACCCTCTGGCTACTCAAGAAGAACTGGATGAAAGAGATAATTACATATCAATGGATGTGCACAGCCATCTAGATCTCAAGAAAACGCTAGAAGAAGATATATTTGATGACTTTATCACCAATATCTCAGCTTTAGTAGAGCATATGCATGATTTTCACAATGCGCATGTTTTTATTCATATGCATGTTCATGACAAAATCGAATTAACAGATTTTCAGTTAGAAAAAGATGAAGAGATGCATGGCGATGAAAAAGAACAACTCTATACATTTAAACGTTTATGGATTCAGCAGGCATGTTTTCAATTGGTCGAACAACAATTAAATCGAAAAATCACAGACATGTCTAACAGTAGGTTTTGTCAAGATCTAAAGTGAGGTGAGCGAACGAATGACATTCCCATACAAAGTATTTCAAACAGTCGTCGAATGCGGCAGTTTTACAAAAGCTGGTGAGAAGCTTGGGCTGACGCAGTCTGGGGTGAGTCATAATATGGCGAAGCTTGAGTCAGAACTTGGGATTGTGCTGCTTCATCGGAATCGAAACGGGCTGTCGCTGACAGATGCAGGTGAGCGGGTGATGCCGCATATTCGCCAAATCATTCATCATGCGTCATTGCTTGAGCAGGAGGCGGCGTTGATTCAAGGGATGGAAGTGGGGAGCATTAAGATCGGCACGTTTTCTAGTTTTTCTGCAAAAATGCTTCCGCCGCTCATTCATCGTTTTACGAAAAGTTATCCCAATATCCAATTGGAGTTATACGAAGGCGGCTATGAAGAGATTGAAGAGTGGATCGCGTCTGGCACAGTTGATCTTGGGTTTTTAACACAGCCATCTAGAGATTTGGAAACTGTTCCACTGTTTCAAGATGAATTGGTGGTGCTCATGCAAGAGAGTCATCGTTTCCATACAAAGAAGGTGATGGAAGTCGCTTCGTTTCAAGATGAACCATTTATTATGCCAAAAGCGGGCTGTGATCAACTCATTAAGAAATTATTAAAAGAAAGAGGCGTGAAGCCCCATGTTTTGTTTGAAATTGGGGACAACAATACGATCATCTCTATGGTTCAGGAAGGTCTTGGGCTCACGATCATTCCGAAGTTGATTTTGCCGCCTCAGGTGCCTCATACGAACGTAATTCCACTTGAGACCAGTGTTTATCGCGAAATCAATATGGCGTTTAAATCTTTTAACACAGTCTCTCCCTCTACTAAAAGATGGATTGAAGCGGTCAAAGATCATTTTAAATAGATTCAGCTTGAACGAGAGTCTCTATTCAAGCTGATCAATTTATAGTGTGATCACCCCGCGAATGGTAATAACCGCTGCACCTGCTACTTTAATCACTGGCTTTGCTTCATTCGGAATGACCGTGATACGAAGCAATCCTGGTCTGCCGATTGCATCACCTTGAGCAATACGCAGATGAGTGGTTTCTTGCTGAGAAATGATCCCTTCCAAATAAAAATATCCGGTCAATGCACCGTTTGCTGCTCCCGTTACAGGATCTTCGGGTATACCAATCCCAGGTGCAAAATCCCTTGTATAAAGATCATAGTCGTTTGTGGATTAAAACGTATAAAGATGAGTCGTTGTGATATCCTGTGCTTTATTCATTTTCCCTAAAACAGCTAAGTTTGGTGCCGCTTGATCAATGTCATCCTGATGTTTCAGCGGAACAAGGAGATGCCAGTTCCCGGTATTTGCTAATTTTATAGGATAGGATGGATCAATCCTGTCACTGCTTATACCGAGCATGTCACTAAGCTCTTCTACATCGATGATAAAATCTCGCGTCTTTGGTGTGACCTGTGTCATCTCCACATCAACGACCTTGCCATTTTCCTCGTGCCATACAACGGGAACACGGCCGATCTTTGTTTCTAACACCACCCCTGATTTTTCTTTAGCCATCTCTAGCTCCGTCGCTAAAAGCCAAGTCAATCCAACTGTCGCATGCCCGCAGAAATTGACCTCTTCCGCTGGAGTGAAATATTTCACTCGATAATCGGCTTTTTCATCATGTGCCGGCAGTAAGAAAACAGATTCGGGTAAGTTCAACTCCTTGGCGATATTCTGCATTTCATCCTCCGTTAACCATTCCCCATCCAACACCACCCCAGCGGCATTACCTCCAAATTTCTCAGTTGTAAACGCATCGACATGATACACCCTAATATCTTTCATCTGGCGAATCCTCCTAACCATGTTGTTATGTTCATCATAAGTTTGTATGATGCATTCGTAAAATGAATCTTTTTGATGTGATGAATTGGAATTGTTCATGTAACATCAAACAACTAGGCGCTAGGGGCGGAAAGGTCTACGTTACCGTTACAGGAAAAGGAATGTCAGTGAGTAGTAAGACAGTAAAGAATTTTAAGGCTGAAAGAATACCGGATCAAAAGGCAGGTTCAAAAGAATCTACTTTTTTGTAGTATGCTTGAACAAAACATAAAGAAAGCGAGGGGTTCAGCATAGCTTTAGGAGGATATATCAATATCGGATTGGTATTCTATGATGACATTCATTTAACAACTACTTTTCACCAACTGACTGACTATTTAACAAAAAAAGGAATATCAGTAACAAAAGTAAAGTTTAGTCAGGACGCTGATGGCGAAACATGGATCGAACATGATGTAAAAGAAAATAAAATCAAAAACAATTACTTAGAAGGTTTTTATACAGAATTTGAATTAGCGGGAACATGTCTAAAACATACGACCATGAACATACAAAAAGAAGCTGGTTTTGTTGGATTCGTTCTGTGTTTAAACTGGACAGAGGTTGTTTCACATGATGTAGTTCTTATTCAACATGAGATCGTACAGTGTCTTGTAGAAATTTATCATACTCTTACGTTCGAGTATGCATTTATTGGACATGAAATGGAAGTCGAGATTCATCCAGATGATGTTGAAAAGAATCTGCAAGAACATCATGCTTTTCCGGTTGTTCTTATAGGTAAAGAGGATTATTTAGTCATTTTTTATGGTGGTACTGCCATCGATGGGTTAACTACTCAAGAGAGAGGGAAGGAATGTTTACAGGTTGAAAGAGAACAGTAAAATCCTCCTGAATGGGACTGAACCCCGTTTTTGAGACAGGCTTAAGATATACATTGAATCGTTTTTACGATCGCTATCAAATCCCGCTATTCATTGTGGAAAAGTGCCATTGATCAAGTGGAAGAAGACGGATCTATTCATGACCCAGAGCGAATTCAATATCTCGCATCTCATATTCAAGCACTGAAAAAAGCGATTGAATATGACGATGTGGACCTCATCGGCTATACACCTTGGGGCATCATTGATATCGTGTCATTCACAACCGGTGAAATGAAAAAACGCTACGGCATGATCTATGTTGACCGCGATAACGAAGGTAATGGTTCAATGAAGAGACTCAAAAAAGATTCGTTTACTTGGTATCAAAACGTCATTGCAACGAACGGTGAAGAAGTGTAATAAAGAAATGACTGGCACAATGAAATAATTCATTGGATTGCGAAAGATATTGATGCTAAATGCTAATTGAAGAAGAATCCAAAAACTAAATATCACCATAACAGCAGGAATGATTTTTTTATCCACATTGATTCTCCTTTCGAGAGTAGCTTGTTTTTAGGAGGCATTGTCTCATACCATTACAGAGATGAAAAGAGATATAGATATTAATAGGTTCCATTACTTAATTTGGTATAATTGGTCTATAAAAATGATGAATGATAGATAAAGAATAGGAGTTGTTGAAATGAATCAAACTCTGCAAATGGGTGCCAATACCGTACTAAACTCTCCAAAGGGACAAGTATCCATCAGTTATGAAGTGTCATCTGCAATTGATATTTCTTTAACGGCGTTTCTCTTAACAGATTCAGATCTAGTTCAAGGAGATAATGGCATAATTTTTTACAATCAGCCGGAGAGTGTCACGGGTGTCGCGACACTTTTACCAGCAGAGATATCAGATCAGTTGAAAAGACATCAATTGAATTTTGATATGAGCAAAGTGCCTGTCGGAATTACAAAGATGGCTATTACACTAACAGAAGATCAAGGAATCGGCTTTTCTCAAGTGAAGAATCTGCAAGCAGAAATTCGAACAGGTGATGAGGTGCTATACCTAACACCAGTAAGCTTTACAAATGAAAAGGGTATTGTTGTAGTAGAGCTATACATAAGAAATAGTGAAACGAAAGCACGATCTATCTGGCGTGGCTTCGATTCTGGATTAGAAGGGTTATGTAAGCTTTTTGGGGTAGAGGTTGAACCTGATGAACAGGATGTTTCTACACCTCCTCAAATGACTTCTGAAAAATTAATTGATGAGCCTGCTCCAATGAAGCCAGCCGCTAAAGAGAAAGTCACTGCACCTATTAGCTTAGAGAAAGTTCAAGGTAAAATTAGTCTAGACAAAGGTCATAAACCGATCATCATTGAAAAAACGCCTGAGATTACAGCTACAGTATCTTGGGAATCTGGAACCGATTATGATATTTATGCATTGGTCTATACGAAGTCAGGAAAACAAATAGATGTGGCCATGTTTGGCGCAAAAGGTGTTCCTGCTCTCAAAAGTCACGGCAACGGAGCTGTTGAGCATATGGGAGATGTCGGTAGAAACCATGAATCAATGAAAACAGAAGTCATTAAACTAAGGTTAAATGATGATATCCTAGCGGTGGTACCAGTTGTTTACTCTGCTCAATCAAATGGAACGGGTTCTTTCTATAGATATAGAGTGACTATGAGTATCGATAATCATCAAGGAACGTCTGTCACGATTCATGCGAAACATGCAAATGACAATGATCGAATTTATTCTTGTGTTCCAGGTATTCTTCAAAACACGAATGATGGCGTGATCATTCGTCCTTTAGAGCTTTACAGTAAACCAAACTCTGAGCGTAGACCGAAGTTAAAAATGAAGTATTCAAATGAGATCGATGTCTTGATGGATAAAGGACCAATCAATGATTATAAGTAACGTGAACATGTGGCTAGACAGAGTATAATGAACTGTCTGGCTTTTTCTATATCCTTGCAATTGATAAACTCGTTTATCCAAATTAGTAGGTAAATTGAATAGAGAGTTCATTCCATTTTTTATGTCATTTAGCCTATTTTTCCGTTTTGAAGGTCACGGTAAAATAGACTTTATGATCAATAATGGAGGGAGTGGCTTAATCTGGGCAAGATACTTGATGCAAAAGCACTAACCAGTGTCGTGGATGCAAGGGCAAAACATTATCAGGCACTCCGAGAAGAAATGGTTGATTTAAAAAAAGCGCTACATGGCGTGGCGAACCTCGGTGACGATTTCACTGGGAAAGGTGCGGATAACATTAAAAGTTTCTACAAAGAACTCGCCGGAAATGTGGACATGTTCATCAGCTTTATTGATAAGCAAAAAGCCTTTCATGAAGGTGTTTCTGGAACGCTTGATGATACAAACTTTGGCGGCGATACCTTTGTAGAAGAACACTTTTTAGACAACGCTGTACATATGGGAATCAAAAATGCCAAAAGTATTATAAAGGATCAAAAAAACGCTCTTAAAACCATTTTTCAAGACATAGATGACCTCATTTCACTAGAAGTATTTGATAGCCAAACTTTTGATGAAAAAATAGAAGATGCGGAAGACGAGCGAAAAAAGACAGTGAAAGACCTAAGAGAGCTTGATCAAAATCTAAAAGATGAATATGCTTTGTCAGAGACGGAGCAGCAGGCTACAATGGCATTGTACGCAGAAATGATGAATGCGACAAATGATGGAAAATCCATTTCGCCTATGAATTTTGACAAGAAAGCGTATCAAATTAGCGAAATCTACAAGGCAAAAAACGATATTGAGAAGCAAACTTCTGAATATCTGAAAATCAAAAATGATCAAGAAGAAGCTCGCAAGATCGCAAAGGAACAAGAAGCGCTAGCCAACCGTCCGTGGTATGAAAAAGCTCTTGATTACGGAGGAAATATCGTCAATGAACTGACAGGCGTGAACGATGCAAAACGTGCCGCAACAGGTGTCGATCCGATCACAGGTGAAGAACTCACCGCAGGCCAGCGAGTCGCCGCAGGCGGCATGGCAGCAGCAGGATACATCCCGATCGTCGGTTGGGCAGGACGTATTTTCAAAGGCGGAAAAGCCGTCTATAAAACGACTCAAGCCACGTCCGCCGCAGTTAGAGCAGTCGACATTTACAAGACATCACAAAAATCTTTCGATGCGTTGAAAACATCACAAAAAGGCTTATATGGACTCACCGCAACAAACGGCTTCAGCGAAGCGATTACGGGTCGAGATATGTTTGGAAATAAGGTCTCGAGAGAACAGCAGGAAGCGAGTATGAATGCAGCGCTTGGCATGCTTTTGCCGTTTGGGGCAAAAGGGTTTCATGGTAAAATAGGTTTTAAGAATGCTGAAAGAGTTCAAACTGGTGGTAGAGAACTTTCAATAGATGAATATCTAAAACAACTTGATAAAGCAGAAGAAATGTATGAATCTTTTAGAAAGACAAAAGCTGATATTAAGCCTATTTCTAAGAATACTGGAATACCCGAACACAGGATACAAAGAATAAAGGAGCATTTGTTTATAAAAGAGCATGTAAAAGAGCATGGGGTTGGGCGTTTTGACTCAGATTATCAAATTGCACAAGCTTGGGATAGGTTACAAAAAGGTAATTATAAAAAGAATGATATTGATTTATTAAATCATGAACTTTTTGAATCAAAATTTGAAGGAATATTCAAAACAGATTACAGGACCGCACATGATAAAACAGTTGAATCTGGGCGTCCTTGGTATCCACCAAAGGAGGAATAAAATTGGCTTCGTATGTTTTATTATTAAAGGAATATGAGGATGAAGAAACTGTAGTTTACAAATTTGGACCAAATGAAGAGATAATGGGTAAAATTGAGTTGAGTAAAATAACTAGAAAATTTAGAGAGTTAGAGAGCTTACCAGATCAAAATATTCCTAACGAGTTTTATTTTGATCGGGCGGCTCAAAGATTGGCAGTATGCCTTGTAAGAGAAGGTGGCATATTCCCAGAAAGAACGGCTTTTGAATCTTAGTAGCCACAAAAACCTTGATGGGTAGGAACCTTTCAAGGTTTTTTCCTTAAGAAAAACAAAAATCATCTTGGTTGCAAAGGTATTTAGATAAAAGAACTCGTACTTATTTATTAAATTGATTGTGCTGATAACGTGAAAAGAGCAAAAAGGTCAAATATAACCAGAAGAGAATTTGTTTTTAAAGAAAGGTATCTGATATGCACAAAACCAAAAAACTAAAATAGAAACCTTAAAAAGAAAAAGCAGAAGAAAGCACTTAATAAACGAATTAAGCTATATGACACTTCCAGAACCCCCTTTTTTGGAGGTCGAAGAGAATCAATTTTTTTGTCAGAAGGCATTTACTTTCCTGCAATCGAGAGAACATAAAAGTCAAATACATGGAGACAACTATCTAGAGCAGGGAAAAATCTACACAGTTGTTAAAGGAAATGGCCGGAAGGGTGAAAGCGACTCCTAAACAAGGGAGATTGCTTTTTTTCCGAGATCATGAAATTGGAGCGCTTTTAGTGAATGTAGATGAAGTGTTTCATCAGTTAACGAAACTTCTTGAGCACACCAAATTCTCAAGTGGATACGGAGATTTCATTTTAATAGCAGAGGATTTTCATTTTGGATGATACATAGAGCGTACAGAATATTTTTATGAGCTTAGTCTTTGGGGAATGTGAGTTTAGAGGGATTTTTTTCTATAAACAATTCTCTCAAATTTAAGCAATTCACTATCATTACTTTTCACATTCATATAAAATAAGAGCTAGTGAAAATTTGAATAGATGCTTGATAAATGAAGGGCATGTAAGCTGTGAGCTGCATGAAATGATGAGATGTTTCAAGTACGTGAAGGTTGCAAAGCTGTTTCTCCTCACGCATGAATCTTGTAAGCGTAACCATTATTTGTCACTTCATTGCAATGTGTTGAGGGGTGTGTCAGCATGAGGAATCCGTATTTGAGAACGGCTTCTAGTCTTTATATCAATTATTTTTTATTAGGTATGGTCAATATTATTTTGGCTTCTAATATGCCATTTTTGATCAAACAATTAGATACAAATAGTGCGGGGATTAGTTATATGATATCTGCACTTGGTATTGGCAGGGTGCTTACGTATGGTCTATCGGGCGTACTGTCAGATCGTTTTGGACGAAAGCCGGTCATTTTGGTTTCGGGGGTGCTGATGGCAGTGTTCCTCATCGGAATCCCAATGTCTCCGAATTATCAAATCGCATTTGCGTTTGCGATTTTGGCAGGGGTGGCGAATTCGGCGATGGATGCAGGGACGTATCCGGCTTTAATGGAAGCTTTTCCTCAAAACTCGGGATCTGCAAATGTGATGGTGAAGGCGTTTATTTCGATTGGGGCGACCATTCTGCCGCTCGCTATTTTCTTTTTAGCAGAGCATGATCTGTTTTATGGATTTGCGTTTTTTGCACCTGCTTTTATCTATTTAGTGAATGTGATAATGCTGTGGACATTGCCATTTCCGAATCATCGCAAGGTGGAGCAAGTTCAGGTGACGGAGCATGATGGACTTCCGCGTTTCTCATCAGAGCCTACGTTTTGGAGAGAAGGGGTCGCACTTATTGTGATCAGTTTTACATCAAATGGTCTGTACGCATTGCCGCAAATTTGGCTGCCTACGTACGGTGAGGAAATATTGGGGATGGCTTCTGGCAGTTCTGTGAAGCTGCTTAGTTACTATAGCATGGGCGGTTTGCTGTCTGTCTTATTGCTCGCATTTCTTTTGCGCCGCATTGTCCGTCCGGTCACCGTGCTGCTACTCTATCCGATCATTACATTAGCCTCTATCTGTGTGCTATTGGTCGTGAAGTCTCCAGTCATCGGGACCGTCAATGCATTTGTATTGGGCTTTTCAACAGCGGGTGTCTTTCAACTGACGTTAACCGTAATGGCTGAGTTTTTCTGGAAAAACAAAGGGACGATGACAGGAATTATCTCAACAGCAGGTGGAGTGTCCGCCATTGTGATTCCGGTCGTCACTGGTTTGATCGAAACCCACTCGACCATTTTGCAAATCTTTATATTTGATGCGTGTGTGGCTGTTGTGGCGATCATCGGCGCGGTGTATATCCTTTATCGATATCGCCGTGTGATGATTCACGAATAAAAAAGACGACTTCCAGAGTGGAGGTCGTCTTTTTTCTGTGTTTCGTTTAGAAACGGTCATTTTCAAATAGAATTTGTTTCACTTGTTCAACTGGCATATCCTGGCCAGTAAAGAGTTTGTACGCAAGGGCACCTTGCCATAGCATCATGCCAAGACCGTTAATCGTTTTGGCACCAGCTTCTTGTGCTTGAGCAAGAAGTTTTGTTTTTTGCGGGTTGTAGACGACATCTGTCACGATTAAGTCTTTGCGTAATACATCAAGGGTATCGTCAATAATGCTGAGCTCATCTAATGGTTTCATGCCAAGGCTTGTCCCGTTTGCTAAGATCGCACTTTCAGCTACTTCACGACGGAAAGCGTCTTTGTCTTCAAGTGGGAAAATGTTTGCTTTGACACCGAATGATTTCATTTCGTTGTTGATGTAATTTACATTTTCTTCTGCTTGAACAAAGTATTGGTCATTACGAGCAAAAATACTAATTTCACGAATACCTGATTGTGCAAGCTGAATGGCAATCGGTGTTGCAGCGCCGCCAGATCCAACGAGTGTAACCTTTTGTCCAGCTAATTCAACGCCGTGTTCAATTAAGTTTCTTACGTAACCAAGACCATCTGTGTTGTAGCCAACCAGCTTGCCATCTTTGTTCACAACTGTGTTGCTTGCACGAGTATATTTTGCAGAATCATCTAGTTCATCTAAGTAATCGAGCACTTTCATTTTGTTCGGCATGGATACGTTAAATCCAGCTGCACCCATCGCTTTCATCCCGTTTACTGCTGCTTCTAGTTCATCATTTCCTACCTCAAAAGCAAGGTAAGCATAGTTGATTCCTGTTAGTGTATAGCCAAGGTTGTGCATCCGTGGTGACAGGCTGTGCCCGATTGGTGTTGCAAGAAGACCGACTAATTTTGTTTTTCCATCAATATTACGTTCATGTATGTTTGTCATGATTGACATCTCCTTTAATTATCTAAACAATTTTTTCATGCGTCGTAAAACAAAGACTGCTAACAATACGCTGATGACCGCAATGATCATATCGAAGAATAAAGTCATTTTAATATCGTACGTGCTGACGAGTCCGCTTGTAATCAGCGGAACAAGGATAAACGCTGAGCTTGCCGCAATGTTGACATATGATGAAGCCGTTGCTTTGTTTGTAGGGAATAATTTCATCATAATACTCATAGCCAACTGGAAAATGCCTGCTGTAAATAATCCTAAGAAAAAGGTACTAACAATGACAATGCCGTACGTTTCGATTTGAAATAGCGAAAGCATGGCAAGGAATGCCCCAATTGGGTAAATAATGGCGACCATAATCGGTGAAATGAATTTATCTAATACGACTGAAAGCAATAGAACAGACACCAGTGCACCAATACTAAAATAAGAAAGAAGCTGTGTCGCTTGTCCTGAGCCAAGTCCAATCAATTTTAACCCGAGCTGTGGAAGCCAAGTTTGCCATACAACAAATAATGCAGTAGACGTGAATCCCATAAGTACAACAGCTAAACCTTCACCAAACATTTTCGGTTCTTCCTTCATTTGCTCTTGAACGGGAAGATCGTTTTGAGAAGCCGTTTGCTTATGATTTGGGAACGGCATAAAGATCAAGTAAATGCCTACAAGTAAATAAAGAAGTCCTAGACCAAAGAATGCCCAGCCCCAGAAGATATCATGTGCAATAAGGAATGCCAAGATAAATGGAAGAACAGTCGCACCAATTGATACAGACGCCTTCACTAATACAGAAGCTGAACTTGCTTTTTTAGGAAATGACTCTGTCAAAGCAGGATATGTTCCTGAATCAAGTAATGAGTTTGCAATCCCTGCGGAAATGGCAAAAATGAAAGCCAATGTATAATTGGTCGTCGTTGGAATCCCAATTAAGAATAATAAGTAAAGAAAGTTACCTGTAATAATGACAGGTTTTCGCCCCCAGCTGTCTGCCAGCCGGCCAGAGAAAAAGAGAGCAATTAATTTACCGATACCGATTGCTGATACAAGCAAGCTGATTTTTGGAATATCTACATGGTAGCGTTCAGATAAGCTTTCCATGTTTGATGCCACAATAATATTGATCATGCCTAGCATGAAATAGTTTAAGTACATGCCAAGTGATGATTTAATGTATGGATTTTTCATGTTCCCACTCCTATATTTGAAACCCTGTTCGGGCCAAATTCTTGTTACCCTTTGTTATTTCCTTAAACGTAAATAATATTAAGTCCATCACAACACCCCTTGTGTGATTGATGAAAAAATAATGAATATGCATCTGTTCTTCAAATAAGTACATCGTTCTACTAAATAATTAAAAATAATAACAGTTATCATAAGTTGATGGACTTCCTCGATTTGATCAGAATCAAAAGATCCATCTTTAACTGTAGTTGATATCATAAATAACGATATGTTCACAAAAGGTATAACGATATACCAAAAGAAGCAACGAGATAAATATACTCCTGTGTTTAAAATGTGTCAAGTTTATGACTTTGTGATTTAAAAAAAGAAAAATGTAATAAAGAAATAGTTGACTTGCACAATAAAAAAAGAAGAATTGCAAAGCAATTCTCCTTTTCATGATCATGTCGAGGTTTCTCGAATATGAAGTTGAGGCTTTAATATCAATCGCTGCATTTCTTCATCCTGCTCGTTCATTTTATGATACAAAAGGTTGGCTGCTTTGACTCCAATGGATCGTGGAAATGATGAGACTGTGGTGAGCGGCGGGTGGTACATCTCAGCTTCAGGGATGTTATCGAACCCAACTACATCAATGTCTTCACCAGGTTTGATGTCACGCGCTGCCAATTCTTGAATCACCCCAAACGCCACTAAATCACTGAAGCAAAAAATAGCAGTAGGTGGTTCGGGAAGGTCAATCACTTGGGCAAGGGCTTCTTTCCCGCCTTCACGGGTAGGCACCATATCGATAATAAGAGATTCATCCATCGCCAGGTCCTCATCATCATGGGCTCTTTTGAACCCTTTCATCCGTTCAATCCAAGTCGAGGAGGATTTGACTCCGCCTAAGAAAGCGATGCGGCGATGTCCTTTTTGAAGAAGATGACGGACCGCCATCCAAGTACCTTGTTCATAATCAACGCCGACATAATCACAATGGACATCTGCTAATTCACGGTTTGCCAATACTTTTGGTGTGCGAATGTTGTTTAATTGTTTCACCGTTCGTGTCGAGCTCTTCGATGCTAGATTTAAGATGATTCCACCCACTCGGTGCTCTACCATTGTGGAAATGAGCCGCTCCTGCTTATCCACACTATCAAAGGTTGTCCCAAGTAAAACGGTATAGCCAAGTGACTCAAGTGTGGTTTGCACACCGATTAAAAATTCAGAAATAAAGGTGTTTGAAATATCAGTGACGATCACACCCACAATATTTGAACTTTTCGACCGCATGTTGGCGGCGACGCGATCGTACACGTATCCCAAATCCTCCATGGATTGCAGCACTTTTTTCCGGGTGGCTTCAGAGATCCTAGGGTTGTTGCGAACAACGAGTGAGGCCGTTGAAGTCGATACACCGGCATGCCGGGCGACTTCCTGTAATGTCACACGCTGTTTGTTCATTTTTTTCATTTGTCTTCACCAACTTCAATGGATTGCCTAACTATGGTTCATCATCAAGATGGATGTCTCCACCAAACGAGCCGAACATTCTTTGTTTCATTATACCTTAATCAAGGGGTGTTGATGAAGTGATGTCATATCAGCTTCAGATAAAGAGGAAACAACATCTTAAAAGATTACCATTGACAGCTTTCTTTTAGAGGCGTAAAATATAAAATTATTCAGAAATAGCAACATTTTAAGTAAATATCGAAGGCTATGATTGCTGTGGGTCACACTATGGCAGGAGCAGCTTCTGGAGAGACCGCATGTATGTGCGGCGCCGAAGGGTTCACAATCTCAGGCAAAAGGACAGAAGAGTACGAAATATTGTATTTGTGATGCATGGATCATGCTGTGTATTGCTTTTCTCTATTTTGCTATTCTTTTATGACCGTGAGATTGGAGCGCATCCAATCTCTTTTTTTATGGACTTTTTCAGAGTTCATTATTTCAGTATAGAATCGTGTCGTAGGAGGGTGTTGAAATTGGCACAACAAGAGTTAAAGCGAGATTTATCAAACCGTCATGTTCAATTAATTGCCATTGGCGGAACGATTGGAACTGGGCTGTTTTTAGGCTCTGGAAAGGCTATTCAATTGGCAGGACCATCGATCATTTTTGCGTACTTAATTGTTGGAATGGCCATCTTTTTTGTCATGAGGGCACTTGGAGAATTGCTCTTATCTAAGGCGGGCTATCAGTCTTTAACGGATATAGCAGAGAATTATCTTGGCCCATGGGCTTCCTTTGTGACAGGATGGACGTATTGGTTTTGCTGGATTATGACAGCGATGGCGGATGTTATTGCGGTCGGGGTGTATGTGCAGTACTGGTTTGATATTCCGCAGTGGATTCCTGCTATTATATGTTTATTGATTTTGCTAGGATTTAATTTATTAACGGTGAAGCTTTTTGGAGAAATGGAATTTTGGTTTGCACTGATTAAAGTGATTACAATATTATTGTTGATTGGCGTTGGGGTTGTCCTGTTAATCATTGGTTTTCAAACAGATGCAGGGCCCGTGACGGTAACGAATCTATGGTCACACGGAGGATTATTTCCAAATGGTGTGACAGGCTTCTTATTGTCATTCCAGATGGTGGTTTTTGCGTATGTCGGAGTGGAACTTGTCGGCGTATCAGCGGCAGAAACAGCAAATCCGCAAAAAAACATCCCGTCCGCGATTAATAAAATTCCATTAAGAATTCTATTTTTCTATGTGGGTGCGATCTTTGTACTATTATGTATCAACCCATGGACAGAACTCAGTGCATCAGAAAGTCCTTTTGTGAAAACCTTTGGGCTGATTGGGATACCAGTAGCGGCGGGTCTCATCAACTTTGTCGTCCTGACATCTGCGGCTTCTGCTTGTAATAGCGGTATGTTCTCAACGAGCCGAATTTTGTATAATCTCAGTCATCAAAAACAAGGACCGGCATCCTTTGGCCGTCTAAATAAGCATGCTGTTCCAAGTAATGCCCTGTTTGTGTCGACGATTGTGGTGTCAGTAGGGGCTCTTTTAAGCAAGCTGATTCCTGAACAAGCCTTTGGTATTGTGACAACGATCAGTGCCATTTGTTTCATTTGGGTATGGAGTATTATTTTAATATGCCATCTGAAATATAAGAAGACACGTCCTGAACTGCATAAGGCGTCTACCTTTAAAGCGCCATTTACACCTTTTGTGAATATAGCGGTTCTTGTGCTCTTTGCTGCTATTCTTGTCATCATGTTTTTCGCTGATGCAACACGTCCAGCACTGTTATTGACACCCGTATGGTTTGGGTTCCTATTTTTGATTTATGCACGAAAGAAACGCCGTTCAGCATAATGAACGAAAAAAGCACAGCCTTTTTAAATGGCTGTGCTTTTGCTTATTTAACGATTTCTAATTTTCAACATATAGTATGCATTAAGAATGATTAGAACAAGTCCAACGACGATGATGGAGAAGAGCTGAGAGTGATTGGCGCCAAGAGAATAGACAATCAAAATAAACATGGCACCGGTCAATAAAATATTCATCATTTGATAAGTGTGAAAAAGCCCATCGAGCATCACATGCTTTTCACCTTCATCAGAAATGGCGAGCAGTTTTTTGCCATAATCTTTATCGGAAGGACTAGGTAGGTGACGATTAGGATAGACGAGCTTTAGGACATTGATCGATGCATAAGAAAGAATGACGGTGATCAAAAATAAAGCAGCATTTGCGAGAATCAGCCAGAGTGGCTGCTCGGTTACGATGGAAATACCAATTGCCATAATCGATAAAATGGTGCTCACCGTATTAGCTAACGTTACATCAGTAAATGTTCGGTACTGTTTTGCCTCTAGTTCATCCTCCGCATCACCAGATACTGAAAGAGAGACTCTTTTCTTCATGCGTGATATGCCTAAAAAACAATAAATGATGAATAGAACTGTCAAGCCAGTGATGACAAGAGTTGCTTCAAATGCAGCTTGCAGAAGTGTCATCTCAAATTCGGCTGCCAGCAAACAGTAAGCACCGAGAAAACCAAGGAGAGCACCTAAGAGCATTTTGTATACAGTTTTCATGTGAGTTCATCCTCCTCGAATAGAAAAATATGTTCAATGGGTTCTTGAAAAATACGTGAAAGCCTCATAGCAAGTAAGAGAGACGGCATTAATTCATCTCGTTCCATTAAGCTGATCGTCTGGCGGGAAACCTTTGCTTGTTTCGCAAGCTCCGTCTGGTTTAAACCATCACGTGCCCGCAGCTCTTTTAGCCGATTTTTCATTCTGTCACCTCAACTCTGATCAAAATCTCCTCTTGATTGTAAAGTATTATATTCATTTTGACAAGTATAGTTGTCAAAATGATAAAAGTAATTGTCAGAAAGATCGCCTTTATTCAAAAGGAAATCAATGATACGCTAAAGAAAAGAGAAACGGAAAATAGGTGATGCCCATGTTCATTGATCAATTAAAAAGTGACTTACATCAATCACAGCCGCTATTTATTGGAGAAGAGACAGCGTTCAAAGCGGCAGTCCTTGTCCCTTTGGTGCAGGTAGACGGGGAATGGCATGTTTTATTTGAAGTGCGATCACTGACGATGAGAAAACAGCCTGGCGATATTAGCTTCCCAGGAGGCAAACTCGACGGCGGCGAAACCGCAAAAGAAGCTGCACTGCGGGAAACATATGAAGAACTAGGGATTCCGCCCGAATCCGTCAAGGTTTTAGGACAGCTAAGTCCTTATATTGCCTCTCCATCCTTTGTGGTATATCCATTTGTCGGAATCATTGATGAACAGCAGGTCAAACATTCCTTTAATCAAGAAGAAGTAGAGGAGACCTTTACAGTACCTCTATCATGGCTCAGCCAATATGAGCCGTACTTACACCATGTATCGGTTCAGCCAACACCAGGAGAGGACTTTCCTTATGAAAAAATCATGAATGGAGAAAAATACAGCTGGGGGAGTCGTTCGATTGAGGAGTGGTTTTATGATTACGATCGTTATACCATTTGGGGATTAACTGCCCGCATATTAAAACATTTTGTGATGGTTGCAAAAAGAAATTCCTAGAGAATGATCTCTAGGAATTTTTTATAGAAAGGCGTTCTTTTGCGGTTTCTTTACCTTCCCCTTTTCCAATTAGGATGGGCGCTTTAGCTTGGCTCAATCCATAAGAAGGCATGTTCACATAGATAGATTCATATGAACCGGCTTGAATTTGATACGTTTCATGATAAATTCCGACTGTGTCATTATTTCGTGCTCTTTGGTTAAATCCTTTCCAAGCAGCCAAATGCTTCTCCATCTTGGCGTAGGCAAGGAGATCCTCTGTTGATTTCCAATATTGGATCATGGTGGTGGTGCGTAAACCGAAGTAATTTTCTGTCCCGAGAAAACCAAGTTCTTCTTGATGTGTATAAAGTTCTTTGATCATCCCCGGCATCGCCATAAATACTGGCAGCCATTGATGGACAGCCCAGCGTTTATTGATTCTCATTCCGATAATGAACACAACAATCGGCTCAGAATTGTCTGTTGTATACCTGTCAGCACGTATATTTTTTTTCATTTGTTCACCCTTCTTTCTTCATCGATTCACAGGTCTCTACGCACCAATCAATTCCAGCCTGTGCCACTTTCTTTCCGTAATCTAACGTATACAGCCAATACTTCGCATCAGCTTCATCTGGATACAGCTCTTGAATGTTTTGTTCAATCGCAACATATGTCTCATAACGGATACGGAGCTGCCTCTCATAATCCTGTAAAAGCACCAATTTTTTCTCAAACGAAAGATATTGACCGAAGAATAACTTTAATAACACCTCATTTCGTTCTGATGGTACTTGATCGAGCGGCTGCGCCAGCCATTGCCTCAACGTGTCCAGCCCTTTTTCAGTCAGATGATACTCCCGCTTGTCTGAGCGCCCAGTTGTAGAAGCAGGTGAAACCTTCGCAAGCCCTTCCTCGACTATTAACTTTAAAGCTGGATAAATTTGTCCATAACTAATTTTCCAAAAGTGATGCAAGCTCCTATCAATTAATTGCTTCACTTCATACCCAGACTTACAATCTGTCGTTAAAATCCCCAAAATCGCATACGTCGTATCATTGTATTTTTTCATTGATCAACACACCTATCTAAAAGATATATCATTTAGATATATAATAAACGATGTATAGCTGCAGACACAAGATGTATGAGAAAAAAACAAATGCTAGAAAGGAGGTGAATAGATCACTGATTTGTTAATCAATGAGATGAATCATTCATATTGATTGAACGATTATAGTTTGGAGGGGGATATATGAGTAAATCGAAAATTTGGCTCATGGCTATTCTGGCGGTACTAATGATTGGTGGAGGCGGCTTTATAGCATATCAAGCAATCGCAAAAAAGAGTGGTTTGAATCACCCCTACGCCTTTGCATATAAGACAAATGATCGTGTGAACTGGTTCAAGGTAACAGAGAGAAACGGAAAAGTAACAGGTCATCTGAATGAAACCATTTTAGAGGAAAATCCAAAAAGGCATTTTGATCCCAATATATTTATCAACAAATATCAATTAACCGGAAAATCAATTGAAAACGGTTACGAATTTCATGTAAAACAAGGGAAAGAAACGGTCACATATGAAGTTCACCTTGCCGAAAAAGATCTTTCTGTGAAAAAACAAGGTGAAAAGCAAAGCATCACATACAAAGCAGTTGATCAAAAAAACCTACGTGCTGTTCAACAGGACATTCATACTCGATATGAGAAACTGATGGATGACACGGAAAATAGATTTCATGATTATGTAAGAAACTTCATTAAGAAAGTAACAGGCGCTTATGGTTATCTGTATACAGCGGAGGATGGTTCATACCAACTATTTTTAAAAGTAAAACGAATGTATATGGAGTCTGAATGGGCAGGTTCTTTTCTAATGAGAAAGGTCCCAGGAGATGGTGGTGAACCATATAAAGAAACGAAACATACAGCAGGTGGAGTTTCAGATGGGATAATGTTTGATTTGAGTACTTATCCTGCAATTGAAAAGGGTTTTATTTTAGGGGAAACTGATCGAGACGCAACATACATTAAATTTCCTTTTAAAATGGCAGGCGGGATCATAGAATTTAAAGCGGTCACGAAAGAGGAATATCAAGAACAAACAGAAGCATTCAAAAAGAAGGCGAAAGAAATGCAAAAGTAGATCGTGTTGGAACAGATGATTGTTGTGAATGGCATTTCAGGACGATCAGAATTTAGTTGAATATATGATAGGGATAATAAAAGTTTTTAAAAGCATATATGAGTGGAGGTACGTATGAGTAAATTAAAAATGTGGATCATGTCTATCCTGGCAGTACTCATCTTAGGTGGAGGCGGCTGGACAGCATATCAAGCGACCGCACAAAAAAATTCATTGAATCATGCCTATGCATTTGCGTATAAAACGAAGGATAAAATGAGCTGGTTTGAGATATCTGAGAATAAAGGCAAAGTAACGGGGCATCTAAACGAAAAGTATATAGAAGAAATATGGTGGGATCCCCAAATATATAAAAAACAATATGTAGTGTCCGGGAGTTCAAAGGAAAACGGTTATGAATTTCGAGTCAAACAAGGCAAAGAAACAATCATATACGAAGTTCAAATGTCCGGTAAAGACCTATCTGTGAAAAAACAAGGTGATAAGAAAAGCAGAATATATAAAGCAATCAATCGAAAAAAGCTAGATTCGTATCACAAAAAACTTCAAGTTCGACATGAACATCTAGTTGATACTTCAGAAACTAGATTTTATGACAATATGAGACACTTCAGGGATAAGGTAGCAAAGGTATATGGTTTTCTATATACGGCAGAGGACAAACAACTATTTTTACAAGTGGAAAGCATGCATATTGAGAATGGATGGCTCGGCTCTTTTCTAATAACAACTGTTTCTGAAGAAGGTTGTAAGCCCTATAAAGAAATGAAATTAGAAGTCGGGGGCTTTACTGATGGCGGGGGCTTTTTAGACATGAGCTATGATCCTATAATTGAACACGGTGTACTTATAGGTTCGACTGATCGAGATGCAAAATCAATCAAACTGCCAATTAAAAAGACTAATGGTACAATAGAGTTAAGAGCTTTCACGCGTCAGGAATATAAAAAACTCCCTAAACCATATATCATGACAGGCGATTCAGTAGAGTTAAAAGCGGTCACGAAAAAGGAATATGAAAAACAAGCGAAAGCATTTAAAAAGAAGGCTGAAGAAAAGAAAAAATAGGTGTTCTTAAACCAGATGAGTGAATCAACTTATCTGGTTTTTTATGGAGAAACATTTCGTTGATTGATGATAGAAGGAACAAAAGAATAGAAAGTTACTTTAAGTAAATAAAGAAAAGTATTTTAGGCATATAGACCTTAATAATTTTTAGAAAAATAAATGTTGACGCTTTCATATAATCAATATATACTAAAAACAAATCCAATATAAATAAATTAGACATGTGACTGGTCATGCAGGCAGGATCTAAAAACGATGAATTTTTTTAATTTGTCGTTTTAGATCCTTTTTTTATTGCCAAAATATAGGTCTCATGTATGAGAAAAGGAGGAGAAAAAATGGATTACACACAAGTCGCCAAAGACGTTTTACAGCATGTAGGTGGTAAAGAAAACATTGCGCACCTTGAGCACTGCTCAACAAGACTTCGCTTTACACTAATTGATCAGAAAAAAGCAGATGTACCAGCATTAGAAAAAACACCAGGTGTCATAGCTGTCAGAATGTCAGGACAATGCCAAGTGGTCATTGGGAATGACGTAATTGAAGTGTATCAAAAGGTAACAAATTTAATGGGAGGCAGCTCGTCTGGGCAAGGCGTGCCATCCAATCAACCAAAAGAAAAAAGAAAAGTAGGCACAGTTCTATTAGATTTCATTGTGGGTGTCTTCCAGCCGCTTGTTCCGGCAATCGCAGGCGGAGGGATTTTAAAATCATTTCTTCTCCTTTTCTCTTTATTAGGATGGGTGGATGCAAAAGGCCAAACCTATCAAATACTGAACATGGTGGGTGACGCACCACTCTACTTCCTGCCATTACTAGTCGCTGTAACAACGGCAAATAAACTAAAAGTAAACCCACTGGTCGCATTATCAGCAGTCGGTGCACTCCTTCTTCCGAACATGACAGCCATGCTCACTGAAGGTGCACAATTAATGTCATTCGACGTGAAAAATATAGCTTATGCGTATCAAGTGTTTCCAGCAATCCTTTCTGTATTGCTTTACGCTCAAATGGAAAAATTCTTCACACGATTTTCACCAAAACCAATTCGGATTTTCTTTGTCCCAATGATGTCATTAGTCATTACTGTACCAGTTACGTTACTGTTATTAGGACCACTTGGTTTTACAGCAGGACAAGGGTTTTCATCCGTTATTCTTGCGATGTTTAATACAGTAGGTTGGGTAGCTGTCGCAATTTTAGCAGCGGTACTCCCGTTTATGGTTGCATCAGGCATGCACAAAGCAATGGTCCCTTATGCAGTTACAACGATGGGGAACCTCGGGAAAGAAGCACTTTATTTACCAGCATCCCTTGCGCATAATATTGCGGAAAGTGGAGCATGTTTCGCAGTGGCACTACGCACGAAAGACAAGGTACTCAGATCAACAGCCATTTCGGCAGGAATTTCAGCATTCTTTGGCATCACAGAGCCTGCTTTGTATGGTGTGACACTTCAAAATAAACGTGTACTTGGAAGTGTCATGATTGGTTCGTTTGTTGGCGGGATCTTCATTGGATTAGTTGGTATACAAGCCTTTGTACTTGTTGGTCCTGGATTAGCAAGTATGTCGATGTTTATATCAGATGAGCTTCCACGAAACCTAATGTTTGCTGTCATTGGAGCTGTCATTTCCTTCGTTGTCGCTTTTATCGCTGCTTTTGTATTAGGTAAGGATCAAAAAGTAGAAGAAAAGACAAATGATCAAGATGCATTTGCTGAACAAATTGGAGCAGGGGAAACATTCAAAAGCCCTGTGATTGGTCAAATGATCTCTCTATCTGAAGTAAAAGATGATATTTTCTCTTCAAAGGTTATGGGAGACGGAATTGCCATTGTTCCTTCAGAAGGAGCGCTATATGCACCAGTAGATGGTGAGGTAACCTTGTTGTTCGAAACAAACCATGCACTCGGTATGAAAACGGACAAAGGGGTGGAAGTATTATTCCACATTGGCATTGATACTGTACAGTTGGAAGGCCAGTATTTTTATCCAAAAGTGCAGGCAGGAGATCGTGTACAAGCAGGGGATTTACTCATTGAATTTGATGTGGAAAAAATCATGGAAGCAGGATACGATCCAGTTACACTTGCAGTAATCACGAATACAGATCAATATGATATTAAGGTACAGCCATTACAAGAGGTCAATCGCCAAGATACATTGATGGTTATCACCCAATTAGGAGGCTAAACATATGACGACAATAAAAGGTTTTCCAAAAGGATTTTTATGGGGCGGCGCCATTGCCGCCAACCAAGCAGAAGGAGCTTGGAATGTAGATGGAAAGGGCCCATCTGTTGCTGATATTGCGATGTACCGGTCTAATTTGAGTGTAGAAGATTATGAAGGGCATTTAGCTGTTACTTCTGAAAATATAGATCGAGCGATGAAAGATCCAGATGATAAAAAGTATCCAAAACGCAGAGGTGTTGATTTTTATCATCACTATAAAGAGGATTTGGCTCTATTTGCTGAAATGGGTTTTAAAACTCTTCGCATTTCTATTGCATGGAGCCGAATCTTCCCAACTGGAGAAGAGAACGAACCAAATGAAAAAGGACTCCAATTTTACGATCGTATATTTGCAGAAATGAAAAAACACAACATAGAACCGATTGTGACGCTGTCACACTATGAAATGCCGTTAGCACTGAGCGTGAAATATAATGGCTGGGTTGAAAGAAAAGTCGTTGATCTCTTTGTTAAGTTTGCCAATGTATGTTTTGAACGCTATAAACATGATGTGAAATATTGGCTTACCTTTAATGAAATAGATAGTATTCACCGCCACTCTTTTATTACAGCAGGAATTATTCCTGATCGCTGCCCAGAAGGGAAAGAGGAAGAAACGGTTTATCAAGCACTCCATCATCAATTCATTGCCTCTGCACTCGTAACAGCAGATTGTCATCGCATTATACCAGGCAGTCAAGTAGGGTGTATGTTGACAAAATTAACAACGTATCCGCACACTTGTCATCCGAATGATGTGGAGCGGGCATTGAAACAAAACTTAGAAAACTATTTCTATGCAGATGTTCAGGTATTTGGTGAATACCCGCCGCTAATCAAGCGCATGCTTGAGAGAAAAAACATTCATATCCAAATGGAATCAGATGATCTTTCTATTTTAAAAGAAAATACAGTAGATTTTATCTCATTCAGCTACTATATGTCTTTAACTGAATCAGCTGATGAAGGATTAGAAAAAACGGATGGAAATACAATCCGTGGCGTCAAAAATCCTTACCTTCCATCTACTGATTGGGGATGGCAAATTGATCCAATTGGTCTGAAAATTTCATTAATAGAATTATATGATCGTTATCAAAAACCGCTGATCATTGTAGAAAACGGCATGGGTGCAAAAGATGTTGTTGAAATTGATGGATCAATTCACGATGATTATCGTATTAACTATTTCAAAGAGCATTTCCGCCAAATGAGAGAAGCGGTGGAAGAAGGCGTTGACCTCTTCGGATATACGAGCTGGGGGTCAATTGATATTATTAGTGCAGGTACATCACAGATGTCAAAACGATACGGATTTATTCATGTAGATCAAGATGACGATGGAAACGGTACATTAAAACGTTCTCGCAAAGACTCATTTTATTGGTACCAAAAGGTCATTGAAACAAATGGTGAATCGCTTGATTGAAAAACCACAATCATGAAAACAGGTGATGACGATGTTTAAAATCAAAAAAGTTTTAAACTCGAGTGTGGTTCTGGCTGAAGATCAGAACCAACAGGAGATGGTTCTATTCGGCCGAGGGATTGGTTATGGACAAAAACCAGGTCAAATGATTGAAGAAAAGAAGGCAGACCAAGTGTTTATGTCTGTCGATAACATGAGAGCGAAGGAATTTCTCCAACTGTTAGATTCAATGCCGCAAGAGTTTATCGATTTAACTCAGCATATTGTTCAATATGCTGAAAAACGCTTAAACTCAAATCTGAATTCTGGTGTCTATTTTACCTTGATGGACCACTTGAATTTTGCAGTAGAACGGCACAAGAAGAATATTAATATTACAAATCGAGTATACTGGGAAATCAAAAACTATTATACCGAAGAATTTGAAGTAGGTAATTATGCGCTTGAGTTAGTCAACAATACATTGGGCATACAATTACCAAAGGAAGAAGCGGCCAATATCGCCTTTCATTTAATTAATGCGTTAGGTGAAGAGTCCGATTCAAAAGATGGCATGAAGTATGCCAAAATGATCGGAAGTATTGTGAATCTCGTCCGCTATACATTGAATATGAAAATGGATCAAGAGAATATTCATTACAGCCGATTTATTACACATGTGAAATTCTTTGTTGAAAGATTTTACGCAAATAAATTATTATCAGATCAAGAAAATGAGTTGTTTGAACAAATTGCAAACTTGTATCCTCAAGCGATGGATGTGGCTTTCAAAATCAAAGATTATATTAAACAGGTGCATAGTATTGTTATTCCAAATGACGAACTTACGTATCTTGCGGTACATATTCACCGCCTCATTTCTTATCAAGAACTAAAATAAATGTGGACCACTTGCCTTGTAATGAGGCAAGTGGTTATTTGTATTGTATCGGTTTATGTTCCGATAGGTCGTTCTGTTGGGCCAAGATTTGTATCATTTAACGAATTGTAAGACACCGTTTGTCCGAAAACAACGATGGCTAAAGCGAAGATGAGTAAACTCACTTTTTTCATCATAATTCCTCCAGTTAAGTGTAGTGTGTTCCAATTGATAGGCATCCTTTAAAAAGAGGTATGCTTGGTGAATTGAACCTAGCTCTTCAAAGTGTTTGGCAGCTAGTGCACTTAATTCACGGGCACCTTCAACATCCTTTAATTCTTTCAGAATGCTGATGTCATCGAAACAGGTTTGAGCTTTTTTGGATATGTCTTCAGTGAAATATAGGTGATAGAGAAAATTCATTTTTGCTGTATAGATGGGGTTTTTGTCTATTTCATGTTTTTGTTTGACCAATTCAAAATAATAGAGAGCTTGCGACTTTTCATCGATGGAGAGCAGCTCTTTTAGTAACATAAACATGGAGTGTTGGAAATAACAAGATGAAAGGTAGTCATCATCGCTAAGAGCCTTTTCTAGGGCATCAATACATTTTTTTGATTCTCCAGCTTCGGCATATAGAATACTGATATTGTGATAAAGCTGTGATGCTAGAAAATGATCGTTTAATTGATTTGAGATGTGTAATGCTTTTGTGTAGTAATTCTCAGCTCTTTTGAAATCGCCAATATCCATGAAGTTGGTGGCTGCGATTACAAAAGCTGCTGTCAGTCTTCTTTCATAGCCATCATGACCTTTGAAAATATCGATGGCATTTTGAATATAATGAAGTGAAATCAGGCTTTGGCGAAGCAACATATAAAGGTTTGCGACCTTCGTATGAAATTCTGCTACTTCTATTTCATCAGGAATGTTTTGTAGTTTTTTCTCAGCGATTTTAAACAGTCCGATGGCTGATGCATAGTCTCTGTTATATGAAGCGTAAAGGGCTTTATATAGGTAAAAGTAGTATTCAATTAAGTCGTTTGTTTTAGAAGGGTATTCTAGCTCTGTCGGTTCATTCAATTTTTTACCCCTTCGTTCATATAACATGAGCTTAAACTTGCCTTCCAGCAATGAATAGTAGGTCAAGACCTCCTGATTCTCTTCCATTTCTTGAAGTAATTCCTTTAATTCTGTGTAGATTGTCTTTGCGTTGTGTACATCATGCTTACGAATGGCAATACGCCAATCATTTAAACGGTTCCCCACCTGTTCAGCTGAAATGATCGTCATGGAAATTTCACCTCTTTAAACATCCTTTCGCCTGTTTCAATAAAAAACGATATCACAATTTTTGGTAAAATATAATCGTTTCTGGGAGGTGATTGACAGGAGGTAATAAAAAGGACCTTATGTCATGAGATGTAAGATATTGTAATGGTGTTTGATTGTTTATTCAAATGATTAAAATCTTTTTTTGGAAGTCTAAAAACGTGATAGATACTATTAGTTTTAAGTTTATGGTCGAAAATACCATCCAAATATATGAAATAAAGCTATTTTAGCTATGAGAGAAGAACAATGAAAGGTCGATCTAGAAGAAAAAATTAGTTATGATGTTTCTAGATGATGTTGGAAAAGAAACTGGTAGTTACTGAGAAAGGTGAATATCCGAGACAAGTATTGACCTTTCAGAAAGGATGTTGAAATGAAAAAAGATTTCAAATGTTAAACTGGCAAATGACAATTGTTATTACGACGCTTTTACTTGTTTTAGTCACTCTTTATATCTCAAAGAGATACTTTTATAGCAAAGAAATTGAGTTGCTGACAGAATCTTGTCAACAAGAAGACGGCAAAATCATACTAGAAACAAATAGTTTGACTATGGATTACTCCTTTGAGTGTAATAAAAAATAAAACAGGCAGCTTTCTGCCTGTTTTAAACCAATTAAAACCCTAAATTTTGTAACCACTTGTTTAACAAGGTCTCTCGTTTCTCAGCGTTGAAGTGATCGTATTTTCCTAAATTTAAATGAGCTGTAATTTCACCGTCATTCATAAACAAAATTCTTTCAGAGCAAAGGGCCACTTTTGGATCATGGGTGACGAGAAGCAGAGTTGTTCCTTCAGAATTGATTTGTGAAAAAATATCCATGACTTCCTTTGTGGTGCTTGAATTAAGAGCACCTGTGGGCTCATCGGCAAAAAGAATGTTTGGTTCATTCATAAGAGCTCGACAGATAGAGGCTCTTTGGAGCTGTCCTCCTGATACTTCTGATAAATATCTATCAGCTAAATGATCAATATCAAGTTTCTCCATTAGATATTTCGCTCGTTCATTGACTTCTTTTCTCGGCATTTTCTTCGCTAAGTAAGCTGCAGCAATAATGTTATCAAATAGATTGAGATTTTTTAGTAAGTGGCTGTGTTGAAAGACGAATCCCATCTCTGATAAGCGCAAAGCTGTTAACTGTTTGTCTGTCATTTCTGATAGCAGTTGACCTTTATATTTGATTTCGCCTCTTGAGGAGGTCTCTATACCGCTAAGTTGATAAAGTAAAGAGGTTTTTCCGCACCCTGAAGGTCCCATAATGGTGACAAATTCTCCACGTTTAATGGTTAAGTGAATATTTCTAAGAATGGTCTGTTTTTGTCCTTTTAATGAATCAATTTGTAAAGACAATTGTTTCGCTTCAATTAATTGTTCCATGTGAAACATCTCCTTATGAAAGTGTATGACGGCTGATTTTACTAGAAAAAAAGGACTTCAATAACCACGAGATGACAGTTAAATTCACCATAAACAGCAGGAGAGGATACACGATCCAAACCCATTTCGGGGCTAACCACTGAAGGCTGGATGCTCCTAATGATGCGCCGCCTGCACTCATCAACGCCGGACCAATAGTATGAACAGCGATTGCTCCAATGAAGGCACCAATAGAGAGAACGACGATAAAACTTGTTAAGTATTGATAGGTTAAATCTTTTTGAGAAAACCCAATCGTCCTTAACAAGTGAGTACGATTTAAATCTTTCGCCCTTAACATGTGCAGAAACATCATTAACATGAGGCTGGCTGTTCCAAAAGCTGCGATGGTTGAAAATAATGCAATCACTTTTACTAGAGATGCGGTGCTTCCTATTGTTTGATGCACATATTCTTTCATATCTGTCACTTTTGCAGGAGACATATTTGTTTCAAGTGCTGCTTTTTTTCCTGCCATATCTATTCCTTGTTTTAATTGTATTTGAATGGTTTTCCAAAGGGATGATTGAGGAAAAGGCTGAGATAATGCTTTAGCTGTTTTCCCTCCGTTGGTGACGTCTTGATAAATGCCGGTAACTATTTTTTGAACTTGCTGTCCATTTGTGGCGAGAGTGACTTTTTCGCCTATTTTTTTCTGAAGTGAGTCAGCACTCAACACTGACAAAGCAATCTCTTCCTCCTTCAACGGTTCCCTTCCTTGTAAATAGGTGAGAGGGAATGCTGAGAGATCACCTGTTTCTAAATAGAGTGTTTCTAATGTATTCTCCATTGTTTTTGCCTGTAGAGAAGTTGTTTGATAGACGGCAGATGTTTGAATGTCTAGGTCTTCGCTAATCATAGACTCTATTTTATTTGTACTTTTCTCTAAATGATTTCCCTGCCGAATATCGATTCGAAGGTCACTTTTTCCAGAGCCAAGATATGTGATGAAATCTGGTGATTGTAATGTGTACCATAACTGAATCGGCATTAACATTAAAAATGTACAAAGCGCGATAATACAGGCAATTGTTGAATACATCTTCACTCGGGAGAACAGATCCTTCAAACCAAACCAAAAATTGACTGGGAGGAATCTGTTTTTCTGGAGATGCATAGGAATTTGTTTTTTATGGCTTGGTGAACTGATGCCGGCTTGAATGGCTTGAGCTGCTGATATTTGGCCAAATCTCCTTAGGACAGCATAGCTGAATGAGATGACGATCATTGCCGTCAAAATTGACACCAAAAGCGGGATCACCTGATGAATAAAAGAGAGGCGATTCCCCATATATTGCTGAATATTGGCTGTAAACATATCACCAAACATGAGTGTCATCAAATAGCCTCCTATACACCCTATACAGGCCAGCACAGCATACTTCCCAACGTACAATTGTTTGATTTTTGATAAAGGGATTCCTAGTACTTTTAAGATTCCAATTTCACGTTCGTCCTCTTCTATAGCGGCGGTCATAGCCAGACGAAGAGAGAGGAGGGAAATGCTAATGAGCAGAAAGCAGACAAGGAGGAGAATGGCGATCACCATACCATCTGTTAGGGCATTCAGCATGCGAAGCAGGGGTAATGTGACAGCAGGCCCCTGTTGTGGCAGCTCAGATGATTGATAGAGTGATTGAAAAGCATCTGCTTGACCAGCATCATGCAATAAAAATTCAATTAAGTACTCCTTTTTTTGAAACACTTGATTCAGTGCTGCCCAGTCCGCATCATGCAGAAGAAATCTCTTTGAACTGACAAGACTTGGATTCATTTGGGCATCTCGTAAGAACGTTTTGATTTGAAAAGAGAATTGATGAGAGCCTTTTGTAATGAGTAATCTTTCGCCAATCTTTAAGTGGTATTTTTGTTGAAAGTAAATAGGGACTGCTACTTCTCCTTTATTTACAGTGAGCTTTTCATTTCGTTCGTTTAAAAGAAAATCAAAGTAGCGATTTTGCTTTACAAATAAATGATCCATCACACCTGCTTGAGCGGGCTCCTCCCCGAACTTGATGTCGACGTGTTCGATCGGAATCATTGGAACAATTTGATGCGCCTTCACCATCGACTGTTTACTTGAAAATGTATCGACCGCTTTTTCATCTAAGCTGCCATCGTGCATTTGGACAAAGTCTGGTGCTTTGGCTGATTGGAGTAGATCAGAAATGGAACCATTCAGCTGGGCCGTCATTTGCGCAGCGCTTGTTGCTAAAAATGATGTCATCATGATGCAAAGGGTTAAGCCGATTGAAATGAGACGGTGGCGGGTTAGGTCTTTCTTGATAAACGTCAATCTCATGAGGCTGATTCTCCTTCATGTCGAAGCATATTTTTTGTAAGGAAGGCAAGTGCAAACATCAAGGCACTGACGATTAACACGGTTACATACATGCTGGCGGAAAAAGTGTTGAACAAGAACCCGTACATCATTTGACCGAGCGGTGCAGCACATTGAGAGACCATTGTCAGATTGGCCATGACTTTTCCTAATTGGGCATTTGGTGTTTTCTTTTGCACATGTGAGATGACAACGATCGAAATCATGGTGAGCAACATGGCAATTGGGAGACACCCTGCTAAAAAAAGAAAATAGGCTGGAAATGTACCAAATTGAAGAGCCATCTTGGATGTTGAGAAAGCAACAGGCAGCAAAATGACTGCGATAACGAGCAGCCAGCGATACAAAGTAGGAATGCGCCAATGTTTCGCTACAAGCCCAACTAGCAGGGCGCCTGCGATGACGGCAAACTCAATGATGCCCATTCCTATTCCATACATGATGTCACTGCTTTTCATTGTGACCCTTAAAATAATGGGACCTCCAACGATAAAAAATGGTGTGAGGAAGAAATTTAGCAACGCTGCAAGCAGCATGGCTCTTTTTAAAAATGGCTGGCTTCCGATATAGGAAAATCCTTGTTTCATATCTTTCAAGAGTACTTTGGTCATCGGTTCTGCGAGTGGGCTAGGTGAGAAAGAAATATTTAACCGTAAAAGCATGCATGCTGATAGAAAAAATACAATGCTGCTAGCGCCTATGATGACCTGACTCCCAATGAGTCCGTATAAAATGCCGCCAATGATAGGAGCGACAACACCTGAAAGGGCCTGCACGCCATTCACGATGCCATTCGCTTGTTCTAATTTTTCTTCTTTCACTAGCTGAGGAATACTGGACATCACAGCAGGAGCATAAAACGTACTCATGACACCAAGGAGAATCATGACGGCTCCAATCATATAAAGTGAATCATGACCTGAAAATAACCAGAAATAAAAAGCCAGAATCATAATGCCAGTAAGAACATCAAATAAAATCATCAAATTTCTTCTGTTAAACCGGTC
Source organism: Bacillus sp. FSL M8-0077 (assembly GCF_038050255.1). Classification (NCBI taxonomy): domain Bacteria; kingdom Bacillati; phylum Bacillota; class Bacilli; order Caryophanales; family Bacillaceae; genus Bacillus; species Bacillus sp. FSL M8-0077. Next base: position 3,814,375 of record NZ_JBBPAF010000001.1, on the reverse strand, counting down.
AGCCATTGCTCCTGCTAATGGCGAAAGGAGGAGCGGGATATTGGATAAAGCGAAAAGCAGGGCATATAAATCAACACGATGTGTCATATCCAAGACGTGTAAAGATAGAACAAAACGAATCAAGGAAGACCCGAAAACGGAAATAATTTGCCCGAGAACGAGATAGATAAAATGGGTGGAGCCATTTTTGGCTGATAACGACATGAAAATCACTCTCCTTTTAGACCGACCGTCAGTCTATAATGTATGCAGGATTGGTATTGAAGTGACCAATCACTGATTATTGTCTTCCGGTTCTCCAGTTAAACGTTGGAGAAGGAAGGAGAAACTTCCCTTTTCTGCATGTAAAGAGGCTTCAAGGATTGCGATAAATGCTAGCGCCCGTTGTATGCTTTCCGCTGTGGTCCATTGGAAAAGTCCCTCATCAAAGATAACCTGTGCAGAAGCGAGGAGAAATTCGACCGTCTCTTGCGGATAATCCGTTTGAAATATCCCTTCTTCTACCCCTTGCTGAATGACTTCTGCTAAAACGGGTGATAGCTCTGTAATGGCTTTGATCAAGCTTTTTTGATGCATCTCTGCATTCGCAGGCTGATGAAATTGTTCGATCATGCCTTCTTTATGGCTGCCCTGTTTAGGAGATTGTGCCATGATGATGCGAAATAATTTATCAACCACTGAGATATCTGGATCAGCGGCAATACGCTTTGCCTCGATGATATCTGCTTTTATGATCCGGTCAATGATTGCATCCATCACTTCTTCTTTGGAAGTAAAGTAATAATAGAATGTGCCTTTTGCAATGCCAACGGCTTTGAGGATGTCAATAATTGTGGTTTGCTGATAGCCTTTGGTTGAAAAAAGCTTCTCTGCTGCATTTAAGATGTCATTTTTGCGTTCCTCAGGATGTTTAACGGTTCTCATAAAGCCATCCTTTCTTTTGACTAGACTGTCGGTCGGTCCCTTGATTTGATTAAACACTTTTTGGCGTATCTTTGTCAACGGCTGTTTTTTGAAGCTTTGCATTTATTGTGCAATGACACTATGATACATTGAATGAAAACCCCTTCAGGAGAGATGCTGAATGCAATTTTTAACGAGTGAATTGGCTCAAGAGATGGTTGAACGTACGATGCATATTTTACATCAAAACATCAATGTCATGAATGCAGATGGTGTCATTATTGGGTCTGGTGAACGAAAAAGGATTGGACAAAAACATGATGGAGCACGTCTAGTGCTGTCAAGCGGAGATAGCGTGGAGATTGATCAGGAGACATCCCGCCGCTTAAAAGGCGTGAGGCCTGGAATCAATCTGCCTATTTGCTTTCGGGAACAAGTTGTTGGTGTCATTGGGATTACGGGTGAGCCAGAGGACATTCGTCATCATGCCGAGCTGGTAAAAATGGCAGCTGAGCTCGTATTAGAGCAGTCTTTTCTGCTTGAACGCTTCCAGTGGCGGCAGCGAATAGAGAGTGAAATTGTGAATCAGCTCATCTCCGAATCTGACATGGGTGATCATCAGCTGAAGTACCGTGCTGACTGGCTTGGAATGGATTTAGACAAGCGGCGAATGGCTATTGTTTTTCAGCCGATTCCATCGTCTGAGGACACTGTACACAAAATGATGCATGCCATTCAATACGATAAGAATGCGGATGATTTACTAGGCATGACCTTCCGTCATGAATTGATCCTGTTAAGACAGCCGATATTTGACCATCAACTCAAGCATGTGATTGAACAGCTGCAGCAAACAATGGCGGGTGCAGTTGATGGGCAAGTGCTTGTGGGTGTAGGAACTGTCGCTGAGGACATGAGTCAATTACCGTTGTCCTTTCAGCATGCGAGAGAAGCCCTGCGGTTAGGAAAGGTGCTCCATCCAGAGGAACGCATATATGTCTTTGAATCTTATCAGCTTGAAAGCTTGTTTATAAAAGCGGGAGCCGCCAAAGAGGGGAAACGGTGGAGTGATTTTTATCATCCGCTGATACAAGAAATGGAGCTCGTTCAAACGTTAACGGTTTACATTGAAGAGGGCGGGGATTTACAAAGAATCGTTGATCGTCTATTTATTCACCGTAATACACTGCGATATCGTTTAGATAAAATTCAGGCATTGACCGGAAAAGATCCGCGTCATGTGAAACAGTTGATGGAGCTGTACATAGCACAATTGGACAATCAACTGTCTTAATTGAGCATTTGCACAACTGGATGAAGAAATAAATATAAGAAGTTCATTTAGATTCACAACTCGATCCCAAAGGGTAAGCGTTTACAATTAAGAAAAGACAATCAGGAGGAATGGAGTATGGGTGGAGATGTGACAGTAAGTACATTGGGCGCATTGACTGCGCTTGTAATCGCTATTGTTCTCATTCTAAAAAAAGTATCACCTGCTTACGGCATGCTGGCAGGCGCATTTATTGGCGGTTTGGTTGGCGGTGTAGATGTTGTGCAGACTGTGAACGTCATGATGGAAGGCGCAAAGGACATGATTCCGGCTGTTCTTCGAATTATGGCGGCAGGTGTACTGGCAGGGGTTTTAATTGAGTCGGGTGCAGCGTTATCTATTGCGGAGGCCATCGTCAAAAAGCTTGGAGAGGCGAGAGCACTTTTAGCACTCGCACTTGCAACAATGATTTTAACAACGGTGGGTGTTTTTGTAGATGTAGCAGTCATTACAGTAGCACCAATCGCACTTGCCATTGCCAAGCGTGCAAAACTTTCAAAAACGGGGATTTTACTTGCGATGATTGGAGGAGGGAAGGCGGGGAATATCATGTCACCGAATCCGAATGCCATTGCAGCCTCTGATGCTTTTGGTGTTCCGCTTACTTCTCTGATGGCGGCAGGTGTCATACCGGCTATTTTCGGGATAGCAGTCACGTATGTATTAGCCAAAAAGCTTGCGAATAAAGGGACACCTGTTCTGGAAGAGGGAGCTGACCAAGGCCAGATTCAAGTGCCTGGTTTTCTACAAGCGCTTGTCGGCCCGCTTGTGACCATTCTCTTGTTAGCCTTGAGGCCGTTGTTTCAAATAAATATTGATCCAATGATTGCCTTACCAATAGGAGGAATAGTAGGCGCTCTTTTCATGAAAAAAGGGAAGTTTCTCAATGATTATGCGATGTCAGGGCTACATAAAATGTCAGGTGTAGCGATCATGTTACTAGGGACAGGCACATTGGCTGGAATTGTATCGAATTCTTCCATGAAAGAGGTATTTATTCAGGCGCTTGACGCTTCGGGACTACCTCCTTACTTGCTTGCACCAGCGTCTGGAATTTTTATGTCGGCAGCCACAGCTTCGACAACTGCAGGGACGGCAGTTGCAAGTGGTGTATTTAGCGGAACTCTTATTGGTCTTGGTGTATCTGCCCTTTCAGGCGCAGCCATGATTCACGCTGGCGCAACTGTTCTCGACCATATGCCGCACGGAAGCTTTTTCCATGCAACGGCAGGAAGTGTTCAAATGGATATAAAAGAACGGTTAAAATTAATGCCCTTTGAATCGTTAATTGGTTTGACATTAACCGTTGTATCGACCATTATCTTTGGTATTTTCCAGCTGTTCGGCTGAGGACTTAATGAGAAACGAGGGATTTTTGGATGAAAATTGTGATCGCACCAGATTCATTTAAAGAAAGTTTATCTGCTTATGAGATAGCATGTGCCATTGAACGAGGATTTCGCTCTATTTTGCCACATGAAGAATATATGAAAATCCCAATGGCAGATGGAGGGGAAGGCACAGTTCAATCGTTAGTGGATGCGACAGGCGGGAACATTGTCCAGCAAGTGGTCACGGGCCCGCTTGGCAAACCTGTGGATGCCTTTTTTGGTATGTTGGGAGATGGTCAGACAGCTGTCATAGAGATGGCAGCAGCATCAGGATTACATCTTGTCCCGCCAGAAAAACGGAACCCCTTATTCACGACGTCTAGAGGGACAGGAGAATTAATGCTTGCAGCGCTGGATAAAGGAGCGAAGCATTTAATCATTGGGCTTGGCGGCAGCGCAACAAATGATGGCGGCGTTGGCATGATGCAAGGTTTAGGTGCTTCTTTTCTCGATAAAGCAGGCCAAGACCTCACGCCGGGCGGTGGATCACTGAATCATTTAGCTTCTATTGACCTATCTCGACTAGATCCGAGGTTGCAATCAGTCCGTCTAGAAGTGGCGTGTGATGTGGATAATCCTTTAACGGGTGAAAGAGGAGCGTCTGCTGTGTTCGGTCCTCAAAAGGGAGCAGATACAGAAATGGTTCAACTGTTAGACAGGAATTTATCTCATTTTGCACAAGTGGCTAAGCAGCAGCTTCATGTCTCCGTTGGCGATGCGGCAGGTGCAGGAGCTGCAGGGGGGCTCGGTGCGAGTTTATTAGGCTTTTTACAGGCTGATCTGAAAAAGGGAATCGATATTGTACTGAAAGCCGTCCATTTTGATGACGTACTAAAGGACGCTGACCTAGTCATTACCGGGGAAGGCCGGATTGATCAGCAGACCATTTACGGCAAAACGCCGATCGGTGTAGCCAAAGCAGCGAAACAATATGGACTCCCTGTGATTGGCATCGCTGGGTCCCTCTCAAAAGACAGTGCAGTCGTACATGATCATGGCATTGATGCACTTTTTAGTATTATCCCTGGCGTCACCACTCTGGCTGAAGTCATGCATGATGCTAGTGTGCATGTAGAGAGAACAGCACGGAATATTGCGGCCATGATAAAAATTGGAAAAAATAAGTAAGCGGTGAAAAATGTTTCCTTTTCTATCACATCTCTTTCTATAGAAATGTGGTAAAATGGTTCTAAATGAAAAAGAAAGTTGGAGGAAACACAAATGTCTAATCTACCGAATTGTCCTTCGTGCAGTTCAACCTATACATATGAGGATGGCAGCATGCTTATTTGCCCTGAATGTGCGCATGAATGGTCGCTAGAACAAGAACAAGTAGCAGAGGAGCAGCTTGTTGTCAAAGATGCGAATGGAAATCTATTAAGTGATGGTGACACGGTCACAGTGATTAAAGATTTAAAAGTCAAAGGTTCTTCTTCGGTTTTAAAAATAGGGACGAAGGTCAAAGGGATTCGTTTAGTCGAAGGCGATCATAACATTGATTGTAAAATTCCTAGCTTTGGCGCGATGAAGTTAAAATCGGAGTTTGTGAAGAAAGTATAATGACAAAGAAATGTTCTTCTCATAATTAGAATTCGGTCATGACAAGCTTACTATAAATGCTGAAGAAGAATGATGTATAGGATTGTTGTTAACGTATAAAAAACACCTAAATTGTCACAGGGATTCAATTCCTTTGCTCATTAGGTGTTTTATATTTTTTATAAAGCTTTTATTTTTGAAGATCAGTTATCGATGGGGTGGTAGAAGTGGAATTTGGATATTTCAAAAAAACTGTTATGAAAAAAACGACTAAATGCATCCCTATCATCAATAAAGAAGGTGTCCCCATTGGATTCATAAAAAGATTTTATAAAAATAAAGCTGAGAGAATTTTGGATCATATATTTGATGAGTTTTTTTTGAATGTTGAGGTTATGGATGCAAATTTGAATACTGTTGTAAAAGCTACAGAAAATTTATCCTTCAGATCTATGTACCGCTCAAATTGGAGCATAGAATGTAAGGAGAAAGGAAGGTTGATATTCGAAGATCAAACTAAAATCAAAACAAATCCAACGATGCGTTTCATCATCAATGATACTACCTATTATCTAAAGAGAGGTTTCGCAGATAAACGTGTTAGATTGGAAGACTCAAAGCAGACCATCGCTGACATTACATACGATAAAATAATACCACCTGCAACAGTCAGTATTGAAAAAAGACAAGGTGATCTAACTCTACATCTTATCGCTTGCCTCTATTATATCTTTATGTTGAGGGAGTAGCTGAAGTTAATATATTTTATCATACTTAAAGAATTTGAAAATATACTATTTATGATTTAGGTTCTAATTCCTATAAAATTTAGGGGAGTCCCTTTCGTGCAATAAGATCTTATTAAAATGATTACCTTAACCTCACCTTAAAAAAGGCAGATGATTCTCTAAATTTTGCCTAATCCCCTTCACAACTTTTGGGCATTGCTGTACCATATGGAAGTGTTCTTCTATTTTTGACGGATCATGGTGTTTATCAGGAAATAGATGATAGATGATACTTAGACAAAGAAGGAGAGGTAACGTGACGAACGTTTTAGAACTGCAAAATGTATCTAGGCATATTCGTGGGAAAAAGATTGTTCAAGACTTGAGTTTCTCTGTCCAAGCGGGCGAAGTCTTTGGCTTCTTAGGACCGAATGGCGCAGGAAAAACGACAACCATTCGCATGATGGTCGGTCTTTCTCCCATTACATCCGGTGACATTCTGATTAATGGTCATAGTATTCAAACCTCATATCAGCATGCCATCCAAGATGTCGGTGCCATTATTGAAAATCCAGAAATGTATAATCATTTAACGGCAAGACAAAACCTTGTTCATTTTGCCAGAATGAATGGAAAAGTGGATGAAGGTCGAATTGATGAACTGCTAGAACTAGTTAGTTTGCAGCATGTGAAACATAAGCGTGTCCGTACGTTTTCATTAGGAATGAAGCAGCGTTTGGGGATTGCTCAGGCATTGATACATAAACCGAAACTGCTAATCTTAGATGAGCCGACCAATGGACTAGATCCAGAGGGAATTCGTATGATACGAGATTACTTGAGAAGGCTGGCAAAGGAAGAAGGTCTTGCTGTCATTGTTTCAAGTCATCTCATGTCGGAAATGGAATTGATGTGTGATCGTTTCGCCATTATCCAAAAAGGAAAGCTGATTGCGATTGAGGATCAGCGTGCAGAGACGAAGCATGATGATTTGGTCAATTATCGAATGAAAGTAGCATCAAGCGAGCTAGTAGAAGCTCAAAAGCTCATTGAGGCATTCGAGGAAGGCATCACAGTTAGAGAAGAGGAGCAGTACTTATTCTTCTCCATCCTAGAAGAGAAAATGCCACAATTGATTCGTCATTTGAGTGAAGCTTCTATTCATTTGTACGAAATCAAAATAGAAAAACAAACCTTAGAAGATAAGTTCTTAAGCTTAACAGGTAAAAAGGAGGCAGACGTATGATTCGCCTCATTCAAAACGAGTGGATGAAAATCAGTTATCGTGTAGGTACTTGGATTATGGTTGGACTTCTTGTGTTAGGTATGATTGCGACGTTGATTTTTGCTGTTAAGACAAATGACGGAGATCAAGCATCCGGTGATTGGAAAACTGAGTTGCAAGAAATCAATAAAGCAAATAAGCAAGAATTGAAAGAGGATAATATAAGCTTTTATAAGAGATCCCTTGAAACCGATATAGCGATCAATGAGTATCGAATCAAACATGATTTACCTCCAGCCGATCAATTCGGTAAAAATGCATGGACTTATGTGAAAACAAATGCTAATTTGCTTCAGCTGGTCGGTGTATTTGTGATTATTATTGCAGCCACCATTGTCTCGGCTGAATATAAGCATGGTACAATTAAATTATTACTGATTCGTCCGCCATCCAGGTTGAAGGTTCTTTTGTCTAAATACTTTACCGTTCAACTATATTCACTTTTCCTGATCGCTGTCCTATTTATCTTATCCTTTATCTTAGGTGCGATATTCTTTGGACTAAACAATGATTATGTGTATTTGGCTTATCAAAATGGTGAAGTCATTGAACGGTCTCAGTTTGCAAATATGGTCTCTTATTATTTGGCGCATTGTGCTATGTTTGTTGTATTAGGGACACTTTCTTTTGCCATCTCAACGGTGTTTAGAAGTGAGGCCATTTCCATAGCAATTAGTGTATTAGCCTATGTTGTCGGAGCATCCATCACAAGCATTTTGATGTTCTTCTTTGATTGGGCGAAATACTTATTGTTTGCCAACGATCCTGTACAGTATTTCGCAGAAACACCTACTTATATCGAAGGCATGTCCCTAGGATTCTCACTAACGGTCCTAGTCATTTATTGGGCCATCTTCTTGGCGGTTGCTTTAATCGTCTTCCAAAAGCGAGAAGTAAAAACAGGTTAATTTAACTTTTTAGGAGGTTTCTATCAATGATTAAGCGTAAAGGTGAAAAAATTATGGGGATTATCAGTATTGTCCTCAACGTAATTGGTGTTGGTTTTGGGGCGTTGATGCTCTCTGTGGACCCAGCATTTTATGAAGAAATGAATGAGATTTTACAAGAGGAAGGCAGCGCCTTGCCAGTTGAAACACTTGAGGCATCGGTTCATGCCTTTGGCGTTCAGTTTATGGTTGTTTCCGCAATAGCGGCTGTCTTAGCCCTTGTTGGTGTGATTGTTTTGAAAACAGACCGCCGTGCCGTGCTTTCTGGTATTCTTTTCTTGGTTTCGGCTGTGACTCTTTTAATTGGAACTGTTGGTCTTGCTTTCGTTCCGATGATCTTGTTGCTGATCGTTGGATTGATGTCACTGATTAGAAAACCGAAAACAGACATTCACACGAGTGAATATCCTTCATAATTCAAAGAAAAAGACATGCGCTGGTTTGCGCATGTCTCAGCGTGTAGACAAACCCTCGCATTCGTTGTCAGTCCTGCGCTCCGGTGCTCACGAATGTCAAATTCGCTCTGCTCCGGTGCTCGTCCTTCCTAGACTGCAAAGGTTTTCTATCACGCTGAAAAGAAGACAAAGGGCTAAAATAAAGTTCATTTTAGCCCTTTGTCAACAACCTAGGACATGCGCTGGTTTGCGCATGTCTTTCTTTTTTATATGATGCCAATCAGTTTGGCGATGATGAGTAAAACGATACTGAACCCCCACATCCAAAAGAAGGAGTAGCGGATATGTTTCCCCATATCGACCCCTGCAAGACCGATGGCAAGCCATACAGCAGGTGCAAGGGGGCTGACAAAGGTGCCGATGATATTTCCAATCATCATGGCATATGCTGCAGATGTCCCTGACACGCCGACCTCTGATGTAATCGATTCGACAATTGGCAGAAGTGCATAATAATAGGCATCCGTACTTGTCAGCATATCAAGCGGAACCCCAAATATCCCCACAATGATATGTAAAAATGGCAGTAAGAAAGCTGGTAAAATGTGAATACTGTCCACTGCGATGGCCTTCAGCATGCCCGTTCCTTCAAGAATTCCTAAAAAAGAACCTGCGGAGAAAATAACAGCTGCCATCATTAGTGCACTTGGAGCATGCGCCTTAATTCGCTCCATTTGTACATTCACATTCGGATAGTTCACCAAAAGTGCTAGTGAAAGACCAATCATAAACATATAACTAGCAGGAATCACGTTCATCACAAGAAGGACAACAACAGCTAAAAATAGAATGAAGTTTACCCACATTAAGTGATAACGCTTTAAAGACGCATCACCTGTTTCACTGATTGATTGAATGGCACGATCCCAATCAGCGCCTTCTAATTGAACAGCAGCTACTTCATTTGCTGCAACTTTTACCCGAATGCGTTTTTCTTCTCTCTTTCCTAAAATGAATGCCATTCCTAATATGAGTACGACACCGATCAGCTGAATTGGAATGAGCGGTACCCACAGTTCAGATGGGTCCATATTAAGGACACTCGCTGCCCGTCCTGTGGGGCCGGCCCAAGGCACCATATTGGTTAATCCAGCACTCGTCCCAATTAACAATAGCAGTAAATAAGGACTCATATGTAATTTTTTATAAAGTGGAAGCAGTGCAGGTACAGTTAATAAAAAGGTTGTAGCGCCTGCTCCATCTAAGTGTGCGATGACTCCAATCAAGGCAGTTCCCATCGCAACTGTGACAACATTCCCTCTGGTCAGCTTGATTAACGTTTTAATTACAGGTTCAAAGAACCCTGTATCTTGTAAAATGCCAAAAAATAAAATGGCGAAGATGAACATGGTCGCCACTGGCAATACTTTGATAATCCCTTGTTCAAAGAAGGTTTGAATGTCATTAATACCAAACCCTGCGATGAATGCGCCTATTAAAGGCACCATGACCATGGCGACAATTGGACTTGCTTTCCCCCAAATCAGCAAAACAACAATCGTTAAAATAATCAACAATCCAACAAACGTTAACATAAGCCCCTCCCCCTACAATAAACCGTTTACATTTGTTTGTTTTTTTACCAATGCAATCCCACATTTGCATTGAAAAAAAGAGTATCAAAAATATGAGCATTAGGCAACCGCTTTCATACCTATACAATGGTAAAAAAGGATGGTGAATCCAATCGTGGCGCGGTGTTCAACATGTCAAAAAATTTAGAAAAAAATCCACTTAAAATGGTAAAATAAAAAACGTCTGTTTCGGACGTTTTTTATTAACAGTTGATAATTTACTTGATCCAGAAAAATGTCACTATAATTAATAGTAATAAATATAATGCAGAGCAACCTCTATAAATTCCTTTATTAAATTGTAGGGGAGGAGATATAAAAGTCACTAAAATGGTTGGACCAAACAAAGTGATTAAAAAAAATCTATAATCAAAAAAGAAAGTACAGATTGATAAGAGTATTGAAAAATAAAATACAATTATAAAAGAACTATTAATTGTGTTTTTAGAATCTCCCTTGTTTTCCTCTAAATGATCATCTAGTAATTTATCTATCTTTTTTTTATTAATAAACATAAGGACCTCCTATTGAATTTTTTTTAGTAAAAAGGGCGTTAATAATGCTTCTGTTAAAGCAGCAAGTAATGTCAACAGACATATCACCATAGTAAAAAATAAAATATCCGAAAAGAAATGTTTCTTGGGGGAATGTAGCCCTCTTATTTTTAAGTAGACAAAGTCTAACAATTTGAAACCAAGTGAACCTGATAATATCATGGCAGGAATTTCAAAGATACCATGAGGAATTAAAGCAGTTAATATATATAACAAATTGTTACCATGATCGGTAATACTTTGTAAAGAGGATAAGCCTACTAAAAATCCATTTAATAATAATAAGATAGATGTCAAAATACCAAATGTAAACATTGAGAAAATGAGAAATAAATTTGCAGCAAAGTTATGTTTGAAATATCCGAGAACTGTAACTTCATCAACAGTTTCTGGACTAAGACTAGGTAGAATATTGTTAAAAATAACCCCAAGAACTATACCTGCTATGTATAAAATACTTGCTATATAAAGTATACGTTTATTTCTGATTATTATTCCTGTCATTTTAGTAAAGTATCCATATCTTTTATAATTAAATCTTCAAAGTGCTGAATGTTTGTAAGGTGATCATATTCTTTAACAAGAGCACCGTTAATTAAAATACCAACTCTATCACATAGTTGTTGAGCGATATTAACAAGGTGTGTAGACATGATCACAGTATTACCTTGTTCAGCATAACGTTTAAGAAAGTTTTTCATCATCTTTGTAGTGGGAGGATCGAACGCACCTAATGGTTCGTCTAATATTAAAACTTCAGGTTCATGAATTATGGCTCCAGCAACAGATAATTTATGTTTCATACCAAATGAAAATGTAGAAATCATATCATTCTCATTTTGTTTTAAGTTAAATTGATCTAACAAAACTTCAATTCTATTATCCTTCATTTCAGAGGGTACGTCTTGTAAGTCAGCAATAAATTCCAGGTACTCTCTAGGGGTTAAATAATGATAGATAAAAGGAGAATCAGGAACATAACCTATATACTTAAGATAGGAAGATCTCTCAGAATATATAGTTTTCTCCTTGATAGTAATATTACCTTCGTATGGTTTCATAATCCCGAGAATACATTTTAAAAGTGTTGATTTTCCAGCACCATTCGGTCCTAGTAAACCATATACCTTACCTTGCTCTATTTTTAAATTTATAGATTTTAAAATTTGTTTATCTTTATATTTGAAAGATAGATTCTCAATTTTCATGTTTTCATCTCCCAATGTTTCGTTCCTATTCTTTTAATCCAAAAATAATAAAATAGAGAAATTCCAATGAAAAATAGACATGTTCCAGTCACAATAAGTAAAAAGAATATACTCCTATCAATAATTTCAAAAGTAACGAGAGCACCTGAGACCCCATACAATTGAAGGTAAAATGCTAGTAGTACCCCAAGAATAGTATGTTCAAAAAATGAGGCTTTAACAGACGAACCAATATCCTCTAAATTTTCCCAGTCTAAACGAGGATAGAGGAAAGTACCTATCACTTGGCCAGAACCTATAATAAGACTAATTGAATTAATCATGATATACAAAATAATTTGAGTCATAGTATCTAAGTTGAATAATAATAATATAACTAAAAATAATGAATTCATTATAATAAGAATTATAGATAAATGCAGTATTGATTTTCCTGCAATCAACTTGAAGATAGAAGCGCCTGAATTCTTATAAATATATAGATTTTCGCGCTCTGCATCTGCTGAAGTTATCCCAAGTAAGCCTTCTCCTAATAAAGAAGTGTTGTAAGTTACGGCAAATAAAATTGGATAAATAACAAAAAGTTCCGAGAAGTCAAACCACTTTTGATTTAAACTAATTCCTACCAATACACCTAATTCTATTGCAATCATATTTACAGATAGCAATAAGCGTCTCTTGATAGTAAAATTAGCTCTTAATAGAGCAGTAAGATCCTTTTTTAAAATTGCGATATTTTGCCGGGGAAAGAAATTTATTAAATAATTTAAAAAAGGTAATTTGATTGGTTTTATTCTCGGCAAAAGATTATTAGGTGTTGCTTCCTTTATAAGCAACACTTTCAAAACTATTAGATAGGAAATAGAGAGTAAAAGAAATCCTAGTGCAATTAAACCTAAAGAACATATGATAAATAAATAGATATCACTTTTTGTTGAAAGTAGGTACCAGTTAGTAGGAAGCCATGTGTTTGTTAATATCGTCTCTAATCTAAATACAGATATGAAATTTTCAATAGCTTCAAGAAGATCTTTTTCATAAAAGTAGTTAAGTCCGATCCAACCAAAAAAAGTAGTTGAAAGAGCAGATAAGAGTGCAATTCCTATAAAAGATAACAGACTAATTAACCTAGAATTCAAGATTTTGTATAAAAATTTAGAATAAGCGATATATGTGAGTAATGAGTAAATGCATGTAAGGCCAAAGATAAATATAAATAGTGGTACAAATGATAAAAAAAGGTATAGTTTATTACTTGTATAAAAATTTATGAAAAAAAGTACAGGGAATACCATTATTGTTAATTTGAATAAAACATTTAGAAAAATTGTTGTGAAAAATCTCGATAATAGAACTTTTTTGGGATCTGTCTTTAAAGTATGTAAAAGAAGGAAATCTTCAGGGTATACATATCGATGTAAAATATCAGTTGATGATTTTAAAATATTCAAAACAAAAAAAAGAATAATAAAATTTGTACCTAATGATAAAATATGGACTGGTACATTAGGCAAAAGAGTAGTTGAAGCCTTATATAGAATAAAAAGGTAGACTAAAAAAAAGGGTGTAAAAACAAAAATAAGTCTATTTGATTTTAGTAAATTTTCGCTTGATGGGAAAAAGTAAATCAAACGGTTTAAAGTACGTCTATATGTAAGTTTAAAGTTTGCCATAAAAACTTTTTTGTTGAGCATTATATTCCTCCTAGACGAAAAGAAGGAGGAGTATAATTATACTCCTCAATTTCTTCACTTTGGATTTTACCATTCTGCAGCGTATTTTTTGCCGTGTTTTGTAGCCAATTTTTTCGCAGTAGCTACCATAGCAGCAGTGACAAGGCCAGTTCCACCCAAAACAACAGCTAATAGACTAAGTATTGTTAGGACATCGCCCGTAGTCATGATAACACCTATAGCAGCATAAGCGGTCTTGCGACTAATTCCTAAGTTTGTTGCAAGGTCTAAAGCAAATTGATTACCTGAATTGAAATCAATAGAAGCTAAACTTGCAATACCTTCTGAAGAACCCATAAGGAAAGTAGCGATGGCAAAAAGAGAAACTATACTTGTAACACTCGCAATTTTAAAAAGATTGCTATTTTTCATATTTGAATTCACCTCCTTTCAGTTTACAAAAATAAGCTAGTTGAAAAAAGAGAAATAATACCTAAAGACATTGTTATACAAACGATTATGACAGTTTTTATATAGGAAATTTTGTGTATTTCTTTAATTGCAATACACCCTAGAATGGTAGACCACCAAAAAAAGGGGTCGATGATAATATTCAATATAATATCAATTGGCTTTTGAGAATTTGGATAAATAACTGAAAATGCAAAATCACTACCTAAAAAGAAAGAAAAGATAATGAGAATTATAAATTTGATAGCAACCGGTATGATAGAATAAATAAAACTTGGGAAAAATTCTTTAGCAGTAGCAACACCACCAAATAATATCCCAATGATATGTATTATAAAGAAGCTTACAAGAACCATTGCTGTAAATTGAACAATCCCTAATGCTAGTGTAATCATCATAATGAGTATGCTCATATCAGCAGTATAATCAATCCCATTTGTTTTAAAAGAATGATTAATTAATGTAGAGATTGTGGGGAAAATAGCTAAATAAAACCCTAAAAACAGACTTAACACAGCCAGGAAAACAAACCAAGAATGACGATAATTTTTTTCACTAGAGTATTTGATTAAGAGAAAGTTCTTAGGAGAAAAGACGAAATGATGTATTAGAGTAATAAAGTTGTGTTTATTATCCATAAATGCTCCTTGATTCAAAAAGTATTTTTTTGCTAATTCTCACAAATAATGTATCATGCTTTGCCATATTATTTCAAGTTAGAATTTTGTTTATAAGCTGAATTTAAGCTGAATTTAAGGTTGGTTCTTGCATAAAAAGAAAAAAAGAATGTCTTTAAAGACATTCTTTTTTTCTTTTTAATATAAAATATTCATAGGCATCTAGTATTATTTTTCCTGTTAAATTTGAAGAGTGGAATGCATCTTCATAAGTGATTTGATCTTCTAACAAAATTACCTTTTTACTATCTGTAAAATTCATCATAAACACAAAGTCCTGCGATCCATCAGTGCGTTTTTGGACACTGACTCCCTCTGGAATCGAAGAGGATAGGATCGGTTGTATGCCTATTCCTGCGATGAGATCTTCGTAAAAATCATCATAAAACGCCTGCTCATTTTCAGAAGCCATATAGTATGCTTTCCCTTTGCCAAATGGACGGACAGTAAGGGCGGGCTGTCCTTCATAGCAGCCATTCTCAAAATGCCCTAACACAGAGGCCGTTTCAGGATGAATGGACTCGCAATATTGCCCGACATGATAAGTGCGTCCATTTCCTGTGGTCATTAAGACGTGTTCATCTGGCATCAACGTGTTGATTTCCTCTGCCCAAATACCAAGTACATGACGGAGAGGACCGGGGAAACCACCAAGGAAACAGAGGTCGTTTTCATCGACCATGCCGCTCCAGTAAGTTGCCACAAAAATGCCGCCCTCTTTGACAAATGCTTCGATCTTTTCTGCCACGCCTGGTTTGATCATGTAGAGCATTGGCCCCACAAGCACTTTATAGGATGAGAAATCCTTTTCCATTCCGACAATATCAACAGGGATGCCCTTTTTCCAGAAGCTTCGATAATGAGTTTGACAAGCCTCTACATAGCGTTTGTTGGTATTATTTAAACCTTGCGCATCATCAATCGCCCAATGGTTTTCCCAATCATATATGATGGCGACCTCTGGTTGAACGGATGTACCCGCAATCGGCTGAAGCTGCTCCAGCTGTTTTCCTAAATCAGCGACTTCTTGAAACACACGTGTGTGTTCATGTCCTGAATGATCCACAACGGCGCCGTGGAATTTTTCAGAGGCGCCTCGGCCTTGCCTCCACTGGAAATAAAGGACGGAGTCGGACCCGTGGGCAATCGCCTGCATGGCAGAGAGGTGTGCCATTCCTTTATGCTTCACCTTATTCACTTCATGCCAGTTCACGAGGCTTGGTGTGCTTTCCATCACAAGAAACGGCTGACCGTCCTTTAGTGAACGATATAAATCGTGAACGAAGGCGACGTTTGACGCTAATTCTGCAGTGGTTTCTCTGCCGCTATGCCATGCTGGATAGCTATCCCATGAGATCACGTCGACTTCTTTTGCAAATTGATGATAATCCAGTCCAAGGAATGGACGCATATGCGGATAGTCGCCCATAAAATTGGTGGTTACTGGCACATGAGGTGTTAATTCTCTCAGCGGTTCAATCTCATTTTGATAAAAATTGATCGTTTGCGCTGTGACAAAACGCTTCCAGTCTAGGTTCATGCCATGAATCATGTGCTCCCCGTGCGGTGCAGGTGACTCGATTTGCGACCAATCGGTAAAGGTGTGGCTCCAAAATCCCGTCCACCATGCTTGATTCAAAGCTTCAAGGTCATGGTTGTATTTGTCTTTCAAATAGTCTCTAAATGCCTCTTGGCAAAGCTCACAATGACATTCGCCGCCGAATTCATTTGAAATGTGCCACATGATCAGCGCTGGATGGTCCTTGTAGCGTTCAGCGAGTAAACGGTTAAGTGTATTCGTTTTTTCTCGATAAACCGGTGAGGTGAAGCAATGATTATGGCGAAGCCCGTGTAAGTTGCGCTGGCGGTTTGCTTCAACGCGTAAGACTTCTGGATATGTTTGCGAGAGCCAAGCAGGTCTTGCTCCGCTTGGCGTGGCGAGAATGGCGTGAGCTCCCTGTGCTGCCAAGCGGTTCATGATATCATCCAGCCAGGCAAAATCATATTCCCCTTCTTTTGGCTCGAGCTTGCTCCATGCGAAAATGTTGATAGAGAATGTTTGACAGTGTGCAAGCTTCATTAATCGAAAATCCTCGTCAATGATCTCCGGCATATGGAGCCATTGATCAGGATTATAGTCGCCACCATGCAAAAAGCCTTTCACATTTGGGTGAACGAGTGGGTAACGCTTTCCCATTTTGTCACGTCCTATCTGTTTAATTACGGTGTCATTTGTTTAAATACATCAAGAGAAGGCAGGGCTTTTCCGTTGAAATCAAACATGGCCTGATTTTCCCAAGCATTCCCGACTGTGCCGGTTGTTTGAATATAAGCGAGCCCGTATTGACTAGACCACGGAGCACCTTTTGCTGGAATCCAAAGCGGCTCCCAATAAAAGGACCCTTTCCCGCGATTGTTCTTCACTTGTGAAATTTTTTCTGATAGATCTCGTATAAAAGATGCCTGCCCTTGTGGTGATGCTGGATAACCGGCCGTATTGACTGAATCTTGGTTAAATGAGTTATCGAGGTTATCACCATTTGCTGTTGTGAAGCCGTAGGCGGTTTCTACCACGATGACATCTTTGTTATAGCGGGCGCTAATATCATTCATATTGGTAGTAAGACCGCTAAATCCCCCGTCCCAATACGGGTAGTAAGATAAACCGATCGTATCGAACGAAACGCCTCGTTTGGTAATTTCATCAAACCACCAGCGAGATGCGCCATTGTCCCCTCCATGTGCAAGGTGAAGCATGATTTTGATGTTTGAATCGACAGAGCGGACAGCATTTGTTCCCGCTTTTAGCAAAGCAGCGAGCCGGTCAAATTCACCGCCGCCTTCACCCCAGCTCTTTCCGTTCGGCCAAAGCATACCTGAATTCAATTCATTCCCGACCTGTACCATATTTGGCAGGGCATTTTGTGCTTTCATCGCTTTGAGCACATCGCTTGTGTAAGTGCCAACCGCTTTCTCTAAATCGCTTTGCGAGAGATTGGTCCAAGCTTTCGGTTTGAACTGTTTACCGGGATCGGTCCAGAAATCACTGTAGTGAAAATCAAGCAGCACTTTCATGTTTTGTGCTTTTGCACGTTTCGATAGAGCAATGGCGGTATTTAAATCGTTTGTCCCGCCGTTATAGGCACGGCCTTGGTTGTCGTATGGGTGGTTCCAGAGTCTGATGCGCACATAGTTGACACCTTTATCTTTTAATAGCTTGAGAGGATCAACCTGCTGCCAGTCTTGGTTGTAGTATTTGCCGCCGCTTCGTTCCACTTCTGCGAGCATGGAGATATCGGCTCCTTTGATGAAATCACCTTGCAACCCATTGATCGGTTTCACCGAAATCGTATCAGCCTTTGCTTCAGGCAGAATACCTAACCCCATCAGAAAGAAAACGACAACAGTGACGAGTAACCATTTCTTCATCAAATCTCCCCTTATCCTTTTGTCCCGCCTTGTGTGAGGCCGGATACAAATTGTTTTTGTAAAACAAGAAACAATAAAGCAACTGGAATCGCAATGAGTAAAGCCCCGGCTGCAAAGGTCGTGTAGCTGGCACCCATTTTGTCTGATACAAGATTGTATAGACCGATTGGGAGCGTATACATTTCGGGTGAACGGACAATGACACTGGAGATGATGAAATCACCCAGCGGTCCTGTAAATGAGTTGATGGCAACAACGGCTAAAATCGGCTTGGCAAGCGGCATAATAATTTGGATGAAAATCCTGAAATGCCCTGCGCCATCCATTCTGGCTGATTCATCGAGATCCTTTGGAATCGCATCAAGATAGCCTTTCATTAAATACGTATTCATTGGAATTTGTCCGCCTGCATAAATCAAAATCAATGCGAGGTGGCTGTTAATGAGTCCAAGCATTTGAGCCAATACAAAAATGGCAATCAGCGCTGAAAATTGAGGAATCATTTGCAGCAGCAAAAAGAGCATCAGCCCATTTTTGCGGCCTTTGAATCGGAACCTAGAAAAGGCATAACCTGTAAAGCTGACAAGTATCAACGTTAAGAGCATAGTTGCAATACTGATTTTCATTGAGTTCCAATACCACTTTGCATAAAGTGCTCCTTGACCGAAGAAGAGTTCTGTAAAGTGGCTGAACGTTGGATATTTCGGAAACATGCTTGTGCTCATCAGGCTGTTCCCAGGATTAAAGGAAGCACCGATCGTCCAAAGGAGTGGATATAGAATACATACGGAGGCAATGAAAAGGATGAAATAAGTGATACTCAGACGAATGAGCTTATTTTGTTTTGATCCCATATCACATCATGTCCTCCTCTTTGAATGAATTCGTTCTCTTAAACTGCCAAAGTGCAATGGCAATGACGAAGATTGACAGTAAGATCGTAACAGCGGCAGCGAGTGCATATTGAGAAGACTGCATCGTCAGTTTGTAAATCCAAGACACCAAGATGTCTGTGCCCCCCGCTGTGGATCCAGCAACAGGCGGCCCCCCGCCATTAAATAAGTAGATGATATTAAAGTTGTTAAAGTTAAACGTATATTGCGTGATTAATATAGGTGCAATTGAATAGAGGACAAGCGGTAATGTAATGGACCGGAATTTCTGAAAGAAATTTGCCCCATCAATGGTTGCAGCCTCGTATAAATCTTCAGGAATGGCCTGCAAAACGCCGGTTGTCATAATGAACACAAAAGGAAAACCAAGCCAGGTCTGCATCGTAATAAGAGCGATTTTGCTCCAAAATGGATCTGTCAGCCATGGTTTTGGATCAATTCCAATCGATGCAAAAAGGGTATTGTTGATCGCGCCAAACGTGTCGTTAAACAATCCAGCAAACACCAAAATGGTCACAAATCCTGGAACAGCCCACGGCAGAATCAAAATTGTTCTGAAAAACCGTTTTCCTTTTAAATCTTTTTGATTGAGCAGAACCGCTAGAAAGATGCCGACAGCACATTGAAGGGTCGATGCAGCCAACGTCCATACGACCGTCCAGCCCAGTACATCAATGAATGTGTCTCTCCAAATATCGATTGAAAAGATATTTTGAAAGTTTTTGATGCCTACCCAATCAATGAGATTGGCAGGAGGCGAGTGGTATAAATCATAGTTTGTAAAGGCCAGCGCAAAGCTGAACATAATAGGAAAGACAACAGAGAATAGAAGTAAAAAGAAAGCAGGAGTGCTCATTAAGTAAGGAAAGCCTTGATCGATGAGCTGATGGTATTGAGCACGGATGGATTGAAGCGGAACCCCTTGATCACGTTTCTTTCCGTTCATAAATGCATCTCGTATCATGAGTACATAAAAACCGATGCCAAATCCAGCTGTTAAAAGTGCAATAATTCCTTTTGCTAAAAGGAAAACAGAGTTGTCACGAGGCAGCATCGTACCAAGTGTGAACAGCCCCCAGAAGCCAATATTGAATAAATCATAAAACACAAGTAGAAAAGAAACGCCAAACAGGAAAAAGAGTGCCCCTTTGCCATACTGTTTGTTGTATATTTGCCCCATCCCGGGTATAAGAGAGAACATTAGCGCCCGTCTCCGGTGTGTCTTTGATTCCACTATGTGTGTGCGGTCTAGTTCAAGGTTACCCGTCACGTCTAACACCTACTTCATATGAAATTAGATCAAGTGCAGGCAGCATGATAGCTGAACAGCTACCTGCGCTTGATGTTTATTTGGAGTGATTCGCTTTAATTTGCGAGTCGATTTGTTTGACCGCATCATCAAATGCCTTTTTCACATCGGTACGGCCGGTCGCAATCAGTCCTAATGCACTGTCAATCGGCTTCCACACCTCTGCCATTTCTGGATTGTTCGGTGTCAGCGTGGCATATTTTGTTTGCTTTGAAACAGCATCCGCATTTGCGTTTTCAGTAATCACTGGGTCTTTCATCAGCTTTTTCACAGGTGGAATTTCCTCTGTTACTTCAAAGCGCTTTTTCGAATTTTTTTCGTTCGTGATAAACTCAACAAATTTCTCGGCGAGTTCTTTATTTTTAGAATAAGAGGAGACGTTGTAGCTCTTTACACCTAAGAACGAGCTCATATGTTTTCCGTTAGGGAGTGTTGGCAGTTCGGTCACGCCATAGTCGATACCCGCTTCTTTATAAGGGCCAAATGACCATGGACCAGAAATCACAGCCGCTGCCTTTTTCTCAGTGAATAAGGAATTGAGGACATTGATTCCTTGCTCACCAATGATGCCTTTCGGGAAAAGTCCTTCGCTAAAGAATGTCTGAATGTATTTTCCGCCTTCGATGGCACCATCGTTATTAAGACCAATATCATTGACGTCATAAGCACCATCGTTTTTCTGTTTGAAAATATAGCCACCTGAACCGCCTAATACACTTTCTGCGTAGTAAATTTCATCCCATTTCGCAACAAAACCGTATTTCCCGTCCTTTGTCAGCTTTTTCGAAAGGTCATACCAGCCATCGAGTGTTGTTGGTGCCTTTTTCACGAGGTCTTTGTTATAGAAAAGCACAGTGGTTTCAACGGATTTTGGTAGGCCATACAGCTTTCCATCTATCGTTTGTGATTGAATCGATTCGTCTGTGAAGGAATTGATCACTTTTTCATCTGGTTTGATTTCTTGTAACAATCCCTCTGTGACAGCTGAGCCAATTTGGTCGTGAGGCATGGTGATGACATCTGGACCAGTGCCGGCTGCGCCATCAAGACGAAGCGCTTCAATTTGGTCGGCATATGCTTTTTCGACTACTTTGACTTTCACGTCGTTTTGTTTTTCAAATTCTTTGACAGCGTCTTGAATCCCATCAGACTTTTTGACATCCTCCCACACTAACAAGGTCTTTGTACCTGTAGATGCCGGCTGTGTACCGCTTGAATTGTCATCTCCTGGTCCGCATGCTGACAGCAGCAGCACAGCAGTACCAACGACTGCCGATAATGTCGCCCATTTTCCCTTTTTCATTCGTAATCCCCTCTCGTTCTTTTTTCACAGATGATAAGAAAACGCTTTCTTAATGTGAGAATATCAACTTGAGTAAAAAAAGTAAACACATTTTATTAAATTTATTAAGTAAAATTTTTTACTGAAATAAAGAGAAAAGAAGCCCGCCATATACGGCAGGGCTTCCAGCTGTTTATATCGTGCTTTTACGAAAGACAGGATCTGAGGCAATCAGCACGGTTTTTGGTAATGTTCTGCCATCAACCAGTCTTTCTAAAAGTAAATCGACAGATGTTTCGCAAAGTAAAGAGGTATGGATGTGATAAGTTGTGAGCGGTGGTGACACATATTGAGAGACGTGAATATCGTTGATACTAAAGACACTCACTCGATTTGGTAAAGAAAAACCGCGTTCATTTAATGCTTGTAAACAGCCTATCGCAAGAGGATCACTTGCGACACAAAAAGCGGTTGGCAGGTGATCACCAAGCTCGTCGATCGCCTTCATCATCAATGAATAGCCTTCATCTACAGAGAAATGGTGACCGATATAGACCAATTGCTCATCCAGTTTGTTGTGTGCTGTCATGTACTGGCGGAAGGTCGTTTCACGAATATCTGGAATACGCCTATTTGTATTGAGATCAAGATCTGTCCCGCCAATAAATCCGATGGATGTGTGCTGTTTTTCGATAAAAGAATCAATAATCTTTTCTACAATTCGTTTCAGGTTTGGTTTCACAGAATCAAAGCGGTCTTCATCTGGTGATGTATCAATAAAGACGATGTGTTTTGTGATCGCATATAATTGATCAAGCTCATTTTTTTTAAATCGACCGATGGCGATGATGCCTTCTGTAGAAGGATCAATCGATTGAAGACCATCAGATGGGTTGTAAGCGGTAACATTTAAGCTTCTGGTATTGGTGAGTTCCTCAATGCCTAGACGAATGGATTTAAAATAAATATCTTCAAGCTCTTCTTTTTCTGTCATCCAATAGAGAAAGGCAATTTTTTTTAGCGAATGTTTGAATGTCTTTTTTTGATAGGACAAAGCTTCTGCTGCCGCGTATACTCTCTCACGTGTTTGATCCGTAACCGATAGGTTGGGATCTTGGTTCAGTACGCGAGACACGGTGGCGATGGATAATCCGGCTTTTTCCGCAATGTCCTTTATTTTAGCTGCCAAGTCAGCACCTCCTATAGAAAATATCTCCTTTCAGTATAGAGTCTTTAAAAAAATTAGTAAATATTTTTATTAAATTGATTGCGTTTAGACTGTTCTTTACGATCTGGAAAGGAATTAGTAAAATATATATATTGAAGATGTAGGATTAAGATTTCTGATAGGAGAGGGACAGATGTATTATGATGCACTGAAGACATTTGTGACAGTTGTAGAAGAGAAAAACTTTACAAAAGCAGCTCAGAAGCTGCGGATTTCTCAACCGAGTGTCAGTCTTCACATTAAGAATTTGGAGCAGGAATTTCAGACTGTTCTGCTTAATCGTTCGCCAAAGCAATTAACGGTGACGCCAACTGGGGATATGCTGTACCATCGATCAAAACAAATCATTCGTTTATATGAACAGGCGAAGCAGGATATTTATGAGCATCATCATCTGGCACGAGGGAAGCTCACGATTGGAGCGAGTTTTACCATTGGGGAGTATGTACTGCCGCAAATCTTGGCAGAATTTCATCAGCTCTATCCGCATGTTGATATTGAGGTGGTCATTGATAATACAGAGGCGATTGCCAGACATGTCCGGTTGTTCCATGTCGATATCGGATTAATCGAAGGACAAACCAATGACAAAGAACTCTCTGTAGAAACGTTCCTAGAGGATGAATTGTATATCGTTGCCCCATTAGACCATCCGTTTGCAAAGAAAAAGGACGTCACCATTGATCAATTGCAAAATGAAACATGGATCACAAGAGAAGAGGGATCTGGGACAGGAGAATACTTACAGCACGTCCTGAAATCAAATGGCCTGAAAGCACGGACGTTTGTGACATTTAGCAGCAACCAGGCCATCAAAGAAGCTGTCATTCATGGAATGGGGCTATCTGTTTTATCTAAATATGTCCTCCAGCGGGGCAGCATTGGCGGTGAATTGGCTGTCATTTCTGTGAGGGGAATGGATTTTAAACGGACATTTTCCTATGTCGAATCCCCGATGACAGGCGGGAATAAAAATAAGGAATTGCTTGTTGAGTTGTTGAGGAAAGAGAGAAAAGACGCTTCTCCGCAGTAGGAGAAGCGTCTTTTTTTATAATCCTTTGATGTTGATTTCATCAACTGGGAGGAAAATCTCACCTGTATCTGTGTACTTCATGGTGACTTGATCCCCATCTTTTAAATAAATGATAAGAGGCTCTTTTTCAGAAGACATGGTGTAGTTTTTCCCATCGTCTAGTAAGAAGGTGACGGTTGTATAATCCCCGGTCTTTTCCTTATACACCCTCTTTACTTTGCCTGTCGACTCTTTCTTTTCTTGCTTTGATGAACTATTGACGGTACCGCCGCCTTTTTGAAGAGCTGTTTTATAGGCTCTTAGTGCTTCGTTTGGTGTAGAAGCGTATGCCGCGATTTCAGGATTGGCTGCCGAAACAATAAAGTAGTTTTGCAGGAACCCGTTTGAATCGAGAACAGGTGTAAGCCAGCTGGCTTCCCCATAGAAATTATAAAGAATCGGCATGCGGCCCTTCCATTTCTTCTCGATAAATCGTTTCTCAATAATTTGCAAAGCTCCTTGTGAATCCATGTAGGATTCTTCAAGATTACCCGTATAATACGTGGCTTTTCCTGTTCGGGCATTTGTCAGTGCATACCCGAGCATGGAATCAACGCCCTCTTTTGGACTGGTGAAATCTGTGAAGTAATACATTTCCCCTTTGGCATCAAACACTGGACTTACATTGGCTTCAGTCCCCTCGTCTGAAGGGAGTTTCACATCCGATTTTCCAAAAAGACTGTTCCAGAAACCATGTACATAGTTGCCGAAGTAACTATTCTGCAGACTGACGGCCTCTGGTGACACAGCGCCATCAATAAAGGCTGGTACTTTGTCTAAGGCGTATTTCTTCGTTTCACCCGTTTTGGCATCCACAACAACCACACCTGAAGCTTTAAACCCGTTTCGTGCAGAGATAAAATCTCCAAATGTTTGGATGTAATAAGGCTTGCCATCATCATTGATCTCCAGCTGCGTGTCTCCATAGAAAATCAAATTTGGGTACTGAAGACGGATATGCCGCTCAATTTCCTTATTGAAATAGGAAGAAGGCGTATAGACCATCTCGGTTTTCACAAACTTTGGATTGGCAGATGAGTCGGTCGCACTTAGTGTAAAGTAACCCGGTGTGCTACCAGAACGAATCCATTTAAAGAAATCGGAGAACTCGACGGGTGCGATATACACATACTCACCATTGACCTTCTGAATTTGCAAGCTGCCCAGCTCGTAGTAGCTTGTGTTTGGCACCTGTCCGAACGATTTCTTCATCTTATTGCGAGCAAATTGCGGTGGTACACTCGCAGGTGTTTCTGTCTCATCAAACGCTTTGATTTCGACTTTTTGCTCCATTTTAGACACGTCGAATTTCTCATTTGCATTGAATAGAAAAGCGGTTGCCATATAAACACCGAGTAGCAATAATATGAGAAATAAAACGCCCTTGATCTTCCGCTCCAATCCCACTGATAAAAAGGCACCTGCTGCTGTCACAACAAGTCCAATGAGCCACAGTGATGATGGGTTACGGTCTAAATTGGTGATGTAGTAGAAGCCGAAAATCCCGATGATGAACAGCAGGGCAAGTCCCGCAATCCACATAAGCGGTACCTGTTGTTCAGTCCCTTTCTTTCTAACGATTAACCTGAGTGGTGTGAGCAAAAGGGTCAGGACAAGACCGATCACAACCGAAAATAACAACATATATCCCACAAACAGATC
Organism: Bacillus sp. FSL M8-0077; assembly: GCF_038050255.1. Lineage (NCBI taxonomy): Bacteria > Bacillati > Bacillota > Bacilli > Caryophanales > Bacillaceae > Bacillus > Bacillus sp. FSL M8-0077. The sequence continues at coordinate 3,788,762 of NZ_JBBPAF010000001.1, read as the reverse complement.
TCCTTTCAAATCAATCACTCTTTTAGTATATACGAGTGAAACGGGGAAAAGATTCACCGGATGGAAGGTTCATTTAAATGCCGATCGAGTCGATAGCGGATTGAACATCCTCTTTCAGCTCAAAAAATGTGAGTCTTTGTTCGATTTTTTCTATTAAAGCGTCAACGGCTTCACCTGACATATGGGTTTGGATCTCCCTTTTATGTTGATACACCTTGATCAGAAGTTCATCGATCAGGTCTAACATTTTTTCTGCTTCTTGGCGATCTTCTGCAAATTCATTTTGAAGCTGATGCCGGATGGCTCTGATCAGCGCTGTTTTCTGTTCTTCTTTGATCTTTGCTTTCAAAGCAGCCAGCTCTGCTGGTGTCATGTCTTCCGTGTCAAAGTTTATTTTTGAGAAGATGGAGCTTGATGTATGCGTATCTGTCATTCTTTGCAAAAAACGATCTGCATCTGTTGGTTGTTTCTTTGAAAATTCCATTTATCGTACTCCTTAAGAAATACCCATGTTCTTGGCTAGGGCCGTATCTGCATCGTGGTATTGTTTTCCTAGCTGGCTCATATCATCTGATACCGAGTCCAGCCACCTTTTCATATCCATCGCATGATCAATCGCTGCATCATATTTTTTGACCGAATAGAATTCATTTTCAAGACCCTCTGTTTTTAAGTGGCGAATCACAGCATCCACATCTGAAGCCGTCAGCTGATCATACGAACCAAAACCGACAATTTGTTTGTATCTTGAACGGACGCGTTCCACCGATTGCTCCACTTTGTCATCGAGTTTCTCAATTTTACGAATGATTTGCTGCATATGGTGCTCGGCATATGTGGAGAATGTACGACCTGTGTTCATGAGAACATGCGACTTGATTAAAATCGCTACCACACTTTGAGGGTGAACATTTGATTGGCTCAATTGATGTAACATGGCGGCAGTGAGAGAAGGGTTTTTTCTCAACATATCATCAATGGTTTGAACGGAGCCATCTGACGAAAAGGAATACCGGTCTAAGCCATGGCTGCCGGCGAGGGCTTCAAGAAATAAATTCGCATCAAGTGAAGGATTCACACTCATTGCCCGATTGAGGAGATTTTTCATAAATTGGACGGCTTTTGAGGAGTCCTCAGTGTAATCGACGCCTTCAGGTAAAGCGGCATCATACATCACTTTCACACGACCGATTTCTGTCGTATGACGATTTAAGAGAGATAGCCCGTCATTGAGATTGATATATTCTGTTAATCTACTACGGTAATCACCTTTTAATGCTTTGGCTTGCAGACCATCCGATAGATTTGGGTAAATATTCGGATTCTCAAAGGTGACCCCGCCTTGAATAAAATCATTTTTGACAAGAACATAGGCAGCATTTGACCCACCAAGTGAATGCCCTGTCACATACATCTTCGCATTCGGCATTTTCTTATGGATCTCTTTCGCATACCGGTCCGCTTGCACCATTTGATTCTCAGCGCCGTGTTCAAAAGGGATATTTTTAATCAAATACTTCGTATCTGAAATCAACCAATCTTGCACAATCTCATTTGTATAGGTCGTTGTCCCTGTCGTCATCTTCGTCGTCACTTCCTTTGACGTCTCTGACTGGCTAAAAGGAGGCAGCTTTGTCAAAATGGTAGAAAGAAGATCATCTGACTCTTTTTTTCCATGTTTTTTAATGGTATCTTTATATTGGCCTGCCCCAATCGGTTCTGACCCGCGGTAGGCGATGACGGCGTTTTTGATTTTGGTGAGGTCTTTTCCGCCATCGGAGCGCTCAAAATCTTCTTCTGATACAAGGGTTAGTGAGTTAAGACCTTTTTTTGTTTCTTGGTGGTCAACAACATACATTATTTTACCATTTTTCAAGTGTATATCTTTAGAATTTTCATAGTTGAAGATATCATAAGATGCTGATGATATTTCATTATATTCTTTATCGCTAAGTTGATTAATTGCATATTTTTTGGTCAACATTTACACTCCTGTAATAATTATCATGTATATTATAAGATATTGTATGGTAAATATCTATAAAAAAAGGTATAAAAACCTATCGATTGAATATTTAAAAGGTGGGATAATTTTTGTGAAAAATACATTTAAGGTTGTACTGATTGTTTTGATTACTATCGTTTTTATTCTAGTATTATCACTTGTTTTTCAAAAAGATAAAGAAAAAAAATTGAATGAATCAGAAGGTGAAACAATCGTGAAAGAGAAGAACGATTTAGAACAAGCAAAAGAATTCGCAGAAGAAATGAAACCGAAAGTAGAAGAACGTTTACATAAAATAGATATTCACAACTTTATTAAAACCATTACGTTCGATAAGGGAGTAAACGTTAATCCAATGGGTTATATAATAATTAGAGGGTATATTAATGGTAACCCAGAAAAGTATGACTTCTCTGCATCATTAGAATATCGATCTAAGGAAGTAGGTACCATGACTTTTTCTCCTGAATTATCTTATCGATTTAAAGACTGGGATAAATTCAAAGATGAACCTGAACTAAAGGAAAACTATCTTAAAAGACTCTCCGAAAAAGAACGTGAACAGTATCTTAAAGATATTGGAGAAAAATAATAAAACAGGTAATCACCTACCTGTTTTTTATTTTTCATTATTAAGAAGGTGGCAACGGTAGACATGAAAAACACAATAAAGCTTTTATCTGTATTGTTTGTAGTCATCCTTGTCGCAGTGACTTCATTAATCGTTCAGGTCAACAAGCATATTCAATCTAATAATGCGGTCAAGGAAAAGAGTGATCAAGCAAAAGCAGAAGAAATTGCAGAGAAGATGAAACCCAAGATTGAAGAGCACTTACACAAAAGAGATATTCATGACTTTATCAAAACCATCACGTTTGAAAAAGATGTGACCATTAACCCAATGGGAGATATTACGATTGATGGTTATGTAAATGATGAACCGGAAAAGTACGGTTTCTCAGCTTCTTTACAATATAGAGCTAAAAAAATCGGTTCAATGAGTTATGACCCTGATTTATCAGACCGCTTTATAGATTGGGAAGAATATAAAGATGAGCCGGAAGTGAAAGAAAATTACCTTAAAAGTTTTACTAAGGAGGAACGTGATCAGTATCTGAGAGACATTGGAGAAAAAGAGTAAAACAGGTACTAGCCTACCTGTTTTTATTTTGTCAAATTCAATAGTCAGCTGATTAAAGTTCATTAAGGAGTTTTGCTTTTTATGAAAAATATCATGAAATTTTCTATCATAATTGTGGTCGCCGTCATCTCCGTAACTGTGTTTGTTGTAGAGTACATTCATCAGAGTTTTTCAGATGAAGTAGTGCAAGAGAAAAGCGATCAAGAAAAGGCCGAAGAATTCGCAGAAAAGATGAAACCAAAAATTGAAGAATATTTACATGAAAAAGATATTCACAATTTTATTAAAACCATCACATTTAAAAAAAATGTATCTATAAGCCCTATGGGTTATGTCACAGTTGATGGATATATAAATAACGATGCAGAAAAATATCATTTTTCTGCATCATTAATATACAAATCTAATGAAATAGGTTCGATGAGTCATTCTCCTGATTTATCATATCGCTTTAAAAACTGGGATAAATATAAAGAAGAGCCTGAAATAAAGGGAAACTATCTTAAACGACTCTCTGAAAAAGAACGTGAACAGTACCTCAAGGATATTGGGGATAAATAACAAAAAGTTGATAAATTACCTTTTTTATTTTTCATTATTAAGAAGGTGGCAACGGTAGACATGAAAAACACAATAAAACTTGTATCTGTTTTGGTCGTTATCATCATTGTCTCAGTGACTTCGTTAATCACTCAGCACAATAAGCAAAGTAAATCAAATGATGTGGTAAAAGAAAAGAGCGATCAAGAAAAAGCAGAAGAGCTCGCAGAAAAAATGAAGCCTAAAATAGAAGAATGTTTACGCAAAGAAGACATCCATCACTTTATTAAGACCATAACGTTTAAGAAGAGGGTAACTATTGATCCAATGGGCTACATCGTAATTAGAGGATATATAAATGATGAGCCAGAAAAGTACGAGTTCTCCGCTTCATTAAAGTATAGAACAAAAGAAATCAGTTCAATGAGTTATTCATACGAGTTATCAATTCGTTTTAGGGACTGGGAAAAATATAAAGATGAACCGGAATTAAAAGAGAATTTTTTAAAAGATCTCTCCAAAAAAGAACGCGAACAATATTTGAAAGACATTGGAGAAAAAGTGAAATAACAAGTCGACAAAGCCGATTGATTCCCTAAATCAATTTCAAAATATGCTATCATTCCCCTAACAACACTTACAAACAAGGGAGAGCTTTCAAACATGGCAAATAAAAAGAAATTGATCTTGGATGTAGACACTGGAATTGATGATGCGATTGGTATTTTGCTTGCAGTGAAAAGTAAGCGGTTTGATATGTTGGGGATCACAACGGTGTGCGGGAATGTGTCTGTTGAAGCGGCGACGTTGAATACGTGTAAAGTGCTTGAGCTGGTTGAGGCAGAGGAAATCCCTGTCATCAAAGGTGCAGTAACGCCTCTTTTGAGAGCCCCTCATTATGAACATCGGGTGCATGGGGAGGATGGAATTGGCGGCGCTTTAAAGGACGCCCGGCCTAAGAAGACCGCAGATGAAGGTTTTGCGCCTGATTTTATCATTGACCAAGTGCTGAAGTATTCGAAGCAGGTTACGCTCGTGTTGACAGGGCCTTTAACGAATTTAGCCCTTGCGGTAAAAAAATGCCCTGAGCTGGTTCATCACGTGAAAGAAGTCATTTTTATGGGGGGTGTCGTGCAGGGACAGGGAAATGTCACACCGGTTGCGGAATTTAATACATATGCAGATCCAGAAGCGGCGAAATTGGTGCTGGAGGCTGGATTCACTTCATTGACTCAAGTAGGGCTGGATGTCACGAGACAGGTCTTGTTAACGGATGAGAGAATTAATGCCATTCAAAATGAAACGTTAGCCAATTATATCAGAGAGAGCACAAGCATTTACCGCCAGCGCTATTTTGAGCGGAATGGGGTGTGGGCATGTGCTATGCATGATCCGCTTGCTGTAAGTCTTGCAATTGATAAACAACTTGTGAATACACAGGCGTTTCATGTAGAAGTGGAGACGAAGAGTGAGTTCTGCGATGGTCAAATGATATGTGATTTTCAGCATCAATGGGGAAAAGATCGCAATCTTCAAGTGTGTATGGATGTAGATGCTGAAGGGTTTTTTGATTTAATGATCAAAGTCTTGAATTCTTAAAAAAGAAGTCTGTCCAAACAGGCTTCTTTTTTATAAGATGGGAACATGAGGAAATGTATGCGCTCCCATGAATAAGGAAGGAGTGAAGTCAATTGGCTTCTGTCAGTTTAAGTAGTATAGATAAGATAAGGGCAGCAAGCAGAGGATTGCCGCCAAAATTGAAAGCAATTGCTGAGCACATTACGAGTGAGCCCCACGACATCATCCATTTGTCGATTGTCGAACTTGCCAAAAAGACAGCGAGCTCAGAGGCAACGATTTTTCGTCTTTGTAAAAGGCTTGGATTTGAGGGGTATCAAGATTTGAAGATTGCTATTGCCCAGGAAATAGACCAAACGAAGCCTGATTATGTAGATGAAGAGATGAGTCTTGACGATGATACTGCCGTTTTTATGCAAAAGGTATTTCAGGCAAACATCACTGCATTAAAGGATAGTTTTCAATTGTTGAATCCAGAAGATGTAGAAAAAGCCGTACAATTAATCCATGAAGCAGAGCGCTTAGAGTTTTATGGCAGCGGTGGGTCTGGCCTCATCGCCAAAGATGCTTTTCACAAATTTATGAGAACAGGCATCAACTGTATTGTTCATACAGATTCTCACTTTCAAGCGATGTCGGCAGGTCTGCTTGATCAAAAGAGCACAGTGCTTGGTATATCTCATTCTGGTCGAAATAAGGATTTACTGGATGCGATGAAAACAGCCAAGGAGAAAGGAGCGAAAACCATTGGCATTACAAGCTATCAGCGTTCTCCATTGAGTCAGCTTGCAGATGTCACGCTGTATACATCAACGCAAGAAACGGCTTTCCGAACGGAAGCGATGTCTGCTAGGCTTGCCCAGCTTACTGTGATTGATGTGCTATATTTTGCGCTTGCACATTTAAGGCAGCAGGAAACATTAACAAACTTAAAGCAAATGAGAGAAACGATTTCTCAAAAAAGGGTGTAATGGTTTCAAAAATAAATTTTTCTGTTAGTGAAAAATGCTGTTGTGGTAACGATTCTGAGGTTTTCAGTGAAAATTATTTTCTTTTTGATCGTTGAATGTCGAAAAAAATATTCCTATAATGGGATTTATCAGGTACACCGGCACCACGACACTTTATTTCAAATCAATGATTGGGCGTGATACAGATGAAGGGAAACCAGGCGGTAATTGGTTTGGATATTGGAACAACAAGTACAAAGGCGGTTCTATTTGGACCACAGGGGAAAGTCATATCAAAGCATTCTGTTCCTTATGATCTCATTCACCCCCAGCCAGCATGGGTTGAGCAGGACCCTGAACATATTTTAGATGCTGTGATTGCGAGTGTAAGAGGCGCATTGACGAAAGCAGCATTTGATGCAAAAAAACTCATAGGTGTGGGAATTAGTACGGCGATGCATTCCTTAATCGTCATGGATGAGAATGGAAAAGCATTAACAAACAGTATCATTTGGGCTGATAACAGAAGTGCAGAACAAGCGAAACGAATCATAACGGACTTAGATGGCTTTCAAATTTATAAAAGAACCGGAACACCGATCCATCCAATGTCACCGCTTTCAAAAATACGATGGATCAAGGAAATGACACCTGACGTCTTCAATCAGGCAGCAAAATTCATTTCCATCAAAGAGTATGTTCTTTATCATTTCTTCGGTCAGTATGTGGTCGATTATTCAATTGCATCAGCAACAGGACTGTTCCGATTGGAAACGCTTCAATGGGACGAGGAGGCCCTACGTATTGCAGGAATTCAGGTGAATCAGCTGTCTGAACTTGTTCCAACGACGCATCAGCTGCGTGGGCTTCAGCCAGAAATTGCGCTGCGAATGGGCATTGAAGAAGATACACCATTTGTTGTGGGTGCAAATGACGGTGTCCTAGCGAATCTTGGTGTTGGTGCGATTGGCAAAGGTGAGGTAGCAGTCACGATTGGGACAAGTGGTGCAGTACGTACAGTCGTAGATCAGCCGATTACAGATGAGCAATCAAGAACATTTTGCTATGCATTGACGGACAAGCACTGGGTAGTCGGAGGACCGACCAATAACGGCGGGATTATGCTGAGATGGCTGAAGGATGAATTTGGGTCGTCAGAGGTGGAGGTAGCGAAGCGTCTAGGTGTAGACCCTTACGATCTGATGATTGATATTGCAGAGAAGGTTCCAGCTGGCTCAGAAGGACTGCTGTTTCTACCATTTTTAACAGGTGAGCGTGCACCTTATTGGAATCCAAACGCAAGAGGCACGTTCTTCGGGATTGGTCTTCAGCATAAGCGCGAGCACTTTATTAGAGCCGTGTTAGAAGGCGTCATTATGAGTGTTTTCTCGATCGGTGTGGCACTAAGAGATTTAACAGGTCCAGCGAAGGATGTCCGGGCTTCTGGTGGATTTGCGAGATCCCCGCTATGGAGGCAGATTTTGGCGGATACGATGGGCAGAGAAGTGCTCGTTCCAGAAAGCTACGAGGCTTCCGCACTTGGGGCGGCTGTCCTTGCACTTCATAGTTTAGGTCATATGGAAGAGATAGAAGAAGTACAGGAATGGATTCGTATTTCTGCTCGCCATGAACCAAATATGGAGAACAACGAAACATACATAGAGCTATTTTATTTATATGAGCGTCTCTATGACAAACTGAAGGATGAATTTGATGTCATTAGTGCGTTGCAATTAAAACAAAATCGTTAAACATCGGGGAAAAGGTGGGAGAACATGCTTTTATTCATTGTGATTGCGGCGATTGTCCTTTTACTCATTCTCATTACAGTCGCTAAGTTGAATCCGTTTGTGAGTTTGATTATTACCTCTATGCTAGTAGGTTTTGCTACAGGAATGGATTTACAGGAAATCATTCAATCGATTAAAACGGGATTAGGGAACACGTTATCGTTACTGGCGATTGTGCTAGCGCTTGGGACCATGCTTGGGAAAATGATGGCTGAGTCAGGGGGCGCTGAGCGGATCGCTCAAACACTCATCAGTCGTTTTGGGACGAAGAATGTGCATTGGGCGATGATGTTTGTAGCCTTTATCGTGGGGATACCTGTCTTTTTCCAGGTCGGATTTGTTCTTCTCATTCCCTTACTCTTTACCATTGCGATTGAAACGGGCATTTCGCTCGTGACGATTGGGATTTCATTAATCGCAGGCTTGTCTGTTGTGCATGGGCTAGTTCCGCCTCATCCAGCTGCAATGGCAGCAGTAGGCATCTATCATGCCAACGTGGGGAAAACGATTTTCTTTTCAATCATCGTCGGTTTGCCAACAGCTATTATTGCTGGACCGTTGTATGGTAAGTGGATTGGAAAACGAATACATAAACCAGTTCCAGAGATGCTCAGAAAGCAATTCACGGAACGACATGCTGATCGGAAGCTTCCTGGTTTTGCGAATACGATGTTTACCATTTTGGTGCCGGTCATCCTTATGCTGCTTGCCACGTTGGCGGACATTATTTTGCCAGAGGATAGTATGTGGTATCAGATGTTTAAGTACATCGGAGATCCCATAACAGCTTTATTGATTGCGACCGTGTATTCTTTCTTTAGTCTTGGCTTTATACAAGGGATGAGCCGTGACCGAGTGCTGTCATTTAGTAACGAATGTTTGGGACCGATCGCTTCCATTCTGCTTGTGATTGGTGCAGGCGGAGCGTTCAATAATGTATTGATCGATTCAGGCGTTGGGGATTATATTGCTGATTTAGCCAAACACTCCCCAATCTCACCGATTTTACTTAGCTGGCTGATTGCTGCGGTTATTCGTGTGGCAACAGGATCTGCTACAGTATCCATGATGACAGCGGCCGGAATTGTAGCCCCAATCGCTGCATCCATGCCGGATGTGAGCAGAGAGCTGCTTGTTTTAGCAACAGGAGCGGGTTCACTGATTTTGTCTCATGTCAATGACTCTGGTTTTTGGCTGATCAAAGAGTATTTTGGTATGACCATTAAAGAGACATTCTTGACATGGACGGCTATGGAGACCATCATTTCCGTTAGCGCCATTGCATTTATTATGATCATTAATATGTTTATATAACGGCACAACAGCTCAATTCTTCGGAATTGGGCTGTTTTTGGCTTGTTGTTATGCCGCTTTTGACAATTTAGGATAAAATAATGATATTGAGCTATGGGAGGCGGACATGATCGAACCTTTAAAACATGTATATAATGAACCATTTATTCAAAATTTAGCAGAAAAACTTGCGCAAGTGTCAACTGTATTTGATGCTGATCACTTTCAGCAGCTCGTGTTTCAAGAGGATTGGGAGCAGCTGGAGTTGAAAGGACGAATGAGAAGAGTGACTGAATCGATGCATGCCTGTCTGCCTGAGGATTATGAGAAGGCAATCGATGTACTGCGTCAGACAGCACCGCATTTTACAGGGCTCAGTGCGCTCGTATTTCCAGACTATGTCGAGACATATGGTGTTGACCATTGGGATATCTCGATCAAAGCACTTGAATACTTTACACCGTTTTCCACTGCTGAATTTGCCGTTCGACCTTTTCTCATTCGAGATCAAGAGAAAATGCTGGCGCAGATGCTTGTGTGGTCACAGGATCAAAATGAACATATTCGCCGTCTCGCTAGTGAAGGATGCAGGCCTCGTTTGCCGTGGGGATTATCCGTCCCTGCGCTGAAAAAGGACCCTTCTGTCACGCTGCCCATTTTGGAAAACTTGAAGTCAGATTCGGCCAAGTATGTGCAAAAAAGTGTAGCGAATCATTTAAATGATATTTCTGCAATTCAGCCCGATCTCATGAAGCAAATGGTCAAAAGCTGGTATGGAACCAATGAACATACAAACTGGATTGTCAAACATGCATCCCGTACGTTATTGAAAAAAGGCGATCCAGATATCATGGCTTTATTTGGCTATGGAGATGATCCTTCTATCCAAGTAACGGATTTGAAGGTTACGCAGGACCCCATTTGTATTGGAGAGAAACTGACCTTTCATTTTATTCTTCAGGCTGATAAGCCATTAAAGCTGCGCGTAGAGTATGCCATTGATTACGTGAAAGCTCGTGGTACACGCAATCAAAAGGTATTTAAAATCACAGAATTTGAAACAGGATCAACGCTCCATAGAGAGTTCGTAAGGTCACAGTCGTTTCAAAATATGACAACGAGAAAGCACTATGAAGGCATTCATACATTAACCATCATCATCAACGGCATCCCAAAAGCGTCTGTTGATTTTGAAGTCACAGCAGCTGCTCATGAAAAAACCCGCCACTGAGGCGGGTTTTTGCTTGCGTTTCTAAGCTTTCTTTTTCATTAAAAATGAAGCAATGATGGCTGCTGTTAAGAAACCGATGCTGATAATCGAGCTAGGTAAGTTCTCTGGTCTGAATAGGAACAGAACAAAACTGACACTGAGTACAAGACCAGCAAATAAAGTGAAATACGGAAATAACCAAACTTTGAAATACGGCTCCTGCGGATATCTTGGACGCAGTTTCAAATGTGCCAGACAGATGCTGATCCAAATAAGAGAAACCGCAAAACCAGGGATAGCCAGCATATAGCTGAAAATTTGATCTGGGTACAAGTAAGCAAAGAATGTTCCGATTAATAGAAACAGAACGGTCACCCATAAACTTAAAATAGGTACACCTCTTTTGTTGACCTGTGCCAGCTTTTTTGGACCGCCGTCTGATTTAGATAGAGAATGAATCATTCTCGTCGTGCCGTAAATACCAGAGTTGGCGGCAGATAGAACGGCTGTAATCAAGACGAAATTAATGAAGTGAGAGGCACCCTGCATGCCAGCTGCTGAAAAGACTTGGACAAAAGGACTGTTATTCGGATCGATTTGATTCCAAGGAATGAGTCCGCAAATAATCAAAATCGGCAGTGTGTAAAACAAGATGATGCGCCACATCATACTTTTGACAACACCAGGTAAAACCTTTTCTGCATCCTTTGTTTCTGTAATGGTCAGCCCGATCAATTCAGAGCCTCCATACGAGAAGATCACCACTAATAATGAGGCAAAGACAGCACCCCATCCGTTCGGGACAAAGTTTTGGTAATTGGTGAGAACAGGCGTGCTTTGTTCGCTCGGAATGATTCCAAATAATAATGCGGCACCGAGAATAATAAACACAATAATAACGAAAATCTTCATTCCAGCGAACCAAAACTCAATTTCACCAAAGTATTTTACATTATTTAAATTAATTCCGATGACTAAAAGCGAGCAAAGTAAACATAAGGACCATAAAGGTACGTTTGGCATCCAATATTGAAGTAAACTCCCCGCTGCAATGATTTCAATGACACATACAGTGAGCCACATAAAACAGTAAACCCATCCGACAACAAATGAAAAACGTTGACCAAGCGCAATCTGTATGAGGTCGCGAAGGTTATTCCCCGGATAGACGATGGCCATTTCAGCTAAAGCCGCCATGACAATGAGAAGAAGCAATCCAGCAAATACATAGGAAAAGATGACTCCAGGACCTGCTAAGCCGATTGTATCGGCACTTCCTTTAAAGATTCCTGTACCAATGACCCCGCCCATCGCAATCATGCGAATATGACGCGGCGATAAAAGCTTTTTTAATTCGTGTTGTTCCTGATTCGCGCTCATGACGTTCTCCTTTTTTAAAATGCTTATGTTCCATTTTCTTTTTTCGAGCGGTCAGTGTCAATATAAAAAAAGAGATTTTTCAGACAAAATAGGTGGTTGATTCTATCAAATGAGCCGTTTTCTTCCATAAATCCTTTCCATGACCCATCCCCAAAATCTGAAACTTCGTGAAAAAATGAACATTTGCCTTCATTCTGACATAAACAATTTTCAGTTTTTGTCGATATATCTTTTGTATGACTAAAGTCCTAATAAAGAATTATTTGTAACTGTAAAATATTTCAAAAAAATATGGAAGAATGAAAGGAGTTATTGAAGATGTTTATGAGAAAAGCAAGTGATTCATCGTCGGGAGCCCTTCTAAGTGAAACCAGTCAATTAGTTGAACGAATTGAGAAGGGGGATTTTTCAGCCAGAATTGATACTGCTGCATTCTCTTCTAGTCAAACAATAGAAGCTGTGGCTCAAATAAATGAAGCGTTGCAAAAGATGCAAGATGCGCAAGAAGATATTCATATGCGTATGAATTTAGTGACAAAAGCGATTCAAGTTGGTTTATGGGATATGACGGTTGTAGCAGGAGATCCTGTGAATCCAAAAAACGAATTCACATGGACAGATGATTTCCGCAAAATGCTAGGTTTTCAAAATGAAAACGATTTTCCGAATGTCTTAGACAGCTGGGCATCTCGAATTCATCCAGATGAGCAGGAATACACCTTAAATGCATTCTCTACGCATTTATTGGATCATTCTGGCCGTACACCGTATGATATCGAATATCGTCTGAAGTTGAAAAATGGCGAGTATCGCTGGTTCAAAGCAACTGGAACGACGATTCGAGATCGAAATGGGGTACCTCTTCGTGTGGCAGGGGCTCTTTTTGATATTCATGATCAGAAAATGAAAGAAGAAGAGCTGCAAGCATTCGTGACAAGATATGACTTGATCAACCGTGCGCTTGTGGAAGCTCCTTGGGATATGGTTGTAGAGGCTGGTGATTCTGTCAATCCAAACAATGAATTCTGGTGGTCTCCACAGTTTAGAAAAACGCTTGGTTTTACAGATGAAAAAGATTTCCCGAACGTGTTGAGTAGCTGGAGTGATCGTTTGCATCCTGAAGATAAAGAATCGGCTCTCCAAGCCTTTTCGGATCACTTAAATGACCACTCTGGGCGCACGCCATTTGACATTGATTATAGATTGCAGAGTAAAAATGGCGAGTACCGCTGGTATCATGCGGGCGGTGAAACCATTCGTGATGAGAAGGGTGTTCCTTTACGTGTTGCAGGAACGATTCGTGATATTACGTTAGAAAAAAATAAAGAAAAAACAGCCCATGAAATGGCTTCCCAAGTAGAACAGCTTTCAAGTTCAATTAGTGAGATGGTATCTGGCATCAGTTCTGTGACAAACCAAGCACAGGAGCTTGCTGTCGCTCAAGAGCAGTCAACATCTGCTGCTCATCTGGCGAAAAACAGTGCAGATGAGACGAAGAATATTTCAGACTTGATCAAAGAAGTGGCAAACCAAACGAATCTGCTCGGTTTGAATGCCGCAATTGAAGCAGCAAGAGCAGGCGAGCAGGGACGCGGTTTCTCAGTTGTTGCCGATGAAGTGCGTAAGCTAGCGCTTCATAGTGCCAATGCGACAGAAAATATCGAATCTAGTTTAACTGAAATGAAAACACAAATCGATCAAATTCTTGAAAATATCTCCAATATGACAGCTCTTACGCAGACACAGGCTGCTTTAACAGAGCAAGTGAACGCTTCAGTTGATGAAGTGAATCATATGTCTCAGCGTCTGGTGGCATATTCAAAGAGTATCTAATGTCAAAAAACCGCCTTTTCATTTCAGAAGGCGGTTTTTTTATTTAAGCATGATCCGCAGGGAAAACAATACCGGCATCTTTCCTAGCGGCTTCAAGAACCTTCATGACAGAAAGACTGTCATCAAGCCATTCATAACACTTTTCGTCGTTTCTGGTTTCAATGATATGCTGAAAGGCTTCCACTTCATAAAACAAGCGGTTTGAATTGGTTTGTGCATTGAGTGAAGTGACTTGGTCCCCTATATGCAGCAACACTTCCTCACAGCCATTCGCACCATTTTTCACATGCAGGAACCCTTTTTCCCCTTGAATCAAAGCGAAGTTCATACTGCTTGTATCTTTGCTGCCAACACTTGTGGCGATGAAATCATTGTAAGTAAAAGTTAAAACACCAGATGTGTCGATGCCGTTTGGATGGCGGTTGGCCTGGTAACGAATGTCTTTCGGTGAACCAAATAGATTCATAATGAAATGAACATTGTAAATGTTAATATCCATGAGGGCACCGCCAGAAAACTCTGGGTTAAAGACATTTGGCGTTTCCCCGGCGAGCAGTTGATTATATTTACTTGAATATTGACTATAGTTGCATTGAACGAGTTTGATTTTGCCTAATTGATAAAGGTGTTTTTTGATTAAATGATAGTTGGGCATATGAACAGTCGTAATGGCTTCAAATAGGAAGAGCTGCTTTTCCTTTGCGAGAGCGATTAAGGCTTCTAACTCTTTCACATTAGAGGTGAAAGGCTTTTCACAAATCACATGTTTTCCGTGTTTCAATGCAGCCGTCGCATGCTCGCTATGTAAACGATTTGGTGATGCGATATACACTACTTCTATGTGGGGATCTTCTAACATAGCGGTTAAATCGGTATAAGTCGTTTGCACCCCAAATTGATCTGCGAGCTTCTTTGCCGTTGCTTCCTTTCTTGAATAGACGGCGTGGCAAGAAGCACCTTCAAGCTGTTCAATCGCCTGCAGGAAACCTTCCACAATCACACCTGTTCCGATGGTTGCTATTCTCATTCTACTCATAACCCCTTTCAATACGATTGATGTCACGTCTAGCTGTCTCTAGTATACCTGATGTTTTCATAGAACGTGTACTTAACAGCTAGGCGCAGAGGGGTGCCAGTAAAAAATACCGGCACATCTTGGGCAGCCCTTACAATTAACTAATGTTAGCTAATGTTTGTTTCGTTAACAGTTGAATGGCCGCCTTCCTTTTTTTTAACTCTTGAATGGATTTTTGAATATCCTCTACTTTTTGTTCGAGCAGCTGTTCCGCTTCTGTTTTCGACTGTTTCTCGAATAGTGATGTGATAATTTCACGAATTTCTTTCAGTGAGAAATCTAGCTTTCTTGCTTCAGTGATAAAGGATAGCATGAGTACATATTTTTTATCATATAAACGATAGCCGTTATGTGCCCTATTAGGCTCGGGGAGCACACCCTCATTTTCATAAAAACGAATGGTTTCAATATGTACACCAGACATTTTTGACAATTTTCCTCTCGTTAATGTAATCATTCTCTGCACCTCCTTTCTTTGCTATCTATCATACAATTAGATTTGCTAGTTTCAAAATATTCTCTGATGAACATTTGTTTCTTTTTATATAGTTAAAAAGGGGGAACTGATCTATTCACAGCAGATTTCATAGAATACGTTATAATAGATTAGGAGAACGTGATTTTTTGTTACAGATAGGAACAAGTAGACAGCGTAAGAAAAAAACGATAGGCTAAAATAGGTACATAGTATGATGAATAGCATGTGATCATGTAGATGATCACTCAAAATAGTGACAGCACGTTTTGCTGAGAAAAGGGGAGCAGTGAATGTATAAATTAGTCGCAATTGATATGGATGGTACGTTATTAAATGATCAGCATATGGTGCCGGATGAGGTGTTTGAAGCGATTCAACAGGCGAAGGCAAAAGGCGTTAAAATTGTTTTATGTACAGGCCGGCCGATTGGCGGGGTGCACCGCTACTTAAAAGAGCTGCAGCTCGATCAAGAGGGGGATTATGTCATCGCCTATAACGGAGCGCTTGTACAAAACAGCCATACAAATGAAGTCGTATCAGAATTAACTTTATCCTATGATGATTTGACTTCTTTATATGAACTGAGCCGTCAGCTGGATACACCTATGCATTATTTCGATTCAGCTCATCTATACACACCAAATCGGGATATTAGTGAATACACGGTACTTGAATCGTATTTAACGAAATTGCCGCTTAAGTATTTACCTGTCGAAGAGGCAGACCCATCCATGAGACTTCCGAAAATGATGTATATTGATCAGCCGGAACGTTTGGAAAAGACGATACAAGCCATTCCATCTGAAGTAAAGGATCAGTACATGATGGTGAAAAGCACAGATTTCTTCCTAGAAATTCTTCATCCCGATGTGAGCAAAGGAAATGCTGTAAAGCTTCTAGCGCAAGAACTGGGGATTTCTCGTGAAGAAGTGATGGCGATTGGAGACAATGGGAACGATGTGTCGATGCTGGAATTTGCAGGATGTGGCGTTGCTATGGGAAATGCCATTGACGATGTCAAAGCAGTTGCAGATGTAGTGACAAAATCCAATAATGAAGCTGGAGTAGCACATGTTCTGCATGAGCGAGTCATCGGAAAATAAAGTAAGAGCGGTCTACCAATGAGGTAGCCGCTTTTTTTTATATGTGTGAGAAAAAGTAAACAAGCATACGTCTGCTGTTCAAATTTGTTTTTTCGAGCATCGCCTTTACATGATCATGCACAGTATGAGGCGAGATAAATAACGTACTGGCAATTTCCTTCGTGGATTGTCCTTTTATTAAGCAATCAAGGACGTTCATTTCTCTTTCTGTCAGCCGATATGTTTTCGCTATATAAGGAAGAATGTCACTTGTTTGAGCTCGTTTAATATGAATCATGACAGCCTCTTCCTGCCCAGCTGCCTGAGCTAATCGAAATGCTTGAAGAGAGAGAAAACGCCCTGTCGGCATTCTGGTGATGCTGACCGCTGTTTGGTCACCGCCGCCATATAAAAGCTTAGCACCTAATGCTCTAAACGGCCGGGGCATGACGGCACCGTCATGAATTTGCTCAAAGGTTTGGAAGGTGTGAAGCCAATGAAGTCCAGCTTCATTTCCATAAAGAAGATGGTAATCGTGTGAAAGAATGAGGAAGCCTTGGTGTTCCGCCGTTTCATCTTCTTCTGTTTCTCTTTTTTTAAAAAGTTCATCTCTCAGCTTGGCAGCGAGTGCTGGTGTTTGGCGACTAACCGCTTGTATGTCTTGTTCATGAAAAGGTTCCTTCTCCTTTTTCCGATAAAGGCTTGCGATTCCCCAGCATTCACCTTGAATCACAAGGGCTGCCCGCAATTCATCTGCCCATCCGTTAGGTAACAAAATGTGCTGGTATCGACCACTATTGGTGTATTCTCCGCTTTGGACGAGACTGGCAGCGTGGACAGGACCTTTCGCTAGATCTTCATGCTGGTGCACATCTTTTTTTAAATATTCATTTTGAAACAGCTCGTTATGTATGGCTTCAATCGGTTCATCTGTAAAAGAACCCGTCGAGAGGAGAGTAGCTGGATCAATGGTTGTGATACAGGCAGCATCAAAATCACAGATAGCAGCAAGTTCATCTCGAATGTTTTTTCTCAGCTGCTGAAAATGAGCGGCTGGATTGTTCACTTGATCTCCTCCTCAATATCCCCACTTTTAGGGATCGTTTTTTCTCATCTATCTTCTTACAATGAAGATAACATACCGTTAGTGTAAAAGAAACGAAGCAAAGCGGAAACTGGAGGAGAAGACATATGAGTGTAAATCAACATTGGCATGATCCTGTTGCTGAATCCTATGCAGCGACAATTGCACATAAAGTACCGGGCTATCATCTTTTGCATGAGCTGACAGTGGATAGAGTAGAAATCGAATTAATGGGAGCGGCTTCTTGCATTTTGACAGTCGGAGCAGGTGGGGGCGAAGAGATCATCAACATGCTTCAAAGAAATAAAGACTGGCATATCATAGGGGTTGATCCATCTCCAACCATGCTTGATATGGCCAAGCGCAGAGTGGCACAGCTTCATATGCAAGATCGCGTCACATGGTATGAGATGGCCTTAGACAAAGTGCCGGTTGAAAAGTCGTACGATGCAGCAGTAAGTTTGCTTGTCATTCATTTTGTAAAAGATCAGCTTCCCTTTTTACAGGAGATCGCCCGCCGGCTTCAGCCAGGGGCACCGCTCGTGCTGGCGTTTATTCAAGGAGATCCAGAAACGCCTGCATTTCAGCAGGAGCTTCATATGCTTTCTCTCTTCATGAAGCGTCAAGGCTTGGAAAAGGAAGTGTTTACGTCCTTCCGAGAAAGGCTGGGTGTCACAACATATCCCGTGTCTGAAGAAAAGATGACAGCACAATTAACCGAAGCAGGATTTCAAGACATCAGACCTTATTTTCAAGCTGGCATGATCAAAGGGATTGTTTGTAAAAGAGGCAATAGAAAGGCGGTTGGAAAATGAGGTCAAAAGTGATGGTGATAGGCGGCTATGGACATGTGGGGCAGCAAATATGTCTTCAATTAAGTGACGTGTATCCAGGGCAAGTCTTTGCGGCTGGCCGAAGTTATGAGAAGGCTGAACAATTTTCACGCCAAACGAATGGGCGTGTACGTCCATTTCAGATAGACGTAAGACAACCAGTGGATACGGACTGGATGGATGAAACGAAACTCGTGATCATGTGTCTTGATCAAGATGACACGTCATTTGCTGAAACATGCTTACGGTCAGGCATTGATTATCTAGATATTTCGGCAAAAGGAGCCTATATTGAGCAGCTGGCAAAGGTACAGCAACCATTGAACGCAACGGCTGTGTTGAGCGTAGGTCTTGCACCTGGTCTCACCAATTTGCTTGCAGCGAAGGCGGCATCTAATCTGACCTCTGTGGAGCAAATTGATATTAGTATCATGCTTGGGTTAGGCGACCAGCATGGAAAAGCAGCTATTGAATGGACGCTTGATCATGTGCATACGGATTATGAGCTGACGAAGAATCATCAGCGAAAGAAAGTCAAAAGTTTTACTGGAGGGAAACGCATTGATTTTGGCAAAACGCTTGGAAAGCGGCAAGCCTATCAGTTCCCTTTCTCTGACCAGCAAACATTGCCTTCGACGCTCCATGTGCCTTCTGTAACAACAAGGCTCTGTTTTGATTCTGGCGTAGCGACACGTGCATTTGCTCTCACAAGGAAACTCGGAATGACGTCCCTTCTCACGATGCCGAAAATCAAGGAACGAGCCGTTTCACTGATTCAATCTGCTCAAATGGGTACAGATCAATATGCAGTGAAAGTGGAAGCGGTAGGAATGAAGAGTAACGAAATTCATCAGGCAGCGCTTGGAATAAAAGGTCGCGATGAGTCTCAAGCAACGGCTCAAGTCGCAAGTGCTGCGGCACTGCATGTATTGAGCAGGCAGTTTCAGGCAGGTGTCTTTCATATCGAAGAATTATTTTCATTAGCGTATGAGAATGGTGATTTTGCGTTGGTGGATCAAAAAACGAAGGAAAAGCACGCATTAGCATTGAAAGC
The DNA here is from genome assembly GCF_038050255.1 of Bacillus sp. FSL M8-0077. Classification (NCBI taxonomy): domain Bacteria; kingdom Bacillati; phylum Bacillota; class Bacilli; order Caryophanales; family Bacillaceae; genus Bacillus; species Bacillus sp. FSL M8-0077. The sequence continues at coordinate 3,769,436 of NZ_JBBPAF010000001.1, read as the reverse complement.
CAGCCTTTTAACGGCATAGAAGAAAACGACAAAGAATACGAGTCAGCTCAAAAGAGAAAGTCAGTCAGGTGGGCGCTTTATTCATGATATATTTAAAAACAAGGTGTCTATGATCCGAAAACAACAGCTTTCTCTCCATGTAAATGGCTGAGAGGTGAAAGAGATTTAAATCGAGGATTGTCGACTGAATTTGGAAAATAAATCTCAAGTGGGTGTTTACAAGTGCTAGATACAGAACAAGATGTAGTGAAGAGTTATATAGATTCGCCCCTAAAATTGAAAAAATTATATAAACGAGTATTATTCGTTGTCAGTCTATCGCAAATATTCGGAGGGGCTGGAATAGCCGCAGGAATTACGGTAGGCGCCCTTTTAGCGCAACAAATGCTTGGGACTGAAGCATATGCAGGAGTCCCAATCGCTTTATTTACTTTGGGGTCAGCTGGGTCAGCTTTCATTGTAGGAAAGCTTTCGCAACGTTATGGACGACGGATCGGTTTATCGACAGGTTTTGTTGCTGGAGGGCTCGGAGCAATTGGCGTTGTGATGGCAGCTATGATGAATAGTGTCTTTTTATTATTTGCATCGCTCTTCATTTACGGCGCAGGTACATCGACAAATTTACAAGCGCGTTATGCTGGGACGGACTTAGCGAATTCCAAACAGCGTGCAACTGCCATTAGTACGACAATGGTCATGACAACATTTGGAGCAGTAGCAGGTCCGAATTTAGTTGAAGTGATGGGGAAATTTGCAGTATCAATTGGTGTTCCAGCACTTGCTGGTCCCTTTATTTTATCAGCAGCAGCACTTATTGTAGCTGGTCTTGTCCTTTTTATTTTACTGCGTCCTGATCCGTTAGACATTGCCCGAAGAATAGCAGCTTACAAAGTAGAACATGGGCATGTAAATAAACCAGATGCTGCGGATAAAAAAACAGATAAAAAAGGGCTTACAGTAGGTGCCACGGTTATGATCTTAACTCAAATTGTCATGGTTGCACTCATGACCATGACACCGGTGCATATGCAGCATCATGGTCATGGATTAGCCGAAGTGGGCATTGTGATTGGTTTTCATATAGGGGCCATGTATCTTCCTTCACCTATCACGGGTGTACTTGTAGATAAACTAGGACGAACAGCTATGAGCATAGCGGCGGGCATCACATTGTTACTTGCTGGTTTATTAGCAGCATTCGCACCAAGTGATTCAATGATTCTATTAATCATTGCTCTGTCTTTACTTGGATTGGGATGGAACTTTGGTTTAATTAGTGGTACTGCTCAAATAGTGGATTCTACAGAACCATCAACCCGGGCAAAAACCCAAGGAACACTCGATGTTTTTGTTGCGTTAGCAGGTGCTTCTGGCGGTGCCCTTTCAGGAATGGTCGTTGCGAATGCGAGTTATGCTACATTATCTTTAAGTGGAGGAATCTTATCGTTAATTCTCATACCTGTCATCGTTTGGTCTTTTAAAAGTAAAGCATAATGCAGCTTCGTGCTCATCCATCACAAAAAAAGACATGCCTAGGAAAGTATGTCTTTTTTGGATTTTCCATCAAAATACGCAGAGCAATTGCACACATGTCTTCACAGGATGCTAGTCTTCTTATGATGAAGATGACACATCTCCTTTTTTCTTGATACTGGCTTTAATGAGCTGAGTCAATGTGTCAGAGCCTTTTGTGGAAAGATGAACACCATCTGGCTGAAAATAGGATGACTGTCCTGTTGCAGCTGAATGCCAATCGACTAAGCTCACATTGTGATGTTGATTGGCTACATTCTCGATGACTGCATTCACATCATTTTCCCAAGATCTTGGAACGCGAGTGTTCACAAGAAAAATATGTGCCTTCGAGAAATGTTGAATGAATGAGGTCAAAGTCCCCTCTGTAAAATAACCATTTGTGCCAAGCTCAATAATAACAGCGGTATCAGCCTTATTAAAAGAAGCATATTGAGGGGCGATGCGGATGGCCTCGTTCATTTGCCTTCCGATCCTTGCATCAATGGTGATTGGTTCATATGCCTTTTCTAAATTTGAGGCAATGTCTAACATGACGGAATCACCAATGGCAAGAACTTGGTGAAATTGTTTAGGATCCGCTTTTTTCTCATGTTTGTCTTTCTTTTTCTTCACTTTTGATTCTGTCTGACCCCCAGCCTTTTGGGGCGCTGTCTTAATTTGTGTTACTTCTTGCGCAAGCGGGGATGTATGAGACGAGCTAGACATGCCGATGGTAAATAAAATCAAAAGGACTGCGGCAATCCCAAGAAACACTTTGTTGGACATAGACCATTGCTTGATTCCTGTTTTCCAAATCGACCAAGAGGCAAAATATTGTCTAAACCCTAGTTTACGAATCGGCTGTTCGATCAAACGATAGGAAGCCTCTGATATGAGTAGAATTGCGATGAGCTGCAATGTGACACGTCCCATAGAAGGCTGTCCAATCTCAATGACCGGTGTGGTCAGTACGATAATTGGATAATGCCATAGGTAGATGCCGTAAGACCGCTTCCCGAGCCAAACGAGTGGTTGAAAAGACAACCATTTCCCAATCAGACTGGCAGGATGGCAGACACACGCAATTAAGATCGCTGCATTCAGACAGAATAAAAGCATACCGCCTTGGTAGAGAAAGCCGTCAAATTCGTCGACTGCATAAACACATAAGAGGAAAATGACCATCGAACCGAATCCGGCTATATGTAACATACGTCTGCCGACAGGAAGTAATTTTCTGCTGGAAAGTCTGTGCATAGGCCAGACAAATGCAAGACTGCACCCGATGAGGAGTGCAAACGCACGTGTGTCTGTTCCATAATAGATCCTGCTCGGGTCAGTATCCGGTGAATAGAGAATGGCCATCCATAAAGCAGATACAAGTGCCAGACCAAAGGTGATCATAGGAAGATGGGATCTATTTTTCACCCATTTCAGTCCAGCAATCAACAGTACCGGCCAAATGAGATAAAATTGCTCTTCAATCGCCAAAGACCATAAATTTTTTAGTGGAGATACAGCATTGAAGCTGTCAAAGTAAGAGAGCTGATGAAAAATATACCACCAGTTACTCACATAAAAAAAGGACGATAAGGCATCGCCACGAATGGACATTAATGCATTTGAACCAGCAATGGCGCACCAGCTGACGATTAAAAAAATCATGACGTAGGCAGCTGGAAGCAGCCTTCTGATGCGGCCCATCCAAAAAGGCAGAAGCTCTTGATAGCCCAAATCCTGCTTATGCAGCAAGATGGTTGTAATCAAGTAACCAGAAATCACAAAAAACAAATCAACGCCAAGAAACCCGCCGCTTGCGGGTTCAATATGTAAGTGATAAGCAATGACCGCCAATACGGCAACAGCTCTCAGCCCATCTAATCCTAATATGTAACGTAAACGGTTTTCCTTGCTGTTCATGAAAAAGAATCCCCCATCAATATCAAACGCGTCTTTTTTGTTGTCACTCCAAAAGAACAACGATTCTTTTATTTTATATAAGATTAGACGAATCAGCATTACATTTTGTTGGCGAATTTCTGTCTTTTTTAAAATTTTTTTATATGAAGAAACATTCTAAGGCTTGAGGAATTCTTATTTTTATACTCAAACCGAAAATCCCTGTCATAATAAAAGAAGAAGGAAAGGGGATGTGTTGAATGAGAACGATTGAAAATGATCTGTTATTGGTTCAAATCAATGAAAGAGGTGCCGAGGTGAGAGAGGTGCTTCATAAAGAAAGTGGACGTCAATATATGTGGTCTGGTGACCCTGCTTATTGGGGCAGAGTGTCTCCCGTCTTATTTCCGATTGTCGGACGGTTGAAGGATGATCAATACAAGATAGGCGATCAAATGTATCATCTCTCGCAGCATGGATTTTTGCGTGATGTTGATTTTGAACTATTTGAAGAAGCAAAAGATCAGGTGGTTTTTCAATATCAATCAAATGGCCGTCACACGTCACAATATCCGTATGAATTTACAGCGCGCATCAGTTATGCACTGTCGGAAAATGGACTAACGATTTCCTGGGAAATTGTTCATGAGGGAGATGACACGATGTATTTCTCGATTGGCGGGCATCCGGCATTTCATGTCCCGCTTGTTGAAGGTGAGCAGACAGCGGATTATTCACTTACATTGACACCTTCCACCGAACATGATCCAGTCCAATATGAACTTCATGATTCACTTGTGAGAGAGAAGGAGAAAGGTGTTGAGTTTGAGCCGATTCAACTTCGCCCAGAACTTTTTCAGAACGATGCAATGATCTTTAGTCATATTCATCAAGTATCATTGATTTCTCAAGCAGGTCACGGCATTGAGGTCGATCTCAGTGGTTTTCCGTTCGTTGGTATTTGGTCTCCATATGATCAAGAAAAGGGAACAATGGCTCCTTTTGTTTGTATTGAGCCTTGGTATGGGATCGCTGATATGGAAGGGACGAATGGGCAGTATAAGGAGAAATTCGGCATTCAAACTTTAGAGAAGCAAGAGACCTTTCACGCAACCTACACCATTTTCTTTAAATGAACATTTGTGCATGGTGAAGTGAACAATTTGTTATGATAGAGGAAAAAAGGAGGCGTACGAATGGATCGGGAGAAACAGCAATTAAGTATTGAAGCAGCAAGGCTCTATTACTTATCTGATTACAGTCAGCAGGAAATCGCCAAGCAGCTTGACCTGTCGAGGCCAACGGTGTCTCGTCTGCTTCAGTATGCGAAGGAAAAAGGGTACGTCCAAATTACAGTGATGGACCCATTTGAGGATTTAAATGAGCTGTCCTTATTGCTGAAAGAAAAATATGATCTGCTCGAGGCTCATGTGGTATTTTCACCAAAGGACGATTATCCAACGATTACTGATTACTTGAGCCGGTTTGGTGCAGATTATCTTCAAAATACGGTGAAAGACGGCGATATCGTTGGAGTGAGCTGGGGCACCACGATGTATCAAATTGCTCAAAAGATGCAACCTAAACAGGTAAAAGGGGTAGAAGTTGTTCAGCTGAAAGGTGGAATCAGCCATTCACATGTGAATACATATTCTGCGGAAACGATCCAGCTGTTTGCATCAGCTTTTCAAACGGCACCACGCTATTTGCCGCTGCCTGTTGTGTTCGATAGTGCCGCCGTTAAAGAGATGGTCGAACAGGACAGACATATCCAGCGCATTATTGAAATGGGCAAACAGGCAAATATCGCTGTGTTTACTGTTGGGACGGTAAGAGATGAGGCGCTTTTGTTTAGGCTCGGTTATTTCCGTGAAGAAGAAAAGGCACTGCTCAAGACATCCAGTGTCGGAGATATCTGTTCGCGTTTTTATGATCAAGAAGGACGCATTTGCAGTGAAGCGATTAACAATCGGACAATCGGTGTGGAGCTTGATGATTTGAGAAAAAAAGAGCGCTCCATTCTTGTCGCTGGTGGACATCGAAAGGTTGCCTCAATCCATGGGGCGCTGAGAGGAAAATATGCGAACGTATTGATGATCGATCAGCACACAGCAAGAGCTGTTTTAAATGTCACAAAATAGATGAACAAAATTTCATAAGTGTGTTTACAATTGTTCAATAGTCATTTAAGATGAAAGTATCATAATTAAAAGGAAGTGTGAATCATGACAATAGCAAAGCTCATTGATCATACAGCACTAAAACCAGATACATCTAAAGCTGCGATCATGCAGTTACTAGAAGAAGCAAAGACCTATCAATTTGCTTCCGTTTGTGTGAACCCAACTTGGGTATCTCTTGCGGCGAAAGAACTAGAAGGAACAGGCGTTGATGTATGTACAGTCATCGGTTTCCCGTTAGGTGCAAACACAACAGCAGTGAAAGCATTTGAAACAAAGGATGCCATTGAAAATGGTGCAACTGAAGTGGACATGGTCATCAATATTGCGGCATTGAAAGATGGCGAATATGAAGCAGTTGAACAAGATATTCGTGCCGTTGTAGACGCAGCAAAAGGCAAAGCCTTAGTGAAAGTCATCATTGAAACTTGTTTACTCACAGATGAAGAGAAAGTACAAGCTTGTGAACTTTCTGTAAAAGCTGGCGCTGATTTCGTCAAAACATCGACTGGATTTAGTACAGGCGGTGCAACAGCTGAGGACATCGCATTAATGCGTAAAACAGTTGGACCTGATATCGGTGTCAAAGCATCAGGCGGCGTAAGAACAAAAGAAGACGTAGAAGCGATGACAGCTGCAGGCGCAACCCGCATTGGTGCCAGTGCAGGCGTTTCCATTATTAAAGGGGATCAATCAGCTCCTACTAAAGACTATTAATTCATACGATCCTATGGTAGGATAACATTCATGACTCATTAGATGATGAAAAAGTCATATGCGGAAGGATCTCATTTCTGGGATTTTCTTCCGCAATTTGTTTGCGAAATAGGGTTTGTTCCATACAAGCACATTAATGTAAACGAATTCATTCAAGGAGGAAAAACATGAAATACGTCATTGGTATTATCGGTTTGCTGGTGATTCTCGCCATTGCATGGCTGGCAAGTAACGGGAAAAAGCGAGTGAAATTCCGTCCAGTCATTGTCATGATTGTACTGCAATTTATTTTAGGTTATATTCTGCTCAATACAGGTGTTGGGAACTTCCTAGTCGGGGGCTTTGCAAAAGGATTCCAAATGCTTCTAGGCTATGCTGGTGAAGGGATCAACTTCGTATTTGGCGGGTTAATGAATGATAATGCGTCAACTTTTTTCATCAATGTCTTGTTGCCGATCGTCTTCATTTCTGCCTTGATTGGTATCCTGCAGCATTGGCGTATCCTTCCGCTGATCGTACGCGGAATTGGGTATTTGCTTAGTAAAGTCAATGGAATGGGGAAACTAGAATCTTACAACGCCGTAGCGTCAGCGATTTTAGGTCAATCCGAAGTGTTCATTTCCATTAAGAAGCAACTTGGATTATTACCTCAACAGCGTCTTTATACATTGTGTGCATCTGCGATGTCGACTGTATCAATGTCCATTGTCGGTGCGTATATGCAAATGATTAAACCGGAGTACGTTGTTACAGCACTTGTGCTGAACCTATTTGGTGGATTTATTATTGCGTCTATCATCAATCCATATGAAGTGTCTAAAGACGAAGACATGCTTGAAGTCGTAGAAGAAGAAAGACAATCTTTCTTTGAAATGCTCGGCGAATACATTATGGATGGTTTCAAAGTAGCCATTGTTGTGGCTGCGATGTTGATTGGATTCGTTGCATTAATTGCGATGATTAATGGCATTTTCACAGCTGCCATCGGTGTTTCTTTCCAAGATGTACTTGGATATGTGTTTGCACCATTTGCTTTCCTTGTTGGTGTACCTTGGAGTGAAGCGGTACAAGCAGGAAGTATTATGGCGACCAAAATGGTATCTAACGAATTTGTAGCGATGCTTGCTCTATCTGGCGACGGTCTTCATTTCACTGCTCGTACAGAAGCGATCATTTCTGTATTCCTTGTGTCATTTGCGAACTTCTCGTCTATCGGTATCATTGCTGGAGCAGTGAAAGGCTTAAATGAAAAACAAGGAAACGTTGTCGCACGCTTTGGATTAAAGCTGTTATTCGGTGCAACACTCGTCAGCTTCTTAACAGCAGGCGTTGTCGGTTTGATTTACTAAACTAAAAAAGGAATGGTGAAAACAATGAGAATGGTAGATATCATTGCGAAAAAACGTGACGGAAAAGAATTATCTTCAGAGGAAATTTCTTTCTTTGTCAAAGGTTATACGGACGGAACAATTCCTGACTACCAAGCAAGTGCCTTGGCGATGGCGATTTTCTTCCAAGATATGACGGATCAAGAACGTGCAGATTTAACACTCGCTATGGCAAACTCAGGGGACACAATTGACCTGTCTGCTATCGACGGCATTAAAGTAGACAAGCATTCAACAGGCGGTGTAGGCGATACAACAACGCTTGTACTCGCTCCTCTTGTTGCAGCACTTGATGTACCTGTTGCAAAAATGTCTGGGCGTGGTCTTGGACATACGGGTGGAACTGTCGACAAGCTAGAGGCAGTCAAAGGCTTCCACGTTGAAATTACAAAAGACGAGTTCATCGAGCTGGTGAACCGTCATAAAGTAGCGGTCATTGGACAATCAGGCAACCTGACACCTGCTGATAAAAAACTGTATGCGCTTCGTGATGTAACAGGAACTGTTAACTCAATTCCGCTCATTGCAAGCTCTATTATGAGTAAGAAAATCGCTGCTGGCGCAGATGCCATTGTACTAGATGTAAAAACAGGCGCAGGTGCTTTCATGAAAACACCTGAAGATTCTGAGAAGCTTGCGAAAGCAATGGTTCGTATCGGAAATAATGTTGGCAGACAAACGATGGCTGTCATCTCAGACATGTCTCAGCCGCTAGGATTAGCGATTGGAAATTCCCTTGAAGTGAAAGAGGCGATTGACACGCTTAAAGGCGAAGGCCCTGAAGACTTAAACGAGCTTGTGCTCACATTAGGAAGTCAAATGGTCGTTCTTGCGAAAAAAGCAGAGACACTTGATGAAGCAAGAGAAAAGCTAATTGAAGTCATGAAAAACGGCAAAGCACTTGAGAAGTTCAAGGAATTTTTAGAAAACCAAGGTGGAGACGGCTCGATTGTAGATCAACCGGAAAAACTGCCGCAAGCACCTTATCAAATCGAAGTTCCGGCAAAAGAATCAGGTGTGATCGCTGAAATCGTCGCAGACGAAATCGGTGTTGCAGCGATGATTCTTGGAGCAGGACGCGCAACAAAAGAAGACGATATCGACCTATCTGTTGGTATTATGCTAAACAAAAAAGTAGGCGATCGTGTAGAAAAAGGTGAATCTCTCGTGACGCTGCATGCAAACCGTGAAGATGTTGCGAATGTCATGGAGAAAATTTATGACAACATCCGCATTGATGACCATGCCGATGCTCCGACTTTGATTCATACAGTGATTACAGAATAAAGTGAAAAAGACAAAAGTGAAGAATCGCTTTTGTCTTTTTTTATGTAAATTTTAGGTAGCGCTTCTTCTAGATATGATAAGTTAGATGAGTGGGAGGGGATAAACCATGAGAATGCTCAAACTCATTCTCTTTATTTTTGTTGTCTTGATGATCATTGGATTTATCAGCTACTATGTGGGACCAACAACAACACCAAGTTCTTAAGACGAGCAAAAGCTCGTCCCAGCGTGAAGACAAACCCTCGCATTCGGTGTCAGTCCTGCGCGCTGGTGCTCACGAATGTCAAATTCGCTCCGCTCCATTGCTCGTCCTTCCTAGACTGCAAAGGTTTTCTTTCACGCTGAAAAGAAGACAAAGGGCTAAAATAAATTACATTTTAGCCCTTTGTCTACGGTCTGAGACGAGCAAAAGCTCGTCTTTTTTAATTGAAATAAAAAATTTCACTTTATGAAACAAACCTCTTGCAATCATGAAATAATGGGTGTATATTAGTTGACGAGTCAATGATTGATATATCAACTAATTGATCTGAATAGAAAAGAGGGGATGGCATTGACTGCATTTTGCTCTGAAGAAGCAGAGGTATTATATCGTTTGCAGTGCGTGAACCGTATGATGGGTGTGAAGTTCGAAGCATGCACGGGCATCAGCCAATCAAGACTGGAGTTGCTATCACTGTTATTCCAAGCCGACGAAATCAGCCAATCCGATTTACAGAAAAAAGTAAATATTGATAGTGCGGCTGTGACGCGTCACTTAAAACAGTTAGAAACAAAAGGAATGGTCACGCGCAGAAGAAAGCCGGAAGATAATCGCGTCACGCTTGTTCGTCTGACAGATGAAGGCAGAACAAGAATCGAAGCTTCTAAAAAAGAAAAAGAACGATTTATCTCAGAAATGCTTGAAAACGTAAGTGATGAAGAACAAAAGCTTCTCACTGATGTGCTCATCCGTATACAACAAAACATCGAAAAGATTCAAACAACCTAAAGGAGTGTTACACATGGCTACAACATTAAAAACAAACGATTTTATGGATATTATGAAAGGGCGCCGCTCCATTCGTAACTATGATCCAGCAGTGAAAATTAGCAAAGAAGAAATGACGGAGATTTTAGAAGAGGCAACAACAGCACCATCATCAGTGAATGCACAGCCTTGGCGCTTCATGGTCATTGACAGCCCAGAAGGAAAAGAAAAGCTTGCACCACTCGCAAAATTCAACCAAACACAAGTAGCTACATCATCAGCTGTCATCGCTGTGTTTGCAGATATGAAAAACAATGAATACTTAGAAGAAATTTATTCAAAAGCAGTAGAAAATGGCTACATGCCGCAGGAAGTAAAAGAAAGACAAATTGCTGCATTAACTGCACATTTTGAAGCTCTTCCAGAGCAAGTGAATCGTGAAACGATCTTAATTGACGGTGGACTTGTGTCAATGCAGCTGATGCTTGCTGCTCGTGCGCATGGCTATGATACAAACCCAATTGGCGGATATGACAAAGAAGTCATCGCTGAAACATTCGGCTGGGATAAAGAGCGCTATGTACCAGTTATGCTTCTATCCATTGGGAAAGCGGCTGACGCAGGTTATGCATCTTACCGTTTACCGATCGACCGCATCACAGAGTGGAAATAATTTTTTAAAAAAGGGAGACGATCATATGATTATTATTCATGCAGGGATGACCATTCATCCAGAGAAAGAAAACGTATTTCTAGAAGAAATCAACGGTTTAATGAAAGCATCACAGGAAGAAGTAGGTAATGTGTCCTACAAGCTTTTCAAGGATACAGATAAGGAAAATACCTTCTTAATGGTAGAAGTGTGGAAAGATGAAGCAGCAGTGCAAAGCCATAATGCAAGTGCACATTTCCAAGCTTTCGTCGCAAAGGCAAAAGAATTTTTAGCCGCTCCACTGGATGTTGTTGCCTTTCAAGGCCAGCAACTTTCATAGTAAAACAACAAACACCCTAGACGTTCAGGACTGGACCCTATAAAGGGAGACAAATAAAAACACCTTTAAGTTGAAAATCGGGTATAGAATACCTGAAATCAATTTGGAGGTGTCTTTCTATGGGTTCAAGAGTTAGTTATTCACTTGAAGTGAAGATGAAATCAATTAAGGAGGTAAAATAATCAAGTCGAAATATTTCATCTAATCATTCAGGTGCTCCCATCTAAAATGAGAACACACTGAATGGTCAATCATATTTATGACATCACGGCCACTGTTGTTCGCCTTTCATGACTTTAGCACTCAATTCTAAGTCTCCAGTGTTCGCAAAGTTCGGATACTCTTTCTTCATTTCAGCAATCAATTGAGCTGAATTGTCTGCCCTCTTAGCTGCTGCTTCAAATTTTGTAATATAGTCACGGGTAAACACAACTGCTGATGTATCTTCAGCGCTCTTACCTAGATAATGACCTGGAATCACACGTTCCGGTTTCAGATCAAGAATATGATTTAGAATTTCACGCCATTGATCACGACTTTTTTGAGATTGATTGTCTGCTGTCCAAACATATTCATTCTCATAAACAGGTACTCCACCTAGAACTGTTTTTTTCGATGGAACCCAAAGAAAAGTGTGAGATGGGTCTGGTCCGTCAAGTCCAATGATTTTGATGTTTTTTCCATCAACGGTCAGTTTATCTCCCTTTAAAACATCTGGAATAATCTGTGCTGTTGGTGCATTTTTCTTCAATATTGGATTCCAGTAATCATTTTTGGCCTGAATCGTTTTTTTAATTCCCTTAACAGTTTCAGGCGTTGCCACAATTTTCACATCAGGGAATGCTTCACGAATGGCAGAGAGACCAAAGTAATAATCAGGGTCTTTATGACTGATATAAACAGTTGTCAGTTTCTTTCCTGTATCGCGAATCATTTTTACTAACTTCTCTGCATTATCCTTTTCAAACTGGGTATCGACAAGAATGACTTCTTTCGGTCCTTCAATCAAGCTAGAAGTGACAGCAAAAACTGCTTTATCACCAGGGTTGAATGTTGTGATTTTAAGATTTACAGCTTGTTTGTCCGCTGTGTTTTTGTTATCGGTTGCTGTATTTTTTGTATCTTCATTGCTAGCACATGCGCTTAGCAATAACACGAAACAAAGACCTAAAGTAAATCCTATGACTGATTTTAATTTAAACATTAGATGATTCTCCTTTTTCATTTTTTACGAAGACCCTATATGTTATTAATGACTAAAAACACAGGTCTTATGTACGAGTGTAGCCAATACATAAATATTTCTTTAGCGAATTAATTGGATATTGTTCAATCATTAACCTCCCCGAAACAAAGTGAATATTTGATTCATACTGGATAGCCTTAGAAAAAAAGATGTAACGAACTCAGTTACACCCAGATGAAATGTAACCATTATAGTTACACCTTTTGGTTGATGTCAATAGAAATAAATTTGAGAGTTTCAATAAAATTCACCCTAATATGCCTTTTTAACGATCTGTTTTACATGTAGAAAATCAATTGAAACGGGATTCTTCTACGATAAATCCATAAAAAGAGTGACCGATATTATGTATTTGCCATTTGGTCAAAAAATGTTTTATCTACCCACCATAAAAGATTTAGTCACTTATACGATGGTTAATCAAGGAGCAGTCTGACTTCATATGCTGATCAAAACGAGATTAAGGAAAAAGGCATTATCATGAGCATGTCCCATAAGTGTATGCCCGATCGAATTCTTCCACTCCAGTTTGAAATTAGAAAGTCACCGAAAAAGTTTCGGCAACTGCTGTTTCATTAAGGTGTTTTGATCCATGTATCAAAAACGGGTGTCAGTCCCCCGTTCATCACCTGGGGTTCTATTATTTTCGACAATTCGTTCCACCCATTTCAATCCCGTATTGTGCATTTTCCACAAAATTTCTGAAAATAAAATGTTTTTCGACTTAAGTATATTGGAATATGCTAGAATTAGATATTATTTATTACCAAATTAGGGAGGAACCAATATGAAAAAAGGGAAATGGACGAGCATCGCACTAACAGCTGTCCTCAGTTTAGGCACATTGACAGCTTTCAGCACCCCTCTATCTGCCCACACCTCAGAAAAGTCAACATCCTCAGATGGCGGTCATTATTCAGGTATTCCATTCGACGCAAGTGTTGTCAATGAAGACCGCCTCATCAAAGCCTTGAAAAAACAAGGAAAGATCAAAAAGAATGCCAATGAGGCAGAAACCCAAAAAGCATTAAAGAACTACCTAAAGAAAAAAGAAGAAGCAGCGATGAAACAAAGCGCAAGTACCTTAACAGAAGAACCTGAATTCCTAAAAGAATACAAACAAAATGTACATAATAAATTAGCCAAAAAGAAAAAGTTAAAGAAGCATAAAGGAAAAGAAGGCAATCAAGTAAAGCCGGTGAAAAAGGAAAAATATAAAGGCGACGTCCGTAATGATAAAGTCTTGGTATTATTAGTAGATTTTAAAGATTATAAGCATAATAGTATTAAAAAAGAAGAGACTGATATGTACTATGACAAGTACGATCAGCAGCATTACCAAGATATGCTTTTCGGAAAAAATGGCTACATCGGTCCAGATGGTAAAAGAAAAGTATCTATGAAACAATATTATGAAAAGCAGTCTGGTGGGAGCTACACGATTAGTGGAACAGTGGCTGGATGGTATACAGCCAAGCATGAAGCAGCATATTATGGCGGGAACGTACCAGACGAATCTGGCAGTGACGGCAGACCGCGCGAATTGGTGAAAGAAGCCCTCGAAGCAGCGGCAAAGGACCCAAACATTGACCTTGGTGAATATGATCAATGGGACCGCTATGATATGGATGGGGACGGTGTTTATAATGAGCCGGACGGTATCATTGACCACCTTATGGTTGTACATGCTGGCGTAGGTGAAGAAGCTGGCGGCGGACAGCTTGGCTCTGATGCGATTTGGTCGCATCGCTGGTCACTTGGTGATGTATTTGAGATTCCAAACACTGAATCAGAAGTGGGTCAAGGAGGAAAGTTAGGCGCTCTAGATTATACGATTGAACCTGAAGATGGCGCTGCAGGCGTGTTCACACATGAATTTGGACATGATCTTGGTCTACCTGATGAATATGATACACAATACACAGGCAGAGGAGAGCCCGTTTCCTATTGGTCTATCATGTCAAGCGGAAGCTGGGCAGGTAAAGTACCTGGTACGGAACCAACAGGTTTTAGTCCATATGCAAAAGAAATGCTTCAAAACTTGCATGGCGGCAACTGGCTTTCTGGAAAAACCATTGATGGTAAGACATTAACAAAAAGCAAAACAGTTTTAATCGATGAAGCAGCAACAAAAGGAACCAATCATGATGCGGTTCGAGTCGATTTGCCAGATAAAGAGATTGTAGTTACTCAGCCTGCACAAGGGCAATATTCATACTTCAGCGGATCAGGTGACAATTTGAATGCTACCATGACGACATCAGGGATTGATTTGTCGAAGGGAAGCAAAGCCGAGCTTACGTTTAAAGCATGGTACGATATCGAAGAAGATTATGACTATGCGTATGTAGAAGTTCGTGAAACGGGAACAGACAAATGGACAACCATTGCTGGTAATATTACGAATGATCGAAATGAGGCAGGAGCGAATGAAGGCAATGGCATCGACGGAAATTCAGACGGCTGGGTAGATGCATCCTTTGATCTTTCTGCTTATGCAGGGAAGAAGATCGATCTGCAATTCCGCTATACAACCGATGCAGGATATTCACTGCCAGGTTTATTTGTAGATGATCTAAAGATTACAGCAGATGGAGAAAAAGTGTGGTCAGATGATGCCGAGGGAACGTCCACGTTCACTTTTAATGGATTCTCTCAATCTAATGGAAAACAATATGCCGCGCAGTATTATTTACTAGAATGGCGCTCTTATGCTGATGTCGATAAAGGATTAAAGCATATCAAACGAGGAGCAAGTCTGATGAGCTATAATAACGGTTTGGTCGTGTGGTATGTCGATCAATCGTACAGTGATAACTGGGTAGGAAAACATCCAGGGAACGGCTTCCTTGGAGTCGTAGATGCAGATCAACAAGTGTTGAAATGGAGTGACGGCTCTATTGCAGCGACAGGTTTCCAAGTACATGATGCAGCATTCTCTTTGAATCCGAGCACGAAGCTGAATATTGATTATACAGCGACAACAGGCTTAACCTTAGAGGATCGCTATATCCGCCCAACACGTACATTTAGTGATAAAAAGAACTATGTGAATCCAAATAACCCGGATGCAGGACGTGATGTGCCAACGTACGGCCTATCCTTTAAAGTCGTCGGACAAAGTAAAGACCGTTCTGTAGGAAAGGTATTAATTTCTAAAAGCAACTAAGCAAAAAGCCGGATTCTACCCATGAATCCGGCTTTTCGATATGCTAAGACATGGATTTTTAGCTTATGATTCGTTGTTGATCGAATGTTTGTTCTTTTTTATTTTGATATCCGAATGAAACCATTATATAATAGAGATTGGAAGGTTTTTCTTTCATTCAATGTTCTTTTTAGCTGTTAAAAAACCAAGAAAGGATGGGCGTTACCAATGAGTTGTGTCACTGCCAAGCAATTAAAGGTGATTCGAGGGACGATGCAGACTTTTTGCAGCCATTTAGAGTATGATGGCCACGGTAAGCTTCATATCAATACCATCATGGCTTTTATTAAAAAGGAATTTGGTGTAAGAAAAATGAAAGACATCCCACAAAGTCGTTTTCATGAGGCGTTAGAGCTAATCCAAGACTTTGATTTATACACGGACAAAATACAAATACGAGACCGTATACCAGAAAGGAATTCACTAAATTGAATATTTTAGCAATTATTTTGGTGGGGATTGTCGCTTTAGAGCACATTGTCATCATGTTACTAGAAATGTTTTTTATGGAATCAAAAATGGCGAAAAGATCTTTCCGTCTGCCTGAACATTTACAAAAGGATCCAAATGTGAAAGTGATGTTTGCTAATCAAGGGCTATACAATGGCTTTCTAGCTGCTGGACTCATTTGGGGACTCATTCTTGGTTCAAATACCGTAGGATATATGATTCAGCTATTTTTCGTTCTTTGTGTGTTCATCGCAGCAGTATTTGGCGGTGTGACGTCTAATAAATCGATTATGATCAAACAAGGGTTACCAGCTTTTCTTGCATTAATTGCACTTATCCTGGCTATATAATCCTATCAGCGTGATAGAAAACCTTTGCAGTTTAGGAAGGACGAGCATCGGAGCGAATTTGACATTGGTGAGCACCGAAGCGCAGGACTGACACCGAATGCGAGGGTTTGTCTACACAGTAAAGCCGCCCCAGAGGGCGGCTTTTATCTTTTACGCATTCCCATCAAACGAATAATGGACGTAAGACAAAGGGCAACAGCGACAGCCAATATGATTTTTCCATACATGACGCCCGTAAGATTCATTAAAAAGACAGCCAATATGATACAGAGCGTGATGATAATCATCACAATCGAATAGGTTTTCATCTCTTTTTCCACTCCTTTTAAATTCCCTCTAGCGCAAGAGGTCTGTCAATTGTTTCTCATATTATATCATTTCATCACAATTTTACATGAAATTCCCTGTCAATAGAATGTGACAGAATGATTAGATTTGAAGTGAGGCTATATTTTAATAAAAATCGGGTATAACATAAAGAGTTGTATCTAAGTCTGATTGCTTGATATTTAATTGTGCAAAATATAAAATAACCACATGATAACTAGAAAGGATGATCAAGTTGAGCAAGAACGTTTTATTAGTATCAACAAGCAGCTCAGAAATGAACGGACACCCAACAGGCTTATGGCTAGAAGAATTGGCCGAGCCGTTTCATATTTTTAAAGAAAATGGACTAAACGTGCAAATTGTTTCAATAAAAGGTGGAACAGTACCGATCGATAAAAATTCAATTCCTGAAGGAGTTCCAGCACAATATCAAGATGTGTATGAATTACTTCAAGACACAAAGGCACTGACAGATGTAAACCCAGCTGAGTATGATGGCATTTTCTTTGCTGGAGGACATGGCCCAATGATCGACTTTGCGTCCAATCAACTGGTTGCCGATGCGATTTTAGCGATTTCAGACAAAAATGGAGCCGTTGGGGCAGTTTGCCATGGCGTTTCTGCCTTTGTTGATGTGAAGGATCACGATGGAAAATCATTTATCGACGGCAAGAAAATAACAGGCTTCACAAATGAGGAAGAGGATGCTGTTCAGCTGACATCTAAAGTTCCATTTTTATTGGAAACAAAACTTCGCGAGCAAGGGGCAGCATTTGAAAAAGGCGATGCATTTGCGCCATTCGCTGTTGTAGACGGACAAATCATTACTGGACAAAATCCAGGATCAAGTGCAGAAACAGCACGCTTATTTGTCAAAACCATTGCATAAATCATCAAAAAAACCAGTCGTGACTCATACGGCTGGTTTTTTGTTATAAAAATTTCCTGAAAAAGTACAAAACAAGTATTGGAAAAATGGTAAAATGATCACAGGGTAAAAAACCCAAATTAGGGAAAAGGGGATGTTCCTGTGAGAGCATTTTACGTCAAAATCACCGCCGCCTTACTGTCTATTTTATTGGTCACAACAGGTTTATTTTCACCAGCAATCAAAGCAGAAGATGCACCAAAATCAAGTGAAAAAGTATCGCCACTGACTGAAAAAGCCATTCAGCAAGTGCAAGAGTCGTTTGAAAAGCAGGATAAAGGAACTGCGGTTCAACAGAAGCAAGTAAAAAAATCATTTAAAGTAGATAAGAAAAAAGGAATAAGTATTAAACGAAAAGCGGCTGCAGATGGGAAGATGCGCACGTCTGCCGTTCGCTCTATTGATGGACTAGCCATTAATCAATCGGCAGTTTTAAACGAGGAAGATCCAGTTGATTTATGGTTCTTAAGTACATCGTCCGCTCAGGCACTCATCAGCCGGATTACCTCTTCAAATGCTGATTATTTCGTTCAGTTATTTGTTATTGATTATGAAGAAGGACAAGCTTATCCAACGGATCTGATTCAACCAGCAGGCAGCCTCCTTGCGTTAAGCAATTTACCAGCGGGTGATTATGCGTTTGGTATTACTAGCGGTGGAGACTTTGGAGACTCATATACATTACAAGTGAATGCAAAAAACCCACCAAATTTCACAGGTGCTGAATCCCTGTCATCAACATTGCAATATTTTGTCGCTACGTATGCTAATGGGGATGTTTTCGCAAATGGTACAAAAGTGTATAACAAACAATCTAAGACCGCCGATTATAAATGGGAGCGTGTGTTTTATTTCTCATATGATGGAAAATATCAACAGAGAACGCATTCTGTTGACAGTGTGAAAGTGAAGAGTATTTCGGCACCAGTGTCATACTCTGCTCCATACGCGAGTTCCTCTGAGGCCATTCTCGTCTACTTAGATGTGGAGACATTATTTATGTATCATGAATCATCGTTTGCTAGCGGGCAGTACTACCATAGCAGCTTTGTTGATACTCTCGGAAAGACAACGCCAAGGCGTTTGGACATTGATGATCTGACCAATTACGGCGATCATATTTTGGCTGTTGATTTAAAGACAGGAAAGCCAATTGATTTCTTCAGTGTCCTTAATTTCTACTATGCAGCTGGGATCGAGAAGCTGCCAACGATTAGTACATTGAATTAAGATCGGCGGTTGACATCAAATCGCCACATGTGTAGAGTAAAGATAATTAAATGACAAAAGTCCACTAGGGGAGTCATGTATGACTGAGACAAGAGAAAATCTTGGACCCTTTGAACCTGATCTAGTTTGTACTAGCGGAGGGAAGTGGAGCTGGACCTTGTCTTATTCATGATTGAATCGATAAGAAGGCCGCTCCATTTGGGGTGGCTTTTTCATTTATTCAACTGAAGAAGAGGAGGCTTTTTTTATGACATTTTCAACGCAATTAAGGCAAGAAGCAGAGCCATTATTTGAAGCGATTTATCAGCATCCATTTGTGAGAGGACTTGCAGCAGGAGAACTCGAAAAGGAACAGATCATTCATTATGTCAAGCAGGATGCAGAATATTTAAATGCCTTTATTAAAATTTATGCGGCAGCCATCAGCAGATGTACAGAAAGAGAGGACATTACCTTTTTCCATCAACAAATGGCTTTTGTCCTTGATAGTGAGACCCATCCTCATCAAAATCTTTGCCGAGTGGCAGGTGTCACTTATGATGAACTGCAAGGTGCGTCTTTGGCGCCAAGTGCTCATCACTATATTCATCACATGCTGCAAGTCGCCGAGGAAGGGACGCTAGGAGAAATCATTGCGGTCTTGCTCCCTTGCCCTTGGACCTATTGGGAAATAGGCAAACGCATGCTCAAAGATGTCGAGCCCGACCCTGCCCATCCATTCTATGAGTGGATCACGTTTTATGGCGGGTTAACGGACTCTGTCACAGTGGAGCTTTGCAAACGGCTTGATCAGTGGGCGGAAGGAGCAAGTGAGAAGGAAAAGGAGAAAATGAAACAGCACTTCATCTTAAGCTGTCAGCTTGAGTATAAATTCTGGGAAATGGCCTTTACTGTCGAAGAGTGGCCTGTCCAAATGGAGGTGCATTCTTCATGACATGGAAGATGAAAGAAGTCGTTCTTGCTGTCATTTTATCAGTGGCATGCGGAGTCATCTATTTAGGGTGGTCGACTCTTTATTTACCGATTACAGCCCTTGTCGGTCCAGCAGGAGGCAACATCATGTTCGGAATTTGGGTCATTGCCAGTCCAATCGTTGCTTACATTATCCAAAAGCCAGGAGCTGCCCTCATCGCAGAAACAGCTGCCGCTGCCGTGGAATTACTGACAGGCAGCCACTTCGGTCTTTCTGCGCTTTTGATTGGTGTATGCCAAGGACTTGGAGCAGAAATCGCCTTCGCTCTTTTTGGCTATAAGCGATATCGCATGTGGACACTCATGCTGTCTGGTGCCTTTGCAGCAGTAGGGGCAATGGCATATAGCTTAATTGCCAATGGATTCGGCTATTACACGCCTCAAGTGTTACTCATGACACTTGTCACTCAAGTCATCAGCGGTATGTTACTCGGTGGTTGCTTGGCAAAGGTTGTGGTGGATGCTTTATCTAAAACGGGTGTGCTGAATCAATATGCCATCATGAAAGAAAAACGAAGTAAGGGTGACCAGCATGGATTCATTTCTCGCGTGCAGTAATCTCACTGTCCGTTTTTATGAACAGCCGAATCCCGTTCTTCATCAAGTATCTCTTTCTATTCAAAAGGGGGAAAAGGTGCTGATATTAGGACCAAGTGGAAGCGGGAAATCTACGCTTATTTCTGTGCTTGCTGGCATTATTCCAGAGCATATGGAAGCTGAAGTACAGGGAGAAGTGATACTGCAAAGACATACAGGTGTCATGTTTCAAGACCCAGATTCGCAGTTTTGTATGCACCGAGTCAATGAGGAAATTGCGTTTAGCTTAGAGAATCGATCTGTCCCTCGTGAACAAATGGATGACATGATTCAGCATCTCATGAAAAAGGTACAGCTGGATGTTGACCCAAATACAGATATTCATACCTTATCTGGCGGCATGAAGCAGCGGTTGGCGCTTGCTTGTTTACTAGCATTAGAGCCAGATATCCTGTTCTTTGATGAACCGACTGCACAGCTTGACCCGGCAGGAAGAATGGAGATATTTCAATTGCTTCAGCAGCTTTCGGCTGAACAGAATCAGACGATGATTTTTGTGGAGCATGTGTTAGACGGTGTCATCGAGTGGATGGATCGGGTGATCTTATTAGATCATCAAGGCCGTATAATAGCAGATGGAACACCAGAAGACGTGATGAACACATTTGAGGGAGAAATGAAAGAGGCTGGCATTTGGCGTCCGAAAATATTTCCCGAGAAATGGTCCACTGTCGTACAAGATCCGTTTCATCCACTGAGTCAAACACTCTTGCAAACCTTTGAGGCGAGAAAAGAACGTCATGAGACATCAACAAATCGAGAGGTCATTATTCGCACAGATCATCTACAATTAAGCTACGGGAAAAAAAGCATTATAGATGACCTGCACCTTGATATAAAAGCAGGAGATTGGGTTGCGATCATCGGTGAAAATGGAAGCGGAAAAAGTACGTTTCTTAAACATGTCATACGTTTAGAACCAATAAAGAAAGGTCACATTTTCTTAAAAGGAAAACAGCTGAAAAAGTGGTCTGACCGAACATTATATGAAAAAGCAGGCTTTGTATTTCAAAATCCAGAACTTCAATTTATACAGGACACAGTGTTTGATGAAATCGCATTTGGTGGGAGACAGCGAAATTGGCCAGAGCCTGTTGTGCAAGAAAAAACGAATCAGCTACTGGCAGAGTTCGGCTTAGAGAAGCATAGAGACGCGCATCCTTTCACCTTAAGTTTAGGACAAAAAAGAAGATTAAGTGTTGCCACGATGCTTCTTTTTGATCAGGATGTTCTCATTTTAGATGAGCCGACCTTCGGGCAGGATGAGAAAACAGCCAGAGAGTTAATCCGACGTTTAAAAGAACGTCAACGACAAGGCACTACCATTATCATGGTTACACATGATATGGAACTTGTTGATGAGTGCGCTGATCAGGTGCTTGTTTTTCATCAAGGGGAGCACGTGTATGAGGGGACGCCTTTTGATTTATTTTCTCATCAAGAACTTGTCACTTCCTGTGGGCTGAGAGTGCCGTTACATTATCGCTATATGGCTGAAAGAAAGGAAGTGCTGACGATTGCAAAGTAATCAATCCTTTCTATCCACTGTAAATCCAGTCATGAAATTACTCGCTCATCTTCTTGCGATGGGCTGTCTAATGGCTATTTCTGATCCTAAAACGACGTTTATCATCTGGCTGTTTGCGCTTGGAATTGGACTTATCCTAGGCGGCTGGAATTTGAAATATCTCATCACCAAACTTGTACCTTATCTGCTCTTTTTCATTCTCGTATTTTGGATGATGGCGGCCTTTGGCAAGGGAGATCATACAGTTTGGAAGTGGGCATGGTTTCATATCACAGAGGAGAGTTTAAGAAATGGGCTGACCATTTCTTTTAGAATGCTTGGCTTTGTGACATTTGGTCTCCTTTTTACATCAACAACTGATTTGACGGCCTTTATGATGAGCTTAATCCATCAATGCCGAATGTCCCCCAAATGGGCATATGGGATGCTGGCAGGCTTCCGGTTTATCCCGTTGTTTCAAAGTGAATTAAAGCAAATGAAGTCTGCACATAAAATTAGAGGTTACAAGCAAAAAAACAGCTGGAAAGCATTTATACGTTATGCACTCCCCCTTTTCACGCAAGGCGTACGGAAATCTGAACGCCTAGCCATTGCGATGGAAGCAAGAGGCTTCACAGGGACGAGGGAGAGAACGTATTATCATGTCATCAGCACTTCATGGATCGACTTCATGTATCTTTTTTTCATCGCCATTAGTGTGTTGATATGCATGTTCTTCTTTTAAAAACAGCCACATTCTCTTGATAGAATGTGGCTGTTTTATATGTCTTAGGTCATTTGATTGATATTAGTACACATTGCAGGCTGTAAGGGATCATATAAAGAACCGATAAAGAGAGTGTACTGAGAAAAAGAGAGGATGAACGTGAGCGAATGTCACAGAGAATTGATAACATAATAGACGCTTTACCAATCGTTGGACTAGCTATGAGAGAGCAGCTAACCTTTTCTGTATTAGGGAAAGAGAAGGTTCTTTATTATCAGCAGCACGGGAACATTGACTTAGGGTTTAAAGCAGGGGACGTTGTAGCTCCCGGGTTCCAAAACTTTTCGATGTTGAAAAATGGGAGAGAGCCATCATTTATCCAGATTCCTAAAGAGGTGTACGGAATTCCTATGGACATCGTCGCCGTCCCGATTAAAGATGACAATGGCCAAGTGATCGCTGCCTTCTGTGTAGCATATGACCAAACGAATCAACAACGATTAGAACACATTATGGCGGAAAGTAACGAAGCTTCCGAAAAACTCGTCGCGATGGTACAGCAAGTGGCCGCACATTCAGAGGAACTACAAGCGACAAGTGAACAAATTCTACAAAATACAAAAACCACTGTCGAAAATTCCTCTAAAATCAATCAAGTGTCTAATCTCATCAAAGGTATCTCTGATCAAACGAACTTACTTGGACTCAATGCATCCATTGAGGCTGCAAGAGTCGGTGAAGCAGGTGCAGGCTTTGGGGTGGTTGCTACGGAAGTGAGAAAGCTGTCTACTCACGCAAAGCAAGCAACGACTGATATTGAAACAGCGCTAAAAGATGTGCAAGGCTCTATCAAAGGAATGGAAGAAGAAATAGCACAAATCGTGGCTTCTTCTGAACATCAAGCAGAACTCGTTGGCACTTTCACGAAAATTATTGAGGGGCTGCACGAAACGAACGAAACGATGAAAACATTGGCAACAGACTTAGTGAATTATCAAGTGAAATAAATAAACGAATCACAAAACCTCCAGCAATATCGGAGGTTTTTTTAACGTGTTAAAGTGAGTTTTTTGTCATGATATTGACCGGTTTTTCACTGACAGGGAAGTTACACTTCTGTATGATAGAAAAAGAAAGACCTGTTTTGATCATTAGACCTATTCATAAGGAGGAAGACCATCGTGACGCAATCAGCAAAGCTGCAAGAAGTACTTGCGCCTTACCGTCCATTGTTAGATCAAACTGAAAAACCACTGATTCAATTACAGATAAAACAAGGAAAAACAGGGCCGTATGACAGCAAAATAGCAGGCGATCCTTATTTCCCAAAAAACGACGAATACCCTGTTGACGGAGAAGGCCATCCTATGAAGCTGCTGGCACAAATCAATTTCGGCCAGCTGCCGAAGCTGAAAGATTACCCAGAAACAGGACTTTTGCAAGTTTTTATTTCTGTACATGATGATCTTTATGGGATGAATATTGACCATAAAACAGAGCAAAAAGATTTTCGGATCAAATTTATTGAGGAACCTTTCTTAGCTGAAGAAGACTTATTGACTGATTTTTCATTCGTGAAAATTCCTGACGATTTTTATTTTCCAGTTACGAAGGAAGGTGCGATTACAGGTGAATTATCAAGCGAAACGATCAGTGTAGGAGATTTCCGCTTTGAAAAAATCACAGGAAAGCAAAGCTGGGATCTATTCGAAGATGCTGTTGGTATTGATGGTGATGAAGCGGATCATTTGCTAGATGAATTTTATGAGACAGCAAGTGGCTTTGGCCACAAAGTAGGCGGATACCCAGGTTTTACACAAGAAGACCCGCGCACCTATGTAGACCAAGAACATACTGTACTGTTATTGCAAATTGACTCAGATGATGAAGTGGACATGTTGTGGGGAGATTGCGGCATTGCTAACTTTTTTATCAAACCAGAAGATCTCAAACGAAAACATTTCGAGAACGTCGTCTATAATTGGGATTGCTCCTAATTTTGTAAAAAACACTCTTTTTGAAGAGTGTTTTTTGTCTATTTTTAGCCTTTTTGCCCCTAAATCGTCATTTCTGAGAGGCAATATGTCATTCTTTCTAGTTGACCGTATCAAAAAAAAATGTAAAATCATCTTAAAGTCCTCTTTTTTGAAAATAATAATAAAATGACATATCAGTCAACAATGAAATGCTGAAAAAGCGGAATGTACTGGGGGGGATCAATTGATCATTTCGAAAGTAATCAACAATAATGTGGTCAGTGCGTATGATGACGAGCAGCATGAGCTGGTCATTATGGGCAGAGGGATTGCGTTTCAAAAGAAAAGCGGAGACCCGATTGACGAAGAACGTATCGAAAAAGTATTTTCCATTCAAAATAAAGATATATCAGAAAAATTCAAAACCCTGCTTTATGATATTCCGATCGAGTATATGCAAGTGTGTGAGGCCATTATTGATCACGCGAGAACGACCCTTAACAAAAATTTAAATGACAGCATCTATGTCACGTTAACGGATCATATTACCTTTGCTATTGAACGTCATCAAAAAGGAATGGACATTAAAAATGCCTTGCTTTGGGAAATCAAACGGCTGTACAAAGAGGAATTCATGTGTGGTGTAGAAGCCATCCGCATCATCGAGGACAAGCTCAACATCCATCTTCCCGAGGATGAAGCAGGCTTTATTGCGATGCATATTGTCAATGCAGAACTGAATGAGGAAATGCCGAATGTCATTCAAATTACAAAACTGATTCAAGATATTTTGAACATCGTAAAGTATCATTTCCAAATTGATTTGGACGAAGAATCATTAAATTATTTCCGTTTTGTCACGCATTTAAAGTTTTTTGGACAGCGTCTGTTTAACGAAACACAAATGGAAAATCAAAATGAGTTTCTGTATGAAGTGGTAAAGGAAAAAAATACAGCCGCTTTTCAATGTACGGAGAAAATTAATGACTATGTACAAAAAGAATACAACCGAAGTCTCATAGAAGATGAGATGTTATACTTAACTTTGCACATCGATCGAGTCATAAAAAGAAAATAAATCAAAAAGAAAGCGTTGACATCTCAAAATTAACATGATAATTTATAAATATAAACTCAATAACCCACAATCTTTTAGGATTGTTACTGGTCAAGCAGGCAAAACCTAAATCATTGTCCCTATCTTTGATAAGGCATGATTTAGGTTTTTTTGTATCTAAAGGCTTATAAAATTGAATAACGATCAATCGCTATGAAGGATTGTTACTGGTTAAGCAGGCAAAACCTAAATATCGATTAATGTCTGAATCGCTATTTTTCGGGCATTAATGGATGTTTAGGTTTTTTCTATATCAAGATGAAATCAACGATTGGAGGGTAACACAATGAACCACAAACAAACAGCAAAAGAAGTTCTAGAGCTTGTCGGCGGTGAAAAGAATGTTAAGCATGTCACGCACTGTATGACAAGGCTCCGCTTCAACCTATACGATGAAAGCAAAGCGGATAAAGAGAAGCTGCAATCAACAGACGGCGTCATGGGCGTGAATCAAAGCGGCGGTCAATACCATGTTATTATCGGCAATGATGTATCAAATGTCTATCAAGCGATGATTGCTGATTCAGGCCTTTCAACAGATGTAAAGTCAGGCGGTTCAGAAGAAGCTTCAAAACAAAATGTGATTTCAAAACTTTTCGATTTTATCTCTGGTGTCTTCACACCGATTCTTCCAGCCATCGCTGGAGCTGGTATGATCAAAGGGATCTTGGCACTCATGCTTACGTTCCAGTGGATATCAGATAAAAGCAGCACATATGCAATTTTAACAGCTATCGGAGACGGAGCCTTTTACTTCTTACCGATTCTGCTTGCTGTAAGCGTAGCCAAAAAAATTGGCACAAATCAGTATATCGCCGCTGCCATTGCAGCAGCCGCACTGCACCCGCAGCTCACGGCTTTACTAGGTGCAGGAAATACAGAATTTCTAGGCTTGCCAGTGGTTGCCGTTGTGTACTCTTCATCGGTGATTCCAATTCTACTCACTATCTGGCTCGGCTCATATGTTGAAAGATTCGCAGAAAAATATAGTCCGAAATCACTAAAAATCATTCTTGTTCCAACAGTTACACTTCTTGTCGTGGTACCAATTATGCTCATCGCGGTTGGACCGCTTGGTGGGATTATCGGAAATGGCCTTTCAGGTGGAATTGATTTATTGTTCAAACATGCAGGTATTTTGGCCGGACTCTTAATCGGTGGCTTTATGTCACCATTGATCATTACGGGCATGCACTATGCACTACTTCCAATCATGATCAACAACATTACATTAAACGGTTTTGACTTCATTCTTCCAATGATGTTTGTAGCGAATATGGCACAAGCAGGCGCAGCATTCGGTGTCTTCTTAAGATCAAAAAACAAAACATTCAAATCATTGGCGATGTCTACAAGTATCACTGCATTAATGGGTATTACTGAACCTGCTATGTATGGTGTGAACATGCGATTGAAAAAACCGTTCCTTGCAGCCCTCATTGGTGCAGCAGCAGGCGGCGTGTTCATGTCCATCTTCAAAGTAAAGTCGTATGTGATATCTGGATCAGCAGGTCTCCCAGGTCTCCCAACGTTCATTGGACCGACATTTGTTTACTCCATCATTGGATTAGTGATCGGCTTTGTTGTAGCAACCATCATGACACTTGTTCTAGGATTCAAAGATGTACCAGTGAAAGATGATACAAAAGCAGACAAACCAGAAGGAAAGAAAAACACAGTAGCGCTTCAAAATGAAGTGGTACAAAGCCCGCTTGAAGGTCAACTAAAGCCGCTCAATCAAGTAAATGATGCAACATTCTCTAATGAAATCATGGGTAAAGGAACAGCCATTGTCCCAACAGTTGGACGTGTAGTAGCACCTTTCAATGGCAAGGTTGAAACCATTTTCCAAACAAAACATGCCATTGGTTTAAAGAGTGATCAAGGCACAGAGCTTCTCATCCATGTGGGGATTGATACAGTAAAACTTGGCGGTATACATTTCACAAGTCATGTGCAGTCAGGTGATCTCGTTCAAGCAGGAGATCTGCTAGTTGAATTTGATATCAAGGGCATTCAGCAAGATGGCTATGATGTAACAACGCCAATTATCGTCACCAACACAAATGATTTTGCACAAGTTGATGCGAAAACAGATGGGGCGATTACAGTAAAAGAGACATTGCTTACAGTCAGTGTAGAAGAAAATGAGGAGGGCATTCAACATGACGAATTTAGAAAAAACATTTCCTAAAGGTTTCTTATGGGGCGGCGCGGTAGCCGCCAACCAAATTGAAGGCGCTTATAACAAAGATGGAAAAGGCTTGTCGACAGCCGATATATCACCACACGGTATTATGCACCCATTTGACGAATCAATGAAAGACCTTAACTTATATCATGATGCGATCGACTTCTATCATCGCTATAAAGAAGATATTGCCCTGTTTGCAGAAATGGGATTCAAGTGCTTTAGACTATCCATTTCTTGGCCACGTATTTTCCCAAATGGCGACGATGCTGAACCAAATGAAGCGGGACTTGCTTTCTATGAAAAAGTATTTGATGAATTGCACAAGCATGGTATTGAGCCAGTAGTCACGATCTCTCATTATGAAATGCCGCTAGGTCTTGTGAAAAACTATGGCGGATGGAGAAACCGTAAGCTTGTGGGTCTTTATGAAACATATGCTAAAACATTGTTCACTCGCTTTAAAGATAAAGTGAAATATTGGATGACCTTCAATGAAATCAATGTCGTGTTACATGCGCCTTTCACCGGCGGCGGACTTGTATTTGAAGAAGGTGAAGACGAAAAAAGCATTCAATATCAAGCGGCGCATCACCAATTTGTTGCAAGTGCTCTAGCTGTTAAAGCAGGACACGAAATCATTCCAGATGCGAAAATAGGCTGTATGATTGCAGCGATGACCACATATCCGTATAGCTCAAGACCAGAAGATATGTTTGCTGCGATTGAACAAGATCGTAAAACATTGTTCTTCTCAGATGTGCAGGCAAGAGGCTACTATCCTGGATACATGAAACGTTATTTCCTGGAAAATAACATCAACATTGAATTCCAAGACGGTGACGAAGACATTTTAAGAAACCATACAGTCGACTATATCGGGTTCAGTTACTATATGAGCTTTGTGGCAAGTACAGACCCTGCAATCCTTGATCAGGCAGAAGGCGGAAACTTATTTTCTGGCGTAAAAAACCCATACCTAGAAGCAAGTGATTGGGGCTGGCAAATTGATCCAAAAGGACTTCGTACAACACTAAACCAACTATATGACCGCTACCAAAAACCATTGTTTATCGTGGAAAATGGATTGGGTGCTGTGGATCAAGTAGAAGAAGACGGCTCCATTCAAGACGATTACCGAATTGATTACCTTAGAAGTCATTTGCTTGAGGCAAGAGAAGCCATCGCAGACGGCGTTGATCTGATCGGCTATACAAGCTGGGGCCCAATTGACCTTGTCAGTGCATCAACAGCTGAAATGAAAAAACGCTACGGCTTCATTTATGTCGACCGCGACAATGAAGGCAACGGTACATTGGATAGAAAGAAAAAGAAAAGCTTTGATTGGTATAAACAAGTGATTGCGACAAATGGAAAGCATTTAGACGCATAAAAAAGAGAGACAAACCGCTGATGAAACGGTTTGTCTCTTTTTATTGTGATGGCCTATGATGTCCACACTTGATCCGCAATCTCAATCACATGACGCAGCTTTTCCCATTGCTGCTCTTCTGTTAACAAATTGCCCTCCTCTGTTGAGGCGAACCCGCATTGCGGACTCAAGCAAATCTGGTTAATGTCGATGTATTGAGCCGCTTCCGCGATTCGTTTTTTAATCTGTTCAGCCGGCTCAAGCTCACCGTATTTTGAAGTGACAAGCCCTAGTACGATTTGGAGATTTGGGTTTTTCACATAGCGAAGAGGTTCAAATCCGCCAGAACGGTCATCGTCGAATTCTAAAAAGAGACCATCCAAATCCAGACCGGCAAAAATCGTTTCTGCTGCTGCCTCATAACCACCTTCGGCTGCCCATGTTGATTTAAAGTTACCACGGCAAATGTGCATGGTGATCACTAAATCATCTGGTCGATCGGCAACCGCTTCATTGATTGTTTTCGCAAACGATTCACGCAGTTCATCTTCCTCGCGGCCAAAAGCTTTGATTTGTTCATGTCCTTTTTCAGAAAAGAACACAGCCCAAGCTGTATCATCTAGCTGTAAGTAACGGCAGCCTGCATCATAAAAAGCACGGATGGCTTTTTTATAAGCTTGTGCCACGTCATGGTGAAAATCATCTAAGCTGTCGTACACACCCTCTTCAAGCTTTCCACGGAAAAAGAGCATATTCGGGCTCGGAATCGTCATTTTAGCCGTATGATCACCCGCGATGCTGTGAAGGAAGCGATAATCCTCCAGCATTGGATGATCAGTAAAATCAATCTTACCTGTTACTTTGATGCCTCTCGCTTTTGTCGTCGTATTGTGGAATTGAATGCCTTGGTCTGCTTCAAATCCTTCGACCCCATCAAGCCCTTCTAGAAAGTCAAAATGCCACCATGCACGTCTGAATTCTCCATCTGTGACAACCTCTAATCCAATTTTCTTTTGCTTCTCTACAATACGAGTGATTTCTTCGTTTTCAATTTGTCTGAGCTGTTCTTTTGTCAGTGTACCGTCTGCTTTTTGCTTGCGGGCTTTTTTGATGCGTTCAGAACGAAGTAAACTCCCTACTTGATCTGCGCGAAATGGCGGCTTTGTTGTTTTCTTACCAATGGTTTGTACTTGTGTCATGCTGAATCCCTTCTTTCTTCAGGTTATAAATCAAATAAAAAAGCTCTTCCTTGGATAAGGAAGAGCATCATATACTGTGAGATCTCTGCCTTATCTTCAAACAAGCATCAGCTTGCTTAAGGAATTAGCACCATTCTGTTCCTAGGAACAGCGGTTGCCGGGTTTCACAGGGCCAGTCCCTCCACCACTCTTAATAAGGTTACCTTTGATTCAATTTTCTTAATAAACACAATTATTCAATCTTTTCGAGAAAAAGTCAATGGTTTTTACAATTTATTTTCCTACATGAACAAATCAGCGACGAGAACACCTGCTAATCCAACAAGTGATAGAACAGTCACCATTAATGTCCAAGTTTTAAAAGTTTGAGCCATCGACAAATTAAAGTATTCTTTGTAAATCCAGAAACCTGCATCATTCACATGAGAGAATGTTATACTGCCGGCGCCTGTTGCAATCACCATTAATTCTGGGCTGACTCCCGTCAAACCAATCAGCGGTGCAGAAATGCCAGCTGCTGTGAGACCCGCGACAGTCGCTGACCCTAAAGAGACACGAAGGACAGCTGCAATTAGCCAAGTGAGGAGCAGAGGAGACAGTGTGCTTCCTTGCATAATCCCTGCAATGTATTGATCAACGCCGCTGTCAATGAGCACCTGTTTAAAGGCGCCGCCGCCTGCAATGATCAATAGAATCATCGCAATGGAGCCAATTGAATCCGTAATCGACTTCATGACGTCCTGCATGCTCTTTCCTCTGCCAAGACCAAATGTGTAGATGGCAAGCAGCACAGAGATTAATAGGGCAATCGCCGGCTCACCTAAAAACTCAGCCGCCGGTAGCAGCGGGGAGGACGGGAAGAAAATTTCTAAACATGCTCTGAATGTCATGAGCAATACAGGTAAAATAGCGGTGAAAATACTAATGCCGAAGCTTGGCATTTCCTCTTCTGTAAATTCCTTTGGATTAAACAAGTCCTTTGGAATGTGTGCATGCAGTTGATCTTTCTTAAATAGTTTCGTAAACAGAAGTCCGCCTACTAAAACAGCAGGAATGGCTAAAATAATTCCAACCAATAAGGTTTGTCCCATGTTGGCTTGAAATACATTGGCAATGGCTGTCGGCCCTGGGTGAGGAGGGAGAAAGCCATGTGTTGTAATGAGTGCAGCGACGAGCGGCATTCCCACATACAACACAGGGAGTCTTGCGGCTTGAGCAATGGTAAAGACTAATGGAATAAGAATAATGAATCCGGTTTCATAAAATAGAGCAATTCCGATAACAAATCCAGTCAGCATCGTCGCCCATTGAATTTTCCCGATACCAAAGCGGTCGATGAGTGTCATGGCAATACGCTGAGCACCGCCAGAATCAGCCATCAATTTACCAAGCATCGCTCCAAAGCCAAGAACCAACGCCAGATGGCCGAGTGTACTTCCAAGCCCTTTTTCGACTGAAGCAATCGCTTCAAGTGGTGACATGCCTTCTAAAACGGCAACGATTAAAGAGACAATAATCAACGAAATGAAAGCGTTTAACTTAAAGACAACCATGAGTAAAAGTAATAACAAAACGCCAAGTCCGATAAAAACTAACGACATGATCTTTCCTCCTTTGTGCTGCATAAGGGAGCGTGAACACCCCCTCTGCTTTATCCTTCAAGTATGTCTACTGCTTCTTTTAACGTATCCTTTGAGCCAACATTTCCCGGGAAAATCACATAAGACATAAATGGGAATTTGCTTTCTTCTCCTGTTTGCCAAACGGGAATACCTGGTTTGATTTGACCTGCGACAGTCGCACGTTTGACGCTGAGTCCTCTTGTTCCAATATCACTTGAGGTGATCCCACCTTTAGCAATGAGGTAC
Source organism: Bacillus sp. FSL M8-0077 (assembly GCF_038050255.1). Classification (NCBI taxonomy): domain Bacteria; kingdom Bacillati; phylum Bacillota; class Bacilli; order Caryophanales; family Bacillaceae; genus Bacillus; species Bacillus sp. FSL M8-0077. Next base: position 3,737,220 of record NZ_JBBPAF010000001.1, on the reverse strand, counting down.
TTAGGGCGAATGGAGAGGCGCTGGACAATGCTTGTTACAGCATCACTAATCTGAACAGACAGCTTCAATTCTTCTTCTCGGCGATTGTCCCCAAGATCAAGTCGTTCTCTCCTTGTATAAACGGTAACCGATTGCCCGGTTGTTAAAAGCCTTTCAGTTTGTTGAATCACGCGGTCAATTTCCTCTTGAAATGCTTCAGGTTCTAACACGAGGTGTGTATCAAATTCAATAAATGCGATGTCTTCATTTTGCTGCAGCGCTCGCAATTGTTCGGTTGTTTTTTTAACATGGGAACCGACCATGATGAGGCCACCGTGCCTGCTTTCTTCCTGTATTAAGTCTTGTCTAGTTAATAGTGCTTGATCCTCAACACCGCCAAGCACTTTTGTGAGAGCTGCCGCACTTCTAAATAGAAAGTGCTGATCTGCTTTGATGGCATCTATGAGGGCAACGACAAAGACTTTGACATCGTCATAGTCCACTGCATTCACAACCACTTTTTGAAAATCCTTCACGGTCATCAGCTGATCCTTTATTTGTTCAATACGTAAAGCCCGGATATCTTCTAAAGAAATATAAGTAGTGTTTTCCTTAGTGAACGATCCGTTTGATTTCTCTTCGATCCATTCTCCGAGGTGAGAAGATTGAAATCCGAATGTACGATCCAATGCAAATTCTGTGTCACCAGCAGGAATTAATTCGTGACCTTCCTGTACGTAGTGAATATTGCCAATCGTAAAGCGGCCGCCTTCTTTAAAAAAGGGAAGAAGAATTTCGCCGTCAAATTGGCGGGAGCTTTGCTGTTCAATGGTCGTTCTGAGAATTTCAGTCTCCAGTGGGAAATGTCCACGCAGGGTGGAATCTCCTCGGCTGACAATGATGAAATCTTGATCAAGCCGTTCAGCCGTTTTCACAATCGTTGATGCGATCGTTTCATGAAGAACCGCCGTTTCTTTCTCTGTCATACTGCGAGAGTTGGTTAAGATAAAGAACATACGGCTGTCTTCAAGAAAACCAGCCTCAATGCTTTTCTCTGACCAATCGGTGAAAACAGAGACGCCGTGTACGGTTTGAATGCCTGTTGGGTCATCGTCTAATACAATCACTTTATGGTGGAAATGGTTTAGTGCTTGTTCGTATACTGATTGAATGCGGTCTGAATCCGCTTTCGGAATGGCATTTAGTAACTCAATGCTTTGTTTCATAGAACCTCATCCTTTCTTCACTTCAACATGAGCCATCTTTTCGTAATATTGAACGATTCCGCCGTGATCAAGTCCAGACTTTCCGTCCGCTTTGAGGGCGTGGAAGATTTCCAGCAGCTGACTAGAAAGCGGGAGAGGAACGCCGATATCATGGGCGGTTTCCATGACATTGGTTAAATCCTTTAAGTTGATGTCAATACGTCCGCCAGGCTCAAAGTTTCGTTCTAAAATGAGAGGAACCTTCGCATCGAGGACAGCACTTCCTGCCAGTCCACCTCGGATGGCTTCATACATTTTATCAATCGCAATGCCAGACTTAGCGGCAAGGACGAGTGCCTCGGACATGGCAGCGATATTTAAGTTGACGATGATTTGATTCGCAAGCTTAGCGGTTGTCCCGCTTCCATTTGATCCAACTAATACGACATCTGTGCCCATGGCATAGAGGACATCCTTTACTTGTTCAAAGATCTCTTCTTCTCCGCCCGCCATAATCGCAAGTGTCCCGTCTATCGCCTTTGGCTCTCCGCCACTGACAGGAGCATCGATAAATTCGACCTCATGCTGTTTTGCCAGTGCCGCTAATGCTCTTGAAGTAACAGGTGAAATAGAGCTCATATCTATAATGATCGTGCCAGGTTTTGCTGTAGCCAATATGCCTTGTTCACCTGCTACGACTGCTTCTACATGCTCACCTTTTGGAAGCATCGTGATTATGATATCGCTTACAGATGCTGCCTCAGCAGCTGATGCAGCGGCATTTGCGCCCACTTCTTTTAATGCTAGAACAGCTTCTGTATGAATATCGAAAACAGTCACAGTATGACCTGCTTTTAATAGATTGAGTGCCATAGGTTTCCCCATAATGCCTAATCCAATGAATCCAATTTGCTTTGCCATTTTGTCCGCCTCCTATTTAGAAACCCCTTACAAAAAGCGCTTTCTTTTCTTTTTGTTAGTATATATACTATCTATTTAATTTAATAGTAGGAAATAAACTATTGTTCATTTAATGTACATGACGAAATAGGAATGTGTCAACGGAAAATATGAGAAAAGTCACAAAAAAAAGACCGGAAACAGCTCCGGTCTATGGTCGATTATGTTTTATTTTTAGCTACAGCTAATCGAGAACGTTTGACGTTGTCGATTGCATTTGATCCTAATTCTAAAACAGCTGCGACGTACAAAACATCAATAATCACAAGCTGATTAATACGAGAAATCATTGAGTCAGAACGATAGGTTGTTTCTCTCGATGAACTGAGCAGATGAAAGTCGGATTTCTTGGCGAGCTCTGATTTCGGATAGCTCGTAATCGAGGCAACCGTTGCACCTTTTTCCTTTGCAAATTGCACGGCATCAAGGATTTCTCTACTTTCCCCTGAATGTGAGATCGCGACGATAAAATCATGTTCCGTTGCATGTGTTGCAATCATATTCATCATATGAGGATCACTACATAGACTCACTTCAAAGCCAAGTTGGAGAAACTTATGATAGGCATCTCCGGCAATAAAACTGGAGGCACCTGCTCCAAAGAAGACGGTTTTATGAGCCTGTTTCATTTGCTCAATAAATTGTGTCACAGCTTGGTCTTCTAAAATATGTTTCATATCCTGAATAGAGTTGGTTGTTAATTCTATGACCTTATGTTTAATATCTGCGACACTATCAGATGCTTCGATCTCACCGTATATGGATTGAGGCGTATTGGTCGCAATATCCTGCGCGACATGGACACGAAACACTTGATAGGACTCATAGCCAATTTTTCGCAGAAAACGAAAGATCGTCGTTTCACTTGTGTTGCATTCAGCAGCGAGTGCACTAATCGAATGAAGCACAACTTTCTGAGGGTTTTGTAAAATGTAATTGGCAATCTTTTTCTGGGTAGGGGACAAACTATGAAATGTTGTCCGGATATGACTGAAAATATTCTCTTCTATGATAAACACCACACTTCATCTAACATTCTATCTTAAGCATACAGGAACTTATGAAAACGGTAAACAAACCTCATACGAAAATAAAGAATAATATGGAAGAAAACACTTCTTTTGGTTCTTTTGTCATGGTATACTCAATTGGTAATAGACAAAAATGGGGGTTTTTACTATGACAATGAAAAAAGGCCTAACGATCAGCCTGCTCATTTTTTCGCTGATTGTTTCGTTGTTTGCTCCGGTTGGATCTGCGGATGCCAAACAAGTGAAAAAAGCAAAAGTAAGTACACACTATTATAAAAAGAAAAAAACGTTTAAATATGCACAGGTGAAAAACCTTAGTAAAGCGCATATGAAAACCATCAACCATGATTTAAAAGAAGATATCGCATTTTCCTACTCTACGTATTTGTTCTTAAAGGACGAAGCGAAAAAAGAAGGCATTGGGAAGATCACATACGAGAGATCGTTTAAAACGAAATTTAATAATGGGAAGAAACTAAGTATCCTAAACTATGATTACATGAATGACGGTAGCATGCACGGGGATACGATGGTTACGAGCATGAACTATGTGTTAACAAAGAAAAAAACAAAGCAATTGTACTTTACAGATGTGGTAAAAACAAAGAAAAAGCGTACAAAAGTAAGAGATTATATCTATAACTACACAAAGAAGCATAAAAGTAAATTCTATGCGAATCTGAAAAAAAGCGATATTCAAATCGGCTACGACACGCAGTACTACTTCACGAAAAAGGGAATCGCTGTTGTCTTCCAGCCATATGAAATTTCACCGTACTATGTAGGAATTCCTATGATTCAAGTACCTGCGAAGGTGTATAAATAAACAAGAGAAACGGCCATGAATTTGGTCGTTTTTTTATACATAAAAAGAGCCCCTAGTGATGAGGCTCTTCTTTTACATTTATACTTGTTTGGGTGCATCGTTTAGTGGGTGACGGCGTTTGCCGTTGTAGTGGCGGCGCATACGAAAGATTTCAAACTCCGAAAGCTCTGCGCTTTTTCGTTTTTGGGTGCGGTTATCTTTTTTGAAAGAGAATAGTAAGTAGCAGCAAAGTGAAGCGATAATCAATAAAATCATCATATGACATTCCTCCAATTCATCCTATTCTTTAAGTGTAGACAGGGTGAGTGATGTTTATAACTGAAAATAGTTAGCAAATCGTGTTTAGTTCTAAAGGTTTATTCAGACTGTTTTTTAGGTCTAAAATACTGGTTGTTTTTAACTATTATATTTCCAGTTATTTCACTCGTCAAGAAGAATTTTTCTGGGGTTGTCTCTATTAGTACGATTAAGTGTCATGAAAGTTTCAGAAAATTGTAAACTTTTATTAAAAAACCGTTCCCGAACAGGAACGGTTGTAAACATGTTTATGCTTTTTCTTCAAATAAACGTGCAATTTCCACGATCACTTCTGCTGCTTTCAGCATGTTCTCTACAGAGATGAATTCATATTTTCCGTGGAAGTTTTCGCCACCAGTAAAGATGTTTGGCGTTGGAAGTCCTTTATATGAAAGCTGTGAGCCATCTGTACCGCCGCGGATTGGTTCAATGATAGGTGTCACTGAGCGGTTTTCCATGGCTTCATGAGCGATGTCTACGATATGTTTGACTGGCTCAATTTTTTCTCTCATATTGTAATATTGATCCTGAATGCTAAGGGTGATGCTGTTTTCGCCATATACCGCTTTTAAGTCATTTGCGATTTTTTCAAACAGTGCTTTGCGCTTGTTGAATTTCTCTTTATCAAAATCACGAATAATATATTGCAGCTCTGCTTCTTCTACTTCTCCTACAAACCTCGTGAGGTGGAAAAAGCCTTCGTATCCTTCTGTGTATTCTGGAGATTCATCTGAAGGAAATTTGTTGTGAAAGAGCATGCCGATCTTTGCAGCACTGACCATTTTGTCTTTTGCTGTCCCTGGATGAACGTTGTTTCCTTTAATTGATACTTTTGCACCTGCGGCGTTGAAGCTTTCATATTGCAGCTCTCCAAGCGGGCCGCCGTCAATCGTATAAGCATAAGAAGCGCCAAAGGCATCAACATCGAATTTGTGCGGTCCTCTGCCGATCTCTTCATCTGGTGTGAAGGCGACACGAATTTTTCCATGCTTGATTTCTGGATGCTCAATCAGGTAATGCATGGCGGTCATAATTTCTGCGATACCTGCTTTGTTATCTGCACCAAGCAGGGTCGTGCCATCAGTCGTGATGAGCGTATGTCCTTGGTATTTTTGTAAATTTGGAAACTGTGCTGGAGATAATACGATATGTAGATCTTCGTTTAACGTGATGTCCCCGCCTTGATAGTTCTCATGAATCTGCGGTTTCACGTTCTTGCCAGTGAAGTCAGTGGCTGTGTCGATATGAGCCAGGAAGCCAATGGTCGGCACTTCTTTGTCTGTGTTAGATGGGATCGTGCCCATGACATAACCGTTTTCATCCATTGTCACTTCTTGAATGCCGATGGATTTCATCTCTTCAACGAGCTGCCTTGCTAGGTTCAGCTGTCCTTCAGTGGATGGGCAGCTCTCCATGTCTGCATCAGACTGTGTATCCACTTTTACATAACTTGTGAATCGCTGGATCATTTCCTCTTTCATCAATACGTCACTCCTTTTGTAGAATATGTTCATTTTATCATGTCTTGAATGCGCTTCATAACAAGAAAGGCTTTCTCTGACAATTAGAGAGGAAAAAGACCTACTTTTATTTTGCAATGTGCTGAATGGTTCTTTAGGGTGATTTTTTTGGGTGTCTTTTTATTTATAATGAGGACATATAAAATCATCCATTTGTACGTTAATTTGGGAGAAAGGGGTGCGAAAGTTGGATTCTAGTCAAACACTTGCACTCGCTCAAAAGTTCCAGGAAGCCGCTGATGGCATTCGGCAGTCGAAGCAGCTGCTTGAGAATCGGCTGAAGGCAGTTGGATCAGGCTGGCAAGGAGAAGCAAGAGATAAATTTGATCAAAGCTTTGAGGAAACAGCGGCACGCTATGATCAATTTGAAAAGGACTTGCTTGAAACAAGTCAGGAACTGCGGGATGCTGCTGTCAAAATCGAGGAACGTAAAGCTGAAATCGCCAGAATGGAAGAGCTTGAGCGAAAAAGGCGAGAAGAACGGAGAGAAAGAAATCGAGAAGGGAGATGATGTGATGGCGCGTGACATTGTAGTAGATCCAGATCAGCTGACAGGGCTGGCGAATGATGTTGTAGGAGAGCTTTCGGCCATCGAAACAAAGCACCACGATTTACATAGTGAACTGGATGGTCTCATCCTAGGCTGTGATCCTCGTTATCGAAGCTGTTTTTCTGGAGTAGGAGATGCATGGGGTTCTGGACAAGCCTTAATGAGCAAATTAAGCAGTGACGACATTGCCATTCGTCATGCAACGGATAAAATGGTCGAAGCTGATGATATTTTAAGGAAAATGTACAGTCTGTATGATCAATATGGTACACTCACGAGCCTAGCTGGTATTGTGATGATGCAGGCAAAATACTATGGGCTTGGGATGACGACCTTTATGAAAGAAAATGGCCGCTATGCTGCGCAGCATTCAAAGCTCCTTCTTGATGTAACCGGACGGGTAGAAGGTACGAGATTTGACCGGTTGGCAAGGATTTGGCTGAGTAAAAAAGAATTATTAAAACGATCGAATTGGTCGATGGCTGACCTGGTCCATAAGAAATTTACAAAATTTTATCCTAGCGATACAGTGGCGTTTACGAACAGTGTACGTGATTTCACAAAAGGAAGTATCAATTGGAAGGACACGGCTGGCATCAAGTCTGTTCTGAAAAATGGTGCAAGGTTTGCGAAAGGAAATGCCATCATTGCAACGGTCGTCACGGGTGCAACAGAAACGGTTGGCTGCGGTCTGAAAATTGCGGAGAACTATGCGGAATTTGGGGATCAGCCAGAAGTGCTCAAGCGTGAAAATGCAAAGGCTGTTGGAAATGCAGTGAATAATACGGTCTTTATTGCAGGCGGATCTGTTGCAGGTGCCGTTGTGGGCGGCGCTCTTGGAAGTTTTGCTGGACCAATTGGAACAGTTGTCGGCGGTGCGATAGGATCAGCCGTAGGTGGCTTTATTGGTGAAAAAGTTGCCAAGCTTACTTCTGGTTTTGCAGAACAGGTCGCAGTGAAATTAAAAGACCCAATTCATGCGGTTGTCGATAAAGGAAAAAAAGCATTTGAACTGGCAGGTCAAGGTGTTAAAGCAGTCAATGACACCATTGATCAAGCAAATCAGGTGATACATAAAGGAATAGAAAAAACAAAAGAAACCGCAGATTCGCTGTTGAAAGGTGCAGGTGATTTCTTGAAGGGCGCATTTTCTTTTGGATAAGGAGAGATCAAGTTGGATCAGCTAAGTCTAAGTATCGAGGAACTCATCTTTAGTTTTTACAGTGAAGGCTATTTTGAACAAGGAATGTCTTTAAAGGAAGCCTATTATCCAGATGTAGAGGATGAACGTCTTGGGTTTTTATTTGAAATTGCATGTCGCTCTTTGCTGGCAAAAGACGTGCTGGAATTTCGAAATAGACAATACCGTTATAAAGAAAAATACCGGCATTTCATTCAAGCCATGAACGATGCATCACATACCGTGAAAGCTTCAAGGTTTGGTGCATTAGATGAAGAGGTCAGTACGTCCTTTCATACGACTCAGGCAGGTGTGTATGCGCATCATACGCTTTATGATCAACAAGTGCATCAGATTCACAAACTAAAAGACGATCAGCAGACTGTGGAGCAAGTGACAACCTTTTTGAACATACAGATGAGTGAACGCCTTACACCAGTCATTAACTTGCAGGCAGAAGAATTTGAACTGCTGTTAGAACAAGCCAGTCAAACGAATGAAGAGTGGCCTTCTTTTCTAAATAAAGCAGAGAACCAAGAGCTTGTGCGGGAATTTGCTTCTGATGTAAGGGTCAGAAAAGGAAAAATGGATTCTCTGATGAAGGTCACTTATGATAAAAATAATACGCCGGATGTAGAGTCTATGATATTTGTTATTCCGGGGCAGAGACATTCTTGGCTAGTGTCGGGCATGAAGGAAAATGAATTTCGGATAGAGACGGCTCATAGGGACGGATTACGTTCTATATTCTAATGGAGAAAAGGAGAATGACGCTTGAATTCAAGTGAAGTAATAGAAGTGAGGAGCAGACCCTTTCTAAGAGTATGGGCATTCTTAGCAACGGGCGGTTTTGGCATCATTGGTATTTGGTTGTTTTCAGAAGCTCTTACATTTGAATCGAATTATACGTTGTTTTTATTTTTAGGCGGATTATTAGGTATTGTCTATGGATGGATCTCTTTTTTGATGGTTCTGCCAGCTTTTACGAAGAGGGGAAATGTGATTTTCCGCATTCAGCGTGGGGAGAATGGGGCTGTTTTATACCGCCAACAAACAATCTCTTTTCAAGACATTCAATCTATTGATATGCGCAGGCATCGTTACAGTATTAGGGGATTTCTGTTCATGGATGTGCTCATTCGGAAAATGGATGGGAAGTTGATCAAGATTCCGGCGTACAGTATTTTAGATGAAGAAGTATTTGAGCAAACGGTGAAACAAGACATTTATCCATATTTACATGAGGCCGCCCAAGAGGATTGGAAACAGCAGCATGGTCATGGTGAACAGAATCAATAGATGTTTTCGTCATCATTCCATGAGGTGAGACGTCACTTTTTTTAAGAGATCGTGTATGATGTCAGTAAAGACTGAACACTCAAGAGGTGATGAGAGATGGACAAAGAAATGGTAATCGACCTCGTCACAGAACAAATGGCACGAATTCGAAAAGAAAAAGACTATACGCAGGATCGCATGGCTGAGGTGCTTGGTCTATCCAAGCGGCATTTGCAGCAGGTAGAAAAGAATCGTCTTCGCCTCAACTGGACGCAATCTGCGGCCGTATGTGCATTATTCAGGGATAGTGACATTTTAAAAGGGACACTTGGGGATGATCCGCTTGAGATTTTGGAAGTCGTCGCCCATGATGAATTGCATTTATCTGTTGAACGTACGATTGGTGGAAAGGTTTGGTGGCGGACGTCTGTGGAAAAAGGTGCGTTTCGTCTCCAGCAAAATGTGCTAAGCCAGCATTACCGCATCTTAGATGATGAGAATTATCGCTATTATAGTTCCTTTAATAAAGAAGAAGCAAAGCGGCGGTTAGAGGAATTGAGTGAGCTGTCGTAAGCAGAAAAAGAGAGGTACCCATATTGACTGGGACCTCTCTTTTTTTGTGTTGTTTATACTTTCAGAGTGTTTTTCGCCCGAATAAAGGCAACAAGCTGTTTAATTTCTTCATCTGTTAGTGGAACGCCGTCTACATGGATGGTTCCTTCTTTTGCTTCCGTCAGTTCAACTTTGATATCAGAGATTTTGCGTTGTATCTCTGGCTCGTCCGTTCTACCAAGTAAAAAATCAATGGACGTATCATACAAATCAGCCAGCAGTTTCACTGCTTCAAGCGAAGGTCGTCGGTACCCAGATTCGTAACCGGCATAGGTGCTTTTGGCGATACCTAGGCGATCTGCCGTATGCTGGAGAGACCATTTTTTCTTTTTTCTAAGGGTGGTTAAACGATCGAGTATCATACATGAACGCTCCTTTATATACAACAACAGTATATCATATTTTGACAAAGAGTGTACGCGTTATGCGTAATAATTTCTTGATTAATTCGCGTTATGTGACTATAATGGCAATGAAGGTACGCGTAAAGCGTATATTATAGAATAGCACAAGCTGGCTTATAATATGTGTGACAAACGAAGTAATTTTACTGAAAGAGGTGGACCTGTTGAAGAAATTATTGCTTTTAACCACTGGTGGGACGATTGCATCTGTAGAGAGTGAAAATGGTTTAGCTCCAGGTGTTAAAGCTGAGGACCTTTTAAGCTATTTAAACGAAATTAATGCAGACTACACAATGGACACAAAGTCCCTAATGAGTATAGATAGTACCAATATGCAGCCTGAATACTGGGTTGATATCGCAACAGCCATTTATGAAAATTATGATCAATATGACGGATTTGTCGTCACGCATGGTACGGACACAATGGCCTATACATCAGCAGCACTATCGTATATGCTACAAAATCCTGATAAGCCAATTGTCATTACAGGGTCACAAATCCCGATTACATTTAAGAAAACAGATGCGAAGAAAAACATTACAGATGCGATTCGTTTTGCATGTGACGGTGTTGGCGGCGTATACGTCGTGTTTGATGGCAGAGTCATTCAAGGAACTCGCGCAATCAAACTAAGAACGAAAAGCTACGATGCATTTGAAAGTATTAACTACCCATATATTGCATCGATTGAAAATCATCAAATTGAATACAATAGCAAAGTAAAAAGATCATCAATGAAACCGCTTAAATTAGATGCATCCTTGAACACAGACGTTTGTTTATTAAAACTGCATCCAGGACTGAAGCCTGAGTTTTTAGATTCAATCAAAGGTTTGTACAAAGGAGTCGTTATTGAAAGCTACGGCAGCGGCGGAATTCCTTTTGAAGGAAGAAACCTTTTAGAAAAAATCAACGAATTGCTGGAAGAAGGCATTTCTGTTGTGATCACCACTCAGTGTCTCGAAGAAGGAGAAGACATGAGTGTGTATGAAGTAGGACGTAAAATCAATCAAGAACTGGTTGCTCGTTCAAGAAACATGAACACAGAAGCCATCGTGCCGAAGTTGATGTGGGCATTAGGTAAAACAACAGATCCACGAGAAGTGAAAAAGATTATGGAAACGCCAATCGCAGAAGATTTAGTGATTTAACTATTCTATAGAAAGCAGGTCATACGAGATGGTTCAAGCAACTTATCGTTACGAGAAGGATTTTCTAGGTGAAAAAGAAATTCCGGCAGACGTGTATTATGGTGTTCAAACACTTCGTGCAAAAGAAAATTTCCCGATTACAGGATATCGCATGCATGAAGAACTCATTCGGGCATTTGCCATCGTCAAAAAAGCAGCAGCTCAAGCCAACATGGAAGTTGGACGTCTATATGAAGGAATTGGAAATGCCATCGTTCAAGCTTCAGATGAAGTGATTGAAGGCAAACTCCATGAATATTTCATCGTAGACCCGATTCAAGGCGGCGCAGGAACGTCTATGAATATGAATGCCAATGAAGTCATTGGAAACAGAGCCCTCGAGATCATGGGACATCAAAAAGGTGAATACATTCATTTAAGTCCAAACACACATGTGAACATGTCGCAATCGACAAATGATTCGTTCCCAACGGCGATTCATATTGCTGTGCTCAAGCAGTTAGACATTTTGCTTGAGACGATGCAGGCCATGCAGGACGTATTTCAAAAGAAAGCAAAAGAATTCGATCATGTGATCAAAATGGGGCGTACTCATTTACAAGATGCTGTTCCGATCCGTTTAGGACAAGAGTTTGAAGCATACAGCCGTGTGCTCAGCCGTGATATTAAACGAATCAACCAATCAAAACAGCATTTATATGAAGTAAATATGGGTGCGACAGCTGTTGGGACAGGCCTCAATGCAGATCCTCGCTACATCGAAATCGTAGTGAAGAAGCTTGCTGATATTTCTGGACTGCCATTAGTAGGCGCAGAGCACCTCGTAGATGCGACGCAAAATACAGATGCATACACAGAAGTATCTGCTGCCTTAAAAGTATGCATGATGAACATGTCTAAAATTGCGAATGACCTTCGTTTAATGGCATCTGGCCCACGTGCAGGTCTTGCTGAGATTGTATTACCAGCTCGTCAGCCGGGATCATCCATTATGCCTGGGAAAGTCAATCCAGTCATGGCAGAGCTCATTAACCAAATCGCATTCCAGGTCATTGGGAACGACCACACCATCTGCCTTGCTTCTGAAGCAGGCCAGCTGGAGTTAAATGTGATGGAGCCTGTTCTGGTCTTTAACTTGCTTCAATCTATTAGTATAATGAATAACGGATTCCGCTCATTCACAGATCATTGTTTAGCGGACATCGAAGCAAATGAAAAACGTTTGAAAGAATATGTCGAAAAAAGTGCAGGTGTCATTACTGCGGTAAACCCTCACTTAGGCTATGAAGCCGCGGCTAGAATCGCAAGGGAAGCCATTTTAACAGGACAATCGATCAGAGATCTTTGCCTGCAAAATGATGTGTTAACAGAAGAAGAACTTGATATTATTTTGAATCCTTACGAGATGACAAAGCCTGGCATTGCGGGTGCAGAGCTCCTAGAGCGATAATAATATCAAAAATTTTATTTTATTAATATGTGGAATTGCCTGTGAAATAGAGAAAAACAGGCAATTCACTTTCTTTCGAATTGACACACTTTTTTCACAATATTTTGAAAACGCTTAACGCACGCACAAAGGGAGGAAACAAAATGAAAACACCACGTCTACCGTCTATTTTAGAAGTCGTGTCTGTACTTGGCTTATTTTTAGCAATTGTTTTATCATTCACTCTTTACTTCAAACTAGATATTCAGCTAGCATTGTTCATCTCATGGTTTATGGTTATCGCATTAGGTATTCGATTGGGGCATTCCTATAAGGATCTCCAAAATGCGATCACAAAAGGGATATCGAATGGGTTAGAAGCCATTTTGATCTTAATTGCAGTAGGTGCACTTGTTGGAACATGGATTGCAGGTGGAGTTGTTCCTACGCTCATCTACTATGGTCTAGAATTCATTCATCCTAATATTTTCTTATTAGCTACACTGGTCATCTGTGCAATCATGTCCATTGCAACAGGAACCTCTTGGGGTACAGTTGGAACGGCAGGGATTGCGATGATCGCAATTGGTGAAGGTCTTGGAATTCCACTTCCGATTGTAGCAGGGGCCGTCTTATCTGGTGCTTATTTTGGAGATAAATTATCCCCATTATCAGATAGTACAGTGCTCGCTTCCTCTCTTTCAAAAGTGGACGTGCTGGCGCATGTTCGAGCAATGATGGTTTTATCCATACCAGCCTTTGTGATTACAGCGATTATGTTTACGGTTACAGGTTTTATGTATGGCGGACGCAACATTGATCAAGGTAAAGTAGAATTTTTGAAAAATGCCCTTCATGATACATTCACAATCAACATTTGGATGGTCATCCCAGCAGTAGTGGTTGTATTACTGCTCGTATTTAAGAAACCTTCAATGCCAGTTATTGCGATTGGTGCACTTTTAGGAGCCATTTGGGCGATGGCTTTCCAAGGAATGAATCCAGCAGATGCGATTGGTTCAGCATACAATGGCTTCTCTATTAATTCAGATGTAGATTTCTTAAATACGCTGTTAAATCGTGGCGGTATTGTGAATATGCTTGGATCTCTAGTGGTCATTATTCTCGGACTTGGTTTTGGTGGCGTACTTGAATATCTTGGCATCTTAAAAGTAATTGTCGCTACTTTCGAGAAGAAATTATATAATGCAGGAAATGTAACCCTATCTACACTTGTTGTTGCATTCTTCGCAAATATCTTCGGCTGTGCGATGTACGTTTCATTAATTCTTACACCGAAAATTATGGAAAAAAGCTATGATAAATTGAAAATAGACAGACGCGTTCTATCTAGAAATGCTGAAGTCGGTGGAACAATGACGTCTGGTATGGTTCCGTGGTCAGATAACGGAATTTACATGGCAGGGATTCTAGGCGTCTCGACATTCTCTTATTTACCATTTATGTGGTTGAGCTTTGTTGCCATTGGTCTTGCTATTATCTACGGATATACAGGGAAATTCATTTGGTACGTCAAAAATCAACAAGATTCAGAAGAATCGGCTTCATAAGCCGTTTACAAAAGCCACCCTCCCTGGGTGGCTTTTGTTTGTCCTAGGACCGTAAGACTATGTGTGTTTTCAGAAGAAAGGATATGTATTTTGACCCCCTATAAAAGAGGTCTTAAGGTGTGGTATGAAGGCGATTGAAAGCATATTTATACCATAAAAAGGGCACAAATCCCTATTCAAACATGAGTCTTTGAACCTTATAATAACAATATTGGAAAAAGTGCGATTCATCATTACGCTCGTTTAGAGGGACTCTAAGCAGCGTTTTTATTTTTGACAGGAGGAGGAACCCATATGAGCTTATCGGATATGCTGTCTGCCCTTAATGGTGGCATTTCAAATAAAAAGGCAGAGATCGAAGAGAAAATTGCTCGACTCAAAAAGGCAAAAAGTAAGGTTGAACGTGAACAAGATGCGGCAGAAACAGACCTAAAACAAATCAAGCAGCCAAAGCTTGGGGCCTCTTGGAAAGGTGAGCGGAGCCAAGATTTCAAATCAGAGCGAAATGAAGCGCATGATGCGCTGCAAACGATCGTAAGCGATAAATACCCACGCTACGTGAGCCGAATCGAATTCAAAATCAGTACACTAGAAGCAGAGCAGGCTGCCTTATCCTTTGCCAGCTCTTTAGCTGGAGATGCCGCACGTCTGGCTGAAAAAGGAGAAGACGCAGTAGAAGACGCGAAACGCTTGATCTCAAAAGCATGGAGCAGCTTGTAAGCGAGCTTCATGCTGACCAAATCTGGAGGATATCACAATGGGACAAATTAAGTTAAACTACCAAACAGTTATGGATAAACTAGATGAAGTCTCCCAAGCAATTGAAGCTTTAACAATGAAAAAAGCAGCGGATAAAGCTGGTGAAAACAGCCTTGAATTTGTGACCAAGTGGACGGCACGTGAAGCTGAGGTGGGAGAAATGGTCTCAAGTTTTAAAGAAGCCTTGATCAAAAACGTTCAGGACACACGCTCAAATGTGAAGACGCTAAAAGAACAGGATGAAGCGATTGCGGCAAAATCATAAGCCCCAATCGTTCTATTGATAGCGTATCTGAGTACAATGTGAAATATAGCAAAAAAGACTCATAAATAATTCAGTATTTATAGCATTGTTTTATTCCGTTTTTTCCCTAATGACGTGTTAAAAGGACACCTTTTCCCTATTTAAGCCTAAGGCTTTTCACCTTATACTATACTTAATGAAAGCGAACGATAGAAATGTCAGGACTGGAAAAACCAGATGATCTGCTTGGTTTCAAAAACTCTGACGCCGTGCTTTCTTATGAGGTCTGATAGAGGTGGATGACATGAGTTTATCCGAGATGCTGCACCATCTGCATATGGGGATTGAAAACAAACGTGCAGAATTTGACGAAATGATCTCTCGGTTAAAGACAGCCAAAAGTAATATTCGAACAGAACAAGATCTTGCGCAGTCTGACATAAAGGAAATCAAGAAGCCTGCTCTAGATTCGTCATGGAAAGGTGAGAGAGGAACGGACTTTCACCGTCATCGGAAAGAAGCCTATCACGTGATGCACGATATCGTGAACAATGAGTATGAAACCTATATAACAGAGATAGACCAAAAAATTATGCACTTTGAGTTGAAAAAGATGGAACTCGCTGTTGCTAGTAATTTTGCAGGAAGAGCCCAAGATGTGATGGAAAAAGGCGAGGATTTTGCAAAGGATGTCAAACATTTAATCGAACGGGGCTGGAAAGCTCTTTAATAAAATAAACGAAACAGCCGGCTGAACAGCGGCTGTTTTTTTGAGGTTTAGTCACATCCGCCGCTACCACCTGAATCACCACCGCAGGAGGCATCAGAAGCGTGATGTGTATACGAATCAGTATAGTTACTGGTTGTTGAACTGTGATGTGCAGAATGCCTAGAAGATGAACGCTTATCTTTTGGTGTAAACATGTGGGCGGCAATGGCGCCTAAAGAAGCTAGTATGATCATGATAACAAACATGATGTATCCCTCCTCTTGTTTCATATTCATACGTTTGAGCCATAACAAAGTTTCCAGCCGGAAAGAAAAATTGGGCAAAGAGTTCTATTTTCGTTTATGATGATAGGCAAAAGAAATTGAACAAGGGAGGGGAGTCTATGTTATCTCTACGTCAGGAGGAGCTGTTGAGGCGGTTAATGCAGGCAGAGCAGGAGCTGACAGGTGAAGACATTGCCCGCCTGATAGGCGTCACATCACGAACAGTTCAAACAGATATGAAAGCGCTTAAATCAATATTAGAAGCACATGGGGCAACACTTCATATGAAACGTGGAGCAGGGTATACATTGACTGTCGAAGATGAACACCTTCTCAAAATAGATGATTTCAGCTATTAACCAATTTCTGTTATAATCATTCGGTAGATAAAGAGAAAGCAGGATTGGTGAATGAAAAAAACATGTATGTGGCTTGCAGTTGGTCTAGTCATGCTGCTCATTTCGGGCTGTATGGGTACGAAACAGCAAACAGAAGGAAACCAGCAAGCCATCAAAGAGGTAAAGGGTCAAGTACAAACGAAAGAAACAACAGAAACGCAGCAAATTGAAGCGACAGAGATAGACAAACAAAACTGGATTCAGCAAAAGGAACCCGTTGCGCTTCCAATCTTGATGTATCACAGTATTTCCAACGGTAATTCGTTACGTGTGCCAAAAAGCGAATTTGCGGCTCATATGAAATGGCTGAAAGACAACGGCTATGTCACGCTGTCGCCGAAAGAGGCATATCAAGTTCTCGCGACCAATTCGACACCAAGTGAAAAGTATGTTCTTATCACATTTGACGATGGTTATACGGATAACTATACAAAGGCATTTCCGGTTTTAAAGGAATATGGAATGAAAGCCACGATTTTTATGATCGAGCAGTCCATTGGTCGTCCGCATCATTTAACCGATGCTCAAATGGATGATATGATGGCGCATGGTATTTCAATAGAGAGTCACACCATTCATCATTTAGAACTCAATCGTTTATCACAGAAGCAGCAGGAAAAAGAATTAAAAGGATCGAAGGTATTCTTTGACCAGCGGTTTTCTCAACAAACGATCATGGTCAGCTATCCGGTCGGTCGCTATAACGAAGACACGCTGAAGCTGGCGAAGGAAGCAGGATATGAAATGGCTGTGACCACTGAACCAGGACATGCGAAAAAGGAACAAGGCATGATGTCCTTACACCGCCTGCGCATTTCACCGGGACTTTCACCCGAAAGCTTTGGCAGGCTGATAGAGGGAAATTGATCAATATTAGATCACAGATGTTTCACATGAAACATTTTACGACACGTTTCGTGGATTAAATACGATTTGTTTGAGATAAATGTATGCAGAAAGAATCAGTTTTTTATATACTGATTCTTTTTTATTTAACTTAATAAGGTCTTACAATTGCCAATAGAAAGTAGGAGGGCTTAGAAGAAAAGTACAGGTTATTATACTTGAAAGTTATTTTGAGTGTTGTTCAGTATATTTGATTCATTGCATAACAAAAAGCTGTATAATTTATTTGAAATAATGAAAATTCTGCATTTGAAATGAATAAGTAAGATTAAAAAATAAGCTTAACTATGGTAACAAATTGTTACTTATGGTAACATATTGTTGCACAAGTTTTTTGTTCAACTCGGACTAAGTTGAACTAGTTTTCAAACTGAAGCACGAGAGCTTCAAGGTGAATTTCTTGAACGTTCACCATACAACTGAAAAGAAATTTAATTTGGGCACTCGGCTGACTACCGTGTGCTTTTTCTATGTATAAATTTAAAATGTGAGGAATACACTGAAATAATATGAAAAAATAAAGCAGCCCTCCAAAAAACAGAAACGAGATAGAACCAGCATTACCTTGACTAGGGGTAATGAAGGTGCCGCTTTATTTTTCATTATCATCTTAAGGGTTCATTCAGAACGTTCTCTTATCTAAAATCCATATGATGAACTGGACTAGAGTTCGGATTGAATTTAAGATAAGGAACCAAAGCTTGTACTTACAGGTACAAGCTTTTTTCTTTTTGTTTTTGCGTCTCTCAACGCGTGAACGCACAAGTTTTGTTCTCAAACTGACCCCTCCTTTCTAGGCATAAAAATACCTTTAGTATGGAAGGGGGGAGGACTATCGTTTGCAACACGTTTCTATGTATATTTTACCATCTTTCCTATTTAATGACGAATAGCACCTTGTTGTTTCCTCTCTGTTTTTCTTTGCGTTTCATTCATAAAACTCCATATGTGTTTTCTCTAGTTTGTAATAATCCAATCGATCTTTCAAGGTTCCTGTATGAAATTCAAATTTATGTCCATCAGGGTCTGTGAAATAAATCGACTTCTGATCTCTTTCGTCTCTTGGCCGGCTTGGTAAGATGTTGACGTTCAAATCTTTTAGTTTGTTATACATTGGATCTACATCCTCCTCATCAATAGAAAAAGCGATGTGTGTGTAAGAGTGATGGATGTCTTGACGAGGAATGTCTTTTTCTACATTGAGGGCAAGCCACAGGCCGTTCAAATCAAAGTAAGCTGTCGTTCTGCCCTTTGTTAACAATTTGGCATTAAAGACCTTTGTGTAAAAATCAATAGATGTCTCTAAATCAGAAACAGAAAATAATAAATGGTTTATTCCTTTGATGTTCAATTTAATCACCTCAAATTCAATGATGAGAAAAAAGCTTGCAGACTCAATCTACAAGCTTTGTTGTTTATTGATAAACAGGATAACCCGTTATTTTTATATCTTTTCCGAGTGGTTCAAGAGAGAGCTGATCCAGTTCAATTGCATCACTCATGAGGCGTATGCCTTCGCCTCCGAAAAAGGAAGGAGAGAGTCGTCCGCCAATGAGCTTGGGTGCCATGTAGATGACGAGTTTATCGACAAGCTGCTGCTCCAAAAATGAGGCATTGATTTGTCCGCCGCCTTCAATCATAAGGGAGGAGACATTTCTTTCTCCGAGCACTTGAAGTACTTCTTGTAAGGGCACCCGGATATCGCTATCCGTCATGATGACGCTGACGCCAGCTGCTTCTAAAGCGGCTCGTTTTTCCTCATCGGCTTGTTTTGTTGTAAAGATCCATGTTGGTGCCATCTGATCTGTGACCACCTTTGCAGTCAGCGGTATAGACAGCTTAGAGTCTAAGACAATACGAATCGGATGATGACCGTTTGGAATGCGTGCCGTTAATGAAGGATCGTCGTGAATGACGGTTTGGGCCCCGACCAAAATCGCATCGTTGATACTGCGAATGTGATGCGCATCATAACGGGACGTCTCTGATGTAATCCACTTGCTGTCAGACGTAGCAGATGCAATTTTTCCGTCTAACGTAATGCCTGCTTTGAGTGTCACGAACGGCGTTTTTTCCGTAATAAAGTGGTTGAACACTTCATTCATGAGAATGGATTCCTGCTCCATGACGCCTGTGATGACTTGAATGCCTGCATCTTGTAAAATGGCAATCCCGCGCCCGGCAACAAGCGGATTCGGATCCAGTGCAGCAACGACGACTTTTTCTACGCCAGCTTTCACAAGTGCTTCAGCGCATGGGCCAGTGCGGCCATGGTGGGAACAAGGCTCTAGTGTCACATAGATCGTGGCACCTTTTGCTTTATCTCCAGCCATTTTGAGCGCATGGATTTCTGCATGAGGTTCGCCGGCCTTCATATGCGCCCCGACCCCAACAATTTCATTTTCTCGCACAATCACAGCCCCGACGAGCGGATTGGGAGATGTCTGACCTTTCATTGCTTCGGCATTTTCAAGGGCTAGTTTCATATATCGCTCATGATGTGGCAATCGTACGCACCTCTTGATCCGCCTTTATATGGCCTGAGCGGTTAATTTTTGTCTGCAAGTATTTTTCATTAAACTCAGAGACATCACCCCAAAGTGGAATCCGTCCAGAAAGAGAAAGACCTGCATGGCTGATGGCATCCGTCTTTTTCGGATTATTGGTGATAAGTCTGACTGGCTTTGTGCGCAATGTTTGAAGAACAGCAATTGCTTCTTCATATTGACGTGTATCATCTTCAAAGCCTAGTGCTTCGTTCGCTTCTACTGTATCGTAGCCATTTTCTTGCAAGATGTAGGCCATGGCTTTACTGAAAAGACCGATCCCGCGTCCTTCATGGTTGGCTAAATAAAACAGTGCGCCTGCTCCATTGTCCTCAATCATCCGCATAGACTGTTTCAATTGGAACCCGCAATCGCAGCGTTTGCTTCCGAAAATATCGCCAGTATGGCAAATGGAATGCATGCGGATCAGCGCTTCATCAGCATGTTCGAAATCTCCGTAAACAAGGACACTTGATTGCTGGTGATCTGCAAGCTCACGGGAGGAAAGGCTTTCGATTAAAGCTTCATCTGATAATGGTTCTTTCCCATCGTCTTTTAACCATGAATACCAGTTAAACATGACCGTTCTACCGTCTAAATTCACAGGCAGTTTAATGGGTCCAGTAATATATATAAATCCGTCTTCTTGCTGTACTCGTTTGATTTTATCTTTTAAAATGGCTGTTTTAACCTCTGTGTGTTTGTCCATATTCTGCACCTTCTTTTTTGTCTGTTTCTTCAATCTGTAAACGAACGAGAACGCCAAATGGATCAATAAATTCGTTACTTTTTCCTGTCGTGTTGATGTGAACGCCTGCTTTTGTCAAACGTTCGACGACAGATGTTCTATCTTCTTCTTTTGGGAAAAACAGTGTATAGCTTCTAATTCCTGAAAAACGTGGATCAATGGCTCCTTTTCTCCCGCGTCCCCATGCATTAAAGGCAAGGTGGTGATGATATAAGCCAGCAGCAATGAATAAGCTTGCTGGGGAAGTCATTCGGATATGAAAACCGAGCGTGTTCACATAAAAGGAATCGGCTTCTTCTGGGTTGAGATGGAAATGCAAGTGTCCCATGACTGTACCAGCCGGGAGTCCTTCCCAGGTGGAATCAGCAGCTTCTTGCAGGAGACCATCTCCATCAAGCGGAGCATTTCCGCCACCTTTCAGCTCTCCATGCTCACCTACCCATATGTCCTGAGGACGATCAGCATAAACCTCGACGCCGATGCCATCTGGATCACTTAAATAAATGGCTTCACTGAAAAAATGATCGCTTGCTCCAATTAAAGGATAGCCTTTTTTGATCACATGCGCCAGCCATGTGCCCAGGTTTTTTCTGGTAGGTAATAAAACCGCAAAATGATAAAGTCCTGGCTCATGATCCGGCTTCTCTTTCAGCTGCACATCTTCTTTCAGTACAAGGATGGGTTCCTTTGCGTTGCTGCCAAGCGTGACAGTAGAATCCGTCTGTTCTAATATAGTAAAACCTAAAATGTCTGTATAAAAAGGCAAAGAACGCTCAAAGCTGGACACATGTAATTCTGTTACACCTAATCTTACCTGCTCTATTGTATTCAAAGCTCGGTCATCTCCTTCATGTTATATGCATCTGTATGTTCAATGGTTTATTGAAAATTAATAAAAATGGTTACCTTGTTACTTTTAGTAACTAAACTATATAATAGTTAGTGACTTATTTCAAGTAATTAATTATGTTATAATGAAAAAAAGTAGAGAAAAGCAGGAGGGAGTAAGGTATGGCTCAAGTAGATGGCTGCCCAATTACAGATGCCATGGAGATTTTAGGGAAGAAGTGGGTGATTCTCATCATCAATCAGCTTTTGACAGGGCCAAAACGTTTTTGTCAGCTTGAAAATGAAATGAACATTAGCGGACGGTTATTATCAGAAAGGCTGAAAGATTTAGAAGCTGAAGGCCTTGTTGAGAAAAAAGTATATCCCGACATTCCCGTGCGGATTGAATATGAACTAACAGAACAAGGAAAGAAAATTGAACCAGTCATACGGGAAATGTATGCTTGGTCTTTAGAGCGCAAAAATAGTGAAAAGGGTGACCATGTCCCTTCTTAATCGATTTCGATCAGTGTCCCTGATCGATTTTTTTTTGTGATTTTCCAGAAATCTAAGTCAATAGTATGAAAAATGATGTTGACAATAAATTCATTCATCATATAATATCAAGGATAAGAGGGTTCTTTTCCCTGTAATGGAATGGGGAGGTTATGCCATGGTATCATGGATGGGACAGATTACCTAAATCGTGTATCACTACATCATGTAGCAACAGACATCTTTGACTTGTCGAAAGCAAAGATTTATTTTTTAAACTCAATTGATAATGATTATCATAATCATTTATGAGTGTGATTCATACGCTGATAAAGGTTATTTTTTTTATTGTCTATTGAGAATAATTATCAATATCAATTAGGAGGATATATATGAAATCACTTCGTTCAGCATCACACGCCTTATTATTCTTTAGCTTTGTACTATTGTTTGCTCTAGCCCCGGTTAGCTCTGCCTCAGCAGCAGGCTTAGCAGATGGTCAATATTCAGCACAATATGTGGTATGGAAAGCAGACAGTGATTCAACGTCAACTGCAAATACGTATTTTGAGAAACCAGCTAAACTTGTTGTGAAGGATGGAAAAATCAAAGCGCAAGTTACGTTAACGAACAGCTCATGGATTACAAGCTTTAAAACATTGGATCAAGGTGTCTACAAAGATGCGAAGGTGATCAGTACAAACACAGCTGCCAATAAGAGAACGGTAGAGTTCAGTGTCAACAGCCTGACAGATGTTGTACCAGCAAAAGTGAGTGTGACTGTACCGGTCATTGGATATACAGGCAATTACGACATTCGCGTCAAGTTTGATGCAGCAACTGTTCAATAAAAAGGGAGGAAATTCATTTGATGAAAAAATGGATCATGATGCCAGCCTTCATGGCTGCATTGCTTTTGGCACTTATACTGCCTTTTTCAAATGCACAGGCTGCTTCATTAAATGATGGTACATACTCCGTCAATTACACTGTGATGAAGGCCGAAGGGACTGCAGTTTCGATGGCAAATGATTACTGGCTGAAGCCGGCAAAAGTGATCGTGAAAAATGGCAAGCTGACTGTGCAAATGACCATTAAAAACAGCAGCTGGGTAACGGAATTTAAAGTGCTAGGAAATGGCAGCTATGTCGATACGACGGTTCTATCAACGAATAAGAAAGCCAATACAAGGGTTGTTCAATTCCAAGCACAGAGCTTGTCTAAACCAATCAAGTCAAAAATCCATGTCACAGTCAAATCGGCTGATTATGATCACGACTATACCATCCAGCTGAAATTCGATGAAAGCAGCATCAAGTCACTTTCTTCTGACAGTTCAAAAGGAACAGCAGGTGCAGCAAAACATCAAGAATCATCAAAAGAAACAACCAAAACAACTGATTCATCCACCAAAACAAAACAAGAAGAAAATCCTCAAACTGGTGATACAAGCCAGATGGGATGGCTCCTTGTGCTTGTCTTATGTTCAGGCGGGTTTTTAGCGAGAAAGTGGATCATCAAGCATTAACGGAAGGAAGTGTCATCTTTTGAAACGTCTTTTTCATCTACAGACAGCTATTCTGCTCGTTTTATTTAGTTTGTTGACTGCGTTTCAGCTGCCTCAAGGAACGGCTCAGGCGGCATCATTGGCTGATGGTGAATATACGGCCGGATTCACCATTTTAAAAAATGGCAGCACTGAAGCATCCATGATGGATACGTATACAGAAAAGCCAGCTAAGCTCGTCATTGAAAATGGCAAGACGACTGCCTATCTTACACTGAAGCAAAGCAAAGAAATCACAGATTTCAAGGTCGAACAAAATGGCTCTCTCGTTACTACTGAAACGGTCAGTGAAGATGAGACAGCAAATACGCGTGTCATCAAATTTGATGTAGCCGATGTATCAGCCAAATTAAATGGCTGGGTCAAAATTTACTGGGACTTAGGCGGCTTTATTTATGATGAGGCGTATGACGTACAGCTCGCTTTCGATCAGAGCAGTCTCACACTTGTCACGCCTGCGAAGCCAGACGATAGTGAAACAACACCTGATGATCAAAACGGTACGACGCCAGGCGACAGCGAAACAACACCAGATGATCAAAATGGCACGAAGCCAGACGATAGTGAAACAACACCAGATGATCAAAATGGTACGACGCCAGGCGACAGCGAAACAACACCGGATGATCAAAACGGCACAACACCAGTTGATTCGACGCAGAACCAATTAAAAGATGGTGTGTATCGTATCAACTACAGTGTGCTGAAGGGCGATGAGGATGAGGCATCTCGGATGAGCCAATACTTCTCACATCCAGCATCGTTAACCGTTAAAAATGGAACGCAAACTGTTTCCTTTACGGTGAAGGATCATACGTCTGTTGATTCTTTGAAAATAGAGAAAAACGGTTCTTATCAAGAAGTGAAAAACGTGAGCACAGATCAAGCAAAGAACACAAGAGTGGTTTCATTTGAAGTGTCTGATCTGAAAAAAGCAGTTAACGGAAAAGTACACATTGTGGTAGCAGCCGCTCACTATGATCAAACGTACGATATTCGTTTTCAATTTGATTCAAAAAGTATCGTTCCACTGAAGGACGGTCAAATAGAGGAAGAAACACCAGCTACACCAGAAACACCAACACCAAATAAACCAGCACCAGAAGCAACGAATGGCGGAGCGAATCAAGAGACAGCTCAGCTAAAAGACGGGGTGTACAAGCTTCCTTTTTCAATGAAGAAAGCAGATAAAGATGAGCTTTCTCGCATGAACGATTACGTCGTGAGCCCTGCGACATTGGTGGTGAAAAATGGCCGCCATTTCGTTTCGTACACAGTGAAGAACAGCTCAGCCATCACGTCGTTCCAAGTAGGAACAGGCGGTAAATTTGAAGAGACGCTAGTTGCAAAGACTGATCAAAAAGCAGATACAAGAGTGATTCAATATGAAGCAAAAAGTTTAAGCAGTGATCAGGCAGCACGCGTGAAAATTGACATTCCAGCTGCAAATTATCATGAGCAGTATGATGTCAAACTTGTTTATGATACGAAAGGCATCGCAAGTGGTGAAGGAAGCGGAATTGCGACTGTGATCGGAGACGATGAGAGCATCGGCTTTGTAAAAAATCCAAATGATCACGATTCTCAAACAAACCAGCTTGCGAATCTCGCACCAGAGGAAACGGGCGCCGAGCAGATGACCTTTACGCCATCAGATGACCAAACCAAGTCTGAGACAGGTCAGCTGAACCCAAAAACAGGAGATACTTCGCTTCTTTGGGTGTACATTCTTTTATTCGGCGGGTCACTATTCGTGCTCGTCAGAAAGTATCAAACTCGTACAAGATAAAGAATCTATTTTAAGTGAGGTGCGCCATTCATCTCGGCGCACCTACTCTCTTTTTTCGAAAGGAGGCTTTTGTTTTTTGAAGCATCGAATGTTATGTACCCTGATTACTGCTCTATGTGTGTGCGTCCTCCTAGCAGGCTGCTCACAGTCTGCTGAAAGCTCAGCGAAAGGCAAAAAAAGCGAAGCATCAAATGCCCGCATTGTGGCAACGACTGTAGCTGCTGCTGAGATCATGGATGCGCTAGAGGTGGATCTTGTCGGGGTGCCAACAAGTCAAAAATCCTTGCCGGCTCGATACAAAGGACTCCCAGCAGTCGGTAACCCAATGAGCCCGGACATGGAAATCATCCAATCACTTCAACCGACAGATGTCCTGTCTGTCACGACCCTTCAATATGATTTAGAAACGCCTTTTCAACAAGCTTCTGTCCCTGCGACATACCTCAACCTTGAGAGCCTGAACAAGATGGAGAACGCCATCACAAAGCTTGGAGAAAAATATGACAGAAAGACACAAGCGAAACGCATTGTGGATGATTTTGAACAAAAAAAGAAAGACATACAAGAGAGAACGAAGGGAAAGACGAAGCCATCCGTTCTCATTTTGCTTGGTGTACCAGGCAGTTATTTAGTGGCAACAGAGAATTCCTATATCGGTGATCTTGTGCGTATTGCAGGAGGAAAGAACATCGTAAAAGGTGAGAAAATGGAGTATTTGGCATCCAATACGGAGTATTTACAAAAAGCCAATCCAGATATCATTCTTCGAGCCGCACATGGGATGCCAGATGAAGTCGTCAAAATGTTTGATCAAGAATTTAAAACAAATGACATTTGGAAACATTTTAATGCGGTTAAACAAGACCGGGTGTACGACCTCGAAGAAAGCTTATTCGGGACAACAGGCAACTTAAAGGCAGCAGAGGCATTAGATGAATTGACCCGTATGTTGTATCCGTCATAAGCGGCGAATCTTAATGATAAAAGGACGTTCAAGATGAAAAAAACAGGGATTTTATTTCTGATAGTCAGTCTCTTACTAGCCGGCGTATTTATTTATTCCGCCATTACTGGGAGCAT
Organism: Bacillus sp. FSL M8-0077; assembly: GCF_038050255.1. Classification (NCBI taxonomy): domain Bacteria; kingdom Bacillati; phylum Bacillota; class Bacilli; order Caryophanales; family Bacillaceae; genus Bacillus; species Bacillus sp. FSL M8-0077. The sequence continues at coordinate 3,710,871 of NZ_JBBPAF010000001.1, read as the reverse complement.
TCATGTCACACCGATTGAATTATTGGAAGGGCTTATGACTGGTCAACATGCACAGGTAGAAATCATTAAAGATTTAAGAATCCCCCGCATGCTCATTGCGATGTTTACAGGGGCGGCTTTATCTGTCTCTGGTGTCCTCCTGCAGTCTGTAATGAGGAATCCATTAGCAGATGCCGGTGTTATTGGTATTTCATCGGGAGCTAGCTTCTTTTCTTTAATGGCGATTACAGCGCTTCCTCAATTTTATTTCTACTCTCCTTTATTTTCAGTTTTAGGCGGGGCAATTGCCTGCTTCCTCGTATACGTGTTGTCTTGGAAAGGCGGCTTAAGCCCGATTCGAATGATTTTGGTGGGGATCGCCATCAATGCCATGTTTACAGGGATGGCAGAAGCGTTTGTGACCATTTGCAGCTATTTCAATATCACCATTAATCAGTCAGGGCAGTCAAATCTGACGATGAAAACGTGGGGAGATGTCCGTTTAATCGGTGTCTATGGCCTCATTGGGCTTGTGGTTGCGCTTTTCTTTAGCAGATGGTGTAACTTGCTTGCTCTTCAGGATAAGACGGCGAAAAACTTAGGATTGCGTGTGACCAGAATGCGCCTTTTGATTTCAATCACGGCGGTGTTATTAGCAGCGGTGACTGCTGCGGTAGCGGGCGTGATTGCCTTTGTCGGCTTGCTCATTCCACATATCTCTAGAAGACTTGTCGGCTCGGACCACCGGGTACTGATCCCATTTTCTGCGTTAAGCGGGGCCTTGCTCATTTTGACGGCTGATACGCTCGGCAGAACGCTTGTGGCACCAAATGAAATCCCTGCTTCTACAATCATGGCTGTCATTGGCGGGCCGTTTCTGATCTTTTTATTAAGAAGGGGGGATCGTCTGCATGGACATTCGTGAGGTGTCGTTTTCCTATGATCGACAGAGGGACATTGTTCAATCAGTCACCACGAACATCGAAAAGGGGAAAATTACGACCATTATCGGTCCTAATGGCTCGGGCAAATCCACGCTGCTTTCTTTGATGGCACATAACCATTGTCCAAACAAAGGACAGATTCATTTAGATGGGCAAGAGCTGAATGCGTTTAAGCCAAGAGAACTGGCGAGAAAGCTGGCAGTCGTTCATCAGCAAAATGAAGCGCCACTCGATTTAACGATCGAACGAGTCGTGGCATTTGGAAGAACGCCCTACCAGACGATGCGAGGCGGTGACAAGGAAGAGGATGAGAAAGCAATTGAGTGGGCGCTGTCCTGTACAAAGCTGACCGATAAACGAAAGGTGCCGCTCGCCTCATTGTCTGGCGGAGAACGGCAGCGTGTATGGATTGCCATGGCTTTAGCCCAAAAAACACCGATCCTTTTCTTAGATGAACCGACGACCTATTTGGATATGTATTATCAATTTGACATTCTTGAGCTCATTCGAGAGCTCAATGTCGAGCATGGATTAACCATCGTCATGGTCCTGCACGATATGAATCAGGCGATTCGCTATAGTGATGTCATCATTGCCATGAAAGATGGGCAAATCATCCGCGAAGGACAGCCAAATGATGTGTTAACAGAAGAAATGGTGCGGCACATTTATCATGTGTCCGTCACAATTAAGCAGGATGCAGAAACAGGGATGTATATCGTGCCTGTAGGCATATAAGTTGTGCAAAAAGCAGGTGAGACAGTGTGAAACGAGGGAAAAGGATCGGGCAGCGAATGCTGACGATCGTCTGTTTAGGTGTTTTTCTATATAGCGGTACTGCCATTGGCTTGGAGCTCTTTGGCTATTATCAAAATCGTCAGGTGCTTGCAAAGGCTCAGACACTTTACACACACGAGGATGGAATGAAACAGCGAAAACCTGGAGAAATCCGTCAGTCATTTGATGATTTGCGAAAGGTGAATCAAGACATTGTCGGTTGGATTGATATGAAGGACACGATGATTCAGTATCCAATTGTTCAGTCAAACGATAATGCATTCTATTTAACTCGTAATTATGTAAAGGATGACACACGGGCAGGCAGTATCTTTATGGATTATCGTAATGACGTCTTGCATGAAAGTCCCAATACAGTGGTGTACGGTCACCGGATGAGGGATGGGTCTATGTTTGCTGGTCTCACAAACTATTTAAAAAAAGATTTCTTCCAAGATCATCGCACATTTCAGTACGATACGCTGTACCAAAGCTATGAAGCAGAGATTTTTGCTGTGTATGAAACGACAGTCGACTTTGATTATATTCAGACTGATTTTCAGGATCTTGGTGAATATGCACACTACTTGCAAGCTGTGCGTAAGAAGTCCATCTATCAAACGAAAACAGACGTATCCACCGATGACTTGATTCTCACATTATCGACCTGTGATCATGTGCTGGCACCTAAAAACAAGCGTCTCGTGGTACAGGCGAAGCTAAAGAAAGTTTACTAGAAAAGGAGAGACAGACGGTTGAAATGTTTACATGTGATTTGGGCAGGACTCGTCGTCGTGCTTCTCCTCGGCGGATGCAGCCAGGCGGCGCCGGCCGAGAATAGGAGCAAGCAAGGTGCGCTCAACATTCAGGATTTTGCCGGCAGAACATTATCGTTTCATGAATCACCTGAACGGATCGTCTCGTTGTCAACTGGCGACATGAGCATCATTTATGCCTTAGGTGGCCAGGTTGTCGGCCGGCCAACTGCCGAATTGCCAGACAATCTACAAAAGGCAAAGTCCGTACAATCAATTGGCACAACCCATCAATTTGATGTCGAGCTGATCACGAGTTTAAAGCCCGATGTGGTGCTTGGGAATGAATCATTAAACAGCAAGGATATCTCTACTATAGAAGGAATTGGTTCACAGCTTCTTTTGACAAGTGCCAACTCAGTGAAGGACATCCAGCGTCAAGTTACTTTATTTGGTGATTTACTTGGAAAGCAGCAAAAGGCCAAAGCGCTCAATGCTCAAATCGATCAGCGGATCAAGCAAGTGAAGCAGCCTGAGAAAAAAGTAAAGACGCTCGTTGTGTATGGTGCGCCCGGCACATATATGGCGGCACTTCCGCAATCTTTAAGCGGTGATCTGCTGCGGATCGCTGGTGGTGCGAATATCGCTGAAAATGAACCAGCACTCGAAAAGTTTCCGCAATATGCACAAATTAATGCAGAAAAGGTAATCGAGGCCGATCCGGACCTCATTTTGCTGATGACACACAGCAATCCTAAAGATGTCAAAGCAGGTTTTATGAGTGAAATGAAGCAAAATGCGGCGTGGCACGCTGTATCAGCGGTCAAAAATGGACACGTTGAGATTTTGCCAAGTGACCTATTTGGGACAAATCCAGGCGCAGAAGTCATTAGAGCGATCGATGAATTAGAGAAGAAATTGAAGCGATTGTCATCATGAAGATGAGTGCAGAACTAGATTTTCAAAAAAGGCAGTCAAGACGAAAATGGCTGTTACCAGGATTGTTTCTCTCTTTATGTGTGGGCGTCTGTCTAGGACTTGCGGTAGGTTCTGTACAATTGTCGCTGCCGGATCTAATGGCTGTGTTCACGGGATCAGGTCTGCCTGTTCATGAAAAAATTGTCATGGATTTACGGCTTCCCCGTGTGCTCATTGGTTTTCTCGTTGGGGCCTGTCTCGCGGCATCAGGGGCGATTTTACAAGGAGTTGTCCGAAATCCACTTGCTGACCCTGGGATCATTGGTGTGACTGCGGGCGGCGGGTTAGCTGCTGTCCTCAGCATGATTGTTCTTCCGCAATTCACGTATTTGCTTCCGGCAGCCGCTTTTCTGGGTGCCTTATTAGCAGCTCTTGTCGTGTATATGCTGTCATTTGACCACGGGGTTTCTCCGCTTAAATTGATCTTGGCAGGTGTTGCCGTCAATGCGCTGCTTGGTGCGGTAATGAATGGGTTTATGGTGCTTTATAGTGAGCGTGTGCAGGCTGTTTTGCCTTTTCTATCAGGGGGATTAAACGGACGGAGCTGGCATCATCTTAGCTTTGTGTCGCCATATGCGCTGGCTGGATTATGTCTTTGCTTTTTCGCCATTAAACCGTCCAATCTCTTTTTGCTTGGCGATGAATCGGCTCAGCTATTGGGTCTTCGAGTAGAGCGAACCCGATTTTTTCTTATTTCGCTGGCTGCTCTTTTAGCTGGAGCGGCTGTCAGTGTCAGTGGTTTAATCGGATTTGTCGGGCTTGTTGTACCTCATTTTATCCGTCTTTTAATCGGAGATGATTACCGGTATTTGCTGCCGATTTCAATGCTTGGAGGGGGCGTGCTTGTGGTCTTTGCCGATACAGCGGCACGGGTCTGGTTTACACCGGTTGAATTGCCTGTAGGGATCTTGCTTGCCTGCATCGGTGCACCTTTCTTCCTCTATTTATTAAAAAAGAAAGGGAGGGGTTAAGTTGAATGTCATTGCAATGGATGACGTGAGTCTCATTCAAGGCGGCTTTCGGCTGTCTTCCATTTCAGCAGCTGTTCCTAAAGGGAGTGTGACGGGAATCATTGGCCCGAATGGGTCAGGTAAGTCGACTTTCATCAAAGCGGCCGCACGACTGACTTCAATCGAAAGCGGTATGATTTACATTCACAACATCCCGCAAAAAGAGATGACGGCACAGGAGATCGCCAAGGAGGTGGCGGTTCTCATGCAAACGAGAACCGCCATCCCATCAATGACAGTACGTGAGCTGGTCGCACTTGGTCGCAGTCCGCATCGTTCCATCTGGAAGAAAAGCACCACGTCAGATCATGAAGCGATTGAGTGGGCGCTTGAGGTGACGAATAGTCGCATCAATGAAAACAGAATGCTTCATACATTGTCAGGTGGAGAAAGACAAAAGGCATATATTGCAATGGCACTGGCTCAGAAAACAGAAACCATCATTCTCGATGAGCCAACCACTTATTTAGACATTGCACATCAGCTTGAATTATTGGAGCTGCTCAAACAGCTGAATCAAACACATGGCATCACCATTTTAATGGTTCTCCATGACTTGCAGCAGGCCGCAAAATATTGTGACCGTCTCATTGCCATGAAGCGAGGTCAGGTGCACCAAATTGGTTCACCAAAAGAAGTGTTAACAGAAGACTTTTTCAAGGAGGTTTTTGGGATTCAGGCAGAGGTTCAATTAGACGGACCGCATCCGCTTATTATCCCCATCGCCTCCATTCAACAACAAAAGGGAGATGAACCAAATATGATTATTGTAAACAACCAAGTAAGAGTAGAAAAAGGCAGTGCAGACCACCTTGTTAAACGGTTTAACAAGCAGGGACAAGTAGAATTTATGGAAGGCTTTTTAGGAATGGAAGTATGGGTCACTCAGCAGACAACTGATTACGATGAAGTGACCATTCACACCCGCTGGAATCGAAAAGAAGACTTTGTGAATTGGACAAAATCTCAGGCATTTGGTGATGCGCATGCTCATGGAAAGGCGAAACCGGAAGGCCTGTTAAAAAACAAAATCACGTACTATGAAGTGCAAGTCACAAGACCCGCTTTACAGAAAAAAGCCTAAATATTCAAAAGCGCTGCAGCGAAGAAGCAGCGCTATTTTTTTTGTGGTTATCTCTTTCCGTCACATATTTTTGACAAAGTATTCAAACAACCGACACAATCCTATCCAAATTTTAGGTAAAATTTACTTTATTTTTGAAGCGCATGGGTGTAAAGTACAGGTATAAATAACTAACCGAATGAAAATCAAGAGTAAAATTTCACCGAGTGAACTATATCAATTGGACTTCCGTTTGTGAATCATTGAACAAATGGTGAACTTTTTGTGAAATGGTGAGCATAAATATCTGGAATCATTCGGCATGCGAAAGTAAGGGAGGATGTAAGGCTGTGAGTGAGCTGTTTTTAGCAAGATTTCAATTTGCCTCAACGACATTATTTCATTTTATTTTTGTTCCTATGTCTATAGGTTTGGTATTTATCGTTGCATTGATGCAAACCCTTTATGTCGTCAAGAAAAAAGAGATTTATAAAAAGATGGCGAAATTTTGGGGTCATCTTTTCTTAATTAACTTTGCAGTAGGTGTGGTGACAGGGATTCTGCAAGAATTCCAGTTTGGGATGAACTGGTCAGATTATTCAAGGTTTGTCGGTGATGTCTTTGGTGCACCGCTTGCCATTGAAGCGCTATTGGCCTTTTTCCTTGAATCTACATTTATTGGACTTTGGATATTCGGCTGGGACCGTCTGCCGAAAAAAATTCATTTGTTATGTATTTGGCTTGTTTCCCTTGGGACGATCTTTTCGGCGTTTTGGATTTTACTCGCCAACTCATTTATGCAGGAGCCAGTCGGATTTGTGATTAAAAATGGCCGTGCAGAAATGAATGACTTTGGCGCTCTTGTAACGAACCCGCAGCTTTGGGTTGAATTCCCGCACGTTCTGTTTGGTGCGCTGGCTACAGGTGCATTCTTTATCGCAGGAGTTAGTGCCTATAAAATGATCAAAAAACAAGAAATCGCCTTTTTCAAAAAATCATTCCAGATCGCCATGGTGCTTGCTTTCATTTCTGGCTTAGGTGTGGCGTTCTCTGGACATGATCAAGCGAAGCACTTAATGGAATCACAGCCGATGAAGATGGCAGCAAGTGAAGCCCTTTGGAAGGATAGTGGTGATCCAGCGGCTTGGACACTATTTGCCAATATTGACACAGATAAAAAAGAAAACTCTGCGGAGATCAATATTCCGTTTGCTTTAAGTTACTTGGCTTATTCTAAGTTTAGTGGAGATGTACCGGGCATGCTGACTCTTCAAAAAGAATATGAAGCAAAGTTTGGTCCTGGAGACTACATTCCGCCAGTCAAAACAACCTTCTGGAGCTTTAGAATCATGGTTGGTGCCGGCATGTTGATGATTTTTGCTAGTATGATTGGTTTGTATTTGAGCTTTAGAAAAAAACTAGAATCAAACAAATGGTATTTACGCTTCATGGTATGGATGATTGCGTTCCCGTTTATTGCAAACTCAGCTGGCTGGATCATGACGGAAATCGGACGTCAGCCGTGGACTGTCTTTGGTATGATGACAACCGCACAATCCATTTCACCAAACGTATCGTACGGCATGCTGCTATTCTCAGTCATTAGCTTTACGACCATTTATCTGATTCTTGCCATCGTGCTTGCCTACTTATTCATTCGAGAAATTAAAAAAGGTGCACATTCTGAAGAGAATACAGTTCAAAAGGATGAAACGGACCTGTCTACAGATCCATTTGATGGAGGCGCATATCATGGCATATCTTAACGAGATTTGGTTTATTCTTGTCGCAGTATTGTTTGTTGGATTTTTCTTCTTAGAAGGATTTGATTTTGGTGTCGGGATGTCCATGCAGCTTCTTGGAAAAGATGCACATGAGCGCCGCATTTTAATCAATACGATTGGACCTTTCTGGGATGCGAATGAGGTCTGGTTGATTACAGCAGGCGGAGCTATTTTCGCCGCTTTTCCTCACTGGTACGCTACGATGTTCAGCGGATACTATATTCCGTTTACGGTTCTCCTATTAGCGCTCATTGGGCGGGGGGTCGCCTTTGAATTTAGAGGGAAGGTCGAGAAGGCTTCATGGATCAAAACGTGGGACTGGGTGATCTTCTTTGGCAGCCTGCTTCCGCCATTTTTACTCGGCGTGCTATTCACAAGTATTTTACGAGGAATGCCCATTGATCAAAGCATGAATATGTACGCTGGATTTACAGACTTTGTGAATCTTTATTCAGTGATCGGCGGGGTAGCCGTGACGGTTCTTTGCCTTCTGCATGGATTGATTTTCGTCACACTCCGCACTGAGGGTGATTTAAGAAATCGTGCAAGAAAGCTCGGCCAGCGTGTTTTATTGATTGCACTGCCGGTTCTTGTTGTATTTGTTGGTGTGTCTATTCTTGAAACAGACATTTATACCGTGCGTCCGATCATTACGATCCCTTTAACTGTACTCATTGTGGTTTGTTATGTAGCGGCTCTATTCTTTATGAGAAAAGAGCGTGATGGATGGACATTTTTATTCACAGGTGCAGGTATTATGGTGACGGTGACCATGCTTTTCACAGCATTATTCCCGCGTGTCATGATTAGTTCGATCAATCATGCATTCGACCTCACCATTCAAAACGCTGCATCAGGATCTTATTCACTGACGGTCATGACGATAGTTGCCATTTCTTTGCTGCCTTTTGTGCTTGGGTATCAAATTTGGAGCTACTATGTCTTCCGTAAACGTGTAAGCGGTAAGGAGCCAATGACCTACTAATGGATAAACGTTTGCTTCAACTAAAAGGAATGAGAGGGCTTCTTGCCCTCTTAGGTATTGTGTCAATCATCCAAGGAGCAAGTATTATTTTTCAAGCACAGTGGCTGGCACATGCCATTACTACGCTGTTTGACGGGAAAAGCCTTTCACAGGCAACGCCTTATGTCCTGCTGTTTCTTGTTGCCTTTTTGGTGCGGCACGGTCTTACCTTGATGCGGGAGAAGGTGATGTTCACCTATTCTTCCCGAATTGGAGCAGACGTCAGAAAGCAGCTGTTAGACCAACTTTTTCGTTTGGGGCCAGCTTTCACGAAGAAAAAAGGAACAGGAAAGCTTGTGACATTGGCAATGGAGGGCATTGCCCAATATCGTCAGTATTTACAGCTGTTTTTGCCGAAAATGGTGAACATGGCAGTTATTCCGGTGATGGTTCTTGTCTATGTTTGGACATTAGATGAAACATCTGCTGTCATTCTGATTGTCACGCTGCCGATTTTAATTGTTTTTATGATTTTGCTAGGCCTTGTCGCTCAGCGTAAAGCAGCCAGACAATGGAGATCGTATGAGAAATTATCCAATCATTTTACTGATTCTCTCCGTGGCCTTGAAACGCTTCGCAATTTAGGGATTAGCAAAAAGCACTCTCGCAATATTGCAGAGGTCTCAAAGCGCTATCGAAAGGCGACGATGAGCACGCTGAAAGTCGCCTTTCTTTCATCTTTTGCCCTCGATTTCTTTTCTATGCTGTCCATTGCGACCGTCGCTGTATTTCTCGGCTTGCGCTTAATTGAAGGAGATCTTTTGTTATTGCCGGCTTTGATCGCACTGATGCTCGCGCCAGAGTATTTTTTGCCAGTCCGTGAAGTAGGTAATGATTATCATGCAACGTTAAACGGTAAAGAAGCGAATGAGGCGATTCAAGTGATTTTAGACGAAAAGGGCTTCCGAGAGCAGGAGACAAAATCTGTGCAGCTGAACGAGTGGAATGAGCAATCTGAGCTCACATTGCAAGATGTCAGTGTGTTGCATGATGAGCATGCACCATATTCGATCCAGGATGTGGACCTCACTGTGAAAGGAAAGAAAAAAATTGGGATCATCGGTGCCAGTGGTTCGGGGAAATCGACGTTAACGGATGTTCTCGGTGGTTTTGTTGAACCGTCTGCAGGTGAAATGATCCTAAACGGAAAGCCGCTTGCTCATTTACAGCTGGCGGCATGGCAAAAAGAAGTCGTTTATATGCCGCAGCATCCTTATTTATTTCACATGACACTGAAAGAAAACATTCGTTTTTATGAACCGAATGCAACAGATGAAGACGTCGAAAGAGCGGTGCAAGAGGCAGGTTTGTCTCAACTCGTAGCTGATCTCCCCAATGGACTGGATGAGGTCATTGGCGAACAGGGCAGAGGGCTGAGCGGCGGACAAGCGCAGCGGATTGCACTCGCTCGCACAGTGCTGGGACAGCGTTCGATTATGCTGTTAGATGAACCAACGGCTCATCTGGATATTGAGACAGAGTATGAATTGAAGAAAACAATGCTTCCATTGTTTGAAGATAAACTTGTGTTTTTAGCCACACATAGACTTCATTGGATGCCGGAGATGGATGAAATCATTATGATGGATCATGGAACGATTGCAGAGATGGGCACTCATGAATCATTAATGGAAAGAAAAGGTGTGTACTATCAATTGGTACAGGAACAAATGGGGGCGGTCACACATGGTCAGTAAAGGCTGGTTTATACCTTATATCAAGGAGAATCAAAAGCTGTTTGCCTTGGTGCTTTTTTTAGGAGCAATTGCGGTGTTTTCTGCTTCTATGCTCATGTATACGTCAGGGTTCCTCATTTCAAAAGCTGCCACAAGACCTGAGAATATCTTGATGGTCTATGTCCCAATCGTGGCAGTACGTACCTTTGGTATTTCACGCTCAGCGGCTCGTTATGCAGAGAGACTGGCGAGTCATCAGCTCATTTTGACGATGATTGAAAAAATGCGGGTACGTCTTTATGACATGGCTGAACGAAGTGCCAAACAGACTAAGCTTGGAACAGGTGAAATGCTTGGGCTGTTATCAGAAGATGTGGAGAGATTACAGGATGCGTATTTAAAAACAATCTTTCCATCCATCGGTGCGCTGCTTTTATATGCCGCATCGATTGGAGCACTTGGGCTTTTCTCATGGCCTTTTGCCGGGTTGATGCTGCTTTATATGGCGCTGCTCGTATTTGTATTCCCATACATCACAGTACTTGTGAACCGGGCGAGACAAATTCAAATGAAGAAAGGCAGAAATGAACTGTACAGCCATTTAACAGATGCCGTCATGGGCGTGAGTGACTGGTTGTTTAGCGGCAGACAGAACGATTTTGTTGAAGGCTATGAACGAAAAGAAGCAAAGCTATTAGCACTCGAAGCGGCAACGCATCGGTTTATCCGTCTGCGCCAATTTTTAGCACAGCTAGTCATTGGAGGAGCAGTCATCCTTGTCGTGTATTGGAGCGGCTCGGTCGTTCAGGAAGGTTCTATGCCGCACACGCTCATCGCAGCCTTTGTGCTTGTGCTGTTTCCATTAACAGAAGCCTTTCTTCCGCTGTCAGATGCAGCAGGCGATATTACTGTTTATCAGCATGCCGTCAGCAGATTAAATCATTATGAAAAGCAGTCGTATGAAGGATTAGTGGAGAGGGAGGCAGCAGACGAGACACCCGTCTCTTATGGCGCTGAAGCGGTCTGTTTTGATCAAGTCACCTTCGGATATGAAGTAGATCAACATGTATTAAAGCATTTTTCGTTTTCCCTGAAGCAAGGTGAATCGCTCGCTCTCTTAGGAAAGAGCGGTGCAGGCAAATCGACCATTTTAAAATTGTTAGAAGGGGCAGTCGTGCCAAATCAAGGGGTCGTCAGCATTCAGGGAAAACCGGTACAAAGCATTCAAGAGGAGATTTCCTCTTATGTTTCTGTGCTCAATCAACAGCCCTATTTATTCGATACGTCTGTTTTAAACAACATTCGTTTAGGCTCACCAGAAGCGACACAAGAGCAAGTAAAAGAAGCCGCGCGGCAAGTGCAGCTGCACGATTACATTGAGTCTTTGCCAGAAGGTTATCACACAGGTGTACAAGAGACAGGGGTTCGTTTTTCTGGTGGAGAAAGACAGCGTATGGCATTAGCTCGGATTTTGCTGCAAAACACACCGATTGTTGTATTAGATGAGCCCACCGTCGGGCTTGATCCACGCACAGAGCGTGAATTGCTTGAAACAATCTTCCGCGTGTTAAAAGGAAAAACAGTCATTTGGATCACCCATCATCTCACTGGCTGTGAGGCATGCGATCGTATGATGTTTATTGAAGGTGGTCGTATTGAGATGGAGGGGCATCATCAAGATTTGCTGAAAGAAAACCTGCGTTATCAAAAGCTGTATGAAATGGACCGTCCATTTTCGGTCGTGTAAAAAATGGATGACAAGAACGTTCGGACAGAAGATTTCTGCCCGAACGTTTTTTTGAGATTAAGGATTTACTTTTCCTACACCCGCATTTGATACAACTTCTGATTTCACATTGTTCACGTTAAGCAAAGAGTAGTTATAAGGAGGGTTGTACGTACCTGTTGAAGACGTTGGCAGGCTACCTGTGCTGTTAATATAAGAGTTGTTGATGACATGCCAAGTACCAACTTTACTGCTGTCCCAGCTGCCGATGGCATTTTTCGTGTTTTCAAATACGTTGTGTTCAATTCTCATTTTCGCGCCCATACGTGAATTAATCGCTGTTGTTAGGATGTTTTTGTAATAGTTGTTATACACATGGCCTTCCCCGAAGCGCATAGATGGTACACGAGAGTTCAAGTTTTCAAAACGGTTGTTGTGGAACGTGATTTTTCTGTTGTAGTTATCGTTATCGGAGCTGCCCATCAGCATTGTTTTCCAGCTGTCATGGACATAGTTCCATGAGAACGTAATGTAATCGGAGTCATTTTTCACATCGAATAACCCATCATAGTCATCTTTCCCAGAGTTCAAAGTGTTGTAGAGTTCATTATGGTCGACCCATACGTTTTTAGAGCCGCCTTCGATTCCGATGGCATCTTTATCACCGATTTTGCTGTGATGGATTTTGAGGTTGCGGATGATGACGTTATTGGCGCGCCATACTTTAATACCAATCCCGTTAAATTCGCCGTTTGTCCCTTTACCGACGATGGAGACATTGTTTGTATCTTTCACATCAATTTTATTGGCTGAAGTATTAGAAGGAGTAATCGTTCCGTCTACCACGATTTTCAATTTTTCATTTGTTCCTTTGCTTTTGAGGGCAGCTAATAGTTCATTTCCGGTTTTCACCGTCACCGTTTTACCGCCTTCACCGCCTGTTGTACCGCCATTTAATGTGGAGAATCCTTGCTGATTAAAATTGGCCATAATCGAAGGGCTTTCTGGATATTTCGTTGCTGCTTTTGCCTCTCCATTTGGCGCAAATAATGAAGTCACGAGACCAACCGCTAACACACCAGCTAACATTGGAACTTTTTTCTTCAACATGAACATCTCCATTCTATATTTTGTTTTAATGTAAACGTTTCCAAAATAAGCTGCGATTCAACCGCTCCTCCTTCCTTCGCCAGCATCGCCTCTTTCGGAATGTAGGAAGAGCATAGCACGCAAAAAGGTATCATCGGCTAAGAATTGGAACGAAGTATTCCACGATTTTCAAGGAAACTAAGGCAATGATTATTTCAATTTATCTAAATGAGACAAGGATCATTGACGATAGGTATTGGGGTAACCTAGTGATTATGAAAAGGACGTTCCCCATTTGAAGGAAAATCAAGATGATTACAAAAGCGTCATTTTGTTAGAGACAAAGAAATGTCATAATCATTACATAAGAAAAAAATGGATATCAAATAGATCCATGCGCTGAACAGCAGGTAGAAAAGGCTCCAATTTAAAAAAAGAAGGTCTATTTTAAACGATGCGATCACCGGTGTCGTCTAATCATTAAGAGAAAGAAAGGAAGGAGGGACGTGTTTGGAGCAGACCGAGGAGACTTTATGGATCAAGCGGGCAAAACAGGGGGATGATGCCGCATTTACCGCCCTTTATCGTCATCATTATTCGTTTCTTTACCGTTATTTGATGAAATTGACCCTTCAACAAGAGCTGACAGAGGAGATCATGCAAGAAACGATGCTCAAAGCGTACATGAAACTTTCTTCTTTTAGAGGAGATTCATTATTTTCAACATGGCTCATGTCCATTGCATCTAGACAATTTTTAGATCATCAAAAAAAAAGAAAACGTGAACAAACGAGAGTGGGAAAGGTGAATCAAGAAGCCATCCGCCGTTTCAAATGGGATGTTCAGCAAAAAGGCCATACTTGGCATGACATGTGGGATGCTTTAAATGAATTAAAGGCTCAGGAGAGAGCACCGATCCTTCTTCATTATTATTATGGCTTTACTTACCCTGAAATCGCTTCGATGCTCGGGGTGAGAGAAGGTACGGTGAAATCGAGGGTTCATCATGGGATCAAGAAAATTCGAAAGGAGTGGAACTGATGAAAGAAGATCGTTTCGCCGATCGTTTAAAAGAGGAGCTGCAGCAGCTCGATGAACAAATCGAAGTAGAAAAGCCGAGTGAACAAGCTTTGATGTTGATGCTAAAGCAGGCAAAGGAAAAAGAGAAAAAACGTTTTAAACAAGAAGTGCTGGCGTACATCATCGTCAGTCTGACCATCATGACACTTTTTGCAGCTGCCATTACTCATTTACCCATCATCTTCATTCTTCTCCAAGTGGTGAGCGTTCCGCTCTGTGTGGTCGTCGGCATCAAGGAATATCAACATATTAAAGGGGGATCTTCCTTATGAGTCAGACTGAAATGATCATCTTGTTGTGCGCATTGCCGTTACTGTTTGCACAAGGATTTCTCTTATTTATGGATGCCAAGAAAAGAGGGCGTTATAAATGGTTCTGGGGCATCGTTGGATTAATCAACTTCCCATCTTCTTCTATTTTATATTGGCTGTGTGTTGTCTTACCTGATCGGAAAAGAGGAGATAAGCTCAGAAAAGATTGAAAGACGTTGTAAAACTTTTGACCTTTTTTTTGAATGATCATCATCTAGAAAAAATGAAAGTTTCATGAATGTGTCAAAGAAAGCGGGATATGGAACGTCCAGTTCGTCATTTCTAGCACGATAGTCATTCTTTGAGCGGGTCATTTTCATGACGAAAGGTGATCCTGCTTGATCTATCTCATTTCGGCATCGTTTTCATCTGTTATCAATATTGATCAGTTTTGACAAATGGTGTTAAATTAATCTCAATATGCGTTAGAAAATCTAACAACTAAAGAGTGAGATATTGACAAGGAGGCAGATGAGACATGTTGACCTTAGATCGAGCAGCACAAACAGCACAAAGCTACATCCACCGTGTGCTAGAGGATGTAGAAAAACGGAATCCAGGCGAGGCGGAATTCCAGCAAGCCGTAAAAGAAATACTGGAATCCCTCGTCCCGGTTTTTGCAAAACACCCAGAGTATGAAAAACAGGGGATCTTAGAACGCTTAATTGAGCCTGAGCGGCTTGTGATGTTTCGTGTACCGTGGGTAGACGATGAAGGCAAAGTACAGGTGAACAGAGGATTCAGGGTTCAATTTAATAGTGCTATCGGTCCTTATAAGGGGGGCATTCGTTTTCACCCATCGGTCAATGCAAGCATCATCAAGTTTTTAGGATTTGAACAAATCTTTAAAAACGCACTGACAGGTTTGCCGATCGGCGGAGGAAAAGGTGGATCAGATTTTGACCCTAAAGGGAAATCTGATGGAGAAATCATGCGTTTTGTTCAAAGCTTTATGAGTGAACTCAGTCGTTATATTGGACCTGATCAAGATGTGCCGGCAGGAGATATTGGGGTAGGTGCACGCGAAATCGGCTATATGTTCGGCCAGTACAAAAAAATGCGTGGTGCGTATGAAGCGGGTGTCCTGACAGGAAAGAGCCCTGGCTTCGGAGGCAGCTTAGCGAGAAAAGAAGCGACAGGCTATGGACTGGTGTACTTTATGGAAGAAATGTTAAAAGCCCACGGAATGCAATTTGAAGGGCGATCTGTTGTTGTGTCTGGGTCAGGAAATGTATCGATTTATGCGATGGAAAAAGTATTGGAATTAGGCGGAAAGGTTGTGGCTTGTAGTGATTCAAGCGGAGCCGTTTACGATCCTCAAGGCATTTCACTTGAGACAGTGAAGCAGCTGAAGGAAGTCGACAACCAGCGAATTGGTGCCTACATAGACATTCACCCGCATGCTGAATTGATTGAAGATTGCGAACAAATTTGGTCTCTCCCTTGTGATATTGCGCTGCCATGTGCGACCCAAAATGAAATTTCAGAGTCGCAAGCACAGCAGCTAGTGGCAAACGGTGTCATCGCTGTAGGAGAAGGGGCCAATATGCCGTCCACACTTGGGGCCGTCAAAGTATTTGAACAACATGATATTTTGTTTGCACCAGCAAAAGCGGCAAATGCTGGGGGAGTGGGTGTTTCCGCATTAGAAATGGCGCAAAACAGTGCGAGAATGTCTTGGACTTTTGAAGAAGTAGATGGTCAGTTGAAACAAATGATGCAGTCGATTTATCGTCAGTGTACCGAAACAGCTGAAGAATACGGATACGCTGGTAACTTAATGGTAGGCGCAAATATTGCAGGATTTCGTAAAGTCGCAGATGCCATGATCGCACAAGGCATCATTTAATTCCTGCTCTCCCGCACCTGTTTATTTCATGACAAGATCGGGAATCGTCTTGTAAGAATGACAATAAGGAGGCGCGGGAGAAAATGAAAAAGTGGCTGAAACAAATTGTCAAATGGGCACCAGTGATTTATCCAGTGGTGAGGAAAATATACAAAGAACGAAAAGCATCCAAAAGTCGTAACGTATCAGCCGGGTAATCCGGCTTTTTTTATGAAATGAATGCAACAAAAAAATATATGCTGTGTGAATGATCCATTTCACTTCTCTCTCCGTTAAGTACATAACAAACGGAAAGAGGAGGCAAAACAGATGAAAATGAAAAAAGCATTTTTAACGATCCCACTTAGTGCAGCATTATTATTACCAACTGCTCAAATGGCAAGTGCACACGAAGGACATATGCATGGGGATGCAAAAAAGTCGTCATCATCACAAGAGGTGTCAAATAAAGCAACGGATCTTCGCGCAGCGCTTGATCAGCTCTTCTCAGAGCATGCTTATTTAGCAGTGATCACCATGCAAAAGGGAATTGATGGCAGTAAAGATTTTGATCAAGCAGCCGCAGCGTTAAATGAAAACACGAATGATCTATCAGATGCGATCGCCTCTGTGTATGGAAAAAAAGCAGGGAAACAATTCAAAGAGATTTGGTCAAGCCATATCGGCTACTTTGTTGATTATGTACAAGCGACAGCGAAAAAAGATGAGGCAGGAAAAAAGAAAGCGGTCAAAGAGCTTGATCAATACCGCATGAAACAAGCTGATATGCTTGATAAAGCAACAGGTGGAAGATTGAAAGCAAGTGAACTTGAAGAAGGTTTAAAAATGCACGTCAATGAACTGCTAAAAGCTTTTGATAGTTACACAGAAAAGGATTTTGATACAACCTATGAAACGGTCAGAAAATCCATTCATCATATGTTTGAAGTAGGTAAAGGCGTATCATGGGCGATTACAGACCAATTTCCTGGGAAATTTGATCAAAAATCAGTCGATACTCCAGCCGCAGATCTTCGTGAGGATTTAAACTACTTGTTCTCAGAGCATTTGGCACTCGCAGTAGTGGCTATGCAAAAAGGGAATGATGGCAGCAAGGACTTTGACCAAGCAGCCGCAGCCTTAAATGAAAATACAAATGATTTATCAGATGCGATTGCTTCTGTTTACGGAAAAGATGCAGGAAAACAATTTAAAACGATCTGGTCAAGCCATATCGGTTACTTAGTTGATTATGTTAAAGCGGATGCATCAGGAGACGAGCAAGCAAAAGAAAAGGCTGTCAAAGATTTAGATGTTTACCGTATGAAACAAGCAAAATTCTTAGATCAAGCGACAGGTGGACGATTGAAGGCGGCTGACTTAGAAGCTGGGTTGAAAACGCATATTGATGAGCTCATCAAAACGTACACGTCTTATCATAATGGCGAATATGATCAGCTGTACCCGACTGTCAGAGAAGCATACGGCCATATGTTCATGGTTGGTCAAGATGTCGCATCAGCTATTGTCGATCAGCATCCTGACATGTTCAAATCCAACATGCCAAATGAGATGCCGAAAACAGGTATGGGAGGCACAGCCGGTCCATTAGGTATGTCATATGAAGCATTTGCTGGGATGATTGCAAGTCTCATCTTAGCCGGAGGTGCAGTGGGGGCGTTCTTCCTCATTCGCCGTAAGCCATCAAATTAAACAAGCATCAAGACAAGAAGGAACGTGCACAGTCGTGCCGTTCCTTTCTTCAAAAGGAGGTCGACTTGTGTGAAAAGATGGCTGTTCGGTATTCTTACGCTTTTCATCATCACGGGCTGCGCATCCCAATCAATAGATGAAAAGTCATCCTCTGAAACTGCATCATCTCCTGAGCCAATGACAGCAAAACAAGCCAAGAATCAATCTCATTCACACGACACGTTAAAAGATGAGCCATCGGGTATTGTTCCCGCTGACATCTTCATTCCAGCGATTGATGTCCAAGCAAAAGTGGAGAAAACGACATTATCAAAGGATGGCAGTATGGGTGTCCCGCAAAATACAGATCACACAGCTTGGTTTGAAGATGGTCCGAAGCCTGGTGATAAAGGGAATGCTGTCATAAATGGTCATGTTGATCATAAATGGGGTCCAGCTGTTTTTTATCGACTAAAGGAGCTAAAAAAGGGAGACAAAGTCATTGTGACATCCTCGTCAGGTGAAAAGCGAACCTTTGAGGTTCTCAAGGTGAAAAGCTATCCGCGCGAAGAGAAACCAAATGCTTTTTTCGGGTACGCCTTTACACGGAATCTCAATTTCATCACATGTACGGGAACTTTTGATCATGCAGCCGGTACACATGAAAAAAGATTGGTTGTCTTTACACAACTGATTTCCTCATAGAAAGGCGGATACACGAAGGTGTAACGCCTTTTTTTTCATGAATCCCACAACAGCATCTTAGAAGAAGATTCATAGGTCATTAGATATGGTTGGTTGTATAAATAGGGGCGTTTGTCATATAAATGAGTTGGCAATTTTTATTTCTTTTCAGTAGAATATGAGTAATGAAGAGAACTGTAAGCGTATACAACCTGTCCGAACAAGGCAGATTCTCCACCCTAAATGAAGGAGGCCGATCTAATGCTGAGTAAAAGACTGGCGCACATTTTAAGTCAGCTGATGGCAGCTGAGACTCCTCTCACGAGCGCAGCGCTTTCTGTCAGTTTACAAGTGACAAGCCGCACCATCCGAACAGACATCAAGGAACTGAATGAGCGTCTAGCCCCTTATCAAGCAGCTGTATCAGCTGTTAGAGGCGCTGGCTATGAGCTGTTGATCAACGATGAGAATGCCTTTCGCCGTTTTATGAAGGAAGAAGTCGAACAGGAAGAACCGCTTGCTGTTCTTCCAGAAGAACGAGTTCGATTTATTTTGAAAAAGCTGCTTCTAGCGGAATCATATGTGAAGCTGGAAGACTTACAGGAGCAGCTGTTTATTAGTAAATCGACGATGAGTAATGACATGAAATGGGTCAAACGTAAGCTCGAACCCTTTGATCTGAAGCTGGAAGCAAAGCCGAATAAAGGCTGCCGGATTAAAGGATCTGAGATGAAAATCCGTTATTGCATGTCAGAATATTTATTCAATGAACGGCGTTCCTATCAAACAATGCTGGACACGGCGGTTACGATTTTGCCAAAACATGAGCTGGAATTGATTCACAGAACCATGATTGATTATATCAACGAGGAAAAAATGAATCTATCAGACATTTGCATGAATAATTTAATTGTTCATATTGCTATTGCCTGTAAACGGATTAGACACGGAAACTATGTATCTGTGCTGCCTGAAGAAATCAACGAAATCCCAAGGGCAAAAGAATACAAGGTAGCCAAAAAAATGGTTGAGCGTCTTGAAGGGCTGCTGGATGTCTCATTTCCACAAGAGGAAATCGTTTATATCGCCATCCATTTGCTAGGAACAGCCAAAATGGTACAGTCTTTTTCAACGGGCGGTCAAAAACAAATTGTGGATGATGACACGAGCCGTCTTGTTCAGCTGATGCTGAAAGCCATTGATCAAAAATTGCAGCTGGATTTAGCGGGAGATGCGGAATTGCTGATTGGCCTCAGTTTGCACTTAAAGCCAGCGATCAATCGGTGTAAGTATGGAATGAACTTAAGAAATCCGATGCTTGATGAGATCAAAGCAGGCTATCCAATTGCCTTTGAAGCAGGGATTGTGGCGGGCAGGGTCATTGAAGAAGAGACGGGTTTGTCCATTCACGAAAATGAAATCGGCTATATGGCACTTCATTTTGGTGCGGCCTTAGAGCGCAGGAAAATGGAGATACCACCGAAGCGATGCCTGATTGTCTGTGCGTCTGGTGCAGGGAGTGCAAGGCTACTTCAAGATCGTTTGCGGTCACAATTTGGGTCGAAGCTGACCATTTTAGGCACAGCAGAGCTTTATTCACTTCCGCAAGTCTCTTTACATGGCCTAGATTTAATTATTACGACAATTCCCATTCATATGGATTTACCGATTCCAGTCATTCAAGTGAACACGATTTTAGGAGGCAGTGATTTTTTAAAGATCGAAGAAGCTTTGACGAGTGAAACAAGAGTGACATTAGCCACGCAATTTATGAAAAAGGAATTGGTCTTTACAAAATGCGCTTTTCAAACAAAAGAAGAGGTCGTACACTTTCTCACGCAAAAGGTCATTAAAATGGGCTTAGCGCCAGCAGAACTTACACAATCTGTAATGGAAAGAGAAGAGGCTGCACCGACTTCATTTGGGCATTATACAGCGATTCCGCATCCGATGACCCCACTGACAGAAGAGACGTTTTGGGCAATCTGTACATTAGAAAAACCGATCATTTGGGGAGAGAAAAAAGTTCGATTTGTCTGCTTGCTTTGTGTTGAAAAAGAGAACGCCAAAGACTTAAAAGGAATGTACCGGCTGCTAGGAGAACTTGTCCATCATGTGAAATTTATTCAGCATCTGATCACCTGTGATACCTTTGAAGACATGCTGGATGTGATGGATAAAAAAGCACCTTCGTACAAGAACTAATGGTGTGATATGAACTTTTTCCGCTTCCTAAAGGAAAAAATATGGGTATTTATGAAAGCGTTTTCATAATATGATGAATGTGTAAAGAAAAGCTTCATACTTCAAAAAGGGGGCGTTTACAATGAACATTTTATTGGTTTGTGCAGCAGGTATGTCAACAAGCTTACTTGTCACAAAAATGGAGAAAAGTGCACAAGAACAAGGAAAAGACTATCGTATTTGGGCAGTATCTGGAGATGCTGCAAAAAATCATATTGATCAAGCCGATGTGCTTTTATTAGGACCTCAAGTTCGTTATTTATTACCACAAATGAAAAAACTCGGAGAAGAAAAAAGAATTCCAGTAGACGTCATTAATACGGTTCATTATGGCATATGTAATGGTGCTGAGGTCTTAAAATCTGCTGAACAGCTAGTGAACGGATAAAGGGGGCGGAAGGGATGAATGGATTCAACCGATTTCTAGAAGAGAAGGTTATGCCGTTTGCAGGAAAGATTGCCGCTCAAAGACATTTACAAGCATTGCGTGACGGAATTGTTTTAACCATGCCTCTCATTATCGTCGGTTCACTGTTTCTCATTTTAGCCAACCTTCCGATTCCAGGATACAGCGATTTTATGGCAAGTATCTTTGGAGCCGAATGGGCCACGAAACTTTCCTATCCTGTGAATGCCACCTTTGACATTATGGCACTTGTTGCGACCTTTGGGATCGCGTACAGGTTAGCTGAAAAGTATGCCGTCGATGCACTGTCATCTGGTGCAATTGCTGTCGCAGCTTTCCTCCTAGCCACACCATATCAAGTACCGTTCACACCTGAAGGATCAACAGAAGCTATCCTAGTGAATGGCGGTATTCCCGTCACACTGATGGGCAGTAAAGGGCTATTCGTTGCCATGATTATTGCCATGCTTTCCACCGAAATTTACCGCTTTATTGTACAGCGGAATATCGTCATCAAAATGCCTGATGGTGTACCGCCAGCAGTTAGTAAATCGTTTATCGCACTTATTCCAGGTTTTGTGGTCATCACGCTGATCTGGGTCGCTAGGCTTCTGATTGAGATGACACCTTTTGAGAGTATTCATAATATCATCACGGTCTTAATCGGCACACCACTATCCATTCTTGGTGGAAGCTTAGGCGGAAGTATCGTTGCCATCGGTGTACAAATGCTCCTCTGGGCATGTGGTATTCACGGAGCCACCATTGTCGGCGGAGTCATGGGTCCGATTTGGCTCGGTGCGATGGATGAAAACCGTCTTGCCTTCCAAGCAGGAGAAGTGCTGCCGAATATTTTCACAGCGCAGTTCTTTGAAATCTTTATCAATGTCGGCGGAAGCGGCGCGACGCTTGCTTTGGTACTGACCATGATCTTGCGTGCGAGAAGTAAACAAATGAAACAGCTTGGCCGTCTTGCGATTGGGCCAGCCATCTTTAACATCAACGAACCGATCATTTTTGGAATGCCGATTGTGATGAACCCAATGCTTCTCATTCCGTTTATCCTTACGCCAATTATGATGATCATCACCACATATATCGGAATGAGCACAGGACTTGTGGCAAAACCGGCAGGGATCGCTGTTCCGTGGACAATGCCGCCAATCATTTCAGGCTATCTCGCAACAGGCGGAAAAATCTCTGGCGCGGTCATGCAGCTGATCAACCTTGCCTTGTCATTTGCGCTATACTATCCATTCTTTAGAATGTGGGATAAGCAGAAATTGAAAGAAGAAAATGAGCTTGAAGCAAAAGCATCAACAGATGAAAATGTCGTCAGCATGTAATAGAGGGAACAAGGGGGATGCGGCCGATGGAAATGGAACAAATTGTGTTTCAACTCATCTTGCACGGTGGGAATGGCAGAAGCTCAGCCATGGAGGCCATTACATGTGCAAAGCAAGACAATTTTGATGAGGCGAAGCAAAAATTGCAGGAAGCACAAGACGCGTTAAATGAGGCGCATCACGCACAGACAGAGTTGATCCAAGGAGAAATCAGAGGAGAGAAAACCGACATCAGTCTCTTAATGATTCATGCACAGGATCATTTGATGAACGCAATGACTGTCAAGGAGCTTGCGGCTGAAATCATTGAGCTCCATAAAAAAATGAAGCAATTCGGAGGTGTCAATTCATGAAAGATGGAATCAAAATTGTCACAATAGGCGGTGGATCAAGCTATACGCCTGAGCTGGTCGAAGGATTTATCAAACGGTATCATGAATTGCCTGTGAAAGAATTATGGCTTGTGGATATTGAAGCAGGTCAGGAAAAGTTGAACATCGTGGGTGCCCTTGCAAAACGAATGGTCGAAAAAGCAGGTTTGCCGATTGAAGTGCACCTTACTCTTGACCGCCGGGCAGCTCTGAAAGATGCGGACTTTGTCACGACACAATTTCGTGTAGGGCTGCTCGAAGCCAGAGCCAAGGATGAGAGAATCCCGCTCAAATATGGCGTCATTGGACAAGAAACGAATGGTCCAGGCGGGTTATTTAAAGGTCTACGCACCATTCCAGTCATTCTAGACATCGTGAAGGATATGGAAGAGCTTTGTCCAGATGCTTGGCTGGTGAACTTTACAAATCCAGCAGGCATGGTCACAGAAGCGGTGTTACGCTACACGAATCTGAAAAAAGTGGTCGGTCTATGCAATGTGCCGATTGGAATCAAAATGGGCATTGCAAAAGCGCTGGATGTCGATGTTGAACGCATTGAGGTACAGTTTGCAGGGCTCAATCACATGGTCTATGGCTTAGATGTGTATTTAGACGGGGTCAGCATTATGGATCAAGTGCTCGATGAATTAGGAAATCCAAATAGCCAGTGGTCCATGAGGAATATTGAAGCGAAAAACTGGGAGCCTTCTTTCGTCAAAGGCTTAGGGGTCATTCCATGTCCGTATCATCGTTATTACTATAAAACGAAAGATATGCTGGAGGAAGAACAAAAAGCGGCTCAAGAAAAAGGAACAAGAGCAGAGGTTGTGCAGCAAGTCGAGCATGAACTATTTGAGTTATATAAAGACCCCGATTTATCGATTAAACCGCCGCAGCTCGAAAAAAGAGGCGGAGCTTATTACAGCGATGCAGCATGTAATTTGATCAGCTCCATTTATAATGACAAACATGACATTCAACCGGTAAATACAGTGAATAGAGGAGCGATTGCGAGCATTCCAGCCGAATCGGCGGTTGAAGTGAACTGTATCATTACAAAGGACGGACCAAAACCAATCGCGACAGGTGATCTGCATGTGGCTGTGAGAGGACTCGTTCAACAAATCAAGTCCTTCGAGCGTGTGGCAGCTGAAGCTGCTGTGACAGGAGATTACGAAACAGCTCTTGTCGCCATGACGATCAATCCACTCGTTCCATCTGACGAAATTGCAAAGAAAATCTTAGATGAAATGCTGGAAGCGCACCGTGAATATTTACCGCAGTTCTTCAAATCAGTGAATACTTAAAATAAAATGGCCCCTTAATGGGGTCGTTTTTTATGATTTTTTCATATGGAAACCGGAGAAAGCAGTGTATGATAGAAAAAACAACAAGTACTGCTTCAAAGAAAGGACGGTTAGAATATGGTAGCAATTGGGTTAATGCTTTACGGCTTTATCGTTCAACCTCTACTGAGTTATGGCACAGTGGCCTTGTTTTTGTATGGAATCATCGCATCATTTATTGGTCTGATTCGGCATAGACAGGATGTGTGGATGTATGTTCTCCGCCTGCTCGTTTGTTTTACCATTCCAGTAACCAATCTGCTAATGTATTTCGCAACCATTGGTGGAGATGAAAGAGACTTTGATTTCCAGCCGATGCCGCCTGTTTATGATCTTGTTTTTATCCTAGAAATCATCATCGTCTTTTTACCAGAGATCTTTTTACTGATCGAAAGAAAGCGGAATATCAAAGGGAAACAGTGGATATATGCAGGGTCCATTGTGGGGATATCGGTCTTGTTTTGGTGCACGATTTGATGGGAGGCTGACTGACATCTAAGTCTTTTTCGCCTTTTTATTGCGTAACCTCTTTCGTCTCACTTTTACAAAAGTAATGGAAAGAACAAAGATAGAAATCCCGAAAAACTTAAATAGAAAACGGGTGAAGAACGGTGAATCGTCGAAACCTGTAGCTATGATGGTTGATCCGATGCAAATCCCAAAGAACGCAAGTAAATAAGTAAAAAACATACCATCACTCCTTAAACGTGGAATAGATCCATATTTTCCATTATGAGGTAGTGGAGGAGATAAAGAAACAAAAAAAGAACCCTTCATCAAATGAAAGGTTCTTTCGCTTGCTTATGCCTGCTTGACGACCGAATCGACTTCTACTGTCCAGCCGAAGATGTCTGGCTGAGTTCCTTTTTGGATTCCGGTAATCGCTTCGTACAATTTCTTCGATACTTCGCCTGTTTGACCATTTTGAATGACGTATGGCTGATCGTGATAAATTAATTCACCGACAGGAGAAATGACGGCTGCCGTTCCTGTCCCGAAGATTTCTTCAAGTTCACCGGATTGATGTGCTTCGATTAACTCATCAATTGAAATTTTACGTTCTGTCACAGGGATTTCCCAATGCTTTAACAGCTCAAGCACAGAATTCCGTGTGATCCCTTCTAAAATGCTGCCATTCAGTTCAGGCGTCACGATTTCTCCATTGATTTTAAAGAAGATATTCATACTGCCGACTTCTTCAATGTACTTTTTCTCGATGCCATCAAGCCACAGGACTTGTGAAAATCCTTTCGTTTCAGCAACTTGCTGTGCTTTCAAGCTCGATGCATAGTTTCCAGCTGTTTTGGCATTTCCTGTTCCGCCTTTAACAGCGCGGACAAATTCGTTTTCCACCGCAATTTTGACCGGATGGATGCCTTCTTTATAATAAGAACCTACTGGAGATAAAATGATGATCAGCTTGTAGGTGCTTGACGGTGCAACACCTAAATAGGGCTCAGTAGAAATAATGAATGGTCGAATATACAAAGAAGTGCCCTCTGCATCAGGTACCCAATCCTTATCAATGCGAATGAGTTCATTTAAGCCTTCTAAAACCGTTTCTGTATCAATTTGTGGGATACATAGGCGGTCATTTGATCTGTTTAAGCGTTCCATATTTTTTTCGGGACGGAATAAGAGAATCTTTTGATCCTCAGACACATACGCCTTCAAGCCTTCAAAAACAGATTGGCCATAATGATAAACCATAGAAGCTGGGTCCATTGGAATCGCCTGATAAGGGATAATTCTCGGATCATACCAGCCTTTATCAATTGAATAATCCATCACAAACATGTGGTCTGTGAAGATTTTTCCGAATTCAAGTTGATCAGATTGAGGTTTTGGTTTTTTTGTTGAACTAAGTTCAACGCGGATGGGTTGTTTTGGCATCGTAAATCTCCTTGCTGTTTGATTATTTGAAAATTCTAATAATATGAAATAATTATGATTCTATTCTATACCTTCACAAAATATTAGCAATAGGTTTTCTGGAATTCAGACAAGAAAAATCTGTTAAAGCGCTTTCCTCCTCTCTGTCGTGGTTTTACTGAAGTTTCCGCTTAGAAATAAAATCCAATTTCATTATTAACTGATTAATCTGACAATTTAAAAGCGATTTGTTTTCCTGTAAGATATTCTTTCAACCATACACCTTTTGACTAGTACATTGCAAGGGGCATTGCCATATTTTAATCCTCTTTTTTTTAACCGATAAAGGGAGAAGAGAATGGAAGGGAGCAAACAACGAGATGAAACGAATGATATTAGGCGCCTTATTGATTTTATTGATGACCGCCATTAGTTTTGGCTGTCAAGCGATGACGGAGGAGGCTGGTGCGAAGCAAGGTACTGCCTATTACGTCGCAGCAAATGGGAACGACAAACATCCAGGGACGAAGCAAAAGCCTTTCCGTACGCTGAAAAAAGCGGCAAGTATCGCAAAAGCTGGGACAACAGTTTATATGAGAGGCGGTACATACAAAGAGACATTGATTGTCCGTCATTCTGGAACAAAGAAAGCACCAGTTGTTTTTCAAGCGTATGGAAAAGAGAAGCCTGTCATTAGTGGAGCATCTCTTAAAGGAAATCAAGCAGACGGTGGTCTTGTGAAGCTTGATCAAAAGAGCTATATCACCCTGAAAGGCCTGACAGTCGGACATATTAAAACGAATAAAGAAGATGTGACACCCATCGGTATTTTCATCACAGGCAGCGGCAAAGGAGTCAAACTGCTTAACAACCGTGTGTACGACATTCAGACGACCCATCAAAATGGGAATGCCCATGGGATTGCGGTCTATGGAACGAAAGCACCTGCAGCCATTGAAGATATCGAAATCAAAGGAAACACTGTGGAAAAATTAAAGCTGGGTTTTAGTGAAGCTCTTGTGCTAAACGGAAACGTTAAAAAATTCCGCGTGACACATAATACCGTCCGGCATACGGACAATATTGGTATCGATATGATTGGTTTTGAGAACGTCGCTCCTTCTAAAAAGTATGATCAAGTGAGAAATGGTGTCGTATCTAGAAACAAAGTTTATGAGATTACGAGTGTTGGGAATCCAGCGTACGGCAAGGACATCTCTGCAGGAGGAATCTATGTGGATGGGGGGAAAGACATCGTGATCGATCATAACATCACCCATCACAATGACCTTGGGATTGAGGTCACAAGTGAACATAAAGGAAAGATGGCTGAGCGCATTCGCATCGAACACAATCAGGTCTATTTGAACCGTTATACAGGCATTTCAATTGGCGGCTATGACAAGAAGCGCGGCGGAACCACAAACACAACCATCTCCCATAACATTTTGTACAAAAATGACACAGCCGGCTTAGAAGGCGGTCAATTGCTGATGCAATATCAATCGGTGAACAATCGAATCACGAATAACATCATGACTGCTAGTGCTTCTCATTACTTAGTCGTGAATCTCTACGAAGTGAACAAGAAGAATACATTCCAAAAGAATGTCTACGATGATCGTAAAGGTGCAAAAGCATCACAGTGGGTATGGCGCGGGAAATGGATGGAAGGCTACAAAACATATCGCTCGAAAAGCGGTCAAGATAAAGGATCAGCACACCTCAATCCCCAATATGTGAATGAGAAAAAATATGATTTCCGTCTTAAGGCATCATCACCTGCTAAGAAAATCATCTGAAAAATTGAGATGAACCCCAAAATCATAAGATTTTTGGGGTTTTATTTCATTCGGATTGTAAGGGCAGGATCATTGAAAATATACTCCCTTCCCCTTTCACACTTTGGACAGTCAGATCGCCACCATGTAATGAAAGAATGGATTTGGAAATAGATAATCCTAACCCTGCGCCACCAAACCTTCTAGAACGGGAGTTTTCTTCACGGTAAAATCGATTAAAAACAAAAGGAATTTTCTCTTTATCAATACCACTTCCGTTATCTTGAACAGATAACACAATGTGTGTTTCATTTTGGTATAACTTAATTTGAATGATTCTGTTGGCATGATTGGTATGCTGAACGGCATTCATAAACAAATTGAGAATGACTTGTTTGATCTTATCAATATCCACGCAGGTGAATACGCCGCTCTCAACATGATACATAACATGTCCGTCGCCTGCCAAAAGATCAAGTTGATGTTTCATCTCTTGTAATAATTGATCTAAATAGACAGGTTCTTTTTGGAGAGTAGGCGCTTTATCTAGTTTAGCAAGTGTTAATAAATCTTCCACAAGACGCTGAATACGGGTTAATTCAGCATGCATATTTCTTAAAGACAAGTCCATTTGTTTTGGTGTGGTGGCCGCTCCTCGTAACAGCACTTCTAAAAACCCCCGAATGGATGTCAGTGGTGTTCTGAGTTCATGAGAAGCATCAGAAATGAAATGTCTCATTCGTTCTTTTGCTCTCCGTTCCGCGTCAAATGCTTCTTCAATTCGTTTCAGCATAGCATTTAATGAAACGGAAAGAGCTTGGATCTCATATTGCCTAGGAAATGAAGGGAGTTGTTGGTGTAAATTATTTGCATCAATATGTTTCATCAAGCGAATGACTGTAAATAAGGGTCTCAGTGCGATGGATAAGACAAAATAAAGGATAGTAAATCCGATGAACAAAGCCATAAATGATATGAGTGCATAGTTTTTCATCTGCTTATAGAGAATATCTGTGAGACCCACTGTGAAGGAGCTCATTTGAATTGCACCGACTACTTTTCCATCTATACGAATGGGTTCAACAACGACAAGAATTTCTTGTCCTGAATGTTTATTCAACAGTTGATAATTAAGTCTTTTTTTCGGTTGAAGAAAGTGACGGTATGTTTTCTTGTTTAATGTTGGGACAGACCCTGCATGAGGATCTTTGGACAATACGGTGACTTTTTCATGAGTAGAGACAAAAGCGACACTCACTCCTGGAAAGAAAGCATTTGGGATGTTTGATTTTTCTAATGCAGAGGGTTCGCTATGTTCAAGCCAAGTTTCTCCAGGGACGGATAAAATATGACTTTGCAGGCTAAGTGCTTTGTTTTCATATAAAAACTGCTTCATAAAGATAAACTGAAAATAACCAATTGCAACAAGTAGGAAGAAAAGGATGAGAAAAGAACCAAACAATAGCTGAATACGTAATGACCGAATTCGCATGCTCATTGAATATCCAATCTATAGCCTGTACTCCTAAGGGTACGTATCATTTTGTGATCCTTGTCACCAATTTTATCCCGTAAAGAACGGATATACACTTCGACAATATTGTCCTCCCCATTAAAATCATAGCCCCAAACCTTTTCTAAAATAGTTGATTTGCTCAATACAATACCATGATTGACAATGAATAACTTTAACAGTTCATATTCCGTGGCAGAAAGCTTTAATACCTTTTGGTTGAAGCGAATTTCCTTTCTTCTGTCATCAACTTGAAAAGGGCCAATAGATAAATCACTTAATAAGTAAGGGAATTGATTACGCAGTCTCGCTTGAATTCTTGCAAGAAGCTCATCAAAGCTAAATGGCTTCATCATATAATCATCTGCTCCGCCACACAAACCTTTGATTCGGTATTCCACTTCATCTTTTGCAGTCAGCATAATAATTGACGTTTGACATATCCTCTTCATCAATTTACATACTTCATAGCCATCCATACCTGGCATCATCACATCCAAAATGCATATGTGTGGTTGAAACGTTTTAACGATGTTTAAAGCGGATAGACCATCAGCGGCTGTTTTAACTTGAAAACCCTCATTTTCAAGTCCCAATGTTAAAAAGTCGACAATGGCTGGTTCGTCATCGACTACAAGCAATTTAATATGCTGATACTTCATGATCAAGACTCCTTCCAAAAAGCTCATGCCTTTATTATTTTGTGTTTAGCTGAAAGTATCCTGAAAAACAGCTGAAAATGAGTTGAATGAAAGATATGCTATTTTTTCCATGCTTCAAATGTGCAAAAAACATCCCTTAATATCAAAGAATGTCACATCCAAAAAATATGTATAAGTTTTCAGCTTATTTTCAGGTGGCTTTCAAGTGCTTCTCAGATTGAGGGTGTAGAATCGCTAGTGTTGGGAGAAGCTCAACAGTAAATTTGAGGAGGCATTTCATTATGAAAGGACCATTTAAAGTATTATCGGGAGCTGCTTTAGGAACAATTATTTCAATTAGCTCATTAACATCGGCACATGCTGCTGTATTGCATAAGGAAGGTGACGTTGTCCAACAAACAACTAAGCAAGAACAAACGGCTGTAACAGAAGGCACTGCGCAAAAAATGGCTTTAAAAAATTGTTCAGGTGTCATTCAATCGACTTCTGTAAAAACTGAAAAGTCAGTAACAGTCTATGTGGTGAAAATTCTTGGAGAAGATGGTAAACAGCACACGCTGAAAGTCAATAGTCATACAGGAAAAATCATCAAGCATGAAACAACAAAAAAAGAAAAAGCAATTAACAAGCAAACCGCTCAAAAGATTGCTTTAAAAAATGTAAATGGTGTTATTCAGTCATTAGAAATGAAAAAAGAGGATCAGACGTATGTTTACGTCGTTAAGATACTAGGTGAGGATGGTAAACAGCATGTAGCCAAAATCAACTGTCAAAATGGAAAGGTGATCTCACACCAATCTAACAGTCAAACGATTCGTATTTCAAAATCAAAAGCAGAAACGATTGCACTCTCTAAAACAAAAGGTGCCATTCAATCAGTACAATTAAAAAAGGATACAGATGCCTATGTTTATGTGATAAAAGTATTGGGTGAGGATGGGAAAGCTTACACGTATCATATCAATTGTGACAAGGGTCCAGTGATGAAACAAAAAGTATCTGCAAAAGCAGAGGGAATCACAAAACAACATGCAAAAGAGATTGCATTAAACAATACCACAGGTGTAGTAAAAAATATGCAATTGAAGAAAGAAGGAAATGTGACAATTTATGTCATCAAAGTCGTTGATCAATCTCAAAAAGAGACAACCGTGAAAATCAATGCAAACACAGGTAAAGTCTGCTCATAATCAAACATTTCGGCACATTTCATTTCTTTTTCATGACAGTTCCAAAACTACCTAAAAACACGCAAATCTTACTCCTGATAGTCAATGGCTATCAGGTTTTTTGACGATCCGTTTTCTTTTTGATCACAGTGGTAAATTTAAAATATTCAAAAAAGTCATTGACATTAATGAGACATCACATTAAAGTAAAGAAGACATTTCAACTAAAACAAATTTCATACGGATCTCTTATCAAGAGAGGCAGAGGGACTGGCCCTATGACGCCCAGCAACCGTTTCTAACTAAGAAATTGGTGCTAATTCCTGCAAAGCTGTTACAGCTTTGACAGATAAGAGAGGAAGACTTCCCGATACATGTTTCATGCAACGGTGATCAAGCCTCTCTTTATCAAGAGAGGCTTTTTTTGATCTCTTTTTTAGAATCAAACGACGGGGTTCTCAGGCATATTCCCACTTTTTTACCTAGTTTTCCGATGTGAAAAAACAACTTGAGGAGGAACAGCAATGAAACGTAAATATTGGACATCATCTCTTGTATTATTGACGGTCTTGGCCGTGCTATTATCTGGTTGCGGTACGGGATCAAGCGCAGGCTCAAAAGCCAATGCAAACGAAAAGGTCTCCTTTGACAATGTCCCGAAGCGATTTGCAAAAGGACAGGGAGCGAAAATTAAAGTTATCCGTAAAATTGGCGGGGACGATCATACCGCTCAATTTTTAGCAGGTACTAAAGCAGAAGGTGAAGCACTCGGCTTTACGGTAGATGTCTATACAGCAAATGGTGATACGGCGAAGTTTCATGATGCCATTTCTCAAGCACTAGAAGAAAACTATGATGGCTTTATCATCTCTCATGGGGATGATGAGGCGACAGTCGCTGATGTGAAAAAGATCACAGCAAAAGGTATTCCGGTTGTGGCGTTTGATTCAAATCCGAAGCTGAAGGACATCAAAGGGGTCACAGTGACGTCTCAAGATGACGAGCAATTAGCGAAAAAATCATTAGATGCACTCGTGGCTGATTTTAAAGGAAAAGCAAATATTGCGTATCTTTGGGTAGATGGATTCCCGCCGATGGTGAGACGAAACAAGGTGTACCAAGAAACCCTCAAACAGCATACAGGGATCAAGGAACTTGACCGATTTGGCGTGGCGGCTTCTGATACATCGGTTCAAACACAAAATGCGGTTGCGGCTATGCTGAATAAATATCCAAAGGGCAAATTGGATGCGATTTTTGCCACGTGGGATGCATTTGCTATTGGTGCTGCAAGAGCTTTAAAAGAAGCGGGGAGAACCGAAGTGAAGATTTACGGTATTGATGTGTCTAATGCCGATCTACAAGAAATGACTGCGAAAGACAGCCCTTGGAAGTACACTGCAGCTGTCGATCCGAAGCTCATTGGCGCAATCGACGTAAGGATTCTTGCGAAGAAACTAGCTGGCGAGAAAACGCCATCTTCCTATGACCTTGAGGCCTCTCTCATTTCACAAAAACAGCTTCAGGATGCAGGGAAGGCCATCAATATGGTCAATCTTGCAGAAGAAGTAAAAGGATTCGGATCATCGACTGCTTTTGAAGAAGACTGGATGAAGACCTTGAAGAAGCATTATGCAAAATAAACAACGTGCACTCTCTTTTCATAGAGGGTGTTTCGTTTTTCAATTGACGATCAGGAGAGAAGGAGGACACCTATGAAAACGCCGCTTGTTCATATGAAAAACATTTCGATTGAATTCCCAGGAGTCAAAGCGTTAGATCAAGCAAATTTCACATTAAAAAAAGGTACAGTCCATGCCCTGATCGGGGCAAACGGCGCTGGGAAGTCCACGTTAATGAAAGTTCTCTCTGGTGCGCATTCACATTTTGAAGGAAGCATCCACATCAATGGTGAGGCGGTGACTATTCATACACCGAAGGATGCGGCCTCATACGGTGTGCAGACCGTCCATCAAGAAGTGGATACAGCTCTAGTGCCGTATTTAAGTGTTGGCGAAAATATGATGATTCATGAAATGGAGAAAAAACCATTCGTTCGCTGGAAAGAGATTCACCGCAAGGCAGCACAGCTGTTAAAAGAGATGGACATTGACATCTCGACAAAGCGTCTTGTGAGTGATTTGACACTTGCAGAAAAACAAATGGTGCTCATTGCCAAGGCTGTGTCGATCAAATGCAACATTTTAATTTTAGATGAACCTACCGCTCCACTTAGTCATAAAGAAACAAGCAAGTTATTCTCAATGATTCAGCAATTGAAAAAGAATGGCACGGGCATCATTTTTATCTCGCATCGCATGCCGGAAATTTTCAACATTTGTGATGAACTGACTGTGATGAAGAATGGAACCGATGTGGCGGCGCACCTCATTAAAGAAACTGATCCAAAGCAGGTCATTGAGGAGATGCTTGGCGCGCCATTAGAGGATCAATTCCCATCTCGTACAACGCTAGAGGATGCACCGATTGTGCTTGATGTGAAAGAGTTGCATGACCAGCATAAATTAAACAACATTCATCTTCATGTGAAAAAAGGAGAAATTCTCGGGATTGCAGGACTAGTCGGTGCTGGTAAAACAGAATTGTGCAAAGCCCTATTCGGCGCCTCAGAAAAAAAGTCGGGCACTGTGCAGCTACATGGTCAAACCATTCATATGAAGTCACCTTATCACGCTGTGAGAGCGGGTATTGCCCTTGTGCCTGAAGAACGGAGAAAAGAAGGAATTTTAACAGAAGAGACTGTTGGATGGAACGTAACAGCTGCAAGTCTTCGTTCGTTTGCACGGTCGTTCAGCTTCTTACATCGTTCTAAGGAACGGAAGGCAGCAGGTGAAATCGTCAAGCGGCTTGGGGTCAAGACACCTTCTCTTGAAGCAAAGGTGAAGCATCTATCTGGTGGAAATCAACAAAAGATTGCGATTGGAAAATGGCTGTTGGCTGAGGCGGATGTCTATCTCTTTGATGAACCAACCAAAGGTGTAGACGTTGGAGCAAAAAAGGACATTTTCTCTCTCATTGCAGAACTAGCTGAAAGAGGAAAAGCAGTTATTTATGCTTCAAGTGAGCTTTCAGAAATTGCAGGAATCGCCGACCGAGTATACGTCTTATATGATGGCAGCATTGCCCGGGAAATGACGGCACCAATGACTGAAGAAGAGCTTTTATATCATTCAACAGGAGGACAATCATGAGTGAACGACAAGTTTCAGCCCCAGTTCAACAAATCAAGAAACAGCGGCCATCCTTTCATCTGTTTGATTTCTTTTATCAATATGGCACCATCTTAACGATTGTCGTATTGATTGTTGTCTTTGCGGCAGCCAATCCGGCATTTTTACAGTCAGGAAATATCATCAATATTTTACGATCGATCTCGATTGTAACCATCATTGCGGTAGGGCTGACGATCTCACTAGCAGTGAATGGCTTTGATTTATCTGTAGGCTCAGTTGCAACGTTATCAAATGCAATTGTGATCTCCATGTTTGTATGGTTCTCGCAAAACCCACTCATTGCGATCCTTTCTGCGCTGGCGGCTTCTCTTATTGTCGGTTTGCTGAATGCTTGGATGATTGTCAAAATGAAGATTCCAGATATGCTCATGACACTAGCCATGATGTTTATCATTCAAGGGCTGGCACAAACCTATACGAAAGGTGCGACCATTTCTGAGAATATGGTGCTGCCTGATGGCACTTTTTCAACTGGCACCATCCCCGCCTTTTTCAGCAAGATTGGGCAGGTCCCATATATCATTTTGATTATGGCGGCCATTGTGCTTTTTGCACATGTTTTTATGACTTACACAAAGCATGGGCGATTGATGTATATCATTGGTGGCAATAAAGAAGCCGCTCGATTATCTGGTATTCATGTGAACAAATACAAAATCGCAGCATATCTGTTGTCTGCTTTATTTGCGGCAATCGGTGGTATCGTGCTGGCATCAAGGGTGATGACAGCAGAAATTAACGCAGGAACACCATATTTAATGGATGGGGTAGCTGCTGCTTTTATCGGTTTTTCAGTCATGGGAGCAGGTAAACCAAACACATTCGGTACGTTTATTGGTGCGGTGCTCATCGGTATTTTGCAAAATGGACTTGTGATGATGTCTGTCCCGTATTATGCAATGGATATCGTGAAAGGATCTGTGCTTGCACTGGCACTCGCGCTGACTTATTACAAACAACGGGGCTAAGATGTATTTTTTTAAAACCATTTGCGTTCTCTCTCCGTCTAGTAAACGGAAAGCAGTGTAACAGCTGTTTGCCAAAAGGAGATGACAAAAAGAAATGAATATGTCAGCAACTCACGTAGAAGATTTGAAAAGTGTCATGGAAGACTGGAAAAATGAATTATTAGTATATAAATTTGCATTAGATGAAATGGATACAAAGTTTTCGATTATTAGTCAGGAATATAATTTAATCCATGGACACAACCCAATAGAGCATACAAAATCACGGATCAAATCCTTTGAAAGCATCGTGAATAAACTAGCGAGAAAAGGATGTGACATCACCACACAATGTGCCAAGGAGTACATACATGATATCGCTGGTGTCCGCATCATCTGCTCGTTTATTCAAGATATCTATAACATTATTGATGTTCTGAGGCAAAGAGAGGATTTAAAGATCCTTGAAGTGAAAGATTACATTCAGCATCCGAAACCAAATGGCTATCGAAGTCTTCATTTAATTGTTGAGATTCCTGTTTACCTAACGAATCGTGTGGAGCATGTGAAGGTTGAAATTCAGGTGCGGACCATTGCGATGGATTTCTGGGCGAGTCTCGAACATAAAATCTATTATAAACTGCAAAACGATGTTCCTCATCAGCTCACCGATGAACTTAAGGAAGCGGCAGATATCGCTCACTACTTAGATGAGAAAATGCAAAATATCAAACGCGAAATTGATTAACCAATCAAAAAGAGTAGCTGTTTTGAATGACAGCTACTCTTTTTCGTCTAATTAAGGGTTGGTGCCTCGATCTCTCTTTTGAATGATCGTACCGTCATCTTGCGATTGTGCGGACGGGCTGCCTTTTTGTGTAGAAGTACCAATCAAAACACCTGTGATCAAGAGCGTAAAAATCGCACTTGAGATCAGCCATTTTTTCATCATACATCACTCCATCTTCTTAACAAGTTTTGAATGACAACGCCTTGTTCTGAAAATAAATCGCTTCTTTTGGAAGACCATTTTCAGTTAAGTAGTCGGCTGCATCCTGACAGATAGCCTCAAGATCAACAAGGAAATTCATAGATTCTAATTGATCACAATAAGAAATGATCTGCTCAATCATGTTGTCTGGCTGGAGCATCAATGTTTCTAAAATGGATAATTTCAGTGAAATGTTTCGTTGTTTTAAATTTTCTGCTTTTTGAAGTGAAAGCTGTACATAATAGTGGAACAAACCAGGCTTTTTCAGCTTAAACAGCGCTTTCGTGTAGGCATACAATGCCAGTAAATAGCCGCCTGGGGAAGAAGTTTCGAATGACTCAATCAATAAAGCTTTTTCTAGGAGCGGCACAGCTTCACTGTATTCATTTCTTAGACTTTTAATAAAGGCTGCATTGCAATATGCGTGGCCAAGTAAATCTGCATCTTCCAACTGTTCTAGTGAGTGAATCACCTGTCCAAACAAAGTTTCAGCCTCATCATATTTCGTTTGATCCGCATAATTCAGAGCAAGCATCATTTGACAGCTGATTGATTTTTTCACATAACATGGATCTGCGTCGTAAATAGACGAAGCCTTCTTTAAGTGGTGGATGGAGAGAAGTGTGGATCTTATATTATAGTAGAGACATCCTGTTTTATAATGGAATTCAGCCTTTTCAATGTCATCATGTACGAGATCTAATTTATCCTCAGCCAATTTCAAATGATGAAATGCTGTATCTTGATTCCCTCTGCGCATTTCATACATGCCTTTAAAGAAATAGAAATAGTAGCTGAGCATATCATCTGTACGAATCGCATTTTCATCCACAAAAAGACTGTGATCTAACGAAGCTGTATCTTCGACTAAATCCTTGAAACGGTATTCTAGAAGTTGATAGTAGAGTAAGACGTCTTGATTCTCTTCCATTCGATCAAATGCCTGAAGAATCTCTTCTTTTAGCTGTATTGCTTCTTGTATGTCTCTTTTTTTCATCATGACATACCAGTCATTTAGCATATTTGCTACATCAACGGATGACAAAATACCTGTTTCTGCCAATTGGTATCCTCCTTTCTTCATCTATTCAATTATGATGATTCTTATTTGTCTGAATCATCTTTCCATATTAAGTATCTTCTTATATTTTAAGCGGTCTATCTCAATTTGTAAAACATGTTTTTTGATGTAATTTCAACCAATAGTGAAAAAAATAGGGAGTGACGATTACTTTGTATGCGCTTACATTTTTTAGGTAAAAAGAGGATGTTGAAAAAAATATATCAGAATATCAATAGAGGAAGAGAGATAGTGAAAAAGGTTTTTTTCATAAATGAGAAAGAAGTGGCACTTATAAAGGAGTATCCGCGGTTTTTTGTGAGATTATATCACATAAATATTGTGAAACCTGTTTCTTTCAGAATAAAATGAGTTATTCGCAAAAAAGTAAAATTTAAAGAGACTATTGATCTAGAATTGTATGGATCTTTGGTATGGATAAAAAACATCACACAGTATAGCTTTAGCGTGGTATAGTAAGATTGTTGTTGCGAATATTTAGACAAAACTGACAATTGGGGGTCGTGTTTTATGAAGAAATCGATGTTACTCATCATGGGACTAATTGTTGTGCTCGTCATGGCAGCCTGTGGTTCAAAATCAGACAGCGGTTCGGGAGAAGGCAAAGGCACATATAAAATCGGGATAGATGTAACATATCCGCCATTTGAATTTGAAAAGGGCGGTAAATATGAGGGAATAGACGTTGATTTGATTAACGCCATTGCGAAAGACCAAGACTTCAAAGTAAAGCTTGAAGCAATGGATTTCTCAGGGATTATTCCAGCGATGCAAGCAGGTCAGCTTGATGTTGGAATGGGTGGTATGAGTATTACAGATGAGCGTAAAAAGAAAGTAGATTTCTCAGATCCATACTTCGACGCTGGACTGATAGTTGTTGTGAAAAAGGACAGCAGCATCAAATCGATTGATGATTTAAAGGGGAAAAAGCTAGCTGTTAAAAATGGGACAACAGGTGCAAAATTTGCAACAGATAACGCAGACAAATATGGGTATGAAGTAGTTCAATTCAATGACAGTCCATCTATGTTCCAAGAAGTATCTAACGGAAATGCAGATGCTTTAATTGAGGATTATCCTGTCATTACGTATGCGATCGCACAGCAAGACTTGAAATTGAAAACAGTTGGAGACCGCTTGAATGGCGACCAATACGGGATCTCAGTCATGAAGGGGAAAAATCAGGACTTATTGAAGAAAATCAATAAAGGGCTTGAAAACCTAAAGAAAAACGGTGAATATGACAAAATTATTGAGAAATATTTGAAGTCATAACACAAGCGAGGCGCGCTCAGAGCGCGCTTTCTTTATGTGTCAACCGTATGTGAATTAGGGAGGGAGAAACATGGATACGATTGTTAATGCATTTCCGTATTTAATGGATGGTTTGCAAACCACTTTATATATCTTTGTTGTTGCCATCATTTTAGGTTTTATCATCGGGTTGATTGTGGCGCTATTCCGCCTGTCACCATTTAAAATCTTGAACTTTATTTCACTCGTTTTTGTCAATGCCATTCGAGGTACGCCATTTATCGTACAGCTATTCTTCATTTATTTTGGGCTAAATACACTTGAATTCATTTCACTTGACCGAGTGCCGGCAGGGATTATTACAGTAGCGATTAACGCAGGAGCTTATTTCTCAGAAATTATTCGTGCAGGGATTCAGTCCATTGATAAAGGACAAACTGAAGCCGCACGCTCTTTAGGATTCACAGGTGGACAAAACATGCGCTTTATCGTCCTTCCACAGGCATTCCGCCGTATGCTTCCAGCCATTACCAACCAAGCCATCATCAGTTTGAAGGACACCTCTCTCTTATCGATTATCGGTATTGCTGATATTATGCAGCGGGGACAAGTTCAAGCATCGGCTACATTTGATCCTTTGAATGTCTGGCTCATTGTCGGTGTCATTTATTTCGTGATCATTTATTTACTTTCTCTACTGGCTAGCTACGCAGAAAGGAGATTTGATGTGAAATGAGTATGATTACGGTGAAAAACTTGAAGAAATCTTTTGGTGATAACGAAGTCTTAAAGGATATTAATGCAGTCATCGAGGAAAAAGAGGTTGTATGTGTCATTGGTCCTTCAGGATCAGGGAAAAGCACATTTCTAAGATGTCTCAATAAATTAGAGGATATTACCGCTGGGGAAGTCGTTGTCCACGGACATACGATTACAGACCCAAAAGTGAATATCAATAAAGTACGACAAGAAGTTGGCATGGTGTTTCAGCATTTTAATTTATTTCCTCATAAAACCGTGTTAGAAAATATCACGATCGCACCGGTGAAAGTAAAAGGGATGGAGAAGAAGGCTGCAGTCGATAAAGCATTAGACTTGCTTGAAAAGGTCGGCTTGAAAGACAAGGCCAAAAGTTACCCTAACCAATTATCTGGTGGACAAAAACAGCGTGTCGCCATCGCAAGAGCCTTGGCAATGGACCCGAAAGTGTTATTATTCGATGAGCCGACATCTGCTCTTGACCCTGAGGTCGTTGGGGATGTATTAGCTGTCATGAAACAATTAGCAGTCGAAGGAATGACGATGATTGTCGTCACACATGAAATGGGCTTTGCAAGAGAAGTGGGAGACCGCGTGATCTTTATGGATGGCGGATATATCGTCGAAGAAGACAAACCAGAAGCACTCTTTGGAAACCCGCAGCATGAGCGAACCAAATCATTTCTTAGTAAGGTGCTATAGAAAAAGAGTAAGAGCAGGTACACATGCTCTTACTCTTTTTCTTTTGTGACGAGAATGAATATACCGATTCGCATGCATTTCCTAGGAAATATTATCGCTGGAAGAACTCAATCCATTCTTGGTCTGGCCCTCGGAAAAAGAAGTAGCAATAGCCATTAGGTAATGTTGTGATTTCTTCATCTATTAGCTCAATTTGCAGCTTTTGAATACGGTTGAATTCAGCGTGAATATTATCTGTTGTGAAGGCGAGATGGTGGACCTTTCCTTCAGATGGAAGGTCACTGCTATACCCTTGAATGAGTTCAATTTCTGTTTCCGCTTCGTCTTTAAAGCCAAGAAAGGCAAGTTCAATGACTCCGTTTGTATGAGTGATGCGATCTTTTAATTTCATGCCCACCACTTTTTCATAAAAATCAATGGACTGATCAATATTTGTCACCATAATCCCTGTATGATCTAAGCGTAATGTTGTCAAAAAAGAGCCTCCTCTATATCGAGTTGATATTTTTCTCCTCATCTTATCATAATAGAAGTAACGTATACATTCATATGGTAGGATAGAGAGAGTCAATTTAGGATAAGGATGACACAAATGAAAAAAATCTCATTAAAACAAACATTTGCAGAACAAGTG
Organism: Bacillus sp. FSL M8-0077; assembly: GCF_038050255.1. Taxonomy (NCBI): domain Bacteria; kingdom Bacillati; phylum Bacillota; class Bacilli; order Caryophanales; family Bacillaceae; genus Bacillus; species Bacillus sp. FSL M8-0077. The sequence goes on along the minus strand of NZ_JBBPAF010000001.1, from coordinate 3,670,139 downwards.
AAAAAGGGATATCCGCTTATTTCAAAAGATGCTGTGTCGCGTGTGAACGGTGTACAAGAAGGCGAGCTCATTGAATGGGTAGACGAAAGAGGCTCTTTTTTAGGGAAAGGATATTATGGTGTGCAAAATAAAGGCATCGGCTGGGTGCTTTCCTTTGACGCCAACGAAAAAATAGATCAGGCCTTTTTTGTTTCTAAACTTGAACAGGCATCCAAAAGCAGAACGCATCTATTTCGTGATGCGCAGACAACGGCTTTCCGTGTGTTCAATGGAGAGGGGGATGGAATTGGTGGAATCACGATTGATTATTATGATGGATTCTATCTCATCCAATGGTATAGCGAAGGTGTTTATACATTAAAAGAAGATGTATTGGTTGCGATTGAGCAGGTGTACCCTGACTATAAAGGCATTTATGAAAAGAAACGATTTGATACGTCTGGACAATATATCGAGGATGACGATTTTGTAAAAGGGGAGAAAGGTGAATTTCCTCTTATCGTCAAAGAAAATGGGGTGAACGTGGCGGTTTATCTAAATGATGGTGCGATGACAGGTATTTTCCTTGATCAGCGTCATGTGCGAAAAGCAATTCGAGATCGCTATGCAAAAGGAAAGACCGTCCTTAATACGTTCTCTTATACCGGCGCTTTCTCTGTAGCAGCAGCGCTTGGCGGGGCAAGCCGTACGACAAGTGTAGATGTTGCAAACCGCAGTTTGAAAAAAACATCTGAGCAGTTTGAAGTGAATGGCATTGATGTAGACGGGCAGGATATCAAAGTCATGGATGTCTTTAAATATTTCCCGTTTGCGGCGAAAAAAGGCTGGAGCTATGATGTCGTGATCTTGGACCCACCTTCCTTTGCACGAACGAAGAAACACACATTCAGTGCAGCGAAGGATTATAAAAAACTATTAAAAGAAGCCATCCAAATCACAGCTGAGAACGGCGTCATTGTGGCGTCAACCAATAGCAGTGCATTTGGGATGAAAAAGTTTAAAGGATTTATTGCACAGGCCTTTAAAGAATCTGGGAAAACGTATCGTATTCTTGAGGAATATACACTCCCCGAGGACTTCCGTACAACGAAAAATTATCCTGAGGGGAACTATTTAAAGGTTGTCTTCATCCAAGTATAAGAAAAAGCCATTTTCCGATAAGGGGAAATGGCTTTTTCTATAAGGCAAACGACATCAGGATAGGCGCTGCACATAATGTAATAATGGCCGAAATGATCATGGACACACTTGAGATCGTGCCTGAGACGGAGCTCAGTTCAAAGGCCTTCGATGTGCCTGCACCGTGTGCTCCTGTACCAAGCAGAACGCCCATTGCAATGTCATTATCAATGCGGAAATAACGGATAACCAATGGCCCAATGATTGAACCAAATAATGCTGTTAAAATGACGAATACAGCCGTAACGGACGGCATCCCGCCAATCATTTCAGACACACTCATTGCAACGGGTGTTGTGACGGACCTTGGGACGAGGCTCTCGATCAGACTCGTGTCCAAATGAAACAATTTAGCGATAAACGCTGTTGATAAAATCGCAACGATAGAACCGCAAGCCACATTCAAAATAATTTCTACTGCATGCTTCTTCAGAATATGAAAATACTTATATAAAGGAATGGCAAATGCCACAGTCGCAGGTTGAAGCATATTTGTCAGCCATTTTCCGCCTTGATTGTAAGCATCGTAAGGAATGTTCACGATTAACAACAAGACCACAAGAACAACCGGTGTTACAAGTAAAGGGGAGACATAGACTTTCGGATGACGTTTATAAACCGCTTTTGATCCGAGATAGATCAGAATGGTTAAGATCAAAAATAGTCCACCAACTAACATAGCTTTTTTCGCTCCTTTCTTTTCGCAATCATCTGCGTCATCATGCCAGTCGAGAGCATGACCACAAAGGTACTAAGTAAAACCACAAGGACAATACTTGTGCCAGATTGAGAAAGTAATGTTCCGTAATCAATCACACCTACTGCTGAAGGGATAAAGAAGAGCAGCAGTTCTCCAAGCAGCCAAACGGCGCCAAGTTCAATCCATTTTAATTTAATGATGTTAAAATGAAGTAATAAGAAAATGACAAGAATGCCTAAGATCGTGCCCGGAATTCTTAAATGCAAAAAGGCCGCCAGCACATTCATCAATTTCGCAAAAGCAAATAAAGCCATAATCTGAAGGGTAGCAATCAGCGACGTTTTGAGCAATTGCACTTTCTGTTCACTCCTTTTTCTATATAAATTGTTCACTGTTTCACAAAAACAACACAACGTTCTAATCGGTGAGCTTACTTTAAAGTGTACAGCACGTTCTATTATAGGTAAAATACATATATCGAATAGTTAGTATTCCTTTTGTCTATAGAAAGGGTGAACCATGTGGACATCAGACATTTAACATATTTCTTAGAAGTGGCACGGTTAAAGAGTTTTACGAAAGCATCACAATCGCTCTATGTGTCGCAGCCGACCATTTCCAAGATGGTCAAAAACCTAGAGGATGAGCTGGGTGTGCAGTTGTTTTACCGTAATGGCAGACAGGTGGAAATGACAGATGCTGGACAAACCATGTATACACAAGCGAGTGAAATCACACAATCGTTTCAGAATTTAACGAGTGAATTAAATGATTTAATGAATGTGAAAAAAGGACATATCCGAATAGGACTGCCGCCCATGATTGGATCAAGCTTTTTCCCAAATGTGATGGGGGAATTCCGCCAGCAGTATCCAGATGTCACCTTTCAATTGGTGGAGCACGGCTCCATTAAAGTAGAGGAAGGGGTAGAGGATGGATCATTAGATATTGGTGTCATTGTTCTGCCTGCAAATGATAAAATTTTTCATACATACACCATCATTAAAGAGAATATGAAGCTTGTCACCCATCCATCACATCCGATGGCAGGACGTGATGAGGTTCATTTGGCTGATTTAAAGGAAGAGTCTTTTATTTTCTTTCGAGAAGATTTCGTTCTGCACAGCCGAATCTTAAATGAATGTATGAATGCGGGATTCAGGCCGAACGTCATTTATGAAACGTCACAATGGGATTTCATCAGTGAAATGGTTGCTGAGAACCTTGGGATTGGGCTTCTGCCTGAACGGATTTGCCGTGATCTAGATCCTGATAAGGTGAGGATCATTTCCTTAAATCCGTCTATTCCGTGGCATTTGGGTGTCATTTGGCGAAAGGACCGCTACTTGTCCTTTGCTGCAAGAGAATGGTTAAAGCATACAAAATCCTATGTGTGGGATGCAGAGTAAAAGGGAGGACGATACGGATGAAATTAAGCTGCGTGTCTCATCTATTGGAAAAGGTTCGAGCGGAAAATCCCCTTGTTCATAATATTACTAACCAAGTTGTGACGAACTTTACAGCGAATGGACTGCTTGCTTTAGGTGCTTCTCCAGTCATGGCAAACGCCAAAGAAGAAGTGGCGGAAATGGCGCAATTAGCGGATGCACTTGTGCTGAATATCGGTACACTAACAAAGGATACAGTGGAGGCAATGGTCATTGCTGGACAAGCGGCCAATGAAAAAGGTGTACCAGTTCTATTAGATCCTGTTGGTGTTGGTGCGACAACGTTTCGGACGAGTGCGGCGAAACAGCTGTTACAGCAAGTGGACATCACTGTTGTCAGAGGGAATGCTGCTGAAATGGCTCATTTAATTGGAGTGGAGGGCTGGCAGTCAAAAGGCGTTGATGCAAAAGGGGCAAATGGAGATGTATCGTCTTTAGCAAAGCAGGCGGCAAAAGCACTTCAAACCGTTGTGGCGATTACAGGGAAAGTGGATGTCGTGTCAGATGGAGAAGAGGTTCTGTCTATTCATAATGGACACGAATGGTTAACCAAGGTGACAGGGACCGGCTGTTTACTCACCTCTGTCATAGGGGCATTTTGTGCAACAGGGGAACGTCCAGTTCATGCGTCGGCATCAGCTCTGCTGTTTTATGGTGTCGCTGCAGAAAAGGCAGCTCAGCAGACAGATGAGAAAGGGCCAGGGACCTTTCAAATCGAATTGCTAAACGCGCTGTCCAATACAAATGGTCAAGATGTGATCACGTTAGGAAAAATAGGGGGAGTTTTGCATGACGAAGGTTGATCAGCAGCTAATCAAACAGCAATTATCGGTTTATTTTATTATGGGAACAGCGAATACAAGTGGGCATCCGCTTGATGTGGTGAAAGAGGCCATTCAAGGCGGGATTACGATGTTTCAGTTTCGTGAAAAGGGTGAAGGTGCTCTGCAAGGTGAAGAGAAGGAAAAAATCGCTCGGCAGATTCAAGCGCTTTGCCAAGAAGCGAATATCCCCTTTATCGTAAATGATGATGTACAGCTTGCAATCGATCTTGATGCAGATGGTGTCCATGTTGGGCAGGAAGATACACTTGCACAAGACGTACGGCAAAGAATCGGGAATAAAATATTAGGCGTGTCCACGCACAATCTAGATGAAGTGAGACAAGCAATGAAGGACGGGGCAGATTACGTTGGGATGGGTCCAGTCTATCCTACAGAAACAAAAAAGGATACACGCAGTGTCCAAGGTGTTTCTTTAATCAACGAAGTACGTCGTCACGGTCTTCACATTCCAATTGTGGGCATCGGCGGCATTACATATGAAAATGCGGCACCAGTCATCCAGGCGGGAGCCGATGGCATTAGCATCATCAGCGCCATTAGCCAAAGCGCTAATCCGAAAAAAGCTGCGGAAGAACTAACATCTCTTGTCATGTCAGAGAAAGCAGCTCTTGTGCAAGACATGGATTGACTCATCCATGTCTTTTCTTATCTGCGTGAAAAATAGACAGGGAATATACAATTGTGTACAATTTAATTGTTCGATTATATTCAAAATGACAGGTAAATAAAGGAGAATGAATGATGGAAGTGCTCGATACGTATTTTCGCCGATATGATGAAGCGGGAAAAGGGCAAGAGCAAATGAACGAATTGCTGGCATTGTTTTCAGATGATGTCATGATTGTCTTAAATGGTGCTGAAAAGCCTGGCATCCAAGCGTTCACACAGTTTTTGGACACATTTTTCCACGTACATGAAGACATTAAGCATATGTGGGATGGCTGGGTAAAACGTGAAGATGGGAAGTATGAAACAAACTGGGCTGTTTGCGGAAAGTTAACAGACGGTCGTGTATATACAGCAGAAGGCATTGATATTGCGGAGCTGGATGATCAAGGAAAGATCGTTTATTTAGAAAACGTCCCGAAAAACCCAGAGTTATTTCAGAGATATTAAAAAGCCGGCAGAGCAGCCGGCTTCTTTTATTTGTCTAACGAATAAGCGTCAATCGCTTCTTTAGCAGATGTTTCTTGATCAAAAAGAAGATATCGGCTGTACACTTCACTTAAATGCAGGGGACCTTCGTCTAAGTTTTCAACTAGCTCAAAGATATCTAGTATGGCTGCTAGTTTTGTGATGGTTTGTCCATGATCTCCATTTTCAAAAGTCTCATCTGGAAAATGGTCTTTGACGATTTGTTTCACTTTTCAATTGTTTTTTGCTCTCACTAAAATGATTCGTTCTTCAAAGATTTTATCCGGTCTCACCTTTGGTGAGGAGCTAGATTCAAATAATAATTTTGCTGAGTACAGTTTATACATATGTTTCACTTCTTTCTTTTGGGGTTAATTTCCAGTATGTGTTTAAAATGATAACATAGGAATAATAGGGGAATCGAAGTCTATGGGGGTGATAGGGTTGAAAAGAATCATTGATAACAGAGGAGAAGTTCATGAAATTCTCTTGATCATCATCACATGCTGTTCGCTGATCACTTTGAGGAAATGTGACAAGTTAGAAAGATATAAAGAGAGATTAAAAGGCCAATTCATCCCATACTGAGTACAGTTTTGAATAGCAAGAACACTGAAAAAGCCGGCGAGCAGCCGGCTTTTTCTCATCAATCTGTATCCATATGCATACCTGTATGTGCTTTTACTTGAATTTCCGTAAAGGTGTCTTCATCTGCTTTTTCAGAGGAGAAAATGGTGCCTAAGTAAGCCGCAAGGAATCCGAGCGGGATCGAGATAATCCCAGGGTTCGATAGTGGGATAAGCGGCTCTCCTGTGAAAATGGCTGCCCCTGATGGGTCCCAGACGCTTGGGCTGAGTGACACGATCAGGAGTGCGCTCAGAAGACCTGTTAAGCTTCCTGCGATAGCACCTGTTGAGTTAAATCGTTTCCAAAAGACAGTGAAGATAATCAACGGTAAATTCGCACTTGCTGCCACTGCGAAGGCAAGTGACACAAGAAAAGCGACGTTTAAAGATTGCGCAAATAATGCAAGAATGATGGAAAGGATGGCCACGCCGATAGAAGCAAAGCGTGCCGCCTTCACCTGTTCACGTTCACTCGCTTTTCCTTTGCGGATAATCTGGCTATAAAAGTCATGAGCAAAGGCAGACGCGGCGGATAAAACGAGACCGGTGACCACTGCCAGTATAGTCGCAAAGGCAATAGCGGAAACAAAGGCAAATAATAAATCTCCCCCTAGGGCCTGTGCAAGCAGTGGTGCTGCCATGTTTCCTGCTGCATCGGCTGCTGTAATCGCATCTGTTCCGACAAAAGCAGCGGCACCAAAGCCGAGGAAGACGGTCATTAAATAAAAAATTCCGATGATCCACGTAGCGGATAGAACAGATTTACGCGCAGAAATGGCATCCTTTACCGTATAAAAACGGATCAAAATATGCGGCAAACCTGCTGTTCCAAGCACAAGGGCAAGGTTCAGAGAAAGGGTCTCTAAAGGCACATCATATTTATTTCCCGGGTGAAGAAAAGCTTCACCGAGTGGTGTCGCTGTTTTCATCTGCTCAAACATCTTCAGCAGACTAAAATCAAACTTCGCAAACACAAGCAGCGAAATAATCAGTGTGCCCAGCATGAGAAGCACAGCTTTCGTGATCTGTACCCAGCTGGTGGCGATCATGCCGCCAAACACGACATAAATGGTCATCAAAACGCCTACAATTAATACAGCGATCCAATAATCAATGCCAAGAAGCAGTTTAATTAAAGCACCTGCCCCAACGAGCTGCGCAATCATATAAAAAGTGGATACTGTGATGGTGTTAAAAGCAGCAACCCCTCGAATAGCTGGACGTTTGAATCGTGCAGCAATCATATCGGCCATCGTATATTTTCCTAGATTTCGCAGTGGTTCAGCCACGACATAAAGGACGACAAGATACGCTACAAGAAAGCCAATACTATAGAAAAAGCCGTCAAATCCATTTAAGGCGATCATGCCGGCGATCCCTAAAAATGAAGCAGCAGACATATAGTCCCCGGCGATGGCAAGGCCATTTTGAAACCCAGTCAGTCCGCCGCCTGCGGTGTAAAAATCACTCGCATTGCTTGTTTTTTTCGCAGCAAAATACGTGATGACCAATGTGAGCCCTACGATCGCTATGAATAAAATAAAAGCGGTCATACTCATTCGTCATCACCTCTAGATTCAGTTTTTAAAGCGCTTACATATTTGTCGAACTGAGCTGCTTTTTTTGCATAAAGCCCACATAAAACCCATGTCATCACAAATTGCGTGAGGGCAAATAACCAAGCCCACGTGATCGCTCCAATTGCTGGCGTGTTCAAAAAGGTGAAGTAGGATGTAGCAACCGGAAGTGAAAAGTAAAAGAGAAAAAAGAAAATCGTCATCGGTACGATAAATCTGCGTTTTTCCTCAAGAAGTTTTCGAAAATCCTTTGAAGCGGCAACCTTCTTATAATGAACGTTTTTGTCTGCCATTGTTTCCTCCTTTGTACGAATTAGGGACAAGGTACTCCAATGCATATGAGACGATCTGGTTGTTTATGACAGTATATCATAAAAAAGGCACCCAAAAAGGGTGCTTAGCCTGATCAATTTTGGGAAAATGAAAATAAACACAAGAAGCTGGAAATCAAATATAAGATCAAAGAAAAAAACTCTGTGATAACCATTGTCACATAGTCTGTAGATTCGATTTAGCAAATGAAACATTTGAGGTCATAATGCGTTGGCATATTAACATCAAGAATTACATTACATAAACATGTAGAGAAGCAGGCTGATGGAGCCTGCTTCTCTTTTAATATCGTGTCGTATGTGAAACTGTTTTAACATGCTTTTTACGCTTGGAATCTTTGTAGACAGATAAGACAAATTTGTTGTTCCAGTAACCATTTTTCGGGCTGTAGTATGTTTTGAATGTGTAATGAAAGACTTTTTGACCTGTTGATCCTGAAGCTGTCGTTACTGTTGTAGCGAGTATGGCTATTACTTTTAGTGTCAAGACTGCGCCAGCTACAGCACCGGTCCCTGTCGGTAATGCCAAAATTGTTGTTGTCACAAGAACGACAATAGCAAGAGTAACGTTGAATTTGTTTTTATAGGTTTTTACAAGTCTCCATTGATAATCTTTGTTTGATTTTGTGTTAAATTCGCCGTCTTCACTTAATAATTCTGGTCCAGCTTCTTTAAATTCTTTAATGTCTACTAGTTCATTGTTGATACGAAGTTCTTCTTTTGCCCGATCAAAAGAGACGGTATCTATTTGTTCACCATTATCAATCGTTATTGTTTGAGTGCTGCCTTTAACTACAGAATTGAAAGTATGTAGTTTGCCTTCAATCTCTGTTTGATAAGATTCTTTAATTTCTTGAGGTTGTTGGGTTACTGCGGCTACGGCTTGTAATGGAACTGTTAAAAATAGCGTCATGCCTAAAAGCCCCCGATTATGAACTTTTTCATTTTGGATATTTCTCCCTTGTTTTTTGTGCAATAATAAACATATGGATAAAAAATGCTTTTCTTTTAAAAAAAGTTAATTGGGGAGTGATTGATGTGTTTTGGAATTGGGTAGTAGGCATGATCGGGATAATCATAGGGGCTTGTATCTTTGCAACGGAGTTCGAAGATGCTACATTCTTCACTCGCTTTATTTTCAAACTTATTGCGATTTTACTTCTTGTCTTTTCAGTGGCTTTTATTAAGTGGCGGCGTAAAAAAATACAACAGCATAATAATTCATAGTGCTCCCTCCTTTTTTGACATGTTTTCATCCTATCATTGATTGATTCGCATTTGGGAATTCATTGGAAAATTTCTTTTTGGGTTGCGGTGACCGCAATTTAGGTTCTTTTATTTGGGAGGCGAATTTATGATGACGGTAATATCAGTATTGATGATGTTAAATGGTGCTTGTTATTTTGCTGTTTATATGAAAAAACGTAAGAATAATAAAGAAAAAGAGATGGGGAGGCGCTTCCTCATTTATTGTCAGCTTTAGAAAAATCTAAGGCAATGTCTAATAAGCCAATGATTGTGAAGTCATTATTTAATATTGGCTGTTGTTATAAAGGAGTAGGTGATTTTAATAGGGCACTAGCTTATTTTAATCAGGTGATTCTAGAAGGAGAGCCTATTAATGCTACAGAGTTGCTTTTGGTTTATTATGAATTATCGTTATTTCATTTGAGTCAAAAGGAATTTATTGAGGGTGAAAGATTTTTCAAAAGAGGCTGGGAAGAAGCGAAGAATAGAAAAAATGATCTATTTTTATCGTTACTGATGGTATTGGACATTTTATTTTTAAAAACAGCAAACCTAAGTGAAGTCTTGAGCTCATTGGAAAAATTAGAGAATGAGAGGGGTTATCCATACATGGAAGACCTAGCGCTCGAAGCGGCTCGGTACTATAATGAGAATGGGCGTATGGATGAATCTGTAAAAATGTATGAAAAAGTGATGTACGCCCGAAAACAAATCCAAAGGGGCGACTGTTCATATGAATTTTAAAACGGTTCTTACTGGTTTTTTGAGTGCTTCAGCATTGCTAGGTGTGATCTCATTATCAGCTGTCGATTTTGATGTGAATTCAAGAAATGCTACTTCTCCAGAATCCACTGATCTGACTGTAAGAAATGCTACAGTCAGTAGTGTTACTACTGAGGATTTTCCTCTTATAACTTTATCTCAACAAGATAACGATTTTGCTGTGAGGAATGGAACCCGTGATTCTAGATTATCTACTTGATGAATCAAACAGACCTTTAGGGTCTGTCAGGCTGTCGAGAAAATCTCGACAGCTTTATTGTCCCCATTAAAACTTACATCTCCCCATTTTATAATAGAGAAAAGCATATACAATAACGGATCGGAAAGGTTATTGGTTCTACAAATCAGATCCGAAAGCATGAGCACCGTGTCCTTTTCTTGAAAGCTGCACAAGATCTCAAAAGCACCAAAAGGCCATTTCAAGACATGTGTGGAAGGCCTTTTCATTCATTCTCACCTAACATCATGACGTGGAAAATAAAAAAGAATGTAGAAAAACATGAGTTTCTCTACATTCTGGGCACCCGAAAAGGGTGCTTTCTACCGATAATTTGCAAGAAATGTTTGTCTTGCTTTTTCATATGCTTCTGCATCAAAATGATCTCCGCATTTGTGAATACACCATGGCTCTTCTTGCCTTGCAATCCCGATCTCATATCCTTGCTGAGCGAATTCAAAAGACTGTGACACATCATAAAAATGAAACCCGTCTAAGAGGTCCTCACGCCACTTGATATCATATTGTGTTGCCATAAAAAGACCGTCAATAGCAGAAGCTTTGATATAACCTTGGGGCTCTGTCTGTGGATGACCAGATTCAAACGTCAGTAGCTGATAGGTGTCGTGCCGATATTCAATGACTTTCCCTCTGCAATCATGGCTTTCCCACCAGATTCCATTGTCCGGCACACTTTCTGCCCCTATTACCCCAAGCATGCCAAGTGACGGATTTTGCAAGAAAAGTGGGATCAGCTCGAGAAGCATATGCTGTTTGACGATGAGTGTATCTTGATGAAGATAAATTTTAAACTGTGCAGGATGAGTGAGAGCTTCATTGTATCCAGAGGCCATACTTGATGCATGTCTAATGGGCAAAACCTCTACATGATACCCGTGCGGAGCAGGAAGTGAAGCAAGCTGCCGGAAGCAAGCTTGAAACATCGACTCATCATTTACACATAAAACAAATAAGATGGTGGGGCTACTCATTGAGTTGAACCGCCTCAACCACGTATTGATAGGCAGTCGCTGCCTCGTTAAAATCAAAACGGATGCCATGTTTTACGAGTAATTCATGTAGATCATTCATGACGCCCGTATAGGAAGGGTGTTGTACACGAATGGCTTCAAACTCACGAATATGAAACCCGGCTGATTGAAAGAGGGCATGAATTTCGTGAAGGGTAAAGAATCGTAAATGGGTTTGATCCATTAACCCTGCATCTGTATAAGAAAATCTCCCGGCCAGTAATTCTAAAACGGTTGAAATATGACCAATATTCGGAATGGATGACAAGATGACCCCTTCCTTTTTAAGAAAAGGTTTGACCTTTTTTAAAACGGCCCAAGGGTCCAATAGATGTTCAAGGACGTCTCCGAAAATGATGCAGTCAAATTGTTCATGCTGATAAGGCAGCGCCATTTGTTCAATATTGCCGCATAAAACATGATCCAGCGCTTTTTCAGCTTGCTTTGCCGCATCTTCAAAAGATTCAATTCCATATATGGTACGGTCTTGTTGTTTTAGGACTTTGCCAAGCTGGCCTGTGCCGCATCCGATATCCAAGATAGACGTCCATTCCTTACGAATACGATGGACAATCACAGGGTTCACACCGTGATAATATTGATCCTTCTTTTGATGATAATAAGATAGGGAATCTGAACTCACGCGCCACCCACCTTTCTTTTTTCTTGTGTCTCATGCTTAATATATGGGTGGGGAGCTTGGTTTTATAACGAGAATGGGAAATTTCCATGAATGACAGCTAAAAAGGGATCATATAAAGAACAGGGAACGGACTGTCCTCCTAAAAATAGAAAGACAGAACCCCATTGAGTGGGAGGGATTAGTATGATGAGGTGTTCAATTATTGTAGCGTATTGTCATGAAAGGATGTTTAAAAGGTCAATTGACAGGTTAGAACTTTTAGCCAAAGCAATCTGAAAGACAAAGGATAACGGCGTTGATTTACGGTTTGTTTATCATCTTCTGATCACCGTTGGATGTTAAAAAAGCTTGTATTTCCTCGATGCCTAGTCCAATTTTTTTCGCTTCTTGAATCAAATAAACCCACTCTTCGTCAACTCTTCTTTTCACTTGCGTATCCATAATATCCTCCAGTTCAATAAGACATATTCATCTGCAACCAATGACTTGAACAAACCGTCTAGTAACTGTACGTGTATGTGAATGGAGTACAAAAATAGATTTTTGTCGAAAAATGATGACATTTAACCTATTTTGTAAAATCTATCACCTACCACGTCCCTAAAAAAATGACTAAAAAACCCATTCTTACTTCTAATAATAAACAATTGTAAAGTCAGTTAAAAGATTATAAATTAAAATAATGATAAAGACCTAAATCATTTGACTCATATAAACCAATGAGGCTGACATATGCCATCAGCGAGAACAAATTTCATCTTTGCAGGACGCACATATTGTTCGTTTGGGAAGTTCTTCTTAAGATGGTATTCTAAAAGAAACAGAATTCACCAAGAAGGAATGAAGAAAGACATGTATAGCCTTTTTCAAAAGTATCAAGAAGTTGTCATGTATCTGATCATGGGTGTGTGTACAACCATTGTCAACATAGTCAGCTTCTATTTATTCGTTGAGATGTTTTCTATGGATTACAAAACAGCAACGGTTGTTTCATGGGTATTTGCTGTGCTCTTTGCTTATATCACCAATAAGAAGTATGTCTTCAAGCAAAAGGCTCGTGACACAAAAAGCCTGATGCGTGAGCTTTCTTCATTTTTTAGTGTCCGTCTCATGTCTCTAGGTGTAGATCTGGGGCTGATGATTTTATTTGTGAGCCAAATGGCGCTCAACGAAACCGTCGCAAAAATTCTTGTTAACTTTGTGATTGTCGTGGTCAATTATGTCGCCAGTAAATGGTTCGTCTTCAAGAAAACAAAAGAAGATGCGATTTAACACATGAAAAAGATAGGTGATGTGAAATGAGCAGCAGGCCAGACGAATTATATGATGCCATATATCAACAAACAGAAAAGCAGCATGAACAAGTGTTGAGGCTAGTCAAAGAAATGACCGCACATCCAGAAGCATTTTCTGAACAAGAAAAGGAAAAGATCAACCGGATGGACATTGCGCTTCAAACAGCAACGGACATTTTAGAAAATTTAATGACCCCTGATACGCAAATGACCATTGTTTTAAGACAAGGGAGAATTCGTGTTGACCTGACGAAAGCGTAAAAGAAGCAGCCAATTGAAAAGCGGCTGCTTTTTATTATGCATCGCTTGTTTCCCGGAGTTGCTTTGGAGACATGCCGATTTTCTTTCGAAAGACTTTATTCAAGTAATTCGCATTTCGGTAGCCGCACTGTGTGGCGATTTCTTCAATCGAGTATTTCGTTGTTTTCAGTAACGTTTCCGCCTTTTCTAAACGAATATTGGTTAAATAATGAATCGGTGTGAAGCCAGTTGCCTTTTTGAATTCCCTCGTAAAATGACTTTTGGATAAACGTGCCGCAGCTGCCATATCGTCAGGCCCAATCTCCTCGTGAAAATGGTGGCTTGCAAATAAGGCCGCTTGGACGATGGGCTCAGGCCATTTCTCCATTTGTCCCTCAAGCTTTGGCAAATATGAATACAGTTCCATGACAAATTGATAAGCAAGGCTAGACCCCTCAAATGGATTGGTAATCCGTCTTTCACTGGCTTCATCATAAATCTTCTTTAGCAGGCGGATCGGTTTGGAATTCGGATGAAAACGCATGACCTGCTTTCCTTGATCGATAAATTGATCAAAGCAAAGGTCACAGGCTTCCCCATAAAGTGTTAAATAGAGAAATTCCCAATGTTCACTGTCTTCTGGAAAATAGTATTGGTAGGCACTAGGGCTTTTCACCAGAAAGGCTTGTCCAGGCAATACTTTGAATCGTTTCTGTCCGATTTCAATCATGCCGTGTCCAGACAGTGTGAGCTGAAAGATGCACTTGCCCTGATCCTTCCGCTCTACGCCATTCCAGCTGTATAACGAAGATGATTGAACTTCCCAGCCAACAGACCAGATTTGGGCCGGCAATGTCACATCAGAATGGTGAAAACGAAATGCAAATGCTTCCTTCTTCAAATTGGAAACCCTCCCTTACAGCAAAAAACAACCTTTTTCTATTTTGAATCATGTTACACCTCATATCACATCGTACCATTCACAGCAAAAAAAGGGTATTTTTTAACGATTTTTTTACCATTGAACTTCAGCTGACGGGGCAACTAAAATAAGATTATCAGAAGAGAAAAGGGGAATGGATATGATCGACACATTACGAGCAGCATTTCACCAGCAATTTGGAGATCAGGAAGAGCTACGCTACTTTTTCGCCCCAGGCAGAGTCAATCTAATTGGTGAACACACAGATTATAATGGGGGTCATGTCTTTCCATGTGCACTCACTCTTGGTACATATGCTGCGGGTGCAAGGCGATCAGATGGACGAGTTAGAATGTATTCCTTGAATTTTGAAGAAGAAGGTGTGAAAGAGTTCGACCTTTTTGAAATCGCTTTCGCAGAATCGGACGGCTGGGCGAACTATCCGAAGGGAGTATTCCAACAGTTTATCGAAGCAGGCATGGATGTGAAAGAAGGCTTTGATATTGTATATGCCGGCAATATCCCAAATGGCGCAGGCCTGTCATCCTCTGCCTCTATTGAGCTCGTCACGGCTGTCTTGATCAATGAATGGTCGTCATTCGGCGTAACGCAAATCGACCTAGCCCTTCTTGCGCAGCGCGCTGAAAATGAGTTCATTGGTGTGAATTGCGGCATCATGGATCAATTTTCAATTAGTCTTGGAAAAGATGGTCACGCTATTTTGCTCAATTGTGACACACTTTCCTTTGAATACAGCCCATTTCGGCAAGAGGGTCTGGCACTTGTCATTGCCAATACAAATAAAAAACGAACACTTGCAGATTCCAAATACAATGAACGCCGTTCGGAATGTCAATCTGCTTTAAGCGATCTTAGAAAAGAATTAGATATCGGTCATTTATGTGAGCTCACGGAGGATGAATTCGCTAAGCATGACCATTTGATACAAGATAAAACGTGTAGAAGACGTGCAAGACATGCCATCACGGAAAACGAGAGGACCATGAAAGCAGTAAATTTTCTGAAAGATGATAAAATGGAAGAACTAGGTGCTCTCATGAAGGCGTCTCACCTTTCTTTAAAGAATGATTATGAAGTCACTGGGCTTGAGCTAGATGCACTGGCCGAAGCCGCATGGCAGCATCCAGGGGCGATTGGTTCCCGGATGACAGGTGCTGGCTTTGGGGGCTGTACCGTCAGCATTGTGAAAGAAGAGCTGTTAGACTCATTTATAGAAGAAACAGGTGCGATTTATCAAGAAAAAACAGGCATTCAAGCCTCTTTTTACACAGCTGGAATTGGGGGAGGCGCTAGAGAATTAACGAAGGAGGAAATTTGATGACAATTTTAGTATGTGGAGGAGCAGGTTTTATTGGCAGTCATGCGGTAGCGGCTCTTTTGGCTAAAGGAGAACAAGTGGTGATTGTGGATAATTTGCAGACAGGTCATAAAGAGGCAGTCGTAAAGGGTGCCGTATTAGAAGAGGGAGATTTAAGGGATCACGCTTTTTTAAGACGTGTTTTTCAAACGCATGACATTGAAGCGGTCATGCACTTTGCGGCAGATTCACTTGTTGGAGAAAGTGTAACAGACCCGCTGAAGTACTATGACAACAACGTCGGAGGGGCAACGGCTTTACTTCAGGTGATGAATGAATTTGATGTGAAACGCATTGTATTCTCTTCAACTGCTGCGACATATGGTGAACCAAAGCGTGTACCGATCGTTGAAACGGATGAGACGAACCCAACAAATCCTTATGGGGAAACGAAGCTCGCGATTGAGAAAATGCTGAAGTGGTCTGAGCAGGCATATGGTATTGAATATGTTGTGCTTCGCTATTTTAATGTAGCCGGTGCTCATACAGAAGGGATTGTCGGTGAAGATCATCAGCCAGAAACGCATTTAATCCCGATTATTCTACAAGTGGCTTTAGGAAAGCGTGATCAAATCATGATTTACGGTGAGGATTATGAAACAGAGGATGGCACATGTATTAGAGACTACATTCATGTCATGGATTTAGTAGAGGCGCACATTCTAGCGGTTGAGCGTCTGCGTGAAGGAAAAGGAAGCGCGACGTACAACTTAGGGAACGGCACAGGCTTCTCTGTAAAGCAGGTCGTAGAAGCCGCAAGAGAAGTGACAGGTCATGCCATTCCAGCACAGGTGGCAGAAAGACGTGCGGGTGATCCAGCTAAGCTGATTGCTTCATCAGAAAAAGCGCTGAAAGAACTAGGATGGAAGCCGCAATATGCAGATCTCCACACCATCATTCAAAGTGCATGGGATTGGTTTCAGAAACATCCAGATGGCTATCAAAGTGAGTAACGTGTAGCAGGCAGGGGAGGAGACAAAGGGAATGGCGATTGATATTTTTGAAAAGCTAGAACAGCTGATTCAATACGGGATCAATAAAGAGCTAATATCACCACTGGATATGGATTATACAAGGAACCGGCTACTAGAGGTGCTTGGTCTCGACGATGCTGAGGCAAGAACAGTCTCAGGAGACAGCGACCTTGAAGACATCTTAATGCCGATACTCGATTGGGCAGTTGAAACAGGTCTTATTCCTGACGGGACAGATACGTATCGTGATTTATTAGATGCCAAAATCATGGGCTGCTTGGTGGCGCCTCCGAGTGTCATCTATGCAAAGTTTGAAGAGAAACGCAAGCATTGCGGACCAAAGGCAGCGACAAGCTGGTTTTATGAAATGCAGCAGCATGCCCACTATATTCATACCGGCAGAATCGCCAAAAATGTGCAGTGGTTTACACCGACAGAAGATGGTGAACTTGAGATCACGATTAATCTATCGAAACCGGAAAAGGACCCAAAAGCGATCGCTGAAGCCAAAAAGCTGAGTCAAAAACAATATCCTCTTTGTCTCCTTTGTAAAGAAAACGTTGGGTTTGGGGGACGCATCAATCACCCAGCAAGACAGAATCACCGGATTATTCCGGTGACACTTACAAATGAGTCGTGGTTTATGCAATTCTCGCCGTATGTGTATTACAACGAACATTGTATTGTGTTCAAGGGCGAGCATGAACCAATGCAGATATCTAAAAAGACCTTCGAGCGTCTGCTTTCCTTCATATCTATATATCCGCACTATTTCATAGGATCAAATGCTGATCTTCCCATTGTTGGAGGCAGCATATTAAGTCATGACCACTTTCAAGGTGGTGCTCATGAATTTCCGATGGCGAAAGCAAAGATGGAAGAAGTGTTTTCTCTCGAAAAGTTTCCGAGGGTGAAGGCGGGTATTGTGAAATGGCCGATGTCAGTGATCAGGCTTCAAAGCAGCGACCAGCAGACGCTTGTGGATGCAGCAGATTTTATATTACATGAGTGGAAAATGTATTCAGATCCAGAAGCGGGGCTGTTCTCACATACAGGAGAGACCCCGCACAATACCATTACACCAATCGCACGCCGTCATGGGGATGAGTACGAATTAGATCTCGTGCTACGAAATAATCGTACAGACAAGCAGCACCCAGGCGGAATCTTCCACCCGCACAAAGAAGTTCATCATATTAAAAAAGAGAATATCGGATTAATTGAGGTCATGGGTCTCGCCGTCCTTCCTGGGAGATTAGCAGAGGAATTAAGCCAGCTAAAAGCGGCACTGCTATCCAAAAACCCTCTTGAAGAAATCAAAGCCTGCCCGTCTATTATGAAGCACGAGTCATGGGCAGAGCGCCTGATCGAAGAGAATACCTTTACGAAGGACAACATAGAAGCCATTTTACAAAAAGAAATCGGCCTCATTTTTTCTCGTATACTCGCCCAGGCGGGTGTGTTTAAAAGAACAGAGCAAGGGAAAACAGCATTTAAACGTTTCATTCAAACACTCCATACAGGCAGGTGATGAGTTGATGATTGAACAGGTAAGAACTTTAATGGAAGAAAAACAACTCGACGGTGTTCTGATTCAAAAGCGTAATAACTTTTCTTGGCTTACAGGAGGAAGAAGAAACCACATTGTGTTAAACACGCCAGAGGGCGTTTGTCAGCTACTCGTGTTGAAAGACGATATTGTCCTAGTTGTGAATCAAATGGAAGAAAAACGAATCATTGAAGAAGAAATGGCGTATTTCGACCATCCCTTTCAAGTCGTCACAATGGGTTGGTTTGAGGATGAGACTCCTTACATTCAAACACTCATAAAAGACAAACGAATCGGTGCCGACATTCAAATGGAAGGAGTGGAATGGATCGAACCCGATTTGTCTCGTGTTCGATCGATCCTTTCAACACCACAGCTCAGCCAATATGAAACCCTTTGTCATGAAACAGCTGTTATTGTAGAGGGTGTGTGTAAAGAAATCGTTCCAGGACAGACAGAGCATGAAATTGCTTCGCTTGTTGCTCAAAGAGCGATCGGGCAGGGGATGACGATAGAAGTGCTGCTCGTGGCAACAGATGACCGGATTCATCAATATCGTCACCCGATCCCGACAGAAAAAGCTCTTCAAAAGCATGCATTGGTTGTCCTTTGTGCTGAACGGCATGGACTCGTGGCAAATGTCACAAGATCCGTTTACTTTGGACAGCTACCAAAGGAGCTTGAAGAAAACAAGGAAAGGCTTGCGCGAATTGACACGGTCATGAATGCGGCCACTCGTCCAGGGAACACCATTGGAGATGTATTGAAGGCAGGCATTGCTCAATATGAAAAAGAAGGATTTCCTGATAGCTGGAAAAAGCTTCACCAAGGAGGGAAGACTGGATTTGTGTCTAGAGAGATCATTGCAGTTCCTTCATCCGTGGAAGAGATCCAGCTTCATCAAGTATTCACTTGGAATCCTTCCTTACCAGGATTGAAATCAGAGGATACGATGGTCGTAGAGAAAGAGGGGAATCGCTTTTTAACCTATACAGGCAAGTGGACGTATATAGACATAGAACATGAAGGAAGCATCTATAGGCGACCAGACATTTTGGTGAGAGACGAATATTGAGAAGCCGGCGATGAGCCGGTTTTTTGCTGGAAGTCTTTAGTGAGTTTCCACTCATTTATCACCATTACCAATCATTACAGCGCATAGACGGAGGATCGCTACTTTCTTTTCTTGTCGACTTGCGTTAAAATGAGTAAGGTTTTTGTTAAATATGGGGATACCTATTTCAGAATTGTTTACCTAGATAAAATTTCATAAAGTTAAATTGAAATTTGACCAAACTTTTTTATTGTGGTAAACCTAAATTTGACAAAGTTCTTGATTGTTTGTCCTTTGCCTTCAACTCTCAACTTTTCAAATTCCTAGAAATTTATTGTGTGTGCAATAATATAAATTTATGGCGAATTTATGACATTTCAATAGAAATCTGTTGAAAAATAAATGAACTTTTGAAAAAAGGGGAGCTAACTCCAACAGATTTTGATAGCATTACAAAGGGAAGAAAAGTTTTCGAAGGCAGATGGCTTTTCACAATTATTCAGCAATTTATACATTATTTAAGGAAGGATGGTGATCTTCTTGTTCAGAGCCATTAAACCTATGCTTTTATTAGCGATGCTCGTGAGTGTTTTTGTATTAGGAGGTTGCAGCAATATCGCTGTTTTAGATCCTAAAGGACCAGTCGCAGCACAACAAAAAGACTTAATCCTTTTATCCATTGGATTCATGCTCTTTATCGTTGGTGCGGTATTTGTACTGTTTACCATCATTTTGGTTAAATACCGTGAGCGTAAGGACGTTGGAAACGCCTCTTATAACCCAGAAATACACGGGAATACGCTTCTAGAAGTTGTCTGGACAGTGATCCCAATATTAATCGTTGCTGCCCTTTCAGTTCCAACTGTAAAAACAATTTACTCTTTGGAAGAGGCGCCTCAAGCAACAAGTCATAAAGATCCACTTGTCGTTTATGCTACAGCAGTTGATTGGAAATGGATCTTCAGCTATCCAGAGGAAAATATTGAAACAGTGAACTACTTAAACATTCCAAAAGATCAGCCGGTTTTATTCAAAATCACTTCCGCTGATACAATGGCATCACTATGGATTCCTCAGCTAGGCGGGGAGAAGTATGCGATGGCTGGAATGGAAATGGAACAATATCTTCAAGCTGATGAAGTAGGCACGTATGAAGGAAGAAACGCCAACTTTACAGGCGAAGGCTTTGCCCAGCAAAAATTCAAAGTCAATGCGATGACGCAGTCTGACTATGATAAATGGGTAAATAAAACGAAAAAAGAAGCACCAAAGTTAACGAAGAAAACGTATGACTACTTGATGCTTCCTGATGCTGCAGATGTGCAGACATTCTCATCAACACATTTATCTTTTGCGAAGCACGGAGAGGATTCTGAATATGCACTCCAAGCACGCAAACGTTTAGGTTATCAATCAGTTTCTCCGCATTCCAAGACAGATCCTTTCGAGAATGTGAAGAACTATAAAAGAAAACTAGAAAACGAATAAACTGACTAAGGAAAGGAGGAGGCCGTTATGCATTTAAAATGGGATGAGTTTTTTGTAACTGGAGACCCATTAATTCTTGGTGCGCAAATTTCTATCGCTCTTACTTCCATTGCCATCGTGTTTGTTTTAACCTACTTCAAAAAGTGGAAATGGCTCTGGAAAGAATGGCTGACATCAGTTGATCATAAAAAGCTTGGAATCATGTATATCCTTGCTGCTGTGATTATGTTCTTCCGCGGTGGGGTAGACGGACTGATGATGCGCGCGCAGCTGGCGCTTCCTAATAATACGTTTTTAGATTCAAACCACTATAATGAAATTTTCACAACGCATGGTACGATCATGATTTTATTCATGGCGATGCCATTCTTAATTGGTTTAATCAACGTCGTGGTTCCTCTTCAAATTGGTGCACGTGACGTTGCATTCCCGTATTTGAACAACTTGAGCTTCTGGACATTTATGGTCGGAGCAATGCTGTTTAACATTTCCTTCGTTATTGGGGGATCACCAAGTGCAGGCTGGACGAGTTACATGCCGCTCGCCGGAAATGATTTCTCACCAGGACCTGGACAGAACTACTACTTGCTCGGGCTCCAAATTGCAGGTATTGGTACACTAATGACAGGTATTAACTTCATGGTGACCATTTTAAAAATGCGTACAAAAGGTATGACGCTTATGCGTATGCCGATGTTTACATGGACAACATTGATCACGTCTGTCATTATCGTTTTCGCATTCCCTGTTTTAACAGTTGCTTTAGCACTTATGACATTCGATCGTTTATTCGGTTCAGCATTCTTTACACTCGAAGCGGGCGGTATGCCAATGCTTTGGGCGAACCTTTTCTGGATTTGGGGACATCCTGAGGTATATATCGTGATCCTGCCGGCTTTCGGTATTTTCTCAGAAATCTTTGCGACGTTCTCAAGAAAGCAGTTGTTTGGTTACAAAGCGATGGTTGTATCGATTGTGGCAATCTCTGTTCTTAGTTTCCTTGTGTGGGTTCACCACTTCTTTACAATGGGGAACAGTGCAGCGGTTAACTCATTCTTCTCGATCACAACAATGGCGATTTCTGTACCAACAGGTGTAAAAATCTTTAACTGGCTCTTTACAATGTATCGAGGCCGTATCAGCTTTACATCCCCAATGCTTTGGGCACTTGGTTTCATCCCGAACTTCGTAATCGGTGGTGTGACTGGGGTTATGCTTGCGATGGCAGCTGCGGATTACCAGTACCATAACACGTACTTCCTTGTATCCCACTTCCACTATGTATTAATCGCAGGTACTGTATTTGCTTGTTTTGCAGGTCTTGTTTTCTGGTATCCGAAAATGTTTGGTTACAAGTTAAACGAACGAATCGGCAAATGGTTCTTCTGGGTATTCATGATCGGATTTAACATCTGTTTCTTCCCGCAGTACTTCTTAGGACTGCAAGGAATGCCAAGACGTATTTATACGTATGGACCAGAAGATGGCTGGACTGCACTAAACTTTATTTCAACAATTGGTGCATTCATGATGGGTATCGGATTCATCATCCTTTGCTATAACATTTACTACAGCTGGAGACACGCGAAACGTGAAGTGTCTGGAGACAGCTGGGGAGAAGGACGTACACTTGACTGGGCGACATCTTCTGCAATTCCGCCGCATTATAACTTTGCAGCACTTCCAGAAGTGACAACGCCAGATGCATTCCATCATTGGAAGCAAAACAATGTAGACGTTCATCCCGAGAAAGAATTCAAGAAAATTCACATGCCGCACAATTCAGGCAGACCGCTTATCATGTCTGCATTCTTCGGACTTGGTGCATTCGGTCTTGTATTTGAATGGTACTGGATTGGCGTTATCGGCTTAATCGGTGTATTCGCAACAATGATTTTACGTTCATTTGAATATGACGATGGCTACTATATTCCTGTTGAAGAAGTGATTGAAACAGAGAAAAAGAATAAGGAGGCGCAGAAGTAATGGGACATAATGATAGCAGCTATGCAAATGCACCGCTTGAATATCAGTCTGAAACAGGACGTTTAAACATCCTTGGTTTCTGGATATTCCTTGGCGCGGAAATCGTGTTATTCTCAACACTTTTTGCGACCTACTTTGTTCTTCATGGCAGAACAGCTGGCGGCGTTTTGCCAGCTGAGCTGTTTGATATGAAGCTTGTATTGATCATGACATTCCTGCTATTGGTGAGTTCATTTACATGTGGGATTGCTGTTCATGAAATGCGCCGTGGAAGTACAAAAGGGGTTGTCATTTGGACGATTCTGACACTGCTTCTAGGTGCAGGCTTCGTTGGTTTTGAGATTTACGAGTTCTTCCATTATGTACATGAGGGTGCGAGCATCCATACAAGTGCGTATTGGTCTGCATTCTTTGTACTCTTAGGAACTCACGGATTACACGTATCTATCGGTATCTTCTGGATTACTGGGGTCTTGTTCCAAATTAAAAAACGTGGATTAACTCCACAAACAGCAGCGAAGATCTTTATCTCAAGTCTATACTGGCATTTCCTTGATGTCGTATGGATCTTCATCTTCACAGCTGTTTACTTGATCGGATTAGGGGGGCTTTTGTGATATGGCTGGAAAAACACATTCCTCAGCAGAGCACGAACACTTCCCTTGGAAACACGTAGTTGGCTTCATTCTATCCATCGTGCTAACCGTCTTAGCATTCTGGATTGCTATTGGAGCTGAAATTGGCAGTTCCGCAAAACTATGGATTATCTTTGGTTTTGCTTTCATTCAAGCGTTCTTGCAGCTATTCATGTTTATGCACATGACAGAAAGCGAGAACGGAACTGTTCAAGTCGGAAATACTTTGTTTGGTCTGTTCTGTGCGATCATTTTCGTCATCGGGTCTGTTTGGATCTTCGCGGCTCACTACAGCCACGGAGAGAACAGCAAAGACGGTTATTCACCATCTGCGCCAAAGCAGTCTGAGCATTCAGAGAAATAATAAAAAACCACTCATCTTTCATAGATGAGTGGTTTTTATGCTGATTGTGATAACGCTTCCAATTGATGATGCGATCTCTATCTGCTGCTGAATCTTTTGCGAATGAATGGAAGTCCATAGATGAGGAAAGCTGCAATATGAGCCAAAATCACGTTAATGGCAAAGAAAGCGATCATGAAGGTATGTCCTGCTGGAGATAAACTGCTTGTCATGTAAAGGCCGAAGAAAATCCACATAATCATGATGGGTGGAATAGATGCTAATGCAATCTTTCTGTTTTCCAACCATAAAAACAGGGGTGTAGCTGTTGCAATACATAGGTACGCAAAGAACATATCCATCGTATCCAACTCCTTTGTAAGTTGATGTCCAAATTCAAATGAGAGGTCAGGATGTGATTGTGTCTGTTTTTAGGAGATATTGTGAACATTTTGTTACAAATATTATACCACAATTGACTTTGAAGTAAACTCAATAATTGGAAAATGGGCCTTATTCCGCAGAAATTGTTTTTTTCTTATACCTCAGTTAAGCTTATGCTGGCAAGATGTTAACCTTTCATATCGCCACATAAGTCATTGAATTTTCCCCTTAAAATCTGTAAAATAATCTTTTTAAAGGACTTATGATCGGCTGTCATGATAGAGTGGAAAGGAATTTTTTCCTATTGTTAGGATGAAAAGTATTTCATTTTTTGAAAATAGAATGGAACCTTTCAGGTGTCACTTCCGTCATATTTAAGGTGAGTTGCTTTTGTGAAAATTTCAATCTAATATAAATAAGGGCTTTTATGTTTTGTAATAAGGGTGGTTAGTTCATGAACAAGCAGAATACATCTCCTTACTATCAGGGAGATTTGATTTTTATATTTTTAGCCTTCTTTGCCATCAGTGTCATCGCTATTTATGCTGCGGGACAGTTTGGGCAATATGGATCTAATGCATGGACCAGACAGATCATTTACTACATGGTCGGGGTCATATGTATTGTGGCTATTAATTACTTTGATCTGGAACAATTAGAAAAGTTAAGCTTATATATTTTTATAGGCGGCATTATGCTCTTAATTCTTTTGAAAATTGCCCCTGCACAAATTGCAGGTCATGATTTTGCTCCAATTAAAAATGGTGCAAAAAGTTGGTTTGTGTTACCGGGAATTGGAACATTTCAGCCTTCAGAGTTCATGAAAATTGGTTTAATTATGATGCTGGCCTCTGTCATTGGGAAGGCAACCCCAAGAGGAAAACGGACATTAGAAGATGATATCTTTCTTCTATTAAAAATTGCCGGTGTAGCTGCTGTACCAGTCGGACTCATCTTTTTGCAAGATGCAGGTACGGCTGCGGTATGTATGTTTATTGTCGTTGTCATGGTCTTTTTATCAGGGGTCAACTGGAAATTGATCTCTCTCATCGGTTCAGTGGTTGTGCTCTTAGTTGCCGCTGTGTTAGCCGTGATTATTCTATTCCCTGATTTCGCACAAAAGATCGGGATTCAGCAGTATCAGATCAATCGGATTACCGCTTGGCTGCCCGATAGTTCTTCGACAGCCAACCAAGCCCAGACACAGGATGCATCTGGATCGGATAAATATCAAGTCGAGCAAGCCATTATGGCAATTGGGGCAGGACAAATTTTTGGGAACGGTGTTAAAAACTTAAAAGTATACGTTCCAGAAGCACAGACAGATATGATTTTCTCTATCATAGGAGAAGCCTTTGGTTTTGTCGGCTGCGCATTTGTGGTCATCATGTTCTTCTTCCTGATTTATAGGCTTGTTGTGCTGATTGACCGTATCCATCCTTATAGCCGGTTTGCGTCATTTTTCTGTGTAGGATATACAGCATTGATTGTTATCCATACATTCCAGAACATTGGCATGAACATAGGCGTCATGCCTGTAACGGGGATACCACTCTTATTCATCAGCTTCGGGGGAAGCTCCGTTTTATCTGTTCTTATAGGATTTGGGATCGCCTATAATGCAAGTGTTCAGTTAACGAAATATCAAAGTTATTTATTTAAATAAAACGGGTAAAGGGCAGTCTAAGCGTAGGCTGCCTTTTTGGCGTGAGTTCTAACTTTTGAAAAGCAATATTCATTTGCCTTATGATAGTAGGAGTGAAGGAGGTCTTCAAATTGAATAAAACGATAGAAACCATCTTAAATCATCGGTCCATCCGTTCGTTTACAGATGAGCGTCTGACTGACGAAGAAGTGCTGACACTTATCAAAAGTGCACAGGCTGCTTCGACATCAAGCTATGTACAGGCGTATAGTATCATTGGTGTAACAGATCAGGAGAAGAAGGCGAAGCTTGCGGAACTGGCTGGAAATCAGCCATACGTTGAGAAGAATGGGCATTTTTTTGTTTTTTGTGCAGACTTGAAACGTCACGACTATATTGCAAAAAAAGCAGGAAAAAACCATCAAGAAGCGCTTGAGAATACTGAAGCCTTTCTTATCAGTGTGATTGATGCGGCGCTCGCTGCGCAAAATGTCAGTGTCGCAGCAGAATCTATGGGACTTGGCATCTGCTATATCGGCGGACTGCGTAATCAGCTGAAGGAAGTATCCGAATTACTTGAAACGCCTTCCTATGTGCTGCCGCTATTCGGCCTGGCCATAGGACATCCTGCCAATCAATCATCTCAAAAGGAACGGCTGCCCGTTGAGCTGATCTACCATGAAAACACATATCAGCAGGACGAAGCTCATGTGGATCGCTATTTAAAAGAATACGATGATCGTATTTCATCATATTATGAAGAACGAACAAATGGTGAGAGAAAAGATACATGGTCTGAGCAAATGCTTCGAGGCTTTAGCCAGCCAAAACGTGCCTTCCTCGGAGATTTTGTGAAAGAGAAGGGCTTTAATCGAAAATAAATCAAGAAATCCCCCTTTCGAGTGAGAGAGGGGGATTTCTGTAAGAGGTGCGACATCATGAAATTAAGTATACTGGATCAATCTCCGTTAATTGGAGATGCGACGCCTGCTGAGGCACTGAAACAAACAATCGAGCTGGCGAAGCAGGCAGAGAAATGGGGCTATCATCGTTTTTGGGTATCAGAGCATCACTTTTCAAACCGGCTCGCAGGATCAAGTCCAGAGGTGCTTCTCGGTCATTTATCAGCTGTTACGTCACATATCCGTATTGGCTCTGGCGGCGTCATGCTTCCCCACTACAGTGCCTATAAAGTAGCAGAAAACTTCAGAGTGCTCGAAGCCTTGGCTCCGGGCAGAATCGACCTTGGCATTGGACGTGCTCCTGGAGGCATGCCGATCTCCTCCATTGCCCTTCACCATGGGGAACGGAAGCGCCTTGGTGATCAATACCCTGAGCAGGTAGAAGAATTGAAGGTGTATTTACATGATTTAGCCGATGAATTTTATCCGCTGCCTCATCTAACCGCTTCTCCGAAGGTAGAAACTGCCCCAGAGGTATGGATGTTAGGTTCTTCTGGAGGAAGTGCACGGCTTGCCGCAAAAGCAGGTGCAGGCTATACGTTTGCTCTTTTCATTAATGGAGAAGGCGGAGAAGACTCTGTGTCGCAGTATATCAGCCGATTTGAGCCTTCGGAATTTGGTGATGAGCCGCGTGTCAGTCTTGCGGTCTTCGTTTTATGTGCAGAAACAGAGGAACAGGCAGAAAAATTGGCTGTCAGCTTAGATTTATCATTATTAGCCAATGAGCAAGGACAGAACCTTGGCGGCTTTCCTTCATTTGAACAGGCAAAGGCCTATTCCTACAGTCCATATGAACAAAAACGAGTAGCAGCCAATCGACAGAGAATGGTTGTTGGCACACCATCTTCTGTGAAGCAGCAGCTGACAGCACTCGCAAAGGCGTATCGTACAGATGAAGTGATCGCTGTGACCATCACACATCATATGCAAGACCGTCTCACATCGTATCGTTTATTAAAAGAAGCTTTTGGTGCATAACGTGTGTCATTTTACCGTCTGCGCAGCCAATATAAGGGATAGAGGAGCGTCATGATGAGAATAAAGGCAGCTGTCACTGCCAAGCTAAGCGGGTAAATGCAGGTGGTATAGACAGTCAGTTCACATGCTTGATGAAAAGGACGAGGCTGTTTTGCATGTAAAAAGGTAAAAAAATAAACCAATGTAATCGTAAGAAAAAAAGCCGTCATAAAAGAAACGATCCATAGCCATATCAACATGAATTTCTCTTTCCTCCATATATGATAGAAAAGCCTTGTTGAGCTGATGGCTCATACAAGGCTTTTGATGTGATTCTTGTTTATTCAGGATAAATATCGAATGGTTCTTTCGTTTGAACCGTATCTGATTTACCTTTCAGGATTGCATACGCAAGCATTGTATACTCACCTGCTTCTAACTTCTGTCCTTTGTTGATCGTGCCATTCCATTTCACACGATGCTCTCCTTTATCAACATGTTGATAAACTCCTGCTTCACCTAAATATTCTCCATCTGTCGAGTAGACGAGGAATGCAAGATTTTCAGCACCACCTGGAAGATAGCTGCTAATGACATAGCTTCCAGCACGGTTATCTGGCTCTACGGAAACCGAAGTGACGCGCGGGTAATTAGGCTCTTTTACAATCAATAAAGTAGGGATTTCAGTGACCTTTCTGCCATTTTCGCGAATGGTGATACTGCCTTGGTACGTTCCTTTTTTCGTTTTTCCATCATTCACTTGTACTGCGGAAGTAAAGGACCCTGTAGAATTCCCTTTCACTGTGATTTTTTTCGTTCCGTTTGTGCTAATGCCGCTGCCATCGAACTTGTAATCAATGGTATAGGTTTTCGGTGCTTTTGATAGGTTTTCTACCTTGAACTTCTTCGTTTTGATTTGAACGCCCTTCTCTTTTAAGAAAGTGCCGTACGAATAGCTTGCATCAGACACAATAGAAGACGCTTGAAGTGATTCGATGATTCGCACGCTGCCTGTGCCCTGCGTATTGTGAGGGAACGGGCTGCCATTTGGGTCATACAATGTTTCTGCTGTATTCATCATCAACGCTTTGATTTGCTCTGTAGAATACGATGGTTTAGCTTGTTTAATAATCGCTGCTACTCCGGCTACATGAGGAGATGCCATGCTTGTTCCTTGCTTCGATCCATATCCGTAAGGCTGAGAAGGATCGTGTGTCGGAATGGTACTGACAATACTCACGCCAGGTGCTGAAAGATCTGGTTTGATCATCCACGTATCGACAACAGGTCCGCGAGATGAGAAGTCAGCGACTTGTTCACTTAACTCTTTCACAAATTGAATCGAGAAAGTCGTTGTATTGTTACCAGCCTCAATGGCTTTAACAAGCGCTGTTCCTTCCGCTTTTGACAGCTTAATCGTCGGAAGGGCCAGACCTGGTACATCCACAGGGATTTCTCCATCCGTATTGTTGTACATGACAACGCCGATCGCACCAGCAGCCTTCGCATTGTCCACTTTATCCACAAAGGCAATGGCTCCACGTTCAATCACTGCCACCTTTCCTTTGACATCGATGTTTTCAAAAGCTTTTTCGTCACCGATGCCTGCTTGGACGAGTGTGACTTGTTTTTGATCAAGTGCTTTTAGATCACTTTCTTGATAGTAACCCATCACTTTTGCAGTTGAATAGTTCGGAAGTTTCACGTTGTATAGACTGTACGGAAGCTGAGTGGCTCCGACAGAAATTGCATCTCTTGATGTCCCTGGAGATCCAACGGTCCAGCTGTTCGGCCCGCTGTTTCCATTTGATGTGACAGCGACAACCCCTTCAGACATGGCCCAATCCAGTGCGATGCTTGTTGCATAATCAGGATTATTCACACTGTTTCCAAGAGAAAGGTTCATGACATCGGCTCCGTCAGTGACAGCTCGGTCGATGCCTGCCAGGACATTTTCAGTTGTTCCTGATCCGCCTGGTCCAAGGACACGGTAGGCGAGAAGAGTAGCATCTTTTGCGACACCTTTAATTTGTCCATTTGCCGCAATTGTTCCTGCGACGTGTGTACCATGATCTGTCGATTCGCCTCTAGGATCTCCTTTTGGTGTTTCTTGTGGAGAATAGTCATTATCAACAAAGTCATAGCCTTTGTATAATCCGAAGTTTCCTTTTAAATCAGGGTGGGTATAGTCTACGCCAGTATCAATGACAGCGACTTTTACTCCTTTTCCAGAGTAGCCGGCATCCCAAGCTTTTGGGGCACCGATAAATGGAGCACTTTTATCCATGAGTGGAGAGACATCCTCATTAGGAAGCTGGACGCTTTTCTTTTTCACTTCATCTGTTTGATATGTAACATCCGGATAAACGGCTTTTACTCCGTCAACTGCGAGCAGTTTCGGGATTTCGTTTGCAGGAAGTTTCATAGAGAAACCAGAGAAGACTTTTTCATATTCTTGACGAACACTCGATTTATCTAGCTTTTTGAGTGCTGCATTCTTTACTTTTGTTCGAGATTTTTTGAGGGAGGCTTTTGTTTGTGCTTCGCCTTCTTGCTTGGCTTCAACTAAAGATTTTTCTTTTAATTCAACAATGACAGTGGTCTGTTTTCTAGAATTGACATTGATTTCGCCGAAGATTTCTGCTTTTTCCAGTTCCACCTGTTTGTTCGATGGAGCGGCAGCAGCCTGACCTGAAAAGAATGTGGATAAGGTAAAAATAGTGGAGAACAATAGAACAGAAGAACGAGAGATTACTTTTTTCAATTAATTTTCCCCTTTCTAGCTGTGTATTTAGGGAGATAGCCTTTCTTTTTGTGGATAAATAGGAAAGATTCACTGCCCGTTATTAAGTATTCCATACGATGAAACCAATTCCTTTACTGAAATGGTCTTATTTTACATAGTCATAAAGAACTATTTTGTTTATAAAGTCACACTTATGCACAATAATCTGTTGATAACTCGATTATTCAGATATATATATGGAAAATAAAAAAATCTCATACACAAAATCTAGTAAGAGGGTGTTGATATGTGGATAAACCCTGTTGATAAGATGTGCTTATCTTTGGGATAGTGTGTGTATAAAATTTTTATAGAAACATTGTGGAACATGATTATCTTCTGCACTTTTCAACAAAACTTCTGAAAAATAGTTCGTTTTTTCACCCAGATTGTGACAAACCTCTCTTTTTTCTCGGGATATGATAGGAACAGTTAATTTGCTAGAACTGCTAGATTCTAAGTAAATCGGAGGGATGTTCAGTGAAGAAATGGAAGAACTGGTTGAGTGTATGGTTTGGTTTTGTGATGAATGTGCTTGTGAATCCTGGTGAGCTGCTGAAGAAGCAAGGGGTGAAAGTGGCAGCAGTGGACGGAAGATTCTTTCTTGCAGTGAATGAGAGAAAGCTAGAGAAACTGGCAGATGAAAAGAAGAAGAAGCGCAGGACAGAAAAGACGTTTCAAGAAAGTCTGATGATGCTTGATGAAAAGACAACGAGAGAGGCGCGTGCCGGTCCGCTCTTATCTTTACAGAAAAGTTGAAACAGGGTAAAATCCCACATAAGACACGTTATCTGTGGGAGAGGATGCCCCTTGAAGATATATAAAATATTGAATAACAATGCAGTGGTTGTAAAGGAGGGTGATCAGGAGAAAATTGTGATGGGGCCCGGAATTGCTTTTCAGAAGGGGAAAAATGACGTCGTTCCCGTTCAAAAAATAGAGAAGATTTTTGTTGTGCGTGAAGAAAATGAGAAATTCAAACAAATTCTTGCGACATTGCCAGAAGCGCATATTGAGGTGGCAGAGCATATTATTAGCTATGCAGAGGGCGAACTCATGATGCCGCTCAGTGATCATATCCACATATCACTGACAGATCATTTATCCTTTGCCATTGAGCGCATTCAAAAAGGCATTGTCTTATATAATAAATTGCTTGGTGAGATCAAAGTCTTATATAAACAGGAATATGACATTGGAAAGTATGCCATTCGTTATGTAAAGGAGCGGCTTGGGGTTGACCTGCCGGACGATGAGGCAGGGTATGTGGCACTTCATATTCATACGGCCAAAATGAATACGGAGTCCATGAAGAAGACGGTCAAATACACAACGATGATCAAAGAAATGATCGAGCATATCGAAAGTGTTTTTGAGCGCTCGATTGATGAGGATAGTATTTCATATCAGCGGCTTGTGACACATTTGAGGTATGCATTAGGCAGGTTGGAATCGAATGAAGCATTTCAAATCATGGACGATGACATGCTGACTTTTATCCAAACAAAGTATGATTCGGCTTACCGGTGTGCACTTGGACTGGCTGATTTGCTGAAAAAAGAATATGGACTTCATCTCCCTAAATCGGAGATCGGCTACATCACGCTGCATGTTCAGCGTCTGCAGGATGCCGAATTGGTGTAAAGGTTGTGCCTGTCCGCAG
Source organism: Bacillus sp. FSL M8-0077 (assembly GCF_038050255.1). Lineage (NCBI taxonomy): Bacteria > Bacillati > Bacillota > Bacilli > Caryophanales > Bacillaceae > Bacillus > Bacillus sp. FSL M8-0077. Next base: position 3,638,116 of record NZ_JBBPAF010000001.1, on the reverse strand, counting down.
GCTTTTTTTTATGCACACTACTCTAATTAGTGTATATGGGTCATTTGATTTGAAAAAATAGGTTGACGCAGGTCACGCTCTTATACTATGATGAAAGCGTAATCAAAAACCAATATCGTGGGATTGTGACTGTCAGGCAGGCAAGACCTAAAATTTGCGTAACGAGGGGACGTGTATGTCCTTTCATCGTTGGTGAATTTTAGGTCTTTTTTGTTTTAAAAAAAGGGGGAGACAACATGGATTATCAAAAAACAGCCAAAGAATTAACAACATTATTAGGCGGCAAAGAAAATGTCATCAGCGCAACGCATTGTGCCACACGACTCCGATTGGTGATGAAAGATGAGGCGTTGATTGACAAAGATGCCATTGAAGAACTTGAGGGTGTGAAGGGTGCATTCTCAAGCTCGGGTCAATTCCAGATCATATTTGGAACAGGTTCTGTCAACAAAGTATATGAGCCTTTTGCTCGTGAGACGGGTCTTGAGGCAGACGACGAGAATCAAAAACCTGCCAGCCATGATGAAGCCGTGAAACAAAAAATGAATCCACTTGCACGTTTTGCTAAGACGCTATCGAATATTTTTGTACCAATCATGCCGGCAATTATCGCAAGTGGTTTATTACTGGGTCTGCTAGGTATGATAAAGGCCTTTAAATGGGCTGATCCAAGCTCCGCCATCTTCCAAATGCTTGATATGTTCTCAAGTGCTGCCTTTATCATTTTACCGATTTTAATTGGGGTTAGTGCAGCAAAAGAGTTTGGTGGAAATCCATATTTAGGAGCTGTCATTGGGGGGATTATGATTCACCCGAACTTGCTGAATCCTTGGGGACTGACAGACGCAAAACCAGAATATATGCATCTATTTAACTTTGATATTGCTCTTCTTGGTTACCAAGGAACGGTCATTCCCGTATTATTGACTGTGTATATCATGTGCGTGATTGACAAGAATTTAAGAAAAGTTGTGCCGAACAGTATTGATTTACTTGTGACACCGTTTGTGACGGTGATTGTGACTGGATTTGTGACGTTTATTGCTGTAGGACCGCTAGGAAGAATGCTCGGTACAGGAATCTCAAATGCACTCACTTATGTTTATGACCATGCAGGATTCTTAGCTGGGCTGATTTTCGGAGGAGCTTATTCTTTAATTGTACTGACAGGTGTTCATCATAGCTTCCATGCGATTGAGGCAGGACTTCTGAATGATATTGGACGGAATTATTTGCTGCCGATCTGGGCCATGTCCAACGTCGCTCAAGGCGGAGCAGGGCTGGCGGTCTTTTTCTTAGCAAAGCGTGCAAAAACGAAAGAAATTGCTTTACCAGCAGCATTTTCTGCTTTCTTAGGTATTACAGAGCCGGTCATATTTGGTGTGAATCTTCGTTATCGTAAGCCATTTATTGCTGCAATGATCGGAGGTGCATTAGGCGGGGCGTTTGTCGTCTTCACGAAGGTAGCCGCCAACGCTTATGGTTTAACAGGGATTCCGATGATTGCCATTGCAGCCCCATTCGGTTTACAAAATGTGGTAAATTATGTTATTGGTATGTTAATAGCTGTTGCTGTTTCATTTATTCTTACCATCATCTTTAAAGTCAAAGAAGTCGAAAAATAATCAAGGAGTGGTCACCAGTGATGACAATAACGGACGCAGCACTTCGTCAAAAGGTAACAGATCGTATTCGAAACTATGAGCATTTGGTGAAAAAAGATGTGTACCGTCAGAACTTCCATTTAATGCCCCCAGTTGGTCTTTTAAATGACCCGAATGGATTGATTCAGTGGAAGGGAGTCTATCATGTATTTTATCAGTGGCAGCCATTTAAAACTGGACATGGGGCAAAATTCTGGGGTCACTACACATCAACCGATCTAGTGAATTGGCAGCATGAAGAGGCTGCCCTCACGCCAAGTGATTGGTTTGATCAAAATGGCTGTTATTCTGGCAGTGCAGTCATTGACGATGGTCGTATGTATGTGATGTATACCGGAAATGTCCGTGATGAGCAAGGGAACCGTGAGACATATCAATGTTTAGCTGTTTCAGAGGATGGGGTTCATTTTGAGAAAAAAGGTGTCGTGGCGACTTTGCCAGCAGGATTCACTGCACATTTTCGTGATCCGAAGGTGTGGAAGCGGAATGGAAAGTGGTACATGGTCCTTGGAGCACAAAGTGAAGATCTCAAGGGACATCTTGTCTTATTCACATCTGATACATTAGACAATTGGACGTTTCAAGGCATTATTGCAGGCAGTGGAAAGAATGGATTAGATCATTTCGGATACATGTGGGAATGTCCAGATCTGTTTGAATTAGACGGTCAGGATGTATTGATCGTGTCACCACAGGGGCTGAAGCCTGATGGATTCAAATACAACAATACACATCAATCTGGTTATTTTGTTGGTACATTGGATGATCGTACCTACCAATATACACATGGAGCGTTTGAGGAGCTGGATCGTGGCTTTGACTTTTATGCACAGCAGACTTTTCAAGATGAATCGGGCAGACGCATTTTAATGGGATGGATGGGTGTACCAGATCAAGGGGAAGAGCATCATCCAACCATTTCTTATCAATGGATCCATTGTTTGACGATTCCGAGAGAGCTTCGTTTAGATGATGAAGGACGTCTTATTCAAAAGCCGGTAAGCGAACTTCGATCTATGCGGACAAATGAGCAGGAGCATGTTTTTCACGTTAAACGATCTGTTCACTCCATTCCTGTTGAAGATTTGACGAGCGCAGAGGTATTCATTGATCAAATAGAAACACAAAAAGGATTTGAATGCTGTATCCGTGCTGCTGCTCGTATCATTTATGATAAAGATGAAGGCAAACTAACGTTAGAGCGAGATCGATTTGAAGATCGAACAAAGGAAGTTCGTGAAGTAGAAATTGAGGAATTACAGGATCTGCATATCTTTATTGATGCATCATCGATTGAGATTTTTGTCAACGGAGGCCGTGAAGTATTTACTGCACGTTACTTTCCTTCCCCGGGAAATAAATCAATCTCCATCAGTGGTAGAAATGAAACGAAGCTTAAATTGAAGACGTGGCATTTGCAAAAAGAAGCAGATCATTGATCTGCTAAACAAGTAGAGAAAATGTCTACGTCTGCTACGCCTTGGTTAATTCTAAAGAAAAAAGAAGCCACTCCTAGACATTGATGTTTCAAGAGAGAATTAGAGGAAACAGGTTGTCATTACGAGAGAGTCATCAAGATGTTGGATCGAGTAGGCAATAAGAAAATGTACCTGGGTGAAAAAGAGACTATTACGAATAGTCTCTTTTTTAATTTAAAAATTCACTCAAAATTAACATGTCAATTCATTATATATTAAAATATCCTTAAAATTCTATTTATGTTTACGTAATACATATTAACTAATAATATGGTAAATGTGGACCGCGCTAATAAGTAATTGGAGGTAGTAATATGAAAAAATATATTAAGCAGTCGGGGATTTCCCCGATTGCTTTGCTTGTTTAAAATTGAAGGGAGATGATTGAATGAAATACTTTAAGTTACTTTTATTATCTTGCGCCATAGCACTTGTTTGTTCAGCATGTTCAAAGAAAGAGGAGGCTGTGGATGACTCTTCTAAGGGAGAATTGAGCCATATGAAAGATAGTAAATTTGCTATCATATATTCACAGGCAATGGACAGAGGATGCGAGATGGTCAACTACAACGATAAAGGAAAGAAATTGTCGAGTATGACAATGAAAGACTGCGTAGGATTTACTTCTTCTACTCAAAGCAATCATAATATCTACTTTTCATCTAATAGGTCTAATTACCATGTGTCTTTAAATAAGAAGACTGGCAAGGTAGAGCCTTTGAATACAAAATCACTTTCAAAATCTACAGATGACGAGGGTGCATTCTTTATTAACTACTCTAATGGGTATGTTCTACACGACATTAACGTTGGCTTTACAGAGAATGGCTTAGTAGGAGAATTAGTATACTGGAATGAAGATGACAACGATAAAAATCAAGTTGAATTAGAAGGAGAATTAACAACAGCTATATTTGAAGACAAAAAAATCTATGCCATTCTCAGTAATGATGAAAGTGTAACAATGTCTTCAATAAATCCTAAAACCCATAAAGAAAAACGAAAAAAGTTAGACGTAGACTCAGTATTCTTCCCTGACAATAATGAGTCTTTGAAGTCATTAAACAACGAAGAGTTAATACTTGCCTTAAACGATGGCGTTGACAGTAAACAGGAGTCTATGTTGGTTGTACTCGACAAAAAAACTCTCGATAAGAAAAGAGAAATAGTAATGGATAAAGGATTCACTATCTACAAGACAAACGTAGACGATGATAAAGTAACGATAGTCTCCTATGAAGGAGAAATTAAGACATTCAACAGAGACCTCAAAGAGATATCTTCTGAAAAGATTCCACTTAATTTTAAATCAGATGACGAACGTTTAGAAGAGGCTAAGATTTTAGACGACAAGATTTATGCATTGGTAAGAATGTTTGAGAGAGATAAGAATGGAGTTATTGGCAGAATTATTGAATATAATATTGAAAGCAAGGAATCTAAAGAGATATCACTAAAATCTGATAAAGATTGGGAAATGACAAGCATGGAAGTTATAAGATAGCTGTATAGGAGAGTGGAGTATATTTACTTACATGATCTTCAACCCATGGGTCTGTGTTATTCACATTGCCGTTGTTGTATTTAGCTTGGGGAGTTATTGGCTATTTAATTTTTAAGAAGGTTTATGTGGTTCTAATGATCACATTTATCACATCAACCATTTTCATATGATTATACTTAGTCTTACAGTTGTCAATAGAAAGAAAGAGGATAAACTCAATCGGAACTGTCGTTCATTTTTGCAAAAAATAAATGTTGTTTGTGAAAAAATGTTCGGTTTATGGGAGACTTTTTTTCATTAAAGCACTTCATCATACTTACGCAAAAAATTGTAGAAAAACATGGCTTTCTCTACAATCTGAGCAGATCAATGATCTGCTTTTTTCTAGTGAGATCAGCCTGTATCTTATAGCCTATATCATGTATATACAAGGTTGGCCTAAAGCGGTTTGATGACGTTTTACATATATGATAACAGGTTTAATTATGGTATCATTTTAAAATATATACAGCTGAGGCTGACGTTTATCCAAATGCGGTAGGACAAAAAGGGGTTGTTTACTTGAATTCAAAACAGCAGCCGACGACTAGAAAACGCTTGGAGACAATGGCAGATCATGTTGAAGATAAACGTGAAGAATATAAAGAATTGCTGATTCAAGTCCAATCTATTCTCGGTGAACCTTCTCTAGAGCAGGAAGAATTAAAAGAGAAGCTGTCAGATACGTATAAACAAATGAAAGAATATGCCTTATTTGTTGAATCCATTGAAGCCTTTATTCGAAAAATGGCGAAAGAATCCGATCAGCAAAAGTAGGTAAGAATGTATGGTGAAAGAGTGTACCTGGGTGTGGGTATGCTTTTTTTATTTTAGTCAGATCATTCAGAAATTTAAATGAAAACGTTGACATTTCTTTTTTCATGATACAAAATAAATAAAAATTCATCTTAGCATATACAGGAGGAACGATATGAACCATGCAACCAAGAAAGGTCTGATTACCTCTATTATTGTCCTATTTTTTATGAGTTTTCTTCATCCTTCCGTTTCATCTGCCCGAACGCAACACACATCATTTTTTACACCTACTGCCTCCGTACCATCTGGTCAATATTATCGCTCACAAGAGGTGGCACTCCATTCTAAGGTGCCAAAGGCTTCTCTTTATTACACAACAGATGGCAGCCAGCCGACAACTCAAAGTCAGCGATATACAAAGCCTATTCAAATTGATACCGATACGACTTTAAAAGTAAGCGTTTACAAAAATAGGCATCGCCTTGCTACGTCTACGTACAATTATCGTTTTGTCACACGAGAAGACATTGCCTCATCTTTTTTATCTTTTGAATATCAAGGAATGCCTTATCGATTATACATTCCGAAAAATCATAAGAGGGGTAAAGCTTATCCTCTCGTCCTTTTCTTACATGGAGGAGGGGAGCGGGGGACTGATAATCAAAAGCAGCTACTTGCAAATGATGGTGCAGTTTTATGGGCTTCTCCTGAAGTTCAAAAGAAACATCCTGCATATGTTCTAGCGCCTCAGGCCCGAAATGATGTGGATGGAGGTTTTGCTTTAACAAGAAACTCGCAAAATGAGATTGACCTGACAAATGTGTTTCAATTTTCACCAGATTTACACAAAGCGTATGAAGTGCTTCAGCATGTGTTAACTTCTTATCAGATTGATCAGAAAAGGATTTATGCGACTGGTTTATCTCAAGGCGGATTTGGCTCGTATCAGTTGAACATCACATATCCTCGTTTGTTTGCAGCGATGATTCCTATTGCGGGGGGTGCAGATCCAAGTAAGGCAGGAATTTTAGCGCACAAGCCAATATGGGCATTTCATGCAGAGGATGATTCCATTATTCCTATCAGTTATGCGAGAAATACAATTCAAGCTATTCAAAAAGCTGGTGGAAGACCGATTTATACCGAGTATGCAAGCAAGTATGGGTATGATCATGCATCATGGACGCCTGCTTATGAGACGCCAGGCTTAACAGATTGGTTATTTGCACAGAGACTCAGTTTACGATAACAAAAAAACCGATTCACCCAAGCGGCGGATCGGTTTTTATTGTTTTATTTGTCCAAACGATGTTCGGAATGTTTTGTTGGTCCGATGTATTCGTTTAGTTGGAAAGAGCCTTTAATGGCAGCTGTGATGAATTCTTTTGCTGCATAAATGGCTTCTTTCACGTCTGAGCCGTTTGCTAGTTCAGCTGTGACTGCGGCTGAGAATGTGCAGCCTGCGCCGTGTGTGTATTCTGTGTCGATCTTATCTGTTTCAAGGCGTTCGAAGGTTTGTCCATCATAAAGCAAGTCAATCGCTTTATCTGGGCTTAGCTTACCGCCGCCAGTGATGACCACATATTTTGCACCAAGTTCATGGATGCGTTTTGCGGCTTCTTCCATTTGTTCCATTGTTTTGATCTCGCCAATGCCGCTTAATTGACCTGCTTCGAAAAGGTTAGGTGTGATAACTGTTGCCAGTGGTGTGAGCTTTTCGCGCAATGCTTCAGCGTGCTCTGGATAAAGGACTTCGTTCGCACCTTTACATACCATAACAGGATCAATGACGACATTTTTCAGCTCATATGTTTTGATCGTTTCAGCTGCGAGTTCAATGACGTCAACTGTTGGCAGCATACCTGTTTTTAACGCATCTACACCGATGCCTTCCACGATCGTCGAGAGCTGTGCGCGGATGGTTGATGTATCGATTGGAAACACTTGATGATCCCAGTTGTTATGAGGATCCATTGCAACGACAACGGTTAAAGCTGTCATCCCGTAGACGTTTTTTTCTTGAAACGTTTTTAAATCTGCTTGGATACCTGCACCGCCGCTTGAATCCGAACCTGCGATGGTGAGTGCTTTATTCATAGACATAGTTGCTGAACCTCCAATGTGATGTGTAACAGTTACTGTTCTATCCCTTATTATAATCAGCTTTTCCATTTATCACAATGAAACGGCATAAAAAAGCGTTCCACTCTTCATGGAACGCCTCATTCTTTATCTTTTACAAATCACCAATTTCCCTTTTTTCAGCTCCTCTAAAAGCGTTAAGGCTAATTCTTGATCGGCGCCGGTCGACATCATTTTGGCCATCAGTTCATCATCCCTGGTGCGAATGACATTGGCGATTTGATCTAAAATCCCTTGATCGACAGCTGTCATGCTCTTTGCTTCCGTGTACTCAGTAACGGTATCAGAGCGTTCGGGGTCATACGCAAAAACAAACACATCGTCCTTTGCTGATTGTATCTTCGATCGTCTGTTTGGCTTCTTTACTATTATCAACTGTGAAAAATTCCATCATCATCACTCCTTTTCATCAAAAATTCCCATTTTCTCGATCAATCAAACCGTCTTTTATATCATGAGAAGAAAGCCGATTTATGTTTTAATGAAAAAGACGAATCTATTAAAGGAGTTAGGCCGATATGAAGATTTCTTTATTAATTGTGACACATAACCGGCTGAGCGCATTGTGTGAACTGCTTGAATCCATCTCGAGACAAAGCGTACAGCCTTTTGAAATTGTGGTCGTAAATGATGCAGGAGAGCGAGTGGACGTGATTCAGGAACTCTATCCCAAGCTGCCAATCCGCTTGATTCATTTAGATGAGAATGTCCAGCATGTGAACGCAAGAAATGTTGGCGTGCGTGAGCTGACAGGTGACGTCATTATGCTGAGTGATGACGATGATTATTTTACACCTTGTCATATTGAACGTATGAGCAAGGCGCTGGAAGACGCTGATTTTGTCTTTTCGGATGCGGAAATTGTTTCGTTTGAAGAACGAGGTGCGACTCGTTTTCCAGTATCAAGACGTTTGTTTGCTTATACAGCGGACATTGAGGACATGCGTGTTTTTTCTACATATGTTCCTTCTGGCAGTATGTACAAACGCCGCATACATGATGAGATTGGCTATTTTGATCCAGCGATGCATCACTACTGGGACTGGGACTTTTTCCTGCGTGTTACGCAGCATGCACGAGCCAAACGAGTGCCGACTGCCAGTGTGATCTATGCGTTCTTTGATGGTGGGGGCAATCAGTCGAGTGATCTTGGTGAAACAAGGAAGAACTACTTAGATGACCTGAGTGAAAAGCATGGGCTGGGTGATTTGCCGACAGCAAACTTTGCTGTCCTATTAGAAGAACCAGCGATGAAAAAACGAGAATCAGAGAGTGAGATTGTATGGGATGGAAAACCGATGATCTCAAGATTGGCACAGCAGACAGAAGGAGGACAACCGCAATGAAGCCATTTTTAAATGATAGCTGGTGGGCTGTGATGAAAAGTGAATTTGAACAGCCGTATTATCAGGAATTACGTGAGTGGGTAAAGGAAGAATATCATACGCAGATCGTGTTTCCAAAGCCAGATGACATTTATCGTGCACTCCATTTGACGTCGTATGAAGATGTGAAGGTCGTGATTTTGGGACAAGACCCTTATCATGGCCCAGGACAGGCACACGGATTAAGCTTTTCTGTTCAGCCTGGTGTCAAACATCCGCCATCTTTGAGAAATATTTTTCAGGAGCTAAAGGATGACCTCGGCTGTCCGGTCCCTAACCATGGCTCGCTTGTCAGCTGGGCAGAGCAGGGTGTCTTGCTGTTAAACACCGTGCTCACTGTAAGAAAAGGGGAAGCGAACTCGCATAAAGGCAAAGGCTGGGAACGTGTGACAGACCGCGTCATCGACGTCCTGAATGACCGAGATCAGCCAGTCGTTTTTGTGCTTTGGGGCAGACATGCGCAAAATAAAAAAGAACGCATTGATCAAAGTAAGCATTACATCATTGAGTCACCTCATCCAAGTCCTTTTTCCGCAAGAAACGGCTTTTTTGGCAGTCGTCCGTTCTCAAAAGTAAACGCCTATTTAAAGCAAATGGGGATCGATGAAATCAACTGGTGTATCAAGGACATCGAATCAAAATAGGACGAGGGAAAATCCCTTCGTCCTGTTTATTTTAAAAATTTGCGGACAATGTCGAGTCCGTTTTTCGCATTTGGATATCGGAAAGAAAAATCAAAGCGATTGGTCTGGCGCAGGACGCTTTTTTCATGCGTAAAGGTGAAAAAGCTTTCCTTTCCATGATATCGTCCAATACCGCTTTCGCCAACGCCACCAAATGGTAAGTATGGAGTGGCGACATGCATCAGCGTATCATTAATGCAGCCCCCGCCAAATGAGAGGTTGTCTAGAATATAAGCTTCTGTTTCTTTATTTGTTGTAAATAAGTAAAGAGCGAGCGGCTTCGGTCTTGCCTTAATCATGTCAGCTGCCTCTTGAAGAGAGTCAAATGAGATGACAGGCAAAATAGGTCCGAAAATTTCCTCCTGCATCACAGGGTCTTCCCATGAAATGTGATCTAGAATGGTCGGTGCGATTTTGAGCTCTTGTTCATTGCGCTGTCCACCTGTCACAATCGTGCCATTTGAGAGAAATTGTGAAAGTCGATCAAAATGACGCTGGCTGACATTTTTTCCGAAATGCGGATTTGTTTCAGGCTGGTTCCCGTAAAAGTCACGGATACAGGTCGTCATTTCACGCAATAGGTCCTCTTTGATCGATTCATGAACAAGTAAATAGTCTGGTGCAATACATGTTTGACCAGCATTTGTGAATTTACCAAAGGTGATTCGTTTTGCAGCGAGCTTGATGTCTGCATCAGGCATGACAATGCATGGACTTTTTCCGCCGAGCTCAAGTGTGACAGGTGTGAGATGTTTTGCGGCCGCTTCCATGACGACTTTGCCGACGGCTACACTTCCAGTAAAGAAAATATAATCAAAAGGCAGTTTCAGAAGCTCTGTGCTGACATCCACACCGCCTTCAACGACCGCTGCAAGATCTTCTTGAAACACGCTTTCCACAATCGTGCCAATCACGTTTGAGACGTGCGGCGTTAATTCTGACGGTTTTAAAGTAACGGCATTTCCCGCAGAAATGGCTCCAACTAATGGCGAAAGGGCCAATTGGAAAGGATAGTTCCAAGGGGCAATAATCAGAACACTTCCGTACGGTTCCTTAATGATCATACTTTTTGATCCGATATGGGTCAGAGGTGTTTTCGCGCGAGATGGTTTGGCCCATTTGTGAAGATGTTTGACGGTATGATTGATCTCTTCATATACCATGCCAATTTCTGTTGTATAGGCTTCCTGTTCGGATTTATGTAAATCATGGGCTAAGGCTTGTAATATGTCCTTTTCATGATGTTTAATGGCTGCTTTCAAATCGTTAAGAAGACGGATTCGTTCTTGAACCGCTGGTGTTTGCACGTTTTTTTGTTTGTGAATGAGTTCAGTGAGTTTGCTCATCTTTCAGTCCTTTCAAAGACGATATTGTTTCTTTATTATTATGTGTGAATCTTGGGGAAGGGTCAAATAAGATGAACAGAAGCACACAGCTTTGAAAAAATGAACCCATTCGGTTTGTTCATTTGGTAAAATAATGTTGGAAAACGAATTTTTTAGATTGGAGGGTCTACCCTTGAATATTCATATATCAAGTCTGCTTCAAAAAATGGAGGAAGCCATTCAAAAAGCAAAACAAAGTGGAAATGATGAAGAGGTGAAACGTCAAGCGGCGGTCATTTCTTCACTATGTGATGTCATTCTCGACACATCATCACAGGTGCAAATGCCGCAGTCTTCGGTTATTTCACCACCTCCATCTATACAGACACCATCTGCACCGGCTGTGTCTACGGATCAAGCTATGTTAGAGAAATTGATGGGCACTAGCGGTGCAAAGAAATTTCAGCATAAAGAAGAGGGGCAACAAGAGAAAGAGGGCAACGGTGACTCTATTTTTGATTTTTAATGGTCTTGTCACGACAAAGGGAAGGTGATCGGGTTGAAACTATTTTTGGGCGCCATTCAGTGGATGGCATTTTTTATCGCAGCTTCTATTGCTGTGCCGATTGCGATTGCACAAGCATTTGAATTAAATCAAGTGCAGTCGGCGGAACTGATTCAGAGTACATTCTTTTCACTTGGACTTGTGGCGATGGTGCAGTGTTTATGCGGTCATATGCTGCCGATCAATGAAAGTCCAGCAGGGCTGTGGTGGGGGGTATATACCCTTTATGCAGGCATGACAGGGACGATTTTTGCTACATATCCTGAAACCTTGCAAGCGTTACAAGGGGCGTTAATTTTTAGTGCTGCGTTCTTTTTTATTTTTAGTCTCTTTAAAATCATTAATTGGCTTGCGTCTTTATTTACGCCGGTTGTCACAGGTATTTATTTGCTGCTGCTTGTTGTGCAGTTAAGTCAGCCAATTATGAAAGGGCTGATGGGGATTGGCTATCGGGGAAATCAAGTAGATGGGCTTGTCTTTTGTCTATCGATCTTGATTATTGTCATCACCTTCATGATCAGCCGCTCAAAATGGCATTATTTAAGACAGTTTTCTGTGTTATTCGCACTTGCAGGCGGTTGGCTGTTATTTGCTTTACTCGGACTAGCGAAGCCTGTTCGCATTCCTGAGCAGATCATTGAGTTTCCAAAACTGTTTCCGTTTGGCATGCCGGTCTTTGACAGTGGACTGCTTGTCACGTCCTTTTTTATTACGATCTTACTCATTGTGAATATGCTGGCAAGTATTCGAATTGTGGAAAGTTCCGTGAAGGCATTTGGTGAACTGCGTGAGCGGAAACGAGCCAGACCGGCTGGTTTTGTCGCCGCATTTGGTCATTTGCTGAGTGGACTGATTGGTGCGATTGCGCCTGTTCCTATTTCAGGGGCAGCGGGCTTTATACAAACAACAAAAATTCCATCGAGAAAGCCATTTTTTCTTGGCAGTTTGCTCATTGTCCTCATTAGTTTATTTCCATTATTGATGAGCTTTTTCTCTGCATTGCCGTCACCTGTGGGGCTTGCTGTGAACTTTGTGGTGTTCTCTTCTATGATTGGGATTGCCATGTCAGAATTTGATCAGTATGAAAAAGAAGACATCCCGCGCATTCGATTTGTGCTTGGCATCGCTGTTTTAGCAGGCGTGGGCGCAATGTTTGTGCCACAAGGGGCATTGAAAGGCATGCATCCTGTGCTGATTTCTTTATTGAGCAATGGTCTTGTTCTTGGCACGCTGATTGCGATTGTGGTCGATCAAGTGCTGCTGCGAAAGAAGAAGAAATCCGACAATCTCGTGTCAGCATCATAGGAAAGTTGAATGTTGGATGAGACCCGCGCTATGATAAACATAATTGATGAGATAAGGAGAATGACGAATGAAACTATTTTTCATATTAGGTGCCATTAACGCCATGCTTGCGGTTGGTCTTGGGGCCTTCGGTGCACATGGACTGGAAGGGAAAATTCCTGAAAAGTATATTGAGATATGGAATAAAGGGGTTCAATATCAGATGTTCCATGCCATTGGCCTGTTTATTGTCGCCTTTCTGGCAGATAAGCTGTCAGGTGTTTCCCTAGTGCCGACCGCTGGCTGGGTGATGCTGGCAGGCATTCTTTTCTTCTCAGGAAGCCTTTATGTGCTTGCCTTGACTCAGGTGAAGATTCTAGGTGCCATTACGCCTATTGGCGGAGTGGCATTTATCGCTTCCTGGATCATGCTGGTGATTGCAGCAGCAAAAAATTTATAAGATAAAAAAACCGATGCTCTCATAGGGACTGACCCCATAGGGGCATCGGTTTTTTTCTTAACTCCAATAAGGAGAATAGTTCGGAGGTGCTTGATAATAAGGAACATAGTGAGAAGGGGGGACAGGGTGCGTTTGTGCCTCTTCCTCCCGGTGGCAGAACGGTCCGATAAATACACCAGGTTTCACAGGCTGCGTCGCCTGCTTCCATTGCGTTTCGTTCATGCAATAAGTATGTGCCATGATGTGAGAAGGCGTGAGGGTTAGAAGGTCTGAACCTAAGATGACTTCTGGCGTCGATGCGTTAAAAATGGCTAACAAATGGGTTTTGTCCTGCAAGGCGACTTCGTAATGCCACCAGCCTTGTGGCACATTTGCCACCTGCCCGGGGGTAATGGTATAGGTGGACAGCTTTTTAGTGAATGGGTTCAGCATGGATACAGCAGCAGAGCCGGCGATACAATAAACAAGCTCGGCAGCATTTTGATGATAATGAGGCTCTACTACTTTGCTTTTACTCAAATATATATCCAGCAGAGATACTTGATCGAGCGAATTTAATTGTTTTTTTCCTAAAACATTAATCAGGTTGTGTTGATCATATTTCACAAGGGGGCTTTGGTTCAGATCAAATGAATATTTGACATTCGGCGATGTATAATCCAGCTCAACAGTCATTGATGTCACCTCTAGGCGTTTAATAAAAACTACTAGGCATCTTATGAGCCTTCCCCCGAAGGTGTGTCAAAAACCTAGACAAAAGAAAAAAGCAAGGGCGTCTGCACCTTGCTGCTGATATGGCCTTGAGGTTATCTTGGGGAATACGTAGACATCGAGTATGGATAGTCATATTGAATTTCCCCATCAAACGTAATGTAATCAAGATAGATTGTTAACAATAAGTATCGTGTCCCTGTTTTGTTATCACTAATGATAATGTGATCACGTCCTGCGGCCTCAATGACACCTCTAAATATTTTTGAATTCCATTCTTTACTTGCCTCAAACGTCATATAGATCGTGGCTACTTTGCCGCGGTTTAATCGTAAAATATTTTCAATATAGGACTGCTCAAGCGGCAGCTGACCGGTGACGTTCTGCTGATAAATCGGTCCAGAAGGAATTTGATAGGGCTGCCCGCCACTTTGCCCGCCTTGACCTCCTTGTGAAGTACCAGTAGACGGCATTGGCGAATACCCCTGCTGCATTTGACCCTGCGTTTGGGGAGGGACTGAATAACCCATCTGCTGCGCAGGATACGGATTTGCTCCATATTGTTGCTGGCGAAAATCTTGACCTTCGAAACCCGAACCTTGCCCAAATTGATTTTTCAATTTCATAACGTTCCTCCTCTTTCCTCATGGTGTTCTAAACAGAAGGCTGAAAAGCGCCTGTTGTTTCCATAGCATTCTTTTTCTCTTTCACACTATGAGACAGGAAGAGAGAATATGTACATTGAACGAAAAAAAGGAACTGCTTTGTGCAGTTCCTCAGTATTCAGACAAACCCCGTACTCGTACATCTAAGGAATACCTCTTTACATCAACCAATTCATAGCCCGCTGGACGTCATAGAGAAGGGTCATCGTGAGAAAAAATAAGGCGATCGGTGTGATGGCAATGATAAAGGCCTGCCATATTCTCAGCTTCATCACAGCAACAAGGCCTAAAACAGCCATCCCAAATATCCATGTCTTGGTATACGCATCAACCAGTGGTAAAACACTGAGATAATACCATACTTCATAGTGCTGGTCTAAATAGGGTGAGATTTTCACAAATGTATACGGACCAAGCAACCCCACAGTAAAAATCCAAGTAAGAGCAAATAAGGTGGAAGGAAAAATGACCGTCAGTGTGCCAGCTTTGAGCACATCTCGATACGGCGCTTTACTGCCAAAAAACAGTCGTCCTAACCACTGTAAAATGAATGAACCGAAAAATAGAAGAAAATTGCCTACTAAAATACCAAAACCTGCTCCGTGTAACAGAATAAAAGGATATGGAATATGATTGCCCATATACTCACTAAAATACCCTTCGTACATCCAGCTTGTACCAGCGATACTTGCAAGGAGTATCATCAGCCACATGGGAATAGAGGTATGTTCATATGAGCGAATAATCGTTTTTGTCGCGACAAAAATTTTAAAGAATCGAAAAAAACCTTTTGCTTCCTCTTCTTGGTAGAGATCACTCTTCATATACTCCAATGTTCTTTACTCCTTTAATACACATAAATGATTACTTATATTACCAAAATTTTTACGTTTTTCAAAGATAGATCATGAAAAAAATCCAATTTTATAAAAAATAGGTCACTCTACAGTCTCTTTAAGAGGAGACACATATGATAACCATAGTTTAAAAGAGACCGAGGTGAAAAAATTGACGAAAGTAACGGTCATTATGACGAGCTACAACAAAGCGGCCTACGTTGGCAGATCAATTGAAGCGGTGCTGCAGCAGACCTTGTCAGACCTTGAACTTTTTATCATGGATGATGGATCAAACGAACAAACCCTTGCTGCTATTGAGCCTTTCCGTAAAGATCCACGCGTCCATTTTATCCAAAGCGGGGTGAAAACGCTGGAGGAAAGAACGGCGAAAACACGCTATGCCGTCCTCATTAATCAAGCATTAGAACAGGCAAAGGGCGAGTATATTTCCTATGCCACAGATGACAATGTCTATGCACCAGACCGTTTAGAGAAGCTCACGAAATATTTAGATGCTCGTCCGAATGAAGAAATTGTCTATTCTAGTTCAAAAGTTATCTATTTAAATAGCGAAAAAGAGCCAGTAAAGGAAACGATTCGACCTGCGCAAACGGTGCAGTGGAATGCACCTTGTGCCATTGATCACTGCTCGGTTGTACATCGTGCATCCATTTTAACAAAGATTCGTGCTGAGTTTGGATCCTACTGGGACGAGAGTCCGCATTTTTATCGAATAGGGGATGCGCGGTTCTTTTTTAGATTAAATCACTTTTATCCGTTCTACCCTTTTGATGAGGTATTGGATACAAACTACATCACAGAACAGTCTATTCATTATCAGTTGGCAGAAGATGAGAAAAGCGATTTTATTCAAGCACTTCCTCCGCAGTCTACCTGCAGGGAGCTCCGTCATATATTAAAACAAAGACATGGGAGGTGACCTTAAGTGTCGCATTATATTCATCATTATTGGCAGGTGTACTTTGAGTATGTGAATCTGATGAAAGACTTATCCTATCGCCACATCCCCCTTGGATTAATCAGTAATTTTTATCAATACATCAGCCCTGAAGTGAGGGAACGTATGGAAGATGAGGCGTTTGGTGAAGAGCTGACAACGACTTGTCCAAAGCCGCAAGACATTCAGCCATTTTTTGATCAGCATAAACAGCAGATCAAGCGTACCCCTTATCGTCCGAGTCATGGAAAGGTGCTTCTTCACTTTGAACACTTACGTTTTACTGAACAAAATTACACGCGGTTCCATCCGAACCAAACAGTGGTGCTCGCGCGCTGGAAGAAGGCTGATTATTTCGGATTACCAGTGATCAGTAAGCCGGAATTAGCCGGAGAGGTTAATAAAGAAGCCCATGTTGAATATATTGAAAAAGCAAATGCTCTATTGAAACCTTACGCCCAGCATCCTGTCTTTGGCAATGTCTTTTTTAGAGAAAAGCTTCGGAAGGACATTGTGCAATTTATTGATGTGATTGACCAAATAGAAACGCTATTTGAGATGCAGCCTATTGCAGCTGTTGTTGTTGGTACGACGGAGGATGCTTATAGCCGTGTGCTCGCCTTGCAAACCGTGAAGCGCCATCTCACAAGTATTTGTCTTCAGCACGGTGCGCTCATGGGAGACGAAGCCTTTTTGCCGATTTTCACCACCTGCCACGGAGTGTTTGGAAAATATGAAAAGGACTGGTATGTAGACAAAGGCTGTCAGCCTGAGCAGGTGGAGATCACAGGTCACCCGAGATTTGATTTGGTGCAGGAGCGAACACCGCTTCAACAGGAAGTGGTCTTTCGTAAATTGAACTTCAACCCTGCCCAAAAGACTGTGCTTGTGGCAACACAGCCGTTTTCAGAAGCCTTTTACAGTGATGTTCTTAAAACGATTGCAAAACGGAAAGACATTCAGCTGATTATGAAGCCGCACCCGTGGGAAATCGCTCGAAATCGATTAAATGACTACACAGCGATTGAACGTGCGGGGAACCATGTGAGATTAATTAAAAAAGAGATCGACTTGTATGACCTCCTGCCGTATATGGATATGGTCATTACGCTCACATCAACAGTTGGTCTGGAAGCAATGCTCTTTAAAAAGAGTGTACTGATTGGAAAAATGACAGAAGGCAGAAGATATCCTTATTACGAGTCGCTTGGCAGCTGCCACATGGAAAACCCTATTGAGCTGGCCGAGAAAGCGATCCGTATTTTATCGGATGAACAAGAAATGAAGCTGGCGAAACAGCAAGGGGCTCGTTTCATTCAAGAGCATTATCCGCATGCACATGCACAATCGACCGATGTTCTGCTTTCTCTGCTCAAAACAAAAACAGGCGTGGATTTTCAGAGATGAAGATAGGGGTGTGCAAGCGATATGGGACAAAAGAGAGCACAATTTCTTCCTTATGCACTGCCTTTTATTGAACAGGAAGAAATTGATGAAGTCATTGGAACATTAAAGTCCGGCTGGTTGTCCACCGGACCAAAAGTTAGACAGTTTGAAGAAGAGTTTAGGCAGCTGACTGGAGCGAAGCACGCGATAGCAGTTAATTCATGTACAGCTGCTCTATTTTTAGCGTTAAAGGCGAGAGGTATTGGAGCTGGTGATGAGGTCATCACAACGCCTCTGACGTTCTGCGCAACAGCCAATACGATCATCCATACGGGGGCAGCCCCTATTTTCGTGGATATTGATCCGGCGACACTCAATCTAGATGCGGAGAAATTAGAAGCGGCCATTACACCACATACAAAAGCGGTTGTCCCTGTACATTTTGCTGGTCAATCGTGTGATATGGACCGAATTTTAGCGATTGCCAAAAAGTATGATTTGTTCGTGCTGGAGGATGCCGCTCATGCCCTTTATACGACCTATCACGATCTTCCGATTGGATCAATTGGTGATGCGACCGCTTTTAGCTTCTATGCAACGAAAAACATAGCGACTGGTGAAGGCGGCATGCTGACGACAAATGATGATGCACTTGCAGCTAGAATCAGAAGGCTGGCGCTCCATGGCATGAGTAAGGGAGCGTGGAATCGTTATGGAGAAAAGGGAACATGGTATTACGAGGTCGAGGAACCGGGCTATAAAATGAACATGTTTGACGTGCAAGCATCGTTAGGGCTCGTTCAGCTAAGCCGATTGAAGGAGATGCAGACACGCAGAGAACAGATTGCGAAGACATACAATCAGGCATTTCAACATGAAGCTGGTCTCATCTTGCCGCCTGTACATGATGAGGGAAGACATGCGTGGCATTTATATGTGCTACAAGTTGATCCAAAAGAAGCATTGATCACACGTGATGACATGATTGATCAGCTGCAAAAGGAATATAAAATCGGAACGAGTGTTCATTTTATTCCCGTTCACTTGCATCCATATTATGAGAAGACCTACAACTATTCACCAGAGGATTTCCCTGAGGCACTCACTTATTACAAACGAACGCTCTCGCTTCCGCTCTATCCAAGTATGACAGATGAAGATGTGCAGGATGTCATCACGGCAGTCGTGTCTATTTTGAAAGACAAGAAGGCCTCTTCATGAAAGTCGTTCATGCAATAGACGATCAGGTGCTGGCATCTTGGCTGAAAACATATGATCATGAAGCGGAATGCATGGCAGGATTCAAGCAGTTTGCTCTTGTCAGCGGCGCTAAGCTCAAAGCAGTGCTGTTATACGAATGGTCCAAATGGGAGAGCGGCATTTTTGACAAGCATATTTTTCATGTGAAGTTTGTGGAAGCTGAATCAGCGCTGCTCTTTAAAGAATTGATGGAGAGATTCATCAATTGGATGAGAACAGAAAAATGTGATTTTTTCTTTTTACGGCTTGAGGCGGCTGATCTTGAAAAAAACCGCATTGTTCAAAAACTATCCCATGTGTATTATGTCGGTGGTCTGACTAGGCTTGAGGCACCGCCTGCCCTCATGGAGATGCCATTATCAGATCAAGATGTGGTGATGGGTGTGCCAGATAAGAAGGATTACGATGAGGCGGTCTTACTAGGTGATCAGGCTTTTGTGAAAAGCCGTTATGCCCTTGATCCATATTTAGACCAGCGTGTTGTTCAGCATTTTTATCAGGAGTGGATGAGAAACAACCTACTCGGACGCGCAGATATTAACCTCGTTGCCAAGGTGAATGATGAAGTGGTTGGCTTAATTCAAGGTATGACAAAGGGTCATGAGATGGGGCTTGAGCTTTTTGCGATTAGACCGGATGTTCAAGGAAAAGGGATCGGAAAAAAGCTGTTTATTGAGATGATGAAAGTGTCTCATGATAGAGGGCATCACTTCATTTCTGCGGGGACACAGCTTCATAATACAACAGCCATCCAGCTGTACGAAAAGATGGGGTTTAGGACAACAAATGCCTTTTTGTATTACCATGTGTGGCCGAAAAAAGGAGAGAGGTAAGATGGCGCATTTCTATATCGGAGATCGTAAAGTGGGTGATGGTGCGCCTGTCTTTATCATTGCAGAGGCAGGCATTAACCATGATGGCAAGCTGGATCAGGCACTTGCTTTAATTGATGTGGCAAAAGAAGCAGGGGCTGATGCGGTGAAGTTTCAAATGTTTCAAGCGGATCGGATGTATCAAAAGGAACCGGGGTTATACGAAACGGCCAAAGGAGAAGAAGTGTCTATTTTTTCTTTAGTGGAACAAATGGAGATGCCGCCTGAATGGCTGCCTGTCTTATTGACACGTTGTAAGGAAAAAGGACTGATGTTTTTAAGCACCGTGTGTGACGAAGAATCGGCTGATTTATTGAATCAAACGAATCCTCCTGCTTTTAAACTGGCATCCTATGAAATCAACCATTTGCCTCTTTTGCGTCATACGGCTTCTTTTCAAAAGCCGATCATTTTTTCAACAGCTGGGGCCACCATTGCCGATGTTCATGAAGCATACGAAACGATTACGAGCCAGCAAAATATGCAAGTCGCCATCATGCATTGTGTGGCAAAGTATCCAGCGCCTAGAGCATATACGAACCTGCGGGTGATTCAAACCTTAAGATCCGCTTTCTCTGAAGCAGTCATTGGCTTTTCAGATCATAGTGAACACCCGACGGAAGCGCCAGTAGCCGCTGTGAAGCTCGGGGCAGCAATGATTGAAAAACATTTTACAATAGATAAAACATTACCCGGAGCGGATCATTCATTTGCTCTTAATCCTGAAGAATTAAAGGCAATGGTTCAGCACATTCGAGCAGCAGAAAAGCAGCGGAATCAAGCAGAAATAGACGTTCATTCATTACCAGAGGAGCTTCTTGGCAGTTCTTATAAAACGACAACAGCCATTGAAGGGCAGATTCGAGAATTTGCGTATCGAGGAATTTTTACGACCAAAGGCATTGCAAAGGGTGAGACCCTCACGTCAGAAAATGTAGCCGTGCTGCGCCCCGGACAAAAAAATCAGGGATTGCATCCGCGATATATGCCGATTTTACTTGGCACAAAGGCTGTGAGAGACATCCCAGCTCATACAGGCGTTTCGTGGAAAGACGTACTCACGCAGGAGTCTCATGATGATGCATGATGTGCTTTTTGTCATTCAGGCTAGGATGGGGTCAACAAGACTGCCCAAAAAAGTGATGAAACCGATTGGCGGCATGGCGCTGATTGATTTGATTGTGGAGCGGGTGAAGCAATCAGATGATTACCATCACAAAATGCAAAACCTTATGATTGCCACAACGGTCGAGTCAGAGGATGACTATTTGGCTCAATATTGTATGTCAAAGGGCTATAAGGTGTTTCGAGGCAGTGAGGCAGATGTGCTTGAGCGGTTTGCACAGATTGTCCGCCAATTTGAACCTAAAACGGTTGTACGTTTAACGGGAGACAATCCATTTATAGATCCTTCGCTTTTGTCGAAAATGCTTGAAAAACATAGACAGGAAAAGGCTGATTACACATATACGAACGGAACACCACTCGGTATTTCCGGGGAAATGATTGAAGCATCTATTTTATGTGAAATCGACAAATTTCCCCTCACTTATTCTGAACGTGAGCATGTCACGCTGTATATCAGAAAGCATCCCGAGCAATTTTACCTTCAATTATTCACACCGCCCAAAGAACTTGCATATCCTGCTTATCGATTCACGATTGATACAGAAGAAGATTATGTGTTTGCTACCCGTTTACTAGAGAAAGCTGGTGGTTCTATTGCTGTGCCGACAGCTGAGCTCATTTCCATCTGTGAACAACATCCAGACATTGTTCGTTTGAATCAATCTGTGAGACAGAAGGATGCTGAATGAACAAAAAAATCATGATTGTTGTTTATGGTGGTTTTTTAAGAGGAATGGGGCATGTCGTCAGAATGAAACGTTTGGCAAAAGAACTGCTTCAAGAAGGGAACGACCTATATTTCTATACAAATGATCAGATTTGTGTAGAAATGCTTTCGCACCCAGAGTGGTACGTTCACATGGTGCATGAGCCGAATGCGCTTCTTCAGGTCCAACAAGACATCAAAAAGCTAAATCCTGACCTTTTAGTCATAGATGTGCTTGATTGTGATCTTCAGTTTCTTCAAACGATCAAAGACTCCTGCGGCAGTGCGAGGCTGGTCTTATTTGAGGAAAAAAGAGAGGAAGCCTGTCAGCTTGCAGACACGGTCATAAACAGCATTTATGGCGGTCTGGACGGGAAGCACGAGCAGCTTAATGGCACGGCTTATTATCATGGAACGCCCTATTTATTGTTAGATCACGAGTTTAAACGATTCAAAGACACATATGAGGTTCGGAAAGAATGTAAAAAGGTGGTCATCAGTCTTGGCGGTAGTGATCCGTGCGGCCTGTTATCGAAGGCTGTATCGGCGCTTCTTCAAACAAATCACCTAGACATTTTAGCGGTCGCAGGAAAAGCCTCTCACATCAAAGAGCAAGTAGAGGCGGAACATATCCAATTCATTCAACATACAGATCAACTACCGGTTCTTTTATCAGAAGCTGATGTGGCTATCGTAGCAGGCGGTATGACGTTATATGAGGTAATTTGTATCGGGGTGCCCAGCATTGTCCTATCGCAGGTAGACCACCAAGCAGTGACAGCGAGCATGTTTGCGCAAAAGGGAGCTTGTTTTCACCTTGGATTAGGTGACCTTGTGGAAGAAAAAGACCTGTTACATGCTGTTCAAAAACTGTCTGACAGCTATTTTCTCCGCAGAAGCATTCATCTTAATGGACGTTCACTCATTGATGGAAAAGGAATCGAACGAGTGAAAAACATTCTTATACACCTCATGAATTCACACCAAAAAGAACATAAGGATGTGTAGATGTGAAGGGAGTTATTTTAGCAGGAGGAAAGGGATCACGGCTGGCACCATTAACGAAGATTTTCAACAAACATTTACTGCCGGTTGGTCCATATCCGATGATTTATTGGTCATTATTCAAACTGAAAGAAGCAGGAATTGTAGATGTGATGCTGATTTCACAGGAAGAACAAATTCCGTTGTTTCAAAAGTTGCTGGAAGATGATCGTGAACTTGGGATGAACATTGTGTATCAAGTACAGCCAGAAGCGTCTGGTATTTCCGATGGTTTATCCTATGCAAAGCCCTTTGCTCAAGGGGAAAAATTTGTGCTGATGCTTGGTGATAATGTATTTGAAGATTCATTACGCCCTTTTGTTGACGTCTTTCGGCAGCAAGAAAGCGGAGCCAAGGTTTTATTGAAAGAGGTGGCAGATCCAAAACGGTTTGGCATTGCAGAAATTGATCCTGCTCATCACCGGATTTTATCAATAGAAGAAAAGCCAGAGCATCCGACGTCATCTTACTGCGTCACGGGCATCTATTTTTATGATCAAGACGTCTTTCAATATATCGAGGAAATCTCGCCGTCAGATCGAGGTGAACTAGAGATTACTGATGTGAACAATCTCTACATCTCAAATAGCCAGCTGACCTATGATATGTTAAAAGGGTGGTGGATTGATGCAGGAACACATGAATCTCTCCACGAAGCATCTACAAAAATGTTTGAAACGATGAAGGAAAAAGAGGGATACGAATGACGAAGTCTTATTTAATTACAGGTGGAGCAGGATTTATTGGGCTGAATTTTGTGAAGCTACTGCTTCAAGAATCTGATGTCCGTCTTACCGTATTTGATAAATTAACCTATGCCAGTCATCCAGAGGAGATGGAACATTTAACAAAGCTGCCTCATGTCCGTTTTGTCCAAGGAGATATCACGCTGCAAGACGAACTGGATCAAGTATTTGATGAAGCCTATGATGCCATCATTCATTTCGCAGCAGAATCACATGTCGATCGCAGTATTGAGTCAGCAGAACCCTTTATCCAAACAAATGTCCTTGGTACCTATCGTATGCTTGAAGCTGTCTTAAAGGGAAAGGCGAATAAACTCATTCATATTTCGACAGATGAAGTATATGGAGATTTGGAGCCGGATGATCCTGCTTTCACAGAACAAACACCACTCTCACCGAATAATCCTTATTCAGCAAGCAAGGCAAGTTCAGACCTACTTGTGAAATCTTATATCCACACCCACCAACTACCCGCCATGATCACAAGATGCAGCAACAACTACGGACCTTATCAGCATGAAGAAAAATTAATCCCAACCATTATTAGAAAAGCGGTCAATGGTGAAAAGATTCCGATTTACGGAGACGGCCAGCAGATTCGCGATTGGCTCTATGTAGAGGATCATGCGAGAGCCGTAAAGCAAGTAGTAGAAAACGGAACAGCCGGTCAGGTGTACAATATTGGCGGCGGCAACGAGAAAACAAACCTTGATTTAACCAAAACCATTCTCACACATCTAGGCATCTCTCATGACCAAATCGCGTTTATTCAAGACCGAAAAGGGCATGACAGGCGGTATGCCATTGATGCCAGTAAGCTAAAAGAAGAGCTCGGCTGGGTGCAGGCAACTTCATTCGAAAAAGGTATCGAAAAAACGATCGATTGGTATCGTGCCAAATATGATCAAAGTGAAGAAGGGTGACCGATGAAAGTTTTAATCACCGGTGCAGGCGGCCAATTAGGGAAAGAATTGACGAAACAGCTGAAAGAAAAAGACATCACCGTCATTGCTTTAACAAGGAGTATGCTGAATATCACAGATCAACAGGCAGTCAGACATGCAATGAGACATTTCCGTCCGGATATTGTTGTCAGTGCGGCTGCTTATACGTCTGTGGATCAATGCGAAACAGAAACGGAAAAAGCCTATCTTGTGAATGGGATTGGCGCCTACTATACAGCGCTTGAAGCTAAAAACGTAGGGGCTGATGTATTACATGTCAGCACAGATTATGTGTTTGATGGGCAAGCGGATACCCCTTACCAAGTTGATGCACAAGCAGATCCGCAAACCATTTATGGAAAGAGTAAAAAACTTGGAGAAGAATTGATTCATCTTGTGTCAGATGAAGTGAAGATCATTCGGACATCGTGGCTTTATGGACATGAGGGACATAACTTTGTGAATACCATTCTTCGGCTGGCTGAAACGAAGGATCATTTGCGCATCGTCAATGATCAGTTAGGGTCTCCTACTTATACAAAGGATGCCGCAGAAGCTTTGATTCACTTGTTTGACCAGAAAGCAGGTATTTATCATGTCAGTAACCGAGCAAGCTGTTCATGGTTTGACTTTGCGGCAGAAATTGTAGCAGCAAGCGGTTTGTCTACGACAATTGAACCCATTTCCACTGAAGAGTATGGTTTCCAAACACCTCGGCCCGCCTACTCTGTTTTAGACTTGCAAGCGATTGAAGCGACAGGCTGGAAGCCAAGACATTGGAAGGATGCACTTCACGAATACTTGCAGAAAGAAGGGAGATTCGAGCAGCATGATTGATGGTGTACAAACGAAAAAACTCATGAAACATTGTGATGATCGCGGCTTTTTCGCAGAGCTTATTCGAGACGACGAACCGATGCTGAAGCGCTTTGGGCAGGCGTCGTGGTCGAAAAGTTTCCCGGGAGTCATCAAAGCCTTTCATTATCATGAAAAACAAGACGATGTTTGGTTTTTCCCAGCAGGTCATGCACAGGTCGTTTTATACGATTTGAGAGAAGATTCCCCGACAAAGGGTCAAACCGATGTGTATTATATGGGAGAAGATAATCCGATGCTGCTCCTCATCCCAAAGGGAGTTGCACATGGCTACCGCGTATTAGGGGAGACGCCGCTGCAGATTGTTTATTTTACAACAGAATCGTACGACCCAAAAAACCCAGATGAGAAGAGAATTGCGTGGAATGATGAGGCGATCGGATTTAACTGGGAAACGACATTTAAATAGAGAAGAGAGGCCTTTCGCAGGAGAAAGGTCTTTTTTTGTTGAAATACATTCTATATGTGTCATTTTATGTATATCGATGAAAAGGGATGTGGATGAGTTTGTCTAAAAGAATTGCATTTGTAACAGGGGCAAGTACAGGCATTGGAAAGGCAATCGCAATAAAACTTGCCGCTCAGAGCGATATGAAGGTGATCATCAACTCTAGAAATATGGCCTCACTTGAACAGACGAAACAGCACATTCAAGATATGACAGAAACAAAGGAACCGCTGTCTCTATTCTGTGGAGATATGTCGCTTGAAGCAGTGAGATCGGAAGCCTTTGAACAAATAGAAAAGGAGTTTGGCAGACTCGATGTGCTGATCAATAACATTCCAGGAGGAAAGCCAGATACATTTGATTCATGTGAAACTGACCAGATGCTGGCTGCTTTCTCCCAAAAAGCCATCGCCTATGTCGATACAACGAAGCGTGCAGCCGCATTGATGAAAAGACATGAATATGGACGGATCATTCAAATTGTCGGGAACCTGTGGAAGGAACCTGGTGAACAAATGTTTACGAATAGTATGATGAATGCAGCGATTATTAATGCCAGTAAAAATGCAGCCACACAGCTTGCGTCGTCTAGTATTACGGTAAATTGTTTAAATCCAGGTTTTATTGCAACCGATCGGTATGAACAATTTATCGGCAATATGATGACGAAGCAGGGAGTGTCACGAGAGCAGGCTGTACAAGCTGTCGCATCAGGTATCCCAATGCAAAGAGTAGGCTCAGCGAGTGAGATGGCGTCATTGGCAGCTTTTATGGCATCAGAGGAAGCTTCTTATATCACAGGTCAACAAATCTCCGTAGACGGTGGAACGATGAAAAGTATATAAACTGAAAAAAACCCGCTATAGGCGGGTTTTTTGATGAAATCGAATGGGGAGGATGGACAGGCGATCGATAAAGAGAGCAAGCTCCTCAATCGGGGCAACCATTGAAATGCGTACATGACGGCTTCCATTGGCTCCAAATACTCCTCCGGGCGTGACGACAACATCGGCATGTTCGAGTAAATAGTCAGCAAAGGCATGAGAATGTTCAAAGTCATCAGGAATCGGAGCCCATAAATAAAAGGCGCCGGGTGGACGTTCGATTGTCCAGCCAAGCTTTCTCGCCGCTTGCCGGATGAAGAAATTGATTCGTTCAAGGTATATCGCCTTTAATGATTGAATATGACGGTCATCACTTTGCAAGGCAGCAGTCGCTGCATGTTGAAATCCGCCATACATACTGACAAACACGTGGTCTTGGAAGGTGTTGATGGCTTGGATGATCTCCTCATTTCCAACAGCAAAAGCGACTCTCCATCCTGCCATATTAAAAGTCTTTGATAGAGAATATAATTCCACTCCTACACTTTTCCCGAGAGGAGTATTCATGAAGCTCACGGGTGTTTGTTCATAATGAAATGAACCATAGGCGAAATCATGAATAACATACAGCTCGTGAGTGGCCGCAAAGGCAGCAGCCTCTTCAAAGAATGCCTCATTTGCAACAGCACCCGTGGGGTTATTCGGATAATTCAAGAACAGTACTTTTGCTTTTTTGACTATGTCAGGATCAATTGAGGAGAGATCTGGTAAATAGCCATTTTTCTCTTCAAGTTTGATACTGTATGGCCGGGCGTCCGCCATCAAAATGCCTGAATGATATTCAGGGTATCCTGGATCGGGAACGAGTGCGATATCTCCTGGATCAAGCAGACACTGACTCATGACATACAGCCCCGTTTTTCCGCCAGTGAAAAGAGCAATTTCCTTCTGCGGATCAATCTCAGCAGCGAATTCCGATCTATAAAAATCTGCAATGGCTTGTTTGAAAAAGTCAAAGCCTCTAAAAGGGGCATATTGTTGAAATGGCAAAACACCCGCTGACTCCTGTAGGGCACTCACGATATGGGCAGGAGTTGGTAGATCAGGGTTTCCCTGACCTAGATTCATGATGTTTGCTCCGTTTTTTGTCTTTTGAGCTATTTTTTCAAAGACGGTGCCGAATTTCTGTTCAGGCAGCCGTTCAATCATTTTAGATGCTAACATTTTCACCACAGCAGCCTCTCTTTCTATCTCTTCACTAATTCATCCATTAACTGAATCGTTGCCTGTTTCTGAATGTTGCGGATGGACGCGGCAACGTCTTGTGAGGATGATCCTTTTAATTCAAGAGATACGATTCCATTAAAAGCTTCAAATAAATCAAGATCCACAATAGTCCCTTTGGCAAGGAATGATTGACTGACAATCGCAGTATCTCCAACGAATGCCTCCTCTGGAATAGACACATGATCAATGGTGATATGTGTGGCTTCAGGTGGTATGTGCCCACTCTCTTTAAAATGCTGAGGGTACAGGTGGCAGTCCGCTACATAAAATGTATGTCCAGAAAGCAACTGTCTTGGCAGTACAGCCTTTTTACCATCAACTAATACATCAATCAATAGCTTGGCCATATCGACGCCAAAGACCTTTTTAATATTCGGGATCATATTCCAGCCAGCGAATCGAGCCGCTGATTCGATCAGTCCAGTTTCTCGATTTTTCATGAGTTTGATTTCTGTATGGGTTGCACAATGTTCAAGACCTAGTCCCTCATTTGCCTTTCTTGCTGCTTCAATGATGATTTGCTTGGCTTCATTGTCTAAGATCGTCGGAGTGATATGAGCCGTTTCTGTAAAACCGATTTGAGGGGTTTTATCATGTATGACAAAAGGGAGATATTCGCCCTCTACGACCAGCCCTTCTACACTGACATAATCAGCATATCCTTCATCTTCATACCAATCTTCGTAAGCACCCTCTAAATACGTTTCAGCGACAAACGGTGCTTCATATGTGACAGCGTCTGGGACTGGTATGGTTTCCAAATACAATTGTACTTGTAAAAACAAGTCATCACTTCCAGCCTTGTCATGAAACAAGGTGACGCCAATAGAACTGGCTAAATATGTAGGCTTTAAAATGAGCGGTGTTCCGATAGACTCAATGGCTTTTTGGAAATCAGATAAAGTCGTGACAGGCTGAGTTTTCACCGCTTTGACGCCAGAGGCGTTGAATGCAGCCCTCATTTGGCTTTTATCACGCGCCATTTCGGCTGCCTTGACACCGGCACCTCGCAGCCCAAGACGTTCAGCGGCCTTTGCCATCGGTGCAATGAATAATTCATTATTGGTCGTGATTGCATCTGCTTTGAAAAAGGAAGCTACTCGAATGAAGTCTTCCACAACTTCTTCTTCTGATTTTGGATAATCATCATGTGCCCAGTAAATAGAATCAGGGTGTTCAAAAGAAGGGTGTGTCTCAAAATAATCACGGTCTTTGATGACAGCAATGGAGTATTTTTCGATTAGCTCGGCATGTCCCTTTGTAATCGCAAAGGGTCTTGGGATATAAGAAACGATATGATACGATGCCGCCACGCTTTCATAAAACATATGGGGCGGGCACCCACCTAGATCAGCAATGACAAGTACAGTTTTTTTACTCAATGAAAGCACTCCTTTTATCTAGCGGTGTAACCGCCATCTGCAGTGACGACACTTCCAGTCATATAGCTGGATAGGTCAGAGGCGAGAAACAGCATCACGCCAGCAATTTCTTCAGGTTTTCCAAGCCGCAGCATAGGATTGACCTTTGCTTTTTCCTTTTTGACGATCTCGAGACTTTCTGTGTGATTGTCTAAAAAGGACTTTTCATTTAGTGGCGTATCAATGATGCCAGGGGCAATACAATTTACCCTGATTTGATGAGCGGCATAGTCAATGGCCATTGATTTGGTGAGCTGAATGACACCGCCTTTTGTTGCATTGTATGCCGGAATGTCAGGCCAGCCCACAAGACCTCCGACAGATCCGGTATTGATAATACTTCCACTCTTCTTTTCAAGCATATGCGGCAATGTATGCTTACTCATGAGAAAGACGCCGGTCAAGTTGACCTGAAGAATACGATGCCAATCCTCCAGTGCCATCTCATGAATAGGTGAGACAATTTCGATGCCTGCATTGTTAATGAGGACATCAATGGCACCGAATTGGCTCAGCACGCTCTGAACGGTTTGGTGACAGTCAGACTCTTTCGTAATATCTGTTTTAAAAAATGCAAGGTGCTCATGCGGCAATGATTCAATTAGTTGGTTGCCGCTACTTTCATTGATGTCAGCGACAGCTACTTTTGCTCCGTGTTCGAGGAAGAGCTTGACGGCAGCAAGCCCAATCCCCGACGCACCTCCTGTAATGAGGACAACTTTTCCGTCCAGCTTCATTTCTTCACCTTAGATGCCTTTGGTTTTAAGCGATTATAGCGGGGAGGGAAGAAGAGATTAATAGACTTTGATGCTTCTGGCTTTGGATTGATGGCCCCATGATCTTCCCTTGGGTCACAGAAATAGGTGGTGCCAAATTCCATCTTTTCTGTAAAGCCTTCGATCGTCATATCATACCCTCCGCTGATGCAAATGCCGATTTGTTCATTTCTATGTTTATGAAAAGGCATTTCTCCGCCGTTTCCAGGGATATTGGCAATCATCAGCTCCATCCAATCTTCCACAAAAAAAGTCACTTCCATGCCAGGGAGTAAATCCCGTGTTTTGAAAATGTCTAAGAAATAAGTGGGGGGCGCTGTATATTCTTCGTCATCCTTTAATCTCTTAATATCAACGGCGATCACTTCTTCATCTGTCAGATTTGAAGCGCCGTGAGGGACAAACGGCGGTGCGATATAGGCTGATTCTAAAGGGGTGAGCAGTTGAGTCGATTGGCCGACAGTCATTTGAAGCTCGCCCTTTAATACAATGCCGATTTGTGCTTCGGGATGTTCGTGAGGTTCAATGATTGTGTGGGGAGGGACGTATGAAATTAACACTTCCGTACCGCCTCTTACAGTGGAATATTGGATAACGCCATTATCCCATTCTAATTTTTTCGCTTGAGGAAAATATCGTTCTTGCGTCTTTTGTTCAGTTTGCATCTTACATCTCTCCTTTTCCGAATATGGACCAGCTCATGGGTATACTTTTAAACGTTCGAATGAAGATGAGGCCATATGTGGCTCTTGCCACCTCATTCGTTAAAGCAAAATCAAATTCGCCGTCCCTTACTTTCTGCGCGGCAGTACTTGTAGAATTAACAAGTTCAAATTCAGCATTTTGGTGAATGAAATATTGAATTAAATTGACAGGTGCAGGATGTGAGACAATTTTTAAATGGTGGAGCATTTGTTCATGGAATGGGAAATCAGGTCTGACAGCCAAACCATACATGGGCGTGTCACATCTGAAAATTTGTAAAAGCTGTAGATCTGGTCTCATGTAGAAGTGTTTGATGCCTTCATATGCGTGTGGAACGAGAGTAAATTGAAGTGGTTGAGAGAGAGTATGTTCAATGCAAGTTTCGAATGTGTCATAAAGGGATAGTTTCGTATGAGTGCCGAGTGTAGTGGTGGATTGAGAGATGAAATGTTTTGCTGCGTATTCACTGCTTGTCCCCTTAGGGCCTAGTGTGTTGACTGTAAACATCTTGGGTGAAGGGCTTGGCTCTTCTTTGAAATGAAACACATCATCATTCTTTAGGATCATGTTTACCATCCAATCTTTTTCAAATTTTTACTAGATTATAAAATTTAAAATTGGCAATTGTCAACAAATTTTATAAAAAATGTAATATACGATGATATTAAAAATTGATCTAAAAAACTGCACATATCGAGATGTGCAGTGAAATGTGCTTACGTTTCAAGTGTAGTTGGCTGTTTTTTCTGTAAGGCACGTTCTCGTTTATAGCTGCCGAAGCTGATGATAAAACCAACAAGTGTGATCAATGCACAGACAAGACCTACCGTATGATATCCGAAATGGACATAAACGGGTCCCATCAGTGCGGAACCGAGCATAACAGCAAGGTTGGAGGCCAGGCTGTAAAAAGCCATCACTTTCCCGCGATGGGTTTGAGAGC
Organism: Bacillus sp. FSL M8-0077; assembly: GCF_038050255.1. Taxonomy (NCBI): domain Bacteria; kingdom Bacillati; phylum Bacillota; class Bacilli; order Caryophanales; family Bacillaceae; genus Bacillus; species Bacillus sp. FSL M8-0077. The sequence goes on along the minus strand of NZ_JBBPAF010000001.1, from coordinate 3,606,289 downwards.
AGTCGCTTAGAACGGTGCTTAGAAGCGTGACAGATAAGCTTTGCATTGCACCCCAAATAAATAGGGCGAAAATCAGCAACATCCACGAGAATGGCGCATAAGGAAGCAAGGCTAGAACAAGCGCAATTCCACCCAGCACGAAGACAAGGGAACGGGTTTTACCGAACCAGTCTGCTAATTTTCCAGTAAACATACTCATAGAAAAGCCGACGCCATAAGCCATAATAAGAAGTCCAGCTGTTGATTGTCCGCCATCAAACAGACTTTGCAGATAAGCACCTAAAAACGAGTACATGCCGTAAAATCCAAGCATATTGCAAAACGTCACAGTCAAATAGGCAGGCACACGATCAATTTTCAAAGCTCCCCATAAAGAGCCTGTTGTCTCTCTAGCTTGAGGTGCCTTCGGATCAGCTGCTCTGACTTGTTTTCTTGATTCAAGGATGACGAGCAGCAGGACAATGAGACTCATCATAGCGAAGATCCAAAACGTCCAGCGCCAGTTTAAACTCTGGCCGATAAAGGCGCCAATGGGCACACCAAGGACAAGAGAAAGAGACCAGCTCGATACAATGAGTCCCATCACTTTGCCGCGGTATTCGTATGGAACCCGGTCGCCCACAAGAGCATAGGCTGTTGGCACAAATACACCTGTCGCCAGCCCTGAAATAGCACGGCCTGCAAAAAACACTGCCAAATTTGGGGCAGCAGCACACATCACTGTTCCAATTAAAAAGAAAGACAGCCCAATTATCAAACACAGCTCTCTTGAATATCGGTCCCCTAAAGGAACGAGTAGCGGAGCTCCAACCAGCACAGCTAACCCATAAATGCTGATGGAAAGAGCCAGAACATCAAGAGAGTGCTGAAAGGAGTTTGATAAATCAGGCAGCAGTGGTGAAATCACCAGTTCCTCCGATCCCGCCGCAAAAACGCCAAGTGTGAGTGCAATGGCAAGTGTGATGGGAAATGTTTTAGAAGCCTGGCTGTCTAAAGATTCTTTCATCAAGTGATCCCTCCATACTTGCTTTTTCATTCAATTCCGTTAAAATAAATTCTACCATTATTTAGTTTTATTTTACATTTCGTATCATAAGTATCATCATAAAATACTTTTCAAATGGAACGATTTTGGGATAGGAGCGTAACGAATGAAAATCACCGATGTGGATGTGCATATTTTAAACGAATTGAGAGAAGATGCCCGCTTATCAATGAGGGAATTGTCCAAACGAGTGAATTTATCAGCACCTGCGGTAGCAGAAAGAGTGCGAAAACTAGAGGATGCAGGGATTATCGAAGGGTATTCTGTTCAAGTCAATTATAAAAAGCTGGGTCTGATGATAGACTGTTTACTGGAAGTCACCGTATTAAATGGGGAGTATCAGCGTTTTGTGACATTTATGAACCAGCATCCACGTGCGTTCTTTGCTTATCGAGTGGCAGGACAGTCCTGTTTTTTCATTAAGTTGTCTGTCGCCTCACTTGAAGAAATTGAAGCGTTTATTCAAGATGTGTCTGGCTTTACAAAAACGGTCTCCCATATTGTCTTGTCAGAGCATTCCTTTACCCATCCCATTCAGGAACGTGTGAAACAAATAGAAGAGCCAGAAATGACAGTGGTGAAATAGAAAAAGGACCTGCCCTCAGGTCCTTTTGATTCGTTTATCTGACTGATAGCTCATGATCGTAATGATCAATCCAATGAATGTCACACCTGCCGCAAAGAGCGGGACAAGCGTGATTTCAATAGCAAGACCGCCAAGCGCTGCACCGCCGGCATTTCCAATATTAAAGGCAGAATGACTGAGGGCATATATAGAAAATAAAATTCTGTATTTCAAAATATCTTAAACAGGCTAAATGTATTTATAAAAAGGTGAATTGTTAATAAGGTATTATTGCTGATGTGACGTTGATTGTGGATTTATATTAATCTTTAAAATCTCTCAACCTATTGATATATATGCATCGACAAAGTCTTTTAGATTTTTTTATTTTTTGTCTTTTTATTGTTTATCACACTTCATTGGCTTACTAATTAGCTTTCATTCATCAATTTAGTTATTTAATTTGTTTCCAAAAAAATAACCTTTTTATGCTAAAATATTCGTATATTAATAATTTGAAATTAAAGGAGTTAATTCTTTTGAAGCTTTTAAAAGTAATAGATTACGCAGCATTAATGGATATGCACAGAACAAGAAGCAAAGAAAGTCACTATAATCATTTGCCTATAGACGTAGGTAACAGGGATCGTTTTTTTAGTGCTCAGCCTATTGATTTACAATTTCACATCAACAACCATACAGCAAACTTAGAAAGTGGAATATTTTCCTTTAATTCAAGCATCAAATCTGGTGAAGATAAGAATGACAAGGTTTCTGGGGAAGTGTTTTTACGAAAAGAGTCAAAGCACAAACCCAATGTAATCTTTGTACATGGATGGAGAATGGATTCATACGACAGAATCAAGAAGATTTTCCACGATAAAATTGTTAAAAATTATGATTGGAATATGTATTACTACACGCTGCCTTATCATTTCGATAGGGAACCACAAAATTCAACATATTCTGGTGAACACATGATTAGCGCCAATATAAGTCGAACAGTGCAATCCTCCCAGCAAGCTATTGTTGAACTTAGAGGGCTGATTAAATGGATCAAGGAAAATGAAGGTGGGGAAATAATCGTAGTTGGTATTAGTTTAGGAGGATGGCTAACAAACTTATTAGCAACAGTCGAGAAAGACGTGAATATTGTTGTATCAGCTTTTTATGCGAATAATATTGCGCATTCCATCTGGAACACTCTTCCTGGGAAGTATATACGAAGAGATCTGGAGGAACATGGGACAACGTATGAAGAACTCGACAAAGCTTGGGATATTATGAATCCTAGTAAAGCAAAACTTTTCGTAGACAAAGAAAATGTACTCTTAATATCAGGAAAATATGACATGTATATTGACATAAACGATGCTGATACTCTGTGGAATAGTTGGAATCAACCTAAAAGGTACGTATACAGTTGTGGGCATGCTGGAATTGTTCTATCTAGAAATAGAATAGCAGCTGACACACTTCAATTTATTGAAAGTAGGCTAAAGAAATAAAATGATGTTCATCCTAACTGCATTGTTGTGGGCCATGAGTTTAGTTTTGTTTCTTACTTATCCTGAAAATGAAAAAACAAGATGGGGCAGCTTTATTGGGTTTTTTGGTGGTTTTGGTGGTTTAAGTGTAATTTTGTCGTATTACTTGGATGGTTCATCTAGCTATCTACAGCTAATCCATTACATTACATCGTCGCTAGGACACTATGGAACAGCATATGCAATTATGATTTTCGGCCTTGTGTTCTCAGAAATAATCAAAAATAAAAAGCGAAGTTTCATTTGGAAAATAATTTTGTTCATACCCGTAATCATTATGCAGATTTACTTTACGGAATTTCCTCAATGGCAAACACATCATGTATTTCTCTCTTTATGGGTCGTACCATATGTCTTTATTTCAATAGGTTTGATGGTTTATGCAGCATATACAGAAAAGAGTATAACAAGCAAAAGACAAAAGGTTTATACATGTCTAGTTGTTGTTCCAACACTATTATTTGCGGTATTCACCAATATAATTTTAGAAGCCTTTGGGATATTTGGTGTGTGGATGCTAAACCCTTGGGTCATAGCTATTGCTTTTGTATTATTTGTTTATTTTATAATCAAATATGGCTTCCTGGGAGTACAGGTAAAGTTTGAAAAACAAAGAAGAGACTTCACCATGAAGGCAGTAACATCTGGTACTGCCTTATTAAATCATTCAATAAAAAATGAAGTAGCCAAAATAGATCTTCTTGCAAATGACCTGAAAGGGTCAAAAATTGGGGGAAATCAGGAATCAGTTGATATGATTCTTAAATCAGCCAACCACTTGTTTGAGTTGTCGAGCCGTATTCAAAGTAAACTTGATATTATGGAATTAAAAGAAACAGAATTTAATATTATAGATCTTGTTAATTCAAGTGTTGAACTACTTCAGCCACAGATCAGCACTGTACAATTAAAGAAATTATTTGAAGTGGATGCGAATATCTATGCAGATCCTATTCACTTGCAAGAAACATTATTAAATTTAATGAAAAATGCGATGGAAGCAATGGGGAATAATAAGCAGATAAAGATCAGAGTCTACCAGTTGCGTCGTAAATTACATATTGATGTCGCTGATAATGGAAAGGGCGTTAATAAAGAAATGCAGGCCAAAATGTTGGATCCGTTTTTCTCTACAAAAAAGAAGGTTGGAAATTTTGGTCTTGGCTTAACATATTGTTATAACGTCATGACAAAACACAACGGCAGCATAAAAGTAAATAGCCAACTAGGAGAGGGAACAACTATAACCTTAACTATTCCTAGAAACAGAGTTATCAACTTAAAATCAAGTTCAAATTCGAAAAAAGAAATTGTTGGTGAAAGCTATGGATAATAGGATCAAGGTAATGATTGTTGAGGATGATCCAGTGTGGATGAAGGGTATTAGCGACTTAATTTCGAAAGAAAAAGATATGGTTGTTGTAAAAAAAGCTTTCACAAAAAGTGAAGCCCTGCAGCTGGAGAATCATGAAATTGATATTATACTTATGGATTTAACTTTATCTGAAGATGAGGAATTAGGCGGTTTAGATTTATCAAAAGAGTTGGTTGAAAGAGGTTTCCAGAAGATCATCATGCTTACTTCCTGGGAAGAGCCTGCAATCATTCTAGATTCATTTGACCATGGGGCCATGAATTACATTAACAAGTCATCGTACAAAAATATCCCAAAATTTATCAGAGAAGCTTTTATAGATAAGGTTACATTAAATGCAGATGTTTCAAGCCTGTTGATTAATGAACTGCGTATAGAGAGAAAAGCCAGCATATTAACTCCGGCCGAAAGAGAGGTTTATAAATTAAAAGAAAAAGGGTTAACAAGAGGGCAGATCGCAGAACATTTGTTTAAATCGGTCGAAACAATAAAAAAACAGTTGAAGACGATAAAGAAGAAACTTAAATAAAGGGGGGGTATAAAATTAACCCTCCCTTTTTGTTTTATCATCTTGTAAAGTAATATTCGTAATCGAATTTAAAAATCCCCTTAATAAGTCACGTTCCATATCACTTAATTCGTTGAAGGATTGTATGAAGGGGCAATATTATTCATATATGAAAGAACATTAGTTGACAAAAATGATTGAATAGACTCTATTTCGCCACCTGACATTTGATTAAGTAATTACGTAATATTTCCATTATTCTGGGCACGATCATCAATTTCAGGGAAGAGAGCTTTAGGCAGAACTTCATACAATGTAATATTTAAAGCTTTGCAAATTTTAATCAGTGTCTCGATGTTTGGAGAGGAAGTACCCCTTTCAATTTTACTTATAGAGGATTGGGAGACTCCTGAAAGGCTAGAGAGTTCAGTGGGTGATACCTTTAACGCTTGCCTGCGATTGAGAATATTTCTTCCCATTTCATTTCATAATTCGTTCATAATATCCACGCACCAATGCTTGTTTTTTATTTAAATAATAGCAGAAAAAGGTGAGATATTATAATTTCTTATGAATATTCATTAAGGAATAAAAGTGTTAAAAGCAATTCCTAAAGTGGAATAATAATCTTAAGGAGGTGAAAACCATAAAGAACATCGTTAAAGAAAAGAGAAAAGAAAAAGGGTGGACGCAGTTTCAGTTGGCAGCAGTATCCGGGGTTTCACAAGCAACCATCTCTAAGATTGAGAATGGAGACTATAATAAATCCTCTCTTGCTGTGATGATGAAAATCTCGCAAACATTAGGAATAAAGATAGAGGATTTAACAGAAAATTTATAAAACGGTGGTGCAACATCAAATATGAGGCAGGCACAAAAAATGTCAGAAGAAAAAATGGTAAGATTTGAATTTGTTGATCTTGCTAATGCAGTGACAATTAAGACCTTTAATAAAGAGATTTATGTTCTGAAATCAAGTTTATTTGTTCAAAATGTCCATAATAATCAAATCTTAAGATTTCATGAAATTTATTATGATATAAGAACAGTAAGAACAATTGAAGGCAAAGTTCTTGCTAAACGCAAGAATAGAAATAGTGAACTGGTTAAGGTTGGCAGGTCAAGATCAGTTAGTTATAAAGCAAGTTAAACTGTAATGATTATTAGAATGTTCCTTGAAAAAAAATTATGCGTGGTGCTTGGTCGAAGATCACCAACCAAGTTAACTATACGATTCATCTAGTTAGTGGGGAGAAGCTTAAAATCCACTTGTGATCCAATTCGTGACTGAGGTTTTCTATTTATGATAGGAAATCCAAGGTTGTTGGTACATGCCAAAAACCAACATTATAAAAAGAGATAATACGAATAAATATGGAAGTTACATTTCTTGTAACGTATAATGTATTTTAAGTTGGTTTCCATATTTAATTGTAACATCTATAGTCTTTTATTACTGCATACATTCTTAGAAAAAAGCAATAAAAGCTGGAGTGAATTCTCAAAAGGATATTGATCTTGCTAAAATGGAGATCAGCAAAATTAAAAATCCAGAATTAAAGAAATGCAAAGAAACTAGTGAAACTTGAAAAAAATTATGTCAAAACAAAAACTAAAGTTGAACAGAAAAAATTGTGACTAGCAATGAGAAAAGTAATCAAGGCGTTACTAGTAAAACCGAAGAACAAACTCCTAGCAGCAATAAGAAAGTCCAAAATGGATACAGTTCAAATAAATCTAATAAGAATTCCAATGTTTCTAGATCACTTAAATCAAAATATTCCAACAAGAAAATTAACAATATTAGTTCTAGTTCAAATAGCCCAAAAAAGTCTTATTTGTAAAAAAGAGACTCCAAAAAAATAGCCTAATAAATTCTACCTCTAACGGTAAAAGAACTGGTGGTGGCAATATTAAAAATAATAGTGGTAACGGTGAAGGTGAACTTGACGTGACATACGGGTGAACTAAATAAATAGCAAGAAAAAAGAGTATTTCTTAAAAAGGAATACTCTTTTTTTATTAAAAAGGGTGAGGATACGTATATGAAATTATTATTAAGGCGTTTATTGATTGTTTTAAGTTTAATTGTTATTGCTTCTTTAATGCTAACCACAAATGATAACCCAACCACTAATTATACAGCCAGGGGGATAGAAACATTTGGGGTTAATAATGAGGGCTATTTAGAAATGGATGGGAAAGTATTGTACATGATAGTCAATGGAAAAAGGGAGAAGGCTTCGTTTGAAAAATTGATTAATCATGGTGAAAAAAATCAAGAATTAGTTATTGAAGAATAGATTGAAAGTATTGCATTTTAACTATCTTTTTTATTCAATCTTTTTCAAGAAAAATACTGCGTATGCAGCTTCACCAATATAAAGGGGCTATTTCATATGGTGGATCTGTTGTAGGGGGTTTTAGAGTTGATGGTGCTCAGGCTTTTTGTTTCCAACCTTCTATAAAACGCCTCACTAGTGCTAAATATAAAGAGCCCATCTCTTATGATAATGCAGCTAAGTTCTTAATAGATGATGAAGAGAAGAAAAAATTGAAACGTGCCCTGAAAGAAGCGATACGGTGGCAACGCACGATTCTATCATTGAGCGCTAATCAAACGTGGTTACATTGAGCGAAAGGATAACAAGTTATTTTCTACGCAGGTGGGTAGAGATTAATTCAGATAATGCCGGATGATTATCTACTTACGAAGGTGTATGTAACAGCATATCTATAGTCATTGCTGTCGGAAGTTGAAGCGGGCAAAATGACGAAAGAAGACTTTTACATGGAATTGAAGCATTTTTTTAATAAAACTTGTTCTGCCATTAAGAACAACGTAAAGACAATAAGTGTTGAATGAGAAGTAATACCAACATGTAAACATTGCGGAAAACCTATTCTTGAAAATTGTAAGGCTTATAGTTTTTGTTTAAAAACAACTTAGAGAAATTGGGATAGAAAAAAGTTTCGCCAAAGGAAGCAGCCAAATTACTCAATGGGTTTACTGTAAAAATGAAACTAAAGTCAAGCAAGGGTAAAGCTTGGAGTCAATCGATAGTCTATAGCATTGAAAAAAAAGAGTGGAATTTGCTGAGCAAAGATAGCCTCCTATTTAGGAGGTTTTTTCTTTCTTTACAATAGGAGGAGTCAATTTTGGTGAGGACAAATATCTTATTGAAACTACCTAACACCTGGAATGTATTGTTTATTGTATTTGCAGTAATCGTAATGATAGGTGTTTGTTATTATGTTGCAAGCTATCTTTCAAAAAACAAAAACAAGAGCAGATTCGTAAAGTCCGGCATTAAGGATATTGACTATATGGATGGTTTTCAGTTTGAGCAATACCTGGCATATATGTTTAGGGCCAATGATTATAAGGTTCAGGTGACATCTGAAAGGAAGAATTTTGGGGCTGATCTTATCATAAAAAAATCAGGAGCAAAGATCGTAGTGCGAGCAAAGCGTCAAAAAGCTAAGGTCGGTATAAAAGCGATTCAGGAAATAGTGGCCGCCCAAAATCACTATAAGGCTGAAGAGTTCTGGGTAATCACGAACAACTTTTATACAAAAGGTGCGCGAGAACTGGCTGAAAGCAATAATGTTAAGCTTTTGGATAGATACAAACTCATTGAACTAATGACAGCACTCAATTTATTATTGAGCATGACAACTGGTGAATTCAAACAGAAAATAAAGGCAAAACCGATCAAGTGTGTTTGTGGAGCTCAAATGGTTAGTAAAAAGAATGGGCATTCTGGCCGTTCATTTTATGGTTGCACAACGTATCCCAAATGCTCACATACAAAGTCAATACTGTGATTTTCTTTCTGACTTTATGAGTATCAATGTCTGTTGCTATTCAAATGAAAACCCCCATCTCTATGAGAATGGGGGTGTTTTATGTTTCGATAGAACATAGATTCAATCCATACTTTTCTTCTAAAAGTTTATTCATTTTTTTTAGATGTTTACTATAGCAAAGAGCAATCTCTTGATACATCTCTTTTTCTTCAGATTCACACGAGTTAAGCTTTTGTGCTGTTTTTATTAACTCTTGTTTCAAATGAGAATAATGCTTTAGTGAGCGCTCAAACTGTTCCATTTTTAATCCTCCAGTAAAAGACTCTCTAACTTATTTAATTTAAAACCGGCTACCGTAATTTCATTTGGTTCATCTTCAATCTTAATAATTGTATAAGGTACACCTAATACTTTTTTCTCTAATAACTCTTGTCTGTTTTTTTCAAATTCTACTTTCTTTTCTTTATATTCAATCGAATGGTTATCTAGCCATTCCTTCTGTTTGATACAAAAACTACAACCTTCAGCTGTATAAATAACGACTTTTGTATTCATAATCATTCTCCTTTTATTTATTTCTAAAAGGCAGCAATCGGATTTGAACCGATGATAAAGGTTTTGCAGACCTTTGCCTTACCCCTTGGCTATGCTGCCATTTAAGTAAACTAATGCATCTAATAGATTGAAAGTAAACGGTCCATTATAGATTATTTAAATTTACCTTAAATTTACTATAAAGATTATTGAAAGTGGTGATAAATTCACATAAAATAGAACATATGTTCCATAACGTTTATTGAACCGTTTACTTTTTGTGGGTTGAATTCATTATAAAAATAGAGGTGATTTTTTTGAGTCAAACTTTATTAAATTTCGATTTTTTAAATGAGCCGATTGTAAAACGTTTTCTTGCTGATCCCCAAAATCAACAATTATTTCAAGAGGTGACTGAAAATCCAAATGAACAAAATCATTTATTGTTAGATAGAAAGTTCAAAGTGTTTTATAAAAAGGCAAGAATGCTTAAATATTTCAGCACCATGATTAGGATATCTTCAATTGATTTTGATAAAAAAGATCGAAAGATTAAGCAGCGTTACTTACTTACATTAGATGCTCCTTTAAATAATGAGGATGAAAAAACTACACGAACTGAGACAATTCCAGATCCCGTAGAAGAGCCCTTTACAACTTCTTGTGTAAATTTAACAGAATGCATTACAGATCCAACGTTATACCGAGCTTATACCAGATTAAATAAGAAGCAAAAAAAAGTATTGAACTTAATGTATTTAGAAGGCTTAACCCTTCAAGACATAGCAACTTTTTTAGGAGATTCAAAACAAAATATCAATAACATTCATAAGAGAAGTCTCAACAGATTAAAAAGCACTATTAGTCTTAAAAATCAGGAGGACTGAAATGGACTCTTTTGGTAAACATGAAAACATAACTCAAATTGAACAAGAAGAATTATTACAAATGTTAAATCCCCTTATCAAAAAATGTCTATACAATGTTTCATATCAGGAGAGAGAAGACTTTGAACAAGATATTAAGCTAAAGTTACTCGATAGATTCAATTTCATAAACGATCAGGAGGTACCAGGCTTTTGGGAGTTTGCGATACAAAAAGAAGCACAAAAGAATATTTGAATTTTTTAAAAAGGGGAATGTACTTTTGACATATCCAATTCACTTTATAGATAACGGTGGTGATACCACTTATAAAATTAAGAGGAGTTGGAGTATTTGCAAACAATCAATGGCATTTATTTGCAAGGTAAAGAACTAGAGGAATTTAAAGAACGTGCAATTAAATCTAGTAAATTTGAGGAGTTACTAGAGGCGATTAATGATCTTCTAGGTGATGATGATTTAACAAAGGAACAGTTGCTTATTGAATACGGATATAAAGGAGATATCGAATTAGAAAAAGACTATGTTGTTTCAGCTAGTCAAATCGTTCTCGGCAACGAAAGCAAAACAGCACGAATTGTTTACCGTGAACTTAAAGATCTCGATGTACCTGAGAGTTTCAAATTACAAGGTCAAGTTTTAACACCTGATAAAGTTGACTCACGTCATCTACTAGGGATTTCATTTACTTCTGAAGGCGAACTTGAAATTGATTCTATTCACACTGATTATCCTGATACAGAATTACCAGATATAACCGAGCCTTTGCCGGATGATCCTAATTACGTCCCGCAAGATACAGAAAATTACGCTGAACCTAAAGAGAAAAAAGGTGTAGCTATCACTAAAGCCTGGTGGACTTCCAATGGATGTTTACCTGGAGGATATCAACATTGCGGAGGAAACTGTGGTTATGGGCTGAAACATGGAGGTAAAAAGCCAATTAACTATACAGATAGCTGCTGCGTGTTACATGATCGTTGTTACGGTAGTAAAACAAAAAATTGTAAATGTGATTCAATGCTTATCAAGTGTGTGAGAAACGAAATCACTTGGGCTACATTTGCAATCAGACTGTATTTCGGACCAAAAGGTTGTTAGAAGAAATGCCTAGCTATTCAAGCTAGGCATTTTTTTGTTCACTTTTAAAAAATCCAGAAATGCTGGTAATAATTAGAGCGATAACAGATGAAATTAACAAAGAAACGCTGATCGCTCCTAACCCTAAGCCTTCCCATCTTCCGACAAAAAAGCTTATGATTAATAAGATGATGCTTACCATCATTAAAGCTGCTGGAAATCCATACTGAAAAGAAGAATTTCTTTTTTTAAATATTAGAGAAATGCCAAATATAATAACTGTAAGGATAGTTGTAAGTAGCCAGAATGACATTTTTCTTGCCTCCTTGAAAGAAATGATAAAGAACCCTGATGAATATTTATGTATCTCTTCAATATCGTACCACTGATTTTGTTTGTTTACCACCGAGGCGATAAATCGTTTTTTTATTTCTAATACTTCATTGTTGTCTTTATGGTGATTCTCGTTACTCATTTAAACATAAAATCTTTAAATTTCCTATTGGGTCTGCGATAGTGAAAATAAAATGAGAGGGTTGTTTGTCGGAAAAGTAACAAGCCTATTTTTTCTAATATGATCTGTGATTGGTACGAATTGTTAATGAAAAAGAACATACTAAGGGCTGAAAATAAGAGGAAAATCCATTCACTTTCTTTTCCAATTTAAATAATCTTTATTATCGGATGTTACATGTCAAGACCCAAAAAGCTGTTCAAAGAGAAAAGAAAATAAATTTGGTACTTCCTAAACCCTCAATATCTGCTGTATTCCTTCTTAAAAATCACGAGAGTATTTTTCGAGAAAAAAACACTCCCAGGTTGGGACGGAACTGACCCCCATAAGATGAGACAAATAAAAAACACCTTCAAGTTTGAAAACGGATCGTTGTGATCCGAAATAAAACATGGAGGTGTTTTTTATATGGGGACAAGAGTGAGTTATCCGGTTGAAGTCAAACAGAAGGCTGTGGAAATGAGATTGGCAGGCGTACCTATGAAAGAGATCATGCAGAAATTGAATATCAAGAATAAGACGCAGGTTCAGACATGGGTGAGGTGGCATAAGGCTGGGGATACACACCGGTTCGAACAGCCTGTTGGAAAACAATATACCTATGGAAAGGGTCCCGAGTACTCTTCCGAATTAGAGAGACTGCAGGCAGAAAATCGCTATTTGAGTCAACAGAATGAAGTTTTAAAAAAGTACAACGAATTGGAAAGGAAGTTGATAAGGAAACGTCAATCAAACTGGTAGAAGAATTGTGCAAAACGATGACAGTACAGGACATCTGTGTCCATTTAGGCATCTCACGCACTTCGTACTATAGATGGAAAAAGGATCTGACTCAGAATCATTCTAAAAGACAACTAGAGAAACAAATCGGCACGTTGTGCCGAAAGCACAAATATCGATATGGTTATCGAAAAATCACAGCCATACTAAAAAGGAGAATGCGTATTAACCATAAAACTGTTCAACGTATCATGCAGAAAAACCAGTGGCAATGCCGGGTTAAAATGAAAAAGCGTAAGAAGAATGGGCAGCCCTATGCCGTGGCCGGTAATATACTGGATCGGAATTTTCAGTCTGATCGCCCTCTTGAAAAACTAGTAACGGACATCACGTATTTGCCTTATGGACAGAAACAATTGTACCTTTCCAGTATATTGGATTTATATAATGGAGAAGTGATTGCTTTTACGATTGGTGATAAGCAGGACACAGACTTTATCTTAAACACACTTAATCAGCTCCCAGCACTGCCTGAGAATTGCGTGTTACATAGCGATCAAGGTTCTGTGTATACATCTTACGAGTATCAGAAAGCTGTTCATATAAAAGGCATTACCATGAGCATGTCCCGTAAAGGGACGCCCGCTGATAATGCCTCCATCGAATCGTTTCATTCCTCACTAAAGTCTGAAACGTTCTATCTTAACAGGATTGACCGCACTACGACCAACATCGTAGAACGCACTGTCAAAGAATACATTTATTATTATAACAACATTCGTATTCAAACGAAACTAAACAACCAATCACCGATAAACTATCGGCAATTGGCTGTATAAAGGTGTTTTGATTCCTGTCTCAAAAACGGGGGTCAGTCCCGTTTTTGAGAGTGTTTTTTCGTTAGAGTTCCTCCGCGGCTTAAAGGCTAGCTCGCAGTCTTTACAGTACAAGTAACCGAATATCTTTTCTCGTAGTTTGATCAAGTAAATAAATATGATGACAAACAATCCAATCCTTATTAAAAAAATAGAAAAGAACAATAAATTTGTTATGACATATGAGATGAAAAAAGAAATAAATAACATGATTAATATTGCTAGGCAACCTGCGTTTCTTCCCCTTTTCCCGACACGATTACTATTGCACCTAGGGCATCTTTACCATTCCAAAAGCTAAACCTTCTTTCCAAATTTTATGTATAGTTTATCATAGCATAAATAGGAAAGAATTTTTCCAACAAATTGTTAATGTTCTTGTTTAAAGAACATAGGAAAAGTTTATCGGTGTAGATTTGCGAGATATTAATTTCTATCCACCAGTATATTTGACCCAAACGAAAATTAATTCGTTTAAAGGTGATGTAAAAATAGCATTACCCTCTCATATACATCGACCTTCCCATTGGATTAACTAATTTTGTGTCTTAATTTAAGAAAAGGGATCTTTAAGAGAGCCAATGAAGAAGCCTAATTGACAAATTCAGTCATGCCAATCGAAAACGCACCGAGCGTTAACGCAAAAATAGCGATGGGGAAGTTTTTCATGATGAGATCACCTTTCTAAACAAATACATAAAAAAGCTTCGGAAAGATCCGAAGCCTTAAGAGTTTATCATACATGGAAATAAGACGCTAGTTGCTCGTTTGCTAATCGGTTTCCAACAAAGAAGGAACCAAACTCGCCGTAACGTGCACTCACTTCATCAAATCGCATTTCGTAAACCAATTTTTTAAATTGAAGCACATCGTCAGCGAAAAGAGTGACGCCCCACTCATAATCATCAAAGCCAACAGAACCTGTAATGATCTGTTTTACTTTCCCAGCATAGCTTCTGCCAATTAAGCCATGGCTTCTCATAAGGGATTTACGCTCATCCATTGAAAGCATGTACCAGTTGTCATTGCCAGAACGTCTTTTATCCATTGGATAGAAACAGACATATTGAGAAGAAGGAAGCTCTGGATAGAGGCGCGCACGTACATGTGGGTTCTCGTAAGGGTCTCCGCCATCTCCGCCTCCTGCTAAGTAGTTGCTGAGTTCAACAACTGACACGTAAGAATAAGCTGGAATCGTAAACTCTGCTAGTCGTGTCTTGTTGAATTCAAGTTCAATTTCACCTAGTTCTTCCATGGTCGGACGTAAAATCATGAGCATAATATCTGCTTTTTGGCCGACAATACTATAGATTGTTTGGCTTCCAGCCTGATTGTGCTCGGCTGTTTTCCATTTTTCTAATAGACCTGTGAACTCATGAATGATGGCTTGACGCTCATCGCTTGTCAGTAGCTTCCAAGCCGTCCAGTCGATCGTTCTAAAATCATGCAGCGCATACCAGCCATCTAGTGTTTGAGCTGCTTCATTTGTTGTATGTTGTTCGCTCATTTCTTTCACTCCTATTTACAGTTTTCCATCTGTTCCAACTATAACATAGTTTGTCCAAATGAAGATGTGATCAAAACTTGAACGACGAAAACGCTTTTCTAGAAATTGATTTAATTAGTTTGAAAAATAAGAATTTAAATTGTAAGCGCTATAATGTAAGTTGGTAGTTTGAATTTATGTAGAAGAAGAGTATGCTTAAAAGAGAACGCTTTTTTTGTAAAATCAAGGAGGGTATTGAAGTGGCAGATATTTTTTCAACAGTTCAGGAAAAGGTTGCAGGTAAAGGAGTTAAGATCGTTTTTCCTGAGGGAATGGACGAACGCATTCTAACAGCCGTTCAAAAACTAGCAGATGGCAAAGTATTGCAGCCAATTGTTGTAGGTAAGAAAGAAGAAGTAGAAGCAAAAGCAAAAGAATTAGGGCTTACACTTGATGGTGTTGACGTGTATGATCCTCATACATATGAAGGTTTTGAAGATCTTGTACAAGCTTTCGTCGAAAGACGTAAAGGCAAAGCGACAGAAGAGCAAGCGAGAAAAGCATTACTTGATGAAAACTACTTCGGTACAATGCTTGTGTATAAAGGTCTTGCAGACGGCCTTGTAAGCGGAGCAGCACACTCAACTGCTGATACAGTACGCCCAGCACTTCAAATCATTAAAACAAAAGAAGGCGTAAAGAAAACTTCTGGCGTCTTCATTATGGCTCGTGGCGAAGAGCAATATGTGTTTGCTGATTGTGCGATCAACATTGCACCAGACAGCCAAGATCTTGCTGAAATTGCGATCGAAAGTGCAAACACAGCAAAAATGTTTGACATCGAACCACGTGTAGCAATGCTTAGCTTCTCAACAAAAGGCTCAGCAAAATCAGACGAAACAGACAAAGTGTCTGAAGCGGTTCGCATTGCAAAAGAAAAAGCACCTGAGCTTGTTCTTGATGGGGAGTTCCAATTCGATGCAGCTTTCGTTCCTTCAGTGGCAGCGAAAAAAGCACCAGATTCCGTCATCAAAGGCGATGCTAGCGTATTTGTTTTCCCTAGCCTCGAAGCTGGAAACATTGGCTACAAAATTGCCCAGCGCTTAGGTAACTTTGAAGCTGTAGGTCCGATCCTGCAAGGTCTAAATCAGCCTGTAAACGATCTATCAAGAGGCTGTAATGCCGAAGACGTTTATAATCTTGCGCTTATTACAGCAGCTCAAGCACTATAAAATAGCATCTCGACTAGAGCAGTCAGTACGATAGATTCGTGCTGGCTGTTTTTTTATTTTGTCCAAATGTGTACAATAAAGGGTGAAAAGAAAACACGAATCGTAGATAAAGCCGATAGGATAGGCAGGTGCTATAATGGAGGATTTAATATATAAACTTCAGCATAAGGTCGCATTTTTAACCGATGCGCAGAGGAGAATTGCAGATTATATCGTACAAAATCCAATGGAAGTCGCTTTTTTAACTGTCGATAAATTGGCGTCAAAAGTCGGGACGAGTACAGCAACGATCATGCGATTCTCTGCTGCTGTGGGGTATTCCGGTTTTTCTGAATTCCAAAAAGAGCTTCAATCAGCTATGAAACATAAAGCCGACCCTCAAACGAGACTTGAAGCGAATCTCAAGCATTCAAATAAGAATAAGCTCCTGCATGACCATGTAGAACTGCAATTTCAAAATATCCAGTATGCACTAGACAATATCACGGAAGAAACCTTTCAGCAGATTGTTGGGAAAATAGCCAGCGCACGCCACGTTTTGTGTACAAGTGTTCGAAGTGGAAGACCTGTTGGTGAGTATCTGTCACTCGGAATCAATCGGTTATTGGGGAATTGCCAATACATTGATGCAGACAAAAGCGACTGGGTGGATGATTTGGTTCATTTCAACTCTAGTGATTTCATTATAGCGGTCAGCTATCCGCGTTATGCAAAACGCATGAAGGACTTGCTCGAAGTAGCGAAGTCTTATGGGGTGGATGTGCTTTTAATCACAGACAGCTACAGCTCTCCATTAACCAAATATGCACAATATGTATTACCATGTTCCTCAGCAAGTGTAGGCTCTCATAACTCTGTCGTATCTGCTATCTTTATCGTCGATTACATTTTAAGTGCCTTAGCGATGAATGATCCTGAAAGAACAAAACCACGTTTAGATCAAATCAATCATATGTTAACGAAAATGAGTTACCACACAACACATTAGTCGTGTGGAACTCATTTTTTTATTTTTTGAAAGCGCTTTACTAATTGAAAATGAGGTGGTATGATCATATCACAAAAGTAATAAATATTACTTTAATAAAAATAAGTGTAATGAATATAACTCAAAGGGGATGATGGAAACAATGAGTACTGTTCATTTCGTGTCAAATGATCTTATCGCTAGGGCAAAAAAGCTTAACTCGACCTTGCTGTCAGACGTAATGGGATGCACCGGCGCGATGGATCATCAAATCAAACCAGTTGCGAAAGGCATGAATGTAGTCGGCACAGCTTTTACTGTTAGCTTACGGCCAGGGGATAATTTATTTCTTCATCAAGCGATCTACTCTGCTAAAGAAGGAGATGTACTGATTGTTGATGGAAAAGACCATAAGGGTCATGCCTATTTAGGGGAATTGATGGCACATTCAGCAAAGGCTGTAGGAATAGAAGGAATCGTGATTGACGGGCTTGTTCGCGACAAACTCTCTTTAGAGGAGCTGGCTTTTCCAATCTACAGCAAGGGATTTATGCCAAACGGACCTTTTAAAGATGGTCCTGGGGAATTGAATCAAACCATCTCGTGCGGCGGTGTCAAAGTAGCACCAGGTGATCTAGTCATTGCTGACGATGATGGAGTCGTCATCGTTCCAAAGGAAAAGGCGGAACACCTGCTGACACTAGCGGAAGAGAAACAAGCGTATGAACATCAGAGATTAAAAACGATTCAACAGTATGTGGACGAAGGAAAGCAGGACATCAGTCTCTTAGCACCGGCATGGCTGGAAGGCAGAATGAAAAAATTTCAAGGATAGGGGAATCTGTGATGAGGATAGGCTTTATCGGATATGGAGAAGCAGCATATGAGCTGTCAACGGGATTGAAAACAGAAGGATTAAATCAATTTTATGCGTATGATGTCCTATTAAAAAATGAGAAATTAGCTGGCTCATTGAAAGAAAAAGCATCGCAAACAGGCGTTCAATTAACGAGCAGTATTAGCGAAGTCATTGAGAAATCTGATCTTGTGATTGCAGCTGTGCCAGCGAATAAAACCTTAGAAGTGGCACAATCCGTATCGGGAAGTTTGAAAAAGAATCAATTATATGTAGATGTATCGGCATCAACACCAGACATCAAAAAACAAGTAGCAAACGAAATTGAAAAACAAGAAGCTCTATTTGTAGATGCCGCCATGCTAGGGCCTCTTCCAATCAACAAACACAAAGTTCCGATCACGGCAAGCGGCAGTGGAGTTGACCAATTTATGAAAGTAATGAATGCCTATGGCATGAATATCACAAAAATTAGTGACCAGCCAGGAGATGCTTCGGCACTAAAGCTAATCAGAAGCATTTATATGAAGGGGATTGTCGGTCTCTTGATTGAATTTTTGGAAATTTCCAAAAAATATAATGTGGAACATCAAGTGATTTCTTCACTAAGCGATACAATCGATAGCAAAAGTTTTGAAGAGACCATGAACCGTCTTGTGACAGGGAGTGCATTGCATGCAAAAAGACGGGCGGTTGAGCTGCTTGGCTCTATTGAAATGCTAGATGAAGCAGAGATTGATGCCAGTATGTCTCGGGCAGCACAACAGAAGCTTGAGAGATTAGCAGACTTTCACTTTGCTGAACGATTTGACGGGGTAAAACCTGCTAGCTGGGAAGAAGTCATTGACGTGATGCAGCAAGGGGAATAAATTGTAAGCGTTTTATTTAATGAAGGGGAGGCGAAGAAACGATATGGGTTTTATTGCGTTGATTGTGTTCATAGCTGTCATCATTATATGGAATGTTATGGTGAAACGGAATATGGGAGAAGCCATGCTATTAGGCTTTATTGCGACCACATTATTTGGCGGATGGGATGCGTTAAGACTTTTCTGGGATGGTTTAATCTTTGCATCCACATATGAGGTGCTTTATGCAGCTGTCGCATTTGTATTCATGGCCTATTTAATCGAAAAGTTGGAATTAATTCATGCACTCTTACGAATCCTAAATTCGGTTGTAGGCAAACTTCCTGGTGGAGCGGCTTATATGAGTACGTTAGGTTCAGCAGTGTTAGGCGCTCTTTCAGGTTCAAATTCTGCAAACACAGCTGCGACTGGCTCTATCACCGCCTCTTGGATGATTAAATCCGGGTGGAGCCGGACCCATACGGCCACGATTCTAGCAGGAAATGGCGGACTTGGAGCGGCACTGCCTCCGAACTCTTCCATGTTTATCATGCTTGGGTTTGCCCCGGTTGCCGCCCTTGTATCTGAGGGAGATTTATATATTGCCCTTCTAATAGGAGGACTGTATCAAGTCGTATACCGATTTATTTTGGTGTATCTTCTGGTGAAAAAGAATAAAATTCAGGCCATGCCGCCAGATGATATTCTTCCTTTCTGGGAAGCTGTGAAACAAGGGTGGAAGTCGATCTTTATTTTTTTCGGTGCCTTGATTCCTATCATGATCACCATTGGTCCGTTGGCAAACTACTTAAAAAGTAATCCAAACATCGGACCGGAGGCAATGGATCAAATTTCTTTAATTACGTGGATTCCGATTCTCATGATATTAATTAGTCTAACAATTGGAAGAAAAAAGGCGTCTGCACTTGATTGGTCTCAGTTTTTCAAGTCGGCTATTCCTAAGTTTACAACGATCGGAGCCTTGATGCTGTTTGCAGTGGCTGCTAGTCAAGTGCTTGCAGAATTAGGGCTCGCAGATGATTTGACGCAAATCACATCAGTACTTGCCATTCCGAAATGGCTCATGGTGCTCATTGTGGGTGTTCTTGTCACACTGGTGGCGGGCCCTCTATCTTCAACAGCGACATTAACAGCAGTTGGGCTTGTCTCATTTTCAGCTTTAATCTCAGTTGGAGTGGACCCAGTTGTGGCTGTAGTTGCCATTCTTGCTTTTTCATCAACTGAAGGCGCTTCCCCGCCTGCATCAGGGTCCATATTTATCGCTTCTGGTCTTGCAGGGGCCAGACCAGAAAAAACCTTTATCCCACTGATCCTCTATTATATGCTTCCGATCGTTGGCATTGGCTGGCTCATTGGAATGGAGATACTTCCCGTATAGAAAGGAGAAACAGATGAGAGTATTGATGGAATTCTTATTTAAAGTGCTGCTTGTCCTATTTCTAACGTCAGGAACGTTGTTGGTATTCGGTCAAATACTAGGAATACTCTTGCAAAAGGGAGATATGATCATTGCTAGTACGAACCTATTTAAAAACCCAACACTGGTGTTAAGTGCCTTTTTTAGCCTTGTCGGGTTTTCACTCCATTATATCCCTGAGAAGAAAGACGCTGCATGTAACGATCATGACTCAGCATCGGTCACTGAAACTTTAAAATAACCATCAAAAGCTGGATCCTATCGAAGGATTCAGCTTTTTTATGTGAATTAGGTATAAAAACCCAATACATACGATTCATTTTTTAGTGAATTCGTTTTCAATCATATGCCTCTTGTGCTAGTAAATGGTAACATAACGGAGGACTATTTGAGGAATAGAGGTGTTTGACGATGTCTGGAGCTATCATCGGTTATACAACAGCCTTGTATTCGTTAAAGGCAGACATATCCATAAAAAAAGAACAAATCATAGAACTGAGCATATGCCGAAAAGAAGTGAAAGAGGCAAAGTCTGCTCTGGCAGATGCTAACAAGAAAATGACTCATCCAGATCTGACATCACATACATGGTTTGGCCATCTCGCAGATACGTTTGATGACATTCGAGACGAGATGGCATCCGCCAGTCAAGAGATAAAAAGTGTACAGCTGACCAATCTATTGAATCGAATTGATGAGAAAATCAGCGACTTAAAATCAGAGATCCATTCATTAGAACATGAAATTCATTCGGTTGAAAGAAAAATAGAGAAAGAAAAACAGAAACAACTGGAAGAAAAAAGAGGGTAGTCACATGAGCAGAGAAATTAAAATAGATGCCAGTCAGGTCAAACGAGTATTACAGCATGCAAAACAATCAGGCGCTCAAATGAATGCAACACTTCCAACAACCATCAAAGGAAGAAATCAGCTCCTGACGGCAGACACATTAGAAAAAATCAATCAGCAGCTGAACGAATTAAGTACATCCTATATAGACATTCTTCAGAAACAACTTGTACAAACAGAACAAGCGGTGAACACCATGATCGAAACGGACAAGGCGCTTGCTTCCAGCAGTAAAAGAAAATAAAGGAGAACGTAATGAAAACCCTTGATGCTTTTGCGCTAATAAACGGAATTGACCAAACGCTGAATACATTAAAACAGCAATCACAACAGATTAGCTCCATAGAAAAACAAATCCAACAGATCATCTCACTTGATGGCGCACTAAAGGGAGAGGCAGGACAAGCCATCCGAGCATTTTATACAGAATGCCATATTCCTTTCTTGCAATTCTTTCAGGTTGTCATTGAGGAATACAGTTCTGCGCTCAAACAAACAAAACAGGCACTTCATGCCCTTGAATCAAATCAACACGGTTTTATTTCACAAACATTCATCGAACACGAACTTGATTCAGGTGTAAAAAAAGCGGAGCGAGCGATTTCTGACATCGTTTCAGATGTGAGCCAGGCGATCGGCAGGGTCAGTCATATCGTTCACTTGCCTCATGTAGACGAGTCTGCTTTTCAACAGAGCTATCAAAAAGCGTGGCTTGAGGCATCCAGAACCATTGGACTGCTCCATGCCTTTGACAGAGAACAAACAAGTGCTATGAACGAAACAACAAGTGCATTGCAAACAATGAAGCAATACATCAATACTTTAAGCACCATGTTCACTGGTCCAAAAATCGACATCACCAGCTATCAAAAGGGATCTATTTTCAAAGACACAAAAGAAGAAAAAATAAGCAGCACGATCAGCGGATTGAATGACAAAATAGACAACACGAAAGACCATCCGATGATGATCATGCTGAAGAAATTGAGTGAGAAAGAACAGGCGAATGTGGATACGGTGGTTCATAGAGGTACCCTCCGAAACGTCAACAAGCAAGTCAAAGCAAACGATCCATTGCTTACGACATTACAAAAAGAAGCTGTGAGCGGGAAAAGTAAGATTCATAGTGACATCAGGGTCGTAAATGGTAAACTATATAACGTAAAAGGCATCAAAAAGCTAAAAGAATTCGACATCGCTGATGAAGTCGTCACAGATCCGTCTGACATTGATTTTATAGGCGGGAGATACACCGTTTACGCCAATAAACAAATCATCCGAACGTATATCGCAAACGGCGAAGTAAGAATAGAAGAAGTCGACAACATCCCAGAAAGCCGCAGCCGCGGGAATGCCAAGCGTATACTAGACGGTGAAGTCGTCTCAACCGCCGAAAACATCATTTTAGAATACAGCGGCATCTACGACGGCTACCGAGCCGTTACTGGCAAAGACCCAGAAACCAGCCGAAACATCAGCAGCACAGACCAAGCTTTATCCGCAGCCTCTATCATCCCAATCACGAAAATAGTGAAGGTTGGGAAATATGTTTTTAGGTTGGAGCAAGGGAAGAATGTGAAGAGGGTTAAAACACCTGCTTACGGTAAACAATCCGTACCTAAAGGACCTTACCGTGAAGTAAATGGTTTCCCTGCAAAAGTAAAATCAGGAGCTCAAGAAAAACATATTCCAGAAACACCAAATTACAAGCAAGAAGTAGCAAACGGAAAAAAGAAAAGCATTTTTTACGGAGATAATAAAAAGGCACAAGAATTGCTGGATAAATATGCAGGGACAGGCAAAGAATTGGGTAAGAATAAAGAAAGGATAGACTTTGGCCAAGCAATAGGAAAATACTATAATATTGATACTGGAAAGTATGAAGAGACTACTAAGGGAATGATACATTATGGGAAAGATGGTGCTCACATCGTACCAGCGAGGCCTTAAAATGAATTGGAGGTAAAAAATGGGTTATGATTCTTTGATTGGAACATTAATAAAATATGAAAAAAAAGATATGATTTTGGAATGGAATAGTGGCTTGAAAATCTTAGGGAAACTAGATACAGTTTTTGAAACAAATAATATGTTAGATGAAGATGATATTAATTTTACAGAATATATTGCAGCTGCTTTCCAAGTAAATGATATTCTATCTCATCCTAATGAAAACAGTGGCAGTGTATACGATTGGTTAATTCAAGAGAAAAGCTCTTTAGTTGAGATATCTCTTTATGATGATCCACCAAATAAGATTTTGGTAGATGGCCAAATAGTATGGGAATTGGCATAAGAGTAACAATTGACATTTTAGAATTTTAAAATCTAAGCCCTCGGTAAGAGGGCCTTTTAATTATTTATGAGTTAGTGAAATATGCGTCAAGTTGATCGTTGGCAAAACCGGTTTCTGTAGGTTCATAACTGGGGCAGTTTGGGCTGAAATATGATAGCGCATGTGTATCATCAAAGCTCAATCAATATTATTAACAGTAAAGTACCATTGAATGATTTAAATAAAACTTCGAAAATAGGAGCGTTCAATGAACAAAAAACAAGAACTAACGAAACAAATCCAAACCGTCATCAACATCCTAGAAAAAGACTATTCCCAAGAAATCAATCAAGGTGTTCTCCAATTAATATACAAAAGATATAAGGATGCACAAAGGATCATTCAGAACAATGAAGATCTCCAAAAGATGTTGATCATTGGCGGGGTAAGAGCTTATTTGGATAGTTACAATGATTATTTAAACCCCTTTCTAGATGAATTACATAAAGCAGAGAGTTTGCTAAAAGAAATGTTGTAATAGATAGAATGGCTGTCTATAGTTCCGTAATTTGTTATAGGAACAGCTTTAATGAGAGGAGTTTCTTTCTCTGACGCTGATTATCGCAATTTTCCTATTGATTGGCTAGTTCTGCACGGACATCATGCTTTTGAATTTCTAGTGTGGTGTTTTATCTTCGATGTGGCCATTTTCTATTTTCTTTTAAAGATGCCTTTTCGAATGTATAAAACGGTCATGAAAAAAACAGCACCTTAACATAGAGGAGGCTCTTAAAAATGCTCAATTTACCTCAAATCCCAAATCTGCACATGAACGAACCAGCAAGTGACATACACATCAAAGAAGCAGAATCCCAACTTAACATGGTACTGCCCTATGCATATAAATCCTTGCTGAAACAGACAAATGGATGTTCCATTGGCGGTGATGTTCTGTTATACGGAACGGATGACATGGTGGAACGCAATGCCACATGGGAGGTTCAGCAATATGCAAGCGGCTATATGGCGATTGGCGACGATGGCGGTGGACAAGTATTTCTCATGCGGCTGGCTAAAGAGGAGCAAAAAGTGTGGATTGTGGATGCTGGTGTAATAGACCCTCAGCATGCAGAGCTCCTGACTAAAAACTTTCTGAAATGGGTGAGTGAGGGCTGTAACATAGAAGTGTAATCAATTAGGGAAATGAGCGGAAACCATGAAACCATTGCTGATCTCGTGGTTATGAGATCTTAGTCGGAGTTAGCATAATGAAGCTGAAGGATATGTGACATTTCTATTACTTTTTAAACTGTAAAAGGTGGCCTTAGACATTTCTGGGCCACCTGTACACATTAAACTAATTTATTTTTTTACTGTCTAATGGTTACTTTATCTCATCTCCAGCTTTAAGCCAAAAAATGTATAAAGGCAGTGTATCTATAGTAAAGTTCCGAGACCACTGCTCTTATAATAAACAGGTACTTAATTACATTCTTTCCTTTAAAGGAGATATATTCACAATTACAGCTTGAGTAGGAGATAAAGATCCATCTCCCTTTAAATTTGGCCCGTGTACTATACACTGACCTTTCTTTAGATTAGATAACATATTCTCCCAGTATTTTCTGTCGTAATATTCATTTGCGAGACTAGAAGAAATAGTAGATAACTCTTGTTCGGGTGGGGCAAAGTATATTTTTTGGGATGCATTTTGCATTCTAGCTAATTCACTAGCATCTAGCTGAGATTTTAAAAATTGTGTAGCGTACCAAGCAGACCAACCAAACTTTCTGCCTTCAGTTAAGATCCTAGCAGAAGGTGAATCTTCTGTATGGGCTAAATTTTGCGCTTCATCTAATAGTACAGGCATTGGTATATGTTTATTCCCTTCCCTAACTGAAAAATTCCACAAATCCCAAAGTATAAATTCAGTAATAATTAACTGAACATCGCGTGGGTAACCTGTCAATTGAAGGACGAAAACTTCGCCTTTTTTATCAATAATATTCCTCCAGTTAATTGTTGAAGAGGTAGTAAATGGATCGCGATCAATAAAAGGCCTTAACTGTGAAAGAGTTTTTAAAGCAGTACTAGAACCTTCTTCTTCTAATAAAGCTTTTAGATGCATTAAGTTCATCTTGTTATCAAACCTTTGCAGACCCATTAATATACAGTTATATAAAGTGTTTAATTGCTGAATTCCTAGTGTCTTATATACAGAAGCAAAAACACTTTTTACCCGTTCAGCTATATCTGTATCTGATTCTGGCAGTTTAATACCACCGATGTCCCTTATATTTCTGGAGAAAGGATTAATCGGTAATTTACTATTGTAAACAATGTGTTGTACAAGTTTAGAGCCTAGGCATTCAACAAACTCATCTTCTAACTGATTTGGTAAAAAACCATCTGTATAGTCAATAACAATACTTGATATCTCCTGCTTTGACTTTTCTAGTAATAAGCATTGCATAAAATATGTTTTTCCTTGACCAGATTTTCCTGATATTAAAAGATGTCTATTGGCTAGTTGAGCGTGACCATACTCCCAAAAAACGTCTTTATTGGAGTTATCAATTTTTCCAATTTTTATTCTAGTACGTTCTAAACTATCTTTTTCCTTTGTATATTCAGATGGGGTATCATTTTCGAATTCTTTAGATACAGCTATCTCATCTAAAAATAGAGATAAATCTTTTTGATTATATGCTAAATTTTTATTTGGGTTTTTGATTGTATCTTCTAATTTTATATTTTTAATGACAGAATGTGTAGATTTATATTCTGTTTTGTATAGAGAAAATAACATACGTTCTTTAATGAAATCAGTTTCTTTATAGTGTAAGTGCTGATGTATATTGCTAAGGTTCTTGGTAATACCATTAAATCCATCTTCTAACGAATAGTTTATTAATAAAACCTCATTTTCTAAAGTAGAGGAACGCGCAGTAATTCCATTTTTAAAACTAATTATTGCACCTTTTCCTATATAGTCAATTAAATGATCGGTAATTTGAAAATCTAATTTAAGGAGACGTTCTATCACTGTTTGTTCTATTTTATAATCTTTCTCTGGCCATATGTTGCCTTGCACCATTTTATTTGCATTAGAAAGAAGTAATTGTACAAAGAAATTTTTATAGAAATCACGTGCGAAAGATCCTATGTTTTCTTTAGTTATAGTGTCTAAAATTAATTGCTTGGTCTTTTGAACTTGTTCTCGGGCTTTTTCAAGAGTGTTATGTCCAACCTCACCAAACTTCACTTCAACAGGGTAAAAATGAATGAAAATTTTATTTTCTCTCTCTTCTAAACCTAATAAAAGTAGGTCATCACTATGAATTCCGGTTACTCCTAAATTTTTAGCAGTGAATATACCACCACTTTTAGAGAGATTATAAACCCCGGCTACCCGAAGAATTTCTTCTAAAGAGATTGGGACCCATTTGATATGTGAGTGATCAAGGTAAGCTAAAGTATATTTAATTGCTGAGATAATACTTAATTTCTCACGATCTAAATAGTTTTTTGATCCAATAATACGTAAGAGCCATTCCCCATTAAAAGTATTAAAAGCCTGAATCGTGTTCCGGATATCCTTATCATTGCTTTCAATGTGCATACTAGATAGAAACTCTCTTATAGTATTGAAATATTGCTTAGATTTATTAGTTACTGTAATTGCATCAAATTTCCTTGAAGAAGTATATTGATCACTATAATGGATAACAACCACATCATCTTTGCTAAACTCATTAAAATATTCTAAATCTACATTAGGGTCAATAAAAGTAACCCAATGTGAATTTTCCATAATTTTAGTTAAAGTCAACTTATTGATAGTATCAATACGAGATAATATTGTGTTGTTCTTTACATAAGAATCATTCCCTTCATTCCTAATATTAGCAGCTAGTTCATTAAAGTGATAAGCGGTTTTCAAAAGATAATTGTCGTCTTCTATTGTATAACCTTTAAGACCAAACCCTGATCTATAAGTATCGTGATCTCTAATAGCTGGAACACTAGAATACAAACCTTCTAAAGCAATGTCTGCTTTCATGTCTTTCATAGATTGTACAGCTGAGCTCTCATTAGATGCCATTTTGAAGAAAGTTAGATGTGCATAGCTAATGTTTAAATTATTTGGTTCCCAGGATTGACGATAAAAAAGTAAATTTTGACGAATGATACGAAGTACATCATCAGCCTCATAGGTTCCAACTTTTAATTTAATACCAGTGAAGTCCTCTACTTGATTAACCGTATACAATTCTGCAAACTTTTCAAAAGTGCTTTTTATTTCTGAATTAGTGTATAGTGTAACTTCTATTGGTTTAATAAATTGAGTACCTTTAGATATCATATCTGTTATCATAAATCTTAATAAACCGTTCAATACTTGTTTATCATCTGGCAGATTACAGATGTTGATTCGTAAAGCTGCATTTGAGGATGAAGTAAACAAATATTTAAAGTGCTCAATAAATTGTTTTAGTTTATCTTTTATAACCTTTGATAAATAATGATTAGTTCCTGAAGTAGTAATATCATTTACTGGTTTTAAAGTAAGCCACAATGGTATATTTTTATCGTGTTTAGGACGATACAAATCTTCCTTTTCAGATAATATAAACGGGACTAAAGAATCTGGAGAAAGGCGATTTAAAATAACAGAGTCAACAACTTCATTTTTTAAATGTTCGTAAATTTTCAATTTATATGCAATCATTAAAGGGTGAAATGGAGTGAAATAAACGGTATTATCATACTTTATTGTACCTAATGAAAATAGGTCTATTCCTTGTTTCCCTACAGGGGTACCGTTTTGGAATTGTTGAATATCATTCTGATAAGCCTTTAGGAAATTCAAAGCTTTTTGACGATACTTTTCATCTACTATTGTAATGCTAGGTATGGTATACGAACCATTAAATTGATTTAGAAATTGTCCATATGCATCTTTCAATTCTTTACTTAAATTAAGATGTACTGGATCAAGATATCCTGATATTATCGATGCGCATTCCATTTGATGCTCTAACCACTGATGTTCCCATTCGAAAAATTCTTTATACTCAGGGTCTAAGTAATATTCACGAGTATTATGTTTTAAACGTGATAGTTCACGATCCCACATCATACTAATATTGCTTTCACGAACTATACGCCATATATTATTACCTTTAATTGGAAAATTATTGTTATTATCTTCATTATCAATAGATATATTCAAATTAATTTGTTCTACTACGATTCGAAAACAGATATCTTCTTCAATATAATAAAGCTCTGGATCTATAGTTAACTCATATTGTTGGTTTTGATACAGTTCAAGTAATTGATTTTGCTCATTAAGAATAATTGTATTCTGGTATGCATTTTGACCAAGGGTGATAGCATCATTTTTTAATATCAGTTTCCCCTTACTAGCATTAATTAAATAATTAGTACGTATTGGTTCAAAAAAATTATGATTTAATGGAATAACAATTATATTAAATTGTCCACCTAATCTGTTTATATTGTCATGTTGGTATTTAAAGTAGGAATAGGTTGGATTACTTTCGTTTGTTGCTATCTTAATTTGTAAAGTGTTACC
This sequence comes from Bacillus sp. FSL M8-0077, assembly GCF_038050255.1. NCBI lineage: Bacteria > Bacillati > Bacillota > Bacilli > Caryophanales > Bacillaceae > Bacillus > Bacillus sp. FSL M8-0077. The sequence goes on along the minus strand of NZ_JBBPAF010000001.1, from coordinate 3,577,278 downwards.
TTTTGGAACGACATTGGTATGTGATTGAAATTTTTTTTGTAGATTCACAAATTTCTTATTAAGTGAATTGATAGGGCCTTTAAAAGAAAATTTTATATTAACAGTAATCTCATCTATATTTTCTGGATTAAACACAATGATGTTTCTTTTTTTCTTTCCATTTTCTGATTCAGATTGAGGACGATCCCATAAGATTAATTCTTCTAAACTTGTGATATCTTGTATTTCTACTTTTTTAGTTTTAAATTGTTCTTCATATAGAGTATATTCTTTAATGATTTCGCTGAATAAGAAATTTTCCCATCCTTCACAAGTCAGCTTTTTTGCCATGCCTGGTAAAAAAATCTTTTGAAGTTGTGCTTCTCGATCATTATATTCATTTGATTGTTTAACTGTTTCAAAAAGATTTCTATTTTCACGGATTCTCTTTTTTAAACTTTCACCTGTAAAAGAATTAAGTTCAGGGTCTTGAAATAAACCTAATTCTCTATAATCGCTATCTTCTATAGTCCCTTTTGCTAAAGTGCCTAAAACGTCTTTGAAATCAAAAAATGACAGTTTAATTACTTTGTGTTCTTCAATTAGCAGTTCTAATTGGTTTATAAGTAATACTTTTTCTGATTCAGTTAAATTGCTGTCACAAATTTTTCTCTTTAAATTCTTTGAAATAGTCAGAACATGAAGTGGCATGCCTTCACCTTGTAGATCTAAGCTTCCCCCAGGGATAGTATCTAATTGTTCTGAGACGATACTTATTAAAGATGTATTTTCCCATTCTTTTTCTTGCGCACTTACCTTATTTCTAATGAGTGCTAAATAATCAGCTTTCACTTTTGTGTTTGTGTAAGCAACAACTAATTTGATTTCATTTATACAGAGTGCAAAGGTTTCATATGTTCCACCAAGTTTATGTTGATGTTCATATTTAAACATAGTTGTTATACTTGGATTTGCTGTTTTTATAGCATGTGTTAACTGTAATACTTCTTTTTCATCATCTAAACGTAAGAAAAATTTATCGCCCTTTTTTATATTATTTTCTATGAAGTAATCTATAATTTCTTTCGCTATATAATTATAAAATTGGTTTGACATATTGAGCATCACCACTATCACTTTTATTTTCTAATATATTATGTTGACTGAAAAGATTTACAATCTCTTGAATTGTAAAACGATCAAAGGCTATTCCCCTGACTCTAAATTCCTCTAATAATGTTTTAAAAGGCATGCTATTCTCTTTCACAATAACAGCAGTCATCATCATTAAAAAATCATGCGTTACATTAAATACGTATCCCAAGCTTCCTCTACGTTTCAAAAAGATTTTTTGACCTAACTGTTCAATTGAAGCACCATATTTGACTTGTGCATCATCATTCATGCCCTTACATACTTGATTAAATAAAGTTACTAAATGGTCGTTAATCGTTCCATTTATCTCGGGTGTTTCTAAGTTGTGTTTATTGCTATAAATAATAATTAAGTCCTTTAAATCAATCTTAAATTGATGTAAAGAATCATTACCTAAATTAGAGATCTTATTGATTAAATCATAATAATTTGTAATATCTTTAAATTTAGATTTATTTTCATTAAACAAATTAAAACTGAGTAATTGTAAAACATATTCGTGTGCAAATAATTTATGGGAGTGTTCTTTTATTTTTTTATATCCTTTAATTGTTGCTGCATAGCGCTTTTTAGTTATCGCTTCCCAATCTAAGGCAAAGTATAAAGGTGTTGTTTCAGCATAAATACAATCTGAAAATTTAGGTAGGTTTATAGAAACCTGAATAGTGTACATAAATGTGTAATATAGCGTAATCAATTCTATATGCTCTAAAAAAAATTCTTCATGTTTCATCATGAAAGAGAGATCTTCTCTAAATAGTTCGGACAAATGTGGTAAAATATCTTGGTACATATAATTCTGAATTTCTAATTGGGGAGGTTCTTTCATTAATTTCTTTAGGTTTGATAAAATAATATTCATTAACAAATTATCAGTAGAGCTGTTCGTAAATACATTATGAATATTTAGATCTCTATTAATTAGAACATCACTTATAAATTTACTCAAATTTTTAATAATAGGGGGTGATTTTGTGTTTAGACCTCCAAGATTATATAAATAAGGATGACTAATATTTAAAGTTTCAAAATTAAATAGAAAACCTTCTATAAAACGAATGAAATCTTTATTTTCATGATCACTCGAAAAATATATATTTGAATTATCCGCTATGAATTTGCTTAGCTGGTAAGGAATATTTATGTTATTTTGATAGTATTTTTCCTGGGCTTCACTATTAAAATCTAGCTGAGTAATAGATCTAGAAAGCTCACTGATGATTAATCTTGTATTATTTTGTGCCTTCACTGCACCATGTGTGGTAAAGGGAAAAATTTTCTTTGTATCTTTTAATGAATGTTTCTCTACTAATACTTTATCAATTTCTTCAATATTTAAAATTCTTTCCACTTATTATTCCACCTCTTCAAATGTTAAAGCATCTTCATCCTCACTTTTTAATATGTAATGTCTTCCCTCATTAAGGAATGATAAGAGTACCTCCTCTTGTTTATCTCCAAATTTCATAATTTTTTCTAGGAAATCTAACCAAGTCGCAGCATGATTCTCATCTAACTTGTTCGGTCGATATCCTCTGCATACTTTATTTAGAAGTCTAAACAAAGTATAATTGACCTCTAGTGTTACATGTTTATTTCCCTTTTTGAAAGCGATAAATAGGTAAGGCTTGAATGTTTCCAAATATATTTCATCGTGCTTTGTATAGATGTTTTTATCAACAGTTAATCTGAGGTTTTGTGCAATTGCTAGATCACTTTCTAATTGTTTAAAGTACACATACGCTTTTTTTGATTTTGGGGATTTATTCCATTCGTATATTGCATTCTTAATGTATTTTCGAAATTCGATAATAGTTTCATCGTTACCAGAATTAAGACCGTATAAAAGTTTGATAAAGTCATAATAATCATCACTCTCTAAATTTTTACTAAAGTTATAATTCGTTAGGTATAATAAAGAAATAAAGTTTTCACTGAAAGAATCTAACTCCTCGTTAACATCATTTTTTCCTCCTTGAAGAAGCCATGCTCTAGCAATATTATTTGAAAATTTTTCTTCAATTAATTTTTCTATAGTAGAATGTGTATTTAATTTAATCAATAAATCATCAATTAGTTTAGAACGGGTATGTATCGGTTTCAATTTATGAATAACATTTAAAATTTGAGAACGATCTTGAGAGTTAAAAAGCAAATTTGGTAATGTGTGTTCTGGATTAATTTGAATTAATTCCTCATTGTTAGGCATTAGAATATCTGCTATAAAATTCAGGAAATGTCTAGTAGACAATTTTAAGTTATATTGAATCATTGTTCTAACAACCAGTTGTATAATTTGTTTTCTAACAGTTGAATCGCACAAAAAAGAATAATTTTGATGAATTATTGAGTCGATTTTTAAACTCTGATCTCTTTTATAAGCTGCGTGAAATGGATTATCCGCATTTTCTGAGCAAACTCTTTCTATTAACTTTTCTAAATAAACAGCTTGTACACCTTCATTTGTTAGTTCAAACATCTGATAATCTGAAAATGATACAAGATCAAAATTTTCATCTTGTTTATGTGTCATAACATTAGACGTAAATATTCCACTGTCATTAATAAATTTATTTAACGTTTGAAAGTCGTATTTATGCTGTCCATAATTAACAAAATTATGGAGAACTCCTAAATTAATTGCTATGATAATTTTTGCATTCGTTTTTTTCAAATTTTCATCTGAAAAATCACGGAGTAATTCTTCTAACGTTTCCAAAGAAGTTTTATTAGGAGAGTAACTTTCAGTGGCATCGTTGATTATAGTGAATTCTGACATTAATTCTTTTTTTTCTTCATTTAAATAAGCTAATAGATGAGATTTTCCATCGCCTACACTTCCGCAAAGTAAGATTAAATTACTTCGCTTTTCATTTAATCGTTTTTTTAAAATATCCTCTACCTTTAATTGAATAGACCTTTCGACATGTAAATATTTTTTTAATGAGCTAAATGACGCAGCATTTTCAACAGCTTCTGCAGATGAAATTCGTAACCTGCTGATTTCATGAACTAGGTGGCTTTTTAATGGCATAGAAATCACCCTCTGGTTTTAATTTAAATAGTCTTTAGTTTAGTCAATATTAAAGACTGTGAACTAAAATATCTTCTTGTATATACGCTATGTATCTAATCTCATTTAAAATATACAATAATTTCTTTAAATGAGATTAATTTAATTCTCACATAAAATTGCCTTTTTTTCAGCATTTTTTTGAAATTAGACAAAGAATATGAATGAGTTATTATAAGTGATATAATAATAATGATTATTACGTACGTAAATGAGGTGTGAAACATGGATGTGACTTTCTCTTATAATTTTCCTGCTATTAGGGGCATTCAAGCAGGTAAAGAGTATTATGTTGTAATGTGTCCATTAAGATTGATTCCTAAAATTTTTTTGTTCGATGAAGAAGAAATCCCAGCTGAATATAGAGCTCAGCGCATTCTAAATAAATCAAGAATACCTACTTTAACTCACTATATTGTTGATAATCTAAAGGACTATGTGTTTTCATCAATCACGGCCTCTATTGATGGTCAAATTATCTTTGAACCAATTAATAATGCTTTTAATAATAGTGATTTGGGAATGTTAAGAATTTCAATGGATTCTCGTTTTCTAATAAATGACGGTCAACATAGAAGGGCTGCGATTGAAGAAGCATTAAAGTTGTCTTCAGAATTAGGAGATGAGACAATTTCTGTAGTGTTCTTTCATGATGATAGACTAAAAAGATCTCAACAGATCTTTTCCGATCTTAATTTACACTCGATAAACACCACTTCGTCTATAGGTATACTATATGATCAGCGAGACCCTCTTGCATTGGTCACTAAAGAAATTGTAAGTCAAAATCCTTTTTTAAATAAGTATACGGATAAAGAACGAGTTTCTTTATCTAAGAATTCTCCAAAAGTTTTAGCGCTTAATTTTATTTATAATACAAATAAAAGACTTCTTTCTAAAAATAAAGGGAGTTTACTTACAGAAGAGGAACAAGTTTTTCTTAAAGATTTTTGGGAAGTAGTTTGTCAATCTATTTATGAATGGGAACTTGTTTATAATAAAGAGCTTTCACCGAAACAATTACGTTTAAATTATATTTGTGGACATAGTGTCTTTGTTGAGGCTCTTGGCGATGTAGGTAAAAAGTATCGCAGTGAATTCCCTGGAAATTGGAAGGTGCAATTAACAAAGTTAAAGAACATTGATTGGAATCGGACGAATAAAATTGACTGGTTGGGACGGGCTTTTAACGAAAATGGTCGAATTCAAAAAACAAACCAGACTATTAAATTAACTTCCGAAAGGATTGATTACCTACTCCAAAATGTGGATTAATTTTTAAGAAAGTAAGGAGTGACTTCTTTTGAATAACGGATTAATTTCGAATTTATTCTCCAATCAAAAGACATTGGTTGATAAAGCAAAGGAACAAATTAAAGAGGCTTATAAAGAAGACCCTCGCCCGTGGGTAGTTGGTTATAGTGGAGGGAAAGATTCAACTGTTGTCGTGCAATTAGTATTTGAAGCTCTGGCTGAACTCCCTTCTGACGAGAGGTCAAAAAAAGTTTATGTCATTTCGTCTGATACATTAGTGGAAACTCCATTAATCATTAACTCAATCAATACTACCTTGTCTCGGATTCAAAACAAAGCATTGGAATTAGAGCTGCCAATTGAAACACATAAAGTAAGACCAGAACCTGAGAATTCATTTTGGGTAAATTTGATTGGTAAAGGATACCCTTCTCCTAGCCAAAATTTCAGATGGTGCACAGATCGATTGAAAATTGAACCTGCAAATGCTTTTGTTATGAGTAAAGTTTCAACATTCGGTGAAGTCATTATGGTTTTAGGGGTTCGTGAAGATGAAAGTGTATCACGTGGAAATAGCATTAGAGAGCACACAATTAAAGGACATCGTTTTATGAGACATTCAACTCTATCTAATGCCTATGTGTATGCTCCTATTAGAAATTTCACTCTAGATGATGTTTGGAGTTACTTGTTAAATTCACCATCGCCTTGGGGAGACGATAATAATGAGCTATATCGATTGTATCAAGATTCCAATAGTGGTGAATGTCCACTTGTAATTGATCAAAATATCAAAGAAAGTGCAGGATCATGTGGAAATAGTCGATTCGGCTGTTGGGTTTGTACAGTTGTAACAGAGGATAAAGCATTAACGGGTTTCATTCAGAGTGGACACGATTGGATGAAACCATTATTAGATTTCCGTAATTGGCTTACATCTATTAGAGATCAACGTAATATGCGAATGAAGCATCGGATGAATGGACAAATCTATTTTAGAGATGTGAAAGTAATAGAGGAAGATGAACAGAAATTTGTATTAATTCCCAAAAAAGCAGCGAGAAAAGAAAGGAAAATTCCCTTTGAGCAATTTGAGGTTGTTGAAAAGGATGAGCATCGTAATTATATAGCGAAAAATAATATAGACTTAAGCTCGCCAGAAGATCATATGGTAATATTTCGTTCTTATGAAGAGACTCTAGATGGTCAAATCGTTGAAAAATATGCTCAACTAGGTCTAGGACCTTATACAATAGAAGCGCGAAAGGAAATTTTGACTCGTCTTCTTGCTGTCCAACGTACAATTAGTCATCCTGATGACGATTCATATGAATTGATTTCTGAAGAAGAATTAAAGGAAATCCGTCGGGTTTGGTTTAAGCAAGGAGAATGGAATTATTCTGTTCCTGATATTTACCAAAAAGTTTATGGAGAGAATGCCTCTATTAATTGGGAGGTTGATGATCTACCAATGTTGGATCAGGAGCAAGTTTCGCAACTGAGTCTACTTTGTCAAGAGTTTAATGTTGACTTAAAAGTAATGAAAAAACTGATTAATATTGAAAAAGATTTTGCTGGATATAAAATTCGACGTGGACTTAATAACGAAATAGGTAAAGTGCTACAGCAAGATTATCTACATTTATAGAAGAGGGTTACACTATGCATTTAAATAATGTTTTACTCGAAAATATTGGTCCATACAAAGAAAGAAATAAGTTTAACTTCGAGACGTCTTCAGATAGAAATGTCATATTAATTGGCGGAGAAAATGGGGCTGGAAAAACGACACTATTGCAAGCAATTAAACTAGGCTTGTTTGGTTCATACGGACTGGGTTATAAAACGGAGAGTGTTGACTATTTTAAACATGTGAATAGCTTATTAAACAATAGTGCAAAACGAAGTAAAGAAAAAAATTTTAGTATAGAAATCGAATTTTTGATAGTTGATAATTTAAAGACATATGAATACAAATTGAAACGTGAATGGGTTTATTCAAATGATATTTTAAAAGAAAATGATTATCTCGTCGAAAACGGATCGTTCTTAGATGATACAAAGAAAGAAATTTTTTATGCAAAATTAAAAGAAGTTATGCCACCGAAACTCTTGGAATTTTGTTTGTTCGATGGTGAGGATATTGCACGTATAATCTCACAGAATCAAATTGGAGAATACATTAAAGAGCTTTCTAAAGTTGTTTTTAATTTAGATTTATTTGAAAACCTCGAAATGGATCTAGATCAGTACTCGAAGCAAGAACTGGATCAAACGAAGAGAGCTTCAATTGAGGATCAATTATATGCTGTTAATTTAAAAGAAAAAGAGTTGAGAGAGAATATTAATAGTACAATTAACTCTTTAAAAGAGAAAGAACAAGATCTGAAAGAATTACAAGATGATTATTTAAAAGAAAAGAATCAATTTGAAAAACATGGAGGATTGAAAAAGAAAGAACGAGAAACAATCCTTTTTAATATTTCAGGAATAGAACAAAAGCGTAAACAAAGATCTGGAGAGATAAAACAGTTCATATCCTCCCTGCTCCCTTTCTTCTTAATGCGAGACTTAGTAATAGAAACGAGAGTGCAATTAAAGAATGAAGAGTCATTATTACTTGCCCAACAATTAGACAAAAAATTAGATAATGACCAATTAGGTACGATTTTGACTTCTGTAAATGTAGATAACTCAGATGAACAAGCCCTAGAATTAAAAAACAAATTGCTTCACCTGATATATCCTAAAGATCAAGTTGAGATGATACATGGAGCTTCTTTTTCTGAATATATGGAAGTGGAGCGGATTTTTAACATTTTAAATCAGGATTTACTTAAGGAAAATTTAGACCTACTACAAGAGAACTCAAATAAGCTAAAAGAACTTCAAAAATTAAAAGAACAAGTCTATATAAATGACTCTGCATACGAATTTGAAGATATGCTTCAAAAAATGGAAGAGTACAATAAAAAGATTATTCATTTGCAGCGAGAAATAGAAAATGAGAACCAGTATTTGAATGAATTAAAAAGTGAACTTGCTAAAGTTTTAGGGAAAATAGAAAAAATTAAAACCGAGCTGCGTAAATACAATAAAACATCAGGTTCTTTTTTGGAAGCTCAAAAAGTCATTTCGCTTAGCAGACGCTATAGAGAGATACAAATCAAGAAAAAACTACAAGATATTCAACTATTAGCAACTAAGAATTTAAAAACGATACTAAGGAAACATGATTATATCTCTTCAATTAGAATCGATCCAGAAAATTATGATATAACGCTGTTTGATAATAATAGGAATATACTTGCAAAACATACTTTGTCGGCTGGAGAAAAACAAATTTTAGTGATATCTATTATATGGGCTATTTTTGAATGTTCTGGGAGACAAGTTCCCTTTATATTTGATACTTTGCTAGGCAGGTTAGATAAAACTCACAAGGCTTCGGTTTTAAATGTCTTTATTCCAAGCTTAAAAAGACAAACTATTATTTTATCAACAGATAGCGAAATTGATGAATATCACTATCAATTCCTTTCTCCGTTTATCTCGAGGGAGTATACTTTGAATTTTGATTCATCAAAACAGCTTACTTTAATTTCGGAAAATTACTTTAAGGGATGATATGATGAACTTTCGTCTAAAAACTTCGAAAGAAACAGAAGAAATCCTTAGAACATTACAAAGTTCTTTAGGTCTAACGTGGAATGTTCTTTCTAGATTAGCAGTATCACTGTCGCTCAATGACCCAAGCAGCCCTCCAGAAGTTACAGACACTTCTGGAATTGAAATTAATCGAAATACTATGACAGGAGAGCATGATTACGTTTATAAAGCGTTAATTAGACAACATGCTGGTTGCCATCTGTCTGATGAGGAGTTTTTTCCAGATTATTTCAATCGGCACCTGTCTAGAGGAATAATTCTTTTAGAAGGAGAGTATCGATTGGCAGGAAATTTCGAGAAATTATTCACAAATTTTTTCAGTGAAGGAAAATAGGTGAGGAAATTGTTGTATTTAGATAACTCGGCAACTACACCAGTGCATCCTGAAGTAAAGGAAGCGATGTTGCCATATTTAATGGATATTTTCGGTAATCCCTCCAGTAAATATTATCCGCAAGCTGTTTCTTCAAAATCGGCCGTCTCTATTGCTCGACAAGAAGTGGCGCGTCTCATAGGAAGTAAAGAAGATGAAGTTATCTTTACTAGTGGGGCAACGGAGAGCAATAATTTTATTATTAAGGGAATTTCAGACCAACGAAAGCATATGGGTAAACATATTATTACGACTGCTGTTGAGCATCCATCTGTGTTAGAAGTTTTTAATTATCTTGAACGTATTGGATATGTTGTCACGATCTTGTCTGTTAATGAAGAGGGATTTATAAGTTTAAAAGAATTTAAAGAGGCAATTCGTCCTGAAACAATTTTGGCAAGTATACAATGGGGGAATAGTGAGCTAGGCACAATTCAACCTATTGAGGAATTGTCTGAGATTTGTAAAGAACATGGGGTTTTTCTCCATTCTGACGCTACTCAAGTTGTAGGTAAGGTGAACATAGAGCTAGACAGCTTACCGGGTCTTTCTTCAATATCCTTGTCAGCTCATAAATACTTCGGGCCTAAAGGAGTAGGAGCCGTTTTTCTAAGGAAGGATCAGTATAGTATGTATCCGGATATAACACCATTGTTGCATGGTGGGGGACAAGAAAATGGATTAAGAAGTGGAACTCTTGCAGTTCATAATATTGTGGGAATGGGTAAAGCGAGTGAAATTGCGTATAATAATCTAGAAAATCATAAATTAAAGTTAAACGATCTTGAAAGCTATTTAAAACAGCTGTTGAGTGAGAAATTTGGGACAAATATTAAATTTAATAATCCCATAAAAGATAAAATTCCCGGTATTATGAATGTTCAATTTTTGGGTATTAATAACGAAATACTTGTAAAAAAACTATCGTCTACTATAGCTGTATCAACGGGCTCAGCCTGTAGCGCGTCCAAACCATCACATGTACTAGCAGCAATAGGTATGAGGATAAATGATATCAGACAAACTATAAGATTTTGTCTATCTCCGTATATTGATAAAGATGAACTGGATATATTTAAATCTTTATAATTTTTTCTTCACAGGGACAATATCTTGTCCCTGTTTTATTTGTATAGTTAATTTATAACTGAATGGTTATGGTTAACATTTTGAACGTAGAAAAGTGATCTTTAATTCTAAAATTTCACGAGTGTTCTTCCATGTTATAATAAACACAGTTTATGAACGAGAGGATATGCAGGACATGAAAAATGAACCTATTGAGTTACTGACACAGCCGACATGGCGAATCATAGATCAATCGAGCCTTGGTCTTTATGTGGACCCGAAGCAATCCTTTGCAATGGATGATACGCTTTGTGCGTCGGTTGGGAAAGGGCTCTCACCAGCCACAGCACGTTCTTGGGTGCACCACAATACGATCGTTCTTGGGATTCAGGATACAAGGCTTCCATTTCTCCAAGATGGTGTAAAGCTTCTTGAGGGAGAGGGATATCGCGTCATTGTGCGCAATTCAGGCGGTCTTGCTGTTGTGCTGGATGAAGGCGTACTGAATGTGTCTTTAATCTTTGCTGAACAAAAGAAGGGCATTGATATTGACCGAGGATATGATGCGATGGTCGAATTGATTCGCCGGATGCTGTCGATGTATGAGGTGGACATTGAAGCTTATGAGATTGTCGGATCTTATTGTCCGGGCAGCTATGATCTAAGCATCAATGGAAAGAAATTTGCAGGCATTTCTCAGCGTAGATTACGCGGAGGGGTCGCTGTGCAAATCTATTTGTGTGCAGATGGAAGCGGTCGTGAACGTGCTGATTTGATTCGCCGTTTTTATGAGACGGCCTTAAAGGATAGAAGGCATGAGGTGAAAGCAGTATTCCCTGATATACAGCCTGATACGATGGCATCCCTATCAGAATTAACTGGAAAACCCATTGATTGTGCGCTTCTCATGCGTTTTTTACTAGAAGAACTTCAAAAGCTGAGCGAGCAACTGACCGCTTCAGGGCTGACGACCGAGGAACAGCTGGAGTTTGAGAAAAACATGACGCGGATGATTGAGCGGAATGAAAAAGTGTTCTCGTAAACACATCTTTCCATCTTAAAAAATAGGGGTGATGTAATGGAAACGAAACTTCTGAAAGCCATTGAACTGCGAGAAAGTGGACATCTTCAAAAATCCAATGACATGCTCATCCGTCTTGTAGAAGAGTATCCAGACCATGCCTCTATTCACTATCAATGTGCTTGGAGTTATGATGTGTTAGGAAAGGAAAAACAAGCTGTCTTTTTTTATGAGAGGGCGCTTGAGCTAGGTTTGTCTTCAGAAGAAAGAGAAGATGCTTTTTTAGGATTAGGAAGTACATACAGAACCTTAGGGGAATATGAAAAGTCAAAACAGATATTCCTCCATGCGATGGAAGCTTATCCGCATAATAAAGCCATTCAAACGTTTTATGCCATGACTTTGTATAATTTAAATGAACATAGCAAAGCCATGGAAATATTACTGAACTGTTTAACTGAAACGACAAACGATCCTGCTATTTTGAGTTATCGAAAGGCCATTGATTTTTACTCAAATCAGTTAGATCGATTGTGGAAATGATTTGGTTTGTTTGGTCAGCCAAATAGAAAAGGAGGATTCCGGTGAAATCCAAAAATGGCGGTTATCTCTATTTATTATGGCTTCCTGTCATCATAGGAGCCGGCTACGGCATTTCGCTTTTCGTGCCGTTTCTTCAACCTGTACTGACGCTTGGTATCGCAGGGCTTTATATTTTTATCTTTGGTGATTTTCAGGTGAGGCAAGTTAGGTATATTTTTATGTTCGTCTTCTTGATCAATGTCCTTTTTAGCGTGATGCTATTTTTGGATATTTAAAAAAGTGCTTCCCGCAGGTGGGGAGCACTTTTTGCTTATTCTGCCATTTTTTCAAGGTTGCCGTTCCGGTCCATTTTAAAGGTTGGTGCGGCACTGTCGTCCTCTTCAAACAAAACTAGTTTTCTTGCACGGTTCATGATTTTGACGAGTGTTTCATAATCTTCTTGAATCGTGAGCTGATCCTTTTCAAGCTTTTTCACTTCAGCTTCTAGTTGCGACACTTTATGTGAAAGTTCGTTGTTCTCTCGTTTTAACCGGCTGTTTTCCATCCGTAAGGCAGCTGATTGCTGTCCATCGCCTTCATAGCGGCGTAAGAAATCAATGATATCCTCAATGGTTAACTCTTGGCGCTGCCCAAATGGATTGGCTTCTGGCTTTTTCTCTGTCACTTGAGAAGCCTGTGACAATAAATGTGATAAACTAGCTAACTCTTCATTGTAGCTTTGATCCACAAACTGAAGCTGGTCGGCTGTTTCGGCTGCAGGTGCAAACGTTTCTTCTTGCGCAGGTTCCAGTTCTTGAGAGAACTCTTCCTGTGTGATCGTTTCTTCAACTTGCGGCTGATAGAGCAAACGTTTTTTCGCAGGCTGTCCATTGCCGAGAGCACGCATGCGTTGTTTACGCTGTTTTTTGGCAAGTGCCAATGCTTTTTCATATTGATGCCTCACGACAGCATTCCATCTAAATCCGCATGCCGCTGAGGTACGGTTTAGCTTGTCTCCAACTTCTTCAAATGCGTTCAGCTGTGTACTGCCCTCTCTGACGTGACGTAAGACGGTTTCTGCCAGAAGGAGATCATTTTCCTCTGACCAAGCATCTTGTCTTTGTTTTGACATGTGTTTAAACCCCCATAAGATTTGATGGTATTAGATTAGCCAAGTTGAAGAAGGTTTATACAAGTTTGCTAAAAGGATAGTGGAAAATACTAGCTTTTATGTGAATACGTCTCTGTGCTGACAATGCTTCTTGCAACTCCAGTCGCTTCGATGTACAATGTTGTGTGGTATATTATTCACTCTTAGTTGTCCAACTGTTTCATATAGAATGAAGTTTCATCATTGAAAGGAAGCGTAAGAACATGGCTAATGAGTTTCGCGTATGTGACGATTGTGATGCGACGAACCTAAAAACGTTATTGCCTCGACTTAAATCGGTTGACCCTGATGCAAAAATTGAGATTGGCTGTCAATCGTATTGCGGTCCAGGACGAAAAAAGGCTTTTGCGTTTGTGAACAATCGCCCATTATCCGCACCAACAGAAGATGAGTTACTCGAAAAGGTTCAAAAAAAAGTCAAATAAATGTCACTGAATGTGTTCAGTCGACCTAAAAAGAGGTCCGTCCCTGTCAGGTCGGGCTTTTTACGTCCGTACAATCAATGAGAACACATTCGCCAGCAAATTCAAGGATGTTTTCGGGAAAAGTTACCCGATATAATAGAAACACGTCTTAAAAAAAGAGGGACGAAACGATGGCGTATCCAAAAGGGAAATTATCCGAAGAAAAGGTATTTAAAGATCCTGTGCACCGCTATGTTCACGTACGGGATGCATTGATATGGGATTTAATCGGAACGAGAGAGTTCCAGCGCCTTAGACGAATTAAACAGCTAGGCACCACTTATTTAACGTTTCATGGGGCAGAACACAGCCGATTTAATCATTCACTCGGTGTATACGAGATTGTCAGACGAATTGTGGATGATGTGTTTAAAGGAAGATCCGAATGGGATGAAGGGGAGCGTGAGCTTGTACTGAGTGCCGCCCTACTTCATGACCTTGGACATGGTCCGTTTTCTCATTCCTTTGAAAAGGTCTTTCACTTAGATCATGAATCGTTTACAAGAGATATCATTTTAGGGCAGACGGAAGTGAATGAAGTCCTTCGCCGTGTCAGTGAGGATTTCCCGAAGCATGTAGCGGAAGTCATTGCTAAAACGTATCAAAACAAACAGGTGGTCAGTTTGATTTCAAGTCAAATTGATGCTGATCGAATGGATTACTTGCAGCGTGATGCCTACTATACAGGCGTCAGCTATGGTCACTTTGATATGGAACGTATTTTACGCGTGATGCGTCCGAGAGAAGATCAGATTGTGATGAAACAGAGCGGGATGCATGCCGTAGAGGATTATATTATGAGCCGCTATCAAATGTACTGGCAAGTCTATTTCCATCCAGTGACCCGCAGTGCGGAGGTCATTTTAACGAAAATCCTCCATCGGGCAAAAGAGCTGCATGAAACTGGCTACATTTTTACACATGCCCCGGTTCATTTTTATTCGATTTTTGAAGGAAATGTCACCACAGAGGATTATATTAAGCTGGATGAATCCATTGTCTTATTTTATTTTCAGGCGTGGGAAGATGAAGAAGATCACGTGCTGGCTGATTTGTGCCGCCGTTTTATGAACCGCCGTTTATTCCAATATACAGAGTTTAATCCAAATGAAGAAATGACGAAATATTTCAAGCTGACTGCTTTGTTCAAAGAAGCGGGAATTGATCCTGACTATTATTTAGTGGTCGACTCTTCCTCTGATTTGCCTTATGACTTCTATAGACCGGGCGAAGAAGAAGAACGGCTGCCGATCCACCTCTTGACGCAAAGTGGTCATATTAAAGAACTGTCGAGACAGTCAGATATTGTTGACGCCATTTCCGGTAAACGAAGAACCGATCATAAACTTTATTTCCCGATGGACTTAATTGTAGATATGTCGGAAAAAGCTGAAGAAAAGAAGGCGATCATGAAGCTGCTTGGATTGGGATAAGGAAGTACTGAAAAAGGAGATGTCGGGAATTTGTTGAAAGAGCATGCAAAGTTGATGAAGGTGTTCTCTGAATCTGGGGAAATCGTTGGACGGAAGAAGCTGCAAAAAATGATTTACATAGCAAAAAAGCTAGATTTGCCTTTTTACGAGAAATACGATTTTCATTTTTATGGCCCCTATTCAGAGGAGTTGACGCTCAGAATTGAAGAGCTGTGCAACCTTGGATTCTTGGACGAAATGAAGGAAAAAAAGGGCGGATACTATCAATATCGTTATTCGCTGACGGACAATGGGAAAGAGTTTCTCGATCAGTGTGAAGTGGACATGCCTGACCTCAAAGTGCTGACGCAGCAGATGAATGAGCAATCGTCTCGTTTTCTAGAGCTTGTCTCAACGATTTTATACTTTGATGATCTGCCAAAAGATGAGGTAAAGGAAAAGGTCTTCACCATTAAAAGCAAGCAACGCTATACGGACGAAGAATTTGAGGCGGCTCTTGCGTATATTGATCAGTTGAAGGAATTGAACTAACTATGCAAAAGCCCAATTTTTGGGCTTTTTTTATTTTGTAAGACCCGGATCGAAAGCGCTATTTTTGAATGAAATGTGTGTCAAAATATCCGAAAAATTAGTGAAAATGACATGATTCGACTTTCTTCCTGTACATCCAATTCCCTGTTTTTTACTGAATAGAAGGAAAATAGTGAATTTTCAGTGAATATATAACCTTGTGAAAAACAAAGGAGGGATAGGAATGAAAAAGCGTTCAGTCTTTTTGTCATTTTTATTGGTAGGGAGTTTGTTACCGGGGGTAAGTTCAGCTTCTGCACCAGTTGCAAGTGCAGGTCATGGGCATGATCATGGTCATGCGCCGTTTGAAACACATATTAGTGAAGGGTTGCCAAAGGCAAACGATTTTAAAGATTTGACGACGGCACCTCCAATTGAAAGAGATGTGACAACAAAGATTTTAGATGAGTCTGGTAAACAGGTAGGGTCTAGAACCTTTAAAGCAAATACAGGAGATTCGATTTCAACAAAAGCTAGTACAGGCAGTCAGAAAGTGACCGTCTATGCAGTAGCTGATGCGCAGTATCGTGCGAAATATAGTGATTGGCAGACGCGCATTGTCAGTATCATTGAGCAAGCGGATGTGACATTTAACCGTGATCATGATGTGGACTTTGTCGTACAAGCCGTAGGATCTTGGACGTCTTCAGGATCAAATGCATCACAAATTTTGTCCAACCTTCAGCGCAGCTTTGATGGCAGAGGATACGACTTTGTCACAGGATTTACAGCAAATCCAAACTTTGATGCTGGCGGAATTGCTTATGTCTACAATAGTGCACCAAGCGGAAGTGCATTCGCCGTTAACCTTGACCAAGGAACAGCGAATACAGCAAAAGCGGCTACGCATGAATACGGCCATAACTTTGGCTTACCGCACGACCCTCAAGGAAGCGGCATTGTCTGCTTAATGAATTATGATTATTCCTACACAGTCGATTTCTTCGATGCGGCTCATAAAAATCAGGTGAACCGTAATAAAGCTTGGTACAGATAAGGTAAGAGACAAAAGGACAAACACCGAAAAAGTGTTTGTCCTTTTTATATGCTTACAGGTCGCTCATTCGCTTTCCTGCTACAGCATAATGTTCTTTTTTCATTTCTTCAATAATGACAGAGACTTTTTCTGCACCTGCGCCTGTTGTTTCAACAACGGCATCTGTGACTTTCTCCACAAGCGCTCTTTTCTGCTCGTCTGTTCTTCCTTCAAGCATTTGAACGGTGACAATCGGCATGGCGAAAACCTCCTTTTTTCTTTCATCCTACGCTTCCCTTTAGTTTAAGGGACTTCTTATAGTATACTGAATGAAGTAAATGATTGTATAGAAAGAAAGAGGGATTCATGCCTTTGAACCAATTTCTTGTTTATCCATTAGAACTGATTCCATATGTCGCCATTACGCTTGTTGTGGCTTTTACGATGCACGAGCTGGCGCATGCATATGTTGCGTATCGTTTTGGAGATCCGACAGCTAAAAATCAAGGCAGACTGACGCTCAATCCATTGAAGCACCTTGATGTTTTCGGGACGATCTTGATCTTTGTGGCTGGGTTTGGCTGGGCGAGGCCTGTACCTGTGAATCGGTACCATTTTAAAAACCCGCGTCTCGCAGGGATTTGTGTGTCGATCGCAGGACCTTTAAGCAATTTGATTTTGGCATTTTTGGGCTTTTGTGTGTATGTGCTTCTTCAGAAATATGGTGGGGAGTGGATCATGCGCTTTGAGCCGGGGGTCGATTATTTCTTCCAAATCTTTATTAATTTGAACGTGATTTTGTTCCTATTTAACTTATTACCGATTCCGCCGCTGGACGGATATCGTATTATTGAGGACGTTGTCAGTCCCGGCATTCGTGCAAAGATGACGCAATTTGAACAGTATGGGATCATCATTTTCCTCATCTTCGTCATCACGCCGCTAGGTCAGTTTGTTTTTGGCCCTTTGATCGGAATGCGGGATCAAATCATATACTGGTTTAATCTTATTTTGAAGCCGCTGCTTTAGGAGGTTTAGTGAATGGAAGGTAAAAAGAAGAAACCAATTGGTTTTAATATCATTAAAAAAACAGATGCAACGGATGGGCATGGAGGTTTTGGGGCAGGTGCCCTCAGCCTTGATAATATCTCGCCAGTGATCATTGATGTGGAGGAAAAGGAAGCCGTCATTGATATTGGTGCGATGCATGCAAGAAGTGCAGTCGAAAAAGGAATTAAATTTTTAAAAACCAAAGAAGAGGTACCTAACGGAAAACCTTACTGGCTCGTATGGGTGACGATTGACCGTAGAGAAGAGGGGCCATATTATGCAGGAGTCACAGCTTGTGAAATGACGGTTGACCGCTCGATCCGCAGAGGATATAAATCACTTCCTGAGCATGTGAATTTAATGGATAAATCCATGAAGCGTAAAATCGTTGTCAGTCATATGGATGATGGTTCGAAAAAGGTGCTCGCTGATTTCTTGAAGAGTCACAATGAGGCGTTATGGGAAGCATCCACAGATGAATTAAAAGAAGGATTGGCTGTTCCTGAGTAATTGTGAAATTTTTGTGAAGAATGATGAATGGATACCAATTCCAGTCGTTTTTTCAGTAAACTGGTGTTAAAGCTAGGACATGGAGAATCCCGAGATGCAGATCTCGGGGTTTTTCATGTCCATTTTTAACGTTTCAGCCACTTTTCCCACCATTTCTTAGGCTGTTGATCCTGAGCCGTGTCTTGCTCAGATGCTTTGTTCTCGGCACCATAGCAGACACCGGTCGGCTCCGTTCCTTCTATAAAATAGGTGAATACCTTTGATTCGCATCCTGGGCCTGCGAGATCACCGGTTTTTGGATTGATATATACGCCTTTTACACCGTCTGGCGGCATGAAGGAGGAGGCTGGCTGGTTTGAGAGGGCTGATTCCATAAAGGAAGCCCATATCTTTTTCGCATAGGCGGTTTCTTTGACCGAGTCAATGGTGCGTCCTTTATCATAGCCGGTCCACACACCTGTGACGAGCTGGGGAGAGAAGCCGATCATCCAGCTGTCAGCGCCTGTCGTCCCCGATTTCCCTCCATACGTTCTGGTAAGATCTTTTGAAATGGTACGACCTGTGACACTTGTATAGCCATTTAATTGGGTATTGAACATCCCTGACATCATGTCAGTGGTGACAAATGCTGCTTTTTCATCTAGTACTTGCTCTCGTTTTTGTTTCTCCTCAAATAGTACGTTGCCCTTTGCGTCCGTTACTTTCGTAATAAAGGTTGGCTTGACGCGTTTTCCTCCATTGACCAGCATCGCGTAAGCATTGGTCATTTCGATTGGTTTGACAGGTGAAGTACCTAGAGCAAGCGAAGGCACTTGATCTAGTTTTTCGTGAATCCCAAACGTTTTGCCTGCACGTACGAGCTGTTCCATTCCTAAAAATAGATGGGTTTTGACCGCATAAATATTATCAGATAGAGCCAAAGCCTGAAGCATCGTAATACCGTCATTGGCGTAATAGCCGTGATAGTTGCTTGGTGAATAAGCGGCGCCGCTTCCTTGCTCATCGAGTTCAAAAACAGTTTCTTCACTGCGCATCACGGTTGCTGGTGTAAACCCATTTTGCAAGGCCATGTAATAGAGAAGTGGTTTCATTGTTGAACCGGGCTGTCTTTTCGCTTGTGTGACCCGGTTGAATGGGCTTTTCTCGTAATCTCTTCCCCCGATGAGTGCAAGCACATGACCTGTCTGGGGATGAATGGCGGTTAAGCCAATTTGGATACCTGATTCAGAATCCATGATGTTGGTTAAAGTCTTTTCAGCGATTTTTTGTAATTCAGGTTGTAAGGTCGTTTCGATATGAAGACCATACGTTTCAATTTGTTCCTCGGTTAAGCCCAGCGTTTGTTTCAGTTCGCGAATGACATCATCATAAAAATACGGGGCCTGCTTTGCTTGCAGCTGCTTTTGTTTGAGCGGGCGATAGGACAGCTTTTCCTTGCTGGCATCAGCAGCCGCTTTTTTCGTGATCATGCCATCCTCTTGCATTTGCTGTAGGATCATCTTTTTTCTTGATTCGGCTCTTTCTTCGTTCACATAAGGGGAGTAGAGAGAAGGCCCCTTTGGAATACCGGCAAGCAAGGCAGACTCAGCTAAAGTTAGGTTCTTCGCTTTTTTCCCAAAGTAAAGGCGGGATGCCGCTTCCACACCGTATGCGCCGTGGCCATAATAAATGGTGTTCAAGTATCCTTCTAATATCTCATCTTTTGTATAGTTTTGTTCTAAGCGGATGGTGTAAAAGGCTTCATTCCACTTCCGCTTCCATGTTTTATCATGATCTAAATATAAATTTCGTGCGTATTGCTGGGTGATCGTGCTGGCGCCTTGTACTTTTGCCATTGCACGAATATCTGCCACCGCAGCACCTGCCATTCGTTTCACATCAAAGCCGTGATGCTGATAAAAGGTTTTATCCTCAACCGCGACCACTGCCTGCTGTATATGAGGGGACATGTCCTTTAACGGAACCCAATATCTCTTTTCCCCAAAGCTCGATTCGCCAAGTTTTGACCCATCGGCTGCATAAATGGTCGTGGATTGGGGAACTTGAACAGAGGGAGCGCCTTGCCACTTAGCAAGTAAAAGAATCGTCAAAAAGACTGTGCCTGCAAATAGAAAAGCGAGCAAGCCGATAAAAAAACAGGCCCGAATCGTTTTCACGGTCATGCGGATTTTTTTATTACTCATGATTGTGTCCATGCAAAGCCCCCATTTTGACGGTTTTTTATCAGTATGGGACAAAGAAAACCGTTTTAAACAGGCGACTGCAAGGGTGTGCTTTAAAAATGAAGTTATCTCATGCGGTTCTTTACAATTTGATACGAATCCACTATACTTTTTTCTTGGACAATCGATATAGTCAAGCCGATAAAAGGCGCTAACAATAGATGTTTGTTTATTATTGGATGAGAGGAAGATGAACAATGAGCGAACTTTGGTATACAGAGAAGCAAACGAAGAATTTTGGCATTACATTGAAGGTGAACAAAACCCTTCACACAGAACAAACAGATTTTCAGCATTTAGAAATGGTGGAAACAGAAGAGTTTGGCAATATGCTGTTTTTAGACGGTATGGTGATGACATCAGAGAAAGATGAGTTTGTATACCACGAAATGGTGGCACATGTTCCTCTTTTCACTCATCCAAACCCGGAAAATGTCCTTGTTGTAGGCGGAGGAGACGGCGGTGTTATTCGTGAGATCCTCAAGCACCCAAGTGTGAAAAAAGCGACACTTGTTGATATTGATGGCAAGGTCATTGAATACTCGAAGAAGTTCCTTCCTTCAATTGCTGGGAAACTAGACGATCCTCGTGTAGAGGTAAAAGTCGGAGACGGCTTTATGCACATTGCGGAAGCCGACAACGAATATGACGTGATCATGGTTGACTCAACTGAGCCAGTTGGACCAGCTGTGAACTTGTTCTCTAAAGGTTTCTATGCAGGAATCTCAAAAGCACTAAAAGAAGACGGTATTTTCGTTGCACAGACGGACAACCCTTGGTTCACACCTGAGTTAATTACAAATGTACAGCGTGATGTAAAAGAAATTTTCCCGATTACCAAGCTATACACAGCGAATATCCCAACATATCCAAGCGGTCTTTGGACATTTACCATTGGTTCTAAGAAGTATGATCCACTTGCTGTAGAAGACAGCCGCTTCTTTGATATCGATACGAAATATTACACAAAAGAATTGCACAAAGCGGCATTCGTTCTGCCGAAATTTGTGAGCGACTTAATCAAATAAATCAAGCGAAGTGGAAATGCGCAAATGACCGTTTGCGCATTTTTTGAAGCGTAAAAGGAGGAATCTTGCATGAGATTCGACGAGGCTTATTCAGGAAAAGTGTTTATTGGAAGTCATCCGACATGGGAAGATGCAAAAGTCATTTTATATGGTATGCCGATGGATTGGACCGTCAGTTACCGTCCGGGTTCTCGTTTTGGCCCGAACCGTATTCGTGAAGTATCCATTGGATTAGAGGAATACAGCCCTTATTTGGATCGTGAACTGCACGAGGTGCCATTCTTTGATGCTGGCGACATCCCGCTTCCATTTGGCAATGCACAGAAAAGTTTAGATTTAATTGAAGAGTATGTCGACAGCATTTTAGAAAAAGGGAAGTTTCCATTAGGTATGGGCGGCGAGCATCTTGTGTCTTGGCCGGTTTTCCGTGCGATGTATAAGAAATACCCTGATTTGGCCATCATCCATATGGACGCACATACGGATCTTCGTGAGGAATATGAGGGTGAGCCGCTTTCACATTCGACACCGATTCGTAAGGTGGCAGGACTTATTGGACCTGAAAATGTATACTCTTTCGGCATCCGTTCAGGGATGAAAGAAGAATTTGAATGGGCAAAAGAAGCAGGCATGCACATTTCTAAATTTGAAGTGCTGGAGCCATTGAAGCAAGTATTGCCAAAGCTGAAAGGCCGCCCAGTTTATGTGACAATTGACATCGATGTACTCGACCCAGCTCATGCACCTGGAACAGGTACGGTGGATGCTGGCGGTATTACGTCAAAAGAACTGCTTGCATCCATTCATGCCATTGCAGATTCTGATGTCCATGTCGTCGGTGCAGACCTTGTGGAAGTAGCGCCTGTATACGATCATTCGGATCAAACGGCGAATACAGCAAGCAAACTTTTACGTGAAATGCTGCTTGGGTTTGTGAAATAACATTTTGATAGAGGAGCTTGTCATCTCATAGGGGCAAGCTCTTTTTTTTACATTGGTGACATGATAAAGGAGGCAGGTCATGTTTTCTTCAATATTGATGGTATTACTCGCTTTATGTGTGTTAGCGGCAGGCTTTCTCACGCTGAAAAGAGAACTTGTAGCGAGTCCGCCCACTTTCACCTCGAAAAAAGAGGCAAAGGATGAGATGGTTCATCTGTTTCAGGATCGAGGCTTTTTCTATCTCACTGGCATAGCGCTGTTCATGCAGTTCGTTTATAAGCAAGGGCGTCTTCTCCCATTTGATTTCTTTCAGGCATTTTTGGCAAGTTCAGGCATCCAAGCACTGTTTTATCTCATCAATCGAAAAGACGCGGGGCTCAAGACTGGACTCGTGATAGGGGTGAGCTTCATTTTTCTTTTTTTCTAAAGAGACATGTGAAGATCAAAAATGGAGTTTCATCCACATAAACACGAGAAATGATGGGATGATAGGCAATCGGGATTATGGTATACTATTTTAGTTAAACGGGTCTTAGCAAAGGAAGTGCAAAATGACACAAAACCAAATTTCAATTCATGTAAAGTCAGTGATGAAACCAGAGACGGAACCGGCTGAAACGATCGAATTCCGAACAACTGGAACGTATCAAGAGAAGAATGACAAAACGTATCTCACTTACCATGAAGAACATGAAATGGGTCAAGTAAAAACTGTTGTCAAAATAAGTGAAAAAGAAATTTTTGTCATGAGATCAGGTGCGATTCAAATGAAGCAGCGCTTTCTCATTGGAGAAACGACCGTGACACATTACACGATGCCATTTGGCACACTTCAGCTCGATGTGCACACACATGGCATTGATCTTGATGTAGACAATGGGCTTCTGCACATTACGTACGATATGCTGACAGGTGAAGATCAAAAGCATTTACATACATTATCGATTTCATATAAGGAGGATTTACGTTCATGAATATCGCAGAACAGGTCAAAGATGCGTTAAAAGAAGAAATCATTGCGGCAGTCGTCAAAGCAGGACTTGCTGATGAAAGCCAGGTGCCGGATGTTCTTTTGGAAGTGCCAAAAGACAAAACTCACGGTGATTATTCCACCAATATGGCGATGCAGCTTGCTCGCATTGCGAAAAAAGCACCTCGTCAAATCGCCGAGGACATTGTGAATGCATTTGACAAAGGCAAAGCTTCAATTGAAAAACTGGATATCGCAGGTCCAGGGTTCATTAACTTTTATATGAACAATCAGTATTTAACAAAGCTTATTCCAGCTGTTCTTGAGGCAAAAGAGGCTTATGGCGAAACGAATACAGGCGGCGGTCAAAAAGTGCAAGTCGAATTCGTCTCAGCCAACCCAACAGGTGACCTTCACCTTGGACATGCCCGCGGCGCAGCTGTAGGAGATTCTCTTTGTAACATCCTTGATAAAGCAGGCTTCGACGTGAGCCGTGAATACTATATCAACGATGCAGGCAATCAGATCAATAACCTTGCTCTATCTGTAGAAGTACGTTACTTTGAGGCGCTCGGTCTTGAAAAAGAAATGCCAGAGGACGGCTATAGAGGAGAAGACATCAAAGGCATCGGGCAGAAACTTGCTGATGAATTTGGTGACCGTTTCGTGCATGAATCAGAAGAAGAGCGTATGAAATTTTTCCGTGAGTACGGTTTAAAATATGAACTAGAAAAACTACGTGTCGACCTAGAGAATTTCCGTGTCCCATTTGATGTGTGGTATTCTGAAACGTCTTTATATGAAAACGGAAAAATCGAACCGGCGCTAGAAACACTTCGCGCTAAAGGCTATGTTTTTGAAGAAGACGGTGCAACATGGTTACGTTCAACTGATTTTGGTGATGACAAGGACCGTGTCTTGATTAAAAAAGACGGCAGCTTCACGTACTTGCTTCCAGACATTGCATATCATAAAGACAAATTAGACAGAGGCTTTGACCAGCTCATTAACATTTGGGGAGCGGACCATCACGGCTACATTCCTCGAATGAAAGCGGCGATCCAAGCACTCGGATATCCAGCGGACAAACTGGAAGTCGAAATCATTCAGCTCGTTCACCTTTACAAAAACGGTGAAAAGATGAAAATGAGTAAACGTACAGGTAAAGCCGTCACAATGCGTGACTTGATTGAAGAAGTGGGCTTAGATGCTACTCGTTATTTCTTTGCGATGAGAAGTGCGGCGACACATATGGACTTTGACTTAGACTTAGCGATTTCTACGTCTAACGAAAACCCTGTGTACTACGCGCAATATGCACATGCGAGAATTTGCAGCATGCTCCGTCAAGGTGAAGAAAAAGGCTACGAGCCAAACCTTGAAAAAGCAGATTTCTCTCACATTCAGTCCGATAAAGAATACGATCTTCTGAAAATCATCGGCAGCTTCCCAGAGGTTGTAGCAGAAGCAGCAGAAAAACGTATTCCGCACCGCGTCACAAACTATATCTATGATCTTGCATCAGCCCTTCACAGCTTCTACAACGCCGAGAAGGTCATTGATGTTGAAAATGAAACAAAAACAACAGCACGCCTATCACTGATGAAGGCGACACAAATTACACTAGCCAACGCATTAAAACTCATTGGCGTATCTGCACCGGAAAAAATGTAATGCAAAAAGCCCCGCTCTATTTTATGAGCGGGGCTTCTTTATATAAAAAACCCGCTATTCTCGAGAGATAGCGGGTTTTGAAAATTAACCAAGCGTATTAATAATGTTAGAAATAGAATCGGATACTTGACTAAGTACATCAGAGAACATGAGCGTATCCTCCTTTCAGAAAGCATGTAGTATGTGCGTGTCATAGGAATTACCCAAGTGTGTTAATGATGTTAGAAATAGAATCAAATAATTGGCTAAGTACATCAGAGAACATAGTTTGTATCCTCCCTTCAGAAAGCATGTAGTATGTGTGCGTTAATGGGATTATCCAAGTGTATTAATAATGTTAGAGATAGAATCGAATAATTGGCTAAGTACATCAGAGAACATGTTTTTGCCTCCTCTCTTTTCTTTTTACATCTACTTAACGAAGGGGATGAAGGGTTGGATCACTTTTTCTAAAAAAATTTTAAAAAGAAATAATGGCATAGAAAAAGTACCCTCATATGTGGGTGCTTTTTAGGTTTTATTTATGCATGAACACGCCATTGGATTTGTCCGTCGTAGCAGGATAGCTCGGCACTCCCGCCAATCGGCAAGGTGAAGACTGGCTGTGTATGTCCGAGATCGACATCGTAAATCACTGGAATGTGTTGAAGCATTGGGTGCTTATCTAGAATGAACCTCAAATGTTCCTCTGTCATCTTGGATTTCTTTTGAAAACGTCCGATGATTAACCCTTTAATGGATTCAGCATGCTGCAAGAGCGAGGCAAGGTCTCTGGCGAACATTTCAGGAAAGACCAAGTCATCATCCTCCACAAATAAGATGGCATCCTTGATGTGAGGCATAAAGGGTGTCCCTTGCAGTAAGTTCAGTGTACAAAGGTTTCCGCCATACAAGGTGCCTTCAGCTGTTCCTTCCTGATAAATCCCCCATGTTGTCGGATGAAACTGCCTATTTGCTTGATCAAGATACCACGCATCATCACTCCACTTTGTAGAAGGGGTGAAATCAAATGGCTCGCTGCTCATCACGCACGCTTGAAACATGGCTGTCTGCTCCTCTTGTCCTTGTTCCATTTGGAAACTAGAGAAATGAGGACCTGAGTACGTCACCATGTCACATTTGGCGGTAATGGCGTTTGCAAGTGCGGTAATATCACTGTAGCCGCAAAGAACTTTTGGGTGCTGACGGATCAAATCATAATCTATATAAGGCAAAAGCTCATTGCAGTTAAAGCCGCCGATTGCTGTCAAAATGCCATCGACTTCATCATTTGAGAATGCCTCATGTAGATCAGATAGACGGTGTTCAATAGAAGAAGAGGAATGCAGATCACATTCAAACACGTGTTGTCCGAAAGAAATAGTAAATCCTAATGCCTCTAAACGTTTTTTGGCCTGAGCCATTCCTTCTTCTGATAAAATGCTGGCACTTCGGCTTGGAGCAATTACCCGAATGTGGCTTCCCTTTTTTAAAGCAGGTGGTGTACGCATAAGTCATTCGTCCCTTCCTTCACATATTTTCCATTATATCGGATCAAAACGCTCCAGTCTGTAAAAGCTAAAAGAAAGCAGCAAACCGTGCGTTTCAGACGAGCTGTGCAAAGGGTATGGAAGAGAAAAAGACAGAAACGAATGAGGGCGGAGAATGTGAAAAAGAGGAGACTGGAATTTCTATTTTTATATTTCATGATATTTGGGGCATATGTGGTGTTTTGGTGGCCGGTTCCAGCGTGGGGTTTTCAGCTTTATGCAGCTAGTTACATCGCCATCATTTTATTTAGTATTATCTCGCTTATGCTAGAGAACCGGACATCACAGCATACGCTGTTATGGATGTATGTACTGATCTTTTTCCCGATCATCGGCTATATGTTTTATTTGTTCTCAGGACAGCTATATGTCAAGGGACATTTGTTTAAATCAAAGAGAATGTATAACCGAGAAAAATTACGCAGAATATCAGAGCTTGAGAGTAAACCGGATGAGACGCGTTTAACCGATAATCAGCGTGCTTTTTTTCATTACACAGAAAAAGCAACAGGTATGCATGTAAATACAAATAGTGATATGGAGATTTTAAAGAATGGAGAGGAAACCTTTCCACGTATTTTTGAAGAATTAAAAAAGGCAAAAACGTTCATCCATATAGAATATTACATGTTCAAATCTGATTTCCTCGGTCACCGGATGATGGAGATCCTGATTGAAAAAGTGAAAGAAGGAGTAGAGGTCCGATTCATCTATGATGCGGCTGGCAGTATTCGCTTCTCACGAAAAGATATTAAACGATTGAAGCAGGCGGGGATAAAGGTCGCTCCTTTTCTGCCATTAAAATACGGATTC
Organism: Bacillus sp. FSL M8-0077; assembly: GCF_038050255.1. Classification (NCBI taxonomy): domain Bacteria; kingdom Bacillati; phylum Bacillota; class Bacilli; order Caryophanales; family Bacillaceae; genus Bacillus; species Bacillus sp. FSL M8-0077. The sequence goes on along the minus strand of NZ_JBBPAF010000001.1, from coordinate 3,549,812 downwards.
TTTAATCAAAAATTCAATTTCCGAAATCACCGAAAAATCGTGATTATTGATGGTGAAACAGGATTTGTTGGCGGGCTCAATGTCGGGAAGGAATATGTAGGACGCGATGAAAACATCGGCTTTTGGCGTGATACGCATGCGATGTTAAAGGGTGAAGCCGTTCAGACACTTCACTCCATTTTTATGCTGGACTGGGAGTATGTATCAGATGAAGTGTTAATTGATGATCCGAAGTATCACACCCCGCATCCTGTGACAGGAAAAGATGTTATTCAGGTCGTGCCGACTGGACCTGATATGAAGGAAAGTATGAGTGATTTATATGACGCACTCATTTCGAATGCAAAGCAATTTGTCTGGATTGCGACGCCTTATTTTGTCCCAAATGAATCCATTCGCACAGCGTTAAAAATTGCGGCCACAAGAGGGGTGGATGTGCGTGTGATGGTGCCTGAGATAAACGATGGGTTTCTCACGCAATACGCCACACGATCTTATTTTTCTGAGCTTTTGAAAGAAGGTATCAAGGTGTATCACTATCAAAAAGGCTTCATGCATCAAAAGGTCATGATTGCAGATGGAGAGCTTGCCTCTGTCGGAACGGCAAATGTCGATATGAGAAGCTTCCAGCTCAATTTTGAGGTCAATGTCTTTACAGCGGCAAAGAAACCGATCGAGCAATTGATGGCTCATTATGAGGAAGATATGAAAGAATGCGAGCAAATGGGGCCGGTTCATTTCTATAAAAGAGGATTAAAGGAACGTTTAAAGGAATCGTTTGCGCGATTGTTTTCAGGTGTATTGTGAGAGTTTCCAGGGAAAGAAATCATTTCCTGATCTAGTAATTCGATAATGATTCCTCTATAATTGAAAATGATTATCAATTATAGAGGAAGTGAGGTTCTTTTACATATGCTAAAACGCTTTTTTGCCTATTACAGGCCCTATCGTGGTCTGTTCTTTTTAGATTTCTTTTGTGCTGTTGCCGTTGGACTCATGGAACTGGGCTTCCCGCTCATCGTGAATTACTTCATTGATACATTACTGCCGACAGGGAACTGGGCGGTCATTGGCTGGACCGCACTTGTGTTGTTTGTTATTTATGCGCTCAGTTCAGTGATGCAATTTATCGTGTCATATTGGGGGCACATGCTTGGCATTAATATTGAGACAGATATGAGAAAAAAGCTGTTTGATCATTTTCAGCGTCTGTCCTTCAAATTTTTCGATAACAACAAAACAGGCAAACTCATGTCACGGATGACAAATGACCTCATGTACATTGGAGAGGTGGCGCATCATGGGCCGGAAGATTTGTTTATTGCCATTATGACCATTCTTGGCGCCTTTGCCGTCATGCTCATGATTAACTGGCAGCTTGCCATTTTAACCTTTCTCATCATGCCTGTCATCATTTGGCTCGCCCTTCATTTTAATAAAAAGATGACAAAGGCGATTACACAGCTCAACAATGACATTGGAGATTTTCATGCAAGGGTTGAAAATAATATTGGCGGTATTCGTCTTGTTCAAGCCTTTGCAAATGAACATTTTGAGAAAAAGCGCTTTGCTGAAAATAACAACCGCTTTCGAAAAGCGAAACTTCTTTCCTATAAAATTATGTCGGTTAACGGATCAATCAGCTATATTCTCACAAGGCTTGTGACGCTGTTCGTTCTTCTGGCAGGTACATGGTTTGTCCTTCAAGGTCAATTAACAGCAGGCGGATTTATCGCCTTTGTCTTGATCACAAATGTGTTATTCAGACCAATTGATAAGATCAACACGGTAATTGAAATGTATCCAAAAGGCATTGCCGGTTTTAAAAGCTATGTCGATTTACTGGAAACAGAGCCAGATGTGAAGGATACAGAAGGAGCACGTGATCTTTACGGCTTGAAAGGTGAAATTGAGTATCGAAACGTGACATTTGGCTACGATGAGCACAGTCATGTATTGAAGGATATCAACTTAAAGATCAAACAAGGGGAAACTGTTGCGTTTGTCGGGCCATCAGGAGCGGGGAAATCGACCATTTGTAGTCTGCTGCCTCGTTTTTATGATGTGGACGAAGGAGACATCACCATTGATGGTGTGAGCACAAAATCGATGACCTTGTCCTCTTTAAGACAGCAGATTGGCATTGTGCAGCAGGATGTCTTTTTATTCTCAGGTACCATTCGTGAAAACATTGCGTACGGCAACCTAGAAGCGAGTGATGCAGACATTTGGGAGGCGGTGCGACGTGCCCATTTAGAGGAGCTCGTTCAGCGTTTTCCAGAAGGGTTGAATACGGTCATTGGTGAACGTGGCGTTAAGCTATCTGGTGGTCAAAAGCAGCGCCTGTCAATTGCACGCATGTTTTTGAAAAACCCATCTATTCTTATTTTGGATGAAGCGACGTCAGCGCTCGATACAGAAACAGAAAAAGCGATCCAAGACGCACTAAGCGAACTGGCAGTCGGCCGGACGACACTCGTCATTGCTCACCGCCTTGCGACAATTAAACATGCAGACCGAATCATCGTCGTGACAGAGGAAGGCATTGAAGAACAAGGCCGCCATCAAGACTTAATCCAAATGGGCGGTGTTTATAGCAGACTGCATGAAGCGCAGTTTGGTCATTGAAGAGAAGTGATTGAATGAGTCCAGTTATTAAGCTGGGCTCTTTTTGATAGGATAAAATCTTCTTTTCCATTTAAATGGAATGTTGATATACTATAAGGCAATTAGATTCAAAAGGAGAGGATGGCTTGAGTGAAACGGCAAAAACAGTCATGATCAAAAGCATTCACTATGTGACGCTCGTTGGCTTATTTATCTTAATCATTCCCGCTGGACTCAATCCAGTCTTTTTTTATGTGGGAATGATTTTGTTTGGCATCAATACTGGAGTGAACGTCATAGGTAGTTCTCTGAGCAGAAAAAAGATATTTGCGATGCTGGCCATCAGTTTTGCTGTCATATTGTTTGGGCTGTTTAAGCTCTTATATTAAATCTGAGCCCTTTTGAAAAAGGGCTTTTTTTGCTAGGATAGTAAAAACTCGTGTAGGAAGGATCTGATGGAATGAAGGGGCTTCCGCATTTACAGAAGGGCGATAAAATTGGTATTTATTCTCCCTCAAGTCCGGCATCTGCTACCTCGCCTCTTAGGTATGAGCGGGCGAAGGAATGGCTTGAACAAAAAGGATTCATTGTGGTACCAGGATCATTAACAGGGAAAGAGGATCACTATCGTTCGGGAACGATTCAAGAACGAGCAGCTGAGCTGAATGAGCTGATGGCGAGAGAAGATTTGTCCTGTATCATGTCGATGATTGGGGGGACGAACTCGAATAGTTTGCTGCCTTATCTTGATTTTGAGCTGCTGATGAAGCATCCGAAAATCATGATTGGTTATTCAGATGCGACGGCGATTCTTTTAGCGGCTTATGAAAAAACGGGTCTTCCTGTTTTTTACGGACCTGCACTTGTGCCGTCTTTTGGAGAGTTTGAACCATTTGTCAATCATACATATCAATCTTTCGAGGACATTCTCATTCATCCGCAGCCCATCCCATATCAGGTGAAAAAGCCGCCCTTCTGGACGGACGAACGGATCAACTGGGAAGAGAAAATACGAGAAAAAGAAAAACGTCCAAACGATTGGATGTGCGTTATTGAAGGGCAGGCAGAAGGCAGACTGATCGGCGGGAACCTAAATGCCATGTATGGCATATGGGGAAGTGAATTCATGCCTCAAATCCAAAAAGGCGATATCCTTCTCATTGAAGATTGTATGAAAACCGCCTCCACCGTCGAAAAGAACTTCTCTCTGTTAAAGATAAATGGTGTGTTTGAACGGGTATCTGGTATCCTCTTAGGGAAACATGAGCTGTTTGATGATGAAGGAACGGGCAAAAGGCCGCATGATCTTTTACTTGAAGTACTGGGAGATACAAAGAGGCCGCTCATCGCAGAATTTGACAGTGCTCATACGCATCCGATGCTCACGATGCCAATCGGTACAAAAGTAAAAATGAATGCAACGTCAGGCGAGGTTTGGCTGACAGAAGCATGGATATAAGAAAAAGAGCAGCCCTAAGGCTGCCCCAGCGTGTAGACAAACCCTCGCATTCGGTGTCAGTCCTGCGTGCCGGTGCTCACGAATGTGACATTCGCTCCGCGCCGGTACTCGTCCTTCCTAGACTGCAAAGGTTTTCAACTACGCTGAAAAGAAGACAAAGGGATAAAATAAAGTTCATTTTATCCCTTTGTCAGCCTAAGGCTGCCTTTCTTTACGATTACGAAGCATTCTCTTTTTCAAATGGCTGAAGGAGGTCTTGTGCCTCTTTTCCTTCTACCACAATTAAATAGTCTGATTCTAAATGAGTGAGCCTAAAGGTTTCTAGCTCTACGATGTTCTTAATGTTGCACATTGTTTTTTTAGAATATACATATAAACGATGCTGAGAGTGCTGGCACTTTTCGTATAGAGAAATAAGCTTATGTAAATTCAATGCTTTCGCAGCAATTCGGATTGAATAGATTTGTGACATCTTCATATCCTCCTGTTAAATACTTTCTCACAATAGCTTTGTTACCCCCGTTGCGATAGAGATAAACCTTTCTCTACGATTTCCACTCAATGGTGCCTCCGCCCGTCCGCCGATTGCCTCTGATCGCTGACAGCTCCTCAACAAGACGGAGTAAGGCCTGATCCTTTTTCTTTGCCTCAATCATAAAATCCACATCACGACCATACGGCTTTAAAGCTTGAAAAAGTGGCAATACAAAGGACATCTCCACTCCATCCGCATGGCTTCGTATCGCCTTTTCTGATTTTGGTGAGGATAAGTGGATTTTAGGCGGTATGCCAGTGTTTGCCCACGTGTCAAACACTCTTGGCAGAATGTCATCAAGTGCCGCATCATCATCTTTGTTTGCCATGTGATGGTGGTAATCAAATACAAACGGGATGCCATGCTTTTCACAAACATCAAGCGTTTCCAATGACGTATATGTTTTGTCATCATTTTCAAGCGTCATTCTCGCCTTGATATGTGCAGGCAGCTGCTTTATATTTTCATCAAAACGCTGTAAAGCGGATGCCTTGTCGCCGTATGCACCTCCGACATGAATGTTCATATAGCCTTCCTTTTCAAGCTTCATGGCCTCAAGCATTTCATAATGATAGGTCATATCGATGACGGCATTTTCTGTAATGGATGGTTTTGGACTTGTGAACAAAGTAAATTGATTGGGGTGAAAGCTCACTCGTAATCCGTGCCGCTTTACGAGTTGACCAATCTCTAGAAATTCTTTGCGAAAGGGTGTCACAAAGTCCCACCGCACCTCAGGATGGGTGGCGAGCGGGACAATCGAGCTTGAAAAACGGTAAAGCGGAATATCATGGGCAATCGCAAAATAAAGCGTTCTTAATGTATTGACGAGGTTGGCTTTCGTCGTTCGTAATAGAGCCTCTGTCCTCTCTTCCTTTGAGAGCTTACTGTATCTTGCAAAGGTCAACGACTTGGCAGGTGAAGCTTCCCATAAAGTGACGGCGTTGGATACATAACCAAATCGATAACGCATAGGTCAACTCCTTTATAAAAAATACGAGAACAGGGCGCCTATCCACTCAATTGGACGCGTGAGAAGTGGGCGTTGTTTGTATTTTTCTTCAGTCATCAGTTCTGAAACTTCCATGTGTTCACGAATCTTTTCCTCTACATGTGCGGTGAAGGTGGAATCATCAATGGCCACATCCACTTCTTCGTTGAAAAACAAACTTCGTTTATCAAAGTTCGCCGTACTGATCATACAACGGCTATGATCGATGAGAATGGCTTTCGCATGATAAAACCCTTTATAAAAACGATACACAAGACATCCAGCAGCGATCAGATCTTTCAAATAATGAAATCCAGCTTCTTTCACAAGCGGGTGATCTGCCTTCATTGGGATGATGATGTCGACAGTCACACCTCGCTTCCGTGCGTCAAGAAGGGCGCTTAAAAGAGGAGCAGATGGAATAAAATATGGCGTGCAGATGGTGATTTGCTTTTTCGCCTGTTGAATATCGTGAAGAAATAAGGCTTCTAAAGAAAAACCTGCCGTCGCACGTGTAGTGCACTGTAATGTTCCCGGTTCCAGTGCAGGAAAAACCTCGTATTGCAGCTGGTGAATACCAGAGGACCGGTACAAATCATTCAGAAACACATGCTGGAGGTCTGCCACAACCTGTCCTGTCATTCGCAGGTGATAGTCCTTCCAAATGCCAAACCTGCCGTTTTTCCCTACATATTCATCACCAATATTAAACCCGCCAATGTAGCCGATCTTCCCATCGATGACCGTGATCTTCCGGTGATTTCTCATGTTCAAACGATAAATGAAAAAAGGAAAACGTGGTTTATTTAAAAAGTAAAATTGAATGCCGCTTTTTTCGAGCATCTGAATGGATGTTTGATCAAATGGATAGGAGCCTAACCGATCAGTGAGCAAAAAAACCGAAACACCTTGCTCTGCTTTCGCTTTAAGTGCTTGCAGAATCCTTTGCCCGATCTTGTCGTTCTTTACAATAAAGAACATCATATGAATAGAAGAAGAGGCTTGCTGTATATCCGTAAGCAGCTGATCAAACAGTGGTTCGCCATCATGATAAAAAACTGCATCGCCGCTTGTTTGGTCAAAAGACCGTTCAAAAGCATGGGTAGAAAAATATTTTCTCCCTATATAAAGATCTAGCCTGACGAGTAGAACAATGACGAAGACGACGAGTAGAATGATCAATGCGATCATGAAGGTTCCTCCTTTTTTACATATGACGATAGTGTACCCAAATGGGCAAAAAATATTGACTGAATACTCATTCATTATTTATGATAGAGGTACAACATGGAAACGGAACAAAGTGGGTTTTGGGGAATGAAAGGGGGAGCAAGATGAATAGCCTTTTAATTGTTAACTTGATTGCATTTGCGGCAGTGACCGCTTACGCTGTGTATTTGTTTATTTATCTCATTCGAACACGAGCGGCGTATATTCGTCTTGGCAAAAAAGAAGAATTTCAGAAAGACATGAAAAAACGCTTAGAACGTGTTTGGGTGAATGTGTTTGGGCAAAAGAAACTGCTCAAGGACAAGAAGAGCGGCATCATTCATGTGCTGTTTTTCTATGGATTTATTTTAGTGCAGTTCGGAGCCCTTGATTTTATTATGAAGGGACTTGTTCCAGACAGCGGGCTACCATTAGGTCCGCTTTACGGTGTCTTTACGTTCTTCCAAGAGGTAGTCACACTTCTCATTTTAGTGGCGGTGGTTTGGGCGTTCCATAGAAGATATGTCGAGAAGTTAGTCCGTTTAAAAAGGGGCTTTAAGTCAGGGCTTGTCCTTTTGTTTATTGGCGGATTGATGCTGACCGTATTACTGGGAAACGGAATGAACATCATTTGGCATGGGCACTCACTATCAGCAACTGAGCCAATTGCTTCCGGCATTGCTTTCTTGCTGGGCTGGCTGTCACCACTTGCGGCAACAATTGTTTTCTATGTCGCATGGTGGGTGCATCTTCTTATTTTACTGACGTTCTTAGTGTACGTCCCGCAGTCTAAGCACGCCCATCTCATCGCTGGCCCGGTCAACGTATTTGTCAGCAGATTGGACCCGCCAGGCAAACTGCAAAAAATTGATTTTGAAGATGAGACACAAGAAACGTTCGGCGTTGGGAAAATTGAAGATTTCCGTCAATCTCAGCTAATCGACCTTTACGCTTGTGTGGAGTGCGGGCGCTGTACGAATATGTGCCCAGCGACTGGGACGGGGAAAATGCTGTCTCCAATGGATTTGATTTTACGATTAAGAGATCATTTAACAAATAAAGGGGCTGCCATTACTTCAAAGACACCGTGGGTTCCGCAGCTTGCTTTCAAGCAGACGACAGGAAATCAGCTGGCATTACAGGCAAGAGGAGCCGGAGCGGAAGAATCTGCGGCGAGCGCAATGTATCATCCTTCTCTCATTGGTGAGGTCATTACAGAAGAAGAAATCTGGGCATGCACGACATGCCGAAACTGTGAAGATCAGTGTCCTGTCATGAACGAACACGTCGACAAAATTATTGATATGCGCAGATACTTAGTGCTGACTGAAGGAAAAATGGACGCAGATGCACAGCGTGCGATGACAAGCATCGAGCGCCAAGGGAACCCATGGGGATTGAACCGAAAAGAAAGAGAAAACTGGCGTGAACTAAGAGAAGATGTGCATGTTCCGACAGCGAAAGAGCTGAAAAAAGCAGGTCAGACCTTTGACTATTTATTCTGGGTTGGGTCGATGGGGGCATATGACAATAGAAGCCAAAAGATTGCTCTTGCCTTTGCAAAACTGCTCAATGAAGCAGGGGTTTCTTTTGCCATCCTAGGCAATAAAGAGAAAAACTCAGGGGATACACCGAGAAGACTTGGGAATGAATTTTTGTTCCAAGAGCTTGCTGCAAAAAACATCGAAGAATTCCAAAAAAATGACGTAACCAAAATTGTCACGATCGATCCGCATGCTTACAATTTATTTAAAAATGAATACCCAGACTTCGGGCTCGAGGCAGAGGTGTACCATCATACAGAATTACTGGCAGAGCTAGTAAAAGAGGGGAAATTAACGCCTATTCATGAAGTGAACGAGGTCATTACTTTCCACGATTCTTGCTACCTAGGCAGATATAATGAGGTATATGATCCGCCAAGAGATATTTTAAAAGCCATTCCGGGTGTGACACTGAAAGAAATGGAACGGAATCGTGAATCGGGGATGTGCTGTGGTGCTGGCGGCGGCTTAATGTGGATGGAAGAAGAGACAGGTACTCGAATTAACACAGCGAGGACGGAGCAGGCCTTACAGGTACAGCCATCCATCATCAGCTCAGGGTGCCCATATTGTTTAACCATGCTTGGGGATGGAACGAAAGCGAAGGAAGTAGAGGAGCAGGTCGGCACATTTGATGTCGCAGAACTTCTTGAAAAATCAGTGTTTGGCGAAACGAGAACGCAGGCTTCATAAAGGTGTCAGGCCGATGGATATACTGTTCATCGGTCGCTGGCTTGCCGATGTTTTATGAATTGTCCAGTAATTATGTAAGCGGTAACAAATAGGAGGGGAAAGAAATGAGCACGACGGTCATTGTATCTGGAGCGAGAACACCGTTTGGAAAAATAGGTGGAACTTTAAGTCGTTTGACTGCTGCAGAATTAGGGGGGATGACGATAAAAGCTGCGCTGGAAAGAGCCTCAAATGTTCATGAAGTGGATGAAGTCATCATGGGCAGTGTCCTTCAAGGAGGACAGGGTCAAATTCCTTCAAGGCAGGCAGCTAGACATGCAGATCTTCCTTGGTCGGTTCCGACACAAACCATCAACAAAGTCTGTGCTTCAGGAATGCGCAGTGTCACGACAGCCGATCAAATCATTCGAGCGGGAGATGCGGAGGTCATCGTGGCAGGCGGTATGGAATCCATGTCCCATGCTCCTTATCTTCTAAAAAAAGCACGATGGGGTTACAAAATGGGAGATGGTGCAGTACAAGATGCCATGATTTTAGATGGATTAACCTGTTCGTTTACAGGTGTTCATATGGGTGAGTATGGAAGCATGGCGGCGAAAGAACTCGGCATCACACGAGAAGAACAAGACCTTTGGGCGTTAAGAAGTCATGAACGAGCCATTGAGGCGCAAAAAAGCGGCTTTTTAAAAAATGAGATCATCCCCGTTACCGTCAAGAATAAAAAAGGAGATCAGCTGATTTCAGAAGATGAAGCCCCGCGGCGTGATACGTCATATGAACGTTTGTCAAAGCTGATGCCCGTTTTCGATCAGGCAGGTACGATCACCGCTGGCAATGCACCTGGTGTCAATGATGGTGCAAGTGCGCTTCTATTAATGAAAGACACATACGCCATGCAGCAAGGTGAAAAACCTATGGCAGTTGTGCTTGGGCATGCGCAAGTAGCAGTAGAGGCAAAGGACTTTCCGAAAACACCAGCCTATGCCATCGAAAAAGTGTTAAAGAAAACAGGGAAGCGAGTAGAGGATATCGATTTGTTTGAAATCAATGAGGCTTTTTCAGCGGTGGCATTGGCATGCGAAAAAATTCTTGGACTGGATCGGCGGAAAATGAATGTGAACGGAGGGGCCGTCGCGATTGGTCACCCGATTGGAGCAAGCGGAACACGTATTATATTGACCTTGATCCATGCACTCAGACAAAGAGGCGGCGGGCTCGGCATTGCGGCGATTTGCAGCGGCGGGGGTCAAGGTGATGCGATCATGATCAAGGTGGATTAAAAGGGAGGCGTTCATTGTCATGAGTATAGAAGAGACCGTCATGGTCGTTGGGGCTGGGCAAATGGGCTCGGGTATTGCCCAAGTATTTGCACAGTCAGGTTATACAGTCCTGCTCCATGATACGGCAGAGGAGCAGATTCATCGAGCCATTTCCTCTATGACCAAACAACTGACGAAACGAGCAGAAAAAGGAAAGCTGGCACATCAGGCAGTCCGTGATATTACACAGCGGCTGGCTGTTTCAACAGATTTAAAGGATGTACAGCAGGCGCATTTAGTGATTGAAGCAGCATCTGAACAAATGAAGATCAAAAAACAAATCTTTGAAACCCTCGATCAATTTGCACCTGATGACACGATATTTGCGACAAATACGTCTTCCTTGTCGATCACAGAATTAGCAGCCGTGACGAACAGGCCAGAGAAAGTGATTGGCATGCATTTTATGAATCCAGTTCCCGTGATGAAACTTGTTGAAGTGATCCGTGCGCTGCAAACGGATGATGCCACGTACCAAGTTGTTTTTGATACAGCAAAGACATTAGACAAAACGCCAATTGAAGTGGAAGACTTCCCCGGTTTTGTGTCAAATCGCATTTTAATGCCGATGATTAATGAAGCCATTTACACCCTTTATGAAGGCGTGGCAGATATAGAAAGTATTGACGGCATCATGACGCTTGGAATGAACCATCCAATGGGCCCGCTTCGTCTCGCCGACCTCATCGGGCTCGATACTTGTTTATTTATTATGAATACCCTTCACGAGGGTCTTGGAGATAGCAAATATCGACCTTGTCCTCTTTTGAAAAAATATGTGAACGCAGGCTGGCTGGGCAAAAAGACAAAGAGAGGTTTTTACACTTACCACGACCACTCATAGGGGGAGTCAAGATGGATGTGTTGCTGACAGAAAAACAACGTCTTTGGAGAAAACGAGTAGCAAAATTTGCACGCCAGCATGTCTTCCCAGAAGTAGAAGCGATGGAACAGGGCGTGTTCCCGAAAACGCTTTTAGCTGAAATGGGTCGGCAAGGCTTTTTAGGCATTCCGATCCCAGATAAGTATCACGGATTAGGGGCAGATTTTACAACCTATATCATGGCAATTCATGAATTATCCAAAGTAAGTGCAACCATCGGTGTCATTGTATCCGTTCATACATCCGTTGTGACGATGCCGATTTTGGCGTTTGGAACAACTGAACAAAAAGAATCCTATGTTCCCAAGCTTGCGTCCGGGCAGAAGCTTGGCGCTTTTTGTCTAACTGAACCGAAGGCAGGATCAGATGCCTCTAGTATTCAGTTAAAAGCAGAGCGGGCAGACGATTACTATGTGTTAAATGGAACGAAAATTTTTATCACAAGCGGCGGTGAAGCGGAAGTCTATCTTGTATTTGCCGTGACAGACCCTGCTTCTACTAAGAAAAATATATCAGCGTTTATTGTGGAGAAAGGGACACCTGGATTTACGATCGGAAAAGATGAGAAGAAGATGGGTCTGCATGGATCAAAAACAGTCGCGCTTCATTTTGACGGTGTTCAAATTCCAAAAAAACAGCTGCTCGGTGCAGAAGGAGAAGGTTTTCGGATTGCCATGTCTAGCTTAAATGCTGGGAGAATTGGCATTGCGGCTCAAAGCCTCGGCATTGCAGAAGCCGCATTAGCTGAGGCGGTGACGTATTTAAAGCAAAATCCAGCTGGCCTTGAAACGACCATTCGGTTAGGCGATCTGGGCACCAAGCTAGAAGCGGCAAAACTTCTTGTCTATCAAGCGGCTTCTTATAAAGAGGCCAATCGCCCTGTCACGAAGGAAGCGTCGATGGCGAAGTTATTTGCGTCTAAAACAGCGGTTGATATTAGTACAGAAGTTATCCATTTGCTTGGTATAGCCGGTTACACGAAGCAATACCGAGCAGAGCGGTACTTTCGTGATGCGAAAATTTGTGAGATTTATGAAGGAACAAGTGAAATACAAAGGCTGGTTATTTGTAAACAGCTAATATGAAGTGAGGTGGCTCATGATGCAGTTCCAATTAAGTGACGAACACGAAATGATACAAAAAATGGTGAGAGATTTTGCGAAAAATGAAGTGGAGCCAACAGCAGCAGAGCGAGATGAAACAGAATCGTATGATCCCGCTATTTTTCGTCAAATGGCAGAGCTTGGTTTAACGGGAATCCCTTGGCCAGAAGAAAATGGGGGCATTGGCAGTGATTATTTGGCTTATGTCATAGCGGTTGAGGAGCTCTCACGAGTGTGCGCCTCAACAGGCGTCACCCTGTCTGCTCACACATCACTCGCCTCATGGCCGATCTATACATTCGGAACAGATGAGCAAAAGGAGACGTATTTAAAGCCGCTTGCAGAGGGGCAGAAGATCGGTGCATACGCACTCACTGAGAGCGGCTCGGGCTCAGATGCCGGCGGAATGAAAACAACAGCAGTAAAAGCAGGAGATGAATACGTCTTAAATGGGGCGAAGATTTTTATTACAAATGGAGGCATTGCAGATTATTATATTGTGTTTGCCGTCACTGACCAGGATGCTTCATCCCGCAATACAACCGCTTTTATTGTAGAAAAAGAGACTCAAGGCTTCTCAATAGGCAAAAAAGAAAGCAAACTGGGCATCCGCTCATCGCCAACGACAGAAATCATCTTTGAAGACTGTCGTATACCCGAAAGGAACCGGCTTGGTCAAGAAGGAGAGGGGTTTAAAATAGCGATGATGACACTTGACGGCGGCAGAAACGGTATTGCCGCACAAGCTGTTGGGATTGCTCAAGGAGCTCTGGATGCAGCAGTCAATTATGCAAAGGAGCGGAAACAATTCGGCAAACCAATCATTCAGCAGCAAGGCATTGCTTTTAAGTTAGCGGATATGGCAACGGCAATTGAGGCCTCAAGATTGCTCACCTATCAGGCAGCATGGCTTGAAACAAAAGGGCTCCCATATGGGAAAGAATCAGCTATGTCCAAGCTCTTTGCCGGTGATACAGCCATGAAGGTGACGACAGAAGCCGTACAAATCTTCGGTGGATACGGCTATACAAAGGATTACCCAGTCGAACGGTATATGCGTGATGCGAAAATCACTCAAATCTATGAAGGCACACAAGAAATTCAGCGGCTGGTCATCTCACGGAAACTGCTAGATATGTAGAAACGAAGCAAAGACCACCTGATATGAGATGGTCTCAGCGTGTAGACAAACCCTCGCATTCGGTGTCAGTCCTGCGTGCCGGTGCTCACGAATGTCAAATTCGCTTCGCGCCGGTACTCGTCCTTCCTAGAATTCAAAGGTTTTCTATCACGCTGAAAAGAAGACAAAGGGCTAAAATAAAGTACATTTTAGCCCTTTGTCAACAATCTGAGGCCACCTGAGATGAGGTGGTCTTTTTTATGTCAAATGTGAAATCTCTCCAATATGATCTCATATCAACTGAGCGTTATGGTAAAATTGGAAAAAGAATCAAAATGGAGGTTATCATGATGAACACAACATTTATTGGCATTTTAGGAATCGTCACGATGATCATATGGATTATGGTCTCCACAGAGCTTTCAAAGTCTCCAAAAAAGAAGGAAGAAAAAGAAAACAGCCGCAGAAAACTCATTGTACTCATGTCTGCGGGCACTTTACTCACCGTACCTTTGGTTTTTTCATTATTTCAGAATATCCAGCTGTAACATATCCATTCGACTAAACCGCTGCGGGCTGTTTTGATTTCACCCATTTGAAAAAAACAAAACGGACAAGCGGTCCCATAATCAACATCTGCAAAGGGAGCGCCAAAATGACATTATGGCCGAAAATCGTAAAGTAATCAGATACAATCGATTGTGTTTGAAATCCTGTGCTGATGCTTTGAACGACATATCCGCATAAAGACATGAGACACACCATCCCAAACACGATGCAGAGAGAAAGAGTGAGAATAAAATAGATTTTCTTGCCTTTTGGGGCAAAACGGCTGGCTGCTTTTTTTGCTGAAGGCCCAACAATACACATCTCAATCAACAAAGTGATGGCAAAACCGATCACATAGGTGAGTACACCTTCTAACCATGTCATATGTCCAAGCCGTCCATTTAGAAATAGGTTATAAAAGAACATCACTGAAAACATACAAAAACACATCAAGACACCAAATTGAATATCTTCTTTTTTTGTCATTGGCAAATCGATCAACCTCTCAAAATTAGTCTATTTATTATAGATTTTTGTTTCAATTCGTCGTAAGTGAACATTTTGTGAAGGAATAAATTTCCTTTTTTAGAAGAGTAAATGGCTTTTTATTCATCAAAAGGGAAGACAAAAAAGCATGCAAAATGTGTGCTTCACACATGAATTATGCCAATTCGGTGCAAATGATTGACTGCTAGAGGCTCCTCTTGTGAAAAAATCAAAAATTAACATCAATAAAGGTGGCATAAACTCCCCTAATTTGTTTATAATGAGAGGTATGGTTTGTCGTAAGAATAAGGTATAAATACTTATTATTTCACTGATAAATGGATACATACATGTAATAGAAAGGAAGTGTCTGACCTTGAGTTTGAAAGAATACTCACAGGAACAGCTCAAGCACATGTCTTTAGTTGAACTTGCTTATGAAATTTTCAGAGACAGCAAAACACCGATTACGTTTTCCGAGTTAATAGATGAAATGGTCCGTTTGCAAGGGATACAAAAATCCGATCTTGATGATCGACTTGCTCAATTTTATACAGACTTAAATATAGATGGCCGCTTTATTTCGTTAGGTGATCAGAGATGGGGACTTCGCAGCTGGTATCCAGTTGATCAAATCGAAGAAGAAGTTCAGCCAGCTGTGAAAACAAAAGCGAAAAAGAAAAAAACAAAAGCAGCTGTCGTTGAAGAAGACTTCGATGAGATTGAAGAGGAAGAAGAAATCGACGAGCTTGAAGAAGATCTTGATCTTGTTGAAGACGACGAGGACCTTGACCTAGATGATGAAGAAATCGATGAAGAGATAGAAGACTTCGACGAAGATGATGATGAAGATGATGACGGCTTAACGGAAATTGATGAAGACGATTTAGACGATGATGAGGAAGACAAATAACCCTCACAAACCGGTCCTGAAAACAGGACAAAACCGTCTTGACTTTCCAGAGCGAACTATGTAGTATGTATTTTGGGCTCTCTAAAAAAGAGTACGTAAAGATACGTTCATTTACGCTCCCTTTCATTTATTTGAAAGGGAGCTTTCTTATTTTTCAAGAGATTTAGGGATACACTCTAAAAGGATGAAGCTGTGCATGTCTAGTCATGCAAGGGTAAAAAAGAGAGGAGCATACGAAATGACAAAGTATATTTTTGTAACAGGAGGAGTTGTTTCCTCACTTGGAAAAGGGATCACGGCTGCATCGTTAGGCCGCCTTCTGAAAAATAGAGGGATGGATGTCACCATTCAAAAATTTGATCCATATATCAACGTAGACCCAGGGACAATGAGTCCATACCAGCACGGTGAGGTATTTGTTACAGACGACGGTGCTGAAACAGACCTTGACTTAGGTCACTACGAGCGTTTCATTGACATTAACTTAAATAAGTACAGCAACGTTACAACAGGTAAAATCTACTCTACTGTTTTGAAGAAAGAGCGCCGCGGCGACTACTTAGGTGGAACAGTACAGGTTATTCCCCACATTACAAATGAAATCAAAGACCGTGTGTACCGTGCCGGAAAAGAAACGGGTGCAGATGTGGTCATTACAGAAATCGGTGGAACAGTAGGAGACATCGAATCCCTTCCATTCCTTGAAGCGATTCGTCAAATGAAGAGTGACATCGGCCGTGAAAACGTGATGTACATTCATTGTACCCTTGTTCCTTACATCCGTGCAGCAGGCGAACTGAAAACAAAACCAACACAGCATAGTGTAAAAGAACTTCGCAGTCTTGGTATTCAGCCAAACGTCATTGTGGTCAGAACTGAAATGCCATTGGCACAAGACATGAAGGACAAAATTGCGCTATTCTGTGATATTGATACGAAAGCAGTCATCGAATGTCAGGATGCAGATACCCTTTATTCAATTCCGCTTGATTTACAAAAACAAGGATTAGACAAGCTTGTATGTGAGCACATGAAGCTTGACTGTCAAGATGCGGACATGACGGAGTGGACGGCGCTTGTTGATAAAGTGCAAAACCTTTCAAAACAAGTCACAATTGGTCTTGTAGGGAAATATGTTGAGCTGCAAGATGCATACATTTCTGTCGTTGAATCACTTCGTCATGCGGGCTATGCATTTGATGCGGATGTTCAAATCAAATGGATCAACGCAGAAGAAGTCACAGCAGAAAATATGGCTGATTTCGCTCAAGATGTAGACGGCATTATTGTTCCTGGAGGCTTCGGAGACCGCGGAGTAGAAGGGAAAATCATTGCAACACAATATGCGCGCGAAAACAAAGTGCCATTCTTCGGAATCTGCTTAGGTATGCAAGTCGCATCTATCGAATATGCGAGAAACGTACTAGGTTTAGAGGGAGCACATTCCGCTGAAATTGATCCAGAAACAGCATTCCCAATCATCGACCTTCTTCCAGAACAGAAGGATGTTGATGACTTAGGTGGAACACTTCGCCTCGGCCTATACCCTTGTAAATTAAACGAAGACTCAAAAGCATTTGCTGCATACAATGACGAAGTCGTGTACGAACGCCACCGTCATCGCTATGAGTTTAATAACGAATTCAGACAGCAAATGGAAGCAGCAGGTTTTGTCTTCTCTGGTACAAGCCCAGACGGACGCCTTGTTGAAATCATTGAACTGAAGGATCACCCATGGTTCCTTGCTTCTCAGTTCCACCCAGAATTCATTTCAAGACCGACAAGACCACAGCCGTTATTTAGAGATTTCGTTGGTGCTTCACTACAGGCATCTGAATCAAAATAAAACAAAAAACTGCCGAGAATATCATCTTCTCGGCAGTTTTTTTATTCATATTCTTCAACGATTTCTTTCACAGTAAACGATAGAGCATGGTAGACATATAAGCAGGTCATCAGTGCAGGATAGCCGAACCTTGTTCCATCTTCAGCAGGCACAAGTGGTTTTTTGAGCTGAAAATCAATGTGGACATCACAATGCTCTTCAATGGATGACGTCTCCTTTTGTGCAGGACCGACACCGACAATAGGTGTACCTTGTTCGTGCAGCTCTTTGACAAAGGATTGAATCTCTTGATCTGCTGGATCTGAATAAAATAAAAGCACCCTGTCACTTGGATGAAGTAAGCTGCGTTCCTTTTGATCCAGCGGCAGAACCTTCGCACCAGGAAACGGCTCCTTGCTCTCGGATGCCTCTAAGGCTACAGCCGCCAGTTCATTCTTGCCATGAAAATACACGGCATGTCCACTGACAACGGCCTGAGCAAGAAGGCGTGCACCGTCTTCGATCGCTTCGGCTTGCTTATCTCCAATACGTGAAAAAATACCTGATAATTGGGTAGTGAAAATTTTTAACAAGACTCATTTCCTCCTTCGGTCAGATCATTTTATAATAGAATATAAAGAGAATATTAGGAAAAATGCTCAGAAAATGTCGTAAAGTAAACTATTATAATTAAAGGAAATGTGAAAATCAAACAGAATTATTTAACAACAGCTCTTTTTATGGCGAAAAATGAAAGCAATGGGGTGTAACAGATGAATGAGAAAATTTTAATTGTCGATGATCAGTACGGTATTAGAATATTGCTGAATGAAGTGTTTCATAAAGAAGGCTATCAAACCTTTCAAGCCGCTAATGGACTACAGGCATTAGATATTGTGAAAAACCATAGACCAAACCTCGTCCTGCTTGATATGAAAATTCCCGGAATGGATGGCATTGAGATTTTAAAACGCATGAAATTAATTGATGAAGACATCCGCGTGATCATTATGACAGCTTATGGCGAACTAGATATGATTCAAGAGTCTAAAGAGCTCGGTGCATTAACGCATTTTGCTAAACCATTTGATATTGATGAAATCCGTGATGCAGTCAAAGAATACTTGCCGCTCGAAACAAATGGCTAGATGGAAATGATTGAATCAAGTCATTCTGTTGCCGATTTGTCGAATAATTGGTATTCTAGATAAGAAGAAGAAAGCGATCTGACTTTGAAAGTTTACATATGGCGAGAAATTCTGGTCATGCTAGGGTGGAGAGCTTTTTTTAGTAAGCAAATTAGCTACATAGGGAGGATTTTTCATCATGCCTTTAGTTTCAATGACAGAAATGTTGAAAGACGCAAAGGAAAAAGGTTACGCTGTTGGACAGTTTAACTTAAATAACTTAGAATTCACGCAAGCGATTTTACAAGCTGCTGAAGAAGAGAAATCTCCAGTTATTTTAGGAGTATCTGAAGGAGCAGGACGCTACATGGGCGGCTTCAAAACAGTTGTCGCAATGGTAAAAGCGTTAATCGAAGAATATAATGTAACAGTTCCTGTTGCGATTCATTTAGATCACGGTTCAAGCTTTGAATCTTGTGCAAAAGCCATTCATGCAGGATTTACTTCTGTGATGATTGATGCTTCTCACCATCCATTTGATGAGAACGTAGCTACAACTGCAAAAGTAGTTGAGCTTGCACATTTCCACGGTGTATCTGTAGAAGCTGAGCTTGGAACTGTTGGTGGACAAGAAGACGACGTCATCGCTGAGGGCGTTATTTATGCTGATCCAAAAGAGTGCCAAGAGCTTGTAGAACGTACTGGTATTGACTGCCTTGCACCTGCACTAGGTTCAGTTCATGGTCCATACAAAGGTGAACCAAACCTTGGTTTCACTGAAATGGAAGAAATCGGTAAAACAACTGGACTTCCACTTGTTCTTCACGGCGGAACAGGTATCCCAACTGCTGACATCAAGCGTGCGATTTCACTTGGTACAGCAAAAATCAATGTAAACACTGAAAACCAAATTGCTTCTGCGAAAGCAGTTCGCGAAACACTTGCTGCAAAAACAGAAGAGTATGATCCACGTAAATATCTTGGACCAGCTCGTGACGCAATTAAAGCGACTGTTATCGGCAAAATGCGCGAATTTGGTTCTTCTAACCAAGCATAATTTGATGAGAAATGAAAGCCGCCTGAATCACAGGCGGTTTTCTCCATATCTTGAGAAAGCGCAATCAAATGTACATTTCAGACAATTTATTGATAGGAGAGTGGCACAGTTATGTTATTTTTCGTAGACACAGCGAATATTGCAGACATCAAAGAAGCACACGAGCTTGGCATTTTAGCAGGTGTGACAACAAACCCTAGTTTAGTAGCGAAAGAAAAGGACGTATCGTTCCACGACCGCCTTCGTGAAATCACCGACGTGGTATCAGGTTCAGTTAGTGCGGAAGTCATTTCCCTCAAAGCAGAAGAAATGATCGAAGAAGGAAAAGAGCTTGCTGCTATTGCACCAAATATCACAGTTAAAATCCCAATGACAACAGACGGTCTTAAAGCGGTCAAAGCGTTAACAGACCTTGGAATCAAAACAAACGTTACGTTGATTTTTAGTGCAAACCAGGCACTTCTTGCAGCTAGAGCTGGTGCGACGTATGTCTCTCCATTCCTCGGCCGCTTAGATGACATTGGCCAAAATGGTCTTGATCTCATTAGTGAAGTGAAAACCATTTTTGATGTTCATGGATTAGATACACAAATCATTGCTGCATCCATTCGTCACCCGCAGCATGTGACAGAAGCTGCACTTAGAGGTGCTCATATCGGCACAATGCCACTGAAAGTCATCAAGCAGCTGACAAAACACCCATTAACGGATGCAGGCATTGAGCAATTTTTAGCAGACTGGAATAAATAATGATTGTGGCAGACGGATACGCATCCGTTTGCCGCAGTTTTCCTTAAATACGCTAAGAAATGTTTTGTGCAAAGAAGAGAACATCACAGCCTCGCAAAGCTTCGATTATTTTTCTTCCGACAAATTTCGTTTAACCTGTATTCTTTCTCTTGATATTGGCTAAATTTTGGACAAGACCTTTTAAAGCGCGACATCCACAAACAGTATAACTCCAACAGTGATCTTCTTTAAGAAGGGAGACAAATATGGAAAAGTTAAACATTGCCGGCGGTGACCCCTTGCGCGGGACCGTACATATTAGTGGTGCGAAAAATAGTGCTGTGGCACTGATTCCTGCCACGATTCTCGCTGATTCTCCAGTAACCATTGAAGGCCTTCCGCATATTTCAGATATTGACACATTACGAGATCTGTTAGAAGAGATTGGCGGAAAGGTCACTTTTGAAAAAGGTGAAATGGTTGTCAATCCTGCCTCCATGATCAGTATGCCGCTTCCGAATGGGAAAGTGAAGAAACTGCGAGCATCCTATTATTTAATGGGCGCCATGCTCGGTAGATTCAAGCAGGCTGTCATTGGATTGCCAGGAGGCTGTCACTTAGGACCTAGACCGATCGATCAGCATATCAAAGGCTTTGAAGCACTTGGAGCCGAGGTGACAAACGAACAGGGTGCGATTTATTTGCGCGCTGAAAAATTAGTCGGAGCCCGAATTTATCTTGATGTTGTCAGTGTAGGTGCGACCATTAACATCATGCTGGCAGCCGTGCTGGCTGAAGGAAAAACAGTGATTGAAAATGCCGCAAAAGAACCCGAAATTATTGATGTAGCGACACTGCTTGCAAGCATGGGAGCTAAAATCAAAGGTGCGGGAACGGATGTGATTCGGATCGAAGGTGTGGAATCTCTTCATGGCTGCAGGCATTCCATCATCCCTGACCGCATAGAAGCAGGTACATTTTTAATTGCAGGTGCAGCGATGGGGGATGAAGTTGTGCTTGATAATGTGATCCCAACTCATTTAGAATCAATTACGGCGAAACTTAGAGAGATGGGATTCACAATTGAAACAAGCAACGATCAAATGCTGATTGTTGGCAGAAATGAAGGACTCAAGCCTGTCGATATCAAAACCCTTGTGTATCCAGGCTTTCCGACCGATCTTCAACAGCCGATGACGGCTTTGTTAACAAAGGCAAAAGGCACGAGTGTCGTGACAGATACCATTTACTCTGCCCGCTTTAAACACATTGACGAATTGCGTCGAATGGGTGCTAACATGAAGGTGGAAGGAAGATCT
This sequence comes from Bacillus sp. FSL M8-0077, assembly GCF_038050255.1. NCBI lineage: Bacteria > Bacillati > Bacillota > Bacilli > Caryophanales > Bacillaceae > Bacillus > Bacillus sp. FSL M8-0077. The sequence goes on along the minus strand of NZ_JBBPAF010000001.1, from coordinate 3,528,344 downwards.
GCCATTATTACAGGTCAAACGCAGCTTCAAGGTGCAAAGGTCAAAGCAAGTGATCTGCGAGCAGGTGCTTGTCTCGTTGTTGCAGGGTTAATGGCAGACGGTGTGACCGAAATCACAGGGCTTGAACATATAGACAGAGGATATAGTATGCTTGAGGAGAAGCTTGAAGGCTTGGGTGCAACCATCTGGCGTGAAAAGCTGAATGACCAAGAAATAGAAGAACTTCAAAATTCATAAGGCTTTGACTGTGAGAGGAGATTTGGACAAAAATGGAAAGAAGTTTATCGATGGAACTAGTACGGGTGACAGAAGCAGCTGCATTAAAGTCTGCTCGTTGGATGGGTAGAGGTTTAAAAGACGAAGCGGATGATGCTGCAACAAGTGCCATGCGTGATGTATTTGATACGATTCCGATGAAGGGAACTGTGGTCATCGGCGAGGGAGAAATGGACGAAGCGCCAATGCTTTATATTGGGGAAAAGCTTGGAAACGGATATGGACCTCGCGTGGATGTCGCTGTTGATCCATTGGAAGGAACAAATATTGTGGCAAGCGGCGGCTGGAATGCTTTGGCTGTTATCGCTGTTGCAGATCATGGCAACTTGCTGAATGCACCTGATATGTACATGGATAAGATCGCAGTAGGTCCAGAAGCCGTAGGCTGCATCGACATTGAAGCGCCTGTCATTGACAATCTTCGTGCTGTTGCAAAAGCGAAAAACAAAGATATTGAAGATGTCGTTGCGACAATTTTAAACAGAGAGCGACATGAAAAGATCATTGCTGAGCTGAGAGCAGCTGGAGCAAGAATCAAACTAATTGATGACGGTGACGTTGCAGGAGCCATTAATACAGCATTTGATCACACAGGTGTTGATATTCTATTTGGTTCAGGTGGAGCGCCTGAAGGTGTCCTTTCTGCTGTTGCGCTTAAAGCACTTGGTGGAGAAATCCACGGTAAGCTTCTTCCACAAAGTGAAGAAGAGCTGAGACGCTGTGAGAAAATGGGACTGGATGTTGGAAAAGTCCTCAGAATGGAAGACCTCGTGAAAGGCGATGACGCCATTTTTGCAGCGACAGGTGTAACAGATGGCGAGTTATTAAAAGGTGTTCAATTTAAAGGCTCTGTTGGAACAACACATAGTGTTGTCATGCGTGCGAAATCAGGTACTGTTCGATTCGTCGATGGCAGACACAGTTTAAAGAAAAAACCGAATCTTGTCATTCGTCCGTAATCTGAAAGCGGGTATTCTTTACCCGCTTTTCATATAAGTGTCAAATATATATCATTTTCTTTTTAAAGTTGAATATTCCCTGCAAATGAGGTAAAACTAAAGAGTGCTGCGAAATTTTCTGCGAATTTACTTCTTTTAAGCTTCAACAAGTTTAAATACTGCCGCATCATGACGATATACTCATTATCCTTCTCTATGTTGACAAAGCTCTATTTCACATTGTTCCTATCTTTACGATAAAACGAGTGGGAGCGTTACCATGAGAGCAAGGTCATTCCAACAAAAATGGAATTAAAAGCTAATCAAATACAATGGTCATGCATTTGTGATGAAATACATTGACTAGAAAAGTGTGGTGTCCATATTGAAAGATGTTTCGATTTCATCTTTGGAAAATATGAAATTAAAAGAGCTGTATGAGTTAGCAAAAAAGTACAAAATCTCTTATTACAGCAAACTAACAAAAAAAGAATTAATTTTTGCTATCTTAAAGGCAAACGCTGAGCAAGAGGATCTCTTATTTATGGAAGGGGTTCTAGAAATTATTCAGTCAGAGGGATTTGGTTTCTTAAGACCAATTAACTATTCCCCAAGCTCTGAAGACATTTATATTTCTGCTTCACAAATCAGACGCTTTGATTTAAGAAATGGTGATAAGGTGTCTGGAAAGGTACGACCTCCAAAAGAGAATGAACGCTACTATGGCCTCCTTCATGTAGAAGCGGTAAATGGGGACGACCCAGAATCAGCAAAGGAACGTGTTCACTTTCCTGCTCTCACACCGCTATTCCCTGATCGTCAAATGATTCTTGAAACACAGCCTAATCATCTGTCTACTAGAATTATGGACATGATGGCACCAGTTGGTTTTGGACAGCGTGGATTAATTGTTGCGCCGCCTAAGGCAGGGAAGACCATTTTACTCAAAGAAATTGCCAACAGCATTTCTGAAAATCATCCAGAGGCAGAACTGATTGTTCTTCTTATTGACGAACGTCCAGAGGAAGTAACAGATATCGAACGTTCTGTTGCAGGTGATGTCGTTAGCTCAACCTTTGACGAAGTACCGGAAAACCACATTAAAGTAGCAGAGCTTGTATTAGAGCGTGCGATGCGTCTAGTTGAACATAAAAAAGATGTCATCATCTTAATGGACAGCATCACAAGACTTGCCCGTGCATACAACCTGGTCATCCCGCCAAGCGGCCGTACACTTTCTGGTGGTATTGATCCAGCTGCTTTCCATCGCCCAAAACGTTTCTTTGGTGCTGCTCGTAACATCGAAGAAGGTGGAAGCTTGACCATTTTAGCGACTGCACTTGTTGATACGGGATCACGTATGGATGATGTGATTTATGAAGAGTTTAAAGGAACAGGGAACATGGAGCTCCATTTAGATCGTTCTCTTGCAGAAAGAAGAATTTTCCCAGCCATCGACATTCGTCGTTCCGGTACAAGAAAAGAAGAATTGCTTGTGCCAAAAGAGCATCTTGATCGTCTATGGGCGATGAGAAAATCGATGTCAGATACACCTGATTTTGCTGAGAAATTCATGCGCAAAATGAGAAAAACAAAGACAAACCAAGAATTTTTCGATATTTTAACGCAAGAGTGGAAACAAGCAAATATGTCTGCATCAAGAAGATAGCTTCCTGAAAAAATACATTTGCAATCATAGACTCACACTGTTATAATTTTATCATGTGCGTTTCAGAATTTATTCTGAGATATTAACTCTGTTTCCGAATTGGATTCAGGGCGGAAGGAGATGACAGTAGATGAAAACAGGAATTCATCCTAACTACAAAAAAGCTACAGTCAAATGCGCTTGTGGAAATGAGTTTGAAACTGGATCAGTAAAAGAAGAGGTACGCATCGAGATTTGCTCTGAGTGCCATCCTTTCTATACAGGCCGTCAAAAATTCGCTTCTGCTGATGGACGTGTTGACCGCTTTAACAAAAAATACGGTCTTAAGTAATAATAGATACAATAAACAGGCAGGAATCCGTTCTTGCCTGTTTTTTTACGTGGATTGATGGAACTTTAAAACGGGGGAGAAGACCTTATGTATGTGATGAAACAAAGCGGTTGGCTTGAAGTCATCTGCGGAAGTATGTTTTCTGGAAAGTCGGAAGAATTGATTCGGAGAGCCAAAAGAGCCACCTTTGCCAAACAAGAAGTAAAAATATTCAAACCAGCGATTGATAACCGGTATAGCACAAGCTCAGTTGTGTCACATAACGGTTCATCGGTCGATGGGATTGCAGTAGCCTCACCAAAAGACATAATAACGCACATATCAGAACGAACCGATGTCATTGGCATTGATGAGGTGCAATTTTTTGATGAGACAATCATTGACATTGTCACTCAATTGGCTGATAAAGGCTACCGAGTCATTGTTGCAGGCCTTGATCAAGACTTTAGAGGAGAGCCATTTGGTGTTGTTCCGCATTTAATGGCATGTGCAGAGCTTGTAACAAAACTTCAAGCAGTTTGTTCGGTATGCGGCTCCCCAGCGAGTAGAACACAACGCTTGATCGACGGTAAACCCGCATCCTATGATGATCCCATTATTTTAGTAGGTGCGCAGGAATCATACGAAGCACGATGCAGACATCACCATGAAGTACCAAAACTAGATGTTGGTACAACACTTGACAATTAAAAAAATAGCAAATGCCGCTGTGTTTCGTTTTTCGAGATTTTGGCTGAACACCCATCATTTGTACTTAAATAAATTAAATAACGCTACGAAAAAATTATCTAATTTTCAACGCTTGCGTTTTGGTATAAGCAGGCATAAAATGACTAACTGTAGTGTAAAGCATTTAAACGAAAAGTTCGATTTCTTGTCATAATTTTTTTGATTAAGGATTTTTCTCCTTGATCGTTCTTTGTATTAATAGTTCACTTTATTTATATTTTAGAAAGAGGGTAGTTTTTGATGAACAACGTGAAGAAAACAAAAGAAGGGTACCTCGAAACCACTTTGACAGGTAAAGATGTATTATCGATTCCAACGTTGAACAAAGGCGTTGCTTTCTCTGAAGAAGAAAGACAAGAGCTTGGACTAGAAGGCTTACTTCCTCCAACTGTTCTGACTTTAGAACAACAAGCAGAGAGAGCGTACAAGCAATTTCTAGCACAGCCAGATCGTCTTCGTCAAAACGTATACTTAAGTGATTTGCAAAACCGTAACGAAGTGTTGTTCTATAAGCTTATATCAGACAAGCTTCGTGAAATGCTTCCTGTTGTTTACACACCTACTGTTGGTGAAGCGATTCAAGAATACAGCCATGAATACAGAAGACCTCATGGTGTCTACCTTTCAATCGACAACATTGATGGCATTGAGAAAGCATTTGAAAACTTACATGCAACAGCAGGCGACATCGACCTCATCGTAGCAACTGACTCAGAGAGCATTCTTGGAATTGGTGACTGGGGTGTTGGTGGTATCAACATCGCAATCGGTAAATTAGCTGTTTACACGGCTGCAGCAGGGATTGATCCAAGCCGCGTCATTCCAGTTGTATTAGATGTTGGAACTAACAATGAGAAATTATTGAATGATCCATTGTACATCGGGAACCACCACAAACGTGTACAAGGTGAAAAATACGAAGAGTTCATTGATGCGTATGTAAAAGCAGCACTTAAATTCTTCCCGAAAGCATTGCTTCACTGGGAAGACCTTGGAAACAAAAATGCGCGTAACATCATGAAAAAATACAACGACAATATCTTAACATTCAATGATGATATCCAAGGTACTGGTGCCATTACTTTAGCGGGTGTTCTTGCAGCTGTCAAGAAAACTGGTACTCAACTGAAAGATCACCGTGTGATGATTTTCGGAGCTGGATCAGCTGGAATTGGAATCGCCGATCAAATGCGTGACACAATGGTTCTTGAAGGTCTAAGTGAAGAAGAAGCAAACAATGCCTTCTGGACATTAGACTACAGAGGATTGCTAACAGATCAGTTTGAAGATGAAGTGCTTGATTTCCAAAAACCATACCTTCGTTCTTCTGATGAAGTAGAAGGCTGGGCTCGTGATGAAAAAGGACAAATCTCATTTGCTGAAGCTGTTCGCAGGGTGAAACCAACCATTCTTATTGGTACATCGGGTCAAGGCGGCGCATTCACTGAAGAAATTATTAAAGAAATCGCAGCTCATACAGAGCGTCCAGTGATCATGCCAATGTCTAACCCAACACCGCTTGCTGAAGCAGTGCCAGAAGATTTATTTAAATGGACAGACGGCCGTGCGCTTGTTGCAACTGGAAGCCCATTTGAAAATGTTGAGTATAACGGAATTGAACATGAAATCGGACAATCAAACAATGCGTTCGTTTTCCCTGGACTTGGTCTTGGTTCGATCGTAACAGAATCAAAAATTATCACAAAAGGCATGTTCGTTGCATCTGCAAATGCGATCGCTGAAATGGTTGATCATGAAAAACCAGGCGCTGGACTGCTTCCAAGCATTGATAAATTGCAAGAAGTATCAATCAAGGTAGCTGTTGAAGTAGCAAAATCAGCAATTGAAGATGGTGTCGCTAGAAAAACACCTGACAACATTGAACAAGCTGTGAAAGATGCCATGTGGATTCCTGAATATAAAAAAATTGTAAGAGCATAATAAAATGTGTAACGCGGCATTGTTTCGGGTAATGTAAGCAATGCCGCTATAAAATAAGAAACATGTAAAGGATTCAAGGAGGAATAGTAAGATGGACTTTTTAAATATTTTGATCCTCCTAGCACCGATTTTTTTCGTTATCGCGCTGGGTTGGTTCGCAGGGAACTTCGGCAGCTATGACGCTAAATCTGCTAAAGGTGTAAGTACACTTGTTACAAAGTATGCTTTGCCAGCGCACTTTATCGCCAGCATTCTGTCAACACCAAAAGATAAATTCTATAGTCAAATTCCATTTTTCGTTGCATTGATTCTCGGAATCGTAGGCTTTTATATCATTATCCTTTTAGTTACGAAATTTGCTTTTAAATATGATTTAACAGATTCATCTGTTTTCTCATTAAACTCAGCACAACCGACCTTTGCATTTATGGGGATTCCGGTCTTGGGCAGTTTATTTGGGGCCCAAGAAGTTGCAATTCCGATTGCTATTACCGGAATAGTTGTAAATGCATTGCTTGATCCAATTGCTATTATTGTGTCAACTGTCGGTGAAAAAACAAAAGGAAAAGCCAAAGACGGCGAAAGTTTCCTAAAAATGACGACGAAAGCGATTTTGCACGGTTTATCAGAGCCGCTTGCGCTTGCACCGTTAGCAAGTATCATTCTTGTTCTTTTAGGATTTAAACTTCCTGAAATCGGACATGAAATGCTAGAGGAAATTGGAAGTGTGACATCAGGGGTTGCGCTCTTTGCAGTCGGTGTCACAGTCGGTATCCGCAAAATTAAACTGAGCTTACCAGCTTTCAGTATCGCATTGCTCAAAGTAGCTGTACAACCGTTACTTATGTATTTTATCGCCATTCTTATGGGACTTTCAGCGGATGAAATTACAAAAGCTGTATTACTTGTTGCCTTCCCAGGTTCAGCTGTTGCGGCCATGATTGCAACTCGATTTGAGAAACAGGAAGCAGAAACAGCATCTGCATTTGTGATCAGTGCGATCATGTCACTCATTACATTACCGATCATTATTGCACTTACCGTATAATATAGTAGAAAGGCTGCCTAACGAGGCAGCCTTTTTTAGCGAAATGAATGAAACAAAGGGAAGAGCACACGCTTTTTTTTCATTTCAGGGTGTGCCTTCTCCTTTTCTTCTTCTTTTGGTGGTTTGGTCAATGTGGCTGTGAGGCATTCTAATTTTGCAGTTAATTCTTCAATTTCTCTTCTGTGCTGGAGGAGCTGGTAGGAAACACCTTCATCTGCTTTCTTAGCGAGTTTCCGTTCCATTTCTTGAAAACGGGCTTCAATATGACTGACGTGTGTTTGCTGCTGAAGGAGCTGTTTCACTTGTTCTTCTAAGGCTTCTATCCGTTTTGATGAGTCAGAAGTTTCTACAGTAGGTGATAATTGCTGGGCGGTTTCTTCATGGATCGGTAGTCTAATGTCATGGAGGATCACACCTTCGTTCATTTGGTGTTTGACCTCTTTGAGCAGCTGGACAATGTCATCATGAAATTCGTAATGTCCAAGTTCATTCCGGGCGACAGGGATGTTCAGCTGTTTGACCCAGCGCTGAATAGTTTTTGAAGATACACCAATTTCCTTTGCAACCTCATTTGTATTCAAACCAAATGCCCTCCCTTTTTTCATTTATAAGTACCATTCTCTTTCGTGGACACCTGTTCCTTCGCATTAGACAAAACAAGTAACCAATCGCCAAAGATCGTGTTTTCTAGTGAAAAATTGCAGAAAATCAATTGTTTTGGAAATTTTTTTGACTGTCATACCCCGCTATACTATAATTAGACTGTTACGCACAAAACAGAGGTGAAGACCATGTTAGACCGTTTAAAATCAATCGAAGAACGCTATGAAAAGCTAAATGAATATTTAAGTGACCCTGAAGTGGTGAACGACCCTAAGAAGCTTCGCGAATACTCGAAGGAACAATCTGATATTCAAGAAACTGTTGAGGTATATAGACAATATCGTGCGGCATACGATCAGCTAAGTGATGCGAAAGCCATGCTTGAAGATAAGCTGGATGCCGACATGCGCGATATGGTCAAAGAAGAAATTTCAGAGCTCACAGAGGAAACAGAACGTTTAGAAGACGAGCTGAAAATCTTGCTGATCCCGAAAGATCCGAATGACGATAAGAACGTTATTGTGGAGGTTCGTGGTGCAGCGGGCGGAGAAGAGGCTGCGCTTTTTGCAGGAAACCTGTACCGTATGTACAGCCGTTATGCTGAAATGCAAGGCTGGAAAACGGAAGTCATGGAAGCGAGTGTTACTGGAACGGGCGGTTATAAAGAGATTATCTTTATGATTAGCGGTAAAGGTGCATATTCTAAACTAAAGTTTGAAAACGGTGCACACCGCGTGCAGCGTGTTCCTGAAACAGAATCAGGCGGACGGATTCATACATCAACAGCGACAGTTGCTGTATTACCAGAGGCTGAGGAAGTTGAAATCGATATCCACGAAAAAGATATTCGTGTGGATACATTCGCATCAAGTGGACCTGGGGGACAAAGTGTCAATACCACAATGTCTGCTGTTCGTTTAACTCACCTTCCAACAGGTGTAGTGGTTTCCTGTCAGGATGAGAAATCACAAATCAAAAACAAAGAAAAAGCGATGAAAGTTTTGCGTGCGAGAATTTATGATAAATTCCAGCGTGAAGCACAAGCTGAATATGATCAAACCCGTAAATCTGCTGTTGGAACAGGGGATCGTTCAGAGCGTATCCGTACGTACAATTTCCCGCAAAACCGCGTGACGGACCACCGTATCGGATTGACGATTCAAAAGCTTGATCAAATTTTAGAAGGAAAACTTGACGAGGTCATTGATGCATTAATTATGGAAGACCAAGCAAGAAAACTTCAAAATGCAAAATAAAGAGCGAACGATCTTTGAAGCCCTTAAATGGGCTTCTTCTTTGTTAACGGAAGCGGGCAGAGACCAAAACGCAGCAGAGTTATTGTTGATGCATGTGCTTGGATGGAGCAGAAGTGAGCTTCTTGCTCGTTTTCATGATCCACTGCTAGAGGAGCAAGATTCACAATTCAGCGAGTTCGTAGCGCAGCACAAGCGTGGAGTGCCTGTTCAGCATTTAACGGGTGTTGAATTTTTTTATGGGCGTCCTTTTGAGGTAAACAAACATGTTCTGATTCCTCGTCCTGAAACGGAGGAAGTGGTGCTGGCGGCATTGAATATGATGAATCGCGTTTTTCCTGATGATCAGCCGCTCAAAGCAGTTGATGTCGGCACAGGCAGCGGTGCAATTGCGATTACGTTAGCTCTTGAAAAAGAAACCGTCTCTGTGACAGCGACGGATATTTCACATGAAGCACTCGAAGTCGCAAAGCGAAATCAAGAAGCGCTTGGTGCAGACGTTCATTTTGTCCAAGGGGATTTACTTGAACCGATTATGGCTCAAGGCATCAAAGTCGATGTGTTTATTTCCAATCCGCCTTATATTGCGGCAGAAGAAATGGATGGTTTATCAGAGGTTGTCACAAAGCATGAACCTGTCAATGCGCTGACAGATGGGCGTAATGGCCTGTGGTTTTATGAGCGTATCGTCTGTGATCTCCACAAGGTACTTCATCAGCAAGCAGTGGTTGTCTTTGAAATAGGACATACACAAGCACAAGATGTAAAAGCGCTTCTTTTGCAGGCGTTCCCTTCAGCTGATGTTCATATCATCAAGGACATCAACGGAAAGGATCGAGCGGTTTGCGCACACATTCAAAACGGAAGTCCGGCTGAATAAAGTCGGACTATTTTATTATGTAAAGATGAAACTTATGGTAAAAGGGAAACGTATATATAGAAGAATGAACATTCTGATCATGATTTTTTACATAAATTTGTTTTGAAGGAGCGAATGGTGTGAACAGAAGGTATGCGATGGTGTTGGTCATCGTCAGTGTACTATTGATTGTGAGTGCTTGTGGTAAACCGAGCTTTAAAAAAGAAGCAGCAGCATTTGGAGAAAACTATAAAAAAGCACAATACACAGTGAATCGAACGGATGACCTATCTGACATGAAGGAGAAGTTAAAGGATTATTTAACCGAGCATGAATATCAAGAATATACACAAGACAGCATGTTTCCAAGTGTATTAGAAGCAGCAAAAGATCAAGATTGTCAAATTAAACTGAAAAAAATTACGTTTACACCTTCAGATGAAAGCGATGACAGTATTGAATTTGACTATGAAATGATCATTCAATTTATTGACCATAAAGGAAAGGTCAAAAAGGAAATTGAGAAAAAAGGCGCAATGACAGTTATCAAAACAGATTCGGGAATAAAAATCAGCCGAGATTGGGATGGGAGATTGTACCCTTCCGATTACCAATCCTCACTAAAAAGCCGTTCATAAGTTGAACGGCTTTTTGCATGCGGGAGAAAGGTTGATTCGTTCCCCTCATAAAGAGACTGACCTCATAATCTATTAAAAAAATCATTTTTGCTGTTTACGAGATGCGTTTCCTGGACACAATGTTTGTAGCGAAGAGAAAAAGTGGGGGGGAACACATCATGTTCAAAAGTAAAATGATGATTTGTCTTTATATGTTTCTATTATTATGTGGTGCTTTTGTAAACCTTGGAAAAGAAGAGACGGCAGCTGCATCTGCCAATCAGCCTGTTGTGATTCCAGATGAAGCCATTCGTTTACGTATTTTAGCCAATAGTGACCGGTCGGCGGATCAAGATGTGAAGAGAAGTATTCGAGATGAGGTCAATGCCAATATAACGGAGTGGGTGAAAGACCTCACATCCATTGAAGAAGCTAGACGTGTGATTCGTTCAAAGCTTCCAGACATCAATCGTATCGCCAAAGCAAAATTAAAGGAACAACACATTGATCAACCCGTATCGGTCAGTTTTCAAAAAGCCTCATTTCCAACAAAGCTTTATGGCAACATTGTTTATCCTGCTGGGAAATATGAAGCCATTTTGATTACGTTAGGAGAAGGAGACGGAGCCAATTGGTGGTGTGTGTTATTCCCACCTCTCTGCTTTATCGATTTTTCAAACGGAGAAGCGATCGCCTCACCAGAAGGAGATGATAAAGAGCAGGTAGCTGCAGAGCCATCAAATGAATCTGTCAATGAAGTGGTAAAAGAAGAAGAGACGGGTGAAGTGAAATTCTTTCTGTTTGAATGGGTCTCTAGTCTTTTCTCTTAAAAAAGGTCTAAATCTGTTTTTGCCTCATAGAGTTGAAGTAAGAGAACAAAAAGAGGTGAAAGCATGTATTATCAATTAAGAATAGCGACAGAAGAAGATGCCCCGGCCATTAATGCTTTTCTTGAAAAAGGCCAAGCGAAAAGCGGGGTGACGATTGCAGAGCGTACGTCATTTGTGGTCATGGAAGATGCAGACGGTGAGCTCGCAGGCTGTTTAGGTCTTGAACGACTAAATGAACAAGAAGGATTGCTAAGATCACTTGTGATATCAGATAAACTTGGTCAGGGGCACATCGTTTCTCTGTTCCAAAGTATTCAAACGCTAGGGGAAAAACAAGGTGTGGACACCTTTTATGTGGTAGCTAATCACTCCTCCTCACATGATTTTTTAGCGCTGATGGGTTTTACACCTATAGAGGAAATCCCAGAAAGTGTGTGGGTATCTGCGCATGCAAAAGAGTCATTGGGAAAAGAACAGGCGGTTGTGCTGCAAAAAACAGCTAGTTAATCACAAAACACCGGACTTATACACATACTTATCCACTGTTAAACAAGCGTTATCCACAAATTGTGGACAACGCTTGTTTTATTTAGCATCATCTTTTATACTTTCAAAAGGATAATTGAGATATATCAACAGTTTTATCTTTTTTAAAAGGAGTTTGTATGATGTTAAATACAAAAAGGTGGTCTGTGGATTTAAAAAAGGATTTATCCACATACTATCCACAAATTGAACAAGCAGCTCTGTTGTTGCGGCAGAATGAAGTGGTCGCTTTTCCGACAGAAACGGTGTATGGACTAGGGGCAAATGCAAAAGAGACAGAGGCTGTGAAGAAAATTTATGAAGCGAAAGGACGCCCAAGTGATAATCCGTTGATTGTTCACATTGCGGACGTTCAACAGCTTCATGAATTTGCGCAAATAGAAAATGAAAAAGTAACAGCGCTGATGGATGCCTTTTGGCCAGGCGCTCTCACCATTGTTCTACCTTGTAAGCCGGGCGCATTATCAAAGCAGGTGACAGCGGGTTTATCTACAGTAGGCGTAAGAATGCCTGATCATCCTGTTGCGCTTGAACTTATCCGAGCAGCTGGTCTGCCGATTGCCGCACCAAGTGCCAATCGTTCGGGAAAACCGTCGCCAACACTTGCGAATCATGTCGCAAGTGATCTTGATGGGAGAATTGCTGGCATTGTCGATGGTGGTTCAACAGGTATTGGGGTGGAGTCAACGGTTGTATCCTGTATAGACGAGATTCCAGTGATCTTAAGGCCGGGCGGTATTACAAAAGAAGCGTTAGAAGAGGTCGTAGGAACGGTCAACATGGATCCAGGGCTGACGAAAAAGGATGAGGCACCTGTATCGCCGGGAATGAAATACACACATTATGCACCTGAAGCACAAATGTATATATTTCATGGAAGTGATGAAGACATGCAGCTGCACATTCAAAAGTACCGAGCTGAAGGGCTAAAAGTAGGTGTGCTGACGACAGAAGAAAAGAAGGAATGGTTTGCTGCAGATGTTGTTTTTAGCTGTGGATGGAGAGAAAAGCCTGAAACGGTTGCGGCGAACTTATATCGTGTGCTGAGACAATTTGATGAAACGGATGTAGACTTGATTATTTCAGAAGCCTTCTCAGAGCAGGGAGTTGGATCTGCGATCATGAACCGTCTGCAAAAAGCGGCAGGAGGGCGTACCCTCTCTTCGTTCAAATAGTTCTAACCTCTCTTGGACAAACATAGGTTAAAGGAGAATGCGTGTCCAAGGGGGATTTACATGAACGAACTAGCTGGCGAATTGCTGACACTCAGTATCATGGCTTTTGCACTTGGAATGGATGCCTTTTCGGTTGGGCTCGGCATGGGGATGATTCAGCTGAGGTTCCGCCAGATCATTTATATTGGACTTGTCATTGGGATATTTCATATGTTTATGCCTCTTTTTGGCATGCTGACAGGTCAGCTTTTATCTGGCTGGCTTGGGCTCCTAGCAACTTATATTGGCGGGGCGCTGCTTTTGGTGCTGGGGCTGCAAATGATCATTGCTTCTATCCGCAAAGAAGATAAGCCATTTATCGCACCTGTTGGGGCCGGTCTCGTTCTTTTTGCAACAAGTGTGAGTTTAGACAGTTTTTCCGTTGGCTTAAGCCTGGGGATTTACGGTTCTCAGGTGCTGATGACCATTTTGTTGTTCGGTTTTTTTAGTATGATGCTCACATGGCTCGGATTATTACTCGGTAAACAGGTTCGGTCATGGGTAGGTTCATATAGCGGAGCGCTTGGCGGATTCATTTTACTAGCCTTTGGAATCAAATTATTATTTCCGCTCTAACCAATCTCCTTACATAACATGTAGAATGAAATGCTATATAATAGAAGAAAAGGAGGTCGAAAGATGAATATCTTATTTGTTTGTACGGGAAATACTTGCAGAAGTCCGATGGCTCAAGCCCTTTTTGCTTCAATTGCAGATGAAAAAGGCTTGCAGGTCACTGTAAAATCAGCGGGCATCTTCGCCTCTGATGCAGGGAAGGCTTCTCCTCAAGCAGTCGAAGCATTATTTGAGAAAAGCATTCCACTTAATCACTCATCGTCTAAACTAACAGAAGAACTTCTTCATGAAGCAGATTATGTCTTCACCATGACGATTCAGCATAAGCAGTTGATTGTGGAGCAATATGCTCATGTAAAAGACAAGGTCTTCACTCTAAAAGAATTTGCGACAGGCTCAGAAGGTGACGTGTCGGATCCATTTGGAGGGAGTCTCTCCATTTATCAGGAGACACGAGATGAACTAGAAACGCTATTGTATCAACTTGCTAAAAAGCTTAAACAGGATTACAAATCCTCATAAATGGACAACCTGTAAAACCGTTGCGCAAACGGTTTTTCTGCTTTTGTTTGCAAATGACTAGGCAGAGGTTAAAATATAACTGTAAATAAAGAATGAATGTAAGACATGACAGATCAACTCACCCTTAGGAGGAATTGCCCGATGAAAGTAGCCATTGCATCCGATCACGGCGGAACGAATATTCGTGAAGAAATCAAACAACTAATGGATGAATTAAAGATTGAATACATTGATATGGGTTGTGAATGTGGATCAGGTTCTGTAGACTACCCAGACTACGCTTTTCCTGTTGCCAATATGGTGGCAAACGGAGAAGTCGATCGCGGCATTTTAATTTGCGGGACAGGTATTGGTATGAGCATTTCAGCAAACAAAGTGAAAGGCATCCGCTGTGCACTAGCGCATGATACATTCAGCGCCAAGGCGACGAGAGAACATAATGATACAAATGTACTTGCGATGGGAGAACGTGTCATTGGACCAGGATTGGCAAGAGAGATTGCTCACATTTGGCTGATAACAGAATTTACTGCAGGACGTCATGCTGTGCGGATTGGTAAAATCGCTGATTACGAAGAAAAGCACCTGTAAGGAGCGCTTAACATGAACATTGGTCAAAATTGGCTTGAAATGTTAAAAGAGTTTCATCAAACAGTTGAACTGCGAGCCGGCCACATTTTAGTGATTGGCTGCAGTACGTCAGAAGTGGCTGGCGAGCACATTGGGACAGCGGGAAGTGAGCAAATTGCTGAAGCTATTTATCAAGAGCTGGATCAACTGAGACGCGAGACAGGAATTGAATTGGCTTTCCAATGCTGCGAGCATTTGAATCGTGCCCTCGTTGTGGAAGAAGAGGTGGCTTACCGGCTTAACTTGGAAATTGTAGCGGCAGTACCTGTCCGTAAGGCGGGTGGTTCTATGGCAGCTCATGCGTATCAGCAAATGGAACACCCTGTGCTGGTTGAATCCATTTCAGCACATGCAGGTATTGATATCGGTGATACATTCATCGGCATGCACTTAAAGCGGGTAGCCGTCCCGGTCCGTCTCAGCCGTCATCAATTAGGACAAGCACATGTGACGTTTGCAAAAACTCGTCCAAAGCTGATTGGCGGAGAACGAGCCGTTTATACAAGATGATCGTTCGGATATATTTCTAATATAATGTTGAATGATGAAGACGATTTACCACTTGAATATTCGGGTTTTCATAAAAAAGAAGTCGATTTTCCAAAAAAAACTTTTACATTTTACTTAAAAACCGTGTACAATGAGATGGTGAAAACATCGAATGGAAATAGATTGGAGAGGATTTCGCTGATGAAACATTTACCTGAGCAAGACGCACAAGTATTCAAAGCAATTCAACTAGAGCGGAAACGCCAGCAGGACAAAATCGAATTAATTGCATCGGAAAACTTCGTAAGCGAAGCAGTCATGGAAGCGCAGGGCTCT
Organism: Bacillus sp. FSL M8-0077; assembly: GCF_038050255.1. Taxonomy (NCBI): domain Bacteria; kingdom Bacillati; phylum Bacillota; class Bacilli; order Caryophanales; family Bacillaceae; genus Bacillus; species Bacillus sp. FSL M8-0077. Next base: position 3,512,937 of record NZ_JBBPAF010000001.1, on the reverse strand, counting down.
GTCTTAACAAACAAATATGCAGAAGGTTACCCTGGTAAACGCTACTATGGCGGCTGTGAACATGTAGACGTTGTAGAAGATATCGCACGTGACCGCGCAAAAGAAATTTTTGGCGCTGAGTATGTGAACGTACAGCCTCACTCAGGTGCTCAAGCGAATATGGCCGTATACTTTACAATCCTTGAGCATGGCGATACAGTGCTAGGCATGAACTTATCACATGGCGGGCATTTAACACATGGAAGCCCTGTAAACTTTAGTGGTGTACAATACAACTTTGTAGAATATGGTGTAGATAAAGAAACACAGCATATCGACTATCAAGATGTACTTGAAAAAGCACGTGAGCATAAGCCGAAGCTAATCGTTGCGGGTGCAAGTGCATACCCACGTCAAATTGATTTCAAAAAGTTCCGTGAAATTGCTGATGAAGTCGGTGCTTACTTTATGGTCGACATGGCTCACATTGCGGGTCTTGTTGCAGCAGGTCTTCATCCAAATCCAGTTCCTTACGCAGATTTTGTGACAACGACAACTCACAAAACTTTACGCGGACCTCGCGGCGGAATGATTCTATGTCGTGAAGAGTTTGGTAAAAAGATCGACAAATCGATCTTCCCTGGTATTCAAGGTGGACCACTGATGCATGTTATCTCTGCAAAAGCTGTTTCTTTCGGTGAAGTATTGAACGGAGATTTCAAAACATATGCACAAAACGTGATCGATAACGCAAAACAACTAGCTGAAACACTTTTATCTGAGGATATTCAGCTTGTATCTGGTGGAACAGATAACCATCTTGTTCTCATCGACTTGCGCTCTCTTGGCATTACAGGAAAAATTGCAGAAAACGTTCTTGATGAAATTGGTATCACGGTGAACAAAAATGCGATTCCTTATGATCCAGAGAAACCATTTGTTACAAGTGGTGTACGTGTAGGTACAGCAGCAGTGACAAGCCGCGGCTTCGATCAAGAAGCAATGAAAGAAGTCGGTTCCATCATTGCGCTTGCTCTGAAACATCATGAAGATGAAGCGAAATTAGAAGAGGCGAAAAAGCGTGTATCTGATCTGACAGCTCGTTTCCCTCTATATCATGAATTAGATTATTAAAATGCAGACCCATTTGCCTATTTTTGGCATGTGGGTTTTTTTTGTAGGATTTGCGAATCATATTGAAAGATGATGTCTTTTTATGTAGAATTGTAGGAAGTGTGCAAAGTTCACCGGAAGATGACAGAAAAGGAGTTGTAGCAAGCAATGGCAAAGGTTTATGTATTTGATCACCCGCTTATTCAGCACAAACTTACATATATTCGTGACGTTCATACAGGAACAAAAGAATTTAGAGAGCTAGTGGATGAAGTCGCAACATTAATGGCATTTGAAATCACAAGAGACTTACCACTTGAAGAGGTAGATGTAGAAACACCTGTACAAGTCGCTAAATCAAACGTGATCTCAGGTAAAAAACTCGGAGTTGTGCCGATTTTAAGAGCAGGTCTTGGAATGGTAGACGGGATTTTGAAACTCATTCCAGCTGCCAAAGTGGGACATGTCGGTTTATACCGTGATCCGAAGACATTAAAGCCTGTTGAATATTATGTGAAGCTTCCATCTGATGTGGAAGAGCGTGAATTTATCGTAGTAGACCCAATGCTTGCAACGGGCGGATCAGCAGTAGAAGCATTAAACAGCTTGAAAAAACGCGGTGCGAAAAACATCCGCTTCATGTGTCTGATTGCTGCGCCAGAAGGTGTAGAAGAAATGCAAAAACATCATCCAGATGTTGATATCTACATTGCAGCATTAGATGAGAAGTTAAACGAAAAAGGTTACATCATCCCAGGTCTTGGTGATGCTGGTGACCGTATGTATGGAACAAAATAAGAATGATTCACGAAAAGCCCACATGCAAACGTGCATGTGGGCTTTTTTGAAATATATGACAAACGGTTGATACCGTTCTTAGAAAAATCAATGTATACTGAACATTGGTTGTTTTTTTCATTGAATGTCACATCTCTCCTAAAGTTTGATGAAATTGTGAACATTTTGTGTGCTCTATCATTATAGAAAAGTTTTTTAACTTTCAACGGATTGACACATCATAGACGCTATTGTATGCTAAACGAGGGTATTATGGTAAGGTTTTCATAGCCTATAGCACTCTACTAATCCTCATTGTGAACCCTTTAATAATCAGGGTTTGTATCAGCGAATGAAGCAGAATCCCATAGATCTAAAGATTTCAAGTCTGATTGCACAATTAGACCGATGGGTGATTGATTTTTTTCAAACAGGACGGCTTTTCATAAGCGCCTTCTACGCAGTTTTCATCACCATTTACTACCTTTTTTTACAATATTTTTCATCGGGAGTCAGATGAATGAACGATCCAAACGTCATTTTCCGCAGACAGAGTAAATATATGTTCTATTTATTGGCAATTTTTGTGTTTGGCTATGCCATGCCTGGTTTTAAACCACTGTTTCTTGGTTTCATTATCGGCACAATTTTTGCTTTCTTTAATTTATTCCTGCTTATTCGGAGAATGCATGCTTTTGATCGAGCAGTTAAAAAAGGAAAATCTATTCGTTCAATGGGAAGTACAGCCAGGTGGGCCAACGCAATTCTCGCAGTAGCGATTGCTTGGCGTTACCCTAACGAAGTTCATCTGGCAGGTGTTGTTATAGGATTAATGACAATATATCCTGTCATTATGATAGATTCCTTCATTCAACTTAAACGTTCTACTATGGAAGAGAGGTGAATACTCTTTGGGTCACAGTTCAAAAACTACAGAATTTTTAGGGTTAACGTTCAACTTATCCAATGTTCTCATGATTACGATTGCTAGTATCATCGTTCTTCTCATAGCGGTGCTGACTACTCGTGTTCTGGCTATTCGTCCGACAAAGGCGCAGAACTTCATGGAATGGATTGTTGATTTTGTTCGAAATATCATAGGTAGTTCGATGGACATGAAAACAGGAGCCCCATTTCTAGCGCTTGGCGTTACATTACTCATGTACATATTTGTTTCAAACATGCTTGGACTGCCATTCTCGATTACGGTCGATCACAACTTATGGTGGAAATCACCAACTGCTGATCCTGCAATCACAATGACACTTGCGGTTATGGTCATGGGATTGACACACTACTATGGTGTTAAAGCAAAAGGAGTCAAGGAATATACAAAAGACTACTTTAGACCAATCCCACTTTTAGTACCGCTGAAAATTATTGAAGAATTTGCAAACACGTTAACACTTGGTTTGCGTCTTTATGGAAATATTTTCGCTGGAGAGATTCTTCTTGGTTTACTTGCAGGACTTGCGACCAATTTCTATTCGCAAAACCTTGCACTAGGTATCATTGGTACATTAGGTGCCATCGTGCCGATGATTGTATGGCAGGCATTCAGTTTGTTTGTCGGAACCATCCAGGCATTTATCTTCACCATGCTGACAATGGTGTATATCTCCCATAAAGTCAGCGACGAACACTAAAAAATTGAGAGTCCAAAAAGGACGTTATTTTAAAGGAGGAGCTTTTTAATGAATTTAATAGCAGCAGCAATTGCAATCGGTTTAGGAGCACTAGGAGCAGGTATTGGTAACGGTCTAATCGTATCTAAAACAGTTGAAGGAATCGCTCGTCAGCCAGAAGCTGGTAGAGAACTAAGAACACTTATGTTCATCGGGGTAGCTTTAGTTGAGGCACTTCCAATTATCGCTGTCGTTATCGCATTCTTGGCATTCTTTGGTTAATATGTGAGAAGCGTTCTAATATGAATTTTAATGGCGAAGATCAGATTAGTTCGAAACTTCGCCATTCCTTTATGTTTTGTTTCTTAACATATTATTTAAAGAAGGGAGTTGCCGTACTAAATGTCTCAGTTACCAGTAGTTTTAGGAGCAGGTCTAAACACCGGAGATATCATATTCCAGCTGATCGCTATGCTCATCCTGCTTGCACTTTTAAAGAAATTTGCGCTTAAGCCTTTATTAGGGATTATGAAACAGCGTGAAGATTATATAGGAAATGAAATTTCAAGTGCTGAAGAAAAGCACGTTCAAGCTGAAAAGCTTCTTGAAGAACAACGTGCTTTATTGAAAGAAGCACGCGAAGAATCACATACACTCATCGAAAATGCGAAAAAGATTGGTGAGAAACAAAAAGAAGATATCATTCAAGCAGCGCGTCAAGAATCAGAGCGCTTGAAAGAGTCTGCTAGAACTGAAATCGTGAAAGAAAAAGAACAAGCTGTGGCTGCACTGCGCGAGCAGGTTGCATCACTTTCTGTATTAATTGCTTCTAAAGTGATTGAAAAAGAACTTGATGAGCAAGCACAAGAGAAATTGATCCAAGAGTATCTTAAAGAGGCAGGCGAAAGCCGATGAGCGTGACTATTGTCTCTAAGCGTTACGCTTCTGCTCTTTTTGACATCGTTCTTGCTTCTTCGGCAGTAGACGAAACTGAAAAAGAGCTGAATGAGATCAAAAAAGTTCTGAAGGCTGACCAAGAATTAAATGACTTTCTTGTTCATCCGAAGATTACAGCAGACAAAAAGAAACATCTGATTGCAGAAGCTTTCAAAGGTGTTTCAACATATGTTTTGCACACAATGTATTTATTGATTGACCGCGGACGCACGAATATTTTTCCTGAAATGACGTCTGAGTTTGTGAAGCTTGCAAACCGTACGAAACAAATAGACGATGCGATCGTGTATTCAGTTAAACCGCTCAGCGGAGCTGAAATTCAATCTTTATCTGAAGTATTTGCCAAAAAAGCCGGAGTCACATCACTGCGTGTTGAAAATGTGATTGACAAGGATCTAATAGGCGGAGTGAAAATCCGTATCGGAAACCGCATTTATGACGGCAGTGTCAGCGGAAAGCTTTCCCGCATTGAACGTCAGCTTGCAGGCGAAAATCGTTAGAAGGGGTGAAACCTTAGTGAGTATCAAAGCTGAAGAGATTAGCGCGCTGATAAAGCAGCAAATCCAAAACTATCAATCTGAAATTGAAGTAAAAGATGTCGGTACAGTCATTCAAGTAGGGGACGGTATCGCGCGTGTACATGGCCTTGACAACATTATGGCAGGAGAGCTTGTTGAGTTCTCTAACGGTGTAATGGGTATGGCTCAAAACCTTGAGGAGTCTAACGTAGGTATCGTAATCTTAGGACCTTACAAAGATATCCGTGAAGGTGACGACGTAAAACGTACAGGTCGTATCATGGAGGTTCCAGTAGGGGAAGAGTTAATCGGACGTATTGTGAACCCACTTGGTCAGCCTGTTGATGGACTAGGTCCAATTTTAACAAGCAAAACACGTCCAATCGAAAGTGAAGCACCAGGCGTTATGGATCGTAAATCGGTACATGAGCCACTTCAAACGGGAATTAAAGCAATTGATGCCTTGATTCCAATCGGACGCGGACAGCGTGAATTGATCATTGGGGACCGTCAAACAGGTAAAACATCTGTTGCAATTGATACGATTCTTAACCAAAAAGATCAAGACATGATCTGTATCTATGTAGCGATTGGACAAAAAGAATCAACTGTTCGTGGTGTTGTTGAAACACTTCGTAAGCATGGTGCGCTTGACTACACAATCGTTGTCACAGCATCTGCATCACAGCCAGCTCCACTTCTTTACCTTGCTCCTTATGCAGGTGTAACGATGGGTGAGGAATTCATGTATAACGGCAAGCATGTGCTTGTTGTGTATGATGACCTTTCTAAACAAGCGGCAGCTTACCGTGAGCTTTCATTATTGCTTCGTCGTCCTCCAGGCCGTGAAGCATTCCCAGGTGATGTTTTCTACCTTCACTCTCGTTTATTAGAGCGAGCAGCGAAGCTTAGTGATGAAAAGGGTGGCGGTTCTATCACAGCATTGCCTTTCGTAGAAACGCAAGCTGGTGATATCTCTGCATATATCCCAACAAACGTTATCTCAATCACAGATGGACAGATCTTCTTACAATCTGATCTCTTCTTCTCAGGCGTACGTCCAGCGGTAAACGCAGGATTGTCTGTATCTCGTGTAGGTGGTTCTGCACAAATCAAAGCGATGAAAAAGGTAGCAGGTACACTTCGTCTGGATCTTGCTTCTTATCGTGAGCTTGAAGCATTCGCTCAGTTTGGATCTGATCTAGACCAAGCGACTCAAGCCAAATTAAACCGTGGTGCTAGAACAGTTGAAGTCTTAAAACAAGACTTGAACAAACCGCTGAAAGTTGAAAAACAAGTAGCGATTCTTTATGCACTGACAAGAGGATACTTAGATGATGTAGCGATTGCTGATGTCAAACGCTTTGAAGCTGAGTTATTCATGTACATTGAAGAAAACCATAAAGACTTGTTTGACACAATCTCTCAAACAGGAAACATGCCTGCTGATGAAGAGTGGAAAACAGCGATCGAAGGCTTTAAACGTACGTTTGCACCAAGCAACTAATTAGTAATCTTTCCGAGAGAAAAAGATTCTCTTTTTCTCTCTTTTCACGTAAATGAACACGGATTCCTGAAAAAAGGTGGTGAAATCTTTGGCCTCATTACGCGATATTAAGTCAAGGATCACGTCAACAAAAAAATCGAGTCAGATCACAAAAGCGATGCAAATGGTATCAGCTGCGAAACTGAATCGTGCTGAAAATAATGCGAAGTCCTTTGTTCCTTACATGGAGAAAATCCAAGAAGTCGTTGCGGCAATCGCAACTGGAACAAGTGCTAAGCACCCAATGCTTCTTTCAAGACCTGTTAAGAAAACAGGGTATCTCGTCATTACATCTGATCGAGGACTTGCAGGACCTTTTAACAGCTCGATTTTACGTGCCGCTTACCAAGCCATTCAATCTCGTCATCAATCTGCTGATGAATATGCGGTGATTGTGATTGGTAAAATCGGACGCGATTTCTTCAAAAAGCGTGGTATTCCAGTTATTTCTGAAGTAACAGGGCTTGGAGACGAAGTAGCGTTTGCTGATATTAAAGAATTAGCAAGCAGTACAGTGCAAATGTTCTCTGATGAAGCGTTTGATGAGCTTTACATGTTCTATAACCATTTCGTCAGTGCCATTTCACAAGAAGTAACAGAGAAAAAATTATTGCCGCTAACGGACCTTTCGGCCGCAGCGACACAAAATAAACGTTCCGCATCTTATGAGTTTGAGCCTTCTGAAGAAGAAATTCTTGAAGTTCTCCTTCCTCAATATGCAGAGAGTTTGATTTTCGGTGCGCTTCTTGACAGCAAAGCAAGTGAACATGCTGCAAGGATGACAGCAATGAAGAGTGCAACAGACAACGCAAAAGAATTGATCGACAGCCTGACACTCTCTTACAACCGTGCTCGTCAAGCAGCGATTACACAAGAGATTACAGAAATTGTCGGCGGAGCAGCTGCCTTAGAATAGAAATAATTGTCAGGAGGGAATGCAATGAAAACAGGACGCATCAGTCAGATCATGGGACCAGTCGTAGACGTTCGTTTTGAAGACGGTCACTTGCCTGAGATTTATAATGCGATCAAAGTTTCGCATAAAGCGGAAAGCGAAAGTGAAGTTGATATCGACTTAACTTTAGAAGTAGCACTACATTTAGGTGATGATACAGTGAGAACCATCGCAATGGCATCAACAGACGGTGTGAAGCGCGGTATGGAAGCTGTAGACCTTGGAAAACCAATTTCAGTACCAGTTGGTAACGTAACACTTGGACGTGTATTCAACGTACTGGGAGATAACATTGACTTAGATGAGCCACTTGGTGTGGAAGCGCAAAGAGACCCAATCCACAGACAAGCGCCTTCTTTTGATCAACTTTCTACAGAAGTTGAAATTCTTGAAACAGGTATTAAAGTTGTTGACCTTCTTGCTCCTTACATCAAAGGTGGAAAGATCGGTCTATTCGGTGGAGCCGGTGTTGGTAAAACCGTTCTGATTCAAGAATTGATCAACAACATCGCACAAGAACACGGCGGTATTTCTGTATTCGCTGGTGTTGGAGAGCGTACACGTGAAGGAAATGACCTTTACTACGAAATGAAAGATTCTGGCGTTATCGAAAAAACAGCGATGGTCTTCGGCCAAATGAACGAGCCACCAGGTGCACGTATGCGTGTAGCTCTAACTGGTTTGACAATGGCAGAGCATTTCCGTGATGAACAAGGTCAAGACGTATTGTTCTTCATCGATAACATCTATCGTTTTACACAAGCAGGTTCTGAAGTATCAGCCCTTCTTGGACGTATGCCTTCAGCGGTAGGTTATCAGCCAACCCTTGCAACAGAAATGGGTCAGCTTCAAGAGCGTATCACGTCTACAAACGTAGGATCGGTTACATCGATTCAAGCGATCTATGTACCTGCGGATGACTATACAGATCCAGCTCCAGCTACAACGTTCGCTCACCTTGATGCAACGACAAACCTTGAGCGTAAGCTGACAGAGATGGGGATTTACCCAGCGGTAGATCCACTTGCTTCAACATCTCGTGCCCTTGCACCTGAGATTGTTGGCGAAGAGCATTATGCCATTGCGCGTGAAGTTCAGCAAACATTGCAGCGTTATAAAGAATTGCAAGATATCATTGCCATTTTAGGTATGGATGAATTATCTGAGGACGATAAGCTTGTGGTACACAGAGCTCGTCGTGTTCAATTCTTCCTATCTCAAAACTTCCACGTAGCAGAACAGTTCACTGGCCAAAAAGGTTCTTATGTGCCATTGCAAGAAACTGTTAAAGGCTTCAAGGAAATCTTATCTGGTAAATACGATCACCTTCCAGAAGATGCATTCCGCTTAGTCGGCCGCATTGAAGAAGTGGTTGAAAAAGCCAAAGAGATGGGTGTAGAGGCCTAATCTGGTCCTTAGGAGGGTAAAAGCATGAAGACCGTTCAAGTCAATATCGTTACTCCCGACGGCCCAGTGTATGAAGCGGATGTGGAAATGGTCAGTGTAAGAGCAGAAAGCGGTGAGCTTGGGATTTTAGCTGGCCACGTTCCGATGGTTGCTCCGCTAAAAATCGGTGCAGTTCGCTTAAAACATAGTGGATCAACTGAATTGGTTGCAGTAAGCGGTGGATTTGTTGAAGTTCGCCCCGAAAAAGTAACCATTCTTGCTCAGGCTGCTGAAACATCAGACAAAGTTGATGTAGATCGTGCAAAGTCAGCGAAACAGCGTGCTGAAGAGCATTTGAACCACCCGAATGAAAGTGATGTACGCAGGGCGGAACTCGCATTAAAACGGGCATTAAACCGTTTAAATGTAGCAGGGAAATAAAACAGAAAATCCTTCTTATCATTGCGATAAGAAGGATTTTTTTAAGGATTACATGAGAGACTGATACATCGATACATATGGATGAGATGCTTGCTTTTCAAGATATAAATGCTCGCAAAAATGCGTACTATGCCACGTTTTATTGTTTCGGCGTAAGCCAAGGGTATATTGATGAGAAGAGTCCATATAAGGCCGCACGACCCAATCAGCATCTGAATGATGCTTGATGACAACCTCTCCCATGTACACACTCAACATCGCTTCCAATGCATCAATAGGCATTTTCCACTCAGCAAAGAGCTGCTGACGGAATGCATCGAAGTATAATGACTCTAACTGATAAAGGCTTTCCTCTGAGTAATCCAAAGAAATGTTATGAAAATGACACAATTGTGCTAATTCTTCTATCTGTGTCTGTCTATAATCAAAGTAGAAAGCAATGGCTTCCCATTCATGTTCAAATGAGGGAACCAGTTCTCCGTACAAATCAACAAAGTCAGGAAAAGAATCTTTCAAATATGATCAGCTCCTTCCACACGCAGTATATCATCTCCTTTGCATCAGAATAAGAGGGGATTCACTCTAAATGTAGCTCTTTTTTCCAAATGATTCATCTTTCCGATTTTGGAGGATATAATGAAAGGGAGTTTTCCTTTACAGAAATCAATAAAAGGAGGATTCAAGTGTATGGAAGACGTAGGACAACAAGCAATTGTCAGTATTGTGATCCACCTATTTTTTATCGCCATTACGTGGTGGGCATTGCTTGCGGTGAATATCGATCCACTGATTAAAAAAGGAAAAATTATTCAAGCTAGATTGCTCATGATGCTACTCACGATTGCTATTGCATCGGCAGTCAGCAATTTCTTCCTTGATTATTTAAATTTCTCCAGACAAATCCCTTATATGTTTTAACATAAAAGGTTTGGTCACTGCCTTCTGCGGGAACGTAAAAAGAAGTGTCAAAAGTATGGCCTTTGATGACTTTTCCACGTATGCATTGACCTCCTTGCGGCAACACTTGTAGCAAGGGGGAATGACAAGTGAGAAAGTATTTAAAAGGTTGGCCATTATTTGCATTTATTCTTTTTTTTGTTCTGATGATTCAAGGTGTCCGGGCGGAAGAAACATCCACGCTCGCCCAAATAGCAGAAGGTATGAAAAACCAGCAAATCGAAGTAAGTGGATGGACGCTTCATGCCAAAACAAATGTAGACATTTCATCCGAACAATTTTCAAAAAAAGTGAAACGTTTGAAAGACGAACTACGACAGTATGAGTGGACCGAAAAAAAAGAGAAACATGTCACCAAAGTCACAGGAATTTACAAAGATGAAAAAAATGATACATTATCGAAAATTTTACTCGTGAAGACCGACACAAAATCAAACCAAAAGTCGTATTTATTATATGAGCAAAAAGGTGCTCGCCCACTGAATACCTGGGAGCATACATATGATCAGTTCGTACGTCATGCAAAAAGCATATTACAAGAAAAATTTGTGATTTTTACTTGTCTCGATGGTCATGTAAATGGTATGATGGATGTTGTTTTGCAAAAAAAAGCTGAAATGATAGCAAAAGAATTTCAAGCAAAACCAGTTGAGTATCTCGTTGAGTCTAATTTTGTGTCGCTTTCCGCTTACACAGAGAAGTGGGAACAGTTCATTATGACTTCAAATGATAAAATGAATGTTCAAATTGCCATCAGAAGTTCGGAAATGAACGAAAATCATACGATTACGGTTGGCACACCAATCGTAACGACTGAATATTAATATAGAGAATTTGGGACGCGGAGGGGAAGACCTTGGAAAAAATCATCGTCCGCGGCGGTCAAAAGTTAAACGGCACAGTTAAAGTAGAAGGCGCAAAAAATGCCGTTTTACCAGTTATCGCTGCATCTTTGTTAGCAAGTACAGAAAAAAGCGTAATTTGTGATGTACCTACGCTCTCCGATGTATATACAATCAATGAAGTGTTACGTCATTTAGGAGCAGAAGTACATTTTGAAAATAACGAAGTATCAGTGGATGCATCTCATGCACTAGAAACTGAGGCTCCGTTTGAGTACGTCCGTAAAATGAGAGCATCTGTGCTCGTCATGGGACCACTTTTAGCTAGAACAGGTCATGCAAGAGTTGCATTACCTGGTGGCTGTGCGATTGGTTCAAGACCAATTGATCAGCATTTAAAAGGCTTTGAAGCAATGGGAGCTAAAATTCAAGTAGGTAATGGTTTCATCGAGGCTGAAGTAAATGGCCGTTTAAAAGGTGCAAAAATCTATTTGGATTTCCCAAGTGTAGGGGCAACTGAAAACATCATCATGGCAGCAGCATTGGCTGAAGGAACGACGATTTTAGAAAACGTAGCAAAAGAACCTGAAATTGTTGATTTGGCAAACTACATCAATGCCATGGGCGGTAAGGTTCGCGGGGCTGGAACTGGTACAATCAAAATCGAAGGTGTAGAAACACTTCAAGGTGCAAAACACAACATCCTCCCTGACCGAATTGAAGCTGGTACGTTTATGGTGGCAGCAGCTATTACTGAAGGAAATGTTCTTGTAAAAGGCGCTGTGCCTGAGCACATGACTTCACTTGTGGCAAAAATGGAAGAAATGGGTATTCAGATCATTGAAGAAGAAGAAGGTTTAAGAGTCATTGGACCATCTGAGCTCAAGCCAATCGATCTAAAAACAATGCCGCATCCTGGGTTCCCGACGGATATGCAATCTCAGATGATGGCGCTATTGCTTCGTGCGAACGGAACAAGCATGATCACAGAAACTGTGTTTGAAAATCGTTTTATGCATGCTGAAGAATTCCGCCGCATGAATGGCGATATTAAAATTGAGGGTCGCTCTGTGATTATCAATGGACCTGTTCAACTTCAAGGTGCTGAAGTTGCAGCGACTGATTTAAGAGCAGGAGCAGCACTTGTACTTGCTGGATTAGTGGCAGAAGGTCATACACGTGTCACTGAATTGAAGCATATTGATCGTGGATATGTGAACTTCCACCAAAAACTAGCAGCAATCGGTGCAGACATTGAAAGAGTAAATGATGAATCAGCAGATGTGACACAAGAACAAGTTGTATCAGATCTGAACGCATAATCATAAAAGAAATCAGTGTGTCCATTTGGGCATGCTGATTTTTTTTAGAATCATAGACTGGATTCATTTTCAAAAGCTTATCATTAGTGTATCCAATCATTTTAAATTTTATTCATAAAGACGAACAGTAAATCAAATGATGAAGAGCACAAACATATCAGCAAAAGACTTGTCCAATGAATGAAAGAAGCTGTCATATTAGCTTGTCCTTGTCCATAGGATAAAAGAGATTCAATGACAAATGGGGGCAGCCAATATGAAACCAATGATATGGACAATCGCAGGAATTTGCATCATCATTTTAATGATTCCAACCTTACTCGTGTTGCCGACGTTCCAAGGAAAACCAGCGGCCAGCCAACACGTAGCAGCAGAACCATCAGTTAAAAAAGAAGTGAAAGGTTCAGTCAAATTGAAGCAATCACCCGTCTCCATTCCCGTCTACCGTTCAGCACATCAGCAGGTAGAAAACATCCCCTTAGAAGAGTATGTGATCGGTGTCGTCGCTTCTGAAATGCCAGCCGATTTTGAAATAGAGGCGCTCAAGGCACAGGCACTCGCCGCTAGAACGTATATCGTCAGACAAATGATCATTGATAAAACCGTCAAATCCCCACAGGGCTCTCTTGTAGATGACACACAAATGTTCCAAGTATACAAAAATAAACAGGAATTGAAGAAAATTTGGGGAAAAGCGTACAATTGGAAATTAAAAAAGATCACAGAAGCTGTCGCCAGTACACAAGGGAAAGTACTGACGTATGAGGAAAAACCAATTGATGCTTCCTTCTTTTCAACAAGTAATGGGAAAACCGAAAATGCAGAAGCTTATTGGAAAAATGAAATCCCTTATTTGAAAAGCGTCTCAAGCAAATGGGACGAAAAATCACCCAAATTCCAAAACAAGAAAACCATCACAGTGAGCGAATTTCAGCAAAAACTGGGTGTGACCCTTGGCCAGCAGCAGGTGGGAGAAATTGTAGAACGAACGCCAGGCAATCAAGTAGCCAAAGCCGTTATTAATGGAAAAACATTGACGGGCAGAGACATTCGCGAATCACTAGGACTGCACTCTGCGGACTTTACATGGGAACGAAAGGGTCAGCAAATCGTGATTACGACAAAAGGGTATGGCCATGGTGTGGGCATGAGTCAGTATGGTGCACATTATATGGCACAGTCAGGCAAAAAAGTAGAGGCGATCGTGAAACATTATTATCAAGGGATAAAAATTGAATCAGCTGATCGCTTTCTGAACACATATATGGCTAAGAAATAAAAGCAAAGGTGCCTCAAAATGGGGGCATCTTTTTTTATGTGTGAAGAGGTTTGAACAGAATGTGACAAATTGCGACTTAAGGCGCACCTCAGGAAATCTTAAACATTTACGTCCCGACAAGAACCGATGGCCGATACAAAGCCCCTCGAAAGAATGAGAAAACGAGGGTGACAAAAGAGTCATTAGGTGAAAATATCTAGACATCTGACAGAATTTTAGTGATTTTGATGAAAGAGAAAAAGGGATCGAGTCCTATACCATTCCAAGACAGAATATTTTACGATTAAGATGTTTCAATCAAATACATAAGGAGGAAGGAAAAGCATGTTGAAAAAAGTATTTACACTCGTAACCTTAGCTGTATTGACATTATCAATGTCAATCTCTTCACCAGTATTTGCAGAAGCAGCATCAGCCAAAAAACATAAGAAAGATGTAAGAGTGACCATCTTACTTGATGCAAGTGGAAGTATGGCAAGAAAAGTGGATGGAGAGCGCAAATTTGATTTAGCAAAACAAGAGGTATTTAAATTTGCTCAGTCCCTTCCGAAAGATGCTAAAATCCGTATGAGCTTGTTTGGGTCAGAAGGAAACAACAAAAACTCAGGTAAAGCTCAATCATGTGAAGTCATTAGAGGCGTTTATGGCGTTCAGCCTTATGAAAAAGATAGTTTTGAAAACTCTCTAAACGGTCTTGGACCAAATGGCTGGACACCGATTGCACGTGCTCTTGAAAGTGCAAAGCAAGCGGATAAGCAGCTTCATAAGGGAACAAAACACATTGTGTACTTAATTACTGATGGTGAAGAAACTTGTGGTGGAGATCCAGTGAAAGTAGCGAAAGAGCTTCATAACTCAAAGGGATCTACTGTAGTCAATGTGATTGGATTAGACTTTAACGATGGCTATGAAGGTCAATTGAAGCAAGTAGCTAAAGCTGGTAAAGGCCATTATTACCAAGCAAGCACTGGGAAAGAAATGGGTTCTATCCTTACAGCAGAATCATTAAAACTACACGAATAACTTGCTGAAGAAAAGGGAAACGATTGATTATGCTTTCGTTTCTCTTTTTCTGTACAAATGAAAAAAAAGGAGATTTTTTAATGAAAAGAAATATTATATTAACCATTTTAGCGAGTCTTGTTCTGCTTCTTTCTTCACCAGCTCATGCTGTAACGAAAAAGGAACCTGCTCATGTGGTGATTTTACTTGATTTAAGTGGAAGCATGGCACAATCGGTTGAAGGCGAAAAGAAAATCGATATCGCCAAACGCTCGATCCAAAGTTTCGCCAGTATTTTATCAGAAGATACGCAAGTCTTGCTTCGTGTTTTTGGGCATGAAGGAACGAATAAAAATGCAGGAAAAGCCGTTTCTTGTGCAAGTTCTGAAGCAGTTTATGGATTTGGCACATATGAACAAGCATTCTTTCAACAAGCGCTGGATGTGTATGGTCCTACAGGCTGGACACCACTTGCCAAAGCATTAACTGATACGAAACAAGATTTTGAAGATCACCAAGCTGAAGGAAAAAATATTGTATATGTTGTCAGCGATGGTGAGGAAACATGTGGCGGAAGCCCATCACAAGCAGCGAAGCAATTACATGAAGAAGGTATTGACACAATCGTCAATATCATTGGCTTCGATGTAAATGAAAAAGAAGCAAAAAGTCTAAAATCTGTTGCCAAAGCTGGTGGTGGACAATATCAACCAGCAGCAAATGCAGAAGAATTGAATCATATTCTTCAAAAAGAAGCGAACTCTTTTGGTCAATAGGATGTGAATAGACAGCTGGGGAGAAATCCCCAGCTGTTTTTTCATAAAGGATCAATTTAAAGTCGTTTCTAATTCATCAATCCGTTTCTCTACGTAGTGCTGATCTTTTCTTGCATGAAAGGTTTCGGCTTTTTCTAATATCGCAGTGGTATTGTATTCTGGAATCTGGGAATAGCTTTCGTAAACTCCTTTTGGTATTAGCACGTTCCCTTCGGGCCAATAAACTGCGATATTTCCACGTTTCAGATCTCCGAATTGAGCAGCCCCTTGATAGGATCCATATTGATTAAAAAGGACAATGGGATCGCCTTCTTGGACGTAAAGCTCTTTCGCATCTTCTTCATTCATCAAGATAGAATGCCGCTTTCCGCCATTAAAGGCATCCTTTTCACTGTAGATCATAGAATTGAATTGCTTGCCTCGTCTTGTCGTGATATTGAAATGCCCCTCAGTTTTTCGATATTGAGGCAGCTGTGCTGGGAGCAGGTGTCCTTTTCCATCCGGTGTTGGACACACCCCATCTTCGCAAAGCCATGCGCCTCCCCATTGAAAGACATCCCCTTTATGACGCAAATGCTGGATCCCATCATAGTTCCGATTTGCAATGGCAATCTCACGACGAATGTCTTCAGCATGGTCAAAATGAATCAGCTCCGCGTCTTCTGGGCGAACTCTTTTGGCTAGGTCAATATAAATGTCCCACTCAGCTCTGGCTTCTTCAATGCGAGGTCCTTCAATTTCCGGACTGAAATACACCATGCGTTCCGTACTGGTTGATGTACCACCGCCTGGCTGTTCATATCTTGTCATTGCAGGCAGAACAATCACAGTCTCTTCTGCTTCTACCAGTGTAGAGGTGTTCAAAATAATATCTTGATGGACACGGAGTTCAAGCTCGGATAGTGCTTTTTCAATCGCTTCAGGATTTGGCATGGTTTCTAAAAAGTTTCCACCGCTAGTAAACAGCATCTTCAGCTTTTGCGGGTGTTCTTTTGGAAGAGCCATTTTTTCAAATGATTGCCCAATCGTGTCACCATGCCATTTTGGAATATCAAATCCCCATATCTTCTCGATTCTTTTAATATTCTCTTCATCAAAATCACTGCCGGGCAATACGAATGGATCGGCACCCATTTCGCCTGAACCTTGGACACCGCTATGGCCACGAATAGGCATAACGCCACAATGTTTTCTGCCAATAAACCCGCGTAACATGGCAAGGTTTGCGACTTGTGATATATTATCAGTTGCAAAACGATGCTGAGTGAGACCCATACTCCAAATAAACACGCCTGAATTGGCATTGGAAAGAAGTACAGCGAATTCCTTCATTCTTTCTTTAGATAAGCCTGACGATGCTTCGAGATCCGACCATTTTAACTGAGTGACATGCTGCTTTACATCTTTTATGCCGGTTGTATGCGCTTGGATAAATTCATGGTCAAGAGCGGAATGAGGCGCTTGATCTTCCATATCAAACCAATGTTTGATCACACCATTCATAAACGCAATATCGCCGCCTATATTGACTTGATAAAAATCATCCGCTATTTTTGTGCCGAATAAAGCACTTTCTGGAATAGAAGGGACCCAATATTTTTCCATTGCAGGTTCTTTATATGGATTGATGACAATGATCTTGGTTCCTTTCTTTTTAGCGGCGTACATATATTTAGTCGAAACCGGCTGGTTGTTTGCTGCAACAGAGCCCCAAAATATCAAGACATCTGTTCCAATCCAATCACTGTAATTACAGCTGGATGCACCTATACCAAGGGATCGTTTAAGAGCGGTTTTGCTTGGTGAATGGCAAATACGAGAAGCATTATCGATATGATTTGTTCCAATAAATCGCGCAGCTTTCGCCGCAGTATAGTACACTTCATTCGTAATCCCTCTAGCCGTTAAATAGAAAGCAAGCTGACGTTTATCAATCGATTTGATTTTAGCGGCGATTTGATCTAATGCACCATCCCAAGAAATGCGTGTAAAGGCATTCTCACCTTTTTTTCGAATCAGGGGATAAGGAATACGCCCAAGTTTTCGAAGAGACGTGCTATCCATTTGTTTGAGCCGCTCAATATCTTCGAACCATTTTGGATCAATAGCTGGCATTGTGTTAAGCCGTAGCACATTCAGTCTTGTTGTGCATATATGGGGTCCTGCTAGTGTTTGATCGTATAAACCTGATACACCAAGAGCACAGCCGTCACAAACGCCCTGAGTCAATATACGGTACGCATAGAGGAGGTTATCTTTGTTCTCCCATGCCACTTTCATTGTGTCTCGAATGTGTTTCGGTTTTACTTTTCCAAGCCCCATAGGAGCAAAAGAGGCCCATAGCTTTGGTGAGGGTTTTTTGTTGAGTTTAATAGGCCCCTTGTGTTTTGTTTTTCCCATGATATCGTCACCCTCCTATTACTTTGTAAAGCGTTTTTATATCTAAAAATTATCTGTAGATTGTCATTCTGTCAAATTCATATTAAGAGCGGACCGTGACAGAAGAAGGAGCAGTAAGATTTGATTCACGAAGTTGTTTAATATCCTTCCGAATGAGAAGAGATATGATAAACGCAATGAAAAATAGGCCAGAGAAGACCATGAGACTTTGTGTGTAATTGCCTGTAATGTCACGAATAAAGGAGGAAAATAAAGGTCCTGCTAAACCAGCAGCGGCCCAAGCGGTGAGAATATAACCGTGTATGGCACCTAGCTGCTTCGTACCAAATAAATCTCCGATATAGGCTGGAATTGAAGCAAACCCTCCTCCATAGCATGTATAAATGATCGCCATCACGATTGAAAAGATGAGCGGATCTTTTAAGTAGGGAAGTAAGGGAAAAGCAATAAGCTGTATAGTAAAGAAAATCGTATACGTATTTGGCCTTCCAATATAATCAGAGAAAGACGCCCATCCGATCCGTCCTAGCCCATTAAAGGCACCTAAAATTCCAACAAGAGTAGCTGCTGCACCGGCTGTGAAACCAACACTTTCTTGAGCAAGCGGTGATGCTACAGAAATAATGGCAATTCCGCATGTGATATTAATAAAGAGCATGACCCACAAATAATAAAAACGCCGTGTTTTAATGGCTTCATTTGCTGTGAGCTGTGATAAATCTTGAGGAATTTTCCTTTGGCTTGTTTTTAGCACGTTAAATTGTTTGACATCATCAGGTGTTGGTGGTGATAAATAAAGAGATGAAACGACCATGATGATAAAATAAGAGATTCCGAGAATATAGAAGGTATTTGCAATATCAACTTTTTCAATGAGAAATTGAATAATGGGACTGCAAATCAGAGAAGCAAATCCAAAACCCATAATGGCTAAACCCGTTGCGAGTCCTCTTCGATCTGGAAACCATTTGACTAATGTTGAAACTGGTGCAATATAGCCTACACCTAATCCGATTCCAGCGAGTACACCATAAAATAAATAGAGGAGAGGTAATGAAGACATGTGAACAGCAAACCCTGATCCAGTCATCCCAATGCCGAAGAAAATAGCTGAGAAGAGCCCTGATGCCCTCGGCCCATACTTTTCAACGAAATGCCCCATAAAGGCAGCCGATAAACCTAAAAATAAAATAGCGATGCTAAATGTCAGGCTTATTTCTGTTAATGACCATTGAAAGGTTTGATGTAAAGGATTCGTAAAAACACTCCATGCATAAACAGATCCGATAGATAAATGAATCCCCACAGCACTTGTAGCGATCAGCCAACGGTTTTTTGTTTTGTTCATTGTGTTCCCTCCATATAAAGCAAACAAAAAGTTTGATAAGATAGAAATATGTTACATTTTTATGACTTTTTAAAATAATATCACAATTCGTCTGGTTCATATAACTAAATTTGTGTTGAAAGGAAGATCAGATCATGAATCCTTCTGTTAAAACGAAACGACGCATACACCAATATCGCAGAGGTCAAATGACATGTAAAACAGATGAAGTTGTAGAAGAATTCCCTTTAACCGTGCTGGTGAATGGTGAAGAGTTTGTCACACTCGTATGTTCACCGGATCATTTGAAAGAATTGGTGATCGGCTTTTTAGCTTCAGAAGGAGTCATTCGATTTGAAAAAGAGATTAAAAGGTTTACAATAGATGAAAGTATGGGTTTTGCATATGTTGACTTACATCACTCAACTCAGTTCCAATCCTCAGATTTTACAAAACGAGTGATCGGATCTTGCTGCGGGAAAGGAAGACATTTTTATTTTCTCCAAGATGTGAAGACGGCAAAAACAGCAATTGACCGAATCAGCATTTCTGCTGAAACTTGTATTCATTTAATGAAATGTTTACAGGAGGAAAGTCAGTTATTTCAACATACTGGTGGTGTCCATAATGCTGGACTATGTGATACAGAAAAGCTATTCATCACTAGGACGGATATAGGACGGCATAATGCGTTGGATAAAATCTATGGATATTGTTTACTTCATAAAATCCCACTGAGAGATAAAATCCTTGTATTTAGCGGCCGGATATCGTCTGAAGTTCTGTTGAAGGCAGCAAAATTAGGGGTATCAATCGTCATATCAAAATCAGCTCCTACTGAGTTAGCACTGAAAATGGCAGAAGAATTAAATATAACAACAGTTGGATTCGTAAGAGGAGAATCTTTTAATATCTATACTCATCATCAGCGTATTACAGAATAGGAGGCTAAGTATGGTCAGTATTTTGGATAAAAGACATCGACCATTGCGCGATTTAAGAATATCCGTAACAGATCGCTGTAATTTTAGATGTACGTACTGTATGCCTGCTGAAATCTTTGGACCAGATTATCCTTTTTTAGATAAAGAAGAGCTGCTTAGCTTCGAGGAAATTGAACGACTTGCTGCGCTTTTTGCAAAGGAATTAGGTGTGGTGAAATTACGTATTACGGGCGGTGAACCTTTAATGCGTAAAGATTTGCCCGTTTTGATAGAAAAACTCGCAAAAATTCCAGGTATTGAAGACATCGCGATGACAACCAATGGAACGCTGTTACCGTTGTACGCAGATAAGCTACAGAAAGCAGGTCTGAATAGAGTCACCATTAGTTTAGATTCTTTAAATCCAGATCGTTTTAAGCAGATGAATGGAAGACACATTTCTATCCAAAAAGTATTTGATGGGATAGAGGCTGCAAAAAAAGCTGGACTTGCGATTAAGATCAATATGGTTGTCCAAAAAGGTGTGAATGATCAAGATATCTTACCAATGGCAGCCTATTTTAAAAAAGAAGGACACATTCTACGATTTATTGAATTCATGGATGTTGGCAATACGAACAAATGGAATCTCAAGCATGTATTGACGAAAAAAGAGATTATGGAGCTAATTCATTCAAAATACCCTATCAAACCAGAACCCCCTCGATATCAAGGTGAAGTAGCCAAGCGTTATTTTTATGAGGATGGGTCAGGAGAGATTGGCATTATTTCTTCCGTTTCAGATGCTTTTTGTGGATCGTGTAATAGAGCTAGACTATCTGCATGTGGCGAATTATTCACCTGTCTTTTTGCATCATCGGGTTTTGATCTGAGACGAGTCATCCGTAATTCAGAAAATGATGAATATCTAGTGAACATATTGAAGGAACTTTGGTCAAACAGACAGGATCAATATTCAGCTGAGAGAGAGCAAAAGAAAGATCAGAAAAAAGTTGAGATGTCCTACATCGGCGGGTAATGACAACAAAGTATCATGATCATTGATTTTTGAAAAGAAGAGAAAATGCTATAATCACTGTTGAAAATCTTCTTTTAAAATCAGGGCGATCTTTCCTATAAGCTCATCCCCATAAAAAAACAGCAGAGATTCTGCTGTTTTTTAAAATGGTATTTTGTACCTCAAAATTGACGGAGTAAGGATGAAAAAAGGATTTTTATTCATTTTGTCCTGCTTTACATTAACAGGAACTATGCTAAGATCAAATCAATCTTTACCAACTCGATTTTTTCACTCCTGGAATCTGTCCTTTATAGGCAAGTTCACGAAAGGCAATTCGAGACATTTTAAATTTTCTCAAGTAACCTCTAGGACGGCCAGTTAATTCACAGCGGTTTTTTAAGCGAGTGGGTGAAGAGTCTCTAGGTAGTTTCTGCAAAGCTTCATAGTCACCTTTTTCTTTTAACTCTTTCCTTAATTGTGCATATTTCAAAACTAGCTGCTGCCGCTTTTTTTCTTTTGCTATTTTTGATTTCTTTGCCATTTAAAACCCTCCTGGTTTAAGTGTGTATGTTCCATTGAAAGGGGTCTTCAAACGTTGTCCAATCTTGATCAAATTCTTCAGGTGTGAGTAAGCATTGATCTAGTGTACGAATAATATCTGCTTTAGGTAAATCTACACCGATAAAGACAAGTTTTGTATGTCGATCACCAAACTCTGCATCCCACTCATCTAGAATTTCTGGTTCTTGATTTAAGATCCGTGATCGTTCTTGCTCAGGTAAGGCAGCAATCCAGTATGCGATTGGTTCAATTGCAACAGATTTTCCGGCTTGTGAAATCAAAATGGTTAAATCATGATGTGTCGCTAGCCATGTAAATCCTTTCGCTCGAACGATCTGCTCTGGCATTTGATCTAACCATGCATTCAGTCTGCCCGTATGAAAAGGAAGCCTTCTTTCATAAACAAAAGATGAGATTTGGTATTCTTCTGTTTCAGGCATATGCTGAGAGTGGCCAGCATTGATCTCTTTGATCCAGCCCGCAGAAGCACTGGATTTTTCAAAATCGAATAAACCAGTATTCAAAATATCACTAGGCTGTACGATACCTTTAGAGGTTCTAATAATGGCTGCTTCTGGTTGAAGTTTGGTTAGCACGTGCTCAAGCCGATCTAGTTCTGATGCCGATACAAGATCACATTTATTGATAATGAGCACATCACAAAATTCAATTTGATCAATAAGTAAATCGGAAATCTCTCGTTCATCATCATCTGAAACTGCTTCTTTACGATCCAATAAACTTTCTCCTGACTGGAAATCTGTCCAGAAACGGTTTGCATCTACCACCGTTACCATCGTGTCTAATCTGCAAAAACGTGTCAAATCAATGCCCATTTCTTCATCAATGTAAGAGAAAGTTTGAGCGACAGGAATTGGTTCACTAATACCTGTAGATTCAATGACAATATAATCGATATTCCCAGCCTTACAAAGGCGTTCTACTTCAATTAATAAATCTTCTCTCAATGTGCAACAAATACACCCATTAGATAGTTCAACCAGTTTCTCATCTGATCGAGAGAGTTCGCCGCCTTGCTTAATTAATTCCGCATCAATGTTTATTTCACTCATGTCATTGACAATAACAGCTACTTTTAGCCCTTTACGATTCTGAAGAACATGATTTAATATCGTGGTTTTTCCTGCTCCTAAAAAGCCGCTTAAGACTGTGACAGGTACTCTCTTATCCATTTAATTTAGTCCTTTTGAACATGCTCATTTTGTATGCCGCCTCACTTATATAGTAATGATTACGATTTAAATCTTAAAAATTATTTTGTTTCCCGATGAAGGGTGTATTTCTTTAATCGTGGAGAATATTTTTTTAACTCCAATCTGTCTGGGTTCGTTCGTTTATTTTTTGTAGTGATATAGTTTCTGTCACCTGTTTCAGTACAGGCTAAGGTGATTTTCACGCGCATAATTGCTATAATCCTCCTTTATTTCGTAATGATTACGATTTGTATTTTAAAATGATAAAGGCTGATTGTCAAGTTTATTATCAAGTCTATGCCAACTCAAATAAAAAAGGGGTATCCTATTTCATTGATACCCCTTTCTATTAATAAAAGTCACCAAGTTCTTCTTCGTAATAATCTTCGTACTGTTGGACATCGGTAGGGAGTTCTTGGAGAAAGGCTAGTCCACCTAGTATAAACATTAAAACAATCGCGATGAATGAGAGAATAACGGCGGCGATACTTGAAATCGCAAACAGTGTTTGCATTTTCATCATCTTAGCATATTGTTCCAATAATTCTTCGTAAGAAGTATCAGGCGCTTGAATCAATTGTTCAGCTGCTTTCACGGATTTTTGGACATGTATTCCCATCATGATGAGAAAAACGCCAATGGCAGCAGGAAGAACAAGCCAAAACCCACTGAGGATGGATAGACCACCTGAAATATAGAGAAAGATGCTCCCAACCTTTCCCCACTTTGTTATTGAATGAAGAGATTGAATGATTTTCGCAGTTTGTTGCAATTGTGTTCACTCCTTTATGTACTCATTCTTTATCATACTGGAGCATGTAGTACTTTAGGAAGAGTGAATGTTGATCAATTGATCTTTTTTCATCATTTATTTACTTTTTATGATAATTAAATGATTTTCGAACTATCAATCTGAAGTGTCTCTTTCTCAAGAGACGCTCAGTTTATAACTCTTTCCCTAAAATATCTAAGTCGTACCGATTGCCGTCCATTTCTGCGATGCGTGGCAAATGTCCCCAAGTCTCAAAGCCGTGCTTCTTAAATAATTTGATGCTGGCTTCGTTGTGGCCGAAAATAAAGGCAAGTAACGTTCGGATGCCTAATGAGGGTGCCAATTCGAGCGCCTCTTGTAAGAATAGTGACCCTAAACCTTTTCCTCGATAGTTTTGGTTCAAGTAAATACTCATTTCAACAGTACCGTTGTATGCAGGTCTGCCGTAAAACGTTTCAAAACTGAGCCAGCCGTAGATATTTCCTTCCTCATCTGTTTTCACATAGAGAGGACGTTTCTCTGAATGATTCAAAAACCACTGACGGCGGTCTTCTACTGTAACAGGTTCTGTATCGGCCGTTACTTCTCTGGAAGCAATCGTTGAATTGTAGATATCGACGATCGCTTTGAGGTCATCTTCTGTTGCCATGCGGTTGAAAGTTTTCACCATATGTACCCCCATCTTTTTTCATTCATCATACATATTATTGATGCGATTGCGCAAAATAAAAAGAAAAATGATTTCGTGTGTATATATTTTTTGAAAAGTGTTCAGAATGTTGCTGAGGTGATGAAAAATGAGAGAGGAAGAAAAGAAACGTACTTCCAAAATCACAAAAGTTCAGCAATTTTTCCGTAAGCGCTGGGTATTCCCTGCTATTTACTTGGTCAGCGCAGCGGTCGTGTTAACAGCCGTTCTTTGGTATCAATCTGTATCAAAAGATGTGAAAGACCAACTATCTGATGGAAATCAAACAGGACAAGAACAGCGTGATGATGCCGTTGAAGTTGGAAAGCCAATTGAAAATGTTGCTATGCCGGTCCAGAATTCTGAGAATGTTTCTGTCGTGAAAAAGTTCTATGAAGCAGATGCTGATCAAAAAGAAAAAGAAGCAGCACTTGTAAACTATAATAACACCTATACCTTGAGCAAAGGTATTGATCTTGCAGATAAAGATGGCAAAGTGTTTGATGTCACAGCTGCTCTTAGTGGAACAGTCGTTCAGGCGAAAAAAGATCCAGTTCTCGGTCATGTTGTTGAAATTGAACATGAAGATGGATTGTCTACTGTTTATCAATCGTTGTCTCAAGTGAGTGTAAAAGAAGGCGATGAAGTGAAACAGAATGATGTCATCGGTGCTTCTGGTAAGAATCTATATGGTGCTGAAAGCGGCAACCATGTTCACTTTGAAATTCGTATGGAAGGTTTAGCGCTTAATCCACTTAGCTTCATTGATAAGCCTGTTTCTTCCATTGAAAAAGCAGCGCAAGAAGTGACGGAAGAAGCAAAAGAACCTGCTCAGCCAAAAGCTGATGAAAAAACGAAAGAACCTGCTACCGAAGATAAGGCAAAAGAGCCTGTTGAAGAAAAATCTGAAGATAAGTCTGATGAGAAGGAGAAATCCTCTGATCAAGAAAAGTCTTCAGATTCCTCTAAAGACCGTAGTCAGTCAGAAGAAACAAAACAATCTTAATGTCATGTCAGATCCTCTGTGTAGATAAATGCACAGAGGTTTTTTTCTGTCTTTAAAAAACCCTCCGCCATATGGCGGAGGATGTGTTATAAGGCGGCAGGTCCTTCTTCACCTGTACGGATATTAATGGTGTTCTCTATTTCATATATGAAAATTTTCCCATCCCCTGGTTCGCCTGTACGCAGTACTTTCTGTGCTGTTTCCACAACCTGTTCAACAGGTACTTTGCTTAAGACGATTTCGATCTTTAAACGTTCGTACACATTGCTTTCCTTTTTGACGCCGCGGTATAGTTCTGTATGTCCCTTTTGTAAACCACAGCCGTGTACATTGGAAAAGGTAATCGAGGTGACACCAATCTTTCCAAGCTCCACCTTTAATGTTTCAAAATTAGCTGGACGTGTGACAATCTCCACTTTATACATTTTGCTCATAGAGACACCCCTTTTTCTTTAATCTTGATATGCTTTTTCGCCGTGCATGGTTAAATCAAGACCGACTGATTCTTCTTCTTCAGTTGCGCGAATCTTGAAGAAGATGTTGACGACTTTGATGATCACGTATGTGACAACTGCAACAAAGACGTAAGTGGCCACGATGGCAACAATTTGCTTCCAAAGTAAGCTTGGATCGCCGTAAAATAAGCCATTGGCTCCGCCATCATTGACAGATGTAGTGGCGAAAAGGCCTGTAGCAATGCCTCCCCACGTACCGCCGATTCCGTGCAGACCGAATGCATCTAGTGCATCGTCATAGCCGAACTTTGCTTTGAGTGAATAGACGCCCCAGAAACAAACGATCCCGCCGATGATTCCGATGATAATCGAAGCAAAAGGTGTGACAAAGCCTGCGGCAGGTGTAATCGCTACTAGGCCTGCAATAGCTCCAGAGATGGCACCTAGCATCGTTGGTTTTTTGTTGATCATCCATTCGACTAACAGCCAGCCGATGATTCCTGCAGCAGCTGCTGTATTGGTGTTAATGAAGGCATACATGGCGACACTATCTAATGTGAGGGCACTTCCCACATTGAATCCAAACCAGCCAAACCAAATCACAGCTCCGCCAAGAAGTGTGTAGATCAAGTTATGCGGAGAAGAACTTGCCGCTTCTTTTCGTTTTCCGAGAACAATGGCTACGACTAGACCAGCCACACCGGATGAAATGTGGACGACGTTTCCGCCGGCGAAGTCAAGTGCTCCCATTTCTCCAATCCAGCCGCCGCCCCAAACCCAGTGTGCGACTGGAGCGTATACAAATGTGACCCAGAGGAGTGTAAACACGACCACTGCTGAGTAACGAATACGTTCAGCGAAGGCACCAGAGATGATGGCTGTTGTGAGGACGGCAAAGGTCATTTGGAACATCATGAACAATGAATGTGGAATCGTATCACTATATGAACCAGGTTCAAAGCCAACGCCTTTTAGTCCAACCCAGTCAAAGCCTCCGATCCATGCATTGCCTGGCGCAAAGGCCAGTGAATAGCCAAACACGATCCAGACGATAGAGACAATGGCTAATGAGGTTAAGCTGTGCATTGTCGTACTTAACACGTTTTTACTTCTCACAAGTCCTCCGTAGAATAAGGCTAAACCTGGTGTCATTAACCACACGAGTAGTGTGCAGAAGAACATAAATACTGTATCATCCATTTGCATGCTGCATTCCCCCGAATCATTCAGAATTAATAGATTTCTTAATTCTTCATTATAGAGAGAAAAGTCATATATAACATATTCATGTAAGTTTATCTAACATGGTTTTTTGGTCATTATCAATATAAATGGATGAAAAGTTCGTAAAAAATGAGAATAAACGTGCACGAACCACGAAAAATAAAGGGCGTTTGACCTATAAAATCGAACTGAGAAACAATTTGGTTCGCTCCTCTTGAGGAGAATCAAATAATTCTAATGGGGTACCTTGTTCGACGATTCGTCCTTCATGCATATAAACAACTCGGTCAGCTACTTCTTTTGCAAAACCCATTTCATGAGTGACGATGACCATTGTCATGCCTTCTTTGGCAAGACTTTTCATGGTTTGCAGCACTTCGCCTACAAGCTCTGGGTCCAGTGCAGAAGTAGGCTCGTCAAATAACATGACATCGGGCTTCATGGCGAGAGCTCGTGCGATGGCAACGCGCTGCTTTTGACCACCTGATAGCTTTGAAGGGTACACTTTTGCTTTATCCGCTAGTCCGACTTTCTCTAATAAGACATTGGCTTCAGTTATTGCTTGTGCTTTCTTTGTTTTTTTCACCATGACTGGTGCTTCGATGATGTTTTCGAGCACGGTTTTGTGTGGAAAGAGATTAAAATGCTGAAACACCATGCCTATTTTCTGCCTCATTTCATTTAATTGATCTCGTTTTGGATGAACGGGACTGTCATCAATGATGATTTGACCGTCATTTTTTATTTCTAAAAAATTCATACAACGGAGCAAGGTGCTTTTCCCAGAGCCGCTTGCACCAATTAAGACGACGACATCATTTTCATATACAGTGAGGTCGATATCTTTTAAGACATGCAGCTCTCCAAAGTATTTATTCAGTTTTTCAACACGAATGATCTCTTTTGATTCTGTCATGCTTCTCCTCCTAATGATCACTGACTGAAAGTTTCTTCTCAACGGTTTGCACAGCGAATGTTAACAGCAGGACAAGAACTAAGTAATAGACAGCCACGACAAGTAAGTACGTCATGTTGTCAAAACTGTTGGAACCTTGAGTGGTGGCTATGTTAAAGAGTTCATTGACGCTGATGAAGGCGGCAAGTGATGAATCTTTTAAGCCGATAATAAACTGATTGCCGAGAGGGGGAAGGGCACGCCGCATCGCTTGCGGGAGAATGATACGTCTCATGGTTAGAAATCGCCCCATGCCAAGAGAACGTCCTGCTTCTTTTTGACCTTGATCGATTGATTGAATCGCACCTCTAAATATTTCTGCTATATAGGCACCGTTATGGAAGGCAAGCGCAATAGAGGCTGCCCAAAAGTCGGGTATATTTAATTCTGTAAGCCCAAAATACAGGATAAAAATCTGCACAATGAGTGGTGTCCCGCGTACAAGGAAGATATAGGCATTTGCGATATAACCGAAAACGGCTACGCGGGATATTTTTAGTAAGGCAAAGAAAAGCCCGATGAACATGCCGATGAAAATACTGATGACAGTGAGTTGTAAGGTGAGCAGCATTCCTTCTAAGAAAACGCCTCTAGAATCAATCAGCGTTTGAAAAAAGTGTGATAAGGTAGGCAAAACAATCATCTCCATTTGAAGAAAGTGCGCCTAGAGAAAGGCGCACAATCGTGGTTTTAATCCTGTTTGACGTTAATATCTTCGTCAAAATACTTTTCGCTAATTTGTCTTAATGTTCCGTCTTTTTTGAGTGCATCAATCGCATCATTGATCTCTTTCATGAGTTCTTTATTGTCTTTAGAGACAGCGATTGCTTGCTCACTTTGCCCGAGTCTTTCTTGTGCTTCAATTTTAAGTTTTTTCTTCATGGCTTCTGCACCTGTGGCAAAATCAGTGACGACCGCATCGTGTTTGCCGTTGGCTAGTGCTTCTAAAGCGACAACATCACTGTCGTAATATTTTGGTTCCTGCCCGCTATGTTCTTTGGCAATATCCGCATAGGACGAACCTTTAGAGACAGCGATTTCCTTGTCTTTTAAGTCATCTGCACTGTGAATGTTTGCGCCGGGTCTTGTGAAGATTTGTGGACCGGAGTAGTAATACGGTTGAGAAAAAAGGACGTGTTTTTTTCGTTCCTCGTTGATGGTATGACTTGCCACTGCCGCATCGAATTTGCCTGCTTTGACGCCTTCGACGATGCCTGCGAATTTATATTTTTTCTGTACAGGCTCGAGGCCTAGTTTGTCACTAATCGCATTGCCTACATCGATATCAAAACCTGACATCTGATTTCCATCCATGTAACTGAATGGGTGAAATTCACCTGATGCTGCAAATATAAATTTTCCATCCTCCAAAATTGGCGACCCTTTCGCTGTAGAATTACGTTTATCTCCGTTCCCATTTGTTTCATTTGAACCGCACGAAGACAGAAGTAATACTGCAACCGAGAAAAGGGCTGGGACCCAAAACCGTCTTTTCTTAATAATAAGTTTCTCCTCCTTTTCAGCCGTTCTCCATATAAGGAGAAAGTAGGCTTTTAAATATGTGTAGCATCTTACCATTTGTTCCTCATATTCTCAATTTTATATGTGTTTTTCCAACACTCGCCCTTTTTAGAATGTATGTCTTGCTTTTCCAAGAGAGAACTTGAATTGCTAAGGGTAAAAAAGGGAAATGAATCTCATAATAACGGAAGGATTGGCAAAAAACATGTCAGAACACAAAGAGGGGGTCGGTGTATGAAGAAGTGGAGGGACAACCGAAAAGTCTTTTTAACTGCGATTGCTTTTGGGACGATGTTAAATCCTTTGAATTCCTCAATGATTTCTTTGGCCTTGCATCAAATTCAGCATGAATTCGGTTTGTCATTTACGACGGTATCTTGGCTTATTTCGTCTTTTTATTTAGCTAGCGCGGTCACACAGCCGGTGAGCGGACGAATTGGAGATCATGTGATGAGCCGGAGAACACTCTTTTTATTTGGACTTGTTTTAGTGGGAGTTTCAGCCGTTTGTGCACCGTTCGCTCCGACATTTGCTGTGCTGATTGTGATTCGGCTTCTTCAGGCGATTGGAAGCAGCGCGATCTATCCTTCAGGTGTTGGACTGATTCGGGATCATGTGAAGGAACGACAGGCTTCTGCTTTAGCGGTATTGTCCATCTTTGCTTCAGCGATGACAGCACTCGGGCCGACACTTGGCGGGTTTTTGATGACGATCGGCAGCTGGCCGGCGATTTTTTTAGTGAATCTGCCCTTTATATTGATCAGTTTTATTCTTGGCCTTTCCTTATTTCCTAAGGAGAAGAAGAAAAAAATGCGCTTCGGAGACACTGTCCGAAAGCTTGATTTGCCAGGGATGTTGCTATTTACAGTTTGTATTGTCCTTTTGCTTTCTTTTTTATTATCACTATCTGATGGTATTCAGTATGTACAGGGCATTCTCTGTCTTGTGAGTGCGGGTGCTTTTATATGGTGGGAGCATCAAGTGGATGAGCCATTTATCCAAATTCGGATGTTCAGGCAGGAGAAACGTCTTTCACTTGTGTATGTGCAATTTATCATTTTAAATATTTTCTTCTATTGTCTCTTTTTTGGCTTGCCAAGTTATTTTCAGGATGAATTGGGCTGGCGTGTGGAGATGACAGGTCTCTTTATGCTCTGCATGTCTGGAGTGAGCATTATGGTATCACCACTGACTGGCAAGTGGGTAGATCGCGGCGATGAACGTCATCCTGTTTTGGCAAGTGCTGTGCTGATGCTGGCCGGCGCTTCCGCAATGACTTTCTTTTTTATTCCTGCGCCATTATGGGGGAAAGGACTGGTTCTTGCTTTGCTTGGACTCAGTTACGGGATTGGAAATGTTGCGCTTCAAGCTGCGATGTTAAAAGCGAGCCCTCAGCAAATGATTGGCACGACCTCTGGGCTTTTTCAAACATGCCGGTACCTTGGTTCCATTCTGTCATCTGCCGTGCTTGGCATGCTATTTGGTGAAGAAATTGCTGGCTCTCATTTTGAGCAATTAGGCTGGACATTGATCATGATTTCTCTTGTCGGCATTAGCGTCAGCCTTTATTTTTCGAGTATGGTCAGAGGGAAACAAACAATGAAAAAAGCGGCTGGGATAAAGTAGAAGAGAGGACTTCTATACTTTATCGCAAGCCGCTTAAGAGTTGGACAGGTCTGACCCTTGGTCCTTTTGCTTCCTTCTGAAAATTTTGCCCACAATGTTCTCGTAAAATGTTACGATGCGGTCAATTGGAGAGTCAAAGAACTTCCATAATTTATTCATGATAAAGACAACCACAATCGATACGATCAAGCTACCTAATACATCAAATGGATAATGATGACCGACCCAGATGCGGGAGAACCCTGTCAGTAATCCAAAAACTAGCAAAATATTGCCGAGTTTTTTATTACGGGATCGAATGGCTAGTGAAAGAGCCAGTGCACCTGTTGTGTGATCACTTGGGAAGGAAGCGTCTGCTGAGTGCGGGATGAGTGTGTCGACTTTGTGCGCCACAAACGGCCGCTCTTCATAATAAAATAGCGTAATGGCAAAGTTGACGATGAGTGCCACGATGCCTGTTACACCAGAAAAGAAGACGTGCTTCTTAAATTTGTGATTACCTAAAAACCAGCAAATCAATAAGACGAGGGCATATACGAGAATGGCCTTTTTCGTAATGAAAATCATGGCCTGATCTAAAAACTCAGAATGATGAGCCATCCCGTGTATGACTTTAAACAATTCGTAATTCAAAACATCACCTATACTTTCGCTTAACGCCAACTATTTTTCAAAAGACCTGCTTGTTCATTTGAAATATCCTATATTTTAGCATGTTTTCAGTGAAGTTTAAAACAGTATCCTATTCTGATAGGGAAACCTTTTGTGCTTTTGCTTCTTGCGGTTTTCGTTCGCTCCAATAAAAAACGACCATACTGAGTAATACGACAACGCCAGCAATGAGATATACATTTGAAAAATCTGTGAAGCTGACAAGCAGTCCGAATACAAAGGACCCAGCGGCAATGCCTGTATCATACAGGGTAAAGAAAGTTGCTGTGGCATAGCCTGTACGGTGAGCTGGTGAGTGCTGTATCGCAAGTGTTTGCAGACATGGCACCAAAGAGCCGTAGCCAAGGCCGATGACAGCGCCAGATAAAAGAAGCATGGTGGCTGTTTGGGTAGCGGTCAGCATCCATAAACCAATCGCAAAGAGAGCAATCGATGGATAGATCACAATATGAGGCCCGACTCGGTCAAACAGTCTACCTGTAAATGGACGTGATCCAAGCATCGCAGCTGCAAATACAATGAAGAAATAACTGCTTGCACCCATCAGGTGAAGTGAATTGGCATAGACTGAAATAAATGAAATGATCGGCGAGTAACAAAAGGAAATAATGATTCCTACGGCTGCCGTTTTTAAAGCGCCTTTTTCAAACAGATGGGAAAAAGTGAATCGAAAGACGACACTTCCGCCGTTTTCAGGTTCTGGCTGTCTAATCAGCATTGTGAAAGCTGCGCCGATGGAGACGATGATGGAAAAGAGAAGAAATAAAGAATGGAATCCGACTTTTCCGACTTGATTCAGTGCGATAAACGGACCGATGACCACGGCAAGGTTCATCGACATGACAAAGTATCCAAGACCCTCTCCTCGTTTATGTTTCGGAATCATATCAGCAGCAATGGCACTTGCTACGGTTGTCAAAATGCTGAAGAAGATTCCTTGCACGAAACGCAGCATGAGAAGTGTTTGGAATTGATCAATTGGAATGTATAAATAAGTGAGCAGGGCAAAAGCCGTTGAAGAAAAAATCGCCATGCGTTTCTTGCCGAATTTCTCAATAACGGCCCCTGAAAATGGTCTTGTCACAATTGCTGATAATAAGAAGACCGTCACAAGGAGACCGCCTTGTGATTCTGTCCCGTTTAATTCATCCATTGTATAAATGGGGAGTAAGGTCAAAAGGGCATAAAAAGAGGTGAATGTAAATAAATTCACCAGGACAATCATGATAAAGTCTTTTGTCCAAATGCGTTCGTTCATGGTGTATGTCACTTCCTATTCAGTTGATAATTTGTGTAAAAGTGTATGGAGGAGTTGTTTTTCTTCGTAGGTAAAATCTGAAAGACATTCTTCTTCAAATTGTTCCATCGTCTGTTTGATTTTTTGAAACTTTGCTTTTGCATCGTCTGTCATGACGATGAGATTCTCACGTTTGTCTTTTCCTTGGACTCGTTTCACCCAGCCGTTTGCTTCTAGACGCGTCACGGTTCTGGTAATCGTCGGTGCTTCGACGTTCAAATAGGTCCAAATGTCTTTTTGCGTTTTAGGACCGAATGTATCCAAACAAAAAAGTACAGTCCACTGGGACATGTACAAGTCATAAGCAGCAAGCGCTTCGTTCGCTTTTTTAGACAGCAGCCGCGCGCTTTGATGTATTTGATGTAAACACTCTCTGTTTAACGTATCCATAGGCTCACCTTTATTCGTTATTTATCTAGGTAAATAAAATCACCTTTCCTATTTTACGTGTTACACCGATGCTTGTAAAGTGAAAATTTTCGCCACTCGAAATGATTTTTTGTTTTGTCTTTTCTGATAAATCCCTTGTCCCATCTTCATTTTTAGCATATTCCCTATGCAATGCTAATACACTGTTACAAACCTGACAAAGAGAGTGTTTGAGGTGAGGGATCGTGTTTGGCATTTACTACCTAATGGATGAGAAATTAAGACGAACAAGCGCCGCTGAAAATGGATAATATTGATACGGATCTCATTTCACACTTCTCACATCCATTTTAGGGAGGTCGAGTGGTGTGCACGATTACATCAAAGAGCGAACAATCAAGATAGGAAAGTATATCGTGGAGACAAAGAAAACCGTTCGTGTAATTGCGAAAGAATTTGGAGTCTCTAAAAGTACTGTACACAAGGATCTAACAGAAAGACTGCCAGAAATTAATCCAGATCTGGCTAACGAAGTGAAGGAGATACTGGATTATCATAAATCAATCCGCCACCTGCGAGGGGGAGAAGCCACAAAGTTAAAGTATAAAAAAGAAGAAATTTTAGAAGGTGAGCCTGTAAAACAGTAAGCTTTAGTTCTTTGTTCATAAACATGATATATATATCTTCCTCTTATCGGTAGTTTCTAACCACAAATTTTGTAAAGACTTTTGTAAAGAAATATCTTTTTTTCTGCAAATTATGATAGAATATATAATTAGGGCAGAATGTGGTATTTGCTATGGAAACAGATTTTCAAGGAGGATATATATAGATGTTTGCTAGGGATATTGGAATTGATCTTGGTACTGCCAATGTACTGATTCATGTCAAAGGAAAAGGAATTGTGTTAAATGAACCATCTGTTGTCGCTCTTGACAAAAACAGCGGGAAAGTTTTGGCTGTTGGAGAAGAGGCTAGACGTATGGTTGGACGTACGCCTGGGAATATTGTTGCGATTCGTCCATTAAAAGATGGCGTAATTGCTGATTTTGAAGTAACTGAAGCGATGCTCAAGCATTTTATTAACTCATTAAATGTGAAAGGGCTGTTCTCTAAGCCGCGTATGCTCATCTGCTGCCCGACAAACATTACATCTGTTGAGCAGAAGGCGATCAAAGAAGCTGCTGAAAAAAGCGGCGGGAAGCATGTATTTCTTGAAGAAGAGCCAAAAGTAGCAGCTATTGGTGCTGGTATGGATATTTTTCAGCCAAGTGGAAACATGGTCGTAGATATTGGAGGCGGAACGACAGATATCGCTGTCATCTCGATGGGTGACATTGTAACCGCCTCTTCTATTAAAATGGCTGGAGACAAATTTGATCTGGAAATTCTCAATTACATTAAAAAAGAGTACAAGCTGTTGATCGGTGAGCGAACTGCAGAGGACATTAAGATCCAAGTTGCAACGGTATTCCCAGACGCACGTCACGAAGAGATCTCGATTCGTGGACGAGACATGGTGACAGGATTACCAAGAACGATTACCGTCACAAGCAAAGAAGTAGAAGAAGCATTGCGTGAATCTGTATCTGCCATTGTTCAGGCTGCGAAGCAAGTTCTTGAGAGAACACCACCTGAATTATCAGCTGATATCATTGACCGCGGCGTCATCATTACTGGTGGCGGAGCGCTTCTAAACGGGCTTGATCAATTGCTTGCAGAAGAGCTGAAAGTACCAGTTTTCGTTGCAGAAAATCCAATGGATTGTGTAGCAGTTGGTACTGGCGTGATGCTTGATAATATGGACAAGCTGCCAAAGCGTAAACTCAGCTAATGATTTCCCTCATTCTTTTTAGAAAGAATGGGGGATTTTTATTAAAGAAGCCTGCCAATATGCCGATATATTTCATAGAAGATTGTGTACTGATGATTTTAGGTCATGTGAAAGAATTTGAATGAGGTGAGCACGTGTTAAAAGGACTATACACCGCAACATCTGCCATGATCGCTCAAGAGCGGCGGACAGAAATGCTTTCAAATAATATCGCAAATGCGAATACACCAGGCTATAAAGCAGATGAAGGGGCCATGCGCGCATTTCCAGAAATGCTGCTAAGCCGAATGGAATCAGGACGTTTCCAAACATCTTCAGGCAAAGGCTTTAGTATCCCGCAGCAAACGGCGATTGGCGGAATTAATACGGGAACATACATGCAGGAATTGATTCCTCAATTTACACAAGGAACATTAAAAACAACGGATCAAACAACTGATATCGCATTAGTAGAAAATAATGTACCCATCAACCCAGAGACAAATCAAAAATCAGCACTTTTTTATGCTGTGAATACACCAGATGGCGTTCGTTATACGAAAAGCAGTTCCATTACATTGAATGATCAAAATCAGCTGACAATCAATGGACGTGCCCTTCTTTCTGTGACGGGCCAGCCGATTACAGTTCAAAGTGAGAATTTCAAAGTGAACGCGGATGGAACTGTGAGTGAAAATGGACAAAACCTTGGACAAATTGATGTACGTGTTGCAATGGATACAAGAAACCTTGCGCGTGAAGGAAATGATTTATATCGTACAGCTGATAACCAGCCTCTTCCAAGTGCGGTCAATAACGGTCAAATGTCCTATACATTAAGCCAAGGTGTATCAGAGCTGTCGAATGTTGATGTGACGAAATCATATACAGAAATGACAACAGCCTACCGCGCATTTGAAACAAACCAAAAAGTGGTTCAGGCATATGATAAAAGTTTAGAAAAAGCAGTGAATGAAATCGGAAGAGTGTATTAAGAAGAAATGAAAGAGAGAGGAGGATTCTCATGCTTAGAACGATGATCAATGCAGCTGTGTCGATGAACGAGGTGCAAAAGCAGCTTGATATCATTAGTAATAACATCGCCAACAGTGAAACAACAGGGTATCGCGCGAAAAACACCCGTTTTTCAGAGCTGGTCAGACAACAGTTTAATCAGGTAGATGAAAAAAATGAGCAGGTGGCAAACAGTCGTCTGACGCCTGCTGGTTTAAGGCTTGGAACTGGGACGATGGTCAATGCATCCATTAACTCATTGCAAGGTTCTATTAAAGAAACAGGCCGTGACCTTGATGTTGCATTTGGTGCACCATCTCAGTATTTGCAGGTCAATGCTGGCGGTAACATCCGGTATACAAGAGATGGCTCTCTTTATTTACAGCCAGGCAATAATCAGAATCAAGTCCAGCTGGTGACAAGCGAAGGCCATCCGATTCTTGACGAAAATGGGAATGAGATTGTCTTAAATGCAAATTTCCGTGATATTTCTATTGATAAAAATGGCCGGCTTACGGCTATTTCTCGAGGTAATCAACCGAATCAGCAGGTGAATCTTGGGGTTGTTCAAGTGAATAATTCTTCGGCACTCATCTCTGAAGGAGAAAATTTGTTCTCAGTCGACGGCAACTATCAAGGCGCTTTAACGGCACTGAATGGGGCAAACCGTCAGGCCGTTCAACTTCAGCAAGGTGCTCTTGAAACGTCGAATGTGGACATGTCTAAAGAATTAACAGACCTCATGACAACACAGCGTTCGTATCAGATGAACTCAAGAACCATTACGATGGGCGATCAGATGCTAGGACTCATTAATACTATTCGATAATGAGCAGGCGGATGTCAGCCTCTCATGATAAAAAAGGCGGCTCGCTCAAAGTCGCCCTTTTTTTTATAAAAATCTGAGACATCTGCAAGCAGATCTTCAAGATCAATCCAGGCTTCTTTTCGTTCAAGACATGTGACGAGTGTAGCAATCTGTTCATCTGCTTTGGGCGTTTCGCTGTAGAGAAGGAATAAAATTTGGAACTTGATTCTTAATAGATCAAATTGGGCATCAACGGCTTCTTTTAGCCCTTTTTGAATATACTTCATTCCTTCATCAGTTAAATTCTCTTTAAAGCAGGAACGCACAGTTTCATAGAGACACGATACATAGGAAAGGGCAGATTTCTGGTATGCCGGGAGCCGAAGCGCTTTTTTAAAGTATTCTAGTGCTTCCTTGTGACGGTTT
Organism: Bacillus sp. FSL M8-0077; assembly: GCF_038050255.1. Taxonomy (NCBI): domain Bacteria; kingdom Bacillati; phylum Bacillota; class Bacilli; order Caryophanales; family Bacillaceae; genus Bacillus; species Bacillus sp. FSL M8-0077. The sequence continues at coordinate 3,475,370 of NZ_JBBPAF010000001.1, read as the reverse complement.
TGTCTCGACTTGATAAAACCAGCGTCATAATACACGATACCAAGCAGTTCTTGGTCATCAATCATTTTCACGTATTCGATAATTTCAATAAAAATAGCTTCTGCTTCTTCATATTTTTTTTGGTCACTAAAGTTAAGTGCGAGCACAATTTTGCACCGATAAATGCTGTGGATATCCCCGTGCTTTGCAAAAATATCCATGGCTTTTTCAACATGTCGAATAGATAACAGTGAATAGCGGTTGTTATAATAAACACCACTTGTACGGAAATGAAACTCTGCTTCCTCCAGTTCATCGTCTAGCAGGGGCAGTTTTTCTTCTGCTTTTTCAAGATAATGAATAGCATCATTTTGATCGCTCTTTAAAGATTCATATAAACCGAGAAAGAAGTAAAAATAATATTGCAGTTGATCGTTCATATGATCTTTGTGGAGCATGAGTTCATGCTTCAGTTTTTCTAATTCTTCTGTTTGGTTCATCCAGAGCTGGTGGCGAAAAAGCATAAGCTGATAATGTAAATGAAGCTCCTGTTTCCTTGCTAGTCTACGTTTATATTTGGTTAAGGACGTTTTGATCTCTTCAGCCTTCGAAAAATGTCGATGTTTTAGCATTGTATACCACGAATGGAGAAGTTTTTTAATGGATTTATCGCTTATAAAATTCATTTTTACCCTCTTATTCAATCAATGATGTAATATATATTACCATATTTGTGAAAAAACGATGAGTGTAGAGTGGATTATATTTCATGACAATAGGTAATGATAGATGCTATTTTTTACCATAAATGTTGGCTGAACATTGAAAAATGACTGCATTCATAATATACTTCAATAGGAATCAAATGAAGATCAGCGATATAGAAAAGAAGGAGAGATCAAGACATGCTTGATGCTCAGCAAATTCAAGACATTATTCCACACCGTTATCCATTTTTATTGGTTGACCGTATTTTAGAAGTTGATGGTGAGAAAAGAGCGGTTGGAATCAAAAATGTCACAGTAAATGAAGAATTTTTTAATGGCCACTTCCCAGGATATCCCGTCATGCCGGGTGTGCTTATTGTAGAAGCGCTTGCTCAAGTTTTTGGGGTCATCATGTTAGGGAAAGAAGAGAACAAAGGGAAAATTGGTTTGTTTGCAGGGATTGACAGCTGCCGATTCAAAAGACAGGTCAAGCCCGGCGATCAGCTACGTTTAGAGGTTGAAGTCACGCGTCTTCGTGGTCCAGTTGCCAAAGGAAAAGCAGTTGCAACAGTAGATGGCGAAGTGGCATGTGAAGCAGAACTGACATTTTCTATCGGTCCTAAAGTATCGTAATGTGTCTGACGGTTCATCTTGAATGAACCGTTTTTTATATGGAAACATTCAGCTTCTACGGATAAGGACTTGCATTTTTGACAAAAAAACGTCATATTAGACAAAAAAAGATGAAGGTGATAAAGAATGCTGAAAGAATTTAGAGAGTTTGCCGTCAAGGGGAATGTGATTGACCTGGCTGTCGGTGTCATCATTGGGGGAGCATTTGGCAAAATTGTCACTTCTCTTGTGAATGATTTAATTATGCCGCTTGTTGGTATTATTGTTGGGGGGCATGATTTTAGTGGATTGTCTATTAAAATTGGTTCTGCTCAAATTTTGTATGGAAGTTTCATTCAAACAGTGGTTGACTTCTTGATTATCTCGTTTTCCATTTTTATCTTTATTCGTTATTTAAATAAATTAAAACGGAAAAAAGTAGAGGAAGAAGAAGTGGTTGAAACGCCAGATCAAACGGAAGTGTTGTTAACCGAAATTAGAGATTTATTGAAAAATCAAAGCCAATCAAAAGATGTGCAATAGAAAAAGAGCGGCTAATCCCGCTCTCAGCGTGTAGACAAACCCTCGCATTCTTTGTCAGGGCTGTGCTCCGGTGCTCACGAATATTAAATTCGCTCTGCTCCGGTGCTCGCCCTTCCTAGACTTCAAAGGTTTTCTATCACGCTGAAAAGGAAGACAAAGGGCTAAAATAAAGTTCATTTTAGCCCTTTGTCAACCATCTAAGAGCGGCTAATCCCGCTCTTTTTTATGTGTTCTGTTTAAAAGCATCCAGTAGTTTTTCTCCTGACAGCCCCTCTTTGACGAGGTCTTTAAGTACTTCTTCGGTTTCTGTTCTGTAACGATTTGTGATCATTTTACCGTCGAGTAATACAGATATGTTTTCTTCTAAGGCAACGATGTTTTTGACTTGGACAGATAGATGAACAGGGCGGTTGTTTTCTTTTGTAATCGTCACGAGAATCTTTACTTCTGTATGCTGCTGGAAGAGCACCTCAAACACTTGTCTATGCTTCTTTGGAATCAGTGCCTCGATCATCCAGTGGTTTTCGCCATCTTCTTTATTAATGATTAAGCCGTCACGAAGGGGAATGCTGGACATTTTATCTTGCTTTGGATCAAGTTCGATTTTTAAATCAATCAGCCTAAAGGTTTTCATATTTATCACCTCACAAGCGTTCATTATTCGTAAGTATCATTATAGCATACAACATCTGTATAAATGAAACCGCTGCCTACTCAGAACTAGCTGCATATAAGTGAAAGGAGATGTTTTATGGAGTCCTATCAACTTCGAAACATACATATTGGTGAGGAAAAGGAAAGCAATGTGAGGGTCTATACATGGGGAGACATTCTCTCATTTTGTGATGTGTATATGGAAGAAGGGGAGTCCCTCACTTTTCAATACGTGACAGACGATCAAATGGACTGTTTCGAGTTTCAATTGTCCATTCATGATGGAAGGCTTTGTTTTTATTGGTTTGCGTGGGACGGGTCTGACTATATTCACATGCCTTCTAGTAATTGGATTCATTCAGATGTTTTTTATCAATTTATGAAAAATAAGTATTTCGTCAAACAAAATAAGATGATGTTTTATACGCAAGCGGTAAAAAGTAAAAATGATTGAGAAAATAAAGAATTTGAAGAACGATTTTGTCATTTTCGTTTTTTGTCTCTTGTGCTATTTCTCAGTAGACTAGGGTTAGCTGAAAGGAAAGGAGGCAAAAGGCAAAGGTCTAGCATCTCGCAGCCCCCCTCTAGCTATAGATGATAGACTTTGCCTTGTACACATATTCACTGCGTAATAGTAGAACCAAGATTTCTTTGTATCAGTCATGTGTCCCCCTGTGAATCCCCTTATGTGTATCCGGTCATGTAGCGTGACCGGGTACTCTTATATTCATTGATAAGCCGATCATCCCTTGCAAATAGTGAATACTCATTTCATAATGATGATGGATTTGATAAACGGAAGGTCAACTGAAAATGAAGGCAAAAAAGGAGAGACCGATGACAAACATTCAATTAATCGCAACGGATTTAGATGGAACTTTATTGAACAGTGAGCACAAAGTGAGTCAGGAAAACGAGCAGGCGTTAAAGGAAGCAGCAGCGAGCGGGATTGAGGTTGTCGTTTCAACAGGAAGAGCGTATTTTGATGTGAAATCTATTTTTGATCAGCTTGGGATGAATACGTGGGTCATCAGTGCAAATGGAGCTGTGATTCATGATCCAAAAGGTCAGGTATATCATTCGGCTGTTCTAGAAGAAGAAAAAGCAAAACACATCTTATCATGGCTTGAGGAGCGTGATTATTACTATGAAGTGTTTACGAATGAAGCCATTTACACACCAAACCGCGGCAGAGAGCTTCTGGCGATAGAAATAGACCGCTTAAAGAGTGCAAATCCAGAAACGGATCAGCGTGTTCTCGAGCAAGCGGCTGAAGTTCAATACAGCCAGTCAGGTTTTGCTTATATTGATACATATCAAGAATTGTTTCGTGAGGATCAGCAGCTTTCATTTTATAACATCTTAGGTTTCTCATTTTTTCAAGACAGATTGAAAGCCGGATGGGATACGTTTGGACATGATTCTGAATTAACATTGGTTAGTTCGGCTGATCACAACTTTGAAATTGGTGCAAAGGATGCGTCGAAAGGGCAGGCGTTAACCAGGCTGGCAGAAAAGCTCGGTATTCCATTAAGCCAAACAGCGGCTGTAGGAGACAGTTTAAATGATGAATCGATGATTCGGGCAGCTGGGGTTGGAATCGCAATGGGGAATGCGAGAAAGGATATAAAAGAATTAGCTGATCATGTCACGTTAACAAATGATGAACATGGTGTGGCACATATGATTCAACATCTTTTGAAATAATCGAATTGTAGGTATTTGTATAAATGACATAGGGTGAAGCGCATTCTACAAAAGAGGAATTCAGAACTACGTCTATTTACACCTGCTGTGGAACATCATATAATTTAATTATGAATATAACCCGCTCGTAAGGAAGTGAAGGAGAGTAAACGAATGGCGCTGGAATCTTATAAGTCCGACAATCTGCATTTAATCAAGGAAGCCTTAGACTATACTCAGGTTGGCCTGACGGTGACGGACCCGTCTTTACCTGATAATCCTTTAATATATGTGAACAAGGGCTTTTTAGATATGACAGGCTATCAAGAAACCGAAGTATTAGGAAAGAACTGTCGTTTCCTTCAAGGAGATGAAACTGAACAGATTGCTCTCAAACAAATTAGGGCAGCCATTGAAAACAAAGAGGCTGTCACTGTTCAGTTGAAAAACTATAAAAAATCTGGTCAAATGTTTTGGAACGAATTGAGTGTGGCACCTCTATGGATTGATGAAAATGAAGGGAAACGCCTTTATTTCGTTGGTCTGCAAAAGGATGTTACGAAAGAGAAGGAACAGCAGGAACTTCTTGAGCAATCCATTGATGAAGTATTGAATATTTCTGTCCCGATTGTTCCGGTGAAGGATGGTATCTCTGTCCTGCCGATTATTGGTACGTTAACAGCGCCAAGGTTTGATAAAATCATCTCAACAGTCTCCACTTATATCTCTCAATCCAAAGACGATTACTTCATTGTGGATCTGTCTGGTTTATTAGAGGTGGATTCATTTGTGGCGGATGCAATCTTTAAGCTAAACGATTTGATTTTAATGACTGGCACAGAACTGATCGTGACAGGTATTAAACCAAATCTTGCGATGAAAATGGGAGAAATGAGAGAAGACTTCCGTGAGTTGAATACGTATATGAATGTGAAATCTGCATTGAAAAAGCTGCAAATTTAAGCATTCCTTTATATGAGATGAAATAAAGAGGACTTTTCATCAAGTTTGAGAAAAGTCCTCTTTTTGCTGTCATTAAGATGATTGAGCGGCCGCACTTAACGTGAATAGATCTTCTAGTTCGTTCGTTGACAGCTCTGTAATCCAGCTTTCACTTTGGATAATTTGATCATTTAACGTTTGTTTTGTTTCGAGCATTTGATCAATTTTTTCCTCTATCGTGCCGGTTGTGATCATCTTATGGACGTGAACAAACCGCTTTTGTCCGATGCGGTAAGCACGGTCTGTTGCTTGGTTTTCTACAGCAGGATTCCACCATCTATCGTAGTGAATGACATGATTGGCGGCGGTTAAGTTTAGTCCGGTTCCTCCTGCTTTTAAAGAAAGAATTAAGATGTTGAACTCTTTTTTCTGGAAGCGTTCCACCATTTTGTCCCGCTCATGTTTTGATAAGCTCCCATTTAAAAATTGAACTGGTTCTCCAAACATCTTTTCAGCCAGCTGTTTGATCATGTTGCCCATTTCAATATACTGCGTAAAAATGAGACAGCTTTCTCCTTGTTCGTGTATGGCTTTTAAAAGCTCTGCTAATTTATCCATTTTTAATGAACGTTTCAACAATTTCACGTCTGTCCCGCTTTCTTTTAAATAAAGAGCAGGGTGATCGCAAATTTGTTTGAGTCTGCCAAGCATACTTAAAATGATGGCTTTCCGCTGCATCCCTGTTAATGAGGCCATATGTTCGAATGTATCTTTGACCAGCTGTTCATATAAAGATGCCTGCTCTGCAGATAGCGGGATGAATTCTTTTTCTTCTAGTTTCTCTGGCAGATTGAGTGCAACTTCTTCATCTTGTTTTGTTCGTCTTAATAAGAATGGCTTGATCAGCTGCTGCAGCTGTTGGATTCTTTTTTCTTCACGGTCTTTTTCAATCGGAAGGACGAACTTTTTATGAAAACTGGTCAGGCTGCCGAGATACCCTTTGTTCACGAAGTCAAAAATAGACCAAAGCTCTGTCAAGCGGTTCTCCATCGGTGTCCCGCTGAGGGCAATGTGGTGCTGTCCTTTTAATTGCCTAATGGCTCTCGATTGTTTCGTATGGGCATTTTTAATATTCTGGGCTTCGTCTAAGCAAATCGTATTCCACTTGGCTGCTGTTAATTCATCACGGTCAGAATGTGAGAGGCCATACGAAGTGAGGACGATATCTGTTGACTCGTATGCTTTTGTAAAATGCTCACCTTGTGGACGTGACGGTCCGTAATGCAGAGCGACATTTAAATGTGGTGCGAATGTTTCAAGCTCTCTTTGCCAGTTCCCTAATACGGAAGTCGGTGCAATGATGAGAGATGGAGCGGCGTCTTGTTGATGTTCTTTCAAATAGGTGAAATAAGCGATCATTTGAATCGTTTTTCCAAGTCCCATATCATCTGCTAAACAAGCCCCGAATCCATGAGACCTTAAGAACAGAAGCCAGTTGACACCATGCTGCTGATACGGGCGCAGTGTGCCCTTAAAGGACTCACTCATCTCGTAGGATGGCAGCTCTTGTGTATCATTTAACTGATGAACAAGCCCTCGTAATTGAGACGAAAGTTCAAATTGAATATGGGTAAAGGCCGAACTGTCTAGCAGCTCAGGAATCGACTCAGAGGAGGCTTCTTGGTCTGCGAGTTCACGTGACAAAATATCCGACATATGAAGTCCTTCATTCTCGGCGCGCTCCATCCATTTCTTCATTTGCTGGATAAATGTCGGATCGATTTTAATCCATTGTCCACGAATGTTGACAAGGCGCCTTTTACTTTGAACAAGCTCGTTGAACTCATCTTCTGTCAGCTCAATACCGTTTGTGGCAAAACGCCAATTAAAGTCCATAAGGGCATCCATTCCAACGTGCGATTCGCCACGTGGTGTGGAGGAAATCCGTGCTTTTAGCATCATTGTGCTTTCTTTGACGATCTGCCACCATGATGGGAGCAGGATCTCAATACCCATGTTCACAAGTGTTTCACTTGCTTCAGATAGGAAGAGCCACGCTTCTTCTTCTGACATGAGGGTCGTACCAGATGTAAATGAGAGCCATGGGACAATCTGACCGAACCGCTCCAGCTCTCTGGTGATTTTTTCTTGAAACGGGCGCCATGATTTTTTTAAAGAACGGATGCCTTCAAAGAAATGAAGATCACTGTTTTTCTTATCACGCAAAAACAATTCAATCTTCCAATCATCTCCGTCGAAATCAGGCTCATTTAAACGCAAGCCGACAGTGAAAGGCGTCTCATCATCAATCCAGCCAATCGTCTCCAAGAAATCCTGTTCATCTAAAAAATGTCCTTGGAAGGATGAAAGAGCAGGCGATTGTGCAGTCATTCGGTTCCATTTGTGCTGCAGGGCATCATCATATTGAATGTAATCCTGTACGGCAAAGGAGAACCAATCAGCTGTGTAGCCATCTAACAGGCCTTCTTTGTCTTTAAAGCGAAGCATCCCTTCTGTCCATGCCTCGTAATCTGGGACAAAATCTTCATCCTCGATGAATTCGTAAATGGTTGAGGCTGTTTTCATAAGCGGCTCTGTTTCATCCGTTAACGTCACATGGCTGAAAGTATTGAATGAATTTTTCCCTAGCAATTCAACGGTCATCCAAGGACTTAACAGGAAGGCAGGTGTGCCAATAAAGCTCACATCTTCTAAGAATGTTCCGTAAAAAGATGATTCGTGCCATTGGAAAAGCTGCCTCTTCATTTCATTTAGCGGTACAGGCTGTCCGTCCTCTGCTTGCGCTGAAATGGTGAAAGAGAAATCTTCGGTTTGTTCTGCATGAATGACAATTTGTTTATGGCGTGTCATCAATTAATTTTCCTTTCTTCATTTCCTCTTGGAACGCACGCAGCCGTTTTGTTGAATCTTGCAGCTGCTGTAAATACCTTTCCCACATCGCGTTTTTTTTCGTTTTATGATAAAGCGTACGCAGTTTTTTGAGCATTTTCACAGATTCTCGGTAAGCACTTCGATTCTTTTGATCGAGAAGCAGTGAGATTTCCCGATGGTACGAAGGAATGAGTGCTTCAGGCTCTTCCTTTGCAATCTGTTTGATCAGTTCTTTCTCCAATTCACTGATGGAGAAACCAACGAGGCTGTGTATTTCAATCCATTCTGCATAGCGTTCTTGTGCATATAAGAGCTGACTATATTCAGTAAAGGCATAAGGCATACAGATTTGAAGATAGCGTTCATACAAGAAATGATCTTTCGTCTGTTTAAAGTACGCATCTAAATAAAAGAAGAAATCGCTGACGGCTCCACGCAGTTCTCTATAAGATAGGTCAAGCTGGCAATATTCTTCTAATACATATGTGATCTCTTGATACCAAAGTTTGAGACGCTTCCAGTCCTTGCGGTTTGTGAGATCTTTTAACCAATTGAGCACATTTGGCAGCATATGTGCATTGAGCAACTTTAATTGCTGGAAAAGTCTTTCGTCTTCTTTTAGCAAATAATCCATATGCATCAGCCCAATGGTACGCTCAACCGTTTGCTCCTGCTGTTGGGCGCTCTTGAGTAATTCTGTTTCTTTTTTGACCCATTTCCCTCTATTTAATATAGTTCCCCACATTTCCATAAAGACCGCAACTCGTTCATGCTGGAAAGGTCCGCTGATTTGAAGAAGTGTCCGAACGGCAGTTGGTGTGTTTTCAAGAAACGGATCGAGGGAAAAGGAAAGGGCGTATGTCCTCAAATGATCCACTGAATCAAAAATGGTGTTCATGAGCTGTTCTACATATGGATTCATCGAATAAAAGTCTTTTTCGGCATCAAGGCGGCCGAGGTCGATTAGCTCATGGAGCCTTAACCACACATCGATGGACGTATGAATCGCATACAAACTCTTGAATTCAGGTGAAGTGGGTGCGTGTTTTTTTAGGATCGATAAATAGCCGTAATACAAATGCTGCGGTGTTTGCTGGTGCTTCGGTGTCCGTTTCAGCCAGAGGTGAAATTCCTCCTGGAAAAAATTCAGCCAGCTCTGAAGTGATTGTTCATCTGGGCGCTTCACTTGAAAGTGCTGACGAATGAGTTCTTTGCTGCGCTGTAATTCATCCTTCTCTGACCAATTTTCTGTAAAGGCGGTCACACTCTCTACTTGAGCGTATAGCGAAAAGAAGACAGCGAGGATGTGTTTACATAGTCCATCAGCTGGACATGAACAGCTGCTTCTCACTGGAAACAACACATGAAGGTGGACTCTTGCTGCCACGACATCATGTACATAAGCTGACCATTCGGTATCAGACTCTTGCTTGAGCCGATATACGCTGTCCTGTCTATAAGTAATCAATGCTTTTTTGATGAGTTGCTTGTTTTCATCTGTCGCAGGAAGAAGTTCTTTGATCTGTTCGGCTGTTTGTTCGATTTCTTCTTCGTTGATGTTGTGCTGAAGCATTTGATCCGCTCCTAACCAAGTAAAAGATTCCAATTCTTTTATTATAGCTCAATGGTGATTTATAAAAAAGTTTTTCATGAAAATGGTCATAAATTTCAAAAGCTGTCGAATGATGTATTAGAGTATTGCATAAACCAACCATACAGCATATAATAATGAAATTAGTGGAATCGAAAGGATACAGACATGGATAATAAGGGTTTAAATCAAGAAGAGTTTTTAAAGATTTTGATGTACGCTCATGATATTGGGGAAAATTCAAATGATGTCACAACAAAAGAAATGCTTGAAAATTTGATTGCTCATATTCGAAATGGTCTTGTTTCATAAAAGTAGCCCCCTGCTCTCTCAGCAGGGGGTTTTTGTATGCTTTTATGAATGGAACGAAAACCCCCGGCATACGATGACATTACAAGCATAAGGAGTATGGGGAGCTGATGTGTCATGAAGGTTGCGATTGCAGGCTGTGGGTATGTAGGGCTTGTCACAGGGGTGTGTTTAGCAGAGGCGGGACATGATGTGACATGTATTGATATTGATCGGCGAAAGATCATACAGCTGAAGCAAGGGAAGCCTCCGATGTACGAGCCGGGATTAAAAGAACTGCTCAAACGGAATATTGAGCAAGGACGCATTTCTTTTCACATCAATGGAGCATCAGCCTATTCGCAGGCTGACGTGTTAATGATTGCTGTTGGTACGCCGCAGCAGGCAGACGGTCAAGCTGATTTGCAGTATGTCTTTCAAGCGGCAAAGGAGATGGGTTTACAAGCAAAGCCAGGCGCAGTGCTTGTCGTGAAAAGTACAGTGCCTGTCGGAACGGGTGATCAAATTGATCATTTGATTCATTACGTATTAGGTCGTAAGGAGCCATTATCTATCGCATCTAATCCAGAATTTTTACGAGAAGGGTCTGCCATCTCAGATACGCTGCGAGCGGATCGGCTGGTGATTGGAGCCGAAACAAAGAACGGATTAGATCAGCTAGAGTCTATGTATGCGGATTTCCACATTCCATTCGTGAGAACAGATCGGAAAAGCGCAGAGATGATCAAATACGCATCAAATGCATTTCTTGCCACAAAAATCAGCTTCATGAATGAAATTGCTTCAATTTGTGGAAAAACGGGAGCTGATGTGGAGAGAGTCGCAGAGGGGATGGGACTCGATCAGCGGATTGGTGCTTCGTTTCTTAGGGCAGGTATTGGTTACGGAGGTTCCTGTTTTCCGAAGGATACAAATGCCCTTGTCCAAATTGCAGGGCATGTGTCCCATGATTTTGAGCTATTGAAGGCTGTCATCAAAGTCAACAATGAGCAGCAAGCAAGCTTTATTCGAAGTGTGAAGGAGCGAATGGGAGAAAACTTGGAAGGGAAGAGAATGGCTCTTCTTGGCCTTTCCTTTAAGCCGAATACAGATGATATGAGAGAGGCGCCGTCAATCCCGATCGCTCATCAGCTCCATCAATTAGGAGCGGAAATTGTAGCCTATGATCCTGCTGCCGCTCGCAATGCGGCTCAAGAACTGCCTGATCAAGTCTTTTTTGCTCAAACGATTGAAGAGGCGATAAAGGATGCTGATGCTGTCTGTATATTAACTGAGTGGGCGGATATTCAGTCCTTTCCACTTTCAGCATATAAAGATTTCATGAGGCAGCCGATCATTTTTGATGGCCGGAATTGTCATACGCTTGAAGCGGCAGAAGTAGCTGGGGTCGAGTATCATTCTATTGGGCGCAGGCCTGTTTCTCCTATTTATATGTAAACGAAAAAACCGATAACTAAGATTATCGGTTTTTTTCGTTAATGAGGAAGAATGAATCCGCCATATAAAAATGCAGCCACTATTAGAAAAGCAGGGTGCAATTTGAACTTGGTCATAAAGAAAAATGAAATGGCGGCAATGGCGAGCGATTGTGTCCAGCCAATCGCTTTCACGGCATCCCCGCCAATTTCCCATGTTAATAAAAGCATCATCATGGCAATGACAGGCTGCACAGATAGGGTCATGCCTTTGACGACAGGAGATTGGCGAAAACGGTCAATGAGTTTTAGCAATAAAATCAATCCAATAGCAGACGGCAGTACCGTCGCAAGTAGTGCAACGATAAAGCCTGGCCATCCCATAACATCATAGCCTACATAAGCCGCAATTTTCGTAGCGATTGGACCTGGAAGTGCGTTGGCTAATGCGAGCATATTGGAGAACCCTTCGTTCGTCATCCAATGAAAATGATTGACGATTTCTTCATAATTGAGCGGAATGGAGGCAGGTCCTCCGCCATACCCTAACAGATTGGATAAGAAGAATGCCCAGAATAAAAAGAGAATCAGCATCACGAAGACACTCCTTTCTCTTTATTTGTTCGAGTCCAGCGATCTTTCAGTTTAAAATGAAAGGCGCCATAACATAAAAAGATGATGACAATGATTCCTGGATGAATCGAGAGAACTTGAAGACCGACAAATGCCAAAAGGAATAGGGCGATTCCGAAGATCATGCCGAAGCCCTTCAACGCTTTTTGTCCAAATTCATATGCCATGATTCCTAACAGAACGGCAATCACTGGTGTCACAGCACCGATCATATTTTGAATGATGACTGAAGAGCTTAAGACGCTGACAAGTGTAACAAGTGCCACCATAGCGAGACATGTCGGTAAAATATGTGTAGCTGTTGCAACAATGGCGCCAGATACACCTTTTAATCGATAGCCGAGGTATGCCGACATTTTCGTAGCAATCGGTCCAGGTAATGCGTTGGCGATGGCGAGTGTTTCTCCAAATTCGTCATCATTGATCCATTTGTATTTGACGACCGCTTCATGACGAATGAGCGGGATCACAGAAGGTCCTCCGCCAAATCCCAGAATACCGGTTCGCACCATGGCGATCATGAGTTCAAAATATGATTGCAAGTGGTTCAACTCCTATCTACAATTTCATGCCCATTCGGCTTTTGTATCGTTTAATGAGCATTTGACAGTCAACACTGACGACGCCTTCAAGCGGGTACAGCTTCTTTGTCAGGAACGTCTCCATTTCCTGTTCATTTTGAAAAATGCCATGCATATGCAGCTTGCTTGGTCCTGTCATATGATAAAGGCTTGTGACGGCTGTTTCCTGCTCAAGCTGAAGGGCGACTGTTTCTAAACATTTCGGCTCAACCTCTACGTTAAAAAAGACAGAGACATGAATGCCGATTTTTGCTGGATTAATGACAGCGGTGAATCGTTCAATGACACCTGCTTCAATGAGCTGCTGAATACGGGCTTGTACAGCAACACGGGAAAGGCCGACTTGTTTCCCTAGATCTGTATAGGACATACGCCCATCCTCGTGTAATAAGGAAAGAATTTCTTTATCTCTTTCATCTAATGTTAAGTTTGGAATGCGATATTCATGTGCCACCGTATAACCACCTTTCTTTTGTTGATATTCTATCATATTTCATTACGAATAGAATGTCTGATTTTTAATTGAATAACGAAATGAAATAATAAAGGAATATAAAACATCTTTTTGCATGAAAAAACACCCCGGATCACCGGGGTGTTTTCGTTTTATTGATCTGGGCTGCTTTCCGCACTGGCAATTTGCTGTGCAAGATCAGCACGATCAATGTCTGCTTGGAAGAACTCCTGCGTATTTGGAAGGTGTAAATTCATGTGACGTTTTTGAGAAATTCGGATGGTCACTTGATCCACAGTGTAATCAAATACGTGTCCGCCGACACTGCGATCATCATCAATAAAGTGGAGATGATATCCGCTCACCGCAATGCCATGTGCGTACTGCGGTGTTCGGAATCCTGCGATCGTCCCGCGAATATTTTCAAAATCGAAAATAGGCTGTGACTTGACTGCTTCCACCATCGGAACGTAAGGTTTTTCCTGTTTTTCAACCGTACGGGTTTGAACCTTTTTGAATGACCCATCGATGCGGATCGCATAAAAGACATTTTTGCTCGGTAAGATTCGGTCGATTTCTTCCTCTAACTCTTTGGACGTCATTGGTGCATCAATTCGGTGAACGATATCCGTGTCAAAGAATGCTAGAGAGCAGAATGGTGAATAATCTTGATCGGTTACTGGCGTGGCTGTTCCATCAGAGCGCAGTCGATAAAAAGCGCCATCAAAGCCGATCAGTTCTCCATCTAATTGATTGAATGTGCCAATGCCAAAATCACCGTGCTCGGGAATATGTGATAGGGAGAAATCTCCATCGTATACGGCTTCCAGCAAGGAGGTCATGGTCGATACTTGATAGACCTCTTGCTTTTTGTCCTGCGGTATTGTGTTATTTTGTTGATTCATTGGGTGCATCATACCCATATCCGCTCACTCCTTTAACGTAATGTATCGAAGTCTTATCTGACGTTCGTTGTGTGTTTTTCACGAAAGACTTCTGGCCATTTTTGACTGGCGAGGTCTGGGTTGTCTTGATAGTCTATCGGAATATCAATAATAACGGGTCCTTCTATGTTTATACCCTTTTGAAGGACAGTTGAAAGCTCTTCAGGTGAGTTGACACGTAATCCAGTTGCTCCAAAGCTTTCTGCATATTTCACTAAGTCGATCTGACCGAACTCAACACAAGACGTACGGTCATACTTCATTTCCTGCTGGAATGCCACCATATCGTATGTGCTGTCGTTCCAAACGAGATGAACGAGATTTGTTTTCATGCGCACGGCTGTTTCTAATTCCATGGCGGAGAAGAGAAAACCGCCATCACCTGAGACTGAAATGATTTTTTCATCTGGATTCAAGATGGAGGCTGCAATTGCCCATGGTAATGCCACGCCAAGTGTTTGCATTCCGTTACTCACTAGGAACGTGTTCGGTTCATAAACACGGAAGTGGCGAGACATCCAAATGGCATGAGATCCGATATCACATGTCACTTTCGTGTCATCTGGGATGAAACGTCTCAACGTATGAATGACATCCAGCGGGTGTGATAAATGACGTTCTCTTTCTGGTGCTTTTTCGATGTCACTTAACAGCTCTTGTAATTCTGTGACGAGATCTACATTCTTTTTGCATAATGAAAGTGGAACGCTGTCATGGGCTAGATGTTGCACCGTTTCAGATATATTGCCCACAAGCTCAAGCGTCGGTTCATAGAAATGGTCAATATCTGCCTGCATGTCATCAACATGGATGATTTGGCGCTGCTGCGGTTTCAAATTCCAATGCTTTGGATCGTATTCGATTGGATCAAAGCCAATGGTTAAAATCACATCCGCTTGCTCAATGAGAAGGTCCCCTGGCTGATTACGAAACAAGCCGATTCTGCCCACATATTGAGGCTCAAGCTCTCTTGAGAGAACGCCGGCTCCTTGGTACGTTTCGACAAATGGGATACCAAGTGTTTTTAATAATGTTCTTGTCGCATTTGCCGCAGCTGGACGGCTAGCTTTCATTCCCACAATTGCAACAGGTAAGTGCGCATTTTGAATTTTGGCGATGGCCGAACTGATGAGATCATCCGGTGCAGGACCTAGTTCTGGAGAAGGGTGAGCAGACACTGGTGTTTGTGTGGTGTGTTCGGTCACGACATCTTGTGGAAAGCTGATAAATGCTGCTCCAGCTTGCCCCCTTTGTGCCGCGCGAAAAGCATTTGTTAATGCTTCTGGTATATTGTTTACGTCTTGTACTTCAACGCTATATTTTGTCACTGGTTTGAATAATGCCGCATTGTCGAGTGATTGATGTGTTCGTTTGAGCCGATCCGCACGGATGACGTTTCCAGCGATTGCAACAACAGGGTCACCTTCTGTATTGGCTGTTAATAGACCTGTCGCTAAATTGGATGCGCCAGGACCTGATGTGACGAGACAAACGCCTGGTTTGCCAGTTAACCGACCGACAGCTGCTGCCATGAATGCCGCATTTTGTTCGTGTCTGCATAGCACAAGCTCTGGACCTCTGTCTTTTAATACATCAAATACTGCATCAATTTTTGCACCTGGAATCGCAAAAACATGGGTCACACCTTGGGCAATGAGCGTATCGACAATCAACTCTGCTCCTCGTTTTGTTAGGGGTTGTGTTTGAGAATTCATATACCCCGCACTCCTTTCGGCAAGTAAAATTTTTTATGAAAATATATTTTCATGATATGATTTACTATACATTTCACAAAATAAATTTTCCAATATATGTTTAACGTGGTTTTAATATGTTTCACGAATAAGTGTGTGAGGAGTGAAAGGATGGAACTGAGACATTTGCAGTATTTTGTCACAGTCGCGGAGGAACTGCATTTCGGCAGAGCGGCCGCACGATTGAACATGACACAGCCTCCACTTAGTCAGCAAATTAAGCAGTTTGAGGAAGAATTGGGATTTCCTTTGTTTCATCGGTCTAAACGGGTGGTGGAGTTAACAGCTGCTGGAAAGGTTTTTTTACATGAGGTCCGGGGGGTGCTGCACCAGCTTGATAAAGCCGTTGATCATGCCCGGCATACGGCAAGAGGAGAGCTTGGGAAGATTATCATCGGTTTCGTTGGTACAGCGACATATGATATTTTGCCGCCAGTTGTTCGTGAATTCAGAGAACTGTATCCCTCTGTTAGTATTGAGCTGCAACAGCTCTCTGTCTCGCATCAGCTTGAGGCGCTTTTGAATGGTGAGATTGATATTGGTTTTTTACATCCTACCTCACCGCAAGAAGAATTGGTCAGTCGTTTAATGAAGCAAAGTGAATGTATTTTTGCGATTCCGAAAAACCATCCGCTGGCGGAAAAAGAAGCGGTTACGATTGAAGATATTCGTGATGAACCGATTATTTCCTTATCAAAGGAATCATGGCCGTCCCTTTATCAGCATTTTGTCCTACTTTGTGAAAAGTACGGATTTTCACCCAATATCGTGCAGGAAGCAGCAGAATATCAAATGGTTATTGGTCTTGTCACAGCGGGAATCGGTATTGCTGTCATTCCAACATCGGCCCGGCGTTTATTTAATTTAGATGTAGTGTATCGGTCAATTGAAGGTGAGCAGCTACTCGCAGAATGGACCATTTCTTATAGACGAGAAAATCATAATCCGGCATTGTTTCATCTTGTCCATCATATTCTTCATCGCGCTGAGCCGGAGTAAGGGAAGAGAGAACGGGATATGGTATGATGTCGTTACATACAAGAGGAGGCGTGTCTGAAGTGATTACATTACAAATGGATCAGTTGTCACGAAAAGAAGCATATAAAGTATTATCTGGTTCCGTCGTTCCAAGACCCATTGCATTTATTACAAGCCTTTCTAAAGAAGAAGTCGTCAATGCTGCACCATTTAGCTTCTTTAATGTCATTAGCGGCCATCCTCCGCTCATCGCTGTTTCTATTGGACGTCGTCAAGGAGAGATGAAAGATACAGCAAAACATATCATCGACAGGGAAGAATTTGTTGTCCATGTGAGTGATGAAACGATAATTGAAGATATTAATGAAACAGCTGCTACAATGCCAGAGGAAGAGAGCGAGCTGACTCGCACCGGTCTTCATCAAGTGAAAAGCAGCGTGGTGTCAGTGCCTGGCATTAAGGAAGCACGCATTCGCTTTGAATGTCAGCTCGAAAAACATCTGACCTTTCAAAATGATGAAGGGGAGATCACAGTCGATCATATCATTGGCCGGGTGGTGTGCGCGCATTTAGATGAGTCCGTTTATGATGCAGACAAAGGATATATTTTTACGAATGAATTAAAGCCAGTTGCACGTTTAGCTGGAAATGATTATGCCCATCTAGGTACGCCATTTGTACTGAAGAGACCAGAATAACGTATAAAACCCCCGAGGCTATCGGGGGTCCAGCGTGTAGAAAAACCCTCGCATTTTTTGTCAGTCCTGCGCTTCGGTGCTCACGAATGTCAAATTCGCTCTGCTCCGGTGCTCGTCCTTCCTAGACTGCAAAGGTTTTCTATCACGCTGAAATGAAGACAAAGTGCTAAAATAAAGTTCATTTCAGCACTTTGTTTACAATCTAAAACCCCCGAGGCTATCGGGGGTTTAGTGTTTATTTCTTTTGTTCTAGTTTCAATGGCGCGGCGATATTTTTTTCTACCTTTTTGCCTTTTAATACATCGCCAGCAGCATCGACTGCCAGTTGACCGATCAGCTCTGGCTGCTGCGCGACCGTTGCAGATAGTTTTCCTGCTTTGATCGAGTTGAGTGCATCTTCGTTACCGTCGAAACCGACGACAAGAATGTCTTTTCCAGAGCTTTGGATGGCCTCTAATGCGCCAAGTGCCATTTCATCATTGTGGGCAAAAACGGCTTTGATGTCAGGGTTTCCTTGAAGAAGGTTTTCCATCACGTTGAGCCCTTTTGTCCGGTCGAAGTCAGCAGCTTGTTTTGCTGTGACATCTAACTCTTTGTCTGCGATTTGATGGAAGCCTTTTCCTCGTTCACGTGTCGCAGAAGCACCTGGTACACCTTCTAGTTCAGCCACTTTTGCTCCTTTACCAACCTTGTCGATGATAAAGTTAGCTGCCATTTCGCCGCCTTTGATGTTATCGGAAGCAACGAGCGCTTCAACCTTTCCGCTTTCTGCGGAGCGGTCTAATGTGATGACCGGTATGTCTGAAGCATTCGCAGATTCGACAGCCGTTGATATGGCAGAGGAATCGGCTGGGTTAATGAGTAATGCATCAACCCCTTGTTGAATTAAATCTTCTACATCACTCGTTTGTTTCGCTGAATCATTTTGTGCATCGGCAATGACAACTTCAATGCCAAGCTTTTTCGCTTCTTTTGTCACACCGTTTTTGAGAGAAACGAAGAATGGGTTATTTAAAGTCGAGATCGACAGTCCGATTTTCATGTCTTTTTTCTTGCCATCCTTTGTTGATTTGGCCCACTCTGGCGGTTCAAGCGAGCAGGCAGAAAGCATGAATAATGAGAGAGTCACGAGCAGGATTACATATTTTTTCATAGCAGCTGCCTCCTTAAGCAGATTTCTTTCTGTCGAGTAGGACTGCAATCAAGATGACAATCCCTTTGACAACAGATTGATAGAATGATGAAACACCAAGTAAGTTCATACCATTGTTCAAGACACCGATGATGAGCACCCCGATGAGTGTGCCGACAATTCGTCCTCTTCCGCCGGACAGGCTTGTCCCGCCAAGTACAACGGCAGCAATTGCATCAAGTTCATACGACGTACCAGCTGTTGGCTGGGCTGAGTTGAGACGAGATGTTAAGATCGCACCTGCTAAAGCAGACATAAAGCCGGCTAATGAGTAAATCATGATTTTGACGCGTGGTACTTTAATGCCTGAGATGAGGGCTGCTTTTTCATTTCCGCCAATAGCATACGTTCTTCTGCCAAAAGGTGTTTTATGAAGCAAGACCCAAAGTACGATAAAGGTGAGAAGCATGGTGATCGCTGGAACAGGAATCCCTAAGAAATATCCACGGCCAAATAGCTGGAATGCATAGTTAGAGCCAAGCCCCGTAATAGGGTTTCCGTCTGTATAAACAAGCGTTAATCCTCTGAAAATCGTCATCGTCGCAAGTGTTGCGATAAAAGGAGCCATTTTTCCTTTTGTGATTAAAAGACCGTTGATCATTCCAAGGATGGCACCGATGATACATCCAACGATGATGGCAAGAATCGGGTCCAAACCAGATACAATAAAGCCGGCAGTCAGAGCACTAGACAGCGCTAGAATGGCACCGACAGACAAATCAATTCCTCCGGTTAAAATAACAAACGTCATGCCAAAGGCAATGAGGGCGTTAATGGAGATTTGTCTCAGTAAGTTTAAGATGTTTAACGGTTCTAAAAAAGCCGGGTTTAATATAGAAACAATGGCGATAAGGATGATGAGCCCTAAGAATGGCCCAAGCTTTTGCATGATGTGGTCAAATCGTCCATTTGAAGTAAGTGGTTTCATGTTACTTCCCTCCTGTAGCTAGTGTCATAATTCGTTCTTGTGTAGCTTCTGTTTTACTTAATTCTCCGCTGATGGTTCCTTCATGAATGACAAGCACTCGATCGCTCATCCCAAGAACTTCTGGGAGCTCAGAGGAGACCATCAAAATCGCCACGCCCCGATCTGTCAACTCGTTCATGAGCTGATAGATTTCTCGTTTCGCTCCGACGTCGACACCTCTTGTCGGCTCATCTAAAATCAGCACCTTTGGCTGAATGCCGATCCATTTGGCGATGACGACTTTTTGCTGATTTCCACCAGACAGGCTGCGTGCCGAAATGTCGGATGAAGCGGTTTTGATCGTGAGTCGTTTGATGAGCAAGTCAACAAAATCCTGTTCGTTTTTCTTATCAATCAGACCTTTTGGAGAGAAGCTGTCTAAGTTAGGTAAACCGATGTTTTCCCGAATGGATGCATCCAGCATCAGTCCTTCATCTTTGCGATCCTCCGTGATAAAACCGATGCCAAGCTTGACCGCATCACTTGGTTTTTTAATGACAGCCTTTTTTCCATGAACCCAGATTTCTCCTTGATCAAGGGGGTCGAGTCCAAAGAGCGACCGCATCATTTCCGTCCGGCCAGCGCCCATTAAGCCTGCAACACCGACAATTTCCCCGGCTTTGACGGAAAAACTGACATCTTGAAAGCGGCCTTTCCTTGTTGCTTGTTTCACCTCTAGGACGATATCTCCTGTAGAAGGTGTACGCTCAGGGTAACGATCGGTTAATTCTCGGCCGACCATTTTTTTGACGACTTCATGGAAATTCGTGTCTGGTATCGCTTTTGTATCGACTGTTTTACCATCACGCATGATGGTAATCCGGTCACAGATGGCGAAGATTTCTTCCATACGGTGAGAAATGTAGATGATAGACACGCCTTCTTTTTTGAGTGATTCGATGACCTGAAATAGCTTGTCAATCTCACGGTCTGTGAGAGCAGCTGTTGGTTCATCCATAATGATGATCTTTGCATCGGTCATTAACGCTTTCGCAATCTCAATCATCTGCTTTTGGCCGACAGAACAGCTTCCTGCCTCTTGATCGAGCGAGAGGTTGACAGACAATCGGTCGAGCTGCGCTTGAGCGAGGGCGTTCATTTTTTTAGTGTCTAGGAGACCAAGTTTTGTATAGATTTCTTTCCCGATAAATAAATTCTCCAGTACCGTCATATCAGGCCATATATTCAGCTCCTGATGAATGAAGGCAATCCCGTTCTGCTCGGCTTCTTTTGGATTTTTGAAAGCGGTTTCTTTTCCGTCGATTTGAATCGTTCCTTGATCCAGGGAATAGAGTCCTGTCAGCAGATTCATTAACGTTGATTTTCCTGCCCCGTTTTCACCCATAAGTGCATGGACTTCACCTGTGACAAGGTCAAAGGAGACCCCGGAGAGAACGGTGTTTTTTCCAAAGGCCTTATGGATGTTATGCATTTCAATGTTCATAAGTGGCTCCTCCTTTTAAAAGATGACACCGGCATGAAGAATGCAGTTTGCGTATGGGGTGGCTTCACCCGTGCGAATCACTGCTTTTGCCTGTTTGGTCATGTCTTTGAACGTCTCGTGATCGACTTCATCTAACGGATGTGAGAACGCTTTCTTTAGAAATAAATGATCTCTCTCATTGGCTTCTTTGATTTCACTGGCGATCGTGATGTGTTCAACGGCCATTTCCTCAAGAAGGAGGGAAGTAACCTCCTGAAAGGATGGTGTGCCGATGGATAATGCAAGGTCGATCTTGACCGGGCCTTCTGGAATGGGCAGGCCACAGTCTGCGATGACAATTGTATCTGTATGACCGAGGTCAGCAAGCACCTTGGCGATATGACTATTTAAAATACCATTTTTCTTCATTTCTTATTCTCCAATTCTTCTCTTGCTGGCATGCCGCCTTGGGCGCCAAATTTTGTGACTGAGATAGACGCGGCCAAATTGGCAAAGGCAAGTGCGTCGTAAAGTGATTTTCCTTCTGTTAGTGCTACAGCTAGAGCGCCGTTAAAAGTATCACCAGCCCCTGTTGTGTCGACGGCTTTCACAGGATAGCCCGGCACCAACACTTCTTTTGTTCCGTCAAAGTAACGAACACCACTTTTTCCTTCTGTAATAAGCAATTTGTTTGGATATTGTCGCAAAGCTTCTGCTATGGTGAGACCATCAAACATAAGAGCTGCTTCGTGCTCGTTTGGTGTAATATAAGTAGCTTGATCTAATATTTGCTGAGAGACTTTGCGAGCTGGTGCGGGATTTAAGATGACTGGAATCCCTTTTTCGCTGCAAAGGGCGCAGACGGCTTCGACGGTTTCTTCAGGAATTTCCTGCTGAATGAGGACGATTCCGATATCTTCAATAGAAGAAAGAGCATCTTTTACATAGTGAGGTGTCACCTCATTATTTGCTCCTTTGACGACAACAATGCTGTTATCTCCTTCAGCTAAAATGATATGAGCTGTTCCGCTTTCCATTTCGGTAACCGGTTTCATATAGGTGGTAAGAACACCTTGTGCTTGCAAATTGCTCATAATCTCCTGACCATACGCGTCATCCCCAACCCGGCCGATCATATATACATCTGCACCGAGCCTTGCGCTTGCCACTGCTTGATTTGCTCCTTTTCCCCCAGGAACCGTTTTAAATGATTCGCCTAGAACGGTTTCTCCGGCACTGGGACGTTTATTCGATGTAACAACTAAATCCATGGAACAACTTCCTACGACAACAATTTGACTCATTGTGAATCCACCTTTCTTGTGGTCTCTCGTTCAATAAAAGAGACGGGCATTTGAATAACTTCTTGATCTATTGGCTGTTTTTGAATGGCTTTTATGATCAGCTTTGCTGCTTCTTTCCCCATATCATAGGCAGGCTGCCTAATTGTTGATAGAGAAGGGAAGAGCAGTTCGCTTTGCGGAATATCATCAAATCCAATGATTTGGACGTCACCTGGAATGGTTTTTCCAATGCGAAGCGCTTCGTGTACGACGGCTGCTGCGACGATGTCATTACTGGCAATGATGCCATCTGTTTCAGGGTACAGCTTGAAAAGAGCCTTGGCGCTCTTTCGGGCTTCCTGAAAAGAAAAAGAAGCGTTAGACATCACATGGAAGTTGACACCTTCTTCAGTCAGAACATCAAGTGCGCCTTTGAATCTTTGCCGCGCCGTTTGAAGGTGAGCGGGCCCTTTTAGCAATGTGATCTGCTGGCTGCCGCGTTTGATTAATTCCATTGCAGCCATTTTCCCGCCTGACGTAGCATCTGCAAACACAGAAGGCGCATTTGGAACGGTACGATCTAAAAAGACAACAGGCATCTCATCATCATTGTACAAATCCGATTCAGGTTCGTTTGTGACAGCGATGACACCGACCACCTGGTTTTGCTTAAAGGTTTGTAAATAGGCCATCTCCTTCTCGCGATCTTCATCACTGTTTCCGAATAATAATCGAAAGCCGTGTGCATGAATCTCATCCTCAACGCCTCTAGCCAGCTGAGGGAAGAAGGGGTTTGTGATATCAGGTAAAATGAGACCAACTAATCTTGATTCTCTTTTAAAAAGGGATCGTGCCACTTCATTGGGGAAGTAGTTCAGCTCCTGCATCGCTTGTGTCACACGGGTTTTCGTATCAATATGGACGTATCCAGTATCGTTGAGCACGCGTGAAACAGTCGCAACAGACACTTGTGCAGCTTTTGCAACATCTTTAATTGTAGCCAATGGAGTGCCTCCCTTCTTTGGTGTGTAACCGTTTACACAAATAGATTATCACGAAAGCATTGAAAAGACAATCTTAAAAAAATAAAAAAAGAAAAGAAAGATGACTTCTTCCTTTTCTTAACTAATAATGCCTGTTTGTGTAATGTTTACTTTGATTTTTGGAATGATTTTCACTTTTGGATAATCGGTGACCCAATTCATTTTCATATACTCATCATAATGTCTGACCCGGTATTTTCTACCGAGGCTTAAGACGTCAGAATTTGCTTCTTGTAATGCAGCAACAATTTTTTCTGCTTCTTTTGTCAAGATGGTTGAAAGTCTTTTGTTCAGCATTTCAATTTTTTTGTCTGTATCTAGATTATCTTCTGGGTACTCAATGACAGAAGTATTAAATTCAAATTTGAGTGAGTATGTTAAGTTTCGATGATCAGGATTCAGAATCTCGATGTCTCTCTTCACATCAGTGACTTGGATGGTGATGTAATTGTTTTCTTTTGACTTCATGTCGCTTCTCACTTTTTTTGTAAAGTTGGCATACTTGCCCATTTTTCCGTCCATGACGGTGAGCAAGATCGCATCTTGACCGTACAACTCGCCTTTCTTTTTTTCATTATCAAATAGGGCAACACCTTTCACACTGATTAATTTCTTCGATTGATCGAAATGAATTAACGGCAGTGTGAAGTCCTCTCCAGTTTGGAGCATCTTAGATCGAATACTTTGGATGTTTTTAGGTGCTACTTGGGAGGAGCGTGATGCGGTTGTGATCAAGTTATTTAAATAGTCACTCACGATGAGCTTTTCCTTCAGCAGCGAGTTAATCACTTCTTCACAGGTCCCCCCTTGAACAACGGCAAGATTTGCAAGGAGAGGGCTTTTTGGATCACGATAAAACATATCTAAGTAGGGCAGAAGACGATTTTGGGCAAATTCATCACCGATCAGCATCACCCGCATTTTCGACATGTCTATTTTTTGATCCACAATCCGGCTGAAGTTGGTTCTTGCTTTTCTTAAAGTAGGGGCTTCAGTTGTGAGAAGAGTGGTTAAAAAGCTACCTGTATTTCCTTGTTCCATACTTTGAGACTGCTGCACCTTTCGATAAGTAATCGAGTATCTTGCATTTTCATCCTCTCCTTGATCAACAGCGGAGGTTAACACAAGAGAGATGTTCTTTAATAAATTTTGATCCCAGCAGCCAGGCATGAATATGAGAGAAACACACATGAGCAACGTCAGTATGTACTTATGACGCATGTGATTTCACCTTCCCTTTACGATGTTTGAAAAAGATGATAATGGCCATAAAGATTGGGAGTGTGTAAATAAATGAATATTGGGCGATGGTGGTAAAGTCATTAAAGCGCTGTATTCTAAAATTATCGGTTGCAAGATAACAGCTAGCCGCATAGATCAAAATGGCAAAATATAAGACATATTTTTTGTGTTCTTTTTTCTTAAGAATACTTGCCACGCCATTCGCACAAAAGTAAAGGTAATTGCTGAGTGTGGCAAGAATGTTAAATACCCAGAAACTGAGAAAAATCAAATCTGTCCGTTCAATTACACCGAACGAAATGGTTTTTAACAGATAAAGAACAGGATTGGGAATGATTTTAAGCTCAATCGGGCTAAAGAACATAAAACAAATCAATGTAATAAATAGGTAGTAAAGTGTCGTGCAAATATTTGAAATGGTCATCACTTTGTATCGTTCTTTAATACTTCCTTTCATAAACGGCGAGATAATGAGGATCATCTCGAACCCATTCATAGATAGAACGACGTCCTTTAATCCGAGTGAAAATTGAGAAATGTCCACTTGGAAAAAAGGCATGAGGTAGTCGATATTGGTTCCTTTTAATGAATAGAGCATTAAGAGAGACAGCATGAGCAAAAAGGGCGTCAAAATGAAGTTAAATCGAATAATGGCCGTAATTTGCTCCTTTGCAATGTAAATAATGGAGATCATCAGTAATAGATTAATGACCCAATTTGGTGTGAGCGGCAGTACCCAAATGCCAAGAATTCTTGTGAAAATGGATAAGACAACAATACAGACGGAGGCGAAGTATAACGTATAAAGTGCCACCAATGACCGTCCGATCCATTTTCCGAACACCTCGATTAAAGCTTGGAAAAATGATGTATCAGGATACTTTTGAATGATGTAAATAAAAATGGTGTTAATGATTTGGATGAAAACACAGGCTAAGATAATCGCCATCCACCCATCGTGTCCCATGTCTTTCATCAGCAAATGGGGAAGAGCTAAAATACCGACACCAATTTGAGATTGAATGATAAAAAAGACAGCTTGAGGTGGAGATATTTTATTTTTCATCTTTATTTTTCCATCCTCTCAAATTTTCAATTTGCTCTTTCTTTTTTGGATTTAAGTAAACAGGGCGCTTTTTGTACATCCACATCGGTAATCGAATCACAGTGTCTTTTAAGTCCTGCCAGTTAAATGGAGCCACTGGAGATAAGTACGGGACACCTAGTGATTCAAGGCGGCATAAATTCATCAGTACGATCGACAGGCCGAATGAAATGCCAATAAACCCAAACATCGATGCCATAAACATGAGGGGAAAACGCAGCATACGAATGGTTGATGTCATTTCAAAGGATGGGAGGACAAAGGATGCAACAGCTGTCACGGCAACGACAATGACAAGAACATTCGAAATGAGTCCAGCTTTTACAACAGCGTCTCCAATCACCAAACCGCCCACAATCCCAATCGTCTGACCAATGGGCTTTGGCAGTCGCACCCCTGCCTCTCGTATAAGCTCAATCGTAATCTCCATCAGCATTGCTTCAATTAACGGCGGAAAAGGGATGCCGATGATGGAATTTTTCATCGTAAGCGCTAATTCATCCGGGACCACCTCATAATGAAACCCAATGACCGCAATATAAAAAGAAGGCAAAATCACTGCGATGATACAGGCAACATAGCGAAGAATACGAATAAATGTAGCCGGAATCCAGCGGCTATTATAGTCATCTGGTGATTGAAAGAAGCTAAAGAACGTAATAGGCAGAATAATAGCCATTGGGCTGCCATCCATTAAGACGACAATTCTTCCTTCAAGAATAGCGGATCTCACTTTGTCAGGTCGTTCTGTGTCAATAAGCTGCGGGAAGATGGAATACGAATCATCCTCAATCGCCTCTACAATAGAACCAGGGCTGAGCAGTGTGTCTACTTTAATAGAAGAAATTCGTTTGTTGACCTCATCTATCTTTTCTTGGTTGGCAATATCAGATATGTAAACTGTCGCAACCTTTGTTTCAGATTTTGTACCGACCTTATGATACTGGATTGCAAGTTTTCGATCATTTAAGTGTGAACGAAGCAAATATAAATTGGTATCTAAACTCTCAACAAACCCATCATGTGCGCCTGCGATAATACTTTCAGAAGAAGGCTCAGAAATGGAACGCAGAGGCGGCTGCCCAACAGCAAATATTTTGATCTGTGCGGATTTTTCATCAAGGAAGGCAATACTTCCGGCAATAATGCTGTCGACAATCAACGTCAAGTCACCTGTTTCGAGTGTACTAAGAGATTTTGCATAGTCCTGCTTTCCAGGAGGGCCAAGCAAGTTGCCAATAATGAAGTTGTTTAATTTACTTTCATCCACTCTTGTTTTAATAAAAAACAGCACTGATTTCGTTTCATTCACCATTAATTCCCGGTATTCAAAATCAGCGCTTTGCTGAAATGCTTTTTTCAGAATCCGAATCTTTTCCTCAAAACCGCCTGATAAAAAGTGTAAGCGTGTTTGCTCATTCGTATTTGGCATCTTTAGCCTCCTCTCACAGATTTTTTAACCATAGTGTAAGCCGAGAAGATGATTTTATGCGTCATCTTTGGGGAAAGCATGACACGCACCGACAACTTTCAACTAAAATCACATTAAAAATGTTAAGAAATGATGAATCTTGATAAAAAGAAATGAATAATGTTTCATTGTTTAGGTCATAAGGAGCGAATATCGTAAAGAGAGTCTATAACAAAATGATTAATATTTGCCATCTTATCCCAATTTTTTGTGACCTGAAAATAAGCAGATGACTTGATTTTTTGAGAGGTGACCTTTGTCATGGGTCAACACATAGCGTTCTGACCAATGAGGATGACTTTCTAACCTGTTCATTTAAAAATATAAAATATTCTAAAACACGCACTATTCATTTAAAGCACTGATATGACTGATTTCTTAGAGATGAAAGGGTTTTAAAACATTGATTCAAAATACATCTTAATAATTGTCGAAAAATTTAGGGAGAAAAGGACAAAAGATTTTTCACTGTTCGATGGTAACGCTTTCTCTTGTTTGAAGCAGAAATTCAGTCGTCATTTTGTCCGTCTTTTGGCCTTTTCATTTGAACGTGAGATAGGCAAATACACCTTCTGATTAGAGGAATTTGGCATACGAGGAAGTGAAAGATTATGTTACATAATACCGATTGTGATTTTATGCTGAACCTATATACTGTTGATTGAATTTACATATCACACTCATAAAAAAAGGAGATGTAGATAAGCGATGTGGTTAATCGTTATAGCCTGTGTCATCATGTTAGGGATTGGCTTTATTGAAAAGAAGCGTCATCAGAAAAATATCGATGCCCTGCCGGTACGCGTCAATATTAATGGTATACGCGGAAAGTCTACCGTTACAAGATTGACAACCGGTATCTTAATGGAGGCAGGTTATAAAACTGTCGGCAAAACAACAGGAACGGATGCAAGAATGATTTATTGGGATACGCCAGAAGAGAAACCGATTAAAAGGAAACCGCAAGGACCAAATATCGGAGAGCAGAAAGAAGTTATGAGAGAAACCGTTGAAAGAGGAGCAAATGCCATCGTCAGTGAATGTATGGCGGTGAATCCAGATTACCAAATTATCTTTCAGGAAGAGCTGCTTCAAGCGAATATTGGCGTGATTGTAAACGTTCTTGAAGATCATATGGATGTGATGGGGCCAACTCTTGATGAAATAGCTGAAGCCTTTACAGCGACAATTCCTTACAATGGGCACTTGGTTATTACGGATAGTGAATATACAGATTTCTTTAAAGAGATTGCGAAAAAACGCAATACTGAAGTGATTGTTGCAGATAATTCCAAGATTACCGATGAGTATTTACGGAAATTTGAGTACATGGTGTTCCCAGATAATGCTTCACTTGCACTTGGTGTCGCTCAAGCATTGGGGATTGATGAAGATACAGCATTTAAAGGCATGTTAAATGCGCCGCCTGATCCAGGAGCGATGAGAATTCTTCCATTAATGGACGCAAAAACACCTGGACATTTTGTAAATGGATTTGCGGCTAATGACGCAGCATCTACATTGAACATTTGGAAGCGTGTGAAGGAAATTGGATATCCAACAGATGAACCAATTATTATCATGAACTGTCGTGCGGATCGCGTAGATAGAACGATCCAGTTTGCGGAAGATGTACTTCCTTATATTGAAGCAAGTGATCTTGTCTTAATTGGTGAAACGACAGATCCAATTGTGAAGGCATTTGAGGATGGAAAAATTCCGGCTGACCACTTACACAACCTTGAATATCAATCTACAGAACAAATTATGAACATGCTTGAGAAAAAGCTTCATAATCGAGTGGTTTATGGAGTCGGCAATATTCACGGCGCCGCTGAACCTTTAATCGAAAAAATTCAAGAATACAAAATTAAGCAGCTTGTCAGCTAGGAGGAAATATAGAAAATGTTCGGATCAGATCTTTATATCTCGTTAATTTTAGGTGTTCTACTCAGTTTAATCTTTGCAGAAAAAACAGGAATCGTACCAGCTGGATTGGTTGTTCCGGGTTATCTGGCGCTCGTTTTTAACCAGCCGGTTTTCATTTTAGTCGTGTTATCTGTCAGCTTGCTGACATATGTGATCGTTCGCTTTGGTCTATCGAAATTTATGATTTTGTACGGACGCAGAAAGTTTGCGGCAATGCTGATTACAGGGATTGCCTTAAAGCTCATATTTGATTTCTTCTATCCAGTGGTTCCGTTTGAAATAGCAGAATTCCGCGGAATCGGAATCATCGTGCCTGGATTGATTGCGAATACGATTCAAAAGCAAGGTCTTACGATTACCCTTGGAAGCACATTACTTCTAAGTGGTGCAACATTTGCCATCATGTATGTTTACTATCTATTTTAAGATAAGGTGTGTCCAATGATGAATAAAAAATTGAGCTTTCAGGAAAAGCTGCTGAAAATCACAAAGAACCAAAAGAAAAAGACGAATAAACACGTACTGATTGCTTTACCGATTGTCATTGCTTGTACATTTCTATTTACATTTATCGGGAAAGCACAAGTGCCAACTGTAGAAAAGAATCCAGAAAACATCCTGACCGCTTCGTTTGTCGGAGATATTATGTTTGGAAGAAATGTAGAGAAAGTAACAGACCGCTATGGAAAGCAGCATCTGTTCCGCTATGCGAAGCCATATTTTGATGTATCAGATTATGTAACAGGAAATTTTGAGCATCCAGTGGCTTCAGATAAGGAACAAGCAGCACAAAAGAATATTCATTTGAAAACAGATGAAGATTCTGTAAAAGCGTTAAAGGATTTGAATTTCTCTGTACTAAACTTTGCGAATAACCATGCGGCAGACTACGGTGAAAAAGGCTTAAATAACACGATTGATGCCTTTGACAAAGCTGACATGGATTATACAGGGGCAGGGCGCAACGTCAAAGAGGCGAAGCAGAATATTTCGTACAAAGAAGTGAATGGCGTTAAAATCGCTACCCTTGGTTTTACAGATGTATATGGAAAAGGTTTTAAAGCAACAAATCGCAAGGCAGGTATTCTGCCAGCTGATCCATCTATCTTTATTCCGATGATTTCACAAGCTGCTGAAAAGGCAGATATCGTTGTTGTTCATGCGCACTGGGGACAGGAATATAACAATGAAGTAAACGATAGACAAAGAGAGCTGGCAAGAGCGATGTCAAAGGCTGGTGCTGATATCATTATCGGTGCACACCCGCACGTTCTTGAGCCGATGGAAGTCTATAACGGAACAGCGATCTTCTATAGCCTGGGGAACTTTATTTTTGACCAAGGCTGGTCAAGAACACGTGATTCTGCCATTGTTCAGTATCATCTGAATGAAGATGGAAAAGCGACATTTGAAGTGGTTCCAATGTACATCAAAGAAGCGACACCTGCTCCAGTCAAAGCAGGATCTCTTGAATCAAAATCGATTATCCGTATGCTGACAAATGGCACGAATGCGGATTGGAAAGAAAAAGACGGACATATTTTCTTTGAAGTCGATCATTCTGATAAAGTTCAAGCATTAAAAGAAAACGAGGGGAAGGATAAAAAATGAAATTCCTTAAAGCAAGCTGGCCGTTTGTTGCGTTAATTTTAGTCTTTGTCTTTATGTCTGCTTTTAAATTTAGTGACAGCCTCACAGATCATGAGAAACAAAAGATCTCGGTTGAAATGCAGAAAATTGAACAGCAAAAGCAATCAAAAGCGGAAGCAAGTAAATAAAGAAATGATGATGAAAAGAGTACGCGAGGCGTGCTCTTTTTTGTCGGAAAAAAGTGTAAAATGAAAGGGATCATGTCGAAACTATAAAAGAAAGGAGGAAGAGAGGATGAAATGGAAAGGAATACTGCTTGGAGGATGTGCCATTGCAGGACTCATGTTTATGTCCCAAACAGAGGTGTCTGCTCAAACAACAACTCCTTTAGAACAAGCGGAAACGCTGATAGGCACCCCTTATCATAAAGGAGGAATCAATCCGAAAACGGGCTTTGATGCTTCTGGCTTTATACAATATATATACAAAACAACAGGTGCATTTGATTTGCCGCGAAAGGTGATGGATCAATACCAACTCGGTGAAAAAATATCATGGGAAAAAGCGAAGCCCGGAGACCTTGTCTATTTTCGCAGTCTTGAAGAAACAAAGGACATCCCGACACATGTTGCTTTGTACGCTGGAAATGATCAGGTGATCCATATCACACTCAGTCAAGGAGTGGTGAAAACAGATGTCAGCAAAAGTAAATATTGGACTGATCGGTTCTATGCGGTCAAACGGCTGCCCGCTTCTCAAGAGATATCGGATGATCAACTGGTGAAAGATGCGATGAAATATTTAGGAATCCCTTATGTATTCGGGGCGGCAGATCCAAAAGTAGGCTTCGATTGTTCAGGCTTTTTACAATATTTATTTGAAAAATCACTTGGGATTTATTTGCCAAGAAGTGCTGAGCAGCAATGGATGGTTGGAGAGAAAGTAGCACGAGACGATATTCGCCCTGGAGACTTTGTTTTTTTTAGCAATACGTATAAAAAAGGAATTTCACATGTAGGCATGTACATCGGAGGAGACCGCTTTATTCATGCGAGCCGTTCGGAAAGTGTGACGATTTCTTATCTGTCTGAATCGTATTGGCGTGAGAAATGGACAGGTGCGAAACGATTAACTGAGCTGAAACTAGCGAAAGAAGACCCAGTCGTATCAAAAGCCGCTACGTATATTGGAGAAGTACCTTATGTAAAAGGTGGCGCGAGCCCAAAGCAAGGCTTTGATACAGCAGGATTCACGCAGTATATCTATCAAGCAGTGCTTGGAATGGAGATGCCTCGCTATGCGCCGGGTCAAGTTAAAGCAGGTACACCTGTGAAACGATCGGAACTAAAGCCGGGAGATCTTGTCTTTTTTAAAGGGACTTCGTTGCTGCCAGCCATTTATGCTGGTTCAAATCAAGTCATTCATGTGACGGTTTCAAATGGCGTTGTCATTACCAATATGAAAACAAGTACGTATTGGAAGGATAAATATGAGACGGCTGTTAGAATCAAAAAATAAAGAAAAAGCCCGATCAATGCTCGGATCGGACTTCTCGACTTCTCACTAGGCGCTGATCAGACAAGCGTCTTTTTTTCTTGAAATTGATTCTGCAGCAGCAGATCAATAAAATAGGCGACGCCATCCTCATGGTTGCCTTTTGTGATATAGGTGCTTTTTTCTTTAATGATATCCACCGCATTCCCCATCGCTATCCTGTGTCCTGTTTCATCGAACATGGATAGATCATTAGGGCTGTCACCAATCGCATATATATTGGACCGGTCTACGCCATAATGGGCTGCAAGTTTCTTGAGGGCATGTCCTTTGCCTGACTCTTTTGGCAATACCTCAATGATATGTTCTCCAGATGAGGTCAGTGAGAGCTCAGGCATCTCAGAAAGAAGTTCTCGTGCTTCTTGCAACTTATTCATATCAAATGAGAAGCATAGTAATTTATAAGTTGGTTCATTCGACTCAAAAATTTGACGGATGTCATCGACAGGTTTGATGCCAAACTGTTTAAATTGAGTCATCGCCCCTTCCCATAAATCAGCTACATCCTCGTTAGGATTGGCGCTTTTGATCACATCAAATTCAGCTTTGAGCTTTTCTTTTCCATCAAATGGGGAAAGGAGGGCATCGTCTGTATAGACCTCGAAATAAATGTTCCGTTCCACCAATTCCTTTGCAGCACGTCTTCCAGCTTCTTGATCAAGGGTGATTCTGCTGAAGAGCTTGTACCCTTCTGTATGGACAGTTCCTCCGTTTGCCGCAATAATGGGAATGTCCAAATCCCCAAGAAGCTCTTTTACATCAAAAGTCGCGCGCCCTGTACAAATGGTCACAATATATCCAGCTTCCTTCGCACGAATCAATGCCTGCCGGTTTTGAACGGATATTTCACTTTTCGTATTTAAGAGTGTACCGTCTAAATCAATCGCAATCATTTTTTTCATTGCTGTTACATCCTCCTTCATTCATGCAATAGCCTCTTCAAAGTATGTACGATTTCCTTCATTCTCATGAAAGAGTCGGATCGTGGATTCCTCTCTTTAAGGCTAAACAAAAATGGTCAAATGATCAAGGACATGAGAAAAAGCGCCCAAAAGGACGCTTTCTGTTTTTATGATAATTCAAGCTGTTTCTTCAATTCCGTTTTGACTTCGTTCAGTTGGTTTTGATCCAATTGGTAATAATAAACGCCATTTGGCTGGTAATCAGATCCTTTTAGTTGAATCGTATCAACAGATTTTAATGAAGTGAGTAGTGGGAAAAGACCGACTAGTTCTTTCATTGACAGGTTAGTTGAGACGTTATCACCTAGAGTATCTATGATATTGTCATAAGACGGAATGGACGTTACTGATTTTGATTTATCAAAAATGGCTTTTAAAACTTCCATTTGACGCTGTCCGCGCATGAGATCACTGTCTGCTTTTCTTGTTCTCACATAAGCGAGAGCTTGATCACCATCTAGTGTGTGAGTACCCGTTTGCAGCTGAACTTTGCCCTTTGTATCTTTAAGAATCTGTTTCACAACATATTCATCTTTAATGTTAACGGAAACACCGTTTAATTCGTTCACAATTTCCTTAAATGCTTTGAAATTACTTTCAATCACAAAGTCGACAGGAATATCTAGTAAATTTTCAACTGTACTCACCGTGAGGTCTGCATCACCAAATGCGTGTGCATGTGTGATTTTGTCATAACCATGACCTGGAATATTAACATATGAGTCCCTTGGAATACTTAATAATTTCACGGTTTTATTCGTACGATTCACTGTCGCCAAGACCATTGCATCGCTTCGTGCTTGTTTGACTGTTTCGCCGGGTCTGCTGTCAATGCCAAGCAGCAAGACAGAAAAGCTGTCTTTCCCAGGATCAAATGCTTCAATCCGTTTGACAGATTGTGCACCGCGGTCTAGAGAGACTTGTGCTTTTTTCGCAGCCGAAGTCACTTTATAGTAGGCATAGCCGGTGACAGAAGCGGTTGTCAGTAAAAGAATACCAAATATAAAAAGAGTGACTTTCACCCATGGTTTTAAACGCTTTTTGCCTTTGCGTTTACTTCTTGTTTGATCCATATATTTTAAACCCTCGCTATGATTTTATAGTAAAGATGTCCTTCTTTATGCTTACAAACTAAAACAAATATACCTTAAAACGGGATATAGTGCGACATTATTTTCACTAACGCTTAATTGACGTTTCCTTATCTAAAAAAGTTTCAATGATACGCAAATGAAATATATTTGTCATAAAACATCGAAATGTTTGAAATGACAGGAAGTGAGGAAAAGGATTTTTCATAGAGAAACATCCAGTCATTACATAGATAAAAGAGGGGTTATGATCATGAAAAATCGGAATAGGTGGCTTTATTTCTTCGGCGCACTTGGCGGCGCCTTATATGGTTACGATACAGGTGTCATTTCTGGCGCTATCTTATTTATGAAAGAGGATTTAGGTTTAAATGCATTTACAGAGGGACTTGTGGTCAGCTCGATTTTAATCGGGGCGATGTTCGGGGCTTCTCTTTCTGGAAAACTGACAGATCAATTCGGACGGAAGAAAGCGATTATCGCCGCGGCCATTTTATTTATTATCGGCGGATGTGGAACAGCCCTTGCACCGAATCCGGAGGTCATGGTCTTATTCCGAATCGTGCTAGGACTTGCTGTCGGATGCTCGACGACGATTGTTCCATTATATTTATCTGAACTTGCGCCAAAGGAATCAAGAGGGGCACTTTCCTCATTAAACCAACTCATGATCACATTTGGTATTCTTCTTGCCTATATGGTGAACTACGTTTTAGCGGATGCAGAGGCATGGCGTCTGATGCTTGGAATTGCCGTTGTTCCTTCTGTTCTTTTGTTATGTGGTATTTTGTTTATGCCAGAAAGTCCTCGCTGGCTGTTTGTCCAAGGACAGGCGGAACGGGCGAAAGAAATATTGTCAAAACTTAGACAAAGTAAGCAAGAAGTTGAAGACGAGATTGCGGATATTCAAAAAGCAGAAAGTGAAGAAAAGGGCGGTCTTAAAGAATTATTTGAACCGTGGGTGCACCCAGCTTTAGTTGCTGGTGTCGGTTTAGCCTTTTTACAGCAGTTTATTGGGACAAATACGATCATTTATTATGCACCAAAAACATTCACAAGTGTCGGCTTTGGCGATTCAGCAGCGATTTTAGGAACTGTAGGAATTGGTGCAGTCAATGTTGTTATGACGTTTGTAGCGATTAAAATCATTGATCGTGTCGGGCGGAAAGCGTTACTCCTATTTGGAAATGTCGGGATGGTTCTAAGTTTGATTGTTCTAGCAGTGGTCAACCGTTTTTTCGAGGGGTCAACAGCTGCAGGGTGGACGACGATTATATGTTTAGGACTTTTTATCGTCATTTTTGCTGTCAGCTGGGGCCCGGTCGTATGGGTGATGCTGCCGGAGCTGTTCCCAGTACATGTCCGGGGAATTGGTACGGGGGTATCGACCTTCCTGCTGCATACAGGGAATTTGATCATCTCGCTCACATTCCCAACCTTGTTAAGTGCAATTGGCATCAGTAACCTTTTCCTTATTTATGCGGCCATCGGCATAGGTGCCTTCTTATTTGTGAAATATTTAGTCACAGAAACGAAAGGGAAAAGTCTTGAAGAGATTGAAGAAGATTTAAAAAAGAGAAACCGTGCCGTCGTCAATGATGAAGGGGAAATGGTATGAAAAAAGACCAGCTGCCTCATGCAGCTGGTCTTCCTTTGTTAAACAAACGTTTAATCAAGAAAGGACAATCACTCATCTTCTGAACGTGCTGCCTATGACATACATATGGAACAGGCGGGCGAAAGGTGGAAATGAGATGAAAGGAAAAACGAGCATTGTGATACTGACGTACAATGAACTGCACCTAACGAAAAAATGTATCGACAGTATCAAGAAGCATACTCGGCGTGATGAATATGAACTCATCATCGTGGATAATGCTTCATCAGACGGAACAAAGGAATATGTGAGAAAACTGGAAGATGTCGTGTTGATTGATAACGAGAAGAATCAAGGCTTTGCTAAGGGCTGTAACCAAGGTGCGAAAAAAGCAACAGGAGATAGTCTTCTTTTTTTAAATAACGACACGATTGTGACCGAAAACTGGCTTTTACCATTAAAAGAAGCTCTTTTTGCATCAGATCGTATTGGTATGGTAGGCCCTGTTTCCAATTATGTGAGTGGTCCTCAGCTCGTTCAGCCATCTTACACAGATGTGAAGGAGCTTCCTGCCTTTGCGAAGGCGTATACGGCTGCGAGAAAAGGTCAAAGGACATATGTGCATAGACTTGTTGGTTTTTGTCTGCTGGTTAAAAGAGAGCTGATCGAGGATGTAGGATTATTTGATGAGCGGTTCGTATATGGATCATTTGAGGATGATGACCTTTGTCTGCGTTCATTGCTGAAGGGATACCAGCTACAAATCGTCCATGATTCTTTTGTGCATCATCACGGTCATGCTACCTTCAATGCCAATGAAGAAACGAACATCTCTACATTGTTTGCGGAGAACAGGCTTCGATTTTTAGATAAATGGGGCATTGATTTAAACCTGATCTCCCCCCATCCATATTTTGCAGCACTGCTCCCTGAGGATGCCAGATGTGTGCTGGATGTTGGCTGCGGTGCTGGGGCGACAGGGCTGGAACTGATCAACCGGCAGTCCGTTGACATGTACGGAGTAGAGGCGGATGCATTAAAAGCAGAGATGGCAAAGGCGTATTACAAAGAAGTGATTGAGACAAAAGCGGAGACGTATCCTTGGTCAGAGAAAGAAGCTTTTTTTGATGCTGTGATCTTTTCTGATGTGTTAGAGCATGTGTCTGATCCATGGCAGATGATTGCTCAAGCGCATGCATCTTTAAAACCAGGTGGTGTGATCATTTGCTGCCTACCTAATATGATGCATGCGGAAGTACTGCTGCCTTTAATGGCAGGTGATTTTACGTATCAAGATGTGGGGATTTTAGATCGAACACATATGAGATTTTTCACACCAAATACGATGCGGGCGCTCTTTCCAGACCATTTATTCCATCGTGTGATCGAACAGCGGATCAATGTGCCAATTGATCAAAACGTTCAATTGTTTTTTGACGAAGTGGCGAGAGTAGGAGAGTCACTTGGCTTTCAAACAAAAGCATTATCTGATCAAGTGACGCTCTATCAGCTTTTGATCGTTGCACGTAAAAAAGGCGGTTCCCCCTCCGGGTAATCCGCCTCAGCGTGTAGGCAAACCCTCGCATTCTTTGTCAGTCCTCTGCGCCGGTGATCACGAATCTCTCATTCGCTCCGGTACTCGTCTTTCCTAGACTGCAAAGGTTTTCTATCACGATGAAAAGAAGACAAAGGGCTAAAACAAAGTTCATTTTAGCCCTTTGTCAACCATCTAAGGCAGTCATTCGCCTTCTGCACTACCATTTAAAGCTTTTCGTTGCCCCTTCTGCACCAAAGTTCAAGATGTTGACTTTCACATCGTAATGAATTTCAGCTTCTTGAAATAGGGTGTCCCATTCGTCACGATGCTTCTCCCAAAAGTCAGGATATTTGATGCGCACCTGATGATTTAAAAAGATCGGATCAACGCCAACTTCTTTTTGCATGTGGCGGACAGCTTTGTGAATCTGCTCATTGATTTTTTTTGAAAAGATGCGCTCATAACGCTTGATGTACTGTTCATCGAATGAGTTCTCAGAAGGATATTGATCTTCAGATAGTTTACCATTTGTTTTTATACTGACTTTAAAGGAAATCTTTCCATCTTTTAGATAAGGTTCGACCTTGGAAGCGGCTTTCTTGATTTCATACGTAATAGGAAAGCCTTTGTACGTTGCAGGAACTACTCCGCCTGAGATACGATTCATCATCCAATTTAAAGCTTGAACGTCATTTGCTGAAATAAACCCTATGAGTTTTCGTGTTTTTCCATGAATGATACCTGCTCCATCATAGACGAGCCCGTCATTAATGGCATCCACACTTTGGACAAGAAAGCTTACGCCCATCTGAAAGTAATCGGACGCTCTCCCAATACGTACCGGCAGTAAAATTTTCCCGTTATAGTCTCGGTTTTTTGATGTTTCAAAGATATGCTCAACTGGAACCTTTTGCTGCGAATTTAATTTTTGATTGAGCACTTTTGATGCATTATCACGAGTCACTAGTAGATAGCTACTTCTTCGAACCTCATCATCTCGTATAAAGTGATTAAGTGTTCCTTGAATATCGTGATGCTCTGCCTGACTTTTGCCGAACAAAAAGATTTTAAGATGATCACTGTAGATCGGCTGATCCTTTAAGGCGACATGACTGACAGCCTCTAGCACATTTTTCCCCTTCGATACGACATTGACATAGCCTGTTGAAGCAGCTTCTTTTGTTCCACCCATATTTGGTATAAGGTTTTGGTAAGTGAGCTTTACGCCTTGATCATCTGTTTCATCGATGCCAACGCCACGCACAAACGTTAATGTCTCAATGTCTTTTATGTCCCAGCACCCTGCAGTTAGAAGAAAAAGAAGACTGGACAAGCAGAATAAAAGTAAACGCCTTCGCCTCATGCAGAACCACCTCCCCATTTTTTACGTATCGTGAGCAGCAAAAATGTGATGAAGGGAATGGCTAAAATAATGAACAGAGCGTAGCCGAGTAAAGTGGAAAAATAAAAGACTTCATTAATATTTTTTGGGAAAAGAGATAGGGCAGAGGTTAAGAAAAACAACAGCCATAGCAACCTTGTTACATTGGTCGTTTTAAAGACTGTGTGACACCCTTTAATGGCAAATTGGAAAAAGCCAAGCATGCAAATAAACTGCTGGCATGTCCAAATCGTCAGTAAGAAAATATCAAAGCGTTCAATGAACACCCCTTCAAGTTCTAGCGCTTGAATGAGTGAGACGGTGGGCCATGTAAGTGACATTGTTTCTCCAACCGTCATGGAGCCAATCACAATAAAAAGCGTGAGAGAGTAAATAAGTGTGGTGATCCCTACACCGATCGCTGCTGCCCATTTCGCTTTTGACCATTTGTCCTTATAGACAAGCGGTACGACAAACAAAATGACTTCAAAGCCTGTAAATTGAATAAATGTTTGAGAGAACAAATTACTAAAATCTTTAAACCCGTGTGCCATTACCGGGCGTAAGTAATCAAAATCGAATATTTTCAAACTGAACAGCATGAGCCCAATATAAATGATCATCGTCATCGGATAAATGTATGTCACCATTTTCACTACTGGAAAAATCCCGCTTTTTAAATGATAGATCGCCACAAGTAAAAAAATCATC
This sequence comes from Bacillus sp. FSL M8-0077, assembly GCF_038050255.1. NCBI lineage: Bacteria > Bacillati > Bacillota > Bacilli > Caryophanales > Bacillaceae > Bacillus > Bacillus sp. FSL M8-0077. Next base: position 3,435,920 of record NZ_JBBPAF010000001.1, on the reverse strand, counting down.
ACAATCACTGTCATGGGGGTCGATTGCAGAAGGAAAAACTGAACCACTTCCCCAAGTACACGAGCTTCAAAGCCTACAATGGCTAGTAAATAACCGACCAGCATCAAATTAAAGATCGTGCCAAAGAAGGCACCGGCTCCCTTTGTATTCGATTCAAAAATGGTATCCGGCGCATTCTTCTCAGCAATCCAACCTAGCAAAAAAGCAATGAAAGCAAAGATGACTCCCTGTATTAATACAATGATCCAGCCATCAGGGAATCCTGAATTGGCAGAACTGCGTGGAATGGTTAAAATTCCAGCGCCTATCATTGTAGAACTGCACAGAATGGTGACTTGTAACAATGATAGCTTCTCAGCTCTGTACATCGTTTACTCTCCTTGTCTTTTGAGATTTTTTGTCTTGGCTGTTTTCGGTCTCGATTTAAATAGCCCTATCGGTAAACGAACGTACGTATCTTTTAAATCTGAAAACGGTGAAGACAAAACAGGTGTGAAATAGTCAAAACCAAAGGTCTTTAGCTGCATCAAGTGACAAAGTACAAATAAATAACACATGATGAGGCCATATAATCCAAACATGGCTGAACTGAAGATGGCCATAAACCGCAGGATGCGTAAGGGAAAGCTGAAATCATATGATGGAGCAGTGAAATCGGCTAGTGCCGTCAGAGACACAATAATGACCATTAAGGCACTGACAATATTCGCTTGGACAGCCGCCTGCCCAATAATGACGCCGCCGATCAGTCCAATCGTCTGCCCAATCGCCCTAGGAAGACGAAGCCCAGCTTCCCGCAGCAGTTCAATCGTAAAAGACATGAGAATGGCTTCAACTACAGGAGGAAACGGAACATTCTGCCTACTGCCTGCGATTGTGAGTGCCATCTGAGTCGGTAATAAACCTGGGTGATAGGAGACAAGGGCGATGTAGAGACCAGGTAAAAAAATAGTCAAAAGCACAGCGATATAACGAAGCAGACGTAAAAGGGTCGCGCTTGTCCACCTTTGATAATAATCCTCAGGTGATTGCATCAAGGCAGTCAGTGTCATCGGCATGATGAGGGCAAAAGGTGTGCCGTCTAGCAAAATGGAGACTTTGCCTTCAAGCACAGCAGCGATGACCCGGTCAGGTCGTTCTGTATTTTGTATCTGTGGAAAAATAGTGAGGTGGCTGTCCTCGATTAGCTGTTCAATATAGCCGGTTTCAGGAATATCATCCATCTTGATCTCTTTCATTCGTGAAACAACATCTTCCACAAGTGCTGGATCTGCTATATCTCGAACGTACACGAGAGCGGCAGACTTTTTATTCCGAGTACCCACATTGACTTTTTGTATCACTAGATTCGGATCGTTTGCTCTTTCACGAAGCAATGCCGTGTTTTTTTCAAGATTTTCAATAAATCCAATCCGGGGTCCTCTGACAAGGACTTCTGATTGCGGCTCCTCAACTTCTCTAAATTGAAAGAGATTCGTATGGAGCGCAAGCGCTTGAGTGGCTCGATCCACAAATAAAATAGCCCTGCCGCTGTATAACTGCTCGATGGCAAGGTTCATATCTTCCAGCACATCATTTTGAATACCAAAGAACGTTTTAGAAAGGGAAGAAAGTGTGGTGTGGTCGACCTCGGTGATGGTCAGTTCCTTTTGCATAGGTGAAATGATTTGTTTGGAAAGCATCTCAAATTCTGTGAGTCCTTCAACGTACACGAGACATGCAGAGACAGCGGAAGGACCAAATGAAAAAGAGTGGAACACGATATCATCACTTTTACCTGCAAAGCTTTTGACACGCTGAATGACGGACTCTATATCTTGTTCAATACGACTTTTCATAATACCTCACCCTCATGTCTTTTTTTATAGAGTGACTCGGAAGGAGAAGAATTATGCAAATAGAAAAAAGAGAATCCCCTAAAATAGGAATTCTCTTCACATGTTTATCTCGCCAGCCAGCCGCCATCTACGGCTAAAATATGACCGTTCATATAATCGGAAGCAGGGGAGCTGAGAAAGACGGCAGCACCAGCTAGATCTTCAGGCCGTCCCCAGCGTCCAGCGGGAATTCGTTTCAGAATCTCTTCATTCCGGTTCGCATCGTCACGAATGGCTTGCGTGTTATTGGTTGCAATATAACCAGGCGCGATCGCATTGACCTGAATATGCTGACTTGCCCATTCATTTGCAAAAGCTTTCGTCAAACCTGCGACAGCATGCTTACTTGCTGTATAAGCGGGAACAAAGACACCACCTTGAAATGATAGAAGGGAAGCGATATTGACAATTTTCCCTTGCCCTTTTTTCAGCATCTGCTGTCCGACCTTTTGCGTGAGGAAAAAGAGACTGTTGATATTCACATCCATCACAGTATGCCAGTTTTCCTCTGAATATTGAGCGGCCTCTTCTCTTTTAATGGTCCCAGCATTATTGATCAAAATATCAATTGTATGCTGCTTTAAAAGGGCATCAACATCTCGCTTGGCGGAATTAGGATCTGAAAAGTCTACTTGAATCGCATGAAATGATCTGCCGGTCTGTTCGACAAGTTCTTTTGTTTCATCAAGCGGCGTATGGTGGTAGGTGCCGATGATATCTGCACCTGAACGGGCAAGCGCTACGGCAATACCTTGCCCAATACCAGTTCCAGGACCTGTGACAAGAGCTGTTTTGCCTTCGAGGGAAAAGAGGGACGCTACATATGATGTCGTCGTCATTTCATTACCTCAGCTGGTCCATCGGGACAAAGTCCATATCTTTAAACGTATAGTTTTCTCCCGCCATTGCCCAAATAAATGAATAATTTGCTGTACCTGAGCCTGAATGAATGGACCAGGCAGGTGAGATGACGGCTTCTTCATTTGCCACAACGAGATGTCTCGTTTCAGATGGCTCCCCCATAAAATGAAAGACACGTGCGTCTTCCTCTATATCAAGATATAAGTACACTTCCATCCGCCGGTCATGTATATGAGCAGGCATCGTGTTCCATGTGTTATTGGTTTCAAGCTGAGTGATGCCCATCATAAGCTGGCAGCTTTGGATGCCGTCTGCATGAATGACCTGATACAGATTGCGTACGTTTGAGGCGGATGCTTCCCCTAAATGATTCGGTGTTAATTCAGCGATCGCAGCCTTTTGTGTCGGATACGCTCTATGAGCGGTGGCTGACACAAGATAAAATTTGGCCTGCTCACCTGATGAACTAGCAAACTGTACATGTTCGTGTCCAAGTCCAATATATAAGAAATCTTTATGCTCCAGCACAAATGACTCACCATCGACTGTGACCGTACCTTGGCCGCCGACATTTACAATGCCAATTTCCCGTCTTTCAAGGAAATATTCTGTACGTAAAAAGTCGCCGGCATCCAGCTTGATCGGTTCTGATGTCGGCATAACGCCGCCAATCACCACGCGGTCCTCATGCGAATAATACAGCTTCAATTCACCACTGACAAAAAGTGTCGGAATATGAAAATGACGACGAAGTTCCTCTGTTGTAAAACGCTTGACCTGCTCAGGATGTACAGCATAACGATTTTCCATTTGAGATAAGCCTCCCTTTCCATCTGAAACATATGATTGTTTTATTTGGTATCGGTTTCAAGGAAAATTCTAGAGGAAAAAGAGAGCGGCGTCAACCGTTAATTTGAAATCGCTTTCTTTATTTGTATAAAAGCTTTTTTTCTTCATGTTCATGAAAAAAATCTTCTGATACAGCTTAACTTGTGGTATGATTTTTTTAAGTTTATTTGAAATCGGTTTCGAAACAAATGAGAAGATCGATCTTGGGAGTTTTTTGTATGAAAGAGAAAAAGCAAACGAAAGTCACCATTAACGAAGTTGCAGCATATGCAGGTGTCTCAAAATCAACGGTATCCAGATACATCAATGGCAGAACAAATGAAATTTCTCCTGAAAAGGTAAAAAAGATTAAAAAAGCCATTGAGGAGCTCCATTACCGTCCGAGTCAGCTTGCCCAAGGATTGAAAGTAAGAAAGAGCAAGGTCATTGGTTTTATTGTGGCTGATATTACGAATCCTTTCTCTGTTGCGACACTTCGTGGTGTGGAAGAGATTTGTGATGAATATGGATACAGCATTATGGTGTGCAACACAGATAATCGTCCAGAAAAAGAACGAGAAATGCTTCTGAAGCTGAATGCGCATTATATTGAAGGGCTGATCATGAATACGACCGGTCAAAACAATGACATTTTGCAAGACTTTAAGCAAAACGGTGTACCGATTGTTCTTGTTGACCGTAAGTTACCTGAACTCAAGGTCGATACCGTCACAACGAATAACCGTGACATCACGGCTCGTCTACTTCATCAAATGTATGAAAAAGGCTACGAACATATCGCTTTCTTTACTGAGCCGGTCGATGGGATTAGTCCTCGTGAAGAACGAAAAGAAGCCTATGAACAGACGGCCATGAGTCAACATAAGAAACCTATGATTGCAGAAATCAATTTGAAGCAAAAGGAACAAATGCGAGATGAAATTCTTCGTTTTTTACAAGCAAACCATCAGAAAAAAGCGATTTTAGCAGCCAATGGATTGCTCATGCTGAAGCTCATCAGTGAACTCGTCGATCTCGGGGTGAAGATTCCTGAGGAGATAGGCATTGCCGGATTTGATGATACAGAATGGTATAAGCTCATCGGGCCAGGCATCACTACGGTGGCGCAGCCATCTCATGAGATGGGGAAAGCAGCGATGCAAAAAATCAAGACGCGTCTTGAAGGGGATAAGAGTGCACCCCAGACCATTCAACTTGATGGTGAAATCATTGTGAGAAAATCTTTATAAACGTCAGGCAGAGAAGAGTATACATACGTGCATGCTCTCTCTTTTTCAACTGTTTTGAAACCGGTACCAAGAAAGGGGAGAAATCAGTGAAATCATTGGATGTGATCACATTTGGGGAATCAATGGCGATGTTTTATGCAAAAGAAATTGGCGAGCTTCACCAAGTGCATACGTTTCAAAAAGCACTTGCTGGTGCAGAGAGTAATGTTGCGGTCGGCTTGGCAAGATTAGGCTTTAGCGTAGGCTGGATGAGCAAGGTCGGGGCGGACTCACTTGGTACATTTATTTTAGAAGAGCTTCAAAAAGAAGGGGTCGATACGAAGGCAGTACTCCGTTCAAATGACGGAGCCAAAACAGGGATATTGCTGAAATCAAAAGTCATCGATGGAGACCCTGATGTGACGTACTACCGAAAAGGCTCTGCTGCGAGCACATTGAACCCAAGCGATTTCCCGTCCACTTATTTTCAGCAGGCAGGACATCTTCATATGACCGGAATCCCACCTGCTGTGTCTAGTGAAATGAGAGCGTTTTCTTTTCATGCCCTTAAAGAAATGAAAGAAGCAGGAAAAACCATTTCCTTTGACCCGAACCTTAGACTTCAGCTATGGGAAGAGGAAGAAGACATGATTCATACGGTGAACCAGATGGCTGCTCAAGTCGATTGGTTTTTCCCAGGGCTTGCAGAAGGTCAAAGACTCACGGGGTGTCATGAGCCCGAAGCGATTGCGGATGTTTATTTGCAAAAAGGTGTCAAGCTTGTGGTCATTAAACTGGGAGCGGAAGGAGCCTATTTCAAAAGTGCATCCGGCCAAGGTGTAGTGGATGGTTTCCATGTGTCTCATGTCGTGGATACAGTCGGAGCTGGTGATGGATTTGCAGTGGGAGTGATGAGCGGTCTGCTGGACGGATTATCATATGAAAAATCGGTGACAAGAGGCAATGCCATTGGAGCACTTGCAGTCATGTCCCCAGGAGATCACGAGGGACTGCCGAAACGGGAAGAGCTTCAGGCATTTATAAAAGAAGCCAAACGATATCAAAGGCGACACGATATGAAGGGAGATGAGAGGTATGGGAAAGTCAGCAAGTATGAGCGTTAAAGAGAAGCTCGCAGCTTGTAAACTCATTGCGGTGGTCAGAGCAGGTAGTGAGGCAGAGGGGATAGAGATGATTGGTCGTTTAAAGAAAAAAGGGGTGCGGGCCATCGAAGTGACATATACCACGCCCAAAGCAGAGCGGATCATTGCATCTTACCAGCATGACCACGACTTGATTGTCGGAGCCGGAACGATTACAACGCTTGAGCAGGCACAATCAGCCATTGAAGCCGGCTCTCAATTTATCGTCAGCCCTGGATATCTTCCTATCATCGGAGAACACCTATCCTTTCACGATACACTTTACGTACCGGGCGTTTTGACCCCGAGTGAAATTATGCAGGCAAAAGCAAATGGATACAGTGTGTTAAAGCTTTTTCCGAGCGGCTCCTTCGGTTTGTCCTATATGAAAAATTTGCAAGGCCCGTTTCCAGAGATTGAGTTCATCCCAACAGGAGGCATTCATCCAGTCGATGTGCCAAAGTGGCTTGAAGCAGGAGCTGTGGCAGTAGGTGTCGGCAGCCAGCTTGAAAGCAGTACAGCAGAAGAATTACAGGCTGTTCTTCAACCATCATATAGATAACGTAAACAACCGGCGGATGGATGCCGGTTGTTTGTTCGTTTATCTGACATAAAAGCTCAGAAGACGCATCTTTTCAAGTAAAATGAGCATAAAGGAGAGGTCGATATGTACATTCAACAAGATGAACTAAAAGATGGTCAAATTGAACAATTGATTAAAGCTCATTTAGAAGAGATGAAAAAACATTCACCGCCAGAAAGCATTCATGCCCTTCCGTTAGACGATCTGAAAAAACAAGATGTCACAGTATGGAGTGCAAGGGATGGAGAGGCGCTTCTTGGCTGCGGAGCCATCAAGGAGCTATCAAGTGAACATGGTGAACTCAAATCGATGAGGACGGCAGCAACCCATATGCGAAAAGGCGTGGCGAAGCATCTGTTGACCCATCTTCTCCATGAGGCGAAGCAGCGGGGTTATAAAAGAGTCAGCCTTGAAACAGGTGCGATCGCTTTCTTTGAACCGGCAAGAAAATTATATGAAAGCTTTGGATTTCAATATTGTCCGCCTTTTGGTTCATACCAAGAAGATCCAAACAGTTTATTTATGACAAAGGAATTATAGAGGTCGAGAGAGTATGCTTTTATAGCAGCTCTTTTTTTATGCGGCAACAATGAAAGGAGGGGGATGTGAATGAAATGGTCGAAGCTGTTCGGAATGGGCGCATTTCTCACATTTTGTGTTATATCTGTTCTTTTTTTATCTGTATTAGGTCAAGATTTAGTTAAAATTGAAAGCGCTTCCGACGAGGCGGTATCAACTTATCAATATCACTTTGTTCTTGTACCAGAGGAACTTGATAATGAATATTGGCAATTGGTGCAAAAGGGAGCTGCTGATGCGGCGGAAGTTCATCGGGTGTATCTTGAATACCTAGGTCCAAAGCAGGCTGATTTGGATGATCACCTGAAAACCATTGATATGGCGATTGCTGGTCATGTGGACGGCATTATGACACAAGGGCTTGATGCAAAGAAATACAAACCGCTCTTTCAAAAAGCAAGAGAGAAAGGTATAGATGTCGTCACAGTCGATACCGATGCAGAGGGGAGCAAGCGTCAAGTGTATGTCGGAACAGATAACTATTATTCCGGTTTTATCGCCGGACAGGCACTCATCGCTGATACAAAAGGCGAGCAGTATGTGGGCATTGTGACGGGACGGCTTGATGCGATTCACCAGAAGCTTCGCGTGAAGGGGTTTCGAGATGCCGTTTCTGGTGAGAAACGCATTCATATTGCTGGAATAGAAGAGTCGGCGATTACGAAATCAGGTGCTTCCGGTGCTGCGTATAAATTGTTAAATGATCATACGCAGCTCACCGCGTTTTATGGAACAAGCGCATTAGACGGTGTCGGCATTATTCAAGCAATAGAGCAATATCATTCGTCTAAAGATGTTTATGTGCTGGCATTTGATACATTGCCTGATACGATTCAAGCGCTGGATGATGGGAAAATCGATGCAGTGGTTGTACAGCACCCTTATGAAATGGGCTATCAAGCGGTTGAATCTCTTGTTCGTTTGCAGCAAGGGGATAAAGAAGAACCGCTTCAGTACACAGGGACGAGTGTGATTCGGCGAGGAGACCTGCCCCTTCATCAAACGGAAAGACTGCAGGGGGTTCAGCCATGAAGAGAATTCGAAGTAAGTTATTATTGGCTTTTTTAATTCTTGTGCTCCTTGGCAATGTGGCCGCTTTTTTTGTGTATTGGAGCAGTTCAAAAATCACATCAGAATATAGCAAGAGCTTTCGTTCCTTTCTCCTGCTGAATGATATTTCGACAGAGGCAAAAACGATGTATGAAAAGGTCAACGCCTTTGCCATCGAAAAGGATCAGGCGTTTGCCAAAGGGTATGCTGAATCAAAACAGAAAATGACATCATATGATCAAGCATTGCTCAAAGATGCAGGGCTTCATGCCGCCATCCCCTCCATTGAAAAATATCAATATATGATGCGGACGCTCATAAACGAAAGTGATGCGACAATGAATCATGTCAAAGAAGGGAAAATCAAAGAATATGCTGCAAGTGTGAAAGAAGTAAGAACCGTGTCCTCTTATATCCAAGAGCAGACAATGACTCTTTTGGATGATGAATTATCTGAGTATCAAGTACTCTACCAATCCCTTCAAAAAAGACATCAAACGTATGCGCTTTTTACTCTATGTCTGTTTACATTATCGATAGGCATCGCTTTATGGATGGCCTATATCATTGCGGGCGGGATTTCAAGACCGATCGTTCATCTATCTCGAAGTGCTAAAGAAGTATCAGAAGGAAATTTTGATGGTCCGAATTTGCATGTGTCATCAAAGGACGAAATCTCTGTGTTAAATCATGCCTTTGAGCGAATGCGGCGAGAGATGAAGGTAATGATTGAAGAGATGAAGCAAAAGGCCGCTTTAGATCAGAAAATTAAAGACATGAAGCTGAAAACACTGCAAAATCAAATGAACCCACATTTTTTATTTAATACATTAAACATCGTTTCACGTATGGCGTACTTAGAATCAGCTGATGCGACATCGAGATTGATACAATCCGTTTCTACGCTGATGCGGTATTCACTATCTCCTCTCAGCACGTCTGTTACGTTAGAACAAGAGGTGAAAGTGGTAAAAGAATATTTTCATATACAAGAAACAAGATTTTCCGATCGTATTACATGCAAAACGACCATAGATGAATCGTGTCTATCTGTACACATTCCGAGCCTCACATTGCAGCCGCTTGTCGAAAATGCCTTTATTCATGGGGTAGAACCAAAAGAGGAGGGGGGGCTTGTAGAGCTCTCTATTGATCGAGATGATGGCTTTGTTATGATTCGGATTCGGGATAATGGACTTGGCATCAGTGATCAAGAGAAAAAAAGATTGCTATCGCAAGAGGAAGAAGATCATCCAGATACATGTAGTAAAGGTCACTCGACAGGAATTGGTCTTCGAAATGTGATGTCGAGGCTGCGTTTGTTTTACGGAGTGCAGGATGCCCTTCAAATTGATTCAAAGCCAAACGAAGGAACCACCATTCAATTGACAATACCAATCAAGGAGGAACGAGCATGCTGAACGTGCTGATTGTAGATGATGAAAAAATTGAACGAATGGCGATGCGTAAGTTCATGACCGAATGGCTGCCAGACTGTCATATTGCAGGGGAAGCTGCGAATGGAAAAAAGGCGGTGGAATTGGCGCGGTCTCAGCCAATTGACCTTGTGCTCATGGATATTCAGATGCCTGGCATGGATGGACTCACAGCGATCAAACAGATCAAAGCAAGCTGCCCTTATACTAAATTTATTATGCTGACAGCCTACGATACATTTGATTATGCCAAGCAAGCCATGCAGGAAGGGGTCAAACAATACCTTGTCAAACCAGCTGATAAAGACGAAACCATTACAGCGATTCGTTCTGTTGCGGCAGAAATTCAGCAGGAGGTCTCCCTGCGGCAGGCGGAGAAAGTCAATCAGCAGTCAAAATGGCTGGAAGCCCATGTGTTGAATGGTCAATCTTATTCCTCCACAGCGTTTGAGCGGCTGTTTCAGGATTTTCAAGCAGGTCTAGTGATCGCTGTTCAGCGGACAGGCGGGGATCAACTCCTGAATCATTTGCAGGAGTCTGCGCTTTTTCAAGCAGTGCCTATCAAAGTGAGCGGTGAGCTGTTTACATGCTTGATTTACAGCCGTCAGTCACCTGGTCATCTAAAGGCGAATGTACTGCAAGCCATTCGCGCTGCCATGACAAGCGAGCAGCATTCCCCTGTCATTGTTGGCATGGGTCATCCTGTCTCAAATCCACTTCAACTTCAGAAAAGTGCGGCAGAAGCGAAGCTGTCCTATTATCAGCGGAAAAAAGATGACGGCGCTGTTCGTTATGGCTTTTACCATACAGATAGACAATCTTACGTATTGATCAACTTGCCTGAGCTTGCCGATGACATGATGCTGGCACTAGAAGAAGGGAGAAGAGATGATGCTCTTGCTTACTATGATGCCTTCCAATTAGAAGGGGCAACCATTTCTCATGTGAAAGAGCTGCTCATTTTACTCAAATCACGACTTCGTGCAGATGTGCCTATCCTGGCTATCACTACAGAAACAGAATGCCGCCAATGCTGTGACCATTTATTTGATCTGTATGAAGCAAGAACCCAGACGGTGAATGATATAGAACGGGCGAAACGATACATTCAAACACATTTTTGCGAACATATCACGCTGGAGCAAACGGCCGCCTATGTTGATTTAAGCCCGACGTATTTCACCAAACGCTTTAAGGATGAGACAGGTCTGACGTTTAAAGAATATGTGACGACCTGTAGGATGGATAAAATGAAGAAGCTACTGAAAGAGAGTTCGCTTAGTTTAAAAGAAATCACCTATCAAGCAGGATATACTGATCCGAATTACGTCAGTCGTGTGTTTAAAAAAATGGTGGGCTGTTCACCGAAGGAATATCGAAAACAGGTCGTAAAAAAATGAAGAATTTCATAAAAAAGTGAAGAAGTTTGCCTGAAAAAAGGCAAGGATCTGCCAGTATACTTATTTTGATAACGCTTACAAAATAGGGATGGGGGATCCATGATGAAGTTTAAAATAGGCTTTACTTTATTGGCACTCTGTATGCTGGTCGTCTCTGCTTGCAGTTCATCGACGAACTCAGATGCAAAAAAAGAGGGCGGAGCGGAGAAGCTAGAAATTTTCTCTTGGTGGACTGGTGCAGGTGAGGAAGACGGGCTGAAGGCACTCATTCAATTGTTTGAAGAGAAAAATAAAGACATTCCAATTGAAAATGCAGCTGTCGCTGGTGGCGCTGGTACGAATGCAAAGGCTGTTCTAACAAGCCGGATGCAAGGAGATGATCCGCCGGCTACGTTCCAAGTACATGGGGGAGCAGAGCTGAATGAGAGCTGGGTAGCCGCCGGCAAGATGGAACCGCTGGATGATCTTTATGAAAAAGAAGGCTGGAAGGATAAATTTCCAGAATCACTGATTGACCTTGTGAGCAAAGACGGGAAAATCTATTCCGTTCCAGTGAATATTCACAGAGGCAATGTGCTTTGGTATAACAAAAAAGTATTTGAAGATCAGGGCTTAGAGCCGCCAACGACGTTTGATGAATTTTTCAAAACAGCCGATGCCTTAAAGAAAAAAGGGATAACACCACTTGCGCTTGGGGATAAAGAACCTTGGGCAGCGACTCATTTGTATGAGAGCGTTCTTCTAGGTGTATTAGGTGCAGATGACTATCAAAAACTTTGGGCGGGCGACTTAAAAATGGATGATGCAAAAGTGAAGGAAGCAGCAGACATCTTTGGACGTATGCTCGAATACGTCAACGACGATCATAGCTCGCGTAACTGGCAGGATGCCTCACAACTCGTGGCAAAAGGGGAAGCTGCAATGAATGTCATGGGCGACTGGGCAAAAGGATATTTTGTGAATGATCTAGATTTGAAGGTGAATAAAGACTTTGGATACGTGGCAACTCCTGGTACGGAAGGCAGCTTTATGGTCATCACGGATACATTCGGACTGCCGAAGGGTGTCAAACAGCCAGAAAACGTGAAAAAATTCTTATCTGTTTTAGGATCTGTGGAAGGACAGGATGCGTTTAATCCGCTAAAAGGGTCAATACCGGCACGTGTGGATGCAGACGTATCAAAATATGATGAATACGGAAAATCGGCCATGAAGGCGTTTAAAGAGTCAAAGCTGGCACCGTCTCTTGCGCATGGCTCAGCTGCTGATGAAGGCTTTGTCACGAAGGCGAACCAAGCCGTCAATATTTTCGTGACACAAAAAGACAGCAGCCAGTTCGTTTCTTCTTTAAAAGATTCAATGAAATAAAGACGAAAGAGGCGGCCGTTAGGCACCGCCTCTTTTTTAAAAAAGGAGTGTAGCTTCATGCGCATGGACACATCGCCGATCACAAAAACACCAGCAGTAAAAGTGAAACGTGTTCGGAAAAAATGGAATGGAGACCAGCTGCTTGCCCTGCTATTTTTAGCACCGTCAGCTGTTTTATTATTCATTTTTGTTTACGGCTTTATTGGCTGGACAGGATATGTTTCATTATCGAACTGGACCTCGCTTGTTCCTGATTTTTCTTTCGCAGGTATGAAAAATTATGTCATGCTGTTTCAAGATTTTCGCTTTCAGTCAGATCTTCGAAACACGGTCTTTTTTACATTATTCTTTATTGGAGCAGTCATTGCTTCTGGGCTTGTACTGGCCATTTTACTAGACCAGAAGATCAAGGGGGAATCACTGTTTCGGAATCTCTTTTTCTTTCCGATGGCCCTTTCCTTTGTTGTCACGGGTGTTGTGTGGCAATGGATCCTAAATCCATCAACTGGGGTGAATCTGTTTTTAAAAACACTCGGCATCCAGCCCAAGTGGTACACGGATACGAACATTTTAGCTGGATTTGTCTGGGGGAAAATTGAGTTTGGTGTACCAGCAGCAATGATTGCAGTTGTCATCGCTGCTGTGTGGCAGATGACAGGGTTCTCACTTGCGATGTATTTGGCTGGTCTTAGAGGAATTCCAGAGGAAGTGAGAGAGGCTGCTAGAATGGATGGCGCAACCGAGTGGCAAATCTACTGGAAAATCATTTTCCCGCTGTTAAAACCAATCACAGCGAGCGTCGTCATTATCATGGCACATATTTCTTTAAAGATCTTCGATTTGATTTACTCGATGACAGGACCAGGTGCAAATTTTGTCACCGATGTGCCAGGTGTTTATATGTTTGAAATGACCTTTAGAGGAAACCATTATGCAGGTGGTGCCGCCATTGCGATCGTCATGCTGATTTCTGTTGCGGTCTTTATCGTGCCGTATCTCCTGTCTAGCCGGAAGGGGGCTTCATCATGACCGCAAGAGGGTTTGTCCGTCCAGTTCTTTATGCTTTATTAATACTGTGCAGTTTGTTTTTTCTCATGCCTGTTTATGTCATGCTTGTCACGAGCTTAAAGCCATTAGGTGAAGTCACCCTTGAGCGAATGTGGTCGCTTCCATCTACACTCGATTTCTCAAGCTACAAAATCGCTTTTGAAAAGTTATCACCCAATTTAATGAATTCTCTTTATCTAGTCATTCCTGCTACCTTATTGTCAGCTGTATTAGGTGCGATGAATGGCTATGTGCTGTCTAAATGGCGCTTTAAAGGATCAGAAGTGGTGTTTACCTTCATGTTGTTCGGTATGTTTATTCCATATCAAAGCATCCTCATTCCACTCATTCAATTTTTGCGTGAAATCGGTTTGTATAACTCCATTCCGGGACTTGTGCTTGTCCATGTCGTATATGGCCTGCCAATCACAACACTCATGTTCCGCAATTTTTATGTGAGCATTCCTGATGAAATGATTGAATCGGCAAAGATGGATGGAGCTGGGTTTATCGGGATCTTCCGACATATGATTCTGCCGCTTTCCATCACAGGGTTTGTTGTGGTTGCCATTTGGCAGTTCACAAATGTGTGGAATGAGTTTTTATTTGCGGTCACTATGACCACGGCAGAGAATCAGCCGGTTATGGTCGCACTGCAAAATTTATCAGGCAGTCAAATTGTGCAATGGAATGTTCAAATGGCAGGTGCCATCTTGGCTGCACTGCCGACACTTTTGGTCTATATTCTACTCGGAAAATACTTTGTGAAAGGGCTTCTTGCAGGCTCTGTCAAAGGGTGAATTGATTTTCTTGTTATCGTTTTCATTTGGTGTATTGAAAGGATTGACTTCTCTTTAGATAGCGTCATAATAAAAGTTGAGACTTGCTAGTTTTCATCTTGCTAGGCAAGGATTATAAAGGGTAGCAAAGGGAGGAGTCATCCTGAATGAAGCAGTCACCAATTTTTTTACTGCCTGAATTGAAGGAGAGAATATGGGGAGGTACAGCCTTAAAGGATCAATTTGGCTATGATATTCCTTCTGATCAAACGGGAGAATGCTGGGCAATTTCTGCTCATCCAAACGGACCAAGTGTCGTGCAAGACGGTCCATATAAAGGGAAAACGCTGATCGAACTATGGGACAATCACAGAGAATTGTTTGGGGGAATAGAAGGCGATCGCTTCCCGCTCTTAACAAAAATTTTAGATGCGAACCAAGACTTATCCGTTCAAGTTCATCCAGATGATGATTATGCGGAAAGACATGAAAATGGCGAGCTTGGGAAAACAGAGTGCTGGTATATCATTGACTGCAAAGAAGGCGCAGAAATGATCTACGGTCATAATGCGAGGACGAGAACTGAGCTTGTGACCATGATGAACAGCGGAGATTGGGAAGGTCTTTTGCGTCGTGTGAAGATTAAGCCTGGTGATTTTTATTATGTGCCAAGCGGTACCATTCATGCGCTATGTGAAGGTACACTGGTCCTAGAAACACAGCAAAGCTCAGATACGACCTATCGCGTATATGATTATGAACGAAAAGACCAGGATGGCAAAGAACGTGAACTTCATTTTGCGCAAGCCATTGATGTTACAACGGTTCCTCATGTAGACGGTTATGCAGATGAATCAGTAGAAACTCGTCCAGGGGTGACCATTAGAACATTTGTAGAAGCAGAATATTTCTCTGTGTATAAATGGGAAATTGATCAAAAAGTAGAGCTATCGCAAGATTATCCGTTTTTGCTGTGCAGCGTTATCAATGGGGAAGGGTCCTTAGAGCATAATGGGCATACATACCCGCTGCCAAAAGGAGCTCATTTTATCCTGCCTGCTGAAACTGGGAATTTCACAATTGAAGGATCTTGTGAACTGATTGTGTCACATATATAAAGAAATAGAGGACTTCAAGGGGTCCTCTCAGCGTGTAGACAAACCCTCGCATTCTTTGTCAGTCCTGCGTGCTGGTGCTCACGAATGTCAAATTCGCTCTGCTCCGGTGCTCGTCCTTCCTAGACTGCAAAGGCTTTCTATCACGCTGAAAAGAAGACAAAGGGCTAAAATAAAGTTCATTTTAGCCCTTTGTCAACAATCTGAGAGGACTTCAAGAGGTCCTCTATTTTTCTATTGCATAAAGGACTTGAAAGAGACTTGTTTTTGTCGATAAAGAGATTAGTAGACTATTATGCAAAGTTAAGAGAGGGACAGGGAACGTGAAAAAAACCATCAAGATTATGTTACTCGCAGCTGCCTTTGGTATGACATTACACACGGGCAAAGAAGCGCAAGCAGCCTCCTATGTCGATCAATCCATTTATACGATTAGCACCTCAAAAGTATTTACAACAGAAGCAGAAGTGAAAAAAGCGGTTGACACGTTGAAAAAGGATAAGAAGTGGACAGCCACTTATCAAGCGTCGGGAAGTACATCAACTTATCAACTGACTGCCTCAGGATATGACTCACAAGTTGCAGCGAGTGCAAGCGCCGCTGCATTAAAAAAAGAGTTAGGCATGAGCGGTACGGTGTCTCCAGTAGGTGACCGCCTTCCTTTACAGAAAATCGTATCTGATCCAATCAACGATGAAAGTCAGGCGAAAAAACTGACGCTCGAGCTGACGAAAACATCAGGACTCAATAGCGCTTATGAAGCTATCAATCAAAGCAGACCATCATATCAGGTCATATCAGGAGCCATTGATTCTGAAACGAAAGTCAAAAGTATCCAAACCGAACTGCAAAAACAGGCCGGAGTCACTAGTACATACCAAACCGAAAACAAAGCGGGCACCGTGTATCAGCTGATCTCAGGCAATATTGTTGGACAGAGTAAGGCGAATACCATCCTGCAAGGTTTTCAAAAGGAATCTGGTTTAAAAGCAGTACTCCAAACGGTAGCAGCAGGCAAACCGTATTACATCGTCACATCTGCTGCACAAACGAATCAGTCTAAAGCGCAAACCCTTCTGACCCAGCTACAAAAAGAAGCGAAAATCAGTGGGAAGATTCAGAAGGCTGGAGCTGTTAAAAATGTGTATAGCATGGAATCAGGCTATTTCAAAGACAATAAACAAGCAGCCTCAGCGGCGGCTCAGATCAAGAAACAAGCTGGTGCGTCAGGGACTGTGCAGCGAGTAGGAAAAACGAAAAATTATATCGTAAAGCTCAATCAATTAAATGACACAACTTACGCAAAAACAGTTGCCTTTTTCAAGAAAAAGAAATGGCGCTATACGTCTAAAAAGATCTCCTCTACACAGCCATATCAAGTAGTGACTGGGAATCTTTTGGGTGATGATCAAGCGAAAAAAGCAACGGCATTTTTCCAAAAGAAAAAAGTATCCGCAACATCGAAAAAAACAGGCAAAGCATCAGACAGCACGTATCGACTTGTTGTGAATCAAGCAACGGATCAGACAAAAATAAATAAAGGTGCTGCATACTTAAAAGCACAAAAGGTGACAAGCAGCATCACAACAGGCAAGGGACAAACAGTCAGTAAAGCATACAGCCTAAAGACAACCCCTGTATATGATCAAAGCAAAGTGAAGCAGGCGCAAGAGATCATGAAAAAAAATGGAGTTGCCAGCAGTACAAAAACATTAACAGAAGCTGTTAAGCAATACCGTATTACGACAGAGGCGACTGTGAATCAGACAAAACTGAATCAAGCCTTAAGTTATTTAACGAAACAAAAAATGAAAGCAGCCGCCCAAAAAACGGGAGCAACTGATTATGGTCAATATCAGATCAAGACTGGGGTCATTTCGACTGTTGCCTTAAGAGATCAAGGCATGACATTCTTCAAAAAACGAAATGAACCAGCTGCTTATACAACAACGACAAAACCGGCATATAAAATCAACATCACACAGCAGTTTACAGGATTACCAAATGCGAATGCGGCCATTGCTTTTGTGAAAAGCCAATACGGCTGGCCAGCCACAGCGACAAAAATCAAAAATGGTCCAATGGTGATGCAGACGAATTATAATCTCACAGTCAATGAGATGGTAAACAAACAAATGAAGGTATCGCCGCAGACAGACGGTGCAGCCTATGTCTATGCGACATATGTAGACCCAGCAACGTCCACAGTGAATACAGACGGGCTAAATGTACGTTCTACACCTGATTCAAGTTCGGCAAGCAACATCGTCGCACAGCTGAACAAAGGAACAAAAGTGAAGCAGCTTGGAAAAGAAGGCAACTGGATCAAGATCAACCTTGGCTGGAGAAATGCGAGTTCAGCAGAAGTATTAAAATATGTAGACCCAGCGAATATCGTGGAGGGCACTCAATCTTATTTTCAATTTCTCAAACTCTCTGAAGCTGCAAATCTCAACCCGACTGAAGTGAATACGAAGATTTTAGCAGGGAAAGGGATTCTTGCCGGCAAAGGACAGGCCTTTATTACCGCAGCGAAAACGTATCATATTAACGAAATCTATCTGATTTCACATGCATTGCTTGAAACAGGCAACGGCAGTTCCATTTTAGCGAACGGTACGAAGTTTAATGATAGAATCGTGTACAACATGTATGGCATTGGTGCATATGACAGCAACCCGAATTACCTCGGTGCAAAGTATGCGTATGAACAGCAATGGTTCACGCCTGAGGCGGCCATTATTGGCGGGGCAAAATTCATTGGCAACAGCTATATCAATAACGCCACATACAAACAAGATACCATTTATAAAATGCGCTGGTCTGCGGCAGCCACTCACCAATATGCAACGGATATTGGCTGGGCTTCTAAACAGGTCACTCGTATGTATAGTTTGTATAACTTACTTGATAACTATACGCTGTATTATGATATCCCCGTGTATAACAAATAAAAAAACGTCCGTGCTTCTTAATGAGAAGCCGGACGTTTTTTGTGTAAGATCTGATGTTCAATAAAGGAAAGAAGCTGCTGACTTGATTTCCCTTTTGAATATTGGTTCCATTCCTCAGCAAAGGTTTTCAATAAGTCTTGATTGGCTGATTCGTTTAGCCCCTTAAGCTCCTTTAAGAGCATATCTTGAGTGACGCAAGCCTTTCCTGGAATAATGTCTTCATAACGTTCGACTAAACCGCGTTTCATGCGATAAGTCTCTAGATCGTAAGTGAAGAACAACACAGGCTTTTGGAGCAGCGCATATTCAAACACAATAGACGAATAATCTGTAATCAGGACATCGCATACAGAGAGCAATGGAAAGAGCGGCTGATCGGATACATCAAAGATCCACTCACCATCTGTTTCTGCTTTGGCTAAATGTTTCACCGCAGGATGAAGTTTGACGAGCAGAATATAGTCGCCATTCAGCTCACTCTGCAATTGTTCTTTAGAAAAAGGTAAGACAAGACCGTCCATTGCAAAGTCCCGGTAGGTCGGCGCATACAGCAGCACTTTTTTGCCTTTTGGAAAAATATTCGTCTGAAAGGAAATAGGGCGCTCATCGTAGTACGCATCTGTGAATGGTACACCTGTTGGCAAAAAACGATCGTCGTTCACGCCAAATGAAGTTTTGAAAATCTCGCGCATGTGATCTGAGCCAGTAACGATATAATCGAAAGACGCATAGACTCGCTTGAAACGCTGCAGATCACGAGAACTACGGTGATGATTTGAAGCATCTTCAAGACCGAACTTTTTCAAAGCACCATTGGCGTGCCACACTTGAATACAAGTGGTAGAAGGTCTATTTCTTAGCACACTTGTCATCAGAAAATAATTATCTGTGACGACGACTTTGCTTTTCAGCATCGTATAGATACATTGAATGAGATGGATGGGATTTTTTTCATGAAAATAGCGAAATGACACATGAGGCACGTCCTTTTCTATCACGGAAGCATGCTTCGTATAGAGGACAGTGAGCTTCATTGTCATATTCGCCTGTTGTTGATAAGTATCAATGAGAGCAGCTGCATTCTCTTGGAATGAAACAAGCAGCGTCACCTGATTGTCACGAGGTTTCACGCCGCTCATGAGCCATCCAGCAAAAGAAACAAAAGCTGCATAGCATGAGATGATCATTGAGCGTATATTCATCATGTATCAGTCTCTCACAGCTGCTTCGTCTGATCTTTTACTTGCTCAGGATAGTAGCGCTTTTTCCCTTTGTTTTCTTTTAATACGGCAAAAGCGTACTTTGGGATATTCAACATTCGTTTCCATCTCCACGGATTGACAATGAGTCTGTACAGCCATTCCGTATTTGTTTTAATCATCCAGCGTGGTGCACGCTTCACCGTTCCGCTAAATACATCAAAGCTTCCGCCTAAACCGATGCAAACAGCTTGGGGGAACAAATGACGGTATTCATAAATAAAGTTCTCTTGGTTTGGATAACCTAAAGCAACAAATACCATATCTGCTTTTGAACGAGCAATTTGTTTTGCCACAAACCGTTTATCCGCTTGATAACCATCACAGCAGCCTGCAATCACCACATTCGGATATTCCGTATCAATTCGCTGTTTGACAGCCTCAAGCACTTCTTTTTTCGCCCCATATAAAAAAATACTTTTAGATTGCTTGTTTGCGAGATCAAGCATAGACATGAACACATCAAAACCTGCAATTCTTGATTTCAATGGACTTTGCGTCATGCGTGACATCAACACAACGCCTACACCATCCGGCAGTACATAATCCGCGGAAGAAACCACTTGATGATATGCATCATCCTTCATGACAGCATAGCCGATCTCTGGGTTCACTGTCGCAATCATGGCGCCTCTTCTCTGGGAAATATGATGCTGGTTGATATAGCTAATAAATTCATCTAAGTCACCATTAACATAAGAAAGGTTAGAGACCACTTCTGTTTGCATTGTTCAGACCTCCTTTTTCATTTTGTTATCTATGAAACGTTCATTGTAAATTCATTCTTCGCCTACTCATCATTTTATCACAGTTGCTCCATGAAATATTAACAATAACTTTACAATCCTTTAAATTTCGTGACATTTTGATAACTTCATATGGAAGGTGCTTCATAAAACATTGATTTTTCGGACTTTACGTTCCGTGCCCATTAAATTGGAAATAGTTTGTCTTTACATCTGCTTAACGTTTGTTAGGCGCTGTGATATAATGAGGTTCCGAAGAGCGAAAAACACGATCGAAGATAATAGGATTACGGATAAACATTACTGCTTGAAGCAGTCGAATAAGGAATGAAGAAAGGAGTTTATGTTTGCAATGAAGAAAGTTATTACTTACGGTACATTTGATTTATTACACTGGGGGCACATTAAGCTGCTAGAGCGTGCAAAGCAGCTTGGAGATTACTTAGTGGTAGCCATCTCGACAGATGAATTTAATTTACAAAAATCCAAAAAGGCTTATCATAGCTACGAGCATCGAAAGCTGATTTTAGAAACCATTCGTTATGTAGACGAAGTCATTCCAGAAAACAGCTGGGATCAAAAAGTCCGCGATGTACAAGAGCATGACATTGATGTCTTTGTCATGGGAGATGACTGGGAAGGTAAATTCGATTTCTTGAAAGAGCATTGCGAAGTCGTTTACTTGAAGAGAACAGAAGGTATCTCGACAACTCAAATTAAGGAAGAAATTGCGGGACTTTAATAGATCGAAAAAAAGTACTTCTTATCTTTTGGTGAGAAGTGCTTTTTCATGTAAAATACAATGAGCAAGTGATCATGATTTTTAAGGAGAGCTTCCTTTGTTTCAAAATTGGATGAAGAAAAAAGTTGAAGATACATTGGATCAACCTGAACAAAATGAAACGATGACATTAGTTGAAATTCCTGACATGGACTACTACTTTATTGTAGGTGACGTACCAAATGAGGAAGACGGCTTAACGAAGTCTTTAAAAGCAAGAATAGAGCCATTGGCTGAGAAACATAAACGTACTGCGATGTTAACTTTGAATTTCGATGTAAATGTGAAGGAACGTATTCGCCGCTTGGAGGAGACCTTTCATCCTCAAATTGACATCCTGAATGTATTTGAACATTACATTATGCCAGAGAGCGGAAGTAAAAGGTATTATTCGGAGTTTATTGCGGGTGAAGTACCTCAATCAATCAATGAAGCAGTTATCCCCGCAGATACATCGACCATTCAGGTGACGAGATATGCACTGCCTTCTTCCCCAATCTGTATGATTGATCAATATAATGAAGAGCAGCAATTAGTGAAGAGAGAAGAATACAATTGGCAGGGAGCTTTACGCAGAGTTCAAAGCTTTGTTCCTCATACAGGTGCTCTCTATTTAGAAGAATTGATCAAGGACGATGGCAGCATTTTTATGGAGATCATCTATGCTGGTGATGCAAAAAAGAATTCAGTCCGTCACATTAATTGGTATAAAAAAACAGGAATTCAAACATTTACAAAGAAGACGGATATAAAACAACAATGGCTATCCAGCATTCAATTACAAAATGACCGGTTAAAACTGATGGTCACAGAGGACCGGGATCAGGACCGCCACTTGTTTAAAATAGATCAACCGGAATCAACTTATTATGCTGCCTTTGTGCATGAAGCCCATTATGAGGAAAATCCGCACCATATCTATTCTCAATATGGAGAATTATTTAAACAAATAAGAAAACAGCAAGTGGATGCCGTCTTCTTTGGCGATACTAAGCATAAAGAAGATGTTGAGAAGGTTTTAGGAGAACAAACTTATTTCTACCATGTGCCTTCTGATGAAATGTCAGCTTGGAAAACAGTACTTCATCAGATGCTGGAAAACCGTATACGTAAAGATGAGCTGAGAAAGATCGTGGATCGCACGAAATGGGTGCTGCATGATCTTAGCTCTGAACACCATGTTCTTCATCTTCAGCTTAAGATGACAGACGAAATGAGCCAAGCGGATCATGTGGAAATTGATTTTGCAGGATATGATCGAGTGAATGGAGCTGAAATCATTTCTCAAACAATTGATGAGAATGATCAAGTCAGTTTCCCAATTGGTCATTTTCAAACAAAGAAAAACATCGAAACCAACCAAACAAAATTTGTGGATTTTTACATCCGCTTTAAAACAGAAGAACTTCAAGAAGTTTTGCAACGTCTAGAAGTAGAGGGAGAGCTCCTTACCAATAAACCATCTTCAATTGATGGTTGGTCGTATCAAACGAAACAGGGGAACTATTCTTGGAAAGTAAAATAATGATACAAATAACGGTAAGATTTTTGAACAGAGGAGATTAACGATTAATGATTGAAGAGGGAATCCATAAGAAGAGTGTCGTTGAAGGTTTAAAAAATCATCATGAAAAATTGGAAATGCTCGTTCGCATCTACGATGACATGCCATTAGCAGATAGAGAGTTTTATCTGTTTATGAGGGAAAGGGTCTCAAAACAAGAACTATTCCTCCCGCTTGTTCATCAAGAAGAGAATCTATTCAAATTGGTACTGAGTGAAGCATCGCTTCCGCTTGCGTTAGAGCAAGGCCAAACATACAACTTATATGTCACGGACTATCTGAGCGCAAACAAAGAAGAGGACGAAGACGAGCTTGAAGACTCAGCCTATGATTCTGATTCGGAAGAAGAGGATGAAGACGCAAAAGAAGCGGATACCAGCGCAACTTCCGAAATAGAAGAAAAAACACCATATTATAAACGTCGTTTGAAAATGGAAATTGAAACGCCAGAGCTGACATTTTTAGAAAATAAAGAAGCGCTGTTGTATGTTATTCCATATCGTACAGACAAAGGCAATGCTTCATTGAAAATCAAACGGGAGCTCAAAGTTGTGAAATTCCATCATATCGAGCTCAACAAAGAATGCACGCTATCTTTATCTGGGTATGCAGGCGTTCTAAGTGCAGAGCATCCTTATCAGATCAAAGAAGTAAAGCTTCTATTGAAGAAAAATGGTGAGGAACCAGTTGAGCATCGTTTTCCTGTCAAGATGACACATAAAAAAGATGAAGTCATTCAATATCGTGACGACCATCAAACACCACAACTGTATCAATTTTCAGCAGAAGTTCCTTTAGAGGAGTTAACTTATTCTTTAAATAAACGTCTTATATACCGCTTTTATCTAGAATTTATTTGCGACGTCAACGGAGTGGAGGAAACATTAACAACTGCTTCTTTGGTACTTGGAGATCGTTCGAACAAACTCAAAGGGCTTGTTCAAATTCATAAAAGAGACGACGTACCAATTCGTTATGAAGTGTACAGAAAGAAAAAAAGACAAACCCTTGGTATTCGAATTAATGATTACACCATGAAGACACGTGCTAAGTACTACGTGAAAAGCAAGTGGAAGAAATTCAAAAAGCAATTTGGGAAAATCAAAAAAATTCGAAATCGTCTTGTAACAAGAACCTTTAAAACAACCTTTAAGCTGGCGAGTAAGCTGTCCGTCAAAAAGAAAACTGTTGTGTTTGAAAGCTTTAATGGAAAACAATTCAGCTGTAACCCGCGTGCTATTTATGAATATATGAAAGAAAATCACCCTGAATATACGCTGATCTGGAGTGTTAAAAAAGGGCATGAAGCACCATTTAAAGAAAAGGGCATCTACTATATCAATCGTCTGTCATTGAAATGGATTTTTGCAATGGCAAGAGCTGAGTATTGGGTCGTAAACAGTCGTTTGCCGCTATGGGTTCCAAAACCAGAACACACCCAATACTTACAAACATGGCACGGCACGCCATTAAAACGACTGGCGATGGACATGGACGAAGTGCATATGCCTGGAACAAACACGAAGAAGTACAAAAAGAATTTCACGAAAGAAGCATCGAATTGGGATTATCT
Source organism: Bacillus sp. FSL M8-0077 (assembly GCF_038050255.1). Classification (NCBI taxonomy): domain Bacteria; kingdom Bacillati; phylum Bacillota; class Bacilli; order Caryophanales; family Bacillaceae; genus Bacillus; species Bacillus sp. FSL M8-0077. The sequence goes on along the minus strand of NZ_JBBPAF010000001.1, from coordinate 3,411,749 downwards.
GATTTCTCCTAATGCATACTCGACCGAAATCTTTACCCGTGCGTTCCAATTCCAAAAGACCATGATTGAGTCAGGATATCCGAGAAATGATTTCCTTCACAATCAAAACAATGAAGAAACAATGAGAGCGCTCAAACAAAAAATGAACTTGCCACTTGATAAAAAATTGATTTTATATGCACCGACATGGAGAGACGATCAATTTTATAAAAAAGGGCAGTACAAATTTGATTTAGATCTTGATCTGCATGAGCTACGAGCATCTATCGGAGAAGAATATATCATCATCCTTCGTATGCACTATTTAGTAGCGGAAAACTTTGATCTCGGACCATATGAAGGCTTTGCCTATGATTTCTCTCATTACGAAGACATTCGAGACCTTTATATGATTTCTGACCTACTCATTACAGATTACTCTTCCGTGTTCTTTGATTATGCAAACCTTAAACGTCCGATGCTGTTCTATGTACCAGACATCGAAACATATCGTGACAAACTGAGAGGCTTCTATTTTGACTTTGAACAAGAAGCACCAGGACCACTTGTAAAAGAAACATCACGCGTGATTGAATGGGTAAGAGAAACAGAACAGCCGACATTTACATTACCACCTTCATTTACGCCGTTTTATGAAAAATTCTGCTACCTAGAGAGCGGAGAGTCATCGAAGCGTGTGGTGGAAGTCTTTATCAAGAAAGAGCAATAACATGAAAAGCTGTCGAGATTATAGGATCATTCCTATAGCTCGACAGCTTTTTAATTTTCTTCATTTGTTAATTTTTGGTACAATGCTTCGCGATAGCTTTTATGTTGGTAGAAGAAATCATTCATTCTTTCTTTGTGAGTATCTTCCATTTGGAAATCGTTTTTCACTATGTTAGAGATTTCTTTAATAACTGAAGAGCTATTTGTAACAAGCTTACCGAAGCTGTCTTTTAGATCCATATCTAATTTGTTATATAAGTGGTTTCCACAAATAAACTCTGCATAATCGGGTATAAAGAACAAAACGGCTCTATTCAAAAATGCAAAATCAAATACAAATGATGAGAAGTCAGTAATGAATAATTTATAATCACTAAGATTTATATCTTTGGTAACAAAATTAATTCTTGGATGATCTGCTTTGAATTCATTTATAACAGAATTAAAAATAGGATGTAACTTTAATTCAAAATATAAATCCTCTTTTTCAAGTAAATCAGTAAATTCTTTTGAAGAAATCAAATGGTTTATTTCGTTATAATAAGAAGAATTTTTAAAAGCTTCTTCTTTTATAGCCCACTCTCCACCTTTAGAGGAATTAACTAGTGAGACTCTCCAAGAAGGTGCAAAAATAATTTTATTGCTGGTAGGTGTATGACTTTTGACAAAATCAAAGCGTGCCATTCCAGTTTCAATTATGTTTTCTGGTCTGTAGTTGTAATTCTCAATTAAATTCTGTTTTTCGAAATTACTGGAGACTACAAATTTATCTATTTTATTCTTTTCACTAGAGTATATCCAAGGCGTGTGCGCATGTAGGATCCCATGCTGTAAGTAAATTAACTCAAAGTCTAAACGGTCATTAATAAATTTCATTCTTTTTTCAGAAAATGCACTATATTCTTGAACAGTCCTAAATGAGGTCAAAATCTTAGTAGCATTTAGAAATAGATATTTATGCTGTCGAGACCTGAATTTAATCACATGTTTCCTTTCTTCTTGATTAAACATGTTTTCTAGATCAATGCTATCACCATCGTAAATATAGTATCTTTTTACACCGTCTTTTTTGTGGAAATCATGTTTAAACTGATAATATCCATTATCTATAATGTTCTTTCTATCATTATATAGCCAAACGTCTTTTCTTTTTTTGTTTATTAGCTTTCTAGCTAAAAATAGCTTTTTGTCATGCTTTCTGACTATTTTATCAAATTCTTTTGTATATGAATCTGCCTCACCTTTAGTAGCTTTTTCGACAATGATTTTTTGTTGTTTAGGCAAAAATTTTAAACCATAGCCATTTTTGAATGCCTTATGTTTCATAAAGCTCTGAAATACAACGTCATTGATAAAATAGAAAGAAACGGGATAATCGTAGTTTTTATAATTGATATTGAACTTCAAATGTAATGTTTGCTCATCAAGTTCCTTTTTCCAACTAAATCTATAAAAGTTATTTGTTTTCATTCTTGTTTTGTAATAGCTATGATTAGACAAAGAGAGTCTAGGTGCAAAAGATTGTCCGTTAACATCAATCTGTAAATTTAAATCTAAGAACTCATTAAGTGGACTTTTAATAAAACCAGCTACTAATAATTGATTACCTTTAATAGTAAATTGGGTCATGACTATTTCAATTCGTTGCTGTTTAAACAGCAGTTCATTATTGCGATAAATATAGATACCTTGTGAATCGTATTTTATCGTAGGTTTAGGTTGTTTCAAACTTAGTAAAGATGCTTTATGATATATATCAATAAAATCGTGATTTAAAATGATTTTATCCTCAAGTTTTTCTATGATATTAAACATGCGTTTTTTCCAACTTGAAAATTCATCTTGATCGAGATGAAATGGTATTAAAGATTTTGACTTAAATCTCCAATTCAATTCGTATAAAATCATACTTTGGACATAAGGATGAACATTATTATGATAAGAGTATGAATCCATCATTTTTTCAAAGTACAAGAGAAGCATATTGTATGAGTGTACGGGACTTCTATACTTCATAACTGTTGAAGATTGGTGAGTTCGGTATATATATTTTCCGTTTGAACAAATTCCAATTCTTCCTGTTCTCATGATGTAGGCTGTATTAAAAGTTGCATCTTCAGCATACGCGAGATCTGTGTCAAAATAAATACGTTCATTAGCGGGTAAATTCTTCACACAAACGTTGATTGTTGTTTGATTTATATTTGGATAAACAGATACATCATAAACGCCGGTTGTTGAATAGTTCTTGGTCCTAGGATGATCTTTTACTTTTCCGTTGACTAAAGAATAGAGAGGGTATGCAACAATTGAAACTTCATCTTCAACTTGATTAAAGTAGTTAAATAATTCATGAATTGTATGACTTCCAATTAAATCGTCTGAATCTAAGAAAAGAATATATTTGCCTGTTGCTTGTTTTAATCCAAAGTTTCTAGCTGCTGAAACGCCAAGGTTTTCTTGTGAATAAATCTCCATGTTCTTGTATTGTTTAACATATTCGCTGCAAATTTCAAAACTGCCGTCTGTTGAACCATCATCCACAAAAATAACCTGTATTTTTGTGAAATCATGTGTCTGTTTCATAATTGATTTAATGGTATCTTCTACATAATCCTCTGAATTAAACAAAGGAATAATAATAGTCATATCGTAGTTAAAGTTCATCTTCTTCCTCACTTTTGAATTAATAAATGGACAAATCAATTTAATTGAATATTGAGTAGATATTATCTTAAAAGTGATGAATATCCTATAAATAGATTACAACAAATTAGAATGAATGAACAGATCATTAGTATTGTAGAATTTAAATCAGTGAACTTTATTACTTATACATTTAGGAAAAAACGTTTAAAGGGTTTGTTAATCAGTGAAATCTTCATCAACTTCTGGTACAATTATGAGCGGTGCTTTTTAAAAAAGTAATTCCAAAAACTTATATCTAAGGAAGATTAGAATGAACGCAATGTTGACGATATTAAAGGAGCAAATCAGCTCATTTTCGCTGATTATGCGACTTGCTGTTTATGAAACAAAATCAAAATATCAGATGAATTATTTAGGTGTTTTATGGCAGTTTTTAAATCCATTGATTCAAATGCTGGCTTACTGGTTTGTTTTTGGTTTAGGCATTCGTGGAGGACAGCCAATTGTCATTGGAGGCATAGAGATTCCATTTATCATCTGGATGCTTGCTGGATTAATACCGTGGTTCTTCATTAGTCCGACGATCCTTGATGGATCAAACAGTGTGTTTAAACGCATTAATATGGTATCAAAAATGAATTTTCCAATTAGTGCGCTGCCGTCTGTGGTCATCATGTCCAATTTGTTCAGCTATTTTGTCATGATGGGTGTCTATCTCATTGTGCTGATTTCTTATGGCATATATCCTGACGCACATTGGCTACAATATATTTACTACCTTATATGTATGATCGCGTTTATGTTTTCGTTTAGTTTGTTTAATTCAACAATTAGTGTTCTCGTAAGGGACTATCAATTTCTTTTACAATCAGTGACACGTTTACTTTTCTTTTTGCTGCCGATTTTTTGGAATATCTCAGAGAAGCTCACTGGAGACAAAGCATGGATAGGAGATATTTTAAGACTAAATCCTCTTTTCTACATTATTGATGGTTTCAGAAATAGCTTGTTAAAGGGAGAATGGTTCTTCCACGATGTGAAATATACGCTTTATTTCTGGCTGATTACGCTTCTTTTTTTAACAGTCGGTTCATTGCTTCATATGAAATTTAGGGATAAATTTGTCGATTTTCTTTAAAAAGTAAGGAGATTATACGATGAAACTAAAGGTTTCGTTTCGAAACGTATCCAAGCAATACGTCTTATATAAAAAGCAGTCTGACAAGATTAAAGGGCTGTTTTTTCCTAATAAAAATGAAAAAGGTTTCTTTGCCGTTCGTGATGTGTCTTTTGATGTCTATGAAGGAGAGACGATTGGTTTTGTAGGGATCAACGGGTCTGGGAAATCCACGATGTCGAACCTTCTAGCGAAAATCATTCCCCCAACAAGCGGTGAAGTAGAGATGGATGGTCAGCCCTCGTTAATTGCCATTGCAGCAGGACTGAACAATCAGTTAAGCGGTAAAGACAACATTCGTTTAAAATGCTTAATGATGGGGTTGACGAATAAAGAAATAGACGATCTTTATGAACAAATCGTAGAGTTTGCTGATATTGGAGATTTTATTGAACAGCCTGTAAAGAGCTATTCAAGTGGAATGAAATCTCGACTTGGTTTTGCTATTTCTGCACATATTGATCCAGATATTCTCATTATTGATGAAGCACTGTCTGTAGGAGACCAAACCTTCTATCAAAAATGTGTAGATCGTATCACCGAATTCAAAGAACAAGGAAAGACGATCTTTTTTGTCAGTCACTCCATTAGTCAAATCCAAAAAATCTGTGATCGGGTTGCTTGGATGCATTATGGTGAACTTCGTATGTTTGATGATACGAAAAAGGTTGTGAAAGAGTATAAGGAGTTTGTTGATTGGTTTAACAAGCTTTCCAAGAAAGAGAAACAAAAATATCAATCAGAACAGAAGGAAGGTCGAAAAGGCCTACAAACGACAGAGAAGGTCACGAGGTATAATGACACTGGAAAACGACGTTCCTTTTTCGGACCGGCGTTTCAAGTCACCATAATAGCTGTTTTAACCATCTTACTTGCCCTTTCTATGTTTTCGGATCGTCCGCTGCGTACACTGGCGACATTTGGTGCAATTCCTTCAGGTAAAACAGAGGCGCCCCAGTCAACGAATCATGAGACGAAAGGTGCTCATGATGATATGAAAAAGATTGATCAACAGGTCTTAGTCACAGCAGATCCAATGACGGTTTATACAGACAGGGCCATGAAAAAAAAGGCAGACGTCACATTATCGTTTGGACAAGAAGTAAAGGCTGTGGCTAAAAATAAACAAGTCGTTCAAATCAAAACAGCATCAGAGACGTATTATGTGCAAGCTGATGCGCTACAAAACGCAGATGAATTGAAACCATTATCCATCGGACCAGCACAGTTCAATTCCTACGTATCACCCGCATCTGCGGGTTCGTATGAGTACTTACTTTCTTTCCTTGGAAAAGAAGAGTCTGTGCTGAAGCAAAGAATGCAAACACTTAGCTCGGTCAAAAGTGAGCAAGGCGATACCATTGAGCGCCTGACCACTGAGAAAACCGATTATGTGATTCAAAATGATCTGGCGAATACGATGGTGTTCCGCGAGATCATGCCTATCTCTCCTTCAACACTTGGACTGACAGAACAGAATGTCTGGATGAATGAGAAACAAACGAAGTTCGCAGTAAAGGGCGAACATAACCTGTTTGTCATTGATAATGAACAGCATACGCTGACCGTTTCAGTGACCAAATAAAAAAGCTGCCGATGCCGGTAGCCAGCGTGAAGAGAAAGTGAGGGTTTTTAAGACAAGATGTCCACAAAACCCTCATTTTTGTCTTTTGAACTGTCCGAGAAACGATATATGGTGTTTTTCATTTGGGATTTATTCAATATACGGTGTATTTAAAACTACAAAAAAACTGTCGAGGTTTTCTCGACAGCCTGAAGCTGCCGGTGCCGGCAGCTTTTTTTAATTCACTTCTTCTTTTTCAAGAAGTTGTTTCATAAATGGAATGAGTTTTTTCTTGAGCTCTTCATCTTGAAGGGCAAACTCTAGCGTCGTTTCAATGAAACCTTGCTTCTCTCCAACATCATATCGTTTTCCTTCAAAATCATAGGCAAATACACGCTGGATGTCATTGAGCTTTTGGATGGCATCTGTCAGCTGAATTTCTCCGCCTGCACCAATTTCTTGTTGATCAAGGTACATAAAGATCTCTGGCGTGAAAATGTAGCGCCCTAAAATGGCTAAATTGGATGGTGCGGTTCCTTGCGGCGGCTTTTCAACAAAGTTTTTCACTTGGTAGCGGCGCCCTTCTTGGGTAAGAGGATCAATGATTCCATAGCGATGCGTATCGCTGTCCGCTACCTGCTGAACGCCGATCACGGACGAAAGGGTTTTTTCATATTCATCCATCAGCTGGCGAAGTCCAGGTGTTTCGGCTTGGACAATATCATCACCTAATAAAACAGCAAAGGGTTCATCACCGATAAAGTTGCGTGCGCACCAAACGGCATGTCCGAGTCCTTTAGGTTCCTTTTGGCGGATGTAATGAATATCAGCAATATTAGAGGACTTTCTCACTTTTTCTAAAAGTTCACTTTTCCCTTTTTCCTCAAGGTTACGCTCAAGCTCTGGCGCAAAATCAAAATGATCCTCAATGGCTCTTTTCCCTTTTCCAGTGACAATAATAATGTCTTCAATTCCTGATTCAACAGCTTCTTCAATAATATATTGAATGGTTGGTTTATCAACGATTGGCAGCATTTCTTTAGGCATAGCCTTTGTGGCAGGGAGGAAACGTGTTCCGAGACCTGCTGCTGGTATTATGGCTTTACGTACTTTTTTCAATGAACTTTGCACCTTCCTTACATATAGAAAAAATGATGTGACATGACCTTCATTTTTCATCTTTCATAAAGTGTAACTTACAAATGATAGAAATGACAAATGATTTACGAGAAAGATTTAAAACCAATTGTAAAGAACTTGTGTAAATATTCATGTTGAAAAGAGTAAAGGTGATGTAAAGATTAAGAATAGAATGATTAGGATTCGTTCTTATTCTTTTGTATAATGAACAACATACAATAATTGAGAAGAAAAGAGGCATCGACTATTGAGAACATTACATGTAATGACTGTATTCGGGACGAGGCCTGAAGCGATTAAAATGGCACCCCTTGTCCTTGAGCTAAAAAAACATCCACAAATTAAATCTTCAGTTACTGTGACGGCTCAACATCGACAAATGCTTGATCAAGTGCTGAAAGCTTTTGATATTACGCCCGATCACGATTTAAATATTATGAAAGAACGTCAAACATTATCTGAAATCACATCAAATGCACTGTTGAAATTAGATCAATTATTCCAACAGGAAAAACCTGATATTGTGCTTGTACATGGAGACACAACAACAACCTTTGCAGGAAGTTTGGCTGCGTTTTATCACCAAATTTCAGTAGGTCATGTTGAAGCGGGGTTAAGAACACATAATAAATACTCACCGTTTCCAGAAGAATTGAACCGTCAAATGACAGGAAATATAGCCGATATTCATTTTGCGCCGACACATGAGGCAAAGCAGAATCTTTTAGTTGAAAATAAAAAAGAAGAGACCATCTTTGTAACAGGAAATACAGCAATTGATGCATTGCAAACAACGGTTACAGAGCAGTATCAACACCCTATTTTAGAGAAAATAGGCACAGATAAAATGATCTTATTAACGGCTCATCGCAGAGAAAATCTTGGTCAGCCGATGAAGAACATGTTTAGAGCGATTCGCCGTGTTGTCGAAGAATTTAAAGATGTTCAAGTCGTATACCCTGTCCATTTAAATCCTGCTGTTCGTGATGCGGCACAGACGGAATTCAGTGATCTTGATCGTGTGCACTTAATTGAGCCGCTTGAAGTGGTTGATTTCCATAACTTCGCTGCTGCGTCGCACTTTATTTTAACGGATTCAGGCGGTGTGCAGGAGGAAGCTCCCTCTTTAGGAAAGCCAGTATTAGTGCTGCGTGATACAACAGAACGTCCTGAAGGCGTGAAAGCTGGTACGCTTAAGCTTGCAGGAACGGATGAAGAAACCATTTATCAGATGGCAAAAGAGCTGTTAGAAGACCAGCAAGAGTACGATAACATGTCGAAGGCTTCTAACCCTTATGGTGATGGACAAGCGTCGAAACGAATTGTTGAAATGCTTCTTTATCACTATGGATTAACGGATGTCAAGCCGCAGTCATTTTGAAAATGACCATTCATATGTTAGAAAAATTTGTCGATACATGTTACAAATTCTAAATCAATAATTAAAAAAATATAAAAATGTGGTATTATAATGGCATATATTAAGATATGAATGGTTTTTTTGTAATATATTTTACAATCTATTCGTGTTGAAATATTGCCATTTTTTATTTGATATGATTGAGAGGGGTATTAAGTATGATTTATGCAGAAATATTAGCTGGTGGGAAAGGTTCTAGAATGGGTAATGTTAATATGCCAAAACAGTTCTTACCGTTAAATAATCGCCCTATCATTATTCACACTGTTGAAAAATTTCTATTAAATGATCGTTTTGAGAAGATTATCATTGTAACTCCTAAAGAATGGATCAACCATACGAAGAATATACTGGAAAAATACATACATGCTGATGATAGATTAGTAGTAATTGAGGGCGGAACAGATCGGAACGAATCGATCATGAGTGGAGTTCGTTTTATTGAAAAAGAATATGGGCTAAATGATGATGATGTCATTGTTACACATGATTCAGTAAGACCTTTTTTAACTCATAGAATTATTGAAGAAAATATTAATGCCGTTTTAGAACATGATGCTGTCGATACTGTTATCCCTGCTATAGATACAATTGTGACATCAGAAGATGGATCAAATATTACTGATATTCCTGTACGTGACAACATGTATCAAGGCCAAACACCTCAAAGTTTTAAGATCTCTCTCTTAAAAAGACTTTATGGCGAACTAACAGAAGAACAGAAAAAGGTGTTGTCAGATGCGTGTAAAATTTGTATTTTAGCAGGACAAAAAGTGAATTTAGTCCGAGGCGAGGTATTTAATATAAAAGTAACGACACCATACGATCTAAAAGTTGCGAATGCTATTTTACAGGAGAACATAAAAAATGATTAATCAAACATATCGATTGGTTTCTGCTAGACAATTTGAAGTGACTTATAAGGATAAGGAATTTACTTCTGGTCAAGTCGTTGTTAGACCAACCCACTTGTCAATATGTGCGGCTGATCAGCGTTACTTTACAGGTACTAGAGGTAAGGAAGCAATGGATAAAAAGCTTCCTATGGCGCTTATTCATGAGGGTGTAGGGAAAGTGATGTATGATCCTACAGGAACGTTCAAAGTAGGGACACATGTGGTGATGGTCCCAAATATTCCAAATGAAGAAAATGAATTTATTGCGGAGAACTACCTGCGCTCAAGCTATTTCAGGTCAAGTGGATATGATGGGTTCATGCAAGATTATATGTTCATGAATCCGGATCGCCTTGTTGCCCTTCCAGAGCAAATGAACCTTCATGTAGCCGCTTTTATTGAATTAATTACAATTGCTGTTCATGCAATGAGTAGGTTTGAAAGAGTGGCTCACCAAAAACGAGATACATTTGGTGTTTGGGGGGATGGGAATCTCGGATTTATCACCTCCTTAATACTCAAAAAACGTTATCCTTCTTGTAAAGTATACGTTTTTGGAAAGAACCAATATAAATTAGAACATTTCTCTTTTGTCGATGAAGTTTATCAAATTAATGATATACCAAAAGACCTTCGAGTCGATCATGCATTTGAATGTGTCGGTGGACGTGGCAGTGAAAGTGCAATAGAACAAATCATTGATTATACTCAGCCAGAGGCATCTGTGGCTTTATTAGGTGTGTCAGAATACCCTGTGAAGGTAGCAACAAGAATGATTCTCGAAAAAGGGATTATTTTCATTGGAAGCAGTAGAAGTGGCAGTAAAGACTTTGTTAATACTGTTAATCTACTAAATGAATTTCCTGAGATTGTAGATTATTTGGAGACATTAATTGGAGCAGTCCATACTGTGAGAAGTATAGAGGATATTGGAAAGGCATTTGAAGAAGATTTGACTTCTTCATGGGGGAAAACTATCATGAAATGGGAAATCTAACACAATGTATATGACAAAAATTGTGAAAGTTTTTTTTCAAATAGTCTACACAGTCTTTTCTAAATTAATTCCGGTAAATCATCAAAAAATTGTGATTGCTTCCTATAGAGATAATAATATAAATGAAAATTTCAAGAACGTATATGATGAATTGATAAAACAACCCCATTTAAAAATTGTTCTATTATTCAGAAAAACAGAAAGCGGGTTCCTAGGGAAGTTTTTCTATATGAATTATTTATTAAGAACGTTGTATCATATTGCTACTTGTAAGGTGCTCTTATTAGATGATTACTATTATCCACTTTATTTAATTAAAAAGCGCTCAGAAACAAAGGTTGTTCAAATTTGGCATGCTTGTGGTGCTTTTAAAAAATTTGGTCACAGTATTAAGGATAAGCCGGGAGGTCCTTCTTCTGCTTATTTAAAAGTTGTGCCTGTTCATTCAAATTATGATGTTGCAATAGTGAGTTCAGAAGAAGCAATTGGTCCGTTTTCTGAAGCGTTTAATATGCCTAAGCAAAAAATATTAGCGACAGGAGTTCCAAGAACAGACTTTTTTTATTCAGAAGAGCATATTCATGAAGTGAAAAAGAGGTTTCATGAGGAATACCCAGAATTGAAGAATAAAGTGAAAGTGCTATATGCTCCAACTTATAGAGGAGGAGTTAATAAGCAGCATGGGGAGCAACTTCTTTTGAATCAGGAAACTCTTTTTAGACATTTAGATCCACAGCATTATGAACTGCTCATTAATGTGCACCCTTATATGCGAAAAAGTTCATTTGGAGAAGCAGATATATCTGAGAAGTTTACTTTATATGAGTTGATGATTGTTTCTGATGTGTTGGTGACAGATTACTCATCAGTTATATTTGAATATAGTCTATTAAATAAGCCAATGTTTTTCTATTGTCCCGATCTAGAGAACTATGTGCAAGAGAGAGACTTTTATTATCCATTTCATGAGTTTGCACCAGGACCTATTAGAACGAAAATGGAGCCTTTAATAGAGGATTTGAAAAATGTAAGTTTGGATAAAACACAAACAGACTTTCGTTCATTTTCAAAGCGGTTCATGAATCGTTGTGATGGACATTCTACAGAACGTGTTGTTTCACTTATACTAAGCTTACTGAATGAAGGAGAGAGAGTTTTTGAAATTTAAACTAGGGACACTATTCAGGAAAAGGAGTGTTCAAAAAAATCTTAATCATGTAGATGAAATAAGTGAAGAAAAGTTATTCTCACTATTCGATAAAGCAGAAGATGTCATCACCAATAAGAATATACCTATAAGAGTGATAACAAAATTTAACTGGTATGAATCATTCTTAACAATTGAGGGGTATATGTATATTGATGGTATTCCCTTGCTGAGAGAAGACACTGTAAGAAAAAAGTTGTTAATCGTTCAAAAAGGGGATGTCGTACAATCCATTCCTCTGAAAAATCAACGTTTGGACGAATCAGAAAGACAGTGGCTGGGGTTTTCTGAAGAGTACGAATGGGCTGGTTTTTATCAAGAAATTAACTTTTCAAAGGTAAATGGAGGCAAGCCGTTACCGCACGGGAATTTTCATTTATATTTAGAGTTAGAAGTACTAGATGAACAAAATATAAAATACCATGAGACTCATACGTTAGGAAATATAAATCAATTCCTGAAGCAGGATATCTATGCAACCAAAATGGAACATTTTTCAGGAAAGAAAAGATTGAAGTATAATTTCATTGTTACATACGATGAAGAGGAAAAAACAGCTTATGTATCATCACACAAACTCCAAGAAATTGACCAAGGGTTAATAGAGACGACTATGAAAAATGAAAATCGTATAATTCGTAAAATGAAGCGTGTTATGTTTCAAATTCTATATCAACTATTTTGTATCCTGCCAGTAAAACAGAATAAAATCACTTTCGCATCAGACAGTCGTACTGATTTATCAGGAAACTTTGAATTTGTCTATCAAGAGCTTCTTAATAGAGACGAAACGTTTGATTTTCAGTTTTTCTTAAAAGAGAGTATTAATACGAAAAAAAGTATCGCAGAATATGTGCAAATGGCCTATCATTTTGCTACAAGTCGACAAATTTTAATAGATGATTTTTATCCAATCATCTATCCATTAAAGATCCGAAAAAATGCTGATCTTGTTCAATTATGGCATGCTGTGGGGGCATTTAAGACATTTGGTTATAGCCGTATAGGTTTACCAGGAGGTCCATCGCCGACATCTAAAAATCATAGGAACTATACGAAGGTCATTGTCAGTTCTGATCATATCCGTAAGCATTATGCAGAGGGATTTGGTGTAGATATTGAAAATGTCATTGCCACAGGAATTCCTAGAACAGACTTCTTTTTCGATGAAGCGAAAAAAGCTGAAGTTAGATCAAGTTTATATGAAGAATATCCTTTTCTAAAAGGGAAAAAGGTGATTTTATTTGCCCCGACTTTTAGAGGAAATGGCCAGCAGTCTGCTCATTATCCGTTCGAAGTATTAAATTATGATCAGCTTTATCAAGAGCTGAATAACGAATATATTTTCTTGTTTAAAATTCATCCATTTGTTAAAAATCAAATTAATATTCCATATCAATATAGTGAATTTTTCTATGATTTTTCAGATTTTAGAGAGATCAATGAACTGTTGTTAATTGCAGACGTTCTGATCACTGACTATTCATCTGTTTGTTTTGAATTTGCTTTGCTACAAAAGCCAATGATCTTTTTTAGTTATGATGTGGACGAGTATATTCGAACACGTGATTTTTATTATGAGTACTTCTCATTTATCCCAGGCCCACTAGCTAGAACTTGTCGTGAACTCGTTTCAATTGTTAAGAACAATCAGTATGAATTCGAAAAGTTAGATTCATTTGTACAGTATTTCTTCGATGAATTGGATGGTCAATCGAGTAAAAGAGTAGTGGATGCGATCTTCTTAGAGCAAAAAGAAGGCGATGAAAAACAAGGATAACTTCTTTCATAAATAAAAAAACACCAATCTCAAAGGGGACTGACCCCATAAGATGAGACAAATAAAAAACACCTTCAAGTTTGAAAACGGATCGTTGTGAACCGAAATAAAACATGGAGGTGTTTTTTCTATGGGGACAAGAGTGAGTTATCCGGTTGAAGTCAAACAGAAGGCTGTGGAAATGAGATTGGCAGGCGTACCTATGAAAGAGATCATGCAGAAATTGAATATCAAGAATAAGACGCAGGTTCAGACATGGGTGAGGTGGCATAAGGCTGGGGATACACACCGGTTCGAACAGCCTGTTGGAAAACAATATACCTATGGAAAGGGTCCCGAGTACTCTTCCGAATTAGAGAGACTGCAGGCAGAAAATCGCTATTTGAGTCAACAGAATGAAGTTTTAAAAAAGTACAACGAATTGGAAAGGAAGTTGATAAGGAAACGTCAATCAAACTGGTAGAAGAATTGTGCAAAACGATGACAGTACAGGACATCTGTGTCCATTTAGGCATCTCACGCACTTCGTACTATAGATGGAAAAAGGATCTGACTCAGAATCATTCTAAAAGACAACTAGAGAAACAAATCGGCACGTTGTGCCGAAAGCACAAATATCGATATGGTTATCGAAAAATCACAGCCATACTAAAAAGGAGAATGCGTATTAACCATAAAACTGTTCAACGTATCATGCAGAAAAACCAGTGGCAATGCCGGGTTAAAATGAAAAAGCGTAAGAAGAATGGGCAGCCTTATGCCGTAGCCGGTAATATACTGGATCGGAATTTTCAGTCTGATCGCCCTCTTGAAAAACTAGTAACGGACATCACGTATTTGCCTTATGGACAGAAACAATTGTACCTTTCCAGTATATTGGATTTATATAATGGAGAAGTGATTGCTTTTACGATTGGTGATAAGCAGGACACAGACTTTATCTTAAACACACTTAATCAGCTCCCAGCACTGCCTGAGAATTGCGTGTTACATAGCGATCAAGGTTCTGTGTATACATCTTACGAGTATCAGAAAGCTGTTCATATAAAAGGCATTACCATGAGCATGTCCCGTAAAGGGACACCCGCTGATAATGCCTCCATCGAATCGTTTCATTCCTCACTAAAGTCTGAAACGTTCTATCTTAACAGAATTGATCGCACTACGACCACCATCGTAGAACGCACTGTCAAAGAATACATTTATTATTATAACAACATTCGTATTCAAGCGAAACTAAACAACCAATCACCGATAAACTATCGGCAATTGGCTGTATAAAGGTGTTTTGATTCCTGTCTCAAAAACGGGGGTCAGTCCCAAGAAAGGTGTTTTTTATTTACGAAGCTTCCAAACTATCCTTCAATTCCTTCTTCACTTTCGCTAAACTGCTGTCATCAAGCTGATAGTAATAAATATTATTGATTCGTGTGCCTGTTCCCTTTAGCTCGTGCTGTTTCACATTTTGTCTTGCATCACGATAATCATTCATCATCGTCCACATGTCGTCAAAGGACATATTGGTTTTCATGTTGTTTTCAACGACTTTGAACATATCGCCGAATTTCGTAATAGAGGAAATGTTAGCGCCTTTTGCAATGATGCCTTCAATGACTTGTCGCTGTCTTTGCTGACGGCCGAAGTCACCTTTAGGGTCTTGCTTTCTCATTCTTGTATAGGCAAGTGCTTGATCGCCGTTCAGGTTAATCTCTCCTGTACCAAATGAATGGCCATCATAGCTGAAAGCAAACGTGCTGTTCACTGTAATTCCGCCAAGTGTATCCACAATGTCTTTAAAACTTTCCATATTGACTTTTACAAAGTAATCCACAGGTACATCAAGCAGTTCCTCTACTGTATCTGCAGCCATTTGTGTACCACCGAAAGCATAAGAGTGGTTAATTTTATCCATTGTGCCTTTTCCGACAATTTTTGTATACGTATCACGGGGGATACTCACCATCTCAGTTGTTTTCGTTTTCGGATTCACAGTCATGTATATTAATGTATCTGCACGGCCTCGGTCATTCTTTCTTTCATCGACACCCATGACTAAAATGGAGATCGGGTCTTTTTTACTTAAATCGACATCTTTGTCACGCTTATCTGACTTCTTTAAGTTCTCTTGAATGCCTGCGACAGTGGATGCGGCTGTATTCCAAAGATGATACGCGTATCCGCCAGTGGCTAATACGAATAAGCCAATAATCGATAAAACAATCCAAAGAACCTTTTTCTTCTTTCTTTTTCTTTCAGCTCTCATAATGTCCCTCACCTTTTCTATGATTCTTCCATGATTATAGGTTTACGAATCTTGATAAACAAGTTATTTTTTTACTCTGAACCTAGATATAGACGTTGTAACAAAAAAAAGGTTTCAAAAAACCTTAAATTTACCTTAAAATATTAAGTTATAAGACGATACAAAGACATGAGGTGAAAAAAATGAAGAAAATCGTCGTTTTACCGTTCTTAATACTACTACTAGGCATCGTGCTCACAGCATGTGGAACGGCTGAGCAATCCTCAGGAGAAAACAAGACAAGCAGTTCAACTCCTCAGGTGCTGGAAGAAAAAGCTGAATTTATTGGAATGGCTGATGCACATACAGTCGAAGTGAAAAAAGTGAATACGACCTTAAGCTATGAATTTACGGATAATTTTAAAGATGTATTAAATGAATTTAAACCAGGTGACAAAGTAGAAATCTCTTACTTTATCAATGACAGTGGTCAAAAAGAAATTCAGAAGATTGAAAAACAGAAGTAAAAAAAGATGGGCGGGATGAACAAAATTGAAGAAAACAGGCATTACACTTATCGTTCTCATGACACTGACACTACTAATTGCACCTTTTCAGTCTGCCATGGCCAGCTCGACAATTTCAGTAAAACTGTCTAACTATATCGGAAACAAAAACAGCATGGATTTCTCAACAACGGGGGAATACAAACTATCAGGATCAAATGTCGCTGTGACGAAAAGATACGACGGCAAAAATCGTTACGAAGTAGCCAATAGTATTGCTTCTGCAGGATGGAAAAATCCTTCAACCGTTGTGATTGTGAGCCGAGATGCCTTTGATCATGCCATTTCTGTATCGCCGTTAGCATACAAATTAGGCGCCCCAATTTTGTACACGAACATTGAAAAGCTAACGAAGACAACCGAAAATCAGTTGAAAAAGATGAATCCTGATAACATCTTAATTGTCGGGAATACGAAAAGTATTTCAACAGCTGCTGAGAAATCAATCAAAAAGTATGGAAAAGTGAGACGCATTAGTGGGAAAGACAAATTTGAAATTTCCCAAAAAATCGCCAAAGAAATGGGTAACTATAAGCAAGCAATTGTTGTCGGCGGGAACTCATTCATGAATGGGATTGCAATTGCATCCTATGCATCGAGAAAAGGATACCCAATCCTATTAACAAAAAAAGATTCCATTCCGTCTTATAAAATGCCAAGTAAAGTCATTATCATCGGTAGTACAAAAAGTACGGGACAAAAAGTAGAAAATCAAATCAAGAAAACCTCACAGGTGACACGAATCAGCGGTGCCAATCGCTACGAATTATCTGTGAATATCATTAAAAAATTAAACATTAATGCAGATAAAGTGTACTTGGCAAAAGCCTCTAGCTATATTTATGCAATGCCTTTGTCGCAATTGGCTGCAAAATCTAACAGTACCGTTGTGTATGTGAAGCCGGATTCTGTCACAGCGTCATTAAAAGCATTGCTGAAAGAAAAAGGTACATATGCTTACCATCTTGCTGGTAGCACAAGTGCGATTACAGATAGCTTAAAAAATTCTTTAGCCAAACAAGTCTATCTGAAAAAAAATCAAAACTACCAATTGAATATTTCTAACGGAAAAATTTCATTAAAAGGCATTAAGACGTATAACACATTAAGAGTTGTTCCTGAGAAATATTCAACCAAAAATGTCCTTAAAATCGCAGGGAAGCCTTACTTAGGTAACGTCAACTTTGCTATTGAATCAGGATATATCAGGCCGACTAATGAAAGTATTCCATTTGAAGACTATCTAAAAGGTGTTGTGCCAAATGAAATGCCTGCAAGCTGGCATGTTGAGGCATTAAAAGCACAAGCGGTTGCCGCTAGAACGTATTCAGTGAAAAGTATTGGAAAAGTCGTACCTGATACAACAGCCTTCCAAGTATATGGAGGATATAACTGGTACACAAATTCAACAAAAGCTGTTGATGCCACAAAAGGCAAGGTTCTGAAATACAACAATCAACTTATTTCAGCCACCTATTATTCTAGTAATGGCGGATACACTGAGGCGAGTGAAGAAGTATGGGGAAATGCACTGCCATACTTAGTCGCCAAGAAGGACACAAAAGATCCTGTCAATGCGTGGACACTGAAGTTGTCTAAAAAGCAATTAGGCACTACGTTGACTGCAAGTACAGCAGCTTCTGAGTGGTCTAAGGCAAAAGAAGCCAATGCTGCCGACCTTGCTGGTCTAAAATCATGGCTGTTGAAAAATAAAGAAACAGCTGCATCTGACATGAGAATTGCATCTATTTCAAGCCTGACATTCTCAGGAAAAACAAAAGGTCAGCGTGCGAAGACCGTTTCAATCAAGCTGAATTACCATCTGAAAAACAAAACAGGTACGTATACAGTGAACAAAAGTACAACGGCAAGTATGAAAATGACAGAGTTTAGAACAGTCATGGGCGCAACAAAGGTGAAAAGTACGTTTGCGTCAGTAAAGAATAACACAAATGACTTCACGATTTCAGGAAAAGGCTATGGTCACGGCATTGGTATGAGTCAATACGGCGCCAAAGCTAGAGCTGAATCTGGAAACTCGTATTCTTCCATACTTTCGTTCTACTATCCAGGTACAAAACTAACAAACTATTAAGAATAAAAGGAGGACTTAGAAGATGCGCTCAATGATCAAAACAGCCATCCTCAGCCTCATCGCCATTTTTGTTATTGTTCCAACAGCTTCAGCAGATAACTCGGTCTCCCGAATTGATGGTGGGAGCCGGTATGCTGTAGCAGCAAACGTAGCGAAAAAAGGATGGGGAACAGCAAGTACAGTTGTTTTAGTGGGGAAAACTGCATATGCAGATGCAACAGCAGGAATTCCACTGGCACATCAAAAAAATGGACCAGTTCTTTACACAAATAGTACAAGCCTTTCTGGAGATACAAAAAAAGCCTTAACGGCTTTAAAAACGAAGACAGTTATTGTTTTAGGCAGCACATCAAGCGTGTCAAACAACGTGGTCAATCAAGTAAAGAAAATGGGCATCTCTACACAACGTATTTCAGGAAAAAACCGATATGAGCTATCGGCAAATATCGCGAAAAAAATGAAAACGCCAGCTGGCGTCGTTGTGGTTGAAGGGTCATTCTATGCACATGGAATTGCCATTGCACCTGTAGCGGCACAAAAAGGGTTCCCAATTCTATATACAGATAAAAAGGGCCTTCGTTCTGAAATCGCTTCTGTTGCAAAAGCAAGCAATGTGAAACAAACCATTGTCGTAGGCGGAGAGAATTACGTCACAAAAGCAGCTTATAATCAATTAAAATCTCCAACGCGAATCAAAGGATCTACTCGTTATGACGTGGCTGCGAATATTGTGAAAAAATACAATATGAGCACAAATAATACCTATGTAGGAAGAGGGTTTGGCTATGCCACTTCATCTTCTGCGGCAGGAATTGCAGCGAAGCAAAACAAAGCATTGCTTCTAACGAATGAAAAGACGTTGCCAAAGGTAACAAGAGCGACGATTAGCAGCAAAAAAATCACCAAATTTACTGTCGTTGGCAGTACAAATACAGTGACACAAACTGTCGTGAATCAATTAAAAAACCCTGTTGTTGGCAAAAAAGTATTCATTGACCCAGGTCATGGCGCTCATGATTCAGGAGCGGTAGGCTACGGATTATATGAGAAGAACTTAAACTTAGATGTAGCCAAACGTCTAAATACAAAGTTAAACAACGCAGGTGCACTTGTGACGATGTCAAGAACATCAGACACATTCGACAGTCTTCAAACACGGGTGAGCAAAGGTGCGTCAGCAAATGCAGATATCTTCATCAGTGTCCATGCGAACTCAAATGATAACAGCAGTGCAAATGGAACTGAAACGTATTATGACAAAACATATGCGGCAACAAACAGCTTGAAGCTCGCGCAAAATATTCAGCCTAAAATGGTCAGTGCATTAGGCACAAGAGACCGTGGCGTGAAGACAGCTGGTTTCTATGTGATTAAATATTCTAAGATGCCAAGTGTTCTCTTAGAAACTGGTTTTGTTTCCAGTCCAGTTGATTCAAATATTTTGAAATCCGCTACTTATAAAGATCGATTAGCGTCGGGTATTTCAAGCGGTGTTTCAGGCTATTTTAGATAAGAAGACATACAGATGAGGGGTGCCTAAAATACACCTCTTAGGCTGCTCGAGAAACGACTCTCGGCAGCCTTTTTTCAAAAGTACATGAAGTGTTTCCTGGGTTCCAGGGTGAAGGGTTCAAAACCAAGGAGGTTGACTTCATGCGTTCTTATATCAATTGTTTTGTTTTGATTGTGGTTTCACTATGTTTGTATGCACCATCTGCATTTGCGCAGCACAATGTATCGAAGATTGAGGGAAGTAATCGATATGAGGTGGCAGTTAACGCTGCAAAACGAGGCTGGTCGACAGCACCTACAGTTGTTTTAGTAGGCGGTGAAGCTTATGCAGATGCGCTGAGTGCTGTGCCGTATGCCTTTCAGCAAGGAGCCCCAGTGCTTTTAACGAATACTAGCAGTCTTTCAGGTGCAACTAAGTCAGGTCTTCAGCAGTTGAAAACGAAGCGTGTCATCATTCTTGGCGGAACCGCAAGCATTTCTCAAAAAGTCGTAGCGCAGTTAAAAGCAATGAATCTATCCGTATCGCGAATACAAGGGAAGAATCGATATGAATTGGCGGCAAACGTTGCTAAGCAAATGAAGAGTGCTGATACAGCTGTGATTGTGAATGGTTCTGCTTATGCAGACGCTGTGGCAATTGCTCCGTATGCTGCAAAACAGGGCTTCCCTATTTTATTAACCGATGCAAAAGGGCTGCGGCAGGAAACAGCCAATCTATTAAAAAGCAAAGCGGTGAAACGGACGATTGTGATTGGCGGGGAAACAAGTGTCAATCAAGCAGCCTATCAAAAACTGCCATCACCCGTGAGAATCAGCGGGGCCAATCGGTATGAAGTGGCAGCCCGAATTGCGAACACATACCCGATGAAGACAACCCAAACGTATATGAGTAACGGCTATGCATATGCCGATGCGGCAGCTGCGGCAAGTACGGCAGCCAAGCAAGGGCAAACCCTTCTTCTTACAGACGCTCAATCAGTGCCAGATGCGATTCGTCGTGTCATTGGGACTAAAAAGATTTCAACATTTACAGTGTTAGGCGGAACATCAACCATACGAACCAGTGTGATCACACAGCTGAAAAATCATGTGTTAGGTGAAACCATCTTTATTGATCCAGGTCATGGTGCGCAGGATGCTGGAGCGGTAGGAAATGGGTTGTTTGAAAAAAATGTCAATCTGGATGTCGCGTTAAAACTGCAAGCAAGGCTCAAACAAGCGGGTGCGCTGACGGTCATGTCTAGAACATCTGATACATTTGATTCCTTGCAAACACGTGTAAGCAAAGGATCACAGGCTGGTGCGGATGTGTTCATCAGCATCCATGCCAATGCAAATGATCATAGCGGTGCAAATGGAACAGAAACGTATTATGATGCGACGTATGCTTTGGCCAATAGTTTAAAGCTGGCACAAAAGGTACAGCCCCAGATGGTGAAAGCCCTTGGCACAAGGGATCGTGGTGTGAAAACAGCAGGGTTCTATGTGATCAAGTATTCAAAAATGCCCAGCATCTTGCTTGAAACAGGGTTCGTAACCAGTCCGATTGATGCCAGTATATTAAAATCAACGACTGCTAAGGAGCGGCTGGCTTCAGGAATCGCAGCAGGTGTATCTCAATATTTTGAATAAAATAGATCGGATGAATGATATGTCAAGTTAAAAATACATTTCATTTCAGGTTATATTTGTTATAATCGAAACATAGAGGGTGGATTTTTCACGTATTTGCCTTCCAATGACAGCAAATCGACAAATCATGAAGAGGTGACGATCTTGAAAAAATTAATCACAATGCCGTTTTTAGTCTTACTTCTAGGTGTAATGCTCACAGCATGCGGCACATCAAATCAGTCAAACGATAACAACAATACGGATAACAGCAAAAAAGAAACAACTGAAGCAGCAGATCAAAAGAAAGAAAATGCAACAGACGAAAAGACGGAAGACAAGTCTGCAAGTGAAAAAGCAGATGATGAAAGCAAAGAAACAGCTGCTCAAACAGAAGACCAAGCAGGTCAATCTGATGAAGATGCAAAAGAAAGCTCAAGTAAGGAAATCACAAAAGAAGAAACGACAAATGATCAGTCAAAAGCTGAATCTAAAACAAAAAAAGAATCTACAACGAAGAAAAATGAAGTCACCAAAGAAGGCACATATGTCGGTTTGGCTGATGGACATACAATTGCTGTCAACATTGATGGAAAAGAAGTAGCCATTCAATTCGGAAATACATTTTCTAAACAAGTGAACAGCCTAAAAGAAGAATCAAAAGTGAAAGTAACTTATACAAAAGATGCAAACGGAACGCTTAGACTGAAGACGATCGAATCCGTAAAGGCAAAATAAAAAAGACACGTAGACCCGCAGAATTGCGGGTCTTTTTTACGTTTAAAAGGGCATAACTTGATATAAGGGCACATTCTTAACACACTTTTACAAGACTTAACAGCCCATTTACATTTGCTTAATGTTGCTCTGCTAAACTGACTTTCATAGAACATCTCTTTACACAACAACTACTTTGAATGGTGAGGTGCAGGTCAGTGAGCGCAGAGAAAGCGATGAACCTTTACAGAGAATATGAAGTGAGACGAAACCACTCTTTTGCTTTAACAGAACATATGGTTCGATATTTATTTGCAAAACGTTTCATAGATGTCGTGTTCTCGTTCATCGGATTGATGTTGAGTACGCCAATCATTTTACTGTTTGCCCTTTTAATCAAGCTAGAAACACCAGGGCCAGCCTTTTATATGCAGGAAAGGGTCGGAAAAGACGGTGTCTACTTTAAATTATGGAAGCTCAGATCGATGAGAACCAACGCAGAAAGCGGAGGAGCGAAATGGGCGCAAAAAAATGACCCTCGTATCACCAAAGTGGGGGCATTCATCAGAAAAACAAGAATTGATGAACTGCCGCAATTTATCAACGTGTTAAAAGGAGAAATGAGTATTGTAGGTCCACGTCCTGAAAGACCAATGTTTACTGCCGAATTTAATCGGACGATTCCAGGCTTTACAAAAAGACTGACAGTGAAGCCAGGGCTGACTGGTCTTGCTCAAGTAAATGGGGGATATGAAATGAGTCCAAGTGAGAAATTATCACATGACTTACAGTATATTCAAAACTTGACATTTTCTCTCGACACGAAGATTATGGTAAAAACGTTAAAAGTCATCGTGACTGGTGACGGAGCCAGATAAGTAAAGTAGGGAAGAGAAATGGCAAGTATGAAAAATCGCCTGCTGGGCGGAGTAAAATGGACAAGCTTGTCCGCATTGATCATTACCATCATCCAAATTGCACAGTTCGCCTTTTTAGGGAACGTAATGTCACTGAAAGAATTTGGACTCGTTGGCATGATCACAACTGTCACAATATTTACACAGATTTTACTTGATCTAGGCATCGGTGCTGCGATCATTCAAAAGGAACAAACGACGGAACGTCAATTATCTACATTATATTGGATCAACTTGCTGACGGGAATTCTCTTGTTTTGTGTATTGATCCTCGCAAGTCCCTTGATTGCCGCCTTTTATGCCAGACCTGAGCTGGAAGGCTTGCTCAAGTTATTATCAATCATGTTTCTCATTGCACCAATTGGTCAGCAATACCAATATATGATGCAGAAAGATTTAGCCTTTAAAACCTTAAGTACGATTGAGACGATAGCGACGATCATTTCGCTGATTGTTCTACTTATCCTAGCCTTTTTTATCAATCCAATTGTGGCCTATGTGGTCTCTCAAGTGCTGCTTCAATCAGGAAAAGGTCTCATGTATGCAGCTGCTTATTGGAAGAAGTGGCGCCCAGCACCCGTTTTCGCATTAGGGGAAGTGAAAGAGTTTTTCTCCTTCGGGGCTTTCCAGCTTGCGTCAAGGCTCGTCAATCGGGCAGGCTCAAATATCGACATGATTTTAATTGGACGGTTTCTTGGAGCAGAGGCATTAGGGATTTACAGCCTGGCTTATCAAATCGTCACAATCCCGGTGCTGAAAATTAACCCGATTGTGACGAGAGTGGCTTTCCCAGTTTTCGCAAAAAGTCAGCGTGATCACTCTAGGCTGCGTGAGGGCTTCCTCAGTATGACGAATATGCTCGCACTCATTAGTTTTCCACTAATCATCGGTCTTGCTGCCGTATCAGATAGCTTTATAGAAGTGGTGTTTGGAGAGAAATGGCTAGTGGCGGTACCGGTTTTGAATATTTTGTGCATTGTTGGTCTACTCCGTGTGCTGATGAATCCAAATGGTTCCATCCTTCTTGCAAAAGGGAGAGCGGACTTAGCTTTTTATTGGGATACAGGCATGCTCATCGTATATGGATGCGCATTATATGCAGGAGTCCATACCGGCAGTCTATTGACTGTAGCTTGGGTCTACTCAGGGGTCAGCCTGCTGAACTTCATTGTCGGCAGGTGGCTGATGGCTTACGTCATTCAGCTAGATATGAAGATGTATATAAAATCACTCGTAAAGCCTGCTGTCATGACGCTGTTAATGGCCGGCTGCGCAGTAGCTGTTCATCAAGGGATGAAGCTGACATCAGCGGATATACTGCTTCAATTACTACTGACGATTTGTTTAAGTGCGGCTTTATATAGCTTGCTGCTTGTCAAAATGTATCCGCAAATGACAGGGAAATTATGGAGAAGAGGTCGTTCGTCATGAAGGTGCTATGGCTGACAAGTGTATATCCTAGTGAAAAACATCCAAGTGAAGGCGTCTTCCATGAAACACAAGTGCAGGAGCTGGTCAAAAAAGGCGTAGAAGTGAGTGTGATGTGTCCTACCCCTGTCAATCCGCCCATCTTACGGATGCTTAAAGCTTCCTATCGTCAGAGAAAAGATCTTCCCCAGCAGGAAGTGAGGTGCGGCGTGCCAGTTTACAGACCGCCCTATACAGCGCTGCCTGGACAGCTGAAATGGGCTCAGCCGAGTAAACGAATCGCAGCTTCTGTCCTGCGCACAATGGAGCGTTATGATCTGTCACCGGATTTCATCCATGCGCACTTTGCCATGCCGTCTGGCGGCGCAGCAGCTGTGATCAAAAAGGAAACAAACATCCCTTATCTTCTGACCTTACACGGCAGTGATGTTAACGTCTATCCAAACTATAGCAAAGGAGCGCTTGCAGCCTTTAAAGCAACAGTAAAACAGGCGTCTGCTGTTCTCACAGTGAGTGAGGAGCTGGCAAAGAAAACACATGACATGACAGAGGTGGATGCACAATGTCTCCCGCTTGGAATTCCGCTCAAGTCATTTTCTAGAACACCAGGGGATCAAACAGCCATCAGAAAGCAGATCGGTTTACCGCTTCACGACAAGCTCGTCATTTTTGTCGGCCGTTTAGTCAAAGAGAAAGGTTTGCTTGAATTAGCGAAAGCTGTCAGCGGGATGGAGGGTGTGAAAGCCGTCATTGTCGGAAAAGGACCCCTCGCAAAGGAGCTGGCCGAACGGGCGGGAGAATCCATTATCCTCCCAGGGCAGGTGCCGAATGAACAAGTCAAACATTATTTAATGGCAGCTGACCTGTTTGCCCTTCCATCCTACAGTGAAGGAATGCCGACTGTCGTCCTTGAGGCGCTCGCTTTAAAACTGCCTGTCATTGCAACACAGGTTGGTGGTCTCCCATCACTATTTTCTACCTATCAACATCTGCTCATTGAACCACGTTCAACGAGTCAGCTAAAAGAAGCAATTCACGCTTATCTTTATGAAAACAGATGGAACGAGCAAGTGAAGAACGATCTTCACCACATCGTTCATACAGATTATTCATCATCACATAATGCTACGCTCCTGATTCAGCAATATGAAAAGGTGCTGAATCAATCAACATCCACCGTTTAAACAAGATGAAATGTGCAAAGACTGATAGATAAACAGTTTGGAACGACCAATATGCTTTTACTGAGAGGATGAAACATGTTGAAGAAAATTGCTGTGATTGGAACAGGATATGTCGGATTAGTATCGGGTACTTGTTTTGCTGATATCGGAAATCGCGTCATTTGTTGTGACATCGACGAATCAAAAATCAACAGCTTAAAAAGCGGTCTCGTTCCAATTTATGAACCGGGCTTAAAGGAATTGATTGAGAAAAATACAGAAGAAGGAAGATTGTGCTTTACAACCAATATTCCCGCTGCAATTCGAGAATCAGAGATTATTTATATTGCTGTAGGTACACCCATGACACCTCAAGGGGAAGCGGATTTAACATTCGTGAAAGCTGTGGCTCAAACGGTTGGAGAACACCTGAATGGCTACAAAATCATCGTTAATAAGAGCACAGTGCCAGTTGGAACAGGACGTCTTGTTCAAGCCATTGTTCAAAAGGCTTCACGCAGTAAATATCCATTTGACGTCGTCTCCAATCCAGAGTTTCTGCGGGAAGGTTCAGCTATTCAAGATACGATGAATATGGAGAGAGCGGTGATTGGCTCTACAAGCGCACATGCATCCACGATCATTAAAAAATTGCATGATCCGTTTCAAACAGAAGTGGTTGAGACCAATTTAGAAAGTGCAGAAATGATTAAGTATGCGGCAAATGCCATGCTCGCCACAAAAATCTCATTCATCAATGACATTGCGAACATTTGCGAGAGAGTTGGCGCTGATGTGGAAAAAGTCAGCGAAGGCGTTGGGTTAGACAGCCGTATCGGGCATAAATTTTTAAAAGCAGGCATTGGATTTGGCGGTTCTTGTTTCCCAAAAGATACGATGGCTCTTCTCAAAATTGCCGAAACAGCTGGTTACCGGTTCAAGCTGATCGAATCTGTCATTGAAACAAACAACCACCAAAGAGCCCATCTTGTCAGCAAACTGATGAGTGTGTTCGGTGATATTAAAGGAAAAACGATCTCCGTTTTAGGGCTCGCATTTAAACCAAATACAAACGATATGCGTTCAGCGCCAGCACTAGATATTATCCCAATGCTGAGAGAGCTCGGAGCTTTTGTCAAAGCCTATGATCCAATTGCTTATGTAGAAGCAGAAAGAGAGCTTGGCCCGCAGGCGGTCTTCAGCAATGATCTCTATGAAACAGTGAAAGATACAGATGCTTGTCTCATCTTAACGGAATGGGATGACGTACAGAAGATGGATAAGGATCAGATCAAGCAGCTACTTCGTTCTCCCATTTTAATTGATGGAAGGAATTTGTTTGATCCAGCAGAAATGAAAGAGAGAGGATTTATTTACCAGTCCATCGGCCGCCCAGGCGTATGGGAAACAGAATTGGTAT
Organism: Bacillus sp. FSL M8-0077; assembly: GCF_038050255.1. NCBI lineage: Bacteria > Bacillati > Bacillota > Bacilli > Caryophanales > Bacillaceae > Bacillus > Bacillus sp. FSL M8-0077. The sequence goes on along the minus strand of NZ_JBBPAF010000001.1, from coordinate 3,384,540 downwards.
CGAAGGCACAATAATAGGGGGAACTTGGATGAAGAAAGTATTGGTAACTGGGGGAAGTGGATTTATAGGATCTCATACGGTAGAGGCTTTATTAGAGAAAGGTTATGAGCCCATCGTTCTTGATAACTTTTCAACTGGATCTAAAGAAAATATCGCTCATCTATCCGTACAATGCATTGAAGCAGATGTCACAAAATCAGAAACGGTCGATTTGATCAAACACATTGCACCAGATTATATCATTCATCTTGCAGCGCAAGTGAGTGTAGCCGTTTCGGTTGAACATTTCATCTATGACGAAGAGGTCAATATTAAAGGCTCGCTGCATGTGATCAAAGCAGCAGCTGAAGCCGGGGTGGAGAAAGTGGTGTTTGCCTCATCGGCAGCAGTCTATGGAGACCCAGTCTATCTGCCGGTCGACACAGCTCATCCGCTACAGCCTGGTTCACCTTATGGCTTGTCGAAACTGACAGTTGAACGATACTTACAGATGGCAAAATCACTCTATGATGTGGACTATTGTATTATGCGGTACAGCAATGTATATGGTCCGCGCCAAGACGCACTTGGTGAAGGCGGAGTGGTCTCAATTTTTTCTGATAAGTTTGCAAAACATGAGGCACCTTTCATCTTCGGAAACGGGGAACAAACAAGAGATTTCATCTATGTAGGCGATCTAGCCGCAGCGAATGTTGCAGCTTTAACCGCTCAATCAAACGTTTGTTTAAATATCTCATGTGGTCATTCCATCACGGTGAATGAGCTGTTTCAAACGATGAAGCGAGTCACGAGATCAGATCTTGAACCGATTTACAAGCCTCAGCGTGCAGGAGATATTGTGCATAGTACATTGGCAAATGAGGAAACGAAACAAGTCTTAACATGGGAGCCTGTTGTGACTTTACAAGAAGGTTTGGCTCGTACCATTTCCTACTATGAACAGGAAGTAAAGGCTTAATCCTTCAAATCGGATGGGTTGCTTAGGAGGAAAATGGGTATGAGTGTGAAACAAACAGCATGGCAAATCATAATTGGAGGTATGTTATTAGCAGCAGGTATAGGGCTTGTACAAATGGCATCCGCGCAGCCTATCGGGTTAAAGAAGATGGTGGTCATTCCGGTTTTGCTTGTGGTGCTAATGACGGCTGCTATATGTATGAAGCTCTACATGAATGGTGAGCACATATTCATGTCAGCCATTTACCTTTTAATTGCATTAACATTTCTCAATAACGCTTTCTTCTCTTTTAGTGCCGGGTTCTTTAGTCTCTTTCTCTACCGCATCATGCTCTTGGCTGTCTTTGCTTTATTCATATGGCGGATAAGAGACAAAGGAACGTACATATCTCAGTGGCAGCAAATTCGTGTTAAAGGCATTCTTGGTTTTTTCGCTGCATGGTTTCTTTACGGTCTCGTCTCACTGCTTTGGGCTCATTCGGTCACAGACGGCCTGAAATATATGTCTCTTCTTGCGATGGGAATGGGCTTCGTCTTTCTTGTGGTCATGTACATTCAGCGAATGGATCAAATCGTGACTTTTTATAGTATTTGGCTAGTCATGACCGTATTTGTAATGGGAATCGGGTTCTATAATCACTTGACCTTGAATCATTTACCGAATACCTCATTGTATCTTGGACCAGCGTACAAACAGCACTATCCTACAGCTGTCTTCTTTAACCAAAATGACTTTGCGACGTTTTTATCTATTAGCTTTTTCTTATATGTGGCGTGCATGCGCCAAATGAAAAATGGTTATATCAAAGCGTTCGGATTAATAGGAGCCATCTTAGCGCTGTATCTCATTTTGTTAACAGAATCGCGCGCCAGCTTGCTTGGCATATTAGCCGGAGCGGTAATCTATGTATGGCTGCTGATGCCTCGCTTTTTAAAAAAGTGGTCCATCATGGCAGCAGGCGGACTTGGAATCATCTGTATCGCCATTTTTTCAGCCAAAATCTATTCTATCTTTTATGACTTGTTTCTCGCTTCTCAGGTCGCTCATTCTTTTAGCGAACCACTTCCGTCCAACATTGCTCGGGCGAATTTAATCAAAAACGCCTGGCATTTCTTTACGAATTCATACGGTTTTGGAGTCGGAGCGGGTAATGTGTCTTATTACTTAGCTCACTTTTCTATCTTTGATACAGATCAGGTCGTTGAAGTTCACAATTGGCTGCTTGAGGTGATGACGAATTTTGGGTTTGCCGTCATGCTAGGTTATATCTCAGTGTATGCCTATCTCATGTTCTCACTGTACAAACAATACCAATTGGCTGACACGAGATCAGCCAAGATGATCATCGAAGGTCTATTTGCTGCCATGCTGAGCTTTCTCGTCTCAAGTATCAGTCCTAGTTCTGTCTCGAATTTATATTTCCACTGGGTGTTTCTAGGGCTGGTGATCGCAGCGGTCAATATCATGAAAAATAAACAATGCTTCAAGCTGCGGGCAAACGTGTGATGCTGAATTTGTATGGCTGCACTAGTGAAAAAGCAAATACGTCAATGTTGGGAGAATGAGCATGTCTGGTTTTATGTTAAGAATAGGGAAGCGTATGAAAAAATATATCGTCTGGCTTGTGCTGCTGCCTGTCGTATTAGCTGCTTTTGGTTTCTTTTTTGCCAAAGGGACAGTAGAACAGTCTAGTTACACAGCTGCTGTTACCTTAACACTTGGGAAATATGACGACGGTGTGTATAACAATGTGGCAGAAGTGACATCTCTATTAAAAAGCGATGCATTTCTGAATCAAGCACTCCGAGATGTAAAGGAAGAAGAAAGGCTAGATGTGAAAAATCGTTTGATTCTCACTAACCAGTCCGATACACAATTGCAGTTGTCGTTTACAGATGCTGATCAAGCTCGAGCTTTGGCGGTAGTGAAACAAGTGTCAGATACATTTTTAAAGCAGGACAAAGCCTTATTTACGAAAAGACAGCAGGTCATTGAAAGGAGATTATCCGCTCTTGAAGATGAATCTGTCAGCAATGATTCCAAGGTCGATAAAGAACGATTCTTATATGAATTGGAATCGACAAAGCTCGGGATGAAGCAGGCAAAGATTGTCGATCCTGCTCAAGTGCTCGATGAAGCAGGAAAAGGCATGTCAGCGAAAAAACGAGCACTGCTTGGACTTGTCATTGGCTTTAGCATCTCTCTTATGTTTGTGGTGTTACCTGAAGTGTTCAAAGAATCTTAATGATGAACTGGAGATGAGTCTTAGGTGAACAATCAACCGTTAGTATCAATTATTACACCGGCGTATAATGCGGAACGTTATTTAACGGATACAGTTCATTCCGTCCTTGCCCAAACCTATTCCAACTGGGAGCTAATCATAGCAGATGATTGCTCAACAGATGGCACAAGGAAGCTGTTAGGGGAATTAAGTCAGACGGACGACAGAATCAACGTCATTTATTTAGAGGAAAACGGGGGAGCCGCAATTGCTAGAAACACAGCCATCAAACAGGCAAAAGGCCGCTTTATCGCTTTTTTGGACAGCGATGATATGTGGAAACAGACAAAGCTCGAAAAGCAGGTCAAGTTTATGTTAGAAAATGATCATGCCTTTACATTCACGGCATATGACATCATTTCAGAAAATGGAGAGCCATTACAAAAAACTGTCACAGCGCCGGCTCAGTTGAACTACAATGAAGCTCTAAAAAATACGATTATCGGCTGTTTGACGGTGATGCTCGACCTTCAACAGGTAGGACACGTGGAAATGCCAAACATTCGAACAAGGCAGGACCTAGCCACATGGCTCTCTATTTTAAAAAAAGGATTTACTGCCTATGGAATGAGTGAGCCGCTCAGTGAATATCGCATCGTGGGAAACTCGATTTCTAGTAACAAGTGGAAAGCAGCGAAAAAAACATGGTTTGTCTACAGAGAAATTGAGCAGCTTCATTTTGTGAAAGCATCTTGGTGTTTTATGCACTATGCCACAAATGCTGTAAAGAAACGCTTATAAACAGAAGGGAAAAAAGGTGATAAAGGTGAAAGCAGACTCGATCATACATGTGATTGTCGCAACGGGAGAATGGGGCCACGATGGCCTAAGGTACAGACGGCATCGACTGGCGGAATTTCTTGCATCTGATCCAGAAACGAAAGAGGTCATCTGGGTATGTCCATCTGCCACTCGTCATTCAGCTCCCTTTCAGCCTATAACGGATCGAATGAAGCAAATGACCATTCCTGATGTGCTCAAGAGCAAGTTTTTTCGCTTTGGCCGTTATCAAGATATGTTTTATTTCCGTAAATTATCTCCTCTTCTTGAGCATTTGCGGCAAGAAGAAAAGCAGGGCATAGCCGTCTGTTTATGGTATACGTTTCCTGGATTTCCGCTCTTATCTTCTTTATTTGAATGGAAACATATTGTGTATGATTGTAGTGACCTGTGGGGAGAGCCCATCAGCGGAAAAAACAACATTCTCTCATATATGAGACAGCGAGTCATTGTAAAAGCAGAAAACCGCATTATTAAATATGCACACAGCATTACGTGCTCTTCACAATACTTACATGATCAAATCAAAAAAAGGCTCATGGGTGAACCGAAAGATGTCTTTACAGTGGAAAATGGCGTTGAGTATGATGTGTTTGCAAAAAGTAACCTCCCTAGCAGGGAAGACGTGCTAGAGGGAAGAGAGGGAACGGTTCTTGGCTTTATAGGTGGAATCAAGCCGAAGCTCGATTTTGACATGATCGCACAAGCTGCTCGCATGCAGCCAGATTGGACATTTTTATTTGTCGGTCCGGATGGAACGAATGGAGATCCATCTTTTCAGCATGCACTCAAACTGCCCAATGTCCTATGGACAGGAGCAGTCGCACCAGAAGAAGTGCCTGCCTATATGAAATTAATTGATGTAGGGATGATGCCATACAAACAGTCTCCTTACAATCAGGCGGTTTTCCCGCTCAAGCTGTATGAATTTTTAGCTGCAGGAATCCCTGTTGTTGGTTTAAATCTTCCATCAACGGAAAGGCTAAAAGAGAATGATGTGTATGAATATGTAGAGGGCGACAATCCAGCTCTCTTCGTCGAAGCCTGCCAGAAAGTGATCAGCAAAAAAGATGACATGAAATGCAGACATCTAAGACAAAGCCGGGCAAAGAAAAAAGATTGGCACGCACTGTTCACAAACATGGTGGAATTAACGAATATTAAAGAAAACGCATAATTCATTCAGGATTGTGCGTTTTTATTTGTTTCTTCTTCTTAGGGGGAGCTTGTGATCATCCTATATTCAATTGTATAATGGAAAGAGCGGCCAATATACAAAATACAGATTTCAATTTAGAAGGAGACTGACCTATGGATTACGAACGCGCCTTATTAGCGTTTTTTGTCTCTCTGGCTACAGTTTTAATTGTGACACCAATCGTCAAAAAGTTTGCAATTAAGATTGGTGCAGTGGACCAGCCGAATAAACGAAAAGTTCATGATAGAGTAATGCCTCGAATGGGCGGGTTGGCGATTTTTATTGGGGTAGCCGCTGGAGCACTAGCAGGCGGGCTGTTTCTACATAATAAAATTACAGCTATATCAGTTGGCGCTGTACTCATCGTCATTTTAGGTATATTTGATGATAAATATAATTTAAGTGCAAAATTTAAATTTCTTGTGCAAGTTCTCGTTGCTTGCTTAATCGTGAGCACGGGCTTAAAAATGGACTTTTTCTCTGTTCCTTTCTTAACAGATCGACTTGAGTTAGGATGGATGGCATATCCCCTGACTGTACTATGGATTGTTGGGATTACAAATGCGATCAATTTAATTGATGGATTAGATGGACTGGCTGCCGGTATTTCGGTTATTGGTTTAACCACGATTGCCGTTATGGCATTTTCTGCGGACAAGATCCTGATTCTTTCGTTATCTCTTGTCGTTATTGGCAGTACCATCGGTTTTCTTTTTTATAACTTCCATCCAGCAAAAATATTTATGGGTGATACAGGTTCGTTATTTTTAGGCTATATGATCTCGGTCCTGTCACTTTTAGGATTGTATAAAAGTGTTACTTTGTTTAGTGTTGTTGTCCCTGTGATTATTTTAGGTGTGCCTATTTTTGATACGACCTTTGCGATCATCAGACGAATATTGAATAAACAGCCTATCTCAGCACCTGACAAATCACACATCCATCATCGACTGATGGCCTTTGGCTTATCACATCGAATGGCAGTGATTGTGATTTACATGATTGGCTTAGTCTTTAGCTTAAGCGCAATTTTGCTGACAAGTGCCACCATTTGGCTGTCATTAATCATCATCTTTTTACTGGTCATGTTTATGCAAGTCATTGCTGAAGTCACTGGTTTGGTGAACGAAGAGTTTAAACCATTTACGAAATTCTACAAACGTATGGTCAAAAGACAATAAAAAAACAGCCCGCTTCCAAGGAACGGGCTGTTTTCCTATTATTGTCCTGATGTGCTGGTCGAAGGGGCCTGTGTATCGGCTGACCCTGTTGCATCAGAAGATGAATCGGTTTGTGTATTTGTTTCAGTTGAGGACGATGACTCAGCAGGAAGCTTTAAATGTGTCCTTAACTCATTTTGCACCTCAGCCAAGTTGGTTTGATCTGGCTCAAAGAAGTATGTTCGATTTGGTCCTAAATAAAGGTCTGATCCTTTAATAGATAGTGTTTCAGTATCGTCTCCTTTGAAACCACTGTAAATTTGCTGTAGAGCAAGTCCTTCTGTGATGCGGAAGTTGGTTGTAATATGATCACTTACTTCTTTTGCGATATTATCCACGTTTGCAATGTTATGAGGTTTCGCCATTTGATCAATCATGGCACGTAAGATTTGTTTCTGACGATCGTTACGCCCGAAATCACCACGTGGATCTTGTTTTCTCATTCGCGCATAAGCAAGTGCCTCTTCCCCGTTTAAATGCATATTCCCTTTTTTAAAGTAAATCTTTTTCGATTTTTTGACGTCACTTTTTTCATTGAAGTCAAATGGAACGTCTATATCGATTCCCCCAACTTCATCAATGACATCCTTAAAACCGTCAAAGTCCACTGTTGCATATTTGTCGATTGGGATATGCAAGAATTGTTCGACAGTTTCAATCGTTTCGTCTTTACCGCCTTTAGCAAATGCCGCATTGATCTTTACTTTATTTCCCGTTGTGTCACTAGCAAGCTGTACTCGTGTGTCACGGGGGATACTGACCATTTTCATCGTTTTATCCTGAGGGTTAATCGTTGCGACGATGAGTGAATCTGAACGGCCGTGATCACCATTTGTGGCGTAATCCTCTATACCAACAAATAGGACAGAGAAAGGTTTTTTCTTTATATCAATGACAGCATCACGGAGTTTCGATTTCTCCCCGCGCTCTAATTCATCATAAGTTTTGTCAGCAGCCTGGAGTGTATTCACAATCTTATACACTGCAAATCCGCCCATGCAGATGAAGAGAAGTAAAAATAAGACCAGAATCCGTTTGAAAATCTTTTTCTTCTTGCTCTTTTTCTTTCGTACACGCACTTTTACTCGTTGTGCCATTCATCTGTCTCCTTTATCGGACCAACGTCCTTTTCTAAATAAATCAATTCGCCTTCTTTTGTAACACTCTTTCCATTAGTCAGCTCAGTCATCCATTCAATGAACTGCTCCGTTTGTGTTTCTTCTACATACGTTTCAAAAATCACATCTTCTGCATAATGGATGTCTTTTAGCTGAAAAGATGAGGCTCTAAGCTCATTCTCTACCTTTCCAAGCCATGTATAATCTATTGTTGTGTGCATCGTACGCATTAAACAGCGTTCTACCATACCAACATGATTGATTGCTTCAGACACAGATTTTCCGTACGCGCGAATTAATCCACCGGCACCTAGCTTAATACCGCCGAAATAACGAGTGACGACAACAACTGTATCTTTCAGCTTGCGTTTTTTTAGCACTTCAAGCATTGGTACCCCTGCCGTACCGCTTGGTTCACCATCATCATTTGCTTTTTGAATCAGATCATGTTCGCCGATCAAATAGGCTGAACAATTATGAGTGGCGTTCCAATGTTGTTTTTTAATGGATTGTATAAAGGCTTGTGCTTCTTCTTCTGAGACAGCACGTTGTATATGACAAATAAAACGTGATTTTTCAATGACGATCTCATGCTCGCCACGGCTTTTTACTGTGAGATAGCGGTTCAGCAAAAGACATACCCTCCTGACAAGCAAATTGTAAGGCTAGAGAAAATTTGCATTGGTTTTAGAATTTTATAGCGTATTTTGTTATGATGATAGGAGCGGAAAAAGGGTCGTCATAAAAATTTCATGATTTATACGCATTCTTCCATTATAATTCGACATAAAATGCAGATCAATGACATTTATAATAAAAAAAGATGACATCACTGTTACGGGAGGGAAAAGCCATGACAACACCTAAAATGGATCCGAAGTTATTGGATTCAATCATCATGAAAATGCTAAGTACAGTTGATGGCAGTAAGGACGAAGTATTTAGAATCGGCGAACAGTCCCGTCAACAATATGAAAGCTTGGTAGAAGAGCTTAAGCAAATCAAACAGCAAGTCAACGAAGTAATTGATTTTGGGGATAAACTAGAAGTACATACGAGACATGCTAGAAATCGATTATCTGAGGTCAGCAGAAACTTCAACAAATTCAGCGAAGAAGAAATACGAGAAGCCTATGAAAAAGCACATAACCTGCAAGTAGAATTGACCATGATCCAGCAGCGTGAAAAACAGCTGAGGGAAAGAAGAGATGATCTCGAAAGACGATTGTTAAGCTTACAAGACGTCATTGAACGTTCAGAAACGCTTGTGAGCCAGATCACGGTCGTCCTCAACTACTTGAACCAAGATTTACGTCAGGTCGGTGTTTTACTTGAAGATGCTCAGGCAAAACAAGATTTTGGACTAAGAATTATTGAAGCCCAGGAAGAAGAGCGCAAAAGGGTATCACGAGAAATCCATGATGGACCTGCTCAGATGCTGGCAAACGTGATGATGCGTTCAGAGCTAATTGAACGGATTTTTAGAGACCGTGGAACAGAAGAAGGCTTTAAAGAAATTAGAAGTCTAAGACAGAATGTGCGAAATGCACTGTACGAAGTGAGAAGAATCATTTATGATTTAAGACCGATGGCTTTAGATGATTTGGGCCTGATTCCGACACTTAGAAAATACTTAAACACAATTGAAGAATATGATGGAAAAACCAAGATTACGTTCCAGTGCATTGGAGATACAGAAAGCGAAAGAATTGCTTCTCAATTTGAAGTGGCACTATTTAGACTAGCTCAAGAAGCTGTCACAAATTCTTTAAAGCATTCTGAAGCTGAAGAAATCTCTGTGAAGGTCGAAGTGACGAAAGACTTTGTCACCTTAATTATCAAAGACGATGGAAGAGGCTTTGATATGAAGGATGTTAAAACAAATAAAAACAAATCCTTTGGGTTACTTGGTATGAAAGAGCGCGTAGATTTACTAGAAGGTAAAATGACCATAGACTCAAAAATAGGTCTAGGGACATTCATCATGATTAGAGTACCGTTAACATTACAAAATAAAATTGTAAAATAGAGACAAAAGACATATTGACCATAAAGTTCAGGTGTAGAACAATAAATATGGGGAGGCGTAGCTTGTGACTAAAGTAAATATTGTAATTATCGATGACCACCAATTATTCCGTGAAGGTGTCAAACGGATTTTAGATTTTGAACCTACTTTTGAAGTAGTTGCAGAAGGAGACGACGGTGACGAAGCTGCACGTATCGTAGAACACTATCATCCGGATGTTGTCATTATGGACATTAATATGCCGAATGTAAATGGTGTGGAGGCTACAAAACAGCTAGTAGAGCTTTATCCCGAATCAAAAGTCATTATCCTATCTATTCATGACGATGAAAACTATGTGACACATGCATTAAAAACAGGAGCAAGAGGCTACTTGTTAAAAGAAATGGATGCAGATACCCTCATTGAAGCAGTAAAAGTAGTAGCTGACGGAGGCTCTTATTTACATCCGAAAGTCACTCATAACTTAGTAAATGAATTCCGACGCTTAGCAACAAGCGGCGTTTCAGCACATCCACAGCACGAGGTATATCCTGAAATTCGCAGACCACTTCATATCTTAACAAGACGTGAATGTGAAGTTCTTCAAATGTTAGCTGACGGAAAGAGCAACAGAGGTATTGGTGAGTCGCTCTTTATTAGTGAGAAAACAGTCAAAAACCACGTGAGTAACATCTTGCAAAAAATGAATGTAAACGACCGTACTCAAGCTGTTGTTGTAGCAATTAAAAACGGCTGGGTAGAAATGAGATAATGCTCCGGACAAGTACTCCTTTTTCGCCTGTTTTAGTTCTCTCACATTCAAGTTAGAGAGAAATGATAGGCAGGTAAGGAGTCTTTTTCGGATATAGCGGGCTTGCCTATTGATTAGGCAGGCTTTTTTGATTAGTATTATAAATCTAGTGAAAGACAATGAGCATTCTTTTTTAAAAGCAACTTAACGGATAAGGAAGGTATTTAAGAATGAAAATAGCCGTTGTAACAGACAGTACTGCTTATATACCACAAGATCTACGTGATAAACATCATATTCATATGATCCCTCTGAATGTCATCTTTGGTACTGAATCATACCGTGAAGAAGTAGAAATGGATTGGAAGACATATTATGAAGAAGTCAAGAAACATAAAGATCTTCCAACAACCTCTCAGCCTGCTTTCGGTGAACTTATAGAATTATATGAAAAACTTAATGAAACATATGATGCTGTGATTAGTATACATCTGTCAAGCGGAATTAGTGGAACATACAATAGTGCGGCCTCAGCGAATGAACTAGTTGACGGAATCGACATTTATCCGTTTGATACAGAGACTAGCTGTATGGCGCAAGGCTTTTATGTGTTAGAAGCTGCTGAAAAAATCCAAGGTGGTGCTTCTCCAGAAGAAGTAATCTCCCATCTCAATTATCTAAAAGAAAATCAAAGAGCTTATTTTATGGTAGACGATTTAACTCATTTACAACGTGGCGGCAGATTAAATGGTGCTCAGGCTTTTATTGGAAGCCTCTTAAAGGTAAAGCCTATCTTACATTTTGACAACAAGCTAATTGTCCCTTTTGAGAAGATTCGTACACGCAAAAAAGCCATTTCACGTATTTTTGAATTATTTGATGAAGATGCATCACGTGGTGTCCCGATGAGAGCAACTCTGATACATGGTAATAGAGAAGAAGAAGCAGATGAATTAATTGCGCACTTATTAGAAAAGTATCCTCATGTTGAATTTTATAAAAGCTACTTTGGTGCTGTGATTGGCACTCATCTAGGCGAAGGCTCTTTAGCACTTGGTTGGATCATCAGGTAGATATCAAAATCCCCTTTTCTCATGGAAAAGGGGATTTGTTTTTCTATTTTTACAATTAGACGAAAGACCTTCTCTTTGTACATAATGGGTCAACATGAATTGAAAGGTAGTGCGTGAAATTGAATCTGGAAAAAGCAATGGAACTCAGTCACAAGCTGCAATCAAGGCACCTTCTTCCTATTGAATGTCAATGTACACAGTCTGAATTAGAGTGGCTGGAGAATCAAGGATTCATCAATAGAACGCCTGGTGTCTATAGGGTGTTGAGTGGTTTCATCTGTTGCCGGTGTGGTGTATCAAACAAGCGATACTTTGCCCTCTCTCCTTGTGAAACATGTAAAAAAGACTGTGTATATTGTAGATCCTGCATCATGCTGGGAAAAGTAAGTGAATGTGGCTTTCTCTATGAATGGACGGGTCCGCAAAAGAAAGAAACAATACAAGTTGAATTAACATGGCAGGGAGAGCTTTCTAAAGAGCAAAAGAGAGCGTCCGATAGACTAGTAGAAGCAATTCAAAACAAATTTGATCTGCTCATTTGGGCTGTTTGTGGTGCAGGAAAAACGGAGGTGCTTTTTCATGGAATAAAATATGCGCTAAATAACGGAATGAGTGTTTGTATTGCGACGCCTAGAACCGATGTTGTACTTGAGCTTGAACCTCGAATGAGGAAGGCATTTCAAAGACTAAATATAGTTGCACTTTATGGCGGGAGCTCTCAAAGGTTTCAAATAGCGCCGCTTATGATCGCCACAACTCATCAGCTAATGAGATATAAAAACGCTTTTGATGTCCTGATTGTAGACGAAGTCGATGCTTTTCCTTATTCAATCGATGAACGGCTTCAGTTTGCTGTTTTAAAGTCATTGAAAAAAACAGGAGTTAGAATTTACTTAAGTGCCACACCATCTAAAAAAATGCAAAAGGATGTTGCTCGTGGACAATTAGAAGCAATAAAAATTCCTCTGCGCTTCCACCAAAAACCGTTGCCTGTCCCAACATTTCAATGGGTTGGAGATTGGAAAAAGAAATTAAAAAGAAATCGGCTTCCAGCATCTACAATGAACTGGCTGCATGAACATATCACAAAGAAAAAAAGAGTGTTACTCTTTGTTCCTTCTATTTCTACTATGAAGAAGGTAACTCATATTCTTCAAGTTCAATATGTAAATGTACAAGGTGTTTCTGCCGATGATCAAGAAAGAAAACAAAAAGTCCAGCATTTCAGAGATCATAGATACGATGTATTGGTTACAACAACTATTCTAGAAAGAGGCGTTACCATTCAAGATGTTCAGGTGGGCGTATTAGGTGCGGAATCTCCTATTTTTACAGAAAGTGCACTTGTCCAAATTTCTGGAAGAGCAGGGAGACATCCCGATTTTTTTAACGGTGACGTGTACTTTTTTCATTTTGGTTTAACGAGAAGTATGAAACAAGCAAAGAAACATATCGTAAAAATGAATAATACAGCTGAAAAAGAGTTTTCTGAAAAATAGTGTGGGTTCAACTAAATCATGGTACATTATATTCACAAAACACAAATGGCAGGAGAGACAAAATATGTTACTCAACGCAAAAGAAATATTACTCAAAGAAATCCTCTACCAATATCTCAACCAATTAAACATGATTTGTCATTGTGAAAAATGTATAGAAGATGTATTAGCCATTTCTCTAAATCAAGTGAAACCACAATATATAACAGATATCGATAAAATCTCCTACAGTAAATCTGAGATGGTGGATAAACAGAAAAATACGGCGATGCTCGTCATTCTGACAGAAGCTGCTTCAACGGTCACAACATATCCAAGGTGCGAAAATCATTTGCCGTTGAACAAAGAAAATCGTTGATTTGTCCAATTTGTGAGAGCTATTTTGTGGCTGCTTTTACATGGAAATCATTCCTTCTATTAAATGAAGATCGTTTATGTGTAGCATGTAAGGACCACCTGATGAAGATTCAAGGTCCTACTTGTCCCAAATGCGGAAGAGTGCAATCAAATGATCAATTGTGTCAGGATTGTTCAAGATGGAATAAACGACGGGATTTTGCTGAGATCCTTGTGATGAATCGATCTGTTTATGCTTACAACGACTTTATGAAAGATATTCTAGCTCGATTTAAATTTCGAGGTGATACGGCTTTAGCTGATCTATTTAAAAAAGATGTACAGTCAGCGTTTAAACGTTCTTTTTCAATCAAAGAACCGGTGCTTGTCCCAATTCCTTTGAGTAAAGAGAGATTAAAGGAAAGAGGATTCAATCAGTCCATGATGCTTGCTTCCATGATTGGGGGACCTATAATGGAGCCACTCATAAAAGTACATCAAAGTAAGCAGTCTAAGAAAAGAAAAAATGAACGTTTACATCAACAGGATTTATTCCAATTAAGGCAGCCAGACCCGATCGTTCTAAAGGATGTCATATTAATCGATGATATTTATACAACTGGGGCGACAGTCTATCATGCAGCAAAAATTTTAAAAGACGCAGGCGCCAAAAGTGTTTCCTCTTTTACGTTGATTCGTAGTTAAAAATCATGACAATCAACCGATATTAAGAAAAGAAAATAACGTAAGGGGTTTTGGTTATGAATCAATTGGCAAACTGTCCACAATGTAATCAGTTATTTTTAAAAACCGCCATCCAAACGGTTTGTAACAAATGCTTTGAAGAAGAAGAACGTTCTTTTGATATCGTTTATAAATTCTTGCGTAAGCAAAGTAATAGACAATCAACCATTGCTGAAATAGTAGACGCAACAGAAGTTGATGAAGAATTAATCCTGAAATTTATCCGTTTGAAAAGACTTCAAATTAGTCAATTCCCGAATATCAACTATCCTTGTGAAAGATGCGGCCAACCGATCAGGAAAAACAAGCTGTGCAGCCATTGTGAAAAGGATATAAAGACACAAATCAGCCAAATGGACCAAGAAGAAGAGCGTAAAAGGGAGATTGAATCTAGGAAAAAAGACACCTATTATGCCATTAATCCTAAAAACGACTGATTCCCTAAACTAAGTTGCAGTTTGGTCGATAAAATGGATAGAATCAAGACAGACTGTAACGGAAAGCGAGAGGAATCCCGTGAAAATTAATCGATATGGAACACAACCAGTAAATCCTTACAAGAAAACATATGAGAAACAAACGTTGCAATCGAATCAAGCAAAATCAACTGACAAAGTCGAAATTTCTAAAAAGGCAATCGAAATGCAAAAGGTGCCGAATATCATGAAAGAACGTCAAGATAAAATAGACCAAATTAAAAAAAGCATTGAAGCCGGAACATATCAAGTAGATACAAAAGGCATTGCAGATAAAATGCTAAATTTTTATAAACAACAATAACAAAAGGGAGCAGCGTGAATGTCAGTAAAAATAATGATTGAAGAACTGCACCGTCTCTACGGATTACATGAACAGCTTCTAAAGCTGTCTAAGAATAAAACAGAAATGCTGAAAAATAATGAGATCGATGCTCTTTCAGAGGTTCTGAACCTTGAGCAAAAATATATTCAGGCCATTTCACAATTAGAAGAAAAGCGGATTGAAGCAGCAGTTCAATTTTTACAAAGTGATCAATCGCCGACAATCACTGCATGTATCGAAAAAGCTGAAGGAACGGATCAAGAAGAGCTTATTTCGTTATATGAGGAGCTGAATGACATCATGGTGGAATTGAAAGATGTAAACGAACTGAACAAACAGCTTATTCAGCAGTCACTTCAATTTATTTCACTGACATTCGATCTTGTGAATCCTAACAAAGAAAATATGAATTACGGACAAAATGGTCTTGAGAGTTCAAAGCCTAAACAGCATAGGGCTTTGTTTGATTCAAAGGCGTAAACAAGGAGGATATCTATGGGTTCTACATTCATGGGACTAGAAACGGCAAAACGAGGAATCACAGCCCAGCGCGCAGGGCTTTATGTCACATCAAACAACGTATCCAATGCAAATACAGATGGCTACTCAAGACAGAGAGTTACCTTTAAAGCAGAGAATCCTTACCCAGTGATTTCTGTTTATGATGGCAAGACATATGGCCAAATGGGTACAGGTGTCCAAGTTGGAACTGTTGAAAGAATTCGAGACAGCTTTTTAGATCTTCAGTATAGAGATCATAACAATAATTTGTCTTATTATGCGACGAAGTCTGATGCTCTTTCACAAATGGAAGGAGTGATGAATGATTTGACAGATGAAGGCTTGAATAGAGCCTTTGATAATCTCTGGAAATCATTACAAGTCTTATCAGAATCGAAAAATGCTGATACTGCTTCAGCCCGTACGGTTGTTAAGACAAGTGCTCAGGCTTTAGTAGATCAATTCCGTCTGCTAAATTCTTCTTTAACAACGATACAAAAGAATTTAAAAACTGAACTTGATTCAACGGCAAAAAATGTGAACACCCTGTTAACTCAAATTGATGAAGTGAATAAACAGATTGCAACAGTTGAGCCAAATGGTTATCTTCCAAACGATCTTTATGATACGCGCGACGCTCTTATAGATGAGCTTTCCTCACTTGTTGATATTAAAGTGAGCTACAACCCTTCTGGAGGAAATGCTCTGGAAATTGCTGAAGGAACCGTTAACATCGATATTATCGGTGCAAATGGACAATCTGCTGGAACAATTTTAAATGGCATTACCAATGAAAAATCTGAATTGCAACTTTCCTATGATAATACGACAGGACTTGTTAACTCACTCCAATTTGGAACGACAACCATCGCAGCTGATCAATTACAAGTGAATGGTAAAGTAAAAGCACTTGTTGAGGCGTATGGCTACATGTCTAATGGAGATGAAAAAGGCATGTACCCGGATATGCTTGCTGAGCTGGATGAAGTAGCAAAAGTATTTATGGATGCTTTTAACGACGTCCATAAACAAGGATACACGTTAAATGGCACAAGTGGACAAGACTTTTTCGATATTGAGAATAACAATGATTTGAATAAAGGCTTGGCAGCCCGTATCAAAGTGAGTGACGTGATTTTAGCATCGACAGATAACATTGCTGCATCTCTTAATCAAACGCAAGGTGATGGTTCGAATGCTACGCAATTAGCCAATATCCAAAACTTAAAGCTGCCAATCGGCGGAAATACCACAACGATTCAGGATTACTATCAGAATGTCATTGCCGAAATGGGGATACAAGCTAAAAAGAACATGACCCTTGAAAGCAGTTCAGCAGCTCTTGTGAATTCAGCCAATGAACGCAGGATGTCAACTAGTGCTGTATCTCTTGATGAAGAAATGACGAATATGATCCAATTTCAGCATGCGTATAATGCAGCTGCAAGAATTATGACGCTACAAGACGAAGTATTAGATAAAATAATAAACGGCATGGGTGTCGTAGGAAGGTAGGGTAACTGATGCGAGTCACGCAAAGTATGATTTCTCAAAATTCACTTCGAAATATTAGTAAAAGTTATGAAAAACTCTCTAAAATTAATGAGCAGGCACAGTCTGGAAAACGTTTCACAAAAACGTCTGATGATCCTGTGGCAGCAGTGAAAAGTCTTCAGTATAGTACAGCCATGTTTCGAAATGAGCAATACCAAACTAATTTAAATGAGGCACGAAACTGGATCGATACATCTGAAACAAGTGTCACTGAAATAATTGATATCATGTCAAATATACGAGATAAAGTACTTGATGCGGCCAATGGAACAAAACAGCCAGAAGATTTAGCTGCTATCGGAGTGGAAATTGGTCAGATGAAGAATCAAATCATTGATGCAATGAACACACAGATGTTAGGTAAGTTTGTTTTTAATGGGACGAATACAAATGTTAAACCAGTTGTAGAGAATGCAGATGGTACGTTTACATTTAACTTTGCAAACTATACAGATGCAAACGTGGTTCAATCGAACATTTCTGATGGAATCACATTAAATGTGAATTCAAATCCTCTTTCAGCTTTTGGTGGGCAATCTGCCAGTGGTCAAAATGTCATTGAAATGCTAACTGATTTAGAAAACTCATTAAAAAATGGAACGTTTGCAAATTCTGATGATGCATTAGGGGATATCGATCAGTTTAAAGAAGTGATGAGTGCTGAGCGTTCAGATCTTGGGGCTAGATCCAATCGTATTGATTTAGTCGGAAGCCGTTTGACTTCGCAATTTGAAGTGCTGAAAAAGGCTAAATCAGATGCCGAAGATGTAGAAAGTGAGAAAGCCATTCTTGATCTTCTGCAACAAGAGACTGTGAATAGAGCTGCTTTAGCGACGACAGCTAAAGTGATTCAGCCATCCCTTGTCGATTTCTTAAGATAAGAAAAAGCATCCGTTGGGTGCTTTTTTGCATCATGGAGGTGAACCTATGCAAATCCCTAGATTGTTAATGGAGCAAACTTATGCAAAGCTGCAAATGTCGACAACCCCTTCCAGGCAAGAAGTAGAGCAGCCAAGAGCTGAGCTTGAGATTCAGCAGCCAAGAGCTGTCATGAATATCACAAATACACCGTCGAAATTAACCATAGATCAAACCGAGGCATTTGCCGATATGGATATTAAGTCGATTTTTAGACGTTCAGAGGAATGGGCTGCTGAGGGGAAACGTGCGATTGGAGAAGGAATGGGGCGTAGAGCGGAAGAAGGAAGTGAACTCATCAAGATCGAGAATGGTGGGAATGTGATTGCTGAGTTTGCGAAAATCAACGGCAGTCCTCCAGCAAAACAATTCAACATCGGTGTGATTCCTTCATTTTTTAGTGTGAAAATTCACTATCAGCCATCTGAACTTAAAATTGATGTGGAGCCGCAAAAAGCTATTATAGAGGCAACACCTCATAAACCAATTGTTAACTACAAGCAAGGTAAAGTTCATATTGATATGTTACAATACCCAGAATTAAAAATAGAAGTTGACGAAACAGGTCAAAATGGTGATAAGGTATAGTTAAGAAAAATGAAAAAGGTCGTGAATTATGATCATTCAAACAAAATACCATGGCGAAGTGACGATTAAAGAGGAGCAAATCATTCACTTCTCTAATGGGATACCAGGATTTCTGGATCAAAAACAATTCGTCATTTTACCTTTATCAGAAGAATCCCCATTTTTAGTTCTCCAATCTTTGAAAAATGCAGAACTGGGCTTTATTGTCAGCAGCCCATTTTTGTTCTTCAATCAATATGAATTTGACTTAGAAGAATCGGTTGTAGACATTCTTGAAGTAGAAGATGCCGATGATGTGGAAGTCATGGTTATTTTAACAATGGGATCTTCTATTGAAAAAACGACAGCCAATTTAAGAGCGCCTATTATTGTGAATCGGAAGAACATGAAAGCCAAGCAGGTCATTTTGCATGATTCAGCCTATCATACAAAACATTTGTTAGAGGTGGCTTCCTCATGTTAGTTCTATCTCGTAAATTAAATCAATCGATTCAAATAGGCGACGATATTGAAGTTAAAATTATTGCGATTGAAGGCGACCAAGTAAAAGTCGGAATTGAGGCTCCTAAGCATATTGATATTCACAGGAAGGAAGTATACCTGTCTATTCAAGAAGAAAACAGCCGTGCTGCTAGCTTGTCCTTCGATCTACTTTCTCAATTATCCTCACAAAAAAAGTGAGGATTTTTTTATCCAATTCGTCTTTAAACCTCCGTGTGAAATTATTTCTATGTAGGGGATGACACCATCTATATGAAACTTTAACAAATCGGTCCATCTATATTTAATTTAATAATTCAAAGCCGATATAAAAGATAGATTAAAGCACAGGAGCTGAATAACTATGTCTGTTGGTAAGTTGACTTCGCTAGAGCCACTGATTGATGCATTTCAAACCCGTGTTACGAATCATCAAAATGACAATGCAAACACTGATTTACAAGCAAATGGAAAAGTCGTTTCAAAAGAAGAAATTGAGAAAACGCTTCAAGGAGCAAATAAGCTGATTGAACCTACTCAATTTCATCTTCAATTTGAATTGCATGAAAAACTCAATGAATATTATGTCAAAGTCGTAGATAACCAAACCGAAGAAGTCATTAGAGAGATTCCTTCCAAAGAATGGCTTGATTTTTATGCAGCAATGACAGAGATTGTCGGTTTATTTGTCGATAAAAGAATGTAATTGAAGGGAGAACATAAACAATGGTTAATCGAATTACTGGATTTTCAAATGTATTTGATATTGATGAAATCGTCTCAAAGCTAATGAAAACTGAGCAAGCACCACTTGATAAAATGACACGTCAGAAACAAACACTTGAATGGCAAAGAGACAGCTACCGCGAGGTCAATTCAAAGGTCAAAGAATTAGATGATCTCATTGCCAAACTAAATTTAACATTACCCAGTACTTATGGCGCAAAAAAGGTGACAAGCTCAAACGAATCTGCTGTCACAGCAACTGGCTCAACAAATGCTGCCTCTGGCTCAATTAATGTGACCCAACTAGCGACAGCATCCGTATTCAAATCTTCTAGTCCATCTGGATTTACTGCTTCAAACGGTACGTTTACGTTTGAGGTGACGACACCAGATTCTACAACACCAAAAACAGTGACCATTAATACCACTGATACAGATACCCTTGATACAATCGTGACAAAATTGAACAGCTCTCAACTTGGTGTCACGGCTTATAAAGGCCAGATCTTTGATGGAACCAACTACGTAGATACGATCGCTCTGACTTCGCGTACGACTGGTGAAGGTGTCAGTATTAAGGCAGCGGATGGCAATTCCGCTTCATTTTTAACGCAATTAGGCTTCCAAGTGGATGGAGATAATAAGTTACTTGCGACTACTCAAGGGCAGAAAGCGCAATACGAAATTAATGGTCTCAAAATGGAAAATAACAATAATACCTTCACGCAGGCTGGTATCACATATGAGCTGAAAGGAACAACAGATAAGCCTGTCAGCTTGAACGTTTCAACAGATGTCGATGCCATCTTTGATAAAATTAAACAATTTGTTGATAAATACAACGAACTCGTTGAACTGGTCAATGGTAAAGTGAATGAAAAGCGAAATAGAGACTATCAACCATTAACGGCTGAAGAGAAAAAAGCCATGTCTGAAAAAGAAATTGAGTTATGGGAAACAACCGCTAAGTCTGGCTTACTGAGAAGTGATTCTATTTTACGAGCTGGTGCCTCTAAAATAAGAAGTGATTTTTATGCTGATATTACGACAAGTGATGGGAATAAAATTCACATGACACAAATCGGTATTTCTACTTCATCCTCGTATAAAGATGGCGGGAAGCTTGAATTAATTAATATTAATGGAGTAGAGAAATTAAAAAAAGCCATTGAAGAAGACCCAGAAAAGGTAAGACAAATGTTTATCTCTGGTTCTTTAAATGTTGATTCTAAAGACAAAGACAAAGCACAGCAGCAATATAAAGAACAAGGAATCATCTATCGCGTCAAAAATTCCTTATCAGCCTTCACGAAGAGTATTCAAACAAAAGCTGGTAGTACAACAATGGAGCTAAAAGAATATGGACTTGGTAAGGATTTAGATTCTTTGACAAAACGAATGGATACATTCCAAGATCGTTTAAAAATGGTGGAAGCTCGTTACTACAAAAAGTTTAACGCCATGGATAGTGCGATTCAAAAGCTAAACAACCAATCTGGCTATCTTTCTCAACTGCTTGGACAATAATTGGAGGTTTATAACATATGGCAATTCAGAACCCTTATGCCGCCTATCAGAAAAATTCTATTGAGACCGCAACACCGGCCGAGTTAACGCTTATGCTTTATGAAGGATGCTTAAAGTTTATTAGACTAGCAAAGCACGGCATTCAAAAAGAAGATGCTGAAATGAGAAACTTGAACCTGAAAAAGGCTCAAAACATCATCCAAGAATTAAATGTCACCTTAAATCGTACGTATGATGTATCAAAGAGTATGGCAAGTATGTATGACTACATCTATCGAAGACTGATTGAGGCCAATCTACAAAATGATGAAGAAATCCTGAATGAAGTAGAGCAATATGTGACTGATTTCCGAGATGCTTGGAAGGAAGTCATTCAAACCGATCGAAAAGGGCGTCATCACTCTATTGGAGGATCTCTATGAGTATTGTGGACCAACTGCACGACCAAACGTTAAAAATGGCAGCGGAAATAGAGGCCAACCCACAAAGTGAGACACTCGTTGAAGACTTTGATGCTTTTTTAGTTGAGAGAGACGAGCTAATGAGAGACATTCAACATGAGCTTTCTGTTCAAGAAAAAGAGAAAATCAAAGAAATCATTCAAACAGATCAAATAATGGCCAAGCAATTAACGGAGATTCAAAATGGGATCAAGGCAGATATTCAAGCCATTCAACGTAAGAAAACAAAACAGCTGAATTATCAAAATCCGTATCAGCCCATGACAAGTGACGGCGTATACTACGATAAACGGAAATAAATAGGTGAGACCTGTGGCGTATCGTTCAGATGACTATATTTTATTAACCACATATTATGACCTTCTATATACGATAGAGGAGAGTCTAAAATATTTAGATGAAATTGAGAAGGATTTCGCTAAAACAGAAGGGGATCGGATCTTTAATGATCTGATCCATGCCTTCTTTCATTTAGAGACAACACACCCGCTTCTGCTTTCAATTATTGAAAGTGAGCACTTTGCCAAGACGATTCGATCGTTTGATCAAATTTTTTTAAGTTTCGATATACTAGCTTTCTATACATTCCCTTCAAATCACTTCCAGTCATTCCTTACATCATATTTTATACCTGAATATAGAAAGTGGATGGATGAAATACATGCCTGTATGAGGCCGTATGTCATTCATTAATTTTTGTTCAATTCAGACCATTCGGAGGAATTTATGAGACTAAAAAATCAATTTTTATTTGGGCTTATTGTCATATGTGTATTGTTTGTCAGTATTTTAGGATTTTCTAGCTTTATCTATTACAAAACAGATCAATCGTATAAAGCACTCCTCACCAAAGAAGTAAAGCTGTACCAGACCTCACTGGAATTAGAGGCACTGCTGCAAAAGCAGGAAGCACAAATCAAAACGTATGTGGTTGTTCAAGATGCTGAAAATTTACAGAAGATTGAGCAAACATATGAAGAAATCAATAAGAAAACAGCTGAAGCATCAAAAATGAGCACCGTTAAACAAGCAAAAAATCTGTTAGATCAAATTTCCGAAAAAAATTATCTTTACTACACCTCAACAAATCGATTATTTAATTCATTGAATATGCAAAATCAAAAAGAATTCAACACCCGCCTCAGTCAAGAATTACAACCTATCGAACAAGAAATACATACCTTTACAAAAGAATTTGCTCAAACACAATTGAAACAGCGGGATCAAAAAATCAGTCAGCTCAATGAAGAAAGTAACCAATTATTGCTGACACTTATTCTCGTTAGCGCAGCGATTATAGTCGGCTTTTTAGTCATTGGCACAAGGTTTGTTCATCGAATGACAAAACCGATTGTTTCTGTCACACATGCAGCAAGAAGAATGGCTGATGGTGACCTTACACTTGAAGAGATTGAAGTAATCTCTAAAAATGAAATTGGCCAGCTCGGTACGGCTTTTAACCAAATGACAGCTCATTTGCGTCAGCTCATCCTACAGGTGCAAAATGGGTCAAGGCAATTAGCCGATTCTGCTGCTCAGTTTGAAGAAACCATCAGTCAAACCATTTCGGCTAGTGAACAGACGTCTAGCTCGATTGAACAGGTTAGTGAAGCTTCACGTGAACAATCGGACGCAGTAGGAAAAGTAGCTTCTGCGATTCAAGAAGTCTCGACTGGTATGCATAATGCGGCTGAACACACGTCTGATGTTTCGGGTCACTCAATTTCAGTGACTGAAAAGGCTGAAGAGGGTGCTTCTCTCATTCAACAATTTGTGAAACAAATGAGTTCTATTAAGGAATCTGTAAATGAACATCATTCTACAATGGCCAATGTACAAGTACAGTTTACCGGCATTCAAGGCCTGCTGGGGAATATTCATGCCATTGCAGATCAGACAAATTTACTTGCTTTAAACGCAGCCATTGAAGCAGCAAGGGCTGGGGAACATGGACGAGGTTTTGCGGTTGTTGCAGATGAAGTCAGAAAGCTGGCGGAAGAATCAAGTCAGCTGACTGATCAAATTAGTCAGTTAGTCGCCAACGTGAACAAAGATACTGAAAGATCGTCTCAATCTATGACGAAAGTGGAACGAGATGTAGCAGAAGGTGTGAAAGTATCGCAATTGTCTGAACAGAGCTTTCAAGAAATTCTGGCAGCCATTCGTGATATCTCGATGAAAGCAGAGGAGCTTTCAGCCACGACAGAGCAAATCTCAGCTAGTACAGAAGAAATTTCTCAAACAATTGGTGTTATTGAAGAAGGTGCCAAGCGGAATTCTGAGGAAACAGAGTACATGTCGGCGGCTGTTGAAGAATCACTAGCAGCGAATGAGGAAATGAAAGCAGCAGCGGAAGATTTAAAATCTTTGTCTCAATCACTGAAAACATCTATTTCATCTTTCAAGATTTAACAGCGCCATGGTCTTTTTCAACAATCAATCGAATATATATTGATCACCTATCAATTAAAAGCTGAAGCATCGCAGGATTCGACAAATTTCAATAAAAATTCACATTTTTTTTACGTTTGAGCAGGAGAAAAGGAGGGAAAAGTAGAAATAAGTTTACATATCCTTAATTTTAAAGGAGGCGTTCTTTACATGAATTACAATGTCCGAGGAGAAAACATCGAAGTAACACCTGCACTAAGAGATCATGTCGAGAAAAAAATTGGAAAGCTGGAGCGTTATTTTGAGTCAGATGTTGATGCTTCAGTCAACGTGAACTTGAAGTTTTACAACGATCAAGAATCTAAAGTTGAGGTTACCATTCCAATGACTGATCTAGCACTTCGAGCAGAGGTGCATAATGAGGATATGTACAATGCAGTAGACCTAGCAACCAGTAAATTAGAACGTCAAATTAGAAAACATAAAACGAAAGTGAACCGTAAATTCCGTGAGCAAGGTGCGAAAAAGCATTTATTTGCTGGAGGAAACGGTACATCCGAAGTAGCAGTTCAAGATGACGAAGAAATTGATGAAACAGAAATCGTCAGACAAAAACGTTTCAATTTAAAACCAATGGATAGCGAAGAGGCCATTCTCCAAATGAACATGTTAGGTCACAGTTTCTTTGTCTTCACAAATGCTGAGACAAATTTGACCAATGTGGTATACCGCCGAAATGACGGTAAATATGGACTCATTGAGCCGAACGCTTAATCATTCGTTCCTTTTGATCCGAAAATGACCTAAAAAAAGTAAACCCGCTCCCTTCATTAGGGGCGGGTTTTTTGTGCGAAATCATTGCAAATTCTTTGGAAATCAAGGAAGGTATGGTATGATAAATGCAGGTAAATATGGACCTGTCAAACTTTTGGACATGCCGAAAAATTGCATGAAATAGAGGAGCGTTATTATATGCTTGGAATCTTAAACAAAGTGTTTGATCCTACGAAACGTACGATCAGCCGATATGAAAAAAAGGCAAATGAAATCGAAGCTCTCGCTCAAGATTTTGAAAAATTATCTGACGAGGCTTTACGAAATAAAACGATTGAATTTAAAGAAAAACTTGAAAAAGGACAATCTGTAGACGACCTTTTGGTTGAAGCATTTGCAACGGTTCGTGAGGCTTCCCGCCGCGTGACAGGAATGTTCCCATTTAAGGTGCAGCTCATGGGGGGGATTGCCCTACATGAAGGGAATATCTCTGAGATGAAAACAGGTGAAGGTAAAACGTTGACATCAACGATGCCTGTTTATTTGAATGCTCTTTCTGGAAAAGGCGTCCACATTGTAACAGTCAACGAATATTTGGCAAGCCGTGATGCACAGGAAATGGGCAAGATTTTTGAATTTCTTGGCTTAACGGTTGGCTTGAACTTAAACAGTCTAGACAAAGATGAAAAAAGAGAAGCGTACGCTGCTGATATCACGTATTCAACAAACAATGAGCTTGGCTTTGATTATTTACGAGATAACATGGTGCTGTATAAAGAGCAAATGGTTCAAAGACCACTTCATTATGCCGTCATCGATGAAGTTGACTCCATCTTAATTGATGAAGCGAGAACACCTCTTATTATTTCTGGACAAGCTGCAAAATCGACGAAACTTTACGTACAAGCAAATGCCTTTGTTCGTACGTTAAAAATAGAAGACGATTTCACTTATGATATTAAAACAAAAAGTGTACAGCTGACTGAAAGCGGAATGACGAAGGCGGAAAAAGCATTTGGCATCGAGAACTTGTTTGATGTCAAACATGTTGCTCTTAACCACCATATCGCGCAGGCTCTTAAGGCGCATGTTGCGATGCAAAAAGACGTTGATTATGTTGTGGAAGATGGTCAAGTCGTCATCGTTGACTCCTTCACAGGACGTTTAATGAAAGGACGTCGCTATAGTGAAGGTCTGCATCAAGCCATTGAAGCAAAAGAAGGTCTTGAAGTGCAGAATGAAAGCATGACACTTGCAACCATTACGTTCCAGAACTACTTCCGTATGTATGAAAAGCTATCTGGTATGACAGGTACAGCGAAAACGGAAGAAGAGGAATTCCGTAACATTTACAATATGCAGGTTGTCACAATCCCAACCAATAAACCGGTTGTGCGTGATGACAGACCTGATTTAATTTACCGTACAATGGATGGCAAATTTAAAGCAGTAGCTGAAGACGTCGCACAGCGTTATATGACAGGACAGCCGGTTCTTGTCGGAACTGTTGCGGTTGAGACATCTGAATTGATTTCAAAACTGCTTAAAAATAAAGGCATCCCTCATCAAGTGTTAAACGCAAAAAACCATGAGCGTGAAGCACAAATTATTGAGGAAGCTGGACAAAAAGGTGCCGTCACAATTGCGACAAACATGGCGGGACGTGGAACAGACATCAAGCTTGGCGAAGGTGTGAAAGAACTAGGCGGTCTTGCTGTTATTGGGACAGAGCGTCATGAATCACGCCGTATCGATAACCAGCTCCGTGGTCGTTCTGGTCGTCAAGGAGACCCAGGGATTACTCAATTCTATCTCTCAATGGAAGATGAATTGATGCGCCGATTTGGTGCAGAGCGGACAATGGCGATGCTTGATCGTTTCGGTATGGATGACTCTACTCCAATTCAAAGTAAAATGGTCTCAAAAGCTGTTGAATCTTCTCAAAAACGTGTTGAGGGGAATAACTTTGATTCCCGTAAGCAGCTTCTGCAATATGATGATGTTCTTCGTCAACAGCGTGAAGTCATTTACAAACAGCGTTTTGAAGTCATCGATTCTGATAACTTGAAATCGATTGTGATCAATATGATTCAATCATCTATTGAGCGGGCTGTTGGATCTTACACGCCGAAAGAAGAACTTCCAGAAGAATGGAAACTAGATGGTCTTGTTGAATTAATCAACACGAACTATTTAGATGAAGGTGCCATTTCGGTCAAAGATATCTTCGGTAAAGAAGCAGATGAGATCACCGAATTCATCATGGAGCGGATTAAAGAGAAATATGATGCAAAAGAAGAGACATTTGGCGATGAACAAATGCGTGAATTTGAAAAAGTCATCGTTCTTCGTGCAGTAGATTCGAAGTGGATGGATCATATCGATGCAATGGATCAGCTGCGTCAAGGAATCCATTTACGTGCATATGCACAAACCAATCCGCTTCGTGAGTATCAAATGGAAGGATTTGCGATGTTTGAGCATATGGTCGCTTCAATTGAAGATGACGTCGCTAAATATGTGCTAAAATCAGAAATCCAAAACAACCTAGAACGTGAAGAAGTCGTTCAAGGACAAACAACTGCTCATCAGCCTCAAGAAGGCGATGAGGAGAAAACCGTGAAGAAAAAGCCGGTGCGTAAAGTGGTGGATATCGGAAGAAACTCACCGTGTCACTGCGGAAGCGGCAAGAAATATAAAAATTGTCATGGGAAGACAGAATAAGTAATGGAAAGAGGTGAAAACCTCTTTCTATTCATGTCAGCCCCCATACATCTATGAGGTGAAGGATATGGAATTAGTAGAAATTAGACAAGAGCTTGAAAATATGGCTAGCAGGCTAGCTGATTTTAGGGGGTCTCTTTGACCTAGAAACAAAAGAAGTCAAAATCGCAGAGCTTGAAGCGACGATGTCAGAGGCTGATTTTTGGAACGATCAGCAAAAGGCTCAGGGGGTAATCAATGAAGCCAATGCACTAAAGGATTCTGTGAACTCCTATCATGAACTCAGTGAATCGCATGAAGAACTACAAATGACACATGACTTATTAAAGGAAGATTATGACGAGGAGCTTCATGCAGAGCTTGAAAAAGAGCTGAAGAACTTAACGAAGCAGTTTAATGAATTTGAGCTACAGCTTCTTTTAAGCGAACCTTATGACAAAAACAATGCCATTCTTGAGCTTCACCCAGGTGCAGGTGGAACGGAATCACAGGACTGGGGATCGATGCTCCTCAGAATGTATACCCGCTGGGCAGAGCGCAGAGGCTTTAAGGTTGAAACCCTTGATTATCTTCCAGGGGATGAAGCCGGAATTAAGTCTGTGACATTACTGATTAAAGGACATAACGCTTACGGTTACTTAAAAGCAGAAAAAGGTGTCCATCGTTTAGTCCGTATTTCTCCATTTGATTCATCTGGCCGTAGACACACATCTTTCGTTTCCTGCGATGTCATGCCAGAATTTAATGAAGAAATTGATATCGATATTCGTACAGAGGATATTAAGGTGGATACGTATCGTGCAAGTGGTGCAGGGGGTCAGCACGTCAATACGACGGACTCTGCGGTTCGTATCACACACATCCCAACAAATGTCGTCGTGACGTGCCAAACGGAAAGATCCCAAATCAAAAACAGAGAACGTGCAATGAAAATGCTGAAATCTAAGCTTTATCAAAAACGGATCGAAGAACAGCAGGCGGAATTGGATGAAATCAGAGGAGAACAGAAAGAAATTGGCTGGGGAAGCCAAATTCGCTCGTATGTTTTCCACCCATATTCTCTTGTGAAAGACCATCGTACCAACACGGAGATGGGAAATGTTCAAGCGGTGATGGATGGAGATTTAGATTCCTTTATCGATGCGTATTTACGTTCAAAATTATCATAAAAACTCGGCTTCTTGCCGGGTTTTTTTAATTGTGAGAAAATATAATGAATATAAAGGAATACATATGCCATACTGACTCTATATCCTTTGTATGATGAAATTAGCAATTAAAGGGGGAAATAATTTGGGATTAAAACCATTACAAGAGACGTGGGATTTAGATGCCTTTTTTAAAGGAGGCAGTTCTTCATCAGAATTTATCACATACTTACAGCACATACAGCAGCTATTAGATGAGTTACGACAAAAGGTAGATGCCTTTTCAAAAGAAGATACACAAATTGAAAAAAAGTTAACAGCTGTCCTTGAAACGTATGAAATCACATATAAAAAACTAGCGCAAGCAGGTTCATTTGTATCCTGTCTACAATCTCAAAATACAAAGGATATGAAGGCGGGCAGTCTCCGGGGGTCTATTGCCAAGCTGGAAGCTGAATTAGGAACCATTCTAGCAGGGTTTGATCAATCACTTGCTGAGATTCCTACTAGCCAGTGGGAAGAATTAATGGATTCAGCCGCTTTCTCAGATGTTCGTTACATATTAAATGAACGAAGAGAACATGTGAAAGATCAACTGCCTGTTGAACAGGAAACACTCATTCAAAAACTAGCAGTAGATGGGTATCATGCGTGGGATGAACTTTATTCTAGCTTGGTGAACAAAATTACCATTCCATTTGAGCAAAATGGTGAAACACAAATGATTTCTGTAGGCCAAGCAGAAAATGCGATGGATGATTCAGACCGTGAAGTGAGAAAAGCCGTGTATCATAATTTAGAACATGCATGGACACAGGATGAACATTTGTTTGCAAGCACACTCAATCATCTCGCTGGTTTTCGTTTACAAGTATATGAAGCAAGGGGATGGGATCATATATTAAAAGAGCCCCTTGATATTTGCCGGATGAAACAAGAGACGCTCGATACAATGTGGTCTGTCATTGATGAACATAAACAGCCATTCATTGATTATTTACAACGTAAAGCTGACATGCTTGGGGTTGATAAACTAAGCTGGTTTGATGTGGGAGCGCCTATTGGAAGTGAGACAAAAACCTATTCTTATCAAGATGCAGCCGCTTTTATTATCAAGCATTTCGCAGGGTTTGGAAAAGAGCTTGCTGCTTTTACTGAAAAAGCTTTTAATGAACGCTGGGTAGAAGCTGAGAATCGCCCAAACAAACGAGTGGGCGGTTTTTGTACGAATTTCCCTGATAGCGGAGAATCACGTATTTTTATGACCTTCTCAGGGACTCCATCCAATGTAGCGACACTAGCACATGAGCTTGGTCATTCGTTCCATCAGGAAGTCATGCAGGATGTTCGGATGTTGAATCGTAAATATGCGATGAATGTAGCTGAAACTGCGTCGACATTCGCAGAAATGATTGTGGCAGATGCTTCATTAAAAGAGGCGGCCAATGAAGAAGAGCGTCTCAGTTTGCTAGAGGATAAGCTGCAGCGCAGTGTGGCATTCTTTATGAATATTCAATCACGCTTCTTATTTGAACAACGCTTTTATGAAGAGCGCAAACAAGGAGAAGTGCCAGCTGACCGCTTGAATGAGTTGATGGTAGAAGCACAGAAGGAAGCCTTTGGTGACTCTTTAGATGAATACCATCCGCATTTCTGGGCGTCTAAACTGCATTTCCATATTACAGGTGTCCCGTTTTATAACTTCCCTTACACCTTCGGGTACATGTTCTCTCTAGGTATTTACGCGAAAGCATTGCAAGCCGGGGCATCATTTGAAGAGAAATATATTGCGCTATTAAAAGATACAGCGTCAATGACTGTAGAAGATTTGGCATATAAGCACCTAGGTGTCGACCTGACTCAAAAAGCATTTTGGGAAGAGGCCATTTCACTGGCTGTGGCAGATGCTGAAGAGTTTTTAGAAGCGACGAAAGCATAAAAAATGAAAAGCTCCCATTACGGGAGCTTCAGCGTGTAGACAAACCCTCGCATTCGTTGTCAGTCCTGCGCTTCGGTGCTCACGAATGTCAAATTCGCTCCGCGCCGATGCTCGTCCTTCCTAGACTGCAAAGGTTTTCTATCACGCTGAAAAGAAGACAAAGGGCTAAAATCAAGTTCATTTTAGCCCTTTGTCAACAATCTGGCAGCTCCCATTACGGGAGCTTTTTTGCTGGTTTTAACCATTCCAGCATCGTCTGAACGATGTCTTTTTGTTGCGTGAGGACTGGAATGTCTGCAGGCTGATCCCCTTTTTGTTTGCCATACATGCCAAATTGAGCATGATTACCGCCTTTTATCTCATGGTACACCGTTTGAGAAGGTAGCTGCTTTTTCGATTTTTTGATTTTTTCTTGTGTCGCCAGCCCATCTTTTTCGCCTGAAATAGATAATACTTGCAAGGAAGCCTGTTTCAAATCATCTGATGCAGGATAGGAGGCAAGGAAAAAGAGGCCGTCCAGCTTGCTTTGATTTTTCTCTGCATACATAGCGGCAGCTGTCCCGCCTAGCGAATGTCCGCCAATGTACCAATGCTTGATGGCTGGATGACTTTTGAGGATATCCTCTGCCTTCTTCGTATTAAAAATCGCGAAGGAAAATGGCATGTCTGGGATAAAGACCGAATAGCCTTTCTTCATCAGCGCATTCCCTAGATAGGCATACGCAAGAGGTTCAACTTTTGCCCCAGGATATAGAATGATGCCAGTATCGCTTTTTGATGCTTCAAATGAATATACCCCATTTTTATGATCGACCTGCTCAATCTTCATCTGCTTTTTTAACGCTTCCGATGGTCCATATGTAAAGCGGCTCCATGTATAGAAAGCACCAAAAGCTAAGATGATGAGTGCAAGTAATGTAATACCGGTGATCTTCAGTATTTTCTTCATCGTATGTCCCTTCTTTCTCATGTACATATTAAATATACCATCATTTACTCTTCTGCCAAACGGCAAGTACGCTGATCCGGCTGTGTGATAAAGTATTAATCCATTAGCACTGCATTTGGCTGTTATTTACAATCTGAATGAGAGGGCTTAAAATAGGTGTGCATTCAGAAGTAACGGAGGAAGAAAGACATGAAGCAGGAACATTCTCAACTTTGGATTGAAGTGAAAAATTATGTACTCATTTTAATAGGATCAGCCATCGTGGCGGTTGGCTTTAATACGTTATTATTACCAAATCAGATTGCTGCTGGCGGGGTGAGTGGAATCAGTACCATTATGCAGTCATTCGGTTTTGAAGCTGCATATGTACAATGGGGTCTCAATATTCCGCTCTTTATCGCAGGCTTTTATTTATTAGGTGGAACATTTGGGGTAAAAACGCTCGTTGGTTCTGTCTTTTTACCTTTAATGGTGTTCTTAACAAGACACATTGCTCCTGTCACCCATGAAGCACTGCTCGCCGCAATATTTGGTGGTGTAGTGATTGGGATCGGAATTGGGCTCGTTTTCCTCGGCAATGGTTCAACGGGAGGAACGGCACTTGCGGCCAAAATCATCAATAAATATACAGGGCTGACGTTAGGTACTTGTTTAGCGATGATGGACGGTTTGATTGTTTTGGCGGCCATGACTGTTTTTGGGATCGAAGAAGGGCTGTACGCTGTGATCGGAGTGTTCATTTCTAGTAAGACGATTGATGTCGTGCAGGCTGGCTTTAGTCACTCGAAGATGGCCATGATTATTACGGGCCATGAGGATGAGGTCAGACAGGCGGTGTTTGATCAAATTGATCGTGGTGTAACGAAGATCTCAGCAGTAGGTGGGTACACCGACCATGACCGGCCTATTTTAATGTGTGTGGTAGGGCAGTCACAATTCACAAAGTTGAAACAAGTGGTAAAAGCGATCGATGCATCAGCGTTTGTCATCGTCATGGATGCAAAAGAGGTGCTTGGTGAGGGTTTTAAAAGGGCGTAAACAAGGATATAATAACGTTGACCAAATGATTGTAAGGGAGGGAAATACATGAAAAAGAGCGGATTAACGCTTCTTTTTGTCGCTATGCTTTTTGTACTTGCGGCCTGTGGAGGAAATTCAAGCAGCAGTGACAAAGAAGGCAGTAAAAGTGCTTCAAATGTGAGCAGTGGTGAAGAGATTTATCAGCAAAACTGTATTGGCTGTCATGGAAAAGACTTATCCGGCGGAGGCGGCCCAAGCTTGAAAGAAGTCGGAAAGAAATATAATGAAAGCCAAATTGCAGATATTGCCCAGAACGGTAAAGGATCTATGCCAAGCGGAATGGTAGATGAAAAACAAGCAAAAGAAGTTGCCAAATGGCTTGCAGAGAAAAAATAAAACCTTTGTCTAATCGACAAGGTTTTTTTATTTTCTATTTGTAGAAAAAGACTTTTGAATAGTATGAAAACGTATTATATTAAATTTTATTTAAAAAATAAGGGTAAAAAGACACGTTTTTCGGTTTTGATTGCTCTATTTACCTTTTATTTATAAGTTTTGAAATATAAATGTAATACCATTGAGTCGATTCATGACGTATAATTGGAGTTGTTGAAATTTAGACGATTCAATTTTTTCATCTTTTTGGATGAAAAGGACATAAATTGCTTGTGCGTATCGAAGGGTATGTGCGTGACCATACATAACGTTTTTTGACGAGAAGTGTCAGAACATCATGATAAGCTGTTTGACAGCGAATAAGAAAAGATTAGGTGATTACATGATTGAAATGAAGGAAGTCTATAAGATCTATCCTAATGGTGTAAAGGCGATCAATGGAATCAATGTCTCTATCCATCCAGGAGAGTTTGTGTATGTTGTTGGTCCCAGTGGCGCTGGTAAATCCACGTTCATTAAAATGATGTATCGTGAAGAGAAGCCAACCAAAGGGAAAATCTTAATTAATAACAAAGATTTAGGCTCGATGAAGGAAAAAGAAATTCCTTATGTGAGAAGAGAAATCGGCGTAGTATTCCAAGATTTCAAACTGCTTCCAAGTCTCACGGTCTTTGAGAACGTGGCATTTGCTCTTGAAGTCATTGGTGAACAGCCAAGTATTATTAAGAAAAAAGTGCTTGAGGTACTTGATTTGGTGCAATTAAAGCACAAAGCTCGTCAATTTCCAGATCAGCTTTCCGGCGGTGAACAGCAGCGTGTATCGATCGCTCGTTCGATCGTCAATCATCCTGAGGTTGTCATTGCAGACGAACCGACAGGAAACCTTGATCCAGATACTTCATGGGAAATTATGAAGACACTCGAAGAGATTAATAACCGCGGAACAACAGTCGTCATGGCGACACACAACAAAGAGATTGTAAACAGCATGAAGAAACGCGTCATCGCAATCGAAGATGGAATGATTGTACGTGACGAAGCAAGAGGGGAGTACGGAATTTATGATTAAAACTCTCTCGCGGCATTTACGTGAGAGCTTCCGTTCACTTGGAAGAAACACGTGGATGACATTTGCATCAATTAGTGCGGTCACTGTCACATTGATTTTAGTTGGGGTTTTTCTTGTCATTATGCTCAACTTGAATAACATGGCATCGAACGCTGAGAAAGAAGTAGAAGTAAAAGTTCTCATCGATTTAACTGCGAATCAAAAGCAGCAGGATGAATTAAAAGCAGAAATTGAGAAGATTCCTGAAATCAGTGATGTGAAATACTCATCCAAGGATGATGAACTAAAAGCACTGATTAAAAGCTTTGGTGAAAATGGACAATCTATGGGATTGGTTGATCAAGAAAATCCATTGAATGATGCGTTTATTGTGAAAACAACAGATCCCCACGATACACCAAAAGTAGCGAAGAAATTAGAAAACCTAAAAGGGACGTATAAAGTCACTTATGGAAAAGAAGAGGTCAGCCGACTCTTTAATGTTGTCGGAGTGGCGCGTAATGTCGGCATCGCACTTATTATTGGGCTTTTATTTACAGCGATGTTCTTGATTTCCAATACGATCAAAATTACGATTTTTGCTAGACGTAAAGAAATTGAGATTATGAAACTAGTAGGTGCAACGAACTGGTTTATCCGCTGGCCGTTCTTCATCGAAGGATTACTACTTGGTGTATTTGGCTCGATTATACCAATCGCTGTATTGCTTGGCACATATCATTATGCTGTCGGCTGGGTGGCGCCAAGGGTACAAGGTTCATTTATTTCAATGCTTCCATACAATCCGTTTGTCTATCAAGTATCACTGATCCTTCTATTGATCGGTGCCATTATCGGTGTGTGGGGAAGTTTAACGTCCATCCGTAAATTCTTGAAAGTATAAATCTATTTATATTGATGGCAGCACTCGAAGATTCTATAGAAGGTGTGACCGGTTGATCCAATTCATCCGGTCGACTCTTTATGCAGGCAGTTGTCATGGGAGGGGAATATCGTTTTGAAAAGAAAGCTGATGATGGCTGGAATGGCAGCGTTTATTGGAACAACGTGGCTATACATTCCAGGGAACGAAAATCGTGCATTCGCATACGAAGACCTAGATCAAAAACGTCAACAAATTGAAGAGAAAACATCGAAGACTGAATCAACCTTGAAGAAAAAGAAATCAGAACTGGCAAAGCTTGAAAAGAAAGAATCAAAGCTAAAGCAAGAAATTGAAAAAATTGACCAAAAAGTAAGTGCCGCAACTGAAAAAGTCGCTGAAAAAGAAAAAGAGGTCAAACAGACGAAACAAGAGATCAAAAAACTAAAAAAAGAGATTGAAGTCATCAACGAGCGAATTGAAAAGAGGAAAGCGATTTTCAAAGATAGAATTCGTTCTATGCAAAAAAGTGGCGGTACAATCAACTATTTAGATGTGCTGCTAGGTGCTCGTAGCTTTAGTGATTTTGTCAGTCGTGTGGGAGCTGTTACAACCATCGTCGAAGCAGATAAAGACATGATTACAGAACACGAAAATGATTTGGAGCTAGTAGAGCAAAAAGAAGCAGAGCTAAATAAACAGCTAAGTGGACTTGAAACATCTTTGAAAGAGCTTGAAACGTTGAAAAAGGACCTATCTAAGAAGTATAAGGAAAAAGAGAAAATCCTAGGTGATGTGACAGATAAAAAGAAACATGCACATGATGAGCTGGGCAATCTCGAAAATGAACAAGAAATTCTAGCGAATCAGAAAGCGGCGGTAAAGTCTGAAGAAGCACGCCGTCAAAAAGAAGAAGCGAAGAAAGCAGAACAAGCAGCTGCTGAAAAAAGTGCACCTGCACCAAGTGGAGGATCTGATCAAGTGTCAGATACACCAGCAAGTAGCTCAGGTTTCATTAAGCCAGCTGCAGGCCGTTTTTCATCAGGCTTTGGCGGACGTTCTGGCGGACAGCATTACGGATTAGATATCGCTGCAAAAGGCACTGTATCTGTCGTTGCAGCCGCATCTGGAATAGTCACGAACTCAAGCTACTCGTCGAGTTATGGGAACGTGGTGTTCATTACACATAACATCAATGGCCAAACGTATCAAACGGTATACGCTCATCTTTCAACAAGAAGTGTGTCAACAGGTCAAAGAGTCGAGCAAGGTCAATTCCTTGGATATATGGGCAACACAGGTCAGTCTTATGGCCAGCATCTTCATTTTGAAATTCATAAAGGATTATGGAATGGCGCGAAATCAAATGCAGTCAATCCAGCGCAATATATCCGCTAACAAAAAGCCGATAACAGCATGTTATCGGCTTTTTCATGTAGATGAAATTAAAATAACAGCAGTAATCCGGCAATAATAGGTGTTAAAAGCACAGCGGATTTTAAGAGAGGTTTCGGCGCAAGGCGGGTAAATTTTGCCCCAATAAAAGCCCCTAATACGGTACCGATTAAGATCTGAACGAGCAGGATAAAGTCAACATAGCCTTCTGAAATATAACCAATTCCACCGCCAATAGAGATTGGAATAATCACTAGCATCGTTGTGCCAACAGCTTGTCTAATAGACAGCTTCAGCAAAATCAAAAGCCCCACTTGAATAAATGGTGCTGATCCGATACCGAACATCCCTGAAAGCATCCCTGATACAAGGCCTAATATAATGCCCCTGATCAGCAATTGGCGTGAAGAAAGCGGCTGCTGCTCAGCATCTTCTTTTAGGACAAACAATTTGATCATCATAAAAACAGCAGATAAAAAGAGCATACCAGCTGTTAAATAGTGCAGGCTATCCTCTGGAATAAAAGGAGCCACTTTTGCTCCGGCAAATGAAGCAATACAAGCTAGTGCACCGACAATCAAACCTGATTTGAGCTGGATATTTCCTTCTCGGTAGTGGCTGTATGCACCAGATAAAGTCGTAAATGCCATAGCAGCTAAAGATGTCCCAAGTGCAGTATGGATTGGTACATCAAAGATTAACGTCAGCAATGCGATGACAAAACCAGCCCCGCCAGCTCCTACAAACCCTAGTAAAATTCCTAATAAAAGCATAGTCAATATAATATACATAGCGATGACTCCTTCTCGATCGTAACAAAATAAAAATTACACCTAATGAAATGATTAGTCAAGCCTCCCTAGGAGAATGTCTTTACATGAAATCCCTTCTTCTGGCATATAATAACTCAGGTCATCAGGAAGAGTTGAAGAAGGAGGCCAAATATGAAAAAACAAATCGCATCCATCATGGCAAGTGTCATTCTCATCATCAGTGCAGGGGTTGTGACGCATAAAGAGGCGACTCAGGCGGAGTCACCGAAAGCGGCTGCTGCAGTGGCTGGACAAGCTCAATCAAGTGATCGAGCGAAGGAAAACGGAATGGAGAAAATTGAGAAAGCCTATGACCTCATTTCGAATGAATATGTAGAGGAAGTGGATCGTCAAAAGCTGCTTGAAGGTGCCATTCAAGGAATGCTTTCAACCTTAAATGATCCGTATTCAGTATACATGGACAAGCAAACCGCAAAGCAATTTTCGGATTCACTTGATTCCTCATTTGAAGGAATTGGGGCAGAAGTTGGAATGGATGAAGGAAAGATTATCATTGTCTCTGCCTTTAAAAAATCCCCTGCAGCAAAGGCGGGTCTGAAACCGAAAGATGAAATCATCAGCATTGACGGTGAGACGATGAAAGAAAAAAGCCTAAACGATGCTGTACTGAAAATAAGAGGAAAAAAAGGAACGTCTGTCGCCTTGAAAATCAGACGAAATGGAATTGAAAAAGAGCTAACATTCCATATCAAACGAGAAGAAATCCCGCTTGAAACCGTAACGGCTTCAATGAAAGAGGTCAATGGTCATAAAACAGGCTATATCGCAATCTCTAGCTTCTCTGAAGATACGGCGAAGGATTTCACGGCAAGCTTGAATAAGCTCGAGAAAAAGGGCATGGAAGGCCTTGTGCTGGACGTGAGAGGAAATCCTGGCGGCTATCTACAAAGTGTGGAAGATATTTTGAAACATTTTATCACAAAGGATCAGCCATATATTCAAATTGCAGAACGGAATGGCGATCGAAAACGATATTTTTCAAAACGAAAAGAACAAAAACCATACCCGGTCAATGTCTTAATTGATAAAGGAAGTGCATCCGCTTCTGAAATTCTGGCTGGTGCCATGAAAGAAGCAGGGAAGTATGAAGTGGTAGGTGACGTTTCCTTTGGTAAAGGAACTGTGCAGCAGGCGGTACCAATGGGAGATGGAAGTAACATTAAATTAACGCTGTATAAGTGGCTGACACCGAAAGGGAATTGGATTCACAAAAAAGGCGTTGTGCCGACCATTGCGATTCATCAACCAGATTACTTCACCGTTGGCCCGCTCCAGCTGAAAGAACCGCTTCAGCTTGATATGAACAATGAAGAAGTCAGACAAGCACAGACATTGTTAAAAGGGTTATCATTTGACCCTGGCAGAGTAGATGGATATTTTGACGAAGAAACGAAAAAAGCTGTACTCGCATTTCAAAGCACATACAATCTCGATAAATCAGGTGTGATTGATTTAAAGACAGCGAAAATGATGAACAAGATGGTAGATGAAGTGAAATCTTATGAAAAGAATGATCTTCAGCTGCAAACTGCACTAAAAGCACTATATCTCAAAAAATAAAGAGGCGAATAAATGCCTCTTTTTTTTGGTTCATAAGTGTTACGAACATGTAATAATTTATTCTTAAAAATATATTATATCGAGAAATATATTCATTTATTTTACAAAAAACATAACATTCCTTCGAATTTACCCGATAACATATTTATATAAGAGACTTTCTGTTGATTTAAACATGTCATGAAAATGAAACTTTTGAAAGTTGTATGTTACATAAATAATTCTTACAATAAAAAGTAGCACTCATTTTAAATATTTTATTTTTTGCGGATATTCAGCTTAAGCATTGAGCTGTACCGAGGTTTGCGCTTTTCTTAAAAGAACTAGTAAATGGGGGTACACAATTGAAAAGGGCAAGTATTGTGAGAGAGAAAAAATATTACGAGTTGGTAGAGGAGCTTAAGAGTCGTACGAAAGATGTGACGTTTTCGGCTACAAAGGCATTAAGTCTACTCATGCTGTTAAGCAGGTACTTGGTCAATTACACAACGGTAGAATCAGTCGACGAGATCGATGAAGACTGTGCTGAGATATACTTCAATTATTTAATGGATAATCATAAGAGACTTGGTATAAACTTAACCGACATCAAGAGGTCCATGCAGCTTCTCGGCGGCATACTAGATGTAGATGTAAATCACTATTTAAAAGATTTTTCACTGTCGAATGTCACACTTTGGATGAATCAGGAGAAATAAACCTGATGTCAAGCATCGATTTATTTGATAGAATAAGAGAAAATGCTTGACTTGGGCGGTGAACGATAATGAGCTCGGAGTGGATGGGAGCCGGATTAAAAGCGGTCGGTCTGTTTTTAATCCATCCTCTTTTTTATTTTATGATATTAATCAGCCTATTATATGGCTACATCCGCGTAAAGCGGGAGAGAAAAGCGTTTCAAACAAGAATAGAAGATGTTTACGATGAACTGAAATTTACATATTCAAAGGGATGGGTTCCAGGAATTTGTCTATCGATCATATCTGTAGGCTTAGGGATTTCACTTCCGCCTGGATTCATCGTGCTGATTGCAGCGATGACCATCGTTTTCTCTTTATTCTTTAAGGCGAGTGCGCTTTCGTCTGCATACACACTCGGTTTCAGTTTTATTGCGGCATTTGGATTGATGTCTGTTCAAGTGAGCCATTCCTGGCTGCCGCAGCTTTCAATGATGAATGCATCAGCCGTTGTGATCCTGTTAGGGCTACTGTTAATGACCGAAGGCATCTTAGCCTATCGAACGGCGCATTTACGTACATCGCCTGCAATGGTGATGAGTGCGAGAGGACTTTTGATCGGTCAGCAGCGAGCAAACCGTCTGTGGCTTCTACCACTTGTTTTGCTGGTGCCGGCAGGTGAATGGACTTCTTCTCTGCCATGGTGGCCTGTGCTTCAAGTGCACGATCAAAGCTTTTCATTTATTGTGATCCCTTACATCATCGGCTTTGGCCAGCGTATTCAAGGATCGCTGCCAATTGTGAGTATTCAAATTACGTCACGCCGTATTATGATGCTCGGTCTAGCTGTAGCTGTAGTAGGTGCGGCAAGTATTTGGTTTGAGCCGATTGCGTGGGGAGCTGTTGTTCTAG
This sequence comes from Bacillus sp. FSL M8-0077, assembly GCF_038050255.1. NCBI lineage: Bacteria > Bacillati > Bacillota > Bacilli > Caryophanales > Bacillaceae > Bacillus > Bacillus sp. FSL M8-0077. The sequence goes on along the minus strand of NZ_JBBPAF010000001.1, from coordinate 3,344,363 downwards.
CGATTGCAGGAAGAGCCTTTTTATCATGGAAGCAGAGGGCGAATGACAACGCTGCACCATTCTTTTTCTCTAAGCGGAATCAAGGGCTTATGGTGCTTGGTATCATTCCGAATACCCCTGCGGCTGATTTAAAGCTTGAGATCGGAGAAATGATTACAAAGGTCAATGGAATCGAGATCAAAACCGTTTCAGAATTTTATGAAGCACTACAAACCAATCGTGCTCTGACAAAGCTCGAGATCATTGGTCTCAATGGTCAGACAAGGTTTGAGAAACGCGCCTCTTACGAAGGGGAGCATCACCAGCTTGGTATCTTGTTTGTGAAGGACGATCCACAGCAAGAGCCAACGGCGATTTCATCTTAAAAAAGCTGCTAGAGATGGCAGCTTTTTTCTTTTGGGCGCGTTTCTCTCCCATAGGATTCGCCCCATTCACGCATGGCAAAGATAATGGGCTTTAACGTATTTCCAAGAGAAGTCAGTGAATACTCGACACGAGGAGGAACTTCCTCATAAACTTCACGGTGAACAATCCCGTCTTGTTCAAGTTCTCGTAATTGCAACGTCAGGACACGCTGCGAAATTCTTGGCAGAAGCCGGCGTAATTCGTTGTAACGCTTTGGACCACAAGTTAAATGATAAAGGATAACGCCTTTCCATTTCCCTCCGATGACACTTGTAGTGATAGACACAGGACAGCCATGATTCACAATACTGACTGGATTGGATGGTGCGCTCATCTCAACACTCCTTTCTTAAACGAAAATGGTCATAAACGAACATGTTTGTGCCTAACGAACAAAAATGTGCGTACTTGAATCAATGGAAGCTTTTCTTTTACCATAGAGATAGGACATCACACATTCGGGTTGTTTGTTTTCCTATCATAACAATTTCTATGAGGGAATGGAAAGAAATTGGATTGTGAGAACACACCTGTTCATTAGAAAGGATGAATAAAATGCGAGACAAAGAGCAATTAAAAAAAGAAATCATTGAGGCGTATGAGTTCCGTCATGCGACAAAGGAGTTTGACCCAGCGAAAAAGATTCCAGAGGATGATTTTGCATTTATTTTAGAAACAGGAAGACTTTCTCCAAGCTCTGTAGGGTTTGAGCCTTGGAAGTTCCTCGTTGTTCAAAATGAAGCATTCAGAGAAAAATTAAAAGAGTATACATGGGGGGCGCAAAAGCAGCTTCCAACTGCCAGTCATTTTGTGATCATCTTGGCAAGAACAGATGCCCGCTATGATTCAGCATATGCAGAATACATCAACAAGCAAATCAAAGGAATGACAGACGAAACGTTTGAAATGGTCAAGGGGCGCTACAGAGAATTCCAAGAGAACGATCTTCATCTGCTAGAAAATAACCGTACATTATTTGATTGGGCTTCAAAACAAACGTATATTGCCTTAGGCAACATGATGACAGCTGCGGCACAGATCGGCATTGATTCATGCCCAGTTGAAGGATTTAGCTACGATCACATCCATCGTATCTTAGAAGAAGAAGGGTTGCTGGAGGATGGTCAATACGACATCTCTGTCATGGCAGCCTTTGGTTATCGTATCACTGAGCCAAAACGCGGCAAAACACGTCGCCCGATGGATGAAGTAGCTGTTTGGATTCGTTAATCGCTGTTTGTCTGAAAAAGGCTGTTGACAATTGCGTGGTTAGTCAGTATATTTAAAAAATAAAATCTTTGACGAATATACAAATTTGACTATAAACGCTTTGACTTGAGAATAGTAAATGAATATCCGTTTTTTAAGAGAGCTGCGGGTCGGTGCAACGCAGTAAAACGAATCATTGAACTCGCTCAAAGAGCGGTAAGACTGAATGAATAGTAAGTCTTTACGTGTGACCTCCGTTATCGGGTTTTAAGTTGGATTCAGCCATGGCTGAATCAATAAGAGTGGTAACGCGGTTGCAAGGTCAGTCGTCTCTTCCAGGAGATGGCTGGCCTTTTTATATGCTTTTATCTAATATTTGTCTGAAGATTCAAATTTAAAGGAGCTATAGAAAATGGAAAAGGAACATGTGCAGTTAAAACGAACAATGACATCAAGGCATATTATGATGCTTGCGCTTGGCGGTGCCATCGGTGCTGGTCTGTTTAAAGGAAGCAGTTCTGCCATTGATATTGCGGGTCCTGCTGTCATTTTGGCATACATGATTGGTGGTCTTATTTTATTATTTATTATGCAAGGACTTGCCGAAATGACCGTTGCACGACCTGGAGCAAGAACATTCCGTGACTTGATTGAACCTGTGTTAGGAAAATATCCGGCCTATTTCTTAGACTGGATCTATTGGAAGATGTGGGTACTGAACATTGCAGCAGAAGCGATTGTGTCGGCCATCTTTATTCAGTACTGGTTCCCACAAGTGCCAATCTGGATGCTTGTGTTAATCATTTCACTTGTAGTCACAATCATTAATGTTTGCTCAGTCAAAATGTTTGCTGAGACAGAGTATTGGTTAGCATCTATTAAAATTGCAGTCATTATCTTATTTATTATTATTGGGTTAACGATGCTGTTTGTCTCATTCGGACAGCATGCAGCACCTGGGTTGTCTAACTTAACGGATCACGGTGGATTTTTCCCAAATGGTACTGGCGGATTGATTGCAGCAATGCTGGTTGTCGTGTATTCATATGGCGGGACGGAGATGATTGGGGTCACTTTAGCAGAAACAAAAAACCCTGAAAAAATCATCCCAAAGGCCATTCAAAGTACGTTTGTACGCATCATCGGTTTTTATGTACTGCCGTTCTTTATCATTGTCAGCTTAATCCCTTGGAATCAAGTAAACAATGAGCAAGTAAGTCCATTTGTGACAGTTTTTGCAACGATCGGAGTACCGTATGCCAGTGACATCATGAACGGCATTATTTTACTAGCGATTTTGTCTTCTATGAACTCTGGCTTGTATGCTTCATCACGGGTGCTTTATACACAGGCGATGGATGGCCGTGTATGGAAAGGATTCTCCAAGCTGTCAAAACAGCAGGTGCCTGTTCGAGCAATCCTTGTATGTACATCTACCTTATATGCAGCTGTATTGATTTCTCTTTTTGTAGGAAGTCAAACGTTTAATTACTTGATGGGCTCTTTAAGTTACACAGTTCTATTCATCTGGTTTATTATTGCTGTCGGTCATTTGAAATCTCGAAGCGTCGCACAGCCAGGTGGATATCGCGTGAAGCTGTATCCTTTCACAACGTGGTTTTCCGTCATTGCGATCGTGGCCATTTTTATCGGCGTTGTATTAAATACACCAATTGTCCAAACGCTGGTCACAATGGGCATTTATTTAATCATTACACTTTCTTTCTTTATCAACAGAAAACGGTTTGAAACAGCCGTCTAATGTAAAAAGCGTGCAGGACCTTCTGAAGGGTCTCGCACGCTTTTTTTAATGCTGTTTATATTGCTTGAAATGAACAGGGGATTGAACTGGATGTGGCTTTGCCTGAAGGCCGTAACTCTCCCTGACGATATAAAGCGGCCGGTCCTTGGCTTCATCGTAGATTCGGCCGATATACTCTCCGATCATGCCTAACATAAAGAGGATAATCCCGCTAAAGAAAAGCTGAATGACAATTAATGAACTCCAGCCGGTGATGGTGCTGTTTGTAAAAAGCTTTAAATATAAAACTAGAAACATCGAAATGAAGCCAATAGCTGAAAGGGCAATACCTGCCACGCTGGCTAGCTTTAAAGGTTTGTAAGAAAAAGATGTGATCCCATCCATCGAGAGCTTGAGCATCTTTTTGAGAGGGTACTTTGTTTCTCCTGCCAGCCGCTCATCCCGAACATATTCTACAGCAACCTGTTTGAAGCCGACCCAGCTCACTAATCCGCGGACAAATGGGTTTTTCTCGCGTATTTTTCTCATTTCATGACACACTTTACGATCCATCAATCTAAAGTCGCCGGTGTCAATAGGAATATCTACTTCGGTGATTTGACGTAGCACTCGGTAGAAAAGGGAAGCGGTGTACTTTTTGAAAACTGTTTCGCCTTTTCGTTGCGTGCGAACCGCATATACGACCTCATAGCCTTCCTTCCATTTTTCAATCATGTCTAAAATTAATTCAGGTGGATCTTGTAAATCCGCATCAATCACTACGACAGCTTCTCCCTTTGCATAATCCATTCCCGCTGTAATGGCAATTTGATGCCCAAAGTTACGAGAAAAATCAACGAGTCTCACATTCGGATCGTTCTGGCAGTACCCTTTAATCAGTTCAGCTGTTCGATCCATACTGCCGTCATTGACGAAGAGAAGCTCATATGCTTCTCCCGTCGAATCCATGACGGTCTTAAGGCGCTGATATGATTCATGGATCACAAGTTCTTCATTATACACTGGGACTACAATAGAATATTGTATGTTCTTTTCCATCAGTCATCGTTCCTCCCTTATAATAGATGAATTAATCAACGGATAGTTCATAAAGAGTGCCGCTCTCCATTCCGCCCATTCGTCCATTTGACTGATCACTTTGTTCTGATTGTTGGCTGTCTGAGCTGTCTGTTTGCTGATTCGTTTTGGATGTAGAGCTGTTCTGCCATTTAGAAGTAGATACTTCTTTTCCATTTTTTTGAATCCAAGTGAGAATGTCAGAGCTGCCGCCTCTCATACCAGAAAGATAGAAGTATTTGATTTTGCCGTCTTTAACGAGCTGTTTGAATTCATTTAGCGTGAGAATGTTATCAGATCCACTAAATCCACCTAATGCCATAACAGCTTTTCCTGTTTTAATAATGTAAGGCGAAGCAGTGGTTGCATCTGTTGTTCCGAATAGGAATTCTTCTCCCGTATTGTTTTTTTCAAGATAGCTGATCAATTTTTCATTGACTTGTGAACTCATGCTGCCACTTGAAGTTGCAAGCTGAGGACCAGCCTCTGGAAGCATACTGTTTCCTCCATAAAGAAGAGGTGTGCTTGCCCAGTATAGTGGTGCAATCAGCATGCCAAGGATGGCGATGAGAGACACGAATTGTTTTAGTTTTTCTTTTCCTTTTATCAAAAGTAGAGAAAGGATTGTTCCAATACCAATGATACCGACTGCAATGCTTAATCCAAGACCGATCGTGCTTGTAAATGTGGATAGGATAAAGATTTCAAATGCGGTTGTGACGAATATCGCAATTGGAAGCAGCCATTTTTTAAAGCCAGTTCCTGTTTGGAACAATTGAGTCATAGAAACCCATCCGGCTCCTGCTAATACAGCAATTGGCGGTGCCAGCATGATTAAATAATAGTGATGGAAAAATCCTGCTATACTGAAAAATGCAGCAACGGGTATAAGCCAAGCTAACCAAAATAGTGTTTCTTTTTGTTTTGTATTGAGACGTCTTCTTTCAAAGGCTGTCGAGAAGAAGATACCAATCGCACCGAAGAGCGCAAATGGAAGCAGCCAGCTGATTTGATCGGACAGTTCAGATTGGAACAGCCGTAATGGTCCTTTTGTTCCTGTTCCAAACATGCCAGAACCACTTCCCATTTTTCCTCCCCCACCATTTGGTGGTCCATCACCATTACCGCCTGAAGGCATATCAGGTGGTGTTGTGCCGTTTGCACTGCTTGGTGGTCCTTGCATTGAAGGCTGTTCCTGACTGGATGATTGGTTTGAACTGTCTGAGTTGCTTTGATTTCCATTAGATGGCGGCTGAGGCATGGTGGATGAATCATTGTCATTTTGTTGATCACCCTGCTGATCATTTTGCTGTGAAGGTGGCTGCCCCTCACCCTGATTTGTGCCGCCTCCCCCGCCAGACTGTTGACCAGTCAACCGCTGAAGTCCGTTGTAACCAAAGGCTAATTCTAATGCTGAGTTCGATTCACTTGATCCCATATAAGGACGATTGTCTTTTGAAGTGAGATCAACCGCTATAGACCAAGAAGCAGATACACCTAAAAGAACAATCATTGAAATCATCAGTGTTAACAATTTTTTCTTCCATGTTGTTCGATAGGCAATGATGTAAAACAGGACGAGAGCCGGTACAATCATATACGCTTGCAGCATTTTTGTATTAAAACCGACACCGACCATTGCAAAAGAAGCAATCGCCCAAAGCACCTTCTGCTGTTTCACTGCCTTGAACATCATGGCTGTTGCGAGTAAAAGAATAAAGACGAGCAAGCTGTCAATGTTATTTGTACGAGATACAGCAACTGCGATTGGTGTACACGCCATAATGAGTGCTGACACTCTTGCAGCAACCAGGCCAAATGTAGGTTTGACTAGGCGGTAGATTAAATAAACAGATCCAATGCCAGCTAAAGCTTGGGGTAAGATCACACTCCAGCCATGCAAGCCGAAAATTTTGGCACTGATCGTTTGCAGCCAGAAGGCGAGCGGTGGTTTATCCACCGTGACATAACCTGAGGGATCGAACGAAGCAAAGAAGAAATTATGCCAGCTTTGCATCATACTTGTGACCGCCGCTGTATAATAAGCGTTCACCGTATCGTCGTTCCAAATGTTATAAATGTTTAAAATGGCAGATAAAATCAATATGAAAATTAAATAAAGATCAAATTTCTGAAAGCGTCTAATCAAAAGCTTGTCACTCCTTTTTCTTAACTTGAAAAAAGTGTAACAAGCAAATATGAATAAATTGTTAATAAAAAAAGGCCAATTCTTTATTTTTCTGTTGAATAAAAAAAGCTCTAGAAAAGAGCTGCAGGCTGTCGAGAAAATCTCGACAGCTTTATTTTTCCCTTAAATTTTCCACCATCCCATTTTATAATAGAGAAAAGCATACTAAAGGAAGGTGTTTTTCTCATGTTCCACACTAGAAATTCTTCTCAGCACGAAGCCGAATTTGTATTGCTAGATCAACTGGTCGAAGAGGATCACCTGCTTCGTAAAATTGATCAATACATTGATTTTTCATTTATCATAGACAAAGTAAAACCATATTATAGTGAGAATAAAGGTCGTCCCTCACTTGATCCACTTATTCTGTTTAAAATGATGTTTATTGGATACCTGTATGGTATCCGTTCTGAAAGGCAACTTGAAAAAGAAATCTACTATAACATGGCGTATAGATGGTTCTTAGGATTAAACATCAATGACCCCGTTCCCCATCACTCGACCATTAGCTGGAATCGTCGTACTCGATTTAAAGATACAACCATTTTTCAAGATATTTTCGATGAAATTGTTCTTCAAGCCATCAATCACGATATGGTTGGAGGGCGCGTTCTTTTTACTGACTCCACTCATCTTAAAGCCAATGCCAATAAACATAAATATACGAGAAAAACGATTGAACAAGATACCCAGAACTATATAAATGAATTAGAAGAAGCGATCCAAGAAGATCGGGTGGCACACGGAAAAAAGCCCTTAAAGGTAAAAGAGGAGGTGAAAACGGAAAAAGACATTCGTCAAAGTACGACTGATCCTGAAAGTGGATATCTTTATCGTGAAAACAAACCGGAAGGCTTTTTCTACCTAGACCACCGTACAACGGATATGAAGTACAATATCATCACAGATGCCCATGTCACGCCTGGTAATGTCCATGATTCCGTTCCGTATCTTGAACGATTGGATCACCAAATCGCACGATTTGGTTTTCAAGTAGACGCAGTTGCCCTTGATTCTGGTTATTTGACCACCCCAATCTGTAAAGGTTTATCTGATCGCCATATTTTTGGTGTCATCGCACATAGACGTTTTCATCCAACAAGAGGATTATTCGAGAAGTGGAAATTCCAGTATGATTCTGAACACGATCAATACATATGCCCGAATGGTGAAAAGCTTTTATATACCACCACTGATCGAAAAGGTTATAGGTTCTACAAATCAGATCCTAAAAAATGTACATCGTGTCCTTTCCTTGAAAACTGCACAAGATCTAAAAATCATCAAAAGGTCATCTCAAGACATGTGTGGGAGGAACATAAAGAAAAGATCAGGCAAAATCGTCTGTCTGCCGCTGGAAAAGAGCTATATAAAAAAAGAAAAGAAAAAATAGAGCGAAGCTTTGCAGATTCAAAACAACTGCATGGGCTTCGCTACTGCCGGTTGAGGGGAAAACAAAATGTGAGTGAGCAAGTGCTTCTCACAGCTGCCTGCCAGAACATGAAGAAGATTGCCACACACCTAGCGAAGCTAGGCTAGGTGTGTGGGAGACCTTTTTCATTAAATCTCTTCCATCATCATGACGATGAAAATAAAAAAGATTGTAGAAAAACATGAGTTTCTCTACAATCTGAAGCTCTAGAAAAGAGCTGTTTTGTTTAAGATGTCATCTTATTTTATGAGGAGACAGGCGGAATTTCAGTGCTCTCAGCACTTGGTAATTGTATAATAGCGGTCGTGCCTATACCTTGTTCAGATTGAAGAACGAACGTGCCACGATGTTTTTTAATAATTTGATAAACAATGGCTAGTCCAAGACCAGAGCCGCCATCTTTTCTTGTGCGGGCTTTATTCACTCGATAAAAACGCTCAGAAACATGAGGGAGATCTCTTTCTGGAATTCCGCTGCCTTCATCTGTGATTCTCAATTCAGCAGTGTGTTGGTGAACGGATAAGTCAATCGAAATCGATTTTCCTGATGGCGTGTAATGGATGGCATTGTCCAATAAATTCCGAACGACTTGCTCAAGTCGATCGCTATCACCATAAATAATACAATCCTCTTCGAGTGATCGGTTGAACGAGATACCCTTTTGACTAGCAATGAATGTCATTTGATCAAGAACATCATGAATAAGCTGTGCAAAGACGATCGGCTCCATCGTTAGTGGGTAAGATTCCCCCTCTAACTGTGCGAGATCAAGAAGGTCATGTACGAGCCGGCTTAATCGTGTGGATTCGTCTTGAATAATCTGCATGCCTTTCTTTTGATCAATAATGCCTTCTTCAATTCCTTCAGCATAGCCTTTCATATAACTTAAAGGCGTTCTCAGTTCGTGAGAGACATTGGCAAGGAACTCTCTGCGATGCTGTTCAACTTTTTCTAATGTAGAGGACAGTTTATTAAAGGAACGGCTCAACTGATTTAGCTCATCACCTTTTTTGGTCACAGCCATGCGCTTTGAAAAATCACCAGATTCCATTTCCATTGCAATTTCTTTCATTTGATTGATTGTCCTTACGACTTTATTAGAACTTTTATATCCAATAAAGAAAATCAAAAGCAGGATAATTAAAATGGAGATGCCAAGCGTTAATCGAATTTGAACAAACGGTTCATACACATCAGATAAAGGCATAGAGAGGAAAATGGTTCCTGATAAATCATTTTTGTTAGAGAACACAGGGATGGCAATCCCGAGAATATCTTGATGGAACTGGGGGTGTTCTCTAATTAACACAACTGTTTCCCCCTGTAGAAGCTTTTGGCGTTCTTTAAACGTAATGAGGTTATCGTTTGTATTCGTATCGAAAGGAATACCGCTTGAAAGCTCCATAGGATCATCAGTAAAAATAACACTTGCCTGACTTGAGTCATTTGCCCATTTCATTCTGTCAGTAAAATATGTGTCTTTCCCGTGTTTGTGATAGATTTCTGCCAGCTTCTTTCCTTGTAAACTTAAAGAGTCAATCTGTTTATCTATATATAAGTGCTGGTATAAGTAATAAGTCAGGGCAAGAGCTGAGGCAGCAACGATACCTATAACGGAAAGAATTAAGAAAAGCCCTTTCCTTTTAATAGATAATGGCTTCATTTGTCCTCCTCAAACTTATAGCCGACACCCCAAACGGTTTTAATATACCGTTCCGCTTCCTTTAATTTCAATCTTAGTGTTTTAACATGTGTATCGACTGTTCTTAAAGAACCACTAGGTGAGTGTGATTCCCACAATTTTTGGTAAAGCTGTTCACGGGAAAAGACTTGGCCTTGATGGTGCAGAAGAAACATGAGTAAATCAAATTCTCTTCTTGTTAAATTGATGGGCTCTTGCTTGAGGTAGACTTGTCTGCCATCTTGATCAATCTCCATGTCACCAATCATGATTCGGCTGCGCTTTAAAGAAAGACCTCTAATTCGTCTTAATGTCGTTTCGATTCTAGCTGCAAGCTCACGTAGACTAAAAGGCTTTATGATGTAGTCATCTGCTCCTATTTCCAGTCCCTTAATTCGATCCTCCTCATAACTTCTAGCTGTTAAAAATAAAATGGGGATTTGAGAGGTTTGCCTGATGCGCTGGCAGACTTCGAATCCATCCATATCTGGCATCATAATATCCAATACAACAAGGTCAATAGTCTCTTTTTCGAGCTGATGTAAGGCGCTCGTGCCATTATTTGCAGTTATCACGTGAAAGCCTTGTTTCTGCAAAAAGCATCCGATTAACTCAAGCATATCTAATTCATCATCTACTATTAAAATATTCATCTGTTCTTTCATTTCTTTTCCTCCAACACGATAGCATAAGGTCCTGCTGGGATATTCAGTCGGTTCTTCAACATGAATGTATGTTTATCAATGACGGATACTGAATTGTCATCTAAGTTACTGACATATATAGATGAGGAATCAGCAGTGATATAATTCGGATTTTGACCGGTTTCAACAGAGGAAAGCAGTTTGTTTTTCTCGGTATTTACTTTATATAGTGTATGGTCTCCATGACATAATACATATAAAGTAGAAGAGTTTTTTTCTGGAAAAAATGCGACTGGCATAACACCTAGTTTGATTTCTCGCTGTTGTTTACCTGTTTTAGGGTCGTAAGAAAAAATGCTCTTATTTAATGTGCCAGGTTTACCGTGTCCTCCAACCCAAATGGAATGCCCATCAAAATGAATGCCAGATGGCCGTTCTAGGACGGAAATCGTTCGTATCTTTTTTTTCTTTTCAATATCAATGACTGAAACAGAATGACTTTTTGCATTTAAAACAAACAACGTTCCAGAAGAAGACAACGCCATAGAAGAGGGTAATGTCCCGGTCTTCACAGTTGCTTTTATTTTCTTGTGCACTGTATCGATAAAATAAACGACATTTTTCTCTGAATCGGTCACAAGTAAAGTGTTGGTATCCGCATCATACGCAAGTGAAGTCAGACCTTTATTCATATCCATATAGTCTGCTGCTGTTCCTTTTTTTAAATTGATTTCTATAAGAGATTGTCCTTCCTTACTTGATGCAATGATCACGTCTTTGTTGATGTGAACAAGGTCAGTGAGAGGATGTTTTAAATCAACGGAAGAGACAATTTTATTTTTTTGTAAATCAACGATTGAAAAGGAGGCTTTTTTTAGTTGAGAAATGACAGCAATTGATTGAGAGCTGCCAGGGGGCGTAAATTGCTGGTCTTTTCCGCAGCCTGCTAGGAAAAATAGTAGAGCTGACAAGCATATTAAAAAATATTTCACTCGTTTCATCCTTCTGCTCCTTTGGTGCTCTATTTTCAAAAAGCATAACACAAAAATTGTGAAAAAAAATCGAAGTTATGAATGCTGGAAGATATGAAAAGAAGTTTTTAGGTGGGGAAGTAGAGGTAAATGAAAGCTGAAATTTCTTTTTCGACTATTTATATGACATTTTTTCATGAGTAAAAGATCATTTTCACAGTTTGATCATTGTATCCATAATCGGTTACAGTAACAAATAATCATAGCTCCCCCGCCCTAAATAGAGCGAAGGGAGTCATTAAGCAGAGTGTTCAGATGAATGAGAAGTGGGTTTCGTTTTTAGACGATGAGAGAGGAGGAAACCAAGAATACCTGCGCCCATTAATACGATAAATAAAGATTGAAAACCACTTAATATACCAATTAAAGTAGATGAAATGATACTTCCGAAATATCTAAAGGTAGAAAAAATCCCAGATGCAGAGCCGGATAAGTTCTGATCAACAGATGTTAAAGAAGCCATCTGCATGCTAGTCATGCCAATACCTGATGAGATCCCCCCAGCGACTAATGTGATGATAAGGAGTGGTAAATTTGGGTAGCTGCTTAGTGTGATCAGCATAACACCTGATAAAGTAAGACAGAGAAATGAAAATCCAATCATTTTTTTGGCACCTTTTATTGGATGGAGCTTTGCCCCGAGTAATCCACTAATAGACATACAGAGTGAAAAGATCGAAAGGAAAATTCCGCTTTGTGTATGAGAAAGCGCGAGTTTTTGCTCCATAAACAGCGGCATAATGAGAAGAATCGCGTACATCACAAAATTACTAAGCATGATAGAAAGGTTAGCGTTCGTAAAAGTACTGTTTTTAAATAGTGCCAAATCAATGATGGGATTTGTAACTTTCCGTACGTGTTTGAAAAATAAAGGAATGGAAATGACCGCTATAACGCCATAGATCATGTATTCGTTTAATACTTGGCTTTTAGTAAACAAAATGAGTGTGGCGATCCCGATTGTTAAGTATAACGAACCGATGATATCTACATTGGCTTGTAAACGTGTATGTTTCATCTTCGGAATCATAAAAACGCCTGTCACAAGTGTGAGAATCAAAAATGGTATATTCACTAGGAAAATGGAATGCCAGTCAAAGCTCTGAATGAGAATAGAGCCGACAAAAGGTCCAAGTGCGGCACCAATTCCCGCTCCAAAACCGAAAAAACCCATAGTTTTAGAAAGCTTTTCATGTGATACTGTTGCTCGAATTAAAGCAATGCTGTTCGGTGTTAATATAGCTCCGCCTGCCGCTTGAATTGATCGGAAGCTAATAAGAAAAGCAAGATTAGGTGCGAAAGCACATCCAATGGAGCCAATCAAAAAGAGTATCACACCAGCTAAATACATGCTGCGGTGGCCGTATATATCTCCCAGCTTACCCGCAATAGGTTGAGTGACTGCCATGACAATTAGATAAATCGTGACCACCCAAGTAATGTTTGATATAGATTGATCGTAATAAGTTGATATGGATGATAGAGCGACTGCGATCATGGTTGAATTGACTGGAACTAAAATAGCTCCAAGCAGCAAAGAATAAATGATCAAGTTCTCTTTTTTAAGATTCAATGTGTTTACCACCTTTGTAAAAAAGAAGAATTTCACCCAATTAAGTGGGGGAAATTCCTCTCATGAAAATGTGTGTGCATGTCTCAATAAAATCTTCTTTTTGTGTTAAAACCAGCTGAATGTCTTGCTCTAGCTGTTGAATGAAAAAGCCAAAATACGTGCTAATAAATATATCTGCATAGATGTTTTCTTTTCCTTCTAATACACGATGCTGAGCACTCATTTTTTTGAAATAATGAATCAGCATGTCTCTCAATTCTTGAGGATAAATTTTTTCATGGTCTGTTAAATCTTTAAACATAGCGGGTTCTCTCATGCTAATATAGATAAATTCTTTTTTTGAAGTCAAATCTTCAAGGAAATAGCTACCGAGAAATTTTAAATCGGTGTATAAATCGTCTTTAAATTCTTCTTCAAGGGTTTTGGTCGGTGTTGATTTCATTTTCATAATGGCAGCAATCACGCCGCGTTTGTTTTTAAAGTTACGAAAAATTGTCGCTTCACTTACATTCGCTTTTGTCGCAATTTCTTTTGTCGTTGTTTTTTGATAGCCCTTTTCAGACAATAATTCCATTGTTGCGCGAATGATCCGTTGATTTGTTGATTTTAACAAGCATACTCACCTCAGGTTATGAATGTGTTTGCAACAAAGTAAGTATACCGATAAAATCTGTGACCGCCAATATGATCCAAACAGTGACGACTATGCCCGTGAATGCTGATTTAATAACTGGATACGCCCATTGGCTCCATCTACTGTCACGAGGTCACCGGATTTTAGTTTTTCAGTTGCGATCCGTGTACCTAAGACAGCCGGTATCATATATTCTCTAGCGATAATAGCGGAATGGGACAAAATGCCGCCAGAATCGGTGATGACTGCTTTGGCGTCTTTAAATAAGCTGGTCCATAAAGGTGTCGTTGTTTTACAAACTAAAATGTCATCTTTTTCAAATTGTGAGAATTCATCAGCAGATGTAATGACTCTGACTCTTCCAGAAGTAATGCCGCTAGATGCACCAATTCCATAGATTGCATCGTCTGTGTTGTTTGCATTTTCCCTTAGCGAACCGAGCATTCTTTCTACTTGCTGCAATTCAGCGTCAGAAGGCGTTCCTGTATAAGCTGGTGGTTGTATGGATTCATTTTCCTTCATTTCAATTTTTCTTTGCTGAATGATCGAATCGTATGTGGTCGAAGTTGTGAGCGCATTGAGTACTTCATCATCGTAAAGATACCAAAGGTCTTCTTGATGAGGGATCGCTCCTTTTTGGACAAGAAGTTCACCAATTTTTAAGAGATAGAGTCTCGCTTTTGCATCTAACATGGCATCAATGTAAAAGTGATGATCATCTCGAATATTGGCTGCATGGAGCGCAAAATGATAAAGTTCCTCAAATTTTGTTTTAAACGCTTCATCTGTCACTTGACTGATAAACTGTTCATAAGTTTCTTGCCTTTTGATCACGGCTTGTGCAAATTCTACATCAAAATCAGATTGGTACCGAATGTTGTTTCTAATGATGTCCAATACATATTCAGGGTTTTCTACCCATGTTTCCTCTGTGAAATCATGGCTTTTAACAGACCGCCAACCATAGACTTGGAGAAAAGCTTCTACGTTGGAAATGAAGTTTTTTCCTTTATCTGTGTGGTTGAGGGCATATAATAGTTCAGCATTCGTGGAATGATTTTTAAATGCCTGAAGAAGCTCTGAATCTTGAAGGACGTCTTTTGCCAAGTGAGATAGCTTTTGATCTGTTTCAAGAGACTTGTTCATCACACCTATCATCATTTCATGCAGCAGAACGACTTGTGTTTGATCACCAGTATATGTGACAAGCATGTCTTCAATGATCGTTGATAGAATGACTTGAGGTATGACAATATCAAAATGGTCGTCATACGCTCTTAGATAAATCTCCTTTAATTCTTGCAAGCCACTGATGGCTTCATCAATTGTTAGCGGTTGAGAGATTTGCCGATCAAGTTTTTCGTATAATGGGAACAAGTTTTGCTCTAAAATGCGATACATTCTTTCGCTTAAACGAGGAAACAGTTCGAATAGACTCTCGTCAATAACTGGTTCAGCTGACGCTTCTGGCATAGACGGCGAAGAATACAGATGTCCTCTATAAAGCTTGATATCTTTAATATTAAGGTCTGGTACTTGATACTTTTCACCGTTTTTCTTCATCCCGTTTTTTAAAGCAGGTATGATCAGGCTTGAAAAAAGAGGACTTGTGGGTCCAGGCATATGATCGTCCATTGAGATCCAGAAGTCTTGCAACTCTTCAGGCTTCATTTGAAAGACTGCACCTGAGGAGTCATTTGCTGTATTGGAAAAAGTAGCAGTAATAGGCCTTGCTTGAAGTAAATAAAAAGTACCATCTGACATACCGAATTCGATATCTACCCCATGTCCATAAAGTGCTTCTACTTGTTTTGTTATTTCTGTGATTTGGATCAATTGATCATCTTGAAGACAAAATTGGCCAGCCATCTCCTCATCTACGGGCTGTTCAATGACGCCCTCTTGACAGGGGACAATTTGCACTTCTTTTGTTCCTAGTGATTTTTCAATAGAGTACGTTTCTTTGTTTACAATAAATGTATCTGGTGTCACAAGACCGGAGACGATGGCTTCTCCTAGTCCATAGCTTGCAGTTATCATGACTTCGTTTGTTTTTCCTGATACAGGATTCTCACTAAAGATGACACCAGAGATGTCAGAATGGATCAATCCTTGTACGACAACAGCCATGAGCGGCAGCTCTTCCTCGTTCTCCATCATCTCTTCCTTATATTCTGTGACTCTTGCTGCAAAGTAAGACGACCAGCATTCTTTGACCGCTTGCAAGAATTCTTCATTTGTCTTGATATTTAAATAGGTCTCGTATTGTCCTGCAAAGGAGGCGCCTTCGAGATCTTCCGCAACAGAAGAGGATCGCACTGCAACAGATGGATATGTTTTCAACAATGATTGAAAAGTTGAAAGTAATTCTGTCTCCATTTGTGAAGGAAACGAAACTTCTGTGATTTTTCGGGCAAGGTTTGGGTCAGTTGGATGGAAATTGTGATGTGCAAGAAAGCTTGCAAAGCTATTCGTTTTAATAATAAATCCATCTGGAACTGGCAGTCCGTGATTGTTTAATTTAATTAAATTCACGCCTTTTGCCCCTGCGAGTGATGCGGATTCTTCAGCCGCATGAAATAATACTGAATACATGGGAATGCCCCCTTATCCAAATAGCCAATGGTTTCATTTGTCTCTTTTTGTTTTTTAAAATGATAGTGCGCACTATCATTTTCATCATAAAATTTATTGGATGTAACTGTCAAAGACGTAAAGACCTATCTTTAGAAAGGGGACGTTCTCACTAATTTTCCTCCTCATCTATATCAAAAGTCTTCACCCGAGAAGAAAAAAAGCTGAAATTGAAAACTGTGAATTGTTCATTATGCCAATCTTTACTATAATCAAAGGAGTAGACCATGTAGAGGGAGGGTTTTTGTGATTACAAAAGCCATATTTGCACTTGTTTTTCCTTTCTTGCTCGTTATTTTATTTTCAAAGGTTACTTATAATCATTACGTTGGCATTGCATTAACAGCAGCGCTTTTATTTGCCTCGTATATGAAAGGCTATACAGAAACCTACTTTATCGTAGGATTAGATATTATTTCTTTAGTGGCCGGGGCATTGTTTATGGCCAAGAAAGAAGTCGAAAAAAGAGAGAAGGCTGAAAAACATCATTGAGGTGATCTCTCTTGATGAAAAGAAAATATTTTTGACACAGGAGCTGTGCTTACGATTTCTAGTGAGTGCAGCTTTCTTTTTGTGGTTTTTCTGCTGATCGAATATCTCGCTCCAAAATGTTCCATACTGAAAGGAAGGTTTCTTTAGATGGTTATGAGCCACGGCAGAGAGGGTATGGTTGTATTGGAAATAAAAATGAAGTCAGACACGAACTTTAGTTCGTATTTTTGTGTTCTTTTATGATAATATATTCATTAGATAGATTTCGTAACGAAACGGAGGCTTTGATGTGAGTGACCGCTTTGAATTAGTTTCTAACTATCAGCCCCAAGGGGATCAGCCAAAAGCCATTGAAAAGCTTGTGGAGGGCATCCATCAGGGGAAACAGCATCAAACGCTGTTAGGTGCTACAGGTACGGGAAAGACCTTTACTGTATCCAACCTGATCAAAGAAGTGAATAAACCAACACTTGTCATTGCGCATAACAAGACACTTGCCGGACAATTATACAGCGAGTTTAAGGAATTCTTTCCGAATAATGCTGTCGAATATTTTGTGAGTTATTATGATTATTACCAGCCTGAGGCATATGTGCCTCAAACTGATACATTTATTGAAAAGGATGCCAGCATTAATGATGAGATCGATAAGCTAAGGCACTCCGCCACATCCTCATTATTTGAGCGGAGAGATGTCATCATCATTGCCAGTGTGTCCTGTATTTATGGCTTAGGTTCTCCCGAAGAATACAGAGAGCTTGTGCTGTCTTTACGGACTGAAATGGAAATTGAACGCAACCAGCTGCTGCGTAAGCTTGTGGATATTCAGTATTCTCGTAATGATATAGATTTTCAGCGCGGAACCTTCAGAGTTCGAGGAGACGTCGTTGAAATTTTTCCTGCTTCACGAGATGAGCATTGTATCAGAGTGGAGTTTTTCGGTGATGAAATCGAACGTATTCGTGAAGTAGATGCTCTCACTGGAGAAATTCTCGGTGATCGTGACCACGTCGCTATTTTCCCAGCATCTCACTTCGTCACAAGAGAAGAAAAGATGGAAAAAGCGATTATTAATATTGAAAAAGAGCTTGAGGAACAGTTGGAAAAGCTTCGTGAAAACGGAAAACTGCTTGAAGCACAGCGTCTTGAGCAGCGGACAAGGTATGACCTTGAGATGATGAGAGAGATGGGCTTTTGTTCAGGGATTGAGAACTACTCGAGACATCTCACCCTACGTCCGCCTGGTTCAACACCTTACACATTGCTTGATTATTTCCCGGATGATTTTATGATTGTTGTCGATGAGTCACACGTGACCATCCCGCAAATTCGCGCCATGTACAATGGGGACCAGGCAAGAAAACAAGTGCTTGTTGATCATGGGTTCCGTCTGCCGTCAGCACTTGATAATAGACCACTCACATTTGATGAGTTTGAAAAGCACATTAACCATATTGTGCATGTATCCGCAACACCTGGCCCATACGAGCTTGAGAAAACGCCAGAGGTTGTGGAACAAATTATTCGTCCAACCGGTTTGCTTGATCCAATCATTGAAGTCCGCCCGATTGAAGGACAAATCGATGACTTAATTGGGGAAATTCATGCAAGGGTTGAGAAAAATGAGCGTGTGCTTGTGACGACTTTAACGAAGAAAATGTCTGAGGATCTGACAGATTATCTGAAAGAAATCGGAATCAAGGTCAATTATCTGCACTCAGAAATTAAGACACTAGAGCGGATTGAGATTATTCGTGATTTACGTCTCGGAAAATATGATGTGCTTGTTGGGATCAACCTTCTTCGAGAAGGTTTGGATATTCCAGAGGTGTCCCTCGTGACGATTTTAGATGCGGATAAAGAAGGCTTTTTACGTTCAGAAAGATCCCTCATCCAGACGATTGGCCGTGCTGCAAGGAATGCAGAAGGCCGGGTTATTATGTATGCAGACAATATGACGAAATCAATGGACATTGCCATACAAGAAACAAAGCGGAGACGTGAGCAGCAAGAAGCGTATAATGAGAAATTTGGTATCACTCCGCAAACGATCCATAAGAAGATTCGAGATGTGATCAAGGCAACAAAAGTACATGAGGATTCGGAGGAATACGAAACAAAAGCAGCACCAAAGTTGTCAAAAATGAGCAAAAAAGAACGAGAAAAAGTGATCGAAAACATCGAGATGGAAATGAAAGATGCAGCAAAAGCGCTTGATTTTGAAAAAGCAGCAGAATTAAGAGATCTATTGCTAGAGCTAAAAGCGGAAGGATGAATGCCTGATGGCTATGGAACGAATAGAGGTGAAAGGGGCAAGAGCCCACAACCTTAAAAATATTGATGTCAATATCCCGCGCGATCAGCTAGTGGTCATTACGGGTTTATCTGGTTCGGGAAAATCGTCGCTTGCCTTCGATACCATTTATGCAGAAGGTCAGCGTAGGTATGTTGAATCACTGTCAGCCTATGCACGTCAATTTCTCGGTCAAATGGACAAACCAGATGTAGATGCGATTGAAGGGCTTTCTCCAGCGATTAGTATTGACCAGAAAACGACAAGCAGGAACCCTCGATCAACCGTTGGGAC
This sequence comes from Bacillus sp. FSL M8-0077, assembly GCF_038050255.1. Classification (NCBI taxonomy): domain Bacteria; kingdom Bacillati; phylum Bacillota; class Bacilli; order Caryophanales; family Bacillaceae; genus Bacillus; species Bacillus sp. FSL M8-0077. The sequence continues at coordinate 3,325,035 of NZ_JBBPAF010000001.1, read as the reverse complement.
TGTTACAGAAATTTATGATTACTTGCGTCTATTATATGCTCGAGTCGGAAAACCGATTTGTCCTATTCATGGAATCGAAATTACCTCACAGACGATTGAGCAAATGACAGACCGCATTTTAGAGTATCCAGAACGAACGAAACTACAAGTGCTTGCTCCGATCGTATCTGGACGTAAGGGAACACACGTGAAAGTACTTGATCAAATTCGGAAGCAGGGCTACGTTCGAGTCAGAGTTGATGGCGAGATGGAGGACCTGTCAGAAGAGATCGAGCTTGAAAAGAATAAAAAGCATTCCATTGAAGTGGTGATTGATCGAATTGTCGTAAAAGAAGGTGTGGCTGCACGGTTGTCTGATTCTCTTGAAACGGCACTTCGACTTGGTGAAGGCCGCGTGATGATTGATGTGATTGGACAAGAGGAGCTGTTATTTAGTGAGCATCATGCTTGTCCGCACTGCGGATTCTCTATTGGGGAACTTGAGCCAAGAATGTTCTCGTTTAATAGTCCTTTCGGTGCCTGCCCAAGCTGTGATGGGCTTGGTTCTAAACTAGAAGTAGATCCAGAGCTTGTGATTCCTAATAAGGATTTGACTTTACGTCAGCATGCCATTGTCCCATGGGAGCCTCAAAGCTCACAATATTACCCGCAGCTTCTTGAGGCGGTATGTACACACTATGGAATTGACATGGACATTCCGGTAAAAGATATCCCGCCGCATTTATTTGATAAAATTTTATATGGCAGCGGCTCTGAGCTGATTTATTTTAAATATGAAAATGATTTTGGCCAGGTACGTGAAAATGAAATTGAGTTTGAAGGTGTGCTTCGTAACATTGAACGGCGTTATAAGGAAACGAGCTCCGATTATATTCGGGAGCAAATGGAAAAATATATGGCCAATCAGCCATGCCCGACCTGTAAAGGATATCGCCTGAAAAAAGAAACGCTTGCGGTTCTCATCAATGGCAAACATATTGGAGAAATGACCGATTTGTCTGTATCTGATGCCCTTGATTTCTATGAGAAAATTGAGTTGTCTGAGAAAGATTTGCAGATTGCCCAGCTTATTTTACGTGAAATCAAAGAGCGCTTATCCTTCTTAAATAATGTGGGGTTAGATTATCTGACATTAAGCCGGTCTGCTGGCACATTATCAGGCGGGGAGGCGCAGCGGATTCGTTTGGCGACACAAATCGGATCAAGACTGACAGGCGTTCTTTATATTTTAGATGAACCATCGATTGGTCTGCACCAACGGGATAATGACCGGTTGATTGGGACATTGAAAAACATGCGTGATATCGGAAACACACTGATTGTCGTAGAACATGATGAAGATACGATGCTTGCCGCTGATTATCTCATTGATATTGGACCAGGAGCAGGGGTACATGGAGGAGAAGTGATTTCAGCTGGAACGCCAGAAGAAGTCATGAAGGACCCAAAATCGTTGACTGGGCAATATTTATCTGGTGACAAATTTATCCCGCTTCCGATTGAGAGAAGAAAGCCTGACGGCCGCTTCATTGAAATTAAAGGGGCAAAAGAAAACAACCTTAAAAACGTGAATGCGAAGTTTCCTTTAGGTGTCTTTACTGCTGTGACGGGTGTGTCAGGCTCAGGGAAAAGTACACTTGTGAATGAAATTTTATTGAAATCCCTTGCCCAAAAACTACACAGAGCAAAAGCGAAGCCAGGACAGCACAAAGAAATCAAAGGAATGGATCACTTAGACAAAGTCATTGATATTGATCAATCTCCAATTGGCCGTACGCCAAGATCCAATCCGGCTACGTATACAGGTGTATTTGATGACGTGCGGGATGTTTTTGCGCAAACCAATGAAGCAAAGGTACGAGGCTATAAAAAAGGGCGATTCAGCTTTAACGTGAAAGGTGGACGCTGCGAAGCATGTCGTGGAGATGGCATTATTAAAATTGAAATGCATTTTTTACCTGATGTTTATGTGCCTTGTGAAGTGTGTCATGGGAAACGTTATAACCGTGAGACGCTAGAGGTCACGTATAAAGGGAAAAACATTTCCGATGTTCTTGAAATGACGGTAGAGGACGCACTTCAATTTTTCGAGAATATCCCGAAAATTAAGCGGAAGCTGCAAACGATCTTTGATGTTGGATTAGGATACATTACACTTGGGCAGCCTGCCACGACATTGTCTGGTGGAGAGGCGCAGCGCGTGAAATTGGCATCTGAGCTTCACCGCCGTTCAAACGGAAGATCCTTGTATATTTTAGACGAACCGACGACGGGTCTTCATGTGGATGATATTGCTAGGTTGTTAAAAGTGCTCCAGCGCTTGGTCGAAAACGGGGATACAGTATTGGTCATTGAGCACAACCTTGATATTATTAAGGCTGCCGATTACCTTGTTGATCTAGGACCAGAAGGCGGTGCTGGTGGAGGAACGATTATTGCTTCAGGAACACCTGAACACATTGCTAAAGAAGAAGCTTCTTACACCGGTCGTTACTTAAAACCGATTTTAGAGCGTGATCGTGAGCGAATGAAACAGTTAGTCAAAGAAACAGAAAGTGTGACGTCTTCATAAAGAAAAACCCCTCGGAAAGAGGGGTTTCAGATTGTTGACAAAGGGCTAAAATGTACTTTATTTTAGCCCTTTGTCTTCTTTTCAGCGTGATAGAAAACCTTTGAATTCTAGGAAGGACGAGTACCGGCGCGGAGTGAATTTGACATTCGTGAGCACCGGCACGCAGGACTGACACCGAATGCGAGGGTTTGTCTACACGCTGAAACCCCTCGGAAAGAGGGGTTTTCCTTTTATTGCACATCTTCCTTTGGCATTAAGTTACTGAGGTGCGTTAAATCCTTTAAAATATGAGTGCTGCTGCTATCGAGCAGTACTTTTAAATAACGGATATCACCATATTTCGGATGAGACGGATGAATGGCCTCTAGCTCCTTGATCATATCGCTGTTCATGCTTTTCTGTTTCTGTATTAGGTCTAAAAGCGTTTGTGCCGTGTGGTTTGCATTATGATGATCTGTCAAAATAATTACCCCCTATAATGATAATCACCATCTTTTCAACATATTTTAAAGGGTAAATCATGAAGAATCTACACTTAGGTGCAAAAAGAAATAATTTGTGTCTAAGGTCATATGTAAATCGAATGAGTTTGAAACTTTTTATACGCCATAAACGTATGAGTTAGAAAGGAATTTTCATCATGAAGGAGCGAATATATATGAACAGAGATCAGTCGATCATTGCATCTATTTGTTATTTTAGTGTATTTTTCATGCCGTTTATTGTACCGATCGTGGCATATTTTGTAGTGGATCAAAAGGAAACGAAACGGCATTCGCTGCGTGCATTGTGGTCACATGTTTTGCCAGTCGCAGCGTGTGTGCTGCTGGTTTTTGGAGCTATCCCCTTTTTATTGACGACACAGGCAAGCGACTCACTCGTTCCAGTGTTCACCGTACTTATCTTGTCCTTTTTAGTCGCCATTGGCTTTTTGATCTCTGTCATTTGGAATATCATTCAAGGTATTAAAGTGCTTCAATCCATTAAATCGTAGGAGGGCTTTGTATGAATGAAAAAGAACGCATTTTAAAATTAGTAGAAGACGGGACATTATCTGCAAAAGAAGCGATTACGTTGCTTGAAAAACTAGAAGAAAATCAGTCTGTTTCACTAGAGAAATCAACGGCTGATCATACCTTTCATGAAGAAAAAGCTGGCACAGAGAATAAAGGAACTGGTACTGAAAACCTCGGTGCAAAGCTGTTTGGATGGTTAGATTCGGCGGTGAAAAAGGTCAAAGATGTAGATCTTGATTTGAACTTTGGACAGTCCGTCGACGTTGAACACATTTTTCAATTCAAAGACGCGGCACTGTCCCATTTAGATATTCAATTGGCAAACGGCAGTCTCAATTTGATGCCTTGGGATGATGGGGATGTTCGGGCAGAGTGTCATGCGAAAATTTACCGTGCAGAGGATGGAGAGCAGGCCAGACAGCAATTTCTTCAACATCTGGATTGTGGGCTTGAAGGGGACAAATTTTTTATCCGAACTGAAAAGAAGACAATGAAGGTCAATGTCACCCTGTATGTACCACGTATCCAATACGATAAGATCAAAGTCAAACTGTTTAATGGACCGATTCGCGGGGAAAAGCTAAAGACAAAAGAACTGGCTGCAAAAACAACAAATGGCGTCGTCTCTTTTGCCTCTTTACAAGCGGAAAAAGTCGGAATTGAAACAGCAAATGGACAAATCAAACTGGCTGATCACGAGTGTGATATGATTGAAGTAGAAACCATTAATGGGCTCATTGACCTGCGTGGGAAAAGTGAATCAATAGACGCACAGAGCTTTAATGGCAACATTGTTGTTCAGCTGTCAGATGAGAAATGCCGTTCGGTCTATGCAAAAACGACAACAGGCAGTGTGGATGTTCAAATTCCGCGTGCTTGTGCAGTGACTGCGGAGCTGAAAAGCAATCTCGGATCGATTTCTCATGAACTGCTTGATGCAAATATGATTAAAGAGAAAAATGAAACGCTGCAAAAAGAGAAAATGATCAAAGCCAATCAACAGGCGGAGCACAGTATATCCATTTTTGCAGAAACAAAAACAGGCTCAATCCAAGTAAAGCACCAATCAGACAAGGAGTGATTCTACATGAAGAAGCTTTATCGTTCAGCGACAGATAAAAAAATAGCGGGTGTTGTTGGTGGACTTGCTGAATACTTAAGTGTCGATGCATCCCTGCTTCGCATTTTAACGGTGATCATCGGATTTATGACAGCATTTATGCCGATATTCTTGATCTACTTCATCTGGTATTTTGTTGTTCCGGAAGAAGGCACTAACTAAATGTTTAGATGGATCGTTAGTATTTTCGTCAATGCATTACTTTTAATCGTCATTGCTGGATATTTTGATTCAGGCATTCTGCCAGGCCTCGGTAGTGTGTATATTGAAGGTTTTGGCGCAGCGATTGTAGCAAGTATCATTTTGTCCTTGCTCAATATTTTAGTGAAGCCGTTTTTGATCATTTTAACGCTGCCAGTGACAGTACTTTCACTAGGATTGTTCCTCTTTGTCATTAATGCCATCACACTGATGATGACCTCAAGCTTTATGGGAGATAGTTTTAACATTGATGGGTTTGGAACGGCCATTTGGATGGCTGTCATTTTATCCATTTTCCATCTGCTCATACAAAAAGGAATCGTGGAACCGTTAGCGAAAAAAAGCTAACGGTTTTTTTGTGTGAATTTATATCGTTTCCCCGTTTCATCTGTCATAAAAACCGTCTTCAGGAGACACAATATCCGAAGGGAGGCGGTGCACGATGGTGAATGTGAGCAGACAAATCATTCTTTTGCTTTTTTTGAGTATTCTTTTTTGTGTCAGTCAGCCTGCTTCAGCAGGATCTTTGACACAAACACAAGTGAACATACGAAATAAGCCCTTTTCACCTTTTATCTTTGATCAATTTCAAGTAGATGTCCGTCCGGTTCAAGGAAAAAACCGTGATCTTCAATTTCGGGCATCTATTAGTCAGTCAGAGCAAATTTTGTCTGCAAACTTGTACTATAAACAGAGTGATGAACTGGGATATCGATTGGTCCCAATGGAACGGTTGCCGGGGATGAAACCAGAATTTACAGCGAAAATCCCGACAGATCAATTGTGGAATCCAACAGTTCATTACTATACAGAATTCCTGACGCAGAAGTCTGTCATCAAAACAACTGAACAAGCAGTTCACTTAAACGGATTTGAAGAGGATCTCTCACAAATTCCTGATCTATTGATGACAGAAATCGTCGTGAATTCAAAAAACCGCAAAGGCAAGGATGCTTTTGAATTCATCGAGGTGTATAACACAACACATGCACCCATTTCACTTCGACATTACCAGCTTCGCTATCGCAATCCAGCACAAGGCGTGGAGATGGATGATATATATTCATTCCACACAAGTCCTATCACCATTTCTCCTGGAAAACCGTACGTATTTTGGCTTAGAAAAAAAGGGCAGGAGCATTTAACGGTAGCGGACTTTAATGCGATGTACAAAAGTCATTTAAAAGAGGGCGAGCATCTATCGGTCATTGAGAGTAAAGGATTGTCCAATTCTAAATCTCGTCTTGTTTCTATCACAACAAATATAGGAGAAGAGGTATCGTCGGCATCCTATCGTTTAAAGCCTTCATTGTTTAGCGAGCACAGATCGTTACTGTTCAAGTATCCAATGGATGGTACGACACAAATGAAACTGATCTCGAAAGTGGAGGAAAAGCCAACACCTGGAAAAGTGTTAAAAGCACAAATTCCAACTGAAAAAAAAGAAATATCACAAGATGTTCATAAACCTGTGATCGAAGATATGACAGACAATCAACCGATAAAACCAACTGAAGGCATTGAAATGAAAGCAGATGTGCAGGATGATCAGTCCGTCAAAACGGTCAAATTGCGATATCGAACCAATCTTCATGAAGATTTTAAAGAGGTGCTACTTCAAAAGGATCATAATGATCGGCTGTTTCACTATATTATTTATTCACCTGAGCTTATCGGTAAAGATCGATTGGAATATCAGATTGAAGCGTCTGACGGCGAAAATCAAGCAATGACAATGAAAAAAACAATTGATGTGGAACAGGTAAGCAAAGCTCACGGACTACGATTGAATGTAGACGAAGGAGCTACGGTTTCCGGCGTATTTAACTTAAAAGCAACAGCAGATCAGAAAAAAAGCATACAATTAATGATAGATGGAAAACCGATTCGACAAGTATTTCCTGCACTTGAAGCAGATCCATATCTTACTTTTGATGTCAAAGGGACAAATTTATATTTTAAGAATGGTGTGTCGATAGGTAAGCACTTACTTTCCATTTTTGATGATTCGACAAAAGTGTATCGCACCTATACAATACCAATACCAGAAAAACACTTAGAAAAGGCAGGTCCACAAACGATATCATTCCATGCTGGGACGAAGTCATCTCCGTTTGACCGATTTCCTAGAGAAAATCACGATGATTTTGAATTGAAAAATGTCCAGATGATTTTATCGAATGGAACTCAAATTATGCCTCTAAATGCGGGCCGGCAAGAGGAATGGAAGATGGGCGATGGTGGCAGCGCTAAGAAGGTAAGAGCATTTCAGTTTCAAATCCCGAAGCAAGCATATGCTTCAAGCTATATTCAATGGGATACAAGAAGGCTGAAAGAAGGAGTACACTTTGTTCAGGCTAAAACCGCAGACGAATCTCAATCTGTACGTGTGAAAGTCGATAACACGGGTCCGAAAATCAAGAGTAATATACAGGCAAATGACCAATATAAAGGCGTCTTCACGTTAAAGGCAAAGGTGACGGATCGTTGGAGTGACATAGTGGAGATGAAGGCATATTTAGATGGAAAACGGATCTCTTTGCCTTATCAGACGTCCTCTAGCGAATTAGAACCTGGGGAGCACACATTGAAGGTAAAAGCAAAAGATGCCGCTGGAAACAAATCAACTTTGAAAAAGGTTTTTAAGACGGTACATGAACACCCTGAGACGCCAGAGAGAGTGTCAGATAGGACAAAAATGGAATCATCTAAGCAAACAGTGCTAACCAATGATCCTACTAATGATCAGTTAGATTACTCCTTTTATCGTGCCTATCAATATACATCGCTGCATCCGTCCATGAAGATTTTCAAATATGCAGCGGAAACAGAGCCGCCAAAACATTTAAATGAAACAGGGGAAATGATTTTTTCTGATCGAGAAAGAAATCGCATTGCATTTGCTGATGGTAAATCAGTGGAAACGAAAGATCTACAGCATTTTCCTTATCATCGCTTTCAAATCAAGGTTCATCACGATGTACGTGAAAAGGATGTTGTCGAAGCTGTATGGAAAGGAAGCTCATTATCAGGGAGAAAGGTAACGATGTACGCTTGGAATCATCAGCAAGAAAAGTGGGATAAAATCACTCATCACTTTGCCAAGGATGAAAAGGAATTTTACCTGAAAGGGCTGCTGTCAGTCAGACAGTATATGAAAAATCAAACATTTGATTTACTTGTACAAGATGAAATCAGTAAGACGTTAAAGCCTTATAAGATGGTGTGGATGTCTGATACTCAATATTATGCCAGAAGTTATCCTCATATCTTCAAAAAAATGGTCGAGTGGATCAGAGACCAAAGGGGCCCATTAAATATTCAATATGTGTTCCATACAGGTGATATTGTGGATGATTCAAAGGATAAGCAATGGAATCGTGCCGATACATTTATGCGTGTGTTAGATCAGCATCAGATTCCTTACGGTGTATTAGCTGGTAATCATGATGTCAGGCACAAAGACGGCCATTATAGGGAATATGGGAGATATTTTGGAGAGAAACGCTTTGAAGACAAGCCGTATTACGGTGAATCCTATCAAAACAATCGAGGTCATTATGATCTTATCTCTGCTGGTGGCAATGATTATATGATGGTGTATATGGGCTGGGGGATCAAGCAAAATGAGATTGACTGGTTAAATCGAGTCATTTCTGAACATCCAGATCGAATTGTCATTTTAAATTTCCATGAGTATTTGTTAGTAAGCGGCAATCGAAGTCCGATTGGAGATTTGATCTTCCATCAAGTGGTAAAGCGTCACCCGAATATTGTTGCAGTATTTAGCGGCCACTACCACGGAGCCAGCCGAAAAGTAGATGAGATTGACGATGATCATGATGGAAAAGCAGACAGGAAAGTATATCAAATCCTTGCAGATTACCAGTCAGGTCCTGAAGGCGGTCAAGGTTTTATGCGGCTGATCACTGCGGATCAAGAAAAAAATCAGCTTCATTTCACCACATACTCACCCTACTTGAATCAAGAACATTTCTATGATCCAAAAACGTATGGAGATCAAGATGAATTTTCAATTGATGTGGATTTGACACCTAAAATGAAATCCGTTAAAACCAATTATTTTGAATTGAATGTCTACACAAACGTTCTTCTTGGAGAAGTCAAAGGTGTGAAAAGTGGTAAAAAAGCAAGCTTTGAATGGAAAGGATTAAAGCCAAATCAAGAATATTATTGGTACACTGTCGCAAAAGACCGTTTCGAAGGGAAAGCGATTTCGCCTATATGGAAAATTCATACAAAAAATGATGATCAATCAACATTTCTTAGGAAATAAAAAAACTGTGCTTTCAGGAGCACAGTTCAGATTGTTGACAAAGGGCTAAAATGAACTTGATTTTAGCCCTTTGTCTTCTTTTCAGCGTGATAGAAAACCTTTGAAGTCTAGGAAGGACGAGTACCGGCGCGGAGCGAATTTGGCATTCGTGAGCACCGGCACGCAGGACTGACACCGAATGCGAGGGTTTGTCTACACGCTGAACTGTGCTTTCAGGAGCACAGTTTTATCTTTCCATTGTGTGAGTGAGTTTGTATCGATCCCCTCTATAAACGGACATGACATACTCGAATGGAAGGTCATTTTGAAAATAAGTTGTTCTTACAATGGAGAGGACAGGGTCCCCTGATGAAATAGACAGCAGGTCAACTTCTTCCTTTGAAGCAACATTGGCTTCAAGCTCCTGCTTGGCATGGGCAATGGTTAGACCTGTGTTCGTTTCTATATATTCATATAAAGATCCAGTTAAATGGTCCTTTGTGAGCTCGCCAGCAAATTTTTCAGGTATATAACTCGTTTCAATAGCCATTGGTTCATCGTTTGCAAGGCGGATTCGTTTTAATTCATAGACATCTTCACTGTTCGACAGCTGTAATGATTGCAGCAAATGCTCTGGGCATGCGACTTTTTTGAAATCAATCAACTGACTTGAAGCTTTGAGCCCACGTTGACGCATATCTTCTGTAAAGCTTGTTAAGCCTTGAAGCGGTTGTTCAAATTTCTTTCGGCTAACAAATGTTCCTTTTCCTTTTTGCCGGTATAAATATCCTTCGTTCACAAGGTTCGATAAGGCTTGTCTGACAGTCATTCGGCTAATACCAAAGCGTTCGGCATATTCTCTTTCAGAAGGAATGAGTGTATCAGGTGCTAACGTTCCATCCTCAATCTGCTTTTTCAAGTTCTCCATAATCTGATGGTACATGGGGATAGGTGACTGCTTATCAATAAACATGTGAAAATCCTCTCGTGTTTAGCGTAGTGAACCAGCTTCTCGATCAATAAAAATCGTCACATCTTCATGAAGTTTCAGAGCAGATGCAGGGAAGTCTGGGTGAATCTCTGTTCGTTCTAAATATTGTATCACGTCCGCTTTTGATTTTCCTGATGCGAGAAGGAGAATTTTTTTACTTGAAAGAATGCTTGCAATTCCCATTGTAATGGCATGTGTTGGGACTTCATCAATAGAAGAAAAGTATCTTGCATTGGCTTGGCGAGTGTGTTCATCTAATTGGACGACATGCGTCTTTGAGTCGAAGGGAGTACCAGGTTCATTAAACCCGATATGTCCATTTTGTCCGATGCCAAGTAGCTGAAGATCAATTCCCCCTAAATCTTCAATAAGCTGATCATACCTTAAGCACTCTTCTTTCAAGTGAGAAGCAGCACCATTGGGGAGGAAATATTGATCTGATGGGAGATCAATATGGTCGAATAAATGACGCTTCATGTAAGTCATATAACTATTTTCATGATTTGGATCAATTCCCACGTACTCATCCAGATTCACTGTTCTTGCTTGTTTGAAAGACAATTGTTCTGTTTGATGCAACTGAATTAACTCTTTATAAGTGTCAATTGGTGTACCGCCAGTTGCCAGACCGAGAACCGCATCTGTTTTTGATTCAATGGTACGTGCAATGAAAGCAGCTGCTGCTTTTCCTAATTGATCTTTATCTGCAAATTCGATGATGTTCATCAGTGTGTGGCCTCCTTTTTTTCATAAACGATTTGTCCATGGCAGATCGTCATCATGAGTTCGCCAGATTCATCCCAAATGACCAAGTCTGCCAGTTTTCCAACTTCGATCGAACCGAGCTGATGATCGATCCCGAGCTGAGTGGCTGCATTTGTTGAGGTCATTTGAGCAATTTCTGTCCATCCACATTGTGTGATCTGTCTCATACGTTTGACCCCATCTTTCATTTGTAAAATCGATCCTGCAAGTGTTCCATCTGCTAGCAATGCTTTTTCACCGCTGACTGTCACAGTCTGTCCGCCAAATTCGTAGGTTCCCTCTCCAAGTCCTTTTGCACGCATTGAGTCTGTAATCATGATCAAACGTTCACTTCCCTTTGCCAAATACGCAAGCTTTACGGAAAGAGGATGTGAATGAATGCCATCTGTAATCAGCTCAGTTAAAAGCTTTTCGTTTGTAAGCGCAGCCCCTGCAACATTTGGCTCACGATGCTGAAATGAACTCATCGCATTATAAAGATGCGTGACATGACGCGCACCGTGCTTTGCTGCTAGTTCAATCATGTCATGAGGAGCATTTGTATGTCCAATAGAAGGGATGATGTTTTTTTCTTTTAACAGGGAAAGAAATGCAAAATCATCATCTTCCTCAGGTGCAAAAGTGACAATTTGAATCAGCTGATCAGATGCACTCAGCCACTTCTCAAAAAGAGGAAGGTTAGCCTGTGTAATCCATTGAGCAGGCTGTGCCCCAGCTTTATCTTTAGAAATAAAAGGACCTTCTAGATGAATGCCTAAACATTGTGCCTGACTTCCTGTCTGCTTTTCATTATAGGGTCTCCACTGTGCGACATTTTTAAGTGCTTGCTCAATCTCTTGATGGTTTTGTGTAATGGTTGTTGCTAAAAAGCTTGTCGTTCCTTCTGCGGGTAAGTGATCAGCAAGTGTATTCATGGCTTCTGGTGTCGCATCCATCATATCTGCACCATATCCCCCATGGATGTGAATATCAATCATTCCGGGGAGTAAATAAAAGTTTTCCCGGGAAATATATACTTTTTCATAATTTCCTGTCGGCGGTGATGTTGAAATATAGTCGATCTTGCCATCGCGTAAACCGACAAAACCATTTTTAATGATTTCTGTCTTTGTCACAATATGAATATTGGAGAGCAATAATGAACTGCTCATGTTTGTGCCCCCTTATTCTCGTCGTTTCATTTAGTTTACCTTTTTTAAGTATAGTTGTCTATACCAGTAAAAGTGATGAAACAGATCAGGATAAAATACTGTTTTGGGTTCATCATTGAAAGTGATAAAATAGAGCTGTATTTCTGAAACGCCTGTGATAAAAGGAGGAAGAAGCGTGCCGAAAGTTCGTACGAAGGACATAATGGAACAATTTCATCTTGAACTGGTAAGTGGGGAAGAAGGGATTAATCGTCCCATTACAATCAGTGATCTTTCCAGACCAGGTATTGAAATGGCTGGATATTTTACATATTACCCAAAAGAAAGAGTTCAACTTTTAGGGAAGACAGAGCTTTCTTTTTTTGAACAGCTCCCAGAACGCGAACGAAAGCAGAGAATGATGTCTCTTTGTACAGATATTACCCCTGCTGTCATTTTGTCACGAGATCGTGAAGTGCCAAAGGAATTGATCGAAGCTTCAAATGAAAATGGAGTGCCGGTTTTACGCTCAAGCTTAAAAACGACAAGACTTTCGAGTCGATTGACGAACTTTTTAGAAAGCAAGCTTGCACCAACGACTGCGATTCATGGTGTACTCGTAGACGTATATGGTGTAGGTGTGCTGTTAATTGGAAAAAGTGGCGTAGGAAAAAGTGAAACGGCTTTAGAATTAGTGAAAAGAGGACACAGGCTGGTTGCTGACGATTGCGTAGAAATCCGGCAAGAGGATCAGGATACGTTAGTTGGAAGCGCACCAGAGCTGATTGAGCACCTTTTAGAAATCCGCGGATTAGGCATTATTAATGTGATGACCTTATTTGGAGCGGGCGCTGTCAGAAGCTATAAGAGAATTACGATTGTCATGAACCTTGAGCTTTGGGAACAAGGCAAACAGTATGACCGTTTAGGGCTTGAGGAAGAAAAAATGCGGATCATCGATACAGATGTACCAAAGCTGACCATTCCTGTACGTCCGGGACGAAATTTAGCGGTCATCATCGAGGTAGCTGCAATGAACTTCAGGTTGAAACGAATGGGACATAATGCAGCAGAACAATTTACAAGTAAACTTGCCGATGTCATTGAAGACAATGGCCAGGATGAATAGGAGCTGTCTATATGAATGAAGCAATTCAACCAATTGATCCGATTGCTTTTCAGCTCGGACCTATTTCGGTTCATTGGTATGGTGTGATTATTGGGGTCGGAGCCCTGCTTGGACTCTGGCTCGCATTAAGGGAGTGTGAAAAAAGAGGCATCAATAAAGATATGTTTATTGATCTCATCTTATTTGCCATTCCTATCGCCATTATTTGTGCACGAATTTATTATGTATCTTTTGAGTGGGATTATTATCAGCAACACCCAAATGAAATCATCAAGATTTGGAATGGCGGAATTGCCATACATGGCGGACTGATAGGGGCGGTGCTGACAGCGATTGTCTTTACTAAAGTGAGAAAGGTGTCCTTTTGGAAAATCGCCGATGTCGCAGCGCCTAGTATTTTACTAGGGCAAGCCATCGGGCGCTGGGGGAACTTTATTAATCAGGAAGCGCATGGTGAGGCTGTTTCAAGAGCCTTTTTAGAAAATTTGCACCTACCTGAGTTTATTATTAATCAGATGTACATTGACGGGACCTACTATCACCCTACGTTCTTATATGAATCATTATGGAATATCGCAGGCGTTTTGATCTTAATCTTATTACGTAGAACATCATTGCGTCGAGGGGAAATGTTCTTGTCGTATTTAATCTGGTATTCAATCGGTCGTTTCTTCATTGAAGGAATGAGAACAGACAGCTTAATGCTGACCGAGCATCTTCGAATTGCACAGATGATTTCAATTGCCATATTTGCAGTGGCTGTTTTGCTGATTGTGTTTAGAAGAATCAAGGGATATGCATCTATACCGTATAAAGAGAACAACTCATCAAATTAAGCAAGGGGGATAAGAGATGGGGGAGACATGGAAAAACGGCTTGAAAGCAGGGTTATCGACAACTTGGACACTTGGAAAAGTCATTTTTCCGGTTACCATTCTCGTTAGTATCTTGCAGCATACACCTGTGATGGATTGGATGATACAATTCATCCGTCCTTTTATGGGCCTGTTTGGTCTTTCAGGGGAAGCGGCCATTCCGCTTGTTTTAGGAAATATGCTGAACTTGTATGCGGGTATTGCAGCCATCTTGACATTAGAGCTGCCTGTGAAGGAAGTGTTCATTTTAGCGGTCATGCTCTCCTTTTGTCACAACTTGATCATCGAATCAACAGTGGCGGCGAAGGTTGGGCTGCGGGTGTCTGTCATTTTGCTGGTCAGAATCAGTCTTGCCGTCGTGTCAGCAATTGTCATTCACCTCGTTTGGCAGGGAGGCGAGGAGCCGGCGCAATATGGTTTGCTGACAGCTGCTCAGTCGGCTGATGTGCCTTCTAGCTGGTATATGATCGTACTTCTTGCTTTACAGAAAGCTGTTCTTGGTGTGCTGCAGCTGGCTTGTATTGTCATTCCTCTCATGATCATCATTCAATTCATGAGAGACTTAGGGTGGCTCCATACGCTGTCTAAGTGGCTGTCTCCTTTTACGAGAATGCTTGGAATGAAAGAAAATACGTCTATGACGATGGTGGCTGGTTTAACCATTGGTCTTGCCTACGGGGCAGGTGTCATGATGAAGGCAGTGGAAGAGGATGGTGTCAGCAAAAAGGATTTAACCCTTGCTTTCATTTTCCTTGTGGCGTGCCATGCGGTGGTCGAAGATACACTGATTTTCATTCCATTAGGTATTCCAGTCTGGCCGCTTCTTCTTATTCGCCTTATTTCTGCTATTTTATTGACAGCTGCCATCAGCTATATTTGGCGGAGGCGGGAACATGCAGCTGTTAGAAAGGAAGCTATATGAACCAATCAACTATTAACACAGTGCTATTTGATTTAGATGGCACATTAATCAATACAAATGAATTAATTATTGCTTCATTTCAGCATACGCTTGATCATTATTACCCTGGTCAATACAGCCGAGAGAATATCCTTCATTTCATTGGTCCATCATTATTTGATACATTCTCTGCAATGGATCCGAATCTGACAAATGATATGATCCAGATGTATCGAACGTTTAATCATGAACAGCATGATCTGCTTGTGACGGAGTATGAGACGGTGTTAGACACGTTGAAAATTCTTCAGGATCAGGGATTTAAGCTCGGAATTGTGACAACAAAAATCCGTGATACGGTCTTAATGGGATTAAAGCTGACTGGATTGGAGCCATTTTTTGAGGTCATTGTCACACTTGATGATGTACAAAATGAAAAGCCGCATCCAGAACCAGTTCAACTGGCATTATCCAAGCTCGGCAGCGATCCGCATGAGGCGATCATGGTTGGTGATAATTATCACGACATTTTATCTGGTCAAGCGGCAGGGACGAAAACAGCAGGTGTTGCTTGGTCTATTAAGGGAGAAGAAGCCCTGTTAAAGCATCGCCCAGATTATATGCTGCAGAAAATGAGTGATCTCTTGGCGATTGTTGGAGCTGATTAAGTTGAGAAAAACAGATCGTTATCCTGTCAAAGGGGTCAATTCGCTTAGACAAGTCTATCGGACGGTCCCCTTTCTCAAGGTTGTGAAAAACTTTATCTTTATTCAACTGGCGCGTTATACGCCTTTTATGGGAATGAAAAATTGGATTTATCGCACCTTCCTTCGGATGAAAGTCGGGGAGGATACGGCGTTTGCTTTAATGGTGATGGTCGATCTCATGTTTCCTGAGAAAATCACTGTCGGTCGAAATAGTGTGATTGGTTATAACACGACCATTTTGTCCCATGAGTATTTGATTAAAGAGTATAGGCTTGGGGAAGTCTATATTGGTGATGAAGTCTTAATTGGGGCAAATTCAACGATTCTACCTGGAGTGACAATTGGTGATGGTGCGATTGTTTCGGCGGGAACTCTTGTGAACAAAGATGTTCCGGCAGGCTCCTTTGTTGGAGGTAACCCAATGCGGATGATTTATACGAAAGAGGAAATCGAAGCACGTCAATCTATGTCTGCTGAGTAGCTCGGCAGACTTTTTTGTTGACATTGTAACATGGTGTAACTATAATGATTACAACAGAGGTGAGAAAACATGAAAATCAGCAGCAGATTTACTGTCGCTGTCCATATTCTGGCCTTGCTTTCACTTGAAAAAGGATCATTACAGACATCGGAGGATATCGCAGGAAGTGTCAATACAAATCCAGTGGTGATTCGCCGTATCATGAGTAAGCTCAAAAAAGCAGGCCTAATCTCAACGAGTCTTGGCAAAGGCGGTTCTCAATTGAATCGCAGTGAAGATGACATGACACTGCTCGATGTGTATAAGGCGGTTGAAGTTGTGGATGAGGGAGAGTTGTTTCAAATTCATGAAAGCCCAAATCCTGACTGTCCGATCGGTGCAAATATTCAAGCTGTATTAGAATTAATTTTGTGCCGTGCTCAAAGAGCGATGGAGCAAGTGCTTGCTGAGATCAAATTAAGTGAACTAACGCAGGTTTTAATCAAAAAAATTGGATGATCTATTCAATTTTTTTTACCTCTGTTGTAACTATCATGGTTACATCTTAAGTGATCAAAATAACAATATATTGTAGGAGGAATTTACATGAACATTGGAATCATTGGTGCAACAGGTAAAGCAGGACAACACATTTTAAAAGAAGCTCAATCGAGAGGGCACGAAGTAACGGCAATTGTTCGAGATGCACAAAAAGTGACTAATTCATCAGCAGCTGTTTTAGAAAAGGATGTTTTTCACTTAGAGGCAGGAGACGCCAAAGGTTTTGATGTGATCGTAAACGCATTTGGTGCGCCAGCAGGACAAGAGCACCTTCATGTAGAAGCAGGGAAAAAACTCATTCATCTCTTGAAAGAGACACCAGAAACGCGTTTAATCGTTGTGGGAGGTGCTGGAAGTTTATTTGTAGATGAGGCCAAAACAACTAGACTGATGGACACACCAGAGTTTCCAAAGGAATACTTTGCAACTGCTTCACAGCAAGGAGAGAACTTAAAAGATCTTCAAAAGACCGAAGGATTAAAATGGACATTTCTTAGTCCAGCTGCCTTCTTTGATCCGGCAGGCAAACGGACAGGTGCTTATGTGAAAGGTAAAGACCATGTCATTGTCAATTCAAAAGGTGACAGCTATGTGAGTTATGCTGACTACGCCATTGCCCTTGTCGATGAAATAGAACAGGCTGTCCATGTTGGTGAACGATTTACGGTTGTATCTGAAGCTGAATAAGAAAAGAACCCCCGCTAAATAGCGGGGGTTTATGCTTTAATGATAATCGCTTGGCTGCCCATCTGTTTCCAAGAATCCTCAAACTGTTCACGATCGACTTTTTGATTCTTTTCTCCGTATGGGTTATTTAAGTAGACGTGATCCTTATCATAGCCAGTAATGACGACGCTATGCATTTTAAAGCTGATATCTATTTTTCCATTTGGTGTACTCCATGTTTCAATGTTATTTGTTTTTGCGAAAGTTGATGTTGTAATAACCCAGACAGGATAGCCTTTTTCAAGTGATTGATAGATGGCCTTTTTGACTGGCTTACCAGTTAAGTCTACGGCTTGATTACCTGCATATTTTTTCGCAAGCTGATAAATGGGTTCGTGGTACACACCAAGGCCTGGCCCATTCTCCATATCGCCTACAAACCCGTCATGAGGGTCCCCTTTTAAGCCATTCTCATAATTGAGCGGGACACGCTTAATCTCGTTTGCCAATGCGTTTTTCGTTATTTTCTCATAGCCGCTGTAATGAAGAATCATGGCTAAGCTCGTGACTTCGCATCCGTTATAAAGCTTTGGTGCATCCATTTGATTAAAGAGGATGACGTCCATGGCTTTTTTATTTCCTTTTAAACTAGAATGTGTCGTTTCTGCCTTTTTCGTAGAACGTGTTTCTTCTGCTGCTAGTGCGGTATCATTTTCTTTTTCTTTGGCTTCTTGCGGCGATGTTGTTTTCTTGACTTGGTCGAATTGTGAAATGTAAATAAAGCCGAAATAAACAAGACATGCGCACAACAAAGTTAAGATTAATGTCTGGATGAATTTCACTGTAATCTCCTGTGTTATTCAATATTTTTAAGTATTATAGCATGTTCCTAAAGTAAAGAGATCAAAAAGGATCAGGTGTCATTTTAATGTAATATATGAACAAATGATTAAGGAAAAAAAGGGGAAAATAAAAATGATTGATTTAATCACTTTATTTTGTTAGCATATTATCATATTAGCGAACTAAAGGATTCGGAATTTTTTGTTTTAATGAGTTGGAGGTGCGGAAGAACATGTTCATGTTTGAAAAACCATATGGTATGAGAGATTCATTACCAGGATTGTATGAGACGAAGAAAAGAGTCAGGCATTCTTTAACAGAGGTCATGAATGGTTGGGGTTATCGTTTAATGGAAACGCCAACGCTTGAATTTTACGATACAGTCGGTGTTCAATCGGCGATTACAGATACGCAGCTGTTTAAGCTTCTTGATCAAAATGGTCAAACCCTTGTGCTTAGACCTGATATGACGGGACCGATTGCGAGAGTGGCGGCTTCAAAGCTTCACGAACAGGCGTATCCGCTTCGAGTCGGATATGCAGCCAATGTGTTTCGGGCACAGGAAAGAGAAGGCGGAAGACCTTCTGAATTTGAGCAGGTCGGTATTGAATTGATTGGTGATGGCTCGATTAGTGCAGATGCTGAAGTCATAGCGCTTGTCGTGTTTGCATTAAAAAATGCCGGACTTCAATCCTTCAAAATTGCGATCGGGCATGTGGCTTTGGCTGAGACCTTGTTTTTAGATGTACTAGGGAATACAGAGCGGGCGAATGTACTGCGCCGATTTTTATATGAAAAGAATTATGTGGGATACAGGCAGCATGTCAAACAATTGCCGCTCTCATCCATCGATAAAACAAGGCTGCTCCAGCTTTTGGAGCTGCGCGGCGGTCAAGAAGTGACCCAGCAGGCTGAAGAAATTGTGGTGTCACAAGAGGGCAAAGAAGTGCTGGCGGAGTTAAAGGCGCTGTGGGAGACACTTGAAGATTACGGCTGTACAGAATATATCCGTTTGGATTTAAGTATGGTCAGTCATATGAGCTACTATACTGGGATTTTGTTTGAAGTATTTGCAGACCATGTTGGGTCTGTGATCGGAAGTGGAGGAAGGTATGATCAATTGCTTGCTCACTTTAATGCACCCGCACCCGCTACAGGATTCGGACTTCGATTAGACCGTCTTCTTGAGGCGCTCGACGCAAAAGAAATAAGTGAGCCCCAAGAGGCTGTGATTTTTAGTAAAGAACAGCGGCTTGAAGCATTTGCTTTTGCAGAAAAAGAGCGGACAAAGGGCAAAAGGATTGTTCTCCAAGACTTAGCAGGTATTGAAAATATCGATGCCATGACCAAGGCGTTTGAGCAAGTGACTTATTTTATCGGCGCTAGAAAGGAGGAGTAAAATGGGTAAAGTGTTGACAATGGCAATGCCGAAGGGGCGGATATTTGAAGAAGCAGCAGGGCTATTAAGACAGGCTGGATATCAGCTGCCGGAGGAATTCGAAGATTCAAGAAAATTAATCATTGATGTGCCGGAAGAAAATCTCCGCTTTATTTTAGCGAAGCCAATGGATGTGACGACATATGTAGAGCACGGTGTAGCAGATGTGGGCATTGCAGGGAAGGATGTCATGCTTGAAGAAGCACGTGATGTGTACGAAGTGCTCGATTTAAACATTAGCAAGTGTCATTTAGCTGTAGCGGGCTTGCCGGGAGCCAGTTGGGGCGGGGTCGCGCCGCGTGTGGCCACAAAGTACCCAAATGTCGCTTCTTCTTATTTTAGAGAACAAGGTGAGCAGGTGGAGATCATTAAGCTGAATGGTTCCATTGAATTAGCACCGCTCATCGGACTTGCCGATCGAATTGTTGACATTGTCTCCACAGGTCAAACGCTTAAGGAAAATGGACTTGTTGAAACGGAACATATTTGTGACATTACGTCACGTTTTATTGTCAATCCGGTGAGCTATCGAATGAAGGATGCGGTAATCGATGAAATGGCGCAGCGTCTGGCAAGAATCATCGAAGGAGAAGGGGAGGAAACATCATGAATATCACCTACATACAAAAAGGTGAGACAGACACTCTCTCACTCAAGCGTTCTCTAGATACAGGAACGGAAGAGCAACGATTGGCTGTTCAGCGAATTATCGAAGAAGTGAGAAAAAATGGTGACGAAGCCGTACGGTCTTTTACGAAGCAATTTGACGGTGTCTCAATTGAACAGCCACTTGTGACGGAGCATGAAAAGACAAAGGCCTACGAACGTTTGGATCAGGAGATGATCCAAATCATTCAAACGGCGATCCGGAATATTCGAACATACCACGAGCGTCAACTGACATCCTCTTGGTTTTATCACCAAAAGGACGGCTCAATGCTTGGTCAGAAAGTAACACCGCTTGATGCGGTCGGTGTATATGTCCCAGGCGGAACTGCCGCCTATCCATCATCTGTTTTAATGAATGTGATTCCAGCACTTGTTGCCGGCGTTGAGCGAATTGTCCTTGTGACACCACCAGGAAATGACGGCCGTCTGTCTGACGCTGTACTAGTAGCTGCGAAGGAGCTGGGCATTTCAGAAATGTACAAAATGGGTGGTGCTCAGGCGATAGCCGCTCTTGCATATGGAACAGAAAGTATTCAGCCTGTTGATAAAATCACCGGTCCAGGAAATATTTATGTAGCACTTGCCAAACGGGAAGTATTTGGTCAAGTAGACATTGATATGATTGCGGGCCCAAGTGAAATTGCTGTCTTAGCAGATGAAACGGCAGCTGCACATGAGGTGGCAGCTGATTTGCTTTCACAGGCAGAGCATGATGTATTGGCATCTAGTATTTTGGTGACACCATCTAAGGTACTGGCTGAAAGAGTGCAAGCAGAGGTGCAAGCACAGCTGGACACTTTGCCAAGAAAATCAATCGCAGCACGATCCATTCAAGACCATGGCCACATTTACGTGACAGAATCCTTAGATCGTGCAGTGGATATCGTGAACCAGTTAGCCCCAGAGCATTTAGAAGTACTGACGGCATATCCAGAATCACTACTTGGTCAAATCAAGCATGCTGGAGCAATTTTCTTAGGGCGTTACAGCCCAGAGCCGGTAGGGGATTACTTCGCAGGACCGAATCATGTGCTGCCAACAAACGGGACGGCAAGATTTTCCAGTCCGCTTGGCGTCACGGATTTCCAAAAGAAAACGAGCATCATTTCATATAGCAAAGAAGCCTTTGAAACAAATAGGGAAAGCATTGCAGCTTTTGCAAGATTAGAAGGGCTTGAAGCACATGCAAGGTCGATTGAAGCGAGAAAGCGGGAGGAATCAAAATGAGACAGGCGGAAACAGCGAGACAGACAAATGAAACGAACATTTCGTTAGCGCTAGAGATTGATGGCGAAGGAAAAGCAGATATTCAGACAGATGTCCCTTTTATGACGCACATGCTCGACTTATTCACAAAGCATGGACATTTTAACTTAACTGTAGATGCAAAAGGAGACACAGATGTCGATGATCACCACACAACAGAAGATATTGGCATCGTGCTTGGGCAGATGTTTAAAGAAGCGCTCGGTGATAAAAAAGGAATCAAGCGCTACGGCTCTAGTTTTGTTCCAATGGATGAAACACTTGCTCAAGTAGTCGTTGATTTAAGCAATCGTCCTCATTTGGAAATGAGAGCCGATTTCCCTAGTCAGAAGGTCGGCACCTTTGATACGGAGCTGGTTCATGAGTTTCTTTGGAAATTTGCCCTTGAAGCACGAATCAATCTGCATGTGATCGTTCACTATGGAACCAATACCCACCATATGATTGAAGCCATTTTTAAAGCGATGGCACGCGCCTTAGATGAAGCAACCACCATTGATCCGCGTGTGAAAGGGATTCCGTCGACAAAGGGGATGCTCTAATGATCGGAGTGATCGACTATGGAATGGGAAATTTATTTAGCGTATCAAAAGCACTGGAACGAGCAGGAGGGTCTTATATCGTGTCCTCTGAAGCAGAGGAGCTGAAAAAGGCAGATGCGTACATTTTGCCAGGAGTCGGTTCGTTTCGTGATGCGATGCAGCTGTTAAGACAGACAGGACTTGAGGCGTTTATCCACCAAGTCGTGCAGGAAGGAAAGCTGTTATTTGGCATTTGCCTTGGCATGCAGTTGTTGTTTGAAGAAAGTGAAGAAGCAGGAAAAACAAAAGGGTTAGGCCTTTTAAAAGGACGTGTTGTTCTTTTGAAGGATCGTGATCAGGATGGACAAAGGCTGAAGGTACCTCATATGGGCTGGAATGAGCTCACATTTCATCAGCCCTCTCCATTGTTTGAAGGTGTGCCAGAAGGATTTGCATACTTTGTTCACTCTTATTATGTGAGCGGCATGAATCCAGAAGACCTATTGGCAAGTGCACCCTATGGTGTGCAAGTACCTGCCGTTGTTGGGAAGGGGAATGTGTTTGGAACGCAGTTTCACCCTGAAAAAAGCAGTACAACAGGAATGGCGCTGCTGAAACAGTTTATTCAATTAGCAAACGAACAGAGGGTGAGCAAATGAGTGAATTTACATTATATCCAGCAATTGATATGAGAAATGGCAAATGTGTACGACTTGTGCAAGGAGACTATGACCAAGAAACCATTTATGGAGATTCACCGTTAGACATGGCGAGACTGTTTGCAAGTGAAGGAGCAAAATGGATACATCTCGTTGATTTAGATGGCGCAAAAGCAGGAAAACGCGTGAATCACGAGCATGTGCTGGCGATTGCTTCCTCCTTGGATGTGAATGTCCAAATTGGCGGCGGCATTCGGACAGAAGAAGATGTTGCATTTTATTTAAACAATGGCGTATCGAGAGTCATTCTTGGCAGTTCAGCGGTGTCGAACCCGGTTTTTGTGAAAAAAATGCTGGCGCAATATGGAGAGAAAATAGCCATTGGCATTGATGCACGAAACGGTTTTGTATCGACTGAAGGCTGGCTTGAAACGTCGGAAGTGAAGGCGGAGGAACTTGGTAAGGAACTGGCAAAGGAAGGCGCAGAGGTCTTTATTTTCACTGATATTCAAATGGACGGCATGCTGTCTGGTCCAAATGTGGAAAGTACGGTTCGATTAGCAGAAGCAACTGGCAAACAAGTCATTGCCTCAGGTGGTGTCAGTGCAGTGAGTGATCTGCAAAAGCTGTCAGCACAAAAGCAGACAGGTGTGTCTGGTGCCATCATTGGCAAGGCGCTGTACACAAAGCAATTTACTTTAGCTGAAGCGTTTGAAGGGCTTGACAGCATATGATGACAAAACGAATTATTCCATGTCTTGATGTAAAGGAAGGGCGTGTGGTCAAAGGTATCCAATTTATGGGGTTGAAGGATGCTGGTGATCCGGTAGAATTAGCGCAGATCTATGACGAGGAAGGTGCGGATGAACTCGTCTTTCTTGATATATCTGCCTCTCATGAAGGCCGAAAAACGATGGTGGATGTGGTCAAACAAGTTGCATCTACTCTCGCTATCCCGTTCACGGTGGGCGGCGGGATTAACCACCTTGATGACATGAAGCGTATATTAAGAGCAGGGGCAGACAAGGTGTCTGTGAATACAGCGGCTGTTTTAAGACCGGAGCTAATAACAGAAGGAGCCGACTTTTTTGGTTCACAGTGCATAGTTGTTGCGATTGATGCGAAATACGATGAAGAGAAACAAGCATACATGGTCTATACGCACGGAGGACGCCGTCAAACGGATTTAGAAGTGAGTGAATGGGCGAAAGAAGCCGTGCGAAGAGGAGCAGGCGAGATCTTGCTGACTAGCATGGATGCCGATGGTGAGAAAACGGGCTTTGAGCATCGTTTGACGAAGCTTGTATCAGAAGCAGTCACAGTGCCAGTCATTGCTTCAGGAGGTGCTGGCAATGCGCAGCATATGTTGGAGGCTTTTACAAAAGGTGAAGCTGATGCCGCACTCGCAGCCTCTATTTTCCATTATAAAGAAACCTCCATTCAAGAGGTGAAGACATATTTGAGAGAACACGGGGTGAAGGTAAGATGAAACAGGCAAACGAATTAACCTTTAATGATGCAGGTTTCATTCCTGCCATTGTACAGGATGCTCAAAGCAAGGAAGTTCTTACTTTGGCGTATATGAATCAAGAATCCTATGAAAAAACATTAGAGACAGGGGAAACATGGTTTTTTAGCAGATCGAGAAATGAGCTTTGGCACAAAGGAGCCACATCTGGACACACCCAGCGTGTCATATCTATTCGCTATGACTGTGATCAAGATGCCCTGCTTGTTCTAGTGACACCAAGCGGTCCAGCCTGCCATACAGGCAGCTATAGCTGTTTTTCAGAAGAAGGCGTGAAACAGCAAAAGGGAGAACAAGACCGCTTTGCCATTTTAAATGAACTGGAACAGGTCATTGCGAAGCGGCAGACGGAAATGCCAGAAGGAGCTTATACAACCTATCTCTTTGAAAAAGGAGTCGACAAAATCCTGAAAAAGGTAGGGGAAGAAGCTTCTGAAGTCATCATTGCAGCGAAGAACCGTGATCAAGAAGAATTGAAATGGGAAACAGCAGATCTTCTGTATCACCTTCTTGTGTTATTACGTGAACAGCAGCTGCCTCTTGATGATGTATTAAAGGTACTCAAAAAGCGCCATCAAGGGGAATGAAAAGCTGGGGGTACCCCCGGCTTTTTGCTTTTAAATGAAAAACAAATCCTTCCTTTCCTTTTGTTCTATGTGACGACTCATGAAGTATGTTATACTACACACGGTACACTGTTCGAAATGGAGGGTATCGGTGAGTAAATACACTTCTCAAAATAATCACACACAAGTCGTCCAACTATTCCAAGATGGGCATTACTTTTTTCATAAAGGTCTAAAAGCATATAGAGAAAGAAATCTGTCTAGGGCAAGTAAGCTGATACAGCGGGCCATCGTACTTGAGCCTGAAAATGTAGAAATGCTGTCGCAGCTTGCCATTATTTATACTGAAATGGGTCATTACCAACAATCAAATGAACTGCTTGATTTTATCCTTGAACACTTGGATGAGAATATGTCAGAGTGTCACTACTTTAAAGCCAATAATTATGCGAATCTCGGTTTGTTTCAAGAGGCATATAGATGCGCCACTGCTTATGCTGCGCTGGAAGAAGACGGGGAATTTGCAGATGAAAATGACGATCTCCTCGATCTGCTTGATATGAGTGACGATGTTGATGAAGATTTTCCTTATGATCAGGATGATCTGATTGTAAAACAGGATCAAGCCAATCATTTGCTAGAAAGCGGCAGGCTGGATGAAGCAATCGAGATGCTAGAACAGATGATAGTTGAGTATCCAGAGTTTTGGTCAGCGTATAATAATCTCGCTTTGGCCTATTTTTATTCTGGTCAAATCGATCAGGCAAAAGAAATGTTGAACCGGGTTCTTCATGAAAATCCCGGTAATCTGCATGCCCTTTGTAATCAGCTTGTTTTCTATCATTATGAAAAAGAAGAAGAAAAGGTCAATCTGTTAGCGAAGCAATTAACGCACGTGTATCCAATATTAAGTGAACAGCGTTATAAGCTTGGCGCGACATTTGCCCTTGTTGGAGAATTTGAATGGGCATTTAAATGGCTTTATTCTTTGTATAAAACAGGTTTCCAAGGTGATAGTACGTTTTTATACTGGCTGGCAAGTGCAGCCTATTATACGGGCCACAAAACGCTGGCGCAAACCGTCTGGGATAAGATGGTGGAAGAAGATATTGATGCAGATGAAATCAAGCCGTGGCAAGACAAACCAGAGGAATCTGAGCCAATGGTTTCAATTGAGGAACGGCTCACTGCCTACTATGTCAGCAAACAAAAAGGTGAACGTGACGTCTTGCAATCTGTTCTTGATTCCCGCGCTGCGAAAACGGCCTTTGAACAGCAGTTTATTGAGTTACTTTTATATGAAGATCAAATGGAAGAACGATCGTTTTCAGAAGATGCGGTCTTCGCAAAACAGGCAGCATCTGCTTTGGAAGAAGCGGTGCAGCCTGATAGCCACATGCCATATTTTTGGTTATTCCATATTATTCAGCAAGCTCGCGCTTCAGGCGTAGAGAAGAAAAATGCCATTGCATGGGCAGCAGCTTCTTATTATCTATGGATGAATGAACAAGAAGAATCAACTGTCAGCAAAAAAGAAATCGCAGCCTCTTTTCAAATCAGCGTTCAAACGCTGTCAAAATATGAGAATGTTATTTGTGCGTTCATGGTTTAATAGGTAAATAGATTCAGATAACAGCAGCATGGCCAAAAAGGTCATGCTTTTTTCTTGGATAAAAAGGTGTGATTTGCTAGGATTTGGCGAAGTATGACAATCTCGACATCTATTTGAAACATAAATGTAATAAAAATATTAGCTCATTTTGTCGATGTGTCATGTATAATGAAAATCGTGGATTAAAACAAAGACATATATTTAAATATTTTACTATACATAATGCAACACCTAGTGATAGAAACAATCTGGTCAACATCTGACTGATTCATCAGGAAGAAAGACACAGGAAGCACAGATTGGTCGCAGAGAATTTGCTGCTTTCTCATGTCGCTTGGGAAATTGTCAAAGGAGGAACTATACGTGAAAAAGTTTATTACTTTCGGTTTAGCTTCGGTGATTGGAGCGAGCGGTTTATTTATTCCATTTACTCATGAAGCAAATGCACAGAACTTTGAACAAAAGAAACAAGAACTAGACAGCAAGCAGTCAGAGGTAAACAAGAATCTTCAAAAGAAAAAAGATGAGCTTTCAAAGCTTGAGGCAAAACAAGAGGCACTTGCGCTAAAGCTAAAAGAAATTGACGAAAAAGCTTTAAAAACAAGTGATCAAATCGAAGAAAAACAAAAAGAAAACGAAAAAACAAAAAAAGAAATCAAAGCACTGAAAAAAGAAATTGCTGATACAGAAAAACGTATCGAAGATAGAAACAAATTCTTGAAAAAGCGTGTACGTGCACTCCAAGAGAGCGGCGGTTCTACAAAATACATAGATGTATTACTAGGAGCAAAAAGCTTTAGCGATTTCATCAGCCGTGCAGGTGCAGTTTCTACACTGATCAACGCAGACAGTGAAATCATTAAAGAGCAGGAAAAAGACAAAGCAGAATTACAAAAGTCTGAAAACGAATTAAACACAAAGCTTGAAAATGTGCAAAACACACTTGCAAAGCTTGAAACACTTCAAACAGACTTAAATAAGCAGCTTGATGAGAAAGACAAGCTATTCAAGCAAGTGAAAAAGCAAAAAGGAAGTGCTTCTTCTCAAATCAGCGAGTTAAACACTGAGGCAAACAGCATTGCATCTGAAAAAGACGCAACAATTGCTGCTCAAAAACAAGCTGAAAAAGAAGCAAGAGAAGCTGCTCAAAAAGCAAAAGAAGAAAAAGCACAAAGACAACAGCAGCGTCAAGCTAGTGTTCAAGCAGAAGACAACAGCTCTAATAACGATAGCGGTTCTTCTTCAAATAACAGTGGATCTTCAAATAATAACAACAACAGCAGTTCACCAAGCAAAAAGCCATCTTCTGGCGGTGGATCACCTGTCAGCAATAACGTAGGCGGAATCGAAGGTGCGATCAGCACAGGTTCTACCATTGTAGGACAATCTCCATATAAATGGGGCGGCGGCAGATCACAAGCCGATATTAACGCACGTCGTTTTGACTGTTCTTCATTCGTTCGCTGGGCATTTGCATCAGCAGGCATCAACCTTGGACCAGTTGGCGGTACGACAACAGATACGCTTGTAGGTAAAGGAAGAGCTGTAAGTGCATCTGACATGAAACGTGGAGACCTTGTGTTCTTTGATACGTACAAAGTAAATGGCCACGTTGGTATTTACTTAGGAAACGGTACATTCCTGAACGATAACAGCTCTCGCGGTGTTTCAGTTGACTCAATGAGCAACGTTTACTGGAAAAAAGCATTCAAAGGCGTTGTAAGAAGAGTCGTTGAATAAATCATTACTTACTATATAACCGTAAACAGGCTTCCTTAAACAGCAGTTTAAGGAAGCTTTTTCTTTTTTTGAAGATATGAGCAAATGATTCGCTTATTATCCGCAGATTTAATAGGATATGGGTAAGGAATAAAAGCTAAGAGTGGAATTGATGCTCTCTGTCATGAATGGAAGCATCACCCAAGGGTATTCTAATAAGAAATGCCAGTAGCAATTGAAGAGGGAGTGACAGTTGTGTCAGAAGAAAAAATCTACGATACGATCATCATTGGAGCGGGTCCTGCCGGAATGACAGCCGCTGTTTATACATCACGGGGAAATCTTTCAACACTGATGATTGAAAGAGGAATTCCAGGCGGCCAAATGGCGAATACGGAAGATGTCGAGAACTATCCGGGCTTTGAAAGCATCTTAGGGCCGGAACTTTCAAATAAAATGTTTGAGCATGCAAAGAAATTCGGTGCCGAGTATGCGTATGGCGATATTAAAGAAATTGTAGATGGTGAAGAGTACAAAATCGTCAAAGCTGGTTCAAAAGAATACAAAGGACGCTCTGTCATTATTGCGGCAGGTGCTGAATACAAAAAAATCGGTGCACCAGGCGAAAAAGAACTTGGCGGCCGCGGCGTATCATACTGCGCTGTATGTGACGGTGCCTTCTTTAAAAACAAAGAGCTTGTCGTGATTGGCGGAGGAGATTCAGCAGTAGAAGAGGGTGTTTACCTCACTCGCTTTGCATCTAAAGTCACAATTGTCCATAGACGCGACAAACTTCGTGCCCAAAGCATCTTGCAAGCACGTGCATTTGATAATGAAAAAATCGACTTTATGTGGAACAAAACCATTAAAGAAATTAATGAAGAAAACGGAAAAGTCGGCAGTGTGACATTAATTGATACCGTGACAGGTGAGGAAGAAGACTTCAAAACAGATGGCGTCTTTATCTACATCGGTATGCTGCCGCTGTCTAAACCATTTGAAAATCTGGGAATTACAAATGCAGAGGGCTACATTGAGACAAACGAAAGAATGGAAACAAAAGTTGAAGGAATCTTCGCAGCTGGCGACATTCGTGAAAAAACCCTTCGTCAAATCGTCACAGCAACAGGTGATGGAAGTATTGCAGCACAGAGTGCACAGCATTATGTAGAAGAGCTTGCTGAAAAGCTAAAAGCAATGAAATAAACAGCTGTCGTAAATCCTTAATATTGCGTCACGGGCTTTTAACTGGAATGTAACACGGGTGAAACAATTATCCGTTATGATGAAACTAGTAATTGACCCCCTTTTATAAGGAATACATGTTTGGCACGGATGTGAATCCGTGTCCTTTTTTTTTTGCTTAAAATCAGAAATTCACGAGATGTTCACAAATGACGCATGGAGAACCGTTAGATGTTGTAAAATAAAGAATAGAGAAAGTGCCCGTCACCATATTCATACGAAAACCTGTCTGTTTTCAGTGAAGAACGGGCATGTTCATTGTGGGAGTCATGATGAACCTGTATAATAAGAAAAAGATATAAAAGAGTAGGTGACAGCTGATGCAACGAGTAACCAATTGTGTGCTGCATCACGATGATCAAGTTCTCTTGCTGCAAAAGCCAAGACGAGGCTGGTGGGTAGCACCTGGCGGCAAAATGGAGAGCGGAGAATCGGTCAAGGATTCAGTCGTTCGAGAATTTAGAGAAGAAACAGGTATTTATATTTTAAATCCGCAGCTAAAAGGCGTGTTTACCTTTATCATAAAAGAAGGCGATCAAATCGTTCAAGAGTGGATGATGTTCACCTTTATGGCAGATTCCTTTACAGGAAAAAACGTATCAGAGTCGGAGGAAGGCATTTTAAAATGGCATGATGTAAAAGATGTGCCCAGCTTGCCGATGGTTCCAGGAGATTCCCATATTCTTGACTTCATGTTGAAAGGGAAAGGACTTCTCCACGGAACTTTTACGTATACACCAGACTTTGAGCTGATTGCTTATCGATTAGATCCTCAAGGAGACTAATAAATGAACCGTTTTCATAAAGAAGGAGAGGGAGCAGGCATGAATACGCACAAACAAGATGATATTCAGCTTGTGATTATTACAGGGATGTCAGGTGCGGGGAAAACCGTTGCCATCCAAAGCTTTGAAGATTTAGGTTACTTTTGTGTGGATAACTTACCGCCATCACTTTTACCGAAGTTTCTAGAACTCATGAAGGATTCGAATTCGAAGATGAGCAAGGTGGCCCTTGTGATGGATTTGCGCGGACGCGAATTCTTTGATAGCTTAATTGCTGCCTTAGATGAGATGAGTGATATCGGCTGGATCACACCAAGGATTCTATTTTTAGATGCAAACGATAAGGTGCTTGTCTCAAGATATAAAGAAACGAGACGTTCTCATCCCCTTGCGACAACAGGTTTGCCGCTTGAAGGAATTGAGATGGAACGCGATCTGTTAGAAGAGTTAAAAGGCCGGGCTCAAATGATTTTTGATACATCGGATTTAAAACCCAAACAGCTTCGAGAAAAAATTGTCGCACACTTTGCCACGAGCCAAGGGCAGGTGTTTACAGTGAATGTGATGTCCTTCGGTTTTAAATACGGTCTGCCGATTGATGCTGATCTTGTATTTGATGTGAGATTTCTGCCGAATCCTTACTATATTGAGAGCATGCGTCCACAGACTGGAAACGATGAAGAAGTACGCTCCTATGTCATGAAATGGAGCGAGACACAAAAATTCACAGAGAAACTAATTGACCTTCTCAGCTTTATGCTTCCGTCCTATAAACGAGAAGGGAAAAGTCAGCTGGTGATCGCTATTGGCTGTACAGGCGGACAGCACCGATCAGTGACGCTAGCGAACTACTTATCGGAGTATTTTAAAAATGACTACTATACTCATGTCACTCACCGGGACATTGAAAAGAGAAGCAGAAAATAGATGACGACACTTCCAAAGGTTGTCATTCTTGGCGGAGGCACTGGCTTATCTGTTTTACTCAGAGGGTTAAAAACAAAGCCAGTGGACATTACCGCCATTGTGACGGTAGCTGATGATGGAGGCAGCTCAGGCAGACTGCGCCATGATTTGAATATTCCGCCTCCAGGCGATATTCGAAATGTACTTGCGGCACTCTCTGATGTGGAACCGCTTGTAGAAGATTTATTTCAGCACCGTTTTAATAAAGGGAATGACTTAACAGGCCACTCTCTCGGCAATCTCATTCTTGCGGCTATGACGAATATAACCGGTGATTTTTTTCATGCCGTCACAGAAATGAGCAAGGTCTTAAATGTGAGAGGAAAAGTATTGCCAGCAGCGAATTCAAGTGTTGTTCTTCATGCGGAATTAGAAAACGGGCAAGTGGTGACAGGAGAATCAAAGATCCCGACCTACGGTGAAAGGATTAAACGAGTCTTTCTTACACCCGATACGATTGAGCCGCTCCCAGAATCCATTCAAGTCATTCGTGAGGCTGATTTGATCGTCATTGGACCTGGCAGCTTGTATACCAGTATTTTGCCCAACCTGCTTGTACCGCATATTGGAGAAGAAGTGATTCGATCTAAGGCGAACAAAGTCTATATTTGCAATGTCATGACACAGCCAGGGGAAACGCTTTCCTACAGTGCAGCTGATCATGTGCAGGCACTAAACGATCATATGGACCGGCCATTTATCGATACGATATTTGTGAACAATAAAGAAATTCCAGAAGAAATCAAAGCAAAATATGCAGAAGAACAGGCGCAGCCTGTACAATTCGACACAGATGTACTCAAAGCCATGGGACTAGAAGTCATCCCAGGAGAAATTATTACATATGACCAACATGTGATTCGTCATGACACGCTGAAAGTAGCTTCGCTGCTCGTCGATTTGCTGCATCAGAAAAAATAGGAATGGGGGTGGCAAGGATGTCATTTGCATCCGAAACAAAAAAAGAGCTGACTAATCTGGAAGTGAAGGACTGCTGCACAAAAGCAGAGCTTTCTGCCCTCATCCGTATGAACGGTTCATTATCTTTTTCTAATCGAAAATTGATTTTAGATATCCAGACAGAGAACGCAGCCATTGCAAGACGTATTTATACCCTTTTGAAAAAGAAATACGATGTGACCGTCGAGCTGCTCGTTCGTAAAAAAATGAGATTAAAAAAGAATAATGTGTATATTGTCAGACTGGTAGAACGAGCGAAAACCATTTTAGAGGACCTGAAAATATTAGGTGAACAATTTGTATTTGAACGCAACATTTCAGAAGAACTTGTGAAGAAAAGGTGCTGCAAGCGTTCCTATATGAGAGGTGCTTTTTTAGCAGGAGGTTCTGTGAATAACCCAGAAACCTCTTCGTATCACCTTGAGATTTTTTCACTATACAAAGAACATAATGATGCCCTTTGTGAGCTCATGAATCAATTCCATCTTAACAGTAAAACACTTGAACGCAAAAAAGGCTTTATCACATACATGAAGGAAGCGGAGAAAATTACGGAATTCTTAAGTGTTGTGGGTGCTCATAACTCATTGCTTCGTTTTGAAGACGTGCGCATCGTCCGAGATATGAGAAATTCTGTGAACCGGCTCGTCAATTGTGAAACAGCAAACTTGAATAAAACGATCGGTGCCTCACTGCGCCAGGTTGAAAATATTCAATTCATTGACGAAAAGATTGGACTAGACGCCCTGCCAGATAAGCTGCGTGAAATTGCGCAACTGCGTATTGACTACCAAGAAGTCACACTAAAGGAACTTGGCGAAATGGTGGAAAGCGGCAAGATCAGCAAATCAGGCATTAATCACCGTTTAAGAAAGCTAGATCAAATTGCAGAACAATTAAGAAACGGACAAGCTGTTACACTCAAATAGGGAAATAAAAAAGGGAGGCAGATCATATGGTGGAAAAAACGGTCACAATTCAGCTGAAAACGGGTTTGCAGGCACGTCCGGCTGCTTTGTTCGTTCAAGAAGCCAATCGTTTTGGTGCTGATATTTTTCTAGAGAAAGATGGGAAAAAGGTCAATGCGAAGAGTATTATGGGACTGATGAGTCTTGCGATCAGCTCTGGGGTCACCGTCAAACTAATAGCTGATGGAGCAGATGAACAAGAAGCCATCGATGCGTTAACGGATTTTATCAATCAAGAAAACTGAGTCTCTTTCAAGGGCTCAGTTTTTTTAGGAGGGAAAGTTGTGATTCAATCAGCCTTTTTACAGAAAATTGGATGCGAAGCCGTGTCCATTACGTTTGATCAATTGCCTGATTTACTAAGGAAGATGGCTTATACCTTTCCTTTTGAAAATAGATCTGTGGTGGGTAAACACGCCTATGCTTTGGATCAAGAAGGTTTGAAGCATCATCTTCTGGAAGGCAGCAGAGGTGGGCTTTGCTATGACCTCAATCCGCTCTTATATTATGTCTTAAAAGAGGCAGGTCTCGCTGTACAGCTCGTTCAAGGGACCGTATATAACAAAGAAGCAGAGAAGTGGGCACTGGATGGGACACATGTAGCCATCGTCCTTCAACATCACCATGAGCGCTACCTCATTGATGCAGGATTTGGTGTGAATTTACCCCTTCAGCCCGTCCCTTTTACAGGTGAATGGGTGGAAGCACCGTCCCTTCGTTTTCGCGTGAACGCAGAAGAAACAGAAAAAGGAACCCATCTACTCCAATTGGATAGGGGAGCGGGTGCTGAAACAGGTTATGCTTTCACATTAAAAGAAGTCGGTGAAGATACACTTGTGCAATTGCGGCATGAGATTTATGAAAATGAAGCCTCTCCTTTTAACAAAAGGCCGCTTGCATCCAAACTGACACCAACAGGTCGTGTGATCGTGACAGAAGATCATGTCACGATACATGAACAGGAAGAAGTATCGAAGAAACCACTCTCACAACCGTTTGAAGTATATGTACAAACACATCTTGCACCTAAATCATAGAGACAGTTTGCTTGAATGGCTGTCTTTGCGGATAGACATACTCTTGTACCCACTGCCTCACTCACGAATGTTAAATGTGCACCCCGGCTTGCCTAGCTGAATCGCTCATCCCCCTTTAGGCGTATGACTCACCGCTCATAATTGCTGTCAAAAAGGCCGGGGTTAGTATCGTACTTTATCAAGTGCTTTTCATCATTCTATTCCCCTAATATAATGAATCAATATAAGTGAACATGGAGGGATGCCAAATGGATGTATCGCAAAAATCGTTGAAAACAATGATAAGCAACACGAAACTAACAAAAAAGGAAGAAGATATAGCGGAATACATTTTAAATAATGTAAGAGAAGCATGTCTTGTCACTTCAATAGAACTAGCCCATAGATTAAAAGTGAGTAATGCTACAGTTGTTCGATTCCCGAAAAAGTTAGGCTTTTCTGGATATAGTGACTTTCAAAAATATCTTAGAGAACAGTACTATGACAAAAGCTTAGCCATTTCTGATGATGTGACCATTCCCTCTGAAAGATTAAAATTAAGTTATGATAAAGTGATACAGTCAGATTTACTGAATGACAATTTAAAAATTCTTGAAAAAAATATATATTCTATTTCAGAGAAAAATTCATCTGAAGAGTTTAACAAGGCAATCAATTATATCATTGACGCTAGAAGAGTTTATATTTTAGGCAGTAGAGCTAGAGTTGGTTTAACAGAAATAATGGGAGTTTTCCTAAATCAGATCATTGATCATGTAGTGATTAATAGTCAACAATCGTTTACTCCGTTTGATTCCTTAGCTTCATGTAGTCAGGATGATTGTGTCCTTATTTTTTCATTCCCAAGATACTCTGAAGTAGACTTTGCAGCAGCCAAAATGGCAAAAGAAATCAATGCGAAAGTTGTCATCATTACTGATAAAGCCACAGCACCTATAGCACATTTTGCTGATGTCCTACTTTTAGTTTCAGTGGATAGTAATGCATTCTTCAATTCTTACACACCTGTATTATTTTTAGCTGAGTTAATATGTACACATGTCAGTCGAGCGACAGTCGCTCATAGTGAGGAAAAATTAGAAAGAATTAATAAACATATTAGCCAGTTTGGTATGTATTAATAAAAAGTATAGTTGATATAAATATGATCTGACCTTTGCAGGTGTATTTGAATTCTTTAAGGGAGGTCAAGCTTGTATTACTACAATCATGTATGACTCCAATAAAGTAAATTGGCACAGAACGGCACTTAATTTTAAGAAAAAACGACCCACCAGTTTTTCTAATTGGTGGGTTATTGTTTGTTTACTTTAAATGACTAATGGAGAAATTCTGAGAAACTGTGCATGTGTTGAGAAGATAAAAAATGGAACAGGACTAGGAAATGATAAACTTATATTTTTTTGAAAATTTCAAAAAAATATTGTTATTAACAAAATGTATATGATAAAATCAAAATGAAATAAATTCTTCATATTTTTTTAAAAAAGAATAAATGAAAACGCTTGCTTGTGTGACTGGTTCTTCATGGTGATTTCTATAAAGTGTATTAATTTAAGTGATTTGGAAGAAATATTTAGTATGAAAAAAAACCGTCATGTTTTTTAACAAGATAACTGACAGAAAAAGAAGCTTATATCATCATAATATTGAAGAAATTTATTCATTTATATTATTTTAAAGAATTTTAAAAAACATTTTCTGTGTTGTAGAGGAGGAAGTATGTTGAATGATTATAAAGTAGGGAAATTAATGGATCAGCAGCTATTAAAGGAATTACGTGAAAAATTTTCGTTTCTATCCTTTGACCCAGACTATGGGGAAAGACTTTTTTTTGATAATTCAGGAGGCTCTTTAAGGTTAAAGGAAGCCATCAAGGTGAAAGAAAAGATTGATTTGTTACCGGATTGTCCAGAAAGGTACCATCAAAGAGCAACAGATCTGAATGATATGATGGACAAATGTAAGAATGATGTATTGAGTGTCATGTTCGGAGCGGAGTCTGGTTCTTTAATAACAGATTTAACAGCATCTCAAGCCATGTTTAAAATGGTATCAACTATTATTGAGAATGTTGAGGGAACGAATGCCGTCACGACTAATATTGAACATCCTTCTGCGTATGATTCATTAGAATTTTACTGTCAAAAGAACAATAAAGAATTTAGAGTTGCTCAAGCAAATGTGAATACAGGCTTTGTTGATCCCGAAGCGATCGCTGATAAAATTGACGAGAATACGATTTTGTTAAGCGTCATTGCTTCCAGTAATATTTCGGGAAATATCATGGATCTTGAAGGAATGATAAAAGCTGCTAGAAAGAAAAAACCAGATTTATATATTATTGTTGATGCAGTCCAGCATATGCCGCATGGGACTCTTCATGTAGAAAAGCTTGGTATAGATGGAGCAAACTTTGCACCATATAAATTTATGGCGTCAAGAGGTATTGGATTCGCCTATGTTTCAGACAGATTATCGAAACTTCCACATCAAAAATTAATAGCAAAGGATGATCGTGAATGGGAACTTGGTTCACCAACACCTTCGCTATTTGCATCTATGTCAGCTGTTATCGACTATGTATGCTGGCTTGGTTCATACGACAGTATTGGAGAAATGTCTAGGAGAGAGCAGTATCTAAAGGGTATGAAAAAAATAGTTCTTCACGAAAGAGCACTCCTCCATAGACTTCTTGAAGGCAGTGATAAGATCGAGGGATTGAGATACATGGAGAACGTAAAAGTTTTTGCGGATGACCCTGATTTAACGAAAAGAGATCTTATCGTTGCGATGGGAATTCAGGGGATAGAGGATGAACAACTAAGAAAGGATTATCAAGATCGAGGCATTACCGTTTATGAACGAGTGAATACTAGTGTCTACTCAAAACGTATACTCGAAGCCATTGGATTAACTGGTGCGATAAGGGTTTCGCCGTTCCATTGTCATACAGAAGAGGACATCGATCAATTTTTATGTGTAACAAAAGAGTTATCTGAAACGAAGAGAATGAGCAAACTCATCAACTAGGGGGGAACTACTAATGAAGAAATTAGGTCTCGGTACAAAAGTATTTATTGGGTTTGTCATCGGTATATTGCTAGGTTTAATCTTTAAAGAAAAAATATTAATCATTAAACCTATTGGGGATATATTCTTAACACTCATTAAAATGATCGTGGTTCCGCTCATTTTTTTATCCATCACTTCTGGAATCTTTAGTATTGGTGATGTTCAAAAATTAAAGAAAATCGGAACAAAGACGTTGATTTATTATATTGGAACGACTTTAATAGCAGGTGGAATCGGTCTTTTGGTTGCGCATATATTTAAACCGGGGAATGGAATCGATATTGATAGTATCAAGACATCGTCTGAATATAAAGCTGCCAATATTCCTACTTTTGGAGAGACGATATTAGGTCTATTTCCATCAAATCCTGTTCAGGCTCTAGCAGAAGGAAATCTCATGCAAATTATCATCTTTTCTATTTTCTTGGGGATATCCATCGTTTTAGTAGGAAATAAATCAGTTACCCTTAGACATTTTTTTGAAGAAGGTACACAGGTAATGTATAAAATGACAGGAATCATCATGGCATTTTCACCTATAGGTGTGGCTGCTTTAATGGCTTGTACGATTGGGGAATATGGTTTGAAAATATTTGGGCCTTTGGGCAAATTTATTTTAGTTGATTATATAGGTTTGATTTCTGTCATCATTTTGATGTACTTGTTTATGTTAAAATTCATAGCGAAAATTCCTTTATCCAAATTCTTTAAGTCAATCGGTAAAATTTGGGTAGTGACTGCGAGTACGACAAGCAGTTCTGGAACTTTACCTGTTACTATTTCTGTGACGAAAGAAGATTTTAAGGTGAAAGAGGAACTAGCGCAATTTACCCTTCCTATTGGAGCAACGATGAACATGAATGGTGCCGTTGTGTATTACTCTGCTGCCATCATATTTGTATCGCAAATATATGGGATTGACATGCCAATTAGCCAGCAATTACTAGTCATATTAATGACAACTTTAATATCAGTTGGATCGCCCGGCATTCCTGGAGGTGGTATCGTTATGACCATTATGCTGTTAACTACATTAGGACTCCCTATGGAGATAGTTGGAATGATTGCTGGGATCTATAGAATCATCGATATGGGACACACCTCACTTAACGTGACAGGTGACGTAGTCAGTACACTGTGTATTGCGCGTAGTGAAAATATGATTGAAGATGAACAACTAAATGTGAATAAAATAAACGATATAAAATATTAAACGAGTTGATGTAAAGGTATAATTAACTTAATATTCTGTCTATTGTAAATAACATGATTGCCTAGTGATAAATCTCATGTAGCAATATCAATTGACACAACGTTTGCAGCCCGCAAGCAAACATCATAAAAAAGACAGCTCATCAAAGGGCTGTCTTTTTATAATGATTAACGAATCCTCGTAAATGTCGCATAGTGATCGGTTGTTTTATAAATGAGCCAGTCACTTGAATATACTAGGCGGTCGGCGTTACGGAAGCCGGAGACGTAGTTGATGTCGGCTTCACGCCATGTTCGGCCGCTAGCTGATGGAAGGCGTCCCTCCCGATTAGAGAATATGTCTCCACCGATGCTTTTGCCCGGTGCGACTTCAGCTAAATTTCCTTTTGATGCAACCCATCCGAGGGCGCTCGCTTGTGATTTGGTGATGTAATTATCAGGTAGTCGTTTATAACGGATTAAGTAATCTGCTACACCATCAAAGGTATTAATAACGGCAAGGGTACGAAGGTCTGGTGCAACCTGCACGGAAGCAGTTTCATTTGTGGCTGTTGGTGTAAGTGGTGTTTCTGCATGGACTTGCTGCGGGATAAATCCAGAAAACAGAATGGCAGCAATCAGAGCGAATAGAGTAAAAACCGAACTTATTTTTTTCATCTTGATCCTCCTCAAAAGGAAATGGGATGCCGTCCTCTTGATGCTTGTCTACCTCATATTATAGCACCGGCATATGAAGAGAATGTAAAGAATCAGGAGATTAGCGAAAATGAGGCTTTTTTCCCGAGTGCCTCTCCAGATGACGTAAACAAAAAGACGCAGTTCCCTGCGCCTTGTTTTGATTAAGAGGAGGCAAGCTCCTTCACAATATCAACAGGGGCTTTGCCGTCAATTCCATGAAGCACATTATGAATGGCTCGTTTAAGCATAAGATCTCTTGTCGTTTCAGTAGCGGAACCGATATGCGGGGCAAGCGTGACATTGTCCATCTCTTTGAAAGGATGATCTTCCTGAAGCGGTTCTTGCTCATACACATCCAGACCGGCTCCTTTGATCCACCCATCCTGCAGTGCTTGAATGAGGCTTTTCTCATCGACGGTTTTTCCGCGGGAGATGTTCACGAATAAAGCTGTTGGCTTCATTAATTTCAATTCCCGCTCTCCTATCATATGGTACGTCTCATCAGTCAGCGGTGTGATTAACACAATGATATCAGCTTGCTTGAGCAAGTCATCCAATGCGCAATATACAGCGCCATATGCCGATTCGGCTTTCTCGTTTCGGCTCCGATTGTGATAGAGGACGTTCATATCAAAACCATGAGCGGCTCGTTTGGCTACTTGCTCACCGATTCGTCCCATCCCAATGATCCCAAGCGTTTGATGATGGACATCAAGGCCGAATATATCTTCCTCTTGAACAAATTTTGTCCATTTTCCCTTGCGGATAAAACGATCAAGCTCGGCAATTCTCCTCGCAGAAGAGAGAATGAGCGAAAAGGCAAGATCAGCAACGGTATGATCGAGTGTATAAGGCGTGTGCGTACCAATCACGCCTCTTTGTCTCATGGCTTCTAGATCAAAATTGTCATAGCCGACTGAATTATTGCTCACCACCTTGAGTTGGGGGGCGTGATCTAATAAATCTTGATCAATTTTCGTACCAGATGTTAAAAGGCCATCAGCCTTCTGCAACTTCTCAAATAACAGATCTCTTGCGATCGGGTCCTTTGACTGCCATACCTCGTATGTACAATGTTCCTTTAGCATGTCTTCAAAAGAGGCAGGTAAGGGTTTGGCGACAAAAATATGTGGTTTCATCATCAACTCGCTCCTTTCACATGGTCATCTTTCTCTTTTTATTATAAAGCAACCATTTTGGCAGTACACGTTTGAATATGAGCTGCTCAATATTTAATATACTGAAATAACGGAAAAGGAGAGATTTTTATAGTGAAAGAGTAAATGACATGGCCATCTGATGTCTTTTTACGATGTAGAAAAACGAGTGATTAGTAGATGAGTCATAGAAAAATGCTAGATGTTTCGAGAGATAATCTGACAAACTGGAAAATAGATCGAGACTTTTTGATAGAAAATTTATTATATTTGCAGTGTATTAAACGGGATCGTCATTTTCTACTAAACCTTTTCATCGTCTTTTGGTGAAATGAAAGCCATTGTTTGAAAGCAAAAGCCGCATATCCTCTGTGCTGAAGCGGAACAAAGAGCAAAATAGAGAAAATGCTTACATATTCTCTCATCGTTTTCTCATTTTTTTCTTTTTTTTCTATCATTTTTCTTCTCTATGCTTGAGAACACACAAGGGAAAAGGAGGCCAGGTAAGGCGTTACAATCACTTAAAAAAGATAGGAGATGACAGGATGGGATCAAAATTAGAACAGATTCTTCAGCACAATGCAGACTTTGTGAAAGAGAGACAGTATGAGCCTTTCAAGGCGGGAAAATTTCCTGAGAAGAAATTGGTTATATTAACTTGTATGGATACACGCCTGTTGGAATTATTACCGCAATCCATGGGGCTTCGTAATGGTGATGCGAAGATCATTAAAAATGCAGGAGCCATCGTCACACATCCATTTGGCAGTGTCATGCGGAGTATTTTACTAGCCATTTATGAGCTGAAAGCAGAGGAAGTATGCATTGTCGGCCATCATGAATGCGGAATGGCAGGCCTTGCGGCAGACCCTTTACTTGAAAAGGCAAAAGCACGGGGAATTGAGGAAAAGTGTTTGAGCATTGTGAAAAGCGCAGGTGTCGATTTAAAGGGCTGGCTGACAGGCTTTGATTCAGTGGAAGAGAGCGTATCCCAAAGTGTGAAATTAGTCAAAGAGCACCCGCTCATGCCAAGTGATGTAGCTGTTCATGGACTAGTGATTCATCCGGCAACAGGAAAGCTGGATGTCGTTATAAAAGATAAACAGATCGACCCACAGTATACCTAAATCATCTACACATACTTGAAGGAGGCCAACACATACCATGCGTTTTTATGGAAGATTTGAAGGTTATGATTCATCAAAGTTTAGACGCGATTTAATCGCTGGGCTTGTCGTGGGCGTTGTGGCAATTCCTTTAGGCATGGCTTTTGCCATTGCATCTGGTGTCGGACCAGAATACGGATTATACACAGTCATCGTTGCCGGCATTTTGATTTCATTGTTTGGTGGTTCAACGTATCAGATCGGCGGACCGACCGGGGCATTTGTTCCAATTTTATTCGGGATCGTCAGTCAGTACGGTATTGAAAACTTACTCATTGCTGGTTTTATGGCAGGCTGTATGCTTGTATTATTCGGAATATTCAAACTAGGGAAGCTCATGAAATTTATTCCTCGTCCGGTTATCATCGGCTTTACTGCCGGCATTGCTGTCATTATTTTTTCAGGACAGATTGCCAACTTCCTCGGATTAAAGGGTGTTGAAAAGCATGAAAGCTTTTTCCTCAATATGAGAGAAATCGTGGTCCATCTTGGTACCGCAAACAGTTTCGCCATTCTCACAGCGATTGTTGGGCTCATCGTGATTTTGGCGGCACAAAAATACATTCCCAAAATACCTGGCGCTCTATTAGGTCTACTTGTTTCAACATTTATAGCTGTTCTCTTTTTTCAAGGACAAGTTGAAACCATCGGCTCTGCATATGGCGAAATTCCTCGTCAGCTGCCAACTTTCGCTTTTCCTGAATTGACGATTGAAAAAATGATTTATCTGCTGCCGCCGGCTATTGTCATTGCGCTTTTGGGCGGCGTGGAGTCGATCTTGTCAGCTATGGTTGCTGATCATATGAAAGGCTCAAAGCATGACAGCAACAAGGAGCTTGTCGGGCAAGGAATTGCCAATATGGCAGCACCGCTTTTCGGAGGGATCCCAGCGACTGGAGCGATTGCTCGTACGGCAACAAACATTAAAAATGGTGGAGCAAGCCCCATTTCAGGAGTCGTGCATGGTGTCGTCGTCTTGCTCATCTTAATGTTGTTTGCACCATATGCATCGATGATTCCACTTGCTGCCATGGCACCGATTTTGATGTTTGTGGCGTGGAATATGAGTGAGAAAAAAGAGTTTATCAATATTGTCAAAGTCAAAAATGCGGATTCCCTTGTGCTTGTCGTGACCTTCCTGCTAACGGTCATCGGTGATTTGATTATTGGGGTAACCGCAGGTCTCATATTAGCGTTTATCGCCTTTATCAAAAAAATGAGCCAG
This sequence comes from Bacillus sp. FSL M8-0077, assembly GCF_038050255.1. Taxonomy (NCBI): domain Bacteria; kingdom Bacillati; phylum Bacillota; class Bacilli; order Caryophanales; family Bacillaceae; genus Bacillus; species Bacillus sp. FSL M8-0077. The sequence goes on along the minus strand of NZ_JBBPAF010000001.1, from coordinate 3,282,370 downwards.
ACAACAAATATCCACACAAATGTCGCTGTTCCTCAAATCGAAACGGCGGTTGCCTTAGAAAGGGAGACCGATCAGAAAGAGATTAGTATGTATTCGATTGAAGGGCCACTCTTTTTTGGTACAACCGATTCATTGGAAAATTCGATTTTGGATCATGTTCAGACAAAGCCGAAAACACTCATTTTGCTTATGAACAAAGTGAATTATATGGATACCTCAGCAGAGGCGGTTCTGATGAACATTTCCAATCGTTTAAAGCATCACAATGGAAAATTGATGATTGTAGGGCTTCAATCACAGCCAAAAGAGCTTTTGCATCGTACCGGTCTTTTCCATCACATTGGAAAGCAGCATTTCTTTGAACGAACGGATGATATTTCACCACAGCAGCTATAAAAGGACAAAAAAAGCACGTGACATGTCGGTCACGTGCTTTTTACCTGCTCTTTTTCACTAGAAAACCGTTGTGTAAGTTTCTGTTGATGGGAAGAGAAGACCTCTTCTACTGTTACATCATAGAGATCAGCTAGAACAAGTAGATTTCCTAAGACATCTCCCATTTCTTCAATAAGGTCCTTTCTTAACGCGGCGCCCTCCTGTGTTTTCTCATCAGGTCGATCGCGTCCAATTTCGACCGCCCTGACTGCGCGAGCGAGTTCACCTGTTTCTTCCATCAGGAAACCTAACCTGATAAACGGCCCGTATTCTGTCCAATTTCTCATTTTGTAGAAATCTTTGATCCATTTTTCCATTTCAGTTGTTTGCATTCTCTTTATACAGCTCCTTATATGGTGTTCATCTTCTGATTTTACACTATATATAGATGGAGCGGCTGTTTCTTTACAATGAATTATAGTAGAATGAGTGGGTGAAGAAATCATAGAGAGAGATGGAGCTGTTTTGATGAAAACGATTTGTGTGTTTGCTGGTTCGAATCCAGGTGTGAATGACATCTACAAACAAAAAGCTGTCGAGCTAGGGGCTTATATGGCAGAGCAAGGAATCCGCCTTGTATACGGTGGCTCACGAATTGGCTTAATGGGAGCTATTGCGGATGAGGTATTGAAAAACGGCGGGCAAGTGATTGGAGTTATGCCAAAAGGGCTTTTTAGAGGAGAGGTTGTGCATCAAGAGCTAACCGAATTGATTGAAGTCAAAGGGATGCATGAACGTAAAGCGAAAATGAGCGAACTGGCCGATGGATTTATTGCCATGCCAGGTGGTTTTGGTACATATGAAGAATTATTTGAGGTGCTTTGCTGGGCGCAAATTGGCATTCACCAAAAGCCAATCGGATTGTATCAAGTGAATGACTATTTCAAACCGCTCCTCGACATGGTCACGTTCAGTGTACAGGAAGGTTTTTCAAATGAATCACATCTTCAATTGCTGCATGCCTCTGGAGAACCGGAAGAATTGATTGCACAGATGGCTTCCTATCAAACACCGTCTCTTCAGCAGAAATGGACGGAGCTATCTTAAAACAGATGCATAACAAAAAACCGTCTGTTCAAAGAGCAGACGGTTTGTTTTGTGATTATTTTTGTTCTTCTGAATTACGGGTCAAGACTTTGTCAATGAGTCCGTATTGAAGTGCTTCTTCCGCTGTTTTGAAGTTGTCACGATCTGTATCGCGCTCAATGACTTCAATTGGCTGACCAGTACGTTCAGCAAGTACTTGGTTCAGTTTATCGCGTAAAGAAAGGATTCGTTTTGCCGCAATTTCAATTTCTGTTGCTTGACCTTGCGCACCACCTAGTGGTTGGTGAATCATCACTTCACTATTTGGAAGGGCATAACGCTTACCTTTTTCACCAGCAGCAAGCAGGAACGCACCCATAGATGCAGCCATACCAATACAAATAGTTGATACCTTTGGTTTAATAAATTGCATCGTATCGTAAATGGCCATACCAGCTGTGATCGAACCGCCAGGGCTGTTAATGTAGATAGAGATATCTTTTTCTGGATCTTCGGCTTCTAAGAAGAGAAGCTGTGATACGATGGAGTTGGCAACATTGTCATCGATCGCAGAACCAAGCATGATAATACGGTCTTTTAAAAGACGAGAATAAATGTCGTAAGCTCTTTCCCCACGATTTGTTTGCTCAATGACTGTAGGTATTAAATTCATAATGTTCCTCCTTCACCTTTTAGGTAAGTATGTAATTCAATGATACATTTTTGGTCAATAAAGGTCAAACAAAATGCTGACCTAAAATCAAATACCCCTATCCATTTTCCCCAAAATCCTTTCACTTCAAACCATCATATGATTATATGTATGGGAATGAAGAAAATACATCGACAGGGCTGGCGATTAATCATTGCTTTCTTGCAGCATTTCCCTTATAATTTGATATGCTGACGTTTAAAAAACATATCGTGCGCTCGTAGCTCAGTTGGATAGAGCGGTGGTTTCCGGTACCACGTCTGCCGGGGGTTCGAATCCCTCCGAGCGCGTCTATAGTATCCGATAGGATTGGATTTATAATTTGTGAAAAAGCTGAAAACCCTTTGAATTAAAGGGTTTTTTTGTTTTTTATGAGTGGTATTGTGTGAGTAAATTGAGAGGAACTTCACTATTTATTAGAGAGTTCATTTTGTATCGAAAAGCACAGATTAAAATTGTTAAAAAGACAAATTTTCTTTATGATAGCAATCAAGTAAACTTAATCTATTATTGGAGTATAAAGTCAGTGCATCAATATTCTCAAAGCTTGTTCAACGAAAAGGGCAGAATTCCTTAATAAGGAGGCACTAATGAATTGTGAAAGTGTTTTACATCAAATTGAAGTAGCTGTTAAAACATTAATAAAAATAGTAAGTCAATTAGAAGAAGCTGATTTACAAAAAAGACCAACACCTCATAAGCAGTCTATCGGAGAGTTGTTGGAACACATTGCGATCATTTGTGAAGCTGACTGGCGTATTTCTAATGAGGCGACCCAAGAAGAGATGGAAATATTTTATGCTAATGTATCATATAAAACTATAAAATCGATAGAAAATGGTTTAATGACTAATTTCCATTCATTAAAAAATAATTATATGAAATTATCGGACACAGAACTACTGTCTCGTACCACTTCCTATTGGGGTGTGACATATACAAGGTATGAATGGTTGTTAGAGATATTAGCACATGTTTATCACCATAGGGGACAATTACATGCTATGCTTGTTCACTGTTACAATCAAGACCCCAAAATTTTAATGTTTGAATGATGTTCTTCGACTAAAGGGTGTTTTTCGTATGAAGCGTCGAATCCTGATATCACAGGCAGCGGTGTATGGAAGAAGAATAAAGCAGTGAAACAAGGACATGTTTTATCCTATTCAAACAATGAATTTATCTATGCTGATCCGATCTCAATTGAAAAACAGTCTGCTGCGTTTAAACAAATGCTGCTCAAAAATTAATAGAAAAAAGACAAAGCACTTAAACAGGAGGCTTTGTCTTTTTTTCTGCTATCCTCTTAAAATACTAGCCATAAGACTCATTTCTGCCCTTTTCAGGCGTATTTGTTGAGCCTGATCACTGTATAAGATTAACATGGAAGAGAATTGACAATAAGGAGAGGATTCTTGTGGCGAAGGTTTTAATGATTACGTTCCCAGCTGAAGGACATGTGAACCCAATGTTAGGAATGATCAGTGCATTTGTTGATCGAGGTGATGAAGTGCATGTGGTCACAACTGAACATTATCAAAAGCGGATCAAACGCTTAGGCGCTCACATACATATACATCCAGATTATATTCGGACATTAAGTGTGGAAGAAGACGATTTGGAATCCATGCAGCCATTTTTTCATGCCATGCTACAAACGTCATTAGACATTTTAGAAGTGGTGGAAACTCTTTCTCAACAGCATTCATTTGATTTGGTCTATTTTGATATGTTTGGAGCAGGTGAGCTTGTGCGGGATTACTTACAGATTCCAGGCATCGGTTCGAATCCTTCTTTTGTGCTGCAAGAGGCACATTTTGATACACCTCTATACAGAAAAGATGAGAAGGCGGCTCATCTGTTAGAAGAAATACATGAACGTTTTGGCGTTCAGCCAACACATTTGATGCAATTCATGAAAAACCGCGGAGAACTGAATATGGTGTATACAAGTGAATATTTTCAGCCGTCTGTTGATGCATTGGATGATTCGTTTGTTTTCATTGGACCCAGCTTTCTAAAACGTGCTGACCAGCACGATTTCCCATTAGAAGCGCTTGAGCGGGAGAAGGTCGTCTTTATTTCAATGGGGACGGTTCTAGGAGATACTGAAGCATTCTTTAATATGTGTATTGATGCTTTTGCTGACTTTGATGGAAAAGTGATCCTCGCAACTGGTGAAAAAATCGACATGTCTCTCCTAAAAGAAGCACCATCTCATTTTATCATTGAGCCTTATGTGCCGCAGCTTGAAGTCCTTGAACTGACAGATGTATTTGTGACTCACGGGGGAATGAACAGTGTCAATGAAGGCATTCATTATCATGTTCCGATGGTTGTCATTCCGGTTGACAAAGATCAGCCGATGGTGGCAAAAAGACTGACGGATCTCTCTGCTGCTCGTGCACTCGATAAAGACCAACTGACATCAAAACAGCTGAGAGATACTGTAGAGAGTGTACTGGGAAGTGACACGTACCGTGTTGGGATTGAAAAGATTGAAGAAAGTTTCCAAACAGCAGGTGGAACAGAAAAAGCATTACGTGTCATTGATCAGTTTATGCAAGCGAAACAGACTCAATCATGAGTCTGTTTCAGCGTGTAGACAAACCCTTTCATTCTTTGTCAGTCCTGCGTGCCGGTGCTCACGAATGTCAAATTCGCTCCGCGCCAGTACTCGTCCTTCCTAGGGCTGCAAAGGTTTTCTATCACGCTGAAAAGAAGACAAAGGGCTAAAAAAGTACATTTTAGTCCTTTGTCAACAATCTGACAGACTCAATCATGAGTCTGTTTTTTCGGTGAAAAAAGACATTGTATTTCCCAGATCTGTATGCTAATATTCAATTCGTAATCATTTCGATTGATAATCGTAATGATTACGATAAAATGAACATTTGGGGGAAGTACATATGAATCATCAACCTGTTTACATAAAGAAAAAGGACGAGAAAAAGCAGTCCTTTGTGACATATACCTTGATGCTGTTTTCAGTCATGGCTTGTTTTCTATTGGCATCTTGTTCTGAAAATAAGACCTCTTCCAGTTTAAGTGGAAGAGAAGATGATGAACTGGTGTATGCAAGTACAAAAGATATAAGAGACATTAATCCCCATCTATATGGCGGGGAGATGGCCGCTCAAAATATGGTGTTTGAATCGCTTGTTGTGAATACGGAAAAAGGCATTCAACCTGCCCTGGCCCAAAGCTGGGATATTTCTAAAGATGGAAAAACCTACACATTTCATCTTCGAGAAAACGTGACTTTTTCAGATGGTGAGCCATTTAATGCGAAGGCTGTCAAAATGAATATGGATGCAGTTGTCAAAAATATTGAAAAAAATGCTTGGCTCAATCTCGTGTCAGAAATTAAATCCACAAAGGCTGTAGATGAACATACATTTGTTCTCACATTGAAGGAGCCCTATTATCCAACATTAGAAGAACTTGGTTTAACACGTCCATTCCGTTTTATTTCTCCCAAAAGCTTTATTGATGGCACCACATCAAAAGGTGTCAAAGGTTATGCAGGTACAGGCCCTTATGTGTTAAAGGAACATAAGAAAAATCAATATGCCATTTTTGAAGTGAACAATCGTTATTGGGGAAAGAAGCCAAAGATTTCAACGGTGAAATGGAAGGTCATGCCGGATCACCAAACGATTTTACTCGCTCTGCAAAAAGGGGAGATCGACCTCTTATTTGGAGCAGATGGTGACATGATCGACGGAGATTCATTTCAGGCTTTAAAAGAAGCTGGTCAATATGGGGTAACCGTGAGTCCTCCTGTTGGATCAAGATCTATTGTGATCAACTCCAATCAACCAATAACACAAGATCCAAAAGTAAGAGAAGCATTTCAATATGCCATTCAAAAAGAGATGATTACAGAAGGAATTTTAAATGGAACTGAACAGGTGGCACATACACTGCTCGCCCCATCAGTCCCTTACGCAGATATTCCGCTTAAAAAGAAAACCTATCAAAAAAAGAAAGCAGAGGCATTATTAGATGAGGCAGGCTGGAAGCTAAAAGAAGACGGCTATCGCTATCAAAAAGACAAGCCGCTCAGCGTGACCATTTATTATAATTCGGATAATGCAGGTGAAAGAACGATTAGTGAATCGATTCAGCAGGACTTCAAGCAGGTTGGAATCAAGCTGGATATTAGAGGAGAAGAAAAACAGGCATTTTTAGATCGTCAAAAAACAGGAAAGTTTGATCTTATGTACTCTCTATCTTGGGGACTTCCTTATGACCCTCAAACATACGTCTCTTCATTCCGTGTTGCATCCCATGCTGATTATCAAGCTCAGTTAGGATTGAAAAAGAAAAAGTGGCTGGATGAGACCATTACGAAAGTATTGGTGGAGCCGGATGAGCAAAAGAGGACACAAATGTACCGAGATATTTTGACGTATATTCATGATGAAAATGTGTATATCCCTATTTCCTATTCTGTGACAAAGGCCGTTTATAATAAGCGCCTCAAAGGTGTAGATTTTCATGTATCTCAGTATGAAATTCCCTTTGATCGAATGTATTTTTCGTCATAAATCGGAGGCTGAGACATGACACGCTATATCATAAAACGATTATTGCTTCTTTTTCCGCTCATTGTATTCATTACGTTTTTTGCTTTTGTGCTACTTGCGATGCGTGCGAGTGATCCAGCAGAGGTCGCTCTACGTGTGAACCAAGTAACCCCAACAGAAGAGATGATTGAATCTATGCGTCAAGAGCTAGGCTTAGATCAACCGTTTTTCATACGCTATGTCACATGGCTTAAAGACGGATTAACAGGTGATTTTGGCAGTAGTTATGTCACACATGAGCCTATACTTGACCTGATGATGGAGGCACTTCCTGCGACTTTACAGCTTGCAGGGATGTCCCTTTTGTTTATTATTGTGCTGAGTTTGTTATTCGGAATGGTGTGTGCATATGCGGCACATACATGGTTGGATCGAATCGTGAGAGCATTTGTGTTTATTGCAGCTTCCATGCCTAGTTTTTGGTTGGGCATTTTGTTTATTTGGCTTTTTTCAGTCAAATTTAACTGGGTCAACACGAGTGGAATGGAAGGATTTAAATCGATTCTTTTGCCAGCGATGACTTTATCACTTGGTTACTTATCGACCTATGTGAGACTCATTCGAAATCAAATCCTAAAGTTTCAGCACGAGCCCTTTGTTTTTTATGCAAGAGCTCGTGGTTTAAAGGAACGAACCATTCAATTGAAGGTGATGAGACATGCCCTTCAACTAGCAGTAACAGCACTCGGTATGTCAGTACCAAAGCTCATTGCAGGAACCGTCATTATTGAAAATCTCTTTGCTTGGCCAGGGGTTGGCCGTTTGTGTGTAACAGCTATTTTTCACGCCGATTTCCCTATGATTCAAGCCTATTTGTTTGTGATGGGATGCCTGTTCGTTGTGTGCAACCTCGTTGCTGATGTCATACAAATGATCATGAACCCGCAGTTAAGAAAGGAGGTCTAAAAAATTTGATCGTATGGAATCAATTAAGAAAAGATCGAATGGCTATTCTGTCTATCTGGCTTTTGGTACTTGTCACATTAGCTGGGCTGTTTGCACCGTTTCTAGCGCCGCATGACCCAACTGACACGAACATTCTTCAAAAATATGCTGGTGTGAGTCTAACATATCCCCTCGGAACCGATCAGCTGGGGAGATGCGTATTGTCCCGGCTCTTATATGGTATTCGGACAACGATGCTTGCTGCCGTGCTGACTATGTGTATCACGATGCTCATTGGCACGATACTTGGACTCGTAGCTGGCTTTTTTAGAGGGAAAGTTGATGGAGTGTTGATGAGAATATGTGATGTCATGCTGTCATTTCCAGCAGAGGTGATGATTTTGGCTGTTGTAGGCATTATGGGACCTGGGCTTTTCAATATTATTTTGGCCAATGTCCTTGCAAAGTGGGCTTGGTATACAAGGATGATTCGTTCGTCAGTCCTGCAATATACGAATGAACCATCTGTTCAGTTTGCGAAAGTATCTGGGGGTTCACCTTTTTATATCCTTCGAAAACATCTATTTCCTCGCATCTCAGGAGAGATTGCTGTCTTTGCTACACTTGACGCAGGCTGGGTCATTTTAAATATTTCTGCTCTGTCTTTTCTTGGATTAGGTGTGAGTGCACCTACACCAGAATGGGGCATGATGCTCAACGAGGCGAAGAATGTCATGGTGACGCACCCGGCTCACATGCTCCCGCCTGGACTTGCGATCTTATTTGTGGTCATGGCACTGAATTTTTTAGGAGACAGTCTTCAGCAGGTCATGAACCCTGCCATGCACCTTACCAACAAAAAAGGGGGGAGACGGTTTGCCTTTCATCGAGATAAAAAATCTGTCCGTACATGATCCGATTCAACAAAAGGATTTAGTGGCAAATATCACGTTTACATTACATAGACAACGTTGTTTAGGCGTTATTGGAGAAAGTGGAAGCGGAAAATCAACCGTTGCAAAAGCATTAATTGATCTCATCCCTCCTTCGCTAGAGATGATTGGGACCATTTTGTTTGACGGTGAAAAATTGACAAGTCAGGCTGCACAGCGTTGGAGAGGAAAGCGAATTGGCTTCATTTCACAAGATGTCATGAATGCGTTCAATCCAATTGAAACAATTGGTCATCAAATACTTGAAACGTTCCAGCGGCATTTGGGCTTACGTGGCAAAGAAGGAACAGCACATGCGATCACTGGGCTAGAACGTGTCCATTTAAACAATCCGCATATGTTAATGAAAAAATATCCTCATGAGCTGTCGGGAGGGATGCTTCAACGTGTCATGATTGCCATTACGATCATGCTTTCTCCTGACGTGATCATTGCCGATGAGCCTACAGCATCATTAGATGCATATAACCGGCGTGAAGTCATCACGCAATTACAGACGCTGAAAGAAGAAACCGGAGCTGCCTTGATCATCATTTCGCATGATTTAGGCGTCGTTCAGGCAATCGCTGATGAATTGTTGGTGATGCACCAAGGGAAGATGCTTGAGCATCGTCATGCAAAAGAGATATTTACATCACCTGAGCATCCTCAAACGAGGCATTTACTAGAAACGAGGCTTCGCTTATCGGCCCCCCTTGAAGCACTGAGGCAGAAGAGAGTGAGGGCATTCCCATGCTGATCACAGCAAATCAACTACTTAAACATGGAGAAGATAAAGGGCGCTTTTTTCATAAAGAGGAATCCATAGCACGCATAGCTCAGGTTTCATTTCATATTGGAGAGGGTGAATGTGTCGGGTTAGTCGGTGAGAGCGGCAGTGGTAAAAGTACAATAGCACGTACGCTGCTTGGTTTAGAAACATTAGACGGCGGAGAGATAAAGATAGATAGATGGCCAGCTCATACATGGCGTAAGATGAACCGGGGGAAAATGAGTGTTGTTTTTCAGGATTATTTATCTTCTGTCCATCCTTCCTTTACAGTGAAAGAGATCATAGCAGAACCCATGCAAATAATAAAGCGAAACATGGATGTGAACCAAAAAGTGTTGTCCCTGCTCAAGCAAGTAAGACTTCCATCGTCTTTGCTAAATCAATATGCTCACCAACTAAGCGGCGGTCAGCTCCAGCGTGTATGCATAGCAAGGGCCATATCGACGAATCCAGCCATTCTCATCTTAGATGAGGTCCTTAGCTCACTTGACGTTTCTGTCCAAGTTCAAATATTGGAGCTTCTTGAAACATTAAAGCAAGAGTTAGATATGACCATTCTCATGATTACCCATGATCTAGAGGCAGCCGTTTTTTTATGTGATCGACTTCTATTTTTACATGAGGGAAGACTTGTGGAAGAATGTAAAAGTGACCAGCTGTTAGAATCGACTCATCCATTTACGCTCAAGCTAATAGACTCACTCATGCCTTTTCAGCTTGACAAAAAATAACCAATCTTTTATCGTATACGTAACAAACGACGGAAGGGTGACCCAATGCAATGAAGTACTAATCCTATGACCTGTAAGCAAAATGAAAGAACGAAGGCAGTGAGCAAACGATATGTGTTGCTATGTTTGCTGCGTTTTCATTTTTTAGCTTCGGAATAGGATGGTACAGCTTGGGAATCAAAGATTGAAGTGATGGATACGGGGGATATGTGTGCTCATTTGATGAACCGCATGTCATTCTGTATCGATACGCTTATTTTTGTACACCATTTTGCCTCCTATTCTGAGAATGGGAGGCTTTTTCATGTCTCCTGATACGAAAGGAGAGGGTTGGATGTTACTGAGAGCCCACCAATTAAAAGTATTTAGAAAGGATCGCTTGTTATTTGATATAGAGGAGCTGGCCATTCATCAAGGGGACCGAATCGGCCTTGTGGGAACGAATGGCAGTGGGAAAACGACATTGCTCCATGTACTGGCGGGTAGGGAAAAACCAGACAGCGGCACATTTGCACACACTACAACTTGTACGCTGCTTCCTCAACTAAAGACAGGAGATGGCAGACAAAGTGGCGGAGAGATGACTCAAGCTTATATTGAGAGAGCTTTAAGCCGGCCTTCTGCCCTTTTATTAGCCGATGAACCCACGACTCACTTAGATACGGAGCATATTGAGTGGCTAGAAGAAAAGCTTCGTTATCATCAAGGTGCTCTGATTGTCGTCTCGCATGACCGTGCTTTTTTAGATGCGTTATGTACAGACATTTGGGAATTGGAGGATGGGAAACTCAAACCATACAAAGGCAACTACAGCGATTTTGCCCGGCAAAAAGAACTCGAACATCGTCAGCAAGTGGAGGCGTACGAGGCGTATACCCAGAAGAAAAAACAGTTAGAACATGCACTGCAAAAGAAAATGAAAAAAGCCGACAAAGCGACAAAGCCATCTCCAAAGCTGAAATCCTCGGGGCCTAAAATTGCAAAGCCTTACTATGCAAACAAGCAAAAAAAGCTTCAAAAAACAGCCAAATCTATTGAAACAAGAATGGAGAAATTAGAAAAGGTGGAGAAGGTAAAGGAAGCCCAGCCTCTTCAAATGACGCAGCATACCATGAAGGAAGTGGCAAGCCGCACCATTTTTCGTGTGGAACATGTAGATGGTATGGCAGGAGATAAAATCCTTTGGAAAAAGGCGAATGTAGAAGTGAGAGGCGGAGACAAAGTTGCGATCATTGGGAAGAATGGGAGCGGTAAAACGACATTTCTCCGAATGCTTGTAAACGGACATCCCGGGATTTTTCGTTCAGAAGCCGTGAAGATCGGTTATTTCAGCCAAGATCTTTCAGGACTGAATCTAGATGAATCGATCTTACAAAATGCACTGGAACAGGCGATTCAAGATGAGACTGTCGTTCGCACCGTTTTAGCGAGACTTGGGTTTCGGGGAGACGATGTGTACAAGCTGATGAACGTATTAAGCGGCGGGGAACGGGTGAAGACGATGCTTGCCAAGCTGCTCGTCAGTGATGCCAATGTTCTGATGCTTGATGAACCGACGAACTTTTTAGATCTTGCGGCAGTAGAAGCGCTTGAAGGACTTTTAAAAGATTACCCGGGCACAGTCGTGTTTGTCTCTCACGACAGGCGGCTCATTGAGCAGGTGGCTACTCGTATTCTTCATGTGCACGAGGGAACCATTGAACAATTTGATGGCACCTATGAAGAATATAAACAACAGGAAGAAAAACCAGTTGTTACAAAGAAAGAAGAAGAGCTCCTGCTGATTGATATGCAGCTATCTGAAGTGCTCAGCCGTTTAAGCATCGAGCCTTCTCGGGAGCTTGAAGAGACGTTTCAAGCATTATTGAAAAGAAAGAAGTCGTTAGAGTCATAAAAAAAGCCCCTGTGTTTACTGCACAGGGGTCTGTTCGTTTCGTTCTTTTTTCAATTGTTCAAGTTCGCTGACTGTGACAAGCTGGTAGCCTTGTTTGGTCAGCTCATGTATGATCTTCACTGCCGCTCGTGCAGAGCTATCATAAATATCGTGCATGAGTACAGTTTTGCCATCTGCTGCATGTGAGAGAACATGGTTTGTGATCTGCTGGCTGTTGCGAATTTTCCAGTCCTCAGGATCGACATCCCACAATGAAACGTTCATGCCAACCGCTTGATTGATGTCGGGATTTGTTCCTCCATATGGCGGTCTAAAGTGCGTAGGAGTATAACCGCTGGCCTTTTTAATCAGCTTCTGCGTGTCTTTTACTTGTTTGACCGCTTCTTTTAGAGGGAGTCTCGTTAATAAAGGATGGTTATATGAATGGTTTCCGATCTCATTTCCGCCCTTTAAAATGTCGGCAAGCATCCCAGGATAATACTGAACCCTGCTGCCTAATACGAAAAAGGTGGCGTGTCCTTTATTTTCCTTCAGCGCTGCTAAAATGGTTGAAGTTGTAGCTGGGTTTGGACCATCATCAAATGTGAGTGCGATGGCTTTTTTATTCGGATCAAGCTTTGGCTTTTGCGGCAGTTTGACGGCTTTTCTTTTTGGATTCGGTTCTTTGATTTCATTCTGATTTTTGGTCTTATTCATATATTCCGGCTTCAAGATATCTTTTAGCAGCGTCTTTTTGATCGCCAGCGTTTGCGGACCTAAATCCTTTGCGGCTACTTGAGAAGCTGGGAAATAGAACTCTATATATTTCTCTTTTAAGGCGAATTGACTGAAGTTTTGATCGGTAGGGGCTGTTCCTTTTTGAAGGAGTGATAGATCCTTAGACAAGGTTTTATCTTTTTTAAGCTCCGTGTATGTAATATAGGATAATTTTTTCAAATAGTCCTTTTTTGGTTGAAATAAATCTTTTGTGTCAAGAAAGTCTTTTTTCTGAAAATCGAAATTGATTGTGACGTGATGAGTGGTTCCATTTTGCTGACCTGTATATGTGTAGGTCGTAAAATAAATGGCCGCAGATTGTTTTGCATAGTGCACCATGTCATAGTCAATATTCAGTTCAAACCGTTTGTTTTCATCAATGTCCTTTGCTTCACTAAATGTCTTTTTGAAATGCTCTAATGCTGAATTCGCATAGCTTTGAATCTTGTCATCTAGCTTTTTTTGATGAAAAAGTGGATAGTTCACCGCATATCTCATAAACTTCCCGTCATTTACAAGGGTGACAATTTCAACATTTTTATAATTCGTATCCTGCTTCACATTTTTCTTCTCTGTACCGCTTGCTTGCTGATTTTGAAAGAATGCAACTGCTCCAATGACGATGGCAAGCGCAAATAGGATGATACTCCATTTTCCCTTTACTGACACAACTTTCAATTCTCCTCTCATGACGGGTCATTCTTTATTCCTTTGACATCTGTTTGTAATATTTTTATAACAATTGACTTACTTTTGTAATTTTAGGGGATTTTCATGCGGAATGTCAACTAGTTTCCTATTAAATTACCGTAAAAAAAGATAGGTTTTTCAGAATGAGAAAAGCAGAATGGGAGAATTCGCTGCTTTGCTGTCCATTCGTACCTTCAATAATTAAAAAAATGAGCCGTACATTGATTTTTCAGAGGGTGACGGCTATAATTTTGATGATTATGATTCTCATTTTCAAACTGACTTTTAATGAAGAAAAGGATGACACCGATTTTGCCGGATAAGCGAACATCTCAACAAAAACGATCATCACCTATTTTGTTCTTTTTATTGTTTTTTCTCGCTGTCATTGGTTTAGTGGCGGCTATGTTTTTGGCTGTTTCATACGGTGCAAAGTCATTGTCTTTGCAAACGGTCTGGACAGCTGTGTTTGACTATCAGTCTCATGTGACAGAGCAGCAGATCATTCATGAATTAAGGCTTCCTCGTGTGCTAGGAGCTGCACTTGTTGGAGCGGCCTTTGCTGTGGCAGGTGCGCTTATGCAAGGCATTACAAGAAATCCGCTGGCAGATGCCGGGATATTAGGCATTAACGGCGGTGCGATGTTTGTGGTCGCTCTTTGTTTTGCTTTTTTTCCAGGAATGCCTTATTCCGCATTGATGTTTTTTTCTTTTTTTGGTGCTGTTCTCAGTACACTGCTGATCTTTGCCATTGGGGCGGCTGGCGGCATGCTGACCCCGCTTCGGCTCACTGTAGCTGGAGCTGTTGTTGCAGCTTTGCTGCATGCGCTAAGCTCGGGTATCGCCATTTACTTTGATCTCAGTCAGGATCTGGCTTTTTGGTATGCAGGGGGTGTGGCAGGTGTCAAATGGCCGCAGCTGATGATCCTTGCACCAGTCATTCTCATTGTCATCGTTTGGGCGATGTTATTAGGACGATCCCTCTCATTATTATCACTTGGTGAAGATGTAGCTGCGAATTTAGGGGTGAAAACCCGGCAAGTGCGAATACTAGGTATGGCAGCTGCGGTTCTGCTGGCAGGCGTGTCTGTATCGGCGGTTGGGTCTATTGGGTTTGTCGGGCTTGTCATTCCGCATATTGCACGAAAGCTGGTCGGGGTCAATTATCGCTTCGTCATTCCGATGTCAGCGATTTTAGGCGCAATGCTTCTCGTTTTCGCTGATCTTGCCAGCCGAACAGTAAATCCGCCAAGAGAGCTTGCCATCGGCGTCATGGTGGCACTTGTTGGTGTTCCTTTCTTCTTATATATTGCCAGAAAAGAAGGGAGGAACCTGTCATGAAAGAGAAACGGCGTGCTCTTGTCGTGACAGCTGTTTTGCTCTGTCTGAGTGCGGCTGTCGTGCTGTATAGTTTAAATACCGGCACGCTGAAACTCAGCCCTCTCGTTGTCATCAAAACGTTATTTGGCTTTGGAGATTTCCAAAGTGAGACGGTGCTGTTTGATTATCGTCTGCCTCGAATCGTCGTGACGATACTAGCTGGAATAGGTCTAGGCATCGCAGGTGGCATTTTGCAGAGTTTATCCCGCAATCCACTGGCTGATCCTGGAATTATTGGTCTGAATGCAGGAGCCGCATTCGGCTTAATCATCTTTGTGACGTATTTTCACGTACTAGAAGGAAATCCATCTTTACTCATTCCGCTCTTTACATTCGGTGGAGGTCTACTTGCTGCGTCAGTCATCGTTCTTCTTGCGTATGACAGGCATGAAGGGCTTGTTCCTATCCGGCTGATCCTTGTTGGAATTGCCGTAGCTGCGGGGTTTAGTGCATTGACTTTATATTTGTCATTGAAACTGGATGAAGATACATACACCTTCGCTTCAAGGTGGCTTGTGGGAAATGTATGGGGGAGAGACTGGATTCATGTGCTTGCGCTCCTGCCTTGGATCGTATGTCTTGTCCCGCTTACGCTCATGCAGTCCAGCACACTCAATGCGTTAACATTAGGTGATGCCGTCGCCTCAAGTGTCGGAGTACGTGTAGAGCGCAAACGACTTTTTCTGCTCACCTTAGCTGTTGGTCTAGCGAGTGCAAGTGTATCGATGACAGGCGGTATTGGTTTTATTGGCCTTGTTGCACCTCATTTGGCGAGGCGTCTTGTCGGCTCACTGCACCAATATTTTTTACCAGTGAGCGCCTTGCTTGGATTGTTGATTTTGGTCAGTGCTGATACAATCGGACGTTCCATATTTGCCCCAAATGCCATCCCAGCGGGTGTGGTTGTGGCTTTTATCGGAGCACCTTATTTTCTCTATTTACTAACAAAAACAAAATAAGAAAGAGGAACTCATCATGAAAAAAGTACTTGTGTTTGGTTTAACGCTCTGTTTCTTGATTCTTGCCGCTTGTGGTCAACAGGAAACAAAGAAGACAACAAATCAAGATGAAAACGGAACACCTAAGATTGCATCCTTGTCGATTCATTTAACAAATGACTTATTAGCACTCGGTATAAAACCTGCTGGCTCTGTTGTAGGGGGAGACTTAAAAGATTTCCTTCCACATGCGAAAAAGCAGCTTAGCCAAACAAAAAAGCTGGGCATCGCAGCAGATCCTGATATGGAGTCATTGCTTGCTTTAAAACCAGATGTCATTTACATCGATGAAGAACTGGCTGGACAAGACTTATCAAAATACAAGAAAATCGCCAAAACCGAAGTGTTTAATTTAAATGATGGTACATGGCGTGATCATTTGAAAAAAATCGGCAAACTCGTCAATAAAGAAAAAGAAGCTGATCAATATATTAAGGACTACAATCAAGAAGCAAAAGAAGTCAAATCACTCATCCAGAAAAAGATTGGAAATGGAAAAGTGATGGCGATTCGTGTAACAGCAAAAGAGCTTCGAGTATTTAGTATGAAACGTCCGATGGGGCCAATTTTATACGATGATTTAGGACTGACACCTGTAGATGGTGTGAAAAAACTGGACAGCAAACGTCCATTTGAAGTCATTTCTCAAGAAGTGCTTCCTGACTTTGATGCAGATGCTATTTTTGTCGTCGTGAACCGTGATGATAAGGCGAAGCAGGCATTCAAACAGTTAGAGCAGACGCCGATTTGGAAAGGCCTAAAAGCCGTGAAGAAAAACCAAGTGTATCCGATTGCCGATCAGCCATGGCTAGATTATTCAGCTCTAGGCAACAAAATGGCAATGGATGAAGCAAAAAAGATGTTCTCTAAATAATCAGCACATAAATCAAGGCATCATTCCGCATTTAGGAATGATGTCTCTTTTTTTGATTCATCCTTCTATTCATTCGCTTTTTGCATACATATGAGAGGGAACGAGCCGTACCGTCAGTATGAAGGGAAAGGGGAGGGATGACAGTTGAAGGTTCAAAAAATTAGTGCAGGCACTATTGCGAGGCTTGTGCTGCTTTTATTGGCACTTGTGAACAGCGCTCTCACTGCTGCAGGAAAAAGCCCAATTCCAATTGATGAAGAAGGTGTGCAGCAATTCATTACGTTAGCCTTTCTTGGCATCACATCACTATGGGCCTATTGGAAGAACAATGATATTACGAAAAAAGCACGAACCAAAAAAGAAGAATAACAGAAAACAGAGCCTTTTCATGCAAAAAGGCTCTCAGCGTGTAGACAAACCCTCGCATTCGGTGTCAGTCCTGCGCGCAGGTACTCACGAATGTCAAATTCGCTCCGCGAAAGTAGCTGTCCTTCCTAGACTGCTATCACGCTGAAAAGAAGACAAAGGGCTAAAATAAAGTTCATTTTTAGCCTTTTGTCCATAAACTGAACAGAGCCTTTTCATATAAAAAGGCTCTCATTCATCGAAGCGACAAGCGCTTCTCCCCGCAAATTGGTTTTATCTCAGTGGCTTACGCTCGGTGTTCTCCCATATTGGTAAGAAACGCTTTCACTTCCTCGATGGTTAAGCCAATGGCCTTTGCTTCACTCATGAGACGCTTCCATTCTGACATATTTGAGTCGGTCAGCTTTCTCTGATTGACATGCAACGTCTTTCCTTCCTGCTCTTTTCTGTAGGTTTGGAGCAGCTGATACAGCTCTTCTTTAGGCATGCCGGATTGGACGGCATGAACGATATGATCCCGCCACTCCTGTTCACCGCCCTCAGCGTAATGAAACATCATCGTTTCTGCATCAAACAGCTCTTGTAAATCAATTTCTAGTGATGAGGATACCTTTTTTAAAAACTGGACAGACGGATTTTGGTGGACACCACGCTCAATTTTACTTAAATACGATTTAGAGACATGAGCATCTTCAGCCAGCTGCTGGATTGAGTATCCTTTCCTCTTTCGGTAAATGCGTATCACCTTTCCTATCATTCGATATATGATCTCCCTTCTCCCCGGCGAATCGTACTGCGACCTTTTCGTTCATTATAAGAAATAAATTGTTCTTTATAAAATTCAGAAACGTAAGAAACAGGAAGTAAATAAAAGAAAACGAACGATTTCGTTCTTTAAAAAGAACTACAAGACCTATTATGACATTTTTCTTTGCGGGTATTATCTTTTATAATCCAATCATTAACAAAAAGAAACCATATATAACCTTTTTATGATGAAATCGGGAGGTATCTATGAATGAGAATATAGGTTTTAAGCAGCTGTTTTCTGTCATAAAAGAGAAAATGGCCCTTCTGATCCTGATTGTCCTGATCGTAACGGGCATTTCAGCCTACTATCAGTTCTATGTCTCGACTCCTGTATATCAGGCAACCACTCAAATTCTTGTTCATAAACGAAGCAGTGATGCACAAGCGAATTTAAACGATATTCAGATGAACCTTCAATATACACGTACCTTTCAAGTCCTATTAAAAAGTCCAATCGTCATTGAAAAAGTAAAAGAAACACTCAATCTTACAGAATCGGCAGAAGGATTAAAACACAAAATTGCCACAAGTACAGAAAATGAGTCAGAGGTCATAAATATTTCTGTACAAGATGAGGACCGCGCGAAGGCAGTAGCCATTGCGAATACAGCCACAGAGGTGCTGCAAGAAGAAATCAAAAAAACCATGAATATGGATCGCATTAATGTTTTGTCTGAAGCCAAGCTGTCCAACACGATCCTGATGAACTCACGTAAATTCGTTCACATCGTTCTGGCACTAGGCGCCTCTGCATTAGGGGGAATGACACTCATTTTCTTAATGAATTTACTCGATGATACGGTGAAACGAACACATCAAATAAGAGAAGAGATCGGATTGCCGTCGCTCGGCAGTGTCTATCAGATGCATGCAGACAGGAGGGCAAAAAAAGACAAGCAGTCCGTCATAACGGGAGGACAGAACATTGATTTTTAAGAGGAAAAAACGAGAAAAAAGAGATTTATCCTGTATTTCTGTATTAAATCCTCACTCTGTCATTGCGGAACAATTCCGAACGATCCGAACGAACATCGAATTCACATCTATTCAAACGAGGCTGAAATCGATATTGGTCACATCCTCCTTGCCGAAGGAAGGAAAATCATTCACGGCTGCAAACTTGGCAGCTGTTTTTGCACAGCAGAAAAAACGGGTCTTGCTCGTGGATGCTGATTTACGTAAACCAGCCATTCATGAATATTTTGATCTCAGTCCGCACACCGGGTTGACCAATGTGTTATTAAATAATTGCAGTTTGGAGGAAGCCATTTTACCTACACCGATTGAGTATTTAGAGCTGCTTCCAAGTGGGACCATTCCGCCGAATCCAGCTGAGCTGCTTTCCTCCTCTGTGATGAAGCAGCTATTTTACGAGATTGAACAGCAGTATGACATGGTGATTGTGGATTCCACACCGCTTCTGCCTGTAGCCGATGCCAAAATATTAGCGAATCGGACGGATGGAAGCATTCTTGTGGTTTTAAGCGGTAAAACGAAGATTGCCGCTGTGAAGAAATCAAAAGAAGTATTAGAGGGTACGACAGGGAAACTGCTTGGAGCGATGCTAAATGGCAAGAAAGTGAAAAAGGGAAGGCACTATATGTATTAAAGAGATTGATAGGTGATGTCTCCTAATCTTTAACAACGGAGGCACTCGATCCTGCTGTGGGCATGACATATGCCTTAGATGCTCGTCATCGGTAGTGGGATGTGAGGACGGGTTTGATGCCCATTTTATGTAAGAATAGTGATGCTTTAAAAAGGGGGAGGAGCGTTGACTTACGCCCAAAGATTATCAATCATCGTGGCACTAGATTCATATCTCATTTTAGTTGCCGTCTTTTTTGGCTTTCAATTTGTCCAAGAGGCAGCGTTAACCGTATATACATTTGAAATGCTCGTCATTTCTTCGCTCAGTCTACTGATCGGGCACCATTTGTTTTCGTATATTTTTCACGTGTACAAGCAAGTATGGGCCTATACAGGGGTTAGAGAGCTATTTTCTTTAATGAAGACCTTCGCGTGTTCATTTTTATTTTCCATGACGATGCTGTACATTTTTGTGCAGACATGGCCATTTCGCTTTTTATTTATTGTCTGGCTTTTTCATGTGTTATTCATCGGTGCATCTCGTATGGCATCCAGGCTGTTTCATGATGGTGCGAAGCGTTATCAAGTTGAAAAGGAGCGGGCACTAATCATTGGTGCTGGATCAGCCGGGACCATTATCGTTCGGCAGCTTCAGCAGTCAATTGATGTACATATTGAGCCGGTCGCTTTCATTGATGATGACAAAACAAAGCATAAGCTTGAAATTATGGGGCTGCCTGTTCTTGGGGGAAAAGAACATATTCAAACGGCTGTTGTGATGATGGATATTCAAAAAATCATTATCGCCATTCCATCCAAAAGCAGTCACACATTAAAAGGACTGTATAAGGAATGTGTAGCGACTGGAATCAAAACACAGATTATGCCGGAAATGGAACAGATTTTAAAAGGAACCCATGCACTGAATCAATTGCGGGATGTACAGCCAGAGGATTTGCTTGGAAGAGAGCCGATTCAATTAGATACAAGCCGTCTCTCCGTTCACCTAAAAGGAAAAACGATTATGGTGACAGGAGCTGGAGGGTCTATCGGGTCAGAAATCTGTCGTCAAATTTGTGTATTTGCCCCTCGGGCGATCGTGCTTGTGGGACATGGGGAATTTAGCATTCATTCTATTTTACTAGAGCTGAAAGAATTGTATGGAGATAGCATTAGCCTATATCCACAAATTGCGGATATTCAAGATAAACAAAAAATGAGTGAAATCGTTGGTCATTTTCAGCCGGATATGATTTATCATGCCGCCGCGCATAAACATGTCCCGCTCATGGAAATTAGCCCGAAAGAAGCGGTGAAAAACAATATTATCGGGACAAAAAATGTGGCAGAAGCTGCACATGAGCACGGAGTTGAAACATTTGTCCTCATCTCATCTGACAAAGCGGTCAACCCTGCCAATGTGATGGGAGCCACAAAGCGGTTTGCTGAAATGGTGATTATGCAAATGGGGGCAAGCAGTGAAACGAAATTTGTCGCCGTCCGGTTTGGGAATGTACTCGGAAGCAGGGGGAGCGTCATTCCGATCTTTAAAAAACAAATTG
This sequence comes from Bacillus sp. FSL M8-0077, assembly GCF_038050255.1. Taxonomy (NCBI): domain Bacteria; kingdom Bacillati; phylum Bacillota; class Bacilli; order Caryophanales; family Bacillaceae; genus Bacillus; species Bacillus sp. FSL M8-0077. The sequence goes on along the minus strand of NZ_JBBPAF010000001.1, from coordinate 3,261,344 downwards.
AAAAAGGCGGGCCAGTGACCGTCACGCACCCAGCCATGACAAGATATTTTATGACGATACCAGAAGCATCAAGGCTTGTTATTCAAGCTGGTGCACTAGCAGAAGGAAGGCAGATTTTTGTTTTAGATATGGGGGAGCCAGTCAAAATTGTCGACCTCGCAGAAAACCTCATTCATCTCTCAGGCTACACCACAGACCAGGTTCCAATCACATTTACGGGTATTCGTCCCGGAGAGAAAATGTACGAGGAGTTACTCAACCAGCATGAAAAAGCACAGGAACAAATTTTCCCGAAAATCCATATCGGCCATGCCTTGGATGGTGATCCGTATGTGCTGAACCGCTTTATTCACGAATTTAACATGATGAGTGACGATCAATTAAGACAGGCCTTGTTTGCCGCCATTGAGTCGCATGATGTATTGTCTGAAACGATGCAACGAGAGGAGGAGCCACTTGCTAATGAAGAAAAAAGTCTTGTTTTGCGCAACGGTTGATTATCATTTTAAGGCGTTCCATCTCCCGTATTTCAGGTGGTTTCAGGAACAAGGATGGGAAGTGCATACAGCGGCAAATGGCCAGCTGGAACTGCCGCATGTGGATCAAGCGCATTCCATTCCGATTCAGCGTTCCCCTTTTCATCTGCACAACCGGCTTGCTTATGTGGAGCTGAAAAAACTGTTAGAAAAAGAGCATTATCAGTTCATCCATTGTCACACACCGATGGGGAGTGTCATTGGCAGGCTAGCGGCCAAAACAACACGCAAAAAAGGGACGAAAGTTCTTTACACAGCGCATGGGTTTCACTTTTGGAAGGGGGCACCGCTTCAAAACTGGCTGCTTTATTACCCAGTTGAGAGATGGCTCGTTCAATATACAGATGCGCTCATCACCATTAATGGAGAAGACTATGAAAGAGCAGATCGTCTGTCAAAAGAGAAGGCGGCTGTGCACTATGTTCCCGGTATGGGTGTTGATATGCAGCGATTTGCACCAGTTGATGACGCAGAAAAAGACCGCCTTCGCAAAGCATATGGTTTTACCACACAAGATTTTATCGTGCTGTGTGCTGGTGAATTGAATGACAATAAAAATCAAGGAATGCTCATCAAAGCTTGCGCGCGGCTGTATCGGAATATACCACAAGTAAAGATTGTATTTGCTGGAGAAGGGACAAGTCGTTCGTTCTACGATAAACTGGTCTGTCAGCTGAATCTTGAGGAACATGTACAGTTTGCCGGATTTTGCAAACACATCGAAGATTGGATGCATATGAGCGATGTATGTGTATCAACCAGCTTGAGAGAAGGACTTGGGATGAATCTTCTTGAAGCGATGTCTGCTGAAAAGCCGGTGATTGCAACAGAAAATAGAGGGCATTGTGAGCTCGTCAAACATGGAGTGAACGGCTTTTTAGTCAAACCGCATGATGTGAATGGTTTAGCCGTTTATTTACAGCAGCTCTATCATAAAAAGGACCAGCTTCACCTGATGGGGAAAGCGGGACGTTCTATGGCTCACGCATTTGCACAGGAGCAGACGGTGAGTGCAATGGAGGAAATTTACACAACGTATATGGATCAAACAGAGAAGGTGATGTGAGCATGCGTCAGCCGAAAGTATCGATTATCATGGGTGTTTACAACTGCCAAGAGACAGTAGAAGAAAGCATTGAATCGATTCTTCATCAAACCTATGAAAACTGGGAGCTCATCATATGTGATGATGCATCAACAGATGGCACCTATGAAAAAGTGCTGCACTATACCATGCGTGAACCCGATAGAATTCGCCTGATCCGAAATGAACACAATCAAAGACTTGCCGCCAGTTTAAATCGTTGTCTCACTGAAGCTAAGGGAGAACTGATTGCAAGACAGGATGGCGACGATATATCAGTGTCTACACGATTAGAAAAACAGGTTCATTTCCTTGAAGCACATCCGGAGTATGATGTGGTTGGTACGGCGATGACGGTGTTTGATGAGTCAGGGACGAAGGGCGTTCGGGCACTTGTCTCAGAGCCTGATCGAAGGGTGCTGGCAAGAGGAACGCCTTTTTGTCATGGGACGATTATGATGAGAGCGTCTGTCTACAAGGCTTTAAATGGCTATCGTTCTGTGAAAACAACAAGACGGATGGAAGATATCGATCTTTGGATTCGTTTTTTTGCTGCGGGGAGAAAAGGCTTTAATTTGCAAGAGCCCTTATACCTTGTAAGGGAGGATGAAGCGGCCTTTCAGCGCCGGAAATTCCGATATTCAATGGACAATGCCTGGCTTGTTTTAAAAGCATGCAAGCAATTAAAATTGTCGCCGTTTGATTATCTCTTTGCGCTTAAGCCTGTCATCCGTGCCTGTATGTCACCAAAGATCATGAGGTTTTATCATCAGCGGAAACTTGGAGGATCTATGGTGAAAAGGAGGACGATTCGGGATGAGTGAGCCAAAGCGTGTACTTCATGTTGTGGGCGGAATGAACAGAGGCGGAGCAGAAACGATGATTATGAATATCTATCGTGCAATCGACCGGAATGTTCTTCAATTTGATTTCATTACCCACCGGGAGGATGTCTGTGATTACGATGAGGAAATTCGTCAGCTTGGCGGGCGAATTTTTTATGTCCCAAGTATTGGAGCGTCCTCTCCATGGACGTTTGTCAAAACGTTGACGAAGACGATCAAGCAAACGGGACCTTATCAGGCGGTGCATGCACATACAGATTTTCAAACGGGATTTTCTGCCCTTGCTGCGAAACTGGCAGATGTGAAGATACGCATTTGCCATTCACATAATACCGCTTGGAAACAGTCTCCAAGCTGGGTTGATCATTTGATGCTCAAAGGATTTCGTCAGCTGATCTTTGCCTTTTCTACGCAGCTCGTGGCATGCGGTGAAGATGCCGGTGGCTTTTTATTTGGACAAAAAAGAATGCACGATGGACGAGTGGACATTTTGCCAAATGGGATTGATTTGGACCTTTTTTTTCAGTTGGAGCCAGAAGCAAAGCTGAAGATGAAAAAAAACCTACAACTTCAAGAGAGAAAACTGATCATAGGGCATATTGGCCGATTTCATGAGCAGAAAAACCATGTTTTTTTCATCGAATTAGCGCAGACGCTAAAAAAACAAGGTGTCTCCTTTCAGTTAGTTCTCATAGGAGATGGACCGCTCCGGCCGGTGGTTGAATCGTATGCAGAGAAAGCAGGATTAAAGGAAGACATTGTATTTACAGGCGTTGTCTCGGAGGTTCCGCATTATATGAAAGCATTTGATGTGTTTGTGATGCCGTCTTTGTTTGAAGGGCTTCCGCTCGTATTAGTGGAAGCGCAGGCATCTGGACTTCCTTGTGTGATTTCGGATCATATCACAAAGGAAGTCGATCTAGGGTGCGGGCTTGTAAAACGGAAATCCCTGCAAGATTCAGCACATGAGTGGATGAAAGCCATACTAGAAGCATACCATGCAGACCCTCCTGTTCAGGAGACGATTATTTCTCAGCTTGGCCTTAGAGGATTTGATGTGAAACAGAACATCACCCGTGTAATGAATGTGTATGGATTGTAAGGAAGGATTGGCAGATGGCGGTTTATTTGGTGAACATGATCATGGTCTATTTATGGTCGAGCTTTGCCGCATTTTATGGTAGACGTGATGATACCATACAAAGCGGCTGGCGGCCGAACAAGCTTCTGGTGTTTTTTCCATTTTTATTTCTTTGTATTGTGGCGGGCATACGATACAAAGTAGGAACTGATTTCGTGACCTATGGACAAATGTATGAGTTCTCCGTCAACTATGACAAACCTTGGCATATTTTCGGATTTGGTGTGGATAAGGCGGCCACTGACCCAGGATTTACGTTTATTTTATGGATGCTCAATCAACTGTCCCGTGATCCGCAAATCATGTATATCTCGGTTGGGGCGATCACCTATTTTTTTATCATCAAGACGCTCATTCAATATGGCCGTCCTTTTGAGCTAAGTATGCTGCTTTTTCTCGGCACCTTTCATTATTACGCTTCGTTTAATGGTATGCGGCAGTATATGGTGGCGGCGGTTCTTTTTTATGCCATCCGTCTTGTGATCAATGGTCAGTGGAAATTGTATTTTCCGCTTGTCCTCGTATGTTCATTGTTTCATTCATCGGCTCTTATCATGATTCCTGTGTATTTTATCGTGAGAACTAAATCGTGGTCATGGATGATGCTTGTCTTATGCATGATTTTCTTAGGGTTAACCGCTCTTTATGACCGCTTTGTTTCCGTGTTTGTCGTGATGCTGCAAGGCAGTTCATATGGGCATTACGAGGAGTGGCTGACAACGAATACAAATGGAATGAATGTGACGAAAATTGGTGTCTTGATTTTGCCGTTATTGCTTGCGTTCTTTTGTCGAAAACGACTTCGTGAGCTGACCCCAGAGAGTGATTATATTGTGAATTTTTGCTTGCTTGGATTTTTGTTTGGCATCCTTGCAACGAAAGATGTTATTTATGCAAGATTTCATATTTACTTTGGGCTGTATCAGCTCATTTTACTGCCTTATTTCACACGGATTTTTGATCAGCGAACCAATTTCTTTATGTATATCGGAATTGCGGTTTGCTATATTTTGTACAGCATTATGCTGATGCCGTTTGATTCTTCTGTTTTACCGTACCGAACGATTTTTACAAAGTAGATTTGAAGAAAGGTGGGGCTTGCTGTCATGCCAGCTATCAGTCTATTGGTCGCAGTCTATAACACTAGTCAATATGTGGAGCAGTGTCTTCAATCGATTGTAGACCAAAGCTTTTCAGATATAGAGGTCATCCTCATTAACGATGGATCTACGGATCACAGTGGAGACATCCTTGAAGCGTTTGCTGCGCGTGATGAGCGATTTCGGGTGATTCACCAAACCAATCAAGGGCTGGGAGCGGTGAGGAACAGGGGCATAGAAGAAGCAGCAGGAACGTATCTTGCCTTTGTTGATTCAGATGATGTTCTCGCTCCTCAATACTGTGAGGCTTTATATCAAGAAGCCGAAAACACCGGTGCCGATCTTGTTGTCAGTGAATATTGGATTCAATTTGAACAGTCAAAACGGATCATACCGACGACGCTGTTAGCTCAGCAGGAAGCCGATAAGACAAGTTTAATAGAATCGTTATTACATGGTGAGATCACGGGATTCTCATGGAATAAGCTGTATCGGCGGGCGTTTATTGAAAAGCATCATATCCGTTTTCCGTTAAGAGGTGAGCTTGAGAATATTGAAGATCAATATGTCACACTGCGCTGTTTTTCTTTATCACGTGTTATTGCCTTTGTTCATGAGCCGCTGTATTATTACCGGGTTCATTTGTCATCCATTGTCCAGCGATATCAAAAGCAGTATTTTCAGCACGGACTGGCATTTTATGACGCGCAGCGTTTGTTTTTAAAAGAGCATGATGAGCTGACACCATATGAGAAGGCTTTTTATTTTTTTATCGTGAATCATACGCTGCATTGTATGCTCAATGAATGGAAGAGCCAAAATTCCCTTTCCTTTCAAAAAAAGCTTGGTCATATGCGTGAAATGGTGACACATGAAGCTTTTCAGAAGGCTGTGAAACAAGTGGAACCATCGAAGCTGACTGTGCGCAAGCGAATGATCTTATTCCTTGCTAGGCTGCAGTGGGTGTATCCGCTCTCTGCCGCAGCTTCAAGCTATCAAAAATGGATTGAATATCAAACGAGAAAATCGGGGTGATGAATGTGACATTGCAGCAATTAAAAGCACATGCCGCAGAGTGGCTGCTCTTAAAGGTCAAGTATCCGCTTCAATATAGGTTAAGCCACCAAAGACTACCAGAGCTGAGTCATCAGAAGAAAATCATTCTCACGCTGCTACCGGCACATGACAACTTAGGTGATCATGCGATTGCCTATGCCAGCTGCTGCTTTTTACAAAAGCACTTTCCAGACTATCAAATCATAGAAGTAGACATGCAGGAGATGTATCGTCTAGCACGTCCGCTGAAGCACGCGCGGCACCCAGAGGACATTGTCTGTATCATCGGCGGAGGCAACATGGGCGATTTATATCGATATGAAGAATGGACAAGACAATTTATCATGAACGCCTTTAAGTCCTATCCTATTATTCAGCTGCCCGCTACTGCTCATTTTACAGAAACAAAGAGAGGGAAAAGAGAAGAACGCCGCGCTATTCAGACGTATCAGCAACACCCGAGGCTTCTCTTGATGGCAAGAGATCAAACTACCTATCAATGGATGAAAAAGCATTTTCCTACTAAAGAGGTGTGGAAACAGCCTGATATGGTCCTGTCATTAGACAAAACATCAAAGGGTCAAACCCGTAAAGGCGTGCTGCTTTGTATGCGTGAGGATAAGGAAGCTTATCTTACGAATGAGAAACGTGAACAGCTTCAGCAGCATATCAAAGAAACGTATGATCAAGTTGGTTTTATCACAACGACCATTGGTAAGCGAGTGAATCGAACGACTCGTTTAGAGGAATTATCCACGTTTTGGACGCAGTTGAGACAGGCACAAGTCGTCGTGACAGATCGACTGCATGGCATGATCTTTTGTGCGATCACACATACACCGTGTGTTGTCATCAGGTCGTTTGATCATAAAGTCATGGAAGGATATGAATGGGTAGCGCATCTGCCGTTTATGACCCTTTTGAAGGAACCAACGGAGGAAGCGGTGAAAAAGGCCATTCATCAGCATATGAAAACAAGCGGACAAAAGGGAGAGGAAGCTGGATGAAGGCCCTTAAACACTGCGTGAAATCACCATGAACCGTGCGTTTCTTTACAATGTCAGTGCAAATGTGATGACGTTTATCTTGATGATGCTGATGTCTGTTTGTTTAACGCCTTACATTGTTCATACACTTGGAGTGGAAGCGTTTGGTCTGATTCATCTGACGCAAAATATGATCAACTATTTATCGGTCATTACGGCTTCATTAAGTGCAGTGGTGGTGCGTTTTTTTTCTGTTGCGGCTCATAAAGGAGAGATGGAACAAGCGCAGCGCTATCTCGCTTCCTATTTTGTCAGTTCTCTTTTTTTATCCATCTGTCTTTTTTTACTTTGTCTATTCATGTCTCAGCAGCTGGTAGACTGGCTCCATGTGCCTGCTCATCTTGCAAAAGATACACAGATCGCCTTTGTGTTAGGGGGTCTTTTATTTATGCTCAATTTCGTCATGTCTGGTATTGGGGCGGCACCGTTTTATGCGAACAAATTATATGTATTGAGTGTTGGACAGGCCATTCAGATGTTTGGTAGGGCGCTTGTGATTGTGCTGTTATTTACCGTGACGACACCAGCCATTTGGCATATTCCGCTTGCAGCCGTTATGGGGAGTTTCGCCGCTTTGGGAATGGGTCTCTATTATTTTAAGAAACTCATTCCTTGGTTTTCGTTTAAGTGGCGGTACGTTTCTTTATCTTCAAGTCTCACGCTGGTTCGATCAGGGGTGTGGCATTCATTTGAGCAAATGGGCATTTTGTTGTTTTTACAAATCGATTTATTGATGACCAACTTACTGATTGGGGCAGAAGCGACTGGACAGTATGCCGCCATTTTACAATTTCCATTATTATTGCGCACACTTGCAGGGACACTTGCGGTTGTGTTTGCGCCAACGATTACAAAATTATATTCAAACCAAGATGAACAGGGGCTCATTCAATACGCCGCCAACGCCATGAAATGGAGTGGTTTATTTGTGGCATTTCCCGCAGCTCTGTTAGGAGGTCTTGCCGGCCCGCTCATGCTTTTATGGCTTGGACCAGCCTTTGAGGAGCTGAAATGGCTGCTGATGATTCATGCGGCTTATTTGTGTTTCACGTTGATGTTTTTACCACTGACCTATGTACCGACTGCCTTTAATCGATTTAAAGTGCCGGCGATTGTGACGCTCATATTAGGCGGTTCCAATGTCCTGTTCGCCTATGGACTGACTCACCTGCTTCAGCTTGGGTTATATGGCATTGCATCAGCAGGGGCCGTTGTTTTATTGGTGAAAAATATCGTCTTTCTCCCATTGTATACAGCCAAGATCACGAAACAGAAAAGCACCATCTTTTACAAACATACAGTCGTTCCGCTGTTTGGGGCTCTATTCATATGGGGGATCTGTGCTGGCATTCAGGCTGTGTATGATGTGACGAGATGGTGGGAGCTATTTTGTATTGGCGGAATATGTTTCGTTCTCTACTTAGGCTATTTGTATCAATTTGCAGGAACAAAACAAGAGCGGATACAGCTCATGCGTAAGGTGAAACAAGCTGCTATTGAACGAGCTGTCTCCCGCTAGTGTGGAAAGGAGATGCACTGATGAAAAGAATAATAGATGTGGCCGTGGCACTGACCCTGCTCATCGCAGGCAGCCCTCTTTTCCTTCTCATTTATGGACTCATTAGGTGGAAAATCGGAGCTCCTGTGGTGTTTCGACAAGAACGGCCTGGTCTGTATGGACAGCCGTTTATGCTTTATAAATTTCGGACGATGACCGAGGAACGCGATGAACATGGCGTACTGCTTCCAGACCATCTTCGATTAACAAAAACCGGAGCCTTCATTCGCAAGCTCAGTCTTGATGAATTGCCGCAGCTTGTCAATGTACTCAAAGGGGAAATCAGTCTCGTTGGGCCAAGACCGCTTTTAATGGAGTATTTACAAATGTACACAGAGGAGCAAGCGAAGCGTCATCTTGTGAAGCCTGGTATCACGGGATGGGCCCAGGTGAATGGAAGAAATACTCTCTCCTGGGAGGAGAAATTCACCTATGACCTCTGGTATGTGGAGAACCAATCGTTTTGGCTCGATATGAAAATCTTATGGATGACCTTACTGAAAGTCATCAAAACAGAAGGGGTGCAGCAGCCAAATCATGCAACAGCTGAAAAATTCAAAGGAACCGATATGTAAAGAGCAGCCCATTGGCTTAATAGGGGCTGGCGGACACAGCAAGGTCATTCAAGAGTTGATTTTTTTGCATCCTGATTACTCATTGTGCGCTGTATTAGACGATCGATTTGAGGAGGCTGACACTCGAACCGGCATTCTGTATGGTCCGATTTCTATGAGTCAAAAGGTAAGAGATGAAATATCTGATATGCAATGGCTGATTGCCATTGGGCAAAACGAAATCAGACAGAGGATTAAAGAACGTCTCGCATTTGAAGAGAGGGCATTTGCCACACTGATTCATCCAGAGGCAGCTGTGAGCTCGTCAACGAAGATTGGCCGAGGAACGGTTGTGATGGCAAGGGCTGTTGTGCAAGCAGATGCAGTAATTGGTGCGCATGCCATTATCAACACCGGTTCCATCGTGGAGCATGACTGCTTTCTCGAATCTTTTACGCACCTTTCTCCGGGAGCCGTGCTCACCGGCTGTGTCTCTGTGCGAGAGGGTGCTCATATTGGAGCTGGGGCTGCTGTCATACCTGGCAGAACCATTGGAAGCTGGGCAGTGATCGGCGCAGGAGCGGCAGTGACCCGAGATATACATGATCAGAAAGTCGCCATAGGCGTTCCTGCAATTGAGATCAAAGATCGAAGAGAAGGTGGGAAATCATGAGAGACAGGAAACGAATCTACTTATCTCCTCCTCATATGAGTGGAAAAGAACAGAAGAAAATAGAGGAGGCATTTAAGAGCAATTGGATTGCACCATTAGGACCGCTTGTGAATGAATTTGAGCAAGTAGTTGCAGATTATGCAGGCGTGAAGAGGGGGGCAGCATTATCTTCAGGTACAGCAGCCATTCACCTTGCCTTAAAACTTATTGGCGTTCAAAAGGGAGATGTTGTCTTTTGTTCCACTCTCACATTTGTTGCCAGTGCAAATCCTATTTTATATGAACAAGCGACGCCTGTTTTTATTGATTCAGAAAAAGAGACTTGGAATATGTGTCCGCTGGCGTTAGAGAAAGCCTTTGTTGAAACAAAACGACTTGGGAAAAGACCCCGTGCGGTCATTGTCGTTCATTTATACGGACAAAGTGCGAAGATGGACGAAATTATAGCGGTGTGTGAGGCATATGATGTGCCAATCATTGAAGATGCGGCTGAATCGTTAGGCAGTATATATAAAGGAAGAAAAAGCGGTTCAATGGGCAGGTTCGGTGTTTACTCTTTTAACGGAAATAAAATCATTACAACATCAGGAGGCGGAATGCTTGTCAGTGATGATGAAGCAGCCATCGACCGCTGCCGATTTCTCGCGTCACAGGCAAGAGAACATGCCCTACACTATGAGCATCAAGAGGAGGGATATAACTATCGGATGAGCAACCTGCTCGCAGGTGTAGGAATTGCACAAATGGAAGTGTTAGAGGAGCGTGTTCAGCAAAAACGCCGCATTTTCGAGCGTTATCAAGATGCTTTAGCCGATATTGAAGGCCTTCAATTTATGCCAGAATATCAAGAAACCACATCAAACCGCTGGCTGACCACATTCACCATTGATCATCATGCACAGATGTCTCCAGTAGAGATGATAGATGCTTTAGAACAAAAGCAGATCGAAGCAAGGCGTGTATGGAAGCCGTTGCACCAGCAGCCGCTCTTTCATGGCTGTCCTTTTTATACAACAGCCGATGAAGTCCCTTCATCCGAGTTGTTATTTGAGACAGGTCTTTGCCTGCCATCTGGTACAAGCATGACAGACGCGGAACAGGAGCTTGTCATTGATACACTGCACAACGTCTTGCAAAAGAAAGCATTACCCTCCTCATAGGCTGCTCGTTCATCAGCAGCCTGCCTCTCTTTTTAACAAATCCCTTAATTTATGGAATAATAAGGAATATATATTGTCATTTCGTTTCGAATATGATATTGACAACAGAGTCCTTCCTCCTTAAAATGAAAATGATTATCAGCATCAATTAGGAGGAGCAACTTATGTCTATCTGGAGCAATTTTCCGAAAATTAAAATAAATACAATATTACCTATCCTACTGATCTTCTTACTAGTAGGCTGTTCTCAAGCAAATAATGGAGCAGGTGGAGACAAGGATCATCCCGATATGATCACCATGGCATGGCCAAGAGATATTGGCGAAATGAATCCACACATATACAATCCATCACAATTGTTTGCCCAATCCATGATTTACGAACCATTGGTGAGCTATCAAAAAAATGGAAAGCTTAAACCTGAATTAGCAAAATCATGGGATGTTTCAAAGGATGGTAAGGTGTATACGTTCCATCTTAGAGACAATGTGAAATTCTCAGATGGATCTAAATTTAATGCGAACATTGTGAAAAAGAATTTTGATACGATTTTAAAAAACAAAGAAGTACATAGCTGGTTAGGTGTCATAAAGAAAATCAAAAAGACAGAAGCAGTGGACAAGCAAACGTTTAAACTCACATTAACTGAGCCTTATTATCCAACTGTTCAAGAGTTAGCTGTTGTGCGCCCCGTTCGTTTCCTAGGCGAAGCAGGTTTTCCGAAAAACGGAGATACATCAAAAGGAATCGAAAAACCAGTGGGTACAGGTCCTTGGGTATTAAAGACTTACAAAAAAGATGATTACGCGATTTTTGAACGAAATGACCACTACTGGGGAGAGAAACCAAAGGTCAAAGAAATCAAAGTGAAGGTCATTCCAGATGCCGAAACAAGAGTGATGGCATTTGAAAAAGGCGATGTAGATCTACTTTACGGAGAAGGAACGATTAGCCTTGATGCTTTTAAACAACTAGAGGCGAGCGGCAAGTATGAAACGAAGATGTCAGAGCCTGTAGCCACAAGACAGCTTGTCATGAACACAAAAGTCGATCAGCTGTCAGATGAGAAAGTGCGTCACGCCCTTCAGTATGCGATCAATAAAACATCATTGGTGGAAGGTGTGACCTCTGGCTTAGAGGATGTAGCAGATCACATCTTGCCAACAAACATGCCATATACGTCAGGCATCCGGGTGAAATCTTTCCAATATGATGTGGACAAAGCGAAGGCTTTACTGGATGAAGCAGGCTGGACGCTTCCGAAAGGAAAAACCATACGCGAAAAAGACGGAAAAACGCTTGAGTTTAGTATGATGTATGACTCAGCAGAATCGATTCAAAAAACAATGGCTGAAACACTGCAGGCAGAATGGGCAGCCATTGGCGTTAGCGTCAAACTTGAAGGTGTCGAGCTGGCGACGCAGGTTCAGCGGTTTAAAGCGAACAAATTTGATATGAACTTCTTTAGCAATTACGGAGCGCCGTATGATCCGCATACATTTATGAACGTTGTCTCATCAGATGGTTTTGGATTCAAAGAGGCGATCTCAGCGTATCCGAATAAAGATAAGCTGATCAAAGAAATGACGGAGATTCCATCGACAACAAATGAAAACAAACGCAAAGCACTTTATTCGTCCGTCTTATCTTCCTTGCAAGATCAAGGGGCGATTGTGCCAATCTCTTATTTTAAAAAGACAGCTGTTTATCAAAAAGATGTGAAGGACTTTGATTTCCCTGCGAATCGAGATGAACATCCTTTCACAGGCATCAAGCTGAAGTAACAGAAGGAAGGTAAGCAAATGAGCCGCTATATCATCAAACGAATGTTATCCATCATTCCTGTATTTCTACTAGCCACACTGTTCACAACTGGCATGATTCATCTGTCACCAGTTGATCCAGCGGAGGCATATTTAGCAGCGGCTCATATTCAGCCTACTGATGAGGTATTAGCCCAAAAACGAAGTGAATTCGGTTTAGATGAACCTTTTTACATGCAGTACCTTCATACGATTGAAAAAGTCGTCCGTCTTGATTTTGGGCGGTCGTATATGACCAATCAGCCTGTGCTTGATGAGGTGATCTATCGAATACCTGCGACGATTCAATTGGCGTTCACTAGTCTGCTGATCGCAATTTGTGTCAGTATTCCACTGGGCTTTTTCAGCGGGTTGAGAAAAAACGGCGTTGTAGATCATGTGAGCCGGATGATTTCTTTCCTAGGAGCATCTATCCCGACCTTTGTTTTGGGGTATTTGCTCATCTTCTTTTTTTCAGTGAAACTCGATCTTTTACCTGTTGAAGGTGTTGGTACATGGGAACATCTTGTGCTGCCATCCATTACACTAGCTGTGCCGTTAATTGCGATGTATACGAGATTATTGCGAGCGAGTGTGAGTGAGACGCTTCACGAGCCTTTTGTTCAATATGCGAGAATGAGAGGGTTAAAGGAACAATCGATTATGTTCAAGCATGTCTTCAGAATGGCGGTATCACCGATGCTGACAGGACTTGGCGTGAATCTTGGCAAGCTACTGACAGGGACTATTATTGTAGAGGCTGTTTTTTCATGGCCTGGATTTGGACGGTTTTTTATTGAAGCGATCTTTAACCGGGATCTGCCGGTCATTCAATTTTATGTGTTGATGGCGGCGTGTATCTTTATCTTAAGCAGCTTGATAGTGGATCTCCTTCAGCTGATCATTGACCCCCGTATTTCTAGAAAGGTAGGCCGCCAGCCATGATGACAAAAGTAAAACATCTTTTCTATCATCAAAAGATGATCTCGATCTGTGTGGTGCTGCTCGGTCTCCTGCTTCTTGTGACGATATGTGCACCATGGATCGCTCCGCATGACCCAGCGGCTGTCAATCTTGCAATGAAGCTAAAGGGTTCTTCATGGGAGTATCCTCTAGGCACCGACCAATTGGGAAGATGCAATTTATCTCGTATTCTATATGGTGCTCGTATTTCACTAGGCTGTGCGTTGTTAATCTTTGTTTCCTCTCTATCTATCGGTTTAATCGTAGGGCTGATATCTGGATATAAAGGTGGCTGGCTCGATCACGTATTGATGAGATTGTGCGACGGGGTCATGGCATTTCCGAATTTGGTACTGATCCTTGGACTAGTCGGTATTTTTGGACCGGGGCTTTCTCAAGTGGTGCTGGCTTTGATGCTTGTGCAGTGGGTGTATTACGCCCGCGTCTTTCGAGGGATGGTCCTTAGTTTAAAGGAACAAAACTTTATTGCAGCTGCGAAGATTAGCGGTACTTCCCATTGGAATATCATGAGAAAGCATATGATTCCGAATGTACTGCCGCCACTCGCAGTTGTGGGCACACTTGAAATGGGTTGGGCGATTATGGACATTTCAGCCATGTCTTTTCTAGGCTTAGGGGTTCAGCCGCCTACGCCTGAATGGGGAGCGATGATCCATGAAGGAAAATCTTATATTCAAACAAATCCTCAGCTGATGCTTTATCCGGGCCTTGTGATTATGGCTGTGGTCATTCTATTCAACTTACTGGGAGAAGCCCTTTCAGAGAAATATGGCATCAAACGTCGTGTGTAAAGGAATGAGTCAGTTGGAAGAGTCTATTTTAAATATAGAGAACCTGCATGTGCATACGAAAACGCCGCAAGGAACCATTTCTCTCGTTCAGGAAATAGCATTTGAGGTCAAGCGCGGTCAAATTGTTGGATTAATTGGTGAGAGTGGATGCGGAAAAACGGTGACAAGTATGTCGATCTTAAACATGCTTGATCGAAAAACAACGGAAGTGACTGGCAGTATCACTCTACAAGGTCGAGAACTGATCGGTTTGAGTGAACAGCATATGCGGTCTATTCGTGGCAAAGATCTCTCATATATCATGCAAAATCCAATGAATAGCTTTACGCCTGTATGGACGATTGGACATCAATTGATTGAAACAATCCGCCGGCATACAGCTGTCAGTAAAAGGCAGGCACGGGTCCAGGCAATTGAAGCCTTAGAGAAAATGAACCTGCCGCATCCAGATCAATTACTGAGTAAATACCCTTTTGAATTAAGCGGGGGGATGCTCCAGCGTGTCATGATTGCTATGGCTGCCTGTATGCATCCGCCTCTGATCATCGCAGATGAACCGACAACCGCATTAGATGTACACAATCAAAAGCTGGTGCTTGAGCACTTGAATCAAATTCGTCATGAATACGGAACGGCGATTTTGCTCATTACCCACGATCTTAGTGTGATTGCAGAAATGGCAGACGAGGTCGTGGTGATGAAACAAGGAAAAATCGTTGAAAAGGCTGAAGTTCTTGAGCTTTTTGAACACCCGAAGCATGATTATACAAAGAAACTTTTAGCAGCTCGTCCATCCATTCCAGCTGTTTGCCCGATTTGAGGTGAGAAGACCGTTGCATTTAATAGAAGTGAAAGCAGTTAGTCATTCATATGGCAGCCGATCGTTTCTGATGAGGACAAAAGAGAGAGCCCCTGTCCTGAAAAACGTCCATTTGACCATTGAAGAAGGCACTTGTCTTGGGTTATTAGGTCAAAGTGGCGCAGGGAAAAGTACACTCGGCCGCATCATCCTTGGACTAGAGAAGCCGAGTACCGGACAAGTTCTTTTTGAAGGTCAGGATATCATTCGTGCAGATCAACAGACACATCAGCATTTCCGCCGGCATGTACAAGCGGTATTTCAAGATTCATATTCAGCGGTGAATCCAAGATGGACAGTGGAACAAATCTTATCTGAGCCGCTTGAAAACTATGAACCAATGACCCGAAAAAAACGTCAGCATACACTCATTCACTGGTTAGAAAGAGTAGGGCTCAGTGAGCAGGATTTGTCCAAGTACCCATACCAATTTAGCGGCGGCCAGCTACAGCGGATCAACATCGCCAGAGCACTGGTGCTTCAGCCAAAGCTCATTGTGCTGGATGAATCAGTCAGCAGCTTAGATATGGTTACGCAGGCAGTCATTTTAGATTTGTTAGTCGAATTAAAGAAAGAGCTGAAGCTTGCATACTTATTTATCACACATGATTTGACAGCGGCCTATCATTTAAGTGATCAATTAGCGATTCTTGATCAGGGTGAGCTTGTGGCTCAGTTTCAATCGAAGGATGATTTCTTTATATCAGAGCACGAAGCTGTGCTGAAAATGAAGGAGGCAACGCTCGCCAGCCACCCTTTGTCTCGAACGATTGGCAGACCGGTTCGTTAACTTTTTCATTCCCTCAATGCCTCTTTTAGGAGAGGCTATTTTTCATGAAAGGCAGGTGGCATCGTGAACCATCGAGCATATTTAGCCTTGGCAATCCCTTTAACCATTTCAACGATGACCACGCCATTACTTGGAGCTGTCGATACAGCAGTTGTCGGACAGCTTGCCAATCCCGCTTATATAGGAGGCGTCGCAGTCGGCAGTCTCATTTTTAGTACATTGTACTGGCTGTTTGGTTTTCTGCGGGTAAGTACATCTGCTTTTGCCGCCCAAGCAAACGGAGCGCAAAACGAGGAGCAGGGTGTTCTTGCTTTTCTAAGGCCTTTTTTGCTGGCTATTATCGTCGGGCTTTGTTTTATTTCTCTTCAATGGCCTATTATTCAATCCGCATTATGGATCATCTCTCCTGCTGCTGATGTGCGCCAACATGCAGCGGACTATTTTCATATTCGGATCTGGGGAGCGCCATTTACCTTGATGAATTACGTCATACTCGGCTGGCTGATGGGGATGGCAAAAATGAAAGAAGCCCTTTCTTTACAAATTTTGATCAATGTCATGAATATGATCTTGGCATTGATCTTAGTTCATGTGTTTTCTTTTGCTGTCAAAGGTGTGGCAGCGGCGACATTAATCTCTGAACTCACTGCTTTTGTGTTAGGGGCCTGGATCATCTTGAAGCATACGTCAAACGGTTTTCGGATGCCGTCTCTCCGGCAGGTGATGGACACACGTGCAGTAAAGAAAATGTTTCATGTGAATAAAGACTTGTTTATCCGAACGATTTGTCTGCTTGTCGTGATCAACATGTTTACAGCAAAGGGAGCTTCTTTCGGAACGGAGCAATTGGCGGCGAATGCCATTTTATTTCAAGTTCACTACATCATGGCCTATCTGTTCGATGGATTTGCCAATGCATCCAGTATTCTTGTCGGCAGATCAGTAGGGGCGAACGACCGAGCGCTCTATGATAAAACATTAACCCTTTCGAGACAATGGGCAGTTGTGATGGCATGTGTCATTGCGGCAGGTTACTTTTTCTTTAAAGTACCAATTTTGAGCCTGTTTACAAATTTGCCTCAGCTTCTTGATGTGACACTGCAATATGCCAATTGGCTCGTTCTTTATCCGTTTGCTGCTTGTTTTGGTTTGGTGATTTATGGTGTATTCACAGGTGCGACAGAAATTGCTCCTGTGAGGAATTCAATGCTCTTTGCGATGATTTTGTTTGTGGCTGTTCAAGCGGCAGTCATTCCGATATGGCACAATCACGGACTATGGTTTGCCTTTATCATTTATACTATAGGGCGGTCCGGCTTTTTGATGATGTACAAATCGAAGCTGGATCAAAAGCTTTTCCTGCATGAAAAACACCCTTTGCAATCGTGACAAAGGGTGTTGTTTTTCGTCCATTTATTCGCTTTCTTTTTTCACCTTTTGGTATGCTTCATCAAGATGCTGAATGCGCTTCAAGACAACAGCATTTTTCGTCAATTGGTCCTGCACAAGTGTAGAAACCACCGAACGATAATAAGCGTTCATGGCATGAATCTTGTCTTCATGTTGATTCATGGCAATATGTTGTTTCAAGTTGTCGATAAAGTATGGAACGGAAAAAAGTTCAGACATGGAAATCACTCCTATTTCGTATATACGGTCCGTCAATCTTCATGTAAAATGATGAGAGGGAGGGGAGACAATGAGCCTTAAACTGCAACAAGAACTAGTATTAAAGCAGGTACTCACACAAGAACTCAGGCAGGCGATTACGCTGCTGCAACTGAATTGTGCAGAGCTGGGTGAGTATCTTGATCAGTTAGCGCTTGAGAACCCTCTGATTGAGCGGAAAGACACGGACAGCTATCAACCAGTTTATCATAAAAGAACGCAAGATCGAATGACAGAGCCGTATCGTACGCATCAAAAAGAAAGCCTGCAAATGTATTTAAAGAGACAGGCCATAGATTTGAATTTAAGTGAAAAGAATCAAAGGATTTTTCACTTCATGATTGAGTCCATTGATTCCAATGGCTATTTAAATGAACCGGTTGACCAAATGGCCGCTGTGTTACAGGCTTCGGCAGAAGAAGTAGAGGCCGTTCTTCATCAGCTTCAATCATTAGAGCCTGCCGGTATTGGCGCTAGATCATTGCAAGAATGCATCCTGCTCCAGCTTAGACGAAAAAAGGATCGCTGGTATGAAGCAGAGCTGATCATCGAAGGGCATTTCTTTCTGTTCGCAAGGAAGGCTTGGAAGGAAATCGCAGCTAAAACAGGTATGCCGTTGAAAACCCTGCAAGCCATACAAGATGAGGTGTCGCTTCTCGAACCAAGACCAGGCCTTCATTTCTCTTATGAAGAAGAGGATGTGTATATAGAACCAGATGTGTTGATTACAGCTGCGGGAGGTCACATCACATTCGAGCTGAACCAGCGTGCTTTTCCGGATATTGAAATGAATGAAGGGTATTTCGCTATGATTCAAGATCAAAAGCGGCATGAAGCATATGCATATTTAAAGGAAAAGCATCAGCAGTACAATTGGCTTGTTCAAGCGCTGAAGCAGAGAAAACAAACGATGACAAATGTCGTTCGTGAGATTATCTTACAACAGACTGATTTTTTCCTGACCGGGAAGCATAAAATGAAACCGCTTACGATGAAGCGGATTGCAGATATATTACAAGTGCATGAGTCGACAGTGAGCCGAACAGTCAAAGGAAAAATGGTGCAGACCCCTTATGGGTTAATGGAAATGAAACAGTTTTTTCAAGCGAAACTAGAAGGGCATTCGCTAGAAGAAGCATCCAGCTACACAGTGAAGACGCACATTTCAGAGCTGATTCAATCAGAAAATAAGAAAAAACCGTATTCGGATCAGCAAATCATGACGCAGCTACAGCAAACCTTTGGTATCCGTGTCTCTCGCAGGACTATTGCCAAATATCGTGAGCAAATGAACCTTCCGTCTTCCACGCTGCGGAAGCGCTATGATTAAAAAGAAGCACATGCCAGAAACAATGGCACGTGCTTCTTTTTTGATGAGTAGAAGAGTGATTGCAGATTTCTTGAGAATTGAGAAAAGGGGAGACGTGTGATTTGAAATTTTGGGGTAAAGTATAAGATAGGGCATGAGCCGATAGGTAGACAACAGTGATGAGGTGAGACCAATTGAAATATAAACAAATCAAAACGAAAAAAATATATGAAGAAATAGCGGATGCATTAATCGAATCCATTCGGACGGGGGAGCTTCTTCCGGGGGAAAAATTAGACTCGGTTCAAGCACTTTCTGAAAACTTTCAAGTCAGCCGTTCCGCTGTGAGAGAGGCGCTGTCCGCTCTAAAAGCAATCGGATTAATAGAGATGAAGCAAGGAGAAGGCACATATGTGAAGCAGTTCGATCCTGAGCAGCTCACATTTTGTTTATCTCCTGCTTTTTTGATGAAGCAGCAGGATATCACGCAGCTTCTTGAAGTGAGATCAATTATTGAAGCAGGTGCTGTCAAAAAGGCAGCATTGCTGCGGACAGACGATGACCTCCATCGACTGCGTGATGCACTTGAACAAATGAAGCGTGCAGAAGCGCATGAAGAAATTGGTGAAGAGGCAGACCTTACATTTCATCTTGCCATCGCTAAAGCCTCAAAGAATCATTTACTGGCGGCATTAATGAATCAGGTCTCATCCTTGTTAATTGAAACGATGCGGGAAACGAGAAAAATCGTGTTATTTTCAAAAAAAGCGTCCATCCGTCAGTTTTACAAAGACCATGAACGTATTTATCACGCTGTCATGGACAAGCAGCCAGAAGAAGCGGAGAGGGCGATGCTTACACATTTGGAAAAAGTAGAACAACTTCTTGGCGGTGTGCTGAAAGAACAGGAAGAAGAGCTAGATATTCAATAAGCTGTGCCGAAAAACGGCACAGCTCTATTATTAACGAGAAATATGCAGTTTTTTCATTCGATATTGCAGACTTTGCCTGCTCATGCCTAATATCTTTGCAGTCTGTGAAATATTGTCGTCCATTTTATTTAAGTAATGGACGATGTATTGTTTTTCAAATCGATCCATTTGGGTTTGGAAGTCAGTTGTATGATCGGAGCTCGTGTAGACAAACGTATCAGCTGCAGCTGCTAGATTAAGCGGACTCATCTGCATGTGTTCACTAGGATGACCTTCTCCTTGCTTGAACCGGAAATGGTAAGGAAGGTGATGCAAGCTTAAGTATGTTTCGTCCATCATCATATTCATTCCAGCCTCAATCACATGCTCCAGCTCTCTTACATTGCCCGGCCAATGATAAGTTTGAAACAGGGCAAGTACCTCTTCATCAGCCGCTTTCACATTCATTTGAAACAGTTCATTATATTTTTGAATGAAATGCATGACAAATGTCGGAATGTCTTCTTTTCGCTCAGAAAGTGGCGGGATAAATAAGGTGACAATGCCAAGCCGGTAAAATAAATCCTTTCGCATCCGTCCACCTGCGATCGCATCCACAGGGTCCTCGTTCATATTAGCAATCACTCTCACATCAATGGCGATTTCCTTTGTACTGCCTAACCTTCTCACGCGCTTCTCCTGCAAGACGCGCAATAGTTTTGCTTGAAGAGCCGGGTGTAATGAGTTGATCTCATCTAAAAGCAGTGTACCACCTTGTGCTTGTTCGAATAGACCGGGCTGATCTGTTGCCCCTGTAAAAGCCCCCTTTTGTGTTCCAAAAAGCAGACTTTCAATCAGGTTATCAGGCAGCGCTGCACAATTTTGCGAAATAAATGGTCCAGATGAACGGCTGCTGCCATTATGAATGCTTTGTGCAAATAGCTCTTTCCCCGTCCCTGTTTCACCAACAATCAGCACATAAGAAGAGGTACGTGTGGCTCGTTTCGCATGTTCAATTACTTCTAAAAAGGCAGGACTTTCCCCAATGATTAAATCAAATGTAAAGCGTGTGTTTCCTTTTTTCTTCATATTGTGATGAATGAGCCGTTCCAGTTTCGTGACATCATTTGAAATTTCAACTGCCCCTTGAATCAAACCGTCTCGAACGAGCGGGTATGTATGGTTAATCGTTGTGATTTCTTTTCCATTGTAGTTGTGATACGTCTGCTTTGCATGAACCGTTTGTTTTCCGGTTCGTAGCGCTTGGACAAGTGTGCTGTGCATTTCATCTTGAAACACAAAGAGGTCTAAGACATTTTTATAAAGGACATCAGAGCGTTTTAAAGATTCGATCTCCATCATTTTTTTATTATAAACAATGGTATTCCCATTTTCGTCAATGGCGTGAACCCCAACATCAATTAAATCAAGCATTTGTTTATACAGATCAATCTCATTTTCGAGCTTTGCGGTATGCTGATCTTTTTTCACTTATGCCACCTCCAGACATTACCTCTATTTTACATGAAAAATTTTGCGGTTTCCTCTAAAAAAATTTGCATGCGCAAAATTATTTTGCGTTAAAGGCGAGAACAATCCTAGGCACAGAGCGATCACTAAGTTGGCATGATCCTTGCATAACATAAGAGTGAAGATGAACCCCATAAAAAGAGGCAAGCTTACAGAAGGAGGAATACACGATGACACAGACAAAAGCATTAATTCATCAAACAGAACAATACGGTGCGGCGAACTATCATCCGTTGCCAATTGTGATTTCAGAGGCTGAGGGAGTGTGGGTGACGGATCCTGAGGGCAACCGATACATGGATATGCTCAGTGCATATTCCGCAGTCAACCAAGGACACCGCCATCCCCGCATTATTGAAGCACTCAAAACACAAGCTGACCGCGTGACACTCACATCAAGGGCCTTCCATAATGATCAGCTTGGTCCATGGTATGAGAAGATTTGCAAATTAACGAATAAAGAGATGGCATTGCCGATGAATACAGGTGCCGAGGCTGTGGAAACGGCTGTAAAGGCAGCGAGAAGGTGGGGCTATGATGTCAAGGGGATCGAAGAGAATCGCGCAGAAATCATTGCATGTACCGGTAATTTTCATGGTCGTACAATGACGGCTGTGTCACTTTCTTCGGAAGCAGAATATCAGAGAGGTTTCGGTCCGATGCTTCCGGGCATAAAGCTTATACCTTATGGAGATATTGAGGCGTTACGCGAAGCGATCACTCCGCAAACAGCCGCTTTTCTCATCGAACCAATTCAAGGAGAAGCGGGCATTGTCATGCCGCCTGAGGGCTTTATAAAAGAGGCAAAAGCGATCTGTGAAAAGGAACATGTGTTATTGATCGCAGATGAAATTCAAGTGGGATTAGCGCGGACTGGCAAGATGTTTGCATGCGACTGGGAAGACATTGAGCCTGATATGCTGATTCTTGGTAAAGCACTTGGCGGCGGGGTATTCCCGATCTCATGTGTTGTAGCAAACCGTGATATTTTAGGTGTATTTAATCCAGGGTCTCACGGGTCTACCTTCGGCGGGAATCCTCTTGCGTGTGCAGTGTCACTTGCTGCACTAGATGTTTTAATCGACGAGAAGCTTGCCGAGCGCTCATTGGAGCTTGGGCAATATTTCAAAGACAAACTGTCACGCATTCAAAGTCCTGTCATTAAGGAAGTACGCGGGCGTGGACTATTTATTGGGATGGAGCTGACTGAGGCAGCTAGACCCTATTGCGAGAAGCTCAAGCAAGCCGGGCTGTTATGCAAAGAAACCCATGAGACAGTGATTCGATTTGCACCGCCGCTCACCATTTCAAAAGAAGACTTGGATTGGGCAATTGCTCATATCGAAGCGTTATTTCAAGCATAAATGATCAAGGGAGAAGCCTTCAAATTCTCCCTTTCTCTTTCAATGAACGGCGAATTTTGTCAAAGGTTGATGAATAGAAGAGTGAAAGTGGGGAAACGGATTTGAAGCCAGAACAGCATAATGAACTAGAGCGTTCCATGAAAAGCAGACATCTCTTTATGATTGCCTTAGGTGGGGTCATTGGAACAGGCCTTTTCCTTGGGTCAGGACTCATTATTCATCAGGCAGGCCCAGGGGGAGCCATTCTTTCGTTTATCATTGGCGGATTGCTCATGTATTTGGTGATGCTCTGTCTTGGTGAATTAGCAGTGGCGATGCCGACAGCTGGTTCTTTTCAGGAGTATGCTACGAAGTATATTGGTCCATCCACGGGCTTTATGATCGGCTGGCTCTATTGGTTTAGCTGGGCGTGTACGATTGGACTTGAGTTTACATCAGCAGGTATTCTACTCCAAAGGTGGTTCCCAGATATCCCTGTTTGGCTTTGGTGTCTTGCCTTTAGCGTCATCTTATTTGCTATTAATGCCATCTCGGCACGCAGTTTCGCTGAAACAGAGTTTTGGTTTTCGGCCATCAAGGTGGCTGCGATCTTATTGTTTATTATCATTGGAATTGGCGCAATTTTCGGAATTATTTACTTGAAAGGCGGGGAACCTGCCCCACTATTTCGTCATTTGACGGATCATGGCGGCCTTTTTCCTAATGGTCTTTTGGCGATTTTATTAACCATGGTCACAGTCAATTTCTCCTTTCAAGGAACAGAGCTTGTAGGGATTGCAGCAGGTGAAAGTGAAAGTCCGGAAAAAACACTCCCGCGTTCTATTCGGAATATTATTTGGCGGACGATGGTCTTTTTTGTTTTATCGATTGCGGTTCTTGCAGCGCTTCTTCCATGGCAGACAGCCGGCGCAGTGGATAGTCCGTTTGTTGTGGTATTGGACAAGGTCGGCATACCATACGCCGCAGATATCATGAATTTTATTATCATTACAGCCGTCTTATCTGTAGCGAACTCTGGATTATATGCATCATCACGTATGCTATGGGCACTTTCAAAAGACGGGAAAGGTCCTGTTTTCACGAAAAAATTATCCAAGCGTAAAATCCCGATCAATGCCTTATTGGTGACAATGGGTGTATCCGCTCTATCACTGCTCACGAGTGTTGTAGCACCAAAAACGGTATATGTCTGGCTCATATCCATTTCGGGTATGGTGCTTGTCGTGGTTTGGATGTCTATTTGTTTATCCCAATACTTCTTTAGAAGACAATTCATAAAAGAGGGCGGAGATGTAAAGGATCTGGTCTTCCGAACGCCTTTCTATCCATTTGTGCCATTGGCAGGCTTTATCGCATTTGGCATTGTTCTTATCAGTTTATTCTTTATTGAGGATCAGCGGATTGGTCTTTATTGTGGAGTTCCATTTATGGCCGCCTGCTACATCATTTATTACCTCAAGATTAAACCGAAGGAAGAGGCAAAGCGGTTAGCTGAAGAAGAAGGAACTGTACCGAAAACATAAGCAGGCTGATGAAATCAGCCTCAGCGTGTAGACAAACCCTCGCATTCTTTGTCAGTCCTGCGTGCTGGTGCTCACGAATGTGACATTCGCTCCGCGCCAGTACTCGTCCTTCCTAGACTATAAAGGTTTTCTATCACGCTGAAAAGAAGACAAAAGGCTAAAATAAAGGTCATTTTAGCCCTTTGTCAACAATATGAGGCTGAAGAAATCAGCCTGCACCTTTTCATTGATGAATTCATTTAATATAGAAGAAAATAAATATTTTGAAAGAAATAAAAATAGCGAGAAGTTAGGTGACAAGCAGGTTATCGGTGAAAATGTGTCTATTTTTTGTCTAAATGTGTTTGTAAGAGTTGAAAATGCAAGATGATCCTGTTAAAATAATTAAAGAAAGCAGGGATTGATTTTTTTTGGCTGTGGCGGGACGTTTTTTGTCACAGTGGGACGTTTTTAGTCCAACGTGAAAAGAAAGGGTCGTTAGCCATGAATCGTTTATTGGAAGCTCAAAAAAAATTATTACCAGATCTTCTCACAGTTATGCAAAAGCGCTACGACATTTTGCAGTACATCAGATTAGCTGAACCAATTGGTCGCAGAAGTCTTGCGACAAGTCTTGGTCTGAGTGAACGTATCTTAAGAGCTGAGGTTCAGTTCTTAAAGGAACAAAATCTGCTGGATGTCAAAACGAGCGGTATGATGCTGACGACTGAAGGTCATGCTTTGCTTGAAATGCTTGAAGGAATGATGAAGGACGTTTTAGGTTTAACCTTTTTGGAAAATACATTAAAGAGGAAATTAGGCCTGGAAGAAGTCATCATTGTTTCTGGTGACAGCGATGAATCCCCGTGGGTGAAGCAAGAAATGGGAAGAGCTGCTGTCCAGTGTATGAAAAAAAGGTTTACTGGAAATAATATCGTCGCCGTCACTGGCGGAACGACGATGGAAGCCGTTGCCGAAATGATGACCCCTGATGCCAAAAATCGCGACATGATGTTTGTCCCTGCGAGAGGCGGTCTTGGGGAGAATGTAAAAAATCAGGCAAACACCATTTGTGCCCACATGGCTGAAAAAGCTTCCGGTACTTACAAACTGCTGTTTGTTCCAGGACAGCTGTCAGAAGGTGCTTACTCTTCCATTATTGAAGAGCCGTCCGTCAAAGAAGTGCTTCAAACGATTAAATCATCCACGATGCTTATTCATGGAATCGGTGAAGCAAAAACAATGGCGATGAGACGAAACACACCAGCTGAAGATTTAAAAAAGATTGATGAGCATGACGCAGTGACAGAGGCCTTTGGCTATTACTTTAATCGTGATGGTGAGGTCGTACACAAAGTGCACTCCGTCGGCATGCAGCTAGACGATCTCGAAAGCATTCCACACATCATTGCTGTTGCAGGTGGATCATCAAAGGCAGGGGCCATTGAAGCTTATTTCAAAAAACCCCGCCGAACGGTTCTCGTCACAGACGAAGGAGCTGCAAAAGAGTTATTAAGGGAGTCAATAGATCCCTCAATATAAAACATTGTGACCTATAAAAGGAGGAAACATCATGGCAGTAAAAGTCGGTATTAACGGATTTGGACGTATTGGACGTAACGTATTTCGTGCAGCATTAAACAATCCTGAAGTTGAGGTAGTAGCGGTTAACGATCTAACAGACGCTAACATGCTTGCACACCTTTTACAATATGACTCTGTTCACGGAAAACTAGATGCAGAGGTTTCTGTAGACGGTACGAACTTAGTAGTGAACGGTAAAACAATCGAAGTATCAGCTGAGCGTGACCCTGCGAAATTAAGCTGGGGTAAACAAGGCGTAGAAATCGTTGTTGAATCTACTGGATTCTTCACAAAACGTGCAGACGCTGCTAAACACTTAGAAGCTGGCGCTAAAAAAGTCATCATCTCTGCTCCTGCTAACGAAGAAGATATCACAATCGTTATGGGTGTAAACGAAGACAAATACGATGCAGCTAGCCACGATGTCATCTCTAATGCATCTTGTACAACAAACTGCTTAGCTCCATTTGCAAAAGTACTTAACGATAAATTTGGTATCAAACGCGGTATGATGACAACTGTTCACTCATACACAAATGACCAACAAATTCTTGATCTTCCGCACAAAGACTACCGTCGTGCTCGTGCAGCTGCGGAAAACATCATCCCAACTTCTACAGGTGCTGCGAAAGCTGTTTCACTTGTATTGCCTGAACTTAAAGGTAAATTAAACGGTGGCGCTATGCGTGTTCCAACACCTAACGTTTCTTTAGTTGATCTTGTTGCTGAATTAAATCAAGATGTGACAGCTGAAGACGTAAATGCAGCACTTAAAGAAGCAGCTGAAGGAGAACTTAATGGAATCCTTGGCTACAGCGAAGAGCCATTAGTATCTGGTGACTACAATGGTAATGCAAACTCTTCAACAATCGATGCTCTTTCTACAATGGTAATGGAAGGCAGCATGGTGAAAGTCATTTCTTGGTACGATAACGAGAGTGGATATTCTCACCGCGTTGTTGACCTTGCAGCTTACATTGCAAAACAAGGTCTTTAATTTGTCACACTGAAGGAACTCACTTGGTTCTTTCCTAGAGACACGATATAATGAAGACGGACAAGGGAAGGGGAAGCATCCCTTTCCCTTTTTCTCTGTATTTATCCGTTCTGCACGATTTCTCGTTTTGATGAGGGCAAAATGGGAAAAGGATAAAGAGAGACTTGTCCAATGCGTAAGGAAACCAGAATAAAGGAGGATCTCCTGACGAGCATGAATAAGAAATCAGTAAAAGACATTGACGTAAAAGGTAAAGTTGTGTTCTGCCGCGTAGATTTTAACGTTCCAATGAAAGACGGAGAAGTGACGGATGATACTCGTATTCGCGCAGCATTACCAACGATTGAGTATTTAACAGGACAAGGCGCAAAGGTACTACTAGCTAGTCATTTGGGTCGTCCGAAAGGTCAAGTTACTGAAGAATTGCGTCTGACACCTGTAGCGAAACGTCTGCAAGAGCTTCTTGGACAAGAAGTGAAAAAAGCAGATGAAGCTTACGGCGACAACGTGAAAAAGCAAATCTCTGACTTAAAAGAAGGAGATGTGCTAGTGCTTGAAAACGTTCGTTTCTATCCTGGTGAAGAAAAGAACGATCCTGAATTATCAAAAGCGTTTGCTGATTTAGCCGATGTGTATGTCAATGATGCGTTCGGTGCTGCACACCGTGCACATGCATCCACAGCTGGTATTGCAGCGTATCTTCCGGCTGTTTCAGGCTTCCTCATGCAAAAAGAGCTTGAGGTTCTAGGAAAAGCCATTTCAAACCCTGATCGCCCATTTACAGCGATTATCGGTGGCGCAAAAGTAAAGGATAAAATCGGTGTGATTGAAAGTCTTCTTGATAAAGTGGACAACCTCATCATCGGCGGCGGACTGGCTTATACATTTGTAAAAGCACTTGGCCACGAAGTAGGGAAATCTCTGTTAGAAGAAGACAAAGTAGATTTAGCGAAATCCTTTATGGACCGTGCAAAAGAAAAAGGCGTGAACTTCCTGATTCCAACAGATGTTCTGGTAGCCGACGACTTTTCAAATGATGCGAATACAAGCATTGTGCCAATCTCTGAAATTCCAAGTGATCTAGAAGCACTTGATATTGGAACAGAGACAAGAGAGAAGTATGCTGATGTCATTAAAAACAGCAAACTTGTTGTCTGGAACGGACCAATGGGTGTATTTGAAATCGATGCATTCGCTAAAGGAACAAAAGCAATCGCAGAAGCACTGGCAGAAGCGAAAGATACATATTCTGTCATTGGCGGTGGAGATTCAGCAGCAGCTGTTGAGAAATTTGGTCTTGCCGATCAGATGAGCCATATATCTACAGGCGGCGGCGCTTCACTTGAATTTATGGAAGGCAAAGAACTTCCAGGTGTGACTGCATTAAACGATAAATAAGACCAAAACTGCTATAAGGAAGTGTCAATCATGAGAAAACCAATTATAGCTGGGAACTGGAAGATGAACAAAACACTTGGCGAAGCTGTAAGCTTCGTTGAAGAAGTCAAGTCATCTATTCCATCTCCTGACAAAGTGGAATCTATTGTCTGTGCACCAGCCCTTTTCCTTGAAAAGCTGAACAGCCTTTCTAACGGAACAGACCTTAAAATTGGTGCGCAAAACATGCACTTTGAAGAAAATGGTGCATTCACTGGCGAAATCAGCCCTGCTGCGCTTAAAGATCTTGGCATCGGCTACTCAGTGATCGGTCATTCAGAGCGCCGTGAATTCTTCGCTGAAACAGATGAAACAGTGAACAAAAAAGCACATGCTGCATTCAAGCATGGCATCGTTCCAATCATCTGTGTAGGTGAAACGCTTGAAGAGCGTGAAGCAGGCAAAACAAATGAACTTGTCGCTGATCAAGTGAAGAAAGCACTAGCTGGTTTAACGAAGCAGCAAGTTGCTGAATCTGTCATTGCCTATGAGCCAATCTGGGCGATCGGTACAGGTAAATCTTCTACAGCGAAAGATGCAAACGATGTTTGTGTGCACATTCGCCAAACGGTTGCAAGCGAATTTGGTCAAGAAGCGGCAGACAGCCTTCGCATTCAGTATGGCGGAAGCGTGAAACCTGCGAATATCAAAGAATATATGGCAGAATCCGATATTGACGGTGCTTTGGTAGGCGGCGCAAGCTTAGAACCTCAGTCTTTCGTTCAATTATTGGAGGAAGGTCAATATGAGTAAGAAACCAGCTGCATTAATCATCTTAGACGGGTTCGGTTTAAGAGGCGAAACAGTCGGTAACGCTGTTGCCCAAGCAAAGAAACCGAACTTTGACCGCTACTGGAACGAATTTCCGCATCAAACCTTAACGGCTTCAGGTGAGGCAGTGGGTCTCCCGCAAGGTCAAATGGGGAACTCTGAAGTTGGGCATTTGAACATCGGTGCAGGACGCATCGTGTACCAAAGCTTAACAAGAGTGAATGTTGCCATTCGTGATGGGGAATTTGAGAAAAACGAAACGTTCCTAGATGCAATGACTTATGCAAAAGAAAATGACAAGGCGCTTCATTTATTCGGTCTCTTGTCAGACGGCGGTGTGCACAGCCACATCCAGCATCTTTTTGCCTTGCTGAAACTAGCGAAAAAAGAAGGCTTAACAAAAGTATACATTCACGGCTTCTTAGACGGACGTGATGTTGGTCAGAAGACAGCGAAAGTGTACTTAAAACAGCTTGAAGAACAAATCAAAGAAATCGGTGTCGGAGAAGTGGCAACACTTTCTGGACGCTATTACTCAATGGACCGTGACAAGCGCTGGGATCGTGTGGAGAAAGCATATCGCGCGATGGCGTATGGTGAAGGCCCAAGTTATCAAAACATTTATGATGTCGTTGATGACTCCTATGAAAATGAAATCTACGATGAGTTCGTTATTCCATCTGTCATTACGAGAGAAAATGGTGAGCCGGTTGCAAAAGTAAACGACGGCGACTCTGTGATTTTCTATAACTTCCGTCCAGACCGTGCGATTCAAATTTCAAACACATTCACAAATGAAGATTTCCGCTCGTTTGACCGCGGGGAAGCACATCCGAAGGATTTACACTTCGTCTGCTTCACACACTTCAGTGAAACAGTTGATGGCTATGTTGCCTTCAAACCAGTGAATTTGGATAACACAGTAGGAGAAGTGCTAGCGCAAAATGGATTGAAACAGCTGCGGATTGCTGAAACAGAGAAATATCCTCACGTGACGTTCTTTATGAGTGGTGGACGTGAAGAAGAATTTCCTGGTGAAGACCGCATCTTAATCAATTCGCCAGATGTCGCAACCTATGACCTCAAACCGGAAATGAGCGCTTATGAGGTAAAGGATGCACTTGTTACAGACATCAATGCTGACAAGCATGATGCGATCATCCTGAACTTTGCTAACCCGGATATGGTTGGTCATTCAGGTATGCTCGAGCCAACAATCAAAGCCATTGAAGCAGTAGATGAGTGCTTAGGAGCTGTAGTCGACGCAATCCTGGCAAAAGGCGGACATGCCATCATCACGGCAGACCACGGTAACGCAGACGTGCTCATTACCGAAGAAGGAAAGCCGCATACTGCACATACGACAAACCCTGTTCCAGTGATCGTGACGAAAAAAGGTGCGACGCTTAGAGAAGGCGGCATTTTAGCCGATCTATCTCCAACGCTTTTAGACTTACTTGGTCTTGAAAAACCAAAAGAGATGACAGGAACATCATTAATTCAGAAATAAAAAATTGATTCAAAAGGAGAGAAATAACGATGCCATACATTGTTGACGTATATGCACGCGAAGTATTAGACTCTCGCGGTAACCCAACAGTTGAAGTAGAAGTTTACACAGAATCTGGCGGCTTTGGCCGTGCACTAGTACCAAGTGGTGCATCTACTGGTGAATATGAAGCAGTAGAACTACGTGACGGAGACAAAGACCGTTACCTTGGAAAAGGTGTTCTAACAGCTGTAAACAACGTAAACGAAATCATTGCACCAGAGCTTTTAGGCTTTGATGTCACTGAACAAGTAGCAATTGACAAAATGTTAATCGAACTTGATGGAACAGAAAACAAAGGGAAATTAGGCGCAAACGCAATCCTTGGCGTATCTATCGCTGTAGCACGTGCGGCTGCTGATTTCTTACAAATTCCACTTTACCAATACCTTGGTGGATTCAACTCCAAAACGCTTCCAGTACCAATGATGAACATCGTCAACGGCGGAGAGCATGCGGATAACAACGTAGACATTCAAGAATTCATGATTATGCCTGTAGGTGCACCGAATTTCCGTGAAGCACTTCGCATGGGCGCACAAATCTTCCATAGCCTGAAATCTGTATTAAGTGCAAAAGGCTTAAACACAGCTGTAGGTGACGAAGGTGGATTTGCTCCAAACCTTGGTTCTAACGAAGAAGCACTTCAAACAATCGTAGAAGCGATTGAAAAAGCTGGTTTCAAACCAGGTGAAGAAGTGAAACTTGCGATGGATGCTGCATCTTCTGAGTTCTACAACAAAGAAGACGGTAAATATCATTTATCAGGCGAAGGTGTTGTGAAAACATCTGCTGAAATGGTTGACTGGTATGAAGATATGGTATCGAAATACCCAATCATCTCAATCGAAGACGGCCTTGATGAAAACGACTGGGAAGGTCACAAACTATTAACTGAGCGCCTTGGTAGCAAGGTTCAGCTAGTAGGAGACGACTTGTTCGTAACAAATACGAAGAAGCTTTCTGAAGGAATCAAAAACGGCGTTGGTAACTCCATCCTCATCAAAGTAAACCAAATCGGTACATTAACTGAAACATTTGATGCAATCGAAATGGCGAAACGTGCAGGCTATACAGCTGTTATCTCTCACCGTTCTGGTGAAACAGAAGACAGCACAATTGCAGACATTGCAGTTGCAACAAACGCTGGACAAATCAAAACAGGTGCTCCGTCTCGTACGGACCGTGTGGCGAAATACAACCAATTACTTCGCATCGAAGATCAATTGGCTGAAACAGCTCAATACCACGGCATTGCTACATTCTACAACTTGAATAAGTAATGTAAAGCAACGCGCTGCGTGCGCTCTTTTGAAAAGAGCGTATCGCAGCGCTTTTTTTATGTTGAAATAAAGACGCAAAGCTGGCTCAAGCGAATTAGCTCTGCTTCCTTTGTCATATCCTATTTTTGTAAAAAATCATCCTTCAGTCAGAGGAGAAACGATGAGCTTGACGATTTATAAGCAATAAATCATGAAAACTCTACTAAAAATATGATCTGAATTGAACTTATGCTATTTGCATGGGGGTGGTATCATTTTACATATATTAGGGGGTGATGAGATGCTGAATCCTTTTAGCCTTCGTTTTCCAGTAGGTGTGTATATGTATGTCCTTCACTTACTGGCGGCATATGATGAAAGGAAGCAACGAATTCTAACTTCTAAGAACGTACAGAAAAATGCATTTTGGATTTATGTCCTTGCCGCTATCTTAGGTATTGTGACAGTGGCAGCATTAATTTGGGCATGCAGGACCTTTGGAAAGGGCTCTAAGTTTTTAGGTGAGTTCAAATTTTTAGGGATGTACATTAAAATCAAATGCGGTTTCTAACAGATGATGAGAACAGATGCGGGGTCATCTGTTCTATCTGAAATAAATGGAGGGACATGATGCTGACATTACAATTAACAGAAAAAACGTATAGCCGCACCTTTTCTCTCCGCAATATTCAGTTAAATGTGGAGAAAGGATGTATGCTTCTGCTTTTAGGGCATAATG
This sequence comes from Bacillus sp. FSL M8-0077, assembly GCF_038050255.1. Lineage (NCBI taxonomy): Bacteria > Bacillati > Bacillota > Bacilli > Caryophanales > Bacillaceae > Bacillus > Bacillus sp. FSL M8-0077. Next base: position 3,228,742 of record NZ_JBBPAF010000001.1, on the reverse strand, counting down.
GTGCAGGAAAGACCACGATGATTCAGTCTATGTTTGGACTAACACCATTTACGGGGTCTGTCTCTTTACATGGTAAACAGCTGAATTTTCAATCCTCAGCACATATCTCCTTTTTGAAAGAACATGTTTCCTATATTCCTGATCATCATGCTTTGTTTGATTATTTAACGCCGAGAGAATATTTCCATTTACTCCAGCTTCCAGATAAATTAAATGGACCTCGAGAAGAGACATTCGTCGATCTTTTTGAGCTGAGACCTTATATGGATCAGCCAATTGCCCAGCTGTCTCATGGCAATCAAAAGAAAACCCAAATCATTTCACAGCTCCTTAGGCCTTGTGATTATTATGTATTCGACGAGCCGACAAATGGACTTGATCCAGATATGATGATCATCTTAAAAAAGGTGCTCATGAGGCTGAGAGATCAAGGGGCAGGTATCCTCATTTCAACCCATCATTTGAGCTTTGGTGAGACATTGTATGATCACCTCATGATCTTAAGAAACGGCGATATCAAACTGAACATGTCTCGCCAAGAAACAAACAAAACATTTCCTCATCAAGCACTTGAGGATATTTATAAAGAAGTGAATCAAGATTACTATATGCAGGTGGAGAGGTTGCTCAATGACTTGGACACGACACGTTCTTCATAAAATAGAATGGGGCATGCTCACAACGAAAATCAAGCAGCTCAGCAAAAAATATCCTTTGCAGCTTCTCGCCGTAGCCGTTTTTATGTTGCTGATCTATGCCATATACGTTGTCATGAGCCTGCGTTTTTTTATGCAAGTAGGGGAGAACAAACCAGTTGCTTTATACCTTCAATTTGTCAAAATGACCCTGCTGCTTTTGGGAGCAGGTATTGTCTTTTCCCGTCATAAAATGAAGCGTCAAGAGTATCAGTTCTTCTTTTTGAATAGTGCGATGCAAAGTGTCTCATTTGTCCTTTGTGTGTATTTCTTTCCGGTGCTGTTTTGTTTCATCATGCTTGGCCTGCTTTTTTTACCCATCCTACTAGGGCTTATTATTAGCGGCGTTACACTATCTTTTTATTGGATCATTGTGGTAGGGGTCACTTGCTGTGTCTTGGCGCTGTATACGCTCGCTTCTTGGATGCTGATACGAATTGGTGTGAGCCATTTTATATCAAAAACAAAAGAGCATTTACTGCTGCAAACGCTCGGATTTGTGACGCTCGGAGCTTTCGTGTTTCTCCTTTTTCAAAAAGCGGCTGAGATGATTCATGTATGGCCGTCTATCTATCTTATATTTCTTATGATCTTCCTATGTGCGGGGTGGTTTTGGCTGAAGGGATTAGCGGCTTGCTATGTCAATCGGATGTTTTTGCAGCTAAAAGTAGAGGTAAAGTCGTTTTCTTACCAAAAAATCAGATCGCATTCTTCATTTTTCACACATCTGCGGCAGGAACTCGTTTATTTCAGCCGATCAGCTGTTTTTAAAGAACAAGGTATTTTGTTCCTGTTTCTTGTCTGTCTCACAATAGGTCTCCCATGGATCTTCACTCCGGCAGAAACTGGCTGGCTGTATGCTTTTATTGTGCAGTTTGCGTTAAAGGAAATCCTTATTATGCTACCGCTCATGATTGGCAGGGAATATCATCTTAATCAGCGAGCCATTTTTATGTTAAATACATCAAAGGGTGCCTATTTATTATCAAGAATTTTATTTTATTACACAATGAATATATTGATTTATTTTGTCTATATCGGGCTTGCTTATTTCATGATTGGGGTTGAAAGTGAAGGGCACGGTTTGGCAAGCTTGTCCATTTTATTGATTACTGTCATGGCGGCATGTGTTGGGTTTGTCGTGAAGATTAGTGAGTTTAATAAACTGTTTGTGATCGTGATGATGATTGCTGTGTTCAGTATGTTGGATATGCTTTTAGTCCAGTGGCTTTCAGCAAATACCCAGCTTCTTTCAACTGCCTATATGGCTTGTTCAGCCGCATTCTTCATCTTCATATATGTTGTCATGCTAAAGAGGCCGGTCTTGCGATGATGACGCTTTTATTTTGTTTACTAGCAGTTGTGCTCATTCATGAACTCGGTCATATCGTGATGGTGATGGTGTGCAACAAAATCGAAAAAAGACCCATCTTTGATTATGTGGTGATGATCGATTGGAAGCACGTGTCGATTGTCCATGAGAAATTTTCACGGCCGGGTTTTAATGTGATGGTGGCACTTGCAGGTCCTGTGTTTCCAGTGATCTGCTCGGGTGTGCTTTTCTTCATGTGGAGGCATCCAGTGACGCATCCATTGCTGCTTTTTTCTTTATTAAATACAGTGATGCTGCATCCAGCTTGCCCAGACGGGAAAAATATCATAGCCAGTTTAAAAGAGATGAAAGGAGAGAACTAAATGGTTAAAGTATTTCATTCGTTTTCTAGCGGCTTAACGCTTGCGATGCTTTATGTGTTTGCTGTGTTTATGACGCCAGTATTTTTATTGCTGCTAGAGGTTCATCATGTTGAATCAAGTCCAACGCTATTTGGTATGCCATTTTATATCATGAAAATTGAACAGTATCAATTCAGCTCAGAGGCAACGCTCTTTGGTTGCGTGGTCTGTTTTTTAGCGGGCGCCGCTCTCTACTTCTTGATTCAATATGTGATTCATGCAGTGAAAAAGAGCAGAACATAAAAAAGCAGGCTGAATGAAGTCAGTCTGCTTGAAGAACGATTGACAACCGCACCATATCCATACACTGAATACCGTTCTCATAAATTGGTTCATCATAGTGCTTCAGAAAGAAATCGTGATCGATGGATGCCATGCGAAAACCGCATTTTTGATAAAGGGCGAGCTGATGAATACTAGAGTTGCCTGTGCCAATTTCAATTGTATGAAAGCCAGCTGCTTTGGCTGCTGAAATAGCATGGCGGATCAGCTGCTTCCCAATTCCTCTTCCTTGCCATGACTCCTTCACGGCGACATTCATGATTTCCACTGTCTGCTGAGACAAAGGTGTCAAAACATACACACCAATCATGTCCTGTTTATGAAAAGCAACATAACAAGAACCAGATTGTACATAGGCAAGGACTTTTTCAGTTGAAGGATCGGCTAATAGTAAAAGATCCATAGGAACAGATTGATCATGAGACAATGGCCGAATCTGTATCATATCATTTTCATCCTCTCTATTCTTTGATATACCCTTGTTTAACACCCCAATCATATTGATCCTGCACCCATTGAGAAGGAGGATGATGGGTGACATTTGGGTCCTTTTTGACAGTTGCTTTCCTAGTCGTTTGTGCTGCCTGCTTATTTGCTTGGGCCGTTGCTTTCGTTGATGCCAGCTCTTTTTGAAGCTGGTCTATTTTTAACTCAAGCGCTTTACGTTGTTTGATTTCTTTTTGATGAGCTTTCTTTTCTTTCTTCAGCTTTTTTGTGACGGTGGACAATTCTTTTTTTTGACCATCCATTTCATCTTTCATATCCGTTCCTTCTGACTTTAATTGTGTCAGCTGCTCATCATTCGTTCTCATTTCTTGTTGGTGTTTTTTCTCTGCTGTGGTGAGTGACTGCTGCTGCCACACAATCCAGCCAGCTGCGCCTAAAATGATCATAGACAGGACAATGATCGTGATGTTTTTTTTCATACTCTATTCCCCTTTCGTCAAACCTCTATTATCATCGGTTAAAGTAAAGAGGGTTTTAACAGAACAAGGGAATATTTACATCAGATTGGCAGACACTATGAAAAAGGAGGGGATCTGTTGATTTCCTTTATGATTCATGTCATTGTGTCACTATTCGCTGTCTCAAATCCCATTGGAAACGTGCCTCTTTTTATCACTTTAACAGAAGGCTACTCAGAACAAGAACGCTCCCAGACGGCCAAAAAAGCGATTGTTGTGTCTTTTATGATTTTGATTGCCTTTCTTTTGGCAGGCAGGCTCATTTTCAAATTGTTTGGCATCGATATCCATGCACTCCGTATCGCCGGAGGTATTTTTATTTTTGGTATCGCTTACAATTTACTAAATGCAAAAGAGTCACATGTTCAAAACCCTCATTCGGATGAAAAGGCAGAAAGCAAAGAGAAGGATGATGTTTCGGTGACCCCGCTCGCCATTCCGATCATTGCCGGACCTGGTACAATTGCGACCGTCATGAGCTTAACGCCAGGAAGCCACCAAGTAACGCTTCATCTGCTTGCGATTCTTATTGGCATTGTGGTCGTACTTGCTATGACCTATTATGCATTTCATTATTCAAGTTTTATTATGCGAAAAATGGGGAAAACAGAGATGAATGTCGTGACACGACTAATGGGATTGATTCTAGCTGTTGTGGCAGTAGAGATGATTGGTGCAGGGATCAAAGGGATGTTTCCAATGCTGATGTCATAAGTGTATATAAAAAAGCTGTTTTTTTCTACAAAATTGTAAAATAAAACAGCTTTTTTAAGGTTTTGGCACATGTTGAAATACTTCTTCGCTTTCAAAGAACTCAATTAAACGGCTAATCCAGTCATAATAATCGAGACTTTCCTTGATTTCTGAAAGAAGAAGATTGATTTTATCCTCTGTTTCTACTGGTAAGTCATCTTGTTCAAGCAGCTCCAGTAATTCCTTGCATGTCTTCTTATGTGCCTTGCGATTTTTGCTGACAACACGTGACCAATTGGCTGCAAACAATGAAATAAAGGTTTGGTAATGATCTTGCTCAACGTCATATAAATCTTTGCGTATTCCTTTTTCATAAACCTTTTCAGCAATATTCAGATCAAGCATTTCTCGAACGACTTGACTCATTCTTGTTTTGCTCATGCCGGTCGCCTCTGAGAGCTCACCGAGCGTCATTGGTTTACGGTTCATATGAATGATACCAAGCACTCTGCCCACTGTGGCAGAAAGACCAAAGGCATTCATGTTCTCGGCAGCTTTTTCAATATAATGATCCTGTGCTTTTTGAATGGCGCCTAACGCTTGCTTGTCCATTCCCCGCTTCATCCCTTCACGACTGACAATTTGTAACACAATATATCATATACCTGTTTGTTGATGAAAACAATAAATATTGAGTATTTGCTCGTAAGTTGGAGGAAAAAGGAGGGATCGGTACATATCAGGCCGTTAACTGAAAATTTTAAATAAATCTTATGCAATACAAACACATCGTAAACTTTTTATTTTATAAAGTTTGCACTATAATAAATAAGGTGTAAATTTTCTGAAAATATATATCCGACTAATTGGAGGTGTCTCATTTGCTGAAACTAGAGAATGTATCTAAGACGTATAAAGGCGGAAAAAAAGCTGTCAAAAATATTGATTTAGAAATAGCAAAAGGAGAATTTATTTGTTTTATTGGACCGAGTGGCTGTGGAAAAACGACAACCATGAAGATGATTAACCGACTGATTGAACCTTCCTCAGGAAACATATTGATCGAGGGAGAAAACATTATGAAAAAAGATCCAGTCCAATTAAGAAGAGAAATTGGTTATGTGATTCAGCAAATTGGACTTTTCCCCCATATGACCATCGCGCAAAACATTTCCCTTGTGCCGAAGCTGCTAAAGTGGCCGGAAGAAAAACGAAAAGAACGCGCGCGAGAATTGCTCAAACTCGTCGACATGGGGCCGGAATACTTAGAGCGTTACCCGCATGAACTCAGTGGAGGACAGCAGCAGCGTATCGGCGTTCTTCGCGCACTCGCAGCAGAACCCCCTTTAATCCTGATGGATGAACCATTTGGAGCACTTGACCCGATTACAAGAGATTCATTGCAGGAAGAATTTAAGAAACTGCAAAAAACGTTAAATAAAACAATCGTATTCGTCACACATGACATGGATGAAGCAATTAAACTTGCAGACCGCATTGTCATTTTAAAAGATGGAGAGATTGTCCAAGTGGGCACGCCTGATGATATTTTACGTAACCCTGTGAACGAATTCGTAGAAGAATTCATCGGGAAAGAACGTCTGCTTCAGTCAAACCCGAATATGGAACGTGTGGAACAAATGATGAACACGTCTCCAGTCACAATTACCGTCGAAAAAACATTGACAGATGCCATCTTTATTATGAGAGAAAAGCGGGTTGATTCCCTGCTTGTCGTTGATGAAAATCATGTACTGAAAGGCTATATCGACATTGAAACCATCGATGCAAACCGCAGAAAAGCAGCCTTCGTTGGCGATATTTTAAATACAGAATTTTATACAGTACAAGAAGGTGCGCTTCTTAGAGATACTGTCCGAAAGATCTTAATACGCGGCATTAAATATGTACCGGTTGTCGATGCAAAAGGTCACTTAAAAGGGATCGTCACACGTGCAAGTCTTGTAGATGTCGTATATGACTCTATTTGGGGAGAAGATACCCCGGAGGCTGTCACTGAAATGAACTAAGGGAGGTGTACACATGGATCAAATCATCGATTTTCTTGAGAAAAATGGTGGGGAACTCCTCACAAAAATGTGGGAGCATTTATACATTTCTTTAATTGCCGTTGTGTTAGGCATTATCGTGGCCGTTCCTTTAGGTGTGATTCTCACACGAATGAAAAGAGGCGCAGGTTTTGTCATCGGCGTTGTGAATATCTTTCAAACACTCCCTAGTTTAGCGATTCTTGCATTTTTTATTCCTATTTTGGGAGTTGGAAAAATACCTGCGATCGTTGCTCTATTTTTCTATTCCGTTTTGCCTATTTTAAGAAATACGTATGCCGGTGTTCAAGGTGTGAACAAAAACTTGCTTGAATCTGGTAAAGGAATCGGTATGACGACATGGGAACAAATTCGTCTTGTTGAACTGCCGCTTGCTGTTCCGGTCATTATGGCAGGGGTCAGAACCTCAACGATTTATTTAATTGGGTGGACAACACTTGCTGCTTTTATCGGTGGAGGCGGTCTTGGTGACTACATTTTAATTGGGCTTCAGCTTTACCAGCCGGAATACATTATTGCGGGTGCGATCCCTGTCACTATTTTAGCGGTCATCATTGACCTTACATTGATGAAGCTTGAGAAAAAAGTAACACCAGAAGGCTTAAAAGGATTGAAGGAAGTTTCATAAGGAGTTGGCTCATGTGAAGAATCGAAAAACAAAATGGATCAGTGCACTGCTTGCCGGATGCTTGCTATTCATAAGTGGCTGTTCACTTCCTGGACTAGCCGGCTCCTCAGGGGGCACGCTGCGAATCGGTGCACAAAACTTTACAGAATCAGAAATTATGGCCTATATGGTGGGAGACATCATTGAGCATTACACAGATAAAAAGACAACCATTGTGAAGAATTTAGGCTCAAATACGGTCCAGCAGAAAGCAATGGAAAACGGTGATGTCGACATTTCGGCAACACGATATACAGGCACGGATTTAACAAGTACGCTTGGAATGGATGCAGAAAAAGATCCAAAGCGTGCAATGGAAATCGTACAGAAGGAATTCAAAAAACGCTATGATTACAAATGGTTTGATTCCTATGGGTTTGATAATACGTATGCCTTTGCTGTGACGCAGAAGATGGCGAAGGAAAACAACCTAGAAACAGTCTCTGATTTAAAAAAGAATGCCAAAAATTATCGCTTCGGTGTGGATAATATTTGGCTGAAAAAGAAAGGCGACGGTTATGAAGGGTTTGTGAAAACATACGGAATTGAATTTGGAAGCACTTTTCCGATGCAGATCGGTCTAGTCTATGACGCATTGAAGAATGAAAAAATGGATATTGTGCTTGCCTATTCAACAGATGGCCGGATCAAAGCGTATAATCTCAAAATCTTAAAAGATGATAAACGATTCTTCCCACCATATGATGCATCACCAGTTGTCCCTGAGAAAGTATTAAAAGAAAATCCAGGACTGGACAAGGTGATCAACAGGCTGATTGGAAAAATCGATACCGAACAAATGCAAGAGCTCAATTATCAAGTCGATGGAGAACTAAAAGAACCAGCGACCGTTGCGAGAGATTTTCTAAAGAAACACAATTACTTTGAGTAAGATTGGGAGGTGTCAGAGCTGATGGACACACTGCAGCAATTATGGGCGTATTATCAACAGAACGGTTCATATGTGTTAGAAGAATTTTACCGGCATTTCCTCATGTCAGCGTATGGAGTATTGTTTGCGGCAATTGTCGGAATACCAGTCGGCATCTTTGTGGCGCATTACCGCAAACTGAGCAATTGGGTGTTCGCGATAACCAATGTCATTCAAACCATTCCAGCGTTAGCGATGCTTTCTGTGTTGATGCTTGTATTAGGACTTGGCGCAAATACAGTCATCCTATCACTCTTTTTGTATTCGCTTCTACCGATTATCCGTAACACATACACAGGTATTGTCAATATTGAGCATGCCTATTTAGAATCGGGAAAAGCGATGGGCATGACGAAATGGCAAGTGCTGAGAATGGTTGAATTACCGCTTGCTTTATCTGTCATTATGGCTGGTTTAAGAACCGCACTTGTGATCGCAATCGGTATTACAGCGATTGGGACATTTGTTGGTGCTGGAGGACTTGGTGATATCATCATCAGAGGATCAAACGCGACAAACGGAACAGCCATTATTTTAGCAGGTGCTATTCCAACTGCGCTCATGGCCATTATTGCCGACCTTGTCATGGGCTGGCTTGAACGCTATTTAAGCCCAACCAACAAGAAAAAAGAAAGCAAGGCGTTAGCTGAAAAAAACATGACATCCGCATAAATGCTTGAAAAGACAAAAAACAGATTGTTGACAAAGGGCTAAAATGAACTTTATTTTAGTCTTTTGTCTTCTTTTTAGCGTGATAGAAAACCTTTGCAGTCTAGGAAGAACAGCTACTTTTGCGGAGCGAATTTGACATTCGTGAGCACCAGCGCGCAGGACTGCGGGCGGATGTCTACACGCTAAAACCTCCTCTACATCTGTAGGGGAGGTTTTTTTTATCATGATTAGGCAGCTTACATCAGGAGACATTTATGATTCAAGTGTGATCCATTCAGAGGACCACTTCGCAATTTCCTCAAAAACGGGTGCAAGTGAGCGCCCCATATCAGTTAATGAATACTCAATACGCACGGGTGTTTCAGCAAAAACCTCCCGTTTTACAATGCCTGCTGCTTCCAGCTCTTTTAATCTCTCAGATAAAACCCTTCCGCTTAAATTGGTCAGAGCTGCTTCGATTTCACTAAAGCGCTGCGAACCTGAGAGAAGCTGAAAAACAATCAGTGCCACCCAGCGTTTACTTAATAACTCAACTGCTTTTTCAAACCGCGGGCACATATCAGATTGATTCATCTTTCTTCACTCCAATCTGAACCCATTATACCGTAATTCTGTCAAAAATCGGCGCAAAAAGCTTGTCAATGATCAAAACATTTTACGATGATGAACGGCTGTTTAGTAGAAATAACAAATAGCGGTTTAAATCCTCTATTTCATGTTTAGAGAGGGTGGACCATATGTCCCCATTAAATATTTCAAGATCATCAAGTTCATATTGCTCTGCTGCTTTTTTTATTTGGGTAAAAGCCGTTTCTTCTTCCTTTATGACATGGGCAGAAGATACTTCTTCAATATACCCTGCAGCCTGCATCATGTCCTCATAAGGTACCTTTAATGCACCTGCTAGTTTTTTAATTGTAGAAGGTTTCGGAATGCCACGTTTCCCGTTTTCAATCCGAGAAATACCAGCAGCGCTGACCTCTGAATACATCGCTAATTGGTTCACCGATAGTTTCTTTTTCTCACGTAATGCTCTTAAATATGCACCGAAGTTCATCAACTCAAAACCTCACATGGTTAAAGATTAGTTATCTCTAGTGTACCTGATTCGTTGACTATTGGCAATAAGTGCACCATGAAAATATTGACATTAGTTAATGGTGGATGTATCTTATGTTTATGCCCCGCTATTTGTTCGCCTTTTTTTGGTTAATGAGCGTGAGAAAGTATTGATTCAGCTGGCTGATGTCTTGTGCGGTGAGTGTTTCCCATTGGTCTCCATCGAAAATAGGGAGATGTTCTACATCCTTTTGAAGCGCCGTTTGATAGATTTTTAATATGGATTCATATTTCGGTTTCATTTCATGCACTTTTTCCTGTTCAATATAACCGGCAAGCAGCATTAAATCCTCATAAGGCACCTTCAAAGCGCGTGCTAATTTTTTTATGGTTAAAGGCTTTGGCACACCACGCTTTCCATTCTCAATCCGAGAAATACCGGCAGCGCTTACGCCTGAATACATGGCGAGTTGATTGACAGACATCTTTCTATTCTCTCTTAAAATGCGTAATTGTTCACCAAAGTGATTCATGTCATCGAACCTCACATTTCAGTATATGACTTATTTTAGTATGATCATTGACCAAAGGAAATAGAAAGGGCGTAAAAGTGTTGACATAAGTTAATGGATCTGGGAGATGTGAGAGTCCTACATGTTGTACATATTGATCCTATAGGAGGTTGTGATGATGGTCGAAAAGATTCAGATTAGGCGGGCTTTTGTGATGCAGTATATGATCGAAAACGATATGTCTTTAAATCAGCTCGCAGATGAAATTGGCATTTCTCCTGCCACACTCAGCAGGGTATTGAATGGTCACCGGAAACCAGGACAGCTTGTCATTGGCAAAATGATTCATTACTTTGATAAAAAATTTGAAGATTTATTTTACTATGAAGATGTTGACAAAAGTCAATGAATGAAATCATCGTATCATCATAAAGGAGGCGGCTTCATTGAAAAGAACTGGAATGGTAAGACACATTGATTCGCTTGGCAGAATTGTTCTGCCTTCAGAAATGCGAAAGGTACTCAATATAAAAGAAGAGCAGCTATTAGAAATTTTCATTGAAGATCAAACCATTATGCTGAAAAAATATGATGCAGATAAGAGCTGCTTATTAACTGGCAAGATAACGAAATTCAACAAAAGCTATGGAAATGGCAACGTCGTGCTGAGTCCTGAAGGAGCTGAACGGCTGTTAGTAGAATTAAAACAGCTCTTAAAAGAAGAAGCAACTCGCTAAAAACGTTTTTTAACCTCAAAAATTGCATATAAAAAATGCTGCATACAATCCCTTGGAGCGAAATTGAATCAAAATGACAAATAAAGTCGACAATATATAGGAAATCTTTATTTTGATGTTTCGTGACATGCACCTTGTTTTCATGTAAAATAAAGTTATGTGTACCAGTTTGTCTGGAGGTGTTTTCATGCACGCATTTGTTATCACATTACTCGTAATTGTCAGTATCGCACTTATCATCGTTGTATTATTACAATCAAGTAAAAGTGCAGGACTGTCAGGCGCTATTTCAGGTGGAGCCGAGCAGCTTTTCGGTAAGCAAAAAGCGAGAGGTCTTGACTTGATTCTTCACCGATTAACTGTCATTTTGTCAGTGCTTTTCTTCATCTTAACACTTGCATTGGCATATTTAGGCGTGTAAGGCGCGAGTAACAGAAGGTCTGATCTTTTTTCAGACCTTTTTTTATTATCAGCACTCTTTTGTGTTTGTTTCATACATACAAGTGGAAAATATAAACCATATCAGAAGGAAAGGAAGTCACATCATGAAAGTTGTTACACCAAAACCATTTACGTTTAAAGGTGGAGAAAAGGCGGTGCTTCTTCTTCACGGTTTTACTGGGAATACAGCCGATGTTCGCATGCTTGGACGCTATTTGAATGAAAGAGGCTATACATGCCATGCACCTCAATATAAAGGACACGGTGTGCCGCCAGAGGAGCTTGTTCATACAGGTCCGGCAGATTGGTGGAAGGATGTAGAAGAAGGCTATCAATTTTTAAAAGACGAAGGTTATGAGGAAATTGCAGTCTGCGGACTATCCCTCGGAGGAGTTTTTTCATTAAAATTAGGTTACACTGTACCTGTAAAGGGAATTGTACCTATGTGTGCACCTATGTACATAAAAAGTGAAGAAGTCATGTACCAGGGTGTACTAGATTATGCCCGTAACTATAAAAAATTCGAGGGTAAGTCAGAGGATCAAATTGAGCAAGAGATGGAAGAATTCAAGAAAACACCGATGGGTACGCTCAAAGGCCTGCAAGAACTCATTGCAGATGTCAGAAACAATGTTGATATGATTTATTCACCTACTTTTGTTGTTCAGGCACGTCATGATCATATGATTAATACAGACAGTGCAAACATTATTTATAACGAAGTAGAGACAGATGAAAAACATTTAAAGTGGTATGAAGAATCGGGCCATGTCATCACGCTTGATAAAGAGCGGGAGAAGGTTCATCAGGATGTATATGCATTCTTAGAATCACTCGATTGGTCAATTTAAATATATAGGGGGTTAGAGTGTGCAAAAAGAAGAATTTATGGATGAATTACTTGCGTTTATGCAAGAAGAGGCGTACAAACCATTAACGGTACAGGAATTAGAAGTCATGATGGAAATTACCAATCCAGATGATTATAAAGAGCTCGTCAAAGCACTTGTGATATTAGAGGATCAGGGGCTTATCGTCCGTACCCGCAGCGACCGCTATGGTGTACCGGAAAAAATGAACTTGGTAAAAGGGAAGCTGTCTGCTCATGCAAAAGGATTTGCATTTGTGACACCAGAAGAGTTTGGACAGGATGATATTTTCATTCCGCCAAATGAGCTAGGCACAGCAATGAATGGCGACACCGTCATGGTTCGTGTCAGCCACAAATCAAATGGCACCAAAAAAGAAGGAACGGTCATCCGTATTCTGGAGCGTAATACTCAGACGGTTGTCGGTACCTATACAGAAACGAAAAGTTTTGGTTTTGTCATTCCTGATGATAAAAAAATCACAAACGATATCTTCATTCCAAAATCCGCTAAAAACGGAGCGGTTGAAGGTCATAAAGTCGTTGTCACACTGACAAGTTATCCAGAAGGTAGAATGAGCGCAGAAGGTGAAGTGACGGAAATCCTTGGTCACAAAAATGACCCTGGCATCGATATTTTGTCGATTATTCATAAACACGGTCTACCAGGGGAGTTTCCAGAAGAAGCGCTCCAGCAAGCAGTAGACACACCTGAAACGATCGATGAAAAAGACTTAGAGGGCAGACGTGATCTGCGCAACGAAACGATTGTGACCATTGATGGTGCAGACGCAAAGGACTTGGACGATGCGGTTACTGTGCAAAAGCTGGATGACGGTAAATACAAACTAGGTGTGCATATTGCGGATGTCTCTCATTATGTAACGGAAAACTCTCCAATTGATCAGGAAGCCTATGAGCGCGGAACGAGTGTGTATCTTGTCGACCGTGTTATTCCAATGATTCCTCATCGCCTGTCAAATGGCATTTGCTCATTGAATCCGAAGGTTGATCGTCTCACACTCTCTTGTGAAATGATCATTGATCGAAATGGGAAGGTCGTCAAACACGAAATTTTCCAAAGCGTGATCAAAACGACGGAAAGAATGACCTATTCCGATGTAAATAAGATTTTAGTTGACCAAGACGAAGAGCTTTTAGACAAATACGAGCCGTTAGTACCAATGTTCCAAGAGATGGAGAAGCTTGCAGAAATTCTGCGTGACAAGCGAATGGAGCGTGGAGCAGTCGACTTTGACTTCAAGGAAGCAAAAGTGCTTGTAGATGATGAAGGAGCAGCGAAAGACGTAGTCATTCGTGAACGTTCCGTTGCCGAAAAGTTAATTGAAGAATTCATGCTGGTTGCAAACGAAACAGTTGCCGAGCATTTCCACTGGATGAATGTTCCGTTCATTTACCGAATTCACGAAGAACCAAATCCTGAGAAGCTTCAGCGCTTTTTAGAGTTCGTGACGACATTTGGTTACATTGTCAAAGGAACGTCAACGAATATTCACCCGCGTGCACTTCAAAGTGTACTTGATGCCGTCCGTGATCAGCCGGAAGAAGTCGTGATTCAAACTGTGATGCTTCGCTCGATGAAACAGGCGAAGTATGATCCAGAAAGCATTGGCCATTTTGGATTATCAACGGAATTCTATACACACTTCACATCGCCGATCCGCCGTTACCCGGATTTAATCGTGCATAGACTGATTAGAACCTATTTGATTCAGAAAAAGACAGACGAAGCGACCCTTGAAAAGTGGGGGCAGTTGCTGCCAGAAATCGCAGATCATGCATCTACAATGGAGCGCCGCTCTGTTGATGCTGAGCGCGAAACAGATGACCTGAAAAAGGCAGAGTTTATGCTTGATAAAATCGGTGAAGAGTTTGATGGAATGATTAGTTCTGTCACGAATTTCGGACTATTCGTTGAACTGCCGAATACGATAGAAGGCCTTGTCCATGTGAGCTACATGACAGACGATTACTATCGTTTTGATGAACAGCACTTTGCCATGATCGGTGAGCGGACAGGGAATGTATATCGCATCGGTGACGAAATCACTGTCAAAGTGGTGAGTGTGAATAAAGATGAGCATTCCATTGATTTTGAAATCGTCGGGATGAAAGGCACTCGCCGTAAATCACCAAAAGACTTCAAGTTCAAAAAACGGACAGATCCACCAGCCAAAAAAGGACGAGGAGGTCAAAATTCGTCTGGGGATAAGGCAAAAGATGATAAAGGCGGCGACTGGTTCACAGGTCGTAAAAAGAAGAAAAAGAAAAAACGCGTATTTGATAACGCACCGAAACAAAAGCGCAAAAAGAAAAAGTAACGTGACAAAAAGCAAATAGGGCATCACGCTCTATTTGCTTTTTGACCACGTGGCATCAGCATTGTCGAAAGCTGGATTGTTTGATAAAATAATCCGTACGATTTGGACCGTGTCTGTGTCAAAAGGAGGGTGTACGCCAATGCCAAAGGGAGAGGGAAAGGTTGTTTCCCAAAACAAAAAAGCTAATCATGATTATTTTATAGAAGAAACATACGAAGCCGGCCTTGTATTACAAGGAACTGAAATCAAATCCATTCGAGCAGGAAAAGTGAATTTAAAAGATTCCTTTGCCAAAATCGAGAGAGGAGAAGTGTTTCTTCACAACATGCACGTGAGCCCATACGAGCAGGGGAACCGTTATAACCATGATCCACTCAGAACGAGAAAGCTGCTGCTTCATCGCAAGCAAATCAGCAAGTTGGTTGGTGCGACAAAGGAAGAGGGCTACTCACTTGTTCCCATTAAACTCTATTTGAAAAATGGCTTTGCCAAAGTGCTAATTGGAGTCGGTAAAGGGAAGAAGAAATATGATAAACGTGAAGATCTGAAGAAAAAAGATGCGAAACGTGAAATCGAACGTGCTTTCCGTGACCGGCAAAAGCAATTCTAGAAGCATGCAGATGGCTTGCTGAGAGCGGAAGCATTATGCTACAATATGTTATGCAGTAAACAATCATCGTCGTTTTTTTACAGAAACCACCAGTTGTTTCGAGCGATGAGATTGTTATAATAGTCATATACGGAAGCAGTTAAGCGAAAGAACGTTTCCATCCCGTATATCCCTTTTACAAGGGGACGTTACGGATTCGACAGGGATGGTTCGAGCTTAGGCTGCGAGCCGAGAGGCGATCTCGTTAACACGCACCTAAATGTAACTGGCAAAACTAAAAGTTTTAACCAAAACTTAGCACTAGCTGCCTAATAAGCGCAGCGAGCTCTTCCTGACATCGCCTATGTGTCTGTGAGGAGCCCAATGAAGTAGGCTACGCTTACGTTTTCGTCTGAGGACGTAAGAAGAGATCCATCAGACTAGCTCTCCAAGCGCCCGTCAGCAGGCATGAGGATGAGTGAACACGAAATATGTTGACTACGCTCGTAGACGCTTAAGTAATCGATGTCTCTGGACGTGGGTTCGACTCCCACCGTCTCCATCAAAACTTTTAGAATGCAGTCGCATCAAGGGTTTGAAAGCCCTTGATACGGGACTGGCAACATTTTGGCAACATGGTGTTCTAAACGATTGGTTAACACAAAAGGATTTTATTAAAAACTTTAAGAATAAAAAAGACGCTATTTTAAGCGTCTTTTTTTTATTCCGTAGTATTATAACCTAAATTATTATTTGGCATTTTTGCAGGTATTTAGAATTGGAAATTCGATTATATTTATTAAATATTTATTTATCTAGAGAATATTATACTATTTTTTGTCATTTTTATGTTAAAATAAACTTTATGTGTTTTAATTTAACTTTTATAGGAGGTATTTGTAAAGGTGTCGATGAATGTATTTTTTAAGAGAGTATCAATTTTGACAGTAATTATCTTTACGATTAGTTCATTATCTACTCTAACTAGTTTTGCAGAGTCAGATAATGAGGAACAACCTGTGTTAGAGGGGGTTCTAGTAGGTGAAACAGTAGAGGGTATAAATTCAAATGATGTTAAATTGAGTAGGGAAGTTTTATCTGAAGAGTTCGACCTTGAAGAAGAGGTTAGAAATATGCCTTCGATAGATGAAATGACGAAAGATGAGAGGCAACTTTTTGATAAAATAGTAGAAGAACAAACAGAGCTTGCAAATGTTAGTGAGAGGGAAATATTTAAAAAAGAATTAACAAATTTCTTCGATAAAGAATCTGATACATATAATGATTTGTCAGCAGCACAAGAAGAGTTAGTGGAAGAAATAAATGATTCAACTCTATTTGAAAATGAGAATTTAGCATTTGCTAAAGAGGTATTTGCTTCTTCATTTGGCGTTAAAGAAGTTGAAGCTGCTAAAAAGAAAAAATTATCAGGTATAAAGGTTGGTGTATCTGTTAGGTTTGCAGGTGCAGTTTTCAATGCTGTAATTGGTTTTGCTGTCGGGGGTGGCGTTGGTGTTATACAATCATTTATTATTAAAAAAGGCAAAGCAGAAGCTAAAAGAATATTCACTAAAACCGTAACAAGTAGATTAAAGGCGTGGGGAGCTAAAAAATTAGCGGTTTCTATTGGTGTTGCTGTCGCAATTGCACTAAATTATTTGGATATTGGAACCCAAATTGCTAAACAATTGGATAAAAGGGATAAACGCCCTAATAATGGTTGGGTGGATATTTATTAGGAGGAATTTTGTGAAAAGTATAATGAAGTATGCTGTTATGATTCTCTTTATCAGTGTATTTTTCTATTATTACAATATGTTTGTACCAAAAAACTTTTTGTACATTATCATTGCACTTCCTATTTGTCTTATTGCTATTAACATTATTGATAAGTTATTTACTAATAAGTGATTATGAAAAATAAGCAAGCTTCTGCTTGCTTATTTCAGACCGTAGACAAACCCCACTTTTACTTAAAGTAAAAGTGGGGTTTTCACTGATTTTGATAAAATTTATCTGTTGTCTTAGGCTGGACATGGTCCTTTCCATGTCCAGTTTGCTAGCTTTTTGAGATTCATGGCAGCGAAAGTAAGCATCGCCTGCATTGAAACTTTTTTGAGTCCACGAAGTTTCGTCCAACGCATACCATGCTTTTCTTTTGCATCCGCAAAAACGCGTTCTATTGTTTCTTTCCGTTTTGCATAAATGTCTTTATTCATTTGTGTCAGTCTCAGATGGTCTGCTTCATCTAGATAGTCCTGCCAAATATGCCGATGAATTTGTTTGGTGTGTTTTTGACTTTGTGTACAGTTATCTAAATACGAGCAGGACTTACATATCTCTGAATCAGACGCATATTGCTTATAGCCTTCTCTAGTCGTTGTACGATAGGAGAGAATTTGCCCGTTGGGGCAAATGTAACAATCAAAATATGCATCATATACGTATTCACTCTTTTTCAAATAACCAGCTTTTGTTCATGGACGAGTGTAAGGCATGACAGGTCTTATCTCTTGATCCATTAAAAACTTAGCGAGATAAGGTGTTTTATATCCCGCATCTACTGCGACTACATTTGGTTTTCCGACTTTCTCTGATACCTCTGATACGAGTGAATCCAACATACGACTATCATGAACATTTCCGCCTGTGACCAACGAGCCTAAAATAAATCCTTTTGAATCACAAGCTGTATGAAATGAATAAGCAAATGACTTTTCACGTTCATCCTTTACATAGTAGCCACTTTCTGGGTCAGTCGTGCTAACTTTAACTTCTTTTGTTTCTTCTTTATTCTGTAGGGGTAAGGGCTTTTTTCCATGTTCTTCACGATCAATATTGATCTCCTCATGGAGCTGATTTTGATAACTTCTCGTCTCTACTCGAACGACTTTCTTTTCAAGTCTCTTCTTATTGGCATTCGCCTTGACATGAGTGGAATCAATGAAGGCAATTGAAGGGTCAACGAACCCTTTTTTCATCGCTTCTCTTAAGATTCGATAAAAAATTTGTTCAAATAAATCTGTATTATGGAAGCGTCTCACGTAGTTTTTACCGAAGGTAGAAAAGTGCGGGATTTTCTCCGAAAACCCATATCCAATAAACCAACGATAAGCCACGTTAGTTTCAATTTCTTTAATGGTTTGACGCATAGAGCGAATACCAAATAGATATTGGATTAAGACCATCTTAATGAGAACAACAGGATCAACACTTGGTCTACCATTGTCGGAACTATAATGATCTTTGACAAGATCATAAATGAAGTCAAAATCGATTGCTTGATCTATTTTCCGTACAAGATGATCTTGAGGCACTAATTCATCTAAAGCCACTACTTCTAATTGATTTCGTCTTTCTTCTTCACGTTTCGATAACATATTTATCCCCCACAGATTAGTGTTATTACCCTTATTATACAAAAAAGCCTGTAGACTTTGTCTACAAGCTGAAATAAGCAAGCTTCTGCTTGCTTATTTTTTTGTAAGGTAATTCAATTGAATATAATTTAAGTGATCTTTTACATTTAAATATTAATTAGCTTTCTATTCAACTTATAATTAAACTGACAAAATAAGTACTAACATATTCTCAATTTTGTATAGTTTTCAAGAACGTGTCTTTTGAGAAGGCACCACCAACCGAACAAACAAAGGAAAAACGACAATCACGGCAATCAACATCAAAAATCCATCCGGCACAAGTTCCACAAACGTTGTCTGAATCACATAAATCGCAATCAGCAGTAAATAACTCACCAAAAATATCAATCCAGATGCTCTCTTCTCAAAAGGCTTCTCCAAAAGAATCAGCATAAACAGCCCCGCCATTATAATCAAAAAAGTCATATACCTTGCAAGCCTCCTCTTCATTGATTTCCCAATCCCCACATTGTACAGATATTTCTCCGAACGCAACATATCTCTCCCTCAAATTAAGCAAAAAGTAGCGGAAATATAAGGTCTCTTGGACAAAAGTTGACCGAAACTTTACAAAAAACCCCCAACCAATTCAAAATCACATCTTCCCATTTGTGACTTCCTCATATATAGTAAGATTAGACTAGTTCTAAATAACTGAAATTGGGGCGTTTACATGGATTCGATTGTTTTACATTTTATTGTGATCATGAGTGTTTCTGGCATTCTGTCCGTGATATTATCAATCATTGCTCATGCGAACCGCCACCGGTATATTGGCTGTCAATTGTTTATGTACATGTCTGGAGCAACTGCGATTTATATCTTTGGGCACACGTTTGAATTATTGGCAAGTACACCTAGGGAGATTATGTTCTGGGTTTGTTTTCAATACATAGGCCTTCCGTTCATCGCGCCATTCAGTCTGATGATTGTGCTGCAATTTACGGGATTCCATCAATATTTCACAAAGCGCCGCGTGCTTCTCATCTTACTGATTCCAACTCTCACCACCATTATGGTGTTCACCAACTCTTTTCATTCACTCTTTTATCGAAGCATTACGATGAATCCAGTAGACGGATTTTTATTGGCTGACTTTACGATTGGCTATTGGTATATCATTCATGGCGTCTATACATTTGGCTGTTCGATGCTCGCTATTTTTATGCTGGTTTGGTTTTTGCGTGTCACAAAAAAGGAATATCTAAAGCAGATCCTTATTTTGCTAGTGGGCATGTTACTGCCAATTACGACATCTTTTATCTATTTATTAGGTGTGACACCTCTTCATATTGACCCGGTCCCTGTGGTGATGTTTTTAACCAATGCGCTCTACTTATGGGCGATTATGTCGTTCCAGCTCTTTAAGCTCTCTCCCATTGCGATGGAGCGTGTGTTTGAGCATATGTCTGAAGGGGTTCTCATTTTAGATCGGTACCGAACACTCATCGATTACAACCCCGCTGCTGCATCGATCATTCCAGCCCTTTCTAATAAAAAGGGGATTGGTTTTAAAATAGACGATATATTCTCAGGGATCATCAAAGATAATGACTTCATTCAATGGCTGCGTTCTCCGCAGGATCATTCGCAATATGATCTAATGTTGAAAAATGAAAAAGATCATTCCAGCTATTATCACTTGACCGCATCGTCCCTATTTAATAGAAGAGGAGAGATTGAGGGCAGGCAAATTGTGATCAGTGATGTAACAGAGCAGCGTTTATTGCAGGAAGAGCTGGAGCGCCGTGCATATATTGATGGATTGACGAATATCTTCAATCGGTCTTCATTCATTGAACGAACGCAGATGATCCTAGAAGAGGATGCGCAGGATACGGCTGTTATGCTGTTTGATATTGATTTCTTTAAACAAATCAATGACACGCACGGACATCATATTGGTGACGAGGCACTGCGTCATGTTGTCACCATTTGTCAGCAGCATTTACAAATGGACGATTTATTCGGACGATATGGCGGAGAAGAGTTTGCTATTTGTCTACCGCATCATTCTTTTGAAGAGGCATGTCATATTGCGGAGCGAATTAGACATTCGTTTGAGATGAGTTTCTTTGAGAATGATGAGGAAAAAGTGCGAGTGACAGCGAGCTTTGGAATTGCTCACACAGCTTATGATCCAAATGTATTAGAAACTCTTCTATTTGAAGCGGACCAAGCCTTGTATATGTCAAAACGCCAAGGACGCAACCGGATTTATGCGTCAACTGGAGCAGACTATATGCTTTATGAAGAGAAGAATTGACTTGCCGCTAGCTTTTCATTGACGGTTGTCCTGACATTCGATATGATAAACATAACATTTGAACGGTTTCCTAAAGGGGAGTAGCTTTTACGGTTTGGTCGTCATTACAGAAACATCCGTTGTTTCTCGGCCATTCCGGCATGAACATGTTAGCCAGACCTTTGCCTATCACACTTGAGGCAAAGGTCTGGCTTTTTTTAAGGTCTTTTTGCATCTGTGTGGTTGGGAGCTGGACAAATGAGGGATTTCAACGTAGCAGATGAAAGGATGATGGATCTTGAAACAATATGTGATGGCGTTTCTATTTACCGGTACGTTTTTGTTAAGTGGATGTTCTGGACTGCTAGATCAAGTGAACGATACAACGACATATGTCACAGAGGCAAATGAGTATGTGACGGATATTCAGCAATTCACAGAGGAATTTCCACAGCTTGCAGAAGAAGCTGTACAAGATGCTGCCAAAAGAGCAGATTTGACGCAGCAGCTTGAATCATTGAAAGCAGACATTCAAGAATTTAATGAACTCACAGCACCATCAATAGCAAAAGACCTGCATGCACAAATCATGGAGAAAAATAAAGTGCTGTCAGATGACATTCAAACCTATTTACAGCAATTAAAAATGGACAACTTCGATGCTGCAGCTATTTTAGAGGATCAGCAAGGCCTCATGAAGCAGCTTCAGCAATCCGTCCACCTTTTGCAAGATATTGAACAGTTAACAAACTAGGATAAACAAACAGTGGTCTCAGCATATCTTTGCCTTTTCAGGTGAAGATATGCTTTAATTGAATGTAAGACAAGTATGATAGAAAAAAGGTGATCAGATGACAGAACAAGAAGAAAGACATATCGCTTCGCCTAGAGCCGAGAAGGAAAAAGATCAATTAATCAACCGCTTAAAACGAGTGGAAGGTCAAGTGCGAGGGATTCAGCAAATGATTGAAAACGATCGTTACTGTATAGATGTCGTGAATCAAATTTCTGCTGTCAATGCAGCTTTAAAAAAAGTGAGTCTTCAATTAATGGAAAAGCATACACATCATTGTGTAGCGGATGCCATTAAGAGCGGTAATGGGGATGAAGCCATTGAGGAGTTAATGAATGTCTTTACGAAGCTGACAAAATCTTAGCAAAAAGCGGATCATTTATGTTTACATTGATACCCTACTAGGGTATAGTAAGAATAGAAAATGATTGATGGAGGCGATGAGAAGTGGAACAAGCAACACTACAAGTGCAAGGCATGTCTTGCGGACATTGCGTGAAAGCAGTCGAAGGAAATGTAGGAGAATTAGCAGGTGTTGAATCTGTGAAAGTCCATTTAGATAAGGGTCAGGTGGAGGTTTCCTTTCACCCAGATCAAATCACGTTACACCGGATCTCTGATGTCATTGAAGAACAGGGATATGATGTCGTATAAAATGAACAGACGTGCTGCATAAGACAGCACGTATTTTTTTAACAATAACAATACCCCCGTGGAGTATAAGGAGAGGTGAGATAAATGAAAAAAGAAATTGACTTTCAAATTACAGGGATGACATGCGCCGCTTGTGCAGGCCGTATTGAAAAGGGCTTGAACAGGCTGGAAGGTGTGGACGACGCCAGTGTGAACTTAGCACTTGAAACATCCCATATTGTTTATGAAACAGAGCAACTAACAGCAGATGATCTGAAACAAAAAATTCAATCTATTGGCTACGATGTGGTAATGGAGCAAGCCGAATTTGATATAGAGGGAATGACGTGTGCGGCTTGTGCAAACCGAATTGAGAAAAAAGTTAACCGGATGGATGGTATTGATCAAGGGTCAGTGAACTTTGCGCTTGAGACACTTCAGGTGACGTATCATCCTGGGCAAATATCTCCAAGTGATATAAAAGAAGCTGTGACATCCATTGGGTATTCATTAATCGAACCAGCCGAAGAGCATGTAGAGGAAGGGAAAAAAGACCATCGTCAAGCAGCGATTGAGAAACAAACGGCACGCTTTTTGTTCTCGATGATCTTGTCATTGCCTCTTCTTTGGGCAATGGTCAGCCATTTTTCTTTCACATCGTTTATTTGGCTGCCAGAAGCGCTTATGAATCCATGGGTTCAGCTCGCATTAGCAGCGCCCGTCCAGTTCATTGTCGGTTGGCCTTTTTATGTAGGTGCTTATAAAGCGTTGAAAAATAAAAGTGCCAATATGGATGTTCTTGTGGCACTAGGGACATCGGCTGCTTTTTTCTATAGTTTATATGAAAGTATTCAGTCAACGGTTCAAGGCACACATGAAGCGGCCCTCTATTATGAAACGAGTGCCGTGCTGATTACGTTGATTGTGCTCGGAAAGTTAATGGAAGCAAGAGCTAAAGGGAGATCATCAGAAGCGATTCAAAAACTGATGGGCTTACAAGCGAAAGAAGCTGTGATAGAGCGAGATGGGAAAGAAATGACCGTTCCTATTTCTGAAGTGAAAGTGAATGATCTTGTGTTCGTCAAGCCGGGTGAAAAAGTCCCGGTAGACGGAGAAATCATCGAAGGAACAACAGCGATCGACGAATCGATGATTACAGGAGAAAGTCTGCCAGTTGATAAAACCGCAGGAGATGCAGTCATCGGGGCAACCATCAATAAAAATGGATTTGTGAAAGTGAAAGCAACAAAAGTAGGTAAAGAAACGGCTCTTTCACAAATCATTCGGGTCGTTGAACAAGCGCAAGGCTCAAAAGCACCAATTCAAAGAATGGCAGATCAAATTTCAGGGATATTTGTCCCCATTGTTGTAGGAATAGCTGTGCTCACTTTTCTGATTTGGTTTTTCTTTGTTGACCCAGGAAATGTGACAGCCGCACTTGAGACCTTTATAGCGGTGATCGTCATTGCATGTCCTTGTGCGCTTGGTCTTGCTACACCGACCTCTATTATGGCAGGCAGCGGCCGGGCAGCTGAATCAGGTATTCTGTTTAAAGGCGGGGAACACTTAGAGGTAACACAATCACTAGATACAGTAGTGCTAGATAAAACAGGGACTGTGACAAAAGGGGAGCCGAGTCTTACAGATGTGATCGCGTCTGCCAATTGGACAGAAGATACGCTACTACAGTTAGCAGGATCGGCAGAACAGCAGTCAGAGCATCCACTTGCCAGAGCGATTACAGAAGGCATGAAGAACCGGGGGCTCCAAGCGGTAGAGGTAGAAGCTTTTCAAGCAGATCCTGGTCATGGAATTGAAGCAAGAGCTAAAGGGCATGAGCTTTTGATTGGCACACGGAAGCTCCTAAAGAAACATCATATCAGCTGCGAAGCACTAGAAGCTGTTGTTACTGAGCTTGAAGAACAAGGAAAAACGGCGATGCTCATTGCCATTGACCGCGAGCCAGCAGGTATTGTCGCCGTTGCCGATACGATCAAATCGTCTTCTTCTCAAGCAGTCGCTCGTCTCAAAGAGCAAGGGATTCACGTCGTGATGATGACAGGAGATAACAAACGCACAGCAGAAGCGATTGCGAGTGAGGCAGGCATAGATCATGTCATCGCTGAAGTTCTTCCTGAGGAAAAAGCGGCTCATATTGCAACGCTTCAGAAACAAGGAAAAAAAGTGGCGATGGTTGGAGACGGCATCAATGATGCCCCTGCCCTTGCAACAGCAAATATCGGGATGGCCGTTGGAACAGGTACAGATGTTGCCATGGAAGCGGCAGATATTACGCTCATGACAGGAGATCTCCATGCCATTGCAGATGCACTTGAATTTAGCAGAAAAACGATGAGAAACATTAAACAGAATCTATTTTGGGCGCTTGCTTACAATTGTATTGGCATACCAGTCGCCGCATTTGGGTTCCTGGCGCCATGGCTTGCAGGAGCGGCAATGGCCTTTAGTTCTGTCTCGGTTGTGCTGAACGCACTAAGATTACAGCGATTGAAGCCTGTCAGAGAGGGTGTGGCAAAATGAAGCTGAATGTCAAATGGGTGTGGACGTTGAGTGCTGTGATTTATGTAGCCTTTGTACTGATAGGCTATGCGATTTATGTCGAACTTTCTCCAATTCAAGAGCCGCCAGCTGAACATATGCAACATGAGACTTCGCCAAAAGCGAAGTCTTTTTTTAACATTTTTGTGGAAAAACCCACCTTTTAAAAGATTTTTCATAAAAAATTCACTTCTTTTTGTTCCTTTTTGTCGTTTTTTGTAGGTTCATCGTTAAGATGCGATTAGGCAACAAAGAAAGCGTTATCAAAAAAAGGGGGTCCACGTATGAAAAAGTTAGGGTTAGCTTCTCAAATACTCATCGCACTTGTTTTGGGTGTTGTCGTAGGAGCACTGTTTTATCAAAATGAAACCGTTATTAATGTGTTAACGCCGATTGGCGATATATTCATCCACTTAATTAAAATGATCGTTCTTCCAATTGTTATTGCTGCATTGATTGTAGCCGTTGCAGGTGTAGGCGATATGAAAACCATCGGAAGACTCGGTGGGAAAACAATTCTTTACTTTGAAATTGTGACAACGATTGCATTAGCAGTTGGACTGCTTGCAGCAAACGTTTTCCATCCTGGTACAGGAATTGATATGAGCAACATGGAGAAAGGCGATATCTCTAAATATGAAGAGACATCTAAATCTTCTGCCGAAAAAGCTAGTTTCTCTGAAACGATTGTGCATCTTGTGCCAACAAACGTGTTCCAATCCATTGCAGAAGGTGATCTATTACCAACGATCTTCTTTACGGTCTTATTCGGATTAGGTATTGCCGCAGTTGGAGACAAAGGAAAACCAGTGTTAGGATTCTTTGAGGGGATACTCGAAGCGATGTTCTGGGTGACCAATAAAGTGATGAAGTTTGCACCATTTGGTGTATTCGCGCTCATCAGTGTGACGGTGATCAAATTCGGGGTCGGAGCGCTTCTCCCGCTAGGTAAACTGGTACTTGTCGTTTACGGCACTATGGCATTCTTCGTTATTGTTGTACTTGGCATTATCGCTAAATTAGCTGGAACAAGCGTCTTTACACTATTTAAAGTCTTAAAAGAAGAAATCATTCTTGCATTCTCAACAGCAAGTTCAGAAGCTGTATTGCCTAGATTAATGGACAAGATGGAGAAGTTCGGATGCCCGAAAGCGATCACGTCGTTCGTTATCCCAACAGGCTATACCTTTAACTTAGATGGAAGTGCCATCTATCAATCCATTGCCGCCATATTTGTTGCACAAATGTACGGCATGCCTCTTTCCATCTATGAGCAAATTACGTTACTATTAATTTTAATGCTCACATCAAAAGGAATGGCTGGTGTACCAGGTGCATCGATCGTTGTTGTGATCACAACACTTGGAGCAATGGGACTTCCGCTTGAAGGACTTGCCTTCATCGTTGGGATCGACCGTATCCTTGACATGGTTCGTACAACTGTTAACGTATTTGGTAACTCACTTGCAGCCATTGTCATGTCTAAGTGGGAAAAAGTGTTTGATCAAGAGAAATCGAAGAAGTATATTGAGGAATTAAAACAACAAACAAAAGCAGCGTAAAAGGAGATCTTTTCAAATGACGAAGCTACAGGACAAGCAAGTTCGAATCGAACGAGACTTTCTAGGTGAAAAGGAAGTAGACACTCAAGCGTATTATGGAATTCAGACATTACGTGCAGTAGAGAACTTTCCAATTACAGGCTACCATGTTCATGAGGAACTCATCAAAGCACTAGGGATTGTCAAAAAGGCAGCCGCACTTGCAAATATGGATACACAGCGACTATATGCTGGTCTTGGAGAAAAAATTGTTCAAGCCGCAGATGAAGTGATTGAAGGAAAATGGAATAATCAATTTATTGTCGATCCAATTCAAGGCGGGGCTGGCACTTCAATGAATATGAATGCCAATGAAGTCATTGCAAACAGAGCGCTTGAACTACTAGGAAAGGAAAAAGGCGCTTATACTGAGCTAAGTCCAAACACGCATGTGAACATGTCGCAGTCAACAAACGACGTTTTCCCAACAGCGATTCATATTTCAACATTGAATATGATTGAAAAACTACTTTATACGATGGAAAACATGCATCAAGTCATGACAGAAAAAGCGCAAGAATTCGATCATGTCATCAAAATGGGACGTACGCATCTTCAGGACGCTGTTCCAATCAGACTTGGTCAAGAATTTAGTGCCTATGCAAAGGTTCTTGCTCGTGATATTAAACGGATCAAGCAGTCTAGACAGCATTTATATGAAGTCAATATGGGCGCAACAGCAGTCGGAACAGGCTTGAATGCTGATCCTAAATATATTCGCCAGGTGGTTGGCTATCTATCTGACATTAGCGGTTTACCGTTAGTTGGAGCAGAAGATTTGGTCGATGCTACGCAAAATACAGATGCTTATACAGAAGTATCAGCTGCACTTAAAGTATGTATGATGAATATGTCCAAAATGGCAAACGATATTCGTTTGATGGCTTCAGGTCCTAGAGCAGGCTTTGGTGAGCTTCATTTGCAGCCTAGACAGCCAGGTTCATCCATCATGCCAGGGAAAGTCAACCCAGTGATGCCCGAGGTGATGAACCAAGTGGCGTTCCAAGTCATCGGTAATGATCACACGATCTGCCTTGCATCAGAGGCTGGTCAGCTTGAGCTGAACGTGATGGAACCAGTCCTTGTGTTCAACCTGCTTCAATCTCTCAGCATTATGAAGAATGTATTTGAGTCCTTCGTAGACAACTGCTTGCGTGACCTAAAAGCAGATGAATCTAGATTAAAAGAATATGTAGAAAAGAGTGCTGGTGTCATGACTGCGGTCAATCCGCATATTGGTTATGAAGCTGCTGCACGAATTGCCAGAGAAGCAATTCTTACAGGCGTATCTGTACGTGAGCTTTGTCTGCAAAATGATGTGTTATCAGAGGAAGAGCTTGATATCATCTTAAATCCTTTTGAAATGACGAAACCAGGTATTGCTGGCGCATCACTTTTAGAAAAGGATCGTTTAGAAGATTAAGCGGCATCATGAGAAACGCACACCGACAAATGTCCGGTGTGCGTTTTTTCATGGACTGTTTGTTTTTCTGAAGCGCACATAGTATACTATCGTCAATTATTAGGGATGTGACTGCGTTTGAATCTACTGAAAAAATGGCTGAATACAGAGCCTTATTTAATTGTGATGCTCATTGTACTGACACCGATTGGCGGGGAGCTGAAATTTTATCCATTTGAGGATAGCTTTCGTGTCAGCTTTGGAACCGTTGTCTTTTTCTTTATCCTGCTTCAAATGAAAAAATTCCCGGCATGGGCAAGCGGCATCATTGCGGGGGGATCAGTGTTTGCATTTCGGGTGCTTTTTGATACCGCTGTGACAGGCAACCTAGCGCTGGAAGAGGCCGTTTCTTTAAGGTTTCCTTCCCTGCTGTATTACGTCGTCTATGGTACGCTTTTTTATGTATTACAGGTCAGACGTTTCCGTGATAAACCTTGGCTCATTGGGGCGACAGGGATCATCATGGAACTATGCGCAAGTGTAGTTGAAATGATTACACTCAGGGGAGCCATTGATGAAATTTTAACAGTGAGAACGCTGTTTCAACTATTTGTATTGGCGATTTTCAGAAGCTTTTTCGTATTGGCTTGTTACACGATGATTCGATTATACGAAGAACAGGCGAGAGAACGCCAAATGAAAAAGGAAAAGGAACATCTGCTGATGCTGCTGTCAAATCTTTATACGGAATCTACATATTTTTATAAAACCCTTGCACATGCTGAGCACATTACAGCTACTTCATATCAATTGTATCAATCTCTGCATCATGCAAAGGATACGGAATCATTAGATTTGAAAAAACTCGGAAAAACAGCCCTGCAAATTGCAGGTGAGGTACACGAAATCAAAAAGGATAATCAGCGGATTTTTTCTGCTTTATCAAAGCTGATTCATGAGGAAAACTTTCAGGAGTATGCAAGTCCTGCTCATATCGCTGGACTTGTGATCCGTATCCATGAAAATTATGCGGAATCTCTTAAAAAACACATCGTTTTTCATTATGATGAAGAAGGACAG
The DNA here is from genome assembly GCF_038050255.1 of Bacillus sp. FSL M8-0077. Lineage (NCBI taxonomy): Bacteria > Bacillati > Bacillota > Bacilli > Caryophanales > Bacillaceae > Bacillus > Bacillus sp. FSL M8-0077. The sequence continues at coordinate 3,199,751 of NZ_JBBPAF010000001.1, read as the reverse complement.
CACCCTGCTTATCATGTGTATACCATTCTATCTTTATTAAATAACATTGTATCCAATGCCGTTGAAGCGATTCCAGTAAATGGAGAAGTATCACTATCCATTTCGCGAAAAGAGAATGATGTGATTTTTCAAATCAGTGACAACGGTCCAGGCATTAAAGAGCGTAACCATCATGTGATCTTTAAACCGGGCTTCACTTTAAAATACGACCAAGCCGGTAACCCATCAAGCGGCATCGGTCTTTCCTATGTGAAAGACACAGCCGAGAAGCTTGGCGGAAGTGTTGAAATGAAGAGTGTCCCAAATCAACAAACGAAGTTCACTTTAACGATACCAATTGATCAAGTCAGCAGAAAAGAGGGGAATGGGAGATGAGATTTTTTATTGTTGATGATGATGAAGCTGTTCGTTCTTCACTGGCACAGCTCATTGAAGATGAAGAGCTTGGCATTGTGGCAGGGGAAGCAGAGGATGGTGCTGAAGTAACAGCGAGCTACTTAAATGATTTGCACATTGATATCTTGTGTATTGATCTTTTGATGCCGGAAAGGGACGGACTTGAGACGATTCGAGCGATCAAGGATGAATTTCATGGGAAATATTTAATGCTGTCACAGGTAGAAACAAAGGAACTCATCGGCCAGGCATATACACTCGGTGTCGAGTATTATGTGACAAAGCCGATCAATCGGGTAGAGGTCTTAAGTGTGCTCCACCTCATGATTGAACGTCTGCATTTAGAGCACTCGATTGAAAATATTCAGCATTCGCTCAAATCGGTCATGCAGTTCCAGCAGCGCGGACAGACCACGAAAACGAAGCAGCGTGGGAAAAGTCTTGCAGAGGCAGGTCAGTTTTTGCTGGCGGAGCTTGGGATTGTCGGCGAAAAGGGGTCTAAGGATTTACTAGATATGATTCTTTTCACAGATCAGTATTTAGCGGTACATGCCGATCAGCACGACTCTTTTCCTTCATTAAAAGTGATTTTCACTGGCATCACAGAGGATAAATTAAACGAACCTTTTACATCAGCAGACATCGCAAGAGAAGCAAAAGCAGCGGAACAGCGGGTAAGACGTGCGATCAACCAATCATTGAAACACATCGCCTCGCTCGGGTTAACCGATTTTTCTCACCCAACCTTTGAAAACTATGCATCAAAATTTTTCGATTTTACCATTGTGCGTAAGAAAATGAGTGAACTCACAAAAGAGACAAGTGGAAGAGAAGAACATACCCGTATCAATGTGAAAAAATTTGTACAGGTGCTCTATTACGAGGCGAAACGCATTTTTATGGAAGATTAAAAAAGACATGCTTTCAATTATTAATCTCTCAGAACATTCTTATAAAAATCATGGTTATAAAGGTTCTGAGAAGAAGTCTACAAGCAACGCATCACAGTATGGTAAAGATATTGATGTGAAAAATTAAGAGGGTTAACTTAACAATGTCCGCTTTATTTTAATCCTAAATAAGGAGGTTGATATATGAGAGTAGACCGTTATCAATCCAAGGTTGTTGTAGATATAAATAATTGGTTAAAAACTGATTTAAATGAATTAGCAGAAGAAATGAGACGTTATCAACGAGATTATGAAAATGAATTAGTGAAAGTTAACTCTACTAATAAAATATCTGAAGTTATAAATAATAGATGCCAAGTTCAAATTGTCTTTGATCACATTCTAAATGCTGACGATACCGGTGATTATATTGAAGATATTGAAGAACGTTTATTCTTAGAAGACCCAAAAGGATTAGAATAAAAGATATTCTATATAAAAAATATAGGCCTTTCTTTTTTTATTGAACAGGTATTCCTCCCCTCTAAGTAGACAGTGTAAAAAGTCCAAGAACATATCTTGGCTGTTACACTATACTTGGAGGGGATTTTTTATGACGAGACACTATTAGAAAGAATTTAAGATAAAAGTTGTCAAAATCAAAATGTACGAAGAAGGAAGCAATAGTATTCATCATTATCTGAAGAGTTAGTTATCAGAAGCTCAACTTAGTTAAAAAATTGAATCAGAAAATTTCGAGAGGGACAATATTTTGAAGATCAAAAAGGAAAACATACCAAAGCAGAAAATCCTTTGACTGCTTGTCCTAAGTTCATGTTTAAAAGTGGGAAGAAGAAAGAGATTATTTAAAGGCACAGGTAGAATACTTAAAAAAGCGTTATCCTAATCTACACGGACGGATTTTAAAGAACGAGAGGTTTTAAGGACACTCATTTCCGACGGGGAAGTTGCCCGAATAATGCTTGTATCAAATCATTCAGTTCAAAACAGAGAACGCCTTCATGTTAAATGGAAGAATAGCTGCATAAAAGCACGGAAGATTACATTCAATTCTATAATCACGATGGATTCATTAAAAAATTAAACCAGTTTGCGCCGGTAGAATACCGTCACATACTGGCAGAGGCTTTTTATATTTGCCTACTTCAGGGGAAGACCACATTCTTATAAGGAGGGCATGTCTTTTTTTGTGATGGATTGAAGATGCATCTGCAGCACGGAGCGCATGAGCTGAGGCGGTAAACGATGGGGCTGTACGATTCCATTCAATGCAAGCCCATTGATGACCGCATAAAGCCGCTCAGTTTCTAATAAAAGATCGATATGATCTAGCAGTAGTTCATCCTCTTTCAATTTCATTAAGCAAAATTGAACCGTTTGAAAAAGCTCGTCATACATCTTTGCATTGAGTGGCTGTAGATCTGGTTCAGTCAGTGCTTTGACTGTAAAAGCCTGCCACACCTCCATTTCAAATATTCGTTCTTCGTCTAGTGGAAGAACCTGCTCCAATAAAGTGAATACATTTTCCTCTGTTGAACCGTTTAATGGAAGCCTAGCAATTCGCTCCTTCACTCTTTCTTGAATTAAATTCATGGAGAATAGAAATAATTCTTGCTGTGTGGAAAAATAATGACGCATAGAGCCGGCTGAGATGCCAGCTTCAACTGCTATTTTTCGTACAGAAGCGCTTTCCAATCCCTCTTGTTTAATCACTCTCATGGCAGCTTGAGCGACCTTTTGTTTTTGTTTATGGTGATCGACGATTTTTGGCATACATTGATTTTAGCACAGCTATTGTTTTTTTAACACAGTTGTGCTATTTTTTATTTAATACAATCGTATTAAAAAGGATGTGGGGAAATTGGTCGGTTTATTGATTGTGGCATGTGAAATTGGTTTTTGGCTGTTTATTCTAATGGGCTTAACACTGCGTTATGTGTTTAAACAGAAAAAATGGGGTGCTTTCTTTCTTGTCTGTACGCCGATTTTAGATCTCATCCTTCTTGCGGCTACTTATATAGATTTAAAGCAAGGGGCTGTGGCGAGCGTCATTCATGGGCTTGCGGCTGTTTATATTGGTGTGAGTCTGGCCTTTGGACATCAAATGGTGAAATGGGCGGATGCTAAGTTTGCTTATCGTTTTGCAGGAGGCCCTAAGCCGAAGGGGAAACCAAAGTACGGGAAGGAGCGGTCTTTGTATGAAATGGTGGGCTGGACGCGTCATTTCATCTCTTACGTCATCGGAGCGGGGCTGTTATATGGATTGACCTATCTCATCCAAGCACCAGAACGAACGGAATCTCTGATGCAGCTTGTCAGTGTGTGGGGGATGGTCTTAGCCATTGATTTCGTCATTAGCATCAGCTACGTCATTTGGCCGAAAAAACACCCAGAAAATATAGCAGGCTGACAAAAAAAGACAGGCGGACTCATTCCACCTGTCTTTTTGCTATGAGGATAACCCTTTATAAATCGTATCAATATTCCATTTCATCATGTGATAGTAGCTGCCCCCATCTTCACCTTCTTTGCCAATAGAGTCCGTAAAGACTTTCCCTTTAATCGGAACCCCGGTTTCCTCAGAGAGGCTTTCAAGGCTGCGTTTATCGACACTTGTTTCCAAAAAGAGAGCAGGAACTCGATGGTCTTTGACAAAATGAATGATGCGTTTCATTTGTCCAGGTGTTCCTTCACTTTCTGTGTTGATCTCCCAAATGTAGCCGGCTTTCAGTCCATACGCATCCGCAAAATATTTGAATGCCCCTTCGCTTGTGACAAGGAGTTTTTTGTCTTTTGGCAGTTGATCAAACTTGTCTTTTGCTTCATCGTGAAGCGTTTGAAGCTTTTTAATATAGGTTTCAGCATTTTTCTCGTAATCCTCTTTATGCTCAGGATCTGCTTGAATGAGCGCATCTCTGGCATTTTGCGCATAAAGAATCCCATTCTCGACATTCAGCCATGCGTGTGGGTCCTGCTGGCTTTCAAGCCCTTTTGAAGACAAATGCTTCACTTTGACGCCTTTACTCAGCTCGGCTACAGGTGCATCATCCCCGTTCTTGCCGCTCGATTCAAGCAGTTTTTGAAACCAGCCATTCCCTGTTTCAAGGTTCAAGCCATTAGATAGAACAAGGTCTGCATCCGTCGTATATTGAACATCCTTTGGCAGTGGGTCAAATTCATGTGGGTCTGTACCAATGGGAACAATGCTGTGAATAGAGACATGCTGTCCTCCTACTTCCTTCACAATGTCATAAAGAATGGAGTAGGTCGTGACAACTTTTAATTTACCGTCATCTTTTCCGGAACTTTTTTGCTGAGTAGAACAGCCTGCGATGACCAAAAGGGCAATACATACTGCGGTCAAACGGATTGCTAATACCTTCTTCATATATGTCCTCCTTTTACATAGACGCTTCCTTTTTTAACTGTGTTCGTTTTCGCTTCGATTTTAAGGATCTCCACAATATCCCTTGTTTCGGTGAAAAGATAAAGGCACTGCCGAATAATATGGTCGCGACCAGCACAATGGAAGCACCAGACGACAAGTTATACGTAAAGCTGAGCCCAAGTCCTACGACGGCTGAAACTGCTCCAAAAAAAGCAGATAAATAAATCATGATCCATAGCCGGTCTGTCAGTAAATAAGCGGTGGCAGCTGGTGTAATAAGCATTGCAACAACAAGAATAATACCTACAGTTTGCAGGGACGCCACGGTCACTAAGGTCAATAAGGTCATGAGGAAATAATGGATCATGCGATTCGGTAAACCGTATACCGAAGAAATCACTGGATCAAATGAACTAATGAGCAGTTCTTTGTAGAAAACAATGACAGCCAGCAAAATGAAAATACCGATGCCAAGCGTGATCCACATATCAGATGAACGAACGGCTAGTACGTTTCCAAATAAGATATGATATAAATCGCTGGAACTTTTCAAAAATGTAATCAAAATGATCCCAATGGAAAAAAAAGCAGTGAATACGATCCCGATGGCAGAATCATTTTTAATGCGGCTGTTTTGACTGACATATCCGATGCCGATGGCTGTCAGTACACCAGTGAGAACGGCACCAAAGAAAAAGTTAATGCCGAGCATATAAGAGATGGCGACACCTGGCAGTACGGCGTGTGAAATCGCATCTCCCATCAATGCCATTCCCCGTAAAATGATAAAGCAGCCGATGACGCCGCAGATGATCCCTACCATAACGGATGTAAATAGTGCTTTTTGTAAAAACGCATATTCAAAAAGTCCGGTTAAGAATTCCATTATGCGTCTCCTCCTGCTGATTTTAAAAATGGCAGCTGTGTTTCGTATGCTTTAAGCATGACCTCTGGACGAAGAATATCATGTACAGGCCCTGCTTTGACCAGCTTCTTATTTAGAAGAACGAGATGGCTGAAGTAATCATCGGCTTTACTTAAGTCATGGTGGACGACCAGAATGGTTTTTCCTTCATCTCGTAACTCCTTCAAAATGCGGATCATCGTTTCTTCACTTGCCATATCAATTCCGACAAACGGTTCATCTAAACAAAAAAGCTGTGCGTTTTGAGCAAGTGCTCGTGCAAGGAAGACACGTTGCTGCTGACCGCCGGATAATTCCCCGATCTGTCTTTTGGCAAAGTCCTGCATCCCGACCTTTTCTAAGCAATGGTACGCATAGGCTCGGTCTTCTTTTTTCGGTCGTTTGATTGGTCCGAGCTTTGGGTATGTGCCAAGCAGTACGGTATCTAGCACATGGATAGGAAACGTCCAGTCTAGATCATTTCTTTGTGGTACATAGGCGATCTGTTTTCTCACTTGTTTAAAGGGTTGTTCAAAAAAGCGAATATCCCCTTGATCCTTTTCAATTAAATCCAAACATGCTTTCAATAAAGTCGATTTACCAGCACCATTTGGACCAATGATTCCAGTCATCGTTCCTTCCTGTATGGAAAGAGAGACGTTTTCTAGTGCATCCTGTCCGTGGTATGAGACATACAGGCGGTCGATTGTTAAAGCATATGACATCTCTTAAGGCCCCTTTCGATCATCAATTGCGTTTCCTAAAAATATATGCATACATTTAATAATTTTGACTAAAGGATGAAATGATTCTCTAACGCTAATTTGTTTCCTTAAGGAAACTTTTATCTTATTCTAATCGTATGTCCTTCTTTTGTAAAGAGAAATGCTGAATATTCCCATTAAACGATCGTTTTTATGATATGCACCGAAGAGGGGACATGAGCATGGATTATTGAAAATTCACGTGACATCCTTGAATGCGAAAAATCTCAAACATTTGCTTATAAATGATTGACAGTTTATAAGAACTCCTCATATAATAAGGGTAATTCAATATATGAATATGTGCTCATATATAATATCTACAGCAGCTGATAGGTTTGATTGAATCAGGGAAGGCTACTTATATAGAAAAAAGGTGAGAACATGAAAAAGATGAAGGATGAATACGTATTAAGCGGTCTCGATTGTGGAAACTGTGCACGTAAAATTGAAACAGGTGTCAGCAAACTAGAAGGAGTGGAAGCCTGCTCAATTAATTTTGCGACGGGTACATTAACTGTGACACATGCTGATGCACAAGAAGCGATGTCAAAGCGTATTGAAAAAACCGTTCAGTCCATTGAACCTCATGTGAGTGTATCACCAAAAGAAGAAGGGCATCACCACGATCACGATCATGGAACAAAGAATTTAAAAACGATTGTGCTGAAACTAATCGGCGGTGCAGTCATTGGAACGGCGGCTTATTTTATACCTGATAATGGCTTACTGAAGTTCATCATGTTTTTCGCAGCGTATTTACTAGTTGGCGGAGATGTTGTCTTGAAAGCGCTGAAAAATATTGTGCGCGGCCAAGTATTTGATGAAAACTTCTTAATGACCATCGCCACAGTGGGTGCTTTTGTGATTCAGCAGTATCCTGAGGCACTGGCAGTCATGCTGTTTTACCAAATTGGAGAGCTATTCCAAGGGGCGGCAGTGAACCGCTCTAGAAAATCAATTAGTGAATTAATGAATATCCGCCCAGAATACGCAAACCTCAAAGTGGGGCAAGAAACAAAAAAGGTAAAGCCGGAAGAAGTCAAAACTGGTGACCGTATTGTCGTCAAACCAGGTGAAAAAATTCCTTTGGATGGACGCGTGATAGACGGTTATTCTCTTGTGGATACCTCTGCACTAACTGGGGAGTCTGTTCCAAGAGATGTGGAAGCAGGAAAAGAAGTGCTTGCTGGTTTCGTGAACCAAAACGGCATTCTTGAAATTGAAGTGCAAAAAGAGCTCAGTGAGTCAGCGGTTACGAAGATTTTGGATTTGGTTGAGAATGCAAGCAGCCGTAAAGCGCAGACAGAAAACTTTATCACAAAGTTCGCTAAATATTATACACCTGCTGTGGTCGTGCTAGCTTTATTGCTTGCCTTTGTACCACCGCTTCTCATCCCATCAGCTCAATTGTCTGATTGGGTGTACCGAGCACTTGTCTTTCTTGTCATTTCGTGTCCGTGTGCTCTCGTTGTATCCATTCCATTAGGTTTCTTTGGCGGGATTGGTGCCGCATCAAAACGAGGCATTTTAGTGAAAGGCAGTAACTACTTAGAAGCCTTGAACTCTGTCCGCTATGCGGTGTTTGATAAAACAGGTACTTTGACAAAAGGAAACTTTACAGTCACTCATATCAAAGCAGCTCATGAGAAATGGTCTGAAAAAGAATTGCTTTCTTTTGCGGCACTGGCAGAAGCGCATTCTTCGCATCCGATTGCAGAATCGATTAAAGCGGCCTACGGAGCGTCTCTTGATGAGAGTCAAATCGAATCTTACGAGGATATTGCGGGTCATGGGATCAAAGCGACAATTCGCGGAGCCCATGTATTGGCAGGTAACCATCGCCTGATGGAACGAGAGGGCATTTCTTTTGAAAAAGAAAAACGAAGTGGAACGGTTGTGTATTTAGCAATAGACGGTGAGTTTGCGGGATCTATCTTGATTGCAGATGAAGTAAAAGACGATGCAGTTGAAGCGATATCTTCTCTAAAAGCTGCGGGCATTCAAACCGTAATGCTTACAGGGGATGCTTCGCAAGTAGGAAATGCAGTCGCACAGCAGATCGGCATTGACGAAGTTCACACTGAATTATTGCCACAGGATAAAGTCGCCAAAATCGAAGACATGTATGAGAAAAAAGCATCTCAAGACAAATTATTGTTTGTTGGTGACGGCATAAACGATACGCCGGTTTTGGCAAGAGCGGATATAGGTATTGCTATGGGTGGACTTGGTTCAGATGCAGCAGTTGAAGCGGCTGATATTGTGATTATGACAGATCAGCCATCGAAGGTAGCGGAAGCCATTGCTGTCGCTAAAAGAACGAGAGCCATCGTATGGCAGAATATTGCGTTTGCTCTTGGGGTGAAGGCCGTCTTTCTCATACTTGGTGCATTCGGTATTGCAACAATGTGGGAAGCCGTCTTCTCGGATGTTGGTGTCACTGTACTGGCTGTTTTAAATGCGATGAGGGTCATGAAATAAAATTGTAAGGAAAAATTCATGAATAGCGTCTTTCATAATAGACCCCCTCTTGTTAAAATAGAAGAAGTTGGATAATGGCATTTTTCTGCGCTATTATCCTTTTTCTTTTATGAAGGAATGAATGAAAAAGATAAGGTAGGTGCTTTTGTGAGTAAAAAAAATAATCAATCTTCATCCATCAAGTTTGCAGTTATATTAACCATCATTGCAGCTCTTCTCATCGGTATTTTCGTTGTGATCGGTAACAACAACAGCCAAGAAGCACAAACAGTCGACAGTAAGCCGTCTATTAAAGGACAGCCTGTCATGGGAGATCAAAAGGCAAAAGTGCAAGTTGTCGAGTTTGGGGATTACAAATGTCCATCATGTAAATCATTTGACACTGACATTTTCCCAAAATTGAAAGCAGACTACATAGATAATGGCGATGTATCCTTCTCATTTATTAACTTCCCTCTGCCTGTTCATGGGGACGGTGCGGTATTAGCAGCACTGGCTTCTGAAGAAGTGTGGAAAGAAGATCCGAAAAACTTCTGGGCATTTCATGAAGCTGTCTACAACGCACAGCCAGATAGTGAAGCAGAATGGGTAACGCCAGCAAAGCTCACTGAATTGGCGAAAAAGACAACGAAAATTGATACGGACAAGCTGAAAGATAACCTATCAAAGAAAACATATCAGCCGCAGCTGAACACAGATGATCAGCTGGTGAATCAATACAAAGTAAACGCAACACCAACTATTTTTATTAACAATAAACAAGTCCAAAACTTTTATGACTATGATGAAATCAAAGAATTAATTGATCAAGAGCTGAAAGGGAAAAAATCATGAAGAATAAACTGATTTACTTATACAGCGCTTGGATCGTCTCGATTGTGGCGACGATGAGCAGTCTGTATTTAAGTGAAGTAAAGAAGTTTATCCCATGCGATATGTGCTGGTTTCAGCGCATTTTCATGTATCCGCTTGTGCTTTTACTTGGAATTGCTACATTCCGTGGCGATGTCAAAGTGAAGTACTACGTTCTCCCTTTGGCCGGGATTGGTGCGTGCTTTTCCATCTATCATTATATGGAACAAAAGATTCCAGGCTTTGCATCGATTCGTCCTTGTCTAAGTGGTATTCCTTGTTCCGTTGATTATCTGAACTGGTTTGGTTTTATCACCATTCCACTTTTGGCTCTCATTGCATTTATTCTGATCATCATTAGTATGCTGCTCTTAAATGCAAAAGAAGATTGAGGAGATAGCCTGCTTTTAAGCAGGCTATTTTTTATTTTTGCAAAAAGATAAAATTTAAAGAAAATTTGTATTGCTTTTCATTTGTGTCAGATATACATTAAGGGGAGAGTGTTAGATGATCAGACAATGGTAAGGAGATAAGCGGAAAATGGCATGGGAAGTCTTAAGTATTATTGGCATTGTGGCATTCGCCATTAGTGGTGCGATTGTCGCAATGGAAGAAGAGTACGATATTCTTGGTGTGTACATTTTAGGGATTGTCACAGCATTTGGCGGGGGAGCGATTCGGAATCTATTAATTGGTCTTCCGGTGTCTGCTTTATGGTCACAGGGCAAAATGTTTACCATTGCCCTTATATCCATTACGATCGTGTTTCTATTTCCAAAGCTTTTGCTCAAGCACTGGAGCACGTGGGGGAATTTCTCGGATGCGATCGGTTTAGCAGCATTTGCGATTCAAGGTGCATTATTTGCTGTACAAAGAGAGCTCCCGCTCAGTGCGGTCATTGTGGCAGCTATTTTGACTGGAAGCGGCGGTGGCATTGTGCGTGATTTATTAGCAGGACGAAAGCCGCTTGTGCTAAAAGCAGAGATTTACGCAGTATGGGCAGCCCTTGGCGGCTTACTTGTCGGACTTGGGTTAGCGCAAGGAGAGCTTGCTTTATATCTGCTGTTTGTCATCCTCGTCATATGCAGGGTTTGTTCCTACTTATTCAAATGGCGGCTTCCCGCTAGGTCTTATTTTTTAAATAAAGGGTAAAACGAAAAGAGGGCGATGTCGCTCTTTTTTTTTATGTTTTATTCGAGCTTGATGTCAGCAGGTCATGCTGTTTTCGTGTAAAATAAAAGTAGGTTCTTTATTCATCAATGAAACAATACACGAGATGAAAATATTGTCATTTGACTGAATATGTAGATTCAGTCTTTTTTTGCCTAGATGGATTGTTATGTGTTGGTTTCGCTTTTTGCGGGATACTAAAAAAACGCTCATGATCGAACGGATGGATCAGAAAGAAATGAACACATCTTTGCATGTAAGCAAAACATGACGGAAAAAATGAAATGGGAGGGACATGTACTAGTGGAGATTTTTTTGGCAGTGCTCGTACTACTAGCACTCATTGCATCATCTAATATTATCAATCGTTTTCTGCCCTTTATTCCAGTTCCATTAATCCAAGTGGGTTTAGGGATATTGGTCGCAGCTTTTCCCTCAGGTTTACATATTTCTTTAAATCCTGAGCTATTCTTCGTTTTATTCATTGCACCGTTGTTATTTAATGATGGGAAGCGTACCCCAAGGGACGAGCTGTGGAAATTAAGAGCGCCCATTCTCCTATTAGCTTTGGGGTTAGTATTTGCGACAGTCATTGTCGCAGGGTATACCATCCATTGGATGATTCCAAGCATACCACTTCCAGCTGCATTTGCGCTTGCAGCAATTTTATCACCGACAGATGTGGTTGCAGTAAGTGCACTTTCCAGCCGTGTGAATATGCCAAAGGGAATCATGAGACTGCTGGAAGGCGAAGGGCTGATGAACGATGCGTCAGGACTTGTTGCCTTTAAATTTGCTATTGCAGCAACGGTTACAGGGGCATTTTCCATTGCAGAGGCATCTTTTAGCTTTGTCCTTATTGCTGCTGGCGGCTTATTGACCGGATTTATTCTGTCATTTTTTATCATTCGTTTCCGTTATTTTCTCCGCCGTTTAGGCATGGACGATGTCACAATGCACATCATCCTGCAAATCCTCACGCCGTTTGTGATTTATTTAGCAGCAGAAGAAATTGGCGTATCCGGCATTTTAGCTGTTGTTGCCGGTGGTGTGACACATGCCATCGAGCAAGACCGAATGGAAGCAAATTTAGCAAAACTGCAAATTGCTTCTTCAAACACGTGGAATATTATTTTATTTATCTTAAATGGCCTTGTTTTCGTTTTACTTGGGTTACAAATTCCTGATGTATCGACCGTCATTTTCCAAGATGAAGCCTTTAATAATATGCAGGTCATCAGTTACATTTTAATCATTACATGCTGTCTGATGATTCTCAGATTCCTATGGGTATGGCTGTTCTGGGCAGGGAACTGGAGTGTATCGAAAAAGAAGAACGCGAAAAAACCGAAATTGCGTGCTTCCATGCTGATGACATTCTCTGGTGTTCGTGGTGCTGTTACATTAGCGGGTGCTTTCTCCATCCCGTTTACGCTTGCAGACGGATCGCCATTTCCTGAGCGTCATTTAATTATTTTCCTCGCAGCAGGCGTCATTTTATGTACACTCATTTTAGCGAGTGTGCTGCTGCCTATTTTATCGGAGAAAAAAGATAAGCAAGTGGCTGTGGACTTAGATACAAAGATTCAGCACGCGAAACGGAAGCTGCTGAGAAGTGCCATTAAAACGTTAAAAGAAGGAATGAATGAAGACAATCGAGAAGTATCCCTTGCACTCATCAATGATTACCGAATGAAGCTGCGAAATATTCAGCGGGAACCGTACCAGTTTGGTATGAGAAAACAAGAGAGAAAAATCAGATTGCACGGCATTAAAGCAGAACAGATGAAACTCCAACAGCTCATTGAGGAAGAGAAAATCGACAAAGAAGATTCGTATGAGCTGCAAGAGAGATTTCATGAGCTGGAAATGCTCTATTCCAACTCCTTTAAAATTCGTTTTTCAAAAGTGAAGTTTCTGCGCTTACTACAATGGCTTCAATTGTGGCGTCCGAATCAGCGTATTTCGAGCGGCATATTAGAAAACGAGGAATCGTATAAACAAATCCGTAAGAAAACGGCTGAAGCTGCTGTGGATTCTATTAAGCATCATATGACTGAAGATAATCAACAAACGTGTCATCAAGTCATTGGGTTTTACAATCAAGTCATTTTCCGCTGTGAACATGGCCCTTCTTTCTTTCAGCAAAAGGATCGTACGTTTGATCGGAAGAAGAAAGAGCTTAACTTCCAAGCCGTACAGACGATTCGCAATGAAATCCAAACCTTATATGAAAATGGCGAAATCAATCGTGATATTGCCCATCATTTAAGGGAGTATATCAATGACATGGAAGCAGTCTTACTGACCAATACATGATGTTGTCATTTTCTCCCCTATGTTTTATGATGGGAAAAAGAGACGAGCAGGGGGAGATGCAGGATGACATATTACGGAGCGATTGAAGCTGGGGGGACAAAGTTCTGCTGTGCCATTGGCAATGAGCATGGGGATATTATAGAGGAATTAACCATTCCAACAGAGCACCCAGAAAAAACCATCCAATCACTTATTCCATTTTTTCAGCAACATGAAATTGCAGCATTAGGGGTTGGTTCCTTTGGGCCGATTTGTGTCCAGAAAGATGATCCTTCCTACGGTTACATCATGAATACGCCGAAAGTTGAATGGAAGCATTACCCGTTTATACCTGAGCTGGAGAAACAATTAGGCGTACCGGTGTCCTTTACGACAGATGTCAATGCCGCAGCATTAGGTGAACTGACAAAAGGTGCCGCCAAAGGGCTAAGCAGCTGTCTGTATATCACGGTCGGTACGGGGATCGGTGCAGGGGCTGTTGTGAAAAATGAGCTTCTTCACGGTCACTCACATCCAGAAATGGGACACATCCTTGTCAGGCAGCATGAATCAGATCAGTTTGCGGGTGTCTGCCCAGCGCATGGTACTTGCTTAGAAGGACTGGCAGCAGGACCAGCTATTGAGGCAAGGTGGGGAAAGCCGGCTAAAGAGCTTACCGAAGAAGAAGCCGTTTGGTCTCTTGAAGCAGATTATTTAGCACAGGCATTAATGCAATACACGCTGATATTAAGCCCGGAGCGTATCATAATGGGTGGAGGCGTTATGAAGCAGAAGCAGTTATTTCCGCTCATTCGAGAGAAGCTGTCTGCGTATGTCAATGATTATGTCGAGATGCCGACGCTTGATACATACATTGTCTCACCTGGACTTGAGGACAAGGCAGGTATGACAGGTGCTTTGCTGTTAGCGATTGAAACGAAGAGAAACGCCTGATAATAGAGTTTTCAAACGCAACATGAGATAATGAAAAAGATGGAATCTATGAAAAGGTGGTTGTTAACATGGTCAAAAGCTTGAATGATACCGTAACACTAAATAACGGAGTAGAAATGCCATGGTTTGGTTTAGGTGTATTCAAAGTGGAGGACGGCAACCAAGTGGTTGATGCCGTTAAAGCAGCCATACGAAACGGTTATCGCAGCATTGATACGGCTGCCGTTTATAAAAATGAGACAGGCGTAGGTAAAGCCATTAAAGAATCTGGCGTCAAAAGAGAAGAATTGTTCATTACGTCAAAAGTATGGAACACAGATCAAGGATATGACAAAGCACTCGCTGCATTCGACGCAAGCTTAAACCGGCTCGGTCTTGATTACTTAGACCTCTATTTGATTCATTGGCCTGGACCAAATGCAGATACGTTTAAAGAGACATGGCGTGCGCTTGAGAAGCTTTATAAAGATGGAAAAGTAAGAGCGATTGGTGTTAGCAACTTCTACGTGCAGCATTTAGAAGAGCTGTTAAAAGATGCGGAGGTTGTTCCAGCGGTGAACCAAGTGGAGTTTCATCCAAAACTGACACTTGTAGAATTACGACAATATGCGAAAGAAAAAGGCATTCAAATTGAAGCATGGTCTCCGCTGATGCAAGGAAAGCTATTGGATCATGACGTATTAAAGGAAATTGCAGCTCAATACAACAAATCTGTGGCTCAAGTGATCTTGCGCTGGGATCTACAGAGCGGTGTTGTCACCATTCCAAAATCAATCAATGAAGAACGCATTAAACAAAATGCCGACATTTTTGACTTCGAGCTTTCACAAGAAGACATGGAAAAAATCAATGCACTTAATAATAACGAACGCGTCGGCTCTAATCCAGAAACGATGACGGTTGGGTTTGAATAAATAAAAAATCCCCTCAGTGTGAGACAAACCCTCGCATTCTTTGTCAGTCCTGTGTGCTGGTGTTCACGAATGTCAAATTCGCTCCGCGCCAGTACTCGTCCTGCCTAGACTGCAAAGGTTTTCTATCACGCTGAAAAGAAGACCAAGGGCTAAAATCAAGTTCATTTTAGCCCTTGGTCAACAAGTTGAATCCCCCTTTCTCAAAAAGAGAAAGGGGATTTTTTAATTCCTGCTTCGACGCACAGCCAACAGCATGAGAAAAGACAGGATCACAATACAAATGGTCCAAGCCCACGCAAGTTCCATTCGTCCAGAATCAATCGCCACATAGATGGCGGTTGGGAGGGTTTGTGTTTTCCCAGGAATGTTGCCTGCGAACATTAAAGTTGCTCCAAATTCTCCTAGGGCTCTTGCAAAGCTTAGGACTGCACCAGAGAGAAGAGATGGCAGTGCGAGTGGGACGGTAATATAGGCAAAAACCTGAAAAGAATGCGCACCATCAACTTTTGCAGCACCTTCAATGTCTGACTCAATCGTAGAAAAACCAGCTTTCGCTGATTGATACATGAGCGGGAATGCGACAACTGTCGATGCAATGACCGCTGCCCAATAAGTGAAGATGACAGGCTGATGGAAAATCCATTCAATGGCTTGTCCAATCACACTGTGCTTCCCGAACACGACGAGCAGCAGAAATCCTACGACCGTTGGCGGAAGGACAAGCGGCATCATGAGGAGCGTTTCCACGATCATTTTTCCTTTGAAAGATGTACGCGCCATCCAAAAACCAATGGACGTTCCTAAAACGACAGCCAATAACCCGCTGAAAGCAGCCACTTGTACGGACAGCCAGATAGGTGAAAGAAAATCTTCGGTCAGCATCGGCATTATTTCACTTGAAAGCCGTACTTTTTAAAAATCGATGCGGCTGGATCTGATTGGAGATATTGAAAAAATGCTTTCGCTTCCTTCATATGTTCGGTCTGTTTGACAATGCCAACTGGATAAATGATGGGGGAATGCATGTCCTGATTTGCCTCATCTACTATCTTTACTTTGCGAGAAACGAGCGCGTCCGTCTTATACACGACACCAGCTTCCACATTACCTGTTTCGACATAGTTTAATACTTGACGAACATCCTTGCCATAGACAGCGTTTTGTTTCACTTGATCCCATATATTTAGTTTTGTGAAAATCTCTTTAGCATATGTACCAGCAGGAACAGATTCAGGTGTGCCAAGCGCTATCTTTCCTTTTATGTGATCAACATCGCGAAAGGTTTTGATAGAAGAGGAACCTTCTTTTGGCACGATGAGGACAAGCTCATTTTGTATGACATCCTTTGCATGATCCTGATCAATGTCGCCAGATTGAACAAGGTCATCAAAAGGCTCTTCAGCTGCTGAGAAGAAGAGATCCGCTTTTGCTCCTTGAGCGATTTGCTGTTTCAATGCGCCGGATGACCCGAAATTATTCGTGAGTGTCACGTTTGGATGATCATCTTCATAGGTAGATTCAATCTCTTTCAAAGCATCCTGCAGGCTTGCCGCCGCTGAAATCACAAGTTCTGTTTTTTTGCTTTGATCTGATGACGTCGACTCCGTTTGACACCCAGTCAGGAGCAAACAGATGGTGACGTAGGTTAAGAATAAATATTTCATGATCACACCTCTTTATCATTCAACATCATGTGTATCCTTTATTATAATCAAACTTATTTGACCATTCATAGGCTTTCAGGAAAAGAGAAAAGAAAAAGCCGCCAGAGGGCAGCTTTTAATGCTGATAAAAACGCAGTAAGTTCCCGTTGATTACTTTATCTGATAGAGACAGCTCTTTATTGGCTTTTTCTATATAAGGCTGGCATACTTCATCTTCTTCAACAGGTTGTTTTGTTTTTTGATCATAGCACGTGTTCTTTGTATAAAGATAATCATCTGTAATAAAGTTTCCATTTCTCAGCACAGCGAACGGTGTACGCTCATTGGAGAAAAGATCATTCCCAAATTGAATAGAATCTTTTGATTCAATGCCGAGTAAATGAAGAAGTGTCGGTTTGACATCCATTTGACCGGCTGTTTCAGAAATGGTTTGAGGGGCCTCGTCTGTCAAGCCTGGAATGTAAATTAAAAAAGGGACCCGCTGCAATTTAACTGCATCAAACGGCGTGATTTCATCCTGCTTCAGCAGCTCTGCCATTGCCTCATGATGTGCTTCTGAAATGCCATAATGGTCCCCCATTAGGACAAACATTGTATTTTCATATAGTCCTTCTTCTTTCATTCGTTCAAAGAACCTTTTGATGGCTTCATCTTGGTAGCGGACGGTGGTCACATAGCGGTTTAAAATGGTGCTAGTCGAATCGTATTCATCAATGAACTGATCCTTTGGATCAATTTCAAATGGGAAGTGATTGGTTAAGGTAATAAACGTGCTGTAATAAGGCGCCTTCAGCTTTTTTAAATAATCAATGGATTGGTCAAAAAAGTCGATATCCTTTAAGCCCCAGCCAGTCGAATTCTGTTCATTGACATCAAATGAATCGACATCATAAAAGCGGTCAATCCCTAGAGATTCATACATCACATCACGATTCCAAAACGTTTTATTATTCGCATGAAATTGGACGGATTGATAATTCTCTTTTTTCAATTGCTTGTACAGTGTGTCATATTCGTTGTCACTCGCTGTGAAAAAGACAGCGCCACTGCTAGATGGATAGAGGGAGTTTGCGACGATAAACTCTGAGTCCGACGTCTTGCCTTGCTCTGTCTGCTGATAAAATTCATCAAAATAGAAGCTTTTTTTGGCAAGTTGATTTAAAAATGGTGTGATGTATTGTCCATTCACCTTTTGATTCATGACAAATTGCTGCGTTGATTCAAGTGAAATGAACACGACATTTTTACCTTTAGCAAGTCCAAAGTAGTCTTCATTCGGTGCACTGTAATCAGCCTTTGTGTAGTTTGCCACTGTTGAAAGTGTATCTTCGTCAGCAAAGGCTTTTTGTCCAATACGTGCTGTTTGAGCGGCACCGTCATACAAATGGAATTGAAACAGCCCAAGGTTGCGTACAATGACTTCTCGATCATACGAGCTTGTCAAAAATCGAGGGTGATCCATCATGGCTGAGCTGACATGGAACAATAGAAAACTGCAGCAAACCACATAGTATGTTTTGATCGTCTTAAAAGACGCTTTTGGTGATAACGGTTTCCGTTTTAAGAGCCATGCCAGCACCACAAAATCAATCAGCATGAGTATAAATAGCGGATGAAACAATTCAGTCATACTGCTGCCCATATCTCCCATATTCTTTGCTTGAAATAGGACAGGGATGGTAATGAAATCAATATAAAAACCGTAAAAGATCGTATTTGATATCAAAATGACTGTCAAAATAAAATTGGTGGTCAATAAAAAGACCTTTTGTTTCGTTTCATTTAAGAAAAGAGCAATCCCAAACAAAGGGAGCAAAAAGCTAAGTGGATTGATCAAAAGCAGCCATTCGTGAAACAGATTGGCCGTTCGTATATGAAATCCGAATTGATAAATGATATATGTTTTCATCCACATAAAGAGGATGGAGTACACTAAAAACCAGTGATTTTTGAAAAACGCTTTCATTTATGTATCTCCTCACCATTCTGTATTCAGCTGCAAGGCAAAAACACTTATCTTAAAACTACTAAAAAAATGAGGAATGATCAATTCATATCATGCTTTTTTGCAAAACTCTTTGTTCTTTTTCTAAAACGGCAATGGGATGGATAATCCGCAAATGACAGCCATGTAATAGCAGGTGACAATGGTCAGAGCAACTAGTACAACTTGTTCTCCTGTGCTGCCGGTTTTGACATAAAAGGGAAGACGCACTTTAATGGTAGCTGGAAATAAAAATTTAATGCCGTTCACCGTTCCTGCATCAAGGATGAGGTGGCTTGCCATCCCAACTAGTAACCCGGTACTGAGACTGTCATTTGGAATGTATGTTGTCGCAATAAAATAAATGATCAGCAGAAATAATAAACTGTGTGTAAAGGTGCGGTGCCCGAACACACTACTGATCAGTGTGGAAAGCAGCGGGAATTTCCTGCCGATTTTGCTTTTCGTATGACATAGATCTGGGATGAGGGCACCTACTGATCCAGCAGCAGCCATCGTCACTGGTTCAAATCCGTAATAATAGGCAACGGCTGTGGAGGCGGCAATGCCGCCCATAATATGTGTTTTTCCTGTCATGATGCGTACTCCTGTTCTGTTTTTCGTTCAAGTACTCACTATATCAAGGGTGAATCCATTCATCAAGGCTTATTTCTAAAGAAAAATGGGATAGAATAGTTGGTTGTTTTGAAAAACATTCTATAATAAGAAGGAAGTTATGTTGACACTAACGATAAGGATGCGATTCGGATGAGTAATGCAGACATTTTAAAAGAAATTGTTCTTGTACATTATGAAGTCAGCCGTAAATTAAACCGCAAGTTACTTGAGTTAGAAAAAGACATCACGCCTCCACAGATATATGCTCTTTCTATATTGATACAAGGAAAAGTATCACATGCTGAAGAGCTCAAACAAAGACTCTCTCTCAATCCAGGTGCCGCTTCCATTGCCCTCAATAAATTATGTGAGCAAGGCTACATTCAGAGAGAAAGGGACAAGGACGATCATTCTCTTGTCCGGCTAGAAGCCACGGCAAAAGGGCTGGCTATTTACGAAAAGCATACACGTCTTTTTGGAAAGGTGATTCAGCATATGATGTCAGACTTCACAGAGGAAGACTTAAAGACCTTTCTAACGTATTTGCAAAAAATGAGACAGACCTTTCACGATGAATGAACCGTTCCTCTTTGTATAATGCTGAGCGCTGTAGCACAAATTAAACAGGCAAAGGCATTTTATGAAAAGGGGGGAAATAGCGATGTCATTTTTCCAAAAGGATAAAAAGGCGAAAAGCGAGAAAGACCATCAGCAGGTAGATCAGCTGTTAGAAGAAGCAAGTAAAGAACTAGCAGGCGATCCGCTTCAGGAAGCTGTCCAAAAGAAGAAAAACAACCATCAATAAGCTGACAAAAAGGCGGAGAATCATTTCTCTGCCTTTTTTCTATGTTTTTCCCTTTGACAGATATGAGAATGTTTGATAACCTTCGTGTAGTAAAAATGAATAGAAATCCTCACGCTATGTCTCAGTGAGGTAGAGGTTGCGCGGATGATGAGTCACTCATAGGAGAGATGGAATCGTTGATCATGAGAAAAAAGGCATCAGCGCCGAAGTGTAGAGAGAGCTCCAACTTTCTTTATGCTGGGTCTGCATTGAACAAATGCAGGACTGCCACGTCTTTGAAGCGTGGAGGGCTATCCGGAGATCAAGGTGTATGTTTTGAAAAGCATGGACTTTTGTTCAGGCTTTTTTTTATGTTCTGATTGCCTAAGAAAAGGGTATGCTGGAAAGAAAGTGACCCAACATGAACATAAAGAATGCAAGTCATTGCTTCACAAATATATCAATGAAGATACTGCCGGGTCTGGTCCAAAGTGAATATAACGGAGGTACGAAAATGGAACAGACAAAAAAATGGGGTTTTTGGTTATTGACGGCTTTTGTCGTCGGAAATATGGTAGGTTCAGGCATCTTTATGCTGCCTAGTACACTTGCCCAGCATGCAAGTCCTTTAGGTGTGACGATGGCATGGCTTGTCACAGGTGGCGGCGTACTGATGATTGCCTTTGTGTTCGGACATTTGTCCATTCATAAACCGCAACTGACAGCTGGACCACAAAGCTATGCAAGAGCGCTTTTTAAAGATCCGAAAAAAGGAAAAGCAGCCGGTTTTACAATGGTTTGGGGATATTGGGTGGCAAGCTGGATTAGTAATGTCGCCATTATCACAAGCCTAGCCGGTTATTTAACAACCTTTTTCCCAATTTTAACCGTGAAAACGGAGATCTTTACTTTTGGAAAAGAAGCGATCACACTTGGTCAGCTCACAACGTTTATCGTATGTACAATCCTACTATGGGGGACTCATACGATTTTAATTACAAGCTTAAGCGCAGCAAGTAAGCTGAACTTTATTACGACCTTTTCAAAGGTGCTTGGATTCGTCCTTTTTATTGTCGCAGGCTTATTTGCCTTCCAAACAGCATTATTTGAACATTATTACTTCCCTGTTGAAGCAGCAGGTGGTGAAGGAGTGCTTGGACTTGGAGGCCAAATTCACCATGCGGCCATTTCTACGTTATGGGCATTTATCGGCATCGAATCTGCTGTCATTTTATCAGGAAGAGCCTCCTCGCAGCGTGATGTCAAACGTGCGACGATTACAGGACTTTTAATTGCACTGTCTATTTATATGATTATTACTTTGATTACAATGGGCGTTCTGCCACATGATCAATTGCAAGGTTCTGATAAACCATTCGTAGACGTGCTTCAGCTAATTATCGGGCCGGCTGGCGGCATTGTCATGGCACTTCTTGCGATCATTTGTTTATTTGGTTCGATGCTTGGCTGGATTTTGCTTGGTTCTGAAGTCCCTTATCAAGCAGCAAAAGCTGGCGATTTCCCAGCAGTGTTTGCGAAAACAAACAAAAAGGGAAGCCCTGTCTTTGCTTTGACTGTCACAAATATCATGTCACAGCTGTTTATTTTCTCAGTCATGTCTCGTACGATTAATGAAGCCTTTACTTTCTTAACAACATCAGCGACACTTGCGTATCTCATTCCGTATATCGTGTCGTCGATCTACAGCTTTAAGGTCATCATGCAAGGTGACACATATGAGCTCCAAAAAGGAAACCGGACAAGAGACGGGATCATTGCGCTTGTGGCCATGGGGTATTCCGCTTGGGTCATTATTTCAGGCACAGCTGATTTAAAAACATTTGGTCTTGGTATTGGACTGTTCTTAGTTGGCATTTTACTCTATCCATTCATGTCCAAAGGTTTTCTATCACGCTAAAAAGAAGACAAATGGCTAAAAACAAGTTCATTTTAGCCATTTGTCAACAATCTGAAACGTTTCTCCAGCATTGGAGAAACGTTTTTTTATGATGCAGATGTTAATCGATCCACAATAAATTCGAGCTGACCTTCTAGTGACACAGGGTCATTAAAGAAGTAACCGACTGTATCTGTTTCAAATACGCGTTTGTTTTGGACAGCAGGAAGTGATGCCCAAATGCTGCTTTCATACACTTGATCGCCATTACTTTTTGAACCGCTCCATGGGCTTGTGAAAATATAATCGCCTGCAAATTCTGGAAGCTTTTCAAGAGAAATGTTTGCATAACCGACACCACTGTCGATGGCTTCTTTTTGGACGGCCTTCGGAGCTTTTAATTTCAGCTCGTCATAAATGATTTCACCACCGCGTGCAAAAGTGTTACCGAAAATGTAAATGCCCTTATCGAATGGTGATACGATCGAAACGGTTTTGTTTCCTACAGCTTTTGTTACTTTTGGTTTCACTTCAGCAATTTTGGCATCCCATTTTGTGATCCAATCCGCTGCTTTTTTTGATGTGCCGGTCATTTTACCGAATTCTTTTAGCTGGTCTTTAAACGAATATTGATTATATTGAATGGCAACTGTAGGTGCAATTTTTTTGTATTGATCAAATTTCTCATCTTCTCCCCAAGCAATGATCATATCCGGCTTCAAAGAAGCTACTTTCTCAACAGAGGGGGATTTTCCGAGATTTTTCACTCCATCTGTTTTTCCTTTATAGAAAGGGTTTTTAAAGATGGGCGCAGTGGCAGCAATTGGGGTTTTGCCAAGTGTGACGAGATCCCCGTAATAACTTTCCGCCAAAAGCACAATTCGTTTCGGGTTTTGAGGGAGTTTCACTTCACCCTTTACATCTTGATAGGTGATCGTGTCATTTTTTTTGGCTCCCGATTCTTTATTGGAAGTGCTGCCGCAAGCAGCAGTAAAAATCATAAGGGTAATGAGGGAAATCAAAAGAAGTCCAGTTCGTTTTTTCACAAAAGTTCGCTCCTATTCAATCGTTTATGATAATGATTATCATTTGCAATCATATCTTATCATGATGGAAGAAAAAATGCATTGTCTATTTTAGAACCGAAATGAAAATGGTGAAATTCTCCCGGTTTTTTGATGAAAATAAAGAAATTTATTAGAACAAGGATTTCAAAACGTGAAGAAAGTGATATACTAGACTCCGAGATTGATAATCATTATCACTAATAACGAATAGATATGAACGGAAAGGAAGAGACTGGTTTTGGGCTCACAATCGAATAAACAGCTGTCAGCTAAAGATGATGCGATAGATATTGTGACAAAGCCTTTTGGTACAGCAGCTGTTGTCATCATAGGAATCATTGCTTTAGCATTTGGTCTTTTTTTATCAGTATCGCTAGGAGCGGCAAACATTCATTTACACACGGTATGGGAAGCCGTCTTTCATTTTGATTCACAACAAACCTCACATCAAATCATTAGGGAACTGAGGCTGCCGCGTACAGTTGGTGCCGCACTTGTTGGTGCCTTTTTAGCAGTATCGGGTGCCATCATGCAAGGCATGACAAGAAATGCACTTGCGTCTCCTGAAATCATGGGTGTGACAAATGGCTCTGCATTTGCGATTGCCATTGCATTTGCTTTTTTCCCAGGCCAATCTTCTTTTACATTAATTCTTTGGTCATTCTTGGGTGCAGCACTTGGCGCCTCTATTGTATTTGGGGTTGGAACCCTTTCAAAAGGGGGGCTTACTCCAGTGAAGCTCGCATTAGCCGGTACGGCTGTTGGCGCACTTTTAAGCTCAATCTCCTCAGCGATTGCCATTCGATTTGACGTCGCGCAAGATATGAGTTTTTGGTACGCAGGCGGTGTGGCTGGGGTAAATTGGAGCAATATTAAGATCATCATCCCAGTTGCGGCTGTAGGACTGATCATCGCTATGGTTCTTGCCCGCTCCATCACGGTTTTAAGCTTGGGCGATGAATTAGCAAAAGGGCTTGGACAATACACACGAACGGTCAAGGTACTTGGCATATTGGTCGTGATCCTTTTAACAGGTGCAGCCGTGTCAGTTGCAGGTTCTATTGGTTTTATCGGGCTTGTGATTCCTCATGTTACGCGTTTCTTGGTCGGCGTTGACTATCGCTGGATTATCCCTTGCTCAGCTATTTTAGGGGCTATTTTGCTCATTTATGCAGACATTGCGGCAAGGCTTGTCAATGCGCCGTTTGAAACGCCAGTTGGTGCCATTACAGCCATTATAGGCGTTCCTTTCTTCTTATATTTGGCGAGACGTGAAAGGAGCGGAATTTAAATGGAAATGGTGCAGCAGGCAAAGAAAAAGAAATACAAACGAACGATGCTCATGATCTTTTTAGCGATCGTGGCTGTGTTCATGATCAGTTTAAATACCGGAGAGATTCGGATTTCTCCGATGGATACATTCAAAACATTTTTTGGACTCGGAAGTGAAATGGATGAGCTTGTATTATTCGAGTTCAGACTTCCAAGGATGGTCATCGCTTTACTTGTTGGCGCTTCTATCGCTGTATCAGGTGCCATTTGGCAAGGTGTTTCTCAAAATGGTTTAGCTGATCCCGGCATTCTAGGTGTAAATGCGGGTGCAGGCTTTGCGGTGGTTTTGTTTATCTTTGCCTTTCAGGGCTCGATGTCGAACTTAGGTGATTTTTCGATATTTGTACTGCCGCTTTTCGCTTTCGTAGGTGCCGCCTTTGCTGCATTTCTCATTTATGTGCTAGCGTGGAAAAAGGGCATTACACCTGTTCGATTGATTTTAACTGGTATTGGGATCAATGCTGCATTTTCGGCAGCGATTGTGGTTATTCAATTAAAGATGAGCCCAAATGATTTTAACCAAGCCATTGTATGGCTGTCAGGAAGTATTTGGGGCTCAAGCTGGACATATGTCTTATCAGTCGTGCCATGGATGCTGATTTTCCTTGTATTAGCGATGGTGAGGGCACGCTACTTAAATATCATGAATTTGGGTGACCAAATATCTTATGGCTTAGGGATTTCAGTTCATAAAGAAAGAAGTTTTCTCATGCTGATTGCAGTTGCATTAGCAGGTGCAAGTGTCGCTGTTGCAGGGAGTATATCGTTCCTAGGGTTAGCGGCACCACACCTCGCAAGAAAGCTAGTTGGACCGAAACATCAAGGAATGATACCGGCGTCCGCTATGATTGGTGCACTGCTGTTATTACTTGCAGATACACTTGGGCGTGTCATACTTGCTCCATCAGAGGTGCCCGTTGGACTTGTCGTTTCTGCTTTAGGCGCACCTTACTTCATTTACTTATTGATGAAAACGAACTAATGAGGAAGGAGAGTACAACAGATGAAATCACTTGAAACAGAAAAACTTTGTATTGGCTATCATGACCGTTTGATTGTAGACGATTTAAATATCAGCATCCCAAAAGGCAAGGTGACCACATTAATTGGGCCGAATGGGTGCGGGAAGTCAACGATTTTAAAAACAATGTCTCGTATTATGAAGTCCCATCAAGGTGCTGTTTATTTAAATGGCCAGGCTATCCATCAAACACCAACAAAAGAAATTTCAAAACAAATGGCCATCTTACCGCAGACGCCTGAAGCACCAAGTGGTCTGACCGTTTATGAGCTTGTGTCATATGGACGTTTCCCGCATCAAAATGGATTTGGCCGTTTATCAAATGAGGACAAACGAATCATCAGATGGGCACTTGAGGAGACGGGAATGATTGCATTTCATGACCGGCCAATTGAAGCACTCTCCGGTGGACAGCGTCAGCGGGTATGGATTGCGATGGCACTCGCTCAGGAAACAGAGCTGCTTTTATTAGACGAACCAACGACGTATTTAGATCTTGCTCATCAGCTGGAGATACTTCAGCTGTTAGAACGCTTAAACAGAGAGCAGGGCAGAACGGTGCTGATGGTGATTCATGACCTCAATCATGCTGCACGCTTTTCACATTACATGATTGCCCTCAATCAAGGGAAAGTCATTAAAGAGGGTACGCCTCATGAGGTCATGACAAAAGAGGTACTCAGTCAGGTGTTCCACATCGATGCAGAAATTGTTCTTGATCCGAGAACGAATAAGCCAATCTGTTTAACATATGACTTAATGAATCATGAAAGAAAGCTTGAAGCTGTGAACGGATAATAGATGGACAAAAACTCGGTATATTAGACTGACATAGGAGAATGAGACACGAATAAAACACCCTTATTAGGCTGACATGCTACCAAATGTTTTTGGTGCGTGGTAGCCTAATTTTTCTTGGATACGCTCTTCATTATAATACTTGATGTAACGATCGATTCGTTGCCTGACATCTTTTTCTGATATAGAGTTGAACTTTGTAAACATAAATTCCTCTGATTTTAAGCTAGAATGGAATGATTCAATCACTGCGTTATCCCAACAGTTGCCTCGTCTAGACATACTGCTTGTGAGGTTCCTTACCCCTAGCTCCTTTTGATATGCATACGAACTGTATACACTTCCTTGATCTGAATGCACAAGTACACCTTTAGGTGAATTCCTTTTCTCTAAAGCTGCCCTCAATGTGTCCAATATGAGTGATGTCTGTTGGTGATCATCTAGGGTATAGGCAACAACTTCGTTGTTGTATAAATCCATCATGGTCGAAAGATAGAGCGTTCTCGGTCCATACTGAATATAAGTAATATCGGTTACCCATTTTAAATTCGGGTGTATTGCGGTGAAGTTCCGATTTAATATATTTGGGGCAATGATGACAGATTCCCCTTGTGATTTCCATTTCCTTTTACGCTTCACACGACATTGAAGATGGTGTTTTTGCATGATGCGCTGTACAGTATTTCGGTTTCGTTTGATATCATATTGGCGCTGAAGCAGCTTTCGGATCTTACGGTGGCCGTACCGGAACGACGTTTCGGTACATAAGGAAATAACAGCCTTCTCCACTTGTGATTTTTCACGTATTCCTTCGGATACCCAGCGATAATAGGTCGATCTGGCGATCTGCAAAATACTTAAGACAGACGTTACTGTATAGTTCTTCCGTAATCTCTCGATCAAATACAAGGCTACTCCTTTTTCAACTCCTCTACGATCTCCAAATACTTTTTTAGAATTTCATTCTCCATCTTAAGGTGTTCAATCTGCCTATTTACTTTTTCCTCTTTGGATACATTGTCAGGTCCATGTCCGAAGCTATATTGTTTTCCAATTGGCTGATCGAATCGATGTAACTGATTTTCTCGATACCACTTCATCCATGTTTTAATCTGAGATACATTCTTTATATGATATTTATCCATAATTTGTTGATTGGTAAACTGCCCGCTTAATTTATCTTTCACAACCGCCCATTTTGTTTCAGCTGAATATCTGTTTTTTTTCATAAAAATACCCTCCAAATTATCACTTAGTTTAAGTGTATCACTTGAAGGGTGTTTTTTTATGTCCCATTTGACTAGGTCAGTCTAATATATGACCGGGTTTTTTTGCATCTTCTGGTATTACCTTGTTATGCCATTTTCTCCAGTCGATCTTTTTTCGCTTTTATGCAGAAAAGAGGTACTTTTTTACTTTAGACAATGGTAATATACGGTTAGAGATCATAGCTAGAAAGGAAAGAGATGCGTGGAAACAGCAAAAATATTGATTGCAGATGACGAAGAAGCAATTGTAAAAATGGTTGAACGCGTATTAAAAAAAGAAGGGTTCCAACATATTTATAAAGCCTATCATGCAGATGAAGCATTAGATATTGTCAAAAACGAGGACATCCACCTCTTACTTCTAGATGTGATGATGCCCGGTAAGTCTGGCTTTGATGTTCTGCCTGACATCAGGAAAATGACGAAGGCACCGATTTTCTATTTAACAGCAAGAACGTCTGATGTAGACAAATTGACTGGATTTGCACAAGGTGCAGACGATTACATCACAAAGCCATTTAATCCGTTAGAGCTAGTAGCTAGAATTAAGGCGCACTTAAACCGAACATATATCTCCTTACAGGAGGAGCAGGAAGAAGCTCACAGTCAATATGAATATGCTCATTTCTCGTACCATCCTCATGCAGCCGAGTTGAAAGTAAGGGGAGAGGTGACGGCTTGCTCAGCTCAGCTTTTGTCCTTGCTGAAGTATTTTTGTGATCATCCGAATGTGGTACTTTCAAAAGATCAAATCTATGAGAAAGTATGGGGTGTTCCGTCATATGGTGACAACAACACCGTCATGGTTCATATCCGAAAGCTGAGAGAAAAAATAGAGTTAGATCCAAGTCAGCCTGAATACATTGTGACGATCCGTGGTATGGGCTATAAGTTCATTCCGCAACCAGTGAAGGTTTTTCAATAGTTTATGAATTTACGAGCAAAACTTTTCTTTCACTTTGTCGGACAAATGTTTATTGTCATCGTCATTCTGACGATCGGGCAAACATTCTCTGAAAATCTTTATTTTCAAAAACGCTATGAAAATATGACTGAAACTGGTTTAACGAAGGCTGATGGAGATATACTCATGAGCTGGCTTTATTTTAACGAGGATGGAAAAATGGAAGCCGATGATCAGCTCAAACAAGCAGTGAAAAAACGTGATGGCTGGCTGCAAGTGATTGATTCTAAAAAACACAACGTCTATAGCTATCAACTCCCTAAAAACATTCCAACATCCTATCAAAAGGATGAAATGATCAAAATCTTTGAAAAAAGACAATTTAAAGATTACAAGATGTACTTCTGGCCAATTGAGATTGATCAAGAAAGCTTTATCGTCTTATATGGATTTAAAACGAACAGCACAAAGGTAGCCAATTATCTCAAGCAGCATGAGAAAAATCTGGCTGCATTGTCTCTATATTCGGTTGAAACAAAAGAATTTTTGAAAAGAATGAATGGATCGGTGCATCTGTTTAATGAAGAAGGAAAATACTTAAAAGGTATCCGGGCCAAAAGTAATTTGAAAGATAACGTAACGGATGTTGAACTGCTCAAGTATCAATCGAAGCCTTGGGAGTTTAGAAGCGACCTGTCTTATATCAAAGTGAATAAGGATCTGTATATGATTGTTTCGGTGCCAAACAAAGTATACAGCCCAGACGAGCTTTATGATAAAGAGACAGAGGCTTTAAACCAATATACAACGCTTTTGATTGCAGGTCTTGCGCTTACGATTATTATCGTTATGACATTATGGTACTCGTATCGCTATGGGCTACCGATCTATCACATTATCCGCTGGCTGATTTTCTTATCAAGAAATAAATTGCAGGAGCCAACAAATAGAAAAGGTATTCCAGTAAGTAAAAATAAAAAGGGCCGTATTAAGCGGGAGTACCGGCTGTTTGAGGATATCCTCAAAACAATGGATCAGCTCACCAATACGTTAAAAGAGAATGAAGCAAACCGAAGAAAAATTCAAACCACAAGGGAAGAATGGATCGCAGGGCTGTCTCATGATCTAAAAACGCCTCTTAGCACGATTTACGGCTATGGATTAATGCTAGAATCAGATCAATACCAATGGTCCAAGGAAGAAGTCATGGAAATGGGACAAGTCATTCGTGAGAAATCAGAATACATGTCGACCTTGATTGAGGATTTAAACCTCACGTATCGATTGAAAAATGGTGCATTGCCTATTAATCGAAAACCTGTCGAGCTTGGTGAATTTTTAGCCTCCATTATGGACGAGTTTTCAAGAAGCACGCTTTCTGAAGATTATATGTCATCCTTTGAAGACCAAACAGAGGGTGTCATGTTTGAGATCGATAAAGCCTGGTTTAGACGAGTCATTGAGAACCTGCTGGCAAACGCAGTGAAGCATAACCAGAAAGGTACTCTTATTCAAGCTGTTCTATCTGAAACAAATGATGAAGTTCGGATCGAAATGCAAGATAACGGACGCGGAATGGCGCAAGAAACGGTGGATCATTTATTTAATCGTTACTATAGAGGGACAAATACGAATGATCCAACAAATGGAACAGGACTAGGACTGGCGATTGCAAAAGAGCTTGTCTTACTGCACGATGGCGATATTCAAGTAGAAAGTGAATTAGGTCAAGGAACAACTATTGCGATTATCCTAAAGAAAACACCATCTGTAAAATAGCCAAAAAACGATTTTCTTTTCTAAAGGAGATCGTTTTTTCTTGTTTTAGGATTGAAATCGATTTTGTAAACGATTACAATAAAATTGTTAACGTGAACAAAATCATTTTCATCATTATAAGAGATGGGGGAGTTTGATGAAAGCCTTTTTAGATGAGCAGTTTTTATTAAACAATCAAACGGCGGAAAAACTATACCATGAGTTTGCAAAGAACCTTCCGATTATTGATTACCATTGTCATTTAAGTCCAAAAGAAATCTATGAAAATAAAACGTTCCAAAATATAACCGAAGCATGGCTTTACGGAGATCATTACAAATGGCGCGCTATGAGAGCAAATGGGATACCTGAAACACATATCACAGGAGATGCCTCAGATTATGAGAAATTTTTAGCATGGGCGAAAACCGTTCCGATGACGATTGGAAATCCCCTCTATCACTGGACCCATCTAGAGCTAAGACGATATTTTGATGTAGAAGAACTTTTGAATGAAGATAGCGCAGATATCATCTGGAAAAAAGTAAATGACAAGCTGCAAGGAGACGGATTTGGTGCGAGAGATTTCATTGTGAAATCAAATGTTGAAACGGTTGTGACGACAGACGATCCGGTTGATTCGCTGATTTATCACCAACAACTGCGGGAAGAAGGATTTTCTGTGCAAGTGCTGCCAGGGTTTCGGCCAGATAAGGCATTAGATATCACGAATGACTTGTTTATCGAATATGTTGATCAGTTGGCGGAGGTTTCATCTATCCCGATCGAATCCTATCAAGACTTCATAAAAGCACTTCATATGCGTATCGATTTCTTTCATGAACAGGGCTGTTTGATCTCAGATCATGCCATCAATGAAATGACGTACGAAGACACGACGGAAGAAGAAGCTGCGATCATTTTTCATAAAAGAATGTCTGGACATCCATTGACGGAAAAGGAGAAGGTTCAATTTAAAACGCACACATTCATTGAACTAGGTCAGGCATATGGTCAGCGGGGATGGGCGATGCAGCTTCATATCAATGCGCTCAGAAACAATAACTCGAAAATGTTTGAGCGGCTTGGACCAGATACCGGATATGATGCAATGAATGATGAAGACATTGCAAAACCTCTTTGCCGCATATTAGATCGGTTAGAACAAGCACATGCATTGCCAAAAACCATCCTCTATTCCTTGAATCCAAGGGACAATGTGGTGATTTCAACGATAGCTGGAAGTTTTCAAGATGGAAAGACTCCTGGGAAAATGCAGCATGGAACTGCCTGGTGGTTTAATGATACAAAGCAGGGAATGACAGAGCAGATGATGGCACTCTCCAGTATCGGACTGATCAGCCGATTTATTGGGATGCTGACAGATTCTCGGAGCTTCCTGTCGTACACAAGACATGAATATTTCCGCAGACTGTTATGTGACATGATTGGAGATTGGGTGGAAAAAGGAGAAGCGCCTAATGATCTCAAATTGCTAGGGGGCATGGTGAAAGGAATCAGCTATGAAAATGCCAAGCAGTATTTTCAATTTGAACGGGCAAATGAGCTTCCGCATAAAAGCAAGATGATATGAACAAAAAGCAAGAATATGAAAGCGTTTTTATGATAAGATGATAAAAAATCATAAAAGGCGGAATAGCATGACAGTCACAATCAAAGATATAGCAAAATTGGCAAACGTTTCTCATACTACAGTTTCAAGGGCTTTGAATAACAGTCCTTTTATTAAAGAGAAAACAAAACAAAACATCTTGTCGATTGCAAAACAGCTGAATTACTCACCGAATGTCCATGCCAGAGGCCTTGTCTCCCAAAAATCATTTACAATTGGTCTGTTTTTTACGAGTTTAACAGAAGGCACATCCTCAAGTTTCTTTGTTGATGCATTAAAAGGTGTCAACAGTGTGATAACAGAAAACTATCATTTGGTTGTAAGAGGAATTGACGATTTTCACGATTACACAACCATTCATAAACAGCGGTATGATGGTATATTGCTCATGAGCCAAAGCGAGCATGATGAAGCGTTTATCCATCATGTGAAAAAACAGGGCATTCCCATTATTGTACTGAATCGCCGTGTAGAAAGTAATCAAGTGATGAATATATTAGCGGATGATGGTGAAGGGGCATACCAAGCTGCACACTATTTCATTCAGCAGGGGCATAAACAAATTGCCATTATTGAAGGGAAAGAAGGATTTAAATCCACACAGGAAAGAAAAGCTGGTTTTCTGCAAGCACTCATTGACCATCATGTACCCATGAAGAAAGAATACATGATCACAGGCGACTATCATATGAAGAGCGGCTATGAATCAATGGGAGCCTTACTCACTCTTGATGATCCGCCAACTGCCCTTTTTTGCTCAAACGATGACATGGCGATTGGTGCGATGAATGCATTGTTTGCAAAAGGTAAAAGGTGTCCTGATGATCTCTCTATTATCGGTTTTGATGATATTTCATTTTCATCTTATACAACGCCTGCCCTTACAACAGTCAAAAAGCCGATTGAAAAAATGTG
The DNA here is from genome assembly GCF_038050255.1 of Bacillus sp. FSL M8-0077. Classification (NCBI taxonomy): domain Bacteria; kingdom Bacillati; phylum Bacillota; class Bacilli; order Caryophanales; family Bacillaceae; genus Bacillus; species Bacillus sp. FSL M8-0077. Next base: position 3,167,073 of record NZ_JBBPAF010000001.1, on the reverse strand, counting down.
TGCGCTTGGAGCAGAAGCTATCCTTTCAGTCATCAACGGTGAAAAGCAAGAAGACGATCATCTGGAAAAAGTGTATGTCCACACAGAGCTGATGATTAGAGATTCAGTAAAAAAGGTGCAGTAATCAGCATCTTTTAAATAAAAATGTTCACGTGTGCAAAAAATGCGGGGAGGAAAAGCGTTTGAGACGATTATCCAAAGATGTGTACCCAGTGGCTGAATATCCTGAAACCATTCTACAAATTGGCGAAGGGAACTTTATGCGAGGATTTATGAATTGGCAGATCCAGAAGCTAAACGACTGTACAGATTTTAAAGGAAGAGCAGTGGTTGTTCCTCCTCGAAAAGGATCAGTGACCGCTCTAAATGAACAAGACGGTTTATACACTTTATGTATTCAAGGGTTTCATGACCAAAAAGAAATGAACGAACGGATCGTCATTCAATCCATCAGCAAGGGAATCAGCACATATACAGATTATGAAGCCTTTTTACATGTAGCGGAAAGTCCTGATGTGCGCTTTGTCTTTTCTAATACAACAGAGGCAGGACTTGTGTTAAGAAAAGAGGACCGATTAGAAGATCGGCCGCAAGCAAGTTTTCCAGGAAAGCTGACAGCCTTCTTGTATCACCGCTTTAAAGCTTTTTCTGGAGATGAGAAAAAGGGCTTGATCATTTTACCTTGTGAATTGATTGAACAAAACGGTGATCGATTAAGAGAATATGTGATCACAATGGCAGCTGAGTGGAATCTTCCGCCTGATTTTGTAGCTTGGGTCAAGGAAGCCAACACGTTCTGTAATACGTTAGTTGATCGAATTGTCCCAGGATTTTCTCAGGAAGCAGCGGAGACTGTTCAAAAAGAAGAGGGGTATATTGATGAATTGCTTGTCACAGCAGAATATTATCACCTGTTTGTCATTGAAGCACCTGCGTTTGTTCAAAAAGAGCTTCCTTTTCAAGAAGCAGGGTTAAACGTACTTTTTGTGGAAGATATCGCTCCCTATCGTATGAGCAAGGTTCGCATTTTAAACGGTGCGCATACAGCGATGGTGCCGATTGCATATTCATGTGGCTTGGATACTGTCAAAAAAGCGGTGGATGATGAGCATGTTGGTGTGTTCATTCGCCGCATGCTTGAGGAGGAAGTGCTGCCAGGTTTGCCACTTCCTGAAGAAGAGCTTCTTCTTTATACACAATCCGTGTGGGATCGATTCTGCAACCCTTTTGTCAAACATCAATTACTCGATATTGCCTTAAATGGTGTATCTAAATTTCGGGCGCGTATTCTCCCGTCTCTTCTAGATTATATAGAGCTAAAAAAACAGTTGCCTACGAAGCTTATGTTCTCACTGAGCAGTTTGATTTATTTTTATCAAGTCCATGCAGATCAGATAAAGGATGATGAGTCTGTGATGACATTCATGAAGGAAGCATGGGAGGAAGTGGACCATTCCTATGAATTAATGGTCGATCAACTTCTTTCAAACGAAGTTTTATGGGGGATGGATTTGACGAGGATCGCAGGGCTGAAGGATGCAGTAGCCGAGCAGCTCACCTTCATACATGAAAATGGCATGAGAGCTGCTGTTCACCAAATTCTTCAATATGAAAGTCAGGGGGAGAAGGCATGAGGGACTTTGTTGTGATTCATCCTTCAGATAATGTTGGTATCGCTTTAAAAGTGCTTGAGCAAGGCGAAGAGCTTCAGCACCAAGGTCATACAATCATTTTAAAAGAAACCGTTGCTAAAGGTCATAAATTTGCATTGGCTGAGATCAAAGAAAAAGAGAATATCATCAAATATGGCTACCCCATTGGTCATGCATCCACTGCGATTTCGACTGGAGAATGGGTGCATACGCACAATATCAAAACGAATCTATCAGGTAAGCTCGATTACGAATACCGACCTTCTTTAACAGAAAACCCCTATGAAAAAACGAATCTGACATTCAAAGGGTATAAACGAAAAAATGGTGCAAGTGGTATACGAAATGAGCTTTGGATTGTCCCAACAGTTGGGTGTGTCAATGGCATTGCCGATCAAATCATTCAAATATTTACCGCTGAAATGGGTGGAGACATCCATCCTTTTGAAACGGCTCTCGTATTAAAGCACAATTATGGGTGCTCACAGCTTGGGGATGATCATGAAAACACAAAAACCATTCTTCAAAATGCCGTAAAGCACCCAAATGCTGGAGGGGTTCTCGTTCTAGGTCTTGGCTGTGAAAACAATGACATTGAGGATTTTCAGGCAACATTAGGGGAGTATGACCAGGCGAGGGTGAAATTTTTAAGAAGCCAAGAAGTAGGGGATGAGATTGAGACGGGTGTCGCTTTGCTCAAGGAAATTTATGACGCAGCGAAAGAAGATCAGCGTGAAGACATTCCGTTATCTGAGTTGAAAATTGGCTTGAAATGCGGAGGATCAGATGGGTTTTCAGGCATTACCGCAAATCCACTTTTAGGCAGACTGTCCGATTTCATTGTGGCTCAAGGCGGAACCACCGTATTAACAGAAGTGCCGGAAATGTTTGGAGCTGAAACGATCTTAATGGAGAGAGCGGAATCAAAAGCGACATTCGACAATATTGTGCAGATGATCAATGATTTTAAACAATACTTTATGGATCATCGACAGCCAGTATATGAAAATCCTTCCCCGGGAAATAAAGCAGGAGGAATTTCGACATTAGAAGATAAATCTCTCGGCTGTACACAAAAAGCGGGTACTTCCGTTATAAAGGATGTTTTAACATACGGGGAGCTGCTAAAACGAAAAGGATTGAATTTATTAAGTGCGCCTGGGAATGATTTGGTTGCTTCATCTGCTCTCGCAGCGTCTGGCTGTCAGCTCGTCCTCTTTACAACAGGCAGAGGCACACCGTTTGGCACATTTGTTCCAACGATGAAGGTATCGACCAATACCGCGTTATACGAAACAAAAAAACATTGGATTGACTTTAATGCGGGGGAATTGCTTGAGGATGTACCAGAAGATGTGGTGCTAGAGAAATTCATTGCCACGGTGATTGATGTGGCGAGTGGAAAGCTGTTAAATCATGAAAAAAACAATTTTAGAGAGTTGGCTATTTTTAAAACAGGTGTGACACTTTAAGGCGTCTGGGGGATGATGAAATGTCTAAAAAACGAAATTTGATGTATGTGACAGCAGGAACAGTACTAACAGGAATTGGACTCGCACGTTTAGCAAAGCAAGGGAAAAAAGACAAAGAAACAAATGGCATAGATCATGTGTTAAAGCAGATAAAAGCGCCAAAGTTCCCAGATCGTGAATTCAATGTGATTCATTATGGTGCGGATAACAAAGGGATAGAGCTTTCGACAAATGCTATTCAGTCTGCCATCGATGATGCACATCGTTTGAAAGGAGGGCGTGTGCTGATTCCTGAAGGGACATTTTTGACAGGCGCTCTTGAAATGAAAAGCAATGTAGAGCTTCATCTTCATGAAAATGCCTATGTGACCTTCAGCCAAGATACACGTCATTATCTTCCGCTTGTCCTAACAAGATATGAAGGAATTGAGCTTTATAATTATTCACCACTTATTTATGCCCATCATGCAGAAAATATTGCGATTACAGGAGCAGGCACGCTGGACGGGAGAGGGGATGAACACCACTGGTGGCCTTGGAAGTATGGAACAAATGGTCAGCCCTCTCAGGACCGGGATCGTCAGCTTCTTTTTGAAATGGCTGAAAAAAGAATACCAGTGGAAGAAAGGGTGTTTGGCGAAGGACATTATTTAAGATCAAGCTTTATCCAGCCATACAATTGCCAAAACATTCTCATTGAAGGAGTAACCGTAAAGGATTCGCCGATGTGGCAAATTCATCCGGTGTTAAGTGAAAACGTCATCGTCCGCGGGGTGAATATCATCGGTCATGGCCCAAATACAGATGGTGTGAATCCAGAGTCGTGCCGGCATGTACTCATTGAAGATTGCTATTTTGATAATGGCGATGATTGTATTGCCATTAAATCGGGCAGAAATGAGGACGGCCGGAGAATCGGTGTTCCATCTGAAAACATCGTCATTCGTAGAAATACGATGCGTGATGGTCATGGCGGAGTAACGATCGGGAGTGAAATTTCTGGAGGCGTCAAGCATGTATATGCAGAGGATAATGTCATGGACAGTCCAAACCTAGACAGGGCATTGCGCATTAAGACCAACTCTGTCAGAGGCGGTACCATTGAACACATTTATTTTAAAAACAATCTAGTGAAAAGCTTAAAGCATGAGGTGGTCTGTATCGACATGATGTATGAGGAAGGGGATGCCGGTCCGCATAGGCCTGTAGTCCGTCATATTGAAGTAGAGGGGTTAAAAAGCAGCGGAGGGCGATATGGTGTCAAGATCGCCGCATACTCACATTCCCCAGTCACACACTTTAAAATGAAAGACTGTGTCATTGACGATGTCACGTACCCTCTTTCATTAGAACATGCAGTATCTCCTTCATTTCAGAAAGTTGTCATTAACGGTGAACATATGAACCAATAGCGGAAGTGAAAACAGCCACGTCAAAGGCTGTTTTTCTTTTATAAGGACAGATAAGACGTATTCGGAATCACATATACAACCTATCTGCACTGTAGTATAATATTCCCGAAATTAGAAAAGAATTGACGAAAGAGATGACGTCAAGCAGTACATAAAGCAGGGGGTTTATTGATGAAGAAGTTAACTGGTATTTGGCTATCATTGTTACTAGTGATCGGTGTTTTAGCAGGGTGTGCAGGTGCGGAAACGGACCAAAAAACAAACAGTTCAAAGCCTAAAGAGACAGCGGCTGCGGCATTTCCTGTATCAATAAAAGATGCAGCTGGTAAAACAGTTGAAATCAAAGAACAGCCTAAACGAATTGTTTCGTTAATTCCAAGTAATACAGAGGTTGCCTATGCCCTTGGCCTTGGAGATAAAATTGTTGGTAGATCAGACTTTGACAACTATCCAAAGGAAGTAGAAAAGGTAGAGAAGATTGGCGGTCTTGATTTCAATGTAGAGAAGGTTATTTCCTTAAAGCCTGATCTTGTCTTAGCACATGCATCACAAATGAGCTCAAAAGACGGATTTAAACAGCTTGAAGATGCAGGTATTCAAGTGCTGACTGTCAATGATGCGGCTTCCTTCAAAGATGTGTATAAGTCTATCCATATGATTGGTGAAGCAGCCGGCGTAAAAGAAGCATCAACGAAGCTTGTAGACGAGATGAAATCAAAACTGAATGACATCAAAAAACAAGCAAAATCCATCTCCAAAGACAAACAAAAAACAGTTTTTGTCGAAGTATCAGGTGCGCCTGAAATTTATACAACAGGTAAACAAACGTTTATGGACGAAATGCTGTCTGTCATTCATGCAAAAAATGCCGCTGGCGACCAAACAGGCTGGGTGCAAATGACGGAAGAATCAATTATTAAACGAAATCCTGATGCCATCGTTACGATTGATGGCGCAAGCTTAGATGATTTGAAAAAAAGAGACGGCTGGAAGGCGATCAAAGCAGTCAAAGAAAAACAAGTCTTTCAATTGAATACGGATCTGGCATCACGACCGGGACCGCGATTGGTTGAAGGAGTGGAGGCTCTTGCGAAAAGCATCTATCCTGACACGTTCAAATAAAATCATCATCGCATACACAGCAAGTGTTTTACTTCTTGTGGTGAGTATTGGAATGGGAATCTCATTTGGCAGCTTAGAGATTCCCATTCCTTCTATACTCCGGATCTTTGTTCATGAAGTATTTGGAATCGAGGCCGGAACCATTGATGCAATTGACCGCAATATTATGATGAATATCCGGCTGCCGAGAGTGATATTAGCGGCGTTAGTCGGAGCAGCTCTGGCGTTATCTGGTGCAGCCTTTCAAGGTTTATTAAAAAATCCCCTCGCTGATCCTTATACACTTGGAGTATCTCAAGGGGCCTCTGTGGGGGCTGTAGCCACATTGTTTTTCAGTTTGCAGTTTCCTTTGCTTGGCAGTTTTACACTGCCTTTTTTGAGTATGACAACAGCGCTTGTCACACTATGTCTCGTCCTCTTTTTTGCCCGTCTGGTTCACAGAGGAATGAGCATTTCTTCTTTAATTTTGACGGGGGTCATCTTCAGCTCTTTTTTAGGAGCGCTCATTTCATTAATGATTGCGTTAACAGGTGATGATTTAAAAGAGATTATTCATTGGCTTCTAGGCAGTGTGTCTATGAGAGGTTGGCGATATATTGCTCTTTTCCTTCCTTTTTTCCTCATTGGTACATTTGCACTCATCCTGATGGGAAGAGATTTAAATGTGATGACATATGGCGAAGAAAAGGCAAAACTGTTAGGGGTTCATGTGAAACGGAGCAAATATGTGGTGCTGCTTGCTGGTTCGATTCTGACTGGAAGTGCGGTGGCTGTGTCAGGAACGATCGGATTTGTAGGACTGGTGATTCCGCATTTTATCCGTCTTTTATCCATTACGGATCATCGTCATTTGCTGCCTTTGTCGATGCTGAATGGTGCTTCCTTTCTCGTTTTAGCAGATGTGCTCTCCCGTACGATCATTGAACCGACTGAATTGCCAATTGGCATCATTACGGCGTTAATTGGTGCACCTGTCTTTGGCATCATCCTCATCCGCAGATATAGAGGAGGGACGCATCTATGATTCAAGTGAAGGAAGTTAGAGGAGGATATGGTGAAAAAGAGGTCATTCACGGCGTGAGTTTTGAAATGGAGCAAGGGGAATTCCTCGGCATCCTTGGTCCGAATGGGAGCGGTAAGACGACGCTACTTAAAATGATCGCAGGGATTTTAGCACCTGAGAGCGGCCAAGTAACACTAAGCGGCCATCCAGTTCAATCCTACCGGCCAAAGGCACTTGCGCAAAAATTGGCGGTTCTTCCACAGAAGACCGATCAGGCCTTTTCATTTACTGTGGAAGAAACGGTTCAGTTTGGGCGTTATCCTTATCAGAAAGGGTGGCTGCAATCTGTTACGAAAGAAGATATCGAGATTGTCAGCAAGGTGATGGACCAAACAGATATTGCTCAATTTAAGGATCAATCCATCCATGAGTTAAGCGGTGGAGAACAGCAGCGGGTTTACTTAGCTCAAGCACTGGCTCAGTGCCCTGACTATTTATTGCTGGATGAACCAACCAGTTTTCTTGATTTAGCCTATCAAAAAGAGTTACTCGATTTGATTAAACAAGAGACCGCTTCCTCTAACTTAACGGTGATCGGTGTGTTTCATGATGTGAACATTGCCAGTTTGTATTGTGACCGTCTGCTTTTGCTGAATGAAGGAAAGACGGACATGCTGGGAGAGCCGCATCATGTGTTGACCACCGAACGGGTGAACCGGGTGTATGAAACAGATGTAACACCTCTCCAACATCCACTGCGGGCAAACCCTCAGCTGGTGATTGAACCTGCGTCCATCTCTGAACATTCAAGGTTGAACTTAGCGGATGGGTGGAAAACATATGGCGCAAACGGAATGACATTTTCTACTCATCAGCCATTGCGCATCCTTTCATCACATGAGAAAAGCGGGGGGTTCTTTTGGACACGGTCCCTTGGCACGGGAACTGAAGCACTCCATGACATGCTGGATGATGGGGAAGGGAATTTATTTCTTGGTCAATCTGATGGGCCAAAGCAATACGCCGCTGAAGATGATGATGAAGATGTCCTTCTTTATGGGATGCATCAAGAAGGAGAGCTGTCTGTTTGGCTTGTGCTGAAAGGAACGATATCAGATGGTGCGTCTGTCCAGCTAATGGGCGAGCTGATGCACTTCATTAAACAAGAGACAAGTATCCAGGTACATCATATTTGTATCGCTGCTGCCAATGCAGAAGAAAAGGAGCATACTGCACATTTACATGAAAGAGTCAGACTGAAAGTGAAGCATCTTCTTCATACATTGAATGCAATGAAAAAGTGAACCGGCTGGTTCACTTTTTTTGTTTAGGGATTCATGATTTACATTTAGATTACAGTGGTTTTAGTAAAATAAATACATCCTATTCACTTCAGGGTATACTAAAAGGAACAAGCAATGGATAAGGGGGAACCTCAATGAAACTTTATACAAAAACCGGAGATCAAGGTCAAACAGGCTTGATTGGCGGGCGGGCTGATAAAGATGACGCAAGAGTAGAAGCGTACGGTACATTAGATGAGGCGAATAGTTTGATTGGACTTGCTCAGGCGAACTTGAGGCAGCATGGCGAATTGTTTCAAGATATTCTGTCTGAGCTGATGGTCATTCAGCATGAACTGTTTGACTGCGGCGGTGATTTGGCTGCGGTGAAACCACCGAAAGAAGGCAAGTTAACAGAGGAATCTGTGACAGTCCTTGAAAAGCGAATGGATGTGTATGTAGAAGAAGCCGCACCGCTGACTAAATTTATTTTACCTGGCGGTCAGGAAGGCGCTGCCCTCTTACATGTGGCTCGAACAGTTGTCAGGAGAGCCGAGCGGCATATTGTGACACTTGCGAAGCAGGAGGAGATTCCAGCAGTTACGCTCATATATGTGAACCGTCTATCCGACTATTTATTTGCTGCCGCCCGTATTGTGAATCAACGGCTCGGTGAAGCAGATGTTGAATATGAACGAAGTGCGCATGTGTTTCGGTCTAAATGAGGAAAAACCCTCTTCAAATGGAAGAGGGCTCAGCGTGTAGACAAACCCTCGCATTCGCCCGCAGTCCTGCGTGCTGGTGCTCACGAATGTCAAATTCGCTCCGCGCCAGTACTCTTCCTTCCTAGACTTAGACTGCAAAGGTTTTCTATCACGCTGAAAAAAAGAAGACAAAGGGCTAAAATAAAGTTCATTTTAGCCCTTTGTCAACAATCTGAGCACTCTTCAAATGGAAGAGTGCTAAACGTCCTCCTTCTGTTAGCAGAGAAGGAATTCCAAGTCACGTTTGTTCAATGAACACTTTATTTCGTATACAAATGCTTCATCAGCTCTTTATTTTTTTGAATAAATATGTCATTGTGCGAAGATACCATCCCATGAGCACCTGCATCGGGCATTACGTATTGTTTGGCTTGGTTTACCGCATTTGCGGCATCCTGAAAAGCCCCAGCAATCAAATGCAATTTTCCTTCATGATGCAAAATATCGCCTGCTGCATAAATGCCCTGAACTGACGTCTCACTCAGTGAAGTTCCTGCAATCCAATAATCCTTCTGTTCTAGCTTAATGGAACTATTCGCAAGTAATTCTTTGTCTCGCTCGTATCCATGATTAATAATGACTTCATCTGTTGCTAGCTCAAATAAGGCCTCGTCCTGATGATCTCTGAGGACAACCGTTTCAATCCGCTCATGATCGTCTGCTGCAATGAGCTTTTCAATCGAGGTATGAAGCAGACATTGGACAGAGCTGTTTTTCAGGCGCGATATTTCAGCTTCATGTCCTTTCAAGGCATCTTTCCGATAGGTTAAATACACTTGTTTGGCAATTGGCTCCAGCTCATTTGCCCAATCAATGGCTGAATTACCACCTCCTGAGATCAACACGGTTTTATCTTTAAAACGTTCAAGGGATTTGACCGTATAATGCAAATTTTGAACCTCGAATCGTTCTGCACCCTCAATATCTAATTTAATCGGCTTGAGGATCCCTCCTCCAACAGCTAAAATGACGGTTTTGGAGTAATGTTTTTGATTGGAGGCAGTGTGGAGAACAAAGTGACCTGTTTCATCTTGAGAAATAGAGGTAACCTTTTCTCCGAGTACGACCTTAGGTTCAAAGGTCAGTCCTTGAGTAACAATCTGTTCAATTAGCTGTGAGCCTGGAACAGGCGTTAATCCTCCTATATCCCAGATCATTTTTTCTGGATAAACATGAACCTTTCCCCCGAGGACTGGCTGGAATTCAATCAACTTCGTTTTCATTTCACGCAATCCACTATAAAAGGCGGAAAACAATCCAGCAGGTCCACCGCCAATAATTGTTACATCATATACTTCCATGTCTTTCATCGCACACGTCGCCTCGCTTCTTTTGCTTTAAAAATGACACAGTCATGATTTCATACCTGATCCATGCCCTAGCCAAATGCTTTGAATTCCTATGATGCAGTCTCATTTATTTTCTAATTGCTGCTGCAAGACTTCTAAAAAATGGATGCGGCTATAAGCAGGTCCTCCTTCAAGAAGTGGATTCACTACATTGATATAAACCTGATCCTTTTTAAAGGCGGTCATGTTTTGAATAACAGGATTTTTTTTCATATCATCAAATGCCTGTTGTGCCTCTTGATTTTCATCTGTAGAAAATTGTACAAATAGATAATCTGGATTCATTTCCCCTAGTTGCTCGACAGAGATTGCTTCTTGCGTCTTTGCCAACTTAATCGGTTGAGGAACGGCAAGGCCCAATTCGTTATACAAGACAGGATTGAAATACACATCTTCTGGATATACGAAGGCTTGTGCTCCCCGAATTCGAATGATGGCTACTTTTTTATTCTTGAGCTTCTCCTTTAACGAGGCTTTTGCGTCTTTGACATCTGTTTTGTATTGAGTGAGGATTTTGTCTGCTTTCGTCTGTTTCCCTGTTAAATCGGCCATTAGCTCTAAATTAGCCTCCCAATTTGTCGCGATATGGGATATTGGAATGGTCGGAGCAATTTTCTCTAACTTGTTTAGTACGGCTTGTTGAAATTTAGAGGAACCTAAAATAACGTCAGGTTTCAATTTTAATATTTTCTCAAAATTTGGCTGCTGTTTTTCACCAATTGATTCAGACTCGCCTGTGATCGAAGCAAATAGTTTCGGAAACTTTCCTCCTACTGATATTGCCCCTGTTGGATGAACATCAAGTACAAGTGCATCTTCCATCGCTTCCATCGCCCCAGTAATGACGATTTTTTCGGTTTTTTTCGGGATGGTATACGTTTTCCCAAGATACTCTATTGTTTTTGTAGCAGCGTCTCCTGAATCTTCAATTCCGGTATTTTTGCTTCCGGAGGCCGTAGTTGATTGCTTAGGTTTGTCTCCGCCACCGCAAGCCGCCATGATCAGCATCAATAAGGAAATGAAGCCGATGATCATTAATTTTTTATTCATCTTTTCAAAACTCCTCTCAAACTGTCTATTGTGGTCGTGCTTTACTTCATCCCCATATGTTCACGCAAGGTGGATCCTGTATATTCACTCCTAAACAAGCCATGTTGGACAAGTAAAGGGACCAATTCGTCAAAAAATAATTCTAGTGATTGTACTGAGCCCGGAAGTGCAATGAATCCGTCTAAAGCACCTGTTTCAAACCATCTGGTTATTTCTTTCTGTGCATCCTCAGCTGTTCCCACGATTAACCAGTGTGCCGATCCAATGACCTCAGGCCTAGAGAGTAGTTCTCTTACGGTAGGCTGCGTTTGTACAATCAACCTGCGCAGCAAATCAGCATGGGTCTGACTGCGTACCTGCTCATCCAATCCTTGCAGCATATTGGCAGGAACGGGTTGATCTAAAGGGAGATGGCGAATATCGAGACCTAGAATCGATTGAATGGCTGCATAACCTTGTGCAGTGCTTAGATGGGAATGCGCCTCTCTATACATTTCATGCGCCTCATCACGTGTTTTTCCTAAAAAAAAGTACAAGCCAGGCAGCACACGGATGTCATCCGGCTGGCGGCCATGCTTGCATGCTCTTCTCCTCAAGTCTTTCCGTAATTGAATAGCTGAGGTCATATCAGGGGTGGATGCAAACATCGCATCTGCAGTTGAAGCGGCGAAATCACGCCCCTTTTCCGAAGCGCCTGCCTGAAACAAAGGAATGGTTCCTGACGGATGGGCCGGCACATTGAGCGGACCCTTAATATGAAAGAAATGCCCCTCATGTTGAATAGAAGAAATTCTCTTCTTGTCAGCAAATTGTCCTGTCGTTCGATTGATGAGTAGCGCCTCGTTTGGATAGCTCTCCCAAAGCTTGCGTACAACATCCGTAAATTCCATCGCCTTCTTATATCGTTCCTCTGATGATGGCATGGGTGAATGGCTAAAATTATCGGCTCCGTCGATCGAAGTGACAATATTCCAGCCGGCACGTCCATTGCTGATCGAGTGCAAGGATTGAATTTGTCTTGCGACTACATATGGAGGATTGAACGTAGTCGAAGCGGTTGAAACAAGTCCAATTTGATTCGTCTCCTGTGCAAGCGAAGCAAGTAGAACCGTTGGATCAAGACCTCCAAAGCCAGGGGAGTGATCCAATGACTCTATGTGGAGGACCAACGCATCCGGCTTAAAAAGAAAGTCAAGCTTGGCCATCTCTGCTCTCTTTGCAAGCTCGACGTAGAAGTTGGTTGAGAATAAGTGTTCTACCATGCTGTTTGGATGCTGCCAGCCTTTTCCCTTCAGCCAGGTCGCTGACAAGGACAATCCGATACAAAGCTGCCTTTTTTTGTTCACATCATCTGCCTCCCTGTCGTTGCTGAATATCACTCAACAATAATTGATATTGATAATCATTATCACTTGATAGTATAGCAAGGACCTCGTGAAATGCGAATACACAAATAACGAATATCACATGCATTATTATCTAATCAGGCTGACAGAAGAGAGATGCTCTTGATCGACTTCAATTTCTGAGGCAGTTAGGCTGGTTGTTTCATAGAGAGCTGTAAAAGCCCTCTAAGGAATGAGGCTGACATCCATCGTTTTGAGAAGAAATACGACAGATTTATTTAAAGGTATATGCGCTAGGTGGCACTCCGAATTTCTTTTTAAATACTCTGCTAAAATAGAGCGGATTAGGGTAACCGACAGTCATAGCAACATCACTTATCGGAATATTGCCTGTCTTCAGTATTTCACGCGCTCTTTCCATACGATACTGGATCACATAGTCAATTGGGTGAAGTCCGGTATATTTGTGAAAAAAGTATGAGAAGCTTTTGGGATTCATATCGCACAATTCAGCGAGATCCTGAAGTGTTAATGGATTCATATATTGTCCTCTAATATAAGCGACAGCTTCATAGATGACCCTTTCATTAGGAGAGCTATCTTTCTGCTTACAGCCCATTAGAATTTGATATAGGAGACGCAAAAATAATTCTTTGACTCGAAGTTTTCCCATCCCACCAGGTGTATGGATATTTTGATGGAGCATGGTGAGTATTTCTATGATTCTCGGATTTGCTCCCGTTTCCAGCTTGAAAGCATTGTCACAGTCAGATCTCTTATCACAATTCAAATGATAAAAAAGTGAATGGTATTCGTATTCTGATTGACTGATTACCTGCAAGGCAAGCTGGCATCCTGGGGTTACATGCATGACAGATCCTGGCTGCAAATCGTAGCTTTTTCCATTGATATTCAGTCTAGCTTCTCCGCGAATGCTGAAAAGAAAGCCAGCACTTTCTGTCTTAAATTCACTTAATGTACTATGGGGCTGGATGACTAAACGATAGATTTCTTGTATGTGAAAAGAATGACTAGCAAATAGATCAGCTAGTTGATCTCTATTGATCAATGTACGACACCTGCCTATTGATTTAATCTATATACTACTTATTTTGTGATTTTACCATACGTTTAGCACTCACAAGAGCTAGAAATGGTAAATAAGTGAGCGGCTTTGTCTTCATGGTGATGTTCTTCTTTTCGAAGAGTGTTTTTTGTTTGATTCAACCAGTCAGTCTGAGCCATGTTACGACTCTGGTCGCAATCAAAGATCAATCTGCGACACGTTTTGCCGGCTTCCTTTTTTGACTATAGTTAAAGCAAGGAGCAAGAAAGGAGGCATGATGATGAAAATCACAAGTAAAACCATCATTGGTTCAATCCTGATGTTTATCGGTTTATCCATCTTCTTTGGTGGTTCATTGGGCGGGCTGATCCCGATTTTGATTGGGGCGTGGCTCATTTATGTAGGTGTCAAAAAATATGATAAAGGCAGTAAAACAACAGGGGTCATTCTCTCTGTTATCGGTGTATTGTTCGTCGTGCAGTCGCTGCCATTTTTACTCGGAATCGCATTTGCTGGAGTACTTCTCTACTTTGGCTGGAAGATGATCAATGGTGAATCTGCAAAGGAATCATCAGGCAGATCATCCTATATGAAGCCAAACACGGCACCGAACATGGAAGAATCTATGCACACGACATTTGATCAAGAATGGGAAGACTTTTTAAAGAAAAAATAAAGGGAGGAATATGAAATGGTATTAAGAAGAGTACGTGATATGTTTGTTGCAACAGTCAATGAAGGTTTAGATAAATTGGAGAATCCGCGTGTCATGCTGAATCAATATGTTCGTGATATGGAAGACGATATTGCTAAAGCGAAGCATGCGATCATCAAACAGCAAACCATTCAGCAAGGTTTCTTGAGAAAAGCAGAAGAAACAGAAGAATTTGCTGATAAGCGAAAGAAACAGGCGGAGCTGGCGTTTGATGCAGGAGAAGAAGAACTTGCACGGAAAGCACTGACTGAAATGAAGTATTTTGAAGAAAAGCACAACGAATATCATGAAGCCTATCAGCAGTCTGTTAAACAGCTGAAAGAGCTGAAAGAACAGTTGCAGCATCTAGAAACAAAGCTGCGTGATGTTAAAGACAAGAAGCAAGCGCTGATTGCAAGAGCCAATGCCGCACAGGCAAAGCAGCATATGAATGAATCTATGAATAAGGTTGATAGTGAAAGTGCTTATAAAGAATTTCTACGCATGGAGAACCGTATAGAGGAAATGGAGACAAAGGCGGGCAGCTATGCACAATTTGCCGATCAGGGTGCTTATGCTCATCTTGATTACGCCGATGAGGTTGAAAAGGAATGGCAAAAGCTTAAACGATCAAAGCAGCCTGAGAAACAGACGGCAAACTAATGGAAATGTGTCAAATCGGAAGAAAAACAGGATTTTTCTTCCGTTATTTGATTTCTTTCTGTTTCGCTTTTCCTTATAATAAAAAGGTCAAAGGATAAAGGGATGATAATGATGAAACGGTTCATTGGTCTAATTTGTATAATTGTTGGTGTTTTTTTGATGATTGGGATGCTTTTCAAAAATGGAGATCTTTTTCATTTGAGCTTTTCTCGTGATAAAGCGGTCACAACAGCTTCAGCGAAAAAGGATGAGGTTGAACAATTAGATATCTCTCTTTCTGGATTTCGCATCAAGGTGAAGCCGGAAGATCGTTCGGATATTTCTGTGATGGTTGTGAATGGAAAAGGGAAAATGTATGCGGAACAAACAGGCGGAACATTCAAAGTCCGTGCTGAAAATAAAGGATTTTTGTTTTTCTCTGCATTTGAAAAAGGAGAGCTCTTAGTCAAAATTCCAACAGATTATCATAAAAATGTGAAAATAACAGGTGGAGTCGGTGTGAGCGAAGTAAATGGCGAAGGAAAGCTGTCACTTCAAGATGTGACGCTCAAATCAACGAGCGGAAACCTCACAGCTGAGAATTTCTCAGCAAATCGTGTGGAAATCAAAGCGACTTCTGGCAGACTTTCAGTGTCTCATATTGATGCGAAGGAAAGTGATATTGGTGCCACTTCTGGTCGTGCTGATATTCAAGATGTAAAAGGAAAGCTGCAATTAGGCATGACAAGCGGCAGGATGACAGCAAGCTTTGATACAATTGAGGCGCCAGTCGACTTTCACATGACATCAGGCAGTGCGAAATTTAACTTGCCAGATGAGGGAGATTTCAAAGTCCAAGTGAAAAAAACGAGTGGACGTATTGATCATTCGTATGATTTTGACCAAGCGGATAGTGAAGGCCGAGGTTTTACAGGCACGCATGGGAAAGGGACACACTTAGTCGATATTGAGATGACAAGCGGAAACTTAAAATTGCGGTAAACAAACGTAAAAAGGAAGGAGGCGAGTCAACTGCGTTTTTCTAGAAATCAAATTTTAGGCATCATTGTGGTGATTTTCGGTATTAATCTTTTTCTCAAAATTATTGGGATTGGGGCAGACCTATTTTGGCCAGTGTTTTTTGCTCTAGCTGGTTATTGGCTGCACTCACGATCCAAACGTTGGCTCGGTTCGGTATCCTATATTTTTGCCGGCTTTCTCTTCTTGAAGTTTCTGCTAAATATCACGTTTAGTTTGACTGGGTATTTATTTGCTGCCTTTTTGATCTATGCGGGTTATCGTTTATTGAAAAACAAACCTGTTTTTGATGTGGATAAAAAGGAAACCTCAGACGATGGGAAGTCTTCATTGAAAGTCAATCTTGAAAAAGAGGGCGATCAGAAGAAAACAAAAAGCCAGACAAAGCCGCGCAAAGAGCATGATTTCTTTATCGGTGAAGTCAGGCTGATGAAAAAGCCATTTCAATTAAGTGATTTGACCATTTCAGGTTTTATTGGCGACGTCAAAATTGACTTATCAAAGGCCATCATTGCAGAGGAAGAAAGCACCATCGTCATTAGCGGGCTCATCGGAGATGTCGATATTTACGTACCGCAGGATATTGAAGTGTGTGTGAGTGCTTCGGCTGCAATTGGTGATATGAAAATCATTGATGAAAAAAGAAGCGGGTTCGGCAGTAAAGTGTATGTCATGACAAATGATTATGATGAGAGCAAGCGAAAAGTGAAAATCTCCATTTCTCTATTGATTGGGGATGTGGATGTGAGGTACTTATGAGAAAACTGCATTTAGGCATCCAGTGGCAATCTGTTCGTCTGGCAGTCGGTATCTCGCTTGGTGTTGTCATCATGACGACACTCCCGATGTTTTTGTATTACCAGCTTGATCCCATGATTTTGCTGTCTACGCGGTGGTTCGGCATCCCGTTTTTTTGTATTTTACTCATTATTAGTCTTGCCATTGGTGTATCAGCAGGGCACGTGTTTGGCTATCAGCATAAGAAGCGGCTGGATCAGCTTGTGGAGTCGATTTTGAAATTTGAAAATGGAAATTTTGCGTATAGACTGCCTTCTTTAGGTGATGATGAAATTGGTTTGGCGGCAGATCAATTAAATGAAATGGCGAAACGAGTAGAAGGGCAAGTAGCCTCTTTACAAAAGCTCTCAAATGAGCGAGCTGAATGGCAGGTTCAAATGAAAAAATCGGTTGTCTCTGAAGAGCGTCAGCGTCTAGCACGTGAGCTGCATGATGCAGTCAGCCAGCAGCTATTCGCCATTTCGATGATGACGTCCGCGATTCTTGAAGGTATGAAGGAAAAGGATGAAAAGATTTTAAAGCAAATGCGTCTTGTGGAACGAATGGCTGGCGATGCACAAAATGAGATGCGTGCACTCCTTCTGCATTTAAGACCGATCACCCTTGAAGGAAAAGACTTGAAAAAAGGCTTGATTGAGCTGCTCAATGAATTTCAGGCAAAGCAGCCAATTGATATTGATTGGGAAATAGAAGATGATGCGCCGCTGTCTAAAGGGGTGGAGGACCATCTGTTCCGAATTGTGCAAGAAGCTCTTTCCAATGTGTTTAGGCATGCGAAGGCAACAAAGGTGACAGTGCGTCTGCTCATTCGAAATCGTCAAGTTCAGCTGAAAATTATCGACAACGGGATCGGTTTTCAAACAGATCATGTGAAGACTGCTTCCTACGGACTTGAATCGATACGAGAAAGAACAAGTGAAGTAGGCGGTGTCGCAGAGATTATGTCATTTGAGGGAAAAGGCACACAAATTGATGTGAAGGTTCCCATTTTTGATGAAGGAAAAGGAGAGAACGTTCGATGATTCGAGTGCTTTTAATTGACGATCACGAAATGGTGAGAATGGGTCTTGCTGCTTTTTTAGAGGCACAGGCGGATATTGAAGTCATCGGTGAAGCGTCAGATGGACAAAAAGGTGTAGAACTAGCGATTGAATTAAAGCCAGACGTGATTTTAATGGATCTTGTCATGGAAGGAATGGATGGCATCGAAGCAACGAAAAGAATTTGTCAGGAAATGGAGGATGCCCGGATTATTGTACTGACAAGCTTCATTGATGATGATAAAGTCTATCCAGTGATTGAGGCTGGTGCCTTAAGTTATCTTTTAAAAACATCAAAGGCAGGAGAAATTGCTGATGCCATTCGGTCTGCGAGTATCGGCGAACCAAGGCTTGAATCAAAAGTAGCTGGAAAGGTCATGAACAAACTCCGCCATTCATCAAATGGGTCCATTCTGCACGATTCGTTAACCGCAAGAGAAATGGAAATATTAAAGCTGATTGCAGATGGGAAGTCGAATAAGGTCATTGCTGAGGAATTGTTTATTACCATCAAAACAGTCAAGACGCACATTACCAACATTCTTTCCAAGCTTGATGTAGAAGACCGCACACAAGCAGCCGTGTATGCACACCGCCATAAGCTGATTCAATAAAAAAACAGCTTTCAAATGAAAGCTGCTAGAACATGCGCAAAGTTAGTCCTTCTGTCCTGTGATCGGACGTTCGGATAGTTGATGGAGCTCAGGAACTGGAAAAGCCTCCTGCTCCTCGGCCGATTTGTCTTCTAGGGTTTTCTTCATCTCGGAAAGCAGTTTGACGCTTTCCTTT
This sequence comes from Bacillus sp. FSL M8-0077, assembly GCF_038050255.1. Taxonomy (NCBI): domain Bacteria; kingdom Bacillati; phylum Bacillota; class Bacilli; order Caryophanales; family Bacillaceae; genus Bacillus; species Bacillus sp. FSL M8-0077. Next base: position 3,148,553 of record NZ_JBBPAF010000001.1, on the reverse strand, counting down.
GCCACTGCCGCTTTTTTCTCTTGCAAATCAATGATCTGTGAAAGTCCAACAAATAAACCGCCTCCAATCAGAAGGAGCGCAGGGGTTTGTCCATAATAAATCACGATCAAAAATGTGCTTGAAAAGCTGTCGGCTTCAATGAAGAAATCTTCTTTTGATTGCATGAATACCACGACTAACAGAAGTATTCCTAGAATCAAAAATAGAATGCCGGCCGAAAGTAAAGCTCGTTTCATGATTGACACCCTTTTTTTCTTACTATTTTAACATACTCTATAAGGATTGTGTTGCGCCCTTAGTCCCGAAGTCACGGATTTTCACATTTACCTTGTAACGAATATCCGATTCACTAAAGATGTCATCCCAATGTTTCGCTTCTTTTCGAAAGTCCTTCGGATATGCAATGCTTGCTTTTTGAGAAAACCCGCAAATATCTGCTTTGATCTCGTGCTGTAATTCCTCAATGAAATCTTTTGTATCTTTCTCTAATCGACGCTCCACTGCACGCTCAATTTCTTGAAGATACTTTTCATTAAATGCGTTCTCCCGCTCATTCCAATCCTCAGACAATCTTCCATCAAGCTTCACTGACACATTAAATTGATATCTTCCGCTGGCTGTTTTATTCGTTTCAATGTTGTGTTTTAGTTTAAATATCTCAAAAGAATAGATGCTGTGAGCATATTTAAAATCAACGACTCCGCCTTTTCCGTCCCCAGTTAATAGATTGTATGACTGCACGGCTAACGGAGAGATGTTGGTGAGAAATCGTTTGTTTTTAATAATAGAGGCACCGTCGAGCATTAATTTCCCTTGATCTACACTGACTTTCGGAACAGCAAAAGATACATTGTTTTGCATAGCAGAAGAAATATCTCCTAATGAAACGGGCTTTAACATACGAATGGTCGTTTTTGTATTCGAAGAAATATCGTATAAGGTGGAAGCCGCAGGCTGCCCGTCGTCATTGATTTTCAGCATATCTCCAGGCTTCTCAGAAGCCATAAAGACAAGGCTTCCTCTTCGTGTTTCATTGTCTCGAATGAATTGATTGATGACCAAATCGAAATTATTTTCATTGATAAGGTCTTGAGAAAACAAATAAACCCTCAGCTGCTGAGCAAAAATGCGGTGTGTTTTTAGGGCCGTCGTACGAAAAATTTGGTGTATGGAATCACCGCTTGTTTCAATAATCTTCGTCGGATCTTTCACGCTTGATTCTTGCTCAATTTTTTGCGGAACGAGCACCTGCATAGACAGCTTCAATTTATGTCCGTTATCTCCTTTATCTACAGCAAATCCAATTGCCATGTTGAGCTCCTCGATATTTGTACTATCCCAGCACCCGCATAATAGAATCAGTGAGAAGAGCGCAAGAACCGCTTTCTTTTTCATGCTGTTTTCCGCCTCCTTTTGAAAAATACGATGATAAATAAAAGAAACGGGAGTATACCAAATAGAAGAAAGAACAAGTTGTTTACGTAGGTTAAATAGTCTCGGACCGTATCAACATCTTTTGGGAAAAGAGCGGCAAAGAAGATCACAATGCCCATCAAGGCAAGTGCGATTTTTTTTGGGAATTTAGTCAATTTGATGACCCCCACTGCCGCAAAAAACGTATATCCTACAAAGCTCGTATAAAGCTGGACAAGCCAAACAATCAGCAAAAAGGATTCAATCCGTTCAATAAAAATCCCCTGAATATCAAATGATTGAAATAAGGCAATGGTCGGCCACGTCAGAGTCGCCGTTTCTTTCACCGTGAGCGCACCAACCACAAGAATATAGGTGAAAATATAGATGATCGCAGGAATCAAAAAGCCGATGGAGCCATATGCAAAAGTGTGTTTTTGCGTATTCATATAGGCAGGCATGAAAAGCATCATTTCAATGCCGACAAACGAAATGGCCGAAGCATTCAAGGAATTGAAAACAGGGGAAAAGCCCTCTCCTAAAACTGGCCGTAGGTTATCGAGCTTAAACTCTTGTACACTAAGTCCGTAGGCTACAAATAAGATGATGAGTGTGACAATCAGAAAAAAAGGGCACAGCCGGGCAAAATCACCAATCCCCCCAATCACAAGGTAAAAACCAACCAAAATAAAGCTGATCATCGTCACGGCTACAGGTGTGTTTTGAAGTAGAAAGAATTTTACCATCTCAGACATGGCTCGTACTTCATAGCTGGCAACGCCGAGAAAGTAAATAATAATCAACAGGTTGGCAAGTGAGCCAATCCATTTCCCAAGTCCTTCTTTTGTATAGTCATAGTAGGAAGAAAAGGAGACCTTTTTCATCATGAGCACATTGACAAAAATGAACACAATGTATATCACACTCATGAGTAAGAGTGCAATCCAGCCGTCAGGTGTAGGCGCAGTTTGAGCCATTGATCTTGGCAGAATCATCATACTTGCGCCTAGCGTGGTATTGGCGATAATGGCACTTGCCTGATAGCTTGTGATCGACTCTTTATGATTGACCATGTCGTTCCCCTTTCTTTTGATTTTTCAAAGGCAATCTGATGATGGAATTGTCCTCATTTTTATAACTGAACACAAAATCTGGTGAAAAATATGGAGTGCCAAAGCTTTTTTGTCTTGTCAAATGAGTGAGTAAGACGAGCATAAACAGGACAAGTCCATATAAACCGAATGCAGCTGCAGTAAACATGGATACAAAGCGAAGGACACGAAATGATATCCCCATTCCATATTGAGGAAAGGTAAAGGATGCAAGTGCAATGACGCTGACAATAATGACCATAATGGAGCTGACGATATGGGCTTGTACGGCTGCCTGCCCAATGACAACACCGCCCACAAGTCCGATTGTTTGTCCAAGTGGATTAGGAAGCCTTAACCCAGCCTCTCGCAGCAGCTCAATGGTCATTTCCATGATGAGTGCTTCCACAATAGGAGGAAAGGGGACATTCTCTCGTGTGCTTGAGATGGAAATAGCTAAAGTTGTGGGCAAAAGACCTTGATGGAAGGACACAAGGGCAATATAAATGGCTGATAAAAACAATGTGAGAAAGATGGACGTAAAACGTAGCAAACGAATAAGAGAGGCAGCGATCCACCTTTCATAATAATCATCAGGTGACTGCATAATCGTTGCTAGGGAAGCAGGCACAATTAAGATAAAAGGCGAATGATCGACAAATATGGCGACACGTCCATTGTTTAAAGCAGATGCCACTTTATCAGGCCGTTCTGTGTTTTGAATTTGCGGAAAAGGAGAATACACATTGTCTTCAATGAGCTCCTCAAGAACGCCAGAGTCTTGAATATCATCAATCGTGACTTGTTTGAGACGCTTTTTTACCTCTTTTAAAACAGGGGGCTCAACGATACCGTCAATGTACATGATGGATACCTGGGTGTATTTCTTTTCGCCGATTTTCATATCTACTGTTTTGAGATCAGGGTTTTTCAAACGTTGTCTGACGAGAGCCAAGTTCGTGTTTAAATCTTCAATGAAGCCAATTTTTGGCCCCCTTGCGACGGTTTCAGATGTAGCATCTCCTAAACTGCGTTTCTTCGTTCCGTGTGTTTCTAAAATATAAGCATGCTGAAATCCGTTAATCAGTACGACACAATGTCCTTGGAAAATAGCATCTACTAGCTCTTCAGAGGTTTTTACCGTACGGGTAGTCATCATCGATAAATTGGATTCTAGCTTCTCTTTTGTTAGAGAGGCATGATCTTGCAATAGTAGCTTTAAGAAGGTTTGAATCTGCATCGCTTCGTTCATTTCTTTAATATATAAATAATAAACAACCTGACCATGAGGTAATGTTTTTTTATCATGGATCAAATCATCCATGTCCTTTAACTGAGGGAGAATGACAGAGAGATTATCGTATAAGTGCTCTTTCAATGGAGTTTGATTCAAATGGATCACCCGCCTCAATTTCTTTTTCTTAGCATTACCTGCTTGAAAAAACAATATTCTGTGTTACATTATTTTGTGGTATATGAAAGAATCACGGTGTTGGAGGAAAGAAGATGGCGCAAATTCGTTTAGCAGGAACAAAAGAGGAGATCGACCGTATTCTACAGTCGTTTGACAAGCATTATGAGGTGACTTATACGTCAAAAGATTACGGAAAAACCAATCCGAAATACAAATATTCCAAAGATGTTCGTGTTTATATTGAACTAAAATTAAAATAAAGATAAAATTTTAATTGAAAACGCTTAAAGGATTTTCGTTTTTTGTATAGAATAGAGATGAGTGATGAAGCTATGGAGGGATACATAATGACAGAATTTAGAATCGAAAAAGATACAATGGGCGAAATCAAGGTGCCACAGGACAAGTTCTGGGGTGCACAAACACAACGAAGCAAAGAAAATTTCAAAATCGGTTCTGAGAAAATGCCAAAGGAAGTTGTGAATGCGTTTGCAATTTTGAAACGTAGCACAGCGATTGCCAACGAACGTCTTGGCAACTTAGAAAGTGAAAAAGCAGAAGCGATTGCTGCTGTATGTGATGACATCATCAGTGGAAAATATGACGAGCATTTCCCGCTTGTTGTATGGCAAACAGGAAGTGGAACACAAAGTAACATGAACATGAACGAAGTCGTTGCAAATAGAGCAACTGCTTACTTGAAAGATAAAAATAGTGAATTCAGCATTCACCCGAATGATGATGTCAACCGCAGCCAAAGTTCAAATGATACATTCCCAACGGCTATGCATGTGGCAGCTGTATTAGCTGTGTACAAAAAGCTATTGCCTGCGATTGATCAGTTAAGAGCGACTCTTGATGAGAAAGCAAAAGCATACCAAGAGATCGTGAAAATTGGCCGTACGCATTTGCAAGATGCAACACCACTTACAGTGGGCCAAGAGATTAGCGGCTGGGTGTACATGCTTGATCGTTCAAAAGAAATGATTTTAGAATCTACTGAAAAAATGAGAGAACTTGCAATTGGCGGAACAGCTGTTGGTACAGGAATCAACGCACATCCTGAGTTTGGCAAATACGTGGCAGAAGAAATCAGCCAGTTAACAGGTCAAACTTTCAATTCTTCACCAAACAAATTCCATGCGCTGACAAGCCATGATGAAATCACATATGCACACGGTGCACTTAAAGCACTTGCAGCGGACTTAATGAAAATTGCCAATGATGTGAGATGGCTTGCAAGTGGTCCTCGCTGCGGAATTGGTGAATTGATCATTCCTGAAAATGAGCCAGGCAGCTCCATTATGCCAGGAAAAGTCAACCCAACTCAAAGTGAAGCTTTAACAATGGTTGCCGCACAAATCATGGGGAATGATGCAACGATCGGTTTTGCTGCCAGCCAAGGAAACTTTGAGCTGAATGTATTTAAGCCGGTCATCATCTATAACTTCTTGCAGTCAGTTGAATTGCTTGCTGACGGTATGAACTCATTCCATGACAAGTGTGCCATTGGAATTGAACCAAACCTAGAAACGATCGAGAAAAACCTAAACAATTCATTGATGCTTGTGACGGCACTCAACCCGCACATCGGATATGAAAATGCAGCGAAAATTGCAAAGCTTGCGCACAAAGAAGGATTAACGCTAAAAGAAGCTGCACTTCAATTAGAACTATTAACAGAAGAGCAGTTTGAAGAGTTTGTGAAACCAGAAGAAATGGTGACACCAAAAGCAAAATAAGACACCAGAGGCCTCTGTGCCTCTGGTTTTTTTAATGGAAACTCCCTTGAAATCACAGAAAAGAAGTTTGATTGTTTGTTTTTGTCACAATAATAAACCCAGGGCTCGCCCTAGGTTTTATAAATGATCTTCTTTTAGAATGCGTAATAAGGAGCTGGAGACTGGCTGAAGCGGTGTGTATAATTTCAATTGGTAAAGCATGCCTTTGACGATGACTTGTCTTGGTTTTTGTTTGTTTAACTCGTTTTCTAAAATGCCAAGCGCTTCAAATAAATCTGGCTCGTCTTTCACTTCATAATGATCTTCTGCCAGCTCTCTTAATTCTTTTAATAGAGAGTCTGTGAGCGGGTCAAATGACCGTTCATAAATAGGACCGAACCAGTCGCTTGCTTGGTCCACAGAAATGAGCGGAGGGTCATTGCGCTTCGTCATACCGCCCATTAGATCATCGATACGGTGAATCATTGTTGCGGCAAGCTCCTCTGCTTCGAGCTGAAAATCATATAAAATGGCCAGCTCAAAGTAAACGTGACTCATGCCCTCGATCGTTAAACATAGATCAGCCATATAAGGAATGGCTGCATCTCCATACACTTGCTTCATGTTATCAATGTGCAGCTGAATCGTCGCAAGTCGAATTTGCTTTGCGAGCTGCTGCGTTTCTTCATTCAATGGGAGCGCCCTGTCGCTTAGCTGCATTTTAATAAAATCTTTTTGCTGCAAAATATTATCGTAATAGACAGTGAGCTGTTTCCGGTAGGCTTCTTTTGGTGTTCCGCCTTCTGTTTGAACCTCATGAATCCGGGTAAATACCTTATCGTAATAGTAATGCAAGATCGAAATAAGCAGTGCTTCCTTCGATTTGAAATAAAGGTAAAACGCACCCTTTGACATGTGGCATTCATCCGCAATTTCCTGAACAGACGTTGTATTATAGCCTTTGCTGGCAAATAACTTCATACCAGCCTCAATGATCATTTTTTCTTTCTTTTTCAATATGAATGTCATCCTTTCTTACCGAGCGACAAATGTCTTAGGAAACGTGCGCAAAGAGATGTGACTTATCGGTCATAAACGACAAAAGTTTTCAAAAATTAATCAGATTGTAACTTGTTTTTTACAGTGTAATTCTTTATATTATAAAGTAAGGTGACCAACTGGTCAAAATATGTGAAAGGATGATGTTCCATGAGAGAAATCGATGATATGATTAGACGCTTGAAAGCAAAAGGAATTCAAGTAGAAAAAGTCAAAATGCCGAAAGAGACAACCATTGAAAAGAAATGGATGTATCAAGCTGGCAAGAAGATCAAAGCCACATACCGTGATTTTAATGGGTATTCATTCATCTAAAAAAGACTGCGGTTTAAAACCTACAGCCTCTTCTTTGGAACAGTGATCGTATAGCGTACACCTAGTTCATCATTTTCAATTGATATAGACGCTTGATGCATTGAAAGAATTCGTTTGACAATGCTTAATCCAATGCCGAATTCGCCCTTTTTTCCCTTACTAAAAGGTTCGTATAGGCTGGATAGCATGTGTTCTTCAATTGGAGGACCGTCATTACGAATGACGATGCGAATTTGATCCTCTTCCTGCTTCATATGAATATCAATTTTACTTTTTGCGTAGCGAAGTTGATTTTCTAATACATTTTCAAATAATTTGCTCCATTGTTCTGGATCGCCTTCAAGTGTAGCCTCATCATCTAAGTCCACGTTCCACTGCAATTCATTTTTTGACCAGCGTAAACGGTCAACCACTTCCAGCATTGTATTACTCACAAGGAAGGGAGAATGCGCCGGATGTTGTTTTGATAAATAATCAAGCTTTGTTAAATACAGCAAATCTTTGATTTTCTTCTCAAGCTTTTCCGCTTCGCCTTCAATGACTTCCACCGTTTGTTCAAGATCTCCTTTAGGAAAAATTCCATCTTTAATGGACTGCGTATAACCGCGGATGACCATCACAGGTGTTTTTAAGTCATGTGATATATTTTGCAAAAGCGTTCGTTCTGTTTCATCCTTTTGAATGAGCTGTTGTCTCATTTCTTCAATCGTATGCCCCAGTTTGCCGATTTCATCTTGCCGGTCAACAATCACAGGATCGTCCCAGTCTTCTTGTGCAATGCGCTTGACGTGCTTTTCAAATGCGACGATTGGACGTGATAAGTAGCGGGCGAGCCAAATTGACGGAATCCAGCTTAGTAAAATAACCGATCCTAAGATGAATATCAGCTGTTTAAACAGCGTAAAGGACAAATCATCTCGATAAGAATCTGGTGCATATGACAAGAGAATATATTGTGTATTACCTGTTGAGACTTTTTTGATCACAAAAAAGATGTGCTGGCCATTCACTTCTTCCGAATAGCGTTTTGTTGCGCTTTTTTGTTTTTTAACAAAGGACTGCACTTTTTCAATAAAAGCATGCGGGAAAAACTGAGCCATTTGATTTAATTCATCTGACGGAATCAGAATGTGCTGAACTGAGCGGTTTTCCGGTGTCGACTTTGGTGAGCCGTCTCGATTCAGAGGGTATTCTGTTAACACTTGCTGTTCATTTTCGATATTTTTATAAATTTCATCTGTGAAGAAATTACGTAATGTATTGGAAAATAGAATGATCAGGACAATTGAGATTGTGAGCAAAATGCCAGAGATCACAACCCAAATTTGAAAAGCGAGCGGTTTGTTCTTCATCCCTTTAGCATCCTATAACCAAATCCATAAATGGTCTCGACTTTTAAGTCAGGCATTTTTTTGCGCAGCCGTCTGACAAGATCATCGACCACACGATCTGTCCCGAAGTAATCGTGCCCCCAGATCTTGACGAGGATATCTTCCCGATAAAAGGCATGCCCTTGATGATGGGTAAATAAAAGCAGCAAATCAAATTCCTTAGACGTTAAGTTAATCAGCTGATCTCCTTCATACACCTCTCTTACGTCCTCATGGATGATATAGGAAGAAACGGGTGTGACGCTTTGCTGCGGTGTGTCACTGTTTTTATATACAAGCTCCAGCAGCTTTTGCACGCGGATAATTAGCTCGCGAGGAAGAAAGGGTTTCGCAATATAATCACTACTTCCGAGTTCTAAGCCAAGCACACGATCAATATCTGCATCACGTGCCGAAATAAAAATGACCGGTACGTCAGGCGAGGCTGCTTTGATTTCTTTAATGAGTGTGTAGCCGTCTGTATCAGGCAGCATAATATCTAAAATCCATAGATGCGGCGGCTTGTTCATTGCCTCGCGTGCCGCTTCCCCGGTTAAAAAAGAGGAAACATTCCAATTTTCACTCTCTAAATATTTGGTCAACAATTCATTTAAATTCTGCTCATCTTCAACTAAATAAATGGTGTACGACAAAGTCTTCCACATCCTCTCATCGTCATTATAACGGGATACAAAGGCGGCATGTCAACAATCACACGCTTTTTTCACAATTTCACATATTCTTCTCATCATTATCCCATAATGTTTGTTTATGATAAGCTCAAGGGAAAAAAGGGCATAGACAAAAGGCTAATGAATAGGTGCTTTTCACCAATGTGCACACCTTGCTTTTTTTCTATGAATAAGTATTATATAATTTGACATATTGTCATAAAGAATTTTTCAATGACGTTACCATTAAGGGGACATGCGTCCTGTCTAGACATATGAATGAAGCATTTCATGAAAATGATGCAAAGGAGTGCAAGCGATGGATTTCCGAAGAGAAGATGAAGAGAAAAAGATGAATGATCAAGAAAACACACATCAAGAGAATGAGAAACAAATAGAAGAACCAGAAAAAGAGAAAGAACTCGTTTTTCACCATCATGAAAACGAAGCATCTGCCTCTCAAGAGAGAATGACAAACGGATCTCCTCAAGTGATTGATGACCGTTCGTCTAAAAAGGAGAAAAAACGGAAGGCTGCATGGCTGAGCCCGATTCTAGGAGGGATTATTGGCGGCGGTCTTGTGCTTGGCATTACACCGCTTTTACCGCAGTCACAAGATACAGCGGCAAACACTCAAACCCAAACAGCATCAAGCGAACCGGCTTCATCTGAAAATTTCTCAACAAAACAAATCACCAATGCGACGAATGTTGCTGATATGGTAGAAGATTTAGAGCCGACGATTGTAGGGGTTTCAAACTATCAATCTACACAAAACTCGTTCGGTCTTAGCGGTGATTCAACTGAAGCAGAAGCTGGAACGGGTTCTGGTGTCATCTTCAAAAAAGATGGCAAAAAAGCATACATTATCACAAATAACCATGTAGTCGAGGGTGCCAATAAATTAAAGGTCACACTATACGATGGAAAAACAAAAGATGCGAAGCTTGTTGGCAGTGACGTAATGACAGATTTAGCTGTCGTAGAAATAAACGCTGACGGCATTGATAAAGTTGCAAGCTTTGGAGATTCTTCTAAGCTTCGGGCTGGGGACAAAGTCATCGCAATCGGGAACCCGCTCGGTGCACAGTTCTCTGGTACAGTAACAGAAGGGATTATTAGTGGTCTCGATCGTACCGTTGAAGCAAGTACATCATCTGGAACCGTTGAGATGAATGTGCTTCAAACAGATGCAGCCATTAACCCTGGAAACAGCGGTGGTCCGCTGATCAATACAGACGGTCAAGTCATCGGCATCAACAGCTTGAAAATTAGCGAAAGTGGAGTAGAATCACTTGGATTTGCGATCCCAAGTAATGATGTAAAACCGATCGTCGATCAGCTATTGAAAAATGGAAAAGTCGAACGTCCTTACCTTGGCGTACAAATGATTGACCTTGAGCAAGTCCCTGAAACGTATCAGGAAAATACGCTTGGCCTATTTGATAAACAAATCGGTAAAGGCATCTATGTAAAAGATGTTTCAAAAGGCTCTCCTGCACAAAAAGCAGGCTTGAAGTCTGGCGATGTCATCATCAAGTTCAAAGGGAAAGATGTAGCGAACAGCTCACAACTGAAAGAAATCCTTTATAAAGAAACAAAAATTGGCGATAAAACGACAATGACTGTCATCCGTGATGGAAAGAACAAAAATCTTGATATTACCCTTGGGCAGTCTGATAACGAATAAAAGAAAACAGGTGGATAAATGATCCACCTGTTAGATTGTTGACAAAGGGCTAAAATGAACTTTATTTAGCCCTTTGTCTTCTTTTTTTCAGCGTGATAGAAAACCTTTGCAGCCCTAGGAAGGACGAGTACTAGCGCGGAGCGAATTTGTCATTCGTGAGCACCAGCGCGCAGGACTGACAAAGAATGCGAGGGTTTGTCTACACGCTGACAGGTGGATAAACGATCCACCTGTTTTTTTGTGCCTATTTTTTTGAGGATAGTGTCCGTAAAATAATGTTTTCCCATACATTCCAAGGCAGGAGCTGCTTTGCTATGAATGAAAGCCGAACACCTTTCCCCACAAGATACCTTAGCTTCTTTAGTCGCTTCTTCTCTGCAAGCGAAACCACAAGCTCTGCAACTTCACCGGGATCTCCATAGTTGTTTTTTTGCGCCTCTATATAGGACATCATCTTTTGATAAATAGCTGTGTATTTAGAACCTTCAGCAGGCGGTGTCATTTGCTCATTCATGGAGGTGTTCCAAATGTTCGTTTGGAAAGAACCCGGCTCAATTAAAGCGGCTTGAATGCCGAACGTAGCCAGCTCAATTCGCAAACTCTCTGTATAGCCCTCTAGCGCAAACTTTGACGATACATATGGAGAGAGTGCGGGCATTCCCATGAGTCCGCTGATACTGCTCATATTGAATATTTTTGCACCGCTCGTCATCAACGGAAGGACTGCTTGTGTCATTTCCATCACACCAAAGACATTGACTTCAAATTGCTCGCGGTACTGATCAACAGGCACTTCTTCAGCAAAACCAGCATAGGCCGTTCCCGCATTGTTCACAAGCAGGTGAATGGGAGCATAGGCATTAAGCCTTTTCTGAAATGCTTGAATGGACTGTGTATCTGTCACATCTAATGCTTCAATATGTATCGATTCGGATAAAGCAGCGTTCTTTACTTCTTCGGCAAGCTTTTTCGCATTGGCCTCCTGTCTTACACCAGCAATCACAGTGTACCCTTGCCGAGCGAGGCGCAGTGTGATGAGCTTTCCGAAACCGCTGTTAGCACCAGTCACAATAGCTGTTTTATTCATCATCCGGTTCTCCTTTTTGTTTTAATCTACCATAGTCTGCTGTTTTATTGAATAACGAAAAGAAGCTTGGAGAAGAATAAAAAACGATGCTATGAAATAGGAGGAAACACATGATGTGCTGGAAGAAGGCGGGACTGCTAGGAGTGCTGTTCTTTATGCTGTCTGGCTGTCGTTCAATCGAACCAATACAACATCCACATGAAGCCGAAGCTGAAAGTCTGTCAGCTGTTCAAATGAAGGAACTGCCATTTCAGCATTTGCAATTGCACGTACAATATGGACAAAAAAGTGAATTATATGAAGCTACCTATCGTCAAGCCGGTGGAAGAGAGGAAGCACTGATTCGAGATCATATGAATGGTGTCCGCTATGAAGGGGAAGAAGCTTTACGTGAAATGAAGATGAAGCTAAATGATATGTCTATTCCAAGTGAAAAGCTGAATGAGACGTATGTCAATGAATTATTATCTGCTTTTAATTTAGATGATGATTATCAGCGGATACGAGTCGATATGAAGCTCGAAGATGGGACAAAACGTGCGTTCGAAAAGAAAAAGTAAACGAGATTTTCTCATTTTTTAATTGAAAATGATTTTCAAAATCACTTAAATCTGATACACTAAATTGAGATAAGTGATCTTTGACGTCTACATAGACGATATTCAATATAAAAAATTTGGATGAGAAAAGGAGCGTTTGAGCGGAATGAGTGCCATTTCTACTGAAGGTTTAAGCTTAGGTTACGGAGAAACAATGATCATCGACGAACTAAATGTGTCAATCCCTAAGGGTGAAATCACAGTATTTATTGGCAGCAATGGATGCGGTAAATCCACGCTACTTCGCTCTTTGGCGCGTCTCATGAAGCCAATGGGTGGTTCTGTCCTGCTTGAAGGTCATTCCATTGCCAAATTACCAACAAAGGAAGTGGCGAAACAGCTCGCTATTCTTCCGCAAGGACCAGAAGCGCCGGAAGGATTAACAGTACATCAACTCGTCAAGCAAGGGCGATATCCTTATCAAAATTGGCTGAAGCAATGGTCAAAGCAAGATGAAGAAGCAGTTAATCGCGCACTGAAGTCAACGAAGATGGAAGACCTTGCTGATCGAACGGTTGATTCATTATCAGGTGGACAAAGGCAGCGTGCATGGATTGCGATGACATTGGCACAGGAGACGGATATTATTCTATTAGATGAGCCAACAACGTATTTAGACATGACGCACCAAATTGAAATCCTGGATCTTCTTTTTGATTTAAATGAAAAAGAGCAGCGCACGATTGTCATGGTTCTGCATGACCTCAATCTCGCTTGCAGATATGCGCATCACCTTGTGGCCATTAAAGACAAGTCGATTTATGCAGAAGGAAGACCGGAAACTGTCATTAACTGTGATCTTGTGAAAAATGTTTTTGATATGAACTGCCAAGTCACAACAGATCCTTTATTCGGAACACCGTTATGTATTCCACACGGCAGAGGACGCTGTATTGTCCAACAGGCACAAGCTGAAACATTTCTTGCTGCAAGATAATCGTATGTGAAAAGCCTGACATCTGTTACACGCAGAGTCAGGTTTTTTTCTGAAAAAAGGAGCGGAATACCAATGGGAAATGAATTAGATGAAAAGCTCGAAGGCCTGCTTGATAAATATACAGAGCTGCTGCTTGGTGAAACGAATGAGGAACTGAAAAGAGATGTCTCGCAGTGGATCATCTATTCTCATATTGCCAAAAGCATGCCGCCTTTAGCCAAGCATTTTAATGACACCTATCCAGAGACAAAAGAAGACATCAAAGAAACCATTCAGCGGATCAAGCAATTAAATGAAGCTCATCGTGCCAATAAAGACCGTTAAAAAACTGCCAGTATGAGCTGGCAGTATCAGATTGTTGACAAAGGGCTAAAATAAAGTTCATTTTAGCCCTTTGTCTTCTTTTTAGCATGATAGAAAACCTTTGCAGTTTAGGAAGGACGAGCATCGGTGCGGAGCGAATTTGACATTCGTGAGCACCGAAGCGCAGGACTGACACCGAATGCGAGGGTTTGTCTACACGCTGAAACTGCCGGTACGAGCTGGCAGTTTTTCTTTATGACATGGGTGATGATCCGTACGGTGATTGATCTGTCAGTGTTTGCTGGAACTTTTGATGTGCCTGCTGGAGCTTCTGCTGGTCAGCGGCTTCGACAGAGTACCAGCCATATTTGAACATGACATCATATAAATGTCTTTGCGTTTTTTGTGTTTCTAGCGCAATTCGCTGAATATCTTGGTAAAGAGATTCATGGCTGAATTCATTGAGCGCTGTGTTATATCCGCTTGTCATATATTTTTCAGTCGACAAAAGGTCTGTGACAAAGTCGCGATCGTTCATGTTTGTCGTTGTTGGAACCGGCGTTTGTGGATTCCCGATTTTTTGTTGGTTTTGCTGTTCCATGTCTGTTACCTCCTATTGCATAAAGCCAGAAGACTGGCCTTGCCCTGAGCTGCCTAAATGTTGAAGTATTTGTGTGTAATGCTGATGGTGCATTTGACCAACTTGATTGAGTTCTTGTTTTAATGTTTGATCCTGACAATGCTCGGCCATAAAGTGGGCCTTTTTCATCGCGATCAAATTCCAGTTCAGCATATCCTCTAGGTACAAGGAATCCTTTACTGAAATCACTTGTGGGGGCATATTCATTTGCTGGTTGTTCAAGATGTGTTCCTCCTTACGATTTCTTTTTATATTGCTGATTTTGACTGGTCTTTTTACCGCCTAGGTCTGCTTCTTGTGATGGACCTGCGTTTCCTTTCACACTTGCAGCACTTACGCCTGCTTTTGATGGGTTCTTTTGCAAACGAGACATGTGGACATCACCTCCATTCTTACAATTCCCCCTCATCTTTAATTCATACGCTGTAAAGAAAGGCGCATGAGAATGTGTACATTTTTGAAATCTGCTATTGAACTGTTTCGGAAAATCTTTTAAGATAAAGAAAGAGGCATTGCTTTTTTTTGGACAAAAAATGAATGACTGTTCATTCAAAATGTTTAGGGGGATATTTATGGGCAAACATATTCGCAAGGCGGCTGTCATTGGTTCAGGTGTCATGGGCTCAGGCATTGCTGCACATCTAGCCAATATCGGGATACCAGTAACATTGCTAGATATTGTGCCAAATGAACTGACAAAGGAAGAAACGGCAAAAAAGCTAACGATTGATCACCCTAGTGTTCGGAATAGATTAAGCCAAGACGCAATGAAAAAATTGTTAAAGCAAAAGCCAGCACCTCTTACTTCAGCCAAAAACCTATCATACATCACACCCGGAAATCTCACAGATCACCTTTCCTTATTAAAAGATGCTGACTGGATCATCGAAGTTGTCACTGAAAAGCTCAGCATTAAACAACACGTATTCTCTCTCATCGACGAACACCGCAAAGAAGGCAGCATCGTATCCAGCAATACATCCGGTATTTCTGTTGAAAAAATGGCAGAAGGCCGATCAGCTGATTTTAAACGCCACTTTTTAGGCACTCACTTTTTTAACCCAGCTCGTTATTTAAAGCTGTTAGAAGTAATTCCTATTCAAGAAACAGATCCAGACGTACTCTCATATATGAAAACATTTGGTGAAGATGTACTTGGCAAGGGTGTGGTCGAAGCAAAAGATACACCGAACTTTATTGCCAACCGAATTGGCACTTATGGGCTTCTTGTCACAGTGCGTGAAATGCTTGAGAACAAATACACGATCGGAGAGGTCGATTCTGTTACAGGTCCACTCATTGGCAGACCGAAAAGTGCGACCTTCCGCACACTTGATGTGGTGGGGCTCGACACATTTTCTCATGTAGCCCGCAATGTGTATGAACAGGTAGAAGGAAAGGAAAAAGATATTTTTCAGCTGCCTGAGTTTATGGAAAGAATGCTCGAAAAAGGGTGGATCGGCAGCAAAGCAGGGCAAGGATTTTATCAAAAAAACGGAAAGACCATTTTAGAGCTTGATCCTGTCACACTCACATACGGAGAACGGACAAAGCTAAAGGATCCGGGCATTGACATTGCCAAGCAGCAAAAGGGGACAAAAGCGAAATTGAAAGCGCTTATTTATCAAGACGGCCGTGCTGGGCAATTGCTTTGGAATATGACCGCACCTGTTCTTCTTTATTCAGCTCATCTAAAAGGCGACATTGCGGATGATATTCAGTCCATCGATAACGCCATGAAATGGGGATTTGGCTGGCAGCATGGCCCGTTCGAGCTGTGGGATGCGATTGGCGTGAAAAAAGCCGTCAGTCGAATGGAAGCGGAAGGGCACAGCATCCCGTCGTGGGTGCAAGATATGCTTTCAGAAGGACATGACACGTTCTATCAAGAAAATACCGAAGGAGACCGTGCATTTTATCAGAATGGTGCTTATGAACAGGAAAAGGGAAACGACAAGAATATTTCGTTAGCTAGATTGAAAAAGAAACACGATGTCATTTTTAAAAATACGGGTGCAAGCTTGATCGATATCGGGGATGATATTGCCTTGCTTGAATTTCATTCGAAAAGTAATGCCATTGGGCTTGATGTCATTGATATGATCAATCGTGCTGTAGATGAAACGGAAAAGAATTATAAAGGGCTGGTCATCGGTAACCAAGGAAAGAACTTCTGTGTTGGTGCGAATCTCGCCTTAATTTTAATGGAAGCACAGGACGACAACTTCTTTGAAATTGATTTTGTCATTCGCAGGTTCCAGCAGGCGATGATGAAGGTGAAGTATAGTGACCGTCCAGTTGTGGCTGCACCATTTGGTATGACACTTGGCGGAGGGACGGAGCTTTGTCTACCAGCAGCCGCTATCCAAGCGTCCAGTGAAACGTATATGGGGCTTGTCGAAGCGGGGGTCGGACTCATACCGGGTGGAGGCGGAAACAAAGAACTCTATATTCGCCATCTGCAAGGAGCGGAAAAGCCATCAGCAACTGCGATCCAAGGTGCTACGCTACAAACCTTTGAAGCCATTGCGATGGCAAAGGTATCTACATCAGCAGAGGAAGCGCGTGATATGAAGATGCTTCGAGTGAATGACCGGATCAGCATGAATGGTGATCATTTAATCCATGATGCGAAACAACTCGTTCTTTCTCTTGATGAAGCGGGTTATCGTGCACCTCTGAAGCGAAAGGTGCCCGTGATGGGGGAAACAGGCTACGCAGCAATGGTGCTGGCTGCTGAAAACATGAGATTGTCTGGATACATTTCAGACCATGACATGACCATTGCGAAAAAACTAGCGCATGTCATTTCTGGCGGCAAATTGCCATTTGGTACAGAGGTGGATGAACAATACTTATTAGAGCTTGAAAGAGAAGCCTTTTTAAGTCTTGTCGGGGAAGTCAAATCTCAGGCACGCATGCAGCACATGCTCGTTAAAGGAAAACCTTTACGTAACTAGGGGGGAGTCAAAATGAGAGAAGCAGTGATTGTAGCTGGCGCAAGAACACCAGTAGGGAAAGCCAAAAAGGGATCATTAAAACATGTCAGACCTGATGATATGGGCGCATTGTGTGTAAAAGAAACGCTAAAGCGTGCCGGTGATTATGATGCAACAATCGATGATTTAATCATCGGATGTGCGACACCAGAAGCAGAGCAAGGACTAAATGTGGCCCGGAATATTGGGGCATTAGCAGGTTTGCCATATACAGTACCTGCTATCACCATTAACCGCTATTGCTCTTCTGGTCTGCAGTCAATTGCTTATGCAGGTGAACGAATTATGCTTGGGCAGGCAGAAACCATTTTGGCCGGAGGCGTCGAATCGATGTCGCAAGTCCCAATGATGGGTCACTCCATTCGTCCAAACGCTCTTTTGGCAGAGCAAGCGCCTGAATACTATATGAGCATGGGCCACACAGCGGAGCAAGTGGCGCAAAAGTATCAGGTCACACGACAAGATCAAGATGCTTTTGCGGTGAGGAGCCATCAAAAGGCAGCAAAGGCACTTCAAGAAGGGAAATTTTCAGATGAAATTGTTCCCGTTGATGTGACAGAAAGACGGGTAGGAGACCAGTATCAACTAGAAGAACGCCAATTTACGTTCTCACAAGATGAAGGTGTCAGAGCGGGCACAACAGAGGAGGTTCTCTCAACGTTACGACCTGCCTTCTCAACTAAAGGCACAGTGACTGCAGGAAACTCTTCGCAGACGAGTGATGGAGCGGCATGTGTCATGATGATGGATCGCGAAAAAGCATCTTCTCTTTCACTTCAGCCGCTCGCCAAGTTCAGGGCGTTTGCAGTTGGTGGTGTACCACCTGAAGTCATGGGAATTGGGCCGGTTGAAGCCATTCCGCGTGCACTGAAAATTGCTGGTCTAGAGCTGAAGGACATCGGATTGTTTGAATTAAATGAAGCATTTGCTTCTCAGGCGATTCAAGTCATTCGTCATTTAGGGATCGATGAAGAGAAGGTGAATGTCAACGGCGGCGCCATTGCATTAGGACATCCGCTAGGCTGTACAGGAACGAAACTCACGCTGTCACTCATACATGAAATGAAACGGCGAAATGAACAATTTGGTATTGTGACGATGTGTATCGGCGGGGGCATGGGAGCGGCAGGCATTTTTGAATTGATCTAAAGGGGGAAAACAGGATGAAAGCAATGGAAGATGTAAAAAAGGGTGGCAGTTTCTTAATTGATGAGACGAATTATGAGCATATCTTTACGCCAGAGGATTTCTCTGATGAACATCAAATGATCGGGAAAACAACGGAAGATTACATTTTACAAGATGTCGTTCCGCACATCGATCAAATTGAAAATCATGAATTCGAGCATTCTGTTCGTCTCTTGAAAAAGGCTGGAGAGCTTGGCCTGCTTGGTGCTGATGTTCCTGAGGAATTTGGCGGGCTTGGGCTAGATAAAATCAGCTCAGCCATCATTACTGAAAAATTTGCAAGAGCAGGCAGCTTCTCTCTTTCTTACGGCGCCCATGTCGGGATCGGTTCTTTGCCGATCGTGCTGTTTGGCAATCAAGCGCAAAAGGAAAAGTACCTGCCAAGACTCGCCTCTGGAGAAACAATTGCGGCCTATGCCCTAACAGAGCCAGGGTCAGGTTCTGATGCGCTAGGTGCGAAAACAACGGCAGTCCTTAATGAAGCTGGAACACATTATGTCCTCAATGGGGAAAAACAATGGATCACAAACTCCGCATTTGCCGATGTGTTTGTCGTGTATGCGAAGATTGATGGTGAACACTTCTCTGCTTTCATCGTAGAAAAGGATTTTCCTGGAGTCAAAACAGGACCTGAAGAGAAAAAGATGGGCATTAAAGGGTCCTCGACGAGAACGTTAATCCTTGAAGATGCCGAAGTGCCAAAGGAGAATTTGCTTGGTGAAGCAGGCAGAGGTCATGTCATTGCCTTTAACATTTTAAACATTGGACGCTATAAGCTGGCCGTAGGGACAATCGGTGCATCAAAACGAGTCATTCAATTATCGGCAGAGTATGCAAATCAGCGTAAGCAGTTTAAAACACCGATTTCTCAATTTAGCTTAATTGGCGAAAAAGCAGCCAACATGTCGGCAAAGCTTTATGCCATGGAAAGTGCTGTATACCGCACAGTCGGGTTATTTGAACAGAGAATGGGTTTATTGAGTGACGAGGAGCAAAAGGATGGGAAACAAATTGCGCAATCCATTGCCGAATATGCGATTGAATGCTCTCTTTGTAAAGTGCTTGGCTCTGAAACGCTCGATTACATTGTGGATGAAGGTGTGCAGATTCACGGCGGATATGGTTTCATGCAAGAATACGAAGTCGAAAGAGCCTATCGTGACTCACGAATTAACCGTATTTTTGAAGGAACGAACGAGATTAACCGGCTGCTTGTGCCAGGCACATTCTTGAAGAAAGCGATGAAAGGAGAGCTTCCGCTTCTTCAAAAAGCGCAAACCCTGCAGGAAGAGCTCATGATGATGATGCCGGAAGAGCCGGGTGATCAGCCGCTTGATCAAGAAAAATATTTGCTTGCCCATGCGAAAAAGATCGCCTTAATGGTATCTGGAATGGCGGCGATGAAGTATGGAAAAGCATTAGACAAAGAGCAAGAAATCCTTGTGAATATAGCAGATATCGTCAATGAACTCTTTGCTGCTGAGTCGGCGGTCTTGCGTACGGAAAAAGCAATCGCTGCATCAGGCGCAGAAAAAAATGCACAAAAGCTTGCGTATACACAAATTTTCACGCAGGAAGCCTTCTTAAAAATTGAAGCCCATGCAAAAGAATCCTTGATCGCGATGGAAGAAGGAGATGCACTCCGCATGAGTCTGTCAGCTCTTCGCAAACTGACGAGATTCACCCCGATCAATGTCATCGCCAAAAAGCGCGAAGTGGCAAAACGAATCTTTGAAGCAGAGAAATATATTGTATAAGACGGCTTAAAAGGTGCGGATATCATTCCGCACCTTTTTGTAAGCATACATTTAGGTTTTCAACATGTTTTGTGATAAAATGTTGTCACTATTTGCAGGAGGTGAAAATGGTGGCTTTAGATTTTTATGAATACCCATCTTGTGGTACATGCCGAAAAGCAAAGAAATGGCTGGAAGAACACAATAAAGACATCAACAGCATACATATCGTCGAAAAGACGCCTGATAAAGACACATTAAAAGCCCTTTACGAAAAAAGCGGTTTAGAGCTGAAGAAATTTTTTAATACGAGCGGTCAGAAATACAGAGAGCTGCAGCTGAAAGATAAACTTCCTGCAATGTCAGAGGACGAGCAGCTTGAATTACTTGCGTCTAACGGAATGCTAATCAAGCGTCCAATTACAACAGACGGCAAACGAGTGACAGTTGGATTTAATGAAGATACATTTAAAAGCGTCTGGAAATGATGTAACTTTCATTCAGATTGTGGTATCTTCAATATAGATTGTAAGAAAAGACTGGAGGGGTATGAAATGAGCACACCAAAAGATTTACGTTATTCAGAAGAACACGAATGGGTCAAAGTAGAAGGAGATAAGGTGCGTATCGGTATTACGCATTTTGCTCAATCTGAGCTAGGGGATATCGTGTTCGTTGAGCTTCCTGAAGTAGGAGACAAAATCTCAGCGGACGAGCCTTTCGGAAGTGTAGAATCAGTCAAAACAGTTTCTGAACTATACGCACCGATTAACGGCACAATCGTTGAAGTAAACGATGAGCTTGATGACAGCCCAGAGTTCGTCAACGACTCTCCATACGAAAAAGCTTGGATGATCGTAGTAGAGCCAGCGGATACATCTGAAATCGAGAACTTAATGACAGCTGAGCAATATGAAGAAATGACAAAAGAAGACTAATTCATGTGAAATTGGACACTCTACCTTTATGGGGGGTGTCCAATTTGTCTTTTCAAAAAGAACAGGTGGATATAACAGAGCATGTCACTGGACGATTCAAAGAGAGCGGCATGGTGCTTTACCATCAAAACGAAGAGATTGGCACGATGATTAGTGAAAATCAATATGAATTAAAATCAGGTTATTCCTACGATCAAAACCGTTTTTATCGTCTGTCAGATACATTGACCCATGGGACTGAAAAATATGTAGACTGTGACGATGAAAATGGCTGGTGCTGATCACAGATAAGGCTGCAGTGAGTGCTGCAGTCTTTTTGTTGATCAATTGCCCAATCTTTACAACCTGAATGAAAGATTGTAATCTAAGGAAGAAGTGAATCAACGTCAAAAGGGCCGGGTGATCGTGATGAATGTCGAGATAGAAAAGGTCATCATTGTAGAAGGTAAATCAGATAAGCAGAAGCTAAAAGAAGTCATAAGTGAACCTGTTACCATCATTTGCACCAATGGCACGATCAGTACATCGAAGCTGGATCAGCTTGTGGACGATTTATTCGGGAAAGACGTTTACATATTAGCAGATAGTGACGATGCTGGCGACAAACTGCGGAAGCAATTTCGAAAAGAATTCCCTGAAGCACTGCATCTTTTTGTCGACAGAACGTACCGCGAAGTGGCCGCTTCACCGTCAGCCCACATTGCATCTATTCTATTAGCTGCAAACATTGATGTTCATTCGAAATATTTATAAGGGTGACGTATATGAAAGAGATTGAAGAGCATGAATTCAAGGAGATAGAGGACGATTTATTTCTTTTGTACTTATATACACCATTTTGCGGAACATGTCAGCTGGCAAAGAAGATGCTGGCAGTGGTTGATGCCATGCAGCCGGAAGTTCCTTTTTATGAGAATAACTTAAATTACTCGCCAAGTTTTGCGAAAGCATTTGAGATCGAAAGTGTCCCTTGCTTTCTCCTGTTTAAAAAGGGTGAAATCGTGCAAAAAGGCTATGCCTTTCACTCCGTTCCATATCTTCACGAAATGATTGAAACCGCTAAATAAAGCGGTTTTTTGTCATATTTCAAGCAATTCATTTGAAAATTTGTCGAGCTATTTATAAAGGACAAGCCGATGTTTGTAGAGAAATGTTATGTATAACCAAATGACAGGGAGGTTATACATGTGGAAAATGTGAAAGCCCATGGAAGTGCAGGGCAGCGATTATTGTTAAAACCGCTCCTCTCATCATCATCCTTGAAGATTACATTTGAGGCGGAAACGGACTCTTGTACATTGATTGTGGATGAACGTGGTGAAGTGAAGAAACTACCTGCAATTGAGTTATCGGATCTCATCTTTTATGGTGAGAGAAAAGAAATTTTGCAATTATTAGATGGAGACATGTCCTTACAGCAGCTGATCAGCAGAGGACATGTGAAAGTGAAAGGATCATTTCGAGCGCTTCTTCGACTAGAAGCAGTACTTTGGCTGACGAACGGTTTTTTTCGAAAAATGATAACGTAGTCGTTTACTTGGAAATTAGCGATTTACAGCGTTGACATATCTCAGATAGCATGATATTCTACGTTAGTAAAAACATGAACATCACATAAAACAACATATTTTCTCTTATTAAGAGAGGTGGAGGGACGTGCCCTATGAAACCCGGCAACCGTCAGCATAGCTGAAATTGGTGCCAATTCACTCAAAGCCGCAATGCTTTGAAAGATGAGAGAAAGGCGTATTTGATATAAAAGGCCTTTCTGCTTGCGTTGCAGTTAGGTCTTTTTTACTGACCTGGCGTCAGGCTAGCGTCATAACAGTCGGGAGAATAAATGAACGTATGTGATGGCAACCTATAGATTCAGCAAGAAAGCAGGTGAACAGACTGTGATCCATTTACAGAATGTATCAAAAACGTATCATTCAAAAAGCGGAAATGTTGATGCCGTGAAAGACGTCAACTTAGATATCGATAAAGGTGAAATATTCGGAATTATCGGGTATAGCGGCGCGGGGAAAAGCTCCCTAATTCGCCTATTAAACGGTCTGGAGCTGCCAACAGAAGGAATCGTGGAAGTGGCAGGCAACCGGATCAATGAAGTATCGAATGCGAAACTTCGGAAAGCAAGACAAGAAATCAGTATGATTTTCCAGCACTTTAACTTGCTCTGGTCAAGAACAGTGAGACAAAATATTATGTTCCCGCTCGAGATTGCAGGTGTACCAACATCAAAACGGAGAGCTCGTGCAAACGAACTGATTAAATTGGTCGGTTTAGAAGGAAAAGAAAATGCATATCCTTCTCAGCTCAGCGGTGGGCAAAAGCAGCGTGTAGGGATTGCGAGAGCATTAGCGAATGACCCAAAAGTTCTGCTATGTGACGAAGCTACATCTGCGCTTGATCCACAAACAACAGATTCCATCCTTGAGCTTTTAGCCGATATTAATAAACGACTAGGACTCACCATTGTATTGATCACACACGAAATGCACGTCATTCGCAAAATTTGTCACCGTGTGGCGGTGATGGAGAATGGCCGTATTGTCGAAGAAGGCGAAGTATTACGTGTCTTCAGACAGCCGAAAGAAGAAATGACGAAACGATTCGTGAAACAGCTTGCTGAACCAGAAGAAGCAAAAGAAACAATTGAGCACGTCCTAGAGAGAGTAAAAGAAGGTCAGGTCGTCCGGTTGTCCTTTATCGGAGATTCTGCCGAACAGCCGCTGATCACGGAAATCATTCGATCCTTCAAGGTCGATGTGAACATCCTGCAAGGAAAGATTTCTCAAACGCAGGAAGGCGCGTTTGGAACACTCTTTATCCATATTAATGGAGACGAGAACGAAGTTGAAAAAGCCATCGCCTATATCCAAAGCAAACAGGTTGAAATCGAGGTGATGACACATGTTTGAGAAATGGTTTTCGAACGTTGATCTAGATGTCATTTGGGACGCGACGGGTGAAACGGTGTATATGACACTCATTTCATTGGCATTTGCCTTTGTGATCGGTATTATTCTTGGCCTGCTGCTCTTCCTTACAGGAAAAGGCGGTCTTTGGGAAAATAAACCGATCAATGCTGTCATCGGCGCAGTCGTTAACATTTTCAGATCGATTCCTTTTATCATTTTAATTATTCTATTACTAGGGTTTACGAAATTCTTAATGCATACAATTTTAGGCCCAAATGCAGCATTACCAGCCCTTGTCATTGGCTCAGCTCCTTTCTACGCACGTCTTGTTGAAATTGCACTGCGTGAAGTAGACAAAGGGGTCATTGAAGCAGCACGATCTATGGGAGCAAAAACGACGACCATCATTTTCAAAGTATTGCTGCCAGAATCACTGCCAGCCCTTATTTCAGGAATTACTGTAACAGCGATTGCTCTGATTGGCTCTACTGCGATTGCAGGAGCAATTGGAGCAGGCGGACTGGGTGACCTTGCTTATGTAGAAGGATACCAATCTGGTAATACCGATGTCACACTTGTAGCTACTGTGTTTATTCTGATCATCGTCTTTATCATTCAAATAATCGGTGATTTGATTACAAATAAAATTGATAAACGTTAAGGGAGGATTTATTCATGAAGAAATTGATTTTAAGTGCACTATTTCTAGCATTTGCAGGCATTTTAGCTGCTTGCGGTTCATCAAATAACGCAAGCGATAGCAAAACCATCACGGTTGCCGCTTCAAAAACACCACATGCCGAGATTCTTGAAGAAGCAAAACCACTTCTAAAAGAAAAAGGCTACGATCTAAAAGTGAAAGTACTGAGCGATTATAAAATGTACAACAAAGCATTAGCTGAAAAAGAAGTGGATGCGAACTTTTTCCAACATATCCCTTACTTGAACGAAGAAAATAAATCAAACAAAGATTACAACTTAGTGAGTGCTGGTGCCGTTCACCTTGAGCCTTTCGGTATCTACTCTAAGAAATACAAATCAGTAAAAGATATTCCAAACGGCGGCACGATCATCATGACAAACAACGTAGCTGAGCAAGGACGTATGCTTGCTCTATTACAAAATGCTGGTGTGATCAAGCTTGATCCAAAAGTAGATACAATCAACGCAACAGTCAAAAACATCAAAGAAAACCCGAAGAACCTAAAATTCAAAAAAATCGCTCCTGAACTAACAGCAAAAGCTTATGAAAACAGTGAAGGCGATGCAGTATTTATTAACGTCAACTATGCCATCCAAAATAAATTGAATCCGAAAAAAGATTCAATTGAACTTGAGCAAACGAAAAACAACCCGTATGCAAACATCGTGGCTGTTCGCAAAGGTGACGAAAAATCAGAGAAGATCAAGGTATTAATGGAAGTTCTTCACTCTGATAAAATCAAAGAATTCATCGACAAAAAGTATGATGGTGCAGTATTGCCTGTATCTGAATAACAAAAAGAAGACAAAGGGCTAAAATAAAGATCATTTTAGCCCTTTGTCAATAATCTGCAACCTCGCTTTCATCAAAGCGAGGTTTTTTGTGTATTTTTTCAAATCTCGCTCATAATAAAAACGAACAAATGACCTGAAGGGATGGAATGAAGATGAATGAACAGCATATGAGCGGATCCATGCAGCAGTCACTGACGGATTATAAAACAGCGATGGGCGAATTCCAGAAGAAAATGCCGGTGTTTGGCAAGAAATTTAATGAATTTACGGAGCAGTGCTTCCAGAGCGATTCATTAACGCAAAAAGAAAAACAAATGATTGCCCTTGGCATCAGCATTCATGCACAGGATGAATATTGCATGATTTATCATACAAAGGGAGCACTGGACCAAGGCGCAACAGAAGAGAATTTGCTGGAAGTCGTCAGTGTGGCGGCAGCGTTTGGCGGCGGTGCTGCGCTAAGTCAAGGCATCACAGTTGTTCAGCAATGTATTGATGAATTTGGAGGACAGACGCATTAAGGGAAGGATAAGATGGTATTTTTCCATATCAGGGAGTTGAGTCGTTCTCAGCCGGTTGTGTGAGAAAATATGCCAGCATAGCGTGTTATATCCCTTTTGAGTGAAGCCGCGTGCCTTTGATACAATGAAGCTACACTCAAAGAAGGGAATGGTTTATTATTTGTTCGGACCATAGTACACTGGGATTGGATTATACCGCCGAGATGGAAAAGGCCATGCATAAAGCTCACGGCATGAGCTATGCAGAGTACGAAAGAGACCATGACTTAAGGATGAAAGTGGAATATAAACGAGAGCAGTCCTATCGAGATGAGAAAAGGCAGCTCGCAAAAATGAATATACAAGGCTATTAAATAGCTAAGGGACGGGGAGAACAGTTTCCCGTCCTTTCTTTATGAAAACAGTCTTTTCGACATAAATCCTTTTATCTACCTGTATTTTTTGTTAGAATTTTGAGAGCATCTTCTTACGCTTGTCGTGAATGTGTTGTATTCACTTTTAATTTGTTATAAAATTAGAATGAGAATAAATTGAGAATAATGATTATTTTGGAGGTATCGATATATGACTGCTTCGACATTAACAATTAAGGACTTGCACGTTGAGATTGAAGGGAAAGAAATCTTAAAGGGTGTAAACCTCGAGATAAAAGGTGGAGAATTCCACGCAGTAATGGGACCAAACGGTACAGGTAAATCTACTTTATCTGCTGCAATTATGGGTCACCCTAAATATGAAGTAACAAAAGGTAGCATTTTGCTTGATGGCGAAGATGTACTTGAAATGGAAGTAGATGAGCGTGCTCAAGCGGGTCTTTTCCTTGCAATGCAATACCCATCTGAAATTAGTGGTGTGACAAATGCGGACTTCCTTCGTTCGGCTATTAACGCACGCAGAGAAGAAGGCGATGAAATCTCTCTCATGAAATTCATCCGCAAAATGGACGAAAACATGGAGTTCCTTGAAATGGACCCAGATATGGCGCAGCGCTACCTAAACGAAGGTTTCTCAGGCGGGGAGAAAAAACGTAACGAAATTCTTCAATTAATGACGATTGAACCAAAAATCGCCATCCTTGACGAAATCGATTCTGGTCTTGATATCGATGCGCTGAAAGTTGTTTCTAAAGGAATTAACAAAATGCGCGGCGAAAGCTTCGGCTGCTTAATGATCACTCACTATCAGCGTCTACTGAACTACATCACACCAGATCACGTTCATGTCATGATGCAAGGTCGTATTGTGAAATCTGGCGGTCCAGAACTCGCGCAGCGTCTAGAAGCAGAAGGCTATGACTGGATTAAAAAAGAGTTAGGAATTGAAGACGAAACTGTTGGTCAAGAAGCGTAAGCGTTAGGAGGATTATTGATGACATTAGAAACGAAATTATCAGTAGGTCAAGATTATGTCAAAAGCTTCTCCGAGAAGCATCAGGAACCGGCATGGATGAGCTCCCTTCGCTTACAGGCTCTTGAAAAAGCAGAAGACCTTCCAATGCCAAAGCCTGACAAAACGAATATTTCTAAATGGAATTTAACCAATTTCAAACAGCATACAGTCGAAAGTGCGCCATTTGGATCTTTAGAAGAGCTTCCTGAAGAAGTGAAGTCTCTTATTGATTTAGAGGACACAGATAAGACAGTCTATATTCAGCGTGATCAAACGCCAGCATACTTGTCTCTTTCTACTGAAGCAAAAGACAAAGGCGTGATCTTCACTGATATCCATACAGCGATTCGCGAACATGGCGATCTAGTGAAGAAATATTTCATGACTGATGCAGTGAAAGTGGATGAGCACAAACTAACAGCTTTACATGCTGCTTTAGTGAATGGCGGAGCTTTCCTCTATGTACCGAAAAACGTAGAGCTTGACGCACCAATTCAAGCCGTTTATCTTCATGAAAATGACGAAACAACGTTGTTCAACCATGTCATCGTTGTAGCAGATGATCATAGTGCTGTGACATATGTCGAAAACTACATCAGTACGGCAGCACCAGAAGAAGCGATCTTCAATATCGTGTCTGAAGTATTCACGGGTGCAAATGCACGTGTCACTTACGGTGCAGTGGATAACCTTGCAGAAGGTGTGACAGTCTATGTGAATAGACGTGGTATGGCAAATGGCCGTGACAGTAAAATCGAATGGGCGCTTGGCCTGATGAATGATGGAGACGTCGTGTCTGAAAACATCACGAAGCTTATGGGCGACGGTACATTCGGAGATACGAAATCAGTTGTTGTTGGCCGCGGGAATCAAACGGAAAACTTCACAACAAGCATCATTCACTTCGGTAAAAACTCTGAAGGGTATATCTTGAAGCATGGTGTCATGAAGGATCAGGCATCTTCTATCTTTAACGGAATCGGTAAAATTGAGCATGGCGCAACGAAGTCAAATGCAGAGCAAGAATCTCGTGTTCTCATGCTGAGTGAGAAAGCACGCGGTGACGCTAACCCAATTCTCTTAATTGATGAAGATGATGTCACAGCAGGGCACGCTGCGTCTGTTGGGCGTGTTGATCCAATTCAACTCTATTACCTCATGAGCCGCGGGATTTCCAAAGAAGATGCAGAAAGACTTGTCATTTATGGCTTCTTAAATCCAGTCGTCAAAGAACTGCCGATTGAAGGAGTTAAAAAGCAGCTCGTTTCTGTGATTGAAAGGAAAGTAAAATAATGAATATCAAAGACGTTCGTGAGCAGTTTCCAATCCTTCATCAGCAAGTGAACGGACATGATTTGGTGTATTTGGACAGTGCAGCGACATCTCAAAAACCACGAGTTGTCATTGATGCAATGAATGAGTATTACCGGTCTTACAACTCGAACGTCCACCGGGGTGTTCATACCCTTGGCACAAAAGCAACGGACGCATACGAGGGTGCAAGAGAGAAAGTTCGAGCATTCATTGGTGCTTCTTCTGTCCAGGAGATTATTTTTACTAGAGGTACAACAACCGCACTAAACACAGTGGCAATCAGCTATGCAAGAGCAAACCTCAAAGAAGGCGATGAGATCGTCATTACGCATATGGAGCATCATGCGAATATCATCCCTTGGCAGCAGGCAGCAAAAGCAACTGGCGCCACATTGAAATATATTCCGTTACAGGAAGACGGCACGCTGTCGCTTGAAGATGTGAAGCAAACCATCACACATCAAACGAAAATCGTTGCTGTCACACATGTCTCAAACGTATTAGGAACCATCAACCCAATTAAAGACATCGCAAAGATTGCCCACGATCACGGTGCAATTATCGTCGTCGATGGTGCCCAGAGCACCCCGCACATGCAAATTGATGTTCAGGACTTGGATTGCGACTTTTTCGCTTTCTCTGGGCATAAAATGTGTGGACCGACTGGCATCGGTGTTCTTTACGGGAAGAAGGACCTTTTGAATAATATGGAGCCTGCTGAGTTTGGCGGTGAAATGATCGACTTTGTGGATCTATATGATTCTACATGGAAAGAGCTGCCGTGGAAATTTGAAGCGGGAACACCGATTATTGCAGGAGCAATTGGGCTCGGAAAAGCGATTGATTTCTTAAATGACATCGGAATGGAGGAAGTCAGCCGTTACGAGCATCAGCTTGCAACTTACGCACTTGAGCGCTTTAAGGAGCTTGAAGGAGCCACGGTTTACGGACCGCAGCACCGGGCTGGGCTTGTGACGTTTAACTTAGACGACGTTCATCCTCATGATGCCTCAACTGTTTTAGATACGGAAGGTGTCGCCATTCGTGCTGGACATCACTGTGCACAGCCGCTCATGAAATGGCTTGGTGTATCAGCGACTGCAAGAGCAAGCTTCTATCTGTACAATACAGAAGAGGAGATTGACGAGCTCATGGCAGCGCTCCGTAAGACAAAGGAGTATTTTACGAATGTCTTTTAATGTAAACTTAGACACACTGTACAGACAAGTGATTATGGATCATTATAAAAATCCGAGAAACAAAGGTGTGTTAAACGACAGCATTGTCGTCGATATGAACAACCCTACGTGCGGTGACCGCATTCGTCTCACGATGAAAATCGAAGACGAAAAAGTCATGGATGCGAAATTTGAAGGAGAAGGATGCTCGATTTCGATGGCATCTGCCTCTATGATGACGCAGGCGATTAAAGGGAAAGATATTGAAACAGCTTTGAAAATGTCTCAGATTTTCTCCGATATGATGCTAGGAAAAGAATACGACGATTCCATTGATCTTGGTGACATTGAGGCGCTGCAGGGAGTCGCAAAATTCCCGGCACGCATCAAATGTGCAACATTATCGTGGAAGGCGCTTGAAAAAGGCGCATCTGCCGAAGATAACGGCAAATCATAAGATTGGAGTGAAAATGGATGGCTAAAAAAATGCCAGATGTTGGTGAATATAAATACGGCTTTTCTGATAAAGACGTTTCCATTTTCCGTTCAGAGCGCGGACTGACAAAAGAGATCGTTGAAGAAATTTCTCGTATGAAAGAAGAGCCTCAGTGGATGCTCGACTTCCGTTTGAAATCTCTTGAGCACTTTTACAACATGCCGATGCCACAATGGGGCGGAGATTTAAATGCATTAAACTTTGATGAAATTACGTACTACGTAAAACCATCAGAACGCTCTGAGCGTTCTTGGGATGAAGTACCAGAAGAAATCAAACAAACCTTTGATAAGCTTGGAATCCCTGAAGCAGAGCAAAAATACTTAGCAGGTGTATCTGCTCAGTATGAATCTGAAGTTGTGTATCACAACATGAAGCAAGATCTTGAAGATCTAGGCATTGTGTTTAAAGATACAGACAGTGCATTAAAAGAGAATGAAGACATCTTCCGTGAGCACTGGGCAAAAGTCATTCCTCCGACTGACAACAAATTTGCTGCGCTTAACTCGGCTGTATGGTCTGGTGGTTCATTCATCTACGTACCAAAAGGCGTAAAAGTAGATACACCACTTCAAGCATACTTCCGAATCAACTCTGAGAACATGGGTCAGTTCGAGCGTACACTGATCATCGTTGATGAAGGCGCACATGTGCATTACGTAGAAGGCTGTACAGCTCCAGTTTACACAACAAACTCACTTCATAGTGCGGTTGTTGAAATCATCGTCAAAAAAGGCGGCTACTGCCGTTATACGACGATTCAAAACTGGGCAAACAACGTCTTCAACCTTGTGACAAAACGTACAGTATGTGAAGAGAATGCAACAATGGAATGGATTGATGGAAACATCGGTTCTAAGCTGACAATGAAATACCCAGCGGTCATCCTAAAAGGTGAAGGCGCTCGTGGTATGACATTAAGTATTGCCCTAGCAGGTAAAGGTCAGCACCAAGATGCAGGTGCAAAAATGATTCACCTTGCACCAAACACATCTTCAACGATCGTATCGAAATCGATTTCGAAACAAGGCGGTAAAGTCACATACCGTGGAATCGTTCACTTCGGACGCAAAGCAGAGGGTGCACGCTCAAACATCGAGTGTGACACACTCATCATGGATAACAAATCAACATCTGATACGATCCCTTACAATGAAATCTTAAACGACAACATTTCATTAGAGCACGAAGCGAAGGTATCAAAAGTATCAGAAGAGCAACTATTCTACTTGATGAGCCGCGGAATTTCTGAAGAAGAAGCAACAGAAATGATCGTCATGGGCTTCATCGAACCATTCACAAAAGAATTGCCAATGGAATACGCCGTTGAAATGAACCGCTTGATTAAGTTTGAAATGGAAGGTTCTATTGGTTAATAATCCTGAAAAGCCTAGAGGTATTGTAAGAATAATGAGATCGGCGGTGCCGAATTAGATATTATCTTTTGCATAGGAGGCGAACTTTTTAGTTCGTCTTTTTCTATTTTCTCAGTAATCTCAATTCATTCTGTTTCAACTTGAATTTTTTAAGTTCTTCTGATACCGCACCATTTAATCATGCGATAAGATGATGATATGTTCTTTAAGGTTGTTAAAGTTACTTTATATTGTTGTTATCCCATCTAACCTATTTTTCAACATTCACTTTATTTCTTCAAGATCCCCGACCACTTTAAAATTAACGCTCCGCTTATAAGCAAGTCTGTTTCTCTCAAAAAGTACGTAAGCATATCTGATTATCTTTCACTGTAACCCTATCATCTATCAGATGGACTTTTTCTAGTATATCTAGCTCATTATCAGCATAATGCAAGTCTATTATCACGTTGTAGTAAATGATAATGAGATTACTCAAGCAATACATTTTAATCGAAATGCTTGGCACTGTGGGGAAGGTGGAGGTAGGTAGATCCTAACGCTTTAAAAAAAGGGAATCACCTTTCTATTGTTTAAACGTATTAATCTATGGAATCAAATGAATCATAATAACAACTTGAAGAGGATGGTGATACTATGAGACAACCAAGATGATTGATAAATTTGATCGGAGAAATTCATAATAGCATTATGACATATGGTGATTTTGAGGGACTTAAAATGATCTTTAATTGCAGAGCAGAGTAAATAAATGAAGATATAATTATAATGGATATTAAAAAGACTATAATTTCTAATTCAAACTTAAAGTATATACAATTTGAACAATCTGAAATGACCGTTTAGTAGAATTGTATATTGCAATTCAACAATGACATAATAAATAAAGTAAGACCTAGATAGCTTTTAATTGCCGTCTGGGTCTTATAATCTCAAATTTAAATAAACAATTCCTAAATATGTACTAACAAATTAATTCCATTGTATTTTTAAATCAAAGTATGATGCGCCAAGACTAGGTCTTGTATCTACTACTTCAATATAATTCCAACCTAAAGTTATGTCCGGAAAAAATGCAATGTCTGTTCCAACTTCAAAAAAATTCCCATTTAATATACTTATTTTATGAGATCCCTTACTATCAAATATTACAGAGACGCCCTCATAACCATCAAAATAAAATTTATAATATTTAATGGGGTTATACTTGCCCGTATAAGAATTACCTATACCTCCATTTTTTAGTTCAAAAGCTTTATCATGAATACTGCTAGATGTCTTCATGATAGTAGAACCATTTTGATTTTGATTGTAGTTTTTTGTTTCAGCAGCAGATATATCATCAGTTATTCCACCAAATAATCCAAGGGAAATAATGGGGACGAGTAATAATTTTTTCATAAAGAAAAACCTCCTAGAGTTAGAAATATATTACATTATTATGATAACATAGATATTTTTGGTTATCAAAACAATTATTAGTTTTATTTAATAGGTATATATTCCAATGAAACTTCATAGATACAGTTATAGGTATTGTTGATTAGTCATCAAAATAAATAACCAGACGCTCATGAAAGAGAGAACCTGGTCCTTTTTTGTTTATTCGTCATATCGTCTATATTTCTTGTGTAGTGTTTCGAGTTTCTCTATTTTCTCTATCATTACGTTTAAAACCTCTTGAAAAATAACATTACCCTTTATATAGAATTGCTTATGATAGTCATTTTTTCTAAATGATCATAAATACTTGCAACATATAATTTAGTACTGTATAGTTCTACTTATGACAAAGGTAAAATTAATGAATCAAAAACGTGTGCTTGAAGTAGCTGCAACTTTATTTTTAGAAAAAGGGTTTGCTTATACAAGTATGGATGAATTGGTACGTGTAAGCAAAGTGTCAAAGTCTAATGTGTATTATCACTTTTCTAATAAGGAAGAATTATTAGAAGGGGTCGTTGATTATTGGATTGACATGTATCAATCTGCAATGGATGACGTACTGTCTCAGACCCAATTTTCAGTTGAAGATCGAATTCAATTGTTTTTAAAGCAATTATCACAAGGAGTTCAGTCTAGAGATTATAAGGGGAGCTGTCCATTTATTACTCTTTATATTCAAAGCCCTGTAAAGGCCACACAAATAAAAGAAAAAATAGGTCTTTTTTTCACAGGATTACAAGAGAAAGTTTCTCTATTACTGAAACAAGGGGTAGAGAATGGGGAATTCAGACATACGATTCAGATTGATGAGGTGGCATCACTTTTTATGACGAATCTTGAAGGAGCGTTATTTATTTCAGAAACATTGAAGGATGCAACTGTCATCACAAAAACAGCAGATCATTTATTTAACTTGCTTCGATAAAGAAGCATTTTTTTTACATCAAATTAGTACTGATTAGTACTAAAAAGGAGATTTCACATGAAAACAGTATTTTTAACGGGTGGTACAGGCTTTATCGGAAAGCAATTAGTAGAAGAATTAGTCAAAGAGGATGTGAGCATTCTTCTTTTAGTGAGGTCAAAAAGTAAAGCAACACACACTTTTCAAGAAAGAGGTATTTTAAAAGAGTCAGTGATGCACTTTGTTGAAGGTGATTTGACGAAAGTAGATTTGGGTCTAAGTGCTGAAGATCAGGAGAGGGTATTGAAAACGGATGTGATCATTCACGCAGGAGGACCCATGGATATTCAAGCAACCAGTAAAGAGGCAGCTTCTGTCTTTTTAAATGGCGCCAAACATATAAGTGACTTAGCTAAAAGTATTCATCAATTGAAGGGCTTGCAGCAATTTATCCATGTTGTTGGTTATATGAGTCCCTTTGATGATCAAAATAGCAAGATTGCCATCGACGTGTTTGAAGAAGGAAACGATTACTTGAAAATAAAAAATCCTTATGAGAGAACAAAGTTTTTAGCAGATCTTTATATTCGTCAACAGGCATCAGCAGTAGGTTATCCGCTTTCTGTCATTAATCCGCCAACTGTCGTTGGTAGTAGTCAAACAGGGAGTACAGAGCAAATTGCAGGATTGGGTTTGCTTGTGAAGAGTATGCGAAGAGGGCTCATGCCAGTGATTCCTGGAGGTAAGGACTATCGTTTACCACTTATTTCAAACGATGGGTTTGCGAAGTTTATTGTACAGGTTTTCAAGTTGGAGCAGCCAGCAATTCAAACATATACACTTGTTGATGACAAAGAGCACGATCAGAACATTGCTGGACTATTAAGTGTTATGTCAGAAAGCATGAATATGAAGGCGCCAAACATCTCTGTCCCAATGCCACTGATGAAAGCTATCATGAATAGTGGTGTAAGTAAACTCACAAACATTCCTTCTGACGGACTGAATTTTATGACAAAACGAACGTTTTCAAATGTTTCAGCGAAAAAAATAATGGGAGAAGATTGGTTTAAGAAGACGAGTGTCATGACATTTTTTCCTGCTGTAGTAGCGGATCTAGATTATCGAATGATGGATCAACATGGTGAGCAGCATCATTTATTTAAACGAACATTATGCGATAATAACACCCTTTACAAATTACAAGGAGAGGGGAAGCCGTTTATTTTATTGCATGGTTTATTGAGTGATGGAGAAGATTTATTTCCTTTAGCACAAGAGCTTCATGAGAAAACAGGTCAATCTGTATGGATCTTGGATCTTCCTGGTTTGGGGCGTTCTCCTTTTAAACGAGGGAAACATCTTCTAGATATCTATTTAAATGTAGTGAAAAAAGTAATAGTGAAAGCGACGAATGGTGCACATCTAATCGGCCATTCATTCGGTGCGTATATTCTTTTGGAAGCATTGGGACAAGAATACATCGATAAGAAGTATTCAATCACTTTACTGCAGCCGCCTGTTGCTAAACAAAAGGCAAAATCACTACATGTTCCTCAATTTCTAAACAAATGGACATTAAGATTGGCAACGACTCATTTGATAGAGCGTTATGCATTAAGAAATGGGTTGTTTGAAAGCACGGAGAGCATCCCTAAACATTATATTGAAAAAATCAGAAACAGTTTTACTTCTCCTAGAATTTTAAATACGACGGTTCAGCTTAACCATTTACTACTGAAAACCGATCAAGGTGACTTTAAAGAAGTCACAAAGGATAACCTACACATTATTTGGGGGGAGTATGACAGAGGCTATTCTGCGCCATCGCATCTTGGGGAGGTTGATTTTGTTCCGTATGGCCATCATTTTCCTCTTAGCCATCCGAGTGAAACGGCAGCATTAGTCATCAATAAGATTTGTACTAGCAGATAAGAGTCACCCCAAAACGAAAAAATGAGAATGATGACAAGTGAGCAAAATTTTTCGTTCTGGGTCTTGAAAAAATAGAGGTTAACGAGGTGCATAAAACTCATCTAAGATTTTCGTCATATCATCAGATGCAGATTGTAAGATAGTACTTTGATCTAAAATCGCTGTTCCTTGTGCCCGGACAATATGAAATTGTTGAAAGCCCATCAAGTTTTGGAATATTTCCTTTAGATAATAATATGAAAATTCCAGTGGTGTGTACCGATCGTTATTTGTGAAAATTGAGCCACTTGCTTGAAGCAAAAGTACACGATAATCGTCTATCATCAGTCCAACTGAACCATCTTCTGTATATTTGAACGTTTCTCTAGCAATAAAGATATTATCTATATAATCTTTCATACGTGACGTCACATTGAAATTATGAACAGGTGATACAATCACGATTCGATGATGTGCTTTGAATTGAGCCAATAAAGCAGAGGAAGAAGCAGCGATTTTTTCCTCCGCAGCTGTTAATGTTTGTTCAGATGCTTGCTTTTCCCAAATACCTAGCAGCTGTTCTTTTTCGATACGGGGAATTTCAGTTTCATATAAATGTAAAATGGTAGGCTCCTCATAAGGAAATCTTTCTTTGAACTGTTCTAAAAATAGTGTTTGCAGTTTGTTTGAATAACTTTCTTGATGAGTGAAATTAGGGTGCGCGTTAATGATGAATGTTTTCATATACATGCTCCTTTTCTTTTGATAAACTGAGTATAAAATATAAAGGTGACAAAACATGTCACCTTTTTCAGAAGGAAAATCAAATGAAAAAATCAGAACGATTAAACCAAGAGCTTATTTTTTTAAGTGATAAATATTCATTTCAATTAAAAGATTTAGAAACTGAATTTGGCATTTCTAAACGTACGGCTTTAAGAGATATGGAAGAGCTAGAGTCCATGGGCTTAGCTTTTTATGTTGAAAATGGCAGACATGGGGGATATCGGCTCGTGAATCAATCTCCATTGGTACCTATCTATTTTCAAATAGATGAAGTTCAAGCCATTTTTTTCGCTCTTAAAGCCTTAGATCTGTTGTCAGCAACACCGTTTAAAAAGTCTTACTCACAGATTCGCCAAAAACTGTTTGCTACAATGTCTGATGAGAGAAAACATCGGATCACGGAGATTTTGGATGTGATTCATTACTATCATGTCGCACCAGTGAGTGAACAAAATCATTTGGATTTGATATTGCAGGCAATGATGGAAGATCAAATCGTGAAGATGACATACACTCAATATGAACATAAAAGGATCAGGCTACAATTTCTTGAGTTGTTTTATCGAAATGGGATTTGGTTCACCGAAGCATATGATGTTCAGAATAAAAAGTGGGGCATCTACAGATGTGATTGTATGACGGACATGATGATCGAAGAAGAAACGAAAGATACTTTTACGAAGGAAGAATTAAAAGCACTGCAGCTTGAATACGAAAAAACCTATCATGATATCTCTTTTAAATGTCGATTAACGGAACAAGGAAAAGAAAAGTTTTTGAAGAATCATTATCCGAATATGAGATTGGAGATCATTGATGATACGCCTTATATTGTAGGGGGATACAACCAAGAAGAATTATCGTATATGACTCACTATTTGATCTCATTTGGAAAACATGTGAAAATTGAATACCCCGATGAATTAAAAGAGAGTTATTTGACTCAATTGCAAGAAATGATGGATCAATATTAAAAATGAACGGATTGTATCTCAATCACAAAAAACTTAACACATTAAAAAAAGGCGAACTATCGTAATTCGCCTTTTTTCTATTACTTCTACTTCGCCGCCTGAAATGTTTTTGTTTTCGATTTGTCATTGACCTTCCCATACGTCAGCTGACGCCAGATAAATTCCATCGGTCCAGACTTAAATCGCTTTAACCATAACGTACTGAAAAGGACAAGGAAGGCATACACGCCAATGCCAATGAAGAACGTACCAGCGGGTTGAAGATGATCGGCCAGTCCAGCTCCATATTTCAGAAACAGCATTGTTCCAATGATCGAGTGAAGCAAATAACAGGTTAGGGACATCCGTCCGACTTTGGTAAAAACCATCAAAGCACCTCGCAGCTGAGGAACGTGCAGAAACAGCATCGCAAGTGAACTCATATAAAACATACTGCCAGTTAATCCCCCGTTTTGCTCAAGAGCAGAGACAATGTTCATCCATGGCGTATGTTCAAAAGGGGTGACCGCTGTCATAATCGTACTGCCTTGTGTGATGAGAAAAGCGATTGTACAAATCATCCAAATACGATTCCAAATCGCTTTTTTCGTCTCCATGTTTTTGAAAAATGACATTTTCACAAAATACACACCAAGTAAAAACATGAAGAACATCGAATAGACGGTGGAAAATGAGCTCGAAGCCATCGTGACCATATCCATCCACCGGTCACCTATAGATGCTAAATAAGTCAGACTGTTGTGACTGGTCAATTCAAAATCGGCAAAATCCGGCTTGCCTGATGATCCTGTACTGATGGTATTGAGCAGCATTGTGAAAAAAGGCGTGAGCAATTGAATCACAAAGAGTGTGATCAGCCAGTACTGGATGGTTTTGGCTGTGCGTTTGTAAAAGAAAAGCAGTAAAAAGCCTGCGACAGCATAATAGGTCAAAATATCTCCAATCCATACAAACGTGACATGCAGAAGACCAATTCCTAAGAGAATCGCTAATCTGCGTGCAAACAGCTTGTTCGGGCTGTCCACCTTTTGAGCGGCTCGATCCATAAAAATCATAAAACCAACCCCGAATAGAAAAGAAAATAACGTAATGAATTTCCCCGAGGCAAACCAATTCACGATATGGTGAAATACATCATTAGACTCCATCTCAAATCCCTTGACCGAATCCACAATCAAAAAATAGTTGACCAAAATAATCCCCATTAAGGCGAATCCTCGTACGATGTCCAAGAAATGAACCCGTTCTTTGAGACTCATTGGTTGTCCGTGTTCTACCTTGCTTACATTCATATCAATGCTCCTTTTCGTGTATTGGATCTAAAGATAGATCCTTCAATGAATCAATATACAGGCCAATTCTTAATCATTTATGAAGATCCAATTTTTTGAAAATAAATGTGACAACTTGATGGCAATTGATCATATTCATAAACACTTAAGATTTATGGTGTATCTTTTCACATAGCTAGATGATATATAGTAATAATATATAAGAATGAACATCATGAAGGATGAGGTGAGAGAGATATGACCCATCGAATATTAGTTGTAGAGGATGATCAGGATATTGGTGACCTGTTGCAGGAATCTCTGACACGTACAGGGTATGAGGTGCTGAGAGCCATGAATGGCAAGCAGGCATTGCATGTTGTAGATGATTCGCTCGATTTGGTGATTTTGGATGTCATGATGCCAGGTATTTCTGGAATAGAAACATGTCAGCAAATAAGAGCCTCCTCAAATGTGCCGATTTTATTTTTGACCGCCAGATCAAGTACATTGGATAAAACAGAAGGATTACTCGCTGGCGGAGATGATTATATGACAAAACCTTTTTCAGAAGAGGAGCTTCACGCTAGGGTCATGGCGCAATTGCGCAGATATACCATCTATCAGGAAAAAAAGGAACAGGAAGAAACCTATTTAGTTGGCGGTAGCCTGAAGGTGAGTGAAGAATTTAATGAAGTGTGGAAAGGTGGGCAGCAAATCAAGTTGTCTGATTTAGAATATCGGATATTAAAACTGCTCATGAACAAGCGAAACAAAATATTTTCTGCTCAAAATATTTATGAAAGCGTGTGGGGCCAGCCTTATTTTTATTGTTCAAACAATACGGTCATGGTGCATATCCGAAAGCTGCGTGCCAAAATTGAGGATGACCCGGCTCATCCCGTGTATATCAAAACAGAATGGGGGAGAGGATACCGGTTTGGCACATCGTAAATATACGCTGACCCAAAAGCTGTCACTGCTCATTTTGGTCGCTGCCATTGTAAGTGGTGTTGTCTTTTTGACACTGCAAAAGATCACCGATCACCTGATTGAAGGATATTTAAGTTCGGATGAGTACTATAAGGAAGAATCAGCCAGGTACATTCAAACATTCAGCCGCTACGTTTTAGAACATGAGCTGACTTCAACGGATCGACAAGCGTTTGGTGAGTGGGTGAAAAAAGAAGATTATATTAATCTCACTGTTTACAAAGATGAAGTGCTTCAATATGACTCGATTTACTCTGCCGCTGACCAGTCGGCCTATGGGAAAGAAAAGGTGACCGACTACGCAAAGCGTCATTCTTACCCGGTTCAATTTAGCGACGGAGAAGGGCGGGTTATGGTAGACGGGTTTTACTCATCTCGATATCACGATCTCGCCTTTACACTAGAACTACTTGGTGCAACACTCATTTTTCTCCTGATTGTGCTTGTTGGCATTCGCCGAAGTCTGCGTTACTTGCAAACGATCCGTGAAGAGATTCATATTCTTGAAGGCGGTGAGCTCGATTATGAGATGACAGTGAAAGGGCATGATGAATTGGCCATGATTGCAAAAAGCATTGAGGATTTAAGAACAGCCTTTTTGGACAAGCTTCAGGCCATTGATGAACTGCAGGAAGAGAGCCGCAGCTTGGTGACCGAAATGTCGCATGATATGAGAACCCCGCTGACATCACTCATCATGAATCTGGAATTTGCGAAAAAAGAGGAGGCTCTAGCGGATACACGCAAGGAGCAATATATAGCGAGTGCATATGGAAAAGCACTGCAATTAAAGAACCTGTCTGATCATCTATTTGCCTATTTCCTGCTAGATAAAGAGCACGAGTCAGAGCTTGAAACCGTTGCAGTCAAAGAAGTGATTTATGATCTTCTATCAGATCAGGTCGCTCTGCTGCATCAGGAGAATTTCAAGGTCCATATTTTAGGCGAAATGCCGGATAGCTATATCAATGTGAATGTCGAGGAGCTTGGCAGAATATTTGATAATGTGATGTCTAACTTACGTAAATACGCAGATCCTGAAAAGGACATTCAGATCACTTTTTTATCCGACCAAGATGTCTTTGAAATCCATGTGAGCAATGCGATAAAAAAGACAGACATCATCCCGGAAAGCAATGGACTCGGGGAACGAAGCATTAAGCGGATGATGTCCCGAATGCATGGACAGTTTGAAAGTGTAGAAAAACACGATACCTACTACATCGTACTGCGATTTTGGAATACCAAAATGTAGAGAGCAAAAACAACATCATGGAATGGGGAAACAATCTGATGAAACGATTCAATAATTTCCAAAAGATACCTGATCTTCTGCAAGCCCTTCTGAATATCTGCCTGTTTTTCCTAGCAATTGCTTTAAGCGTACTCTTAATTAGTGAAACATGGTATATCGTGCAATTCGTCTATAAAACATTGTTTAACAAAGGTGAAAGCTATTATGGCATGCTTGGCGAGCTGCTGATCTTCTTTATGTATTTTGAGTTTATTGCCTTAATTATTAAATACTTTAAATCGAATTTTCATTTTCCGCTTCGCTATTTCATTTATATTGGCATTACAGCTGTCATCCGTTTGATTATTATTGATCACGAACAGGCTGTATCGACATTCTGGTGGGCACTGGCCATTCTTGCGATGACCTGTGCACTCTTTATCGCGAACAAAAGGCAAACTGCTCATGAGCATGATGACGTGAAGTGAGGAAGAAGAAGGACGAGTGGTCAACATTCGTCTTTTTTGTGTTTAAATGAATTGAGAGTAAGACGTTCCCTTTACGTGATATCGATTCATTGTGAATGTAAAAAAACACCGATAAAAGAAACGTTGCTGAAGATCACAACATCTCCTTATCGGTGTTTCCTTTTTCGGATTATATGTTAGCCCTCATAATAAGCATAGAGTCCAGAGCTTCCGTGAAAATACCATTTCACGCCATTTGCATCTGTGAAAGAGTTGGCAAAAATAGCTGTGGCGGAGTACATACATAAGTAAGGTTTGTTTGACTTTCGGAATTTCCTTAAGATCTCTTCAGGGCAGGGTGTGATAGTTGCACTTGTACGAGCAACGAGATCTGTACTGTCTGTTTGTGAAGATGAAATAGCGCTAGCTGCTGGAACATACGAAGAAAGAAGTAACCCAAAAGAAAGAGCGACACCAGTCATAGTTTTTTTCCATTTCATTAAGATCATTCCCTTTCCAAAATCTGTATTTACTTACAACTTCATTATAGGAAAATAGATGTCGTCTAAAAAGAGACGAAAGAATTATATTTTCCATAATATTCTATTTGTGATTAGGAGATGATCATCTATTATTTTTATATTTTACATTGACACCATCTTTTTCTATGATAAAATCAAATTGTGATAATGAGAATCGTTATCAAACGATATGACTACATATAGAATGGATAGGTGAGGTACATGTTCAAAAAATCTTTTTGGTCGCTATTAGTTGTGCTCTCCATCGTATTACTTGCGGCTTGTGGCAGTAATAGCAGTGAAGGCAAGTCAGATAGTAATGAGAAAACAAGAACCGTTGAAAGCGCTATCGGTTCAACTGAAATTAAAGGATCGCCTAAACGTGTGGTGACGCTGTACCAAGGAGCAACGGATGCAGCCGTCGCTATGGGCATTAAACCAGTGGGTGTTGTAGAATCATGGCTTGAAGCACCTACGTATAAATATTTAAGAGATGATTTAAAGGGTGTCAAAATTGTTGGGCAGGAAACACAACCAAACTTAGAAGAAATTGAAAAGCTGAAGCCAGATGTCATCTTTGCATCAAAGATTCGCCACGAAGAAATATTTGATCAGCTGAAAGAAATCGCTCCAACTGTTGCAACTGACACAGTGTATACTTTTAAAGATACAGTGAAGTTGATGGGTGAAGCGCTAGATCAGCAAGATAAATCAAAAGAATTGCTGACGAAGTGGGATGACCGTGTCGCAGATTTCAAAGAAAAGGCGAAAAAGGACATTAAAAACTGGCCATTG
Source organism: Bacillus sp. FSL M8-0077 (assembly GCF_038050255.1). Classification (NCBI taxonomy): domain Bacteria; kingdom Bacillati; phylum Bacillota; class Bacilli; order Caryophanales; family Bacillaceae; genus Bacillus; species Bacillus sp. FSL M8-0077. Next base: position 3,105,385 of record NZ_JBBPAF010000001.1, on the reverse strand, counting down.
AATGTCGCAGTTGTTAATTTCCGTGCGGATCATACACGAATCTACCAAACGGGATTCGCAGGTTCCATTTTAACAGAGCTAGGGTTTGAAGGACCTAAGAATATTAAAGATAAAAAACTAGATGTTGTCCAATTAACAGATAAGGAAAGCATTCCACAAATGAATGCGGATGTGATCTACTATTTCATCGGTGAACAAGACAAGGCTGCTGAAAAAACATATAAAGAGTGGACAAGTCATCCTTTATGGAAACAGCTTGACGCAGTCAAAGCGAAAGAAGTGCATAAAGTGGATGAAATCACTTGGAACATGGCAGGTGGAATCATTGCTGCAAACATGATGCTTGATGATATTTATGATCGTCTAGGAATTGATCAATAAGTAGAACGGAGGAGAAAATGTGAACATACCATTTTCTCCTTTTTTCCATAACAGATTGAAAGCGGGAATCAGATGAGAAGTTTATTAAAAAAGGATTCAAGCAAGGCACTGCTTTTTGCTGGATTCATCGTGTTGATGTTGGTCTTTTTTATGCTCAGTATTTCTCTTGGGCAAACCTCCATTCCCTTCAAAGCCACCATCCATGCGTTTCTTCAGTTTGATGAGTCAGATCCAAACAGTGTGATTGTCATGACATCCAGATTATCAAGAGCTTTAATTGCAACGGTCGTTGGATCAAGTCTAGCGATTTCAGGTGCACTCATGCAGGCATTGACGAGAAATCCGCTGGCTGCACCAGATCTTTTAGGTATTAATGCAGGTGGACTCTTTTTTATTGTGATTTCGATTGTTTTCTTTTCTACAGAGTCGTTAACAGGTTATATGTGGACGGCCTTTTTAGGCGCTGCCATTGCAGGTATGCTCGTCTTTCTTCTAGGCTCCATTGGAAGAGACGGACTGACACCGGTCAAAATTGTGCTCGCAGGTGCTGCGATATCTGCTCTGTTTGCGTCCTTTACTCAAGGACTTTTAATCGTGAATGAACAGTCCATTCAAAGCATCCTGTTCTGGATGGCTGGTTCAGTGTCAGGAAGAAGTATAGATATGCTGCTGCCTGTGTTGCCTTATATTCTAGGGGCGACTGTTGTGGCGCTGCTTCTTGGCCGCTCGATCAATGTCCTTTTATCGGGTGATGATATTGCGAAAGGGCTTGGCCAGCGTACGCTGCTTTTGAAGATGACGATGGGGGTACTCGTCGTCTTTTTAGCGGGTGGTTCCGTCGCTGTCGCAGGATCCATTGGATTTGTTGGTTTTCTTGTGCCGCATATTGTGAAAAAGCTCGTTGGACCTGACCACCGCTGGGTACTGCCGTATTGTGCCGTTGTAGGGGCATCGCTTTTACTTGTCGCAGACCTTGCCGCTCGTTTTCTGATCATGCCGCAGGAAGTACCGATTGGTGTCATGACGGCGGTAGCAGGAGCGCCTCTATTTGTTTATCTCGTGCGCAAGGGGTTGAAGACAGGTGGCTAAAACATATACAGTGCGTTCAAAGGGCGGACGCATTTCATTTCAATTTTCAAAGCGGACGTTTTTGATTTTACTATTATTGACAGGTATTGCCTTTGGTTTATTTATTCTGAGCCTTTGTATGGGCAGCCGTTTTATTCCGCCTACGGATTTGCTGCTGCATATCTTCGGACAAGGCGAGGGAAATACGTTTGTATTAAATACGCTGAGGATTCCAAGGACCCTGCTTGCGGTTTTAGTGGGAGCGGCACTTGCGGTATCAGGGCTTATTTTACAAGGATTGATCCGTAATCCGCTTGCATCGCCTGACATCATAGGAATTACGAGCGGTGCGTCGTTTGGCGCCATTATGTTCATCGTCTTTTGGATGGGCACTGTGCCTATTGCTTATCAGTCGTTGTGGGCCATTGCAGGTGCTTTTGCGGTATCATGCCTGATTTATTTGCTTTCATGGAAAAAAGGTGTTAAGCCGATCACGCTCGTCTTGATGGGGATTGGAATTTCCGCCATTATGAAGGCGTGTGTGACGTTTACTCTTGTGCTCAGTGATACGATGACCACGACCAAGTCATACATCTGGCTGACGGGCAGTTTATATGGTTCTACAATGAAGGACGTCACCGCAATGCTTCCTTGGGTGATGATGATTTTACCGATTGTGATGGTGCTGGCAAGAACGATGAATGTGAAGGAGCTTGGAGATGATCTTGCAACAGGTCTTGGGGTCAAGGTTCAGGCGAAGCGGTTATTCTTTCTGCTGATGAGTGTGACATTAGCCGGTATTGCTGTTGCATTCGCAGGCGGGATTGAATTTGTCGGACTGATGGCACCACATGTGGCAAGGATGATCATCGGCCGTTCCTTTATTGCGCTTGTTCCAGCATCTGCGCTTGTTGGAAGTATTTTAGTGATGCTGGCAGACCTAGTGGCGAGAACGGCTTTTCTCCCGTTAGATGTCCCGGCAGGTGTTTTTACAGCGGCAATCGGTGCACCGTTCTTTATCTATTTGTTATATCAACAGCGAAATCGCTAAACGAGAGATGGGGGTTTTGATATGCGGCCAGAGTGGGTTGAGAGAGAATTACTTGATTTCGGGGTACACATCACAAATGGACCAATGACATCTGATCGCACACTTGCTGCGCTTTTTTCAGAAGCATCTATCAGACGTTTATTAGAAGCTGAAAAGGAAGCGATGCATGCCCCGAATATAGCAGTGGCGGCATCCATGTTTTCAAAGCGCTATGCCTATTTAGCTGTTAGTTCTACTTTGTACTTGATGACGATGTATGACGGCATCTATCGGTTTTCACCAGAGGCGTGTGTATTTAGAGAAGATCGTAAAATTGAGCTAGATGAAACGCTCTGTTCATTTGTTCAGTTAGAAGGAGATCGTCATGAGTGGAGAGAACAGGTCGTCCGCGCGCTATTTACGCAGTGTATCACACCTCTTTTAGATGTATTGAAGCATACCTCGAGACTTCCGTATGCAATTTTATGGGAAAATGTAGCGGTACGTATCAATTCTCTTTACCGTAGCATGATGCGAGAAACGGAAGAGCCTGAAATGAAAGAGCGCGTACGGGAGGATTATTTGTTTCTGAAGAAGGCGTCGGGTGATCTTTTCGGAGTGAAGCAAAATCCATTTCAGCACAGCTTAAATTTAGATGAAAGTTTGCTAGACACATCAAATCGAAAGACTTGCTGCATGTATTATAAGCTTGAGAAAAAATCGGAAAGTCTTGATTATTGTCTCGTCTGTCCGCTTGAAAAAAAGAAAGGCACTGCTTGTTCATAGCAGTGCCATTTCGTTTTACTCCCAAATTTCGCTTACCCATTCAGGGTGATCAACAAAAGGATTGCGATTGTGCTGGTACGTTTGATAGATGATCTCATTACGATTCCGTTCGATTTGATCGACTGGATCTTGCTTGTGCCATTTCAAGAGGACAGACATTTTGCCGTGAAGAGGGGCGCTTCCATTATTCACTTTGTTGTTTAATTCTAAATCTGGGAAACGGTCATCGCCTTCATATCGGACGGCCATATAAAAGAGCATTCTTGCTACATCTCCTTTCACCCGGCTATGAGGTTCAAATGAGTCGCTGTCGTAGAAGTTGCCCGGCGCTCCCTTGTATTCATTTCCGCCTATATCAAAATCTAAATTTCCTCGTGTGCTATTCGTTTGTACGTCTGTTGCCCGAAGGTGATGGAGATCTGTACCAGGTCCCTGGCTCGTCCCAAAATTGCCGTGAGATTTAGCCCACACATGCTCCCGGTTCCACTGTCCCACGTTTCCTCCATTTGCTTGCTTTGACCTAGAGATACCGCTATAGAGCAAGAGCACATTGCTTGGATTTTTTGGATCTTCATCCGTTTTCTTTAATGCGTCCCAAACCTGGCTGTAGGATAGCTGCGTATGATCATCAATAATATCGTGTAATGCTTTCTTAAGAGCAGGCCCAGATTTGCCCGCAGCAGATTGGTAATAGGAATCCATTTGACTTGAAGCGGTTGTTTTCGCATGTTGAGCAGATGTTTCGGCTTGTAGCTGTAACGGGGAAAAGGTGATGGTTTGACTCGGTTCATTCAGAGTAAAGCCTTGAGCATTTGCAGCGGGAGGCAGCGGAGCGGCAAATGTACCGAAAATCATCATTCCGGCGGCCACAGTTCCAAATAAAGATCTTTTCATTCTATTTCCTCCTTCATAGGGAATGTATACTCTTTAGTTCTATCATATTGCCATAAAGAAATAAATGGATTTATCGTAAATTTTATGTAACCAATTCGTCAGAAAAGAGATTGCTATTTTATCAGCATTGCTGTATAAGTGGGCATATAAGGATGGACACAGCAAGGGAGAGGATGGATAACGTGAAAGAACTACATACACCTACTAGAACCATTATGACACCAGGACCTGTCGAAGTAGATCCGAGAGTCCTTCGGGTGATGAGTACACCAATTCTTGGTCAATTTGATCCTGCATTTACAGAAATCATGAATGAAACGATGACCTTATTGCGATCACTTTTTCAAACAGAAAATGAATGGGCTTATCCAATTGATGGGACGTCCCGCTCAGGACTTGAAGCTGTGCTTGCCAGTGTGATCGAACCCGGAGATGTGATGCTCGTTCCGGTCTTTGGACGCTTCGGTCATTTGCTGATTGAAATTGGACAGCGCTATGGTGCTGAGGTACATACGATGGAATGTGAATGGGGAACGGTTTTTAAGCAAGACGACATCATCGCAGAGATGCATCAAGTCAAGCCGAAAATTGTTGCGATGGTTCACGGTGAAACATCTACTGGAAGATTACAGCCGCTTGAGAAAATTGGTGAAGCATGCCGAGCGCTTGATATGCTTTTTATTGTAGACGCTGTGGCGACAATTGGCGGTGTCGAGGTCAAGGTAGATGAATGGAAAATTGATGCGGCGATTGGGGGCTCGCAGAAATGCTTGTCTGTTCCATCAGGGATGTCACCGATCACATATAATGAACGAGTGGCAGACGTCGTACAATCGAGAAAGAAAGTAGAAAAAGGGATTGCAACACAGGACGAACTGCAAAAACAGGTAGACATTTCTCCAATCAAAAGCAATTACTTTGATCTAAGCCAGCTGCAAGATTATTGGAGCCCGAGGCGGTTAAATCATCATACAGAAGCGACAACGATGCTTTATGCACTGAGAGAAGGGGTGCGACTTGTGCTAGAAGAAGGTCTGGAGGAACGTTTTCAGCGCCACTTGTTTCATGAAAAGGCTTTAATGGCAGGCCTTGAAGCGATGGGGCTTGAATTATTTGGTGATCCAGATTGCAAAATGCCGGTCGTGACGTGTATCGTCATTCCAAGTGATATCGACGGAGAAGCGGTCCGTGCTGATCTTCTTCATCATTTTGGAATTGAAATTGCGAGTTCATTTGGGCCGCTTGCAGGACGGATATGGAGAATTGGCTCAATGGGCTATAGCTGCCGAAAGGAAAATATTCTATTTGTTTTAGCAGGCCTTGAAGCCATCTTGATGAAATACGGTGCAGCCATAAATTGTGGTGCCGGGTTACAGGCGGCTCTTTCCATCTATGAACAAGCTGAATAAAAAAGGGATACTCAAAATACTCGCCACCAGCGGGTATTTTTTATTTGGGAAAAAACGCTGTTTTTTGAAAAACTAGACTTATAGAGAGCGATATCGCTATACTGAAGAAGTTCTTATCATTTTTGTCATCATTTTCATTTATCTTGAAGAAAGAGGTTTTGATATGAAAAAAATGGGCAGGTTGTACATTCTAATGCTCAATATTTTTATTGCCATGCTTGGATTTGGTCTGATCGTTCCTGTCATGCCAAGTTATATTGAAGCCTTTGGTGCAACTGGGAAAACACTTGGTTTTCTCGTCGCTGCAACTGGCCTCACACAATTTGCCTTATCACCCGTTGCCGGAGCGCTGACTGATCGATTTGGACGCAGAAAATTGATCATTGCCGGGATTGCCGGCTTTACGATGGCTCAATTTATTTTTGCATTTGCCGATCAGCTTTGGATGCTGTTTGTGTCTCGGTTTTTAGGCGGAGCTGCTGGTGCGCTGCTGATGCCCGCCATGTTTGCCTACATTGCTGATATCACAAGTGAAAAGGACCGAGGGAAAGGGATGGGTCTTTTTAGTGCTGCGATGACACTTGGTTTTGTCATTGGACCGGGTGTGGGCGGTTATTTGGTTGAGTTTGGGATTGCTTTTCCTTTCCTCATCGCTGGTTCTTTTGCAGCCCTGTCGACGCTGTTGTCTTTCTTGTTCTTACCTGAAACCTTAACAAAGGAAAAACAGGAAGAAGCACGATTGAATAAAGAGCTTCATTTCAATCCTTTTACGCAGATGATTCAGGCTTTAAAAACACCATACGGTTTTTTGTTTATCTTGGCCTTTGTTCTAAATTTTGGAATCATTCATTTTGAATCGATCTTTGGCTTATATGTGGACCAAAAACATGGCTTTACACCGAAGGATATTGCATTTGTCATTACGGTAGCTGGACTTGCCGGTGTCATTGTTCAAGGTGCTTTAGTAAATACCTTTGTGAAACGATTTGGCGAAATGCGTGTCGTCCGTTATGCCCTTTTAGCGGCGGCATTTATGCTGATCGCCTGCCGCTTTGCCCCTTCCTTTTGGCTAATTTTTACGGGCTCCATTTTATTTTTATCAGCCACCTCGTTTGTTCGTCCAGCTCTCAATACATTACTTTCTAAAATGGCAGGGAATCAGCAGGGGGTAGCAGGCGGCCTCAATACCTCCTTTATGAGCCTTGCGAATATCGTCGGGCCAAGTCTTGCGGGTATTTTATTTGATGTGAATATTGAGCTGCCATTTATGTTTGGAACGCTGGTGCTTTGTATTAGTTTCATTGCTTCTATTTTATGGGCGAAAAAAGCTCACCAACATTCCCATGCCGTATCGTAAAGGCAGCATAGAAAAAACCGATCAGCACAAATCGATCGGTTTTTTTCGTCATCGCTCATACTTCACGACTGGTGATTTTTCTTTATGCAGCGCATGAATCAATGCATCGTCTACATGCAAATGCTCCTTCACTAATTGAGGAGGGGTTAAGGCCATCCAAAATATCTGCAAATCGATCGCTTTTAAACATTTCTAGAAACCAAAGGCTCGTTTGCCCAATATTTTGTATGTAATGTCCCATCCCGAAAGGAACATAACCAACATCACCTGCTCTGTAATTAAAGGTACGAGCTGTCCCGCCTGCTCCAAACACCGTCATTTTGGCTGTGCCGGTTAAATAGTATTGCCACTCATCATTATTCGGGTGCCAGTGCATTTCTCTCATCCCGCCAGGTTTGACCTCCACAAGTGCAGCAGCAATGGTTTTAGATACTGGAAAATTGCGTGAGTCGACGATTCGCACGGTTCCGCCAGAGGTCACAATGGGCTTTTGACGCAGGAGCTGATGGGTGAAAGGCGGTTTGATGCCGCCGTATGGATCAGAGACTGTTTGGCTTTCAATGGCTGCCGGTGAAGACCCTTGAAACATATAGCGCTGTTTATGTGGAATGCGGTCAAACAGCTTGATTGGCACGCCGAAATTAGCAGAAAGAATATCTTTTGGTGTATGAGCAAACCAGTCTGTGATGGTGAACGTATCAAATTCAGAAAAAGCACCATCATCAAACACAAGAAGAAACTCACAGCCATCCTCAAGACCTTGAATGGAGTGCGGAATACCGGGCGGGAAATACCACAAGTCTCCTTCTTCTACATCAGCGATCATATTCCGTCCTTCTGCATCTACAGATGTGATACGGGCTTTGCCTAAAATCATATACGCCCATTCCGCCTGCTTATGCCAATGAAGCTCACGAATCCCTCCGCGCGTAAGCCGCATGTTCACACCAGCAACAGTTGTTGAAACAGGCAGCTCTCGCTCGGTAATTTCCCTCGACCAGCCGCCATGATTCAAGTGCATATGTGTATCAGAATATGAAAATTTCAAATTAGGAATCGTCCCCGCATCCGTTTTAGGAGGAACAAACATATCTGGGTTCTCCATATCGCGCAGAACGTCTCGCGGGCCTAAATCGGTTGCACCGGCCCCATCTTCTCGAATCGGCTGCGGGATGTGACGAAGTTCCTCATCCATTTGACACCACTCCTTGTCATTCACTTTTCTCCTCCAAAATATATGAGGCGTGAGAAAAAAAGATTCAATCGGAATCGGCTGAAAGGTGCTTTTGAATCCGCAAGGCTAAGCGCAGCCGCAATGTTGCGTCAGAATCTTTTAGGCTGATTTGAAGCAGTTCTTCACATTTCTCCAGTCGATAAATCACAGTGTTGCGATGAACAGATAAACGTTTGGCTGTTTCTGAAATGTGGCAATGTGTTTCGACATAAACAGATAAGGTGTGGAGAAGGCTTGGATCGGCTTGTGGTTGTTCATATAAAGGGTGGAGATACAGCTCATAGAATGTTGTTAAATCTTTTGGTGGGATGAGCTTCAGTAAATCTGACACATCCTTTGCTTGATAGAACTGAATATATTCAGCTCGTAATGAGAGCTGGCCTGATTGCAGAGCATGGGCAGCTTCACGGAATCCTTTCGGTAGATCGGTGATGAGACAACTGCTTAAGCTCACACCAAAGGAAATCGTGGTATTCACATGGTGTTTAATAAGGATCTGCATTTGTTTTAAAAAAGAGCAGATCGATTTGTTCATTCCCTGCCACCCGCCAGTCTCTTCTATAAGGAAGATGCCGATATCTCCTTTGATAAAAAGAAAGGCGGGATATGGACAGTGCGAAAGGGTGCTTTCAAGTAAAGCAAACACATCATCTACAAGGCTTTGCTGCTTAAGGAAACAAGTGAAATGATTGCTCTGATCGAGCTGACAGACGATACATAGATAGGAAATCGTTGTGTTTAATCCAAACATGCGTGCCAGGCAGGCGACATCTTGCTCTGAGGAAATCGTGCCCTCCATCCATTTGCGAAACCATTCATTTTTGGCTCGCTCTGTAGATTGCTTGATGGCATGTTGTTTGATGCATGAAATGGACAGTGCATTGACAGCTTGTTCAATTGTCAAATATAGCCCCATGTCGTCTTGAGGATGAATGAAGGCGGGAACGACTAAATAATCACAAGTTTGTTCGTGTATATAGATAGGAAAAACAGAAACGCTTTCTTTTGAATGAACCATAGAAAAATAATGCTGCTGCGTACTGTGAAACAAGCGGAGCATTTGTATCCAATCTGGGTTTGTCATACCTTGGGGTGAGGTGAAAAGAATACGTCCATACTGATTGATCAAATAGACAGGCTGATGAATTCTTTGGGCCACTTTTTGCAATACTTCAACATGATGATCGACAATGTTCATATCCACTCATTCTCCTTTTTTTAGAGCTGAAGCCTTTGGTGAAGATGAATAAAAAAATGGACAATCGCTGTCAAAGTCTCTGATATAAATGTTATGTTATCAGCTCCATTCAATTTAGATAGAAAGTTGTGATGTAATATCACAAAAAAGATGGCAGGGCAAAATCACGTCACATCAGTCATCTTCATTCAGAAAAATGGGTAAATATGATATGTTGTAGACAGAAGAATTTCTTTCAGAAAGATGGGTATCCCAAGAAACAAAAACTTTCAATGGGAAAACCCGTTTAGACAAGCAAGTGGCAAGAGGTGAGATAGATGATTTATATCGGATTAACTGGCTGGGGAGATCATGACAGTCTGTACCCGCCGAGAATCGGCAGCTCTCAAAAGCTGTTTCACTACGCATCAACGTTTCCCATTGTGGAACTGGATGCAAGCTTTTATGCTGTTCAGCCTGAGCGCAACCATGAAAAATGGATAAAAGATACGCCAGACGCCTTTCAATTTGTCGTGAAAGCATATCAAGGAATGACCGGGCATCAAAGAGGCGAGATCCCGTTTGCTTCAAAGGAAGAAATGTTTGACGCATTTATTCTTTCACTGACTCCTCTCATTCGTGCAGGGAAACTGGCGATGGTTTTGTTTCAATTTCCACCATGGTTCGATTGCAAAAAGGAGCACGTCCACTATTTAAGATGGTGTAAGGAAAAGATGGGGGACATTCCTTGTGCACTTGAATTCCGAAACCGGACTTGGTTTTCAGACGAGTTTTATGAACAAACCTTATCCTTTATGGAGAAAGAAGGGTGGATTCATTCCGTCTGTGATGAACCGCAAGTCGGAGAAGGTTCTATACCGCCAGTCATAAAAGCCACACACCGTGACAAAACATTAGTCCGTTTCCACGGAAGAAATAAACAAGGCTGGCTTCACCCGGCAGATCATGAGAACTGGCGTGAAGTTCGTTACTTATATTTATATAATGAAGCTGAACTAAAGGAATGGAAAAAGAACCTCGACATCCTGCATCAGCAGTCGAAAGATGTATATGTCGTATTTAATAATAACTCAGGCGGAGATGCGGCAGCGAATGGCCAGCAAATGATTGATTTGCTGGATTTGACGTATTCAAGCTTATCTCCGAAGCAGTTAGATTTATTTAGTTAAACGAGAGCTGCGGCTTTCAACCTGAACGAGACGGTTCAGTGACAACTTGAGGGAGAGATCAACATGCTGCAGAAGCTATGGTTATATCATACAAACGACTTGCACAGCCACTTTGAAAATTGGCCGAAAATTGCAGCTTATATTGAAGAAAAGCGTCAAGTTCACGATCAGATGCTCTTATTTGATATTGGCGATCATATGGATCGAGTAAATCTTGTATCAGAAGCTGATTATGGAAAAGTGAATGTCAAACTCCTCAATCAGCTTGGCTATGATGGAGTCACAATTGGTAATAATGAAGGCATTACGCTGCCTCATGAGCAGCTCGACCGCTTGTACGAAGACGCACAATTTTCGGTGATCTTATCTAATTTATTTGAAAAAGGCAAAAGACCATCGTGGGCAAAGCCTTATGAAGTGATCATGTTGAAAAATGGCCTGAAGATTGCCGTCTTAGGGGTCACCATTGCGTATACACCTGTCTATGAAAAGCTGGGCTGGGACATTACAGACCCATTTGAGAGCATACGGGAGATGCTGCAAGAAGTGAAAGGACAAGCCGATGTCATTGTTCTTCTTTCCCATCTAGGCATCATCCATGATCGAGAGGTAGCCCATGACTTCCCGGAAATCGACATCATCTTAGGCTCACATACGCATCATCTTTTAGAACAGGGCGAGATGGATAATGGAGTTCTTCTTGCATGTGCTGAAAAGTATGGGCATTATATTGGCTGTGTCGAGCTGACCATTGATACAGCGAGTAGCGAGCTGATCGAGAAAAAAGCGACGGTGCAATCAGTTGACCAGCTGATCAGTGAATCCGATGAAGCGATCACGACTTTACAGAAAGCAGAAAAAAGAGCGAAGTCACTCATGCAGGAAAAAGTGACATCTATTGAATCGAAGCTCGAAACAAAGTGGTTTGATGACTCCCAGCTTCCGCAGCTTTTAACAGATGCCATTAAAGAATGGTGCGATGCAGATATTGGCATGATGAATGCAGGGATGGTGCTTGATTCATTAGAGGCTGGCATCGTCACAAGAGAAGACATTCATCGGATATGCCCGCATCCAATTAATCCAATCCGGGTGACGCTTACTGGGAAGCAATTGATCGAAACAGTGTCTCGTGGCTGTGAAGAAAAAATGGAACAGCTGCGGATCAAAGGTTTTGGCTTTAGAGGAGAATTGATGGGGAAAATGCTATACAGCGGTCTGACTTATTCATTAGAAGAGGGCGAAGCCAAACGAGTAAAAGAGGTCTATATAAACGATCAGCTCGTCAAAGAAGATGATTCCTATACAGTTGGCACAGTGGATATGTATACACTTGGTTCTCTTTTTCCTCCTATACGTGACCATGATCACATTGAATATTTCATGCCGGAATTTTTACGTGATGTCCTGAGCTGGCGATTGAAGGACGCAAAGTGAAATCCGCTCCAGCCTAACAACACTTGCCCTCCCTTCACATAGATTGTGTTGAAGGGAGTGAAGGGATATGGTGAATTTAACACCTATTACAATTGATGGCCATTCCTTTACAGCCGTCACCGTCAAACTGCCAAAGACCAATTTCATGGCAGTGACAAATGAGCATGGTTATATTATGTGCGGTGCACTTGATGTCGGGCTCCTAAATGAAAAGCTTGCAGATAGAGGAATCATCGCAGGAAGAGCAGTCGGTGTAAGAACCATCGAGCAATTGCTGGATGCACCTTTAGAATCTGTGACATATGCCGCTGAGTCGCTCGGCATTCATGCTGGCACAATTGGAAGAGATGCATTATTAAAAATGGTGAAATAAAATGAACAGATGATTCCTATCCCCCCGCCTGTCTGCATACACTTGTAATGGAGAAGGGGGGATTTTTTATTGAGATTGAACCGCCGTTATCGCCCCTATAAAAAGGGCCCTCTGCCATTTCGTTATGTCATGCTGCTTGCCATATTATTTTTTGTGCTCTCAACTGTCATTAGCCTATTCTTCATCAATCGTTCCATTAAACCGACTTTGATTCACATTGCTGAACTAGAAACAGAACGAATCGCCAATCATCTCATCCAATATTCTGTTCAGGATTTTGCAGATGATCAGGAGAATATGAAAGATATGGTTGTGATGAATACAAGTGAGAACGGAAAAGTGACAACCATCGACTTCAATGCGCAAGCAACATCGAAAGCAATGGCTGACCTGTCACGTCACCTTCAAAAAAATCTAGAGGACATTGAAAAGGGGAATTTTCAAAAAGAGGCAAAAGAAGCATTAAAGGATCAAACAGATGGACATGACGGCATTATATATAACATTCCGCTTGGGCAAGCGTCCGGAAATGCACTTATCGCCAACCTAGGACCAAAAGTACCTGTACGATTTAGTGTCATTGGTGACCCGCATACAGACGTTGAAAAAAACATCAAGCCATATGGCATTAACAATGCCTTGATTGATATTAGTGTGCTCATTGAGGTGAAGGTGAGAGTCATCATCCCATTCGCCTCAGAAACCATCGTCGTCAAAAATTCCGTGCCTGTCTCCATCCAAGCCGTTCAAGGAGACGTCCCAGATTATTATAATGGCAGCGGAACAAATTCAGGCGCTCCATCGATTGTTCTGCCAGAGAAAAAGGAGAAGAAAGAATAACAGCCCAATGGACGAATTGGGCTGTTTTTTTCATACGCTGTGATTGCATATAGTGTTTTTGTGATGAACGTTTTGTTGTTACGAAACAGACAGTCTTGTCCTTGCATCATTTTCATCGGTGATATAGGTCACGTCTTCAAATCCACATTCAACTGCATTCTTGTATAGCCATTCAAGTGTTCCCTTATGTTTGCAATAGATCGTGACATAGGAGCAATCAGCCACTAAAAGAACAAGCTCGCATTGGCTTTCAATAAATTCTTCATAGGACTCAATATGAGACAGTGTCCCTTTTGGATACGCTTGTAAACCGGCGGAAATCGTATAATATGTCTTGTTTTCAATGAGGTGTTTGAATTCTATACCCTCTATTTCTGCTTTACCTTCAGGAAAAAGTTCTTCATCTTTTTTGCCATCAACTAATATATTCGAGTCTTCGGTATCGATTCGCCAGCTGAATTCGGTGATGTCAATTGGTTTTAGCACTTCTCCAAGGAAGACTCCATATTCATTTGGAATGGTAAAGGTCATTCCTCTTTTCAAAAAACCCCCCCTAACTCTTTGTGAAGTAGTCTTTCATTGGCTCATCATATCCTAATTAACCACTTGATTCCATACGGATCACGTGCCATGATAAATGTTCATTGTTTTCCTTTTTTGAATAGTGTAGCTATCCTGAAGGCTGATTTTTCACGATCGTCTGTTATGAAAGTGAGAGGAGGATTTGATTGATATGAAGAAAATTCATGTAAGCGGATTTTGTTTTTTAGTATTTGCCATTGTATTTAGTGCTAAATATATGTCAGCATCGATATTATTAGCTGGGAGTGACAGTTTGAGTGTCGACTTATTTAGAGGGATGTTTGACATGATTCCACTAGAAGTAACAGTGGTGTATCTCCTTTTTTTCATTATGGGTATTCTTTTTTTAATTTTAGGATTGAAAGAGAAGCATAAGCAGTAACAGTAGACAAGGAAATGTTGATACATATCAAAAGGAGAAGCAAGCGGAATCGCTAAACTTCTCCTTTTATTTAACGACGTTTCCGCTCGGCTCTTTCCCATGCCCTTAAATGAGGGTAAGGATCAAACGACCATTCAGTTCGTCCATTGTCTTTATACATGCCGTAATGAAGGTGTGGTGGGAATTTTCCTGCTGTGCCAGGTGGACCGTAACCGGAGCTTCCGACTGATCCGATGACTTGACCAGGTTCTACAATCTGCCCAGCTTTGAGTCCTTTTGCAAAGCCATTTAAGTGAGCAAAATAATGATAATGATTATGAATATCTCGAATGCCGATCCGCCAGCCGCCAAAGCGGTTCCAGCCTTTCATTTCAATCACGCCGTACGATGTCGCACGAACAGGAAGACCGTAATGAGCAAAAAGATCAGTGCCCTCATGAATTCTTCTGCCTCCAAAGCCTCTCGCATCACCCCATGTACTCCTGTAGCTGTAGTCAGCGCCAACCGGAAGAGGAAACGCATGCTTTCCAAGGTCAAGATGGCCGTAATGCTGATAGAGCTTCATAAAAGATGAAATAATTCCAACGGTTTGATCACGTCCATAATAATCCCACAGCCCAATTTTTAATTGATCGATGCTGCTGCCGTAATGGAGCAAATACTGAGCAAACGTGAACAGGACATCTTCATCGTTATCAATTTCCGCTTTTCCATCCCCATTTCCATCAAGCCCAATACCGTCGAACACTTTAATACTTAATGGAGAGGTATCCTGCTTATTTGGATTTTCTGGCCCCATCCACATTTCCCGGGGAATGTAGATACCAATCACACCTGTTTGTTTTGGTAAATCTCTTCTGCTTTTGCGTATATTGTGTTCATACTGATCAACTGCAGCAAGTACATACCACGGAACCTGTGTGGTGATGGCTATCTTTTCATACAGTGCCATTCGCTGTTTTAATTCATCAGGCTGTTTGTTTGCCCCTTGTGCATGGACTGGTGCGGGAATCATTGAAAGAGCGATGATGATCGCTAAAACCACTTTCACAAACGTCCATCTCCTTTCATCGAACAATCTCTTCTACCGTTTAGTGTGGTTTGATCACGTTATTTCATAAGAAGAAAATGTTAGTAATTTTCTTCTGTTCTTTTAGGAGTCTTTTGGGTATTTTTGCAGCTCATTCCCTTGTTGTTCAATCTGTACTATGTTAAAGTGTCTAAAGAAAAGGCCTTAGGCCGAAGATTCATTTTTTTGCGGCAACAGCTGCATCCATCGTATATAGCAGGAAGATGATTGTATATGCACCTTTAACGAATTCATATGGAGATGATGGAATTGGCAAAGAAGGAAGAGCACGTAAGAAAACCGGACTGGCTTAAAATTAAGCTGAATACGAATGAAAACTATACCGGTTTGAAAAAAATGATGCGGGAAAACAACCTACATACCGTTTGTGAGGAAGCGAAATGTCCGAATATTCACGAATGCTGGGCAGTGAGAAGAACTGCTACATTTATGATCCTCGGATCTGTTTGTACGCGCGCATGCCGTTTCTGTGCGGTGAAAACCGGACTTCCTACTGAGTTAGACTTGCAAGAGCCAGAACGCGTGGCAGATTCAGTGGCTTTGATGAATTTAAAGCACGCTGTTATAACAGCGGTTGCAAGGGATGACCAAAAAGATGGCGGAGCAGGTGTATTTGCTGAAACTGTTCGTGCCATTAGAAGAAAAAGTCCATTCACAACAATTGAAGTTCTCCCTTCAGACATGGGTGGCAATTATGATAATTTGAAAACGTTAATGGATACACGCCCTGATATTTTAAATCACAATATTGAAACAGTACGCAGGTTAACACCAAGAGTTCGTGCACGGGCTACATACGATCGTTCATTGGAATTCTTGCGTCGTGCAAAAGAAATGCAGCCTGACATTCCAACGAAATCAAGCATTATGATTGGACTCGGTGAAACGAAGGAAGAAATCATTGAAGTCATGGATGATCTTCTTGCCAATAACGTGGACATCATGGCAATTGGTCAGTACTTACAACCGTCGAAAAAGCATTTGAAAGTGCAAAAATACTACCATCCAGATGAGTTTGCAGAGCTGAAGGAAATTGCCATGTCAAAAGGCTTTAGCCACTGTGAAGCTGGACCGCTTGTCCGTTCTTCTTACCATGCAGACGAACAAGTAAACGAAGCGTCTAAGAAGCGTCAGGCGCAAGCATAACAAAGAAAACGCCAGAGCTCTCTGGCGTTTTTTCTCGTATTAATTTTGGCCGTAAGGTGCGTTTCGTCTCATGGTCCGATCGGAATTCGTCATGCCATTGGCATCTTCTTTCGTTGAAATATCTCCGCCTTGAGGAGAGTATTTCATTTGTTGAATCGTTTTCGTTAAAATTTGATCAAAATCACGTGAATTGGTTTGAAGACGTGAAAAATTGGCAATGGATTGAAAGTGCTCTGGGTTATCAGAGACGTACACATGATAATAACGAGGGAGAACAGAAACCGCTGTTTTTTTCACTTGATCGGCTGATTCATCTCGGTTTTTGTTGCCTGTTCGATACACAATGAGGGCATCCTCGTCTGTGACAAGTGTTGCTGCATCCTTTATATTTGGCAGCTGGATGGCTAAACTTGTAATCACGTGGGCAAGGTGCTCACGATTTAAAGCAGGGGTTCTTTCCTTCTGATCGGTTACTTGCTGGCGCTGATAACGAACATAGCCTGCTCGATTCGTATCTGCTTCTGGCATGTTGGAATTATTTCCTTCATGACGATCAGACAGGCGGATTGTCTTGCTGGAAGAATCTTCATCTACTTGCCGGTTCATGCCTGATTGAAAGCCGCACCCGCCTAAAAGCATGCATAGGAGAATAGTGGCTGTCAGTTGTTTCATCATAAATGTGACCTCCTTTTTTCTTTAGCTTCGGCTAAATCGGAAAAAACATGCTTTAGCAATTGATGGAGTTGTTCCAATGAATTATCATTAAAGGTGGATCGTTTAAAAAGAGGTGAGAAGATGATCGTCATTCAGAATGCTACCTTTGATCTTGTCAGAGAAATCAAAGACGGCTTTGATGAGGAAGCGTTTAAAGCAAGGTACTCAGATATTTTAAATAAGTATGATTATATTGTGGGGGATTGGGGCTACAACCAGCTTAGGCTGAAGGGGTTTTTTGATGACCAAAACCAAAAGGCCACATTCGATACAAAAATCAGTACACTCGATGAATACATTTATGAATACTGTAATTTTGGCTGTGCCTATTTTGTCTTAAAGCGGATTAGAAAATAACGCAAAGGGGAGCGTCGTGATGTATTTCGTAGACAGAAAGAAGATTGAAGAGACATTACGTTTTTTTGAGGAGCAATATAATTTGATGCGCAGCCATCAAACATGGTCAAGTCCTTTAGAAAAAAAAGCGCTAGAACGAATTGTTCATTTGCTCGTCGAATGTATTCTTGATACAGGAAATGATATGATTGACGGCTTTATCATGCGGGACCCAGGAAGCTATAACGACATCATGGATATTCTTGTGGACGAAAAAGTTGTACCAACAGAAGAAGGCACTCACCTGAAAAAACTGGTCTCGTGCCGTAAAACACTTGTTCAGCAATACCAAGAAGTGGTTCATCACGATTTGTTGCAGGTCATCAGTGAGGTAGAACAGGCGCTGCAAGTCTTCCCGAATCGAATTCGCACTTACTTGGAGCAGGAGCTTGGACCAGTATCAGCGTTTAAATAAACCATTGGAGTTGTAAGCAGCATGAAATACAAAGGCTATTTAATTGATTTAGACGGGACGATGTATAAAGGAACAGAAAAGATCGAAGAGGCGGGGCAATTTGTTCACAAGTTAAATGAGTTGAACATCCCTTATTTGTTTGTCACGAATAACTCTTCGCGCACACCGAAGCAAGTAGCAGAGAAACTCGTTTCATTCGATATTCCAGCAACGGAAGAACAAGTCTTTACAACAAGTATGGCGACGGCAAACTATATCGCAGAACAAAAGAAAGATGCCTCGGTGTATGTGATTGGAGAAGAAGGCATTCAGCAGGCCATTGAAGAAAAAGGCTTGTCGTTTGGTCAAGAAGACGCTGATTTCGTTGTCGTTGGAATAGACCGCGGTATTACATATGAAAAACTAGCGGTAGGAGCCATTGCGATCCGTCAAGGTGCACAATTTGTTTCAACAAATGGGGATATTGCCATTCCGACAGAAAGAGGGCTGTTACCTGGAAATGGATCGTTAACATCTGTGCTGACGGTAACGACAACAGTGCAGCCAACATTTATCGGAAAGCCAGAGTCTATCATTATGGAACAGGCCATGCGGGTGCTCGGGACAGATTTGTCAGAGACGCTCATGGTGGGCGATAACTATGATACTGATATTATGGCAGGGATGAACGCAGGGATGGATACACTGCTTGTCCATACAGGCGTCACGACAAAAGAGCTGCTTCGGAAATATGACAAACAGCCAACCTATGTCATTGATTCATTATCTGAGTGGATTGAACGATTATCTTAATGAAAAGAGGACAAGCGTGAGACGCACGTCCTCTTTTGTGTTTTATTCTGCATTTCTCGCACTATGTGCCAGTCTGCTTGATGCTGCCGCAGCAATAGCACCGACAATGTCATCTAAAAAGGTGTGGCATTCGCCTGTGGATTTATCGTTGAGTTTCCCAAGAATCCCTGGTTTTTCTTTATCGATATATCCGTAATTTGTAAAGCCGATGGAGCCATAAATATTAACGATGGCAAAGGATAAAATTTCATCCACTCCATATAAACTTTCATCTGTTTCAAGAATGGATTGCAGCGGTTCTGTCAGCTTTTTTTGCTCGGCGAGAACGTCTAGTTCAACGCCTGTTAAGATGGCATTTTGGACTTCACGTTTTGCGATGACACGTTCCACATTGTGGATGCACTCTGTCATGTCTAAGCCAGGATGATATTTTTCCTGTAAAAAGAAGACAAGGTCTGCTATATCTTGAATGGTTACGCCTCGTTCTTGTAAACGGCGTCTTGCTGTTTTTTCTACTTCGTTCATCTCATGATGATGCGGCATGTTCCTCACCCAATCCTCGTAATTTGTCCACAACGTGTGAAAAAGCTTCGGATAGTAAATAGTATTCATAAATCCCTCAACCTGCGACTACGATATGATAAGAGACTGATTTTATGAACGCAGGTGAAATCATGAAAGAAACCATTTATCACACATTTGGTATTGATGTGCGTCAATTTATGCCATATGGCAGTTATCAGAGCTTTCAAACGGCGAAAGCTCTCTTCATCATTGTTCCCGTGTCTCATTTGCGAGAAGAAGAACTCACAGAGCTTTATCATATCAGTCAGTATTTACTGAATGACGGTGACCCATACGTTGCCGTGTTTGAATTAACAAACGAAGAGAAACCGACCTTTACCCATGGAAAAGAACTGTACGCTCTATTAAAGGCAGCACCACGGGTCACAAGCCGCTCATTTCAGCACGCACCAGAGCTGGCGGCCTTTCACGTCAGGGGGAGAGGATTTCCTTATGAGGTGTCTGAAACAAAACGTGTCGGAGCTTGGAAGGAATTATGGGCAAAACGGTTAGACCAGCTGGAAGGCTTTTGGATGCAGCAAATGCATCAAAAACCACTTGAACGATTTGAAAAGAAATTCATTGAATCCTTTCCGTATTATCTTGGATTAACGGAAAATGCCATTCAATATTTAGTGGATACAGAGCTTGATGATGAACCAAAAGAATGTGATTCAGGTACTGTTTGTCATCAGCGATTTTCACGTATGACCTGGCCACATGAGCAGCCGCTTCGTTTACCTGTTGACTGGGTATTTGACCATCCAACAAGAGATATCGCGGAATATTTAAGAGAAACCTTTGTCCAGCATAAGGAGGATTTAATTGAAGAGGGATTTTCCTTTTTGCAGCAATATGAGCAGGTTACGCCTCTTTCATCATTTTCAAAGCGTCTGCTGTACAGCCGTCTTCTGTTTCCGCTTCATTATTTTGAAATTGTCGAAGGTTATTATATGTCAGGAGAAAATGAAAAATCTTATTATGAAGAACGATTAGATTACGTTTTAAATGATGCGAACCGCTACGAATATTTTCTCAAGGTGTTTCAAGAATTGAGTGCCATGCGCAGCGGTGGGCATCTCATTCCTCCTGTTGGATGGATTCATCAATCCGCTGATTTGAAGTTTCAGTGAACAGACGAAACGTCTCTTTTCTCTTGAGACGTTTTTCGTTATGCTTAAAGAAATCAATCAAAGGAGTGTTCTTCTTGACGAAACCGTATGTCTATATCACAAGAAAGCTTGATGAAACAACACTTACACCATTAAAAGAAGTCGCTCATATTGACATGTGGACGAGCGAGGATGAGCCGTGTCCAAGAGAAGAGTTAGAAAAACAAGCGGCTCAAGCAGATGGGCTGCTCACGATGCTGTCAGATCAAGTAGATGAGGCACTTTTATCAAATGCTCCAAATCTAAAAGTGGTCGCGAATCTCGCGGTCGGCTATGACAATATTGATCTAAAGGCAGCTAAAAAGCACGGGATCACGGTATGTCATACACCGGACGTCTTAACAGAATCGACGGCTGATTTAGCCTTTGCGCTTTTGATGGCGTCAGCAAGACGAATTGTCGAAGCGAGTGATTGGATTAAGGATGGGAACTGGACAGGCTGGGGGCCGCTTCTTCTAGCCGGTGCGGATGTGCATCATAAAACGTTAGGGATTGTCGGAATGGGCAGTATTGGAACCGCACTTGCCAAGCGGGCAAAAGGTTTTGATATGAATGTTCTTTATCATAATCGTTCAAGAAAGCCAGAAGCAGAAGCGCAGCTAGGTGTGACCTATGCCGCATTTGATGAGCTGCTTACGCAGTCTGATTTCATCGTTTGTTTGACGCCTTTAACGCCTGAAACGAAAGAAATGTTTAATAAGAAAGCATTTGAGCAGATGAAGAACACGGCTTACTTCATCAACGTTTCCAGAGGGCAGACGGTAGACGAAGATGCTTTATATGATGCTGTCACGACAGGAAAAATTGCAGGAGCAGGTCTGGATGTATTTAGCAGGGAGCCTGTCAGTCCGGATCACCCGTTAACGACATTACCAAATGTGACAGTGCTTCCTCATATCGGAAGTGCGAGTGTTGAAACGAGAAAAAACATGATGCATTTATGTGCTGAAAATATTGCGCTTGTCCTGCAAGATCAGCAAGCCAAAACGCCAGTTCAGGCGTAATCTCAAGCTTCCCGGCTTCGGGAGCTTTTCTCACAAAAATATTTTGAAAATATAGAATCTTGATATAAATAGCTGTTAAGCGGTTTCATTCTCATATTCTCTTATTTTATTACCTTGTCAAAATGAGGATACCCCTTTATAATGTGTGTACATTGAATGTCTGTGTTAGGTTAACAAATGTCTTTTTAGAGAGGACATTTACGGAGAAAGGTGGAATTTCAGGTGAAGGCAATTCGAGTTGGACTACTAGGATTAGGAACAGTGGGGAGCGGTGTCGTTAAGATTATTCAAGATCATCAGGATAAATTAATGCACCAGATCGGCTGTCCGGTATTAATAAAAAAAGTGCTTGTGAGCAATCCCGATAAAAAAAGAGATGTGGATGTGGCAAGAAAGGTCTTCACAACTGAAGTATACGATGTGATTCGAGATCCAGAGGTCGACGTCATTATTGAAGTGATGGGCGGCATTGAAGAGACAAAACAATATTTAATAGATGCATTAAATGAGAAGAAGCATGTCATTACAGCCAATAAGGATTTAATGGCGCTATATGGCTCAGAGCTTTTACATGTAGCAAAAGAAAACGGCTGTGACCTTTACTATGAAGCAAGTGTCGCAGGTGGGATTCCGATTTTGCGTACACTAGAGGAAGGTTTAGCCTCTGACCGGATCACAAAAATGATGGGAATCGTGAACGGGACAACGAACTTTATTTTAACAAAAATGAATGTCGATAAAAGCGCGTATGAAGATGTATTAAAAGAAGCGCAGGATCTTGGCTTTGCAGAAGCAGATCCGACGGCGGATGTAGAAGGGCTAGATGCGGCAAGAAAGATGGCCATCCTGGCAAGACTCGGCTTTTCCATGAATGTAGATTTAGAGGATGTGAAAGTAAAAGGCATCTCGGACATCTCGGATGAGGACATTAATTTCAGTAAACGTTTTGGCTATACAATGAAGCTGATTGGAATTGCCCAAAGGGACGGAGAGAAAGTGGAGGTCAGCGTACAGCCAACTTTACTTCCTGATCATCACCCGTTATCTTCCGTCAACAATGAATTTAATGCTGTCTATGTTTACGGAAGTGCTGTCGGAGAAACGATGTTTTACGGACCTGGAGCAGGCAGCCTGCCAACGGCAACAGCTGTAGTCTCAGATTTAGTCGCTGTTATGAAAAACATGCGTCTTGGTGTGAATGGCAGTGGATTTATTGCACCGCAATTTGAGAAGAAAATCAAATCATCATCCGAAGTATTTGCTCAGCAATTTTTAAGAATACATGTGAGAGATCAAGTCGGAGCTTTCTCCCGCATTACATCAATCTTTTCTGAAAGAGGCATCAGCTTTGAAAAGATCCTTCAGCTTCCTGTCAAAGGGCATGATGAGCTGGCTGAAATTGTGATTATTACACATCAAACATCAGAAGAAGATTTCTCAAATATCCTGCAAACATTAAACGATCTCGACGTGGTGGTTCAAGTGAAGAGCACGTACCGAGTAGAAGGGAACGGTTTAAGCTGATGAAGTGGAATGGACTCATTGAAGAATTTCAAGAATTCTTACCAGTAAACGAACACACACCTAAACTAACATTAAATGAAGGAAACACACCGCTGATTCATCTCGCAAAGCTTTCCGAAAAACTGGGGATTGAACTTCATGTGAAAACAGAAGGCGTCAACCCTACAGGTTCTTTTAAGGATCGCGGGATGGTCATGGCCGTCGCAAAGGCAAAAGAAGAAGGCAATGATACGATCATGTGTGCATCGACAGGGAATACGTCTGCGGCAGCAGCAGCTTATGCGGCGCGCGCAGATATGAAATGTATTGTCATCATCCCAGATGGAAAAATTGCCTTCGGTAAGCTGGCTCAGGCTGTCATGTACGGAGCAGAAATCATTGCCATTGACGGCAACTTTGATGATGCGCTGAAAATTGTCCGCAGCATCTGCGAAAAAGCACCGATTGCACTTGTTAACTCCGTCAATCCATACCGAATTGAAGGACAAAAAACAGCGGCATTTGAAATCTGTGAGCAGCTAGGCTCGGCTCCTGACGTACTGGCGATTCCTGTTGGAAATGCGGGGAATATTACAGCGTACTGGAAAGGTTTCAAAGAATATCATGAGAAAAAAGGCACTGGACTGCCAGTCATGCGTGGTTTTGAAGCAGAAGGTGCTGCAGCCATCGTTCGAAATGAAGTCATTGAGCAGCCAGAAACAGTCGCAACAGCCATTCGCATCGGAAACCCTGCAAGCTGGAAGCAAGCTGTAGCAGCGGCAGATGAATCAAACGGGAAAATTGATGAAGTGACAGATGAAGAAATTCTTCATGCCTATCAATTGATCGCACGTGAAGAAGGTGTGTTTGCAGAGCCAGGCTCTTGTGCATCAATTGCAGGTGTACTCAAACAAGTGAAATCTGGAGAAATTAAGCCAGGCAGTAAAGTCGTCGCTGTACTGACAGGAAACGGATTAAAAGATCCAAACACGGCGATTGATATTTCGCACATCAAACCGGTCACACTGGATGCAGATGAAGATCAAATTCTGGAACATTTAGAAAAGGCCGCACGCGTATGAGTAACGCCTCCATGCTTTTTTCAATCACAGTACCGGGAAGCACTGCCAACTTAGGACCAGGCTTTGACTCAGTCGGAATGGCGCTCAGCCGCTATTTAAAGCTATCGGTCTATGACCATGATAGCTGGCTGTTTGAAGCAGAAACAGATGTCGTGTCTGGTATTCCATCAGGCACCGATAACCTGATCTACCAAACAGCTAAAAAGGTCGCAGATGACTTTGGAAAAACACTCCCGCCTGTTCATGTCAAAGTGTGGAGTGATATTCCATTAGCAAGGGGGCTGGGCAGCAGCGCTGCTGCCATTGTCGCCGCTATTGAGCTCGCCAATCAGCTGCTTGAATTAAAGATGACCGATGATCAGAAGCTCTTTTTTGCAAGTGAGGTAGAAGGTCATCCAGATAATGCGGGTGCCTCTTTATTCGGTGGTTTACTCATCGGTCTTCATGAAGAAGACAAGACACATGCCGTTAAAGTGCAGCATGTGGATGTAGATGTCGTCGTCGTGATTCCTTTTTATGAAGTACTCACAAAGGATGCCCGTGATGTCCTGCCAGAGGATTTTTCCTATAAACAGGCCGTGAGCGCGAGTGCAGTGAGTAACGTCCTTGTCGCCGCCTTAATGACGCAGAACTGGCCGCTTGTAGGGGAAATGATGAATAAAGATTTATTTCATCAGCCATACCGCACGATGCTTGTCCCAGAGCTATCAAAGGTGGAGCACGTTGCTTCATTAAAAGGCGCGTATGGAACAGCATTAAGCGGTGCTGGGCCGACCATTTTGACCTTAGTGGAAAAAGGGAAGGGAGAAGCGCTGAAAAAGCAGCTTGCCCAAAATTTCCCGCATTGTGAAGTAGATGTGCTGACGGTGCCGGTAGAAGGTGTCATCGTCGAGCATCATTCTGTGAATCAAGTAAAGAACGTGCTGTGAAGACGCACGTTCTTTTTTTATCCTTGTTTTTCATAACAAAAGCAGGGATTATTATTTAGAGAAGCGAACTATTTTTGGTACATAAAAGGGGGAGATCTATTGATGAAGAAATTGATAACAGCAGAGGATTTAACACAAATCGTGTCTGTTTCTCATCCAGTCTATTCACCAGATGGAAAAAAGGCTGTTTTTACAAAAGTATCGGTGAATGAAAAAAAGGATGATTACAATATTCATTTATGGGTTCGAGATGAAGGGACAGGGGAGCTGTCACAATGGACATTCGATGATGGAAAGCATCATCAGCCAGTGTGGTCAAATGACGGGAAGCAGCTTGCGTTTATTTTGCAGAAGCCAAAGGAAGTCCCTCAGCTCGCACTCATTCAGAGCGATGGCGGCGGTATTCGTACTTTAACGAATATTCCTTATGGCGTATCACATCCTGTATTTTCACCGGATGGAGCGTTCATTTATGCAGCGGTCTCATTAAAACAAGAAGAATCTGTTCATGATGAAAAAAAGGAAGAGTGCGATGACTTTGCTCCGGCAGTATATGATGATTTGACCTATAAAGCAGATGGCAGAGGTTTTTTAGACGGGCATCTGACGCAAATTGTACAAATCGATGTCTGCTCAGGGGAGGTAGAGACGGTTACGAGTGAGCAGCAGCATCATGTGAATCATGTCGTCTCTCCTTGCGGGAAGTGGCTCGCCTATATTCAATCCAACCCGCAGACGTTTTACATAAGTGATATCTGTCTCCTGTCATTAGAGGACGGTACATCCAAGAAAATCACCCAATCAACAGGCGCTTACTCGACCGTATCATTTTCTCCAAATGGAGAAAGCCTTTTGTACATTGGACACGAGCGTGAATTCCAAAATGCAACCTTCCCATCATTGTGGCTGTATGATCTGAAGGAGAAAAAGACCGTTCAACTGTCAGAAATGCTTGATATGTACGTTGGTAACTGTATGGCAGGGGATAGTGTCATGGGTGAAGCCAATCAGCTTCCGCAATGGACGAAGGATAGTCAGGGATTTTATGCGCTTGTTTCTGATCAAGGGAGTACCGGAATTTATTATTTCTCTATTGAAGGTTTAGCCTATCCCGTTCGTTTAGAGGCAGAACATGTGACGAATTTCAGTCTTCATCCAGACGAATCAAAAATGCTGATCAGCCGTCTTTCACCTGTCACGCCTAGTGAGCTGTATGAGCTGACTTTAGGGGAATCCTCACTCAAGCAAATCACGTTTGAGCATGATGACTTTCTAAAGGAACATGTCATATCCGAACCTGAACCAATTTCTTTCCAGTCAAAAGAAGGAGACATTGTACATGGCTGGTTTATGAAGCCTGCTCAGATGGAAGAGGGGAAGACATATCCACTTATCTTAGAAATTCATGGCGGGCCGCATGCGATGTATGGTCATACGTATTTTCATGAATTTCAAATGCTTGCCGCTGAAGGGTATGCCATTGTGTACATCAATCCTCATGGCAGTCATGGATACGGACAGATGTTTACGAACCGGGTAAGAGGTAGCTATGGTGATGTTGATTATGAGGATGTCATGCTAGCTGTTGATCATGTGCTCGAAGCGTATGACTTTATCGATGAAACAAGGCTTGGCGTAACAGGCGGCAGCTATGGCGGTTTTATGACCAACTGGATTGTCGGACAGACAGACCGTTTCCGTGCAGCTGTTACACAGCGTTCCATCTCAAACTGGATTAGCTTTTATGGCATCAGTGATATCGGCTATTTCTTTACAAAATGGCAGGTGGATGGGGATATTTATGATTCGGTTGATAAGCTATGGGATCGTTCGCCGCTAAAGTATGTAAAACAGGTGAACACACCGCTCCTCATCCTGCACAGTGATGAAGACTACCGCTGCCCAGTCGATCAAGGAGAGCAGCTTTTTGTGGCATTGAAGGAGCTTGGAAAAGACACGAGATTAGTCAAGTTCCCAAAGGCTTCTCATGATTTATCGAGAAGCGGCCACCCTGGGCAGCGTATTCAAAGACTGACCTTTATTAAGGAATGGTTTAGAGAGAAGTTATCCTAATCAAAAAACGGCCTTGATTGGGTCGTTTCAGCGTGTAGACAAACCCTCGCATTCGGTGTCAGTCCTGCGTTCCGGTGCTCACGAATGTCGAATTCGCTCCGCTTCAGTGCTCGTCCTTGGTTTTCTATCACGCTGAAAACAAGACAAAGGGCTAAAATTAGCCCTTTGTCAACAATTAAAAAACGACCCTGATTGGGTCGTTTTCATGTCATATATGAATTAGAAAACCTGTTCAACTTCTACAACGCCAGGTACTTCTTCTAATAATGCGCGCTCAATACCGGCTTTCAATGTAATGGTTGAACTTGGGCAGCTGCCGCATGCACCAAGAAGGCGTAATTTCACAATGCCATCTTCAATGTCTACAAGCTCACAGTCTCCACCATCACGTAATAGAAATGGACGAAGTTTGTCCAGTACTTCCTGTACTTGGTCTTTCATTTCGACTTCAGTCATTAGATATAATCGCTCCTTTCACAACATATCACCATTATATTCATCTGGACGATAAAAATCTATTGATTGGTTTCAAAGTTTCCTTCTCATTATAGCACAATCTCATCTTGAAACAAAAAGTGATTTTGACTTTTTTCATACAGAAAATTCAGCTAAAATAAAGAAAGAATAGGGGGCTTGTCAAATGAACAAAACCGTTGATCTTTATGTATATGGAAGAGATGTCCTGTGCGCTAGCTGCGTGAATCTGCCTTCTTCAAAAGATACATTTGAGTGGTTAGATGCAGCATTAAAACGAAAATATCCAAATCAGCCGTTTCGCATCACATATATCGATATTGAGCACCCACCTGAAAACGAACGCCAAAAAGAATTATCTGAACGAATTCTTGATGATGAATTCTTTTATCCGCTTGTCCTTGTTGAGGATCAGATTGTTGGAGAGGGCAATCCGAAATTAAAAGATATTTATCAAGAAATGGAGAAATACGGGTACGAAGAGAGCAGTGAATGAGCTGTTCTTTTTTTAGGAAAATAAACAGAACAAACGTTCCTTTTTAGGTTGATTTAGAACATTTGTTCGGTTATAATGAGATGAAAGGAGCGTGAGCATCATGAATTATTTACTAAAACAATCTCTTCATCAACAAATACCGATTGATATGATTTATATGAAGAAAACTGGAGAGTGCTCGAAACGAAAAATCATTGTACATCGTCAAACTGAACAGTTCATACAAGCGTATTGTTTATCGAAGAAGACGATCAGAACGTTTCGTAAAGACTGCATCCTTGCGCTTGCTCCTATCAAAGTGAACCATCCATCGGTACATGCCGTTTCATAATAAAAGCTCCTTCATTAGAAGGAGCTTTGAGAAAAAATTCACATCATTTTATCCATTGTGATGCTTGTACATCCAAAGAAGTCCAGATTTTAAGAGTCTTGGAACACGACCAACAAGCGGACGATCCGCCACTAAGCCAAAGCCGGCTTTTTTCCCTAAAGAGCCGAGTACGCCTTTTAACTTAAACTGCGGGTAAGCCTCAGGAAGTGGCTCATTTTTCCAGCGTTTCTGTAGAGATTGCACAATTTGCTCTGCCTGTGCCTCGGCAAGCTGTGCACTTGGTGCATGAGGCAAGCTTGCGCAGTCACCTACGACATAGACATGCTCATCTCCAGGGAGATTGTGATGAGGAGTTAAGACGACACGGCCTTGTGCATCTTTTTCAACATCCATATCTCGCACGACTTTACTTGGCTGAATTCCTGCTGTCCACACGATGACATCTGCTTCAATGGCATCGTCATGGTTGTAAACAACTCCTTCTTCAACCTTCGTAATATTGGCGCAGTTAATGATCTTTACATCGTTTTCTTCAAACCATTTTTGTACATATAAACTTAATCTTTTTGGGAAACTGGAAAGAATCAGTTCTCCGCGGTCAAAAAGAATGATGTTTAAATCAGAGCGGCTTTCACGCAGTTCACTGGCTAGCTCTACCCCGCTAAGTCCAGCACCGACAATGCCAACTGTTGCACCTGCGCTCAAATTGTTTAATTTGTTATACGCGTGTCTTGACTGATCAATGGTTTGAATGCTGTATGTATGTTCTTTCGCCCCAGGGACATTGTGATACTTGTCCTCACAGCCGAGTCCGATTACCGTATCATCATATGGAATAGGTTCACGGTCGCTAAATAAGATCTGTTTGTTTTCAATATCAATTTTTTCTACTTCCCCGTATTGAATATCCAGCTTCGGATGCTCTGGAAAAGATACTCGAATGTGATGATCAGAGATCGTTCCAGCAGCAAGTGCATAATATTCTGTTTTTAAACAGTGGTAAGGATTTCGATCAATTAATGTGATAGTAACATCATCAGGTAATTGATTTGGCAATAAGCGGTGGAGAACCCGCATATTCCCGTAACCTCCGCCGATCAAGACTAAATTTTTCATGACGATTCTCCTTTTCCCCCTAGACATTGAAAAACACTTATACTAAAAAACTTTAAGTTAAAATACCAAATAAAATTATATCGAATTTACTGTGAAACCACAATAATTGTTTCAAAATAACCTACATATTCATTACTTAGTCCTAAATAGTAAAACATTTTACGGGGAATAGGCGTAACGATTTATTGAAGCTCATGTTTTGACTAATAGAAGGAATTTCGGTAGGATAGTAAGGCAAATGTGAGGTGAAGCACAGTGTTTCCACTGATCGAATTTTGTGTAAGTAATCTTGCACAAGGGTCTCAAGAAGCAAAAGAGAAACTTGAAAAAGACCCAAACTTAGATGTAATGGAATACGGCTGTTTAAGCTACTGCGGCAAATGTATGGACTCCCCATTTGCGCTTGTGAATGGAGAATTTGTTTCAGGAGAAAATGCAGAGCAGCTAGTCGAGCGTATTTATGCTTTTATAGAGGAAAACGACATGTTTTAAATGCACCACATGGGTCATGAGGTGCATTTTTTTCATATATTCAGTTTCCGTTTTTTAGGAGAAAATGTAGAAAGCGTATCCAATATGTTATGCTAATAAAATATCATCAAAATGAAGCATCACACGAGAGAAAAAGAGGCATATGCATAATAAAAGCCCTTTGCCATGGCAGCAAAGAGCTTCTATGTATGAAAAACGGGGGATGATAAGATTGTCTCCTGAATCGACTCCTTTTATACTATAAAGAAACAACATTTTGGGAGGACGCTCATGACATCATTTCAATTCACGAAAATGCACGGACTAGGAAACAATTATATATACGTCAATCAGATGAAGGAACAGCTTCTAGAAGAGCAGCTGTCAGAGATAGCGATTCGCGTTTCTTCTGTTTATACAGGTATCGGTTCAGACGGAATGATCCTCATTTGTCCATCAGATGTTGCGCCTGTGAAGATGCGCATTTTCAATAATGATGGATCAGAGGGGAAAAACTGCGGTAACGGTCTGCGTTGCGTTGCAAAATATGTGTATGAGCATCAAATCGTAACAGACACAACGTTCCAGATTGAGACATTGTCAGGACTCGTTGAAGCGACCGTTCATGTGCAGGATGGTCACGTGCATTTAGTGACAGTAGATATGGGAAAACCTCGTTTTGAAAAAGAAGCGATGCCAATGCTTGGTGAACCGGCCAGTACAACGATTAATGAGGCACTTGATTTTGGAAAGGCGACATTACATGGCACGGCTGTTTCAATGGGGAATCCCCATATCGTTTTCTATTTAGAAGACATTGAACAGGCGCCGCTCGATTCGCTTGGGCCAATCATTGAAAAGCATGACATGTTTCCAGAAGGCGTCAATGTAGAATTTGTGGAACGTGTCAGTGAAACGGAACTGCATTTTCGCGTGTGGGAAAGAGGATCAGGGATTACGCAAGCGTGCGGAACAGGAGCATGTGCTGCGGCTGTATCAACGATTGTGAATGGACATGCGAAAAAAGAAACGGATATGACCGTTCATCTAGCTGGCGGAGACCTCATCATTCGCTGGAAAGACAATGACCATGTGCTGATGACAGGACCTGCTGAAACAATTTGTGACGGCACATTCTATCTCTAAACCATTTATTTGAGAAAAGGCATCATCACGTTTATAATTGAAAAGAAACATCCAGTCAAAAGGAGGGATGATCGTGAGTACACCAGTAACGATTACAGAAGCTGCTGCATTGCAGATTAAAGATATGATGAAAGAACGTGAAGAAGAAAATGCGTTCCTGCGAGTGGGCGTAAAAGGCGGCGGCTGCAGCGGTCTTTCATACGGAATGGGCTTTGACCATGAAGTCTCAGAGAAAGATACGCAGTTCGAACAGCACGGCATCAAGGTTCTTGTCGACTCCGAAAGCCTTGACATCATGAACGGCACCATCATTGATTTCAAACAATCACTAATGGGCGGCGGTTTCACGATTGACAATCCGAACGCGATCGCATCATGCGGATGCGGTTCTTCGTTCAGAACAGCCACGAATACCGGTACGCCGGAAGAGTGCTAATCGGAAAAGCCCGGTATATCAACGTATTAGGGCGAAAGACGCCCGATGATATGTAACGATCACCTAGACGATCACCAAAACGAAGGAGATTGCGGATAACATTAAATAATCCGCGAATATCGACCCTTCATCGGAATAAAAACAACCCTAAATAGGGCGGTTTTAGATTGTTAATAACGTCTTTCTTAGCGATTATTCTCACGAATATTTCGTTAGGGGAGGCGTTTTTGTATGGCTTTAAAGAGAAAGAAGAAACGGGCGGTATTATCTACCGATAAAAAAGATTACCCGAAAATTCCGTTCGACGAGGCGTTGAATATTGTAGTCGCGGGTAAAAGGCTCGAAGGTATCAGTAGCCGAACACTGAGAGACTACACGAAAATGTGGGGCTACTTCACGTCATGGATAAACGATAATTACGATATCGATTCCGTGGGAGAAATTACGACGGAAGTAGTTCGGAATTACATATCGTACATGAAACACGACAAACTGCTTTACTCCGGGCACAAGTTTATCAAAGAGGACGAAAGCAAGGTCGGTCTATCCGATACAACGATCAATATTAATTTACGAACTATTAAGGCGCTACTAAATTACCTTGAACGCGAAGAGTTAATCGAAGTCAATCCAGCGGATCGCGTTAAATTGATTAAGCAGGACGTCGATCTTACGAATTGTTTTACGGAAGATGAAGTTAAAGAGATATTGCGTCAGCCGAATCAAAAAGACTACGTAGGATTTCGCGATTATGTAGGGATATGCTTGCTTCTCGATTCCGGTATGCGTATTCAAGAAGTTCTAAGCCTGCGACAAAAAGACATCGATTTTTCAAGTCGTTTCATAACGGTATCTTCCGAAGTGAGCAAGAACAGAAAGCATCGATTAGTTCCGATTTCTAACCATACCGTAAAGCTCTTGTTGCAACTCATCTCGGAGAACAAGGCGCATTTCGTTACCGACAGAATCTTTTTATCTTGTTACGGTGAACCGTTGTCGCCTAATCATTTTAATAAGCGTTTGAAATTTTACGCGGAAAAGGCGGGTATAGAAGGAAAGAAAGTTACCGCGCACGTCTATCGCCATACATGGGCGAAAACGATGGTTCTAAACGGTTGTGATCCTTTCACGCTTCAGAAAATCGGGGGATGGGCAGACATTAGAACAATGCGTAGATATATTCAAATGGATACGAAAGAAATGAGACGGAGTCATGACGACTTTTCACCGTTAAATCACATTAAAAAGAAACGAATATAAAAATACACAAAAAAAAGAACGCTCACCAGCCGAATAAAATCCGGTAAGTGGAACGCCCTAAGCCTGCTTCCATTATATCGGAAAAAAGCGTACGAGTCAACGCTTATTTAAGTGCGCCTTAATTTCGAAATGGTCTGCGTTCTCTCAAAGGGAGAGACGAACATGTACACGAAAGAATCCGCAAAAATGGCCCAATTCCGTTCAATTGACGAGCTGAATGGCGCCATCCGCACACACATCTACCGCAATAAATCCAACCTATCACAATCAGCAATAGACGTCTTGAAGGTGCTATCGCGTCACGCAGTTAAAACGCCAGGCGTTGCGTGGCTGAAGATCGATTCCATAGCGTCACTAATCGGCAAGCACCGTACTACAATTATACGCGCGATCAAGCGCTTAGAAACCCTCGGCATTATTCGTAAAGAAATAAAATACCGTCCTGTTAGCGGAGGCAATGGCGCAAATATGTACATCATCCTAGCGCCTGCGTCTTCTAGTGCTACTCCGCAAATGCAACCCCGCCAAGATGCGGCCAAGCCTACGGAGACTAAGACGGATCGTCCAAAATCCGAAGACGAAGCCGTTATTATTAAAAGCAAAAATCATTTACTAAGTAATACGTATGCTGCGTTCAAAAACGTCATGGATTGTTTTGTAACCGATCGTCGTCTAACAAGCCGTCTATATGGCGTGTACTTGGCGCAGACGTCCGCCCTTAAATCCGTATATGATAAGTCTTTGCTAGATGAAATCGGCTTGAATGCGCTTCGTGTTGTGTTTAGAACGATCAAGAATAGACCTATCCGCAACCTTGTCGGATATTATAGCGGCACTCTCAACCGCATGTTAGACGAAGTGTATGCCGAAGAACTTAAAGCGTTGTGTGAATAAAAAAAAAGACCAGCCACTACGACTGATCATCGGTATCATTCGGAACAAATTCGACTATGTCTTCGATGCGGCAATCAAGATAATCGCAAAGCTGCGCGATAACGGTCATAGCAACAAATTCGCCTGCGGAGATTTTTGCTAAAGTGGATGAAGATATTTTCAGATCGTTTCTTATGTCGGTTTTATTTTTACGACGTTTTACTAAGGTTACTTCTAGCGGGATATAGGATGGCTTTAAGTTTATAATCTTTTCTTTTCTTTTCATGCGAACACTCTCCTTATACTCGTTGTGCTTGTCCTTATTATATCACACACAAATCGAAAATTAAATTCGATAAGTCGAATAATTTATTCGTTTTTATATTGACTGAACTTAAATATGGTGGTATACTATGTTTAACAAGTCGAACAAATTGTTTGATTAAGAAGAGAGGTGAAAAAATAATTGATTGAACTGGCAACAAAAATATCCGTACTCATAGGCGCATGGCTCGGAATTATCAAGATTTCATTAGAGCTAATCGCAATGAGAAAAAAGAAAAAGAAAAAGCGACGGTCTCCCTCCAAGAAGAAACGTCGCAAGTAAACGGACGGGGCGCTAAGCCCCGGTTCAATCAATTATACCACATATGAAGAAACTCTATACTTTTGATTACTTGATACTTCTCGCGCTTGGCTTTTTGATCGCATCAATGACCTTCAGAAAAATATCTACGCTTGACCAAATAATTATTGCAACCACATCACTATACGCATCACTACTTATTATGAAGGTGATTAAAGGGAGGAAATGAAAATGAAAAAAGAATCGATCAAGGCTGAACTTGTTTTCTATGATTTTTACGGGCAGGGCGCACATTTTCGGAAGGAAAAAGATTTAGTCCACTTAGGGGATGGTTTCGCGATAGGGTACGAAGAAGGCAACGGTCTTGCGCTTTATAAGATGGCGGGCGTCCCCGGCGCATGGGAAATCGGCGACCAAGACGAGGTATTGTTCCGAATCGACGACGAAAACGAAGCGATCGCAGGTCGTTCTATCGAGGAAATCGCGCAAATGTCGGTTGTCGATTTTATGGTAATGGCAGCGCGCCGCACGGTTTCTCACTGAATACGGAAGCCTTGCCATAAATTACACATAAATTTTTAGACTTATTCGACAAATAACGACGATAATGGCGATGTGATTAGTGTATTATAGAGAACAAAATAGAACGGAGGTTCCCTTTGTCACGGGAATATCGTCAAAATTGTTGTACAAACGTACAACTTTCGGGTGACGGGCGTGCTTGCCCCGCCAGCGACCGACATCTAATCATACTCAATCCATTCGTAAAGGTCGTCAATGGTGCAATTAATCGCAGCGGCAATGGTTTTCGCGGTATCGAAATTCATGCCACGCGTGCCATTGACGTACTTCGAAATGATGGACTTATCGTAACCGGTTTTATCGGCTAGTTGCGTTTGAGTATAGCCACGCTCACGGAGTCGGTCGCTAAGTAAACATCCACCTCGACGATACTTAACCGTGACAAACACCTCCGCATAGCTTATATCGGGCTATACGGTTCAAATTATACCTTATAAAAGACCAAATATAAAAGAGAGATGCCAAAAAGAGGGGGATTCATTTGTTTAGTATTCGCGATGATGTGTTTAATACAATGGAAGATCGTGATTTAAGTTTAGAGACGGCAGCTTCGATTCTTGAAATTCATGTTAATTCGCTTTACAACTTTAAAAAGAGCGGTTCTATCGGGTTCCGATCGTTGCTAAAATTGGCGCAATTACTTTATGGAAAAGACTATCACGATAAGATGCGGGAATGGTGCTTGCTACTTCCGTCAACTGAAGCTATTAAACATGCGTTCGAATACGCAGCGATTAAACGGGATACAGACTTACTTAAAAATTTACTTGATAGCGCAGAGGGTGACAACTATCTTGATGCGTACAGCGGCGTATATGGCGTTATATTAGATTATATGAACGACGATATCGCTTTCAATGATCTATTTCCTTCTTTACACGCGATAAAGCTCGGTAAGGATAAAGACTTGAAAATTCTCGTCAACATCTTCAAGTGTTATCAGCTATACTTTGAAAAAGACTTTACGACTATCTCTACTGAATCCTTTAAAATATTCGAATGCATTGAAGGCCTTAATAACGAAAGAAAGCATTTTTTTAAAGAGTGTTATTTATACCGACTTTCAGAAATCATGATGCCTGTCAACTTGTACTTTTCTCATTATGAAGAGGCTCGGAAGTTCTGCAAAGTAATAATTAATTCGAAAATTAGTTCAAAAACAATGTCTGACGCATATTACTATATAGGCATGTCTTATTTACTAGATGATAAAGACAAGTGCCTAAAAAATCTTGCAATAAGTCTAAAACTCATGGAGACTGTAGGAGAGGCGAGATTGGTAAAGGAGGCTGAAAATAACCTTGCATTGGCGGAAACGTACTTCACAATTCGTGAAGAAGGCGTACTTAAAGATGTGAGTGATCTGGTCAACTCAATGCGTCTGAAAGATAGCTCGGATTTTGCGAGGTACTTTAGTTTCAGGTTAAAGAATGATTTAGAAGCTATATATGAAGGGTTTTCTCACTTCATAGAAAGCGCGAACTTCTTGTTTGCGGGTTTGATTGTGGAAGATTTAGCAGCTTTCGGAGTCGATCAGCGGCAAATAAATGCGCTTAAATCAATAAACTACATTAAAAAAGGGGAGATTGATTTTGAAAAAAATTATGCTAACAGCTTTAGTTATTGGAGTTGCATCGATGGGGTTGGTGCTTAATGGAGGTACCCAATCCGCTTTCAACCACGATAAAGGGATCAGTACGGCAGAAGTAAAACCGGGCGGTTAATGCCCCTAATAGTGATGTCGCTAGATTAATTCTAGCGGCTTTTTTTATTTCAATAATTTTCATTAATTACATAAAAATTCTTTTTTCTATGTTTGTGTAGTTTTCAGAATCTTTCGCACTTCCCATGCTACTATTTACTTACAGAAGAAAACATTACTAATTCGGAGGCGAGGAAGTGGACGAAAGAAAGGCGTATCTACTAACGTTAGCGATGGAATCCGGCGCAATGCCGTATATACATCATGAATCTGAGAGAATCGCGGGAAGTGTACCCGACCAAACATCGTTTGAACAACGAACATTACTATCGGTTGGTTACTGGCTAGACCGGTATATGGAAAACGGGCGCGACAAAAGAGCGCTGATACAGCGAATTATCAAACGCGAAAGTATTACGTATTTGAAACAAACGAAACGAGCAGCGGCATTATCAATAGAAGGAATGCGAGATGACGGTAATGTCTCGTGGGAGCCGAAAGACATTTTAGCGGACGTTGAAGGCGCGATTCTCTTAAAAGAAAAGACCGCCCTGTTAGCGCAAGGCGATCTTCGTAAAGAAATGATATTAAAGAACTGGTCACGGGGATGCACGAATAACACCGAAATCGCCATGCTGTTAGCGCAGCACTTTGGTGGCAATATCGAAGGTAATCGAAAGTACATCCAACGTTTCCGATTAAAATGCCAGCGGGAACTGGCGTCCTAATCAACTAAACCGCGAGGGCTTCGTCATGTTTATGATAACCGTTTTCAATACGGTTAACAAGCGAACGAAATGCGAACGCCCTCGTATGCAAATACGGGAGGGCAACAAATGAATGAAATCATATCAGACTTCGCAATGTTCGGCAGTTTTATCGGAAGCATAGCCGCGGTAATAATCGGGGGCATGTATTGGTCAATCGTAATGGAAGAACGAGGCGATTCAAATGATTGACGCACTTGTTATCGAATATCGCAAAACCAAAAACGAACTTGTATTTAATGAGATATACCGGCAACTTATCGACAAACAAAGAAAAAATTTTTCCACAATTGCACGATCTATCAATTCAAATGAAGCTGACGTGATTGCGCTATACGAAGACATATTGATGAAGTGCGTTGAAAAATGGGACGGCGTCCGTCCGTTTGAACACTTGTACAAATTCAGCATGAAAAGGGCGCGCGCGAACGTATATAGGAATCAATCGGTACGCCGCGATAAAGAAACTATCGTCGATCCGCAGGATGTAGGAGTGGATAAAACCGCAGGCATGATGTCGGAAGTAGCCTTTATTGAATCTGATACCATGCGGATTTTTAAAGACAGGATAGAAGACGAAATAACATTGAAGATAGTTGAAACGTTTTTGCAGCTCGACAAGCCGTCTTACACGGAAATAAGTAGACTGACAGGCGTAAATAGATGGAGTGTAACACGCATTCTTAAACGACTAGATACGACTAAAAATCGCGAGCTTCTACTCGCATAAAATTCGGAGGGATAACCATGAAAACAATTTATAACGTAACTAAGAAAACAATCGCAGAGGCAGCACGAATTTTTGGACTATCGAAAGAGACCGCAGCTAACGTACTAATCGGTCGCGCACACCAAGCCGTCAAAGTATATACGTTTGATTCGACGAACCGATCTGAAGCAGTTTACGACCACTACCCGACAAACACGCGTCTTATCATCGCAACAAATGGCGCAATCATCGGCGTTTATGAAATCGGAAAACTACCTGGGAGCAACCGCAGCGCGTGCGAATTAGTGAGATCGACTATTCTTCGCGGACTGAAAGAGGAGTACGATCGCCTTTACAGCCAGTGGATGGACGTCGAAGTAACTTTCGCGCAAACGAGTCTCGAAATTGCTATGACTAAACGTGCGCAGATCGGCGAAACGGACGACGTGATCTTGATTCAAAATGCTAAGAAGTTGTCGGACCTTTGTTTCGAGAATAGCAAGCGCCATAAAGAAAGAAGTAAGTTGCATCGTGAACTGATCGAATTGGAACGCGCCTTCGTTCCTTATCTTTAAAGCAATGAAATTGCACGAAATTAGACGTTTTGGGAGCGGTCGGGGCTTAACACCTTAGAGTGGTTAATAAGACCTAATTTTGTGGAGTTTTGTCTATTTTATGTAGGTGTATAGACTCATTCCGATCGAAAAATGTCCCGTTTTTTGCGGGGTCGTATGCGACTGTAATATTGAAAGGTGAAAAAGTTGCCGAGGTTCTACATGGAATGTCCGTTTCAAAAGTCATTACGCAGTTATTTATGAAGGCAGAAAGGATTTCGTGAATTCTGCGCGGTTTTCAAATGACGTGGGTATAATCTTTTGTGGACTTGTTGTGGACTTTCGGTAACTAAAAGAAAAAAGGAGGTCATTTCGGTGGTTATCTCATCTGAAATATTCGGACTTATAAGAATGGCGAAGGGCATGACGCAAGCAGAGTACGGGGCGTTTCTCGGCATCAGTAAGTCGTCCGTCGCGGCTATTGAATGCGGAGATAGGCGTATTACTAAGAAAACGCAGCACGCAGTCATATCTAACGTAGACTTTGACGAAGCGTTAATCGCGTTTCTCGATAAGTACGAGAAGGCGAAATTACTTACGAAATGAGGCGATGCAGTGGGAGCGGCGTCAAATAAACCTGATCAGCATTTGAAGTATGAGTTTGCGTATAAATTAGACGATTTAGAAGGCGTTCGGAGTATCTTGGACGACTTCTTGCGCTTGGAGACTCGTAGGTATACCGGTGATGAAGCTGCGTCCGATCTGATCATCGACTTAAAGGAGGCGATAAGACTTGCAAAGCTTACCGACAAACAGCGGGATGTACTTCAACTTCATTACGTATATGGGTACAAACAACGGGAGATTGGGGTGCAGTTGGGGATCGAGAGGTCCGTAGTCTCTCGGCACTTGTTAGCTGCGGAAAAGAAGATAACGAAGGTGTACGCTCATTGGTCGAAATTAGATCGAATTGGCGGATACTCAATCTAAAAAAATATAAATTACTGGAGGAATTACTTATGGAATTTACTAATCTTGAACGCAAACTTATCGAGGCGAATTTAGATTCTATGAAAAACGAATATAAAACGGGTAAGGCGTTAGAAAATGCATTTGGGGGCGGGGCATCTATCGATCTCTCTCACGGCAGACGATTCGAACTTGAAGCGATCCTTCTAAACGGACGATATAGCGACTACATTGGAGACTTTATTTTTAACGCATTCGAACACGATATTAATTTGGGCGCAGTCGTCGACATGATAGAGGTTATTCTCGACGATAATAGCTTCAGCCTTCCAGATGTAGAAGAGATGAAGAAACTGACGCAATATATAAATGAGTTCGAGAGTGATCGGTCGGTCGCGTTGGGAGAATTGTACGATACGCTCGTTCAGCTCGCACCGGAACTTACCGATGCCTATGTTGTCTCGGAATTAAGCGAAATCTTGGATGACGTTTTAAGGCCGATTGGAGGGGTTGGATTGGGTATTTTTCCGAAAATTCAGCGCCAAGTAGCTAATGATGAACACGCCTTTTCGACTCATAGGGATGATTTCGTACACCTTTTAGAGACATACGGGGAGTGGGTGCATGTGACCACGCCATTTAGATATGACCCGGAAACCTCTCAAAGATTAATCGAGCTCGCGTCGATTACACTAGCTCTTTGTGGAGTGGATTTGGCGCGGTTCATCAATGCTATTAAGGTTCTGACCCCTCACACGGTTGATGCACGCTCAGAACACCCAAGAAATACCCATTGGCTTTGATCAACTTGGCGGCTTAACTGCCGCCTTCTTAAATCAATATACACAAAAATACCCGAAATGTATCCTATATTATGTAGGGGCGGTATACACGAAATTACTGTATATGCTGTCATACATTATGAAGGAAGTTACTTGTGCTACTTGCTCATATGCTGTCTTACTTTATAGAAAGTAGTAGTAACTATACACATTTTATGGTCTTAGTTGGCTATATGTTATGAGAGGGTGATTTTACTTGCGTTAAGCGCTCGTACGCTTTCTTAAAAGAGGTAGTAACTATACACGTTTTGGGGCTTTAGTTATCTATGTATTATGAAGGTATCAACAGTCATTGCTATACGTTCCACAGTCAGGGCAATAGATTTAAAGTCGGAGTTGCGACCGACAGAGCTTCTTCACACTTTCCGTAAATAACCGTAATCAGAACGAAGAGTAATAGGTCTCACCCGCTGGTTACTCTTCTTTGTGGTTGCGGAAACAATCACAGACATGAAAGTCCTCCTATGTAATTAAATAGGGACGATCGACCTGCTGCCGGTCGTTCCTGATTTACTTATATGGCTTGAGGGCCAACGAATATTAATCAAGGAGGCGAAGACGTGTTGTTAAATAAAACGCAGTTCG
Source organism: Bacillus sp. FSL M8-0077 (assembly GCF_038050255.1). Lineage (NCBI taxonomy): Bacteria > Bacillati > Bacillota > Bacilli > Caryophanales > Bacillaceae > Bacillus > Bacillus sp. FSL M8-0077. Next base: position 3,064,466 of record NZ_JBBPAF010000001.1, on the reverse strand, counting down.
ACACTTTAAGCATGTGGCTTACACATGAGGACATCAGCCCTAGCGAATTAAGCCGAATGAACAACGCAGATGTACGAAAACTTATTCGTCGTATGCTCGCTTGGTTCAAAGGCTACAGACAAGAAAGCGACAGACTTAAACGCCAAGTCATCCGAGGTCTTTATGTCATGCGCGATCAATGGGAGGGAATCGATAATGAACGATAAATTTTTCTGTTACTCAACGACACTAATGCATTTCCTTAAAGCAAACGCAATCCGATACGAGTATGTAACGAGACACCGTCGGACGAATAATCGCATGTGGGTATTTAACCGCGATGAAAGACTGACCGAACTACTTGCTGAGTATGATGCGCGTAAGGCTGCATCGAAAGAAAAAGCGCTCTAATAGGGCGCCTTATTGAATGAGAGAGGGCGGTAATAATGAACGAAAAAGCAAGCAAAGCCGAACAGAAAAAAGCATATGTACTTAAAAAAGGTAATGACCTTACGGGAAGCGCTCCGGTAATCCATGACTTATGGAGAACTATCGTACCCATCGCGCGTGATTTCGATAAGAAGAACGTACACATAGGCGCATTATATTCGTACTTATTAGCGCACACGAATGGTCAGAAAGAAAACGATTGGTACATGGCCGCGTTCACTTCCGTCGATAAGATAGCAACCGACTTAATGATCGGGAAAAATCGCATCAACCATTTATCGAAAGTCTTAGAAGCGGTCGGTCTTCTCGAAACTGCGTACAATTATGGCGGAGGGAAGCGGAACAAGTTGTATTACCCGCAATATTACAGCGCTTTAACACCGGAAGAAATGCGGACTAATCTACGTGAGTTATATAGTAAATCGTCCACGAGTGATCGAGCTAAGTCACTCGTCAGTGATTAAGCTAAGTATTCCGTGGGTGACGGTAATAATAACGAACTTAATAATAACTAACGTAATAATAACAAACAAAAGATTACGAACCTATTCGCTGCGCTCATACGCTTCGAGATAATAGGTTCTTCTTAGTTCATTGATTGCGTGAAATCTTTAGAGATAAACAAGAACAAACGAGGCTGTTAATCACTCGTGAGTGACTTACAAAATAGGAGGGGATTGCAATTGAAGTACGCAGTCTTTAGTGACTACTGTGACGCCGGGCAATCGATATATGACAACGAAGATGATGCGAGAGTTGATTACGAAGACCGCATCAGTAGGGAATCCACCAACGGAGTCGACGCCTACCTTTGCGTTGTTCTCGAAGAATATAAAGCAAAATAGAACGGAATTAGAAGCGGTAACGGACTCGTAAACCCAACACAAGGGCAACGAATTCGGCCGCTTATTTTGTTTGTATTTCAACTAATGAAGGGGTGCTTATTATGTTGCTTCTACTAGGAGTAGTCGCTTATTTAACTGTGGGAAGGTTTTATTCTTTAATGACGTTAGAGTTCAGTAGACTTCGGATACTATCAAAATACTATGACGACGAGCAGCTTCACACGATGTATAGCGGTTCATACGATCATTGGGAGGAAGTGCGGGAGCAGAAGAGATCGCTACGATTGTTCGTTAGGGACTCATCCTTCTTTCGTGCCTTCCTGTTCCCTATCGCTATGGTGAAAGACGTGCTGGCAATACCGGAAGCCTATCGCACTCACAAGAAGCTGAAGGAGTACGCGGCGAATGAATAGACAGCAATACTACGACAAGCACCAGCGAAACAAAACGTCGGCGAAGTTTTATAGATCGAGAGCATGGCGCCTTTGTCGCGAGGAAGTATTACGAAGAGATCACTACCTTTGTCAAGACTGTCTAGCTGCGGACAGGATAACGGCAGCCGAGACGGTACATCACATCGAGGAGCTTACCGATCGACCTGATATTGCGTTAAGTATCGATAATTTAATAAGTCTTTGTAATTCTTGTCACAACAAAAGACATCCGGAAAAAGGACCGAAGAAGAAAGACGCGCCGAAAAAGCAACGGAGAATAACCGTTGTGAGGGCGCAACCAAACGAAGACATAGGCCCCCTACCCTAGAATCAGAACGAACGAAAAAAGCAGTACCGAGCGGGCGCTTCGTTTGTACCGCGAGCACTTTTTTATTAAAGGGGGGTAACACCCAGGAAGGAGTTAAGTACATGGCAAACCCGACAGCAAGTAAATTACGGGAATATCTAGGTACGAGTTATAAAGAATCTGACGAAGAGCTGATCGCTCTTTATATCGACACTCACAAGCTATATAGAAAGCTGAAGAAAGAGGTCGATAATGCGCCTTTAATGGTAGAACACGTAAACAAAGCAGGCGCTAAAAACTTGGTTAAAAACCAAGCTGTGGTCGAATTAACAAAAACAATTGCGATGTTAAATACGCTTTTGAAATCACTAGGACTTACGCCGGCTCAAAGACGCGAGGCGACATCGGGCGGTGACGGAAATGACGACGATTTCGACCGATTCTAGTCCAAAAGAGCTTGAAAATTGGTACAAAAAGTGGCTAAAAGAGCAAAAAAGAGACGGATTTATCTTAGAAAAACCTTCCGATAGATCATTGACTACGTTCTATGCCGAAAATGTTGTTAACGGAAACATCAAGGCGAGTCAGAAAAACATTTTATCGTGCCAACGACACTTAAACGATCTTAAACGCGCCGGTACTGAAGATTTCCCTTACGTTTTTGACGAAGAGAAGGCGCATCGTCCTATACGATTTATCGAAAAATACTGCAAGCCGTCAAAAGGATCGTACAAAAGCCTAGTTATGCAGCCGTGGCAGCATTATGTCATCGGATCATTGTACGGGTGGGTGCATCAGGATACAGGATACCGCCGATTCACTGAAGGACTCGACTTTGTTGGGCGTAAGAATGGGAAAACGACGAAAATTAGCGGACTTGCTACTTACGCAATCAGTAAAGACGGAGAAAACGGTGCGTATGCGTACGTTTTAGCTAACGCGAAAGAACAAGCTAATATCTTATTTGAAGAGTCACGAAAAATGGTGCAATCGTCTCCTATTCTCTCAAAATACTTGCGAGAAAATCAAAAAGGAATTTTTCACGATAAATCTTCCAGTAAGATCGAGTCGCGCGCTTCAGACAGTACAAAACTAGATGGCTTGAACGTCCATCTAGGAATATTTGATGAGATACACGAGTTTACAAAATACGATTTAATCAGCGCTATTAAACAAGCCAGAGCGGCGAGGAAACAGCCTCTAATCATTTATATTACAACAGCCGGCTATCAATTAAATGGGCCGTTAGTAGATTACTACGACCAAGCTGTAGACATATTAAACGGAACAATAGAGAACGAACATAAATTCTTTTATATCGCGGAACTAGATAGTGTTGAGGAAGTAGAATCACCTGCTGAATGGGTCAAGGCAAATCCTAATATGGGCGTAACTATGGATCTAGTGAACTTAGTACGTGACTATAATTCAGACAAACATGTACCACAGGAACGAAACAATTGGATTACGAAACAATTCAATATTTTCGCGGACAACGATAAGGAATCTTTTGTCGGTATAGATGTTATTAAACGCAATAAGCGCGAAATAGATGTTGCAGATTTAGCAGGTAAAAGATGTGTAGGAGGCTACGATCTCTCACAAACAGAGGATTTAACAAGCGCTTGTTTAGAGTTTCCTTTAGAAGACGGGAACGTCTTTGTGCTATCCCATTCGTGGGTACCTGAAGCAAAAGTAAAACAAGATAACGAAAAAATTCCATATAAAGCATGGGAAGAAGCCGGTTATCTAACAATCATACCGGGCGAGTATGTCAAGCACGAATATGTCTACGAATGGTTTGTAGAGCAAGGAAAGAAATACAGTATCGAGACTATCGCGTATGATCCTTACAACGCATTTAAACTAGCGGAAGCACTCGAAATGTACGGGTTTAAGAACGAACCAATTCGACAAGGGACGACGACTCTAAGTGCGCCTCTAAAGGATATTCGCGAACTCCTATTAGACGGTAAAGTCGTTTTTAACGGTAATAAAATGTTTATATGGTACTTAAACAACGTAAAAACTGTGGCTGATAGGAACGGGAATCTTCTACCGACTAAACAAACACGCTATCGAAAGATAGACGGCTTTGCGGCGTTCTTAAATGCGCATACTTATGCGTTAAGCAACATGAATAAGCCGAAGCCTTCCGGAACAATCACGCACATGTCTATTTCGGATCTTATGAATATCGGGAGATAAGGAGGTGATATTTTGAGTTTTATGAGCAGGATAAAGGCTGCCCTCACGCGGAAGCCTGCAAGCACCACATCTAGCCGGGCTTTTTCAACGTGGTTTGCGCCCAGAGGTAGTCTCTTTTCCAATCGAAGCGAGAGTGCGCTAGTTACAAGCGAAATTATTTTCGCCGCAGCTTCTAGGTTATCTAATTCCGTATCTAGTTTACCTATTAAAGTACGTAAGGAATACACACCGGTCGAATCATCATTCTCTCACTTGTTGACGTATCAGCCTAACAACAATATGACTACGACGGCCTTCATTAGTTTACTAGAAACTCATCGGAATATTTACGGGAATGCCTACGCGATGTTGGAGTATGATAATCGCGCACAAATAAAGGCGTTAAATGTCCTCGATCCCAATAGAGTCGACCCGGTTATCGATTCCGAAACGAAAGAAGTCTATTACCAAGTCATGGGAGATAACGGAACTACTTACGTCCATAATACGTCTATGATCCATTTAAAACATATCGGACATAGCGGCATAAAAGGTATATCGCCAATAAGCGTGTTGCAGGGAACTTTAGACTTCGACACGGGTGTACGTGAGTTTAGCGTGGTGCAAATGGACGGAGCAAAAGCGTCTTTTATTCTAAAGTTAGAAACAAACGTTAGTGACGATAAAAAGATGGAAATGCTTCAATCATTCGGACAGTTTTATCGCGATAATGGAGGGGTTCTGATTGAGGAAGCCGGAACAAAGATCGAGCGACTAGATTCGAAGTTTATTGATTCGAAAGTATTCGACGTCGACAAAGTTACTCGCGCACGCGTTGCATCCGTTTACAACCTACCGTTATACATGATCGGCGAGGGTGCCGGCCAAGTATCTACTAGTAATATGGAGCAACTTTATTTAGATTACGTTCAAGGAACGCTTACACCGATCGTTACACAGTATGAGACGGAGTTTAATAGAAAACTTCTCACAGAGAAAGAGCGGAAAAGTGGAATTTACTTTAAGTTCAACTTAGCCGCGCTACTTAGAGCCGATGTGCAGGCGCGAGGGGAATTTTATCAGAAGGGCATCCGCAACGGGTTTTATACGCCAAATGAGGTAAGGGCGTGGGAAGACTTACCGCCCGCAGAAGGCGGCGATCAACTATTTTTGAGTAAGGACCTATTCCCAATCGATCAAGTAGCTGCGCAAAGAATCGGCGGAGCAGATGCGCCAACCGCGCCGACATTAAGTGAAGGGGGTGAGAACAATTAAAAAGTTTTGGAATATGAAACCTTCCGCGAGCACTCCTTCAGCGGGTGAAATTTATATTTATAGCGAAATCAGTTCAGAACAATTTTGGGGTGACGAGACTACCGCGACAACCTTCAAGGAAGATTTAGAAGCGATGGGCGATCTTCAGACATTAAACATCTATATTAATTCGCCAGGTGGGTCGGTTTTCGAAGGTAACTCGATTTACAACATCATAAAACGCCATAAAGCGCACGTTAATGTTCATATTGACGGCGTCGCAGCGTCAATCGCAAGTGTTATCGCAATGGCCGGTGACACTATTTTTATGCCTAAAAACGCGATGATGATGATTCATAATCCGTGGGTAATGACTGCCGGAAATGCTTCTGAACTACGTAAGCAGGCGGATGATATGGACCGTATTCGCGAAAGTTTAGTCGAGGCGTACTTATCTAAGGCAAACGGTAAGATCGAGCGTTCTAATCTAATTGAACTATTGGATGCGGAGACGTGGCTTACCGCGACCGAGTGCGTAGCTTACGGGCTTGCGGACGTCGTAGAAGAAACACAAACAATGGCAGCTTGCGCGGATACAAAGTTATTTGCCAAGTACCAAAACACACCAGGGAAGTTTCTTCAGCCAGTTGATAAGCAGGACGAAGAGCCGAAGTTGACAGATTCAGAACGAGCTTTTAGAAAGCAATTACTAGCTGACGCAGAGGCTCAAATCGCAAAATTTAAAAATATGGAGGAATGACAATGGATATTCAAACTATTAAAGCATCACTTCAAGAACTAGGGACAAAAATCACAAAAGGTGCTGAAGAAATTTCCGCAAAGGCTATCGATGAGTCGACGCCACAAGAGGAACTTCAGTCTTTAGATAAGGCACAAAAAGCCTTGCAAGAAAGATATGAGCTTCTTAATGCTCAAAAAGAAGAGTTAGAGAGAGGCGCTTCAATGCGCTTAGGTAGTTCTCAAAAAAATGAGGGAGGAACACAACAAATGGATGCATTACAAGCAAAGGCAACACTTATCAGAAGTGCTATCAATAACAGACCAGTAACTTCGGAGGTGCGCGCAGCACTCGGAGACGATAACGGAACGGGCGGCGAAAAACTACTTCCGAAAACAGTATCGGATCAACTAATTCGTGAACCGGGCGTAAGAAATCCACTTAGAAACCTATCAGTTTACAGCGGCGTTACAAACTTAGAAATTCCGCGAATCGACTTCACTTTAGATGATGACGACTTTATTGCGGATGGAGAAACGGCTAAAGAAATGGAAGTGGAAGGCTCACTAGTTACATTCGGTCGTTTTAAATCGAAAGTTCTAGTATCTGTATCCGAAACGATCCTAGCTGCTACTGATACCGATCTAGTTGCTCATGTAGAAAGAGCCTTACAGGACGGCCTTGCAAAGAAAGAGAGAAGCGTCGCCTTCGCTAAAGCGCCTAAAGATAAAGAAAAGCATATGTCGTTCTATAGTGGCGAAGTTAAGGAAGTAACTGGCGCTTCTATGTATGAGGCTATTAAAAAGGCTATTGCAGACCTTCATGAAGATTTCCGCGCAAACGCTAAGATCGTTATGCGATATTCTGATTATCTTGACATCGTTGAAAAATTAGCGAACGGAAATTCTACTCTATTCATGGCGCCGCCGGAGCAAGTTCTAGGTAAGCCGGTTGAATTTTCTGACGCAGCTGTAGACCCGGTTGTTGGTGACTTCCAATACTCGCAATTTAACTACGACCCTGCTACAGCCTACGAAACAGATAAAGACATCAGAACTGGCATGAACCTATTCGTCTTGACTGCGCATTTTGATCACCAGCTTAAATTAAAATCCGCATTCCGTATCGCAAAGGTTGACGTTACTCCCTAACGCGCCCCGCGGTTTGACGGCTTCCCCGACTGATACTTCGGTGTCTTTATCGTGGGAGGCCGTTGATTATGTCGGGGGAATTAAAGAATACGAGATTTACAGAAACGGAAGTTATGTCGCAAAACGCGTCGGTACTTCGTTCAGTGAAAGCGGGCTAACGCCGGATACAACGTATTCATACGCAGTCAAGGCGGTTTCGACTAACGGCAGCACGTCCGATCTATCTCAAAGTGTGACCGTTGTTACTAAAGCCGCAGCGGAAGAAGGCGAGTAAGCATGTCGATTGACTTAGAGAAAGTAAAGCATTTCTTGCGGGTAGATGGCGACGAGGACGACGTACTGATCGAAGAACTCATTGCTTCCGCGGCGGAATATCTCGAAAATGCAGGCGTTAAAGAGGCGTATAAACAAAGCGCCTTGTACGGCCTTGCAGTCAAGTTACTTGTACAGGAATGGTTTGATAACCGAGGCGTAAACCCTGTATCTCATAAACTTTATTTTTCGCTTCAGAGTATAATCTTACAATTAAAATAGGAGGGATGACGTGAAGGCGAGAGACTTCGATAAAAGAATAGAACTATCAAAGTTCACTGAAAACGTAGATGAAGAAGGGTTCCCGAAAAAGGAATGGAAAAGCGTGCTATCGGTTTGGGCGGCAGTAAAAACATTGCAGGGCCGCGAATATAACCAAGCAGCCGCCATTCAAGCGGAACGTACCGCCCGATTCGTCGTCCGATACTCCAAAAAAGCGAAAGACTTGCTTTATAATCGCGGAACGGACCTTCGAATCCAGTTTGACGGCCGTATATTCGATATACAAAGCGTTGTCAACGATAACGAACAAAACGCGACATTTACTATCGTGACGAAAGAGGTCGACGTATAATGGGCGTTAACGTAAACGGCATAAGTGCTTTGATGAGAAAAATAGAACAGTTAGGAAAAATGAATGATCAAGTGAAATCGGGAGCCACCAACGCCGGTGCCGAAGTCATAAAAAAAGAGATGGAGCGGAGAAACCCGAGCAGCCAACATAAAATCGTTTCGCAGCAGCAACGCCCCGATACGGTTGAAATTGGACCTTCTTACGGGTTTTTTACTGCGCATTTCTTCGAATTCGGTACGAGTCGTCACTTAATCGAAATCAAGAATCGGAAGATAATGTCCGATGGTGCTAAGTTGTACGGCAAAACTATTGATCACCCGGGACAACGACCGCAACCATTCATTGAACCATCTTTCATCGATAAGAAAGGCGAAGCAGTCAAAGCGATGGCGGACTATTTACGGAGGTACTTGACGTAATGAGTGTACGAAAGCTAGTCACAAGCACATTGACACCGACCGGCGTACCTGTACGCTTTATGTTTTACGACGGAAAGCCGGAAAATACGTATATAACGTTCTTCAGTTATAGCGAAACCGCGTCGTTAAATAGCGACGACGAAGAAGCCATGACCGGCACATATATACAAGTAGACCTTTGGACGAAGAGTCCGGAGGATTACGGAAGACTTGAAACCGAAATAAAAGAACGAATGAAGGCTGCGGGGTTTACTCGACGAAGCCAATTCGATCAATACGAACAAGAGACGGGCATCTATCACAAGGTGGCCCGTTTTTATATTTCAATTAAAAACTAAGGAGTGGGTAATGTGAGTGCAGTACGAGTTGGATTAAACAATATTCATGCAGCTATTTTAGTGAAAGACGATGTAACGGGTGTTAAATATGAGGCACCATTCAAACTGGCGAAAGCGATCGAAGCTAGTATTTCCCCTAACGCAAATGAAGAAACGCTTTTCGCAGATGATGGCCCTTCAGAAGTTGCGACACAAATGGGCGCGATCGAAGTAGAACTAGGATTAGACGCTATTTCAGACGAAATTCAAGCAAAGCTTCTTGGACACAAAATCAATAGCGACGGCGTCTTAGAGAAAAAAGCAGGCGATCAAGCACCTTACGTCGCGTTGCTGTTCGAATCAGCTACTTCAGACGGAAAATCGAAGCTATACACGCTATATAAAGGTAAATTCAAACTACCGGAGCGTAATCATACGACTAAAAACGATAGCCCAGAGTTCCAAACGGATACGATTTCAGCAACGTTCTTACGACGCGATTTCGATGACGTTTGGGAGCGTTCAGTATACACAGGCGGCGAGACGGTTAATCAAGCGGTTGTCGATGCGTGGTTTACAGAAGTCTACGAGCCAGCTACGAACGGCTGAAAGGGTAAGGAAGAAGTAGAAGAACCGGCACCGGAAGAAGAAAATCCGGAACCTATTGTCAATGAAGAACCAGTAGAAGAGACACCCGAAGAAGAGGCGTAAAAACCTCTTCTTTTTAATACTTAAAAAAAATTGAATGGAGATGTTTTTGTATGAAAATCACACTTGAAATTAATGGAGAAAACAAAGTATTTGAAATGCCGACGGTTAAAACAAGATTGCTGCGTAAAGCGCTAGAGCTTCAAAGTGAAAACGACTTGGAAAAAATGACGGTCGATACACTAGATAAATTACTAGAATTCACGGCGGTTGCATTCGGTAAGCAGTTCACAGCAGACGACCTATATGACGGACTGGAAGCTGACAAACTTAACGACACATTAACAGATGTTATGAATGCAGTAGGCGGCGTGCGAGCCGAGGGCGCTTCCGAAGTTGTTGAGGGTGACGAAAAAAAATAACGGAAGGGGCTTTCGAACATGAAAGTCTCACAACCCAAGAATTCGCCCGGGCGCAACTAGACGAGATCATGGGACTCTATATAAAAGAGGCGGAAGAAAGAGGGTATGCTGCGGCGGCTCAAATAGACGAAATGTCGGCCGAGCTTTTATTCCGTATCATCCATTTCCAAAACTCACCTAAGAAACGTCGAAAATCTAGTGCGCCTAAAGGGTTTATCGATCAAATCCTATAGAAAGGAGGTTAACGTATGAGTAATGAAAATCTAGGATCGTTGCGCGTAGACATAGGGCTGAATAGTTCGGCGTTTACAAGCGGGATACAGGCGGTCAACAGGCGGATTAAGGCCCTTGACAGCGAATTTAAAGCGCTGACAGCAGGCGCTGGCAAATTCGATAACAGTATCGATTCTCTAAAATCGAAATCTGACGTACTGTCACGTACGCTTCAAACGCAAAGCTCTAAACTGAAAGAGTTGCGTCGTCAGTATGAGCAAAGCGCCCAGGCGAAAGGTAAAGACAGCGCTGAAGCTCAAAAAATGCTTATACAATACAACAAAGCCTATGCGGCCATGAAGAAAACGGAAGACCAACTCCAGCTAGTAAATAGACGCTTAGCTGAACAGAGTACCGGATACGGCAAATTAAGCTCTAAGTTAAACGCAAGCGTAAATTCTATGACCACACGACTACGCGCCCTAGATGCCTCTTTCGATGCGGTAACGGCGGGCGTAAGTAACTTCGGACGTACTTCGGACCAACTTCGCCAAAAACAACAGCATCTTACACAATCTATGCAGCTTCAGCAGCAGCGAATAAAAGACTTACGTCGACTTTATCTCGAATCCAAGCGAGCCAAAGGAGCAGACGCGGACGAAACGCAGCGACTAAGTATTCGGTTAAGTGAAGCAACGCGAGAAATGCGTCTGACGGAACGACAGTTAGATACGACAAACCGTGCGATTCAAACACAGTCAACGCGATGGGGTCGGTTCAGTACGACATTAGACCGTACCGGCGAACGCTTGCGGGACGTAGGTAACCGACTTCAATCAACGGGCGCAGAAATTGCGACTTCATTCGGTATAATGACGGCAGCAGTGGGCGGCGGTCTAGTCTTATCTACGAAAAAAGCGGCGGATTTTGAACAGCAAATGTCGTCCGTATATGCGGTCATGGATCCGGCAGAGGTAAAGAAGTATCAGAAACAGCTTAAACAGCTCGCGATCACACTCGGAGCCGATACGAAGTACAGCGCACTAGAAGCCGGTCAAGGTATGGAAGAGATCATTAAAGCTGGCGTAAGCATCAAAGACACGATTAACGGCGGACTATCCGGCGCACTTTCGTTGGCGACGGCGGGCGAATTAGACCTAGCAGCCGCAGCAGAAATCGCGTCGACTGCGTTGAACGCGTTTAAAGCCGATAACCTTACGGTCGCAAAAGCGGCTGATATCTTATCGGGAGCCGCAGTATCATCAGCAACCACGGTCGAAGAATTACGCTATGGTTTGCAGATGTCATCCGCAGTATCAGCGGGCATGGGCGCGTCATTTAAAGATACCGCGACGGCGCTCGCAGTATTTGCGCAGAACGGTCTTAAAGGTTCGGACGCCGGTACGTCACTCAAAACGATGTTAGCGCGTTTAGTTCCGATGACAAAGCCGGCGATGGAAACGATGGAAGACCTCGGACTCGTAACGCTTAATACGAAAAGGGCTTTCGACACGTTAGGTAAAGAAGGCTTTAAGCCTGCGAGCATGGACTTAGAAGACATCGTGAAAGCCGTTGATAAATACGTCATCAGCACGACAGGTCTGAAAAAAGGTACCGGTAAGTTCGAAAAGGCATGGGACGAAGCGGCGAAGTCGCTCGGACTAATGGATAATAAATTCTTCGACACTAACGGAAACTTGAAAAGCATGGCCGATATTTCCGGAGAGTTAGCGAAGTCATTAGACGGGCTATCGGCAAAGGATCGCCAAGAAGCGCTATACAAGATTTTCGGATCTGACGCGATTCGCGGTGCATTAATCCTCGGAAAAGAAGGAAAAAAAGGCTTCGACGCAATGGCGGGCGCTATGGATAAGATCAAAGCGGACAAAGTTGCGGAACAGAAGATGGATAACCTCAAAGGTAAAATCGAGGAACTTTCCGGTGCGGCAGAGACGGCGCAGATCAGTTTTGGCGATGCCTTAACACCTGCGATCTCTAAATTGGTCGATGTTCTTCAATCTGCGACGGATTGGTTCAACGGACTCTCTGATCGTATGAAATCGATTATCGCAATATCTGCGGCCGTAGTAACGGCTTTGTTCGGAATTATCGCGGCTTTCGGTTTCGTAATGATGGGCGTTGGTCAATTTATAACAGGTGTCGGGGCGATGAGTACCGTCGTGGCTAAATTAGCACAAAGTGGAAAGTTGCTGGCCGGACTTCAGATCGCTTTCGCAGCACTCACGGGCCCTATCGGTTTAATCACGTTAGGGATCTCGGCAATTGTGATCGCGTTTACGGTAGCGTATAAGAAGTCAGAGACGTTCCGCAAAGTAGTAGATAAGTCGCTACAAGGCGTTAAGAAAGCCGCGGGAATCACGGCTGCCTTCATTAGCAAAACATTTACTAAGGCATGGAACGGTCTTACAAGCGGTCTAACTAAAGCTGCGAAAGGTTTGCAGACAACGTTTAAGAAAGTTTCTTCAACAGTCGGTAAATTCTTTAAGAAGACGGGCGAGAAAGTCGCTAACAATTTTTCAGACGGCCTCCTATCGAAAGTTAAGGGTATATCTGAAACGTTTTTCGCACAACTAAAAGTCGCGTTTTCAAGTCTCGGTGGCGCTGCGTCATTAGTAGCGCCGACACTAACTGCGATTGGTCTTGCGCTTGCAGGCGTCTCGGGACCGGTTGGCATTGCGATTACTGCGATAGTGAGTTTAACGAGCTTTTTATACCGTTTATATAAGTCGAATGATAATTTCAAAAAGAACGTTGATTCTTCGTGGGAGTCAATTAAATCGGCTGTCTCCGGAGCGATTAAAGCACTAACACCGATAATTGCAGCCTTTAGTCAAATGTTCGCAGATATATCCAAAGAGCTAGGCCCGTCTTTCGCGGATACTATGACAGTTCTTAAGGAATCCGTAGAAACGCTTAAGCCTGCGTTTGAAGACCTTAAAACAGCTTTCAAAGACCTTTGGAGTACTGTTACATCTATGATTGATTTCAAAGCGATTACGGATGTAGTAGAGAAGTTTGTAACCAACGTCGTGCCGGTCCTTTCAAAATTCATAACGGCCGTATTAAAGAACTTCTTAACGTTGAATACCGAAGTAATTAAGTTGGTACTAGGCATCGTAAAAGACGCATTACCGTTGTTGGCTTCTACCTTAAAAGCGATCGCACCAAGTGTCGTTCAGGCTGTAAAAACTATCACAATCGTAATAAAAGAGTTGTTAAGTCTACTCGGCCCTGCGATTTTAGAGATTATCCGGACTGTACTGCCGGCATTTTTCGATGTGATTAAGGCAACTTTCCCTATTATCGCGTCAATAGTCGTCAATTTAATAAAAGTACTAGGCGAAGTAATCAAGGTTATTTTACCGTTGTTACTTGAGGTCGTGAAACTTATCATGCCTATAATTACGGAAATTTTTAAATACGGCATTCAAGGAATAGTCGCGCTTCTAAACGGATTAGCTTGGGTAATAGAAACAATTGTCGTTCCGGTAATAAAGGGTATCCTTGAAATCATCAAAATCGTTTTCCCTGTGATCGTCAGTATCATAAAGGGCGCGATAGGAATTATTACGAATATCTTTAAATTTTTCACATCTATATTGCAAGGTGATTGGTCCGGAGCTTGGGACGCGATCGTTGGCATCTTCGGGAATGCTTGGGATATTATAGCTTCGATTTTCACTGGCGGATCTAACCTACTCACTATTGGGTGGGACGGCCTGAAGGGGAAAATGAGTACAACTGCGCAAACAATGTGGAACAAAATTAAAGATAAGTTTTGGAAAGGCGTCGAGAAGGTCAAAGCGTATGTCAGCGATTTAGTCACGTCTCTACCGGGCAAGTGGGAAGCTATCAAGAATAGAGCGGCGATATTTGCAACGGGAATGTGGACGAAGATAAAAGAAAAGTTCGATGATATCGTCGGAGGCGCGAAAAAACTTCCGGGTCGTATTGGACGCGGAATCGTGAGTATGGCGTTTAAAGCAGTTGACGGCATTAAAACGCTTGGAAAACGAATGATGAAAACTATGGTTAACGTGGTAAACGGAGTCATTGGCGGAGTGAACTGGGTCTTAGGCAAAGTTGGACTAGGAGACAAGAAACTTCCGTTATGGGCGCCGGAGTACGCAAAAGGAACTGACGGACATCCAGGCGGACCGGCTATCGTCGGCGATGGCGGAATGTCTGAAGCGGTCATCCTTCCGAACGGTAAAACGTTCATGAGCCCTAGTACAGATACGTTCATACCGAACCTACCGCGAGGCACGCAAGTTATATCAGGCCTGAACACGCGTAAGTTAATGCGCGATTCTTACCGATACAAAAACGGCACGGGCCTTTTAAATGGCGTTGTCGACGGCGCAAAAAACTTAATAGGTGGGGCGAAGGGCGCTTTATCGAAGTTAAAAGATTCAGCGTTTGACGTTTGGGGCATGATCGGTAATCCGAAGGCCCTCTTCAATAAAGTATTAGACATGCTCGGCGTCGGTAGTATCGATTTCGGCGGAGGTCTTTCGGATCTAGGTCAAGGCGTTACGAAAATCATCAAAGACGCTTTTTTGTCGTTCGTCAAAAAACATCTAGGCGGAATGATGGACTTCGGAGGCGGCGGTGTTGGAGGCGGAAAGGTTACCGGAAACGTTAAGAGTTGGGTAGCGCAAGCAATTAAAATCACGGGAATATCGCCGTCATATGCGAAAGCGCTCGAAACTATCGCGATGAAGGAATCAAGCGGAAATCCGACCTTAGTTAACCGATGGGACAGTAACGCTCGGGCGGGTCATCCGTCACAAGGGCTTATGCAATTCATCCCGACGACATTCGCTGCCTACTCGAAAAAAGGGTTCAAAGACATCACGAATCCGATTCACCAAGTCGTAGCTGCGATTAATTATTTAAACAAAAGATACGGCGGAATCTACAATCACCCGGGTCTTAAATCTATGGCGCGTGGCGGCCCGTACATCGGTTATAAAAACGGTGGAAGCCCGCAGTCGGATCGATGGGCGTTCGTAGGAGAGCAGGGGCCAGAGTTGGTTAGACTTCCCGGCGGTAGTCGCGTTTATCCTAACAAGAAAACGCATGAACTAGCTGGAACAAACCAAGCGGCATCAAGCGTGGATAATACGGCATTGCTTCAGCGTCAGATCGATTTACAGCAGCAAGAAATCAGCTTGCTTACTAGACTTGTCGCGAAGGATAATACCGTCGCTATTCCTATAAACGAAATAACGTCACAGGTTGATCGACGTCAAGCGGCTTCGGCTGCGATGGAAGGACTTATGAAGGGGTGATCGAGTGCATAGCTTTTTATTAGTAAATAAAGGTGGTTCGTGGGTTAATACACGCGATTACGGTTTGAGGCTCTTGGCATTTTTGCCGGAGTCTCTTTCTTCGCGTACAGACTATCAAGAAGTATCGGGAAGGCACGGCGTTATTGACAACGGGACGACCTTCAGTGAGCGGAAAATATCGGCTTCATTTTCGATATCAGGACAGGACGTAGTCGACTACGGAATGCGTGTCGCTGAAGTTTATGGGCTATTTGCGACAGATACGGATATCGAGATAGTTAATTCAAGATTTCCCGGCAAGGTTTGGCGCGTAAAGGTTACTAGCGCGTTTACGCCGGAGATGGTAGGTACTTCTACAGGAAAGTTCGACATTGAATTTACGTCAGCCCTTCCGTTTGCCTATTCGTTAGGATCATCGCTAGATCCACGTACATTCGATGCGGATAAGTGGCAGCTAGGGCAAGGACTACTACCAGCGGACGACGTAGCTTACTCGTTTAGCACAACGAAATTCAAGATTTACAATGCTGGCGACGTGACTATAGATCCTGCGCAAGACATGCCGTTACTAATAACGTATAAAGGGGCGTCCTCGGGTCTTAAATTAACGAACAAAACTACTAAAAACACGGTTTCTTTCAGCGGAACAACGAATGCGGCGGACACGATGAAGTTCAAAGAATTGCGAATTCTGAAAAACGATAGCTCAGTATTCAGTCAAACAAACCGCAAATACATTTCGTTAGCACCTGGTTGGAATGACTTCGAGCTGTCCGGTACTAGCGGTACTTTTACCATCAGTTTCGATTTTCATTTCTTCTACAGGGGGTGACATAAGTGCATCTATTAACGGTAAGAGACATGAGCGGAGTAGAGGAGCCGTTGTCCGGTTTTTTCGTGACTAGAAATAACGGGGAAGACGGGGAGAAGTCGATCAGCGCGGTCGGTGTTCGTACGTCATTTAATCAATATGGATACGACAAACTCACCAACCAAACTACATTAATCTATCGCGATGAAGAGTACATCGTAAAGACGTCTAGCGAAACTGCAAACAGCGGTCGGCCATCTAAGGAAGTAACGGCCATTCATCGTATATTCGAAGACTTAAAAGACCGATACGTCGCCGAAGAAAAAAAGGGAGACATGACTCTTAAAGACATGGTGACGTTCGCTTTAAAAGGTACAGGATACACGTTCGAGGTGATTACCGCAGGCCTTAAAGATAAAGTGGCCGTCGATAGCTTCGGATGGCAAACATCATACGATCTTTTGCGTGACGCTTTGGAGCAATTCGAAGCGGAGTTCGACTATTCCGGTACGCATATTCTAATCGCGAAAGAAATCGGACGAAAGTTAGAAGAACCGACCTTTAGATTCAGGTATAACATTAACGATCCAAAAAATGAGATCGACACGACCGAGTTTAAGACGTATATCCGAGGGTTCGGAAAGCAAAACGAAGACGGTAGCTTCACAATACAGGAAGAGTATACGAGTCCTCTCGCAGCCTACTACGGTAAAAAAGAAGCTGAACCGGTTCGCGAGGACAGTATCACGGATAAGGTCAAACTGCTAGAAGTAATGAAGAAAAAACTAACTGATCATTTGGAGCTTTCCGTAAGTTTCTCCGCTGTGGAATTACAAGGGGCTGGCTTTTCGGACATTCGTAAGGGCGATTATATATGGTGCATCATCGATCCCCTCGGATTAGATGTGCAGTTGCGGGCGGTTAGCCGGGAAGATTACTCAAACCCGAATCAATCGGCCGTTTTTACGTTCGGAAAAGTAAAGAAAAAGGCGTCTTCTTTGGTTGCGGGTTTAGAGGCAACGCGGAAAGGTGTCGCAAAGGTTATCGATTCGAAAAAGGGCGTTCTAAAATCTTCGGCCATAACGAAGGCTGGAGCGGCCACATCGCAAGACTTATCCGCACATACCGGAAACGCTTCTATCCACGTAACTTCTTCCGAGAAAACGACGTGGAACAATGCAGCGGGCAAAGTCTCCGATTTAACTGCGGTCGATTGGTCAGCGCCATCGATTGGCAACGGTTGGGTGACTGATGCGGCTGCGCCTATCCAGTTCGGAAAAGACGTGACGGGAACAACTTACATTCGCGGAGTTATCAAGAACGGGACTATCGGTCTTAACGCGCCTGTATTTAATCTACCGAAGGATAAACGACCGGCATACCCGATCTATTTCAATGGATACGCAGGGACATCCGGCACCACACCTTATACGTTTAACGCGGTCATAAAGGCAAATGGTGACGTTTGTATCGAAAGCAGCAACAACCCGTCGCCGAGCAGTTTCATTTCATTAGCTCTTCAATTCAAATAATACGGAGGTGAATGTACTTGCCTAAATATATTTATAAAAACTTCAGAACTACGGGATTCGATAGAAAATTCATTTCAGATCTTAATGTCAACTTTCACGAAGTTTCGGACGATCTGTTGGCACTAGATAGATCATTAGCTTCACATAAGATCGACAGTAAAGCGCACTCGTCAAACCAAATTACTCACGGCGTATTTACCGTCGCTAATCGGTTAGATAACTACGGAGCGCGCTTTGCGAATCTCGTCGTCAATCATGATGGCGAAGACGTTAAAGAAGTCGTCGATCTTCGGGTCGCCTTAGATGCGAGTACACATTTAACAGCGAAAGACCGTTTCGACTATGAGTTCGCGATAATTGATCAAAAGATCAGTGACGCAGCCGTATACGTATCTTTGCAGCCGTTTCTAAATAAGCACGGCAATTTTACGGACGCGATGCAAGCAGCGCTAAATATATCGAAGACAAAAGCGGTCACAATTTATATTCCGCCTGGCACTTATACCTCACAAAGAACATTAAGAATCTACCGCAATACCCGCGTGCTTGTGTCGGAGGGAGTTTATATTAAGCGAGGCTTCGTCGGGTCTATGTTTGTCAACGGAGATTCTACGGATAGCAGCGCCTTATATAACGGTCACGGAAATATCGTGATCGAAGGCGGCGGAACGATTGACAGTTTAGGCGCCGAGTTTAAGGAACAATGTTCCGTATTCAGCTTCGGCCATGCGGACGGTGTGATGATTAAGGACCTGACGATCCTAGACGTTTGCGGAGGCCATGCGTTCGATTGCGCCGGAAACCAAAACGTAGTGATCGAAAATGTAAAGTTCAAAGGCTACGCTGACTACGTAGGAGATCGTTGGTTCTCGGCTGCAATTCAAGTCGATCTAATGCGCGATTCTAGTAACTTCGGTGCATTCGGATCATATGACCACACGCCAACGAGAAATATCACGGTTCGTAACTGCTTCTTCGGAAAATCTATGAAGCTAGGCGGATGGGCGAGAGCCATCGATTCGCATACAAGTACCGATGGTTATTTATATTCCGGAATTACTTTTCAAGGCAACACGGTCGAGGATACCGCAGAATGGGCCGTATCCGGAAATAAGTGGCAAGACGTTCATATCACGGGTAACTATTTCAGAAATTGCGCAGGCGGTGTTCGTATCTTACTGCCGGGTCCGGATAGCGTGTACACTCACGATAAAAACGGCAACCCGACCGGACGTGTAAACAAGACAAAACGGCACATTATCTCCGGGAACTCTTTCGATAATATTACGGTCGATCATGCGATCCAAGTATACGGGCGTAGAGGCTATCAAACTATAGACGATGTTGTCATAAGCTCGAATACTATCAGCCGCGTAACGGAACGTCATGGAATCCACGTATCGGACGTCAATAACTTTTCGATTTCTAGTAACGTTTTAGATGACATTAATCATCACGGAATACTCGTGACGAGAAGTAAATACGGCTCGGTTTCGGGGAACGTTGCACGCACGATTGACGGAAACGGAATTCGTGTCGAGGAAGACGGATGCTTGAACGTATCTATCGCGGACAATGTACTAAAAGACATAGGATTCTCCGGCATTTCTGTTTCGGGAGACTCTTTGAGAATCATAGTAAATCGAAACATTATCGACAACGCTGGACTTCGGACAAATAGCACCGATGGATATGACGGAATCATCTTCATGGACGGCGTAAAGCGGTCAACTATCGTAGGTAATGACATCACTGGAAAGACGATGCGCTACGGGATGTATTTAACGAGTCTATGTTCTGACTTGATGCATTACGGAAACTGGCTTAAAGGTTCGGGAGCCGTTGCGTCGCTTAATGATAATAGTATAAATCCAGTTACCAACGCGGCTGACGTTGTATAAGGAGGTTGTAAAATGACAAGCAAAACAGGTTCTTTAAAATTCGATATTAATGCGAATACGAAAAGAACGATTAAGGCGAGTATTCAGTTCAGCACGCAGGATAAAGGAACGGCGCAACTATTATTCTCACTTACTAAAGATGGGGCGCCTTTGCCTCTTTCTGCTGCGACTGTAAAACTAGCGCTTCAGATGGCGGACGGAAGTAAGTTCGTACGCAACGTCGAGCTACTAGACAAAGTTGAGGGGCGCGCTGCATACGTGCTATCAGACGAAGAAGTAACGCATTACGGTAATGTGTCCGCAGAGTTATACGTTTACTACAATAACAACCGGTCTATGTCCGTTCATAAATTCGGGTTCAACATAGAACAAGCGCTTATCGATCAAGACATCGTTCCGGTTGCGGAGTATTATATCGATGATTTCGAATCCTTAAAAGCGATCGTGACGGAGCTGTACGACGACTCTATCGAACTCTTAGATGCGATAAAAGCAAAATTCGAAGACTTGGATTCGATAGAAACGAAAGAGGGCGCCCAGGCTAAAGTAGACGCGCATGCGGGAAACAAAGACGTTCACGTCACGGCTCAGAAGAAAACGGAATGGGATGCGAAAGAAACGACAGTCGGTTCCCAGGCGAAAGTGACTACACACGCAAACGATTCAGTAAAGCACGTAACTAACGAAGAGAGATCGACCTGGAACTCGAAGGAAACTACATCAGGGGCGCAACAGAAAGTAGACCTTCACGAAGCGAAGACGTCTCTTCACGTATCCGAAAGTGATAGAACGAAATGGAACGGAAATCAATCGGTCAAGATCACGGCGGATAACGGAAATACTCTAGTTAACGTAGCAAATGGGGAGGACGTGTTAGAGAAAATTACGTCGGTTGGCGTTCGATTCGGGACGTTCTACGCCGCAGGAGGTGCTTTAAATTCGCCCGTTTCTATTAGTAATAGAGGCCAGTTCCATTTTACGTCGTTAGATAGCGAAGGTAAGGGGACTTTCGGATGGGCGATGACCTTCGACTACCGAAACAACCTTTATACAAATTATCGCGATGGAAACTTAGGTTGGCAGGGTTGGCGTAAGGTAATTTCCAGCGCTGATGCGAACGTCTCTTGGGCGTCTCCTACGCTATCAAATGGCTGGAACCAATACGTATCACCTGACGGTTTTCCGCACACATTGCGATATAGCAAAGATGCTATGGGCGTAGTTGAAATAATCGGTTCAATCTACGGAGGAACGCTCGGTAATGATGTGGTAGCGTTCACCCTGCCGGCTGGGTATCGTCCTCTTCAATCTACGCATTTTATTGGAGTTGCTTCGAGTGTAGGTACGTCAGGAGTACCGCAATATCATCGAACTTTTATAGGCATTGACGGTCGCGTTTGTATTCAATCGTCATCTAACTCGTCAAACCCGACTGAGTTTATTACGTTTGGATTCCGTTTCAAATCCGCATAGGAGGTGCATGTACATGATATGGATTTATAAATACGATGAAGAATTCGTATGGCAGCCAGGTGAAGAACTACTCGTAGATTTAGATAACGGCGAAGAAGTTCCGGAGGGATACACGTCAATACAGCCGCAAAATGGTCTTTATATAGCCAAGTTTGACCCGGAAAAAGAGGAATGGTACGAATCGGCTACACAGGAGTATATCGACGACTTACAACCGGAGTTCCAGCCGTCCGAAATCGAAGTTCTACGTCAGCAGCACGCTGAGTTGGTTTTTACGCTAATGATGGGAGGGGTGATTTAATGAATTGGTTCGCGATCATCAAGAAGTTTTATGCAGACGGAGATTGGACGAAGGAACAAGTCGCAGCCGCGGTCGTCATGAAGAAAATTACGCCGGAACAGTACGAAGAAATTACGGGTGAGCCTTACGTAGATGATGCGCCACCAAGCGAGGATGAGTCTGTAACTAATAGCGAACAGGAGGCGTAGTCATTGGGCGAGCTCGACGTAATTAAATATTTTTTAACGCAGGGGCCCTTCGCGGTCCTTTTTACGTGGCTTCTAATTTACGTTATGAAGTCGAACCGTGAACGCGAATCGCGGCTTCAGGATCTACTCGATAAGTTTAGCGATAAGTACGACGTTATCATCGATAAGATTGATCGACTCGAGGAGAAGTTTCGCGGAAGGGAATAACGTAGCACGCCCGTCAGGTGAGAGTCCGGCGGGTTTTATATACGAAAAATTTACGAAAAGGGAGACGATAATATGACGATTAAAGTACGTAAAATGCTCGTATCTTCAGCGAAAAAATCAATTAAATGCCCGTATTCTATGAGTGCGAAATACATTACGTTTCACAATACGGCGAACGATGCGCCTGCCGAAAATGAAATTAGTTATATGCGAAATAACAACGCATCAGTATCGTTCCATTACGCAGTCGACGATAAAGAGGTTGTTCAAGGGATTGAAACGAATAGAAACGCGTGGCACTGCGGTGATGGTTCCGGCTCTAATAGCGGAAACAGAACATCAATCGGCGTTGAGGTGTGTTATTCAAAATCCGGGGGCGAGCGTTATAAAAAGGCGGAAGCACTGGCGATTAAATTCATTGCGCAGCTTCTAAAAGAGCGCGGATGGGGCGTCGATCGCGTCAAAAAGCACGAAGATTGGAGCGGAAAGCATTGTCCGCATCGCGTGTTAGACGAAGGTCGTTGGGGCGCGGTTAAAGCGGCAATTGCGAAAGAGCTCGCAACGCTAAACGGAAGCAAAACGGGCGCAGCGACTAAGCCAGTGAAAACGAGCGCACCGAAGACGTCTAAACCGAAAGCGCCGTCCAAAAAACTAGCGGTACCGACCGGCGTGATCCGTCAAGGTGCTCGCGGGACTGCCGTCACTCAACTTCAAAACGCATTGGCTGCCGTATATTTCTACCCGAACAAAGGGGCGAAGAATAACGGAATCGACGGCATTTACGGTCCGAAAACGGCTAACGCAGTCAAGCGATTCCAGTCGACGCAGGCCGGTATCGCAAACGACGGCATCTACGGGCCAGCAACACGCGCCAAACTGGTGGCGGCACTAAAGAAAGCGGGGTATAGCGTATGAAGACGAATATTAGCGTAGGAACGGTGACTCGATTTATTTTGCTTGCGTTGGCTCTCGTAAATAGCGGGCTGACGATGTTTGGCGTTCAGACGATACCGGTAGACGAAGCGGCAGTATCCGACTTTATTGCGTTGTTGTTCCTCGGCTTTACGGCGCTGTTGGCATACTGGAAAGATAACGATGTGTCTAAGAAGGCGCGAGAAAGAAAAGCGTTAGATGAAGTCGGCAAGAAGTAGACGATAACGGGGCGCCCTACGGCGTCCTTTACATATTGCGTATCTGCGCAACTACGGCTATAATTTTAGTAACGAATGGGATCGGAGGTGCATCGTGGAAGATTTGCGAGTTGATATACCTACAGTTGAAAAACGTATGAAAAAGCCGTTATTACCTTACGGACTGAAACGTTTTATTTTATATCCGGTAGGAATGATTATGACGGCCGTTGGTATTGCGTTAAGTTTGACGTTGTTTCTTGCAATCATTGGTATACCGTTATTTATTGCGGGTATGACGCTGCTCGTTATCGGTGGAGTAGCGCAGACAGTACAGTGCCCCTACTGCGATAAGTCGAATATGGTTCGAGAACGTAGCGAAGATTTTAAATGCAAACGGTGCGAAAAGCCGGTTAAAATAAGTTGGATATACGAGAAGCCTCGTCCTTAATTGGGCGGGGCGCTTTTTTTTATGCCGTAAAATAGTTGCGAATAATGCTTGTTTATCTCCGCTTACTTAGGTATTATGATAATAACGAGATTAATCGCTACTACATAGCGCAATTAACAATCATTCCGAACAAAAACAATCGTTACTAACTCATATAAACGTTGATATGACGCTCTTTTCACCTAACGCTCACCGTCCGGCGGTTTCACGATTGACAATCCGAACGCGATCGCATCATGCGGATGCGGTTCTTCGTTCAGAACAGCCACGAATACCGGTACGCCGGAAGAGTGCTAACAACTGATCGTGAATTAAGATAAGTCTCCTTATTCGTTTGTTTTTGTAAACAACACGATCGAGGAGGCTTTTTTATTGAGGAAAATAAACTATAAAAAAGAGACACTCATTCCGCGTCTCTGTCTCATATAGCTTCTTCTATTTTCAATAGTTCTTTATCCAAGACATCCACCAACTCTTGGGTGCTAAACATATAGATCACGACTTCTTTATTGCCATCTTCCACGTGGACTTCAATTTCAATTTTAATCTTTGCTGTTTTTTCATGGTACACCACTTCAAAAGTGCCCATTTTTTTCGTTTCATTGTTTTTATTCATCTTTTGAACTTTGTAGAGTATCTGTTTGATTTCTTGATCACTCAAACCAGAATCCAAAACCGAAGTGGATACACGCTTTAAAAAAGGTTCTAGTTGATCAACATCCATATTCAATCCTGCTGCGAACTGAGCATAATGTTTGTTATAGTCTTTTGCAAACAGTTCAACTGAGCTGCTGATCATCAGTAACAAGCTCAAACTGATTATTAAACGCTTGAACATCTTTCTATCGCTCCTTTATGAACATCATCTTCACTTCCTATATATCGGTCGAACAGATGAAACCTTCATTCTCTCTTCAACAATTGATAAATCGCTCAATTTTGTTACAGCTTGTCCTCACAACTGGCTATTTCCACTCGAAAAGAGTATCATGAGAACCAAACATATACTGTCATCAGAAAAGAGGTTGCTGAGGTTTGAGTGAACAAATCAATTGCAGGAACTGTCATGAACTGATTCCGTATCGTTCGAAAACATGTCCATCTTGCGGGATAGACAAGCCGCTTCCGAAAAAGGAACGTGTGAAGGATCGGGTGATTTTGGTTGTGGCAGGAATTGTTGTGGTGCTACTTGCTGCAATGGTACTTGGAATGGCGAATGCCTATATTGGGATTTTTAAATAAACAAAAAAGGAGTTCCGCAGATGGAACTCTTTTTTTTGATCCGTTCTTATTTGTTTTCAAATAAGCTTGTGGAATGAAGCGGCTGTACACGGGCTTTCGGGTCCATGTAGGCTTTCGCGTTGTTCACAGCAGTTGGTGCTTCACCAAATCCGCTTGCGATTAATTTGACTTTTCCTTCATACGTACAGATGTCTCCTGCCGCATAGAAGCCTTCGATGTTTGTTTCCATCGTGGATTTGACCACGATAGAGTTCTTTTCGATTTCAAGGCCCCATTGTTTGATTGGTCCAAGGGAGGAAACAAAACCGAAGTTGACGATCACGTCGTCCACATCTAGTACTTGCTTTTTATCGCCTTTGACTTCTTCAAGCACAATTTGTTCAATGCGGTCTTCCCCAATGAGCTCCGTTGGGACAAATGGTGTCAGCACATTGACTTTCGAGTTGTGCAAGTTTTCTACACTGTGCTCATGTGCACGGAATTTATCACGACGGTGAATAATCGATACTTCTTTTGCGATTGGCTCAAGCATCAGTGCCCAGTCGACCGCAGAGTCTCCGCCACCAAGAACAGCAACACGTCTGCCAGCGAATTGGTTCAAGTCATTGATGAAGTAATGCAGGTTGCTTCCTTCAAATGATTCTGCTGTATCTAGCTCAAGCTTTCTCGGTTGGAATGCACCGTTACCAGCTGTAATGATGATTGTTTTTGAATAATGAACCTCTTGATTCGTAACGAGTTTGAAGATACCGTCTGCTTGTTTTTCAACCGTTTCCACAGCTTGCTCTAAGCAAATGGTTTGGTCAAATTTATCCATTTGTTCCTTTAAATTATCAACTAATTCTTGTGCGCGGATTTTTGGGAAACCAGCCACATCATAAATGTATTTTTCAGGGTAAAGAGCGGATAGTTGACCGCCGAGCTGAGGAAGGCTCTCAATGATTTTCACACTTGCCTGTCTCATGCCTCCGTAAAACGCAGTAAACAATCCGACTGGGCCGCCCCCGATAACGGTAATGTCATATACCTTAGAATCTTCTTGCATTCCTTAATCCTCCCAAATGAAAATTGTTATCACTATATCATATCATACCACATATCGTCGTTTGACTTGTTTTGAAAAACTTGTCGTTTTTTGATGCCGATGCTGTGAAAAGGGGAAAAAAGAGAGAAAGACCGTTTATCCTAAGGATTTTCAGTTTAAAGCCTTGAAAAAAGGAGCAGAACTCGCTATTATTGTTAAGGGAACTAAATATTAATTTTTTATGAATTTTTGTCGGATACGGTCAAATGCTTTCGTTTTTTGTAGGTGAAAGTTCAGATTTTCACATACTTATTTTTTTGTTTAAATTTCATAAAATGCCGCAAAGCGGTTGAGAATAACGATATGTAATTCTTTATCCGTTTTACAGCAAATTTAAAAAAGGTGGATGTGATTCCAGTGAATAAACCGAAAATCGTTGTATTAGGTGCAGGTTATGGCGGATTAATGACTGTAACAAGATTAACAAAACAGCTTGGCACAAATGATGCGGACATTACTCTTGTGAACAAGCATAATTATCATTACGAAACAACATGGTTACATGAAGCAAGTGCAGGTACTCTTCATCATGACCGTTGTCGTTATCAAATCAAAGATGTGATTAACAGTTCCCGTGTCAACTTTGTACAAGCAACAGTTGAAAGCATTAATAAGGAAGAGAAGAAAGTTGTGACATCAGATGGCGAACTTTCTTATGACTACCTTGTTGTTGCGCTTGGTGCTGTTCCTGAAACATTTGGTATTGCAGGACTGAAAGAATATGCATTCTCAATCTCTAACATCAACTCTGCTCGTCAGCTTCGTGAGCACATTGAACTTCAATTTGCGACTTATAATACAGATGCTGAAAAGCGTCCAGAGCGTCTGACAATCGTTGTCGGCGGTGCAGGCTTCACAGGTATTGAGTTCCTTGGTGAGCTTGGAAACCGTGTACCTGAGCTTTGCAAAGAGTATGATATTGATCAAAAAGACGTGCGTATTATCTGTGTAGAAGCTGCACCAACAGCTCTTCCAGGATTCGATCCTGAATTGATCGACTATGCGATGAACTACCTTCAAGGTAAAGGTGTTGAGTTCAAAATCGGTACAGCGATCAAAGAATGTACGCCTGAAGGCATCATTGTTGGAAAAGACGATGATACAGAAGAAATCAAAGCAGAAACAGTTGTTTGGGCTGCTGGTGTACGTGGTAACCCAATCGTTGAAGAAGCTGGATTTGAAAACATGCGCGGCCGCGTAAAAGTGTCTCCAGATCTTCGTGTACCAGAAAATGAAGATGTATTCATCATCGGTGACTGCTCATTAATCATCAATGAAGAAATTAATCGTCCATACCCACCTACTGCACAAATTGCGATGCAGCAAGGTGAAACAGTAGCGAAAAACCTTGCAGCACTAGTAAAAGGTGGCACGCTTGAAAGCTTTAAGCCAGACATCAAAGGAACAGTTGCTTCTCTTGGTGAACACGACGCTGTAGGTGTTGCGTTTGGTAAAAAACTTCAAGGAACAAAAGCTTCTGCAATGAAAAAAATCATCGACAACCGTTCATTATTCATGGTTGGCGGACCAGGACTTGTTCTGAAAAAAGGAAAATTCAAGTTCTTCTAAACCGATATAGACAAAAACGTGTATCCTTGTGGTACACGTTTTTTCATGTTTGACGGAATATTTTCTCACTTGGTACTGGACATAAAAATATGTTATGATGAATTATCAGAAAATTTAGATTAAGGAGTGAGCAATATGAATGCACAAACGAAAGAAAAAAAGTCAACTTGTCAGTATTGTTCAGGAAAAGGATATTTTCAGTTATTGCTAGGCGGATCAGAAACATGTGAGGAATGTAAAGGGACAGGAAAGAAGCATTAATCTTACGGCTTTTTCCATTGATTGACTTCATCTCTATTTCCAAGTTAAACTAATGATGGGATATTTGGGGGTGGAGATGAAGTGATCAGTTTACCAGTCGTTATCATTTCAGTTATTTTATTTTTCGTGTTATTCTTCGGCATTGGCTTTTTGCTGAATATGCTGCTGAGAATGTCATGGATTATGGCAATTTTATATCCAATTGTATGCCTTTTTATTATCAATAATCAAAAGATGATCGCTTATGTAAGAGAACCAGGTATTGCTTTTTCTGGGATAGGAGACCGCATCGTTTCTCTTGCTGCGGCAGATATCATCATTTTATTAAGTGGTCTAATTGGTGCCATTGCCTCAGGTTTTGTCATTAATGCCCTTCGTAAAAGAGGCTATCAAATGTTTTAACTCACTTGTCTATACGCAAGTGGGTTTTTTTGTTTCTCCTTTGCATAGTTTCCATTTTGTTTGGAAACAAATAGATGGGTAGAGGAGTGACAAATAGAAATGAAAACATGGATGAAACGATTGTTCATGACAGTTCTGTTTATGCTTGCCTTGATGACAAGCTTTACGGGCATATCTGGCGTAGAGCCAAGTGATTTAGCTGAATGGGTGAAAGAGACCGATGCCGGTAAGCACGTATCTTCTTTTTTTAAGCATCCAAAAAGGCAGACGATGGCGGTGAAAAGTGACGATTTGCGAGCTGTTTCTCTCGAAGAAGCATTTAATTGGAACGATTATCCGAAGCAAAAGGTTGTCGCCACAGGTTATACAGCAGGTGTAGAATCAACAGGCAAGACGAAAGAACATCATGCATATGGCATTACATATTCAGGCGTCAAAGTAAAACGTGATTTATATTCAACCGTGGCAGCGGACCCATCTGTCTTTCCGATTGGAACTGTCCTGTTTATCCCCAATTATGGCTATGGTGTAGTCGCAGATACTGGGAAAGCGATTAAAGGTCATAAGCTTGATTTATATTATGAAACGGTTGATGATGTGTATAGAGAATGGGGTAAAAAAGTGCTGGACGTTTATGTGATTAAAAAGGGTGAAGGAACACTCACAGAAAAAGACTTAAATCAGTTGAATGAAGCGGAGTCGATGCAAGTGTTCCGGCAGCAGTTTCAAGCCAATAAAGAATAAAAAAGCTTTGGATCTCAAAAGGTCCAAAGCTTTTTCGCTTCTACATGAAGTAATAATCTAAGATGAGTGTGAGCAAAATTCCTGTTAAGCCGCCGAAGAAGACTTCAATCGGCTTATGCCCAAGAAGCTCTTTCAATTTCTTTTGCTTCTCTTTTTCTTCCGCATTTGGGAAGTTCTTTGCCTCGGCAACAAACCGGTTAAAATCCGTGACCAGTTTGTTTAGGACAGTTGCCTGTTCTCCTGCCTGTCTGCGAACACCTGTCGCATCAAACATTGTAATAATGGCAAAGATGGCGGAAATGGCAAAAATAGATGTTCCTAGCCCGTGCTCTAAAGCAACTGCTGTTGAGAGTGCTGTTACTGCTGCGGAGTGTGAACTTGGCATTCCGCCTGTGCTTGTAATGAGCGACCAATCTAGTCGTCTAGAAAAGATAAATTGAATCGGTACTTTTACAAATTGTGCAAAAAAGATGGCTGCAAGGCTGGCAAGCAGCGGAAAATTCGTCAGTACGCTCATGAACAAGAAACATCCTCTCTTTAAGAAAAAATAACGTGCAAAATGATGGAGTATTTACCCTAGTAAGATAAAAAAATGATGGCAGTAAGAACTGTTGCCAAGTCCATGTTCATTATAACATTAAAGAAAGTAGATGTGGAACGAGGAGACCATGGACAGGCTGCTATGGATCACTGCCGCTTTTTCATGATGCCCTTCCGCGTGCCAAAATATAAATGTTCTTCAAGAGAAGACAGGCTGGCAATGATCGTATCAGCACATAAATTTTGATATAATAGAAGTTCCAATGTGAAATATGGAGTTCATTGAAGGAGCGTGTGATAAATATGTTTTTCTCGACAAATGAGTTGCAACATAAAGATACACTGGCCATCGGACTTTTTCAAAAGAGCCAATTATCAGGAAAAGCAAAAGAAATGGATGAGTTACATGGAGGAAGAATCACTGAATTATTAAAAGAAGGCGATATTTCATCTAAACGAAATCAGCTTTCGAAATTTTTCCCATCCCCTGAAACCGGTATTAAACGCATTTATTTTGTCGGGCTTGGGAAGGAGTCAGATTACACGTTTGAAGAGGCAAAGGAAGTGCTTGCGCATTTATTTAAAAAGCTTCATCAAGATAAAAAGCAAGCAGTTTCGGTTTTGCTTGATACATTCACAGGAAAGGATCTGCCTGTTCAAGATGCAGCCCATGCCCTTTCTGAAAGCTGCCTTTTAGCTACATATGAATTACAAGATTTTAAACATAAAACGAATGAACCGGATCGCTTTATCGAATTTGTTTATGCAACGACGGATCATGATGCAGCTGAAATTCAGGCAAGTCTGAAAGTGGGCGAAGTCTACGGACAATCGGTCAATTCGGCTCGTACACTTGTGAATATGCCGCCGAACATGCTCACGTCCTCTGATCTTGCTTCCTATGCGGCTGAGCTTGCTTATAAATATGAATTCGAGATTGAAATTTTAGATAAAGAACAAATGGAAGAGCTCGGAATGGGCGGTATTCTAGCCGTTAATAGAGGCTCAACAGAACCACCAAAGCTGATTGTATTGAAATATCAAGGCAAGGAAGAATGGACAGACGTCATCGGCCTTGTCGGTAAAGGTATTACGTATGATACAGGTGGGTATTCCTTAAAGCCAAGAGCAAGTATGGTGGGGATGAAAACAGATATGGGCGGCTCAGCCTCTGTTTTAGGCGCAATGGAAATCATCGGTGAACTTCGTCCAGAGCAGAATGTCATTGCGGTCATCGCCTCAACAGATAATATGGTCTCAGCAGATGCGATGAAGCCAGATGACGTCATTGTCTCACTAAGTGGCAAAACAATCGAAGTGCTTAACACGGATGCAGAAGGTCGTCTTGTTTTAGCAGATGGTGTGACCTATGCGAAGCAGCATGGTGCCTCTGTGCTTGTGGATGTTGCGACATTAACAGGCGGTGTCATTGTGGCACTTGGGAATGAGACAACAGGCGTCATGACAAATAACGATGAACTGTATGCCCAGTTTAAAGAGGCATCAGAAGAATGCGGGGAAATGATTTGGCAGCTGCCAATCACCGAAAAAGATAAAAAACGAGTAAGAAACAGCAAAATGGCTGATCTGAATAACTCACCAGGTCGTGATGGTCATGCGATCATGGCAGGTGCATTCATTGGGGAATTCGCTGAAGAAACCCCTTGGGTTCACTTAGATATTGCAGGAACAGCCACGACAGAAAAACCTTCATGCTATGGACCAACAGGAGCAACAGGTGTGATGGTCAGATCATTAGCGACATTTGTGGAACGATTTGAACCGAAGAAATAACGACGGAAGCTCTGCCAACTGGCAGAGCTCAGCGTGTAGACAAACCCTCGCATTCGGTGTCAGTCCTGCGCTTCGGTGCTCACGAATGTCAAATTCGCTCCGCGCCGATGCTCGTCCTTCCTAGACTGCAAAGGTTTTCTATCACGCTGAAAAGAAGACAAAGGGCTAAAATAAAATTCATTTTAGCCCTTTGCCAACAATCTGAGCTCTGCCAACTGGCAGAGCTTTTTATGTAGGACATACGCCATTTGACGAAGTAAATTTTCTATGGTAACATACGTTGGTACTTTAATTATCTACTACATTAGTAAACTAAAGGATTTCGGAGGTTTCACCATGAATGCAGTTGTTTTAGCGGTTGTTTTAATGTTGATATTAAGCTTGCTGCGGGTCAATGTCGTGATTGCGCTGGCACTTGGCGCTTTAGCGGGCGGACTTGCAGGTGGATTAGGTCTAGGGGGAACAGTTCAAGCTTTCACTGACGGTCTTGGCGGAAATGCCACAGTGGCGATTAGTTATGCACTATTAGGTGCATTCGCAGCCGCACTGACGAAAACGGGTCTTCCTGATGCCATGGTCGAAGGAGCTGTGAAGCTTCTTGGAAAAGAAGGCGATTCAAGAAGAAAAACATTATCAAAAGTGCTCATTATTCTGGTCATTTTGATCGTATCTTGTTTTTCTCAAAACGTTGTTCCTGTTCATATTGCCTTTATTCCGGTCTTAATCCCGCCATTATTAAAGGTGTTTAACGAGCTTCAAATTGACCGCAGACTGCTAGCATGTGTGATGACTTTCGGACTTACTGCACCATATATTTTACTTCCGGTCGGTTTTGGACAGATTTTTCACGGAATGCTTCGTGACAACATGAAAGATGCAGGTTTAACAGTGAATTTAGCAGACATTCCGTATGCGATGCTGATTCCTGTAGGCGGCATGGTTCTTGGCTTAATCGTTTCACTCTTTGTATACCGTAAGCCAAGAACATATGAGAATCGTGACATTACGGATGTAGAAAAATCGGCTTATACGAAAAAAAGCTTGTTCTTTGCTGGGCTTGCGATCCTTGTATCACTTATCGTTCAGTTATATCTCTCTCAAAGCCTTGGAGTCGAAGGGATGATCTTCGGTGCGCTTGCAGGCTTGCTTGTCTTGTTTGTAACGGGAATGATGAAACGAGATGAAGCAGATAAGCTGATTACATCTGGAATGAACATGATGGCATTTATCGGATTTGTCATGCTTGTTGCTGCTGGATTTGCCAATGTTTTAACGAAAACGGGAGATATTGAATCTCTCGTCAAGGCATCATCCCAATTAATCGGAAACAACCAAAGCTTAGCGGCTATTCTCATGCTATTGGTGGGTCTGCTAGTGACAATGGGCATTGGTTCATCATTTGCAACGATTCCGATTATTACAACGATCTTTGTTCCGCTTTGTTTACACTTAGGATTCAGCCCGATGGCGACTATTGCGATTATTGGTTCAGCTGCGGCTGTAGGAGATGCAGGTTCACCTGCAAGTGACAGTACACTCGGACCAACATCTGGACTCAATATGGATGGACAGCATCACCACATTTGGGGTACATGTGTCCCGACATTCGTTTTTTATAATATTCCGCTTGTCCTGTTCGGCTGGCTTGCGACAATTATTTTATAAAATAAAAAAAGGTTCCTTACTTATAGAGTAGAGGAACCTTCAGCGTGTAGACAAACCCTCGCATTCTTTGTCAGTCCTGCGTGCTGGTGCTCACGAATGTGACATTCGCTCCGCGCCAGTACTCGTCCTTCCTAGGGCTGTAAAGGTTTTCTATCACGCTGAAAAAAGAAGACAAAGGGCTAAAATCAAGTTTATTTTAGCCCTTTGTCAACAATCTCAAGGTTCCTTACTCATAGAGTAGAGGAACCTTTTCTGATATTAGGAAGCTGTTTGTTCTTTTCGAAAGGATGTGGCTTTTGAAACCGATCGATAAATTTTAGGTGCCAGCATCGCAAGGAGGATGGTCAGCGCGTAGTCTTTTACCATAAACCACATCATGAAGAACCATGTGGTTTGATAAGAGATTGGTGCGTTCAGCCATACATTTAATGCGATGTATGTATAAGTTGTCCCGATCATATACATCACGGTCGTTCCTGCAATGGCTGCAAATAAAAAGCGGCCAAAACCAGGGGCTTGTCTTTTTTCAAGAATGAATCCGGCAAGCCATGCAGCAGGAATGTATGATAACACAAAGCCACCGCTTTTACCTAAAATGACGCCGAAACCCGCCGAGAACTGTGCGAATACAGGTGCACCAGCGATCCCAACAAGAGCATAGACAATCATGGCCAATGCGCCAAGTCGTCTGCCCAGCAAAAGACCAGCAAGCACACAAAAAAATGGCTGCATCGTAAGTGGAATTCCGCCGACCTGTAAAAATGGCACAATGGATGTGATATTGGCTCCGATAGCCATGAGTGCAGCAAACATTCCGACGAGCACAAAGTCAGCTGTTCTTGTCTTCTTTTGCATGATGTTTCCCCCTGTCTTATCTGTACAAATAGATTAAGGGGAAGATGTTCTTTTGTCAACTCATTTTTATTTTAGGTTAACAATAAAGCCCGCCCCTAAAAAGGGCGGGCTGGATATTAAGCTTCGGTCATGGAAGAGGTTTCAAGGGCTTTACTAACAGGCACAAAATCATAGCCGAGATCACGAGCGACGGCTTCATAGGTGATATGTCCGTTCATTACATTGACGCCTTCAGCAATTGCCTTGTTTTCTTTGATCGCTTTGGCAGCGCCTTTATTTGCAATTTGCAGTGCGTATGGGACCGTGACATTTGTTAAAGCAACTGTCGATGTTCTCGGAACCGCTCCTGGCATATTGGCAACAGCATAATGTAAAATGCCGTGCTTTTCATAAGTAGGCTGATCATGTGTTGTGATATGATCAATTGTTTCCACAATCCCGCCTTGGTCAATGGCTACATCGACAATCACAGAACCAGTCTTCATTTGTTTCACCATTTCTTCTGTGACGAGGGTCGGAGCTTTAGCACCTGGGATGAGAACCGCACAAATGAGCAGGTCTGCCTCACACACTGAATCTGCAATGTTAACAGGATTAGACATTAGCGTTTTCATTTGATGACCAAACTGATCGTCCAGCTGACGTAATCGTTCCGCATTTAAATCAATAAGGGTGACATCTGCGCCAAGTCCAATCGCCATTTTCGCTGCATTTGTTCCAACGACACCGCCGCCAATAATGGTGACTTTCCCTCTCGATACTCCTGGCACGCCTGCGAGCAAAATGCCTTTTCCGCCTTTTGGCTTTTCTAAAAATTGAGCACCAATCTGAGCAGCCATTCTACCTGCAACTTCAGACATTGGCGTTAATAGAGGCAGTGATTTTCCGTCCGTTACCGTTTCATAAGCAATGGCTGTCACACCTTTTTGTTTTAATGCTTCAGCCAAGGAGGGCTCTGCTGCAAGATGCAGGTACGTAAATAAGATCAGGCCTTCTCTGAAATAAGCATATTCTTCTGGTAATGGTTCTTTTACCTTCATAATCATATCAGAAGATGCCCACACATCTTTCGCTTGATCAAGGATCTCTGCACCAACAGATACATAATCGTCATCAGTGAATCCGCTTCCAAAACCAGCGTTCGTTTCAATTAAAATCTGGTGTCCAGCTGAAAGTAATTGAGAAGCTGCTCCTGGTGTTAATGCGACCCGGTTTTCATTGTTCTTAATTTCTTTCGGAATGCCGATGATCATGTCAATTCCTCCTATGCTTATCTATTGATATTGTATGTCTAGTGTATCCTGAAAGTTTAGAAAATTCTTCGGTTGAATGAAAAAATTAAAAAACGCCTCTTTGTGAAATTTCACAAATGGACGTTTTTTAGCTTCATATCAAGATAAATGGTCATTTTCTCATTCATGTTTTTTAAATCAATTTCTGCAATGTCTGTAATCCGCTTCAGTCTATAATTCAGTGTGTTGATATGAATATTTAACTGCTTTGCGGCGATATTGGCGTTGCTGTCACAATCAATAAACCGTTCAAGGGTCTCGACGAGGTTGGAATGATGCCTGAGGTCGTAATCCTCAAGCTTTGATAAAGAGTAACTGGAATAAGACGAGCCCTTTCGTTTTTCAGCAAGCACATCTAAATATTGATAAATACCCAGTTCTGAAAAGCTGTTTAAACGTTCTGTTTCCACAGGAAAGCGTTCTTTTGTTTTTAAGACGGCCAGTGCTTCTTTATAGGATGGCTGAATATGAGTAATGTGATCGTAAATTCCACCAATGGCCGCCTGAACGTGATGGATCTGATACCGATCAGACAGCTGCTTTAGCATGCCGCTTGTGAATTGTTTAATATCTTGAAGCGGGTGTTCTGTTTTTGGCGAGACAAGAATAATGAATTCGTTAAAATCAACAGTCGTTAACAGCACCTGCACTTGCTGCGTTGTTTCAAGCAGATAGGAGAGCTTCTTTTCCGTATCTTCTGTGAGTTCATCACGAAGGCGAAAGATAATAATGGCATACGTGTCTGGACATCTCATCCCAAGCCTCAAGAAGAGATCAAGCATCTCATCCTTTTCATGAATATGTCCTGTGAGCATCTTCCAAAATAGCTCCTGATTGCGTCCTTCTGTTTTCGTTTTTCTAATTTGTAAATTGAGTAATTTGTTTTTCACGGCATGTGCTGCCATCTTGAGAAGGTCCATTTCTTCATCTGAAAAAGGCTGCGTGGATTCAATCGCCCAGATAAAGCCGAGCACCTCTTTGTCTTTCCATATGGAAATGGCAACCCTGCTGGATAGACCGACTTCTGCAATTTGAGGTACGCGAAGCGGTTCATCTGTTTTAAGGAGTGTAGGAATGATACCGTCTTTCCAAAGCCGATTAATGACTTTTTCCGGTACACGGCGGGAGATAATGGTTGAAGTTCTGGCGGGATCAGTGAAATCATTATGTGTGCTATAGGCTAATAATCGATGATGAGTATCTTCTATAGTAATAGGGCAATTGAGCACATCACTAATTTGGTCTGCCACATCCTCTAAACGATCAAGGCTATACTTAAATGGATCTGTCTTTTTTGTCATAAAAAACCCCTGCTTTTTCGAATATTTCACGTACTTACATTATGAAGAGAATCAGGTAGGTAAATCAATAGAAAAATGCCATAATCATAAAAAACAAAAAGCTTGAGAATAGAACACATTCGTCATGCGTTGATCATAAAAAGAAATAGTACAATAATAATGTAGTAAGAAATCAATAGGCGGAAAGATTCATCGGAGTGCACGCCCTTTTATTAAGAATATATGACCAAAAAAATGTTAAATACTAGATAAAGAGCGAAAAAACAGTAATTCTATAGACTCATTTTGTAAAATAAAAACAGATTTGTTTGACTGTGTATCATTTCTGTTTTTATAATAATAACGTCAAAAAATAAGTGGATTAGCCCATTATATGGCGGCTATGCACGGGAGGTAATGAGGAATATGTCAGGAATTATTCGCGTAACCCCAGAAGAACTAAGAGCGACCGCTAAGCAATATGGTGTTGAAAGTCAAGAAGTGTTAAACCAAGTTGATCGTCTAAATAGAATGATCTCTGACCTAAAAGGAATGTGGGAAGGTGCTTCTAGTGAAGCATTCGCTGATCAATACGAACAGCTTAAACCTTCATTCATCAAAATGTCTGATCTATTAACAGATGTCAGCAATCAGCTTGATCAAACTGCAAATACACTTGAAAGCACTGACCAAGACATCGCTAGCCAAATCCGCGGCTAATCAAAGGGATTTCCTTTCTAAGTGTGAAAAGCAGAAAAAGCGCCGAGTCTGTCAGTTGATGCCGGCGCTCTTTCTATTTTGTGAGGTGGAAATTTGTGTATATCGATATTACCATCGACTTAAAAAACTATGATGGCAGTGTGTTTGATTTGAGACTATCAAATTATTTACATATTAAACAAGTCATCCATATCGCCTGGCAGGCAAAACAAATCTCACTACCTAAACGAGATGGCGGATGGGTGCGTGTAGTCAATAAGAAAGCTGTGTTTTCAGGCGAATATAAGCTGTTAGACTGTGGAATCACCACAGGAGACAGGCTGGAAATACTATGAAAGGACTTTTATAAATGGCAGATAAAAAGAGTTCCTATTTAGAAGAACAATTAGAAGCAGTCATGAAAAAAGAGGAAGGTACTTACACCTTCATTTTTCAAAGAGAGACAATTAAACTCTTAGACGGTTTAGAAGCGGCACCGATTAAAGACATCAATCCTTCATTTAAAAAAGAGATCCAATTAACCGAAGGTGAGGTCATCATTTCGATTCAACCGCCTCCTGCCTATCAGGAATTTCGATTCATCCATGCAAAGGATGAAAAAAGCAAATGGATTTTTTCATACCAGCTTGTCGATGCAGTGTGCAAACACGACGTGAAGCGGCTGCACCCTATTGTTTCTCCTGAAAACATTGTTTTTCATCAAGGCTTAGCGCCTGCATTTTTGCATTACGGGGTTAAAGAAAGCATCCCGCCATATGAAACCGACCAACACCGTCTGTTAAAAGAGGTCAAAGCCGTCATTCTTCGAGTGGTGGACCATGAATATCAGTTTCAAGAATATTTGGCTTATCATGATACATTGAAATTATCTGAGCGGGCAAAGGAAATAAGTGATACACAGTCACTGGAAGAATTGTCTGCTTTGATTCAACAAAAAATAGAAGCCATCGAAGCAAAAGAAAAGACGCTCTTAACCATTCCAAAAAAGAAATGGAAGATTGAACGATACATTGGACTGGGTCTCCTTGTTCTTTTGATTCCTGCATTGGTGTATACCATTTACACGTTCTTTTTCGCCATGCCGAAACAAGAAGCGTATGTGGAAGCGAACAAATATTATCTCAATAAACAGTACAGCCAAGTGGTGGATACGCTCGAAAAATACAAAGCCGATCAAATGCCAGTCTCTCTTCAATATGAACTGGCCATTTCGTATGTGCAAACGAATCAAGGAAATCTATTGCTTGACCAGCACAAAAAAGAAATCACGGATACGTACACATTGCAGACAGACCCGCAATACTTCCTGTTCTGGATTCATATTGGACAAGGCAATAGCAAGGAAGCTCTGGATATTGCAAGGGTGCTCGGGGACGACCGATACATATTCACAGCGCTCGTCGCCTACCGCAATGAAATTCAAAATGACGACAGCCTATCTGCTGAAGAAAAACAAAAACAGCTAGATCCAATCATTAAGGAAATGGCGAAGTATGAAGAAAAAGAAACAACGGAGACGAGCACCAATGACTCCTCAGATGCAAGCCAAACAGATGAAACAGCTGAACAAAAAGAGCAGTCAAAAGCCGATCAGGAGAAAAAAGAGAAAGAATCTGATGCAAAAAAGAAAACCTCTCAGACGAAAAAAGATGAGAAAAAATAATTCTTTCGATACAACTGACAGTTGGTGCTGTCCGATGAGGAGGTGGAGCGTTTGAGTCTTCTATGGGTTTTTTATGAGGAAGATTATCAAACCGTCCGTTTAGATGAGCAGTTCAACCGGGAAGCTGTGATTGGACCTGAAATAGAGCATACAGTAACGATTCCTTCCCTTTCGTTTGATAAAGGATTGATTCGTTTATCTCCAGATGAAACGAATGACGGCTTTTCTCTTTATCAGGGCGAAAAAAAGAAAGGTCAATTACTTCCGCATGAACCATGTCAGGTTGGTTCACTCACACTCATATTGATGGATTCACATCATGATCAATCCATTTATTACCTAGGAAATAGAGTCGAAGTGACTATTTCAAGGGAAGAAATAGATGAAGCGGATGTGTGGAAAGAAGAAGCCCATTCAATGTTTCAAGATGCCAAATCCTTCACGTTGGAAAAAATAGAAGGCACTTGGTATGTGATTCCCCAAGATGAAACGATCTATGTGAACGGGAAACAGCTGCACGGTCCACAGCAGCTTCTTGCAGGAGATGAGCTATTTTATAACTTTTTGACGCTGTCATTGAAAGATGATGATTTATTGCAAGTAACAGCATTTGAACCATTTCAAACACGTTTAGAAAAAACAAGGCCGCCGAGTACCGAAACGAAACAAAAATATCCTTTATACAGACGAACACCGCGTTTGATTTACGATCTGCCAGATGACCGGGTGTCTTTCAGCTTTCCTTCACAGGAGAGTGAAAATAACGGCAGAGGACTTTGGCTTGTAGTTCTCCCGCCGCTTGTCATGCTGATTGTCATGGGGATCGTTGCCCTTGTACAGCCGCGAGGTATCTTTATTGTCGTGTCGATGGCAATGTTTATTATGACGTTAATTACATCGTCCGTTCAATACTTTAAAGAGAAATCCCAGCGCAAAAGACGAGAAGAGAAGCGGCAACGCGTTTACTCTCTTTACTTAGAAAATAAGCGGAAAGAGTTACAAGAGCTGTATGACCGTCAACAATTTATTTTAACGTATCATTATCCATCATTTGAACAAATGAAATATTTGACGTCAGAAATCAGCGGGCGTATTTGGGAAAAGACGCTTGTCAGTGATGATTTTTTACAGCTGCGTCTAGGGACAGGTGCAGTTCCTTCAAGTTATGAATTATCGACGAGCGGCGGCGATATGGCCAATCGTGACATCGATGACTTAATGGAACAAACCCAGCATATGCAAAACGTCTATCGCGAGGTAAAAGATGTACCGATTACGTTCGGTCTTGCGGACGGTCCAACCGGATTAATAGGAAAACCAGCAATTGTCAAAAATGAGCTTCACCAGCTTGTCGGCCAGCTTGCTTTCTCGCACAGCTATCATGATTTGAGATTTGTTTTTATCTTTAATGAACAGGAGTATGAGAACTGGGAATGGATGAAATGGCTGCCGCACTTTCAGTTGCCTCATACATACGGAAAAGGGTTTATTTACAACGAACAAACACGTGATCAGCTCTTGTCTTCTATTTATGAAATATTGCGAGAGCGTGATCTGGAAGAGGAAAAAGAGAAAAAAATCTTTACGCCTCACTTTGTGTTTATCGTGACAAACCATGAACTCATTGCGGAACATGTGATTTTAGAATACCTAGAAGGCAGCCGGACGGATTTAGGCATCTCAATTATCTTTGCGGCAGAAACAAAGGAAAGCTTGGCTGAAAATATTTCAACGCTTGTTCGTTACATTAACGAAGAAGAAGGAGATATTCTCATTCAGCATAAGAAGGCCGTACGAATTCCATTTCAGCTGGATGCACATGAGCGAGCGGACAATGAGCTGTTTGCCAGAACCTTAAGAACATTAGATCATCAAGTCGGGATGACCAACTCGATTCCAGAAACGGTTTCCTTCCTTGACCTGTTTCATGCCAAACAGGTAGATGACATTGGCATTCGTGAAAAATGGCTGACATCTGAAACAGCAAAGTCATTATCTGTGCCTATCGGTTATAAAGGAAAAAACGATATTGTCGATCTGAATCTGCATGAAAAAGCACATGGCCCACATGGTCTGTTAGCGGGAACAACGGGATCAGGAAAAAGTGAGTTTTTACAGACGTATATTTTATCCTTGGCTGTACACTTTCACCCGCATGAAGTGGCGTTCCTGCTTATTGATTACAAAGGAGGCGGAATGGCGCAGCCGTTCCGAAATATTCCGCACTTACTTGGTACGATCACAAACATTGAAGGTAGCAAAAACTTTAGTGAAAGAGCGCTTGCCTCTATTAAAAGTGAACTGAAGAAAAGACAGCGCTTGTTTGATCAGTATCATGTGAATCATATCAATGACTATACGAAACTCTATAAAGAGAAAAAGGCGGAACAGGCGATGCCTCATTTGTTCTTAATCTCTGATGAGTTTGCTGAATTAAAAAGTGAAGAGCCAGATTTTATTAGAGAGCTTGTCAGTGCCGCGCGGATTGGACGAAGTCTCGGTGTCCATCTCATTTTGGCGACACAAAAGCCCGGCGGGGTCATTGATGATCAAATTTGGAGTAACTCCCGCTTTAAGGTCGCATTAAAGGTACAAGATGCATCAGACAGTAAGGAAATTTTGAAAAATAGTGATGCCGCGTCGATTACCGTGACAGGTCGTGGATATTTACAAGTGGGGAACAATGAAATCTATGAGTTATTCCAATCGGCTTGGAGCGGTGCACCGTATATGGAAGATGGCTACGGATCAGAAGATGACATCGCCATTGTAACGGACACTGGACTAATCCCATTATCAGGGGTAAGTACAGAGCCGGCTGTGAAAAAAGAGACAGTGACGGAAATTTCCGCTGTTGTGGATGAAATTGAACGTATGCAGCAGGAGCTTGGAATTGAAAAGCTTCCGAGTCCATGGCTTCCACCGCTTGAAGAGCGGATTCCAAAAACACGTTATGCATCAAGTGAAGAGCACGTCTTCCATTTCGCTCTTGTCGATGAGCCAGATCAGCAAAGCCAGCATCCACTTTCTTATCAAATGATGGAGGATGGAAA
This sequence comes from Bacillus sp. FSL M8-0077, assembly GCF_038050255.1. Classification (NCBI taxonomy): domain Bacteria; kingdom Bacillati; phylum Bacillota; class Bacilli; order Caryophanales; family Bacillaceae; genus Bacillus; species Bacillus sp. FSL M8-0077. The sequence continues at coordinate 3,022,742 of NZ_JBBPAF010000001.1, read as the reverse complement.
TATTGGCATCTTCGGTTCATCCGGCTATGGCAAATCACTTGCTGCAACCACACTGCTTATGAGCTTCGCAGAAAGATATTCACCTGAAGAATGGCATGCATATATTTATGACTTCGGTAACGGCACCTTGCTACCGCTTGCCAAACTTCCGCATACGGCTGATTATTTCTTAATGGATCAAATGAGAAAGATTCAAAAGTCGATGAAGCGTCTGCGTGAAGAGGTTGAATATCGCAAGCGTTTATTTAGACAGCAGGAAATGAGTCATATCAAAATGTATAATGCGTTGAATGAGAAAAAGCTTCCATTCATATTTATCGTGATTGACAACTTTGACATTGTGAAAGACGAAATGCATGAACTCGAATCTGAATTTATTCAGTTAAGCCGTGATGGACAATCGTTAGGCATTTATTTCTTAATCACAGCGACTCGTGTCAACGCAGTCCGTCAATCGCTTATGAACAACTTGAAAACAAAGATTGTCCATTACTTAATGGATCAAGGAGAGGCATACTCCATTATTGGCAGACCGAAATTCAGCTTAGAGCCAATTCCAGGACGAGTCATTATCAACAAAGAAGAGCTTTATTTTGCCCAAATGTTCCTGCCAGTTGAAGGAGAGAACGATCTCGAATTGTTTGAGCATTTAAAACAAGAGATCCAGCTTCTAGATGCTCGCTTTGAATCAGCTGAAAAACCAAAACCTGTACCAATGCTTCCTGATAAACTGACCATTTGGGAGCTAGAGAGTCGCTTAGAAGAACAAAAACAGCCGTATGACATTCCAGTCGGACTAGATGAGGAATCTGTGGCACCTGTTTACTTTGACTTGAAGAAGAATAAACACTGCCTCATCATCGGTCAAACGCAGCGAGGGAAAACAAATGTGACCAAACTGATGCTTGATCAGCTATTAGTAGCAAAACCTGAGAAGCTGGCCGTCTTTGATTCGATTGATCGGGGGCTCTCTCATTATGCAAAAGAAGAGAACATTGATTACCTTGAAACAAAGGATGATATCACAGAATGGGCAGAGGAAATAGATCGTTTATTCAAGGTGCGTGAAGAGATGTACGTCGAAGCTGTGCGCCGGGGAGAGACTGATCAGTTGTCGTTCTCTCAAATTGTGCTTGTGATTGATGGCATTACGCGTTTTCAGCAGACAATCGACCCGCGTCTTCAAGATCAATTGGCTGATTTCATGAAGTCATATGCACACTTAGGCTTCAGCTTGATCGCATCAGGGAATCATACCGAATTCAGTAAAGGCTATGATGCACTCACAAACGAAATCAAACAGGTTCGTCATGCCATGTTACTGATGAAAAAATCAGAGCAAAACATCATACCGCTTCCGTATGCAAGACAAGAACCAGAGATTCAGCCAGGCTTTGGGTATTTGGTTGAAAACGGGAAAGAGAAGAAAATCCAGGTTCCTTTATGTGCGGTAGAAAGGAAGAGTGTTCAATGACAGAGCAGCAAAAAAGCTCCATCAAAATCGTGTCGACCATGATACTGATTCTCGTCTTGCCGGTTCTATTTTTCCATCTCATTGGGGATGATCCGGCAAAACAGAAAAAGAATGCCACACGTAACATTGCCGTGGTCAATGAGGATATGGGGGCGAGCGAAAGTGAAAATACCGCTCGTTTCGGACAGGATGTGGTGGCGGCATTATCAGAGCGTCCAGATTACACATGGACAGTCGTCAATCGAAGTGCGGCAGAAAATGGACTGAAAAATAGAAAGTACGATGCAGTTCTCTATATTCCATCTGACTTCTCTAAAAATGTGCTGAGCTATGATAAGGATCATCCTGAGAAGGCATCTATCCAATTCTCAATCCAAGATCAGCTCAATGCAGTGAATAAAGAAAAAGTACAAAGAGAGCTAGAAAATGCTCAAAAGAAAATGAATGAACAAATGTCGACTTTATATTGGAGTTTTGTATCACAGGAAATCGGCAATGTCAGAGAAGAGTTTGAGCATATTGTTGGCAAAGAGGTCGAATTCCAAAACACGATGTACAACTTCTATAAGCCAAATTCAAACAAACTATCTGATGCCGTCCAGCAGCAGAAGAAACAAATAGAAGAACTAAAAAATGCGATGGCTGATTCACAAAAGCAGTATAAAGAAGGTTTAAGTACAACAGAAGAAGCGAAAAGCCAGCTGAAGGATTTCGTAAAAGTAGTCGATCAATATCAGCAGTATCAAGACAAACAAAAGGATCTCTTGATCAAAGCGCAATCGACAAGTAAAAAACAAATCCAGCAAGGACTCAAACAGCTTGCGGAGATCCAAAACCAAAATGCCCGCAGCTTTAGCGATCAAATGGGCGGACTAAAAACCGACATCAATGGGGTCCAAAGTCAGCTCAAAACAACAGACAGTGCGATTCAATCTGTTCAAAGGGCAAGAGAAGACGTAATTCCTAAGCAATCGTCAGGATTAACGGACCTTGTGAAGGCGTCTCAAGAAGAACTGCTGAAGAATTATGAAGGTCAATACTTAGAGGCCTATAAAAGTAAGATCATCGCCTTGCAGAATAAGCTAGAGGCAAAAAGGCAAGAGCTAATCAACGCACCTAAGCCGCCAGAAGATGATAATGATGACGGGCAATCAGATCAAGATAATGAGAACCCAGAAGAGATTGGCATTAACTTAGATGATGAAACAAATGAACTCTCGCAAATTTCATCAGAAATGAACGATCTAGCTGATCAATTAGAAGATCAGACTGCACCTCCTGCTAATGAAGATGATAAAGAGGGTGAAAACGGTCAGGATGCTGTTCAGCCAGATAACAGCGGCACGAATCAATCAAAAGATGACCTAAAAGCACTGTCTAATCGTTTAGAAGAAGTGAAAAAGAAGATTCAAGAAAAAGCGGCCGCTCATAACGACCAATTGCAAGACAAAGTAAGTCAAATGAGTAAGGAGCTTGAAAGCCTCACGAAAAAAGTAGAGAAGCTTGAAAAGATAATTCTAAGGTTACAAGATCGATATAACGTCATTCCGAATGAAATCAAAAATCAGGAATCCTCTATTTTAAACAAAGTGCAAGAGCTGAAACGAGTAAACTCGCCGATTGGCAACACTTTGAATACGAAAATATTTGATCAAGAGTTTAAAACAAATTCAACAAGCACCAAAAAGTTAATGGAATACTCCAATCAACTGTCTCAGCTAGAGATGATGCTTGGGAATCTATACCAACCAACAAACAATTCATCTCTACTAGACACAAAAGGAAATGAAATCCAGTCCATCCTTTCCATCAAAAAAGAAGAAACGGAAAACTGGGATACACTCAAAAATCAAATGCTGACGTCAAATGATGATGTGTCTACCTTTATTGATGAGATGCAAAAATTCTCAGATGGCTACGCAGAATACATTACGACTCAGCAGGCAAGCATGGAACAGGAATTAAATGCCATTTCTGAAAGTGCGGACAATGTAGCTGAACAAATGGCTGATCAAGGAGATGCGGTGTATACGGCAGACCTTGCGGGCAGTTCGATTGTTGTGAGTGCACAGGATTCAATTGGTCAGGAAGTGCTTCGTCTTTCTGAAAATATGAGCTCGTTAACCGACCGCCAAAAAGGGGTGGCAGATTATACGAATAATATTGAAGAAAGTGTCACAACCGTTCAAGAAAAAGCGGATACGCTGAATGAAAACTGGAGCAAGAATGTCAATTCTACGAAGCTTGTTCAACAAGATTTAAAGGGTATTTTAGGAAACACTTTAGACGATCAAGGCAACAGCAACTATGTGTATAACCATTTAGCCAATCCGCTGAAAATTAGCGGCGATGTGCCAGAAGAAAAAACGCAGACTGTACCCCCAGTAGTCATTTTGGTTATTGTCATGATCAGCAGTTTGTTGATTGGCTTTTTTAGCTCGTACTATGCGTCAGCGCCAATGCTGGTCAAAGGTGCATTGTTTGGTATTTTAAATCTGCTAGTCGGGCTCATGATCAGCCTGTTTGGACTCAACATTTACAAACTAGCTGATGACCAAGCCATTCAATGGTCGATCTTTACGATTTTGCTGCTAGTGGCATGCTCTGCCTTTATTCGCACAGCTTTCCTTTTCGGTTCAATTGCCGGATGGATGGCAGCAACGGCGCTTATTTTCTTCTTTGTTGCACCGTTAATTGATTTGGTCATGCCAAACTTCCATTTTACAAATCCAGTGACAGACGTGTATCTGTCCATCCAATATGGAAATGGAGACAACTTCGGTATGGGCATCACAGGGCTACTGATTTTAACGATATTGTTCATGGTCATTCCACTAGTGAAGAAGCTATGGAAAGACAAAACAGAGGAACGTGATGTCACTCATGAGGCTTAATCTATTCGTCAAAGGGATGGCACTTGGTGTCATATCCCTTTTTCTCCTCAGTCCTGCTGCTTTTGCTGCTACAGGTGAAGATACGGATACGAATGTCAAGCCGAATGAATATCAAGAAAAGAACCTCAATATTAATTCGAGTATATTGAGGGATCAAACGAAATACGAACAAAGCAAAACAACATCTAAAGTTAAAACGGACATTCACTTTGCTGACCCGCCTAAGACCTCTGGTGGTCAACTTTCGGAGCAAATTTTTAGTGATCTGAAGGAAAATCCGCCTAAAACGCCAGCTCGTATGATGAAAGAGATGAATATCTCTTTCAGCGATTCGGCTGTATCAACTCCTTCTGGCGATGATCATGAAAAGCAGAGATCAGCGCTTCTGCCGATCATTTTCGGCATCTTGATCGCCTTTGGCATCATTGTCATGATCATCCTGATTCCAAAGGTGAATGTGAAGACGGAAAAGAAATAGCCTGCCTTTTGAAAAGGGCAGGCTTTTCTTTATGCAGATTGCTTGATGTGATACCGATTCACTATTTAAAATAGTATTATTAAGGGAGGAGATTGTCATTCGAATTTCAATCGTCACAGGCGGATCAAAAGGATTTGGTTTAGCACTTGTCAAACAGCTACTTTCACGCGGGGATAACGTGTACACCGCTGCAAGAAGTGAGTCGCCACTATCGCATCCACACCTCACGCATTCACAGGTCGATCTCACAGAGGAGGAATCGGCTGCAAAATGGCTTCAGAGCATCTTGTCCTCGCAAACTCTCGCAGACGCTGATGACGTCTTGCTTGTCAATAATGCAGGAATGGTGACTCCTATCAAGCGTGCAGGGCAAGGCGGAGAGGATACGCTTCATCAGCATTATATGCTGAACCTTGTCGTCCCTGTTTTGCTCAGTCATGTGTTTGTGAGAGAGACACAATCCTTTGAGGGGAAGAAAACCATCGTGCATCTTTCTTCTGGAGCAGCTAAAAATCCGTACAAAGGATGGAGTGCCTATTGCAGCTCAAAAGCAGGGCTTGATATGTTTATGAGGACTTTACATGAGGAACAGCAGGACGAAGCTTATCCTGTCATCACGTTTTCCTTTTCACCCGGTACGATTGATACGGATATGCAGGGAGAGATTCGGAAATCCTCCAAACAGGACTTTGAACAAATTGAACGGTTTCAGCAATTACATGAAACAGGTACGCTAAAGAGCCCAGATGAAGTGGCCGGTATTTTACTAGACCTTCTAGCAGATGACCCAGCTGGCGGTTGTGTATACGATGCCCGTGAGTATGAAAAAAAGCAGTCATAACGGCTGCTTTTTTCGTATTGTACAAGCAAAGACAGCTTATCGAGCATAAGCTAATTTTGAGACTCATCGGAAATATGACAGAACATTTGAGTTTCTTTTCAGAATATGTTAGGATGCTAAAAATATAGATAAGGAGGGGTTTCCATGAGAAAGGTTACATTAATGGATGTTTACACCCATCCAGTCGCTCAAAAATATTTAAATCGTTCAGGAAAAGCCCATGCCATTGCTTGTGCTTATCACGCATTCAAACTGGCGATGCAGGCGGGGATTAACCCGGATCTTGCTGTGAAAGCAGCACTCTTGCATGACATCGGCCACTATGAATGGTATACAGCAGGCGGAGAATGGGATTACGAGACATATAGACGGAATGATATTCATGCCATTAAAGGGGCAGAGCGGGCACATAAACTGCTCATACGGCTCGGCGAGGAACCAAAAGCAGCCAAAGAGATTGCCCTTGCGATTTTGCTTCACACAGATTCATATTTGCCAGAGGGCGACCTGCATAAGGACACACTCCAGCAAATTGTGAAGAAAGCAGATGAAATGGACGAAGAGCCTGGTGGACACCATCATTACAGACAAATAGATGAATCACTTGCGCTCAAAAAAATTGCTGATTTGGATGAGAAGGTGCAGCAGGCGCTTCAGCCCATGAAACGCTCTGTTTAATACGGAATATCTCCATGAATCGTTCCGTGCTGATCCACATACAATGTGCGAATCACAGTACGGTTAAATGCCGATGTCCCTGACGCAGTGAGACCTGTGTAATGAACCGTGACGGAATAAGCACCTTCTTTTTTCAATTGAACGGCTGATGAAGAGCTCGTTTTCATTGGATGATCCTTCTCGGCATCTTTAAAATAAATGGTCTCTACAGTTTTGCTTAATCGTTTAATCAGCTTGCTCGAATGTGTCGATGCATCTCCTGATTTCGCTGCAGCGATTTTGATTTCTTCATTTAATGGTGAATCAAAGGATACAAGTAGTAAATAAGGATCCTTTTTTCCTGAATTTGATCGAATCGTCCATTTTCCTGGAACGGGTTTATTGATTTGAACATGGTGTGAATAGGCGCCTTCATATGGGAATGATGCTTCGGATGTCGTCAAATTGGTTAAGACATCACCATTTGGCGCAACGATTTCCGGATTGGCTTCCTGTCTCTCATTTAACCACTGAATCGATAGGCCATTCGTTCCTTCCTCTACATAGAACGCTTCTGTTTTATCCTTTTCACTTTCTCCGCCTTTTACATAAACGTTTGTATTTAGCTCTGAAGAGACTGGTTCTTGCTCTTGTTCGTCTTCACTTTCAGTGCTCGCGGTATTTGCACGCAGCTGTGCCTGAAATACGGGGAACATGCTTGTGCCGTTTTTGATCGAAAAGTGATCCCACTTTCCTGTTAAAATATTGTTTGCATATGCTAGCTTTGTGCTGCTGACCGTCACAGCGCCATCGTTTGCACCAAAGCTTTTTAAATAGATGCCGCCTAAATAAAGCACTCCGCCAAAGGTTCCCCAGTCTGAACCAGAATAGGTTACATATTTATGAGGAAACGTTTCCAGCTGATCGGTTTCACTTCGAAAAGCTGCCATCATCCCGGTTTGCAGAGAATAGAGCGCATCGCTCTTTTGTCCAAGGATTTGGGCAAGCCAGCTCCCGCCTTTGCTATAGGCTAAATCTGCAAGTGGCGTCCCATAATGTGGAGAGCCGAGTGTGATGACTTTCTCTACATATGGATGAGCGTTGTAATACACGAGTGCAGCCTGCGTATCCACCCCGCCTTTACTATGACCGATCACTATCAGTTTTCTGCCGAAAACGTCATAGATTTCTTTTAACTTTTCTGCTAATAGTTTCCCATTCTTTTTCATGTCCTGATCTGGATATAAATCTATGAACGCGCTTTCGTATCCGTTCAGAACAGCTTGTTTTGCCATATCGTTTCGATCAGACCATGTGGAGGAAGAACTGTTTATGCCATGAACAAAAACAAGTGGGGGTTTTGACAGGTCTTTTTGTACCGGCTCTTCTCCTTTAAACCACTTCCCTGGTGTACCGGGTGCATCTCCAATTGTGCCTGCGTGCGCATAACTTGCAGAGGATAGTAAGAGCATGACAGCAACGATACAGATTAATTTTTTCAAGATCATTCACCTCTTCAAATAATTTAAGATGTTGGCAGCACCAATCTATTATACTTCTAAAAATTGTAAAAAAATATGGGATGTAAAAATACGGTAATAATGTTGTGGGTTTGCTGAGTGACACTCACATGGGTCATTGCATACGCTGTGGGTAAATACACAAGTAAAGGGGCAGGTAGCATGGCACAACAAGGAAGTCCACAGCTTGTTTCATTAGTTGATCCATATGTTTATCAAACATTGCAGAAAGTAGTCGGTATGAGATTGATTGTTCAAACAGTGAAAGATACAGTACGTGGAAAATTGAAGGAAGTGATGCCGGATCATATTGTGATTGAGGCGGGGGCAAAATCAGTGTTTTATGTGCGGATCCAGCAAATCGTGTCGGTGATGCCTGATCACAGTGAAAGAGTGTAACAAGCAGACGCATAGGTGTCTGCTTTTTTCAATGCTTACAGAATGTATATCTGGAAAAAGTGCATGATATACCAATTGTTCTTTTTTTTTCAAAAAATATGGTTCTAAAACAAGAAGCAGTTGACAGAAGGTGGGTTGAATAGTAGTTTTTTAATAAGGTCAATACGTAACAGGAGGAGCATCTTTGTTAAAATCTAAAGTTCATTTTTGGACATTCCAAATATTACTGGTTTTACTGATTGTGTATGTATCAACAAAAGTTTCGTTTTTATTTCAGCCGATCATTTTATTTGCTTCAACGTTGTTTGTTCCTATCTTACTGGCAGGTATTCTCTTTTTCATCTTTAATCCAATTGTTCGATTTTTGTCGAAGAAGATTCCTAGGACGCTCGCCATTCTGATTATTTATCTTCTCTTCATCGGGCTTATCACGTTTATTTTCAATGCTGCTGGACCTGTCATTGTCACGCAGGTGGGTGGACTTGTCAAAAGCTTCCCAGGGTATGTCACGGACATGCAGAAATTTATCAACGACTTCTCGCATTCTAAAACATTTACGTGGATGATGAACCAAGATTATGTGTCTGTTTCAAAGTTTGAACAGTCGATCGTTTCGACATTAAAAGATTTACCGGAAAATATTGCTTCAAGTATGTCGGCGGTGTTTGGCGTGATTGCGAATATTGCCCTCGCTGTCATTACCGTTCCATTCATTTTATTTTACATGCTAAAAGACGGGCATAAGTTTCCGGACAAGCTCGTTCAATTTTTGCCAATGCCTTACCGTAAGGAAGGATTGAAGATTTTTAAAGAATTAAATGATACGCTTGCTGCTTACATACAAGGGCAAATCGTTGTTTGTTTATTTGTCGGAGTTGCTTGTTTTATCGGATACTTATTAATTGGTGTGAAATATGCGCTCATTCTCGGCATCATTATTGCGGTGACAAACGTGATTCCATATCTTGGGCCATATCTTGGCGCGGCACCAGCTGTGCTCATTGCTTTTCTTGATTCACCTGGAAAAGCGGTTGTGACTGTTATTGTCATTCTTGTTGTTCAGCAGATTGATGGAAACGTCATTTCTCCATTGATCATTGGAAAACGTCTCAACACACATCCGTTAACAATTATCTTGCTATTAATTGGGGCAGGAAGTTTTGGCGGAATCCTTGGCATGATTTTTGCCGTCCCTGTCTATGCGCTGCTTAAAGCCATCACACTCAATATTGTCAGATTGGTTCAGCTGCGTCAGCGCTCTAGAAAAGAACAGCATTTAAACGTTTAGGGCAGATGCACAACTTTTCCCTTTTTGCATAACATAACTCACATAAGAGAATAGGGAGGAGAAGGATGATGCCTGCGATTGTTGGACCCATTCATATTGAGTCTTTAGGCGGGAACGGCGCGGCTACATTTGGTGATGTACTAGCCATTGCCCCTTTGGCTGTAGATCACTCAGCCGGAGGAGCGGGAGCTTTTAATTCAGGTGATTATATGTCCCTGACAAGCGATCCGAATGCCACCATGCTTTGGGACTTTACACTGTTTGGCCAGCCTCAATCATTTAATGCATAGAAAGACAGCTGATCATACGACATATCAGCTGTCTTTTTTATGTTGGATATACACGTATTGTTCTGCTAGGCATATGATGAGGGTAGTAAAGGTGGTGGAAAGATGCCAGCAATTGTTGGACCCATTCATATTGACCGTGTCATTGGAAACGGTTCTGCACATTTCGGCGATGTGTTTGCCATTTCGCCAAAAAGTGTGGATCACTCCGCTGGTGGTTCAGGCACCTATAATGCAGGAGACTTTGTTCAATTTTTCAACAATCCAAACGTCACATTTGTTTGGGATTCAAACCTGATCAGCCAGCAAAAGAGCTTTAACGCATAGCCAGCTTTGAAAGGGTCTCCTTTTCAGAAGCTGTCTTTTTTTATGGTACAATGGATAGAAGAAGGAAGAAGAAAAGGGGGAGAAACAAATTAAATGAAAATAAGAAAAGCACATCTGACAAGCGGGCAGCCAACAACCTACAATGTATATTTGCATGAAAATAAAAAAGAATATAAAACGCTTGTCGCTGTACCTGATATGGAATGGAGTATTTCTATCGCGTATGAAGACGAAAAAACGCAACTTGAGCAAACACTAGAACAATCTTTAAACAAAAGAGTAGAAATAGACGAAGCCCGTGAACTCGCGCAAAAAATTGTGCACTGGGTCACAGAAATGTAAATTCACAAACCAGGAGTGAAAACAGCAATGAAAGAAGAATCCGTAGACTTTTATTTGCAGCAAGGGATATTTGGACATGCTGAAACAAAACCCGATGAACGAAGAATGTTTCTCGGTTCATTAAGAGAACGTGCTCTTCTCGCTCTGACAAAAGGGCAAGTATCGAGACATAAACCGTATCAAGAGGTAGAGCAAGTATTGAAGGCATACCGAGAGGCCACTGTTCTTTTAAATGGTGAATTGTCTTATGCTTCTTATTCTCCATATGTCAAAATGGCAAATGCCGCTGGTCGTTCTTTTAAAGTGGTCAACCATCACGAGTCACATTCACCAATTGGGCTTGTCATAGAGGTGCCGCATGCGATTAATCAAGAGCATATCTATATAGAAGATGAGCTTTTTCAAAAAGCTTTTTCTCGCGAATCTGTTGAATAGGTTTCCCTAGTGAAATGAATAAGCTATAATGATTCAAAAGAGCATATGGGAGAGGTGCGGATGGGCAAAGCATTGATTTGTATTGATTATACAGTTGATTTTGTTGCAGACGATGGAAAACTGACGTGCGGAAAGCCTGGACAGGCGATTGAGTCAAAGATCACAGAGATCACTTCTTCATTTATTGATGAAGGACACTTTGTTGTTTTTGCCGTCGATCATCATGAAGAGCAAGATCCATATCATCCAGAGACAAAGTTATTTCCGCCCCATAATATTCGCGGGACAGAAGGAATTGAACTTTACGGAAAACTAAGTTCACTATTTCACACGTCAACACATTTAAAACATGTCTATTATATGGAAAAAACAAGATACTCTGCTTTTGCAGGCACTCAATTAGAAATGAAACTGCGCGAGCGTGGCATCACTGAACTTCACCTAGCCGGAGTGTGTACCGATATTTGTGTACTTCATACAGCTGTTGATGCATACAATAAAGGCTTTGAACTTGTGATTCATGAGAATGCCGTGGCGAGTTTTAATGAAGCGGGGCACGAGTGGGCACTTTCTCACTTTGAGCATACGCTTGGTGCGAAAGTGGTTAAGTAAGGGAAGGAGAATGGAAGTTGGAGCATCGGTTTATTGACGACAGTTTATCACTACATACAGATCTTTATCAAATTAACATGGCAGAAACGTATTGGAGAGACGGCATTCATGAGAAGAAGGCAGTCTTCGAACTCTTCTTTAGAAAGCTTCCATTTGACAACGGCTTCGCTGTATTTGCTGGTTTAGAGAAAGCGATTGAATATTTATCGGACTTCTCCTTCACAGAGAGCGACCTTGCATATTTAAAAGATGAACTCGGTTATAAAAGCGATTTCATTGAATACTTAAGCGGATTGTCTTTTACAGGGACACTTCATTCAATGAGAGAGGGAGAAATTGTCTTTGCGAATGAACCTATTATGCGCATCGAGGCAACGCTTGTTGAAGCTCAGCTAATTGAAACGGCACTGCTCAACATCGTGAACTTCCAGACTCTAATTGCAACAAAGGCGGCTCGTATTAAAGGAATCATTGAAGATGAGACAGCATTAGAATTCGGAACAAGACGTGCGCATGAAATGGATGCAGCCATGTGGGGAGCAAGAGCAGCACTGATCGGCGGATTTCAGGCAACAAGTAATGTCCGTGCAGGGAAACGCTTCAATATTCCCGTATCAGGCACACATGCCCATGCTCTTGTACAAGCATATCGCGACGAATATACCGCATTTAGAAAATATGCTGAAACACATACAGACTGTGTCTTTTTAGTGGATACATACGATACGGTCAGATCAGGTATTCCAAATGCGATTAAGGTAGCGAAAGAATTCGGTGATAAAATCAACTTTATTGGAGTCAGACTTGATAGCGGAGACCTTGCCTACTTGTCTAAAAAGGCGAGAACGATGCTGGATGAAGCTGGATTCCATGACGCTAAAGTCATTGCATCAAGCGATCTTGATGAACACACCATTATGAACTTAAAAGCACAAGGTGCAAAAATTGATGTATGGGGTGTTGGAACGAAACTGATTACCGCGTTCGATCAGCCAGCTCTTGGTGCTGTATATAAGCTTGTATCGATTGAAGAAAACGGTCAGATGAATGACACGATCAAAATTTCTTCTAATCCAGAGAAAGTGACAACACCAGGCCGTAAACGAGTGTATCGCATTATCAATCAATTGAATCATCACTCTGAGGGAGACTACATTGCCCTTGAAGAAGAAGATGTTCAAAGTGAAGATAAGCTGAAAATGTTCCATCCAGTTCATACATTTATCAGCAAATTTGTGACAAATTTTGTGGCAAAGGACCTTCATGTCCCAATTTTTGAACAAGGGAAGCTGGTGTATGATAATCCAGATATCCAAACGATTCAAGCATATGTGCAGGACAGTCTTGGCCTCTTCTGGGAGGAATACAAACGAATCAGCAAACCAGAAGAATACCCAGTCGATTTGAGTCAAAAATGCTGGGATAATAAGATGCAGTTTATCCATGATGTGAAAAATAAAATCAAAAAAGAGCTTTATGAAAGCTGATTACCCCGGGAAAGGAGATCATCAAGCCAGATGGTCTCTTTTTTTTGATGTTGGACGATTCAAAATGAACCTTATGGGCAATCATTTGGTATACTGAAAGCACATCTTGTTTGTCGTTGCATAAAGGAGGAATGGAGCAGTTGAGGGTGTTTGTTGCAAGGCAGCCTATTTTTAACAGAAAAGAACAAGTCGTATCATACGAGCTGCTTTATAGAGATAGTGAAACCAATACATATAGCGCTGAAGATGGTGATCAAGCGACAACGGACCTCATTATCAATAGTTTTTTAAACATTGGCATCGAAACACTGACAGAAGGAAAACGATGCTACATCAATTTCACTGAAAGCTTGCTTTCGTCTGATCTGCTCACTTATTTTGATCCACATCAGCTTGTGATCGAAATATTAGAAAATGTACCGATTACCCCGGCACTTATTATGAGATGTAAGCAATTAAAAAAGTGGGGATACACGATTGCGCTCGATGATTTCTTCCTGAGCGGAACACATTTTCAAGACAAGTTACTCGATGAACTCCTCTATTGCATTGATATTTTAAAAATTGATTTTCTGAAAACAACATGTGAAGAACGAAGAGACATTTTACATACATATAAAAAGTATCGACTTCGATTCCTTGCAGAAAAGGTAGAAACGCGAAAAGAATATGAAGAAGCGTTAGAAGCTGGCTTCCATTTGTTTCAAGGATATTTCTTTAGTGAGCCGCACGTCATTTCGGGACGAGCCTTATCGACTAGCTTCCACGCATACCATCAGCTATTGAATGAGCTGAGCAAGGAGCAGCCGAATATTCAGACCGTGACGCACTTCATAGAAAGTGATCTTTCCCTTTCATATCAATTATTAAAAATGCTGAATTCTGGCGGCATGAGACGTCTTTATCAAATCAAGAGTATTCGTCAGGCGATTATCTTGCTTGGGTTTAATGAAATAAGGCGATGGATCTTTATCCTTTCATTTAAAGAGCTGAATGTCCAAGCCAACTCAAGCCAAAAGGAAATCATCAAAATGTCGTTCATTCGTGCCAAAACGTGTGAACTCATTGCCGATCGGACTGGACGAGAGCATCCCGCTTCTTATATGCTAACAGGTATGTTTTCACTCATTGATACGCTTGTCAGGGCGGACATTACCGAACTTGTGAAAGAACTGCCGCTTTCGGATGAAGTGGGTGAGGCACTGCTTGGCTATGAAAATGACTATTTCTTTGTGTTAGACGTTGCTAAACGTATTGAGCGAAATGAATGGGATGATGAGATGTTAGGTGGAAGTCTCCCTAAGAAGGAAGCCTACGGCTGTTATATAGAAGCCATTGAATGGTGTCACAAAATGTTTGAATCTTAAGAAAAGCCGCTCACACTAGAGCGGCTTCTTTCTTTGTTATCCCCACTGTAAAAGTAGAAAAAGCCTGCTTGAAGAGAGGGATAAGTAGATGCGGATGCCTTCGGGACTAAAGCGGATATCGATATTGCTTTTCACCCCAATCTGCTTCAGCATTCGAATCACACTTGCGGTGTCAGCACGTTCAGCAGCTTCCATGATTCGCTGTCCAAACGAAAGCGAACTGGAAATCTGCTGTGTAATGAGGGATGCATCAGCAACGAGACGGGTTGATTCCTTTGCAGCCTTTTGAAACGCATGAGCATCTACTGGAGGAAAAGTCATAGGTGTTCGCAGGTATGCGTTCCCCATTGCGGGAACCTGCAAAGGTAGATAAGGAACATAGTAAAACACATGGTCACCTCTTCTCTCAATGAAGTGAATTTGGACGGATATCTGTTCTAAATGTATGAAGAAAATCCGAATAAAGAATCAAAATGATCTTTCTACCTTTGCATATTCATCATAAAAATAGGTACTTTTGCGGTCAATTTCGGTGAATGTCACCAAAAAATTGCGGTGTCTACAGTAGAGCCTGTCGTCTGACCTATAACATGAAAAACCGAGGAAACAGAAGGGATCGTATGTTCTGTTGCGTAAGAATTGTGACGAATGATGCCTATTCTTGTCGCGGAAATGACGCATTTCCTTTGAAATTGAGATAAAAGTATCATTTGAAAAGTCTGAAAATGATGAAAAAAGACCTATTGAATTTTGCGGCATCACGCACACATTTTGTGCATACTTTTCGGTGAAAAAATACTCAATAGCATTTACACTGTTAGTAACAGATCAAATACTTATGACCCAATCAACATACACAAATACATTGATCTTCCAAAAAAGGAGAGTGGAATCGATGGAAAAGTATGAAATCGAAGAACTTAAACAACTATTATGGAAACTTGAAAATGAAATTAGAGAAACAACGGCTTCTCTTCATAACATTAACAAAAGCATTGATCAATACGACAAATATGAATATGTGAAAATTTCTTAAAGACTTGATAACCATCAAGTCTTTTTTTTTATCCAAATACATACAAAAAAAGGATATATTATTATATAATTGTTAAATAGTGATGTCAGTGGACATTTGCTTCTTTCTTTTTAGTAAAATAAGAGGCGAGAGGGTGAGGATCAAGATCGAGTATGCTAAACTATCTAGAGAATACAAAAATCAAGCAGAAAATGTCTGGTTTTATTCAACATGCAGTCAGGCAAAACGATTTACAAAAAATGCTTCTCGAATTTACAGATATAAAGAATGAATTTCCTTTTGGGCAATTGGCTTACCAACATTATGAGGCATTTGGCGGACAAGACAAGCAAGCGATTACAAAACTGGCAGCAGGGATTGAACTTCTCATCTTATCTGCCGATATATTAGATGATATTGAAGATCAGGACAAAGATTCGTATCCTTGGATGAAGTGTCAGAGCGGAATTGCGATGAATGCAGCAAATGTTCTTTTTGTATTGAGCTTTGAAGTCTTTTCAAAGCTTGATCATGCACCGGAGCTTTTAAACAGTGTATACTCCTATTCCATTCAGTCAATGCAAGGACAGCATTTGGATATGACACTGGAGCCGGAGAATGAGAAGGATTGTTTAAATATCATGAAGTTAAAGGCAGGATCACTGTTTGTGTTACCCTGTATGATAGGGGTTATCTTGGCAACAGGTTCATTTGAAAAAAATGTAGAAGAATATGCTTATTATCTAGGCATGGCAGAGCAGCTTGAAAATGACTATGTGGCTCTTTTTAATAAAAAGAATATTGATTTTAAAAGAATGCAAACATTACCGCTAGTATATTTAAAAAATGAATTTAATCCATCCAGTTCTGACTTGCTCAGTTATTATCAATCAGAGGATAAGAGTATTGGCTCTGAAGAATTAAAGGATAAATTAAAAGAATCTGGCGTTCAACAATATGTATTTATTATGAGAAACCTTCTCAGAAATAAGTTTAAAGAAGCATTCGAAATACTACATTTAGAGGCTTCTAAAAAGGAAAAGCTAATACTTTTTTTAATTGGAGATGGAGAAGATGAACATTCAGAAACTAGTTAGTTATCTAGTGGGGAATCCCTCGGCATTAAAGCAAGTTGCAAATGGAAATGCATCGTTACTTCACGTTGATCAAGTGACTGCAAGCATTATTGTTGAAGGTTTTAAAAAAGAAGACACCATTAGATCAAAAAAATGGAAAGATGCTGGGTGAGTATAAAGGGTCTATGCAAAAATTTTACTCGAAATTAACTGTTATATTATTGATCCTTAGCTTTATTTATGTGATTTATATTTCCTACATCAATGTGTTTAATATTTTTGTAGGAGCAGTCGTTTCGGTGAATAGTGACGGCCAACTTGAAATAGAGGATGTTGTTGATTTTACAGACAGCTATTATGCTGGTGTTAGGAAAGGCGATATCATCCTTGAAGTGAACGGTAACAAAGAACCAACCGAAGAAGTAAGACGAGGTTATTTAGCGAATGTCAAGAGTTTAGTTGTTGATAGACATGGTGATGAAATTGAAATAGAGAATGTAAGCTTATTGAGTCAAGAAAATCTGTTTATTTATATAATACCTATCATTTTTTATTCGATCTGTCTATTCTGTATATTTATGATTTTAAAAATCAATAAATCTAGGAAAAAAGAGTCTGCATATATTCTATCTCTCTTTTTGCTAGCTGTTGCTGTAGCCTATGTAAGCTCTGGTGGCTCTGGTAAAGGGGAATATATTAGCAGCTTTGTCGTAATTTTTACGATGACTAGTGTACCGTCGTTATATATGCACTTTATGTATCAATATTTAAAGGAATTAGGAACGGTAATTATTAGTTGGCGTGTACTTCTTTGTTTGTATGCCGTCCCTTTTATAAATATTGTATTAGAAATTCTGTTTAAAAATATGGTTTTAGCTGCTTTTAACTTACTTTCATTCTTTGCACTTGCATTTATTACGATTATTATCACATTAAGGGCTGCTAAAAAGTTGAAAGGGACTGAAATCGGAAATGTCCTTAGTGCCTTTGCACTTATTTTGATCTCATCATTCAGTCCATTTATGCTATTTTTTATTATTCCTTATTTATTTCATAAATATTTTATTTCACCTTATATCCTAGCATCGTTCGCTTTATTGATTCCGTTTTTCTTAGTCTATCAATTTATGACAAATAAATTATATAATGTTGATTTCTTTTTGGGGAGAATCAAATATTATAGTCTTTTAGCCATCACACCTACTATAGTGGTAGTCGTTATATTTGATTTCATTCAGAAGCCAAGTGCTAACTTTTATACAATGAAATTTACGATTATCACGTATATTCTTATGCTCACTGTCTTCTATTTTAAAGAAATCATCGACTTCCGTTTTCGTCTGAAGCGTTTTTCAGAGAAGCATAATTACCAAGATAGCGTGTTTAAATTCACGCAGCTCATTCGTGAGGCGTCATCACTTCACCAAGTGTTCTATCATTTAAAATACACCATTTTAGAAGTACTTGTTGTGAACAAAGCCTTTGTGCTTGAAGTGAAGGCAGATGGACAGGTTGAAGAGATTGATGAATCGACAGAGGACAGTAAGCTATGGAAAAAGTATGTAGACCAATTTCATGAATTATTAGGTGAAGTTGGAAAAATCATTGCGCTTGATAAAGGATTCATGATGAAAATTGGTGAGCGGGGCGGTCACTCGTTTGTGATTTGCTGTTTATCTAATTTACGGACACCGAAATTGTCGCGCGATGAGATTTCTTGGCTGAAAACATTGGCCTTTTATACAAGTGTCAGTTTAGAAAATGTCGTCAAAATCGAAGAGTTGATGGAGCATCTTGACGATTTGAAACAGCGTGAGGCCAATCCTGCCTGGCTGAAGAAAATCATGTTTGCGATGGAAGAAAAGCAGCGTTCAGATTTAGCGAGAGATCTTCATGATTCCGTGCTGCAGGACTTGATATCGTTAAAAAGGCAATCAGAGATGTTTCTAACGAATTTCCAAAACAACCAATGCCCAACATCTATTGAAAATTCATTGATCTCATGGAATGAACAAATGTCTAAGGTGATTCAAACCACAAGAGAAACATGTCATGAACTTCGGCCGCAGCTCCTCTATGATTTGGGGTTAGTGAAGGCAATTTCGAAGCTGACTTCGCAAATTCAAGAGGAAGCGCCATTTCATATTAGGCTGAATACAACCCGCTTTGATAAAGAACTGGACATTGATATTGACTCACAGCTGAATATTTACCGGATTGTGCAGGAGCTGTTATCCAATGCGTTGAAGCATTCTAAGGCTAGCCAAGTCTTAGTGATGCTCATTTGTATTAAAGATCAAGTTGTTCTCCATTATGAGGACGATGGAGTCGGATTTGATGCAAGCCAGCTTGATCAGCACACGATGAGCATGGGTCTTTCTGGCATAAGGGAGCGAGTCAAAGCTCTAAATGGAAAGCTTCAAATTCACACAGCACCTGAAAAAGGGCTCAAGGTGAAAATTGAAATGGAATTGTAACGATTTCTTAAGGAATAAGACTTGGCATCTGCCAAGTCTTTTATATAAAATGGAAGTGAGTGATTTAAAGGGAGGAAGACATGAAGAAGATATTGGTCATTGATGATCATCCGGCTGTCATGGAAGGGACAAAAAGCATATTAGAATCAGATCAGCAGCTATCAGTCGATTGTTTAAGTCCTGATGCAGAAGGCGCCTTTTTAAAGACGCATG
Source organism: Bacillus sp. FSL M8-0077 (assembly GCF_038050255.1). Taxonomy (NCBI): domain Bacteria; kingdom Bacillati; phylum Bacillota; class Bacilli; order Caryophanales; family Bacillaceae; genus Bacillus; species Bacillus sp. FSL M8-0077. The sequence goes on along the minus strand of NZ_JBBPAF010000001.1, from coordinate 3,003,553 downwards.
ACTTTTCCATCTATGATGTGATCTTGATGGATTTAAATCTCGGGGATATCAATGGAATGGACATTGCCAAACAAATTCTAGAAACGAATCAACAAGTCAAAATTATCATTTATACAGGATATGAAGTAGATGATTATTTTGAAGAGGCCATTCGAGCTGGATTGCATGGTGCAATAAGTAAAACAGAGACAAAAGACAAAATTATTGAATACATACACCGCACATTGCAAGGAGAAGTTGTCATTCAGCTATCCTATTTAAAGAAATTAATTTCACAGCAGCAAGAGAAGCCAGAACAGGCGCAGCAGACGGATCATGAGCTGTTAACAGAGCGTGAATGTTTAATCTTAAGAGAAGTGGAAAAAGGGTACACAAACCAAGAGATCGCCGATGTGCTTCATTTGAGCAAACGCTCGATTGAATACAGTTTGACCTCCATCTTCAATAAGCTGAATGTTGGATCTCGAACAGAAGCGGTGTTAATTGCAAAATCGGAAAGTGTGCTGTAAACGTGTGAAGGGAGAGGGCCTTGATGGATGTGAGTGGTTCCAATACACTGCTTGAGGCACTGGGGATTGAGATTGTGGAATGCAATACGTCACGATGCGTGGCGACAATGCCAGTCGATCACCGAACAAAACAGCCATTTGGATTACTGCACGGAGGAGCATCAGCTGCTCTAGCAGAAACAGTGGCAAGCATGGGTGCTGCTGCTCATTTGGATTTAACGAAGCAGGTTTGTTCAGGTATTGAAATCAATGCCAATCATTTAAAATCTGTACGTGATGGAGTGGTGACAGCTACAGCTGTTCCTGTACATGTGGGACGGCGTACAATGGTATTCCAAATCGATATAAAAGATGATCGAGACCGTCATATCTGTACGTCAAGATGTACACTTGCTGTCATTGATCGCATATAAAAAAGCTCCCGGTGCAGCGGAAGCTTTTTTTAATACTCTTTTATGAACATGCATGTAAAGTGAACAGGACCTGTATATCAGGTTCTTCCTTTATAAATAAGAGTCTTCTTTTCGCTTAATGACAAAGTTACGGAAACCGCCATAATCATCTTGGACACTTCGTTTGTCCATTTTCACACCAGTGTTGTAAGCGGCTCTTCCGATCAAATGTGCGCCGACTGGTGCGGTCAGAAAGATAAAGACAATCCCAAGCAGGATTTTCGCAGAGATGATCCCTGCAAGAAACCATTCATGAAAGAACACACCAACTAAAATAAGGACAACGCCAAGTGTCGATGCTTTTGATGCAGCATGCATACGTGTGTAAACATCCGGCAGGCGAAGAACCCCAATGGCTGAGACCAGACAAAGGATGGCGCCAAGCAGAATAAAGAAAATCACGATAGCTTTAGCGATGACGATCATTTTCAATCACTTCCCCTTTCTCAAGGAATTTGGAAAAAGCGACAGTGCCGATAAAGGCAAGAATACCGAGCAGTAAAATAATTTCAAAGAACATAGTAGTTTTCAGTAAGATAGACACGATGGCTGTCATCCCAATTAAATTGATTCCTATCGCATCAAGCGCACTGACACGATCAGGAATAGAGGGTCCTTTGATGACCCGTATCACAAAAAGCAAAGTAGACAGCGCAAGAATCCCAAGTGACATTTGCAAGATCAGTTCCATTACTTACCGCTCACCTCCTGAATCGCTTTTTCAAATGATACCCGAATATCGTGGATGGCTTTTTCAGCATCTTCAATATCCATCGCATGAATGTATAAAATCGAACGATCATCCGAAATATCGATGACCAGTGTACCAGGTGTTAAAGTAATCATATTGGCCAGTATGGTGATTTCCCAATCTGTTTTTAAATCTGTACGAAAGGCGAAAATACCAGGCTTGATTTTAAGCTTTGGAGATAACACCGTCTTGAGTACACTCAAATTAGCAAGAAGTAGTTCTCTGATAAAAATGATGACGAGTTTGAAAATCGCATAAAGGGCATAGCCGTAAAAACGTTGCGGGAAGAATCGCCGCAGCATAAAAATGGCGATCATCCCTAATGCAAAGCCTGATACAAAGTCTGCAGCTCTGTATGTATCATTCATAAACATCCATGTAAAGGCGAGGAGAGCGTTTAATAATATTTGAAAGGCCATGTTCATCTACTCCTTCAGCACAGCTTGAATATATTTTTCTGGTGTTGAAAGCATTTCCGCAGCTTGATTGATATAAGGTGCAATGAATTCTGTGCCTAATCCAATCGCAAGCGATAAGACAACAAGCAGTACCCCAGGATACACCATTCCTCTAATGGATGGCTTTCTTCTTCGCATATCCTGTTCCTCTCCCCAAAACGCGAGCATGAAAATCCTCATAACAGAATAAAGGACAAGAAGACTGGACAGTAAAACAAGGATAGAGAACGTCATGTACCCAGCAGAAAACCCACCTTCAACAATTTTCAGCTTGCCAACAAATCCACTTAGCGGAGGAATACCCGCAAGTGATAAAGCCGATATGAAGAACATCCAGCCGAGTAGAGGCTGGGATTGAATCAGCCCACCCATTTTTTTCAGATGATTGGTTCCAGCATACACAAACAGTGCCCCTGCAAGCATAAATAGAGCTCCTTTGATCACCATATCGTGAATGAGGTAATAAATGGCGCCTTGGAGTGATGCCGGTGTATTGGCCGCAATCCCAAACAAAATGACACCAACAGCTGTGACAATGTTATAAATCACAATTTTTTGCACATCAGAATAGGCGATAGAGCCAATGACACCGAATATAACCGTTAGAGCGGCTAGCCAGGCCATAATTGTATGTGTAAAACCTGTATCATGTATAAAGATGAGCGTAAAGACCCTGGCAATCGCATATAGCCCGACCTTTGTCAGCAGTGCGCCAAACAAAGCTGAAATCGCTGCCGGCGGTGCATGATAAGACCCTGGCAGCCAGAAATAAAGCGGGAAGACCCCAGCTTTTAAGCCAAATACGATCAGGAACAGAATGGCAATCACGGTGATTAACCCTGTTTGCCCAGATTCGGCTATTTTTACACTTAAATCAGCCATGTTCAGTGTGCCTGTGACTGCATATAAACACGCTACGCCAACAATAAATAAAGCCGATGAGATAATGTTAAACACAATGTATTTCAGTGATTCACGAAGCTGGGGCTTTGAACCACCCAGAACAATGAGCATATATGATGCCATCAGCAACAATTCAAAGAAGACAAACAGGTTGAAAATATCTCCCGTTAAAAAGGCACCGCTGACACCAGCTAACAAGAACTGGACGCCAGAATAATAGAACAGCCGCTCTCTTTCTTTCCCAATCGTTTGAAAGGAAAAAAGAACTGTAACTAGTCCAACAATGGAAGCGGTCAGCACAAGAAGTGCAGCAAACTGATCAGCTACAAGGGCAATGCCAAACGGTGCTTTCCAGCCGCCCAAATAAAGGGTTTGTATGCCGTTTGTGAAAATCGTTTGGACCAAATAGACATTACAGATAATGGCTAAAAGAGATGCAAGCACACTAAAGCCTCTCGACAGCATGGTGTTTTTATTCATAAAAATCAATAATGTAGCAGCTAGTAATGGTATTAATATAGGCAGGATCACGAGATTATTCATGCTGATCATTTCCTCTCATTTGATCCATGTCATCTGTTCTCAGCTCTTGGAAGGCACGGAAGGCCATCACGAGTAAAAAGGATGTCACACCAAAAGCAATGACAATGGCTGTTAAAATTAATGCTTGTGGCAATGGATCTACATAGGATGTGAGCCCCTCTTTCAAAATAGGAGGTGCTCCCTTTTTTAAGCCGCCCATTGTTAATAGAAGCAAATGGACGCCGTGACTTAAAACGGCAGTACCGACGATGACCCGCAGAAGGCTTTTTGAAAGCATTAAATAGGTCGCTGCCATAAAAATGATTCCGACGATAATAGACATTAGAAATTCCATTATTCCTTCTCTCCAATCGTTTGAATAATGGTCATGGTGACACCAACAACAACTAAATACACACCGATATCAAACAGGACGGCTGTCGCCAGTTCTGTTTTCCCTAGAAACGGCAGCTGGAAATAACCAAATGCATGGGATAGAAAAGGTGCTCCGAACAGAAAAGATCCCATACCTGTTAGGATGGCAACGAGCAAACCGACACCAGCCACATAAATAAAGTCAAATGGTAAAATGCGTCTGACTGTTTTAAGATCATAGGCTAAAAGCAGAAGGACGACAGCACCAGCACTCATCAAACCGCCAATGAATCCTCCGCCAGGATTGTTATGTCCTGCAAGAAATAGGTGAAGTGAGAAAAGCAAGATGATGAATGCTGTGATTTTTGTTGTGACTTGTAAGAGCATATCATTCGTATCAATCTTTCTCATCGCCGTACGCCTCTCTTCCGTTTTCCTTGTGCTTTCACCTTTAATAATCCATAAATACCGAGTGCCGCAATGGCCAGCACTGTAATTTCAAAGAGTGTATCAAATCCCCTGAAATCGACAAGAATGACATTGACAATATTGTCTCCACCAGCCAGTTTGTAGCTGTTTTCAATGAAGTACGTTGAAATCGTGTCAAGAGACTGCTGGCTTGTTGAAGCGAAAGCAAGACAGGTGACAACAACTCCAACACCTAATGAGATCATCAAATTTGTTAGTTTGAATCTTCGTGTTTTTTGCTTCAGACTCAGCTTTGGTAAATGATAGAAGCAAAGTAAAAACAGCGCGACAGAAATGGTTTCAATAATGAGCTGTGTCAGCGCAAGGTCAGGTGCTCTGAAAATCACGAAGAATAGTGACAGCGTGTAGCCCATAACACCTAGCGCAATAATAGCTGTTAAGCGTGAACGAGCAAATACAGTCGTGACTGTCGCTGCGACCATCACAAGTGAAAGGATGGCTTCGTACGTGCCGATTGATGCAGCATGCTCAGTTTGAAATGAGAAGGCTTGCTTGTAGAACATCACGCTGCCAAGCACGATAATCATGAACCCAAATACATAGACAAGATAGTCACGAAGGAATCCTGTCATATAGCTGTTTGTCAGGCGGTATGACCCTTTTTCTACACCTATAAGCGAACGGTCATATAAAGCGTTAAATGACCATTTTTCCTTGAATATGTTGTACATTGGACGCCATTTTGACAACGTCAAATAGCCGAGCGTGCCGAGCGCAACTACACCAATTGTCATGTAAAGCTCTGGCTTGAATCCATGCCACGCTTCAATTTTTACGGCAAAGCGGCTTCCTGTTTGAATGGCTTCAGGAATGATCGCTTGAATGGCAGGTTCAATGACTGAATAGGCAAGAATATTAGGGAAAAAGAAGAACGTGACCACAAGTGCAGCTAAAATAATTGGCGGGATCAGCATACCAATCGGTGCTTCATGCGGTTTTTTCTCCAATTGATCGACATTCAGACGGCCTCTAAATGTTTTGAAGACGATCATCATACTGTAGATGAACGTAAACACACTAGCGAGCCAAGCGATAGCAGGGAAGACAGCCCCCCATGTTGAAACATCCGTAAAGCTGATGTCAGAAATCCGGATCATACTTGTGAAAAATAGCTCTTTACTTAAAAATCCATTAAATGGCGGGAGTCCAGCCATCGAGAATGTACCAATTAACGTAATTGTAAAGGTAATTGGCATGATGGTCATTAATCCACCTAATTTGCGAATATCACGTGTACCTGTTTCGTGATCGATAATCCCTGCTGCCATAAAGAGACTACCTTTAAAGGTCGCGTGGTTAATGAGATGAAAAATAGCAGCAAGAACGGCTGCGCCAAAAAAGGCAGGTTTGTTTTCATGAATGGCAGCTGCGCCTACTCCTAGCATGAGCATAATCATACCGAGTTGACTCACTGTCGAGAAGGCCAGAATGGCTTTCAAATCATTTTGCCGAACGGCGTGGAAAGATCCCCAGAATAGTGTGATAAGTCCGACAATCGAAATGGTCCAAAACCACACCTCTGATATAGCAAAAATCGGACTAAAGCGGGCAACCAGATAAATACCGGCTTTGACCATAGTAGCAGAATGTAGATAACTGCTTACAGGGGTTGGTGCTTCCATAGCATCAGGCAGCCAAATATAAAATGGGAACTGCGCTGATTTCGTGAAGGCCCCTAGTAAAATGAGCACCATCGCAGGGATGAAATAAGGTGATGCCATAATAAGCTGAAGCTGATTGACTGCTTCGCGAATACTGAATGAATCAGTGATCAGGTAAATGAGGATGAAGCCGCCAAGCATAGCTAATCCGCCAAACACCGTGATAAGCAGTGATTTGGTTGCTCCGTAACGAGAACGCTCACGCTTATACCAATACCCAATTAAGAGGAAGGAAGAGATACTCGTTAGCTCCCAGAACAAATAAAGTACGACCATGTTGTCAGAGAGAACAACACCAAGCATAGCGGTCATAAACATTAATAAATACGTATAGAAAGAGCCAAGCTGTTCTTTTTCCTTTGATAAGTAGAAAATACTGTACAGTACCACAAGTGCACCAATACCTGTGATGAGTAAAGCAAATAACAGGCTGAGACCATCTACATACACAGTGAAATTCATCCCTAGAGAAGGAATCCATTCAGCCTGTGAGAACAACGTACGTCCATTCGAGGTGATCTGGAGCATTTGGATGAAATAGGTGAATAAAAGAATAGGCAAGATGAGAACAAACCATCCTGTATGTATACGCCTTACGTATTTAAAGAGAAAAGGGACGACAAAGGCAAGTAAAAAAGGTGATAGGATGGCGAAGTGAATAAGCTGCAAGAAAATGAACCTCCTTTGATCAATATAAATTCACGTTCTAAAGAACTGGTAATTAAAATTATATCGTAAATACAGACATAGTGCATTGGATTGAACTGATTTACGGCAAATTGAATTTGTTTCGAGTTCTTTTGACCACAAAAAATATTTTATCAAAAATGAAACTCGTTGTATATTGTTTTGTATTTCGTACATGCTTTTCTTAAAGGAGCTGATCAAATGAAACGAAAGATCGCCATCAGCTTAAGCATATTCTGCACGATTTTAGGAGGAGCATTCTTGATTGAACGAAATGATCAAAAAAGGTGGCAGGCCGGGAGTGAATGGCCGCTATTTTCCGAACAACTCCTCCATATGACCTATCCTCAGGCGAAACAGTATCCTTTTCAGCCTCGGGAATATATACGAATTGTATTAGCTGATGAATGAGGATGTATGGGAGAAAAGAAATATAAAAAAAGCATGTCCCTTACGAAAAGGACATGCTCAGCGTGTAGACAAACCCTCGCATTCGCCCGCAGTCCTGCGCTCCGGTGCTCACGAATGTCAAATTCGCTCTGCTCCGGTGCTCGTCCTTCCTAGACTACAAAGGTTTTCTATCACGCTGAAAAGAAGACAAAGGGCTAAAATAAACAACATTTTAGCCCTTTGTCAATTATCTGAGCATGTCCCTTATGAAAAGGACATGCTTTTTGTTTCTTTTTTAAGTAAACATTCTAAGTAAGATTGTTGCGCAAATAACAGTTGCTGCTCCGCCAAGACGTGTAGAGACTTGAGCGAAAGGCATAAGGCCCATTCTTCCAGATGCTGAAAGAATCGCAACGTCACCAGTACCGCCTAATCCACTGTGACAGCCAGTCACAATCGCAGATTCAACTGGATACATGTTCATGAATTTACCAACAAAGTAACCAGAACCAACCATGCCTAGAACAACAGCAATACATACACATACGAAAGGAATAGAAATAACAGTGGCCACATCATCAAGTGGAATGTATAGAATTCCTAAACCAACCATTAGAGGCCATGTAAAGCTTTTAGATACAAACTTGTAGAACTGCTGTGAGCCGTTTTGCAAATGCTGAGGCATCACGTTTAAGTATTTGATTAATGCAGCAAGAACAATCATTAAGATTGGACCTGGAATATGAACAAAACTTTCTAATAAGCCGCCAAAGATAAAGGTTGTACAAGCAACAAGCACACCTGCGCCCATTAAGCTGAAGTCAACTTTTGTATCCATTTCAGGCTGTTCAAAGATTTCATTTGCTTCTTTTGATTTAACAAGTCGTCCATTCCCGTTTAGTTCAGGACGTTTTTCACCAAGCTTTTTCATTGCGCCAGCACAAATGATGGCAATGACGTTCCCAATAACAGCAGCCGGAATCAATTGAGAAATTAATGACTCTGCTGATACACCAAGAATTTGTGAATAAGCAATTGATAATGGCAATATTCCTTCACCGACACCACCTGCAATAATCGGTACAATGATAAAGAAGAACGAATGATGCGGTGTGTAACCAACTAGAAGACCCACTAGAATTCCAGCACCTACAGCTGTAATTGTACCTGCAACAAGAGGAACAAACATACGAATAAGGCCTTGTACTAAAACAGTTCGTTGCATCCCAAGAATACTACCTACGACAAGAGCAGATATATAGAAGTATAGGAAGTTCGATGTTTTCATCAGAGACGTAACCGCTTCCAATGAGTTTGGATTCAGAACATGAAAAAAGACCAGGAACGATGGTACGAATAAAGAAAGAATCGCCGGTCCACCAATATCTTTTAAGATTGGAATACGTTGTCCTACATCTCCTAGGAAAATCCCTAAAATCATAATAACAGCGAAACCACCAAGCATATTTGCTGGAATTTTATTGAAATAAGCGGCAGTTAAAATAATCGCTGCAAGTACTATATACACAGGTAGATCAATAACACCAATTTTCCAAGAAAGAATTTTTCGGAAAACGCTTTTATTATTGTCAGAATCGTTTGTAATCGATTTCAATTGTTGTGTATTAGCCACATAAACACCCCCAAATGCTATTTGTCTCAATTGTAGAAGATTCTGTGACACTCATCTATTTATTAAACTAAATTAAGTGTAATAAAAGTAAAATAAACAGGGGTTTTGTCGTTTTTATCATACAAAAATCCCCTGAAGGTAGTTTGTCCTTCAGGGGATTGATCATACATGGTATTTATCGTTTCCCTTTTAAATAAGGGGTACCAAGTGCTTTTGGTGCGTCTGCTCGTCCAATGAAGCCAGTAAGAGCTAGGATCGTCAGCACATATGGTGCAATGAGCATGTACACGTTCGGGATATCTTGAAACAGTGGAAGCAGAGAGCCAATAATGCTTAAGCTTTGTGCAAATCCAAAGAATAAAGCAGCGCCCATGGCGCCAAATGGATGCCATTTCCCGAAAACAAGGGCGGCTAACGCAATGAAGCCTTGACCTGTAATGGTGGCGTGTGAGAAGTCAAGAGCGATGGTCGATGCATACACAGCTCCGCCAAGGCCGCCAAATAGACCACTAATGAAGACGCCGATATAGCGCATCCGGTATACCTTGATTCCCATTGTATCAGCTGCCATTGGATGCTCTCCGACTGCACGAAGTCGTAAGCCAAATGGCATTTTAAATAAGACAAACCAAGCGACAACGGCAAGAACTAATGCGAGAATGGACGTATAATACACATCTTTAAAGAAAATATCACCAATGATCGGAATGTCACTTAAAAGGGGAATATCTCCTTTATAGAAAGGTTCTGTAATTTTATCTGTTTGTGCTTTGCCATAAATCAGTTTGACAACAAACAGCGTAGCACCAAGGGCAAGCATGTTAATCGCAACACCACTGACCGTTTGATCTGCTCTGAACGTAATAGTGGCAACAGCGTGAATGAGTGAGAACAAGCCGCCAATGGCCATACCAACAAGAAGACCGAGCCACGGGGTCAAGGCACCAAACGTATCAGCAAACATTAAGTTAAAGATAATACTAGAAAATGCTCCGACGACCATCAAACCTTCAAGACCGATATTGACGACACCTGATCTTTCTGAAAAGACGCCTCCAAGAGCGGTTAAAATAAGTGGTGCAGCATAAACGAGTGTAGCCGGGACGATGATTTCAAGAATTTGCAGAAATCCCACTTATTTTCCCCCCTTTTTCTTCAATTGTTGAATGACAAGACGGATGATATAGCTTGAGGCAACGAAAAGAATAATGATAGCAATCACAATATCAACGACCTCAGTCGGTACGCCAGATTCAAGCGGCATGTTTAAAGCACCGACTTTCAATCCACCAAGCAATAATGCCGCTAAGACGACACCAATAGCTGTATTTCCGCCTAATAAGGCAACAGCGATTCCATCAAAACCAACGCCAGTGAAGGCATCTTTTATTGATGCATATTCAAAGGTTCCCAAACCTTCCATTGCCCCGGCTAAACCTGCAAAAGCACCTGAAATTAGCATGGAATATATAATGTTTTTTCTCACATTCATTCCAGCATATTGGGATGCGTGCTGATTCATACCAACAGCACGCAATTCAAACCCTTTAGAGGTTTTTTGGATAATGATCCACATAATAACGGCAGATAAGACAGCTACAATGATTCCGTTATGCATGCTTGAAAAATCAGTGATTTTTTCAAAAAAATCAGAGTGTAATGAGGCAGTGGAATTGATATTATCTGTTTTATCTTTATGATCTGTAAGAACATTTGTAATAATAAAATTAGTCACATGAAGTGCAATGTAGTTCATCATAATAGTGACAATCACTTCATGAACATAAAAACGGGCTTTTAAAAAACCAGGAATAAAGCCCCATAATGCACCAGCTGCTGCTGCGGTGATCAGTGCAAGAGGCAGATGGATATAGGCAGGTGCATGGACGGTTGTTCCTATCCATACAGATGCAATCCAGCCAATGAGAAGTTGACCTTCTACCCCGATATTAAAGAGGCCTGTCCGAAATGCAAAGGCAACAGCAAGTCCTGATAAAATATAAGGTGTGACTTGTCGGATGGTTTCTCCCATATAATACGTTTCACCGAATACACCATTCCAAAGGGCGCTATAGCCCTCGATGACACTATATCCGCTTGCCAGCATAATGATGGCCCCAACGAAAAGACCAAGTACAATGGCTATAAGCGGAATCAGCAGATTTGTTAAGCGATTAGACATTTGCTTCTTTCCCCACTTCCTGTTGCGTACTTCCAGCCATTAACAGACCAAGTTCTTGCTCTGTTGTTTCTTTTGGATCCACAATGGCAATAATGCTGCCTTCGAAAATAACAGCAATCTTATCACTGACATTGATAATTTCATCAAGCTCAAAGGAGATGAGCAGAACGGCTTTGCCTGAATCCCTTTGTTCAATCAGGCGCTTATGAACAAACTCAATGGCTCCGACATCAAGTCCACGTGTCGGTTGTGCGGCAATTAATAAATCAGGATTTCGGTCCACTTCACGGCCAATAATGGCTTTTTGCTGGTTACCGCCTGATAGCGCACGTGCTTCTGTATATTCACTAGGTGTCCGTACGTCGTATTCAGAAATGATTCGTTTTGCTTTTTGATAAATGTTTTTCATATTCATCAAGCCAAACTTCGAATATGGACGCTGATAATACGTTTGTAAGGAAATATTTTCTCCAATTGAAAAATCAAGGACAAGTCCGTGCTTATGACGGTCTTGAGGTATATGTCCGATACCAGATTCTGTGACCTTACGAGGCGGGAGATTTTGAATGGCTTTCCCGTTTAGCATGATCGTGCCAGATTCGGATTTTTTCAGACCTGTAATGGCTTCAATTAATTCAGATTGACCATTTCCGTCTACACCCGCAATTCCGACAATCTCACCAGCTTTCACTGATAAGTTGAGTTGTTTCACGGCTTCAATTCCTCGTGCATCTTTGACAGTGAGATCTTGAATTTGCAAGACTTCTTTAGCAGGGGAGGCTGCTTTTTTGTCTGTTTTAAATGAGACTTCGCGGCCGACCATTAAGCTGGCAAGCTCGTCTTTGTTTGTGTGTTCCACATCAAGTGTCCGAATACCTTGACCTTTTCGGATAATGGTCACGCGATGACAGGCATCCATAATTTCTTTTAGCTTGTGGGTAATTAAAATAATGGATTTGCCTTCATTGATTAAGTTTTTCATAATTTGTATGAGTTCTTTTATTTCTTGAGGTGTTAAGACGGCTGTTGGTTCGTCGAAGATCAAGATGTCAGCGCCGCGGTATAGTGTTTTTAAGATTTCTGCTCGCTGCTGCATACCGACTGAGATGTCAGATACTTTAGCGGCAGGGTCTATTTTCAGTCCATAACGGTCAGAAAGTTCCTGCACTTGCTGAATGGCTTGTTCTTTGTCAATCTTTCCAAATTTCTTTGGCTCTTTTCCTAAAATGATGTTTTCAGCCACAGTAAATGTATCAACTAGCATAAAATGCTGATGGACCATTCCAATGCCTAAATCACTTGCATCATTTGGACTTGAGATTGTAACCGGTTTTCCGTGTACCTTGATTTCACCTTTTTCAGGCTGATACAGTCCGAAAAGCACGTTCATGAGCGTTGATTTTCCAGCGCCGTTTTCACCAAGCAGCGCATGAATTTCGCCCTTTTTTAGCTGCAGCGTAATGTTATCATTTGCTACAATGCCAGGGAATTCTTTGCGTATATTCAACATTTCAATGACATAATCCACAGGTTTAACCGCTCCTTTTTTAGGGTGCTGATGAAGATAAAAACTAGCAAAAGAAAAGCTGCAAAACAAGGCTGCAGCTTTTCTTTTACCACCTTTTACGAATAAAGAGGGGGTAAAGGAGAGGCAAGGGGATAAGGCGCGCTTATCCCGATGCACAAATTAAGCTTTAAAATCTTTGAGTTCATCACGTGTTGCAGGGATTTTCACTTCACCCTTGATGATTTTTTGTTTCCATTCTTCGATCTTCTTCAATACATTTTTATCAAGATTCTCTTGAGATGGAGAGATGTCAACGCCGCCTTCTTTCAGACCGTACGTGATCACTTCGCCACCAGTGAACTTACCTTCTTTTGCTTTTGTTGTTAAGTCTTGTACCGCTGTGTCTACTTTCTTAATCATAGAAGTAAGAGTGACACTTTGTTTTGTTCCAGGTACTTTACCTTCGTCATACTGGTCTTTATCAACACCGATGACCCAAACATTTCGATTTGGATCTGCCTTTTTTAAATTGGTTGCTTCTGTAAAGACACCCGTTCCAGTACCTCCAGCTGCATGATAAATAATGTCTACGCCAGATTTGTACATACTTTCAGCTGTTGCTTTACCGATGTCTGCTTTATCAAATGCACCAGCATATTTCACTTCAACTTTTGCTTTTGGGTTAGCTGCTTCAACGCCTGCACGGAAACCAACTTCGAACTTTCTGATTAATTCAGAGTCAACGCCGCCAACAAAACCAATTTTGTTTGATTTTGTAGAAAGAGCCGCTGCAACACCTACAAGGAATGAGCCTTCGTTTTCGTTAAATGTAATACTAGCTACGTTCTTCTTATCAACAACTGCATCCACAATTGCAAATTTGGAATCTTTTCGCTGATCAGCTATTTTAGAAATGGCACTCTCCATTTTATAGCCGATACCATAAATGAGGTTGAATTTTTGTCTTACAAGTGTATTTAAATTTGTTGGATAATCTGCATCCGTTTTGGATTGTAAGTAATCAAAGCCGTTTTTGCCTTTTGTTAAATTGTTGTCTTTCCCAAATGCTTGTAAACCTTCCCAAGCAGATTGGTTAAACGATTTGTCATCGACACCACCGACATCAGTTACCATTGCAACAGTGAATTGATCTTTATCTTTTTTGTTTTCACCGCTGTTTGAGCCAGAGTTGCCGCATGCTCCAAGGATGGTTCCTGCTGCTACGACTAAGGACAATGCAAGTCCAATTTTGCGCTTCTTCAAAACATAACCCCCTATAAAATTTAAAAGTTTCAGAAAAGTCTCGCGAAAAAAGACCGACTCTTGCCTTCTCCTATCCTTCTGAAAAGGGTATTTTATCCTGCATTCTTTTGAAATTGATGGAAACAGGAGAGAAGATGTAAGACATCAGACTTATATCTCGTTGAACTAATCAATCATAATTTATCATTTCCCATCGAATAAATAAATAGAAATTTGTTTTATTTTTAAAAAAATGTTAAAAGGCTAAATTCGATGTCTTTTTATGTGCCGAAATATGATATAATGCCGCTTTTATGATGTGCTCTACTACAGTGAAACCGCTGATATCAAGGGGTTTGTGACATCGTAGGCCATAAAAAAACATCTGGCCTTTGTGAAAGGTCAGATGTGCCAAATTAAAGATATTGCTGAATCAAATTCATGTTGCTTGTATTCAGTTTATATTGGAAAACAGGGCGGCCGATTGTCCCGTATGCCATTTCCACATCAACCACTTCGATATCCTCAAGAAATTTCAAGTATTTTCTAATCGAAACTTGGGAGATTTCTGTATGATTGGCTAGGTCTTCGGTCGTGAAATCCTGCTGACCGAATGATTGAATGCTTGTCCATATGAGTTTGAGTGTGCTCTTCGTTAAGCCTTTTGGCAGAAGGACTTTTTCCGCCTCTGCTTTTTTATGAAAAAGTTTCGCGTCTAAATCATTTTGAGAGATGCTGTTCATCGTTTGGTATAGGGCATGTTTTCTTTTATATTCTGCCAGTGCTGATTGGAAGCGTTCAAACTCAAAAGGTTTGATTAAATAGTCGACAGCTCCGTTTCGCATCGTTTGCTGCACGACATCCACTTCATTTGCAGCTGAAATGACGATGACGTCAACGGAATGATTTTGCTTACGAATTTCTGATAATAGGGCGAGCCCATTTTGTCCAGGCATATAAATATCAAGCAATACAAGGTGAATGATTTCTGATTTTAAGATATCTAGTGCCTTCTGAAATGAGGTGGCAATCCCTTTTAATTCAAAACCTTCTATTTGGGTCAAGTAGCGTTTATTCAGCTCCCCGACCATTGGATCATCTTCTACGATCAACACATTAATCATGTGAATCCTCCTTTTGTTTATATGGAATACGGAGACTAAAGGTCGTTCCTTCTCCTCTTTCGCTTGTGACGATCATATGTCCGTTCAGTTTTTTGATGCTTTGGTCAACAAAATAGAGGCCAAATCCTCTGTCTTCTCCTTTTGTTGAAAAGCCTTGATCAAACATGATGTCCTGTTCTTCTTTTGTCAGGCCGACACCTGTGTCTGTAATTTCAATATGAAGCTGCTCATGGACATATCTGAATGAGATGGAGATATTTTTGTTCTCTGTATGGGAAACGGCATCGAGTGCGTTATTTAACAGATTACCGATGACCGTAATAAGGTCATGTGTGACTGCTGGGTCCTCAGAGTTTGGTACCTGTGTACTGCAATTGACTTCTAAAGCTGCTCCTTGTTCTCTAATGTAGCTTTGTTTTCCTAGTAAAAAACCTGCTAAGACTGAGTTTTTCACATGGTTGATGATTTCATTTGTTTCTGTCTGCTGATAAATCGCAATATCTTTAATATAGGTGCCAAGGTCATCATAGTTCTTTAGCTGGACCAATCCTAAAATGACATGAAGCTTGTTCATAAATTCATGTGACTGGGCACGAAGCGCATTGGCATACATCTTCACCCCGCTCAGCTGCTCAGCCAGGTGTTTGACTTCTGTTTTGTCACGGAAGGTTGCGATTGCCCCTACAATTTCTCCTTTTACCGTAATCGGCACCTCATTAAAGACCAGCTCCAGTCCGTTCATTCTGACATCGCGATCAAGCAGCGGTTTCCGTGTTTCGATTACTTGCTTTAAGCCGCTTGAAGGAAGAAGGGCCTGTACATCTTGTTCACTAGGATCAACCATCATGCCCATATTATGAAAAAGACGTTTAGCTTCTGCATTTGCCAGCTTTATTTTACCGTGCTGATCGACGGCAAGAATGCCTTCTTTTGTTGACTCTAACATGGCACTTCGTTCTTTTAATAATGTGGCAATTTCATCTGGCTCTAGTCCAAACATAATCTTTTTCACTTTGCGTGCCACAATAAGTGCACCGATAATCCCAGATAAAAGGCTAAGCGATGTGACAAAATAGAGCGGGAGCAGGCTTTGATGAATAATTAAATCAATTTCCTTTAATGTAATCCCAACTGCCACAGCCCCGAGCTGCTTGCCATCTTGGTTATAAACAGGAACAAAGGCACGCATGGACCTGCCAAGTGTTCCAGATGCCGTACTAATATGTTCTTTACCCTGTAATGCTGGTTTTTCATCACCGCCAGCAAATCGCTTCCCAATCTTTTGCGGATTCGGATGTGTTTTGCGGATACCGTTCATATCCATGACGACAACGAATTCGGTTTTGGTAATCCGCTGAACATTTGTTGTATATTTTCGCAGTGCTGTATATGATTGATCTTTTTCCAATGATTTTGCTGTGATCGGAGCCTCTGCGACCATTTTGGCAGTGGAGAGGGCGATATCACGTTCCTGCTGATGAATATTTTTGGCTGTTTCTGACCAGATCGTAAAGAATGTGATACAGAGGGAGATCAGGACAACAATACAGACAAAGATCGTCAGCCGTGTTTGCAGTCTTAAAGTTTTTTTCACGAGTATACCCCTAACGCGCAATTTTTTCGTAATAGTAATACTTTAACGGGAAAATGTAAGTTTGTGAAGGAATGTACGTGCAAAATCACAAATTTGATTTAGATTCCAGTTTACTTGGAAAGCATCTTGTCAATCCGTTTTAAGTGAGCCATAATAAAAATGAGCTTATGAGAAAGGATCTATTTATGAAAAATACATATTTGACTGGATATTTTCCGCTGATTTCGATTTTGCTATTCAGCTCTGCTTTTTCTATTTTTACAGTAGGTATCACGACTGACTTCTTGACCCAAGCAGGGATTTTAAAAGGAATGCTGGAGTTTTTCTCTGAACAGGGCATTCGTCTTGCTTTATTTGCCGCATTTGCACTTGTTTATTTTATGATTTTATCTGCTTTAAAACTCATTGCAGATACGGTGTTAGAATTGGCGCTGCTCTTTTTTGCAAAGGACCCTGAAGGGGAGAACTTAAAGAAAATTCGGATTGCATCGGTTGTCTATTTGTTTGCCAGCTTACTTGCATTTCTTTTGACGCAGCAGCTCATTTTGCTTGTTGGGCTTTTTGTTTTAGCAAGTCTCGTCTATTTTATCTGGGTTGTGGTACGCATTTATCAATCACTTTCCATGCTGAATTTAATTGGGTTTATGATGTTTATTCTGCTGTTTTGGGCCACGTTTTTGATCGGTATTTTGTACTTATTTATTAAGCTTTATAACAGTGTGATGGCGAGTCTGCCAGCTTAATCAGACGAAAGAAAGCATCCTCCGATGATGGAGGATGCTTTTTTTATGGAAGAAACCGCTTCTGAATATCAGGTGTAGGCATCATACAGGATGTTTTTTGACCAAACCATTTATAGCGATTCTTTGCAATGAGCTGATAAAACCAGTCACGGATTGGACGAGGGATCGCGAGGAGTAAATAGCTCCATCTGTATATCCCTTTTAAATGCCGCGCGGCTTTTAAGATGCCTGTTGACTTCATATAAAGGGTTCCATTTTCAATATAAATGAATGAATTGAACTCATCTAAAGGCAAGCCGTTTTCTTTTAAAATACGCTGCCCTGTATCTGATTGTAAAGAAGCAAACATCATCCGCTCATTCGGATCACGCTTGATGATAAACTGAACAGCACCACTGCACACATTGCAGACACCATCAAATAAAATGAAGTGAGAGGGTTGTGTTGAATGCATCGCAATCAAACCTCCTGTTTATCTAGCATATTGCATGGTTTGTTTCCAAATACGTAAGTGCGGGCTTGAACTATAAATCGATTCAACGGTTCCTCTATCTCTTCCGACCCATACACCCATTGTGTATTGATCTGTCAGGCCAACAAACCAAATGTCTTTGTAGTCATTGGATGTCCCTGTTTTTCCCCCAATGTAAGGAGAATTGAAATTTGCCTTTTTCCCTGTTCCACTTTTCACAACAGAGGCAAGCAGCTTGCGCATTGTTTCATTTGTACGCTGAGAATAGATTTGCTTCGGCGACTCTTTCCACTTGTAAAGGGTTTTGCCGTTTAAGTCTGTGACCTTTGTAATGGAGTGATTTCTCGTATAGGCACCTTGATTGCCAAACACGGTATATGCATCGGTCATTTCTAGCGGCGAGAAGCCTTTTGTAAATCCTCCAAGTGCAGAAGGAAGGCGGTAATCATCTGCGACAATATGTTCGAATGAGAACTTTTCTAAATAGCTGAAGCCTTTTTTCACACCGACTGTATCAAGCATACGTATTGCTGGTGTATTGTAAGAATTTTTAAAGGCTGTTTCAAGCGTCACAGTTCCATATGTTTTATGACTATAGTTTTGCGGGCAGTATCCGCTGCTGCAAAACTTGCCGGCACTAATTTTACTTGATGCCGTGGCACCGGTTTGATCAATATAAGGGCCATAATCTAACAGCGGTTTAATCGCAGAACCTGGTTGTCTTTGCGCTTGATAGGCGTAGTTGAAATCAAACTTTTTATAATTCTTCCCGCCAGCAAGTGCGACGATTTGATGGGTTTGGTGGTTAATCACTGCTGAACCGCCTTCCACACCTTGATAAGGCAATTGTGCATTGAGCTGATAGACCGCTCTTTGCTGTAAGGAAGGGTCTAGTGCTGTATAAATCTTCACACCATCTTGAAGCAATGCACTGACCTTTTCTGATAATTCTTTTTGAATTGCTTTTTTTGCGCCTTCTGTTTTGGCTTTTTTCAATCGTTTTGTAAAGCCTTCCTGATCAGACACCAGGTCGGTAAATTCCTCATTGGCGTAAGTCACATAGTCAGGATAAAGATTTTTCTTTTCACTTAAGGACAAGCTGATTTTTTCTTTCACCGCTTTTTTATATTGTTTCTTAGTAATGACACCATCTTTTTCTAAAATACCAAGCAGCCGTTCCTGGCGTTTTTTTGTATGTTTGAATTGTTTCAATGGGTCATACAGCGTAGGGTTGTTAGGAATCGCAGAAATAAATGCCATCTGTGCAAGCGTCAAAGAGCTAAGCGGCTTATCAAAATAGTAATTAGCCGCAGAACCGACACCGTAAACCCCGTTACTGAAATAAATCGTATTTAAATAGCTTTCGAGAATTTCTTCTTTTGTAAATTTTCGCTCGAGCTCATAGGAATAGAGCAGTTCTGTAAACTTTCGGCTGAATGAACGTTCATGACTTAAATATAAATTACGGGATAACTGTTGTGTGATGGTGCTGGCGCCTTGGCTAATGCCATGGTTTTTCACATTTGCGGCAAGGGCACGAATCACGCCCATAAAGTCAATGCCTTTATGGTCATAAAAGTTGCGGTCCTCTGATCGGAGGAACAGCTCCTTTACGGAATCAGGAATTTTATCGTACTTCACGAAAACACGGTTCTCATCGTTTGATACGATCTCAGAGATAAGAGAACCATCTCGATCATACATATAACTGTTTTGGGAAAAGTCTACCTTTTCCAGCTTGATTTTTTGATCAAGCACTTCGTTAACAGGTTTTACACTTGCGGCTTCTTCCTTTGATAGATAAAAAGTCAGAACAAATAATGGGATGAGGGCAGCAAGTAATAACCAACCAATGATTGCACGAAACATGAGGTCACTCACTTTCTTCGGATTTCTAGCCATATCGTACCATTCTTTTGCGATTACGAGAAGGTTATTTTTAGAAAAGAATAGACGTGAAGTCTAGTAAACAAGGCATTTAGACAGAAGAAAAGAGTATCTGATAATGGATCAGACACTCCTCTCTTTTGTCTTTGATTGTGAGCGGACCGCCCATAAAAATAATGCCCCGAAAAGGAAAATACCGGCGGTGACATAAAAGACAGCTGGTATTCCGTAATGACTCGCCACAATGCCTCCTATGACGGGTCCGACGACATTTCCAAGAAAGCGGAAGCTCACATTGTAACCAAGTACTTCCCCTTGCATAGAGGCAGGTGCTTTGATTCGAATATAGGCTGTCGTACAAGGAATGATGCCGCCTAGTGCCATCCCGTATAAGAAACGGAAGATCACTAACATCCCGTAGGAATCTGCCATCGCTTGCGGGATGAATAAGATGGAGGAGAGGATGAGAAGGGCCAGCAGCACCTTATCGTGACCAATACGATCTCCAAGGTCTCCCCATTTCCGTGTAAACAGCAAATTGCCAAGCCCCGTTGCAGAAAACGCCAGCCCTGCATAAAAGGCAAGATTGACGGGGCCGTGTAAATCATGAATGTACAAGGCTAAAAGCGGCTGAATACTAAAGTTCCCGACTTGCGTAATAAATGTGAGTAGCATTGTGACGACAAGTAAAGGCTGTTTGAAAATATGGACAAGGACGTCCTTCCGTGAGTAAGAAACCCGTTTTGCTTCTTTTGAACGGATCGGCTGTTCTTTCACACCGAAGATAATGACAATCGCTGACACATATATGACAGCAGCTGTTAAGAAAAATGTATAAATGAATCCGACACTGTCTGCCATAAATCCACCCATTAATGGACCGAATAATCCTCCGGCGACATTACTCATCTGCATCGTACCAAGGGTCTTACCGGCTGTTGCCTTTTCGGTCTGTGCAGAAATCAGTGCCATCGAAGTCGAAATAAAGCCTGTCACAAGCCCCATGAAAAGCCTTAACGCAAATAGTTGATAAACGGTTTGAACAAGCCCCATTAATAAAATACTTGTTGCAATCCCAATACCGTTAATGAGCAAAATCTTTTTATAGCCATGCCGGTCACCAATCCGTCCCCAAATTGGAGAAATGAGAAAGGCTGTTAAAAACGTAACCCCAAAGACATAGCCGCTCCATCTTTGAACAAATTCATTCGAATAACTGCTATCAAGAGACTCTATGTAAAGTGATAAAAAAGGGACGATCATTGTAATGCTGGCAGATACAAAAAAGTTCACAAACCACATGATGTACAAGTTTTTCTTCCTGTTTGTGATAAAGACCACCTTCTTTATTTATTTCGTGTTCCTTAATAATTATAAAGGAAAATAAACGATCTTTCATCTGATGAATAGGTTGGGCATAGTGAATCTGCATTATTTTCACGAAAATGAAGTGATTTCAAAGTCCGTCTTAATATAATAGTAGCAGAATGGAAAACAGACGAGAAAGTGGGGTGAGACTGATGGAACAGAAGACGCTGCTTGTGGTCGATTTTGAATTTACGATGCCTGATGGGAAATATCATCCGCAAAATTTTTTCCCGGAAATCATTGAAGCCGGTGTCGTCAAAGCATCAAATGAAACGATCATAGACACATTCTCAAGCTATGTCAAACCGAAAAAGTTCCCGAAGCTGACAAAGCGCTGTAAATCGTTCCTTGGCATTACGCAGCAGGATGTAGAAAGCGGGATTTCTTTTGAGGCGTTTATCGAGAAGCTCGTGTCACTCGATGGGGGAGAAGACTGTGAGATTATCACATGGGGAAATATGGACATGAAGGTACTGAAGCAAAACTGTATGCTCAATCATATTGGTTTTCCTTTTAAGGGGAATCAAAGGGATCTGGCTTTTGAATATAAGACCTTTTTTGGGGATAGAACACTCACAGGACTTCGGAAAGCAGCTAAGGAGTACGGCAGTGAAGGAGCTGGTAAGCATCATAAAGCACTCGATGATGCCATGACCACTTATCAGCTGTTCACCCTTTTTGAAAAAGATCGATCCTATGTGGAAAATCCGCAAACAACCAAAATTGGTGAACTCATTGACTTCTCTCACTTTTTTGATTCGGCAGATTAGCGGGCGTCTTCTGGAAAATAATCTTTTTCAAGAGAAGAGAGGCACGCTCTTGATTTTTCAGCCCACTTGGAATCATCCGCACTGAGCCCTTTTTTCAATTTGTCTACGGCGTCTTTCAGCGATACTTGATAATCAGGTATGTCGCCATCATAAGGCTTGACCATATGATGAGGGATATTCGTCTGTTCCCTAAAGGCCAAAGCCCGTCTTTCCTGAAAAAAAGGTACGTCCGCTTCTTTTGGATGATGCAGGTCACCTTGAGTGGGGTGTGTTAAAACTGCTTTTACTTGAACGAGATAAGTAGATGGTTTAACGGCTGTCACTTCCCCAATGTAAACACCTGTTTTGTAAAAACCTTTCACGATTTGTCCAATCTGAATGTCTGTCATATGAAATTCCTCCATTTCCTTCGCATAAGAAGGTATTTCCTTTCTTTTAGCCAATATAGTGAAGTAAACGAGCAAAAGGGGGAAGAGCGAATCATGTCGTTCATCATATTCTTTCTACTGTATTTTCCTGAAGATAAAAGGGAGTATATCCCTGCGGCAATCACGACGGTGCTTTTCTTTGCTGCTGCATTTATTTGCTTTCGTCTGATCGTTCGTGCTTCTAAGAAGCAGGAGCAGATCGATGAAAAAAGGACAAAAAAAATGGATTAATCATTTTCTTCTTGTATCTTCAGGAAACTTCACGGTGACTGTTGTACCAGACTGCAATGAGCTTTTGAAACGAATGGTTCCATGATGATTTTCAATGATGGAAAATGTCACTGTCAGCCCAAGCCCTGTTCCTTTATTTTTCAATGTGTAATAGGGTTCACCAAGCTTTTTCATTTGGCTTTCTGACATGCCTACACCGTTATCAATGAAATAAAGGCAGATTCGATGATTTTCTTTTGAAGCAAACAGTTCGATTTTTCCTTCGTGTTCGGGCGCTGCTTCGATTGCATTTTTGATTAAATTAATCATGACTTGTTTGATTTTCGTTTCATCACCTTGGATGTATAAGTCTGGTTCAATCGATTGATGAATCGTGACCGACTTAAAATTCGCATAGGATGTCATCAGCGATGCACACTCTTCAAGTAATTTAGATAAATTGAGAGACTCAATTTGATAATAATTTTGTTTCGCAATATCAAGATAGCTCGTAATAATATCCTGCGCACGGTCAAGTTCAGATAAAACGAGATTTTTATAATCTTTATTGGTTGACGGCTCTTTCGTATTGTCACTTGAAAAGAGCAGTTGGATAAATCCTCTCACCACCGTCAGTGGATTGCGGACTTCATGGGCGACACTTGCTGCCAGTTCACTCACAATCGTTAGTTTCTCTGATTGGACAAGCTGTGTTCTCATTTGCGCATTCTCTTTCACAAACTCAATGGAATAAATACTCAGCACAAGAAAGAATATGTAGTAAAGAGTTGAGAAAAATAATTCAAGCAGCTTTTGCTGCATAATGAATGCAGGGCTGTACTCTATTAAGCTAAACACAAGCAGTCCAATGTAAATAAATATCCCTTTTGATAACGCAATCAGGACTCCGTATAACAGCTTTCTCTGCTTAGAATATTGGCGCCATTTCCGGTAAAGCAGGAAAGGGATGAAAAAGTAAATCGGTACAACAATCAATCCAATCCATAAAAAAGAGCCATACATCACGAACTTTACGGTTGAACTAAACAAGATAGCGACGATTCCTGCGGTATATCCCCCGTATAAAATAGCCAGTACAAGGGGAATCGATTGAAGCCCAGTCTGCAAATCTAAAATCGAACCAACTGGATACATAATACATAGTGCTGATGAAATGGATGCAAATATGGTGATGAGCAGTTTATTCGTTTTAGGGAAATGAGCAGGGGTCCGGCTTAGCCATAGTGCATGATATAAAAAGATTGGAAATAGAATAAAAGATACATGGAGCAGAAAATCCTTGAACATTTCCATTTAAATGCTCTCCTCGTAAATAATTGTAATTCCTCTCATTATATCATTTCATGTACAAAGTAGATATGATAATAGGAGGGTTTTTTTCTTTAAAAAGAACACCCGCTAGGATGTTCTTTTGATAGAAATGGTTTTATTCGGATGATAGAGTGAATGCTTGTTGAAGGCGCTTCAGACCTTCTTTCACCGTTCCGGCAGGACAGCCTAGATTCATTCGTATAAAGCCGTCTCCTTCGTGCCCATAAACGTGTCCGAGCTCTAGTATGACCTTGCCCTTTTTCAGCAGATTACGTTTCAATTCTGCTTGAGTGAGCTCATAATCACGAATATCCAGCCATAATAAATAAGAAGCATCTGGTTTCATATAACGCATGCTCGGCAGATATTCGTCAATATAATCCATTGCGATCTTCATATTCTTTTCGAGATAAAGAACAAGTGAATCAAGCCACTCATCTCCGTAGCGATAGGCCGCCTCCATGGCAGGA
The DNA here is from genome assembly GCF_038050255.1 of Bacillus sp. FSL M8-0077. NCBI lineage: Bacteria > Bacillati > Bacillota > Bacilli > Caryophanales > Bacillaceae > Bacillus > Bacillus sp. FSL M8-0077. The sequence goes on along the minus strand of NZ_JBBPAF010000001.1, from coordinate 2,979,394 downwards.
ATCGCAAAGGCATTCAGTTTGGACAATCCATTTCTTTGCCCTTCATTGGTGAAAAGGGTTCTTTTTTCTTCATCAGAAATGATAATGGCAGATGCCTGAAGACCAGCTAAGTTAAATGTTTTACTCGGTGCAATACATGTTACCGTGATGTTAGCTATGTCATCAGAAAGGCTGGCAAAAGGCACATGCGGCTGCCCGTAAAGCATCAGATCCGAATGAATTTCATCTGACACGACGGTGACACCGTACTGTACACATAGTTCTCCTACACGCTTTAATTCCTCTTTTGACCAAGCTCTCCCTGAAGGATTATGCGGATGACAAAGAAACATCAGCTTCGCCTCTGGTCTACTTAATTTCTTCTCTAAATCATCAAAATCCATCATGTAGCGGTTGTTTTCTATTTTTAAAGGATTGGTTGAGACGATACGTCCGTTTCTTTCAATCATTTGATAGAAGGGCGTATACACCGGTGACTGAATGACCACTTCATCATTCGGAGCTGTAAAGGCTTGTACCGCAAAACTAAGTGCTGTCACGATACCTGGTGTGAAGGTGACGGCCTCTGTTTGTATCGTCCAACCGTGTCTTCTTTTGAGCCAGTCAGCTACTGCTTGCTGCGTATCCTGATCCTGAAATGCATAGCCGAATACGCCGTGATCTAATCGTTCTTTTAAAGCATCAAGCACGACTTGGGGCGCTTTAAAATCCATATCTGCTACCCACATTGGCAGCGCATCTGTTGTCAGGAACAAAGACTCTGCTTGATCCCATTTGACTGATTTTGAACCTTTACGTATGATCTGTTCGTCGAAATTCATGAAACCCACCTCTAGCCGTTTTTCAACCATTCTTGGTTGTGCTAAAATAAACATCACAAAATTTATTATAAGCGGTGATACCCATGAAAGATAGTCAAGCTGTAGAAGAGATGATTCAAATCATTAAGGCATGGGACCCTTTTCAGTATGGAGAGGACTTTTACGAAACGGAGCCTGCTGACGTCATCAGTGCCTTATACGACGCAGAAGACCCGTTATCTTTCGCGAAAGACATTCAAGCCATTTACCATCACTCATTTGAGCAGCTTCTTCCAATGGAAAGCTGCCAACTTATCGCAAATCAGCTTTTTGTCATAAGGGAAGGCAGCTCCTGCTCGCTTTAAGACAGGCTGAAATCACCAATTTGATCAGACACAAAGACCGGATTTTCCTCAGGGATGAGGTGACCGGTTTTTTTTAATGCGTGTAAGGTTGAATGCGGCAGATCCTTGTGCAGTCTTTCGCCAATTTGAATAGGAACGATCCGGTCTTCCTCCCCCCAAATCAGCAGAACAGGTGTCTCCATTTTCTTTAAGACATCTGACGCTAAATCGCCTTCCCTGTGCCGAATCAAACGAAAAATACCTCTGAAAATTTGGTCATCTGAAAAAGGCTTTAAATATCCGTCCACCATCTCTTGATCAATAATCGAATGATCATGCACAACAGCGGTTAAATTTTTCATAATACCTTGCTTGAACAACTTTCTTTTTAAATAGAGATAAAAATAAGGAATATATGTGCTGTAAACAAGGGACTTTTTGGACTTATTCATATACCCTGAACTGCATAAAAGAACGGCTTTTTCAAATAGGTCGGGGCGCTCAGATGCAGCATATAAAGCAATTTGTCCCCCCATGGAATGCCCCACGAGGATCGCATGCTGAATCTGCAAATAACGAGCTAGTTCAATAATGATTTTTGCCATGTTGCGATAGCTGTAAATGAACGTATTCGATTTTTCGGACTGCCCGAATGGAGGCAGATCAATCGCAATTAAATTGAAGTCTTGTTTCAGAAGCGGGATGAGCTTTCGATAGCTGAAGGTAGATGAGAAGAGGCCGTGAATTAAAATCAATGTCTTCTTACCTTCATTTGGATAGTGTTCGTAATAGATATCTAAACCGAATTTACTTTTCATATAGGCTGGCTGTACAATGTCCACACTCATCAACTCCGATATTTGATACTCACTCTCTGTTAGGTGACTGTATTGTACCCTAAAAAGTGGATTTTAAGCTACGATTAGAATCTTTTCCCTGCTTAGCATAATGGGAAAAACGTGCTATAATGTTCAGAAGATTTTTTAAAACTAGCTTTTTACAATCAGAGGTGTGAAATCAATGAAACTAACCGAAAAAGAAACTGAAATATTAGAGATTTTAGATGAAAACAGCCGCGCCGATTTAAATACAATTGCAAAAATGGCAGGTGTGACATCAGAAGAAGCAGAAGCCATTATTCAAAAGCTCGAAGATCAAAAAGTCATTATTGATTATTCGACCATGATTGACTGGCGAAAAGTAGACGGACACGAAGGCGTTACAGCAATGATTGATGTGAAAGTGACCCCAAAAAGAGGCGTCGGTTTTGATGAAATTGCTGAACGCATTTACAGGTTCCAGGAAGTGGAGTCCGTGTATTTAATGTCAGGTGTGTATGATTTATCTGTTGTGATCAGAGGAAGATCCATGTCTGATATCGCCCGCTTCGTATCTGAAAAATTATCGACACTTGATTCTGTTGTTTCAACCACTACCCACTTTATTTTGAAAAGATATAAGCATGATGGGAAAGTCTTTGAAACAGGGGACGATGACAAAAGAATCGTGGTGTCTCCTTAAATGAAAAAGTCTTATTTATCTGAAACGGTACAAAGCATTCAGCCGTCAGGTATTCGGAAATTCTTTGATTTGGCAGCCACAATGGAAGGGGTTATCTCCCTCGGGGTCGGCGAACCGGATTTCGTGACAGCATGGAATGTGAGAGAAGCCAGTATTATGTCTTTAGAACAAGGACTGACTTCTTATACAGCAAATGCTGGGCTGCTCTCTTTGCGAAAAGAATTGAGCCATTATTTATATAAGCGGTTTCACATTGAGTACAGTCCTGAAGAAGAACTCATTATTACCGTTGGCGGCAGCCAGGCGCTTGATTTGGCCTTTCGCGCCATTTTAAACAGCGGGGACGAAGTGATCATCCCAGAGCCGTGTTTCGTCGCATACGGGGCACTAACGACACTTGCGGGCGGTGTACCGGTTTACTTAAGTACATCGGCTGAAAAAGATTTTAAAGCCGATTCTGCAGATCTTCGTACGAAGCTGACGCCGAAAACAAAAGCCATCTTGCTATGCTCTCCATCAAACCCAACAGGGTCTGTTTACTCGAAAGAAGAGCTTGAAGTTATTGCTCAGTTTGCAAAGGAGCATGATCTTTTAATCATCACAGATGAGATTTATGCAGAGCTGACGTACGATGAAGCTTTTACGAGCGTAGCGGCGATTCAAGATATGAAGGAAAGAACGATTTTGATTTCAGGCTTTTCCAAAGGGTTTGCTATGACGGGCTGGCGCTTAGGCTATGTGGCAGCACCGCCAGTCCTCCGTGATGCCATGCTGAAAATACATCAATATTCTATGATGTGTGCACCAGCTATGGCACAATATGCCGCAGAAGAAGCATTAAAAAATGGACTTGAAGATGTGGAGAAAATGAAGAAAAGCTACAGAAGGCGCCGTAATTTGTTTGTCGGCTCTCTCAATGAACTTGGACTCACTTGCCACCAGCCAAACGGAGCGTTTTACGCTTTCCCGTCCATTAAAAGCACAGGTATGACTTCAGAACAATTTGCTGAGGAGTTGCTGCTTAGCGAGAAAGTAGCAGTTGTCCCTGGGAATGTATTCGGTCCAAGTGGTGAAGGTCATATTCGCTGTTCATATGCGTCATCACTCGATCACTTGCAGGAATCACTTTCAAGAATCCAGCGTTTTTTGCAAAATAGACAAGTGAAAGAAGAGGCACCTGCTATCTTAAAATAAAAAAAGGCATCAATCCATCTGGACTCATGCCTCTCAAATTAGGGGGGAATACTAGAAAGCATTCTTGTTTTCAGGTATTCCCCCTTTTAAACTGATCTAAACCCAATTAAAAAATATTTTGCGTAAAAGACCGTTCTGTGATATAGTTTTTAATTGCGTATAAACGAATATTAAAACATTTATTTAGGAGTTGTTATCATGGCGACAAAGTTTGAAGTAGGCAGTGTTTACACTGGTAAAGTAACAGGATTACAAGCGTATGGTGCGTTTGTTGCATTAGATGAAGAAACTCAAGGACTTGTGCACATTTCTGAAGTAACTCATGGTTTTGTAAAAGACATCAACGAACACCTTTCAATTGGTGACGAAGTACAAGTAAAAGTTCTTTCTGTTGATGAAAATGCTGGTAAAATCAGCCTTTCTATCCGTGCAACACAAGAAGCACCTGAAAGAAAAGAAAGCAAACCAAAGAAACAAAGACCACAGCAAGTGAAAGAAGAAGCTGCTGCACCACAAGGTTTCAATACACTGAAAGATAAACTTGAAGAGTGGATTGAGCAATCAAACCGTAAAGACCTTATCAAGAAATAAAAAAAGCACCGCTTCAAACGGTGCCTTAGACTGCCACGTAGGCAGTCTTTTTTTATGTCTTTTGCATTAGCGGACCTCTGGATTTGGCTCGTCACGGCGGACAGCTTCTTCACTAGGTTTGAACAACAGACCAAGATTGACAAGGCCTGCTATTCCAACAAGACCATAAATAATACGTGATAATGCAGCACCTTGACCGCCAAAGATCGCTGCTACTAAGTCAAATTGAAAAAAGCCGATTAGTCCCCAGTTAATAGCACCGATAATCGTGAGCACGAGGGCAATACGCTGAATAGCACTCATCGTGATTCCTCCTTTCGCTACAGTATCAATACATTTATATTTTGCAGATTTTTAGCTAAACTATGCGTAAGAAAATGGATGAAAGCAAATTACTTTATTTTGGAATGAAAGAGGCGCATAATGTAGCGCGAGGAGGAGATCACATGGATCGATTTACTTATTGGAACCCAACGAAATTAATCTTTGGAAAGGGAGAAGTATCAGCCCTTTCAGATGAACTAAAACACTACGGAAAAAACGTATTGCTTGTATATGGTGGAGGCAGCATTAAACGAAATGGCCTTTATGACCAAGTTGTCAGCATTTTAAAAGAATCAGGAGCTGCAATTACTGAGCTTGCTGGTGTTGAGCCAAACCCGCGCTTAACAACGGTTAGAAAAGGGGTTGAGCTTTGCAAAGAGAACCAAGTTGATTTTATTTTGGCAGTCGGCGGCGGTAGCGTCATTGACGCAACCAAAGCGATCGCAGCTGGTGCGAAATACGATGGAGATGCTTGGGATATCGTCACTCGTAAGCATGTCCCTATGGAAGCCATCCCATTTGGTACAGTGTTAACACTTGCCGCGACAGGTTCTGAAATGAACTCTGGCTCCGTCATCACGAACTGGGAAACAAATGAGAAATACGGATGGGGCAGTCCAGCTGTCTTCCCTAAATTCTCTATTCTTGACCCAGTCAATACATTTACTGTGCCAAAAAACCATACAATTTATGGCATGGTTGACATGATGTCTCACGTGTTTGAACAATATTTCCATCACACGGAGAATACACCTTACCAAGATCGTATGTGTGAAGGACTTCTTCGTACGGTCATTGAAACAGCACCAAAGCTCATCAATGATTTGGAAAACTATGAGCTTCGTGAAACGATTTTATTCACAGGCACCATTGCACTGAATGGAATGCTTTCAATGGGCGCACGCGGAGACTGGGCATCTCACAATATTGAGCATGCGGTATCCGCTGTGTATGACATCCCTCATGCAGGTGGTCTTGCGATCTTGTTCCCGAACTGGATGAAGCATGTCATTCAAGAAAACCCAGGTCGCTTCAAGCAATTAGCAGTGCGTGTATTCGATATTGACCCTGCGGGCAAAACAGACGAAGAAGTTGGCTTAGAAGGGATCGAAAAACTTTCTGCTTTCTGGACAAGTCTAGGCGCACCAAACCGTTTAGCTGACTATGACATCAACGATGAGAAAATTGATCTGATTGCAGACCGTGCAATGGCACGTGGTGAATTTGGCCAATTTAAAAAGCTGAACAAAGAAGATGTTCTAGCTATTTTAAACGCTTCTTTATAATCGAACATGGAAAAGATAGCTGCTTTTAAGCAGTTATCTTTTTTTGAGTTCTGCATGTACATATGTTACAGTAGTCTTTCATGTTTTTGGATATAAATGTTTTAAGGAGATGTAGAACAGATGGAGAACTTTATTTACTATAATCCAACGAAATTAATGTTTGGAAAAGGACAACTAGACGGACTGAAAAGCGAACTCGCTCGTTATGGAAAGCGAGTGCTTCTTGTATATGGTGGAGGCAGTATTAAGAAAAATGGTCTTTATGATAAGGTCATCAGCGCTTTAAATGAAGCAGAGGCTGACGTATTTGAACTGTCAGGAGTTGAACCGAATCCTCGCCTCACAACAGTGCAAAAAGGGATCGACATTTGCCAAAATGAGAACATTGATTTCTTATTAGCAGTTGGTGGGGGAAGTGTCATCGACTGTACAAAAGCCATTGCAGCTGGAGCTGAATATGACGGGAATGTTTGGGATATTATTTCAAAGAAAACGACCGCTCAAAAAGCACTGCCATTTGGTACAGTATTGACACTTGCAGCGACAGGCTCAGAAATGAACCCGGATTCTGTGATCACGAACTGGGAAACAAATGAAAAGTACGTGTGGGGCAGTTCAGTCACGCACCCTACTTTTTCAATTTTAGATCCTGAGCACACATATTCTGTGCCAGAGAATCAGACGGTGTATGGCATGGTTGATATGATGAGCCATGTATTTGAACAATACTTCCATAATGTCAAAAATACGCCTCTACAAGACCGGATGTGTTTCGCCGTTCTTCAAACAGTCATTGAGACAGCACCAAAGCTTCTTGAAGACTTACAAAACTATGAGCACCGTGAAACCATTCTTTATGCAGGTACGATTGCTTTAAATGGCACGCTGCAAATGGGCTATTTTGGCGACTGGGCATCTCATACGATTGAGCATGCAGTATCAGCTGTCTATGACATTCCGCATGCAGGCGGACTTGCGATCCTCTTCCCAAACTGGATGCGTCATACACTCGATCATAATGTCGAACGTTTTAAAAACCTCATGCTGAACATGTTTGACATTGAGACAGAAGGAAAATCGGATCGTGACATCGCATTGGAAGGAATCGACAAGCTGTCAGCCTTCTGGACAAGCCTCGGTGCACCAAGTCGTTTAGCTGATTATGATATTGGTGAAGATCAACTGGACAAAATTGCTGACATTGCAGCAAAAGAAATGGAATATGGCGGTTTTGGTAACTTTATGAAACTTGGCCGTGATGACATTTTAGCGATTTTAAAAGCTTCTCTATAATTTGGATGGCCGCTTCTCTTCATGAGGAGCGGCTTTTTGCTGTACCAATGACGATCACTTGATTTCAATAGCTAGTTCCGCTAAAGTGAAAGGGACAGAACTAACGTAATGGAGGGCTTACAAGCGATGACACATATTCAATTTGACTACTCGAAAGCGTTACCTTTCTTTCAAGAACATGAGCTTACATATTTAAAAGATTTTGTGAAGGTGGCCCATCATAATATTCATGAACAAACGGGTACTGGCAGTGATTATTTAGGCTGGGTTGACTTACCGAAGCAATATGATCGCGAAGAATTTGCCCGCATTAAAAAAAGTGCAGAAAAGATTAAATCTGATTCTGATGTATTACTCGTTGTTGGAATTGGTGGTTCTTATCTTGGCGCACGTGCGGCCATTGAGTTTTTAAACCATTCTTTCTATAATAGTTTGCCAAAAGGCAAACGCAAAACACCGCAAATCATCTTTATTGGAAACAATATCAGTTCATCTTATTTAACAGATGTAATGGATCTGCTAGAAGATGCCGATTTCTCCATTAATGTGATTTCAAAATCTGGTACAACAACAGAGCCAGCCATTGCGTTCCGTATCTTTAAAAAGCTCCTTATCGAAAAATATGGTGCTGAAGAAGCGAAAAAACGGATCTATGCGACAACTGATAAGGCACGCGGGGCACTCAAAACGTTAGCTACCGAAGAAGGCTATGAATCGTTTATCATCCCTGATGATGTCGGCGGACGTTATTCCGTCTTGACAGCAGTTGGTCTATTACCAATCGCTGTAAGTGGTGCAGACATTGATCAAATGATGGAAGGTGCTGCGAAAGCAAGTGAAGACTTTGCTTCATCTGAGCTCTCAGAAAATGCAGCTTATCAATATGCGGTTGTCCGTAATGTTCTTTACAATAAAGGCCGGACAATTGAAATGCTGATTAACTATGAGCCAGGCTTACAGTACTTTGCAGAATGGTGGAAGCAGTTATTTGGCGAAAGTGAAGGGAAAGATGAAAAAGGAATCTATCCTTCATCTGCCAACTTCTCAACGGATCTTCATTCACTTGGTCAATATGTACAAGAAGGAAGAAGAGACTTGTTTGAAACTATCGTAAATGTAGACAAGCCACGACATGAACTTGTCATCGAAGCAGAAGAACAAGACCTTGATGGGTTAAACTATCTTGCAGGAAAAACGGTTGATTTCGTCAATAAAAAAGCATTTGAAGGCACAATGCTAGCTCATACTGATGGAAAAGTACCGAACCTGATTGTGACGATTCCTGAAATGGATGCTTATACATTCGGATATCTCGTGTACTTCTTTGAAAAAGCATGTGCGATGTCTGGGTATTTACTAGGCGTCAATCCATTCGACCAGCCTGGAGTAGAAGCGTATAAAGTGAACATGTTTGCTTTATTAGGAAAACCGGGCTTTGAAGAGAAAAAGGCAGAACTAGAGAGCCGTCTCAAACAATCATAAGAATAAAAGGCACATCTTGTCATAAGGTGTGCCCTCAGACTGTTGACAAAGGGCTAAAATGTACTTTATTTTAGCCCTTTGTCTTCTTTTTAGCGTGATAGAAAACCTTTGAAGTCTAGGAAGGACGAGTACTGGCGCGGAGCGAATTTGGCATTCGTGAGCACCAGCACGCAGGACTGACAAAGAATGCGAGGGTTTGTCTACACGCTGAAGGCACATCTTGTCATAAGGTGTGCCTTTTTTTATGTTCTCATGGTGTCAGTGCAAGCCTCCCTAAGCTCTATACATAGAATAATCAATGGAGGAGGTTGATGAAGCGATGAGAACAAATCATATTTATATCCATGACATTTCCGGGCAGGCCATCGTTAACTTTGGGAATGTTGGGCGGATTTGTCCAATGGGTGCTGTAAAGGACACATCTGGAGCGGGCAGTGTGAACGAGACAAATGCATCATCCAGCCAAAGCTTATTTGATGCTGCTTTTACAAACAATGTGCAAATCACGAAAGGCAAATGTATGAATTCCTCTCTTTAACGAACCCTATATAAAAAGGAGGGTTCTGTATGATTCATGTACCATCTAGGCTGACTGGTGAAAGCTTTTCACTGTACCATTTAGAAGAAAACATGAAGCCGCTCGGATATGTCATTAATGGCAACTGGGATTATGATCATGGATATTTTGATTATAAAATTGACAACCGTGACGGCTATACCTTTCTCAGAGTTCCGTTTACAGCCGAGAAAGGACAGCTGGATCAGCCAGGCGTTGTGGTGAAAATGGGACATCCATTTCTCTTAAAGCATGTCTATCAAGATAAATTAGATGACCATGCGATGGTTGGAAATGTAGGGGCATCTTTTAACCAATTCCAAGAACCGAAAGAGAAAGATGGAGATGTGTCAAAGGCTTATGCCGAAATTGGCTTTTCACTCGTCAAAGAATTAGAAGATGTACTGCTTTAAAAGCTGATCAGCTCATCCTCTGGATGAAGCTCATACCCAAAAGGAGGATTCATCATGGGTCCTTCTTTTTTTTGTACGCCTACAATGATCACATGATGCTCTAGAAAATGATGAAGTGCCGTTAAGAATGTCTCTCCAGCTAATGAAGCCGGTACTGGAATGATGGTGATCTGTTTATGGAGGGTCATGTTTCTTTTTATTTTTAACGCCATGAGCTGTTCTTTTAAAAGAAAATGCTCCACCATTAAATGATTCACGGCATCAGAAGTATGGATGACTTGATTGGCTCCAGCCCGCTCAGCATTTTTCACATAGCGATCGGTTAAAATTTCAATTAAACAATATAACGAAGGATTTAATCCTTTTGCCGCAAGCAAGGTTAAGACACTCTGCATGTCAGCCGTCACTTCATTTTCATGCTGGTCGGCGGTAATCATCAATGTATCAGCACTCATAATATTTGCTCTGCGAAGTGTGGCATCCTCTGTACCATGGCCTTTAATAAAATGGACATTCTCTAAAAGAGGTCCTTCCTTTAAGGAATCATCAATGAGTACAATCGGCATGGCGGGATCAATGGTTTGAAACGATTGAAGCAGTTTGTTCGTTTTCTCATTCCAGCCGACAATGATGAGATGCCCTTTCCCCTTGAAAGTCACCTTTCCTTCTACATAATGGTGCTGTTTGCTAAATACAGCGGCAGCAAGCGTGGCGAAATATGCAGTGACAAAGCTGGCGCCGATCAAAATGAGCGCCATCCCTGCTACTTGCCCAGGCATGGTTTGCGGCACAAAATCACCGTATCCCACAGTAGAAACTGTAATGAGCGCCCACCAGATCCCATCAAAGATCGTATGATACTGCTTTGGTTCAAGTATGACGATTAATTGTCCAAAAAAGAGAAGCAAGAAACAGATGATGATCGCAATGCGAACGTAAAGAGGCCATCTTAGCCAGGCAATAAAGATACGGTTTGATTTCATCGAACTCGTCCTTTCAGGGAGACTGCTAATGTCAGTATGCCCGATTAGGAAACAATTTTTCATCATCGTCATGTATTGAAATAGAACCCATATCTTAAAATAAGAGAGAAGAAGGAGGGAATGCGAATGTCGTTTGTTCAAAAGACCGTACTTCTTTTTATCGGCGCCCACTTTTTATCATCTGCGGTGATTTTACTCGTGTTTGATTTAAATGCGGTGAACCATTTCATGAATGATTTCTCGTGGCTTCGTTTTTTTCAAGACCTATATGGAACGGTGACATTTTATACAGCATGCATCGGAATGTTCTTCTTTTTCATTGGTGTAGTGATTCCACTTAAAAAGACCTAGTGCTTTTTGCTGTACACGTTACATAAAAGTCATTAAAATTGTAAATAAATATATAAAATAAAAGGAAGCTGATGAGCATGCTGTTTTTTTATTTTTTAACATTTGCCGCATTGGGATTGTCTTTTTGGGCACAATTTAAAGTAAAGAATAATTTTGAAAAGTATTCAAAGGTTGAAGCTGCCAGTATGAAAACAGGTGCTGAAACCGCTCGATATATTTTAGATCGCAACGGGTTATACGACGTACCCGTTGAACCGGTAAGAGGAACTTTGACTGATCATTACGACCCGACGCAGCGTGTGGTTCGTTTATCTGAACCAGTGTATTATGGCCATTCCATTTCGGCCATTTCAGTCGCATCACACGAGGTTGGACATGCCTTGCAGCATCAGGAATCCTATGGTGCGCTTGTCTTGAGACATAAGATCTTCCCTGTCGTGAACTTTGCATCTGGTGTTGCCCCGCTTCTTTTCCTAGGTGGATTATTGCTCGGCAGCCTTAACTTAATCGGGCTTGGGATCGTTCTGTTCTCAGCTGCTGTGTTCTTTCAGCTAGTGACATTGCCTGTTGAGTTTAACGCAAGTTCTCGTGCAAAGAATATCATTGTTTCAGAAGGAATCATTAGAAGCAGTGAAGAAAGAGGCGTGAACAAGGTGTTAAATGCCGCAGCTCTTACGTACGTAGCAGCGGCCCTTGTCTCCCTGTTTGAATTGCTCCGTTTTGTAATGATCTTCCTAAATGGCCGTAATGATTAATTGACGCCAGAGGAGGTGAGCCCTTACCCGTGTTAGGTAAGGGTTTTTTTGTATATTTTAAACGTATTTTTAGTCCTATTACTCATTGCTGCGACAGCATTTTTTGTTGTCACTGAATTTGCGATTGTGAAAATTAGAGGCTCAAAAATCAATCAGCTGATTGAAAGCGGTGATAAGAGAGCCATTCATGTTCAAAAACTGACAACCAACCTTGATGAATATTTATCTGCCTGTCAGCTTGGCATTACCATCACGGCATTAGGCTTAGGATGGTTAGGGGAGCCAACAGTGGAACATTTCCTGCATCCGCTTTTTGAAAAGGCAGGGCTTCATTCCGCTTTGACAGACATCATATCGTTTATCATTGCCTTTGTAATCATTACGTTTTTGCATGTTGTCGTTGGGGAACTTGCTCCCAAAACGATTGCCATTCAAAAGGCAGAAGCCGTCAGTCTTGTGACGGCAAAACCTCTTATTTTTTTCTATAAAGTCATGTACCCATTTATTAAAGCATTAAATGGGGCTGCACGAGGCATTGTGAAATTATTTGGTTTTCATTCTGTCAAAGAACATGAAGTGGCGATCAGTGAGGAAGAATTGCGTCTCATCCTGTCTGAAAGCTACGAAAAGGGCGAGATCAACCAATCTGAATACAAATATGTCAATAAAATATTTGAATTTGATAACCGAGTGGCGAGAGAGATCATGATCCCGCGCACAGAAATCTCTGCCATTGAAATTGAACAGAGCTTGGAAGACGTGACGCATTATATGCTGAACGAAAGGTATACACGTTATCCTGTCATTAAAGAAGATAAAGATCATGTCATTGGTGTGATCAATAGCAAAGACGTATTTAAAGCAAGTTTTCTCAATCAAGAGGTGTCCATTGAAGACTTAATGCGCCCTGTTATTCGTGTCATTGAAAGTACACCGGTTCAAGAACTGCTGATTTTGATGCAAAAGGAACGGATTCATATGTCGGTGCTTGTAGATGAATACGGCGGAACAGCAGGTCTCGTCACAGTTGAAGACATATTAGAAGAAATTGTGGGGGAGATTAGGGACGAATATGATCAAGATGAAACCCCTCATATTGTGAAAAAAGGTGACTTTCATTATGTAATGGATGGGAAAGCCTTGATCGATGAAGTGAATGATTTATTGGATTTAGCGATTGAAAATGATGATGTTGATACAATTGCAGGGTGGATGATGACGCATAAAATTGATTTTGACATTGGAGATATCATTGAAGCAGAAGGCTGTGAATTTAAAATTGTCGATGCAGAAGATCATCATATTCGAACCATAGAAGTAAAAAAGGTTCACTTTTCCTAAAAACCTCGGAGCTATTGACGAGGTTTTTTTGCTTGGTAAACTTTAGGTAAGAAGATTTGTTTCTGCCAACCGGCAGTGATTGGTTTCACATAAAAAGGGTATGGTTTTATAGACATGATCAAAAGGAGCAGAGAAATGAAAAAAATCAACGTACAAACAGACAAACACGATGACATGATAGACATTACCCATGAAGTTCAGCAATATGTCCGGGAAACTGGGATTCAAAACGGAACGGTTATGGTCTATTGTCCACATACGACGGCTGGAATCACCATTAATGAAAATGCCGACCCAGACGTCAAACGAGATATGCTGCGCCGGCTTGACGAAGTCTTTCCGTGGGAACATCCAAAAGATCGTCATATGGAAGGCAACACAGCAGCACACATGAAAGCTAGTTATGTGGGGGCATCTCAGCACGTTCTTGTCCATCATGGTGATCTAGTGCTTGGAACGTGGCAGGGAATCTATTTTTGTGAGTTTGACGGACCGAGACATCGTCACTTTTATATACAGGTGTCAACTAACGAGTAAGGAGCGGGGAGAAGATGGGAGAATTCACAGCGTTACTTCAAATTGAACATGGCATCATCCAAGCACCAATGGCAGGAGGAGCGGTGACGCCGCAGCTTGTCGCCGCTGTTTCACAATATGGCGGTCTCGGCAGCTTAGCAAGTGGTTATGTGCAGCCAGAAAAGATGAGACAGCAAATCCGGCAGGTCAAACAGCTGACATCTCGTCCATTTCAAGTGAATGTGTTTGTCCCTGAACCCATTTCAGAAACGAAAACAGAAGATGTATCATTTTGGAGAGATCGGCTGCCTGTCATACCAGAAGCACAGATGATCCCTAACGAAGAAGAATTATGGAAGGACTATGAACAAAAAATCAAGATTCTTCAAGAAGAAGAAGTCCCAGCTGTATCGTTTACATTTGCCTGTCCAAACGAACAAACAATTCATCACCTGAAACAAAAGGGGATCTTTCTCATCGGAACAGCTACAACAAAAGAAGAAGCACTACTTTTAGAAGAAAAAGGAATGGATGCCGTTGTCCTGCAGGGAAGTGAAGCAGGAGGGCACCGAGGCACCTTTTTACCTTCAAAGGGAGATGCTCTGCAGGGACTTTTCAGCCTGTTCAGTGATGTCAGATCTGTCTGTCATCTCCCATTGATTGCCGCTGGAGGTATCACAGACAGGGCCACTATGAAAGCAGCACGAGCACTTGGAGCAGATGCGGTTCAAATAGGGACACGATTTTTAGCGAGTCAAGAAAGTGCTGCCGCAGATGTGTACAAAAAGGCTCTGTTACAGGCAGAAGGCAATGAAACAGCGATGACACGGCTTTTCTCTGGAAAAAAAGCCAGAGGTATTGTTAATCAGTGGATGGAAGAAGAAAGACGAAATGAAGACCGGGTTCTTCCCTATCCCATACAGCATGTATGGACAACACCGATGCGAAAAGCGGCAGCTGCTGCAGGAAACCCAGAACAAATGGCTCTTTGGGCAGGTCAGGGGGTTGGCCGCATTCATTCGATTTTAACCGTTGAAGATATCATGCATGAACTCACGCACATATAATTTGATGATGGGTGGTGTGACAGGATGGAAATCTTAAAACATTCATATCGGAAAAAAGGACAAATAGAATTTCTATTTGATGATTTTCCGCACTCCCCTGCCGTCCTTACCCCCATTCGTCATTACTATTTCATTCGTTACGTGAAATGGAATCAGCACGACCCTCCAGTCACAAGAAACGATCTAGAAGAAATGGAAATTCTAGCAAACACAATGCTTGGTACGCTCCATGATTACCGCAAACGTAAGGCATACAAAGGCCCCTTGTCATAACCTATAGACAAGAGGCCTTTTTTAGCTGCCAAACATTTGCCTGAGATAAATAACATCCATCCTAGTGGTCTGCGGCAGTAAATAAGCGGACTGAACAGCCCCTGGCCGTCTTCTGGCATTTAATTTATCGATAATCTCTGCAGCTGTTAAGATCCCAAGCCCATGCCCATAATATTGATCTTCCCCTAAGTAAATCACATTTTCTCCGCGCCATTGAGACTGTTGATAGCTAAACTCTGGATTCTCGAAATATAGGCAATCCCCATAAATAAAATCATTTCCGCGCTCTGTATAAATGGACAATGTATCATAGTGCCAGTCATACAGTGTTAAACTTCTAAGTCTTCGATTGAACTTCTCGTCTCCTACCGTTTGCAAGACTCCCATATAAAACACAATGACAATCGCTGTGGCACATTCAAAGGCATATTTTGAGCCATTTTCAAAGATGTCTTTAATCCCCGTAGATGGCTCGACTTGATAGCGCAGTTCTAACGCTCCGGCCTCTGATACACGCCAATAGGCGTCATTCGCACGGGACCTTTGAAAGATAGCAAATGAGGCACCGCTCTTATTCAAATCTCTTGCTGCATTCATGATATTCGATCGTAAAGTCACCTCAAATAACAAATCAGATGCCTGCCTATAACGAAACGTATCATTTGAGGCTTGTAACTGCATCAAAATGATCCGTTTTTGTCCTTCTAGCTGAAATGCTGCCAGCTGCTCATTTGTCACTGGCTGTCCTGAAAGGATAATCATATGAAAAGCGCCCCCTTTTGTATTAGCGTATGCGGGATGCTTGGGCAAGGAATCAATTTGTGAAAATAAACAAAAAGGAATCCTTTTTATTTGAAAAACATGAAAATAATATAAAGATGTCCGATATAAAACATAACGTTTAAAAGGAGGAAAAACATGAAAAGTATCATAAAATGGTTGAAAAAACCATCGATTTCTAAAAGGCTGATTATTTCATTCACACTTGTTCTCGTTTTGCCAATCATTACACTCAGTACGATTTCATATCAGATTGCCAAAGAAGAATTAGATCATGAAATCATGTACGGAGCAAACGCAAGAGTCAATGAGCTGAATGACATGATCGAGCAAAAGCTTTTGAATAAGGAGAACGCAGTCAAACTGTTTACCGCAACATCCACTGCTGCAGACTTTAAAAAGAAAAACCAGGACGAACTGTATGAGCATTTTGAGATATACAGTAAAATCAATGAAGATGATGTGGTTGGATTTTATGCAGCAAGTAAAAATCGTGATTTTATTCAGTATCCTAAAGTGGATATGCCAAAGGACTATGACCCAACAACTCGTGACTGGTACAAAGCGGCGATGCAGGACGAAACAGGTGAACCTGTTGTCACCAATCCATACGTCTCAGCCACAACAGACAGCATGGTTGTCACAATTGCCCAACGCTTGAAGGACGGGTCTGGAGCAATAGGAATCGACATTGAAGTTCAAGACATTGTCGATAAAATCAAAGACATTAAAATTGGACGAGAAGGATATCCAATTATTGCGAATAAAAATAAACAAATTGTAGCTCATCCAGAAGAAAAATCAGGATCTGCAGTTACAGGAAATATTTCATCAATCCTTTACAGCGGCAAAGAAGGAACATCAACTTATGAGAATAAAGGAGAGCAAAAACGTCTCGTTTTTGTGACAAATGATTTAACAGGTTGGAAAATTGCTGGAACGATGTTTGTATCAGAAACAGAAGAAGCAGCACAGCCAGTTTGGAATTCTGCCATTATTCTTTTAATTTCTTCTTTTATCCTTGGCGGCATCGCTATCTTCTTTATCGTTCGTTCCATCACAATTGGACTTAGAAGGCTTGTTGATTTCTCAGAAAAGGTGAGTGAAGGGGATCTAACGGAAACCCTTGAAACCAAATCGAAGGATGAAATAGGAGACCTCACAAGAAGCTTTAGCAAGATGAGTGAATCTTTACGTGAAGTCATTCGAGCGGTCCAGCATTCTGTTGACAATGTGGCTTCAGCTTCAGAAGAGCTGACCGCTAGTGCCAGCCAAACGAGTCAGGCGACAGAGCATATCACAATGTCGATTGAACAATTCTCAAATGGGAATGAAGCACAAAATGAGAAAGTCGAATCTAGCACGAATCAGCTTGTCACGATGAATGAAGGATTACAAGGTATGTCACAAACTTCATCAGAAGTGACTGCTGTCTCCATTCAATCGACAGAAGCGGCCGGACAAGGCGGACGTATCGTTGAAAGCACAGCGAATCAAATGAAACATATCGACACATCTGTACAAGAAGCAGAACAAGTCATGAAAGAATTAGAATACAAATCTAAAGATATTACGAGCATTTTAAATGTCATTAATGGCATCGCAGATCAAACGAATTTACTTGCACTCAATGCAGCCATTGAAGCAGCAAGAGCAGGTGAATCAGGGCGCGGCTTCTCTGTCGTAGCAGAGGAAGTCAGAAAACTAGCGGTCCAATCCGCAGATTCAGCGAAAGAAATTGAAAAGCTGATCCAAGAAATTGTGTTGGAAATTTCCAAATCTCAAGAGATGTTCAAAGCTGTTAACCGAGAAGTAAATGCAGGGCTTGGGATGACAGAAGAAGCAAAAGAAAGCTTCCAGAACATTTATGAGGCGGCAGAAGGTATGTCGAAAAAGCTCACCCAATTAAATGATACAGCGGTTGACCTATCAAGCGGATCAAAACTTGTGTCACAAGCCATGCAGGAGATGCGTCAAGTTTCAAGAGAAAGTGCGGCGAACATTCAGGATATTGCGGCATCTGCTGAAGAACAATTGGCATCTATGGAAGAAATTTCGTCCTCTTCTGTAACACTTGCCAATATGGCTGAGGAACTAAAAGAACTGACAAGTCAATTTAAAATTGATTAAAAAACGATGAAAAAATATCCAGAATTGTCTGGGTATTTTTTTTATTTTTAAACATCATTTCCATCCCTCTAAAAATAAACCTTTCATCCGATAATAACTTTAGAGAAGTAAAGGGGGAAAGAGAAAATGGGAAAAATGATCCAATGGTTCAAAAAACCATCCATTTCTAAAAAATTAGTTATTGCCTTTTTGGTTGTCCTCATACTGCCAACTGTTGCACTGACCATTAGTGCGTTTTTCACATCAAAGACAGAGCTGGACAAACAGATTATGGGCAGTGCGATGAGTCAGGTCAATGCATTTGATACCTTAATCGATGAGAATATTGGGAACAAGGCAGAGGCTGTGACTCTGTTTACAGATGATTTCAAAGCGGCTAATCTTCAAGAAAAAAATAGAAAAGCTACCATTAAAGAATTGCAGCAATATGGAAAAATTAATGAAAAAGATGTCTCGGCCATTTATGCAGGTTCAGAAAAGGGCTTGTTCATGCAATACCCAGTTCAAAAAATGCCTGAAGGCTATGATCCGAGAGAGCGTCCATGGTATCAAGAGGCCATGAGTGCTGATGGTAAACAAGTTATCACGAAGCCATATGTCGCAGCATCTACAGGTAAAATGGTGATCACCATTGCCCAAAAAACGAAAGATGGCTCAGGAGTGATTGGTCTTGATATGGAAATTGACAGCCTCATTCAAAAGCTAAAAGAAATCAAAATAGGTCAAAAAGGATATGCTTTCATCATGGAGCAGGATAAAACCGTGCTAGCAGATCCAACCCAAAAGCCAGGAAGCAAAGTCAATGAGAATTTGGCGAACATTATTTTTAAAAACAAACAAGGAAACGGCAGCTATACACTCAATGGAACAGATAAAAAGGTGGCGTATGTCACCAATGAACTAACCGGCTGGAAAATCGGCGGAACGATGCTCGTATCAGAAGTAGAGGATGCAGCTAAACCCGTTTTCAATACAGCCATTATTGTGTTCAGTGTGACACTGATCGTAGCAGGAACCCTCATCTTCTTTATTGTCCGCTCTATTTCAAGTAGATTATCCAATCTTGCCCGTTTCTCGAAAAAGGTCAGCGATGGTGATTTACGTGATAAACTTCAGATTCAATCAGATGATGAAATAGGACAAGTTGGTAAAGGCTTTAATACGATGATTGACTCATTAAGATCCCTCATTGGCGCCGTCCAAACCTCTGTTGAAAATGTCGCTTCTTCATCAGAAGAACTGACCGCAAGCGCAGGACAAACAAGTAAAGCAACAGAGCATATTACATTAGCCATTGAACAATTCTCTACTGGTAACGAAAGCCAGAATGATAAAGTGGAATCAAGCTCAGAAGAGTTAGAAGAAATGAACAGAGGCCTTCAGCACATGAATGAGTCGGCTGAATCGATTACCGCTTCATCCATCAAATCAACAGAGATTGCAGGAGAAGGCGGACAGCTAGTAGAAAAAACCGCCTCTCAAATGAACGTGATTGATCAATCAGTGAAAAAAGCAGAGAATGTCATCAGTGCGCTGGAAAGCAAATCAAAAGATATCACCCAGATTCTTGGTGTCATTAATGGCATCGCAGATCAAACGAATTTACTTGCGCTGAATGCAGCGATTGAGGCAGCAAGAGCTGGCGAATCTGGTCGAGGCTTCTCCGTTGTAGCAGAAGAAGTAAGAAAACTTGCTGTTCAATCTGCCAATTCAGCAAAAGAAATTGAGAACTTAATCAAAGAAATCGTTCAAGATATTGATGTATCACAAGAAGTATTCACAGCAGTAAATCAAGAAGTTCAATCAGGCTTAAGCTTTACTGAACAAACGAAAGTCAGCTTCCACAATATTTTCGACATGACCAAAGAAATCTCAGATCAGCTCCAAACAATGAATCGAACAGTTGTCCAGCTGTCAAAAGGATCTGCACATGTTTCTGAGGCTGTCCGTGAAATTGCAGACGTATCACGTGAAAGCTCCGCCAATATTCAAGACATTGCCGCTTCAGCTGAAGAACAGCTGGCATCAATGGAAGAGATCAGCTCATCCTCTGCCACCCTTTCTTCAATGGCAGAAGAATTACGTGATTTGATTAGCAAATTTAAAGTCGAATAAACAAAATGAAAAGAACCTCCAGCTAGGGGGTTCTTCAGCGTGTAGACAAACCCTCGCATTCTTTGTCAGTCCTGCGCTCTGGTGCTCACGAATGTCAAATTCGCTCCGCTCCAGTGCTCGTCCTTCCTAGACTGCAAAGGTTTTCTATCACGCTGAAAAGAAGACAAAGGGCTAAAATCAAGTTCATTTTAGCCCTTTGTCAACAATCTGAAGAACCTCCGGCTAGGGGGTTCTTTTTTGAACTGAATATAACGAAGGAAATAGGTAAATATGCTTATTTTGGTGGTTTTTTGAACATTACACCTTGAAAAATAATCCGTATTACCTAAGAATAGAGGGGGATGATCCCAAATCATAAACCAAAAGGAGTAGAATCATGAAAAAAATCAACTTTTTTAAGCACTTTACGATGTCAAAGAAACTAATTACTGCATTCTTAGCGATTCTCCTAGTGCCCATTCTTGTGTTGGCCGCATTTTCCTATGAAGTGGCATCTAAGTCTCTCAATGATGAGATTATGTCTAGCGCTGCAAATGGTGTGAATCAATTAAATGAACTGATCAATAAAGATGTCCAGCCTAAAATTGATATTGTTTCATATTTATCTAAATCGGTGAAAAAAAAGGAATTGGCCTCTAAAAATAAGGATTTACTTAAGGTGAAATTAGAGCAACTATCGGAAACAGACGACGATGTCGTAGAAGTATTTGTTGCAGATCAGAATGGTAAACTAACTGAATATTCCGAGATTCATAAAGGCAGTGCCAAAAGCGCAAAAAATGAACCATGGTTTCAACAATCAATGGGAGATGACAAACTCATCATTTCAGATCCTTTTACAGACAAGTCATCAGATGACCTGCTCATCACAATATCAGAACAGTTAGCAGATGGTTCTGGTGTCATTGGTATAAATGTACAATTGAACACGATTGTGAAAGATACAAACAGCATCAAAATTGGTCAAGAAGGTTATGCGTTTGTCGCTACCTCAGATCAACGTTACATTGCTCATAAAACGGAAAAGGCCGGGACGAAACTGACAGGCGATTTCATCGAAAAGATGTATCACAATAAAAAAGGCAGTTTCGAATATGAATTCAACGGACAGCCGAAGCAAATGTTTTATGACACAAATGAAGCAACAGGCTGGAAGCTCGCGGGAACAATGTATGTCAACGAAGTAAAAGAAGCCGCACAGCCAGTGCTTGACTTAACCATGATCATCTTGGCTGCTGCGATTGTCATCGGTGGAATCGCGATTTATTTTATTATTAAATCGATCCGAAAACCACTCATAGAGCTCTCTGAATCGGCTGAGAAAATCAGTCAGGGGGATCTCACCCAACATATCGAGGTGCGCACACACGATGAAATCGGCAAGCTTGCACAGAGCTTTAACGATATGTCGGCAAAGCTGAAACAAGTCATTCAAGCCGTACAGAATTCAATTGAAAATGTTGCTGCTTCATCTGAAGAATTAACGGCTAGTGCAGGACAGACAGCCCAAGCGACTGAGCATATTACCTCATCTATTGAACAGTTCTCAAACAGCAATGAACATCAAAATGAGATGATCGAAAAAAGCTCTGTCCAGCTAAACGACATGGATCGCAGCTTATCACATATGGTCAACACGACTTCTCATATGATGGAATCATCTATCGAGTCTAGCAAAACCGCTCAGGCTGGTGGAGAGCTCGTTCAAAAAACAGCAGGTCAAATGCAAACGATTGAACAAGCAGTGAAAGAAGCAGAGCTTGTGATTGCAGGGCTAGAACAGAAATCTAAGGACATTACAAGCATTCTTGGAGTCATCAACGGCATTGCAGACCAGACAAACCTCCTCGCTTTAAATGCAGCGATAGAAGCAGCGCGTGCAGGTGAGGCAGGAAGAGGCTTCTCTGTGGTCGCAGAAGAAGTTCGCAAGCTTGCAGAGCAATCGGGCAGCTCTTCAAAAGAAATTGAAAGCCTGACGAACGAAATCGTAGATGAAATTGAAAAGTCTCAGAAGATGTTTAAACAAGTAGCAGGTGAAGTTCAATCTGGATTAAACATTACAGATGAAACGAAAGTGAGTTTTGAGAAAATCACCGATAAGACATCAGAAATGACAGAACAAATGAAACAAATGAACGGATCAGCCCAAGAACTTTCTCATGGCTCAAACGATATTTCACAAGCAGTCAATCAAATCAAAGAGCTTTCACGTGAAAGCTCCGCAGGCTTCCAAGATATTGCGGCTTCAGCAGAAGAACAGCTGGCATCAATGGAAGAAATCAGCTCATCTTCCGCCACTTTATCCCAAATGGCAGAAGAACTGAGAGAGCTTATCAAACAATTTAAAATATAAGAGTCATAGTGGAACACCTGACGTTTGCCGTCAGGTGTTTCAGCGTGTAGACAAACCCTCGCATTCTTTGTCAGTCCTGCGTGCTGGTGCTCACGAATGTGAAATTCGCTCCGCGCCAGTACTCGTCTTTCCTAGGGCTGCAAAGGTTTTCTATCACGCTGAAAAGAAGACAAAGGGCTAAAATCAAGTTCATTTTAGCCCTTTGTCAATAATCTGGAACACCTGACGTTTGACGTCAGGTGTTTTTCCGTTCTTTGCACATAATTTGGGTATTTTGGACTTATCTAGACTTTAATAAGTTAAAAAAGTAAAGAACATAGTAGTGCTTCCGATATATATACTATCTTATTAAAAGGAGTTTTCTTTTTTATGAATTTCATACAGTATTTCAAAAAACCATCTATATCAAAAAAGCTCGTTTTCTCTTTCTTATTTATTCTTTTATGCCCAATTATCGTATTGGCATTCTCTTCATATCATACGGCGAGTACCTCATTAAATGATCAAATTATGCAAAGTGCAAAGGAAAATGTAGAACAGCTGGACAAAAACATTACGAAGGTTGTGAAAGTAAAAACAGACGCAGCCGATTTCTTTAGCAAATGGATTACGGAGAAAAAGCTGAGGCAAAAAGGAACGACTGATATTCAAGGGCGCTTTGAGCAGTTCATGAGCATGAATGATGACACAGAAGGCATCTTTGTTGCTTCAAGTGATGGAAAAGTGTTCTCAAGATATCCTAATCAAAAAATGCCCGCTGATTATGTCGCAACTGAGCGGGATTGGTACAAAGATGGTTGGGCGAAAAACGGTGAGCTGTCTGTTTCCGCTCCATATCCAACCGCATCAACTGGTACGCTTGTTGTGACGATTTCTAAAAAACTAGAGGACGGTTCAGGTGTTATTGCAATGAACCTGGACATTGCGGATCTAGTCAAAGAGTCTAATAGTATCAATATTGGTAAAGAAGGTCATGCTTTTATCGGAAGCCCAGATCGTACATATGTGGCACATCCAACGAAAAAAGCAGGAACAAAAATAACAGGTGAGTGGGTAGACAAGCTTTATACACAAGACAAAGGTTCAATGAGTTATCTGTTTGAAGGAAAAGAAAAGCAAATGGCGTTCACGACAAATAAAGCGACTGGTTGGAAAATTGCCGGTACAATGTTTGTCAGTGAAGTAGAAGAAGCGGCGCAGCCAGTCTTCAACATGGCGGCCATTATATTAGCTGGTGCGCTCATCATTGGCGGTATTCTCATATTCTTTATCATCCGTTCCATTACAAAACCACTTTCCATGCTTGTCTCCTCTTCTAAGAAGATCAGCGAAGGAGATTTAACAGAGAAAATCGATGTCCAGTCAAAGGATGAGATTGGTCAGCTCGGTACAAGTTTTAATGAAATGAGTGAGTCGCTCAGAGATGTCATCCAAGCTGTACAGACATCTGTTGAGAACGTGGCGTCATCGTCGGAAGAATTGACGGCAAGTGCAGGTCAAACGACCAAAGCAACCGAACATATTACATCATCCATTGAAACATTCTCGAACGGAAACGAAAATCAAAGCGAAATGGTGGAACAAAGTGCAGCCCACTTGAAACAAATGAACGAAGGGCTAAATGAAGTTGCACAAACGTCTGATGTCATTACACAATCATCGGTTCAATCAAAAACAGTCGCAGAAACAGGCGGACAGCTTGTTGAACAGACAGTTGGCCAAATGAAAACGATTGACCATTCAGTGAAAGAAGCTGAAAGTGTGATCAACGGATTAGAGCATAAATCAAAAGATATCACTAACATTTTAGGTGTCATTAACGGTATAGCAGATCAAACGAATTTACTTGCACTGAATGCAGCCATTGAAGCAGCACGTGCGGGCGAGTCAGGCAGAGGTTTCTCGGTTGTAGCGGAAGAAGTCCGTAAACTAGCAGTTCAATCATCAGATTCTGCAAAAGAGATTGAAAAACTCGTCAAAGAAATTGTCTCTGAAATTGAAACGTCTCAAAATATGTTCAAATCTGTGAATGAAGAAGTGAAAAATGGTCTATCAATTACAGACCAAACAAAAGAAAGCTTCTCACAAATCAACCAGCAAACGGCAGAAATTGCGACAAGAATCAATGAAATGAATACGACAGTTCGTGAGCTTTCAAAAGGATCTGAGCAAATTTCTAAAGCAGTGAATGAAATTGCAGACGTATCGAGAGAGAGTTCCGCAAGTATTCAAGATATCGCGGCATCAGCAGAAGAGCAGCTGGCTTCAATGGAGGAGATTAGTTCTTCTTCGACGACGCTTTCCCAAATGGCGGAAGAATTACGTGACTTAATTAAAAAATTCAAGATCAGTGAATAATGGAAAGTGGTTCTCCTCAAGGGGAACCGCTTTTCTTTTTAAGAGATGATCTCGTACAATAGAGGAAATCCGAAGAAAAGGAGAGATGTTATGCGTTTATCAAATAAGAAGGTCATTGCGTTAGTCAGTGATGATTTTGAAGATTTAGAGCTATGGTATCCCGTTTTGCGATTAAGAGAAGAGGGGGCAACCGTCCATCTCGTAGGCGAAAAAGCAAATCATGAATATATCGGGAAGTACGGGGTGCCGGCTGTATCAGATGCAGACTTCTATTCCATTCAAGCAGACGATTATGATGCGGTTCTTGTTCCTGGGGGATGGGCGCCTGATAAACTGCGTAGATACCCAGAAGTATTAGACATTGTCCGTACGTTTGATGCAAAGAGCAAACCGATCGGACAAATCTGTCATGCCGGCTGGGTGCTCATTTCAGCTGGTATCCTGAAAGGTAAAAAAGTAACGAGTACACCTGGTATTAAAGATGATATGACGAATGCTGGAGCGGAATGGTTCGATGAAGCCGTTGTGACAGATGGTCATATTGTATCAAGCAGACGCCCGCCGGATCTTCCGCCATATGTGAAAGCATTTGCCGATGTATTAGCGACAAACTAGATTCACATGAACAAACAAAGGGCTGTGAAACGCCCTTTGTTCATTATATGCCTCATTACATTTGTCTGTCGGCTGGATAGATAATGCCCATTTGTCTTCTCGCCTCGTCCATGATGGACATGGTTTGAACAGATAAGGCAAATGTATTGACTGGCGACTGCCCCTTTTTTTGCTTGATGCATTGAATGAAGTGATCGATTTCATAATACATAGCAGGTTGATTATCTTTGAGAGAAATATCGGTTTGCTGTCCATTTCGATCATGGATGATGATACGAGAAGGGCGATGGAATTGATCAATGACCATCGTAGCATCCTCCCCTTGAATTTCAGCAGATACATGAGATGTTGAGATTTTTGAATGGAAAAGAAGTGCTTGATGTCCTTCATATTGTAAAAGTAATGAACCGCTCCCATCTACTCCAGAAGAAAGTGTATAACCTCTCGCTGTCATTTGATTTGGCAGTCCGAATAAATTAATGATGGGAAAAACAAGATACACGCCGATGTCCATTAAGGAGCCATTGGATAATTCTGGCTTAAAAGCGTTTGGAATCTCACCGTTTCGGTAGGCATCGTATCTTGAGGAATATTTACAGTAATGAGCGATCACTTGCCGAATGGGGCCTAGTTGATCAAGATGCTGCTTGATTTGAAGAAAATTCGGCAGAAATGTGGTCTTCATCGCTTCCATTAAGCACACCTGATATTTTTTCGCAGCAGCAATCATTTCTTCAGCCTCTTTACGGTGAGAGGCCAATGGTTTTTCACATAATACATGTTTTTGATGCGCCATCATCAGCATCGCTTGCTCTTTGTGAAGGGCGTTTGGACTTGCGATATACACAGCATCAAACGCATCACTTGCCGCCATTTGCTGTAAATTAGTAAAGACGGTATCAATGCCGTACTTGCCTGCAAATGCCTGTCCTTTTTCAGCAGACCGAGAATAGACGGCCGTACATGTAAAATCCGCCACTCCTTCACCAGCCTGTAAGAATCGATCTGTAATCCAATTCGTTCCGATGACAGCAAATCGAATCATCACATTCCCTCCTTCTGCTTTTCTCTGATTATACATGCTTTGAAAGCATTTGTATGAAAGAATCTCCTTTTTATTGAAAAGTGGATGAAACCTTTATCTCAGTTGATGCGTCTTACATAAAGAATATAAATGTACGAAAAGTGGGTAGTTTCCTCCTTCATTCGGGTAATACTTGAGAAGGAGAGGAGGAGAAAACGAACATGAAGCGCATCCTGCATATAGGAAGTACATACGCCTTCGCGCTTTTATTCATAGCAGCCGGTGTTTTTCATGTGATAGAGCCAAGCGGCTTTGCCCGCATGATGTCTGGGTGGCCATTTCCCTATGGCATCATTTATGCCACCGCATGCTTGGAATGGCTGCTGGCTGTATTACTGCTTCTTCCAAATGCAAGGGTTGTGGCAGCAAAAATGATCGCTGTCTATCTTGTGCTCATTTTCCCTGCGAACCTATTTGCTGCGAGAGAAGGGATTCCATTTCCAGGACAAGAGAGCACAGAACAAGCCTTGTTATGGATGAGATTAATTGGACAACCGATTTTCATTGGTTGGGCCATGTCCATTGCGAAACGAGAAAAAAAGCTGAAACAATGATCACAAAATGATGATCAAGTAGTGTACAATTTACTAATAAAATAGCCCGTGTTTGGAGGAAAGATATGAATTCTATGCAAATGTGGAGCAGTCGATTTAGAAAATTTTTTCTTGATAACAAGTTTGTTCTCTTTTTACTCATCCTGCTATTAATAGGTTTGAATATCCTTGTTTTCATGAAAACATCTTTTATTTTCACACCGCTCATTGTACTCATTAAAACCATTGCCTTACCGATTATTTTGACGGGGGTTGTGTATTACTTATTAAATCCGATTGTGAATTTATTAGAGAGATTTAAGGTCAAACGGATCTTTTCGATTTTGCTTTTATATATTCTCATAATTGGGATTATTACAGTGACCATCGTGTCCATTATTCCTTTTTTACAAGCACAAACGATGAGTCTGTTTCATAATCTGCCAAAATACGTTGATACGGTAGAAGAACAGATTAGACAATTAACTGGAAGCAACTTTATTAGTCAAGTGCAGAAAACGATGAACTTTAACGTCTCTGAATTGGTAAGTAAAGCGTCAAGTCAAGCGACGAAGATTTTGGAAAGCACTTTTACCGGAGTCGGCACTTTCTTAGGAGCGCTTACTGAAATTATCATCTCGATCGTGACGGTTCCATTCATTCTGTTTTATCTATTAAAAGACGGCAAAAAACTGCCGGACTATTTCTTGAAATTTATTCCGAATAAATTTAGAGAACATACACATATTGTGCTTCACGAAATGAACCATCGCCTGAGCTCTTATATTCTTGGACAGATCATTGTCAGCTTCTGTATTGGTGTTCTTCTTTTAATCGGTTATCTGATTATTGGACTTGACTATGCGTTGCTGCTGGCAATTATTGCGGCATGTACAAGTGTAGTGCCATACCTTGGTCCAACCATTGCGATTACACCAGCGATTGTGATTGCGCTTGTGACTTCACCAGTGATGCTTTTAAAACTCATCATTGTCTGGACAGTGGTTCAGCTCATTGAAGGGAAATTCATTTCTCCTCAGGTGATGGGGAAAAACCTCCATATCCATCCGATCACGATTATCTTTGTTCTATTAACAGCAGGTAAATTGTTCAGTGTCGTCGGCATCATTGTTGCGATTCCGACGTATGCCGTTCTGAAAGTAATCACGACCCACCTGTTTGATTGGTTCAAAATGCGATCCAATTTGTATAAAGAAGAAAAGGTTTGATGTCATAATCTTTTTTAGAAAAAAATATAGTATCATAAAGACGAGCTTTCGAAAAAGAAAGCTTGTCTTTATGTGGACATAGATGTTTGGCCAGTTCAAAAGATCAGAATTGAAAGGAAAGAAAATCATGAATCTATGGGATTTATTCGTGGCACTGGTTTTAGGAATTGTCGAAGGATTAACAGAGTATGCACCTGTCTCGTCTACTGGGCATATGATCATTGTTGATGATCTTTGGCTAAAATCAAAAGACATCATTACGCCAGAGGCTGCAAACACATTTAAAGTCGTGATTCAGTTAGGTTCTATTTTAGCTGTCATGATCGTGTTCAAAGATCGTATTTTGAACTTGTTAGGCTTAAAGAAAAATATCACAGAAGAACAAAAACGCAGCGGACATAAGCTGACCATCGCTCAAATTGCTGTTGGACTCGTCCCAGCCGTCATTTTAGGATTCTTATTTGAAGATTATATTGATAAATATTTGTTTGATGTGAGAACGGTCGCTGTCGGTTTGATTTTAGGGGCTGTGCTGATGCTTGTCGCTGACTGGATCAATAAACGTAAAGCAGAAACAAGTTCTGTGGATAACATGACGTATAGACAAGCGCTGTATATCGGGCTATTTCAATGTTTAGCACTATGGCCAGGCTTCTCGCGTTCAGGTTCTACAATAGCAGGTGGTGTTATTCTTGGTCTGAATCACCGAGCGGCGGCTGACTTTACGTTTATTATGGCCATGCCGATTATGGCGGGAGCAAGCCTCTTAACACTTGTGAAAAATGCCGAATACTTAACAACAGATATGCTTCCATTCTTTATCGTTGGCTTTGTGAGTGCGTTTATTGTGGCTCTCTTTGTTGTTCGATTCTTCCTAAAACTGATCAATAAAATCAAACTGGTGCCTTTTGCGATCTACCGAATCATTCTAGGTCTGATTTTATTTATTCTGTTTATGTAATGATAAGAAACTACTCTTGTAAAAGAGTAGTTCAGCGTGTAGACAAACCCTCGCATTCTTTGTCAGTCCTGCGTGCTGGTGCTCACGAATGTCAAATTCGCTCCGCGCCAGTACTCGTCCTTCCTAGGGCTGCAAAGGCTTTCTATCACGCTGAAAAGAAGACAAAAGGCTAAAATAAAGTTCATTTTAGCCCTTTGTCAACAATCTGAACTACTCTTGTAAAAGAGTAGTTTTTTGTTGATTTGCCCTTTTAAACAGTAAAATCACCCTTTTAATTGGTAGAAAAAGAAGTTTTTTCTTAAATTAGTGTTTAAGTGACAAAGAAAAGGGTAGTACATAAACATACCAATTAAAGGAGGAGTTAGAAATAATGAGGAAAACAAGCAAGTTCTTTGTTAGTTCTGTGATTGCTACGTCAATGGTTGCTGTCCCTTTATCTCTTACGACTTTTGGTCAAAAGGCTGAAGCTGCTACGACAACAGGTGTCGATGGAAGTGTTTCGATTGATCCAGTAGCCATTGCCGATAAAATTGAACAAGCAGTAAAATCATCTCAAAATCGTGATGGATTTGTAAAAAATGCGGCATACAGTGCATTCTATGAAGCAGGTCAAAATTATAACGTGGTTGTTCAAAACTTAAGCCAAGATCATGACTTTAGCGGACTGAACAATGTTGTCTACTATGATAGTGTTGAATATGGTGGTATTACGTTTGGGATTTGGGTATTTGAAGATGGTACGTTTGTCAATAATGGTGACGGCGGCTATATTAATTGGACGTTCGTTGGCAGCTTTGACCGCGAAGAAGGAAGCGGTACTGTCGATTTCCATAAAAGATTCTAATCTCGACCTCAAAAGTCTGCCGATTCATCGGCAGACTTTTTTAAAGCGCACATTCTTCTATTTCAAAACCTAGATCTTCAATGATGTGATGATCAGTTTGAACTTGTTGTCCTTTTGTCGTTAAATAATCGCCAACAAAAATAGAGTTCGCTGCATATAATGCGAGAGGTTGAAGCGTTCGCAAATTAAACTCTCTTCCCCCAGATACTCTAATTTCCTTAGCCGGATTGATAAAACGCATCAGTGCCAACACCTTCAACGCTTTGATCGGATGTGTGCGTTCTTGATGTGCAAGAGGCGTTCCTTCAATTGCATGGAGAAAGTTGACGGGAATCGAATCCGCATCAAGGGCTCTAAGCGCAAAAGCCATTTCGACAATTTGCTGATTGGTTTCGCCCATGCCAATAATGACACCAGAACATGGTGACATCCCTGACTGTTTGACCTTATCAATGGTCGATATGCGGTCATCATATGTATGGGTCGTTGTGATTTGAGCATGATGATCTTGATGTGTATTGAGATTATGATTATACCGATGAACCCCCGCTTCCTTCAGACGCTTCGCTTTTTCTTCATTTAATAATCCAAGGCATGCACACACCTTCAAAGGCATCGTCTCAGTAATTTCCTTTACTGCTGCGGTGACTTCATCTAATTCACGGTGTGAAGGTGCTCTCCCGCTTGCTACAATACAATAAGTCCCTGCTTTTCTTTTTAACGCCTCACGCGCACCGGCCACAATGGTTTTTTGGTCAAGCATTGTATACCTCTCAACAGGAGCTGTTGAAATCACCGATTGTGAACAATATCCGCAGTTTTCAGGACAATATCCGCTTTTGGCGTTAAAGATCATATTTAACTTTACCTTTTTTTGAAAAAAATGAAATCTCACCTGATAAGCTGCATGCATAATAGGCAGTAACTCTGCGTCGTCTGCTTCAAGAATTTTTAGACCTTCTTCCATCGTAATCGGTTCATGATTGATGGCTTTCTTCACGATCGTTTCCCAAGACAAAGACGTTATTTTTCCCATCATAAGCCCCTCTCAATATGTAAACTTATTTTTATTAAAAGTTAACATAATAGATAGAGATTGGCAAGCACTGGTAAGCGGCTTAATTAAAAAACACAAAAAGGCGATGAACATGTAGTCATCGCCTTTTCATATGAAAAACATCGCTTAACGAACAGTAATATAGTTAATGACGAGCTCACCTAGTGAATTATAGTAAGACACTGTAACAGAACCGCGTTGTACAGCACGGATCCAAGTGAAATTTGGAGCAGTTTGGTCTAATTGAATGGCATACGTTGCGCCTGAGACAGAAATTTGACTTGCTGGAAGTGAAACAGCGATCGAAGAACCTACAGTAAGTGTGCGGTTCACCGTAATCACTTTATTCATAATAGGAGCTTTTGCTATAACTGGTTCTTTAGGCTGTGCAGCTGCATGAGCACCTTCAGTTTGGAAGAACGTAAGAGCACCTAAAGCAGCTAAAGACAATGTACAAGCTTTCATTAATTTTTTCATCGGTAACACTCCTTTTTTTGGTATATACATATATTAATAATAATAGAATTATATGTCAACTAAAATCAGTGGAAAAATGAGTATTTTTGGTGAAAATTGTCACATATTATGTAGGGGAAGACGATTTCACCCAAAAAACACATGATTTTTTATTCATATGTCATTCTTTTTTAGGGGGGAAAAGAGACATAAAAAAAGCTGGGTATCTACCCAGCTATGTGATGCTTTATGAAAAGAGATCTTTTAATTGTCGTCTGTCTGTTTTGGCTGACGGCCTTTTTGTTTCTCTTTCTCTCTAATGTAGTTAATAAAGTCGATGGTTTGTCTTCGTGCTTCTTCAGAAAAATCGGAGGCAGCTTTAAACGCAATTTGCAAATCAGGATCATCTGCAAGATCGTCATCAGAGGCGTTTTTGTTTTTACCTGTGAGAAGATAATCTGTTGAGACCCCGTATAACTCGGCAATTTTCACAATCATTTCACCATCGGGCTTTCTCAATCCATACTCCCAGTTAGCATAGGTTGACATCGCCTTTAATCCGAGTTTTTTGGCAACGGTAGACTTACTCCATCCATGCCTCTCTCTTAATTCAGTTAGAATCTTTCCAGTCAAATTATCCATCGGAAACACCTTTTTTTCATATTATGTGTAAATTTTATCATGAATTACACGGAAAAGATAAATAAATACACAAAAAGAATAAAAATGTGATTGACTTACTCGTTTTGTGTATATTATCATAATGAATATAACTTACACATAATGAGTAAGAGGTGGAAACATGAAACTTGAAAATTTACGAGAAGAACGAATATTACAAGGAAAAACACAAACGTATATGGCGAAAAAACTTGGATATAAGTACACGAGTGGCTATGCAAATATAGAAATGGGCCGAACAAAGCCCAGCTTAGAAATAGCCAAGCATATTGCAGATTTGCTAAATATCGGTGTTCAAGAGCTTTTTTTTGGTCAAAAGTTACACAAAAAGAGTAATATTCTTGAAGAAGACCGTTCTTAAAAAGGGGAGACAAACAGAATGAATATCGAACATCCGATGGTGACACAAATGAATGATTTCGGCTATCCAAAACGTTACTGGCCATATGAAATGTCCCGAAATGGTTATCGATTAGAGGACGAGGATCGTGAGAAAGGATTTGATGATGATGAGACATCAGATGACATTTGATGCCCGAAAAGAAGCACAGCATTGCCTAGTACAAGCTGGCGGCTGGATCACTTTTCATCAAAAAGAGCCGATGTTTGCTTTCCCCACGGCAGAAGAAAAACGCACATACATGACCCTCATGGCAGAAAAAGCCGTTGATGACAATAAGAAGGAAAGGATGAATGCGACATGAATCGATTGAAGCAAATCATGACATTCCTGAAATGTTTGCTCAATGCGGGTCAAAACGAACAAGACATTCGGCAGTGGGCGAAGGATGACGGGAGATCGTAGCATGGTCCTTCATTTTATCATTGAAAAAGAACATTTATGCAAAAAAGAGACATTGATAAACAGAATTCAAGCAGCCGCAAAAGCGCAATGCTCAAGCAGAATAAAAGGCGCATTATCACTCGACATTCGCTTATTTTACAATATGCCCATTGATCTAGCGAACAGCCAAGACACGCGTACATCTGCAGAAAAAGGCTTGATACGCCCAGTACACATCAGCATTCTCCAGCCAAGTTTGCAGCATATACAAGAAGCACTTCATGCCATTGCCGATGACGCCTCTTTACAGATTGTAGAATTAAGAGTTTCACAGTTTTATAGCATGCGTCCTCGAATGGAAATCATTTTAAATACGATGGGTGATGATATGAGATCCTCACCACCAAATAAGGAGACAAGCATATGAATGAGCCAAAACAACTCATGATTCAAGAAAACCAGACATTTGTCGGTGAAATGGAAAAAGGAAAGATTCAAGTCATTGTGTTAGATGGAAACGTAGGAACGGCTTATATGATGGATGTACCTGAGCATGGAAAAACGATTATTCAAACAGCAAAAGGACATTTTGCAAGAGTCGATCACGAGATTGGTTTTAAAATCAGCTAGCCTGATGAACAAGAACAACTGAATAAGTCCAAGACGGAAAGCCTGCGGACACTGATCAAGACCCTATAGAAAGGGGCTGATTGGTGTCCGTTTTTTATTTTCATAAAAAAGGGAGAGAGCACAGATGCAAGATTTACTGATTGAATATAAAAGAAGTTTAAAAGATGCCAGAAAACGATATGAACAATTAAAAGACAAAGAAGAGAAACAGATGTCAGATCAGGACAAACATGATCAAAAAATGGTCGCCAGTATGGTCAGTGATTTAGAATATGTGGTGGAATGGCTTCAAATCGGCAGAGAGCCAGGCGCACGCAGAGGATTAGACAGAAGATCTGTGTATCAGCGCACCATTCTTGCCAATCCAGAAGTATTAGAGGCTTTATCACATGAATACACCCTCATTCAAGAGAAAGAAAGAGAGGTAAGTGAGCGGGACAAAAGGCGAATCGATGAAGCTTTGTCTGTTTTAACAGATCGAGAGAAAGACGTGTTTTTTATGCACACAACGCAGGGGCTATCATTTAGCGAGATTGCGATTATGCTAGATGTAAAAAAAGGAACAGTCCAAAAACATATGGAAAGAGCTCGGACCAAAATGTCCAAAAAAGTACAAGAACGCCTATTCAAAGCTGCTGAATAGGCGTTTTTTCTTTCATCACTCAATCTTCAAAAGCTTGTCTTACAGTTGCCACCTATAGTTAGAAAGACCAAACGAATGTTTGCTAGCCCGGCACAAATGATTCCTCTTCAGGGAATCATTCGAACTAAAAGGAGGCGGCAGGTGAATGTAAATGAAAGATAAACGGATAGAGGCTAAGCAGGATTATATGAAAGGGATGACGTACCAGCAGCTAGCGGATCATTACAACGTCTCCATCCATACCGTCAAATCATGGAAAAGACGATATGGCTGGCAAAGACAAAAAACACCGTCAAAGCAGGCGCACTCGATCTTTCATCAATTTCTTTCAGATGAAACGATTGAAATCATGGAAAAAATGGATGGGCGCACATCTCTTGATATCATCTGGGATCAAATTCAAATTCAATACGCAGCCATTATTCGAGCGCAGCGCATCATGCATGTAGCAGATCAAGATGACATGATCAAAGAACTGAAAAAGGCGACGTACTTGCCTTCTTCATTAGAGGAAGAAACAGGTGAAGGCATTCATCCAGAGCCAGAGATCACGGCAGAGGAATTTTCGTTTCAATTTTCATGGGATCGGCATGCCACTTTTTTAAATGCCCAATCTCGTGCAATGGGAGAGCTAAGACGGCTGATTAAACAGTTTGAAGAGCTCGCTCACGCGAAAGATGAACGAAGATTAAGGCTGAAGCAAATTGAGCTGACAATCGAAAAAACAAAAAAAGCAGTTCGTGAGGAAAAAGAAGAAGATCTTCATATCATGATCAAAAGAAAAGAGGACGATGCATGACGCCGTTGATTGAAAAAGAAGTCAATCCTCACTTTGAACACTTTTTGTTCGATTGGAATCAAAAGTTTCAGTTTTTAGTAGGCGGCTATGGCTCATCCAAAAGCTATCACATTGCTTTAAAGCTGATCTTAAAGCTGCTTGAGGAAAAACGGACAGCACTTGTCATTCGAGAAGTGTATGATACGCACCGGGAGTCGACCTATTCTCTTTTACAAGAAATCGTCAGCGATCTTGGCATCGATCATCTAGTAAAGTGCCGCAGTTCACCGCTTGCACTCACTTTTCGCAATGGCAGCAGCATTTTATTTAAAGGGCTGGACAAGCCTGAGAAATTGAAGTCGATCAACAATATCTCGATTATTTGGATTGAGGAGTGTTCCGAGGTTTCTTATGAAGGGTTTAAAGAACTGCTTGGAAGGCTGAGACATCCGGTTTTACCTCTTTATATGA
This sequence comes from Bacillus sp. FSL M8-0077, assembly GCF_038050255.1. Lineage (NCBI taxonomy): Bacteria > Bacillati > Bacillota > Bacilli > Caryophanales > Bacillaceae > Bacillus > Bacillus sp. FSL M8-0077. Next base: position 2,943,802 of record NZ_JBBPAF010000001.1, on the reverse strand, counting down.
TGTTATCGACGAATCCCGTTGGTCAGGATAATTGGACGTACAGACATTTCTTTCGAGATGAGCAGCTAAAACGCTTTGTCCTTGATGACGAAACCTTATACAAGCAGCGAACCATCGTGATAAAAGATACGTACTATCACCACTCAACAGCAGAAGACAATCTATTTCTTCCTAAAAGCTATGTCAAGCAGCTGGATGAGCTGAAAGAATACGATCCAGATCTTTATCGAATTGCAAGGAAAGGATACTTCGGTATCAATGGCACAAAAGTGTTTCCGCAATTTGAGGTCAGACAGCATGCTGACGTATTAGAAGCGATCCGGCAGATTGAAAGACCGCTGAAACGAGCGGGGATGGATTTTGGATTTGTTGAATCCTACAATGCGCTCATTCGGTTAGCTGTCGATCATGAAAAAAAGTACTTATATATTTATTGGGAATATTACGACCGCGGGAAAACGGATGATGAAACAGCTGTTGATCTGAAAGAATTTGTTGAATCAAAGGAACTGATTAAGGCAGATGCAGCAGAGCCTAAAACGATTCACTATTTTCGGCAGCGCGGATTTCAAATGGTCGCTGCACATAAGTTCCAAGGGTCACGTTTGCAATATACAAAGAAAATCAAACGATTTAAGAAAATCATTTGTTCTGATGCTTGCCCTTATACCATCTATGAACTTCAATCACTAACCTATAAGGCAGATAAGAACGGCCGCTTAGAGGAAGATGAATTTCAAATCGATCCACACACATTATCCGCCATTTGGTATGCGCTGGATGATTATGAGGTGACAGATTTGAAACAGACCGTCTCGGAGCGTGTCCGTCCAAACAGAGAGAGGAGGTCCATACAATGAAACAATTGAAAGCAACAATTATGAAGGCCAACATGTCTGATCATACAAAACAAATGTATGAGGATGAATTTTCATACGAAAAAGATGACATTGTCCCCCCGCCCTACCATATTAATGAATTAAAAAGCATGGCAGAATACTCAACGATTCTTCAGCAATGTATAGATGCATATCGAACAAACATTTTAGGCTTTGGATTTGGGGTGGAATACGCCTTTGATTTTAATGCGGAAGATGTGAGACCGGTCAAAAAGAAGACAGCCGAGCAGGAATGGACAAGACTCGAAGAGTTTACGAAATACATGAACTATGATGAGTCTGCTGACGTGATTCTTGGTTATGTCCTAGAAGACCGGGAGAAAACAGGAAATGGCTTTTTAGAGGTGCTGCGGGATGGACAAGGAAAGCCGGCAGGAATCGAGTATTTGGATGCACTCCATATCCGCATTTGCAAGCTGAGTGAGCCAGTCGACGTCGAATTCCGCTATACAGAAAACGGCGAAATGAAGACGATGAATCGCAAGAAACGATTCCGAAAATATGTACAGGTCATCAATGAGAAGAAAGTCTTTTTCAAGGAGTATGGTGATCCGCGCATATTAAATTGTGAAACAGGCAAGTACGATGATGCTACACCAGAACCGCTTCAAGCAACAGAAGTCATTCATTTTAAAATTGGCAGTGGGACGTATGGGATTCCCCGCTGGATTGGCAACATCGTCAATATGTATGGCGCACGAAAAGCAGAAGAGCTGAATTATCTTTATTTTAAGCAAGGAAGGCACGTACCTGGTGCCATCATTGTCGAAAACGGCATGCTGTCAGAGACTTCTTATCAGCAGCTACAAGATTATATGGATGATATTGAAGGCTCTGACCATGCGCATAAGTTTTTATTGCTTGAAGTAGAAGGGCTTCCGACAGAAAAAGGATTAACAGGTGAAGAAGATGTATCAAATGTCAAAGTGAACTTTAAATCCTTGGCGGAAATCCTGCAAGAGGATGCGCTCTTTTTAGAATACGATGAAAAGACGAGAAACAAAATCCGCTCCGCTTTTCGTCTGCCGCCTATTTACACAGGTGAGTCTCAAGATTATAACAAGGCGACGGCAGATACCGCACGTAAAACAACGGAGGAGCAAGTATTTCAGCCAGAGCGGCATCTTATTACAGGGAAACTCAATACTCTTTTTCTCCCGGATTTAGATATATGGCATGTCCGCTTTCTATTAAATGGTCCTGACTTTAGAGATCCATTAGAGATAGCGAAGGTTCTGACACCATTTATTCAGGCTGGGGCAGTATCGCCAAACGATTTACGAGATCTAGCAGGCCGCATTCTTGGCAAGACGTTAGAGGAATGGCCGGAAGAATTCTACCACCGACCTTTAGAAAGCCGCATAAAAACAGCTGATGGGCTGTCACCATCTGAGCCAAACCAGCTGGAGAAATAGCAGGACGTGAGCTTTTTTTGAAAGGGGGTGAACATATGCCAAGGGAATTAAAAAACGCAAAAATTACACATGTTTCCTATGTGGACAGGGCCGCCAACCAAAAGAAATTTTTCTTGATGAAAGCAAAGAAAAAGCAGCCTGACTTTCAAAAGGAAGTCAGCGTCCTGACGAAGGCAGAGGATGCGCATCGCCTCGTATATGGCGTCGTGTATGAACCGAATACACCTGATGCACATCAAGACTTTATGTCGGCCAAAGAAATTGAAAGAGCAGCACACGGTTTTATGAAAGATGCCCGTCACATTGATAAACAGCATGATTTTCAAGAGGGTGTTGGTGAAGTCGTCGAATCATACATTGCCCCAGCGGATTTTGAAGTAGGCGGGGAGCTGATTCAAAAAGGATCTTGGGTACTTGTGACAAAGGCATCACAAGATATTTGGGACCAAATTCAGCAAGGCCACATTACAGGCTACTCAATGGCTGGAACAGCAGACATCATCGCAATAGAGGAACACGATCAGCTCCTATCTCAAGAAACGAACGAGAGAGGGCTTTTTTCTTTGCTGAAAAATTTCTTTTTGAAAGAGGAAGGTGCAAATATGCCACAACAATTTTGGAGCGTTTTAGATCATCTGCTGGAAACGTTGCAGTTAAGTGATGGTGATGAGTCTAGCGTAAGAGCGGCACTTGAACAATTGATTCCAATCGTGCAGGATGTGTTGAAAACAAATGATGTCCTCCAAACGATTGGCGAAAGACCAGCATCCGTTCAAAAGCAAGATGCCGGATTAACAACTGATCAAGTACGCGAACTAGAAAAAGCAAAAATGGCCATCGACAACGTTTTACAACAAGCGGATAAACAAGGGACAGATCAAACAGGTGAAGAAGAACCTGTACAAAAAGTGCTGGAGCAAGTGGTTGCGCCAATTCGTCATCAGCTCTCTTCCCTAGAGAAATCAGCAGGCAGAGAAAAAGCAGCGATTCAGGAAGTGCTTCAGCAGCAGCTACTGCCTATTTCAGAGCGGATTCACATGCTTGAAAAAGCGCGGGGCATTTCTAAACAAACAAACCACGATACACAAAATGATATGACAAAGCCCATATGGGATGGCTTACTATAAGCCTAAATAAGGAGGAAAAAGTGTGAGAAATCAAGAGTTGATTCGCAAGGCTGAAATGACACTTGCCAGCTTAAAAACAGGCGGTCTCATGAACGCAGCCCAATCCAACACATTCATTAGAATGATGCAAAATACACCAACCGTTTTAAATGATGCACGAATCATTCCAATGGAAAGTGATTCACAAAAAATCGAAAAAATCGGCTTTGGCCAGCGTATTTTACGCCCAGCAGAAGAAGGGAAAGCGCTTGATGCAAAAGACCGTGTTGTCCCAGCGACAAGCACTGTCCAGCTCAATGCAAAAGAAGTCATTGCTGAAATTCATATGACGTACGACAGCATTGAAAACAACATTGAAAAAGACGGAATTCAGCAGACCATTATGCAAATGCTGGCGGAACGAGCAGCAGTCGATATTGAAGAATTGATCGTCAATGGTGATACAACATCACAAGATCCATTTTTAGCCCAAATGGATGGCGTACGAAAACAGGCAGTTTCTCATATTGTTGATGCGAATGGAGCGGAAATTAGCCGTCAAATGTTCAAACAAGCCTATAAAGCGATGCCGTCAAAATATTTACGTGTACCTCAGGATTTCCGTTTCTACACATCTCCAAGTTTAGAGGTCGAGTGGAAGGATCAAGTAGCAAACCGTCAGACAGGTCTAGGAGATGCGGCGATTCAAGGCGGACTTTCTTCGGCATTTGGTGTTCCGGTCAAAGGTCTTGCCAATATGCAGCCATATGATGAAGCGGGTACAGACGTATCAGATATTTTACTGACACACCCGAAAAACATTATCGTAGGTTTTTCTCGCAATATTCGTATTGAAGTAGAAAAAGATATTCGCAGCCGTAAGTTTATCATTGTTCTGACAGCAAAGCTCGACAGCAAATTTGAGGAAGAGGATGCTGTAGCCAAAGTAATGAAAGTGAAAGAGTAGGTGATAGCAGGCTATGATCATTTCTGCTGAGGAACTACAAGCCTATTCGGTATTTGACCGCGTGAAAAATCGTTCTGTAGAGAGACTAACGGCAGATATTATCGAAGCAGAAGCAGCGGTATTTCAAATTGTCGGGCACGATTTTACGCATGAAAAATATCAACCCATTCCTGAAAAAGCAAGGATCGCCTTATTAAAAATGGCCCAGTATTTTGCCATGCTGAATGATGATGAATCCATGATGAAAGGCTTGACATCAGAAAAAATGGGTGATTATTCATATGCAAAGGCAGTGGACAAAGTAAAAGCCAGACCTTATGTGTATGCCCTTCTTGTTGATTATATTGAACCTTCATTAACTGGCGGCAGCGCCAATTTAAAGGTGAGATCATTATGAGCTATGATTCTCTATTAACGGATCGCTGTGATCTTTTTCACTTAGAGAATGAGGGGGCAGTCCGGGGCAAATTTGGTATACCAGCAGGGGATCTGCAAACGGACCTCACTTATCCTGATACACCAAGTATGAGAGATGTGGCTTGCTATGTCGTAGAAAAAAGCCAGTCACTCGTGCAAGAAGAACCGAATACAGTCATCTATCAGTCCTATCTCATCCATTTTCCTTTAGCAAGCGACATTCGCTTGCATGACAAAATGGTGTGGAACGGCATCTCACTCAAGTTGCAGCAGCCAAAAAGAGTGAAAAATCATCACATGGAAGTGATGGCCGTCAGAAAGGAAAATCTATGAAAATTGATGGACTTGACCGGCTGCTATCCCAGCTCCAGCAGGCGAATAGTGGCGGCTTAACAGTGCAATATCAAGAGTGGTTACAGAAAATGGGCTTACAGTTTTTAGACATCATTCAAGATGAAATCATCAAAGAAAAGGCTGTTGATACAGGCCGTCTCCTCAATTCCTTTCAAAAAGGTGACAAGGAGAATCACTTTCTCACTTCCCGAGGCGGGCTCACGCTAGAAGTAGGGACACAGCTTGAATATGCCTCTTACGTGAACGATGGACATGCCATTTCTTCAAATGGAGAACGAAGATGGGTGCCTGGCAGATGGGCTGGCAGCCGCTTTGAATATGATCCAAACGCCAGTACTGGCATGATGCTTTCATCTCAATGGATTGAAGGAAATGGGTACTGGGATCATGCCGTCATGCTCTATGAACAAATGTTTGAACACTCGCTGGATCGAAAGCTTCAAAGCTGGATCGATCGACATTTTGGGAGGTGATGGAATGAATCAAGAAGTCGGGGCAATCATGCATTATATATACACACGCTTTCCAGTGAAAATGTATGATCGTCTTCTGCCAGAGCGTTTCCAAGTGCCATCTGTTTATGTACCGCCAGTGACTGTCATTAGTGGTCCAGATACAGTGTCTACTTTTATGAAATCTTATTCGCTGCAAGTGAAAGTGTTTCATATAGATACAGAAGAAGCGCATGATGCGGCGGAAACAGTCGTCGATGCATTGCTTGCTGATCGTCAAATCATTCAGATGATCAGTGAAGATGGAGAGGTGCTTGATGATTATGTCCGCATAAAAAGAGTGGAAACAAGAATCATAGATCAAGGTGTAGCAGCGATTGTCCTGACGTGGGATAGCAGCTATTGGTACAACCGAGATAAACAGCCAAGCCTAGAAGATATCAACTTTTCAGATGGGGTGATCAAACGTGAGCAAGACTAAAAAAACACAGCTCGATCAAACAGCGGGCGAAGAAAAAGAATTTGGCTTTTCATTTGAAGCCTTAAAAGAGCACAGTAAGGATCTTTTTGGGGTAAAACCAGAAATCCTTGAAGGTGCTCTTTTTTATATCAAACATCAACCAATTACAAAAACAGAAGCAAAGAAGCACATCGATGCTTTTTTGTCCAAGGAGGTTTAAAGGATGAACGGAGGCACTTTTACACCAGGTACAGAGAAAAATCGTCCTGGCATTTACTTTAATTTTAAAACAACAGCAGAGCAGCGAATTACTTTAGGCGAGCGAGGAACAGTTGCACTTCCTCTTGTCATGAGCTGGGGAGAACCAAAAACCTTTATTTCCGTTTCCGATATGGAAGACTTAAATAAAAAGGTCGGGCTCAACATTGATGATAAGTCACTTCTTCTTTTCCGTGAAGCGAAGAAAAAAGCGCAAACGGTCTTGCTTTACCGCCTAAACGAAGGAGAGCCAGCCAAAGCGGAAATCGCAGAAAATTTTGTGGTCACTGCCAATTACGGTGGTCAAAAAGGAAATGAGATTACCATTCAAGTGGCAGAAAATGTACTCGACAGCACAAAACGTGACGTCATCACCTATCTTGGAACAGATATTGTCGATAAACAGGTGGTTACAGATGTCAAAGATCTTGTGAAAAACAAATACGTTCAATTTTCTGGTGAAGGCGAAGCGGTCATTACTGCTGGAGCGGCGTTAAGCGGCGGGAAAAACGGTGTGGCAAGTGTCGCAGATTATACAGCTTTCCTAGAAGCAGCTGAAACGGAATACTTTGATGTCATTGCACTCCCAGTCGATAATAGTGAGCAATTAAAAGCAACATTCGCGTCATTTATTGAGCGTTTACGTGATAAGCAAGGACGTAAGGTACAAGGCGTTGTGGCTAACTATGCAGCTGATCAAGAAGGAATCATCAATGTCACAAGCGGTGTTGTTTTAGAAGACGGAACAGAACTCACGCCTGCTCAAACAACTGCTTGGGTCGCAGGAGCAAGTGCAGGAGCGAATTTTAATCAGTCACTGACCTTTGTTGAATACGAAGGCGCAGTCGATACATTAGAGCGTCTTGATAATGATCAAGTAGAATACCGTTTATCACAAGGAGAGTTTCTTTTCACTTTCGATGCAAGAGACCGCACGGTGAGTGTTGAAAAAGATATTAACTCTTTGACAAGCTTCACGGTTGAAAAGAACCAGCAAATGGCGAAAAACAAAATCATCCGTGTGCTAGATGCAATCAACAATGATTTAACATTTGAACTGAAAAATTTGATTAAATTACGCAAAGCCAATGGCAATGACATTCCAGCATCTGATGATGGAGTGCAGCTTGTGAAAACACTGATTACACAGTATCTCACACAACTTCAAGATGGAAGCGGCATTACAGGCTTTAACTCAGAAACAGATATCGTCATTGGCCTCAATGAAGATCGTGATGGATTTATCATTGATTTAGCAGTACAGCCAGTAGACGCAGCAGAAAAATTCTATTTCAATGTGGAGGTGAAGTAAGATGGCTTTTAAAGCACAAAATACAATCTCAGGTAAAGAAGGTCGTCTTTTCTTAGAAGGTGAGGAGCTTGCCTTTATCAAAACGTTTGAAGCAAACGTGGAGAAAAATAAATCAGAAGTGAACGTAATGGGCCGCCGAATGACTGGCCATAAAACAACTGGGGCAAACGGAACAGGAACGGCAACATTCTATAAAGTTACGTCACGTTTCGTTCAACTCATGCTCAACTATGTGAAAAAAGGGGAAGATCCTTATTTCACTCTTCAAGCGGTAATTGATGATAAATCATCAGGCCGAGGCACAGAGCGTGTGACATTATTCGATGTCAACTTTGATTCAGCTAAAATTGCTGGACTAGATGTCGATTCAGAGGCACTTGAAGAAGAAGTTCCATTTACATTTGAAGACTTTGATCTGCCTGAAAAGCTGAAGAATTCTTTCTAAGAAATGTGGAGGAAATTAGCTAATTAATTAGCTATTATGCTATAATGCAAATGTAATGAAAAATGAATGCATTTGTAATGCACATTGCATTCAATGACACACAAAATTATGTTTACATGCAAAGCGATTTGCATACAATAAAAAGAAGCCAGGATGCGCTAACATCCCGGCAATGTACAATGAGGCCCTTCAAGGGGCTGGCTTATCAATTAGATAGTTTTAAGGATAGACTTTCCCTTTCACCTACCAAAGCTCAAGGGGGAGTCTATTTTTTGTTTATATACGTCAACAAAGCAAGGATAAACATCCCGAATAAAAGCATTAGGGAAATCGCTTGGAACGTTGACATGAGCATCACCCCCTTCCTATCGGGGATGAGCCAGACGCCCTTGAGCAAGCCGTTCAATTGTACGTACTCAATTATACATGAAAAGATTGGAAAGCACATTCAAAAATGGATGTGCTTTTTTGTATTCAAAAAACAAACAAAAGGGAGTTTTTAAACATGAGCGAAAAACAAACATTTGATCTTTCATTTTTTATGCCAGGACAAACAGTAGAAGCAGAAGAGGTTAAAGTGCCAATTTCTAAGCGTTTTGTTGATAAAAAAGGGAATGTCATTCCTTTTGTCTTCAAAGCGATTACCACGGAACGTATTGATGAACTGGAAAAAGAAAACACCACGTTCAAAAATGTCAAAGGCAGAGGCCGTGTGAAAGACTTAGACAGCCAGCGCTTCTATGCACGGATTGCCATTGAATCGACGATTTATCCAGATTTCCGCTCAAAGGAATTAAGAGAAGCCTACAGCACACAAGATCCAGTTGAAGTTGCAAAACGTGTTTTATCTGTCGGCGGTGAATACGCAAACTGGTTAAACAAAGCCATTGAAATCAACGGATTTGAAGACGAAATTGAAGATTTAGAAGACGCAGCAAAAAACTAATAAAAGATGGGGATAAGGAAGCGGTGTTTTTATATTACGCCATGCATGAGCTTCACTATTCCCCATCAGAACTCCTCGATTTATATGAAGCACCAAGACAATTTAAGGCATTCCTATTCGGACTCATCAGCTACAAACTCGACATGCTAGAAAAAGAAGCAAAGAAAGGAGGGAAATAAACTGGCGAAGCTCACTGCACGATTTGAATTAGAAGACAAAGTATCAAAGAAGCTGTTGCGCATTCAAAAACGATTTCAAACGTTTGAGAAGCAGCTCAAACCATTTAGAAAACCGGTGAAAATAAGCCTGGAAATGGATGAAAAGAAGCTAAGGAACCTCAATTTATCGATGAGAAGGTTTTCTGTATTATCCATGAAGCTAGATCAAGGAATCTATCGTGATCTCAAATCATTAACAAACCAGCTGAACATGATACCGAAACAGATGGTCATATCGATTCAAGCAAAAGGACTAGATGTCATTAAATCCAGTATAGATCGCTTGAAACAATCACAAGCAAGTCCAATCCTGCTGACGTTCAAACTGAATGATCAGTTGTCAGGAAAAATGTCATCGATCAAAAAATCAATCCTTCAGCTCATGAACAGAACGTACTATATGAGATTAAACATGGTTGACCAAGCCACCGCTGCCATTCAACGAATCAAAAAGACACTCAAAAGCTTGACAATGGCTAAACATGAGATCAGAGTGTCTGTTCAAGACAATGCAAAGAGTAAGTTGAAAAAACGAGATCAGGCAGAGTCAGTTGTGAAAGAACAAAACATAAAAAAAGAACCTGAGGCTGTTAGTCCGTCGGTTAAAACGGATGAACCTAAACAGGGTTGGCTCCAGAGCCTTGCTAATAAAGGATTAAGTGAAATTGAAAAATATGCAGGTGATGTTGCAGACAAGGTGAAAGAAAAATTAAGTCCTAGAAAGTTTTGGGACGAAAAGGCACTTCCTTGGGTTGAAAATAAAATGGAAGAGTACAAGCAAGATGTAATTGGAAGAATAAAAGAGAAGATTAAATTTAATCCTGAAAAAAAACTAGATGAATTGGTGAAAACTGGATTAGATCGACTCTTAGGTGCAAGTGATCAATCAAGTGAAAATAACAGTACCACTCCGGCGCCAACAACAGCGCCAACAACAGCGCCGACAACAGCGCCGACAACAGCGCCAACAACAGCACCAACATCCACACCATCAAATTCAGCTCCCAATAAGAAATCTAAGCCGCGAGGTGGTAAAGGTTTGTTTCGCAATAGTTGTTGTCCCTGTTGTGCAAGAGGTTTAAGCAGGGGAGGATCTACTAAAACCAAAAATAGAAATGGTCAATCATCAAGACAACCTAGAAATCCAAATGCCACAACAAGAACCGAAATGAATAGAAGACCTCCAAGTAAATTAGGGGATGCGTTGAAAAATATCGGTAAAGGGAGCGGCAAATTATTAAAGAAAGTACCTATTCTAGGCAGTGTACTTAGTGCAACAAATCTAATTGGTATGAAAAAAGAGAATGCTGGTGAAAAGATCGGTGCGACTGGAGGCGGCATCGCCGGAGGGATGGCAGGTGCAGCAGCAGGTGCAGCTATTGGAAGTGTAGTACCAGGAGTAGGCACAGCCATCGGCGGCCTAGTAGGCGGCATCGCTGGCAGTATGGGCGGAGAATCTATCGGTGAAACAATTGGAAAATGGTTTGATGGTGGCGGATTTGAAAAGATTGGTCAAAAAGCCATTGAAATCAAAGATCAAATTGTTGAAGTGTGGTCTACAGTCGCAGACTGGTTTATCCAAAATGTGTGGACACCATTAAGCAGCACGGTTGGCACGGTAGCAACCACGATTTGGACAAGTCTAGTCAATGCCTGGACATGGATACAAGAAACATTCAGTGCAGTAGCAGGCTGGTTTATCGAAAACGTCTGGACACCACTAAGTGGTACAGTCGTTACAGTAGCAACCACGATCTGGACAAGTCTAGTCAATGCCTGGACATGGATACAAGAAACATTCAGTGCAGTAGCAGGCTGGTTTATCGAAAACGTCTGGACACCGCTAAGCGACACAGTCGTTACAGTAGCAACCACGATCTGGTCAAGTCTAGTCAATGCCTGGACGTGGATACAAGAAACATTCAGTGCAGTAGCAGGCTGGTTTATTGAGAATGTGTGGACACCGCTAAGCAGCACAGTTGTTACAGTCGCTACTGGGATTTGGACAGCATTATCAAATGCGTGGAAAACCATTCAATCAATTTTTGGAGCAGTATCCTCTTGGTTTATGAACAATGTATGGAACCCTCTTGTAGAAACAGTTGGAACCATTAAAGATAGCATTGGGAAGAAGTTTGAAGAAGCGTATAAAGTGGTGACAGATATATGGAATGGATTATCCAAATGGTTTAAAGATAATATTCAGACACCGATCGTAAAAGTGGCTGGTGCCATAAGTGATGGTTTTTCTAAAGCATTTAACTGGGTTAAAAAGATTTTTGACAAAGCGGGCGATGGCATTAATTTTGTAGTAAAACATTTATTTGGAGATCCTGATAAAAAAGCCACAGGCGGCTATATCACCCAGCCTACCTTATCATGGATTGGTGAAGCAGGTAACGAATTTGTCATTCCAACTCAAAATAACCGGGGACGTGGGAAGATGCTGCTTGCACAAGCTGCTTCTCATCTTGGAATGTCTGTTGTGCCAAGCAGCAGCGGAGCAGCAAGTCCAGTTTCTAGTTCTCCAGCTCCAATAACGCCAAATGCTCCAGCAGCTCCAACTGCTTCTGCCGGTTCAATTGGTGGAACGGTTTCAATGAATGGAAACATCCAATCTGCCAGCATAGGTGAGCAATTTAATCATGATTTTGAACAAGGGCTGAATCAAAAGGTGGTTTCACTTGATCAATGGAAGCAAAAAAACATTCAGCAGCCATTTAATCAAATGACATCAGATTCAGGAAAGTACGGACAACAAACGGTATCGGCATTTGCTACTGGCCAGCAAATGACACCAACAGGAACAGACAGCTTTTTGCAAAGTCGTGTAAAAGCACCATACCAACAAGTGATGACAGTATCACCAACTTGGGGTTCTGGAACTGTTAGTGGCTTTGCGACAGGTCAAAATGCTACATCAATTGGCACAAGCCAATACGTAGATCAACACGTCAAACAACCATTCCTGCAAGCCAAACAAGAATCACCAGGATGGGGTTCAGGAATGATCGATGCCTTCAATAGCGGCATGCGTTCAAAAGCAAGTGAAGTCACACAAGCTGCCAAAGAAATGGCGAAGAAAGTGGAACAGGCGTTTAGAGAAGAACTAGACATTCATTCTCCTTCACGTGTCATGATGAGTCTAGGGAAATTCGCATCGATTGGTGTCGTCAAAGGGCTCGATTCAGTTGATGTGAAAAAGTTTGCTGAAAATCAAGCGGGTTCATTAATCGGAGCGTTCAGCGGTATGGGTGCTTCAGGTCTTAGTGTTCAGCAATGGCTCATGGCAGCTCTGATGGCGACTGGCACATCGATGAGCTGGCTTCCAGGTCTTATGACAATCGCTCAGCACGAATCAAATGGTAACCCGAAAGCCATCAACTTGTGGGATTCCAACGCCAAGAAGGGAACGCCTTCTAAAGGGTTAATGCAAACCATTGGACCGACCTTCCATTCCAATAAAGGCAAGGGCATGAATGATATTTGGAACCCAATTCATAATGCCGTAGCAGCCATTAACTACATTAAGGGCAGATATGGAACAGTCTTCAATACACCGGGATTACGGAGTATGAGAAGAGGCGGTCCTTATAAAGGCTACGCCAATGGCGGATTGATTACTCAGGAGCAGGTAGCTAGAGTCGGTGAAGGAAACAAACGCGAGTGGATTATTCCAGAAGAAAGAGGCATTCGCGGGAGATATTTATTGACGCAGGCAGCCAAGGCACTTGGGATGCAAGTCTATGATCCATCAAATGCATCTGCTCCTTTACCAGAATCACAGATGCAGCAAGTCACCTCAGCACAGTCAGCTGGGAATACAACAACGTCAGGCAACAAACAAATCACCATCCAGTTCAATGGTGATCAGCATTTCCATAATGGACAGGATCAGCAATCGCTTGTCCAAAAAATTAGACAAATGCTTGTAGACGAACTGGAAGTAGAGCTTCAGACAGGAACGAAAGGGGTCGTGATCGATGGGTAAATCAGTGTATCAATTGTGGATTTCCCAAGGCAAGGAGAAGTTGCGATTCCCTGTGCTTCCATCCGAACTTGAGATCACAAATAACGTACAAAATGAAACGGTGAAGGTCTCCTCTTTTGGAGAACTGACTTTTATTGATGTACCATCGGCTAAACAAGTATCATTCACCTCATTATTTCCTAAGAAATATTCGCCAATTGCTGAATATAAAAGCATTCCATCACCAGAGAATGCAATAGCGAAAATTGAACGAATGATGCGTTCAAAGAAGTCTGTGCGACTGATTGTGACAGGGACTAAAATCAATATGACGTGCAGCATTGAGAGTTTCACACACAAGGAAGGGTCTTATGACATAGGGGATCGTGAATTTACGATCGAGTTAAAGGAATATAAAACCGCATCGCCTAGGAAAATCAAACGAAAGAAAAAAGCAAAACAAACCAAAAAGAAAAGACCCTCAAAAACACCACCAAAATTGTACACTGTCAAAAAGGGAGATACTCTGTGGGCCATTTCAGGCCGTTTTTATGGCGATAGTGCAAAATGGCGGCGTATTTGGAATGCCAATAAAGCAGCGATGATCAAGCGAAGTAAACGGAATATTAAACAGCCGGGACATTGGATTTTTCCAGGGCAAAAATTGAAAATACCACAATAGGGGGGCTGACATTGATTGAGCTTTTTGCCATCAGAAGCGGCACGATGTATGAGCTTGTCACAGAGAGTGTGACACTTCAGGGGCAAAGGTATCAGGCCCCTCGCTCTATTCAGGCGAATATTATCACAAAGCAAGGCAGTCAAACATATTACCGTGTCTCAGAAGGAGACACGGTTCTTTTTAAATGGAAAGGAAAAGAGCTGTTCAGAGGCATCGTGTTTTCTAGGACGCCTGTTGAAGGAAAGCTGACCTTTACCGCATACGATATGCTCCAATATTTAGTGAAAAACCAAGATGTATATGTTTTTTCAAATCAACGGGCAGATCAAATTTTGAGGCGGATCGGGGCAGACTTTCAAATCCCTATGACATCCATCGCAAATACAGGACATGTCATGAAGTCTCTCGTTTTTAAAAATGACACGAGTTTATATGACATCATTTTAAAAGCATTGAAGGAAACGAAGCGGCAAACCGGTAGAAATTATCAAATTTATTCTGCTAAAGGCAAGATGGGGCTGAGAGCTTGGCCCGATCCAGAGGACGTGTGGGTCATTGAATCAGGCGTCAACCTCATCGGTTATCAGTACAGCACCTCCATTGAAGAGACAGCAACACGTGTGAAGATGCGCACGTCTGTAGACGAACAGGGGAAGAATAAGAAAAAAGGCAGCAAATCAGATATTGTGGTGATCGAACAGGATAAAGCGGGTCAGAGTCAGTACGGCATTTTACAGCATGTGGAGACGGTCACAGGTCAAATCAACCAGCCGCAGCTTCAAAAAAGAGCGAAAGTACGCCTAGCTGAAAAAAAAGGCGTCAAACAAGAAGTGAAAAGCATACAAGCACTCGGAATCCCTGAACTGCAAAGCGGTTTGCCAATCTATTTGAAAATCCCTGAAATCAACGTCAAAAAAACCTACTGGATCGATCAAGACAAGCATGAATTCAATGGAGTGAAGCACACCATGACAATTGACGTCGTTGAGAAAAATTCCATGCCAAAGGGTGATCAAGCATGAGATTAAGTGAAGCAATTAAACGACTTGCTGTCAATGCAGTAGATGCAGCTTCTCCAATTGATCTGGTGATTGGAGAGGTCACAATGGCTTCGCCTCTTCACATCCGATTAAATGAGAACAGTAAGCTGATCATTCCAGAAGAACTGCTCATTTGGCCTAAACGCTTAAATAAGGGTGAGGATGATGAGTTGAAAAAGGGAGACAGCATTATGGTACTTGCAATGGCAGGAGGGCAGTCCTTTTACATCATCGACAAATTGTAAGGGAGGTGATGAATGTGGCACTTTCACCAGAGGAAGAAATCGAGGAAACAGAAGAAGACGAAGAGGTAGAAACCTCGACGACGTATCGCATAGATTTTGAAAATGGTAGGCTGACAAATGAAGCCATTACAGGCATTGAAGCGATCCGTCAATTTATTTATATGACATTGCGAACAGAGCGCTATGCACATCCCATTTACAGTCACGACATTGGTACTGAAATTCAGGAGCTATTGACCGATACAGAAGCAACAGATGAATACAAAGAAATGGAGATTCCAAGATTGCTAGAAGAAGCATTGGTCGTTGATGAGCGGATTGATCATATTGAAGAGA
The DNA here is from genome assembly GCF_038050255.1 of Bacillus sp. FSL M8-0077. Classification (NCBI taxonomy): domain Bacteria; kingdom Bacillati; phylum Bacillota; class Bacilli; order Caryophanales; family Bacillaceae; genus Bacillus; species Bacillus sp. FSL M8-0077. The sequence continues at coordinate 2,928,280 of NZ_JBBPAF010000001.1, read as the reverse complement.
TAGAGGTCACGAAGCAAAATGATGCTTTTCAAGTCAAACTAGCCATTGTCACAGATGAAGGCACATTAGAAATAGAGGAGGTGATGGAGGGAGATGTTTGAGGAGCAAACGTATGAGGCGTTGATGGAAAGAATGCTGGACAGGCTGCCAGATGATATAGACAAAAGAGAAAACAGCGTCATTTGGAATGCCTTGGCACCTGCTGCTGCTGAACTCGCTCAGTCGTATATTTGGCTTGATCAAGTGTTTGAGCTTGTCTTTGCTGATACAGCACAGGGGGAATTTTTAGATCGACGAGCAGCAGAAGTGGGGATTGAACGAAAGCCAGCCACCAAAGCGGTCTGGTCCGCAACCATTCAACCAGAGAACGTAAACATTCCAGCAGGATCAAGATTCTTTATTGAAGATGTTTATTTTCAATTTTCAAAGGACGGTACACTAGAATGCGAGACAACAGGTACAGTCGGCAATGGGCAATTAACAGGTCAGCCGCTGCTATCGCTTGATACAATTCCCGGTCTAGAGTCGATGATCATGAAGGAATTGGTGATACCAGGGCAAGAGGAAGAAGATGATGCGTCATTATACGATCGGTATTTAATACGCGCAAGGCGAGAGGCTGTCAGTGCCAACAGAGCACATTACAAAAAGTGGGCCGAGGAAGTGGTTGGTGTCGGCAGAGCGAAAGTGTTCCCGCTATGGAATGGAGAGGGAACGGTCAAAATTGTGATCACAGACGGCAATCTAGATGTAGCATCTGAGCTTCTTGTCAAAAGGGTCCAGGAGTATATCGACCCTGTACCGGGAGAAGGAGAAGGACAAGCTCCTATTGGCTCAAAAGCAACTGTGGAAAGCGCCAAGTGGCTGGATATTGACATAGAAGTGTCCGTCGAACTTCAGATGGACTGGACACTTGAAGGTGCGCAAAAAGAAATAGAAGAAAAGGTCAAAGCACTGTTAAAATCAATCGCATTTGAAAAAAGTACGATTCGAATGTCCGCCTTAAATGATATTTTGTACCATTCAGAGAGTGTGTCCGATTATGCAAACGTCTTATTGAATGGAGAGTCAAAAAACTTAGTATTACAGGACATTGAGATACCACGTCTAAGGCAGGTGAAGGTTATTGAGCAAACTTGATGAAATGAAAAACTACTTGCCGCCTTATTTCACAGAGATTTATGATGTGGATCATTTACTAAAAACGGAGGCGCCAGAGTTTGAACAATTGGACGAATCCGTTTTTGATGTAACGGATCAGTTCTTCCCTTTAACAGCGACGTGGGGATTGAATCGGTGGGAAAGAATGCTCAAGGTGCAGCGAGAGTCAGATGATTCGATTGAGCTGCGCAGGGCGCGATTACTCAATATGATGTCGAACATTCCACCAATTACGTATCTTTCATTAGAGAAATCTGTGAATCGATTTCTTAAAAATCCAAGTGCGATCATCCGTCTTACAGTCAACCGTTATCATTTTGCATTGCGTGTCAACCTAGATGACCTGCAAAACACAAGATATATCGTCGAAATACTCGAAACGTTAAAGCCAGCACATTTGGCGTATACGTTCACCGCCATTCATCATACAGATGTTCATGAAACAAATGATCATCACCAGCGGCTCACACTGCGAAGCAGAGTGGGCTTTTTCGATCATATTCCAATTTTACTCAATGGTGAATTCGTATTAAATGGAACGTTCTATCTCAGCGGGATACGAGGTACTACAGAGGTCCCTGCTCGTTTTCGGCATTCATTAAAGATGAGAATGCCGCTTCAACAAGAGAAAGAGACAGCATATCGTATGAATTATGTCATGACTGGAGCATCGCATGAAACAAAGCAAGCAGCTACGCTGACTTTGCGTGCAAAGAACCAGCTTTCACATCGCGTGAAAAAGAGGATGACATTCCGCTTACCGGTACATGTTCAAAATGAACAAGGCGGCAGTTTACTGATCAAGGAGCATTACTGGATTCTCGATGGATCCGTTCCGCTTGACGGATCAAAAATGCTGGCAGCAACTTCTAAAAAAATAGACCTATAAGGAGGATCACAATGGCTGATCAATTAACCGTAACCACACTATATGCACGTCAACAAATGGCAAAGGCACGAGCAGAAGGAACAAAACTCACAAAAGTCGTCAAAATGGCGTTCGGAAATGGAGGAACAAAGGATGGAAAACCGATCTCTCTTGACGGAACCGAACAAGCACTCAAAAAAGAACTGATTCAAAAAAATATTGACTCGTTTACCTTCATGGAACCGGCAAAAATCCGCTACACCTGCACCATCGCTGAAGGAGAACTAGCAGGCGAAGTCATCAATGAACTAGCCCTTGTCGACGAAGCCGGCAAATTCACCGCCATCCGCACCATGACAGACAAACAAAAAGACGGCGACATCGAATTTGTTTTTGAGATTGATGATATTTATTAATGGAGGGGATTTAAATGGATATAAATAAACCGAAAACGTTTGAAACTAGTGACAAAGCCCATGCTGATTTATTTAATGAAATGGTTCAAACATTGCTTGAAAATGATAATGGGTTATTAGAGCAGCTCCTGAACCACACACAGGATATGAATTTACATGCTTCTGAAACTGAAAAGAAGAAATGGAATGACTCTCAAAACTATAAAATAACTGCAGATAACGGAATGCAGCTTATCAATGTCTCAGATGATTCAAAAATATTTGATGCGATTAAGGATAAAGGAACATGTACATTTTACGCAGCTTCTGGAGTCGAAGATTCTCCATCACCATCAAATATATCACTGAGAGGTATGCAAATAGTAGGTCAAAATGGCATAGGGACAGGCTTTGCGGTAGACATTGCAGGGAATGCTTACAGTTTTTACTATAATTATGGTCACACTACGATTACGTGGACCCCTCTACCAAATATATCGGATTTAAATAAATGGAATGGGAGTCAGCTGATTAAAATTACAAATGACACGGGTGGCGTACGTGTATCTGTGGGAGCGACAGAAAATTTATTAGATAAATTAACTGAAACAGGAAAAACATTTGGTACATTTTATTCACCTGCTGGTGTACAAGACAACCCCTCAGCTTTGGCTTCAAGAGGTTTTTATCATTTTACTTCATCCGACAGTAACAACAAAGGTACGTTTGGTTGGGTCATTGCAATAGACTATAAAAATAACATGTTTACTAACTATCTTGACTTAAATCTAGGTTGGCAAGGTTGGAGGCGTAGTCTTACTGAAGCAGATCAAGAAGTAACGTGGACCACACCTAGAATACTAAACGGATGGAAACTATACAGTACGAGTTCTTTACCGATTCGGTTTAGTAAAAATGCTTTAGGAGAAGTCGAAATTAATGGAGCTGTAAGAGATGGTCCATTAGGGGAAATTCCTGTTTTTGTTTTACCAGAAGGCTACCGTCCAAAGCAGCCTGTCTATTATGTTGGAGTGGCTTCTAGCCTTGGAACATCTGGAACACCACAATATCATAGGACATTGATCACAACTGATGGAAGAGTGTGTGTGCAATTATCTTCTAACACAGCCAATCCAACAGAATTCATTACGTTTTTAATCAAATTTAGTACGTTGTAGGAGGTAATAATATGTGGATTTATAAATATGATGATCAATTTATCTATATACCAGGTGAAGAAAAACTACTCGTAAATGAACATGAAGATATACCTGAAGGTTTTACAGATATACCACCTCCTGTTGAATCATATATTGCAAAATTTGATCCTAAAAAAAATCAATGGGAGGAAACAGCCACGCAAGAGTATATGAATAGCTTTAAAATAAAGCCTTTACCTAATGATCTTGAAATATTGAAGAAGCAAATTGCATTTTTAACAAAACAAATGACACACATATTACGTGACATAGAAGAGTTGAAATTATTATAAAAATTCACGTAGATTTTTGATTCATTATTCATATATAAGGGGGAGGAACATGGCTTTAAAAACACCGCGTTCTTTTGAGATAAATGACAAGGCGCATGCAGATTTATTTAACAATATGGTGAAGATTTTGATTGAAAATGACCAAGAACTGTTGAAGCAATTCAACCTTCATACAGAAGATTCAAATCCTCACATTTCTAGTACAGATAAGAAGAAATGGAATAATTCGCAGCTGTATAAACTGACAAATGATAACGGCTCCCAATTGATCAGTATCCCTGCTGGCGGCAGTATCTATGACGAAATTAAAACTCTAGGTGCCTGTTCATTCTATGCGCCTGGAGGTGTTGGGGTAGTTGATTCTCCTGCTATTGGCAACGCTGCATTAAGGGGATTCCAGCTTGTAGGTCAAAATAATATTGGTGTTGGAATCGCAATTGATACGTTAGGCAACGTTTTCTGTTTTTCCTATTATGTGAAAGACATGGCGATCAATTGGCTGCAAATGCCTACTCAAAATGAAAAAAATAAATGGGACGCAGGACAGTTATCTAAAATCACTGCTGACGATGGGAAAGCGTATGAGAGAATTAATGCAAATGATTCAAGTATATTAGATAGATTAACAACGTTACCTGGTGTACATTCTTGGTATATTCAGGAGGGACATGAAGATTTACCGACATTTAGTTCAATGAGGGCTTTATCTGTTTTCAGTGAAAATATATATGGATGGATACTTGGTGTAAACAATACAGGAGATATTTATGTTAATCGCTCAACAACTGATGTTACAGGCACTAAACAAGAATGGAGTGGGTGGAAACGACTAAACGATCATCATTTATTGAATACCAATGGGACAAGATTATCTATGCGAATGGGCACAGATATATTAACATTACCTTCAGGGTTTTATTTTGCTGTTGGATCTAACGTAGTAAATATGCCTACTGAAAATGATTCAGCTTGGTTTAATATTGACGTTTTAGAAACTGTAAATGGTAGAAAGACCATTCATGTCAGCAGGAGTTATGACAACACTCATTGGTTCGGAACGGTTCATACTGACGGTATTTTTAAAGGGTGGAAAAAAATAGTAACTGATGCTGAATTTGAAAATGTCAAGTGGCTAAATGTCACGCTTGACAATGGTTCCTCTATAGGAGATAGACCAGTCGAATATACTAGATGGGGAAATTTATTATTGTTGAGAGGCCACCTAAAAGCAAATAGAGAAGTTATCTGTGGAAAGATTCCAATTACGGGCTTACTGGGCTTACCAGATAAAGGCCTAGTAGTATCAGTTCCAGTATCAGGTACAACTGGTCATAGTAAACTACTTATATATAAGACAGGAGATCTAAAGCTAACTGGTTTACTATCAGAAAATGACAGTGCTGTAACTGGTTATTATCTAGATACGGTCATCCCATTAAATTAAGGAAGTGATCAAAATGATCCAAGTCTATGAATATAATCATCAAAATGAATTGGTCAGACCAATAGAAGTGTATGAGAGGGATGATGAAGGAAATTATATTATTCCAGAGCACTGTACAACAATTGCACCACCCAATAATCCCTCTTTTTATAAAGCTGCATTTGATGTGGAAAAACAACAATGGTATGAATTAGCGACACAGGAGTATATAGATAGCCTAAAACCAGCCCCTCTCCCGCCAAGTGATATAGAACTTTTAAAGAAACAAAATGCTTTATTGTCAAAACAATTAACACAGCTATTGGCTATGCAGAAAGGGGGAAGATCAGAATGATGTTTCCAACTGTAGCAGATATCAAACAATTCTGGGACTGGCAGTGTTACGGCCCAGAGGACGTTGCATTTTATGTAAGCATTGGCTGGATCTCGGCAAATGACTATAAAGATATAACTGGAGAAATGTACGAAGCCTAATAGATTTATTTTTTTGCCGGTCTCTTTTGCTGAATTCTGTTTCAATCTCATTCAGACAACTTATGCAATTATAGAAAGGAGAGAACACATTGGAGATAAAAACTCCTCGCCCTTTTGAAACGAGTGATAAAGCTCATGCAGATCTATTTAATGATATGTTGGAAACATTGCTTCATAACGACACTGGTATATCAGAACAAATAACTCTTCATATCAATGATCCAAGCCAACACTCTTCAGAAGTAGAAAAAAAGAAATGGAATGAGTCGCAACTGTATAAAATTACAGGTGATAATGGAACACAACTTTTAAATATTTCCGTTGGTTCAAGAATTTTTGATTCAATTAAAGACAAAGGAACATGTACATTCTATGCGCCCAGTGGAATTGAGGATAACCCTTCACAATACGCAATTAGAGGGATACAGACAGTGGGGCAAAATAATATTGGAACAGGTTTCGCAATAGATACATCCGGCAGTGCATATTACTTTTACTATTATCCTAGCCACATATCTATCAATTGGACACAGCTTCCGACAGTAGCTGAACAAGATAAATGGAACAATGGACAGTTGTATAAATTGACTCAAAACAATGGTAGACCTATTTATAAAGGGGTAAGTGAGATCACCGACTATAACGAAATTATAGAAACAGGAATGTATCTCATTTATAATGCTGGCCTTAATGGTCCAAAAGAGATCAAAAGGGCATTTATGATAGTGATAAGTTATGGGAATACCTTGTTACAAACTATATATGATGCAGTCAATGGTCTAAACTCTTTTTATAGAATTAGGAAGACTGACTATACATGGACTGAATGGGAAAAACATCTCACGTCTTCAGATTTAACTGCTGCTTGGTATAATGTAATTCTAAATAGTAATATAAACCAATATTCAGTCAACCCATTGAAATATTCTGTCAGACAAAATATTTTATATTTGAGAGGATCATTTGAAACAGCTTCGGCTAATGAAACAGAAATTGCACGTTTAACGTATAAACCTTCCTCTTTAACCGTTTTCGCTTGTGCGACGGTTGGTTCATACGGATCTGCTAGGATGTCTTTATCTAAAGATGGTAGTTTAAAATTAGATGGATTAATTGCAAATGATCCGTCAAAGGTAACACGTATTGAAATGAATGAAGCAATTCCACTATGGTAGTTACAATAAGAAAGCCACTAAAGCAGAAGACTATCAAAATATAACTGGAGAAATATACAAAGCCTAATGGCTTTATTTTTTTGCGGGAAAGAAGGTGATTCAAATGGAAGTAGATGTCGTTCAAAACTTAATGACACAAGGCCCATTCGCCGTTCTTTTTTGCTGGATTCTGTTTTATGTTCTCAACACTACAAAAGAACGAGAAAACAAACTCAATGAGCAAATCGAGGCGCAAAATGATGTGTTAGCAAAGTTTAGTGAGAAGTATGACGTCGTGATCGACAAGCTCGATAAAATTGAACGGAATTTAAAATAGGAGGAAAACATCATGAAAACATTCGACAAAGGCACTGTGATTCGCACAGTGCTTCTTTTTATTGCGCTTATCAACCAAACGCTTGTCATGTTTGGACAAACAGTGCTGCCGATTAGCGAGGAGCAAGTGCAAACCGTAGGAGAGGCACTATATGTGGCAGGTTCCACAATTTTCACTATGGTCACTGCCGTGATGGCTTGGTTTAAAAATAATTATGTGACCTATAAAGGTCAATTGCAAAAAGATGCCCTGAAACAAAGAGGGTTAACAAAATAATTTTTGAAGGAGAAACAATATGGTAAAGATCATTCAAGCACTCATCCCAAAACAAAATCGCAACAGACCAGGAAATAGGATGAAGCCGCTCTATATTACGGTGCATAATACATCGAACACTGGACGGGGGGCAGATGCGGCGAATCATGCAGCATTTGTTGCTCGGGCTAGTACCGGGGTTAGCTGGCACTACACTGTCGATGATCAGGTCATTTATCAGCATTTACCTTTAAACGAAAATGGCTGGCACGCAGGAGATGGCAGGGGAACCGGCAATATGAAATCAATTGGAATTGAAATTTGTGAAAATGCAGGCGCTAACTTTGAACAGGCTGTTAAAAACGCCCAATGGCTTATTCGGAAACTGATGGGGGATTTAGGAATTCCTTTATCTAACGTGGTGCCGCATAAGCATTGGAGCGGCAAAGAGTGTCCGCGTAAGCTGTTAAATCGGTGGGATGGCTTCAAAGCTGGTATTGCATCAGCATCAAGTCAAATGACAACAGCTAAACCTGTGAAAGAAACATCTATCAAAACCATATCAACGAGATCAACATCTAAAACCAACAAGGTCAAAAAAACATACAGTTTGCCTGCAGGTATTTTAAAAGTGACAAAGCCTCTTACAAAAGGGACAGCTGTAAAAGCCGTACAACAAGCCTTGGCATCGATTTATTTTTATCCTGATAAGGGAGCGATCAACAATGGAATCGATGGGTACTATGGACCCAAGACTGCGAATGCAGTGTCTCGATTTCAAATGATGCATGGGTTAACCCCAGATGGCATATATGGTCCAAAGACCAAAGAAACATTAAGAAAGGTCATAGAAAGTTAACACATATGGAATGAAAAAACCCTTTCCTTTTATAAAAAAGTAAAATAAAACCATTTTTGGTGTTGTTTGTTGTATAATGGTAAAAATGAATGGAGGGGTTGTATGAAGCGAATATTATTAATGATGTCTCTTTGTTTCATTGTCATGTTCCATTTTAATATGGAAAAGGTTGCAGCTAAGACCATTTATCGAGAAGTAGAAGTTGATTTCATCATGACGGAACAGGAAAAATATCTGTGGGTACCAGGAGGTCAAAATAATCCTGAACAATATCCATCTACTCACGGCTACCAATTTTCTATACTAAATGCAGAAGGTTGTACTTTAGAGGTGACACTCTACAGAACATCCTTATCAGGAACGGATTTTCCGTCATCAGTCAAAGAGTATACAGGTAACCAATATGATCTAAGTGCAACAGACCGAATTTTATCAAGTGGTCGCTACATTTATAGACCCCATGGTATTAAACTGACTAAAAAAGAAGGTTGTGGGGATGTTGAAATAAAAGGAGTCTTTGGTTATCAAATTCAAGAACCAGACAAATAAGCTTTTATGAGTAAAATCAAATGAAAAAGCCTATCCATCATTGGATAGGCTTTTGATAATGGAGCATAGCGGGATCGAACCGCTGACCTCTACGCTGCCAGCGTAGCGCTCTCCCAGCTGAGCTAATGCCCCGAAGTATTACGACATAACTTATTATAATCAATCCTCCTGTAAAATTCAAGCTGTAAAACACAAACACCCCGGCTATTTTTCTTTCTGATCAATCGGAATAAAGTCAAAGATTTCTCCCGAATGAACCGAGTGGGCTAATCGTCTAAGCCAGTCATAATAGGCTTTTGAGCTTTCAAGCTGTTCAATGAGCTGTTTCGCTTCCTCTCTTTCATGTTCCTCCGCCTGATCATCACGAGCTACATCTTGAAGGCGCTCTTGCGCTTCTTCAATCGCTGCCAGATTAACCTCGACCTCTCGTTCCCATTTTTGCGGGAAGAAGTTCATGAAAAACTTAAAAAAGTCTTTCTCAGCAACAAAGCTGTGTTTTCTTCGGCCGCGGTGAAAGGTCTTTTTGACAATATTCATGTCTTGCAGTTTTTTTACACCCGTACTCATACTAGGCTTACTCATTTGCAGCTCTTCACGCATTTCATCCAGCGTCATTTCCTCATTTAAATACATCGTCCCATATAGAATACCCGCACTTCTAGTAATGCCATAGAGATCCATTGTTTCAGCGATGGAATCAATGACGAGATCTTTAGCAGCTAAAATGCGTTCTTCTGCTTGTGGCTGTTCCTGCTTTTTCATCTTGTCCCTGCTTTCTATTAAGTGAATTCAATACGTTCAAAAAAATCTTTATGGACTATATGTTAACGAAAGAATGCAAAATGTCAAAATAAAAGAAGCATATCCCCCTTTGACAGAAAAATTTGAACATGTTAAGTTAATTATGTTCAAAACGTTAAATTTTTATTTAACAAACTTACTAAAGAGAATCAGAGGAGGTTCCTTCTATGAGTCAAACACTATTTATCGATGGACAATGGGTTGGCGCTAAGAGTGGCGACACAAGAGATATCATCAATCCATTTAATCAAGAAGTGATCGCGACAGTCAGTGAAGGATCAAGAAATGACGCGCAGTTAGCCATTAAGGCAGCGAGAAAAAGCTTCGATCAAGGTGATTGGGCAAACATGCCTGGACTTGAAAGAGGAAATATTGTGTTTAAAATTGCTGAATTGATTAGGCGAGACCTTGATGAATTAGCCAAATTAGAATCACTTGATACTGGCAAAACATTAGAAGAAAGCAAAGCAGATATGGACGATATTGCGAACGTGTTCCAATATTATGCGGGGCTTGCTGATAAGGATGGCGGGGAAATCATTGCATCGCCTATTCCAAACTCAAAAAGTGAATTAGTCCGAGAACCTGTCGGTGTATGCGGTCAAATCACTCCTTGGAACTATCCATTGCTTCAAGCGAGCTGGAAAATCGCTCCTGCACTTGCAGCTGGAAATACAATCGTACTAAAGCCAAGTGAAATTACACCATTAACCACGATCAAAGTTTTCAAACTTATGGAAGAAGCGGGTGTTCCAGCAGGCGTTGCCAACTTAGTGCTTGGACCTGGAGCAACTGTTGGAGATGAGCTGGCTGTCAATGACCAAGTCGATTTAATTTCATTCACAGGCGGTATTGAAACAGGTAAGAAAATCATGCAGGGAGCCAGTGGGAATGTGAAGAAAATCGCCCTTGAGCTCGGCGGGAAAAACCCGAATATCGTCTTTCAAGATGCTGATTTAGACGTAGCGGTTGACCAGGCAATGAATGCCGTGTTTTTCCATGCAGGGCAAGTGTGTTCAGCAGGTTCACGCTTGTTAGTGGAAGAATCCATTCACGATGAATTTTTAGAAGAACTGGTGAAGCGTACGAAAAAAATCAAGCTAGGCAACGGCTTTGATGAAGGAACCCAGAGCGGACCGCTCATCTCAGCTGAGCATCGAGAAAAAGTAGAAAAATACGTCAGCATCGGTTTAGACGAAGGCGCAACATTAGAGACAGGCGGGAAACGACCAGAAGCAGAGGAGCTTCAAAAAGGGTTCTTCTACTTGCCGACGATTTTCTCAGGCTGTACATCAGAGATGCGAATTGTTCAGGAAGAAGTGTTTGGACCAGTCCTCACTGTCGAATCCTTCCGATCAGAGGAAGAAGTCATCGAGCTGGCAAATGACACGATTTATGGTTTAGCAGGAGCGGTGTGGTCTTCTGATATCGGCAAAGCTGAACGAGTGGCTCGTCAATTAAGATTAGGCACGGTATGGATCAACGACTTCCATCCTTATTTTGCCCAAGCACCGTGGGGTGGATATAAACAATCAGGTCTTGGACGTGAATTAGGACGTACGGGCCTTGAAGAATATACGGAACTAAAACATTTATATCGAAATACAAAACCGGAAGCAGTTCATTGGTTTAAATAAATATCACTTATCTGGAGGAGATTCTATATGACTTTAAATATGAAAATTGAAAGCATGCAAAAATTCCATACGTTTGAAATTCCGACTGTCATCAAGCATGGCATTGGGGCAGTGAAACATGTTGGGGAAGAAGTGAAAGCGTACGGCGTTTCAAAGGTATTGCTTGTAACAGACCCTGGTATTTATCAAGCGGGTGTTGTAGATCCAGTGATTGCTTCATTAAAAGAAGCGCAAATTGATGTGGTTCTATTTAATAAAGTAGAACCAAACCCGCCAGTCCGTTTAGTGAATGAAGGATCTGCGTTATATGAAAAAGAAGGTTGTAATGGTTTAGTCGCAGTAGGTGGCGGAAGCTCAATGGATACAGCGAAGGCTATCGGTGTGGAAGCGACTCATGAAGGATCAGTTCTTGATTACGAAGCGGCTGAGGGGAAAAAACCGCTTGAAAATAGAATCCCTCCGTTAACCACAATTCCGACAACGGCTGGTACAGGTTCAGAGGTCACGCAGTGGGCAGTGATCACTGACGAAGAAAGGGAATTCAAATTCAACACAGGTGGACCACTCATTGCAGCTCATCTAACAGTGATTGACCCTGAGCTTCATGTATCTATGCCGCCGCATGTGACGGCAATGACGGGTATTGATGCGCTTGCGCACGCAATCGAATGCTATACGATGAAATTTGCTCAGCCAATTACAGATGCAGTAGCACTCATGGCCATTGAATATGCTGCTCATTATATTCGCCGTGCCTTTGCTGATGGAGAGGATTTAGAAGCAAGATATGGAATGGCACAAGCTGCGATGCTTGCAGGACTTTCCTATGGAAGTGAATCAGCTGGTGCAGCCCATGCGATGAGTCAAACGCTTGGGGGTATTATTCCTGTCGCACATGGCCAATGTGTAGCGGCAATGATGGGACCTGTCATGGAATATAACTGGAAAGGGTACCCAGAGAAGTTCGCTCGAATTGCGCAAGCATTCGGAATTGATACAAGCAGAATGACAACAGAGGAAGCTGCAAAAGCAGCAGTGAATTGGATGTATGATTTAGTGGAAGACCTAGAAGTTCCTTCATTAGAAGAACAAGGTGTACCAAAAGATATGATCGACCGTTTATCTAAAGAAGCAATGAAAGATCCGCAAACAGTTGGAAATCCAAGAGACCTGAACGAAAAAGCATACAACTGGATTTACGCTCGCTGCTTTGATTTAACACCTAAAACAGTGTAACAATGAAAAAAGGCTCCCAAAAGGGAGTCTTTTTTACATCTTATAGCTGTTCTTTAATTTCTTTAATTTGATGAATATGGCGCTTTTCATGTGCGCCGATAAAATCAAGGTATTGCTTTAATGAAAGTTCTTCAAACACAGGATGTGCAATCACGCGTTTGAAATCTTCCTCTGTAAACGTTGATAAAATTTGATTTAATTTCTCACGAGCTGTATCAAGCTCATCTTTTAAATGTGTAGGTGTCACATGCTTGCGCTCTGGCTCAACAATACTAGGCGCAGTGGCTTTTCTTGAACGATCCTCTGCCATTTCCACCGGCTTTGGCTCATATTCTTTAATCGGTGCTTTTTTCCCCTCGGCAGCTAGATGTTTTGCTGCAACTAGGTCCATCTTCTTTAAATGATCTGCCACCTCTTGAATACTCCAAGTATCATCAGATAATTTTTGATTCAATTGTTCTTCGTTCAAACCTTGCAGCTCTTGCCACAATTCTTGTCTTGCATCATGTAATAAACTCATTTTCATCACCTCAAGATCAAATTTTAACATACTGGTACATGACAATCATTCTTGAGCTATCGTTGAATTCCTTTGAAGAATTGTGAGGAAATTTGAAACCTTTACAAAAGTGGTTCGTATTACCTGTTAGAAGGAATACACTTGGATGTGAGCATGGTCTAAATGAATGAAAGGCTGCTCATTTCATAAAGAAAGGGTGAGGAAGATGGATGTGTTTGGGCTGCCTCTTCAGACGTTGTACTTATACATATTGATGGTATCAGGAATCCTGACGCTTGTTTTCGTCTTTTTTGGCGATGTATTTGATGGGTTGTTTGAAGCGATTCCTGTCCCGTTCCTTCAACCAACATTGATCCTCGCATTTCTTACCTTTTTCTCGGCTGGAGGATTTATCTCTGAAAAAACAGCAATTGTAGGAAGTGGACTTGGCGCAGTATTATCTGCCATTCTCGCAGTGGTTCTCGTTACTTGTTTACATGTATTTGTCTTAGTCCCGCTTTCCTCTGCTGAAGAATCCCTTTCATATACGGAGGCCGACCTAAAAGGAAGAACTGGGGAGATCATTGTATCTGTACCAAAAGATGGGTTTGGAGAAGTGCTGTTAATTAGTAACAGCGGGAAAATCTCAAAGCCTGCCGTCAGTTTCGACGAAGAGGAGATTCCATATGGAACCCGGGTGCTGGTCGTCGAAGTGAACAAAGGCGTGTTATCTGTTATACCAAATGAAGAAATCTAGGAGGGAATGCTATGCCAGGAACAACCATATTAATTATTATTGGAATTGTGCTTGTGATTCTCATTGCACTTATTGGTGTATTTGTTTCGAAATACCGGACAGCTGGTCCAGATGAAGCATTAATCGTCACAGGAAGTTACCTCGGAAGTAAAAATGTCCACGTGGATGAAGGTGGAAACAAGATTAAGATTGTAAGAGGTGGAGGTACCTTTGTACTCCCTGTTTTTCAACAAGCAGAGCCGCTCAGCTTACTATCTAGCAAGCTAGATGTTTCAACGCCTGAAGTCTATACTGAACAAGGTGTACCAGTCATGGCCGATGGAACGGCGATCATTAAAATTGGTGGATCAATTGAAGAAATCGCCACTGCGGCAGAGCAGTTTTTAGGGAAAACAAAAGAAGATCGTGAAAATGAAGCAAGAGAAGTACTAGAAGGACACCTTCGCTCCATTTTAGGGTCAATGACAGTTGAAGAGATTTATAAAAACAGAGAGAAATTTTCTCAAGAAGTACAGCGTGTCGCATCTCAAGATTTAGCGAAAATGGGACTCGTCATTGTGTCGTTCACTATTAAAGATGTTCGTGATAAAAATGGCTATTTAGAATCTCTAGGTAAGCCAAGAATTGCCCAAGTGAAACGAGATGCAGATATTGCAACGGCCGAAGCAGATAAAGAAACACGTATCAAACGTGCTGAAGCAGATAAAGATGCGAAGAAGTCTGAGCTTGAGCGAGCGACCGAAATCGCAGAGGCGGAAAAAATCAATGAATTGAAACGAGCGGAATTTAGACGTGAACAAGATACAGCGAAAGCAAGCGCTGACCAAGCGTACGATTTAGAAACAGCTCGCAACCGCCAACACGTAACGGAACAAGAAATGCAAGTCAAAATCATCGAACGTCAAAAACAAATTGAATTGGAAGAAAAAGAGATTCAGCGTCGTGAACGTCAATATGATTCCGAAGTGAAAAAGAAAGCAGATGCGGACCGTTATGCTGTTGAGCAGTCGGCTGCGGCGGAAAAAGCGAAGCGTCTTGCTGAAGCAGATGCGAAGAAATACAGCATTGAAGCAATGGCAAAAGCAGAAGCAGAGAAAGTTCGGATTGACGGGCTTGCCAAAGCGGAAGCCGATCGTGCAAAAGGGGAAAGCGAAGCAGAAGTCATTAGATTGAAAGGACTTGCGGAAGCAGAAGCGAAAGAGAAAATTGCAGAAGCATTCGAGCAGTATGGTCAAGCGGCGATTCTCGATATGATTGTGAAAATGCTACCTGAATATGCGAAACAAGTATCTGCTCCACTTTCTAACATTGATAAAATTACAGTTGTTGATACAGGCGGTAACGGGGAAGGCAGCGGTGCCAATAAAGTGACCGGCTATGCGACAAACCTTATGTCCAGTCTTCAAGAAAGTCTGAAAGCTTCCTCTGGAATTGATGTCAAAGAAATTATTGAGAATTTCTCTGGCAAAGGCAATGTGAAACAAAGCATCCAAGAACTGACGAATGAAATCAAACAGCCAAGAAAAAAAGAAATCGCTGATCGTCAAATAGAAGAATAAAATCAAAAGACACCTTCTGATAGAGGGTGTCTATTTTACTTGGGGCACATGCCGGTGTCTTTTAATAGAAGAAAGATTGACAAGAATGCCTGCAGACATGTCAACGGATATCCATTAGGGATTGAATTTTATAAAATAGAAACTTATCATATGAAACATAGAGTAGAAAATGGCTAGAAGGAGTGTGCAGATGAAGGTTAGACATGCAGTACATAACGATATTCCTAAAATCGCGCAAATCCATGTGGAGAGCTGGCAAACGACTTATCACGGCATCATTTCACAAGAGTATTTAGATGCTTTAAATGTACAGGAGCGGGAAGAGAGCTGGAGAAGCAGATTGCTTGAAGGCACATTTGTCGCAGAGGATACTGACGGAGTATTTGGTTTTGCTTCCTTCGGAAAACAGCGTGATGAGAGATATTCAACATACGATGGTGAGCTTTATGCCATCTATTTGTTGCAGAGAAAACAGAAATCAGGAGCGGGTATGGCTTTGATTGCAAAAGGTGTGGATTATTTAATAGAGAAAGGCTATCAGAATATGCTGCTCTGGGTATTTGAGCAAAATTCAGCGAAGCAATTTTATCAAAAGCTGCAGCCTAGTTTTGCTGTCACCAGCCAGTTCGAGCTGGCTGGTGAAAAACATGAGGAAACAGGGTATGGATGGGAACTGTCTGTACTAAGTGCTCATGTTCAACAGATTATATCGTCAGCTTCCAGTAATAGTGAGAAAAAAAAGTAAAAAGTGTGGCGAGTAAAATATAAGATATAAAAGGAGAAGCCTCTACTTTTCCTTTCACACCTGCTATTTTTAATGCCTCATAGAAACTTGCCAAAAAATAGGCGAGACTGAGAATGTAACAGCACAGCATAATGGAGTAAGGATTCATTGTCGTACCTCCAGCATGAAATCTTCTACTAGTAATAGATTCAATAGAGCAGCAAATTATGCATAAAAAAATAACCCGCTGAAGCAGCCAGGTTATTTTTGTTGAGGAAAAACCAAACGAGACGCATTAGGGATGAGTAAACAAAGAACAATACTACAAATGATAAATGAAGGAATCATATATGTGCTGTTATAAACTAATGAATACACCCATCCCGGCGTTCCTTTTGGTGCGTAATGAGAAAAGAAAACAACGCCTGAAATAAAGAACGTCAGCAGTCTGAAGAAACTGGCGACAAATACAGCTAGGATAATATAGAAGAATTGTTTCTTTCGCTTTTTATCCTGAATGGCTTTTTTAATTGATCCTGAGAATAGCCCGCTTAAACAAATCACAACAGATGCGACAAAGTAATCGAGAAATCCTTGTACAGGTGTGGCGATAATAGGATTGTTCATCAGCTGCAGTCCTGCGATTAACACACCGATGATAAATCCAGCAGACACGCCCCATCTAATGGACATGAGAATGACAGGAATCATGATCAGTGCAATTGACCCGCCGTTCGGCATTCTTAAAAAGAGACCTGATAAATAATCTAAAACAAGTGCAAGAGAAGTCATGATGGCGATCTCCATCAGTCGTACTAATTGATTTGATTGCTGCATAAAAAAATCCCCTTTTCACGAATTGTGCAAGGAGAGACCATGTCAGGATGAGTATGTGATTCATAGAAAAACATATCGGCTTGAATACAATGCATGTATGCAAGTGATTCCACATTCCTACTTCAGTATTAACTGACAGGTTCAAAGGGTCAGAACAACGAATTGTTCACTCTCAGCACAAAGCTCCCCCTGCGGTTATTTAATTTCAATCTATTATAAATATACTAAAGACCTACAGGATCAACAATAGTGAATTACGGAGTTAAGCCCTTTTTGTACGAATATATAGGAAGAGATCAAGAAAAATAAATTATTTAGAAAAAATACTTGTTTCTTCTTTTAAAAGGTGTTATATTTGTATTCGCCGCTGAAACAGCGCGGTTGAGAAATAACATTCAAGAAAAAAGTTGTTGACTTCATCTTGATAGAATGTTATATTAATAAAGTCGCCTCTGAGCGAAAATGAAGATGATCTTTGAAAACTAAACAAGACAAAACGTACCTGTTAATTCGAGTTTTTATAAAAAAATCCTATGATACTTCATAGGTAGTCAGTCAAACTGGCGAGGCAGGAAATGATCACATGCTAAGTTCGCTACATCGTGTAGCAACGCATGTGTGATATGCATCCTGCATACCTCGGAGAGTTTGATCCTGGCTCAGGACGAACGCTGGCGGCGTGCCTAATACATGCAAGTCGAGCGGACAGAAGGGAGCTTGCTCCTGGATGTTAGCGGCGGACGGGTGAGTAACACGTGGGTAACCTGCCTGTAAGACTGGGATAACTCCGGGAAACCGGAGCTAATACCGGATAGTTCCTTGAACCGCATGGTTCAAGGATGAAAGACGGTTTCGGCTGTCACTTACAGATGGACCCGCGGCGCATTAGCTAGTTGGTGAGGTAACGGCTCACCAAGGCGACGATGCGTAGCCGACCTGAGAGGGTGATCGGCCACACTGGGACTGAGACACGGCCCAGACTCCTACGGGAGGCAGCAGTAGGGAATCTTCCGCAATGGACGAAAGTCTGACGGAGCAACGCCGCGTGAGTGATGAAGGTTTTCGGATCGTAAAGCTCTGTTGTTAGGGAAGAACAAGTGCAAGAGTAACTGCTTGCACCTTGACGGTACCTAACCAGAAAGCCACGGCTAACTACGTGCCAGCAGCCGCGGTAATACGTAGGTGGCAAGCGTTGTCCGGAATTATTGGGCGTAAAGGGCTCGCAGGCGGTTTCTTAAGTCTGATGTGAAAGCCCCCGGCTCAACCGGGGAGGGTCATTGGAAACTGGGAAACTTGAGTGCAGAAGAGGAGAGTGGAATTCCACGTGTAGCGGTGAAATGCGTAGAGATGTGGAGGAACACCAGTGGCGAAGGCGACTCTCTGGTCTGTAACTGACGCTGAGGAGCGAAAGCGTGGGGAGCGAACAGGATTAGATACCCTGGTAGTCCACGCCGTAAACGATGAGTGCTAAGTGTTAGGGGGTTTCCGCCCCTTAGTGCTGCAGCTAACGCATTAAGCACTCCGCCTGGGGAGTACGGTCGCAAGACTGAAACTCAAAGGAATTGACGGGGGCCCGCACAAGCGGTGGAGCATGTGGTTTAATTCGAAGCAACGCGAAGAACCTTACCAGGTCTTGACATCCTCTGACAACCCTAGAGATAGGGCTTTCCCTTCGGGGACAGAGTGACAGGTGGTGCATGGTTGTCGTCAGCTCGTGTCGTGAGATGTTGGGTTAAGTCCCGCAACGAGCGCAACCCTTGATCTTAGTTGCCAGCATTTAGTTGGGCACTCTAAGGTGACTGCCGGTGACAAACCGGAGGAAGGTGGGGATGACGTCAAATCATCATGCCCCTTATGACCTGGGCTACACACGTGCTACAATGGACAGAACAAAGGGCTGCGAGACCGCAAGGTTTAGCCAATCCCACAAATCTGTTCTCAGTTCGGATCGCAGTCTGCAACTCGACTGCGTGAAGCTGGAATCGCTAGTAATCGCGGATCAGCATGCCGCGGTGAATACGTTCCCGGGCCTTGTACACACCGCCCGTCACACCACGAGAGTTTGTAACACCCGAAGTCGGTGAGGTAACCTTTATGGAGCCAGCCGCCGAAGGTGGGACAGATGATTGGGGTGAAGTCGTAACAAGGTAGCCGTATCGGAAGGTGCGGCTGGATCACCTCCTTTCTAAGGATATATGGAGCAGCGTACGTTTTTCGTCTTGTTTAGTTTTGAAGGATCAACCCTTCAAAACATGTCTCTAGCGAGACAGGATTGTTCTTTGAAAACTAGATAACAATAAGTAATACATTCACATTGAATGCAATGCAAAGTTCATCACACATAGTGATTCTTTCTAAAGTAAGAAATGGTTAAGTTAGAAAGGGCGCACGGTGGATGCCTTGGCACTAGGAGCCGATGAAGGACGGGACGAACACCGATATGCTTCGGGGAGCTGTAAGCAAGCTTTGATCCGGAGATTTCCGAATGGGGAAACCCACTGCTCGTAATGGAGTAGTATCCATACTTGAATACATAGAGTATGAGAAGGCATACCCGGGGAACTGAAACATCTAAGTACCCGGAGGAAGAGAAAGCAAATGCGATTCCCTGAGTAGCGGCGAGCGAAACGGGAACAGCCCAAACCAAGAGGCTTGCCTCTTGGGGTTGTAGGACACTCTATACGGAGTTACAAAGGAACGATATAAGCGAAGAGGTCTGGAAAGGCCCGCCAAAGAAGGTAACAGCCCTGTAACTGAAATGTTGTTCTCTCCAGAGTGGATCCTGAGTACGGCGGAACACGTGAAATTCCGTCGGAATCCGGGAGGACCATCTCCCAAGGCTAAATACTCCCTAGTGACCGATAGTGAACCAGTACCGTGAGGGAAAGGTGAAAAGCACCCCGGAAGGGGAGTGAAATAGATCCTGAAACCGTGTGCCTACAAGTAGTCAGAGCCCGTTAACGGGTGATGGCGTGCCTTTTGTAGAATGAACCGGCGAGTTACGATCCCGTGCAAGGTTAAGCAGAAGATGCGGAGCCGCAGCGAAAGCGAGTCTGAATAGGGCGCATGAGTACGTGGTCGTAGACCCGAAACCAGGTGATCTACCCATGTCCAGGGTGAAGTTCAGGTAACACTGAATGGAGGCCCGAACCCACGCACGTTGAAAAGTGCGGGGATGAGGTGTGGGTAGGGGTGAAATGCCAATCGAACCTGGAGATAGCTGGTTCTCTCCGAAATAGCTTTAGGGCTAGCCTCAAGGTAAGAGTCTCGGAGGTAGAGCACTGATTGGACTAGGGGCCCCTACCGGGTTACCGAATTCAGTCAAACTCCGAATGCCGATGACTTATCCTTGGGAGTCAGACTGCGAGTGATAAGATCCGTAGTCGAAAGGGAAACAGCCCAGACCGCCAGCTAAGGTCCCAAAGTATACGTTAAGTGGAAAAGGATGTGGAGTTGCTTAGACAACCAGGATGTTGGCTTAGAAGCAGCCACCATTTAAAGAGTGCGTAATAGCTCACTGGTCGAGTGACTCTGCGCCGAAAATGTACCGGGGCTAAACGTATCACCGAAGCTGCGGACTGTTCTTACGAACAGTGGTAGGAGAGCGTTCTAAGTGCAGTGAAGTCAGACCGGAAGGACTGGTGGAGCGCTTAGAAGTGAGAATGCCGGTATGAGTAGCGAAAGACGGGTGAGAATCCCGTCCACCGAATGCCTAAGGTTTCCTGAGGAAGGCTCGTCCGCTCAGGGTTAGTCGGGACCTAAGCCGAGGCCGAAAGGCGTAGGCGATGGACAACAGGTTGATATTCCTGTACCACCTCCTCACCATTTGAGCAATGGGGGGACGCAGGAGGATAGGGTAAGCGCGGTATTGGATATCCGCGTCCAAGCAGTTAGGCTGGGAAATAGGCAAATCCGTTTCCCGTGAAGGCTGAGCTGTGATGGCGAGCGAAATTTAGTAGCGAAGTTCCTGATTCCACACTGCCAAGAAAAGCCTCTAGCGAGGTGAGAGGTGCCCGTACCGCAAACCGACACAGGTAGGCGAGGAGAGAATCCTAAGGTGATCGAGAGAACTCTCGTTAAGGAACTCGGCAAAATGACCCCGTAACTTCGGGAGAAGGGGTGCTTCTTAGGGTGTTAAAGCCCCGAGAAGCCGCAGTGAATAGGCCCAGGCGACTGTTTAGCAAAAACACAGGTCTCTGCGAAGCCGTAAGGCGAAGTATAGGGGCTGACGCCTGCCCGGTGCTGGAAGGTTAAGAGGAGCGCTTAGCGTAAGCGAAGGTGCGAATTGAAGCCCCAGTAAACGGCGGCCGTAACTATAACGGTCCTAAGGTAGCGAAATTCCTTGTCGGGTAAGTTCCGACCCGCACGAAAGGCGCAACGATCTGGGCACTGTCTCAACGAGAGACTCGGTGAAATTATAGTACCTGTGAAGATGCAGGTTACCCGCGACAGGACGGAAAGACCCCGTGGAGCTTTACTGCAGCCTGATATTGAATGTTGGTACAGCTTGTACAGGATAGGTAGGAGCCTTGGAAACCGGAGCGCTAGCTTCGGTGGAGGCATCGGTGGGATACTACCCTGGCTGTATTGACCTTCTAACCCGCTGCCCTTATCGGGCAGGGAGACAGTGTCAGGTGGGCAGTTTGACTGGGGCGGTCGCCTCCTAAAATGTAACGGAGGCGCCCAAAGGTTCCCTCAGAATGGTTGGAAATCATTCGCAGAGTGTAAAGGCACAAGGGAGCTTGACTGCGAGACCTACAAGTCGAGCAGGGACGAAAGTCGGGCTTAGTGATCCGGTGGTTCCGCATGGAAGGGCCATCGCTCAACGGATAAAAGCTACCCCGGGGATAACAGGCTTATCTCCCCCAAGAGTCCACATCGACGGGGAGGTTTGGCACCTCGATGTCGGCTCATCGCATCCTGGGGCTGTAGTCGGTCCCAAGGGTTGGGCTGTTCGCCCATTAAAGCGGTACGCGAGCTGGGTTCAGAACGTCGTGAGACAGTTCGGTCCCTATCCGTCGCGGGCGCAGGAAATTTGAGAGGAGCTGTCCTTAGTACGAGAGGACCGGGATGGACGCACCGCTGGTGTACCAGTTGTTCTGCCAAGGGCATCGCTGGGTAGCTATGTGCGGACGGGATAAGTGCTGAAAGCATCTAAGCATGAAGCCCCCCTCAAGATGAGATTTCCCATTCCGCAAGGAAGTAAGATCCCTGAAAGATGATCAGGTTGATAGGTCTGAGGTGGAAGCGTGGTGACACGTGGAGCTGACAGATACTAATAGATCGAGGACTTAACCTATATTCTAATGTGAAGCTTGAACATTGTTATCTAGTTTTGAGAGAACATTCTCTCCATCAGGTTTGGTGGCGATAGCGAAGAGGTCACACCCGTTCCCATACCGAACACGGAAGTTAAGCTCTTCAGCGCCGATGGTAGTTGGGGGTTTCCCCCTGTGAGAGTAGGACGCCGCCAAGCTTTTCAAAGGATCAGTTCCAGTCGGAACTGGTCTTTTTTGTTATCTAATTGATATGTTGTATGATTCAGATTGATTTAATTGACGACAAGTGTGCAGATTCTCTCAAACAACGAGAAAGTCTGTGAGAATGTTCACTTTTAAATGCAGAGAAAAACAATAGAGAGAAAGAATAGCAGGTGTATAAGTCTATTTTATTCAAATCATAACATACATTGCTTTTAACAGTTAAAATGAATAAATATCTATATCATTAAAGTATAAAAGTTGAAAGGCTGCTGATATTTTTAAAGGATTTGCTCGTTTTTAAATATAGAAAAGAGAAATACAGCTGTTAAACGCTGAATTGAAGCTGTTTTGACTGAGAACATGAACATCATCTGTTAAAAGAAATACGTCATGAAAAATGAAATAAAATTTTTTTAATATAGCCTTTACAAATGAGTAAAACCTGTATATAATAATCTTTGTCGGATCGAGAGATTCCTACATAGTGGAGGATTAGCTCAGCTGGGAGAGCATCTGCCTTACAAGCAGAGGGTCGGCGGTTCGAGCCCGTCATCCTCCACCATATTTATTCTTACATAATGTTAGGATAGATAAAGCCGGTGTAGCTCAACTGGTAGAGCAACTGACTTGTAATCAGTAGGTTGGGGGTTCAAGTCCTCTTGCCGGCACCACTTTCATATGGTAAGATAGACAAGTCGCTTTAAAAGCGAGCCATTAGCTCAGTTGGTAGAGCATCTGACTTTTAATCAGAGGGTCGAAGGTTCGAGTCCTTCATGGCTCACCATTTTCATGCGGGTGTGGCGGAATTGGCAGACGCGCTAGACTTAGGATCTAGTGTCTTTATGACGTGGGGGTTCAAGTCCCTTCACCCGCATTGCCAAACAACATAAAGAAATCCTGTAATGCGGAAGTAGTTCAGTGGTAGAACACCACCTTGCCAAGGTGGGGGTCGCGGGTTCGAATCCCGTCTTCCGCTTATACCATCCACGCCGGGGTGGTGGAATTGGCAGACACACAGGACTTAAAATCCTGCGGTAGGTGACTACCGTGCCGGTTCAAGTCCGGCCCTCGGCATTATAAAATAAGCGCCCGTAGCTCAATTGGATAGAGCGTTTGACTACGGATCAAAAGGTTAGGGGTTCGACTCCTCTCGGGCGCGCCATTAAGATCGGGAAGTAGCTCAGCTTGGTAGAGCACTTGGTTTGGGACCAAGGGGTCGCAGGTTCGAATCCTGTCTTCCCGACCATCTTTTATGGGGCCTTAGCTCAGCTGGGAGAGCGCCTGCCTTGCACGCAGGAGGTCAGCGGTTCGATCCCGCTAGGCTCCACTTTTTCAAAGGTTATTTTATATCATGGCGGTGTAGCTCAGCTGGCTAGAGCGTACGGTTCATACCCGTGAGGTCGGGGGTTCGATCCCCTCCGCCGCTATAAAGGACCTTTAGCTCAGTTGGTTAGAGCAGACGGCTCATAACCGTCCGGTCGTAGGTTCGAGTCCTACAAGGTCCACCATCTATACGGAGGAATACCCAAGTCCGGCTGAAGGGATCGGTCTTGAAAACCGACAGGGGTGTCAAAGCCCGCGGGGGTTCGAATCCCTCTTCCTCCGCCATATTTTTTAAAAATAATATCATCGCGGGGTGGAGCAGTTCGGTAGCTCGTCGGGCTCATAACCCGAAGGTCGCAGGTTCAAATCCTGCCCCCGCAACCAAATTTTTTCTCTATTGGTCCGGTAGTTCAGTTGGTTAGAATGCCTGCCTGTCACGCAGGAGGTCGCGGGTTCGAGTCCCGTCCGGACCGCCATTTTCAAATGAATACATGGCTCGGTAGCTCAGTTGGTAGAGCAACGGACTGAAAATCCGTGTGTCGGCGGTTCGATTCCGTCCCGAGCCACTTTTATAAATAAATATCAGTATGGCGGTTGTGGCGAAGTGGTTAACGCACCAGATTGTGGCTCTGGCACTCGTGGGTTCGATTCCCATCAATCGCCCCATACATATTTTTGCGGGTGTAGTTTAGTGGTAAAACCTCAGCCTTCCAAGCTGATGTCGTGGGTTCGATTCCCATCACCCGCTCCATTTGCATATCGTTCATGGGCCTGTAGCTCAGCTGGTTAGAGCGCACGCCTGATAAGCGTGAGGTCGGTGGTTCGAGTCCACTCAGGCCCACCATGACTTTCCGCAGTAGCTCAGTGGTAGAGCTATCGGCTGTTAACCGATCGGTCGTAGGTTCGAATCCTACCTGCGGAGCCAAATGGAGAAGTACTCAAGTGGCTGAAGAGGCGCCCCTGCTAAGGGTGTAGGTCGCGCAAGCGGCGCGAGGGTTCAAATCCCTCCTTCTCCGCCATTTTTCTGGCCCGTTGGTCAAGCGGTTAAGACACCGCCCTTTCACGGCGGTAACACGGGTTCGAATCCCGTACGGGTCATTTTTTAAAGAGGTCTAATAAAGACCTCTTTTTTATTTTCCGCAAAACGAAAGACCGCCATCATGGTCTTACCCCTGTCAAGTAGACAATTATAAAAAGCCTAACCTGCCAGTGTGTGACGGTATTCTACCGGAGCACACTGGTTTAATTTTTTCTGAAATCGATCGTGATTATAGAATTGAATGTAATCTTCTATGCTTTTATGAAGCTCTTCTTCCGTTTGACACGAAGAAAAGTAAGTGTTCTCTGTTTTGAGATGGGAGAAAAATGATTCGATACAGGCATTATCCAGGCAGTTTCCCCTTCGGGAATGACTGCCCTTCAAACCAACGTTTTCTAGTCGCTTTTGATATGCTTTTGTTGTGTATTGAAATCCTTGATCTGAATGAAGTAGGGCTCCTTTGACATCCCGCAGGGATGTCAAGTTCTTTAATGTCTCCATGACCAGTTCAAGATCATTTCGTTTTGACAGTTTCCATGCGACGATTTCATTGTTGTATAGATCTTGTATAGCTGAAAGATAATAAAAGTGATGCTGGCAAGCGATATAGGTAATATCAGTCACATATAGCTGATTGTATTGATTGGCTTTAAATTTTCGGTTTAATCTGTTTGGATGGACAACCGAAGCTTGTCTTCCGAAATACCGCCGTTTTTTTCGAATGATTGATTGGATGTTCATCTCTTTCATCAACCTGTAGACACGCTTATGGTTGATGCGAAATCCTTCTTTCTTTAAAGCGATTGTCACCCGAGGATAGCCATAGAAGGGTCTTGAATGATGAATGGCCATGATGTGTTCTTTGAGGATTTGTTCTTTCAGTTGTCGTTCCATTCGAATCTTTTGATTCTTACGCCATTTATAGTACCCAGATCGTGATACTTTGGCGATGCAGACGAGCCATGTCAACGGAAAAAAACTCTTTAATTCGTGAACAACTTCAAACCTCACATTCTTTAAAATCCATCCTCTCCGTGTAGATTTGGATAACGCTTTTTTAAGTATTCTACCTGTGCCTTTAAATAATCTCTTTCTTCTTCCACATTTTTAAACATGAACTTGGGACGTCCGTTAAAAGGATTTTCTGACTTTGTATGTTTTCCTCTTTGATCTTCAAAAGATTGCCCCTCACGAAATTTTCTGACCCAACTTTTTAACTGAGTGGAGCTTTTGATACCTAATTCTTCAGACAATGACTGATAACTTTTGTTTCCTTCTTCGTACATTTTGACAGCTTTCATCTTAAATTCTTTAGAATATTGTTGAAATTGTTGTCCTTTTCTCGCCATAAAAAATCCCCTCCAAGTATAGTGTAACAGCCAAGATATGTTCTTGGGCTTTTTACACTGTCTACTTAGAGGGGATAATATCATCATAGCGGTCTTTTCTTACATATTCATGGAATAGATCGTATAAGACAAGTATGTCGCAAAGAATCCCCATAAAACATAGGGAATCAATAAAATTGGAACAACATTGCTTAGTTTACGTGAGACGATGACAAGTGCGAGTGCTGTCAGTGCCACTAGCAGGCAGTCAATCGTAGCTGCAAATAAATCTTTTTGTGTAAATTGAAAAAAGCTAAAAGCTTGATTGAATACATAATTTAAAAGAAAAAGGATCCAAAAGGGTAATGTGATTTTTTGAAAACCATACTTTGCATAAATGATGGCGGCAGATAACGAAATGAGGGCGAATAAGACAGCCCAGACTGCACCGATGACACCACCACTAGGTGTCCATTCAGGTTTATTTAGTGCGTCATACCATTCTCTGTCGATAGGGAACAGGAACCCTGCAATAGAAAATAATGCGTATGTAATAAAGAAGACGATAACCGCCCAAATGATACTTTTTTTAGCCATTCAGAAATCTCCTCCCAATCAATTCACTCTTCAACTTATTTCCCAATTATTACATGATATAAACATCAAGCCCCCAATATGTGGGGACTAATGATTTTTTTTAGTATAAGGTTCTTCTTCGTACGGCTTCAAGTCACCAAACACCGTCATGACACCTTCTTCATCTAATGCTTCTTCATAAGCTTCGTGTGCTTTATTTGGATAGACCTTGCTTGCTTTACCTTCAATATCAGCAGCTGCGAACCCTTCATAGTCTTCCACATCATCTTCATCTTCTGATTGTGTATAGACATCATCGTATGTCAATGGAGGAAATTCCATATCGGATGGGGTATCAGAGTTTCCATAGCGTTCTACATCTTGGTAGGCATCTTCGCCATCATATGCAGCACTTTCTTCATTTTCAAATTGCCCTGAGGGCGGACTTAATAAGTCCTCTTCAATGGGACGGTTTTGTGAAACAGTCTGTTCTTTGGAATGCTCTGTGCATGTGACAGCGGTGGGAAGGGCTTCTAAGCGCTCTTTAGGAATAGGGGCTTTACACACTTTACACAAACCATAAGAGCCGTCTGCCATTGCTTGGAGTGCTTCATTGATATCGGATAGGTGCTCATGTTCCAAACTGTTTAAGGCAATGTCTTTTCCGCGTTCGAATAGTTCTGTCCCTTGATCGCCAGGGTGGTTATCATAGGCTGACAGTTCACCCACTGAATCATAAGGAAATGATACTTTTTGTTCATCGTCATGGCTTTTGGCTTCAATTTCTTGTTTTTCATCGAGAAGTCGCTGCTTCAACTGATGTAATTCGTTTTTAGACAACAAAGCGATCACCCTTTCATATCAAACATATTGTTAGTATGAGCAAGTTTTCATGTAAGACTTGTGCCAATTTGAAGCAATTCTTCAATAAAAAACGCCTGCGGCTGCAGGCGTTTTAATGTTATGCGAAATAGTATTGTAAGATCAATGCGATCGTTAACAGGAAACCAAAAAACGTATTGGTTTGTGCTGTCGACTTCATGGCATTCATTAATTCAATTGGTTTTACTTTTTGCTTAAATTCTTTAATGGCTGTATAAGCTTTTGGCACACTGAGTAAGACAAGAAGACTCCAAAGACCCACGATATCCATAAAGATATAAACAAAAATGAGTACATATGAGATCACAAACATGGAAAGCAGGATGTTGACTGCCGCTTTACGTCCAGCTAGGATAGCAAGTGTTTTTCGTCCATTCTCTTTATCACCGTCTAAATCACGGATATTGTTCGACAGTAAGATGGCACCAACTAAAATAGAGATGGGTAATGAAATGAGCACAGCTTTTGATGTCAATGTTCCTGTTTGGATATAGAAACTAATTAAAATGATGCCTAGTCCCATAAAAGCACCTGATACAAGTTCTCCAAATGGTGTATAAGCAATTGGTACAGGGCCGCCGGTATAAAAATAGCCTGCTGCCATACAAACCAGTCCTATGAGTGCAATCCACCAGCTAGACATCATGCAAATATAGATCCCAAGTAATAAAGAAAGCGCGAATAAGGCATAAGCGAGGCCTAAAACTGTTTTTGGTTTTACACCGTTTCTTACTATCGCTCCGCCGATACCGACAGATTTCTCGTTGTCCAATCCGCGGACATAATCAAAGTACTCATTAAACATGTTCGTTGCAATTTGGATAAACATCGATGCAAATAGCATAGCTAAAAATAGCCCAACATGTATTTGACCACTCGGAAGTGCTAAGACAGTTCCTAAAGTAACGGGAATAAATGCCGCTGTTAATGTATGCGGTCGTAGTAAATTCCACCAAATACGCCAGTTTTTATCAGGCTTAATTGGTGAAAGCTGATCTGATATCGATTGATGCTGCATAAAATATACTCCTTTAAATACAAAAATACGTACACGTCCAAATTCCAGTTTAGCAAAGTTCAAAAAGGTGTCAATATATTGATGCGATGAAAGAAGAAAAAGATGTTTGCTAATCGTTCCCATCTAGAGAGAAAGCTTGATCTTTGAACAGGTCTTACCATTTTTCATGAGATGTTCTCATTTCAATAAGCGGGAGCGAAAAAATCTTGAAAGCGTGATATAATAAGGATTCGAGGTTTTAAAAGCTGTTTTCTTTACTAAGTTCATCTGTTAAGGTTTATAATAGAAAAGCAGGTCATTCGACATACTCGAATGTTCATGTATTTTTTTACATGATGGTTTTATTTTATATGTTATTTCATGGATTTTGGAGGAATGTATCATGGTGACAACAGTGCAAAGTACTTTCCGGCAGGAAGCGCTTGCGACATTAGAAGAAGCGAATAACGTCAACCATGCTGTTTTGATAAGCTACTCCAGAAGAGTTGACGATCTGGATCCTCTTGCCTTTTTCCAAAGCGGCGAAGCGGATTTTTTAGGCGAGCGGTTTTTTTGGTCTGATCCAGAAAGCCAAATGATATTTTCTGGACTTGGGAGAGCGGCCGTGATTAAATCATCAGAGCAAGGCAAAGAACGATTCAATATCGTCCATCAAGAATGGGAACAGCTGAAACAGCATATGTTCCATTTTCATGATGAGAAGGAGTTAAAGCAAGCGGCAGTTGGTCCGCTTTTATTTGGAGGATTTTCATTTGATCCATATGAAGAGAAGGCGCGTCACTGGGAAGCATTTGGCGAGGCTCATTTTTTTGTGCCATCGATGATGCTGACTGTTTCAAAAGAAGGCACGTTTCTAACGATCAATGAATGGAACGAGGTGGACGGAAATGTTCATCAGCTCATTCAAGAGTTAGAACAGAAAGCTTCTAATTTTGATGCATTGCCTGCCAGAAATCATGGACAAGCTGAGCTTGTTCATATGGAAGAATTAGATGTCCAGGAATGGATGAAAGCAATCCATGAAGCGACAGAACACATTCGTGTGAACGAATATGAAAAGGTTGTTTTAGCAAGAGAAGTCTTGCTTCACTATAAAAATCAAATAGAACTCGCTCCACTATTAGCAGAATTACTAAGACATCAAACAACGAGTTATGTATTTGCTATAGAGCAGGGAAGACAAGCGTTTGTCGGGGCGACGCCTGAACGTTTAGTGAAAAAAAGCGGCGGTGAAGTTTTTTCATCCTGTTTGGCAGGTTCCATTGTACGTGGTCAAAATGAAGTAGAAGATCAGGCACTAGGTGAGGAACTGCTTCATGATGAGAAAAATTTGATTGAACATCAAATTGTCGTAAATATGATTGAGCAGGCATTTGAAGCAAACTGCCATCATGTGCATAAGCCAAACCAACCAAGTCTTTATAAAACGAAAAACATTCAGCATTTATTTACACCCATTGTGGGAGAAATCAAAAGCAGCTGTTCACTCTTTTCATTAATTGAACAGCTTCATCCAACACCAGCGCTTGGAGGATATCCTAAGGAAAAAGCGGTTGAGGTGATTCGTGAAATCGAACCGCTGAAACGCGGTTGGTATGCGGCGCCAGTGGGTTGGATTGATTCTAAAGACAATGGAGAATTTGCTGTAGCCATTCGATCAGGTCTGATTGAGGAAGACCAAGTTCGTTTGTTTGCTGGATGTGGAATTGTAGAGGATTCCCTTGCAAAACAGGAGTATGAGGAAACGCAAGTGAAATTAAGACCAATGCTGTCTGCTCTTGGGGGTCATCCTATTGAATAATCAAATTATGACAACATATATTGGCAGATTAATGGATGAATTTGTGCAAAGTGGTGTGAAGGAGGCAGTTGTTTGTCCTGGCTCCCGTTCAACACCGCTTGCGATGCTGGCTCTTGCCCATCAAGAAATCAATGTCCATGTGTTAGTGGATGAACGGTCTGCTGCTTTTTATGCACTGGGTCTTGCGAAAGCGAGCCAAACACCAGTGCTACTCATTTGTACATCAGGTACGGCAGCTGCTAACTTTTATCCAGCCGTTGTCGAGGCACATTATTCCCGGGTACCACTGATTGTTTTAACTGCTGATCGGCCGCACGAATTGAGGGAGGTTGGGGCACCTCAAGCGATTGATCAGCAATTCTTATTCGGTAAGTTTGTTAAATGGTTCACAGACTTGGCCTTGCCAGAAGAAAGCCAAACGATGCTTCGATATGTTCAAACTGCTGCTGCTAGGGCAAGTCATGTGTCAATGCAGGAGCCAAAGGGACCAGTTCAAGTGAATGTGCCGCTGAGAGAACCGTTGTTACCTGACTTGTCTATTGATCCTTTTGATAGAGAAGAAGGAGCCGCAAATAAAGTATTAGCAGCAGGTCAAGCTCGTCCGGATGATTGGGTTATGTCAGAATTAGTGTCTATCATGAACAAAGCGGCAAAAGGAATCATTGTTGCTGGTGAACTTCACTCGCCGGAAGAGCAGGCGTCAGTGTTACGTCTTGCAAAAGCTTTGCATCTGCCAATTTTAGCTGACCCACTTTCTCTTTTGCGAAATGGACATGAAAGTGAAGAATACATCATAGATGCATACGATTCTTTGTTAAAAGATAAGGCATTGCAGGAGCACCTCTTGCCTGAAATGGTCATTCGTTTTGGACCGATGCCTGTGTCTAAGCCTTTATTTAAGTGGCTGGAAAAGCATGCGGAAGTGAAGCAGATTGTCGTCGATGCTGCGGGTGGTTATCGAGATCCTGGTTTAAGCGCATCATACATGATTGAAAGTCATGCAGCCTCTTTTGTAGAAGAAGTCTTGAATAGAGCGGAAAAGCGTCAAGATACATCTTACTTACGACGCTGGCAGAGTGTTAATTCTTCTTTTAGAATGCATGCAAATCAATACAATGATGAGGACCTGACATTTGAGGGAAATGTGTATCGTCAGCTGCAGCACCTTTTGCCCAAAGAGAGTGTGCTCTTTATCGGAAATAGTATGCCTATTCGAGATGTCGATACATTTTTTGAAACGCAGTCAAAACCGTTTCGAATGATGGCGAATCGTGGAGCAAATGGCATTGATGGTGTTGTGTCCACAGCTCTTGGAACATATGCAGCCTTGAAACAACCCATTACCTTGGTCATCGGTGATTTGTCTTTTTACCATGATATGAACGGTCTTCTTGCAGCTAAGCTAATGGACATTCCGCTCACGGTTGTGTTGTTAAACAATGATGGAGGAGGAATCTTTTCTTTCCTTCCGCAGGCATCCGATGAACCGTATTATGAAAAACTCTTTGGTACGCCGACTGGGTTGAATTTTGAGTATGCATCAAAGCTATATGGGGGAACCTATTCGAAGCCGACAACGAAAGAAGAGTTAAAAAATGTGTACTTGGCACATATTCAAGAACCTGGGCTTCATTTAATTGAAATTGAAACTGACCGGCATTCTCGCGTAGGCAAACATCGCCAAATGATGGACGAGATATTGAGGGAAGTGAAAAAAGAATGCCTTCACTCATAATACGAATGCATGATGGTGTGGCGTATGAGGTGCTAGACCATAACCCATCTGCTGAAAATGCCACGTTATGTTTACATGGCTTTACAGGGAGTGCAGCTTCTTGGGCTTTTTTGAATACTTATACAGATAAACATACGAGATTGATTCAAGTCAGCTTGCTTGGACATGGCCACACAGACTCACCAAAGAGTATAAGAAGATATGCAATGTCCCAGCAGCTGGCAGATCTTGCTGAGATTTTAGATCAATTAAAGCTTCACAAAGTGAACATTCTCGGATATTCTATGGGAGGGCGTATTGCTTTATCATTTGCCTCCCGTTATCCAGAACGTGTAAACAAGCTGATTCTTGAGAGTACATCTCCAGGGCTGAACTCTTTCAAAGAGCGGATGGCCAGGCTGAATCATGATCATCAGCTTGCTCAAAAGATCAGACATGAAGGATTAGCTCAGTTTGTGGATTTTTGGGAGAACATTCCGCTGTTTGCTTCACAGAAATCCTTGCCAGCGGACAGGCTAACGCAACTGAGAGAGGGCAGGCTAAAAGCCGATCCTAACGGACTAGCTCGCAGCTTAGAAGGTATAGGAACCGGTTCACAGCCGTCTATGTGGGAAGCATTAGAACAGATAAAACAGCCCGTTTTACTCATTTGCGGAACACTTGATAAAAAGTTCTGTCACATCGCCAAACGTATGCAGCAGGCGCTTGAATACAGTCAATTCACAGTAGCAGAGCATGCCGGGCATACAGTTCATGTGGAACAACCACATTTTTTTGGTAAAATAGTAAGTGAGTTTATTTTATCGCAAGATTAGAGGAGGAAATATTGATGGCTATTGAATGGCAAACTGAGCGTCAGTATGACGAAATTTTATATGAAACGTATAATGGAATTGCAAAAATCACCATTAATCGTCCGCATGTACATAATGCATTTACACCAAAGACCGTAAGTGAATTAATTGATGCATTCTCACGTGCTCGTGACAATTCAGATGTTGGTGTCATTGTCCTTGCAGGTGCTGGAGGAAAAGCATTCTGTTCAGGTGGAGACCAAAAAGTACGCGGTCATGGCGGCTATGTAGGAGACGATCAAATTCCGCGTCTAAACGTTCTAGACTTACAGCGTTTAATTCGTGTCATTCCAAAACCAGTTATTGCGATGGTGGCGGGCTATGCGATTGGCGGCGGACATGTGCTTCATATCGTGTGTGACCTCACCATTGCAGCAGACAATGCGATTTTTGGACAAACAGGACCAAAAGTGGGCAGCTTTGACGCTGGTTATGGATCTGGCTATCTTGCACGTATTGTGGGTCATAAGAAAGCAAGAGAAATCTGGTACTTATGCCGTCAATACAATGCACAAGAAGCGCTTGATATGGGACTTGTCAACACAGTTGTACCATTAGAACAGCTGGAAGAAGAAACAGTGAAGTGGTGTGAGGAAATGCTAGAAAAGAGCCCGACTGCTTTACGATTCTTGAAAGCTGCATTTAATGCTGACACAGATGGATTAGCTGGTATTCAGCAATTTGCAGGAGATGCGACCCTTCTTTATTACACAACAGATGAAGCAAAAGAAGGACGCGATTCCTTTAAGGAAAAACGGAAGCCAGACTTCGGTCAGTTCCCTCGTTTCCCTTGATTCAATGATATGGATGAAAACAGCTTAGTGCATCAGACTGAGCTGTTTTCTTTTATGAAAAGGAGGTGTCATGATGAAGCAACCGAATTGGCTGCTGCACCGTGCGTATTTAACGCCAGACCGGGTCGCACTCATTTATCAAGACAACGAGTGGACATTTCGTGATTTAGCGAAAGATGTAGACCAACTTGCAAATCGACTGACACGTGCATCTTTTAAAAAAGGGGATACGGTTGCGATTTTAATGAATAACCATCCTCACATGGTCATGCTTGTTCACGCTTGTTTTTTATTAGGCTTCAAGATTGTGTTATTGAACAATAAGTTAACAAAAGCAGAGAGACGTTTTCAGCTGGAAGATGCGAAAGTCATGGCTTTATTAACAGAGCCTGCATATGAAAATGAGCATCATGGTGATTTACCTGTTTATACAATAGAGACTTTACCTGATGCAGTTCATGATATGGAAAAGAAGGTCGTACATGATATTGATTTAAATGAGACGGCGACTATTATGTATACATCTGGAACGACAGGACGCCCTAAAGGGGTGGAGCAAACGTTTGGCAATCATTTTCATAGTGCTGTTTCCTCGGCATTGAACTTAGGGATCAGGGAGGACGACCGCTGGCTCATTGCCTTGCCTCTTTTTCATATAAGCGGTTTATCCGCTATATTTAAATCTGTCATATACGGTATGACTGTCGTGCTTCATCAAAAGTTTGATGTCGATGAAGTCAAGAATGCTATTGAACAGCATCGAGTGACGATGTTGTCAGTTGTTCAAACCATGCTGTCCCGTTTATTAAGTGGACTTGAAGAATGTCCATCATCTTTGCGTTGCCTGCTGTTAGGGGGAGGTCCTGCGCCTTATGCGATGCTTCAAGAGAGTAAGGAGAAAGGATTTCCTGTGTTTCAATCGTACGGTATGACGGAGACTTGCTCACAAATTGTGACACTTGCGCCCGAATTTAGTATGGAAAAGCTTGGATCAGCGGGAAAACCTCTATTTGGGTGTGAACTAAAGATTCAACATGGGGAACGCCCGTGTCGTCCTTTTGAGCATGGTGAAATCATGGTAAAAGGTGCAAATGTCATGAAAGGCTACCTTTATCGTCAAGAGGCAACCGCTGCTGCATTTGAGCAGGGCTGGCTGAAAACGGGGGATATTGGCTATGTAGATGAGGACGGATTCTTATTTGTGCTTGATCGGCGGTCAGACTTAATTATTTCTGGCGGAGAGAATATTTATCCAGCAGAAATTGAAGCAGTTCTTTTAACACATCCAAATGTAAAGGAAGCCGGAGTGACGGGTAAGTATGATGAAAAATGGGGAGAGGTGCCTGCTGCCTTCCTAGTGACAGATGACCAAATACCAGAGAATGAGCTCTATGCTTTATGTCAGTCGCAATTAGCCAAGTATAAATGGCCCGCCGCTTTTCACTTTGTGGATGAGCTGCCAAGGAATGCGTCGAATAAATTGCAGAGGCACAGACTCAAATCAAAGGGGTTTTTAGATGATTCAAATTGAACGTGTGATCTTATATCATGTCACGATGAAACTCAAACAGCCGTTTACAACGAGCCTTGGGACCATTTCAGAGCGTGAGTTTATTATTGTCGAGGTCAAAGATCAAACGGGATTAACTGGTTGGGGAGAGGTATCTGCTTTCTCTTCTCCGTGGTATACAGAAGAAACCATCGAGACCTGCTATCACATGCTGAGGGCTTTCTTTATCCCGAATGTGCTGACTCGATCTTTTACACATCCTTCGGACATACCAGACAGCTTGTATCATTTTAAAGGTAATAGAATGGCCAAGGCGGGAATTGAAGCAGCGGTTTGGGATATTTATGCGAAGCGAGAAAATAAGTCCTTACGTGACGTCTTAGGTGGTACTAGAGATCGAATTCCATCTGGTGTTGTTGCGGGGTTAGGACCAATTGATGACATGATTCAGCAAATCGAGCAGTTTGTTGATCAAGGCTATCAGCGTGTGAAGGTGAAGATTAAGCCGGGACAAGATATTGGACTTCTGCAAAAGATAAGAGAGTCTTTCCCTCACCTTCCGTTAATGGCGGACGCAAACTCTGCTTATGAATTAAAGGATATTAGCAAACTGAAGCAGCTCGACGACATTCGTTTATTAATGATTGAACAGCCTTTAGCCGCAGATGACATTGTCGATCATCGGCATTTGCAAAAGCATTTAAAAACACCGATCTGTTTGGATGAAAGTATTTGTTCTTTAGACGATGCGAGAAAAGCTGTAGAACTTGGAAGCTGTCAGATTATTAATGTGAAGCCTTCACGAGTTGGAGGGCTGACAGAAGCACTTAAAATTCATGCGTTCTGTAAGGAGCGTCAGATTCTGTTATGGTGTGGAGGAATGATTGAAACAGGTATTTCCCGCGCGCAGAATGTGGCACTTGCATCACTTCCGCAATTTACGATTCCGGGGGATATTTCAGCGTCGTCAAAATATTGGGAGCAGGATATCATTTTTCCTGAAATCAAAGTTGAAAATGGGTTTATTGAGGTGCCTCGTTCTCCAGGTATGGGCGTAGAAGTTGATTATCAAGCGCTTCGTTCTTTCTCAGATAAAATTGATGTGTTCACAAAACATGATTTTGTGAAATGAAAACGAACGAATAGTTATTTGCACCGTCAATAGAACCACTGTATAGTTGAGGAAAGTTTTTCCTTCCTGTCTGAACAAAAAGAAAGAGCGGTCATCCGCTCTTTCTTTACTCTTCTACAAGCCCGCTGTCGTAAGCAAGCTGTCCAATATACTGGTGCATGTCATTGGGCATGTCGGAAACATGTCCGTATTCATAATCCCAAAGGTTTAAAAAGGAGTGAGCTGCTTGATAAAATGCAGCCTCGTCCGCGTCCTGAATTTCTTCAAGAAACGTTTGAGCAAGCCGATCGTTTTTCAAAGCGAAGCGCCTCCTGTAATGAGACTTAAAGATCTTGAGGTTTAAACGTTTTACAGTCAGTTTCTTCACTTTTCTCAGCCGTATTTCCTGTATGGCTGACGACATAAATTGCATCTGCACCACAACGATTTCCAGCATTCCAGTAGGAACAGTTGTTTACTTCACAAAGGATTTTTTGACTCATACAGATGACCTCCTTTTGAGTATGTCTTTCATCTATTAATGTAACCGAAGAACGGGTCGTTCATTCATGTTAATCTTCTTGACGAATATAACGCTTATCCTTCATAAACAATTTCCAGAAGAAGTAAAATCCAGGGAATAGGATGATAAACCCTACAATATACGTAATAAATAATGCCCTAAATGTGACGGGATCTGTAAACCCAGACATGATGGTAATATCCGGATAGGCCATATAGGGCAAATGCGCATGTCCATACACATAGCTTGCTAAGAAATATTGAATTGTAATGGCGATAACCGCTAAACGTGGTCTCCCTTTCCGATGCTTAAAGCGACTGTTTGGTAAAAATAGAGACAAACCTGCAAGCAAAAACATGAGTAGAGAAACAAGAAGGATCGGGATGTTCTGCATCATTTTTGTGAACAGCCAATTGGCCTCACTTCGCAGTGTGAGCATGATAAAGAAAGCCATCATGAGAGAAAGTGGACCCGTAATCAGTGCTCCTCTTCTATAAATGTTATAAGCCTCATCTTCGTTTGCAACATTAGAAAAATCAGCTAACAGCAAAGATGAGAGGAAAAGGGTACTGAAAATCGCAAAACCTACGAAAGAATAGACATTTGCGCTTGTAAAGACCAATCCTAAATCTAATGAGTAGACATTATTCTTCTGAAAGATGAATCCACCATGTGTAATGGGGAGAACCATGATGAGAATGGACGGAATAATAAAGCCGCTAATTCCTGAAATATATGTAACGGCCTTTCTATATTTTTTAGGCAGTGAATGAGAGAAGACGAGAAATCCGCTTCGCAGTGCAAGAAGCAATAAAATAATGCTGCCAGGTATTAATAGAACAGTGCCTAGCACAAATGTTGCACCTGGAAACAGGCTAAACAAGGCAACGACGATGGCTACAATGAACACGTTTGTTACTTCCCAAGTTGGAGAAAGATACTTATTTGCGATATTTGCGGCCTTTGTCTGCTCTTTGTTCATGTAAATCATTGACCAAAATCCTGCACCGAAATCCATTGATGCCATCACTGCATAGATAAACACGAATCCCCATAAGATGGTGATTGCAATGAGTGCATCAGTTGTTACATCCATTTGCATCAAGATCGCTCCCTTTTTAAGATTCTGTTAACCGTAAGTCTTCTTCAATTGAATGTTTTCTAAAGTAGTACGTCAGTACAATCACAGTTGCGATGCCTAAAATGAGATAGACAATGGCAAAAAGGATGAAAAGTGTACCGATAGATCCTGATGATGTGACGACTTCAGAGGTTTTGAGCATTCGATAAATCACCCATGGCTGACGGCCTGTACAGGCAAAGATCCAGCCAAATTCAATCGCCAAGAGACTAAGGGGCCCGCCAAATAAATAAAGGACAAGCAGCCATTTTGGATAATGTTCGCGTTTTAAAATTTTGCGGTAAAACAATGCTAACACAGCAAAGAAAATGAGCAATGAGCCGATAATGACCATTCCGTTAAATAATGTGTGAATAAATAAAGGCGGCCACTCGTCCCTAGGAAAATCATTTAACCCTTTAACCACAGTATCAAAGCTATTTCCTGCAAGAAAACTAAGCGCCCAAGGGATTTCGATAGCTCCTTTGATTTCTTGCGTATTGGCATCAGTAAAACCGCCAATGGCCAGAGGCGCATGCGATTGCGTTTCAAATAAACCTTCAGCACCCGCTAATTTTTCAGGCTGATATTCATACAGAAGCTGAGCTGATTCGTGACCGTTTAAGGCTGTGAGAAAAGAGAAAAGTCCGCCTACAATCAGTCCAAGAAAAAGGGCTTTTCGATGAAAGGTATAGAGCTTTTCGTTTTTTCTTGTTTTCAACATTTTAAATGCAGCGACAGAAGCAATGACAAAAGCGCCTGTTGTAAAAGCAGACAGTACTACATGTGTAGCAGTGACAACAAAACTTGGATTGAAAAAGGCCTTCCAAGGTTCGATATTCGTTATTTCTCCATTGACCATTTGAAAGCCAGCGGGTGTTCCTTCAAAAGCATGTACGTTTGTAATGAGAATCGCTGAAGCTGCTGCACCAATGACAACGAAAATAACGGTAATGATGCGCATGGCTGGTGATAAACGATCTGCTGCGTACACATAAATAGACATAAATAATGCTTCAATAAAGAAAGCATAAATTTCTATTTGAAATGGCAGTGACATGACCTTTCCGATGACCTCCATAAAACCAGGCCATAGAAGGGCAAGCTGCGTACCAGCAATGGTACCGGTTGGAATGGCGACCCCTAACAGAACAGCCTGCGCTTTTGTCCATCGTTTGGCCATGATGGCATAATGCGGGTCCTTCGTTTTTTGAAAGATGAGTTCAGCTAACAAAATCATTAGCGGGATGCCTACGCCAAGCGAGGCATAAATAATATGGAAGCCCATTGTTGTGCCGAACAGACTTCTAGCTAAAACGAGATCAGTCAATTTTTTCTCCGCCTTTCTTATCGCATCTCTTTTTATGGTGTTTATTATTCTCCACCATTTTTAGATTATTCTTCCTGACTAAGAAAGCTTGTTTTTTGACAAGTTGTAAAAGAGGGAGTAGAATATAATTATAAAACGTAATCGTTACGTTTTAATGATGAAGGGAGTTTTGACATTGAAAAGAGATATTCATCCAACCTCACATGAAGTTGTATTTATGGACGTAAACAGCGGTTACCGCTTCTTAAGTAGATCAACAAAGACATCACATGAGACCATAGAGTGGGAAGATGGGAAGACTTATCCTGTCATTAAAGTAGAGACAAGCTCTGATACGCATCCATTTTATACAGGACGCCAGAAATTCGGAGAAAAAGGCGGCAGAGCGGAGCAGTTTAAGAAAAAATATCAAATGTAAACAAAGAAACACACCTGATGGGACTGACCCCCGTTTTTGAGACAGGGATCAAAACACCTTTATACAGCCAATTGCCGATAGTTTATCGGTGATTGGTTGTTTAGTTTCGTTTGAATACGAATGTTGTTATAATAATAAATGTATTCTTTGACAGTGCGTTCTACGATGTTGGTCGTAGTGCGGTCAATCCTGTTAAGATAGAACGTTTCAGACTTTAGTGAGGAATGAAACGATTCGATGGAGGCATTATCAGCGGGCGTCCCTTTACGGGACATGCTCATGGTAATGCCTTTTATATGAACAGCTTTCTGATACTCGTAAGATGTATACACAGAACCTTGATCGCTATGTAACACGCAATTCTCAGGCAGTGCTGGGAGCTGATTAAGTGTGTTTAAGATAAAGTCTGTGTCCTGCTTATCACCAATCGTAAAAGCAATCACTTCTCCATTATATAAATCCAATATACTGGAAAGGTACAATTGTTTCTGTCCATAAGGCAAATACGTGATGTCCGTTACTAGTTTTTCAAGAGGGCGATCAGACTGAAAGTTCCGATCCAGTATATTACCGGCCACGGCATAGGGCTGCCCATTCTTCTTACGCTTTTTCATTTTAACCCGGCATTGCCACTGGTTTTTCTGCATGATACGTTGAACAGTTTTATGGTTAATACGCATTCTCCTTTTTAGTATGGCTGTGATTTTTCGATAACCATATCGATATTTGTGCTTTCGGCACAACGTGCCGATTTGTTTCTCTAGTTGTCTTTTAGAATGATTCTGAGTCAGATCCTTTTTCCATCTATAGTACGAAGTGCGTGAGATGCCTAAATGGACACAGATGTCCTGTACTGTCATCGTTTTGCACAATTCTTCTACCAGTTTGATTGACGTTTCCTTATCAACTTCCTTTCCAATTCGTTGTACTTTTTTAAAACTTCATTCTGTTGACTCAAATAGCGATTTTCTGCCTGCAGTCTCTCTAATTCGGAAGAGTACTCGGGACCCTTTCCATAGGTATATTGTTTTCCAACAGGCTGTTCGAACCGGTGTGTATCCCCAGCCTTATGCCACCTCACCCATGTCTGAACCTGCGTCTTATTCTTGATATTCAATTTCTGCATGATCTCTTTCATAGGTACGCCTGCCAATCTCATTTCTACAGCCTTCTGTTTGACTTCAACCGGATAACTCACTCTTGTCCCCATAGAAAAAACACCTCCATGTTTTATTTCGGATCACAACGATCCGTTTTCAAACTTGAAGGTGTTTTTTATTTGTCTCATCTTATGGGGGCAGTCCCGATCATGGTGTGTTTTTTTGTGCAGTAAAAAACCCCGGCTGATCGCACGG
The DNA here is from genome assembly GCF_038050255.1 of Bacillus sp. FSL M8-0077. Taxonomy (NCBI): domain Bacteria; kingdom Bacillati; phylum Bacillota; class Bacilli; order Caryophanales; family Bacillaceae; genus Bacillus; species Bacillus sp. FSL M8-0077. Next base: position 2,887,042 of record NZ_JBBPAF010000001.1, on the reverse strand, counting down.
GGTTCATGAATTCATTCAACATTTAAAGCTGTTTTTAATGTGTTTAAATTTTGTTTCATTAAGCTGACATAGCTTTCGCCATTTTTAGCATCATCTTCTGTAATGGATTCTAGATTTTTCAGTGTAAGGCTTTTTGCCCCAATTTCACTGCGAATCGTATCTGATACTTTACTGCTGACGTTATTTTCAAAAATGACATACTTGATGTGATGCTTTTCTGCCTGTTGTACAATATTTTCAAGCTGTTTTTGGGAAGGCTCTTCAGAAGCAGAGAGTCCTAGTACACTGATTTGCTCAATGCCATAGCGTTTTTCCCAGTAGCCGTATGCAGCGTGAGAAACGAGAATTTCTTTATGTTTTGCTTTAGATAACGTTGTTTTGAATTCCTGATCTAATGATTGTAATTCTTTTTTTAGTGATTCATAGTTTTTTGTGTATTCGTCTTTATGATCTGGATCTAGTGAAACGAGTGTGTCTTTAATGTTTTTTGCCATTTGCTGTGCATAAACAGGGTCTAGCCATGCATGGGGATCTTTATCTCCATGGTCGTGTCCATCATGGTCATGATCTTCTCCTTCATGATCGTGATCATGATCCTCACCTTCTTCATGAGCATGTTCTTCTTGTGTTGATAATAGCTTGATGCCTTCGGCTGCTTTCACTGTTTTCACGCCTTGGTCTTTTAACGTAGAAGCCGTTTTATCAGCAAATGCTTCAGCGCCTGTTCCGCTGTAAATAAAGGCATCTCCTTCAGCCATTTCAACCATCGTTTTTGAACTTGGTTCAAAGCTGTGTGCATCCGCATTGGCAGGGTACACACTTTGAGCGTTCACGTGAGAGCCGCCAATTTTTTCAGTGAAATCTTGAATAGGGAAGATCGTCGTGTAAATAGTTAATTTCCCGTCTGCTTTTCCTTTTGAAGCATTTGTCCCCGCACTGCTTGAGCAAGCGGCAAGACTGACCGCTAATAAAGCAGCTGTTAAAATAAAAAAGATTTTTTTCATCTAAGAATGTCTCCTCTCAACCTATTAGATAGAAATGATTACGATTTAATGTCCTGAGTTATTGTATCGTAATAATTACGATTTGAAAAGAGGAAAACAAAAAATTTTCTTCAGAAGATGTTTCCTCTAAAAAAAATAGACGTCAAAACGTGACGAAATTTAAAACATTGTGCTATATTTATTTTTAAAAAAAGAAAAAGGAATGGACAAACTTATGAAACTTTTAGACGAAATCATCGAATATAACCAACAGTTTATTGAAGAGAAGCGATATGAAGAGTTTACAACAACGAAGTTTCCACAGAAAAAAGCTGTCATTCTATCATGTATGGATACAAGACTTGTTGAGCTACTTCCACGCGCCATGAACATGAAAAATGGCGATATTAAAATTGTCAAAAGTGCTGGCGCTCTTGTTTCTCACCCATTTGGAAGTATTATGCGAAGCCTTTTAGTGGCTGTTTATGAATTGAATGCTGACGAGGTATACGTCATCGGGCATCATGATTGCGGGATGAGTAAAATAGACAGCAAAACCCTTTTAAATAAAGCCGTTGAGCGCGGTATTCCAGAAAAACGAATTGAAGTACTGGAATACTCAGGAATCGATTTTGAACAGTGGCTCAAAAGCTTTAGCTCAGTTGAAGAAAGTGTGAAGGACAGTGTATCTGTCGTTAAAAATCATCCGCTACTTCCATCTAATGTGCCTGTACATGGTCTAGTGATTGATCCTGGGACAGGTAAGCTTGACTTAGTTGTCAACGGTTATGAAGAAAAGTAAGTTATTTTTCCTTTTTAGGTGGGACTGGATCCATGCCTCCAGGATGCAGCGGGTGACATTTTAAAATTCGCTTAATCGTGAGCCAGCCGCCTTTTAAAGCGCCATGCGTTTTGATCGCCTCTAGCCCATAGTTTGAACAGGTGGGATAAAACCTGCAGCTCGGCGGTGTCAGAGGGGAAATACATTTTTGATAAAAACGAATGATGCCGATAAAAATTTGTTTCATAGAGGTTCCTCCTTGTCTGTCTTTTCACAGTATAAGAAAAAAGGACAAGGAAGGGAAGTTTTATAAACTAAACTGGTCGGAGCAATATGTTATAATATAGGAAATTGCAATTATAGGAGTGGTGATTAATGCCTTCAGTTGAAAGCTTTGAGCTTGACCATAATGCTGTAAAAGCGCCTTACGTTCGTCATTGCGGCGTTCATAAAGTGGGATCAGATGGTGAAGTGAACAAATTTGATATTCGTTTTTGTCAGCCGAATAAGCAGGCAATGAAACCTGATACGATTCATACACTAGAGCATTTACTTGCGTTTAATATTAGAACACATTCAGAGAAATATGATCACTTTGATATCATTGATATTTCTCCAATGGGCTGCCAGACTGGCTACTATTTAGTTGTCAGCGGTGCACCGACACCAAGAGAGATCGTTGAACTACTTGATGCAACATTCAAAGATGCAGTGGAAGTAACAGAAATTCCTGCTGCAAATGAAGAACAGTGCGGACAAGCGAAGCTTCATGATCTTGAAGGAGCAAAACGTTTAATGCGTTTCTGGCTGTCTCAGGACCAAGAAGAGCTATTAAAAGTATTTGGTTAATCAGCAAGATGATGAACCGGACATCTCAGATGTCCGGTTTTTTATATGAAACAAAACGGGAGCTGTTAAAATAGGGGATATTTGTTAAAATGGACATGTCAGTAAAAAAGGGGGATACATGAATGCGGAAAATGGTAGGAATCATTCTGATGCTCGCATTACTTAGTGCATGTGGAAACTCGGCAGCGAGCAATGACAAGGGAGAAGTGCCTGAGCTATTAGAAGTCAAACTAACAGGGCCGGAGCAAGTGGAGAAAAATGAAAACGTTATCGTAAAAGCAGCTGTCACATATGGTGATATGCCTGTTGATGATGCAGATGATGTTGAATTTGAAGTGTGGAAAGATGGCGACAAGGATAACAGCAAGATGATTCAGCCAAATAAAAAGGAGAAAGGTGTATATGAATTGCATACAGCCTTCAAACAAGATGGCCTTTATATCATACAAGTCCATGTGACAGCTAAACAGCAGCATAATATGCCGAAGACAAACATCCATGTAGGTGATGTGAAAAAAGAGAGTTCATCTACTGAAGAAGAAGATACCTCACATCATTGAAAGCGGTTTTATTTTGGGTTAGGACGTTGGTTTGGTTCAGTATCCTGTGGTGAATCGACTTTATGCTTGTAATCATAAGCCTTTGATGTCGTCCACAGTGATAAAAAGACAACGATTGAGATAATGATAAAGCTGATAATCCCAAGTAACAGCATCTAACTCCCTCCTTATTTCCATATTAACATATATTTCATGCGGTCAAAATAGAAGAAAATGATGGCAGGTTTCAGTATAATAAAAAAAGGGTAATCCTATACTAACCGCAACTACATAAGGAGGAATCAACATGTCTGAAAAATTATTAAACGTCGTCAATAAACAAGTAGCAGATTGGACTGTGCTTTACGTAAAATTACATAACTATCACTGGTATGTAAAGGGAAAAGATTTCTTTACACTCCATGAAAAATTCGAGGAATTATATACAGAAACAGCCACTTACATCGATGATTTGGCTGAGCGTATGCTCGCATTAAATGGACAACCTGTTGCGACAATGAAAGAGTGCTTAGAAATTTCTAGCATTCAAGAAGCAGAAGGCAATGAATCAGCCGAGCAAATGGTGAAGAATCTGTATGATGATTTCTCTAACATTGCAGAAGAACTTAAGAAAGGCATGGAGCTGGCTGGAGAAGTTGGCGATGAAACAACAGGTGATATGCTGCTTGCGATTCATCAGTCCATTGAAAAACACAACTGGATGCTCAAAGCATACTTAGGATAAGCGAATGTGAAAGGAATGTCGATCATCAAACAGATCGGCATTCTTTTTTTGTGGATTTGTTACAGACAGCCCATTGAATTGATGGGGCTTTCAGCCGAAGAGAAAAGGGAAGGGAGGGGAGAAGATGTCCTCAATTGCAGGAATGATGAGCCAGCAAGTGGCGAGTATTCAAAAAACACTTAATATCAGTTTATTGAATTCACAGCTTGCCACGAACACAGCCCAAGCCATGGTGATGCTCGATCAAGTGCAGCAGCAGCCTCAAGCTGTTCAGCCCAAAGATTCAGATGCTACGTTTATTGATGTCAGAGTTTAACCAAGAAAGCCGCCATCACAGGCGGCTCTTTTTATACGCTTCACGAGTTTTTTGAGCAGCTGACCATGCCTTTATTTTTTGTCGTCCAAGCTATTCATCAAATGCGGCATATACTATTGAGGTAAGAAGTTCCACTATGAAAGGATGTTGATGCCAAGTGAGCAAGGATTTAGGCATCTTTTCGTTGTTTACAGTCAGTTTGTCGGCAATGGGCTTTCTGTTTGGTGGAGCAGGATATTTACTGATGATATTAGTGACATTCATGGCGATTGAATTAATTTGTTCAAGCCTAAGAGAAATTGTGACTGGACAGCTTACGATGAAGCGTTTTTTGACACGGCTTGTTCGAAAGGTTGTGACGATCTCTTTAATATCCATGGCACACTTCTTCGATGTCATGCTGAAGACTGGGGGGACAATTAAGGATTTAGCGCTCATCTTTTATATTACTTATGAATCGTACCAGATTGTCTCAACAGCCAAAGCTCTCGGAATTCCCATTCCGCAGTTGTTTATTGATGTGTTAGACATGATTAAAAATAAATTGCGCAAAAAGCCGTAATTTCTTCATATCTGGTCATACTAAAGGAAAAAAGGATGAATCAGATGGCGAGACACACATACTATGTATCCGTTCAAGACGGATCGATCTCACAGCACAGAGACGCGGCTGCTTGGCAATTTCAGATAGAAGCAGATGATGACCAAATTTTGCAGTTAAGAGAGTATTTTGATGAACAGTATATGACAGATTGGAAAGGTTTCTTTCGGGCGCATGTTCCATTTCTGGAATATCATTATGATAGTCCAAATGACGAAATGGATAGGAAAAGAAAAGAGATTTACGCCATGATCCATGATCTCGGTAACGAAGAGACAAAGAACTTTATTGAGACCAATGGACTGATGAATTGAAAAAGTATGTAGAGACATTCTACATGCTCAGCGTGTAGACAAACCCTCGCATTCGCCCGCAGTCCTTCGTGCTGGTGCTCACGAATGTGACATTCGTTCCGCGCCAGTACTCGTCCTTCCTAGACTGCAAAGGTTTTCTATCACGCTGAAACGAAGACAAAGGGCTAAAATGAAGTTCATTTTAGCCTTTTGTCAACGATCTGAAAGCATGTAGAGACATTCTACATGCTTTTATTTTCGAGGCTGTAAGATGCCGCCGATCAAATCACTGATTCCGCCTCTATTTTCTTGCTGTGAGTTGGTGATTTCGTGTGAGGTGCTCTGACTCTGTGGTTTGTACCGGTTATCATCTATCCCTACTCGCATTCCAGATGTACGCTCAGATGGCTGAATAATCACAATTTGGTCCTGCTCATGAAATTCAAACAAGTAGGATTCGCCCGATGTTTGTCCAATGAACGTTTTCCAGTTCACATCTAATTTGACTTTCGGTGCTTTGCCCGTCCAAGCGACTATAGCGTCAGGATCTACACGGCAAGGTGCTTTTAAAATCAGCGGGTTTCCATTTGTTTTGATGGCAACCTGCGCCCCGTGACCTTGATACGAGAGCTTTGAAGTAAATAGCCCTTTCTGTGATAAAATCCCAACGCCTACTGGTGTCACACCATAGTGACATTCTTCAGTAAAGGCAAGTAAATCTTCACTTTCCACGCTAACATGCTGCCAAGGACCGTTCGGCTCAAGATTGATGACGGTCACGTGCTCGCTGGAATCAGCCAAGTAGCATGTACCTTGTCCACTCACTTCCATCATTTCAAGATTTTCACCTGTTAATTTTCTGCTCATATGATTAAATACTTGGCTGACCATATTACCTTTATTCGTCCCAAGTAATCGTTTACGGTATTGAAATGTGCCTTGATCGGCAATCATAGCGCCTTTTTTGGCAAAAAAGATCCCGCTGCCTTCTGCTTGTAAAGTCAGTTCTTCGATCGTGTTGAAATGAAATCCCATTTGTGCCAGCTCCTTTCCTTCGTCAAGATGTGAATCCGTAGATGCGGCATAAGTCGTTTAAATCAAGTGTCGTACCTTGTCCGGTAGCGGTGATTTTCCATTCGTCCTCAACTCTCGTTAGTTCAACGCAAATGATGGATGTACAAAATGAATAATTCTCTGTTAACTGAAAGGTACAAATCTCCTGTTGTGTGATTTGATCTGAAAGACGCAAGTAGGCATTGGTCACCTGTCCGAAATGATGTGCCCGCTCGTGTGCATCATGTATGGTGGCTGTTACGACAATTTTATGAATATCGGGTGAGACTCTGCTCAGTTGCATAATGATGATCTCATTGTCCCGATGGCCTCCGCCGATCTGATGATCACCTAAATGGCGAACAGCTCCATCTAAGCTTTGCTGCTGATGATAATAGATCAGGTGTTTTGGAGACAGAAGCTTGTCCTCTTCATTTAAGAGAAACACTTGCGTATCTAAATCAATTGGCTGACCAGATAAGTCCCAGCCAAGTCCGATATGAATTTGATCTATGTTTGGATTGTCTTTTGTTAAATCTAAATTCTGTCCTTTCATGAGGTGTTTCTTCACTGCCCCATGAGAAGCGTCTTCTTTCTCATGTTGCTTCATCGGCCATGCTTTATTATTTTCTTGTTTTGATCCATTTGTGATGCTCATGCTGGTTTCCTCCTCGTCTGTGTAGGACACACACTTATTGATTTACGTCATCATGGGTAAAAGGTTTCATGATTAAAATGGGATGAGGATGGAGATGATAAAAAGGTTTTAGCAAGAATACTTATTTTACATACAGACGAGAGAGAAGCACTCGTTTGTTTCACTTTTCATAAAAATTCTTCAGAGAAATGTGATCTGTGGTATGATGTTTTACAAGAAGCAAGGACAGGATATGAGGGATTTCACATGCATGTATTTAAAGACTATTATCATAATACGGTCAAGCTCTCTTTTGAAGAGCAGCCTTTTTCAAGTCATCCTAAGCATGTTTGGGCCATTTGCCGCTATCAAGGAAAATGGCTGCTTACTGAACATGAGGATCGTGGCTACGAATTTCCAGGAGGGAAAGTAGAGCCAAATGAAGAAGCAGATCAAGCCGCTATACGAGAGATTCACGAAGAGACGGGTGCTGTTGTTCGTGAATTAACGTATATTGGTCAATATCAGGTGCTTGGCAGAGAGAAAGTCATTGTCAAAAATATTTATTTCGCTGATATTGAAAGGCTCGTCAAGCAGGACACGTATTTTGAAACGAAAGGACCCGTTCTTTTCGCAGACTTACCAAGATCCATCGCCAAAAATAAAAATTTCAGTTTTATTATGAAAGATGATGTTTTAAGACAAAGTCTTGCTTATTTAGAAAAGAACGGTTTGATTCGTTAAAAAAAGCGCAGGGAAACGGGGACTGACCCCCGTTTTTGAGACAGGGATCAAAACACCTTTATGAAACAGCCAGTTGCCGAAACTCTTTTGGTGACTGGTTGTTTAATTTCAATTGAATTCGGATATTGTTATAATAATCTATATACTCCCTGACTGTTTTTTCTACAATGGCTGTTGTAGTGTTTGTCAGGTGGTGGAGATAGAATCCTTCTGATTTTAAACTGGAGTGGAAGGATTCGATGGGGGCATTATCAGCGGGCATTCCCTTACGGGACATGCTCATGGTAATGCTTTTTTCCTTTATCTCCTTTTGATAAGCATAAGAAGTGTAGACCGAACCTTGATCACTATGAAGTACGCAGCCTTTAGGCAGTGCCTGTAGCTGATTCAATGTATCTAGAACAAGCGAAACATCCTGTTTATCACCAATCGTATAAGCCACAATCTCACTTGTATATAAATCTTTTATGCTAGATAGATAAAGTATTTTTTGACCAAATGGCAAATACGTTATATCTGTCACCAGTTTTTCAAGTGGCTTAGTCGCAGTAAAATCCTGTTTTAAGTGATTTTCTGCAATATAATAAGGTTGACCAGTCTGTTTACGCTTTTTTACTTTCACACGACACTGTAAACCGTAGGTTTGCATAATACGTTGTACGGTCTTATGGTTCATTTTCATTTCTTTTCGCAGTAGAGCCGTTATTTTACGATAACCATACGTATATTGGTGTGCCTCACAAAGAGACGATATGAGGTCGATTAACACTTGCTGTTTTGGCTGGAGATCTTGTTTTTTCCAACGATAAAATGTTGATCTTGCGACCTCAAACATCTGACAGAATGTACTTACACTTACTGTGTCTTTTACCGTATCGTAAATCGACACGAACGCTTCTTTTTTCACTTCCTTTCCCATTCCATGTACTTTTTTAATAGGTCAATTTGTTGTTTTAGAAAACGATTTTCTGTTTTTAACTTTTCGTTCTCATCTTGATATTCAGGTCCTTTACCATATGAATACTGTTTGCCTACCGGCTGTCTTAAACGATGAATGTCTCCAGATTTATACCATTTCATCCATGTTTTAAGTTGGGTCACATTCCGAATATTTAATTCCTCCAACACTTTTTTAACTGGTACTCCCGCCAATCGCATTTCAATTGCCTTCATCTTCACTTCAAATGGATAACTAACTCTTGATCTTGAGCCCATAGAAAAACACCTCCAAATTGTTTTCAGGTATTCTATACCCGATTTTCAACTTAAAGGTGTTTTTTATCTGTCTCACTTTATGGGGTCAGTCCCAAACGACCCTGTGCTTTTTATTTTTGCAGAAAACGGCGCTCCAGCCATTCAACAAACTGATACATGATGGTGGCGAAGACGGCGATAATGAAAAGACTTAAGAACACGAGTGTAAAGTTGAAGACTTGAAAGCCATAGATGATCATATAGCCGAGTCCTTTTGAGGAAACAAGGAATTCTCCCACAATGACCCCAACCCAAGAAAGACCAACATTGACCTTAATGGCAGAGATCATCGTTGGAATACTTGCTGGCAAAATGACCTCACGGAAGACCGTTCTTTTTTTTGCGCCAAAGGTTTTCATGACTTTTAAATAATTCTCATCTACTTCTTGAAAGGCTGTATAAATGACGATGGTGGTAATGATCACACTGATAATGGCACCCATCGCGACAATGCTGATCATGCCTGGTCCAAGGGCAACAATTAAAATGGGGGCGAGAGCAACTTTCGGCATCGCATTTAAAATAACCAAATAAGGATCAAGAACATTTGCAAGACGGGTGGACCACCATAAGGCGGCGGCTAATAAAATGCCGCAAAAAGTACCAAGTAGAAAGCCGAGCACTGTTTCAAATAGCGTAATGCTCATATGATTGATTAATGAACCATCTGATAATTTTTGTACAAACAATTGGCAGACGGCAGATGGTGAACTGAAAATGAGCGGGTCAATCAATCTGAAATGGCTCGCAAGCTCCCAAAGCGAAAAGAAACTGGCGAAAATGATCAACTGGTAGACTCGCGTCATGCGTTTTTCCATTCGAACTTTTTTTCGATAGGCTTCATGTAAAAGATCACTGTGTTTCAACTGTCTTCAGCTCCTTCCAAATCGTTTGAAAGAGCTCTTGGAAACTTGCTGTCTGTCTCGCTTCAAAAGGAGAGAGCGTCCTCAGATCATCTGGAACGGTAAACATTCGCTGGATAGAGCCGGGATGCTTTGAGAATAAGAAAATGCGATCACTCATCGCAATGGCTTCGCCGATGTCATGCGTGACAAGAACAGCCGTTTTTTGATAGTTTTTTAATGTGTGAAAGACGAGGTCTTCTAATGTCAGTTTCGTCTGGTAATCTAGTGCTGAAAATGGCTCATCAAGCAGAAGCAGGCCGGGATCCACTGCAAGCGTTCGGGCGAGAGCCGCACGCTGCCTCATCCCGCCTGACAGCTCCTTCGGGTATTTATCTTCGACATCATTGAGTCCAAGCTTTGGCAGTAAGCTAAGGGCAGCTGAGGTGGCTTCATGTGAATCTTGCTTTGCAATTTTTAACCCGAGAATGACATTTTCCTTGATCGTTTTCCATGGGAACAAGTAATCTTGCTGGAGCATATACCCGATTTGATGCTCCTGTTGATTCGGTTCTTTTCCTTCGATTAAAATTCGACCTTCAGAAGGTGGCGTAATGCCTGCGATGATGGACAGCAAGGTTGTTTTCCCGCAGCCGCTGGGACCAATAAATGAGATGAATTCACCTTGAGTGATCTCCATATTGATGTGCTGTATGGCTGTTGTTTTTTCTTTTAAAGAGAAGTACGTGTGGGTCACATGGTCAATTTGAAGGAAAGACATGTGCTACCTCCTATTCTATTTGTGATCTGTGACCTTCCTTGCAATGGATGAATCGACAAGTTGTTTGTACGGGATAAATTCTGGCAGTTCACCACTTGCCTTCATGATTTCCTGTAATTTGTTCCATTCCTCTTCATTTAGAAGGGGATCTGTTGCATAGGAGTTCTGCTGCTTGTAGCGTTTGATAGCTGTCGATAAGACATCAAGGTCAGTATCAGGAAATTGAGATTGGATTGTCTTGGCAATCTCCTCTGGACTCTTTGCTTTGACCCATTTTTGCGCTTTGTAAATGGCACGAGTAAAGGCTTCAGCTGTCTCTTTGTTTTCCTCTAAGTAACTCTTCTTTGCCATAAAGGTGGTATAAGGCACCTTGCCGGAAGCCTCACCAAAGGAGGCGGTAATGTACCCTTTGCCTTCTTTTTCAATTAAGGAAGCTGTCGGTTCGAATAACTGCACAAAATCGCCAGTTCCAGAGGAAAAAGCACCTGAAATGTTGGCAAAATCAATATTTTGAATCATGCGAAGATCCTGTTTCAAATCAATGCCTTCTTTTTTCAGGACATATTCACCGACCATTTGCGGCATGCCGCCTTTCCGTTGTCCGAGAAAGTCCTTTCCTTTCAATTGATCCCAAGAGAATTGATTGATTTTTTCTCTTGAAACAAGAAATGTACCGTCTGTTTGTGTCAGCTGTGCAAAGTTCATGACAGAGTCTTTCGTGTCTTGTGCTTCCACATAAATAGAAGATTCAGATCCGGTTAGAGCGATATCAGCGCCGCCGGATAAAAGAGCTGTCATTGTTTTATCGCCGCCCCAAGTGGTCTTTAATTCAACCTCTAAGCCTTCATCTTTGAAAAATCCTTCGGATAGGGCGACATAAAGCGGTGCATAAAAGACCGAATGGGTTACCTCGGCTACTTGTACGGTCTGCTCTTGGTCTTTTTTACAGGCGACAAATGGAATAAAGAGCAGGACAACGAATATGAATGCCAGTCTGACTTTAATGGAACGATTCAAGAGTAATTCGCCTCCTTTGTTCTAGATCACTAATTAAAGTATGTCAAAAGGAATTTTTGGTGAGTGCCTAGATGAAATAAGAAGCGCATTGTTTATTTATAGAACGTGTCTTTTTTTCTATACTAGAAGCATGAATGCTTTCTTGAATTTGGTAGAAATAAAGGAGCGGTTTCGTGTATAGATTAAGTTGGGTATTTGTTGGATGGTATGTAGTAGGTCTTATTTTAATGGTCTTTTTTGAAGTGCCGGCATGGCTTCAGTTTGCGAATGGTATCTTTCTTGTGCTTTACGCCTGCTGCGTCATTGAGATTGGCCGAAATATTTACGGGGCATGGAGCTTTGTGATCGTAAGAGCAGCCATTGTGGGTGTGCTGACGTTTACGGTTGAATGGGTGGGGATCACAACTGATTTTCCATTTGGGGCCTATGATTATTATCCGACGCTTGGATTTCTTGTGGCGGGAGTGCCTTTGACGATCGCTTTTGCATGGGTTGGTGTGTTTTTAAATAGTCTTTTTTTATCAAGACAACAATCGAAGTGGAAACGAGCCGTCGAAACGGGTATATGGATTGTGCTGCTTGATCTCATATTAGATCCGGTAGCGGCTGAACGGAAGTTTTGGGTGTGGTATGACGGTGGAGGTTTCTTTGGTATCCCTTTTGAGAATTTTGTCAGCTGGGGTATCATTGGAGCAGGACTTTCATTTCTGTTCCCGCTCGTCTCCATTGATCAGCAGGCATTGCGCTGGAATGGGCGTATTTATCAGGCCATGGTGTTCTTCTTTGGTCTTTTAGCATTAAAGGGCGGGCTGGATGTCATTTTTTATTTAGCACTGATCATTGTCATCTTGTGTGAAGGAAGGGTTCGATTTGAAAGAAAGCGACAAAAACCGATCGTTTAGACGACTCTTTTATTTTTATCTTGAACGATATTTACTGAACAAACATTTTCGCTGTGTCATGATGAAAGGTACGGTTGACCCAAAGGAGAAGCATCCTGTTCTTTATCTTGCTAATCACAGTTCATGGTGGGATGGACTGATCATTTTTCTTTTAATAGAACAAATGTCTGAGCTAGATCATGCCATGATGATGGAAGAGAAGCAGTTGAAGCAATATGCTTTTTTTCAAAAACTTGGTGCATTTCCAGTTCATAAAGAGAAGCTGAAAAGTGTCAAGCAGGCATTAATGACCGCAAAGGAGAAGATGGAGGCTGGCGGGGCTGTGTGGCTCTTCCCGCAGGGGAAAATTATGCACCAAGACATAAGGCCGCTTGAACTAGAAGGCGGAGCTTCTTTTTTAGTCAGGCAATTTGAGCAGGTCGTCATCAAACCTGTGACGCTGCATTATACATTTAATCAATTTCAAAAACCGACGGTATCGGTTGAATTTGGAGAAGATGTCCTAGTAGCTGGTGGATCACTTCGCAGTAAGGAAGTAACAAGTTTACTCGGAGACCTGCTTGAAACACAGTTAAACGCACATCAAGCACAGGTTATTACTGATCCAGATTTTTCAACAAACGAACAATTTAGGCAGGTGACAAGGACAAGCCGGTCAACTAGTGATGCGTTTGATTCCTTTAAAAAGTGGGTGAAAACATGGCGGTCTTCTTAATTGTCATCAGTGTTTTGCTGCTCTGCCAATTGATGTTTACGATTTGGAATATGAAGCAATTTCCTGTACTCAAGCCGGCATCTCTTTCACCTGATGAACCCATTTCATTATCGATCCTCATTCCAGCGAGAAATGAAGAAAAACGGCTGGAAGCCTGCCTTCAGTCGATTGTTGATCAGAGTCTCCATCCGAAAGAGTTGATCGTGCTGGATGATCACTCGACAGATCAGACGAGAATGATTGCAGAGGGCTTCGCAGAGACATATCCATGGATTCGCGTGCAGTCAGGTCAAGTACTGAAACGAGGATGGCTTGGAAAATCATATGCTTGTTCCCAGCTTGCTGAGGCAGCATCTTCTGATTGGCTGTTATTTTTAGATGCAGATGTCCGCTTAAAACAAGGAGCTATTGAAGCGGTGTACAAGCAGTTATGCATACAAAAAACGGGCATGCTCTCAGGTTTCCCAGAGCAAAAAACGGGAACGCCTTTTGAGCATCTTGTCGTTCCTATGATGATGTTTACGATTGGCTGTCATCTGCCAGTGAAGTGGGTCAGAACATCTCAGCATCCTGCTTTTGCCGCAGCACATGGCGGCTTTATTGCCATTGAAAAGAACTGTTATCACGAAATAGGTGGTCATGAAGCGATCAAGGATTCGCTCGTGGATGATATGGCTTTGGCTAAACGAGTGAAAGCGAAGGGCTTTCCGTTCACACTGGCAAGTATTCATTCTTTTGTCTATATGAGAATGTATGAGAGTGGACAGGAAGTATGGGAAGGATATCGGAAAAATTTGTTCCCGGGAGTGAATCGAAGCATTGCTTTGTTAAGCAGTGTCTTTTGTGTATACTCCGTCCTTTATGTAGTTCCTGTTATTTGCTTTATGATCGCACTGATTCATGTTGATGTGGTCAATCTCTGTTTAGCCCTTCTTTGCTACGGGCTGGGTGTATCCATTAAAGCGGTCATTGATATCGAAAATGGAAGAACGTCTACGATGGCCTTTTTATTGCCGGTCAGTATCATAAGCCTGATTGCCATTGGTTTTGCTTCTATGAAAATTGGGCTGAAAAAAGAAGGCTATGAATGGAAAGGAAGAAGGTACGAATGAAAAAAGTGATCATTATTGGCGGCGGACTTGGCGGGTTATCGGCTGCGATTCGCTTACAGTCACGCGGGTTCCAGGTCACCATTTTAGAAAAAGAAGCTTCTTTAGGCGGGAAATTACAACGCCATCAAGCGGCCGGCTACTCTTTTGATTTAGGGCCGAGTACCATTACAATGAAGGCGTATTTTGAGGAAGTATTTACCTCCTGCCATAGACGAATGGAGGATTATGTGACGTTTTATCCGATTTCTCCCCTTACTAAAAACGTTTTTTCAGATGGACATACGGTCGAGTTTACGCCAGATATTGAGCAAATGGAATCACAAATTGCAGTCTTTAGTCCAGAGGATGCACAGCAATACCGAGCATTTTTACAGGAATCGAAGAAGCTTTTTCAAATGGCAGAGGATCAGTTTTTAAATCGTTTATTATTGACTTGGAAGGATAAAGCGGATGTCAAGCTAATGAAAGCCCTTCTTGCTGTCAAACCTTTTACATCTGTTCAGCGTTTGCTGCGTCAATATTTTCGCCATCCTCATACATTGGCGATGTTTGGCCGGTATGCGACTTACATTGGCTCTTCTCCATACGAGGCACCTGCTATTTTTAATATGATGGCTTATTTAGAAGGAGAAAAAGGCATTTATGGTATTAAGGGTGGTACGTATCGTTTAGTTGAGGCATTTGAAACACTGGCAAAGGAATTGGGTGTCCAAATTCATCTCAATGAACGAGTCAAAAAGATTCATATAAAGAATAAGCGAATTCAAGGAGTTGAAACGGATCAGCAGATATATGAGGCAGATCAAGTCATTGCGGGGGCAGATGCACTGACAGTTTCTCGCCATTTAATTGATGAAGAAGACCGCCCGAGCTTTGGAAATCAAAAATTGGCAAACATTGAGCCGTCGTTATCGGGTTTTGTTCTTTTGTTGGGCGTCCCTAAAGTCTATGAACAACTGTCGCATCACAACGTCTTTTTTCCCGAGAATTATGAACAAGAATTTAAGGATATTTTTCAGAAAAAACAGTTGCCTCATGATCCGACGCTTTACATCTGTTATTCAGGCCATTCAGAGCCAGCCTTAAGCGGAGGGCTGGGAAGAAGCAACTTGTTTGTATTAGCCAATGCACCATATGTGACAAAAGAGCAAAATTGGGACATGCTAAAGGAGACGTATAGCCAGCATATGAAAACAAAACTAATGGAAAAAGGTCTCTTTGATCTTGACCAGCTTGTAGAATTTGAAGCGGTACAAACCCCGCTTGATTTGCAGCAAAAAACGGGAGCGTATCATGGGGCCATTTATGGCATGTCGTCAAACTCATTCAAGCAGGCATTTTTTCGCATCAATAATCAATCAAAGGATATTGAAGGGCTTTGGTTTGTTGGTGGCACAAGTCATCCAGGCGGCGGCACTCCGATGGTGACAAAATCAGGACAGCTCGTCGCAGAAGCCATCATCAAGCATTTGACGTAACACCGAATGAAAAGGAGAGAATTCAAGTGATTGTGGAAAAGAGAAGGTTCCCGTCGCCCCATCCGCATATTCACTTATATACAGTGACATATGAGGCCGATGGACTTCGGATGAAAGGGCTGCTCGCTGAACCGGCCGGAGAAGGTCTCTATGACGGTTTTTTATATTTACGCGGCGGCATTAAAAATGTGGGAATGGTTAGACCTGGCCGAATTGTGCAATTTGCTGCGCAAGGGTTTGTCGTCTTTGCGCCCTTCTACAGAGGGAATCAAGGAGGCGAAGGGAACGAGGATTTTGCCGGAGAAGATCGGAAAGATGCATTTGCTGCATTTCAACTGTTGAAACATCATCAAAAGGTGAAGCAGGACCGTATTCATATCTTTGGTTTTTCACGCGGCGGAATTATGGGCATATGGACCGCTGTTGAAATGAAGCATGAGGCCGCTTCCTTTGTGACATGGGGAGGCGTAAGTGATATGAAGCTCACCTATGAAGAACGTGTGGATATGAGAAGAATGATGAAGCGTGTGATAGGAGGTCCTCCGCATAAGGTACCAGAGGCATATGAGGCTAGAACGCCTTTGAATGATGTGCATCAAATTGAAGCACCTGTCTTAATCATTCATGGGGAGCTGGATGAGAATGTATCCATTGAGCATGCGTATTTATTAGAAGATGCACTGCGTCAGCATGGCAAGTCTGTGGAAACGTGGTACTTTCACGGATATCATCATTATTTCCCGCCACAGCATAACCGGGAGATTGTCAGACGGCTGACGACATGGATGCACAGCCGAAAAGGCGGAAATGTGGTAAAATAAACGGTAGAAAGACATATAGAAAGTAGGGGGATTTTCATTATGGGAATGCCTGTTGAATTTAATACAATGATTGTCACAAAAGGAAAAGAGACAAGAATTGAAGAAAATGTGTTTGAGCTCATGAAGGAAGGGTACCGCATTTATCCATTAAATATTCCGCTTGAGGTGCGTAAAACGAAAGACGGAGAAAAAACAGGAACAGCACATGTTGAAAAGCTGGAGCTCACAGACAATATCACGAAGGTGACATACCGTCTTGTGTCATTGCATTCAACGAACTAAAAAAGCTGAGGGATTCATTCCCTCAGCTTTTCCTTTTGATTAGACGAGTGGTCCGCCTTTTGCTTCAATATCACTTGCTGCATGGCTGAATTTTTTGAAGTTCTTTTTAAATTCATTTGCAAGGAAGTTTGCTTTTTCTTTGTAAGCCTCTTGATCGTCCCATGTTTTAGCAGGCTGAAGCACTTCATCTGGCACTCCTGGAATATGAAGTGGGATGTGTAATCCGAAGATGTCGTCCGTGATCATTTCAGCGTTATCAAGATCACCTTCGATCGCCGCCTGCACCATTGCTCTTGTATGAGCAAGATTCATTCGTTTGCCCGTACCGTAGCCGCCGCCAGTCCAGCCTGTATTCACAAGGAATACTTTTGCGCCGTGCTCATCGATTTTTTTACCAAGCATTTCAGCATAGACATGAGCAGGAAGTGGCAAGAATGGTGAACCGAAGCAAGTAGAGAATGTTGTTTCTGGTGACGTCACACCACGCTCAGTTCCAGCTAATTTACTTGTGTAACCGCTCAAGAAGTGGTACATGGCCTGTTCTTTCGTTAAACGGCTGATAGGAGGTAAAACGCCGAATGCATCAGCTGTTAAAAAGACGATAGCAGATGGGTGACCTGCAATACTTGGTTTCACGATGTTATCAATCATTTCGATTGGGTAAGCGGCACGTGTATTTTCAGTAAAGAATGTGTCATCATAATCTGCTTCACGTGTTTCTTCATCAAGTACTACATTTTCAAGCACTGATCCGAAGCTGATGGCTTTGTAAATTTGTGGTTCTTTTTCTTCACTTAAGTTCACACATTTTGCATAGCATCCACCTTCAATATTGAAGACACCCGTGTTAGACCAGCCGTGCTCATCGTCTCCAATCAGCTTGCGGCTTGCACTTGCAGAAAGGGTTGTTTTTCCAGTACCTGAAAGGCCGAAAAATAAAGCAACATCGCCTTCTTGACCGACGTTAGCAGAGCAGTGCATAGATAAAATATCTTGTTCAGGAAGCAGGTAGTTCATGACAGAGAAAATGGATTTTTTCATCTCTCCTGCATATTCTGTTCCACCGATCAGAATCGTACGTTTTTCAAAAGAAACGATAATAAACGTTTCAGAGTTTGTGCCATCTGTTTCAGGATCTGCTTTAAAGTGAGGTGCAGATAAGATGGTGAAAGGTTTTTCGTTTGATGATGGTGTTGATCCATCAGGTCTGATGAATAGCTGCTTTGCAAAGAGATTGTGCCAAGCGAATTCATTTACAACTTTAATTGGCATACGGTATTTTTCGTCAGCACCTGCAAAACCATCAAAGACAAATAGTTCATCACGTTCTTTTAAGTATGACACAACCTTTGTATATAAACGATCAAATGCCTCTTTTGAGATCGGCTGATTGACTTGACCCCAATCAATTTGATGTTCAGAGTTTTCTTCTTTTACGATGAATTTATCTTTAGGCGAACGTCCAGTGTAGGCACCCGTTGTGGCGCGAACAGCACCAGTTGAAGTTAAAACGCCTTCATTACGTGCCAAAATCTTTTCAACAAGTTTCGGAACAGATAAATTTTGGTGCGTATTTTCTAATGAGAGCAATGACTGCAAATCTTCTTTTAAATCCACTGAGTTCATAAAAAACCCTTCCTTTACCGTTGAATTTGTTTGTTTTGATTAGTATAACACATTGATAATAATAGTCTATACTATTTAAGTATTTTTGTGTGTGTTTTTTCATTTCTGCTATGAAAATATGCTTTTTGGTGATGCTAATGATGAGGTGAAAAAAGAGGGGAGATAATTCCTATGAACCATTGACATGACGCAAGGATTTAAGATAAGATATCTTATTGAACGGATACTCTTATCCCGAGTTGGTGGAGGGACAGGCCCGATGAAGCCCAGCAACCGGTTTCTTATGAAAAAGGCATGAATATGCTGAGAAACCAAGGTGCTAACCTGATGCAAGGTACAAGAACACCTTGAGCGATAAGAGTGAAAGGCATGCGATCTCAGACCCTTTCCTCGCAATGAAGGAAATGGTTTTTTTATTTTTGGGATATCATATGAACAAATTGCCAATAACATCTCTAATATAAACATATTGAAATATAAGAGGGAACGAGTTCCGTATCATATTGGAGGCCTCATCTTGGGATGATGTGGTCTTGTACAGGAGGAAATAGCCATTATGAGTCAAAATCGTCGTTTATTTACTTCAGAATCAGTGACCGAAGGACATCCAGATAAAATCTGTGATCAAATTTCAGACAGCATTTTGGATGAAATTTTAAAGAAAGATCCAAATGCACGTGTTGCCTGTGAAACTTCTGTAACAACCGGTCTCGTATTAGTAAGCGGTGAGATTACAACGTCTACTTATGTCGACATTCCAAAGACGGTGCGTGACACGATTAAGGAAATTGGCTACACACGTGCGAAATATGGTTTTGATGCGGAAACATGTGCGGTTCTTACATCAATTGATGAACAGTCTGCCGATATTGCGCAAGGTGTAGACAAAGCGCTTGAAGCACGTGAAGGAACAATGACTGAAGAAGAAATTGATGCGATCGGTGCAGGTGACCAAGGTCTTATGTTTGGTTTTGCAAACAACGAAACTGAAGAGCTTATGCCGCTGCCGATTTCTCTTGCGCATAAATTATCTCGCCGTTTAACAGAAGTACGCAAGAATGAAACACTTGCATATCTTCGTCCAGACGGAAAAACTCAAGTAACAGTTGAATATGATGAACAAAACAAACCAGTTCGTATTGATACGGTGGTTATTTCTACACAGCATGCACCAGAAGTGACGCTTGAACAAATTCAAAGCGACTTAAAAGAGCATGTCATCCGCCCTGTCGTTCCAAGTGAACTGATCGATGAGGAAACCAAATACTTCATCAACCCAACAGGCCGCTTTGTCATCGGTGGACCTCAAGGGGATGCTGGTTTAACTGGACGTAAAATCATCGTTGACACTTATGGCGGGTATGCTCGTCACGGCGGCGGTGCTTTCTCTGGTAAGGATGCAACGAAGGTTGACCGTTCTGCAGCATATGCGGCTCGCTATGTAGCGAAAAACATCGTAGCAGCTGGTCTTGCAGATTCTTGTGAAGTACAGCTTGCTTATGCAATTGGTGTTGCACAGCCCGTCTCTATTTCAATTGATACATTTGGAACAGGAAAAGCATCTGAAGAGAAATTAATTGAAGTGGTACGTGCAAACTTTGATCTTCGTCCAGCCGGCATTATTAAAATGCTTGACTTACGTCGTCCGATCTATAAACAAACCGCTGCATACGGACACTTTGGACGTCATGACTTAGATCTTCCATGGGAAAAAACCGATAAAGCCGACACGCTTCGCAAGGAAGCATTAGGACAATAACAACATACAAAACCGCTTATTTTAAGCGGTTTTCCTTTTGATTAAAAAAAATTCTACAAAAAGCATAAAAATGTGAAACAAAATTGGACAAAATACGGTCTAATTATAGGTCTACTTTTAAGAAATAACATAACGTGGAGGCAATAATATGTGTGGGTTTGTTGGTGTATTTAATCACCGTCCATTGTCCGAAACTACTGAGCAGGAAGAGTTAATTAAGCAAATGAATCGTCTCATCGTTCATCGAGGTCCGGATGATGAGGGGTACTTTCATGATGAGCATGTAGGATTTGGATTTAGACGTTTAAGTATTATAGATGTTGAACACGGAAAGCAGCCGCTTTCTTATGAAGATGAAAAATATTGGATTATTTTCAACGGGGAAATTTATAACTATGTGGAGCTGAAAGAAGAGCTTGTGAAAAAAGGCTATACGTTCAGCACAGATTCTGATACGGAAGTCCTTCTTGCCACATATGGTCACTATAAAGAAGAAGCGGCATCGAAGCTTCGCGGCATGTTTTCTTTTTTAATTTGGGATAAAGAAGCGCAGTTATTATATGGCGCAAGAGATCCTTTCGGCATTAAACCGCTCTATTTTACACAAATGGATGACCAAGTGTACTTTGCTTCTGAACGCAAAAGCTTAATGGCTGTGAATGAGAACATTTTATTTGATGAGACTGCTTTGCAGCAGTACATGTCTTTTCAGTTCGTTCCTGAGCCAAATACACTTGATCAAAAAGTGCACAAAGTCGAGCCAGGTCATCAGTTTACACTGCGTCCAGGCCAAGACATTGCATTTAAGACTTACTGGAAAGTTCAATTCAAACCTGAACAAACACAAGAGCAGAAATTAGTAGAAGAAGTACGTGATGCTATCTATGATTCTGTAAAAGTCCACATGAGAAGTGATGTGCCTGTTGGTTCATTCCTATCAGGCGGGATCGATTCTTCTTTCATCGTGTCGGTCGCAAAGGAATTTCACCCTGAACTGAAAACATTCTCTGTTGGCTTCCAGCAGGATGGATTCAGTGAGGTAGATGTAGCAAAAGAAACAGCTGATAAGCTGGGATTGCAAAACTTTAGTGCTGTGATTTCTCCTGAGGAATATATGAATGAGCTTCCAAAGATCGTCTGGCATTTAGATGATCCTTTGGCTGATCCAGCGGCGATTCCATTGTATTTCGTGGCAAAAGAAGCAAAAAAACAAGTCACAGTTGTTCTTTCAGGTGAGGGAGCAGACGAGCTGTTCGGTGGATATAATATTTACCGTGAGCCGCTGTCTCTAAAGCCTTTTGAATCTGTACCATCCATGCTGAAAAAGCTTCTTCTTCGTCTGGCTCGATTAATGCCAGAAGGAATGAAAGGGAAGAGCTTTATCGTTCGCGGCTGTACGCCATTAGAGGAACGTTATATCGGCAATGCGAAAATCTTTGAAGAGCCAGTGAAGAAAAATCTCTTAAAGCAGTATGATCCGAACATCACGTATCGTGACGTGACGAAAACATACTTCGAGGAAAGTGCAGGCTACAGTGATATTAACAAAATGCAATATGTTGATATCCATACGTGGATGCGCGGGGATATCCTGCTTAAAGCAGATAAGATGACAATGGCGAATTCTCTTGAGCTTCGTGTTCCATTCCTTGATAAGGTCGTATTTGAAGCAGCTTCTAAAATTCCAGAAGAGCTGAAAACGAAAGACGGCACAACGAAATATTTATTGCGTAAAGCAGCAGAAGGCATTGTACCGGACCATGTGTTAAACCGTAAAAAACTAGGTTTCCCTGTTCCAATTCGTCATTGGCTGAAAAATGAGATGAACGCTTGGGCGAAAGATATCATTAAAAACAGTCAGACAGATGAATACATTAACAAGGCATATGTTCTTGATTTATTAAATGATCATTGTGCTGGAAAAGCCGATCATAGCCGTAAGATTTGGACTGTCCTGATCTTTATGATCTGGCATAGCATCTATGTAGAGCGCAGCATTGATCCAGAGCAGTTGAATCACCAGCCGAAAGAAGTTATTTTTAGCTAATGAAAAAGGTTTTCAGCTTTGTGCTGAAAACCTTTTTTGTCATGATAGAAAGTGGTGGATAAGGGTAAAATAACAAGCGGTACACAGTTATTGCTTAATATCCTGAAAAAAACATGATAAAGTGAAGATACACGTATGATGTTAACGCGATAAAAGGGAACGATAGTATTGTCCTTTTCCTACATATTCTCTGCGGATACGATCCATGTCTTGAATATCTTCATCTGTTAACTGGCGAACGACCTTGGCTGGACGGCCAAAAGCGAGGGAGCCTTTTGGGATGACTTTTCCTTGTGGGACAAGGCTGCCTGCACCAATAAAGGCGCCTTCACCAATTTCCGCCCCATCGAGAATGATGGATCCCATGCCGATGAGTGCATTTTTTCGAATGATAGAGCTATGTAATGTGACTTGGTGTCCAATGGTAGCACCATCTTCAATAAGAAGTGTTTTTCCAGGACTTTGATGCAGACAGGATAAGTCTTGAATGTTGACGTTTTTTCCAATTCTGACAGGAGCTACATCGCCTCTAATGACCGTTTGGAACCAAACGCTTGAATATTCTCCAATTGTGACATCACCTGTAATGGTGGCGTTTTCTGCAACAAAGACCGATTCATGAATCTCAGGTGTAAACTGATGATATGGATAAATCACTTTTTCGACTTCCTTTCTTAATACAACATTTGTGAGGTGTTTACTTTGTGGACTTGGCATGCTGAAAGACCGGTTGGTACAATTGTAATTGTACATGGTGCTAGTGAATATCATGGCCGATATAAATGGCTGATCGAAATGTGGCGAAATGCAGGCTATCACGTCGTCATGGGTGACCTGCCTGGGCAAGGGACATCAACACGTGCGAGAGGCCACATTCGTTCTTTTCAAGAATACATTGATACAGTCGATGAATGGATTGAACATGCGAAGTCGTTCAGACTTCCGACATTTTTACTTGGACATAGTATGGGGGGACTGATTTCGATTGAATGGTTCAAGCAGTATACCCATACGAAGATTGATGGCCTTATTTTATCATCACCTTGTTTAGGTCTGCAATTTAAACCGAAGAAGCTGATGGATTTTGCGTCAAAAGGGCTAAATGTGCTGGCGCCGTCTTTTAAAGTCGAATCCGGGCTGTCAATCGAACTTGCCACACGGAATCAAGATGTAATTGAGGCAGATTCGAATGATTCGCTTTATGTGACGAAGGTGTCGGTTCGCTGGTATCGAGAACTGGTGAAAAATATCGATGCGGCGATGCAGCCTACGAATGTCTTTCGGTCGATTCCGCTCCTGCTCATGCAGGCAGGCGATGACAAGATTGTAGATAAAACAAGAGTCATGAAATGGTTCAATGGCATTGAATCAACCAATAAATCATACCGTGAATGGGAAGGGCTTTATCATGAAATTTTTAATGAGCCCGAACGGGAAGATGTGTTTAAGGCGGCAAGAGCCTTTACTGATCAATATATTTGATTGTGAGCTTAAGTTGGGGGTGGATTGATTTGTCAGTACCAGAACGTCCTTTTGCACTGATGACGAAGGTGTATAAAGATATTTTTCCGCTAGTTCATCAGGAGCTAAAAAAGTGGCGGGCTCATGCAGAAATGATTGAAAATGAAGAACTGAGAACGCAGGCACTAGCGAGCATATCCAGTAAAACCTTTCACTGTGAAGGCGGGGGAATTTTATCTCTTCTTGCAGGTGAAGCGAAGGAAACGTGTATTGAATTCATTGTGGCGTACCAAACAATTAGCGATTACTTAGATAACTTGTGTGACCGCAGTACATCACTTGATCCAAAGGATTTTCATATGCTGCATCAGGCGATGAGAGATGCACTCGATATTCATGCGGAGGTTAAGCCGTATTATCAATTCCGTGATGATCAAGAGGATCATGGATATCTGCATGCGCTTGTTAGGACATGCCAAAATGTGTTATCACGTCTAGCGCATTATCCGATCATTCAGCCCTATTTACATACGCTGTGTGATTATTATAGTGATTTACAAGTACATAAGCATGTGGTTCCTCATGAGCGTGAACCTCGATTAGAGTCATGGTTCCGCCAGTATGAAAAGGATTTACCGAAGATGGAGTGGTATGAGTTTTCCGCATGTGCAGGATCAACGCTGGGCATTTTCTGTCTTGTGGCTTATGCACTGCAGCCTGATTTTACAGAGAAGCAGGCGAAGCAAATTTACGAAAGCTATTTCCCTTATATTCAAGGTTTGCACATCTTACTGGACTATTTAATCGACCAAGAAGAGGACAGGCTGGAAGGCGATTTGAATTTTTGCTCGTACTACAACTCTCATCATGAGATGATGGATAGACTTCAGCATTTTATTGAGAAAGCGGATGAACAGTTGAAAGGCATTCCACACGAGAATTTTCACAAACTAATCAATAGAGGGTTACTTGCGGTCTATTTGTCTGATGAAAAAGTGACAGCCCAAAAAGAGATGAACAAGCTGGCAAAGCGGCTGATCAAATCAAGCGGGAAAACATCGTTCTTTTTCTATATCAATGGCAGAGCCTATCGCACCTATCAGAAAATGCCTTGGATGAAATCTTCTTAACGAATAAAATAAGCGCATCAGCTTGTAGAAAACAAAATGGTTTTCTACAAGCTTTTTTGTTTTCTACTGTTTCGCTTTGGGCTATGTACTGTACAGTCCTTTTATGATTACAATCCTCTGATTTGCTGCCGATATTATTCTTAGTGTACGAAAAATAGGAGGAAAGTATTAGTTGAACGAATCGCATCTCCTCCTTATGACGTATATTTGTTGAAAATTTAAAAAAGGGGAAGGTTGAATATGTCGTTTTTTAAAAAGTTTGCAGCAAGTGTAGGAATCGGTGCAGCAAAAGTGGATACAATTTTGGAGAAAGATGCGTATAAACCGGGAGAAGAAGTAAAGGGAACAGTCCATGTGAAGGGCGGAAAAGTGCCTCAAGATATTCGCTATATTGATTTAAAGTTGAAAACATGGTACACCATTGTAAAAGATGATGAAGAGCAGCGAAAACACACAACCATCCATTCTGTCCGAGTGACTGAATCATTCACGATTCAGCCTGCGGAAGCCCAGCAGTTTACATTCTCGTTTCATCTTCCTCTTGATACACCAATGACTGTAGGTAAAGTAGAGGTGGCTGTTGTGACAGACCTTGATATTCAAGGTGGTATTGATAAATTTGATCATGACCGCATATTCGTAAGCGCGCACCCTTGGGTGAATCGTGTGCTTGAAGCTGTTGGAAACTTAGGCTTTCACCTTCATGAAGCAGACTGCGAAGAAGCACCTTATTTCAGGCGCCGCCTTCCCTTTGTTCAAGAATTTGAGTTCATACCGACTTCCGACTATTATCGTCAAATGCTTGATGAGTTAGAGGTGATTTTCTTCATTGATGAAGAGGGGCTAGATATCATTTTTGAAGTCGACCGTAGAGCAAGAGGGCTGCGTGGCTGGCTGGAAGAAATGTATAATGACGGAGAACAGCTTGTACGTGTCCGTTTTACTCAATCAGAGCTTGCAGATGCAGAAGAGCTGGAAGTAGTGCTTGAAGAAATCATTGACCAATACGCTTATTAAATAATAAAACTCAAATCCATTAAGAGGATTTGAGTCAGATTGTAGAGAAACTCATGTTTTTCTACAATCTTTTTTATTTTCACCATCATTATGATAGATGAGATTGAAGGAAAAACATGAAAAAGGCCTCCCACACACCTAGCCTAGCTTTGCTAGGTGTGTGGCAATCTTCTTCATGTTCTGACAGGCAGCTGTTAGAAGCACTTGCTCACTTACATTTTGTTTTCCCCTTAACCGGCAGTAGCGAAGCCCATGCAGTTGTTTTGAATCTGCAAAGCTTCGCTCTATTTTTTCTTTTCTTTTTTTATATAGCTCTTTTCCAGCGGCAGACAGACGATTTTGCCTGATCTTTTCTTTATGTTCCTCCCACACATGTCTTGAGATGAGCTTTTGATGATTTTTAGATCTTGTGCAGTTTTCAAGGAAAGGACACGATGTACATTTTTTAGGATCTGATTTGTAGAACCTATAACCTTTTCGATCAGTGGTGGTATATAAAAGCTTTTCACCATTCGGGCATATGTATTGATCGTGTTCAGAATCATACTGGAATTTCCACTTCTCGAATAATCCTCTTGTTGGATGAAAACGTCTATGTGCGATGACACCAAAAATATGGCGATCAGATAAACCTTTACAGATTGGGGTGGTCAAATAACCAGAATCAAGGGCAACTGCGTCTACTTGGAAACCAAATCGTGCGATTTGGTGATCCAATCGTTCAAGATACGGAACGGAATCATGGACATTACCAGGCGTGACATGGGCATCTGTGATGATATTGTACTTCATATCCGTTGTACGGTGGTCTAGGTAGAAAAAGCCTTCCGGTTTGTTTTCACGATAAAGATATCCACTTTCAGGATCAGTCGTACTTTGACGAATGTCTTTTTCCGTTTTCACCTCCTCTTTTACCTTTAAGGGCTTTTTTCCGTGTGCCACCCGATCTTCTTGGATCGCTTCTTCTAATTCATTTATATAGTTCTGGGTATCTTGTTCAATCGTTTTTCTCGTATATTTATGTTTATTGGCATTGGCTTTAAGATGAGTGGAGTCAGTAAAAAGAACGCGCCCTCCAACCATATCGTGATTGATGGCTTGAAGAACAATTTCATCGAAAATATCTTGAAAAATGGTTGTATCTTTAAATCGAGTACGACGATTCCAGCTAATGGTCGAGTGATGGGGAACGGGGTCATTGATGTTTAATCCTAAGAACCATCTATACGCCATGTTATAGTAGATTTCTTTTTCAAGTTGCCTTTCAGAACGGATACCATACAGGTATCCAATAAACATCATTTTAAACAGAATAAGTGGATCAAGTGAGGGACGACCTTTATTCTCACTATAATATGGTTTTACTTTGTCTATGATAAATGAAAAATCAATGTATTGATCAATTTTACGAAGCAGGTGATCCTCTTCGACCAGTTGATCTAGCAATACAAATTCGGCTTCGTGCTGAGAAGAATTTCTAGTGTGGAACATGAGAAAAACACCTTCCTTTAGTATGCTTTTCTCTATTATAAAATGGGATGGTGGAAAATTTAAGGGAAAAATAAAGCTGTCGAGGTTTTCTCGACAGCCTGACTCAAATCCATTAAGAGGATTTGAGTTTTTTTTCGATGGCTACCACAAAGGGCGGATCGTTTTGAATATTCATGTATTGATAAGAGATCACCTGTACTTCTTCGTGATGGAGTGTTTTGCAATAATCAAGAAGGATGTCCTTCTCTTTTTTTCCTTCGGGATGACCGTGGTAAATCACAAGAACGATCAGACCTCCAGGCTTAAGCCAATCCATGAGTTGTTTGATCGCTTCAATGGTCGTATGGGCCTGAGTCGTGACGGTTTTATCGCCTCCTGGTAAGTACCCAAGATTGAACACTGCACCAGATATGTGACCATAAGCTTCGGCTGGCAGATGCTCAGCAAGTTGTTCATGTCCGTCATGGATCAGGTGAACGTAAGGGTAGTGCTCACCAAGTCTTTTGCTTGTTTGCTCGATGGCTTCCTTCTGTACATCGAATGCGAAAACTTGTCCATCTTTTCCGACAAGGTCAGCTAAATAGCGTGTATCATGACCATTCCCCATCGTTGCATCAATGACAATATCGCCTTTTTGACATGCACGTTCTACCAGTTCTTTACTAAAAGGGAGCATCCGCTTTAAAATCATTTTGTCGCTTCTTCCAATCTGACGAATCGTTTGCCCTGGTAGCTGTTACGTCTTTCAAGCTCAGCATTAATGGCATTTAATACTTCCCACTTGTTTACACTCCACATTGGACCAACCATTAATTCAATCGGACCA
Source organism: Bacillus sp. FSL M8-0077 (assembly GCF_038050255.1). NCBI lineage: Bacteria > Bacillati > Bacillota > Bacilli > Caryophanales > Bacillaceae > Bacillus > Bacillus sp. FSL M8-0077. The sequence continues at coordinate 2,858,940 of NZ_JBBPAF010000001.1, read as the reverse complement.
TCGCCTGTAATACGATGAATAATCATTTCTGGGGGCAGGATCTCCAGTTGGTCACAGACAAGCTGGACATATTCTTCTTGGCTGAGAAACTCTAGTTTGCCTTTCTCATATTGCTTGACCATCGGTGTTCCTTTTAATAGGTGCAGCAGATGAATTTTAATTCCTTGCACATCTAAATCAGCGACAGCTTTTGCTGTTTCCATCATCATATCTCGGTTTTCAAGAGGAAGACCGTTGATGATATGTGAGCAGACCCGAATGCCATGTTTTCGCAGTTTTTCTACACCTTCTACGTAGCATTCATAATCATGGGCACGGTTGATGAGCATCGCTGTCCGCTCATGTACAGTTTGTAGGCCAAGTTCAACCCATAGATACGTCCGTTCGTTTAACTCGGCTAAATATTCCACCACGTCATCTGGAAGACAATCCGGCCTTGTGGCAATCGATAAACCAACCACTCCATCTAAATTCATGACGGTTTCGTACTTTTCTTTTAAAACAGGGAGCGGGGCATGTGTGTTTGTATAGGCCTGAAAATACGCCATGTATTTTCCGTCTTTCCATTTTGTATGCATCCGATCCTTGATTTCATTAAATTGAGTGATGAGATCATCCGCCCGGTTCCCTGCAAAATCACCAGATCCTGCTGCGCTGCAAAATGTGCAGCCTCCGTGTGCGACAGTACCATCACGGTTTGGACAATCAAAGCCACCATCTAAGGCTACTTTAAATACTTTATGACCAAAGTGCTCACGCAAATGATAATTCCATGTGTGATAACGTTTTTCGCTGTTTGAATATAAAAAAGGGTTATGCTGATCCAAGTCAGTAACCTCCTTGCATAATAATAGGCATCCTTAAAGTTTAACAAAAATCACGAAAGAGGACAATTGAATCTGTCCAACATTTTCTTTAGTGAAAAAGCTTTACGTGGGCAAAATAGGCGAGAACGATGATGAAATGGAGGAATGGCAAGATGGCAACAAGAAAATCAATCGATGAATTTGTCCAAAAAAGCACTGAGACTCTCGAATTTGCAAGCGAACAGTTTGATTTGAGCTCTCGCCAAGAACATTATAACGAAGAAGAATTTTCAAAAGCGCAGCTCATGCTAGAGGACGCAGTGAATGAATTAGAAAAGTTAAAAGATGTCGCCAATGATCAGCAAAGAGAACGTTTAGACAGAACGCGTGTACAAATTCAAAGTCTGCAAAACCAAATGATTTTAGGTATTTCATACGATAACGAATGATGAACAGATCCTTCTTTTAAGGGTCTGTTTTTATTTTTTCTAAAGTCCCTTGACTTTTCAATCAAGTGTCTATATTGTATTAAGTGTACTACATCAACTAATACACTACAGACACTTAAACGTGAAGAAAGGTGTTTAACCATGAAAAATGAAAAAAAACCAATCAATTTAAAGTGGATGGTGCTGGCTGTTGCGTTAGCATGTACATTTTTTTTCGTTCTCGTTTTCATTGGTTTTGAAGTTCAAAAAGATTTTATTCCAAATTCGGTCCCTTTAATGCAAGGACATGATCAAGCGATAGGACTGCAAAAGCATGAATGAGAAAAGAGGGAGCCATCATGATTCAAATAGATCCAAGAAGCGCTGCACCAATTTATGAACAAATCATTGAGCAGTTAAAAATTTTGTGCTTAAAAGGCGTGATGAAACCAGGTGACAAACTGCCCTCTGTGAGAGAGCTTGCCACCATTATTATTGCGAATCCAAACACCGTCAGCAAAGCATATAAAGAGCTTGAACGGGAAGGAATTATTGAAACATTAAGAGGCCGTGGAACGTATGTGACAGAAGGTGCACAGTTAAAGCTGAATGAAGGGAAGGTGTTAGAGATGAAGGAGCAATTAAGGCAGCTCATTATTGAAGCCCATTATGCCGGTATTGATATTCATCAACTCAAAGAGTGGCTGGAGGAGATCGGCTCAAGTCTAAAAGGAGGAAACCAAGTTGATTGAGGTCAGAAATGTATCAAAGAAATTAAATGGACGCGAAGTACTCAGCAACGTTTCCTTCAAGATAGGCGAAGGAGAGATCTTTGGTCTGCTTGGCCGGAATGGCTCTGGTAAAACAACACTTCTTCGCTTGATTCAGCAAATTCTTCTTCCAGATGAAGGAGAGATTTATTTTAAAGATGTACTCGTAAAAGACCACCCGTTAGTGAAGCAAAATATTGTGTATATGCCAGTCGTAAATCCCTACTTTGACCGGTACAATTATGGACAGCTTGTGAAGCTGTTAAAACAACTGTATCCAAAGTTTGACGTGACATATGCCAATGAGCTTGTGAACCGGTATGAGATTCCGGAAAAAGTGAAATACCGTGAATTGTCGACAGGTTTAAAGAAACAGCTGTCCCTCATTTTAAGTTTTGCCATCAAACCAGCGGTCATTTTGTTAGATGAGCCGACAGACGGGATTGATGCGGTCACAAGAAATGACGTTCTTCAGCTGATGATTGACGAGGTGGCAGAACGACAAACAACGATTTTAATTACATCTCACCGCTTAGAGGACATTGAGCGCATGTGTAATCGAATCGGGTTTTTGGAAGGAAATCAGCTCACAAGTGTTATGGATTTAGATGAGTTAAAGAATGACTACGTTAAAATCCAGATGGCATTTGAAGAGGATATGAACTTAAGTATTAGAAGAAAAGGCGTTGCGATTTTAGATCAAGCGGGTGTGTTCTATACAGCACTTGTACTCAAAACAGATGAAGAAGCAAAAGAGTATTTGAAATCGCTTGAACCAAAAGTCTGGCATGAACTGCCTGTAAATTTAGAAGAAGTATTCATTGCGAAGTTTGGAGGGAAACGCAGATGGTAAAGCGGCAATTGTTATATAAGGAATGGAAGCAGTCTGAGCTGACTTTCATTTTAGTGATGCTTGCCTCAGTATTTGCGACGCCATTATCCTTTTTAATGGAATACTCATCCTTTCAAACTTGTTTAAACGATCCGACTTGTACACCACTCGATAATTACTTTTATTATGATTTCGGTTCTGATATGTTTATCACCTTTTCATGGACGATGAGTTTAGTTTTTGCAATTACCCAGTTGGGTTTTGAAAGAAATAAAGGGCAAATTGATTTTACTTTATCTTTGCCGTTTAGCAGAACGACCATTTATCACACAAAGTTTTTCCTAGGTGCCGGAATTATCACGCTCGTTCATGTATTGTCATATGTCTTTACTTATATACTCATTTTATGCATTCAACCACAATATACGATTGCGTTTAACAGTGGTTATTTGATTGCACTTGTGTCCACCTTAATGTTTTATAGTTTGTGTCTTGCAGCAGGTGCTTTAACAGGAAGCGCAATTAGTCAAGCCATTGTTACATTCAGTACATCAATTTTACCTTATTTATTAATTTGGCTACCGATGTTTCATTTAGACTATTTATTAAAAACGGATAGAAGTTGGGTTGATATCAGTTATGACTACTTTATTATGCCCATAGCTCCAATTACTTATATAACAGACCGTTTTCAATTTCGAAATTTAGTTGAAAATCCAATTTGGTTTACAGGTGTAGAATTTATCGTGCCAATTGTGATGCTAATCGTATTTTATCTCATTGGTTTGTTCAGTTTTATTAAACATCCAGTTGAACGAAATGGACGATTCTTTGTTTACCCCAAAATGGATAGGCCCATTCAGATATTGGTCATTGCCTTCGGTGTTCTAGGATTTGGCTGGGTTGGATTTTCTTCAGACAACTCCATTTTTGGTTATATCGCTGGCATGTGCATCGGTGGAGCTGTAGGTGCACTGACGAGTTATTTCTTAATCTATCGAAAAAGATAAACAGAGAGCAGGGGAGTAGAGATGATTCAAATTCAATCGTTAGATCATGTGTTTAAAATTGGGAAAAAGGGCAGGGAGAACGAGATTCCTGTGCTCAAAGACATTGACTTGTCTATTAATAGAGGCGATATTGCATGTATCGTCGGACGAAGCGGTTCGGGGAAATCAACTTTACTGAATCTAATATCGGGATATATTACGCCAACAAGCGGACAAATTATCGTTGATGGCACCAATGTGACCGGCTTTAATGAGAAAGAATGGGCAGACTTTCGGTTAGATCATTTTGGCTTTATCTTTCAAAGCTTTCAATTGATCGGGAGTTTAACAACATATGAGAACGTTGAACTTCCGCTCACTTTAAAAGGGGTGAAGCCGTCTGAACGAAAAGTGAAAGTAAAGGAAATGCTGAAACGAGTTGGTCTTGAACATCACGCAGGACATTATCCTAATGAACTGTCAGGTGGACAGCAGCAGCGTGTGAGTATTGCAAGAGCCTTGATCCTTAATCCGTCTATTATTTTAGCGGATGAACCAACAGGCAGTCTGGATTCAGAAACTGAAGGAGAAATTCTAGCCTTTATCCAGCAACTTAATCGTGAAAAAGGAATTACATTTGTCATCATTACACATGACGATGAAGTCGCTTCAATCGCAGACACAACGTTCCAGCTTCATGATGGTGTATTAAAGAAAGGGGATCAGTCCATTGAAATTTAGAGATCAGGTCAAATTCATCAGAAGAAATATGAAGAAAAATAGATTGCGTGTGTTTATGACCATACTTGCAACGACAATGGCATGCTCTTTCTTAATCGTTCTAGCGTCAGTTGGTTTTGGTCTGCAAAAATCGGCTCAAGATGAAATCATGAAACAACAAATTATCACAGAAATTAAAGTGTTAGGCAAGGAAAAAGGTGACGTCAAGGTCGACGATCTAAAGAAATATGATCATGCGAAATCTGTCGTTGCAAGAACGTCAATCATTCCATCGGTTCACGTCGAGCTCGATAATCGCTCAAGTGATACGCAGGCTGTACTGACAGATATGAAAGAAGAAAAAGAGGCAGGCCTTGAACTAGACCGTGGAAAAGTCCCAACATCGGCGAATGAAATTGTGGTTGGGTATCATATGGCAGAACAACTTTGGACGGAAAAAGAACGAAAAGACTATGAAAAAGAAATGAATCAGACATCAAATGGTGAAGATACACCCGAAGAGCCAAAAGGCTATACGAAGGAAATTTTAAACAAAGTCATTCAAATTAAGGTACCAAAACTGAATGAAGAAAATGAAGTGGTGAAAGAAAAGACGTTCGATTTCCGTGTCGTCGGCGTGTTGAAGAAACCGAATTTGGAGTGGCAGCATGATCATAAAATTCTTATTCCGAATGCTTATGAAAAAGAATTTGGTCAAGTGCTCGATCTGTCTCCTGATGCAGGAAATGTCGAAAAAATGACGTCTGTCTATGCTGATAAGTTCGACAATGTCGGTGCGCTCACGGATAAGCTGACAGATGACGGCTATCAAGTCATCTCTGTGACGAATCAGCTTGAAGGAATGGATCTGTTCTTTACAGTCTTTAAAATTGGACTCATCTTTGTCGGATGTATTGCGGTCATTATTTCGGCAATTGGCATTTTCAATACGATGACAATGGCCGTAACAGAGCGGACACAAGAGATTGGGATCATGAAAGCCATTGGTGCGAATCCTTCCATTATTAAGCGAATGTTCCTCATGGAAAGTGCTTATATTGGGGTGATTGGATCGATCATCGGGATCATCATCTCGTACATCATTAGTTTTGCAGTGAATTTAATCATTCCAGCGATTTTGTCTTCCATGTCTGAGGGAGGATCAAGCGATCAATTCTCGATCACCTTCTCCTATATTCCGCTAAGCCTTGTGGTCACTGCAACAGTGATTAGTGCAGGAGTCGCTATTATTTCTGGACTCAACCCAGCACGTAAGGCGACGAAAACGAATGTATTAACAGCATTAAGAAGAGAAATTTAAAGAAGAACCTCCTGTCCCTATAGTGGGGTGACAGGAGGTTTTTTTATCGTCAAAAGATGTCTATTGTTTTGGTGCCCGGTACCCTGCACGCTCAGCTTCTTCTACGGAGCAGAACATTTTGGTCACGTTTTTTGTCCGTGAGTAGTATCTGCTGCTCGGTGTGTGATATATGCCGTTGACACTTCCTTTAATATTACAGGCGGCCGATTCTTTTTTTGTTTCTTTTTGTGACTCATGACCGCCAGTATTCGACCCATCATCTTTAGGAGCAGATCGCTGGGCCGAGGAAGGGGTGTCTTTGCTCACTTTCTGGTTTTCTTTTTTGAGTGTTTCGTTTGTAGAGGTTAGCTTGTCTATTTTTTCTTCAAGCTTATGGATGTTTTTTTCTTGCTGTTTGACTGTTTTCTTTTCGGAGGTGATGTTCTCTAATTTCTTGGCTAGCTTTTCTTTTTCTTTGGTCACGTATTCTAAAGAGGCCGTCAGCGTTTTTTTATCTTCCTTTAGACGAGAAATGTCAGATGCTAATTGTTTTTGCTCTTTGAGCAGCTGTTCAGAAGATGGATCCGCTTGTGCTTTCGTAGCACCTGTGCTGGCATACGGTAATGACATAATAGAAAAAACAAGACCAATGGTCAAAAAAGGATAGAAGAGTTTTTTTGAAAAGATTTGTTGATTTTGGTGTTTAAGTAATAAGAAATTGACGGCATATCCTATGGCGAAACAAATACATAAAAGACCTATGATGAGTAACATCATCATGAGCTGCCCCCCTAAATCGCTATTTACACCTATCATACCGCATTTTTCCATTTTAGGGAGCGGTTCAATTAAAAAACCCCTGTTTATACAGGGTTTTCAGCGTGTAGACAAACCCTCGCATTCGTTGTCAGTCCTGCGCTTCGGTGCTCACGAATGTCAAATTCGCTCCGCTCCGGTACTCGTCCTTCCTAGGGCTGCAAAGGTTTTCTATCACGCTGAAAAGAAGACAAAGGGCTAAAATAAAGTTCATTTTAGCCCTTTGTCAACAATCTGTAACCCTGTTTATACAGGGTTTTCAGCTAATGGCAATCCTTTGATTGCTTCTTTTACCGTTAAATAAGTGATCGTATTCTGGAAGTCTGTATCTAAGTCTTTCATTTTCATCGCAAGCTGTGGTTTGATCCCAGTGATGATGAGTTCAGTTCCAGTTAAGTTCAGCAGGTGATGCAGCTTGAAAATTCGCGCTGCAACGGAATCATTGACATCAATTAAACCAGAAAGATCGACAATTAAATAATCATCCTTTGAATCTTCTAATATACAAGTTAACTTCGCGACGATGGCATCAAAGCGTTCTTCTGATAATTTTCCGATGAGTGGAAGAGCGGAAACACCATTTTTGATTGGGACAATTGGCGTCGACAGAGAGGTGACTTCCTGTAAGGAATCTTCTAGGAGCTGTTCATATTCTTTCTGCTTTGTAATATCCTTTTGAAAGCCAATAAAAAATGTTTTGTCATCTTGTTCAATGTATAGAGGATCTATATTGAGTTCATTCCAAAAAAAAGTACCGTCTTTTTTATAATTTTTGAGCTGTGTGGTAATAGGTGTTTTGTTTTGGATTCCGTGACGTATTAAGGCAAGTTGCTCTTGATTGGTGTCTTTTCCTTGGAGGAATCGACAATTACGTCCAAGAATCTCATCCGGTTTGTATCCAGTCATTTGTGTAAAGCCATGATTCACATAAACGATAGGGTTATCCACTAAAGAAGGGTCTGTAATGACAACACCAATCCGCGCATGATCCAGCGCTTTTTTTATGAGTTCAAGCTGTTTTTGCAAGCCGAAGATGTTCGAGCTGACCATATTACCCTCCTTTGCTGCTACTATCAGACATTTAAAATGGTTTTTTTAAAACCAAATGAATTCCTTTTAAACGTAACATAACATATGTTCTGTTTCAATGATTGCAATCGCTTTGTTAAATTTGTCATCATAGTTTGTCCTCCATTAGAATAGAGTAAGTAAGGAGACTTTCCATTAGAAAAAGAAGGAATCGTTTGAGAATAATGCATAAAATGACAAAAATAGTTAATATGGATTAGGTGAAAATGATTCCAATGCATCAAGATTGTTTTTGGGTCATTCACATATAATGGAAGAAACAAGCTTTTTTTCTTCGTTAGAGAGAATAGACCTTTTACATGGATTATGACGGAACAGCAGAATGGCATTACAGGGGGCTGGACAGCCTGAAGTCGCTTTACTATTCTAAGGGCTTTAGGAAGGTGATGAAAATGCTGCAACAAGTCATTATTGCTTGCGCCATTGGAGGGGTCATGGGCATTCTCGGTCACGTAAAGAAAAAAGGCAGGCTAGAGAAGCCCAGAATGACAAAGAAGTTTATTTATCTAGGGTTTATTGAAGATTGGCTCGTTGGGATGATTGCTGCTACACTGCTTGTCTTATCCTCAAATCCCGAATCTAGTCTGCACTTGATCATCTTATCCATTATTTCAGGTTACGGAGGAGAAGCAGTTCTGCGAAGCTTCGATTTTGTGAGAGAAGAACGTTCACAGGATGCAGGCTCCAACCGTCATAACCGATCTCCACACGAATAATATCCTCACTTTACCCTAGTCTAGGGTACATTCCCATTGTATACAAACCTGCTTGCACTTATGATCATAATTCTATAAAATACTACTTAGATGACGGTTACGATAAGAACAGTGAAGAGGAGTAGTAGGAAAGCAGTATTTGTCTTTAGAGAATTGACGGCTGGTGAAAGTCAATCAAATCTGCTTCTGAACTCGCCTCAGAGTTGCAGTTGCGTTAAAGCTTCTGTCGCATGTCTGCGTTAAAGATATTAAGTGAGCGTATGAACAGTTCATGACGCTAACAAGGGTGGTACCGCGGGAACCAAAAAATCTCTCGTCCCTTTCCAGGGATGAGGGTTTTTTGTTGATTTTAGAAAAATCTGAATTCTTGCAGTGGTCATCTGAGCAGATAAAGCCGTACATATTAAAGGAGGTTTTCACATTGAGTTTTCAGCATCGGGAAATTGAAAAGAAGTGGCAGGATTATTGGCTGACACATAAAACATTCGCCACATCTGACTCGGAAGATAAACCAAAGTTTTATGCGCTAGATATGTTTCCTTATCCATCAGGAGCAGGGCTTCATGTAGGGCATCCTGAAGGATACACAGCAACGGATATTTTATCACGTATGAAACGTATGCAGGGATACGATGTTCTTCATCCAATGGGATGGGACGCATTTGGTCTTCCAGCGGAACAATATGCGCTGGATACAGGAAATGATCCAGCTGCATTTACAGAAGAGAACATTAATAATTTCCGCCGCCAAATTCAATCATTGGGCTTCTCGTATGATTGGGATCGAGAAATTAACACGACAGATCCGAATTATTATAAATGGACACAGTGGATTTTCTTGAAATTGTACGAAAAAGGATTGGCGTATATCGATGAAGTACCAGTGAACTGGTGTCCGGCACTTGGCACAGTCCTTGCAAATGAAGAAGTCATTGATGGGAAAAGTGAGCGCGGAGGGCATCCTGTTGAAAGACGTCCAATGAAGCAATGGATGCTAAAAATTACAGCATATGCGGACAGGCTGTTAGAAGATTTAGAAGACATTGATTGGCCTGAAAGCATCAAAGACATGCAGCGCAACTGGATTGGACGTTCTGAAGGTGCACATGTTCACTTCGAAGTAGAAGGACATGACGAACAGTTTACGGTGTTTACAACACGTCCTGATACACTATTTGGTGCAACATATGCCGTTCTTGCACCAGAGCATGCACTAGTTGAAAAAATTACAACAGCTGCTCAAAAAGAAGCAGTTGAAGCATATATCAAAGAAATTCAATCTAAAAGTGACTTAGAGCGGACAGATCTTGCTAAAACGAAAACAGGCATTTTCACAGGTGCTTATGCCATCAATCCATTAAATGGTGAAAAAATGCCGATCTGGATTGCAGATTACGTGCTGGCTACGTATGGAACAGGGGCGATTATGGCAGTTCCTGCTCATGATGAGCGTGATTATGAATTCGCCAAAACATTCGATCTTCCAATCAAAGAGGTTGTCGAAGGCGGAGACATTGACAAAGAAGCCTACACAGGTGATGGAAAGCACATCAACTCTGATTTCTTAAACGGCTTAGGGAAAGAAGAAGCAATTGAAAAAGCGATTGCATGGCTGGAAGAACATCAAAAAGGTGAAAAGAAAGTCACTTATCGTTTAAGAGACTGGCTGTTCAGCCGTCAGCGTTACTGGGGAGAGCCAATTCCAATTATTCATTGGGAGGACGGAACATCTTCAGCTGTTTCAGAGGAAGAGCTTCCACTAATTTTGCCTAAGACGACTGAGATTAAGCCAAGCGGAACAGGTGAATCACCTTTAGCGAATATTAAAGATTGGGTAGAGGTCGTCGATCCAGTGACAGGTAAAAAAGGACGCCGTGAAACGAATACAATGCCGCAATGGGCAGGTAGCTGCTGGTACTTCTTACGTTATATTGATCCACATAACTCAGAAGAGCTTGCATCGCCTGAAAAGCTGAAGAAATGGCTTCCGGTTGATGTGTATATTGGTGGAGCAGAACATGCTGTGCTTCATCTGCTATATGCACGATTCTGGCATAAATTCTTGTATGATATTGGTGTTGTTCCAACAAAAGAACCGTTCATGAAATTGTTCAACCAAGGAATGATTCTTGGTGAAAATAATGAAAAAATGAGTAAATCAAAAGGGAATGTTGTCAATCCAGATGATATCGTAGAATCTCATGGTGCAGATACATTAAGACTGTATGAAATGTTCATGGGACCTTTAGATGCGTCGATTGCTTGGTCTGAAACAGGTCTTGATGGTGCTCGTCGTTTCCTAGATCGTGTATGGCGTCTGTTTACAAATGAAGATGGCTCCATCAGTGATAAAGTGACAGAGCAATCTGGCGGCGCATTAGAGCGCAGCTACCATGAAACCGTCATGAAGGTAACGGATCATTATGAAGGCTTACGTTTCAATACTGGGATTTCACAATTAATGGTGTTCATCAACGATGCATACAAGGCTGACACACTGCCGAAAGAATATGCAGAAGGCTTTGTGAAACTTCTTTCTCCAATTGCACCGCATGTAGCGGAAGAACTTTGGAACAAACTTGGTCATGAAGGGTCTATTTCTTATGAAGCATGGCCGCAATATGATGAGTCAAAACTTGTCGATGATGAAGTGGAAATTGTCGTACAGCTAAATGGAAAAGTGAAAGCAAAATTAACGGTTCCTGCTGATGCAACAAAAGAGCAGCTAGAAGAGCTTGCGAAAAATGATGCACGGATAAAAGAACAGCTTGAAGGGAAAACAATCCGTAAAGTGATTGCGGTTCCTGGAAAACTTGTCAATATTGTCGCGAACTAATGAACGCACCCATCGGTTGATACCGATGGGTGTTGTTTATTTCCCGGGACATAATTTTGTCGAAAACAAGGTGATTTCTCCATCAATCTCGTATTTAACAAGTTGATCAAGAAAATGAGGAGTGACGTCAATGGAAAAGGAAAGCAAACGTGAACAACTGCTCAGCTTATTAGGGGAAATGCCAGAGCGCCATCGTGTGGAGGCGTATACGTTAAAGATTGAGGAACGTGAATCGTACTTAGTAGAAACACTCATTCTCTCTATTCATGGGGTGGAGGAAGTTCCGGCTTATTTTGTGAAGCCGAAAGATACAGTGAAAAAAAGGCCTGTTGTCTTGTTCCAGCATTCTCATGGTGGGAATTATGTGGATGGGAAAGAAGAGTTATTGAAGGGGGCTCATTATTTGCAAGCGCCTTCATACGCAAAAGAATTCACTTCAAAAGGCTATAGTGTGTTGGCGATTGACCACGCGGGATTTGGTGAAAGAAGGGGCAGAACAGAAAGTGAAATTTTCAAAGAAATGCTGTTAACAGGAAAAGTGATGTGGGGCATGATGCTGTATGAGAGCATGTGTGCAATTGATTATTTGCTGTCCCGCTCTGATGTGCTCCCAGAGCGTTTAGCTGTTTTTGGGATGTCAATGGGCGGTCTTCTTTCATGGTGGACGGCAGCACTTGATGAGAGGGTCAGTGTGTGTGTGGATCTTTGCGCACAGGTTGATCATCACACATTGATTGAAACAAATCATTTAGATAGACACGGTTTTTACTATTATGTACCGAGCTTAGCTAAGCACTTTACAGCAGCTGACATCCAAGAAATGATTTTCCCGAGACCGCATTTAAGCTTAGTTGGAAAGCATGATCAGCTTACACCTGCTGAAGGTGTTGGACGAATTCAACAGACATTAAGTCAAGCCTATCAAGCTGCTTCCTTAAAGGAACGTTATCAGCTTGTAGGTTTACATGCAGGTCATTTTGAAACGGCTGCTATGCGCCACGAGGCTACACGTTTTTTGAAAAAGTGGCTGTAATCAATAGACGGCATGGACATACTACTCCGATAGAAGATGAAGGAGGAAACAGATGAAAAAAATCACCATGATTGGCGGATGTGGTGTTATCGGACGTTTATTAACTAAAGAGCTCTCTTCGGAGTATGACCTGACCATCATTGATCAAACAAGGTGTGTAGAAGAAGTCATCATGGCAGATGCGGCAATTGAAGAGAATTTGTTTCAAGCCATCCCAAGAGATACAGATGTGATCATTCATCTTTTAAACATAGACATGACGCATGATGTGATGAATGAAAAGGAGTTTGCAAAAATGAATGACGTGTTTTGGATAAGCACGTATAATATGTTTCGTTCAGCGGCCAGGTTAAGCATTCCAAAAGTCATTTTTGCAAGCAGTAATCATGTGACAGATCGCTATGAAAAAGATGGGCACTCCTTACTAGGGCGAGAAATTACGACTGATGATGTACCAGCAACGAAAAATGTGTATGGCATTTTAAAATTTGCTTCCGAACAGCTTGGGCGTTTGTTTCACGATCAAACAGGTATGTCTGTCATCAATTTGAGAATTGGAACCGTCGTGACAGATGAGATGGAAGGATTGCACACCAAAAAAAGAACGAAACGAACGCTTCTTTCACATGAAGACCTTTTCGGCATGATCAAGGCTGCCATCGAAACGGACGTTCCATTCGGGACTTATTATGCCGTATCAGAAAACGAAGGAAAACCTTGGTCTAATGAGAAAACGAAGCAGGAGTTAGGCTACAGGCCAGATGTCAATACGGCAGAAATTCTGAAAGAAAATGATCAGGCATAAGGCATAATCATGACATTAGCTGATGATCTTTTTCTTTTCATTGATGAGGCTAAAAGCACGAATGGCATGATCATCTCTGTGGTCTGTCATGATGATTATAGACGCTTTCTTCCCCCGTTTGTTACATTTTAATCACGATATCGTCAAAGGCTGCAGCTTATGTTCAGACGAAATGATAACGCTTACAAAGAAAGGGCGTGATGAACATAGATCGTTCTATTAAAGGCCGATTGTTCAATGTATTTAATTACTCTTTTCTACTCATGTTCGCATTAATATGTGTGCTCCCGTTCATCCATGTCATTGCCGCCTCTTTTGCGACAGTAGAAGAGGTCATCTCAAAGAAGTTTATTTTGTTTCCAACGACGTTTTCTTTAGAGGCCTATCGCTATATCTTTTCTACAGATATTGTGTATCGCAGCCTGATTGTATCCATTCTTGTGACACTCGTTGGAACAGCGGTCAGCATGTTTTTATCCTCACTCATGGCGTATGGGCTGTCTCGTCAGGAGCTAAAGGGCCGAAGAACCCTCATGTTTCTCGTTGTCTTCACGATGCTGTTTAGCGGAGGGATGATTCCGACGTTTATTGTCGTGAAAACACTTGGGCTGCTTGATACTTACTGGTCACTCATTCTGCCAGTGGCCATCAATGCATTCAATTTGATCATTTTGAAAAACTTCTTTCAAAACATTCCGGCAAGCCTTGAAGAATCAGCGAAGATGGACGGCTGTAACGACTTAGGGATCTTCTTTAAAATCGTGTTGCCACTTTCTTTGCCAGCTATTGCGACGATTTCACTTTTTTATGCCGTGACGTATTGGAATACGTACATGACAGCCATTTTATATTTAAACGATTCAGTGAAATGGCCGATTCAGGTCCTGTTAAGACAAATCGTCATTGTATCAAGCGGTATGCAAGGAGATATGTCAGATATGGGCTCATCAACACCGCCGCCAGACCAAACCATTAAAATGGCGGTCATCGTCGTGGCGACCATTCCCGTTCTGCTTGTCTATCCATTTATTCAAAAGCATTTCAACAAAGGGGCATTACTAGGTTCTGTAAAGGGTTAAAAAGATGGAATAACGGAGGGATCTTATGGGGAGAAAGAAATTATGGCTGATTGCCTTTGTTTTGTTATTTGCCGCAAGCGGTATTCTGTCAGCTTGTTCAAGTAAAGGAGCAAGCTCATCAGATGAAAAGGTTGATTTAGACAAAAAGGTGAAACTGACATGGATGGCGATTTTGTATCATCAGCAGCCGCCAAAAGATTCAGTGTTAGAAGAGATTGAGAAGCTCACAAGTACAGAGCTTGATATTACGTGGGTGCCTGATGCGGTGAAAGAAGACCGTTTAAATTCAGCACTTGCCGCAGGGAACCTCCCGCAAATTGTGACGATTCAAGACATTAAGAATTCATCTGCTATCAATGCGTTTAGATCAGGCATGTTCTGGGAAATCGGTCCATACTTAAAGGATTATCCAAATTTAAGTAAGATGAACGAACTGATTAATAAAAATGCCTCTATCGATGGGAAGCTTTATGGCATTTATAGAGAGAGACCACTTTCAAGACAAGGGATTGTCATTCGAAAGGATTGGCTTGAAAATTTAAATTTGGATACACCAAAAACGCTGGATGACCTTTATGAAGTAGCCAAGGCATTTACTGAAAAAGATCCGAACAAAAATGGCAAGGACGATACAATTGGTTTTACAGACCGTAACGATTTGATTTACGGTGCATTTAAAACGCTTGGTTCTTATGAAGGAATGCCAACAGATTGGAAAGAAGAAAACGGCAAATTTACGCCAGACTTTATGACGGATGAGTATATGAATACAATGAAATATATGAAAAAGCTGCGTGACAACGGCTATATAAACAAAGACTTCCCAGTCACAAGCAAAACGCAACAGCAAGAATTGTTCTCACAAGGAAAAGCGGGTATCTATGTTGGAAATATGGTAGATGCAGTGAACTTAAGAGATGATGCAACAGATAAGAACATGGAAGTGGATATTATCAACCGAATCAAAGGCCCAGATGGCAAAGAACGTGTATGGGCATCAGGCGGCCATAATGGCATCTTCGCCTTCCCGAAAACAAGCGTCAAATCAGAAGCAGAGTTAAAGAGAATTTTGGCTTTCTTTGACCGAATTGCAGAAGAAGACGTGTATGGTCTCATGACATACGGGATTGATGGAAAGCATTATAACAAACAAGATGGAAATACATTTGTGAGGGAAGAAAGCCAAGTGAAAAGCTGGCAGACAGATGTACAGCCGCTTGTCAGCCTCGTAGGGATTGATAAACGTTACTTGAAAAATAAAGGCGATGCAGTTCGTACAAAATACGAAGAGCTAGAAGAAGACAATAAAAACATCATTGTCGCTAACCCTGCTGAAAGTCTGTATTCAGAAACAGCATCAGAGCGAGGAAATGAATTGAAGAAAATCATCGATGATGCGACCTATAAGTTCATTCTTGGTGATATCAACGAAGAACAATTTAAGAAAGATGTAGAGAAGTGGAAATCAAATGGTGGAAATAAAATCATAGAAGAATATGAAGCTTCCTTTAAAAAATCAAAATGATGAACATGAAGACCCCCGCTTAGTAAAAAGCGGGGGTGTTTTCATTAAAAATCGAAGTTGTCTGGATCAGGACCAATTCGTTTATTTTCATTTAAGTCAGACAGGCGCTTCATATCCTCATCAGATAGGACAAAATCAAAAATATCGGCATTTTCTTTTAAACGATGGGCTTTCGTTGATTTAGGAATCGTAATGACGCCTTTTTGCACATCCCAGCGCAAAATAATTTGAGCAGGTGTTTTGTTGTATGTGCCCGCAAGCTCCGTGATCAGCGGGTGGTGCAGCAGCTCTCCCTGCATAAGTGGTGACCAGGCTTCCATTTGGATGCCATGTGTTTTCAAATACGTAAACAGCGTTTCCTGCGTGAGTTTTGGATGAAACTCGACTTGATTAATTGCTGGAATGATGTCCGCATCTTTCAATAATTCATCAAGATGATGCGGCTGGAAGTTACTCACACCGATGGCTCTGGCTTTTCCTTCACGGTACAGCGTTTCAAGTGCGCGCCATGCTTCCTTGTATTTCCCTTCAACTGGCCAGTGAATTAAATACAGATCAAGGTAATCAAGCTGAAGTTTTTTCAGGCTGTCTTCGTATGCTTTTAGTGTCGCTTCATATCCTAAATCGGCATTCCACACTTTGGATGTCACAAAGATATCTTCGCGGCGAAGGCCTGTTTCTGCTAGACCAAGTTGTATGCCTCGTCCAACACCTTCTTCATTGCCGTAAATAGAAGCTGTATCAATACTGCGATATCCTAATTGAATGGCTGTTTTAACAGCTTCAATTAATTCCGTTCCCTCTTCAACCTGAAAGACCCCAAGACCAAATCCTGGCATGCGGACCCCGTTGTTTAATGTTTTTGTACTTTGTAAATTGTTCATATGAAAGACTCCTTTACATGGTTTGTTTGTATTCTTTTTGTTCGATTTGATGACTCACCATTGTGAGTAAGGCAGCCATGAGCACCATGATGCCGCCAACCCAGCCGGTATGCACAAGCCCAAGGGTATCTGTCACGATGCCGCCTAAAAATGAACCAATGGCGATACCTGCATTAAAGGCAGCGATATTCAGAGCGGAAGCAACATCGACAGCTCCGGGTGTATACCTTTCCGCAAAATCAACGACGGCAACTTGAAGGCCGGGTACATTCATGAAAGCAAACAGTCCCATCAGCATTACAGTTCCAATCCCGAGTGCCATAAATCCAGCAGTAAAGCTAAGGATAAACAAGATGAGACTTTGAATGATAAACATATAAATCAGTGCTTTCATTGGCTGTTTATTCGCTGCTTTTCCGCCAATGACATTCCCAGCGGCGATGGTCATCCCGTATAACAGCAGGATCAAGGCAACTGTTCCAGGCGCAAGACCTGTCACATGCTGTAAGAGAGGGGATAAATAGGTGAAGACGACAAAGGTTCCTCCATACCCTGTAGCAGTAATGACAAATAAAAGCAACATTCTTTTCGACTTTAATAAGGCTGCTTGATCCTTAAACGTTGTTTTCACGCCCTGTTTCAATTGAGACGGAACAAGGAAATAGTTAGAAATCAGTGCGATTAGGCCAATCATGACAATCACACCAAATGACGTCCGCCAGCCGAGCTCATGACCAAGAAACGTACCGAATGGCACACCGGTCACAGTAGCGACTGTTAAACCAGTGAACATAAAGGCAATAGCGCTTGCCCGCTTTTCTTTCACCACAAGGCTTGCGGCAATGGTCGAGCCAATCGACATAAATACGCCATGTGATAGGGCTGAAATCACTCGTCCGATTAAGAGCACAGAAAAAGTCGGGGCAATCGTGGCGAGTGTATTTCCGATCAAAAAGACGAGCATAATGAGCAAAAGCAATGTCTTTTTTTTCATCGTTGACGTAAGTGAGGTTAGAATTGGTGCGCCAAAGGTAACACCGAGCGCATATAAAGAAACGGTCCAGCCGGCCTGGCTGACACTCACGCCAAAGTCCTCTGAGATCATCGGCAGAAGACCTACAGAGATAAATTCAGTTGTACCTATAGCAAATGCACTAATCGCTAGTGCGAGAAGGGCAAAGTGATTTTGTTTGTTTTGCATCGTGATTCACATCCTTCTTTCATGACATTTTGATAGACGAAGCCGATCGGCAAGAGTTATTATCTAACATAGATGACAGAAAAAAAAGTACGTACTTTTTTGTAATATAGGTACTAAAAAGTGCCTGTTCAGTATCAAAAGGAGTGAAGCGACGTTGGAAAAGAAGAAATATAATATCTCTGTGGAGGCAACGCTTGAAGTGATCGGTGGGAAATGGAAGTGTGTCATTTTATGTCATTTAACACATGGGAAAAAGCGGACGAGTGAACTGAAGCGCCTCATGCCAAATATCACGCAAAAAATGCTCACACAGCAGCTGAGAGAGCTTGAAAATGACGGTGTGATTAACCGCATTGTATATGAACAAGTGCCGCCTAAAGTGGAGTATGAATTAAGTGAATACGGACAGTCACTTGAGCGAATTTTGAATGCGTTATGTGATTGGGGGGCAGCCCATATTGAACGAGTGTATGGCGAGCCGCTTTCAGTGCTGGAAGACAGTATTCTAAATGAACAGTTTAAATAAAAAAGTCCCGCTTCTTGTGAGAGCGGGACTTTGCTTTATATGCCTTTTTTCTGATCACGGTATTTTCCAGGTGTCGTGCCTTCCAGCTTTTTGAAGGAGCGGATGAAATTTTGCGGATTTTTGTATTTTAGCTTTTCCGAAATTTCTTTCACCGACATATCCGTCTCCACCAACCAGTTTTTGGCGACATGATGTCTGTAAGACGAGAGATATTCACTAAAGGAGATATCCATTTCTTTTCTAAAAATACTACTTAAATAATTTGGATTGTAGTGCAGGCGTGTAGCGATTTCGTCCAATGTCAGATCTGAGTCAAATTCTTGATGAATGATATGAATGATTTTCTCTGAGATATTTTTATATTGAGAGTCTTCACGTGCGCCGAGCTGATCAATGATGGGGCGAATGATCTCATGTTTCAGCCACGCTTCTGTATCTTCAAACGTTTTAAACTCAAAGATCGTATCATAGAGCATTTTGTTATCTTCGACTTCAAACAATTCAATGCCTAGCAAATGCATCAGCTCGATGAGATTGTTTAAAAAACGAGCGAGGGCGATCTGGTACTCATGTGGTCCAGCATTTTTAGAGAAAATGGATTGCAGGAGTACATGTAAATAGTGATCTGCCTTGCCTTGATCGCCTGCTTTAATGGCATCAAATAAATCTTGCTGCAGCTGTTTTGGGAAGTGAGTCTTAAACGTCTTTCCTTGCTGAATATGCTCGTATAAAAGAATGGATTTTTTCTCTGCTTTGAGCCTGTATTTTAAGGCTTCTTTTCCCTCAATATAAGCATGTTTGGCCATAGAGAGCTCTTTAAATGAGCGACTGATTCCAATGCTGATCGACAAGCCCAGCTCTTCCTCAATTCGCTGCTGAATTGTTTCGGCTAATTGATTTAAATATTCAGTAAATTCCTCTTCTGACTTCGATTGATTGAGGACAATCGTCGTTTGATGCTGATTGACAACGGTTGGCTGAAGATGCTCCTCTAGCGGAATAATCTGCTCAATCAGTCCATTTATCGCAAATAAAAGCAAGTCTGCATCCTTTTTTTCATACGGCGTTCCTTTTAGTGTATCGATTTGGGTCACAAGCATGGACAAATGGGACCAGTCACGAGGAAAGCCTAGACTTTGAAATCGGTTGTGAATCTCTTCTTCCGTCAGCTTGCCAAGCAGCAGCCGCACCATAAAGTATTGCTGTAAGTGTGTCACTTGCTGTTCAATTCGTTCCTCTAGATCATTGTTTTGATCTTTCATTTGTTTAATGCTCGATTCGATGAGCTCAAATTCATTTTGGAAAGGCTGTTTATGCAAAAACGACTCATTACGTGCAAAGGATTCGTATAATAAGCGAATCGGTTTATAAAAGTGTCTAGAGCCAAACCATGAAAATAACAATGAAAGCGCTAACAAAATAAAGCAAATAATAAAGGTGATCCACCCGATTGATTTCGTTTGTTGCTTTAGTTCGGGAATGGAGACAAAGGATAAGTATGTCCATTCGTTATAATCTGATTTTTGAAACGTAACTTGATAGTTTAGTTCATCGATTTTCATATCAAATTGTCCGGATCGTTCTTCAAGTGACAGGACATGTTTGACGAAATCTTGATTTTTTAACGAGTCACCAATTTGTTCTTTTCGATTATGTAGCAGCACTTTTCCGTTTGTATCAATGACAAACATACTATCAGATTGAGAGAAGTCAGGCATGTTGTCAGCAATCACGCAGCTTGGAATGCTGGCGACGGCGATCCCCTTCTTTTGGACACTATTCATCGGAAGCTGCTTGATTAAATTCACATTGTATTTGCAAAAGGATGTCTTTCCTTCTTTTGTTGAGACAAGTGGATTATTTTCTTCAAGTGCCCAGCTGGAATGACTCGGAATATTGAGGTAAGAGGTTAACGCTTTCTCTTGATCCCCGTTCGAGACATGATAAAGACCAGAATTGTTCATATACCAATCTTCCATTTTACTAACAAGTGTAATATTGGAGAGATCGGTGTCGAAGGTTTGCAGGTAATTCAGTTCTTGTTGGACTTGATTATAAAGTTGGAATTGGTCTGGATTTAAAGGTTCTGCCAGTGTTTGAAGGAGAGGCGGCGAACTGACATAGTGAGTGAGAGAATGATCTACTGTCTTTAGAATATGCTCAATATTGGATTGCGTTTGTTTGACGCTGTCCAGCTTTTCATTTGAAATATTTTCGAGTGCAGTTTTTTGCGAATGCTGATAAGAAAAAATACCGACAATAATAACAGGAATCGTACTAAGCACGAAAAAAAACGTCACCAGCTTGTAATAAAATTTATACTGCTTTCTTTTCATAAAACCCCCCATTTCAAACGAAACAATCTTTTCCCCTTAGTTTATTAATCCAAAAATCTGGTAGGTTTGTCAATAATCATTTTCTGAGATTAGGATCATTTTCTTATGTTTTATGTAACGTTTTGAGTAGCTTCCCCTGAGTAAATATGATCTGATGATATGATTGTAGACGGATTTTTCATCCTTAAGATACAGTTAACACATGCATCAGCATGAGGGGAGGCTTTATCTGTGAAAACACAGGATGTCACTGCCAAGGGTGTGCCTGCGGCAGCTTTGAAAAAAGAAAAGAGAAAGCGCTTACTTAATCAATTGCTTAGTCAAAAATTTCTGTATTTAATGATTTTGCCAGGGCTCCTTTATTTTCTTGTCTTTAAATATGTCCCTATGTGGGGGCTGATCATTGCCTTTCAAGATTACCAGCCGTTTCTCGGAATTCTTGGCAGTGAGTGGGTTGGCTTCAAACACTTTATTCGCTTATTTACAGAACCAACATTTTTCATCTTATTAAAAAATACGCTCATTTTATTTGCTATGAATGTTGTGATTTTCTTTCCGATTCCGATCTTATTAGCTCTTCTTTTAAACGAGGTCAGATTGGCATTGTTTAAGAAATTTGTTCAGACAATGATTTATATTCCTCACTTCATGTCATGGGTGATTGTCGTGTCCTTATCTTTTGTTTTGTTAACGGTAGATGGCGGGTTAATCAATGAATTGATTGCTTTCTTTGGAGGAGAAAAGATTAACTTCCTTCTTAGTCAAGAATGGTTTAGACCCATGTACATTTTGCAGGTAATCTGGAGAGAAGCGGGTTGGTCAACCATTATTTATCTTGCGGCGATTACAGCAGTAGATCCGCAGCTATACGAAGCAGCGAAAATGGATGGAGCCGGCAGACTCAGACAAATGTGGCACATCACCCTTCCTGCGATTAAAAGTGTCATTGTTGTTCTGCTCATTTTAAAAATCGGCGATACGTTAGAGCTTGGATTTGAACATGTCTATTTATTACTCAATGCAACCAACAGGGAAGTCGCAGAGATTTTTGATACGTATGTGTATACAGCTGGTCTGAAGCAAGGACAATTCAGCTATAGTACCGCTGTTGGTTTATTTAAAGCAGCCGTTGGACTTATTTTGGTCATGATGGCAAACCGTTTAGCGAAGAAGTTTGGAGAAGAAGGGATTTATTAAAAGGGGAGATGAAGACCAATGACATTATCGATTGAAAAGGGATCACCGCTTGAGCATGCAGAGAAATTAGCACAAACAATAATGAAAGCGCATACACCGATTGAACTTCCGCCAGCTGGAAGGTGGCACTATCATCAAGGGGTTTTCCTTTGCGGAGTGATGAAGCTTTACGAAGCAACAGAAAACGAGGCGTACTTTGATTATGTGAAAAATTATGCAGACTCACTCATTGATGACCATGGGAATCTGTTATTCCGCAGAGATGAGCTTGATGCGATTCAAGCAGGGCTCATTTTATTCCCGCTGATTGAAAGAACGGGAGAGAAGCGGTATGTGAAGGCAGCAGAAAAGCTGCGGGGGCTTTACCTGACGCTGAATCGCACGTCTGAGGGCGGATTTTGGCATAAAGACAATTATGCCTATCAAATGTGGCTAGATGGTCTTTATATGGGTGGACCTTTTGCTTTAAAGTATGCCCAGTTGACAGGAGAATCGGAGCTGGTGGACATGGTCATCCATCAAGAGCATCTCATGAGAAAGCATACAAAAGATGAAAAAACGGGCCTTTACTATCACGCATGGGATGAACGGAAAGTGATGCCATGGGCTGATCAACAGACGGGCTGTTCCCCAGAATTTTGGGCAAGATCCTTTGGCTGGTATGTCCTTGCGTTAGCCGATATGATCGAAGATTTACCAGAAGGACATGAAGGACGAAAAGTGTGGAAGGACACACTGACAAATATGCTGGAAAGTGTAGCAAAGTACCAGGACGACGAAACAGGTCTATGGCATCAAATCATTGATAAAGGAAGTCATAGCGACAATTGGCTTGAAAGCTCAGGGTCATGTCTATTCATATATGCGATGGCAAAAGCCATGAATGAAGGATATGTCAGTCTTCGATATGTTGATCACGTGGTCAAAGCGTATCAAGGGTTGATTCAGTATAAAACGGAGGAAAAAGACAACGGCGATTTTACGGTGAACGATATTTGTATTGGAACATCTGCGGGATTTTATGATTATTACGTTGGCAGAGAGCGGAGCACGAATGATTTGCATGGAGCAGGCGCTTTTATTATGGCGTTAACTGAACTAGAAAAGCTATCTGTGTTTCAAAAGGCATGAGGCGGCATCAAAGGGCTGCGGCATGGCTCTTAAGCTTCATCGCTGCCTTTTATTTGTCCGCCTGCCAGGGGAAAACAGAGGGGATTGATGTCCTTATTTTTTCTGACATGACAAAAGCAATGAAAGACCAATTAGTGGAGAAAGCATTTCAACCAAATCAAGAGACATACGACGTTCACATCTTCCCTGCAATTCCTGAAAAACTTCTTGTTGAAATAACTGCAAAAGAGGGGGACGTGATGTTTGTCCCAGAAGAAATGTTTAGAACATATGATGATCCTGAAAGCTTTCAGCTGCTTGAAGAGATGGGGATAGATGGCCAAGGGGCAGGACCATATACGGTGGAAGATGCAAAGACGGGAAATACAATTGATTATGCGGTCCAAATCAAGAAAGGAACGAAGCAGCTAAATGGCTATACCTTTCGATTACACCGAGATATGGTCGCCTTTATTCCTGTGTATGCGGAGAAATCTAAAGAGGCATTATCTCTCATGAAACAGCTTCGTGAAAACCAATAGAAAAAGGGGTGGGGGAATATGAAAAGGGTCGCTGTTTGCGGGCTCAGTCACCGCGCTTTCAATATGTTTATCAAACCGCTCACCGAGGATTTCAACGAGCATTACAGGATTACAGGGCTCTTAGATGTAGATGAGAAGCGGTATACACTGTGTCAGGAGCGTTTTCCATCACTAAGGGGCGTCTCATTTTTTCATGAGGATGCATTTGATCAGATGGTGAAGGAAGCAAGACCAGATATCGTCATTGTGGCGGGGCGAGATGATACACATGTCACATATATCCTGCAGGCACTGGATCATGATCTGGATGTCATAACGGAAAAGCCGATGGTCACAACAGCAAAAGACGCCAAACAGGTGATGGAAAAAGAGGCAGAAAGCAAAGGGAAGGTCACCGTCACCTTTAATTATCGCTACAATCCATTCCACAGAAAGATAAAAGAGCTCATTTTAGATGGAAAGATTGGAAGGGTCACGTCTGTTGAGTTAAGCTGGCTCATTGATACGTATCATGGAGCGAGTTATTTCAAAAGGTGGAACCGCTCCCGTCAATATTCAGGCGGACTATCTATTCATAAATCGACCCATCATTTTGACTTGGTCAACTGGTGGATTAATCAAAAGCCGAAGCAAGTATTTGCCTATGGCGCACTGAATTATTATGGGAATGAAAGTCCTTGGAATCCTTTGCAGGGTGAAGGGAATCGATATTGCGGAACCTGTCATGTAAGAGATATCTGTCATTATGAAGCAAGGTGGAATCCGCGGGTAGAGCGCTCAAAGGTGGAGGATGACCATATAGAATCAGGTGAGCAGCAGTCAAAGCAATACTCGAATTATCGCCCGGATGCCTGTATTTTTGATCAAGAAATTGATATTGAGGATACGTATGTGGCGTCAGTGGCTTATGATCAGGGGGCTTTGTTAAGTTACTCGATTCAATTTTCAGCGCCATATGAAGGCTACCGGCTTGCGATTAACGGGACGAAGGGACGGATTGAAACAAATGAGTTTCATGTGCCATCGAGAATCCCTTTTCAATTCCCTGAACAGACAATTGCATACTACCCGATGTTTGGGGGAAAAGAAACGATTGAAGTTGTGAAGCAATTAGGCGGTCATGGAGGCGGAGATCCGCTATTATTAGCAGATTTATTTTTAGGAAAAGATCCGCTCATACCTTATGACATTTCGGCAGGAGCAGAGGCGGGTGCTTATTCCATTGCACTTGGTGAAGGCATGTGGCGATCAGTTACAGAAAAACGCCCGATTGAAATAGAAGAATTGTTTCAAAAAGAGATGGTGTAACGAGAAAGAGAGGAGGGAAGAGAGATGGATCATGATGGATCAATGAGCAGAATGCTGCGCATGTGTGAGTGGGTGATGAGACTTGCGTATACGAATTTGTTATGGCTTTTGTTCACATTACTTGGGCTTGGCATTTTTGGCTTCATGCCTGCTACAACAGCGTTATTTTCTGTGATGAGAAAGTGGATACAAGGGCATGAGCAAATGAGCGTCTTTCAAATCTTTTGGAAAGTATACCGCGAAGAATTTGTACGCTCTAATATTATTGGAGCAGTGCTCGTCATCATCGGGACAATTATTTATGTAGACCTTGCTTATATTTATCCAACAAGCTGGTTTTTACACGTGCTTCGCTTTGCGATCTATATCTTTGGTTTTCTGTTTATTGTCAGCTTGTTTTATATCTTTCCGCTGCTGGCTCATTATGATTGGAAAAAACGTCTTTATTTGAAATTTTCCCTTCTGCTTGGCATCTCGTATTTGCAATATACGCTCTCTATGCTCGTTTTCTCGGCTATTCTCTTTATCCTATTTGCTTATTTGCCAGGGATCGTGCCGTTTTTTAGTATCAGCATTCTCGCATATGGCCACATGTGGCTAGCCTATCAAGTGTTTAAAAAGATAGAGTTTGAAAGCGAGCAGCTGGCAGTTGATGTGAAGAAACGATTCCCGTCTTTCCTTCAATCCAAGCGGGTGAATACGCAGTGATGTGTATGATTTGCTATAATGGTGTCACCGTGATTAAAAGGAGAGATGAGAGTCGTGTCAGTAAAAGAAATTTCAATAGAAGAATTAAAGCAAAAACTAGAGCAAGAAGAAGCCATTCAGCTCGTCGATGTGCGTGAGGATGAAGAGGTAGCAGAAGGCATGATTCCAGAGGCAGTCCATATTCGAATGGGTGATATTCCTGAGAAGCTAGATGCGTTTGATAAGACGCAAGAGTATTATATTATTTGCCGTTCTGGTAAACGCAGTGAGAATGTCTGCTATTTCTTAGAAGACCAAGGCTATCAAGCAACCAATGTCGTTGGCGGCATGCTTGCATGGACAGGAGAAACAAAATCGAAGTTGTAAAAAGAAGTCCTTTCATCGACAAGATGGAAGGCTTTTTTTGTTCATATGTCCGTCTCTATTTGCATAAAAATAGAGTAGCAAGAGAAGGGAGAGTGGCATATGTGCTGAAGGTAGCTGTATTTGATGAAGAACACGAGAAAGATTTGCAAAGCGAAATCAATCTTTTTTTAAAAGGAATGGACGACGACCAAATTATTGACATCAAATACAATGTGGCGGTGATCTGTGAGCAAGGAGGAGAGCAGCTCTACTGTTTTTCAGCGCTCATTTTATATAAAAAATAAAAGGACCTGCTGACAGGTCCTTTCAGCGTGTAGACAAACCCTCGCATTCGTTGTCAGTCCTGCGTGCTGGTGCTCACGAATGTGAAATTCGCTCCGCGCCAGTACTCGTCCTTCCTAGTCTGCAAAGGTTTTCTATCACGCTGAAAAGAAGAAAAAGGGCTAAAATAAAGGTCCTTTTGCCATGATCAACTAGCGTCAATATGTAAACGATGCTTTTTGCAGTGAACGCATTGAAAGAGATAGCCTTGCAAGTCTCCTCCGTTCACGAGCCATTGTTTCAAGTTCTCTTTTGTGAAATGTCCACCACTGCAAATCTCTTCAATATCCTCTGAGAGTTCT
This sequence comes from Bacillus sp. FSL M8-0077, assembly GCF_038050255.1. Classification (NCBI taxonomy): domain Bacteria; kingdom Bacillati; phylum Bacillota; class Bacilli; order Caryophanales; family Bacillaceae; genus Bacillus; species Bacillus sp. FSL M8-0077. Next base: position 2,832,395 of record NZ_JBBPAF010000001.1, on the reverse strand, counting down.
TCCTCTAAATGCTCAATTTCTTTCCAACCAACATACTGCACAATCGCGCAAAAATCCCCGCAATGGCTTAACCAATATTCCTGCTGCCATCCGCGGTAACCCGGCGTTCTGAAGATCAGTTCATCTATATATTCTTCATGATCGACGTCATCACAACTCACATCGTCTTGAAACATTCCATTATATGTTTGAGCAGCTGATCCATCTTTAATGCACCAAGGACAAATGCCAGAAACGTCTTCAACAGAATAAAAAGGGCCATAATATACATAATCTCGTTCTTTCTCACAAACGGGGCATATCGTCTGCTCTTTTTTAATCACATTTAATGAAACTGGGTCTGGGTTGTACTTGAACGTAGGTAACGTCATATAAACCTCCATTATGTAGAAAAGTGATGATTCAACACTATTTTATCGGAATACACGATGTCATGACAATCTTCAATTATTTCAACGAGAAAAAAAGCCGTTCGGATGAACGACTTTTCTTTTGTGATGATTATGCTTTTTTTACTCTTGGACTTCTTGGTTTATTGTACTTATTTGCTTGTTTAATCGCTCTTCGTTCTTCATTTAGTGACTTGTACAGGGATACAATCATCAAAATGATGACAACCGAGAACGGTAAAGCAGCAAGTTTGGCTGTGTTTTGCAAGGCCCCAAGACCGCCTGAAAATAAGAGCACTGCTGCTACTGCTGACTGGATAATACCCCAGCTAATCTTTACACTATTCGCTGGATTTAATGATCCATAGGTTGTCTGCATTCCGAGAACGAATGTAGCTGAGTCTGCTGATGTGATAAAGAATACCGCAATTAAAATCAGTGCCAGAATGGATGTAATCATGGCGAGTGGGTATTCATTTAAAACACCAAACAGCATCGTTTCAGTAGACATGTTTGCAACATCGACGATATTGTTCTGTTGTAAGTCCATCGCAGATACACCAAAGATTGAGAACCAAAGGAACACGAGGATGGAAGGAGCCACTAAGACACCAATTAAAAATTCTCGAATGGTTCTTCCACGTGAAACCCTTGCAATAAAAATACCGACAAATGGTGACCAAGAGATCCACCATGCCCAATAGAAGATGGTCCATCCATTAATCCATTCTCTCTTTTCAGGATCATTTGGTGATAATCTAAAGCTCATTTGTACAATATTTGATAAGTATTGTCCGATTGAATCAGTAAATGAATTTAAAATATACACAGTTGGTCCAACAATGAGTAAAAAGATCATAAGCAAAGCAGCAAAGATCATATTTGAATTACTTAAATATTTAATCCCTTTACCAATACCGCTCCAAGCAGAGAGAAGGAACAGGACCGTGACGATTGCAATAATGATGAGCTGAGTTAGGAAGTTATTTGGAATACCAAATAAATAGTTTAATCCGCCATTAATTTGTGCGGCACCTAGTCCTAAACTAGTAGCTACACCGACCACCGTTGCAAATACTGCGATGCAATCAATGGTTTTTCCAATCCATCCATGAATTCTGTTTCCGAATACTGGGTATAAGGTGGAACTGATTAATCCAGGTGCATCTTTTCTAAATTTAAAGTATGCAATGCAAAGGGCGACAATTGCATAAATGGCCCATGCATGAAGTCCCCAGTGGAAAAAGGTATAACGAAGGGAATCACGGAAGGCTTGTGCATTTTCCGTCTCGCCTGTTGGGGATTGAATGGCAAAGTGGCTGATCGGTTCAGCGGCTCCGTAAAAAACAAGCCCAATGCCCATTCCAGCACTAAATAGCATCGCAAACCAAGAAAATAGACCAAATTCAGGCTCTTCACCTGGCTTACCTAACGTAATTTTTCCAATAGGGCTAAAGATAAAGAATAGACAAAAGCCGACTAGCAGCGATACGACTAATAAATAATACCAGCCAAAGTCATTTGTAATGTATGTTTGAATTTGATCTGTCACATTTTGTAGCGTATCTGGAGAAAGGGCTCCCCATAGAACGGCAATAAATGTGATTGCAATCACAATCCAAAATACACTTGATACGTTTTTCACACCATCTCACTCTCCTGTTGTTCTACACGTTTAAGCAGAGGATTTAATTTAATATCCCCTGTCTCAACTATTTTCAAACAAAAAGAGGCGAGTTTCTCACTCGACCTCTATTTTACCGTAACATGTTTTGCTTCCATTTATCAACCATCGATATGTGAAGATGACTTTTCTTCAATTCGTTTGCGCAGACGGTAGACATATTCTTTTAAACAAACAGCGAAAATCGTAAACGCTAAAACAATGGCGATTTTTAACGGGGTAATGGACAGCTTCATAAAGAAAGCGGCTGTCAAACTAATGACAACTGCAAGGACAATCGGAAGTGCGCGTCTAATCATTGAAATCTCTCCTTTAGTTCTAGTGCGGCATTCATGCCAGCTAACCTGCCTGTCACAAGTGCTGACGTAATATTGTAACCGCCTGTGTACCCGTGAATATCTAAAATTTCTCCGCAGAAATAAAGACCGTTCATTTTTTTCGATGCCATTTTCTTCGGTTCAATTTCTTTGACAGAAACGCCGCCTCCTGTAACAAAGGCTTTATCTAAAGAAAGCGTCCCATTTGCATGAACGATGAAATGTTTACAATCATGCGCAAAAGCGCGCAGTTTATCTTTAGCGAGACCAGAAAATGTCTCCTGCGAATCAATGCCATTTCGTTCTAAAAGGAACAATAAATAGCGCTCTTGCATCCAAGATTTCAGGACATTTTTAATGGCTTTTTTGGGTTCATCTTTTAGATCGCGATGAAGCTTTTGGAAAAGCTCCTCATCATTGAGCTTTGGGTATAAGTCAATTTGAAGACGGACGGCCTGTTGCTTTTTCAGTTCTTTCACAACAAATCCGCTGCATCTCAGAACGGCAGGACCTGATAAGCCAAAGTGTGTAAAGATCATATCCATGACATGAGTGACGACGGGTTTTCCTTTTTTATTTAAAACACTCACAGCCACACTTCTTAATGAAAGACCTTGTAGCACTTTGTCCTTAATAAAACGCTCGTCTGACGTGACGGGTACTTCTGTTGGGAAGAGCTCTGTAATGGTATGACCAGCGGCTTCTGCCCATGCATAGCCATCGCCAGTAGAGCCTGTATGCGGCACACTTTTCCCGCCAACAGCAATGACAACGGCATGGCTTGAAATTTTTTCATCATTATTTGTAACAATTCCAGCTGCTTGTCCGTCTTGATACAGAACGGTTTTAATCTTTTCATTCGTTCGAATGGTCACATTGAGCGCGCGGAGCCTATCCAATAGGGCATCCACAACAGATTGTGCTTTGTTTGAGACAGGGAACATACGTCCATGGTCTTCTTCTTTTAGTTCAATACCTAGATTTTCAAAGAACGAAATAATATCCTCGTTATTGAACTCAGAAAATGCACTATATAGAAAACGGCCGTTTCCGGGAATATGCTTGATGATTTCTTCTACTGGAAGGCGATTGGTCACATTGCAGCGTCCACCGCCAGAAATGGCGAGCTTTCTGCCAAGTTTGTTTCCTTTGTCTATTAACAGAACCGATGCACCGTGTTCTGCCGATGCAATCGCGGCCATCAGTCCAGAAGGTCCACCGCCAATGACAATGACATCATAATGTTTCATGTTACATTCCTCTTTCTACTTTCAGTCATTTCTCTATTATAACGAAGATTGGGGAAGGCTGAAATATGAATTGATTGGTTTTGTGACTTCTGTATTGGATTTGTTACCTGTGCGATGAAATGATGTGTTAAAATAGTTAAGTTGAATATTCATTAGAAAAATGGTGGTTAAGCGCATGTCTAATAAACTGCTTCGTGGTACGTTGGTTTTAACGATAGGGACTTATCTCTCTCGTATTCTTGGTATGATTTACTTAATTCCATTTAGCGCAATGGTCGGAGCGACTGGTGGTGCGCTATTCCAATATGGATACAATCAGTTTACAATTTTCATTAGCATTGCTACTCTGGGTTTTCCAGCAGCGGTGTCTAAATTTGTTTCAAAATATAACGCGATTGGTGACTTTGAGACAACACGAAAAATGTTTAGAGCCGGCATGTCTGTCATGCTTGTTTCAGGTATCATTGCTTTTAGTATTTTATATTTATCAGCCCCAATTTTTGCTGAGATACAGCTTGGCGGATCAACCGAAACTGGTGGACTAACGGTTGACCAGGTGACATATGTAATTAGAATGGTGAGTTTGGCTCTCTTAGTTGTCCCGATTATGGGTCTTATACGTGGTTTTTTTCAAGGGCATCAAATGATGGGACCAACAGCAGTTTCACAAGTTGTTGAACAGATAGTCCGAATTATCTTCTTGTTGACGGCAACTTATGTCATTTTAAAGGTGCTTAACGGGGGTCTTGTCATCGCAGTAGGATATGCTACTTTTGCTGCTCTTATTGGTTCTTTTGGAGGTTTATTCACGTTATATGTATATTGGATCAAGCGGAAAGATAAATTACTTGCGATGCAGCCTAATTCTGGACCAAATCTAGGTCTTGGATATAAAAAAATATTTATTGAGTTATTTAGTTATGCTGCTCCTTATGTTTTTGTTGGATTAGCTATTCCTCTATACTCTTACATTGATACTAATACTATTAATAAAGCAATGATTAATGCTGGTTTTAAAGATATAAGTACTGCAGTACTTTCTATAGTTACTTTATATTTACCTAAGCTTGTAATGATTCCAGTATCATTAGCGACGGCATTTGGTTTAACATTAATTCCAACTATCACAGAATCTTTTACATCACGAAATTATAAATTATTAAACAGACAAATTGACCAGACGATGCAAGGTGTTCTATTCTTCGTTCTGCCTGCTTCATTTGGTATTTCGGCATTGGCTGGACCAGTTTATTGGTTTTTCTATCCGTCTGTGCATCCTGAGATTGGGACTTCTATTTTGTTTTGGTATGCACCTGTTGCGTTACTGTTTTCTTTATTCACCATTAACGCAGCGATTTTACAAGGGATTAACAAACAAAAATTTGCGATCGTCAGTCTTTTGTTAGGGATCATCATTAAAACGGTTCTCAATATCCCGCTGATTAGCTGGCTGCAAGGAAACGGTTCTGTGCTTGCAACGGCATTAGGCTACAGTGCCTCGATTTTGTATATGTTCATCATGATCAAGCGCCATGCAGGCTATTCGTTCCGCAGGATTTTCAAACGGTTTATTTTAATTGGTATTTTAACGGCAATCATGGCTGTAGTGGCTTATGTGACATGTCAGCTTGTGAGTCAAGTCATTTCATATGAAGGTGGAATCGTACAAGCTGGTATTGTTATTTTGATTTCAATGATTACTGGCGGCGGTGTGTATATGTTCTTATCTTATAAAGTTGGATTGTTAGAGCGTGTACTTGGCAGCCGGATGCCATCATTTTTAAGAAAAAAGAGTTAAGAAGAGGTGGAGAAGCATGAGGCTTGATAAATTGCTGGCCAATACCGGCTTTGGTTCAAGGAAAGATGTAAAGAAGCTGGTCAAGGCCCGGGCTGTCACGGTGAATGGAGAAGTGGCGAAGCAGGTGAAAGATCATGTCGATCCAGCAAATGATGAAGTGCTCGTGCATGGAGAGCGTGTAGAGTATAAAGAATTCATTTATCTCATGATGAACAAGCCAGATGGTGTCATTTCAGCAACAGAGGATCTGCGAGATGAGACAGTTGTTGATCTACTGGAGCCAGAGGATATCGCAAGGGAGCCATTCCCTGTGGGGAGACTGGATAAAGATACAGTCGGTCTCCTCCTCCTTACAAATGACGGCCAGCTTGCTCATCAATTGTTATCTCCGAAAAAGCATGTCCCGAAAACGTATGAAGTTCATCTAAAATACCCGCTTGGAGATCAAGACATCACTCGTCTTGAAGAGGGAGTTGTGATTTTAGACGACTACCGAACGAAGCCGGCGAAGGTTGAAGTAGATGCCAACCAAGAGGCAGATACACGGATCCGTTTAACAATTACTGAAGGGAAATACCATCAAGTGAAGCTGATGGCACAAGCAGTGGGCAATGAAGTGATCTTTTTAAAACGCCTCTCGATGGGAGCTGTTTCATTAGACGAAGATTTGGCGCCCGGAGAATACCGTGAATTGACGGAGGAAGAGTTAGACAGCTTAATCAATCGTGATTAATATAAAGAAATTGAAAAGCACCGGCATATTGCCGGTGCTTTCAGCGTGTAGACAAACCCTCGCATTCTTTGTCAGTCATTCGCTCCGCGCCAGTACTCGTCCTTCCTAGGGCTGCAAAGGTTTTCTATCACGCTGATAAAAAGAAGACAAAGGGCTAAAATCAAGTTCATTTTAGCCCTTTGTCAACAAAATGAAAAGAACTGGCATATCGCCGGTTCTTTTTGTTATATGGAAGTTCATTATTCGCTTATGATGATATTTTTACTTTTTTTCTTGTTGTTTCCCATTTGCCTCTGCTTGGACTATGAACAAGATCGTTATAGGCAAGCACGTTTAAGTCTCTTTGGATGGTTCTAGGTGTGATCCCGAATTCATCAACCAGCTCTTGTGTCGTCACAAGACCTTTCTCTTGAATGAACATATAAACTGATTTTATTCGAGTCATCATACGGTTTGTTGAAGGTTTCAAAAAACCACTCCCTATCAATAAGATCGGATGGACTTGACTAACCACAACTTACTACACTAAAACTGCGACATAAGGACATGCAACAATGGTAAATGTTCGTGTTTCTTAATGTTTTATTCTATTATACACGTTATTATGCATCTAGTTCCACCAAAAAGTCAACTTTACGTGTTATTAAACTTGTCTTCATGAATGAAATTATGGTATATATCATGATTTGAATCCGGTTACAACCCAATAAACACAAGGCGTATAAGAAAATTGCCACTTAAGAAAGATCAAAAAATAAACACAGAAAATTTACAAAATAAAAAATCATTCATACAAAAAAGACACATTCAAATGAGAAATGTGTCTTTTTATTTTGGCTATCCTTCTAAGAAAAAGAGCTGCACGAAAAATAAGACGGCAAAAATGAGCACAAGAATATGCACTTCTTTCCATTTTCCTTTTGCCAGCTTCACAAGTGGATATGAAATAAATCCTAGTGAAATTCCTGTAGAGATGCTAGATGTCAGCGGCATGGAAAGAATCACAAGAAAAGCAGGAAATGCTTCGTCAAGCTCATTCCAGCGAATACGTGACACTGAATTCATCATCAAACAGCCGACAATGATTAAGACAGGTGAAGTGATGGACGGCAAAGACGAAATGGCTTGAACGAGCGGACCAAAAAACAAAGCCACAATAAACAATGCAGCAACGGTTAAAGAGGTCAGTCCAGTTCTTCCGCCAGCAGCAACTCCTGATGAGGATTCAATGTAAGCTGTGGTTGGGCTTGTTCCAAACATTGAGCCAATTGTCGTCGCAGCAGAGTCAGCAAGTAAGGCTCTGCGTACTTTTGGGAGCTGCCCATTTTTCATTAAACCTGCTTGTTCCGCAACCCCGATCATTGTTCCTGTTGTATCAAAAATCGTCACAAGTAAAAAGGAGAAGACAACAGCATACAAGTGATGGGAAAATACATCGCCAAACGCAGCGAATGGATTTGTAATCAGCATTCCTTCAGGCAGTGCTGGGGTATCCACTAGCACTTTAGGAAAATGAAGCTGACCTGTTGCAAGTGCAATTAATGTGGTTGCTAACATGCCGATAAACAGCGCTCCATTCACCTGAAGAACCATTAATATGACAGAAATCATTAAACCAACGAGTGTCAAAATGACAACAGGTGAGCTTAAATTGCCAAGCTTCACAAGATTTTGTGGATCAGCAGTGATGATCCCAGACTGTCTTAGCCCAATGAAAGCAATAAATAGTCCGATACCTGCTGTAATCCCGTACTTTAAATTATCTGGAATCGCCTCAATGAGTTGTTTTCTAAGGGATGTTAACGATAAAATGATAAAGAGTATTCCAGCAACAAATACCGCACTAAATGCTGTTTGATAGCTGAGACCCCCGCCACCGACAACAGTGACGGTGAAATAGACATTCAGCCCCATACCTGGTGCAATGGCAATCGGATAGTTTGCAAAGAGTGCCATCCAGAGGGTACCGACAACAGCAGCGATAATGGTTGCAGTAAAGACTTGGTCAAAAGGAATGCCTGCATCTGAAAGGATTCCTGGATTGACGGCCACAATATATACCATCGTAAAGAATGTCGTCATACCAGCGAGTATTTCTTTCTTTATGTTGGTTTGGTTCTCTTTTAACTGAAACATAAAATCCTCCATTTACGAACATTATTACAAAACACTTAATATAATATTCGTTTTAAGGGTGGATTGCAACCTTTTTTCAAGGAGGAATGGAAAAATGAATTGGGAAGCAGAAGTCATACGAAAAAAAGACGATTTGATTCAGGATACACAATCTTTTTTACAAATTGAAAGTGTCTTGGATGAAGAAGGCGGCACAGAAGGAAAACCGTTCGGTGAAAAAGTGGATGAGGCTCTTCAGTATATGCTCAAAAAAGGGCAGGACGAGGGCTTCACAGTGAAAAATGTTGATGGCTATGCTGGTCATATTGAATATGGAGAAGGCGACGACATCGTCGGTGTGCTGTGCCATGTGGATGTTGTGCCTGCGGGTGACGACTGGACAACCCCGCCATTTTCAGCGGACATAAGAGAAAATAAAATCTTTGCAAGAGGAGCCATTGATGATAAAGGGCCGACCATGGCGGCTTTTTATGCATTGAAAATGTTAAAAGATACCGGTCTACCGCTGTCGAAAAAGATTCGAATCATCATTGGCACAGATGAAGAAAGCGATTGGCGCTGCGTCGATCACTATTTCAAGCATGAGGCGATGCCGCAAATTGGCTTTGCGCCAGACGCTGATTTTCCAATTATTCATGCTGAAAAAGGAATCATTGATGCCATCGTATCCCTTACATACGAACAATCGGAAGAAAACAAGCGTTACATCCTCAAGCAATTCACATCAGGCATGAGGCTCAATATGGTTCCAGATGAGGCTCGCGCAATTGTGGCAGCAGCAAACAATCACGATGCTGAAGCATTAAAAACGGCTTTTGCAGCCTATCTTGCGGAAAATCAGTTAACCGGTGAGACAAATCATACAGCAGATGGACTGACATTCACATTAAAAGGTGTATCAGTTCATGCAATGGAGCCGGCGAATGGCACAAATGCGGGCATTCATATGGCGAATTTCTTATGTGCGCATGAATTAGATGAAAGAGGGCTCGCTTTTACATCACAAATAAATGCTTTATTTGATCAAGACACAAGAGGACAAAAACTCGGCATCGCTTGTAAAGATGATATTAGTGGTGACTTGACCTTGAATGTTGGTACAATCCGCTATTCGCAAAACGAAGAAGCGAAGCTTGGGCTGAATGTCCGCTATCCCGTGACAGCGGACGGTGAGGAAGTCAAAAAAGGGATTGAACGAATAAAAGGGGCAGCTATTGAGAAATTTGATGACAGTCCTCCTCATCACGTCTCAAAAGACCATCCACTTGTGAAAACATTACAGCGTGTCTACGAAGAACAAACAGGAGATCCTGCCCATCTTATTGCGATTGGGGGAGGAACGTATGCAAGGTCATTAGAAGCAGGCGTTGCCTTTGGCCCTCTATTCCCAGGAAGACCTGATTGTGCACATCAAAAGGATGAATATATCGAAATCGATGATTTACTAAGAGCAACTGCACTATATGCACAAGCCATGTATGAATTGGCGAAATAAGAAAGAAAAGAGAAGAGGGGATTCACCGTGAAAAAAATGTTCTTATGCTCTTCATTCAAAGACAGCTATTCTCTCTTGTCTGACTTTGCAGATGACACCTTAAAAGGAAAAAGTGTGACATTCATTCCGGCAGCGAGTGAAGTGGAAGAAGTCACGCACTATGTCGATGCAGCAAAAGAAGCCTTTCACCGATTAGAAATGCGTGTAGAGGCTGTTCAGATGTCCGAGCAAACGGTTCAGGAGATCACACAGATCATTGGAAAGAATGATGTTATTTATGTATCTGGCGGCAATACCTTTTATTTGCTGCAAGAATTAAGAAAGCACGGACTCGATCGTGTATTGAAAGAAGAGATCGGCAAAGGCAAGCTGTATATCGGAGAATCCGCGGGGAGTATTATCATGGCGCCAAGCATTGAATACATCTCACTGATGGATGATCAGGAGAAAGCACTAGAGTTATCCTCCTTTGAAGGATTCGATGAGATCAACAGCTATCCGGTACCGCATATAAACAATCCTTATTTAGGTGAAGCCGCGCAGCATATCATAGAGAAAGATCAAAATACGCTCTCTTTATGCCCGCTCACTGATGAACAAGTTTTGCTTGTGACAGGCGAACAGACTGAGGTCAAGACGGTCTTGTAGGAGTTGTTCATATGAAACGAAGAAAAAGGAACAGGAGCATATGCCCTGTTCCTCAGCGTGAAGAGAAAGTGAGGGTTTTTAAGACAAGATGTCCACAAAATCCTCATTTTTGTCTTTTGAACTGTCCGAGAAACGATATATGGTGTTTTTCATTTAGGATTTATTCAATATACGGTGTATTTAAAACTACAAAAAAACTGTCGAGGTTTTCTCGACAGCCTGAGGAACAGGAGCATATGCCCTGTTCCTTTTTTAATCTTGAAACACATCACTTGATAAATAACGTTCACCCGTGTCTGCTGTCATACAAATGACAATGTGATCCTTTGGCATTTGCTTGGCTGCTTCAATGGCTGCATAGCATGCTGCGCCAGATGATGGACCGACTAAAATACCTTCAAGACGAGCGAGCTTTCGAGTGATGTCGTAAGCATCTTCATCACTCACTTGCACAATCTCATCATACACCTGTTCGTTTAAAATGTGTGGGATAAATCCTGGACTTGTGCCAACAAGTTTATGTTTGCCAGGTTTCCCGCCCGATAAAACAGGAGATCCTTTTGGCTCTGCCACACGTATCGTCAACTCTGGGAATGCTTTCTTTAGTTCCTCTCCAGTGCCTGTAATAGTTCCGCCCGTTCCAGCTGTTGCGACAAAAGCGGCAAGCGGCTGCCCAATCTGTTGCACTGCATCGATAATTTCTACAGCCGTTGTCCCTCTATGAGCATCGGGATTCGCACCGTTGTCAAATTGCATGGGAATAAAGCTGTTAGGAATTTGAGCAGCTAATTCTTCTGCCTTACGAATACAGCCTGGCATTTTTTCCTCCCCTGGTGTTAAGACGACCTGTGCGCCGTATGCCTTTAAAATATTGATTCTTTCTTGGGTCATCGTATCAGGCATGATCAGAATGGCTTTGTAGCCTCTTGCTGCAGCGTTCATCGCTAAGCCAATTCCTGTATTCCCGCTCGTTGGTTCAATAATCGTTGCCCCTTTTGTGAGCTTTCCGTGTTTTTCTGCCTCAATGATCATATTGTAAGCAGCCCGATCTTTTACACTTCCGCTAGGATTAAATGATTCCAGTTTTAAATAAACAGCAGCGCCATGATCTGGCTGAAGGCGCTGTAATTTTACAAGTGGTGTATCGCCTATTAATTCAGCTATATTTTGTGCAACCTTCATCATGTGACACCCTTTCTTCTCATTCCGCATTACTTTAGTTATACTATCATCAATGGGGATTCGTAAAGTTTGTTAAAAAGGACAGGTGAAGATATGACCGGAAGTCGTCATTATTTTATCGGGATTCCAATCCCTGAACAACTTGCGCATCAAATAAAAGAGGATATAGACAAGAGGAGCGGACTGTCCTTCCAAAAATGGACAGCACCCATTGATTATCATGTCACCCTTGTGTTTTTAGGTGCGATTCCAGAGGACCGCTTAAATAAGATATCTGAGCTGCTTGCACAGCTCTCTCATGAGGTGTCTGCTTTCCCGATGAAGCTGAATGAAGTAGGGATATTTGGTCAAAAGGAGCGGCCGAGAGTCTTTTTTGCAAAGCCTAATGAAAGTAAGCCTTTGATGGATCTAAGAGAAAAAGTGAAAACAGCCGTTTTGACAGCAGGTCACCCTGTCGAAAAGAGACCCTTTCATCCACATATGACGATCGCGCGCAAATGGGATAGAGATCAGTCCTATATAGAACAAGCGCCCTTACGGAAAGAGCCATATTCGATGGAGGTTTCTAGTATCGCTTTATTTGAAATTCGTCTAAAAGAAACCCCGCGTTATCACGCGATCAAACAATTTACACTACATAAATGATTCTAGAGGTTGGAGTGAGAGCAGATGGCGCAAATTATTAAAATTCAAGATTATATATCACGATATGAACAAGACCCGCATCATTACATCAATCAGTTTATTCGATTGAAAAAACAAAGATGGGACGAGTTAAAAAAGGCTTCCAAAGAGCAGGTGCAAAAGCAGGCTGATCAAGCCACCGAGCAAGCACCTGAACAAGAGGAAGAAAAGAGAAAGAAATTCTCTTTAAAGAGAAAGCAAAAAGAAGCCGATATGAAAAAGGAACGGGACCTAAGTCTTTTTAACGAGCCAACAGATATAGAACAAGGTGTTTTTACAAACGTTCCTACCGATGAAACGAAGCTGGTTCACTTTTTTAAAGATCATCTTTACGATGTTCAGTTAAAATGGGCCAGCTCGACGATCTCTCATATTTCAACTGTCTCCCATCACATTCGATATGATGAAAAGCTGCGGATGCTTGCAAGGCAGCTGCCAGATTCTTATTTTGTGATGTACAAGCCGGTGCTGCTCATTCAAAAAGCTGAGATGGAGTTGTGTCCAGTGCTCATTACACCGCTTGAAGTCATCTGCTTATCCTTCTTAGAGGCAGAGCCAGACAGCGTATATATTGGATCGAAGGAACGTTTTTGGGAAAAGCGGGCGACGGGAAAAGCTGTTCAATCCGTTTTAAACCCTTGTGCAAGCCTTCTGCGCTCTGGAACCGTTGTGTCAAAAATTTTACAGCAAAGTGGTGTAGAGCTTCCTGTGAAAAAAATCCTCATCAGCCGCACCTCATATATTGATTTGCCCGAAGTTCCATTCGGGATGGAGGTTGTCGATAAGAAGAAAGCGGAGGATTGGTTTGACAAGCAGCGGAAAAACACGGCGCCGACAAAGCACCAGCAATTCAAAGCGACAAAGGCATTGCTCGCTTATGGTGAATCAGACAGCAAAAGAAGGCAGGAATGGCTCGATTAAAGGCATATCAAGGTCACCAAAAAATGAGACCTGAGTGGAGCTAATATATGAATGAATGGTACTTTATCGTCAATCCAGCAGCAGGACAAGGAAAAGGACTCCGCACTTGGAGAAGCATAGAGAAAGAATTACAAAAGGTAGAGATCTCCTACAGATCGTTTCTTACCCAGCATGAAGGACATGCCGAAGTTTTGGCAAGACAGATTAGCGCTATGCAAGACGACAGATTGAAACGGTTGATCGTCATTGGTGGTGACGGCACTTTTCATGAAGTACTGAATGGTTTGAAAGAAATTGATCATGTGCAGCTAAGCTTTGTCCCAGCAGGTCATTGGAATGATGCTGCGAAGGGACTGGGCATCCAGCGCCATGATGTGATCAAAGAAGTGAGAAAACAAAAGAGGATGCTGACGAAAACATTTTCTCTCGGCTCCTTTCAAGATCATGCAGAAAGTCCGCAATCTGTTCTTTTTCTCAATCATATTGGTGTTGGTTTTGATGCGCATGTCTTGAAGAGAACGGTACATTTTAGAGGGAAAAAGTGGCTCAACCGACTCAAACTCGGGTTTATCATCTACCCGCTGTCTTTTCTACATTCGTTATGGTCATTCAAACCGTTTGACCTTGCTCTTTTTATTGAAAATGAGAGAAAAGTTTTTCGCCAAGTGTGGTTTGTGATCGTATGTAATCACCCATATTATGGAGGCGGGCTGGAAGCAGCGCCCGAAGCGAGTGCGAGGCAATCAGGATTTCAAACGATCGTTGTCACGGATTTGAATCCATTGAAAGTTCTCTTATTTTTAAGTGCAATGGTTTTTAAAAAGCACCTTGTAATGGAGGGAGTCACCCTTTTTCAGCATGAAGAAGCCTACTTGGAGGCAGATGAAAAAATCCTATTTCACGCCGATGGAGAAGTGATTGGCGCCACTCCAGTGTTTGTTAAGGCTAGTGAGCGATCGTTAAAATTACGAGGCTAAGAAGCAGCCAGTGTGCGCACGAGCAAAAGAAACATGAAAAAAGACTTCCTTTTTCATAAGGTTCTTGTCCTGTTTTTCTAGTTTTGCTTGACGAGTATAAGAAGGTAGCGATAAAATCTATAGGACGGCTATTGTTTAGCATCTCATTCTCAATAGCTGTCCTTTTTGTTTTTATGATCATATAAATAAAAAATAAACAGCCAATTGATCTCAATCGGCTGAATTTTGTCGACTAAAAAAGCATGATTTAAAATATTTTAAGAAATGATGGGTTGAAAATTGATATGAACTGGTTGGGACAAATATTAGGTAGCGAATGGCACATCTCTCCTGCTGGAGGCGCTACGGGAGATGCGTACTTCGCAACACACAATGACCAAAAGCTATTTTTAAAACGCAATACGTCACCGTTTCTTGCGGTTTTGTCAGCTGAAGGCATTGTGCCGAAGCTTGTCTGGACAAAACGGATGGAAAATGGGGATGTCATTACTGCGCAGCACTGGCTGAGCGGCAGAGAGCTGAAACCAAAGGACATGAATGACCGTCCTGTAGCGGAGCAGCTAAGAAAAATTCATACATCAAAAGAGCTGCTCGATATGCTGAAACGATTAGAAAAGCACTCGCTTGACCCGGCATCGATCTTGATGCATCTCAAGGCATCGATCTTAAAAGAGCAGATTGACTCACATGATATCACGCGCGCCATCCAGTATTTAGAGAAACATGTGGAGGCAGTTCATTTCGAGGATAAGGTCGTATGCCATTGTGACCTCAACCATAATAATTGGCTGCTGACAGATGAAAACCAGCTCTATTTAATTGATTGGGACGGGGCAATGATTGCAGATCCAGCGATTGATCTTGGACCGCTCTTATACCATTATGTTGAAGAAGAGAACTGGGAAAGCTGGCTCTCTATGTATGGTGCTCCGCTGACCGACAACTTGCGAAAACGCATGGCATGGTATGTGCTGGCTGAAACCGTCTCGTTTGTCGTTTGGCATAAAAGAAAAGGAAATGAAAAGGCGCAAAAAGAAGTGCAAGCCGAGCTACATGCACTCTTAAAACGGTTAAACATCCATTAAGACAGTGGAATGTTCTCGACCCAGTCAGATAGATGCGATTGATGCGCTTCGATATGTGCATCAATTGAACTTACAGAAGTGCCTTTTTGGCTGTAATCATAAATATCTGTTAGTAGCTGACGAACGTCAGCATCCAAATCTTCTTTTGCCAGCATTAATTGAATCACGCGTCCCACCTGTTCATATTCTGCAACAGTCCCGCAGCAATCCAGCTGGTGATCAGTTAAAATATCTTTGATTAATTGAAGCTGATGTTGGCGGTTTAATCCCATACGTATGCTCCTTTCAAGGCGTGTCATTTATGTGGTTAAACTGTGCATTCAGCTTTGATTTTATACATGAAGCAGACCAGCCCAAATAGCAGCTGGTCTTTTTCATATGTGCGGATAAGATGCTGTCTTGCGGCTCTTTATGTTTCATGGTATCTTGATAAAATGTAAAGAAAATAGAGGTGTATCAAATTGAGAATGCGACATAAACCGTGGGCGGATGATTACTTAGCTGAAAATGCTCATATTGCTTTAGCCAACCCTGAACGATACAAAGGGAAATGGCATGAGCTGTTTGGAAATGATCATCCAATCCATATCGAAGTCGGTACAGGAAAAGGGAGCTTTATTGCCGGAATGGGCAAGCTTCATCCTGAGATGAACTATATCGGCATTGAATTATTTAAAAGTGTCATTGTGACGGCAGTCGATAAAATCAAAGAAACAGATGTAGAAAACGTAAAGCTTCTAAACATCAACGCAGAGACACTGACAGATGTCTTTGCGGAAAATGAGATTGATCGGGTGTATTTAAACTTCTCTGATCCGTGGCCAAAATCAAGGCATGAAAAACGGAGGTTGACATTTAAAGCCTTTTTAAAGCGATATGAACAGATCCTCCGTCCAGGCGGTGAATTACATTTCAAAACGGATAACCGCGGACTATTTGAATATTCCTTGAAAAGTTTTTCGTCTTATGGACTCCTTTTAACGTATGTGAGCCTTGATTTACATGAGGATGGTCTCGAAGGAAATGTCATGACAGAGTATGAAGAGAAATTCTCTTCGATGGGGCAACCGATCTATCGGTCAGAAGTGAAATTCCCAGAATAATAAGCGAACCAGGCTGGCTGCAACGAACGATTGCGGTCAGCTTTTTTTCATGAAAAGATTAGTACATGCGATTTTTCTTTGTATTTGCTACGATAGAAAAAGGAGGGATGACAGCAATGGAGACAATAAAAATAGGTGAAATGGAACTGTTCTGGTTAAATGGGGGAGATACACACATGGATGGCGGTGCCATGTTTGGCGTGGTGCCAAAGCCATTATGGTCAAAAAAATACCCTGTGAATGATCGAAATCAAATTGAATTACGGTGTGATCCAATGCTCATACGGTGGAACGGTCTTCATCTGTTAGTAGATTCCGGCATCGGGTCAGGGAAGCTGACAGAGAAACAAAAACGCAATTATGGCGTCACAGAGGAAACGAAAATAGAAGAATCACTTGAGGCTCTCGGTTTGCGCCCATCTGATATAGATTACGTCTTAATGACTCATTTGCATTTTGATCATGCAAGCGGGCTGACAAAACGTGAAGGCGATGAGCTCGTGTCTGTTTTTCAGCAGGCAAAAATCATCACGTCCAAAATTGAATGGGACGAAATGAGAGCGCCGAACATCCGCTCAAGAAATACATATTGGAAAGAAAACTGGGAGCCTGTTGCCGATCAAGTCATGACATTTGAAGATAGCATCGAAGTAATAGAAGGCATTTGCCTGCATCATACAGGCGGACATAGCGATGGGCATAGCATCTTATCGCTCACAAGTCAGGGAGAAACGGCCATTCATTTAGCGGATATCATGCCGACACACGCTCATAAAAACCCGCTATGGGTCTTGGCATACGACGATTATCCAATGACCTCGATCCCAGCGAAGCAAAAATGGCAGGCATTCGCTGAAGAAAACAATGCATGGTACTTGTTTTATCATGATGCCATCTACCGTGCTGTAAAGTGGGATGAAGACGGGGCAATGACCCATGAGGTCAAAAGAGAAACCGGAAGATAAAAGATCATCTGTATGTTTTTTCGCCTTTCACACAAAATAACGACAAAATGAACTTGTGAAAGGAAGAGTGCAGGTGAATCAATTTTATCGTGTACATGGTGATGTCATCGAGACACCGTTAAGAGGGATGGAAGTCATGTCTGTCCCTTATTTAAACAAAGGGGTCGCATTTACAAAGGAAGAGCGGGAAGAGCTTGGATTAAAGGGATTTCTGCCGCCGAAGGTGTTAACATTAGAAGATCAAGCAAAGCGTGCATATGAGCAGTTCAAAGCACAGCCAGACGCACTTGGGAAAAATGTCTATTTAACTGCGCTTCATGATAGAAATGAAGTGCTCTTTTATAAATTATTAAATGAGCATTTGGCAGAAATGCTACCGATTGTTTACACACCGACCGTAGGAACAGCGATTCAGCGTTACAGCCACGAGTATAGAAAGCCAAGAGGAATTTATTTATCCATTGATGACCTAGAAGGAATGGAAGACATTTTTGCATCTTACGGAGTGGATGAATCAATTGATCTCATTGTCGCAACAGATGCAGAAGGAATTTTAGGCATCGGTGACTGGGGTGTTGGTGGAATCGCCATTTCAGTCGGGAAACTGGCTGTTTATACAGCCGCAGCAGGTATTGATCCTAGCCGTGTGCTGGCAGTGGTACTTGATGCTGGGACCAATCAGGAAAGTCTTTTAAATGATCCGCTTTATGTAGGAAATCAGCACTCCCGCGTTCGAGGAGAGCGCTATGATCAGTTTATTGATCAATATGTTGAGCTTGCCCGTGCGACTTTTCCAAATGCACTTCTTCACTGGGAAGACTTCGGTACAAAAAATGCGCGCGCCATTTTGGAAAAATATAAGGACCGTATTTGTACGTTTAATGATGATATTCAAGGAACTGGAGCCGTCTCACTTGCTGCCGTTCTGGCTTGTGCAAAAGCATCGAAGGTTCCGCTGAAAGATCACCGAATCGTGATCTTTGGAGCAGGTACAGCAGGGGTTGGTATAGCAGAGCAAATTCGCGATGCCATCGTGCGAGATGGTGTCAAAGAAGAGGAATCATATGATCATTTCTGGTGTATTGATAAAACGGGATTGCTCACAGATGATTCACCCGACATTCAGCCATTCCAAAAGCCTTATGCAAGGCGTTCTGATGAAGTGAAGGATTATGCACGTAATGGTCCAAAGCATTCGATTGATTTGTTAGAGGTCGTGAAGCAGGCGAAACCGACGATTTTAATTGGTACCTCAACTGTAGGTGGGGCATTTACAGAGGAAATAGTGAAAGAAATGGCGTCACATGTAGAGCGGCCAGCGATTTTACCGATGTCTAACCCGACACCTCTTTCAGAGGCAAAGCCGGAAGATCTCATTGAGTGGACAGAAGGACGTGCGCTTGTCACAACGGGAAGTCCGTTTGATCCAGTTGAATATGGCGGCGTGACATATGAAATTGGGCAGGCAAATAATGCCCTCGTGTTTCCAGGGCTTGGTCTTGGAACAATTGTGTGTAAAGCCCGCCTCATGACAAACAGCATGTTTGTTGCGAGTGCTGAAGCGATTGCGAGCATGGTTAATGTCGGAAAACCGGGTGCTGCGATGCTTCCAAGTGTTGATCAGCTCCGAACGGTTTCAGCGACAGTGGCTGTCCGTGTGGCACAAGCAGCGATTGACGAAGGAATTGCGGAAGAAACCCCTGATGATCTCATTCAAGCTGTGCAAGACGCCATGTGGCACCCTGTATACAAAAAAATCAAAGCCATCTAAAAAAAGCTTCGCAAGGACTTGTCTTTGCGAAGCTTTCTTATTAAGCAACAGAATCAATGACATCAACGATCATGCCTGTTTTTGCATCAATCATGACTTCATACTGTTCAAGCTCGCCAAAGGCGGAGCGTGTAATGCCAGATTTGTACACATCAATCGTTTCACCATGTACGGTATACGGTTCTGGTACAGTATAAATCCAAGAGCCATCAATCGGGCCGCGCTGTTTAAAAGCAGATTTCACAATTTTTAACGCTTTTTCAGACGAGATATACGTCGGGAAAAAGACTTTCTTTGCAACAATTGCAGCGGCTACGCCTATACTCGCACCAATCAGAACATGTTTTAACTTCAACGTGCTGCACCTCCGTATTGCTGTTTTTTCCATTATACAAAACTTGTCCAGCGATGTTAAGAAATCCGAATACTTGAAAGCATATTCAAAATTTCTGGAGAGATACTTGGAAAACCGAAAGAATTCTTATAGTATAAAGTAAGTGTTATTTTTATAGGAATTTATATGGTCATTACATAGAAATGAGGGTAACTGTCAAATGAACGAAGAAACAATGTCGCTTTTCCGAAATTTAACAGAACTACAAGGGACTCCAGGTAATGAGCACCATGTGCGTGCTTTTATGAAAAAGGAACTTGAGAAATATTCCGATGAACTCATACAGGATCGTCTTGGCGGAGTGTTTGGTGTCCGCAAAGGCCCAGAGAACGCGCCGAAGATTATGGTGGCTGGTCATATGGATGAAGTCGGCTTTATGGTGTCATCCATTACGAAAAATGGAATGATTCGTTTTCAAACACTTGGCGGCTGGTGGAGTCAAGTGATGCTTGCGCAGCGTGTGGATGTTCATACGGATCACGGGCCAATTCCGGGCGTTGTATCGAGCACACCTCCTCACCTTCTGACACCAGAACAAAAAAGCAAACCAGTAAAACCGTCAGATATGCTGATTGATATTGGTGCAGACAGTGAAGAAGAAGCAAAAGAGCTTGGTGTTCGCCCAGGGCAGCAAATCGTTCCTGCAACGGTCTTTACCCCAATGGCCAATCCAAAAAAGATTTTAGCCAAAGCTTGGGATAACCGCTATGGGTGCGGACTTGCCATTGAATTATTGAAAGAATTAAAAGACGAAGCTCTTTCATGTCAGCTATATTCAGGCGCAACCGTCCAAGAGGAAGTAGGGCTCAGAGGGGCTGAGGTAGCTGCGAATATGATTCAGCCTGATCTGTTCTTTGCTCTAGATGCGAGTCCCGCAAATGATGTGACGGGAGACAAATCACAATTTGGCCAGCTTGGAAAAGGTGCACTTCTTCGTATTTATGATCGCACGATGATTACGCACCGAGGCATGAGAGAATTTGTCCTCGATACAGCCGAAACAAACAATATTCCATATCAATATTTCGTATCGCCAGGCGGTACGGATGCTGGACGTGTCCATATCTCAAATCAAGGTGTACCGTCTGCTGTTATTGGTGTATGTGCGCGTTACATTCATACAAGTCACTCTGTCTTGCATGTGGATGATTATGCAGCGGCAAAAGAATTAATTGTTCGTCTTGTGAAAAATTGCGATCAAAGCACGGTGGATTCGATTTATCAACAAGTGTAAACGATAAGAAAAAGGCTGCCTCATTAAGAGCACAGCCTTTTTCTTATTCCTGTTCAAACACGTATGACAACGCCTTAATTGCTTGATTCACTGTTTCGACAGTGATATTTGCTTTGTTTGATAGTTCCTTTAGGGGATGATGTAATTCTTTAGGACGAATCAAAATAAGGGGTTTTCCTTTGGCGATGGCAGAAGAAGCATCCATTGCCGTGTTCCACTGTTTATATTTCTCACCAAAGCGGGCGATGACAACGTCTGCCTTATTTAATAATAGTTCGGTGCGGAAATTGTTCAAATCAGAAGCCGCATCGTCTTTCAAGATGGCATTTGGCTGCCCGCCTAAAATATCTTCTCCGACGTTATCTGATCGGTCATGATTCTCCATTGGACCAACAAACGTCACTGGTAGTTTCAAAGACTGGCTTTTTTCCTTAATTTCATCGCGCCACTGGCTATGAATTTCTCCAGCTAAATAAACCGTTAATTGCATAACAATCTCCTCCTTGTGCACAAACTTAGTAAAGGTTTGCCCTGTTTCTTTTCATGTTACACAAGAAGTGCTTGATAAAGCAAAAAAAATATGATTATGATATTCATGGTAGAGACTATTTTTCATCGTAAGAAGACTACATATAATGGGAAGGACAGGCCTCTTCGTCTTTCCTATGAGAAAGCAGGAAGACGACGTTGATGACTTATTTAAAAAGAAAGGGTATTTCCCTTTCGCCAAAGGTGTATTTTATTGATGCACTCTCTTATATGGCTTTAGGTCTATTTGCTACATTAGTGGTAGGGCTGATTTTAAAAACAGCAGGCGGCCTGTTATCATTTCCTCTCATCGTGGAAATGGGAACGCTCGCTATGGGGCTGATGGGACCAGCAATTGGCGTAGCGGTTGCTTATCGCTTAAACGCATCTCCATTAATTATTTTCGCAAGTGTTGTTTCAGGTGCCGCTGGAGCAGAGCTTGGGGGACCTGCTGGAAGCTTCGTGGCTGCTCTCATTGGTGTGGAACTAGGCAAACTGATCAGTGGCGAGACAAGAATTGATATTATTTTAACGCCGCTTGTGACTATTATCACAGGTTTTCTCACCGCTGCTTTCATTGGCCCTGGGATTCAGGCGGTGATGACAGGGCTCGGCAGGCTGATCGTATGGGGGACTGACCAAAGTCCACTCATCATGGGCATGCTGGTTGCAACCATTGTTGGACTTGCTCTTAGTTCACCGATTTCAAGTGCTGCGCTTGCGCTGATGCTTGATTTAAGCGGTCTTGCTGCTGGTGCGGCAACGATTGGCTGCTGCGCGCAAATGGTCGGCTTTGCTGCTGCCGGATTTAGAGAAAATCGTTTTGGCGGTCTTGCTGCGGTAGGCATTGGAACATCAAAACTACAGCTGCCGAACATTGTGAAAAATCCGCTCATTCTCATTCCGCCGACGATTGCAGGACTGATTCTTGCGCCAATTGGTATTATTGGCTTTGGGATGGTCAATAATGCGGCAGGAGCGGGTATGGGAACGAGCGGTCTTGTCGGCCAGCTCATGACACTCACAGTCATGGGATTTCATCCATCCGTTTTCCTCGCAATTGCTCTTTTGCATATCGTTGGCCCGGCAGTGATTAGTTTGGTAGTATCAGAATGGATGAGAAAGAAAGGCTATATACAATTCGGAGATTTAAGTATACAAACTGGAGGAATCAAACATGAAAAAAATTGAATCAAACGAAGAATTACAAAAAGTGATTCAAGAAGACTTAACCGTATTACTATTTTCAGCTGACTGGTGCCCGGACTGCACATTTATTGAGCCGTTTTTGCCAGAGCTTGAAGCAAACTATCCAGAATTTGAATACTTCTATGTGGATAGAGATCAGTTCATCGATACTTGTGCAGAGTGGGAAATTTACGGAATTCCAAGCTTTTTAGTCTTTAAAAACGGACAAGAGATCAACCGTTTTGTCAGCAAAGATCGTAAGACAAAGGAAGAGATTGAAGCATTTTTAACAGATTCTCTTTCTAAATAACGAAAGGAGGGTCTTATCATGGCGAAAATGACATCAAGACAGCTTGCCAATCAATTGAAAAGCCGTCTGACGAACGACAGCTGGACCCACCAGTTTGACAGGGAAAAAGATACGCTTCGTGTGGAAGATAAACATACAGAAAAGGGTATCACGCTTGAGCTCCCACCGATTATTGCAAAGTGGGAAGTAAAGCCTGATGAAACACTGGATGAGATCGTTTATTATGTGAAAGAGGCGCTCAGCGCTATGAAAGGTGAAGCGCAGCACATCTCAGGTAAAGAGAAGCACATTTATCCGGTCATTCGTTCAACGTCCTTTCCAGAAACATCAAGTGATGAGATTCCGCTCGTTTTTGATGAGCATACAGCAGAGACAAGAATCTACTATGCACTTGACCTTGGAAGCACCTACAGATTAATTGACGAGAAGATGCTGCAAAAGGAAAACTGGACAAAAGAACGAATCAGAGAAACCGCAAGTTTTAACGTCCGTTCACTAAAGACTGTCGTGAAAATGGATGAAGTGGCGGGCAACCGTTTTTATTTCTTCCGTGCAAACGACGGGTACGATGCAAGCAGAATATTAAATGAATCGATTTTACAAGAATACGCGCAAAAAGTAGAGGGGCAAATGGCTATTTCCGTTCCCCATCAAGATGTGTTCATCATTGCAGATGTACGCAATGAATCAGGCTATGATATTTTAGGGCAAATGTCGATGAGCTTCTTCGCCAGCGGCACGGTTCCGATTACGGCCTTGTCATTTTTATATGACGAAGGCAAGCTTGAACCGATCTTTATTCTTGCAAAAAGCAGACCAAAACAGCAGTAGAAGGGAATTTTGAAGAATGAACGTTTTTTATAATGCAGAAGGTGTCGGCGACACACTCCTTATTTCATTGAAAGATGTCACAAGAGAAGAAGTAGGTCATGAAACGTTTGGAGACGTCGTAAGAATCTTCAATCAAGACACAAAAGAAACAACAGGTTTTAATATTTTCAATGCATCTACTTACATGAAAATTGAAGACAACGGATCTGTACCGCTTTCTGAAACACTTGTTCAAGATATCAATGAAATTTTGAACCGCAACGGTGTCAGTGAAACATTAACAGTTGATCTATCACCTAAGTTTGTGGTCGGTTATGTGAAGGAAAAAGAAAAACATCCAAATGCAGATAAACTGAACATTTGCCAAGTAGATGTTGGCGATGAAACCTTACAAATCGTGTGCGGTGCACCAAACGTTGATCAAGGTCAATATGTTGTGGTTGCAAAGGTCGGTGCTGTGATGCCGAGCGGTTTGGTGATCAAAGATGCTGAACTAAGAGGTGTTCCTTCAAGCGGAATGATTTGTTCTGCAAAAGAATTAGATCTTCCGAATGCGCCTGCTGAAAAAGGAATCCTTGTTCTAGAAGGAAGCCGCCAAGCTGGCGAACCATTTGAAGCGTAACCTCCCATAAACGGGTACAAATGAGCGAAGAATGTGTTATACCAAAAGTCACTAAGTACGTACTTAGTGACTTTTTTTCATCTACAGACAGCATGAACAGCAAAGCGTAGCACTTTTCTCGCTTTTCTGCATGAAAAAGCAATGGTATACTAAAAATCGCCCAAGAAAACGTAAGGGGAGTTAAAGTGAGTGATAAATGATGAGTTGGTTAGATAAATTTTTTAGTGTATTTTTAGGAGAAGAAAAAAAAGAAGAAAAAGCTGAGAGGCCTGAAACAGGTCCGATTGCACCAAAGCAGCCAGCTGTTGAACAGCATAAAGAATATAAAAAAGTTGAAGATACGAAAGTGTATTATGAATATCCAAAAGGCAATTTCCGCTTTCCTCTCGTTCCAGATGAACCTGCACGTGAGGCAACAAAGCAACAAGAAAGAAGGCGCACGCGGCCAAGTCAGCCAAAGGCAAAGCAGACGACCTATCAGCCAAAACAAACGGTGCAGCCTGATCTCAATAAAAAGCCTTTTAAACCAGAGCAAATTCCTTCACCCATCTATGGCTACCACCAGGATATGCGTCCAAAACATGCGGCAGCCAAAGAAGACACATCTTCTGTCAAAATGAAATCGGCAGAAGAAACGTCACAGCGTGTCACACTGTTATCAGAAGAAGCAGAGCGTGAACGGAATGTAAGACAGCAAATGAACATCCCGTCTATACGAAAAGAACAACGTATGGAAGACATGATGTCAGCCCAAACAGAAGAACAAGTAGAGAAGCAACCTGTCACGACGCCGCTTACTTTGCAAGAGGAACTCGCTTATCAAGATCACGTTCAATCAACGATGGAACGTTTATATGACGAGCCTTTCAGTGAGACAGAGGATCACGATCAAGCTTTGTCACAGACCGAAGACGATCCGGAAGCATTCTTACATATGGAGCAAGCTGAAACTTCTAAAGAGCTTCTAGAGATGGAGCAAGAACAGGCAGTCACCGTTGAACAAGAAGAGCCGATGATTCCGCTTGAAGATGATGCTGAGAAAAAAGAGAGCTTTACATTTGAAACAGCTGAAAGCGCATCACCAGCACTCGACATGGAGGTAGAAAGCCCAGTAGAAGAAACTGCGGTGCTGGAAGAGAAGAACATAGAGGCTATGGAGGAAAGAGCAGAGGCTGCATGGATAGAAGAAAGTCAAGCAGACGTGTCAGCGGTAGCATTTGAACAAGCAGAATCGGTGATTATACAGGATTCGCAAGATAATGATTCTCTGCCGAAAGAAGAGATGGTAGATGATGAAGTCATGCCAGTATCAGAAGGATTCGCTGAACCTGGACAAGCAGAGATCGCCACAGAGCAGTTTCAGGAAACACCTGAGGAAACGCCTAAAGTAAAACGAGTAGCACCGAATCATGAAGAACCAAAACAGGAAGAACCAAAACAGGAAGAACCAAAACAGGAAGAACCAAAACAGGAAGAACCAAAACCGTCTTCTCCACAGCCAAAGCGCTCAAACGGTCAAACCTCCACCGTTCCTTTTAACGTCATGATGTTAAAAAGTGATCAGCGCGTGCAAGGACAGAACAAAACGACAGATGCACAAGGGTATGTTTTTCCAAGTCTAGCCCTTCTAGACATTCCGCCAGCACAAAGGGAAGAGGATGGAACATGGGTGAAAGAACGGGCTGAACTGCTTAATGCCACACTGAAAAATTTCAATGTCAGAGCAAGTGTCGTTCATGTGACGCAAGGTCCTTCTGTTACAAGATTTGAAGTACATCCTGAACCAGGCGTGAAAGTGAACAAAATTACAAATCTGTCAGATGATATCAAACTCAGTTTGTCTGCAAAAGATATTCGCATTGAAGCGCCGATTCCTGGGAAGAACACGATTGGAATCGAAGTGCCGAACCTTCACAGTAAAATGGTTTTCTTGAGAGAAATGATCAGAAGCAGTGCCTTCAGAGACAATCTATCTCCATTAACGGCGGCACTCGGATTGGATATTTCCGGTCAGCCCGTTGTGGTTGATTTGCAAAAAATGCCACACGGCTTAATTGCCGGAGCAACAGGTTCAGGGAAAAGTGTCTGTATTAATACCATTCTTGTGAGCCTCATGTTTAAAGCCTCACCTGATGAAGTGAAAATGCTGTTAATCGACCCTAAAATGGTCGAACTGGCGCCGTATAATCACATTCCGCATCTTGTGAGCCCAGTTATTACTGATGCCAAGACAGCAACAGCTGCTTTGAAATGGGTAGTAGATGAAATGGAAAGACGCTATGAACTGTTTGCACACTCTGGTGTGAGAGAAATCAAACGATTTAACGAACTGGTGAAAGAAAAACAAATGGGTGAAAAACTGCCATATCTCGTCGTTGTCATTGATGAGCTGGCTGATTTAATGATGGTCGCACCAAATGAAGTCGAAGAAAGCATTTGCCGAATTGCCCAAAAAGCAAGAGCATGCGGTATTCACTTACTCATTGCGACGCAAAGACCTTCTGTTGATGTCATTACAGGCCTCATTAAAGCAAACATCCCAACAAGAATTGCATTCTCTGTTTCAAGCCAAGTGGATTCAAGAACCATTATTGATATGGCAGGTGCTGAAAAGCTTCTTGGAAAAGGAGACATGCTGTTCTTAGAAAATGGCTCTGGCAAACCGACAAGGCTGCAAGGGAACTTTGTATCAGATCGAGAGATTGATGAAGTGGTAGCGCATGTGAGAAAACAGCGCAAACCTGTGTTCCTTTTTGAACAGGAAGAATTGATGCTCCAAGGCTCTGCCATTACAGACGAAGATGAATTGTTTATGGACGCATGCAGATTCGCCATCGAGCAAAATAGTGCAAGTACATCCAGTTTGCAAAGAAGATTTAGAATTGGCTACAATCGAGCAGCAAGATTAATTGATATGATGGAACGTGAAGGAATGATCTCTGGGGCAAAAGGCAGTAAGCCAAGAGAGGTCCTCATGACACTGAGTGACTTAGAACAATTGATCTAAACAAACCACTTCATTTTTTTGATAAACATGGTATGATAGCACATAGGTGCAATTTTTGAATTGGACGCTTTTCGCATGCCTGTCTGAACGCTTTTTAACGAAAATGAGCGAAAGCAGGTGTTAGAAATGGGAAAGTTGTCGGATACTAATCATAGTTAATATTGATTAGAATAGGAAGATCGGAAAAAAATCTTTATTTGGAGCTGCGATTTGTGATCAGCTAGAGACAAAAATCACAAGTTGCAAATTGAAATGAGCGTCATATACTGTAAGTCAGATAGACGTTTGTTGGAGGTACAATTATGACTGTTTATCATTTTGTTGGAATAAAAGGGACAGGTATGAGTCCACTGGCCCAAATTCTTCATGATACTGGGTATACTGTCCAAGGATCGGATATCGAAAAACATATCTTTACACAGAAAGCATTAGAAGAACGAAATATTAAAATTCTTCCATTTGACCCAGATAATATTCAGCCAGGGATGACGGTCATTGCAGGAAATGCATTCCCAGATACACACCCTGAGATTGAGCGTGCTCTTTCTGAAGGGATTCCTGTCATTCGTTATCATAAATTTCTTGGAGAATACATGGATTCATTCACAAACGTTGCAATTACGGGTGCTCATGGTAAAACATCGACAACAGGTCTGCTTGCACATGTGATGCAAGCGGCAAAACCAACTTCTTACTTAATCGGTGATGGATCTGGAATGGGGAAAGAAAACAGCGAGTATTTTGTATTTGAAGCGTGCGAATATCGCAGACATTTCCTCAGCTACCATCCAGACTATGCGATCATGACCAATATTGATTTTGATCACCCTGATTATTTCACTGATATTAATGACGTGTTTGATGCGTTTCAAAACATGGCACTTCAAGTGAAAAAAGCCATCATCGCTTGCGGTGATGACGAGCATCTTCTCAAGATCCAAGCAAAAGTACCTGTTGTGTACTACGGATTCAATGAAGAAAATGATTTCCAAGCACGAAATGTTGTGAAAAACACAGAAGGCACGACATTTGATGTATTTGTACGTAATACGTTTTATGATACCTTCTACATTCCTGCATACGGAAACCACAATGTCCTTAACTCATTAGCGGTCATTGCATTATGCCACTATGAGGCCATTGATGTAGAGCTCATCAAAGGTGCTTTAACGACATTTGGTGGTGTGAAACGACGCTTTAATGAAAAAGTAGTCGGTGAACAAGTCTTAATTGACGACTATGCGCACCATCCGACTGAAATTGAAGTCACGATCGAAGCAGCCCGCCAGAAGTATCCAGACCGTGATATTGTAGCAGTCTTTCAGCCGCACACTTTCACTCGTACACAGCAATTTTTAAGTGAATTTGCGGACAGTCTGAAAAAAGCAGACTATGTATACCTCTGTGATATTTTCGGCTCAGCTCGTGAAAACATTGGGAAACTAAGCATTGAAGATTTGCGGGAAAAAATTCCGCAAGCCCAATTGATTGAAGAAGAAGAGACATCTGTGCTGAAAGTACATGAAAATGCGATCTTGGTCTTTATGGGAGCAGGAGATATTCAAAAGTATCTTCGTGCTTATGAGAAAGTCGCAGTATAATTGCCTGTCAAAAAGTGCCGATTCAATCGGTGCTTTTTTATTTTGAATAAAATGTGACAAAGGGGCTAAATGTGACAAGATGTGCCGCTTTTTTTCGTTCGCTGTGGACAGGAATTGGCGAATAAGTGTAGAATTATTATTCAATCGGTCATTCTAGGCGATGTTTGAATGATACAACGAGAGGGTATTGAATTGAATATGCCCGCAGCAAAGGAGGTATCAGATGATTATTATTCTTTATTTAAGCGTTGCACTCATCGCAATCGCTTTCCTCATTCTTGTCATCTACTTGTCCAAAACATTGAAATCCTTACAGTTGACATTAAAGAATGTCGCATCAACTTTAGAAGGTCTTGAAGGACAGATGCAAGGCATCACCACAGAGACAGCACAGTTGCTACATAAGACCAATCAGCTTGCTGAAGACATTCAAGACAAATCGGCAAAACTTAACACAGTTGTGGATGCGGTGCAGGGAATTGGTGGCTCGATCAACCAATTTAATACAAGCATAAAGCAGGCAGCTGGTGCGGTTTCTTCATCCGTTGAACGAAATCAGGAGAAAGTCACGGATGTGGTAAGCTGGAGTAACGCAGCACTTGAAATCTATAAAAAATGGAAACAGCGTAAACAACAATAACCAACCATTTTCGCATAGGAGGAATAATCATGAGCAAAGACGGAATCAATAGCAAAGACTTTTTGATCGGAACACTTATCGGTGGCATTATCGGTGCAACAACGGCATTATTTTTAGCACCAAAGTCAGGGAAAGAGCTTCGCGATGATTTGAATACCCAAGCGAATGCCCTAAAAGAAAAAACAGATCGTCTCACAACAGATGCAAAGGAAAAAGGCACTGAATATGTGACGATTGCGAAAGACAAAACATCTGAATTGTCTCAGCTCGTAGCAGAGCAGTCAAACCAGATTTTAGACAAAGTAAAAGACATAAAAGATCGTACAGCTGGAAAAGCTAAACAAGTAAAAAGCGAAGCAGAAGATGCTGCAGCAAATATAGCAGATGAAGCTGCAGATGTAGCAGACGAAGCAAAAGTGAGAGCACAAGAAGCAAAATCAGACATTGAAGAAGGCATTAATGATGTCAAAGAAAAAGTAGAACAATCTACTAAAGGCTAACTCACTGTTTAAGTGTGGAAGGAGCACATCATGTCAAAACAACTCATTGAAACAGAAGAACAGTTTAATCAACTAACGAATCAAGACGGAACCTTTGTCTTTTTTAAGCACAGTTTGACATGTCCTATCAGCCAAGCGGCTTTTCAAGAGTTTGAAGCGTTTGCGTCAGAACACGAGGATGTTCCTGCTTATTTCTTGCAAATTCAAAACACAAGAGAGCTTTCATCCTATGTGACTGAAAAGTCAGGGATCAAGCACGAAAGCCCGCAGGCACTCATCTTTAGTGGTGGCAAAGTAAAGTGGCATGCTTCTCACTCAAGCATTACAAAAGAAGCGCTTGAACATAACATGTAGAAAAACGTCAGCGATTGCTGACGTTTTTTTATAAAAAAGGTTTACTTGCATCAAAAGTATGCTATAATCTTACACATAATACTTTATCGCTTAAAAGCGTTTGGGTAATAAAGAATTTTTTCGTGACAATTCCGAAATCTTTGTTTATAATAAACCCTATTATAAGAGATCAAAATAAAAAGCGAGAGCGGGCAGAGGAAAGGATGACAAAAATGAGCAACAATGAATTGGAACAATTGAGACAGCAAGCAGATGAACTAAATCTTCAAATCTTAAAACTGATCAATGAAAGAGGAAACATTGTAAAAGAAATTGGTAAGGCAAAAGAAGCGCAAGGTGTCAACCGTTATGACCCTGTCAGAGAGCGCACAATGCTTAATCAAATTCTTGAAGAAAATGATGGCCCATTTGAAAATTCAACGATTCAGCATATTTTCAAAGAAATTTTTAAAGCAGGTTTAGAGCTTCAAGAAGATGACCACAGCAAAGCACTTCTTGTTTCTCGTAAGAAAAAACCTGAAAATACAATTGTGAATATCAATGGGGAAGCAATCGGTGACGGAAAACAACGTTTCATCGTTGGACCATGTGCCGTTGAAAGCTACGAGCAAGTCGCAGAAGTTGCGGCAGCAGCGAAACAGCAAGGACTAAAACTTCTTCGTGGCGGTGCATTTAAGCCTCGCACAAGTCCATATGACTTCCAAGGACTTGGCGTAGACGGTCTAAAAATTCTAAAACGTGTAGCAGATGAATACGGTCTTGCTGTTATTAGTGAAATCGTGAACCCTGCTCATATTGAAGAAGCAATTGAGCATATCGATGTCATCCAAATTGGAGCACGTAACATGCAAAACTTCGAACTTTTAAAAGAAGCTGGATCTGTGAACAAACCAGTTCTTTTAAAACGCGGTCTAGCAGCAACAATTTCAGAATTCATCAATGCAGCTGAATACATCATCGCACAAGGAAATGACCAAATCATCCTTTGCGAGCGAGGCATCCGCACATACGAAACAGCCACAAGAAATACACTAGATATCTCGGCTGTGCCAATCTTGAAACAAGAGACACATTTACCAGTCTTTGTTGACGTGACACACTCAACAGGACGTAGAGATCTACTCCTTCCAACGGCTAAAGCAGCTCTTGCGATTGGAGCAGACGGTGTGATGGCAGAAGTGCATCCAGATCCATCTGTTGCCCTATCTGATTCAGCGCAGCAAATGGACATTCCACAATTCGAAAAATGGTTAGATGCGTTAAGACCACTTGTCAACATTCACGCGTAATCATAAATAGAAAAGCCGCCGGATGACAGGGGACTGACCCCATAAAGTGAGACAGATAAAAACACCTTTAAGTTGAAAATCGGGTATAGAATACCTGAAAACAATTTGGAGGTGTTTTTCTATGGGTTCAAGAGTTAGTTATCCATTTGAAGTGAAGATGAAGGCAATTGAAATGCGATTGGCGGGAGTACCAGTTAAAAAAGTGTTGGAGGAATTAAATATTCGGAATGTGACCCAACTTAAAACATGGATGAAATGGTATAAATCTGGAGACATTCATCGTTTAAGACAGCCGGTAGGCAAACAGTATTCATATGGTAAAGGACCTGAATATCAAGATGAGAACGAAAAGTTAAAAACAGAAAATCGTTTTCTAAAACAACAAATTGACCTATTAAAAAAGTACATGGAATGGGAAAGGAAGTGAAAAAAGAAGCGTTCGTGTCGATTTACGATACGGTAAAAGACACAGTAAGTGTAAGTACATTCTGTCAGATGTTTGAGGTCGCAAGATCAACATTTTATCGTTGGAAAAAACAAGATCTCCAGCCAAAACAGCAAGTGTTAATCGACCTCATATCGTCTCTTTGTGAGGCACACCAATATACGTATGGTTATCGTAAAATAACGGCTCTACTGCGAAAAGAAATGAAAATGAACCATAAGACCGTACAACGTATTATGCAAACCTACGGTTTACAGTGTCGTGTGAAAGTAAAAAAGCGTAAACAGACTGGTCAACCTTATTATATTGCAGAAAATCACTTAAAACAGGATTTTACTGCGACTAAGCCACTTGAAAAACTGGTGACAGATATAACGTATTTGCCATTTGGTCAAAAAATACTTTATCTATCTAGCATAAAAGATTTATATACAAGTGAGATTGTGGCTTATACGATTGGTGATAAACAGGATGTTTCGCTTGTTCTAGATACATTGAATCAGCTACAGGCACTGCCTAAAGGCTGCGTACTTCATAGTGATCAAGGTTCGGTCTACACTTCTTATGCTTATCAAAAGGAGATAAAGGAAAAAAGCATTACCATGAGCATGTCCCGTAAGGGAATGCCCGCTGATAATGCCCCCATCGAATCCTTCCACTCCAGTTTAAAATCAGAAGGATTCTATCTCCACCACCTGACAAACACTACAACAGCCATTGTAGAAAAAACAGTCAGGGAGTATATTGATTACTATAACAATATCCGAATTCAATTGAAATTAAACAACCAGTCACCAAAAGAGTTTCGGCAACTGGCTGTTTCATAAAGGTGTTTTGATCCCTGTCTCAAAAACGGGGGTCAGTCCCCAGCCCGGCGGTTTTTTCATGAAAAAATACGATAAGACTGGTAATGAAAGGAAGAAAACACATTGCAAGCTTAAAACACGCTTGTTCACAATGTTTTCATTTTTAAAATTTGATAGAATCTGCTAAGATCATTGTCATAGCTGACGTTCACGACGATTTTTGGTGAAATATGATTCAATTTACAGGTAACAAGCTCATTAAAGTTTGTTTAATTTAGTTATAAAAAGAAAGGGAACGTTTTCATATGATGAAAAAACGTGTATAATTTCATAAAAGAAGGTCATTTTGATGTAGATTGAAAAATTATGTGTCTCTTTTCATCGTTTTAATGACAAATAGGATATTATTTTCCTCGTATCTGACATGTCTCTATCCAATTGGTGAATGCTATAGATATGAAGTGTATTTGAAGGAGTGATTTATGTGAATAATGTTACAATATATGATGTAGCAAGAGAAGCAAACGTAAGTATGGCAACGGTATCACGCGTTGTTAATGGTAATCCAAACGTAAAACCAACGACAAGAAAAAAGGTGCTTGAAGCAATTGATCGTCTCGGCTACCGTCCGAACGCAGTCGCACGAGGCCTTGCAAGTAAAAAGACCACAACAGTTGGGGTCATCATCCCTGATATTTCAAGTATCTTCTATTCAGAGCTTGCACGAGGAATTGAAGATATTGCGACGATGTACAAGTACAACATTATTTTGAGCAACTCAGACCAAAATACTGATAAAGAACTTCATTTGTTAAACACAATGCTTGGCAAACAAGTAGATGGAATCGTTTTTATGGGCGGGAACATTACAGATGTGCATGTGGAAGAATTTAAGCGCTCTCCTGTACCAATTGTACTTGCAGCATCTGTTGAGGAGCAGGCACAAACACCATCAGTCAACATTAACTATGAACAAGCCATTTATGATTCCGTTCAGCTATTAGTTGAAAAAGGACATAAACGAATTGCATTTGTATCTGGACCAATGTCAGAACCAATTAACTCTATGAGAAAGCTTGCTGGTTATAAGCGTGCGCTTGAAGAAGCTGGTATCGTATTTGACGAAGCGCTTGTTGCTGAAGGAGACTACTCATATGACTCTGGTATTGAAGCGCTGGCTAATCTGCTTGAGCAATCTGACAAGCCGACGGCTGTGATTGCAGCTACTGACGAAATGGCGCTAGGTGTCATTCATGGAGCGCAGGACAGAGGCGTATCAATTCCTGAAGATTTAGAAGTGATTGGTTTTGATAACACAAGACTATCCCTCATGGTGCGCCCTCAATTGACAACAGTTGTTCAGCCGACTTACGATATTGGCGCTGTTGCGATGAGACTGCTGACAAAGCTCATGAACAAAGAACAAGTAGAAGATCAAATTGTTGAATTGCCACATAGAATCGAAGAAAGACAATCGACGAAATAAAAAAGAAAGCAGGCTCACTTGATCAGTGGACGCCTGCTTTTTTTATGCCTTTTTCTTTTCTCGTCGAACAGGCATGAGTGCTTTTTCTACCGTTTGTGCATTTTTTTCTGTAATTTCTGCTCTTCTTGGAATCGGTGGATATAGATCGTCAGGATCTAGCCATGTGGATGGAAGCGGAACAGGCGATTGTTTTTCCCATGCCTGAATCCATTCCTGAGGAAGTGCATCTGGTGGTGTGATGCCTTTCATCTCAAGCCAAATGCGGCTCCATGCTCTTGGGACGACACGCCAAATATCATAGCCGCCTCCGCCCACAGCGATCCATTTTCCATCACAATATTGATGCGCCAGCTCATGGGCAATTCTAGGAATTTCTTCATATATTTTCATGGTAGCAGATAAATGCGTCAAAGGGTCATAATAGTGGGCATCTGCTCCATTTTGCGTCAAAATGACATCTGGTTTAAAAAAAGCAGCAATCTCTGTCACTGCTGTTCGATAGGCTTCTAAAAATGATTCGTCTTCTGTAAATGCGTCAAGCGGGATATTATATGCATAGCCATAGCCTTTATCATGACCCCTTTCCTGTACTTGTCCAGTTCCAGGGAACAAATAGCGCCCTGTTTCATGAATGGAAACAGTACATACCTCTGGATCATCATAGAAGCTAAACTGGACACCATCGCCATGATGAGCATCCGTATCAATATATAAAATTCTAGCGCCATATGTCTTTTGAATATATTGAATGGCCACAGAGCTGTCATTATAAATACAAAAGCCAGAAGCACGCCCTTTAAATCCATGATGAAGCCCGCCGCCAAGATTGAGCGCATGCTGTGAATGTCCAAGCATCACTTGATCAACTGCTGTTAATGTCCCGCCAACAAGGAGAGAAGCTGCCTCGTGCATCCCCGCAAACATCGGGGTGTCCTCAGTGCCGAGACCATAACGTTCACCCTCTGCGGTGGACAGTTTTCCTTCACTTGCCCGCTGTACTGCTTGAATATAGTCTGCTGTATGGACGAGCTTCAACTCCTCCAGCGTCGCCATCCGAGGTGCGACAATCTCATCATCCGTTAACGCCTTCATTTTTTGAAGGAGATCATAAGTTAAGTAGACGCGAAGCTGATTGAAGGGATGATCTTGGTGAAACTGGTACGTTTGAAAAGATGGTGAAAAAACAAAGGTCGCTTCCTTCATTTGATCGTCTGCTCCATAGGCCATAGCACCTTATAGCCTTTTGCACGAATCAGCTTCGTCACATAATCAGCATGCATCGTTTGAAGGCGGAAGACGAGCACTTTAGAGGCTTCGTTGGCATGAGGGTACACGAGTACACTCAGCATTTGAATATGCTGCTCTTTTAAAATAGTCGTAATGTCTGCAAGCCCCTCTGTCACTTGCGCTACTTCAACCTCTAAATGTGATCCCGGCTGATCTGCACCAGTTAGTCTTACAAACGTACGTAGTAAATCTGTCTTTGTGATGATCCCTACAAGCTTACTGCGTCTCACAACGGGAAGACAGCCAATTCCGTGTTCAAAAAAGACACTCGAAATCTCCTCAACGAAATCAAGCGGATGAGCGGTAATCGTTTCTAGCACCATGATGTCTTCAACTGGCCGCTGAATAAAGAGCTGCCTTTTCTCTGTTTCAAAAATACTTGGACTGGCATTCTTAATATCCCGATCTGTCACCATCCCAATGACAGATCCCTGGTCAGATACGATGGGAATATGCCGAATGTGATGTGCACTCATTTTTTGAATGGCTTCTTCGATCGTATCGGTTTTGCGCAGCGTGATCACATCACGCTCCATAATTTGTTCAATCATCATGTTTACCAATCCCCTTTGCCAAAAAAACGAATTGAACGTTAATACATAAAGCGCTGATGGAAGCGAAGACGATCAAAACGCTCGATTGAATCTGGACTCACATGTTTACCGATCCGTGCCATTAAACAATTGGCTGGATGTGAGCTGATCTCTGGCTCATCTGTTGCAAACCAGACCAGACCGCCGGCGTTCATCATTTTCTCCATCATTTTGCGGTACTCCCACACGTTTTTCTTCGTCCCTTTTAAATCCCAATGCCAGTAATATTCGGTTGTAATGATGATGTAATTCTCCATTTGCTCATCCATCATGCTCACATCCAGTAAATGCTTGCCAAGTGAGCAGCCTCTGAATGGAGGAGCGACTTCAATGGCACCGAGCTCAATTAAATTGTCCATGTTGCCTTCTGACCAGCGTTCAAGCGGATCAGGGTACAAATACGTGACATAGCCTACGACAAGCTCATCCACCCTAGCAATGATAATACGTCCTTCAGGGAGATCTGCTATTTCAACAAGTGCTTGCTTTTGTTCTTCAGGCGTGCGAAATGCTGTTAGTCCTTCATGAAATGTATATTTCGCCAGCTCTGATGCAGGTACCGGGCCTTCAATTAGGATGGTGCCTGTTTCTCTCTCAATTGTTTTTGAATAATAAGTTTTAGGATGCTCCACGTATCCACCGCCTCAAATTCTAGTGAGTCGTCTCTATTTTATCTTAAATCTGACAATAATTAAAACGGTTTCATCATAAGTTTTTTAAAAATTGAGAAAAAAAGTCATCTATACTATAATGGTCATTGTAAACGTATGCAAAGGGGGACTGTTTGATGAAAGTGGAAACGCTACCATCAGTAAAAGGGGACTATCATTTAAATGATTATGAGCAAGCATACAAAGAATTTTCATGGGAGGAAGCGAGAAAAAATTTCTCTTGGTATGAAACAGGAAAAGTAAATGCAGCTTATGAAGCGATTGACAGACATGCGGACTCGTTTCGTAAAAACAAGGTGGCGCTTCATTACAAAGATTCACAGCGGGATGAAAAGTATACGTTCAGGGATATGAAAATCAAGACAAACAAAGCAGGAAATCTATTAAGAGAACAGGCACATGTGCAAAAAGGGGATCGCGTGTTTATCTTTATGCCAAGATCACCTGAGCTCTATTTTCTACTGCTTGGTGCTGTTAAAATTGGTGCGATCGTTGGTCCGTTATTTGAGGCATTTATGGAAGGTGCCGTCAAAGATCGTTTAGAAAATAGCGAGGCGAAGGTGATTGTGACAACGCCTGATCTGCTTGAGCGGATTCCATTTGCAGAACTTCCAAAACTTGAATCTGTCATCATTGTCGGCGGTGAAAAAGAGGATGCAGGTGGTGTGCGGACGATTCACTTTGAAGAAGCATTTGAACAGGCAGCGAAGGAACTTGAAATCGAGTGGATGGATGAGAAAGATGGATACCTGCTTCATTACACCTCAGGGTCCACTGGTACGCCAAAAGGTGTGCTCCATGTTCATGGTGCAATGGTGCAGCAAGGCCAGACGGGTAAATGGGTACTTGATTTGAAAGAAGAAGATGTCTACTGGTGCACAGCTGATCCAGGCTGGGTAACAGGGACGGTGTACGGTATTTTTTCTCCGTGGTTGAATGGAGCGACGAATGTCATTTTAGGCGGCAGGTTCAATCCTGATACGTGGTACGAAACCATCGAATCGCTTGGTGTGACCGTTTGGTACAGTGCACCGACAGCCTTCAGAATGCTGATGGGAGCCGGAGACGATCTCATTCAAAAATATGATCTCAGCTCACTCCGTCATGTGTTAAGTGTAGGAGAGCCTCTTAATCCAGAAGTCATTCGCTGGGGAGACGCTGTATTTGGCAAACGAATTCATGACACTTGGTGGATGACAGAAACAGGTGCACAGCTGATTTGTAACTATCCATGCATGGATATCAAACCAGGGTCAATGGGGAAACCAATTCCAGGCGTTGAAGCTGCGATTGTAGATAATGCCGGAAATGAACTTCCGCCATACCGGATGGGGAACCTTGCCATCAAAAAGGGCTGGCCGTCTATGATGCATACGATCTGGAACAATCCTGAAAAATATGAATCTTACTTTATGCCGGGAGATTGGTATGTTTCAGGAGATTCAGCTTATATGGATGAAGATGGATACTTCTGGTTCCAGGGACGTGTCGACGATGTCATTATGACGTCAGGAGAGCGGGTCGGTCCATTTGAGGTAGAAAGTAAACTGGTGGAACATCCGGCCATTGCAGAGGCTGGTGTCATCGGAAAACCAGATCCTGTGCGCGGTGAAATTATTAAAGCATTTATAGCGCTTAGAAGCGGATACGAACCGACAGATGAGCTGAAAGAAGAGATTCGTACGTTTGTGAAAAAAGGACTCGCTGCACATGCAGCACCGAGAGAAATTGAGTTTAAAGACAAACTGCCAAAAACACGCAGCGGTAAAATTATGAGACGTGTGCTAAAAGCGTGGGAACTGAATTTACCTGCAGGCGATCTCTCGACAATGGACGATTAATCACTTCCGTCAGTTGACTTGATATCAAAAGTATGTTAAAAATGACATTAGTTGAATATGAAAAGGTTTTGACTGAGATTCAGTAGAATCATCTTTCCCTGTCCAAGAGAGCTGACGGCTGGTGCGAGTCAGTACAAAGAGATATTCGAATTACCCTCACGAACCGCTTTTACGAAAAGGAGCATG
Source organism: Bacillus sp. FSL M8-0077 (assembly GCF_038050255.1). Classification (NCBI taxonomy): domain Bacteria; kingdom Bacillati; phylum Bacillota; class Bacilli; order Caryophanales; family Bacillaceae; genus Bacillus; species Bacillus sp. FSL M8-0077. The sequence continues at coordinate 2,793,444 of NZ_JBBPAF010000001.1, read as the reverse complement.
CATGTTGCCTGATTAGTGAAAGAACGGATCTGTCCGTTATCAGTGTAAGTGAAAAGACGTTTGTTTTGTCTTTTAAGCAGGGTGGTACCGCGATATATATCGTCCCTTCGTTCATTCGAAGGGGCGTTTTTTATGTTGAATTGTAAAAAAAGGAGATTTGGATATGAGTCAATTGATGGAAGAATTATCGTTCAGAGGATTAATTCAGCAACAAACAGATGAAGAAGGTTTAACAAAATTATTAGCAGAAGAAAAAATCAAGCTATACTCCGGCTTTGATCCAACAGCTGACAGCTTGCACATTGGTCACTTACTGCCAATTTTAACATTGCGCAGATTCCAAGAAGCAGGCCATCACCCGATTGCACTTGTTGGCGGCGCAACTGGACTGATTGGTGACCCAAGTTTCAAAAAAGCAGAACGTTCACTAAACCCAGCGGAAATCGTCGAACAGTGGTCTGATAAAATCAAAGGCCAACTCTCTCAATTTCTTGATTTTGAAGCAGGTGACAACCCAGCTGTCATCGTGAATAACTTTGACTGGATCAGCCAAATGAATGTGATCACGTTCCTTCGTGATATTGGAAAGAACTTCGGTGTGAACTTCATGCTGGCAAAAGATATCGTCAGTTCACGTATTGAAACAGGGATTTCATACACAGAATTCAGCTATGTGATTCTGCAATCGTTAGACTTCTTGAACCTTTACAGAAATGAAAACTGTAAACTGCAAATCGGCGGAAGCGACCAGTGGGGAAATATCACATCTGGACTTGAGTTGATCCGTAAGTCTGAAGCAGAAGGCGCAAAAGCATTTGGTCTCACAATGCCGCTTGTCACAAAAGCAGACGGCACAAAGTTTGGGAAAACAGAAGGCGGCGCCATCTGGTTAGATAAAGAAAAAACATCACCATATGAATTCTACCAATTCTGGATCAACACAGATGACCGTGATGTCGTGAAATACTTAAAATACTTTACGTTCCTATCAAAAGAAGAGATCGCATCGTACGAAGAAAAAGTGCAAACAGCCCCTGAAAAGCGTGAAGCACAGCGCCGTTTGGCAGAAGAAGTCACAACACTTGTGCATGGCCGTGAATCACTAGAACAGGCTGTCAACATCTCAAATGCGCTATTTAAAGGTGAGATCAAATCTCTTACAGCAGAAGAAGTGAAAGTAGGCTTTAAAGATGTGCCATCAATGGAGAAAGACAGTGCAGAAGAATTAACACTTGTTGATGTTCTTGTCGAATCAAAACTGTCTCCATCAAAACGTCAAGCACGTGAAGATATCACAAACGGTGCCGTCTACATCAACGGAGAGAGACAAACCGACAAAGACTATGTCCTTTCAGCAGATGACCGAATTGAAAACCAATTTACGGTCTTACGAAGAGGGAAAAAGAAATACTTCCTTGTGACGTATAAATAAATAGCAAGTATCATTGAAGTGCACCTCAAATGTTCGTATGTGGGGTGCTTTTCTTTTTTTAGAAGCAGGAATGACGATGAATGCTGCTTCAAGTTCAAGCGCCTGTTAAAAAAGAGGCCCACTATTTTGCATGGCCTCATTCATTTGCTTCTTTTTAAAGGAGTGAATGTTTGTTTGTGTAATCATGTTCCACCTTACAAATTCGGGTTGTATAGGATTCGTACCAATCTGTTTGACCCTTTTTTTGAACACGCTGATGCGCTGTATGTTCTTTCCATTCTTTGATTGCTGCTAATGAATCCCAATAAGATACAGTGATCCCAACACCATGCTCATCTCGTACACTTTCTATTCCAAGAAACCCGTCTAGGTCTTTCGCTAATTGTTCCATTCTTTGAGCAGCAGCAGCGTATTCTTTCTGCTCAACATTCGTTCGTTTTGATGTGAAAATGACTGCATAGTAAGGTGGTGCAGGTGTTTGAGTAAATAGCATCTAGTAGAGCCTCCTTTTGTCTATTCACATTATATATGAAAGATAGAGAGGCCCGTAGTCTTTTTTGTTTTAATTGAAAAAAGGCCATGGTGCTTTTTCATTATGAATTGTGCTGTAAAATCATCTGATAAATATTACCTTGTTCACTTTTCTGTCATATTTTTCTTGTTTAAAATAGAGACGTATCAGAAAAATAAGGGGGAATGAACATGATCGTTTTAAAGAAAAGGAGTTTGCAAATTCTGATTGCGCTTGCATTAGTGGTTGGATCAATAGCCTTCATCCAGCCGAAAGAGGCCAAAGCGGCTGAGCATAATCCGGTTGTAATGGTACACGGCATGGGTGGTGCGTCTTATAACTTTGCTTCGATCAAACGATACTTAGTATCAAAGGGATGGGATCAAAACCAACTTTTTGCAATCGATTTCATAGACAAAACAGGCAATAATCTGAACAATGGCCCGAGGCTCTCTAGATTCGTGAAAGATGTACTAGCCAAAACGCGCGCCAAAAAAGTAGATATTGTGGCTCATAGTATGGGCGGTGCGAACACATTATACTATATTAAAAACCTAGACGGCGGAGACAAAATTGAAAACGTCGTCACACTTGGTGGAGCGAATGGACTCGTTTCACTCAGAGCATTACCAGGCACCGATCCAAATCAAAAAATTCTTTACACTTCTGTCTATAGCTCAGCCGATCTCATCGTCGTCAACAGCCTCTCTCGCTTAATTGGCGCAAGAAACGTCCTCATCCACGGCGTTGGACATATCGGTCTATTAACCTCAAGCCAAGTCAAAGGCTATGTGAAAGAAGGATTGAATGGCGGAGGACAGAATACGAATTAAAAAATCAAAAAGACAGCGGTTTGTGCTGTCTTTTTTGATGTCATGGTTATATGGGTGCTGCTAGGTGATGGAGAAGATTTTTAGGAGGATAAAAGATGACGCAAAAACTCAAATATGCTTTCTTGGGCTACTTTCTCTATTTCCCATGTTCATTTCTGATCATCTATATGATCTGGATGGCAATCGTCAAATCAGTGCAATGGGCAGAAGTCATATCTAATTGTACATCCATCATTGGTATCTATTACTTAATAGCCAGTGTGTGGTTTGTCTTTTTCCTGCAAAAACAGACAAAACATCGTACATAGCCAAATAAAAACATGTACAAATCAACCACCATTCCTTACACTACATATAATGAACGAGAATCTTTGGAGGTGGGTATTTGTGCAACATCATCAAAAGGCTTTGATTATGGTTGATGTACAGAAAGCATTCGAGCACGAAAAATGGGGAGAACGGAATAACCTAGATGCAGAGAAGAACATCAGTCGTCTATTGACGTTTTGGAGAAAAAAAGGATGGACAGTCATTCATATTCAGCATACATCGGATCAGCCGCACTCCTTATTTCATCCAGCAAATGAAGGACACTCCTTCAAAGAGATCGCCAAACCGCTAGATGAAGAAATGGTGTTACAAAAGAAAGTTAACAGCAGCTTTATAGGTACAAACTTAGAGGAACAACTAAGATCATACAAGATCGACACTGTTGTGATCGCAGGATTAACAACACCGCACTGCGTATCTACCACAACAAGAATGAGTGGAAACCTAGGCTTTGAGACATACCTCATGTCAGATGCAACAGCCGCCTTTGGACTCACAGATCAAACCGGTACATATTATGACCCAGAAACGATCCATCGCCTTTCACTTGCAACACTGCATGACGAATTTGCGACTGTCCTGACAACAGAGCAGCTGATCACAAATTGGGCAAGCAAAAGCTCCTAGAATCATCTCTAGGAGCTTTTTGCCTGTTCATCCAGCGGCTGTTTTCGTTGTTCAATACTTGAGTATATGAGATCAATTCCAATAAATAAGAAGCTGACGAAGAAAGAGAAAATGAGTGTACCGTGCTCCTAAATGGAGATATTTACTAATTTCATGTGAAGGACATACTTAATCGAGAGGTGTAAAACGATCCAAGAACTGATCCACTCCAAAGCAAAAGTCAGCCATGAAGGGAATTTGAGTAAATAAGCCAGCCCTTTGCCTATGAAAAGAAGAAAAGGCGACCAAAAAACCACGATTCCACTCACCAATAAAGAGAACGAGATGAAAGAGAAAAATGAATCATATGTGATGTAATCTCCAAAAAGATAGTTTATCCCTAAAGCAACGATGCACAGCATGGCACTTGGAACAGCGATCACGAGGCAGAGAGAAAAATAAAGCAGTAATATGAACGATATCGTAGCCAATAGGTTTGGTGGTGCATCTATGACCTGCTTTTTTCTTAAAAGAGAATAGGCGAAAATAGACAAGAAAAAGAGAACGAAAATCATGACTATGGTAAAAAACATGGAATTCCTCCAGCTTAGTGCGTTAGAAAAAAATCTCTATCATCATTGTACCAATAGACAAACGGCAGCTAAATGATATTTTTTTCCTATAGTTGCATGTGGGAATGACAATCACGTAATGAAGCGTGAAGGTGGTTATGATGCGAAGAAAGGTTTTTGAATATGGAAGGTAACTTCCAATGTTTTCATGTATAATAGAGAGCGTACAAATGTACGGCGTACTCAAAGGTGGTCTTGGCTAAATCCCCTTGAAAGGGGGTGCCGCCTATGTCAACTTTTCAAGCATTGTCCCTTATGTTTTTGTTTGGGATGTTTATTCTTGCTTTGTTGACGTATATAGACAAAAAGAAATAGACCACCCTTTGAGCCTAGACAACTTGTAGGGTAGGTCCATTTATTGTGTACCTTCTAGCCAGCTCACTTTGAGCCAAGCATTTGTGCATTGCTAGGATGTGACAGCATCCTGGCTTCTTTTAATTTTACGCTACATCTATTTGTATTATAACATAAAAAGGATTTTATTAAACACTGTCATACATACACTCTTATCATGTTAGGTGTTAGAACAAGATGGAACACAAACAAAAAACCCTAGAAATCCTTGAACAATCAAGGTCTCTAGGGTTTGTTTGATCACTCTCTGAGAGAGTCATGAAATTAACGAGAGTAGAACTCAACGATTAATTGTTCGCTGATTTCAGGCGCTAATTCAGAACGCTCTGGAAGACGAGTGAAAGTTCCTTCAAGCTTTTCAGCATCGAAAGTAAGGTATTCAGGTACGAAGTTGTTTACTTCAACTGATTCTTTCACAACTGTAAGGTTTTGAGATTTCTCACGAAGAGCAATCGTTTGACCTGGCTTCACAGAGAAAGATGGGATGTCTACACGGCTTCCATCAACAAGGATGTGACCATGGTTTACTAGCTGACGAGCTTGGCGGCGTGTACGAGCAAGGCCAAGACGGTATACTAGGTTGTCAAGGCGAGTTTCAAGAAGGATCATGAAGTTTTCACCTTGTTTACCAGGAAGTTTAGCAGCTCTGTCAAATAGTGTACGGAATTGACGTTCGTTGACACCGTACATGTGACGAAGCTTTTGCTTCTCTTGTAATTGTAAACCGTATTCAGATAGTTTTTTGCGTTGTCCTGGACCATGTGGGCCTGGAGCGTAAGGGCGTTTTTCAAGTTCCTTACCTGTTCCGCTTAATGAAATGCCTAAACGGCGGGAAATCTTCCAACTTGGACCTGTATAGCGAGCCATAATGTGACTCCTCCTTATTGTTTTTATTTGTGAAAAATAAAAACCGTCTGTTCTTTGTCTTTTCCGTCATTATGTTTTCATGCATCCTCGCTCCAGCAGCAGGGAGTTACAAGATGCACCTCCATATAGAAGGAACAAAATGATACAAAAAAGCCGAACAAAAAGGCTGCCATATTTCACACAAACTCTATTATATGACGCCAGGTAGGAGAAGTCAACCTATTTAAAGAGGAGAATGTCAAACGTGGTCTGCATTCATCCGGGAAGAAAGCAAAACAAAAAAGCAGACACATTGTCTGCTTTTCAAGCATCATGACGCATCAGTAGATGCTGATAACGCATTTTGGACAACCTCTGTAAATTGAACTAAGTACATTTCATCTATTTCATTGAAACGATCTTTCACTGGACTATCAATATCGAGTACCCCAATGATTTGTCCATTTACTTTAAGTGGGATCACAATTTCAGATTGCGATGCGGCATCACATGCAATATGACCAGGGAATGCATGCACATCAGCGATACGCTGTACATCACCTGTCGCAAATGCTGTACCACAAACCCCTTTTCCAGAAGGTATGCGTACACATGCGGGCAGTCCGTTGAATGGACCAAGCACAAGCTCTCCGCCTTTTGCTAAATAAAATCCTGCCCAATTGACTTCAGGAAGCGAGTGATAAAGCAGCGCCGCAGCATTGGCTAGGTTGGCAATGAGATCAGGTTCACCATCCGTAATCGCTTCTACTTGCTTGATGAGTAATTGATAGTCTTTCGATGGATCGCCAGACTGTTTTTCGACATGAAACATGAAAATCTCCTACTTTCTATCTTAAAAATACATAACTTGCGTTTCACATGTGGGATTTGTCGAGCAATGATTAAAGGAACTGCCGCCTTCACCTTGAAGTATGTACACATGAAGAGGGGGGAGCGGATGAAAACATCAACAACCGTGCAAACAAAAGACCGTATTATTGAAGCTGCCATCAGACTTTTTAACCAAAAAGGATTTTCTGGAACCTCTGTCCGTGAGATTGCGAAGGAAGCAAACGTCAACGTTGCCCATATATCGTATTACTTTCAAGGAAAAGGAGGGCTGCTCGAGCAGCTTGTATCCGATTTTTATGAAGGCTATATTCAGATGATTGAATCGCACATCCAGCACATGGAAACCCGTCATGCAAAAGAATGTTTACTTCATGTGGTTTTTGATATTTTATCTTATCAGCATGAAAATCGTCAATTAACCCGTTTCGTTTATCGAGAGGTGACCATTGATTCAACGCTGATCAGGGAAATCATGTCCACCTATTTAACAAAGGAAAAATACTTGTTTCAGCTCATCATTGAAAAAGGAAAAAGCACCCATGTGATTTGTAAGCAGCTGTCACTCTCATCATTTATGATCCAGCTAAAATCACTTCTAATGATGCCATATTTGCAGCCGCAATATTTAACTGAGGTGCTTTATATCAACCCAAACGAGACTTACTTTTATCAAACGTATTATAAGGAACTGAGCCGGTCACTTCATCATTTGTTAGAACCAAATGAACCCGCACTTGATCCTCACCTGAAACTCATGATGTCTTCAAATTGATCATAGGCATACCCGAGATCTTCCGCTTGATGGGCATCAGACCCGAATATGAGCGGAATTTTTTTCTGTTTTGCAAGATCAATCATCCATTGATCTAAATAGATACTTCTGGCATATGTTTTACGAAGACCTGATGTATTAAAATCTAAGGACATGCCTTTTTTTGCCGTTTCTTCAAGACAAAGGGTCACCCTTTGACATAGTTTTGACGACATTTCATATGGAAAAAGCTGTTTGAATTTCTGGACAAGGGTGATATGACCGATTCTCTTTGGCTTATATGGACCTAAAGATGATAGAATAGAAGAATGAATTTGGTCATAGTAGCTTTGATAGACGTGTTCGGTGCTGCCATAGATGCTGATCAGCTGCTTAAAGGCGTGCTCATCAAAATCAAGACAAATATAATCATCGCCAGCAGGAAGAAAGTGAACAGATAAAATGCTATCGTCTAGTTCAGGACCGTAGTAGTCTAAAAAGGCACTTGTTTCCTCTTCATACTCTTTGATATAGTCGACCTCAAGCCCAGTTTTTACTATTAACTGTCCTTTATATTCCTGTTTCAGCTGTGCCAGCTTCGTCAAATAGGCTTCAAGGTCTTGAAGCTTCATGGCACTATCCTGCTCAGGCGTTGGATCTCGAAACGAAGGAGGCAGCGGGGCATGCTCGGTAAAGGTGATGGAATCAAATCCCTTTTTCATCGCTTTTTCAATATAAGATTGAAAAGGATCAAGCGTACCGTGCGGGCAAAATGGCGTATGTAAATGTGCATCTTGTTTCAACATGTCGTCACCTCTTGTCGATATTTTGAAAAACGTCATGTTTATCAGCGAAAATAATGAAAAATCATGACCAAAAATGTTGGTTACATGGTATCATAATAACAATGAAAACGACAGCTTCCGCATACATAAAAGCAGGTCACATCAATGCATGTGATCAAATGATAGAAAGCCTAAATGACTTTCTTGAAAAAACATACATAAAACCGTGAATGGATCGTATTGGGAAAATATACAATCCTGCTTATAAAAAAACAAATGCAAAGCGGACACGAAAGGGTTCTCAGGTCTACTCGGGACACTACCCTGACATCACTTAGATCACAACAAGGGGGCTCATTATGGAGTTTATCATCGGTTTAATTGTCATTTTGCTTGCTTTGTTTTCAGTCGGTTATTTCCTCAGAAAAAATATATATAAAGAGATTGACCGATTGGAAGCATGGAAAATTGAAATTTTAAACAGATCAATTGTAGAAGAAATTTCAAAAATCAAACATTTAAAAATGACCGGAGAAACAGAGCAGTTTTTTGAAAGATGGCGTGCAGAGTGGGACGATATCGTCACAGCCCATCTTCCAAAGGTAGAGGAGCTACTATATGATGCAGAGGAGTATTCTGATAAATATCGATTCTCCAAAGCGAAGCAAGTTCTTGCACATATAGGAGATCTCCTTACCGCTGCTGATTCAAACATCGAAGACATTTTAAAAGAGATTGCAGACCTTGTCACAAGTGAGGAGCAAAACCGAAAAGACATCGAGAAGGTCAAAGAGCAATATCAAACGGTTCGAAAAAATCTGCTTGCGTACAGCCATTTATACGGCACCCTTTATGACAAAATGGAGCAGGACTTGGATGAGGCCTGGGAAGGGATCAAGCAGTATGAAGAAGAGACAGAAAACGGAAACTACATGACAGCAAGGAAAATTTTGCTTGAGCAAGACCGCAGACTCGACCAGCTTCAACTATATATCAATGATGTACCAAAGCTCATCGCTGACTGCAAGCAAACTGTGCCAGGTCAGCTGACGAAGCTGAAAGACGGTTATAAAGAAATGACAGACAAAGGCTACAAGCTAGAGCATATCCAGATCACAAAAGAGCTGGAGAACTTGAATAAACAGCTGAGCCGGGCGGAGAAGCTGCTGATTGATGAACTCAATTTAGATGAAGCATCAAGCATTCTGCAAATGATTGATGATGCGATTCAGACGCTGTATGATCAGCTGGAAGCAGAAGTAGAAGCAGGTCAAGAAATCAAGAGCAAAATGCCTGAGCTGACCGAGGCATTTGAAAAACTTGAACAAGATCACACGCAGACAAAGGCAGAAACGGCTCTTGTGAAACAAAGCTACAAGCTGACAGCCGGAGAGCTGGATCAGCAGAAAGCCTTCGAAAAACGATTAGAAGAAATTGAAAAGCTCATGAAGCAAATACGAGAGAAGCTTGATCGTGACCATGTCGCATACACATTATTAATGGATGAAATCAACCAGCTTGAGACCTTTATCGAGGATGCAAAAACGCTTCATGAAGCGTTTAAAGAACACCTTCAATCGTTACGAAAAGAAGAATTACAGGCAAGAGAAACATTGGCTGAACTTAAAACCATGCTGACAGATACAGTGCGCCAGTTGCACAAAAGCAACATTCCAGGTGTACCTGCTGACATCAAAGACCGTGCTGAAAAAGCGCAGGAGATGATTCAGCAAGTGCAGGAGCAGCTAGAGAATTTGCCGCTGAATATGCCAGCAGTGAACCAGCAATTAAAAGAAGCCTCTGAAACAGTCAGACATGTGGTTGATGAAACACATGACATGCTTCGTAAAGTGGATCAAATTGAACGGATTATACAATACGGCAACCGGTTTAGAAGTCAAAACCACATTCTTTCAGAGCAATTAAAAGAGGCAGAACGAAGATTTTATGCCTATGATTATAACGATTCATTTGATGTGGCAGCAGCAGCTGTCGAAAAAGCATCACCTGGAGCCGTTCAGAAGCTTTTAACTCAGCAAGAAAAAGAATATCAGCATCAATAAAAAAAGCTGAAGTCCATTTTAGGACTTCAGCTTTTTCCATGTTATGAAGCTTGCTTTTGACGTTCTTCTGAAGCAGAAGAAGTGAAAAGAGAGATCACAAATCCAATCACGACTCCGAGTATGGCAGGCATAATCCAGCCAATGCCAAGGTCATATAGCGGCAAGATCGTTTGAAAGAGATCTTTCACAGGACCAATCGGCAGTTTCGCCGCTGCTAAACCGTCAAACAGACTGACGCAGCCAGTTAAAATCAAAGTAAGGACATACACAGGTCTTCTATGACCAAGCCATTTGTCAGCAAGTGATAAAACAATAATCACAATCGCTAACGGATAAATCGCAGTTAACACAGGTACTGAAAAAGCGATAATATGAGCAAGTCCAAAATTTGAAATGATAAAACTGAATAATGTGACGAGTGTAACGACCATTTTATAAGAAAGTTTAGGTAATAAATTTGAGAAATACTCTCCGCACGATGTCACGAGACCGATACTTGTCGTTAAACAGGCAACCGTAATCGCAGCACCTAGCACAATATTTCCTAAACTGCCAAAAAGGAATTGCGAGGACTGAGCCAAGATTTTACTGCCATCTCCAACAAAACCAATGGCGTGTGTACTTGAAGCGCCTAAATAAGCAAGTGATAAATAAACAAATGTTAATCCACATGCTGCAATCAGACCTGCTTTGATACAAGCAGATGTCAGTGCCTTTTTACTTGTCACACCGCGTCCTTTAATGGCGTTGATGACAACAACCCCAAACACAATAGATGCAAGAGCGTCCATGGTTTTATAGCCTTCTAAAAACCCTTTGAAAAATGATCCATTGCTATAGGATACATCAGGTGTGCCAATGACGCCCATCGGCGTTAAAATGGCTTTAACAATAATAATAAAAATAATCGTAAATTTAATCGGTGTTAACACTTTCCCTACACGATCCACAATTTTCGTTGGATTTAGCGCAAGATAATACGTAATACCAAAAAAGGCCAGTGTAAATAAAAGAAGTGAGAGCCAAGCTGGTACACCAGCTAAAAAGGGTAGTGCACCAATTTCATATGAGACCGTTCCTGTTCGAGGAATAGCGAAAAGTGGCCCGATAGATAAATATAAAATGACGGTAAACGCTGTTCCAAAAGCTGGGTGAGCTTTATCAGCTAATCCTTTCGCATCTCGACCTGTCAAAGCGATTGCAATAATCCCTAGAAGAGGTAAACCGACACCTGTTAATAAAAATCCGCCCATTGCTTTCCACACATTTTGCCCAGCATATTGCCCAAGCTCTGGTGGATAAATCATATTACCGGCGCCGAAGAATAGAGCAAACAGCATAAAACCTATGATAACCGTATCTTTCGTCGACAAAGTTGCCTTCATTGCATTTAAAGCCTCCATTATTATGTTGAAATATTCTGTTAATTAGTTGCTAGGTAACCGTTCATCATTAACAATCACTAATTATAAAGGATGTACGCCTGATGTCAACATGTGTTTTCGTACAAAAGTCATGAATTTTTCTATTTTAGTATATGAAGAACAATAAAAAAACATCCCCTTCTTCTTTGGAAGGGGATGTTTTGGCTTGTGATGATTATGAGGCAAGTTGCTTTGGTGGGCTGGTAAATATGGAAATAAGTACACCAATCACAGCACCGATAATAGCTGGTATGATCCAGCCAATGCCTAAATCGTAAAACGGAACAATTGATTTCAAGATGCCAGGCAATCCGCCTAGATTCACTTCGGCAGCTAATAATCCATCAATGATGGCAAAGAAACCAGTAAAGATGAGAGAAGTGATATAAATAATTCTTCTGCCGTTAATCCAGCGATCAAGGAATGACAATAAAATAATCACAATGGCCAGTGGATAGATGGTCACAAGAACTGGAACAGATAGTGAGATGATCTGTGCGAGTCCAAGGTTTGCAACCAGTGTACTAAATAAAGATACGATCAGAACGACTGTGCGATAAGACAGGCTAGGGAAGAGCTTTGAAAAGTATTCTCCACAAGATGAAATAAGTCCAACACTAGTCGTTAAACAAGCGAATAAAATGGCTGCGCCAAGAACAATGTTACCAGCAGAACCGAATAAAAAGTTGGCAGAAAGTGAAAGCAGTTTGCCGCCATCATTTGCTCCAACCATTCCTGTGGCATCGGGGCTTGAAGCACCCACATAAGCAAGTGAAATGTACACGAGTGCCAGTCCAACAGCTGCTACGAGTCCTGCCTTAATACAAGCTGCTGCAAGAGATTTTCGCTCTGTGATGCCTCTGTCCTTAACAGCTGTCACTACGACGATTCCAAATACGATAGAAGCAAGTGCATCCATTGTTTTATAGCCTTCTAAAAATCCAGTGAAAAGCGGATTTGCCTCATATGTTTTATCTGGAGCACCGATCATTCCCATTGGCGTAGCAATGGCCTTAATGACAATAATAGCAATAACAGTTAATAAGATCGGTGTCAAAATTTTACCAATACGATCAACCAGCTTTGAAGGATTTAACGCAAGCAAGTATGAAATAGTGAAAAACACTACGGTAAAGATGAATAGTGGTACCCATGAAGTGGCTTGGGCACCTGAGAGAAATGGTGCTAATCCTATCTCATACGAAACCGTACCAGTTCGCGGAATGGCGAAAAATGGTCCAATGGATAAATACAGAATCACGGTGAAGATAGTCCCGAATTTAGGGTGTGCTTTATCGGCAAGGCCTTTGGCTCCGGTACCTGTAAGGGCGACAGCAATAACCCCTAATAGTGGAAGACCTACGCCTGTAAGTAGAAATCCGCCGATGGCAAGCCATACGTTTTCACCAGCATATTGTCCAAGAACAGGCGGGAATATCATATTTCCTGCGCCAAAGAATAATGCAAAAAGCATTAGTCCGATAGCCAATGTTTCTTTTATACTTAAACTATTTTTCAAAATAGTCCCTCCTCAATCAGTGTATTGTGTCAAATTTAAATATTCTGACAATTTAGGTATTTATATGACAATTGCACTATGGATGATATAGTGAAAATGAAAAGTTGTCAACTGCCATTTTCAGAAAATTCTCTGTCTGACTTCATTATGGTAACATATAAATGCATTTATTTTTTAAGTTTTTTTGTAAGGAGTTTAAGATATGATTTATCTTGATAATAGTGCCACAACAAAGCCTTATCCAGAGGTTTTACAAGTACATCAGCAAGTGAGTGAGCGTTTTTTTGGAAATCCGTCTTCGCTCCATCAGCTCGGCATTGATGCGAGCCGTCTATTAAGTGAAACGCGAAAACAAATCCTTCACTATACAGGCTTTACACAATATGAGATTATTTTTACTTCAGGTGCAACAGAAGCAAATAACATTGCCATCAAAGGGGCTGCTCTTGCTAAGATGAATCGGGGCAGACATATTGTCACGACAGCGATTGAGCATCCATCTGTCATCGAATCGTTTGAACAGCTGAAAACATTATTTGGCTTTGATATTTCCTATATTCAAGTAAATGAGCATGGCCGTGCAGATATGACGCATTTAAAAGAAGTGCTTCGCCCTGATACAGTGCTTGTCAGTCTCATGCATGTAAACAATGAAACAGGCGCGATTCAGCCGATAGAGGAAGCGGCCAGCATCATTCGGAAGTATGCCAAAGAGGCGATTTTTCATGTCGACGGCGTACAAGGAATTGGCAAGGTTCCGCTGCCTAAAGAGATGGATATTGATCTTTTAACGATGTCAGGCCACAAGATTCACGGCTTGAAGGGAACAGGTGCCCTCTTTTTAAAGAGGGAGATCGTGCTTGCGCCTTTTATCACAGGAGGAGAGCAAGAATTCGGCCTTCGCTCAGGGACTGAGAACCCTGCTGGAGCTGTCAGCTTAGCAAAAGCCATAAAGCAATCATTTGAACATTTAAACAAGCATCATGATGAGATGATCGCCTTAAAAACGGAGCTAGAGCAGCAGCTTGGAAAGATAGAAGGCGTCGTAATAAACACACCGCTGTCGCATAGTGCACCGCACATTGTGAATTTTTCAGTGCCAGGTATTCAAATCGAAGTCCTTCTCCATATGCTCGAAAAAGAAGGTATTTACGTTTCGACAACGTCTGCTTGTTCTGCCAAGAAAAAGGAACCAAGCCGTGTCCTGCTGGCGATGGGAAAATCAGAAGAAGTAGCCAAAAGCAGTATGAGAATCAGTTTGACATATGGACAAGGGCCAGAGCTAGCGCCGCAAATCATCACAACGATCGCACAAAGTGTGAAAAAATTAAAAGGAATGAGATAACAACATGAAGTATGACCATATTTTAGTCCGTTTTGGTGAGATTTCAACAAAAGGGAAAAATAGAAAGAAATTTATCGAAAAACTAAGACAGCATATCCGGTTTGTATTGAAAGAATTTGAAGCATTAAAGTATGCATCTGATAGAGACCGCATTACGATCATGCTAAACGGAGAAGACCCTAAACCGATTTCAGAACAGCTTAAAGGTGTATTTGGCATTCAAAGCTTTAGCCTGGCTGTAAAATGTGAGACAAATCTTGATGCCATCAAAGAAGCGGCACTCTCAGCGGTTCAGGAAGTGTATGAACAAGGAAATACATTTAAGGTCTCAACGAAACGCTCTTATAAACAATTTGAGCTTGATTCAAATGAAATGAACCGAGAAATTGGTGGACATGTTCTAAGGAATACAGACAACTTAACCGTTAATGTGAAACAGCCAGATGTTCACTTGCGAATTGAAATAAGAGAACACGCGACGTACATTACATTTAAAGATGTAAAAGGTGCAGGCGGACTGCCAGTTGGTTCAAGTGGAAGAGCGATGTTGATGCTCTCTGGCGGATTTGACAGCCCAGTGGCCGGCTATCAGGCAATGAAACGAGGCATTCAAATTGAAGCTGTTCATTTCTTTAGCCCACCTTATACAAGTGAACGTGCCAAGCAAAAGGTCATTGATCTAGCGGAATGCTTAGCTGCTTATGGAGGCGAAGTCAAGCTTCACATCGTTCCTTTTACGAAAATCCAAGAGCTCATTCACAAACAAGTACCAGAAAACTATACGATGACTTCAACGAGAAGAATGATGCTCAAAATTGCAGATAAAATAAGAGCCAAGCGTGATGCGCTTGCCATTATTACAGGTGAAAGCCTTGGTCAAGTGGCAAGTCAGACACTTGAAAGCATGTATGCCATTAATCATGTCACAAACACACCGATCATTCGCCCGCTGATTGCCGTGGATAAGAATGACATTATCGAAGAAGCGAGACGAATTGGCACATATGAGACAAGCATTCAGCCATTTGAGGATTGCTGCACAATCTTTACGCCGCCATCTCCAAAAACAAAACCAAAGCTTGAAAAGGTAGAACGCTACGAAAGCTTTGCTGAATTCGAGCCAATGCTTGACGAGGCAGTGGAGCAGATCGAAACAATCGTCGTCACAAATGAAAAGAAAGCAGCTGACAAATTCGCTGATTTATTCTAAATAAAAAATTTCATAATAATTACCATAAAATCAATCGCATGAAGTCATGTGTTTCTACACATTCTATATTCACAAGGAGGTGAGAACACATGGCTCAACAAAACAGACAAAGCAGTTCTAATCAATTAGTCGTTCCAGGCGCTGCACAAGCGATCGACCAAATGAAGTACGAAATCGCTTCAGAATTTGGCGTAAACCTTGGACCAGAAACAACAGCTCGCGCTAACGGATCAGTTGGTGGAGAAATCACTAAGCGTCTTGTATCTTACGCTCAACAACATATGGGTGGCGGATCTTTCTAAGACACACAATTAAAAAGCTATGGCTTATGAGCGGGTTCATTCCCGCTCTTTTTTTGTACATAAATTGTTAGAATATTTTTAAAAAAGAAGACGAAATGAAAAAATTATGGCATAATACTAGGAGTAGGTCCTAATTCAAGCATTTTTCAGTTATGAGTGTTAGAATAGGTAAATTGAAACATGATTCGTTTCATAGAAAGAGGCTAAAAGGAGCTGTACCATGAAAAGAGAAGACTTAATTGCACCAGAACAATATAACTTAGTCAGTGAGATTGAAGCGTTCAGTCATGACCAGGAGAAAATCGCCCTGCACTGGCAGGACGGAAATGGCCATGAAGCGCATGTGACATATGCAGCATTAGTAGAAGAGGCGAATAAAATTGGTCATGTTCTATTAAATGCAGGCTTTAAAAAAGGCGATAAAATCATTGTGATGGTGCCGCGTATGCTAGAGGCATACAGCATTTATTTAGCCATTTTAAAAACAGGAATGGTTGTAATTCCTTGTTCAGAAATGCTTCGCGCTAAAGATATAGATTACCGAATTGAGCATGCAGAAGCAAAAGGAGCAATTGTTTACGCATCATTCATTCAATCATTCGACGGAACCAATCAGCCAAAAGATTTTAAAACATTCTCGATTGGTGAGAATGATCATGGCTGGACAAATATTGTTGCGCAAAAGGAAGAGCAATCAAGCGAGTTAAAAATGGCAGAAACAACACGTACGGACATGGCGTTTCTATCTTATACATCAGGCACAACAGGTAATCCAAAAGGGGTTGTTCATACACATGGCTGGGCGTATGCACATTTACGTACTGCGGCCAAAGCATGGCTCTCCATTAATGAAGGGGATAAAGTATGGGCAACAGCAGGACCAGGCTGGCAAAAATGGGTGTGGAGTCCTCTCTTATCTGTTTTAGGAAGCGGAGCAGAAGGTTTTGTTTATGGAGGGAAATTTAATCCGAATACGTACCTAGAGCTGCTTCAAAAAAATGAAATCAATGTTTTATGTTGTACACCAACTGAATATCGCTTTATGGCAAAAGTCGACGACCTCAGTCAGTACGAGCTGCCAACATTGCATAGTGCTGTTTCTGCGGGAGAGCCGCTCAACCGTGAAGTCATCGATACGTTCAAAAAACATTTCAATATCGAAGTGCGAGATGGTTACGGGCAAACAGAAAGCACGCTGCTGGTCGGGGTGCTGAAAGGAATGGACATCAAGCCGGGCAGTATGGGCAAACCAACACCTGGCAATGAAGTAGAGATCATTGATGAGAATGGCCAGATCTGTGCTCCAGGAGAAATAGGTGACATTGCCGTTCATCTTGAAACGCCGGCTTTATTCAAGGAATACTACAAAGATGCAGAGCGTACAACGGCGCAGCGCCGCGGGGATTACTTTATTACCGGTGACCGTGCGAAAAAAGATGAAGACGGGTATTTTTGGTTTGAAAGCCGCAGGGATGACATCATCGTCAGCTCAGGTTATACAATTGGCCCGTTTGAAGTCGAAGATGCACTGATTAAACACCCAGCAGTGAAAGAATGTGCTGTCGTGGCAAGTCCAGATGAAATCAGAGGATCAATCGTGAAAGCATACGTTGTCCTGCGAGATGCATCTGCACAAAGCGATGAGCTGATTAAAGAGCTGCAAACACACGTGAAAAATACAACAGCACCGTACAAATATCCAAGAGAAATCGAATTCATTGACGAGCTACCAAAAACTCCGTCAGCGAAAATTCGACGTGTCGAGCTGAGAGAAAGAGAGCTTGCACGAAAATCATCATGACAGTAGAAACAATAAGCGTCTGGATGGAAAACATCCAGCGCTTTTTTTATTGGACAAATCAAATAAGTAAATTTCGTTCATGATGTTTTATGTTGAAATGTGTAAGAATTATTTGAAAAGGAGAATGTTCTGAAGATGTCGATTGCGATTATTCATGGAATTGTGCTTGCCTTTGGTCTTATTTTACCTTTGGGCGCGCAAAATGTATTTGTATTTCAGCAAGGAGCCCTTCAGCCTCGATTATATCGCGTGCTGCCAGTGGTCATCACAGCCGCCCTCTGTGACACACTTTTAATTACTTTAGCTGTCATTGGAGTTTCGGTTGTTGTTCTCACCGTTCCGATCTTGCAAATAGCACTTTTTATCATTGGATTTTTCTTTTTACTTTATATGGGGTGGTCAGTTTGGAACACGAGCTCTGCATCAGGCAATCAAGAAAAGATGGACTTGATGCCTGTGAGAAAACAAATCGTATTTGCCTGTTCCGTTTCACTATTAAACCCTCATGCGATTCTCGATACGATTGGCGTGATTGGAACGAACTCCCTTCAATATCATGGGGCGGAAAAATTGGCATTTACCGCAGCCTGTATAATCGTCTCATGGTTATGGTTTATTGGTCTTGCCCTTCTCGGGAAAATGTTAGGGAAGCTAGATACAAACGGCAAGTGGATGAACCGTATCAATAAAGCCTCAGCCGTCACGATTTGGCTGGTTGCATTATATATCGCCTATCAGCTTATTGGATAAAGGATACATAGAGCAAAAGAGACGTGATGCGCGAAATGGATGCTGAACATGTCATGGGAAGAAGCGTTGGATGGAAAACATCCGGCGCTTTTTTATTGTCTACTATCTCGGGAGAAGCTTCAGTTACATCCTGTTCATTTTTATCAGACATGCTGACGATTCAATTACCTGGAGTAAATGATCAAAATAGGATCTATGCTACACTATAATAAATGTATTTTATTGGATGTGGAGGTTTTCAAAATGGCTCATAAAGAACAGCATAAAGGGGCAGTGCTTGCTGTCTTTGATACATTGACGTTTGGTGTACCAGTTTTGCTGTGGAATTTATATAAGAATACGAATAAAACATTGAAGCTGATGATCCCGCTTATTCCAATAGTAGGTTTGATCACTTATCTTTTAGCATCTCTTCACTAACGTTTTCTCAAATGATCTGCATGAGCGTATCGCTCATGCTTTTTTCATTGGCTCATTTTTTGAAAATGGTTTGATTTAACAGACGGAGGGCTTGTACAATATCATCCATTTGATTTTGGTCAGAGGGAGAAAGGCTGTCCATGAGCATCGATTCAATTTGTTGAAATGCTTTGTCCATACATGTGCGGCCTTTGTTAGACAGCTTAATAACATGTTTTCGTTTATCTTCTTTGTCTTCTTCCCTATCGATGAATTGTTTTTCGTGAAGCTTTTTTAACTCTCTGCTGACATTTGGAAGAGACATGTGCTGACAGTCGGCGATTTCACTAGGTGTTAGCGGCTCACTGACGGCTAGCTGCTCCAGAATCAAATATTGTAGGGTGGTTAGATCTGATGGTTTCACCTTGCTCATCATGGCATGTTTTAGCTCAGAAAAAGTAGAAGCAAATGCGACGAACTCTTTGAAAAAATGTGGGTTTTTCATCATTTTTCACCTCCTATGTACCATATCAAATTTATTATCAAAAAACAATTATCATTTGACAAGTAAATGAGAGAGGTGTATGCTATTTGTTATCGAATGATAACTAAAGGAGACGAGCCATGAATGTACTCATTATTTATACTCACCCCCATCACAACAGTTTAAATGGTGCTTTTTTAAAAGAAATCCTTAAAGGCAGTGAAGGAAATCCAAACGTCCAAGAAGTGAAAATCATCGATTTATACCAAGAGAAATTTGATCCTGTACTTATTTTTCATGAAGAGAAAAAAAGACGTGATATGCATAAGGACCCTGAAATTCAAGATTATCAAGAGAAGATCAAATGGGCAGACAACATCGTGTTTGTTTATCCGATTTGGTGGGGGCGGCCGCCAGCCATGCTACTTGGCTTTATTGATCGAATGTTTGCAGCGAATTTTGCTTACCGTCAAACAGGGGGGCTGCTTCCAGAAGGTTTGTTAAAAGGAAAGAGGGCTGTTTGTGTATCGACAATGCAAGGCCCGACTCACTACCCTTTCTTCTTTTTGCAAAATGCCCACAAGATGTTAATGAAACGCGCTCTTTTACAATATGTCGGAATTAAACCGGTGAAGTTCTTTGAATTTGGCATGATGGAAAGTCCAAAAGGGAAGCACGACGTGAAATTAAAACGGATATACAACTATTTTCGGAATATCAGCTCATAAAACCATATCCCTTGAGTCACTTTTCTTCTAATTTGAACCTGTTATGTCTTAAAATGACAGAGAGAGTGAGTGATTCATTCTCTTATTTGAAAAGGGGGATATGGATGAAGAAAACATTGTTTAAAGATGCAGCTCTTATCACACTTGATCCATCTTTAGGTTTTCTAGAGAAGGGAGATCTATTAATTGAAGGGGCACATATTGTAGAAGTCGGACCTTCGATTGAAGCAAGCGGTGCTGATGTTGTTGATGCGTCTGACATGGTCATCATGCCAGGGCTTGTGGATACACATCGTCATGTGTGGCAGTCTGTCATACGGGGGATCGGAACAGATTGGTCTTTGCAAACGTATTTGAGCAAAATTTATTATGGCAACTATGGGGCGATGAGACGTCCATCAGATGATCGAATTGCTAATTATTTAGGCGCATTAGAGGCGTTAGATGCAGGAGTGACCACATTTTTCGACTGGACGATGATCAATTCTATGGATCATACAGAAGAACTCATTGGAGGTTTAAAAGATGCGGGTATTCGAGCGGTCTTTGGTTTTGGTACCTCTGGAGATGCAGCGTATTGGGACAGAGAGAGTACGCTCACGAATATGGAAGACGCAGCCCGCGTGAAACAAAAACATTTTCAATCGTCGGATCAGCTGCTGACGATGGGACTTGCCATTCGTGGACCTGAGTTTTCTTCATGGGAGACGACCGTCTTTGAAATTGAAACAGCGAGATCACTAGATGCATTATGCAGTATGCACATTGGCTTTGGAAATTGGGGAGCGTCGGATCGATCGATTGAGCGGCTTCATCAAGCAGGGCTGCTCGGGCCTGATTTGAATATGGTGCATATCAATGCAATTGATGCAGATCAAATGAAGATGTTAGCTGGTAGCGGAAGCTCCATCTCTATTACACCTGAGATTGAGATGATGATGGGACACGGATATCCTGTCACAGGGCTCGCCATTGACAATGGTGTTCTGCCAACGCTTGGTGTAGATGTGGTGACAGCGACAGGAGGAGATTTATTTACCCAAATGAAATTCGGACTACAGGCGGAGCGGGCGATTCAAAATCAATCTTTATTGATGGAAGGGACGATGCCAGGACCTGAACTTGGATTGTCTGCTCAGCAAATGCTTGAAGCAGCCACAATAAACGGGGCTCGTGCCTTGAAGCTTGATGACAAAATCGGCTCTCTCACACCTGGAAAAGAAGCTGATTTTATTTTGATCGATCGGACAAGCATGAATCTTCTTCCGATGACAGATCCAGCTGGGGCAGTTGTTCAAACGGCACACCCTTCAAATGTTGATTCTGTCTATGTGGCTGGAAAAGCAGTGAAACAAAATGGGAAGCTGGTTGGAGTGAACTTAGAAGAGGTCAAACAAAAAGCTTATGCGGCAAGAGATCACATTTTATCGCATCAGTTTGAATCAACAAAATGAATGAAGCACAATATCCCCATAGGCCAGTGCCTATGGGGAATACTTTACAACGATTCTTTAATGACTTTTTTATAATATTGGACAGATAGGAATCCGAAGACGGAATACAAAACGGTATAAATTGTCATGACAATCAGCATAGGAGTCCACAGTTCGCTGCCAAATAAAAACCAGCCAGATTGTACAGCAAAGTAGCTGTGCAGCAGTCCGACGAGAAGCGGAATGCCAAAGTTGAAGAGCTGTTTGAGCCGAATACCTTTTAAGAGATCTTTCTCCGTAAAACCAAGCTTACGCAGAATCGTGTATGAGCTTTGTTCCTCTTCACTCTCATTCATCTGTTTAAAGTATAAAATACAGCCTGATGTCACAAGGAAGCTGAGGCCTAAAAATCCGACTACAAACATCATCAATCCGATGGTTTGTTTTTGTTGCTGAGCTGAAGCCAATTGAGACATGCTGTTGTCACCTAGTTTTAAAGAGGTAAACACATCATTCGCTTGTTCAAGGTTTTGATCATCTTTTATATTGACTGCGTGATATTGATTATTCTCAATCTGAAGTTTAGGATCTTTCTGCTGGTTAAGCTGCTCAAAGACACTTTGACTGACGACAGCAACAGGTAGACCACCAAACGTGAAGTTGTAAGAGATGAGGTAATCTTTCTTCATATCAATGACCTTTAAATCAAGGGGTTTCTTAATAAGTAGTTTCACATCACCTGAACTTTGAATCGGCATGAATTTCTTCAATAAATCACTGTAGCCGCTTAAGATGACTTCGTTGCTTTTCACATGAATATTTGGTGCGTTTTTCTCACTGATCACAGGTAGAGTTAAGACACCTGGATCATTATTCATATTTTTAATCTCTGAATCCATGATCTTTTTTGCGTCAAACTTCGCTTGAATGACCTTGAACTGCTTTGTTTCATACGCAATATGTTTGTCAGAAAGTGCACGAGTGAAGGTGTTGGCTTCTTTCTCAGATCCCATGACGAAATGTGATGGGATCTGTTGTTCAGCGGTTTTTTCTGCTGAGTAATAGGAAATGTAGCTTAAAGATAACAACCCGATGGCAAGTGCAGATACCGTTGTAATAATCGTTAAAAGCAGTGCGTTTGATTTTAACCGGAACATAATAGATGACAGAGACAGGACTTCATGAATGGCGAGATAGCCATTTTTTCTTTTACGTACGATATTGGCAATGAATGAAACAGAGCCTTTATAGAAAAGAAAGGTACCGATAATGACAGAGCCAAGAATATAAATCATCGCTAAAAGTAACGCAATCATGGACGTATATGTGCCGGTAAAAAGCTGAGAAGAAATATAATAGCCTGAGCTGATGAATGCAATGCCTAGAACCCCGATGATGATTTCAAAGACAGAGATTTTTTTCACACGCTGCTCTGTGGATGACGTGGTTCTAAACAAAGATAAAATCGTCTGTCTATTAATAAACCATCGATTTCTTAACATGATCAATCCATAGATGATGAAAAAGACGATCAGTGTCTGCAAAAGGGCCATTCCTGAAAAATGCAGGTTGGCGATGGCGTTCACGCCGGTTACTTTAAATAGCACCATCAGCATGAGTTTTGAACCGATAAACCCAGCTATGATACCAACAGCCATAGAGAACACGTATAGAATGAAATTTTCTGCATGGAGCAGCTTGGCAATATTTTGTTTCGTCATTCCAATGAGCTGCAAGAGGCCGATTTCTTTTCCTCTACGTTTGATGAAAATGCTATTTGCATATAAAAGGAAGATGCCGACGATGGCGATTAGCAGAATAGAAGCGGCTTTAATTGACGCACCGCCTTTAATAGACCCTTTCACATCATCAAGTGCTGGTGAATACTGCAAGGTGACAAAGGAAAAATAGAGCGCCACACTAAATACGAGTGCAAACACGTATAAATAGTAATTTTTCAAGTTTTTCTTCAGATTGCGGAAGACGAGCTGATTAATGTTCATGCTTCACACCGCCTAAAACACCTTGCGTTTTCATAATATCCTCGAAAAACATCTTTCTCTCTAGTGCGCCTTTATTCAATTGTGTATAGATCTGTCCATCTTTGATAAAAATCACTCGTCTTGAATAACTGGCTGCAACAGGGTCATGGGTCACCATGACAATGGTTGCTTTGCGCTTGTGATTGAATTCTTGCAGCTTGTTCAGTAAGTCAGACGCAGATTTGGAATCAAGTGCTCCGGTTGGTTCATCAGCAAAAATAAGACTTGGTTCATGAATAAAGGCACGGACCGCAGATGTCCGTTGCTTTTGTCCACCAGACAATTCATTTGGATATTTGTCTCTTAGTTCATAAATCCCCATATCCTCTGCAAGCTGTTGAAAGCGTTCAAATGCCTCTTTTTTAGGCGTTTTGGAGATGGATAAGGGCAAGAGGACGTTCTCTTTAACCGTGAGTGTATCAAGTAAGTTATAATCCTGAAAAACAAAGCCAAGCTGTTTTTTTCTAAATTCAGCGAGCTGCTGATCTTTCATTTGCGTCATTTCTGCATCTGCGATCCGAATCGATCCGCTGGACACATGATCAATTGAGGACAATACGTTCAAAAGGGTCGTTTTCCCCGAGCCTGATGGCCCCATGATGCTGACAAATTCTCCAGCTTCTATCGTCAAATCAATGCCTTTCAGCACCTCTTGTTTATTGAATTTATTTCCATAGCTTTTATATAACTTGCGAGCTTCTAAAATGTTCATCTGTCGAACCCCTTTTTTATTTAATTGATATCCCTAGTATAAAAAGAAGCCGATCAGACTTCCTGCGATTTGACGAACAAAACAGACGAGCATGTGACATTGTTGTCACATGCTTGTTTGATATGTCAAAGCCTTATGTAGAATTCAGATTGTTATTCAATTATTTTATCTGTTTTTCGCTATGATGTATCAAATTTCTTGTTTTTTTCTGATGAACCTTTACAGAGTATTTGATTTCATGTAAGATATGCATATCAAATATATGCATAGTAAATCTATGTATTAGAGGTGACGATGGATGAAAGTGAGTAAAGAGCTTCTAAAGGGGAGTACAGCTACCCTTATTTTAAGCTTACTAAATGAAAAGCCAATGTATGGTTATGAAATGATTAAGGAATTGGAGTCGAAATCTGAAGGGATTTTTAGCTTTAAAGAGGGAACCATTTATCCTATTTTGCACACTTTGGAGGGGAAGGGGTTCATTGTGTCTTACTGGGGTGAAGGGAATGGCAATCGAAAAAGGAAGTATTATCGGATTAATGAACAGGGCAAAGCGTTTATGAAGGAAAAGAAGGAAGAATGGCATGTGTTCAAAGATGCAGTAGATGGCGTTTTGAACGGGGAGAAAGTCGTATGGGACTAGAGAAAAAATTTGAACAATATATAAAAAATGTGTGTAAACGAATCAAAAATAAAGACGTACATTCAAGTATAAAGCTTGAGCTTCGTGATCATTTATACACACTGAAAGAGGAAGCGGTCAGTGCGGGCATGTCAGAAGAAGAGGCGGTAGATCAAGCGCTCGATCAAATTGGAGATGCAGCCATACTCGGAATGCAGCTTCATGAAACACACAAAACTCAAGTTGATTTTAAAACGATACTTCTTGTATTAGCTACTTGTTTATTTGGGCTGTTTGTAATGTATTATTTTCAGTTTCATTCTCATTTACTGCATTTTCAAGACACGAATATCTTTTATAAAAGTCTCATTTACTATGTATTTGGTCTTGCGTTGATGTTTGGGCTGTTTGTTTTTGATTATCGGCGCTTTTTACCCTATTCGTGGCATTTATACATAGGAACGATTGGAATGCTGATTCTTACAATGATGATTGGGACAAGAGTGAACGGTATTCTCTTTTTAAGCTTAAATAATGGATCGATCAATCTGACTGAAATTTTTCCATTTCTGATGATTATTTCGTTAGCGGGCATTTACCAATCTTGGAACTGGAACAATGGTTTCAAGTCCTGGTTAGGGTTAGCGATTGTCACTTTACCCATTATTTTATTACATATAGTCGGATCTCTTTCTGCAACCATCACCTTTATGGTCATATGCATAACGATGATGTATGTATCTCATGCAAAAATGAGACAGCTTATTTCGTTTACAGCAGCAGGTATTGTCTATCTCATTGTTCAATTATTTTCTCTTTATCAAGCTGATATGTCCCACTATTACCAATACTCACTTCATGAATTTGGCTCAAATGGTTTTCAGATAAATCCGTACGCATTGTATGATGTTCACACTGATTGGATGTTGACGTATATCATTTATTCATTTGGATGGTTCGCAGGATTGGCCGTTTTTATGTTGTTTGTGATTTTTATTTATAGAGTAGTTCATACAGCGAAACGAGTTCAATCTGCTTATGGCAAAATGTTAATGATTGGTTTGGCAGCCACATTTGCAGCAAAATTTATCTTGAGTATTTTCGCAAACTTTGGATTATTGCCTATATCAGGAGTTTCCATGCCTTTTATGAGCTATGGGGGGTCTCATATTCTTCTAGAAATGATGTCAGTCGGTCTGCTAATGAGTATTTATAGAAGAAAACAGCTAGGAGAAATGTGCCGTGAAGTAGCATGATATAGCTGTATAAAATAACCCAATCTCTCCGATGCACCTTTGAAGAGATTGGGTTTCTTGAACTGCATGTTCACATGCTCGCAATATGAACAAAATCATTCTTTTTCGGAAAGATAAAGGTAAAAGTTGTCCCTTGATCTATTATGGAGTTGACCTCGATCGTGATATGAAGAGCGTCAGCTCCCTTTTTGGTTAAATAGAGCCCCATGCCTGTGGAGGCCGTGTCATTGTGATGTCTTGTGGAGGTAAAGCCTTTTTCAAAAATACGGGACACGTCTCTTGGATCAATTCCTCTACCTTGATCTGTGATGGTGAGCACCACTTGTTCGTTCATTTGTTTGCTTTCGATGATAATGTCAGATGAATGGCTGTACTTGACTGCGTTTGTCAGCACTTGTCTGATCATAAAGGATAACCATTTTGTATCACTTAATACGTCTCGCTCTTCTAATAAAAGGTCAAAGCCAATTCCTTTTTGCATACACCACGATTGGAGCGCTTTGATTTCTTTCGTTAGCATGTTTTGGAGATCCAGTTTTTCAATAAATAAATCATTTTCAATATGTTGGATCCTGCTTTGATGCAGCTGTGCATCAAGGAGTAAATGTATTCTAAGCCATTCATATGTCATATTTGATTTGAGCGGCTGTTCTGTTATGCGGTCAATCATTAAATGCATCGCTGTGAGCGGCGTTTTCACCTCATGTATCCATGAGAGCAGTTCATCTTTTTCTTCTTCCAGCGCAGTCTTTTGCTTAGCTGTCATCTGGCGGTATCGGTCGATTTGCTCTGACGCTGCCTCCTGTACAATTTGTTCAAAAGGGGAAGAGGGTTTGAGACGCATTTGATGGTCTATGTTTTCATCCCATTCTTTCAGTTGTTCATAATAAGCGGTTTCTTTCCGGTAACGAAAAAAAAGAAAGACAATGAAGAGTAATGTAGACAAAAGCACGATATAAAAAAGAGAAGCGAGTGGAATCGTTGTATCCAAATAAGCAACAAAGAGAATGAGAAGCTGCAAACTAAGAAAGAACAAGATCCAGCTTCTTCGTTCTTTTAGAAATGCTTGCAGCATCATTGATCATCCTTTTCCTTTGCAAGATAACCTTGACCTACCTTTGTTTCAATGAAGGCGCCAAGGGAGATTTCGTCTAGTTTTTTTCTAAGGCGGTTGACGTTTACAGTGAGTGTATTGTCACTCACGAATCGTTCATCTTCCCATAATGCTTGGATGAGAGATTCCCTTTTGACGATATGATTTTTATGCTGAATCAATTCTTTGAGAATGAAAAACTCATTTTTGGTTAATTCAACCTCACCGTCTTCATTCGCCACTGTATTATTTTCGAGGTCAAGGGTAGCGCCGCACCAAACTTTTAAGTTGGCAGGTTCGGCATTATAATCATGGACTCGGCGAAGAACAGCACTTACTTTGGCGATGAGAACGTCAAAGTGAAAGGGCTTTTGTACAAAATCATCGGCTCCAAGCTGCATCGACATGACCATATCAGCAGGATGATCACGAGAGGAAAGAAAGATGATGGGCACATTGGAATGATGCCGAATCATCCGGCACCAATGAAAGCCATCGTACTTTGGCAGCTGAATATCAATAATGACTAAATCAGGCTGGATGGAAGTGAATTCCTGCATGACCTGTTGAAAATTGTTGATCCCATACACATCATAAGACCAGTTAACTAAACGTTCTTTGATTTCTTGAAAGAGGGTTGTATCATCTTCAATCAGTAAAATTTTAAACAAAACGAGCACCACACTTTTTAAATTAGCTTGTACATCATTGTAGCGGAAAATAGGCACTCCCGCTAGAAGCAGACAGCAAAAAAGCAAGGGAAGAGGTCCCTTGCTTCGGTTTATTTACCTAAAAAGTGC
This sequence comes from Bacillus sp. FSL M8-0077, assembly GCF_038050255.1. Lineage (NCBI taxonomy): Bacteria > Bacillati > Bacillota > Bacilli > Caryophanales > Bacillaceae > Bacillus > Bacillus sp. FSL M8-0077. Next base: position 2,765,529 of record NZ_JBBPAF010000001.1, on the reverse strand, counting down.
TTTTTAAAGAATGATAGTTGATATTCAAGTGTGAGCGGGTCATTAAAGTAAAACTCTTCCGCATTTGCTTCATACACACGATGTTTTTTCACAGCAGGAATGGACTTATAGATTTCACTGTTTTGATAGGAATTGTCCATCTCGCTGTTTTTGCTAATGATCATATAGTCTCCGGCAAATTCAGGGATGACCTCTTGTGACACCGCATAATAACCAGCTTTTAATGCTTTTTCTTTTACTTTTTCCGGCATTTTTAGTTTCATTGCTTGGTAGAGGATTTCTGTTCCGCGTCCCCATGCATCTCCAAAGACGTAAAGATCTTTTGTGCCGCTTTCAAAGACAGATACGGTTGCATCTTCACCGATTTTTGCTTTGATTTCTTTGCCAGCTTCAGCTGCGCGTTTTTTGAAATCCTTGACCCATGCTTCTGCTTCTTTTTCTTTGTTTAAGACTTTTCCAATTTCAATATGTTGCTGAAGGTAATCGACTTTGTTATATGTGAATAAGACGGTTGGGGCGATTTTTTTTAGTTTTTCTACATTTTTTGCACCGCTTAAACCGATGATGACATCAGGCTTTAGCTTCATGATTTTTTCTACATTTTCATCGGATACTTCTTCCACATTTTTTAATTTCTTTTTGAAACGTGGATTCTTTTTTGACCAAGAGTCAACACCCACAAGGTTCACACCAAGTGACAAGACATTTCCTGTATAAGAGGCGAGAACAACAACACGTTTTGGATTTGCTGGCAGCTTCACAGGTCCATTTTCAGACTGATATGTAATCGTGTCCGATGACGTTGATTGATTTTTTCCTTTATTTGAGGAAGAGTTGCTGCTATTGCCACATGCGCTCAACGCAAGTACGAAGATGAGCATCAGAGGGAACAATATTTTCTTCATGAATGTAAACTCCTTTGAAATCGGCACATCAGCCGTGTATTTGGTTGTATGAGTGATAATGATAATTATTATCACTCAGATATCATACCATAGAAGTGAGGTTTGTTGTCAATGATATTTTAGCAGTGGATAGAGGAATAATGATAGAAAGAAAAAAGATCAAGGCAGTGTATGACCTGATCTTTTTTCTTATTTAAACCAGCCTTTTTCTTTTGAACGAGTAATGGCTTCAATTCGGTTTTTGACTTCTAGTTTATCTAAAATAACGGATATGTAGTTTCGGACAGTGCCGCTTTTAATGCTGAGTTCCTTGGCGATTTCTTTTGTGTTTTTTCCGTCTGCGACGAGTTCTAGAACCGACTTTTCTCGTTCAGTTAAAGGATTTTCGTCGCTGTACAAGTCTTCCATTAATTCAGGGGCGTACACCTTTTTCCCTTTCATCACGCTGCGGATGGCACTTGCTAAATCCTCGCTTGGGCTGTCTTTCAACATGTAGCCGCTAACGCCAGCTTTCAGTGCTCTTTGAAAATAGCCAGAACGGGCAAAGGTTGTTAAAATGATGATCTTCACATCAGATTTTTTGAGTTCTTCAGCGGCATCGAGACCAGATTTTCCTGGCATTTCAATATCCATTAAACAAATGTCGACCGGATGTTTTTTAGCAAAATCAATGGCGTCCTGACCGTTTGTGCCTTTTCCAACAACCGTCATATCGTCTTCTAAATCGAGAAGCGATCCAAGAGCACCGAGCAGCATTTGCTGGTCCTCTGCGATAAAGATGTTAATCATTTTATTTCCTCCTTATCTTTCGCTGCTGAATCATTTGGAATGCTCATGATCAGCTTCGTCCCGTCTTTTGTTTCAATGTGCAGGCGTCCATTTGCAAATTCCAATCTTTCTCTAATCCCTAAAAGGCCATGTCCCTTCGTTTGAGAGGAGGGATCACCGCCTTTAAATGTGCCGTTATCCTCAACTGTAATGACAACTTCCTTTGACTTTTGATGAATCGTGATTTGACAGACAGTGGCGTCACTATGCTTGACGACATTCGTTACGGCTTCTTTGATGCACATGCTCACAATGTTTTCGTTAAGAAGAGAGATGTGTTTCGGCGCTTCCTTTTCATCATAAATCATGTCAATACAGGCGGCTTCAAGTATTTGCTTGATGTTCAATATCTCATCTTTGATCCGAATGCCTTTCATGGAAGAAACAATTTTTCGCACTTCATTGAGAGATGTTCTGGCGGTTTGCTGGACGCTTTTCAGCTCAGCACGAGCCTGCTCAGGATCTTTATAGACGAGTTTGCGGGCAAGATCACTTTTTAAACCGATAAGAGAAAGCTTTTGTCCAAGGGTGTCATGCAGATCACGTGCGATACGCTGCCTTTCTTCAATCTTTACAAGATCGGCGATCCGTTCATTGGCATTTTCTAATTTCTCTTCAAGGCGTTCACGTTCTTTTCGGCTTCGAATGCTGAGAGGAAGGAGAATGGCACTAATAAGTGTGATCACAACAAAAGGAATTTGTGTGAGAAACCAGCCCTTTTTTAAAATCAAGCTAAAGTTCACGGCTACGGCGGCGCTCCCTAGATGAATATAGTATAAAATATAAAAAGGGACTTTTCTTTTAATGTGCCCATTGAAATAGGCGATGCAAAAAGCGAAATAAATGTAGCTGTAGAGCATCACATAGCCAGTCGAAATCGCAATCAATAAAAGACCGAAGACATATAAAGACCAGCCTTTTGCGACAAAGGCAAAACGATACACTCCGAAAAAAACCACGTTCAAAATAATGCCAATGACAATACCTAAAGTCGTAGGCGTCTTTAAAATAAAATAGAAGGGCAGGATGAAAAAAATGGCCCATATATAGGGGGAAATCCCATGCAATTTTTGAATTTTAAACTGTTTTTTCATCCGTGTGCCACCTTTTCCGTTTTCGTTCTTTTCCTTACTTTATCAAATTCAACTTACGGTTGCATCCTGTAAATGGCAACAAGCTCCTTCTAGAGTAAGAAAGAGCTTGCACCAATTATGCATTTTTCTTTAGAATGTCTCCTTTAATGACAGGTGCGGGCATCTTCTTAGATTGCCGTGCTTCTTTAAAGGTAACGAATGCTTTCGTTTCTTCATCCCAAAGTCTAAATTTCATTGATTCGATACTTGTTTTTAAAGTGATGGTTGGCACATTTTGAAGCGGCTCACTATGATCATGTGCATGCTCCAAGTGATAATTCGGTACCCTCGGACTTAAATGATGAACATGGTGATAGCCGATATTGCCTGTTAACCATTGAAGAAGCTTTGGCAATTTGTAAAAAGAACTGCCTTCTACTGCCGCCTGCACATAATTCCAATGTTCATCTGCTTCAAAGTAAGAATCTTCAAATGTATGCTGCACATAAAACAGCCATACGCCGATTGATCCTGAGATCAGGAAGATTGGACCTTGGACAAGCAGGAACTCCTGCCAGCCAAAAAGAAGACACGTTGCAGCTGCTAGTGCAATGATGCTCACGTTTGTGAAATGCGTGTTCCAGCGCTCTTTTTTACGAGCATTTTTGACGTTGAAACGGTTTTTTAAGAGAAATACAAAGATCGGTCCTAAAATAAACATCACAAAAGGATTACGGTAAAATCTGTAGCGAAACTTCGTCCAAGCTGATGCTTCTTGATATTCTTTGACTGTCAGGAGCCAAATGTCGCCAGTACCTCGTTTGTCTAGATTACTACTCGTGGCATGGTGAATTGAATGATCTCTTTGCCATTGAAGATAAGGGAAAAGGGTGAGTACACCCGTTATGAAACCAAACAGGTGATTCAGCGGCTTCTGTTTAAAAAAGGATTGGTGGCAGCAGTCGTGAAAAATAATAAAGACACGTACTAAAAAACCAGCTGCAATCACCGCAAAGAAGAGGGTTAAAAGGTAGGAGATGTTCAGGCTATAATAGGCAAGAAACCAAAGCCCCAAAAATGGAATAAATGTATTAAAGAGTTGCATGATACTTTTTTTTGAATCAGCACCAGAAAATTGACCTACTTGTTTTCTTAAAGTCGCTTGCTGCTGTGTGTTTGTTGAAGTCGTCATGAACGTTCAAGTCCTTTCCGTTTCTTTCTACTTCAAAGTATAGAAGGAAAGGTGTCATGCTCATAGTAGCACCCATCATGTATTCAATATGACATTTGTCATGTTGGACGCAGAAAAGGCTGATGGTTCAAGGGTTGTAAGCTTATTTTATTTTAAATAAAAAAAGTAAAGGCGCTTAGCCTTCACTTTTTATGCACGTGCTTCATGTACTTTTAACTGCTTTCCTTTAATGGTTGTGTGGCGCATGGCGTTCAGCACAAGAGGGCCTTTGCCGTTAAGAATATCGACGTATGTTTTCGTATCTTGGATGGTAATAATTCCAATGTCATCAAAGGCAACGCCGTCTATTTTGGCAATGGTCCCAACGAAATCAACAGCCCGCAGCTTCTTTTTCTTCCCGCCGTTAAAATAAAGCTTCATTATATTTTTTTCAACGCCTGCCTGTTTATTTTCCTTTTGAATCGGCGTTTCAATCTTTTCTTCAAAGCGTTCGACATGCTGCTCTGCTTCTTCCTTTGTTGGGGATGGCTGCGTCTTGAAATCAATACCTGCTTCCTCTTTTAATTCATCAATCAGAGGTTTTGCATTTCTCGTCATAAATGCAATGGTTTTCCCGCTTTTTCCCGCTCTGCCTGTTCTTCCTGTTCGGTGAATATAGCGCTCTTTTTCATAGGGGAGGTCATAATGAATCACATGTGTCATATCACTGACATCAATACCCCGGGCTGCTATATCGGTTGCGATCAAATAACGGAACTCACCGTTTTTGAATTCATCCATGACAGCGAAACGGTCTTCCTGTCTCATGCCTCCATGAATTTTGTCACAGGGCACATCCCACTCATCAAGCTTCATTGTGAGTTCGTTCACTCGGTCCTGTGTATTACAGAAAATAATGCAGCTATCTGGATTTTCAATCACGATCGTACGCTGAAGAAGAGAGAATTTTGCTTCTTCTTCTGTTTCAATCACGGTGTGGGTGATTTGTGGAACAGACGTTTCTTCCTGTGCAATTTCAATCACTTTTGGTGATTGTAGAAACTGTTCACTTAATTTCTTCATCTCATCAGACATCGTCGCTGAAAATAACATCGACATCCGCTTTGGCGGCAGATGTTGAATAATAGAAGAGACTTGATCAATAAATCCCATGTTCAGCATTTCATCCGCTTCATCTAACACGAAAAATTTAAGGTTTTCTAAGGAAAGAGTACCTTTCTCAAGGTGATCCAACACTCGTCCTGGTGTTCCGCATACAATGTGGTTCTTTTGTGCAAGCTCTATTTTTTGGGCTTGAAAAGGGGCTTTTCCAAAAATGGCTGCGGCTTTGATTCTTTTCAATCGTCCAAGGCTTGTAAGGTCCTGTTTGACCTGCATGGCAAGTTCTCTTGTTGGGACGAGGATGAGGGCTTGAGGTTTATTCTCAGCCCAATCCACCATTTCACAAATTGGCAGACCGTAGGCTGCTGTTTTGCCACTGCCTGTCTGAGATTTGACAATGAGGTCCTGCTTTGAAAAAGCAACGGATAATGTCTCGTGCTGGACGGGTGTAGGTGTATGAAAATGAAGCGCTTCTAGCGCTTGTTTCAATTCATCGCTTAATGGATATTGATCAAAATGTTGTAATGGCATCGTGTTCTCCTTTTCGTACATGTATACTTGTGACATCATACCATATCTTTTCAAAGACACCATGACCTTGAATGAAAAGACATGAAAAAAAGCCCCGTAAAGGAGCTTTTCGCGTGTAGACAAACCCTCGCATTCGGTGTCAGATTTGCGCTCCGGTACTCACGAATGTCAAATTCGCTCCGTTCCGGTGCTCACTCTTCCTAGACTTCAAAGGTTTTCTATCACGCTGAAAAGAAAACAAAAGCCCCGTAAAGGAGCTTTTGATTAAAGGAATCTGCGTTTTACTTTTTCCCAGTAGGAGTTGTCTTTTAATTTCACTGTTTTAATGACTTTTCCTGAAAGGCCAATGTCGATTTGTTTGACGTGTTTTGTGCCAAGCGCTTCGTTATCAAGCCCGATAATCGGATGGTCGTTCCCGTCTTGCACAACTTTCAGCGTTAGCTTACGATCACTGCTTAAGATGAAAGGAGCACCGAGTGTACGGTACGAGTTGTTGTTTAGCGATGCAAGCTCTGTAACTTGCATACAAGGGAGCATCGGATCAACCACGGCACCGTTTACCGATTTATTGTAGGCTGTTGAGCCAGTCGGCGTGGAAATAATCATCCCGTCGCCTCTAAAGGTTTCAAAATGGAAATCATCTATATACACATCGATGACAAATGTTTTAATGATGCTAGAGCGGATCGACAGTTCGTTTAAGCAATGGAACTGGTTGATACTGTCAACGCTTACATCGATGATCGGATATTTTCTCACTTCAATCTGTTCAGTGTTCATGGCATCAATCATTTGATCAAAATGTTCTAACGAAAAATCGCAGTATAGGTGCGAATTCTCTGTTTTTGATACCCCTACATACAAGCAGTCATCCCGGAAGTTCGTTTTGCGGACCGCTTGAAGAAAGGTGCCATCTCCACCAATAGAAGCGATGATATGGGCATCTTCTGCACGCTTTACGACGTGAAAGCCTTGATCGGTAGCGAGCTTCTCCAGAGAAGAAATGTGTCCATCCAATTCATGATCTTTTTTGTAAAAGAAAAATACATTGCGACGATTGTCTGTCATTGACGTTCTCCCCTTTGTTGTCAAAAATAGATTTCTAGTAGTAAAGGGCTTACATAGAAAACCCTTGTTCATATTTTACACTTTTTTCATATGAAAGTAAAAATATTAGAAAGACGCATATCATGAGAGAAGCTCCCTTTTTTAGAAATGAGTCATTGTAAGTGATTAGATAATGCTGGATTTGAGCATAATTTAACAGCTCATTTTGGAAGAAAGAGAGGTCTGGGCGTTTCGTTGTGAAGATAGTCTGAGCTATTAGATATAGGGAGAGGATAAAATAGCCAATTTTTCATCATGACGAGCAAATGATAGAAGATGTAAAGTTGATCATGATTTCACATCGGTGCTATCATGTTGAAATGAAATGTAAAAAAACCACAGTTTCTGTGAAACATTTCATGTGTGTATTCGTATGAACGAAGTGAGACAAAAAGGAGGAGAAAGAAATGAATGCGAAAAGATGGGTAGCCTTAATCATTGCACTTGGTGTTTTCGGCTTTTCGATTGTGATTAGTATCACGACGGCCTTGTATGAAAGCTTCAATGATAATAAGATGAGCTATCAATTTGGGGACGAAATCGAAGAAAAGGTACTAGAGGATGGCAGCGGAGCGAGTAAAATTGCTGTACTTGAGATTAATGGTACGATTCAAGATAACGGCGGTGCATCTAGCCTTTTAGGCGGGGAAGCGTATGATCATCGTGCGTTCTTAAAAGAATTAGATAAAGCAAAAGACGATGCGTCTGTCAAAGGTGTCTTGCTGCGCGTCAACTCTCCTGGCGGCGGTGTCTATGAAAGTGCTGAAATACATAAAAAATTAGAAGAAGTAAAAAAAGCGAAGAAACCAATTTATGTTTCCATGGGTTCAATGGCGGCTTCTGGCGGCTATTATGTATCCACTCCAGCGAAAAAAATCTTTGCTTCACCTGAAACGTTAACAGGCTCTCTAGGGGTCATCATGCAAAGCTTGAATTATGCAAAGCTGGCAGATAATTTAGGCATTAAATATGAAACCATTAAAAGTGGAAAATATAAAGACATCATGTCTCCAAATCGTGATATGACAAAAGATGAGCGCGACATCATGCAGAGCATGGTCGATAACTCGTATGAAGGTTTTGTGAAAGTGATCTCTGAAGGACGCGGGATGTCAAAACAAAACGTCAAGAAAATTGCTGACGGCCGAGTCTATGACGGAACACAGGCGAAATCAAACGGATTAGTGGATGAGCTTGGATACTATGAAGATGCGCTAAAAGCAATGAAGAAAAATGAAAAAGGCTTAAAAGGAGCAACAGTGATCAGCTATTCACAAAGCTTTGGCTGGAACTCTCTTTTCAACATGAGTGCAAGCAAGCTCTTTAAAAGCGAAATTGATTTTCTGAACTTAAAAGAAACACTGGCTGGCTCAAATGGGTCTAAACCGATGTATCTCTATTCAAAATAAAGGAGGGATCATAGATGGATTCTACATTCGATGAAGTAACGGAAAGTCGCAGCCAAGAGAAAGAATCAGGGCCGGCTCTTGCGAAGCGCACTTCAATTGAAGCGCAGGCTTTTGCAGGTTTCTGGATTAGATTTTGGGCATTTATCCTAGATTGGCTCGTCGTATGGGGTGTTAACCATTTGACGGTTTCTCCAATCTTTAGTGTCTTTGGCTGGTCAAAAGGTGGAGGCTGGTTTTCCCCATTTTCCGTCACAACCACAATTGTCTTTCTGCTTTATTTTGCGATCATGACGAAGATTTTCCAACAAACACTTGGAAAGATGGTGTTTGGAATCAAAGTCGTCTCACTTCAGCCTGAGAAGAAGCTGTCATGGGATGTCATTTTCTTTAGAGAAATTGTGGGGCGATATATTAATACGCTTTTTGTTCTCTATGCTGTGGTTGGGTTCACGCCGAAAAAGCAAGGGGTTCATGACTACTTTGCAGATACGGTGGTCGTTCATGAACATTTATATGAAAAAACAGAATCAAACGCATAATCAAGGAGAGTTTGGCCGGGTACCGGTCAAACTCTTTTTTTAATGATTGGGTATAAAATCCAGAAGGAAAGCCATAATCGTAGAGGAAGCATCATTTGTTATGGAGGAAGTGAGCACAGTGCTGTACGTTTGGATCGCAGCTTTTTTGTTCCTTGTGATCTTATTGATCTTTATGAAAGTGACCATTTCACTGGACTATTCACATGCAAATGACAATGACCATATTGCGGTGAAGATCGTCACCTTATATGGAATTGTCAGACTGAAGAAAGACATTCCGATGGTGAAAGTGAATACGGAAGATCAAACGATTGATATTCGTGAAAAGAAAATGGCCAGCTCCAAAACGCCGAGTCACGAAAAAGAAACCACACATAAAAAAGTAGGAAAACGTGATGTAAAGGAAATCCTTCATCAAATGGAGCGTATTACAAAAGAGATTGTCGATCTAAACCGGATCATGCGAAAGTTCTTCATTCATATAAAAATCGTCTCATTTCACTGGTCCACGTGGATTGGTTTTCATGACGCAGCTTTAACAGGTGTAGCAGCCGGGGGTGTGTGGTCAGTCAAAGGAGCACTTCTTGCCTTTATGCAGGAGCATCTCACCTTTAAGCACAAGCCCGTCTATGAAGTGATTCCCACTTTTCAGCACAATGTATCACAGACACACTTTGCATGTATAGCTTATTTTCGGATTGGACATGCTATGCTTGCAGCCATTCGATTACTTGTCCATTGGTTAAAAGGGAGAAAGGCGAGAAAAAATGCCTCTCTTCAAGCAACGAAGAATGAATCATCTGTTTAAGGAGGAACCCGAAAATGGCAGATCATCCAATCCAAGGTCTGATGAAGACAGCGATGGAAAACTTAAAAGAAATGATTGATGTGAACACGATCATCGGCGATCCAGTCGAAACCCCTGATGGCAGTGTCATTCTCACTGTGTCAAAGGTTGGTTTTGGATTTGCAGCCGGCGGCAGTGAATTCAACGGTAATCAAAAGAAAGAAAAACGGTCTGATGAACAAGAACGAAAAGAACCGAGACTCCCATTTGGAGGCGGAAGCGGTGGCGGAGTATCGATTACACCAATCGCCTTTTTAATTGTGGGAACAAATGGCGTTCGAATGCTTCATTTGGATGAACACACACATCTGCTCGATAAAATATTGGATTCTGCTCCTCAAGCAATTGAACGTCTTCAGCACATGTTTAAGAAGGATGAACGGGAGCATCGTCACAAAGAACGAAAACTAGATGACATAGACCTCTAAAAAGTTAGCTGCCCTGCAGTTAACTTTTTTTTCAAAATGGACGATTAGGCTTTGCAGTTTTTTGCTTTCTCTACTATGATAGAACCATACATTTGATAAGGGAGGAATTGTTTTGGCATCGATCACATTTAAAGGGAGCCCAGTAACGCTTGTAGGAAATGAAGTGAAAGTAGGCGAGCAGGCTCCAGATTTCACGGTATTAACGAACTCACTAGGGGAAGTTTCACTTTCTGATTTAACAGGAAAAGTGACGATTATCTCAGTGATTCCTTCTATTGATACAGGTGTGTGTGACGCACAAACAAGACGTTTCAATGAAGAGGCAGCCGGTTTAGGTCCAGTCAATATTTATACCATTAGTGCAGACCTTCCATTTGCACAAGCACGCTGGTGCGGAGCAAACGGAATTGAAAATGTCGAAACATTATCTGATCATAGAGATATGTCATTTGGTGAAGCGTTTGGTGTATATATGAAAGAATTGCGTTTATTGGCGCGTGCGGTCTTCGTATTAGACCCAAACGGAAAAGTGGTTTACACTGAGTACGTAAGCGAAGCAACAAATCATCCAAATTATGAAAAAGCCATTGAGGCTGCGAAATCACTGTTATAAAAGCAGCATCGACAAGAGCTCCGGCTTCATACTGGGGCTCTTTTCAATGAGAACATATAGCTTTTAACAAAGCGAGGAGAGAAAAGCATTGCAGAAAGATCAAGTGAGTACGATTTTTGAGCTGCTCGATACAGCTTCAATTCGTTTAAAAAAGGAACAGAACATTTCCTATATTGAAGCATTGGCAGAAGCAGGAGAAGCCTTTTTCCAGGCAAATGATCGAAACGGTTTACTAAAAGATTTAATAGAGAAAGCAGATTTCGCCTCTTATGATCATGAGCAGATTCGTAAAGCGTTTCAGCTCGCCGTATTGAAAGGACAAAAAGATATTTCACATCCAAACCGGCAGATGACACCTGATACAATTGGTCTGTTTGTCAGCTATTTGGTCAATAAATTTTTAGAAGGACAAAAAGAGCTGGTTGTCTTTGATCCAGCTGCGGGTACAGGGAATTTACTGCTTGCGGTCCTCAACAATGTAACAGCAGAAACAACACGCGGTTTTGCCTCTGAAATTGATGATGTGCTCATTAAAATTGCGTGGGCACAGGCGAACTTAGAAGAAAAAGAAGTAGAACTTTTTCACCAGGACAGCCTTGAGCCGCTTCTTATCTCACCAGCAGATGTTGCTGTATGCAGTCTTCCTGTCGGGTATTATCCAAATGATGAGCGCGCTAAAGACTATGAATTGAAGGCAAAAGAAGGTCATTCCTTTGCGCATTATTTATTCATTGAGCAAAGTCTTCGTTACACGAAAGAAGGCGGCTTCTTATTCTTCATCATTCCAAACGATTTATTTGAAGGAAAAGAAAGCGTACAATTAAAGGATTTCATCAAAGAACATGCATATATGAATGCGTTAATTCAGCTGCCAGTCTCCATGTTCAAAGACAAAAAGCATGCCAAAAGCTTATTTGTGATGCAAAAGAAAAAAGAGGGGCTCGAAGCACCGAAACGTATGCTATTTGCCAATCTGCCATCTTTCTCACAGAAGGAAGCAATGGTTGGCGTCATGAGAAAATTAGACCAATGGTTTATAGAAGAAAAAGAAACGAAAGAATAGCCAGAGTGATGTCTGGCTATTTTATTATTCAGAAAATAACGACTTATCGATGTAAGCGGTAACAGTTCGAAGGTGTACTTGAAATGCAAAGTTTTCAATGTTTAAATGAAAAAGTCAGATATTTTTCGGACTTATCGTTAAACTATAAAAGACCCGTTCAAACAGGTTGAATATAGCACCGAAAAAACGTGAAACCTTATATAACAACTGAGTAAAAGGAGCGACAGTAATGTCCAAAATTATTGCAATCAACGCAGGAAGCTCATCTCTTAAATTCCAATTGTTCGACATGCCAGAAGAAACTGTTTTAACAAAAGGGCTTGTTGAAAGAATTGGAATGGATAACAGTATCTTCACAATTTCTGTAGACGGAGAAAAGAAAACAGAAGTCACAGATATTCCAGATCATGCAGTAGCGGTTAAAATGCTACTTGAAAAACTAATTGAATTTAACATCATCAAAGACTTTAATGAAATTGATGGCGTAGGACACCGCGTCGTTCACGGCGGAGAAAAATTCAGCGATTCTGTTGTTTTAACAGATGAAGTCATCAATGACATTGATCAGCTTTCAGAGCTTGCACCACTTCACAACCCTGCAAACGTTGTAGGAATCAAAGCATTCAAACAAATTCTGCCTGACGTACCAGCGATCGCTGTGTTCGATACAGCGTTCCACCAAACAATGCCAGAGCAGTCTTACCTATACAGCCTTCCGTACGACTACTACAAAAACTTTGGTATTCGTAAATACGGATTCCACGGGACAAGCCATAAGTTCGTCACAGAGCGTGCAGCCGAGCTATTAGGCCGTCCTCTAGAAGAGCTTCGTTTGATTTCTTGCCACCTTGGAAATGGTGCAAGTATCGCGGCAGTAGAAGGCGGAAAATCAATCGATACGTCAATGGGCTTTACACCACTTGCAGGTGTGGCAATGGGTACACGTTCAGGTAACATTGACCCTGCCCTTATTCCATTTATTATGGAGAAAACTGGTCATACGGCGGAAGAAGTTCTTTCTACTTTGAATAAGAAGAGTGGTCTTTTAGGTGTGTCTGGTCTTTCAAGTGATCTTCGTGATATCGAAGAAGCGACAGAAGAAGGAAACGACCGTGCTGAAGTAGCACTAGATATTTTTGCAAGCCGAATTCATAAGTACATCGGTTCTTATGCAGCGAGAATGAATGGTGTAGATGCGATCATCTTCACAGCTGGAATCGGTGAAAACAGCTCAGAAGTGAGAGCACGTGTACTTCGTGGTCTAGAATTCATGGGCGTATACTGGGACCCATCTCTTAACAACATGAGAGGCGAAGAAGCATTCATCAGCTATCCTCACTCTCCTGTAAAAGTCATTGTGATTCCAACGAACGAAGAAGTCATGATTGCAAGAGACGTTATGCGTTTAGCGTAACATCCTTTTAAAGCTCTTTTCCCCATCGGAAAAGAGCTTTTTTCTATTGAAATCAGCATGCTATAATGTGAGGCAATATGAAAGGAGCGGTGTGAAGATATGAGCGTCGAAGAACATAAACGCGAAGCGAAAGCGAGGCTTCATGTAAAAGTCATTACCGTCAGTGATACAAGGACAAAGGAAACAGATAAAAGCGGCCGTCTGATGATTGATTTGCTTAAAGAACAAGGACATCTCATTCTTGCATACGATATTGTGAAAGATCATATTGGAGCAATTCAAGACGCCGTTTTAGAAGGAACAAGTGAAGCGAAGATTGATGCTGTTTTATTAAATGGAGGAACAGGAATTGCAGCAAGGGATGTCACGATTGAATCCATTACACCTCTTTTCTCCAAAGAGCTGCCGGGCTTTGGAGAAATTTTTCGCATGCTGAGCTATACAGAAGATATTGGATCAGCCGCGATCTTATCTAGAGCGACGGCAGGGGTGATTAACCAAAAAGCCGTTTTTGCCACACCAGGCTCTACCGGAGCAGTTCGGTTAGCCATGACCAAACTCATTATTCCAGAGCTTCCTCATGTGTTGCGAGAGCTTGAAAAAGATCGAAAATAGCCCAAAATGACTCTGCCAAGAAAATTTGGCAGAGTTTTTTTCATAAAGGGGTTGAAAAAACAATTTTTCCTTGTTACAGTGTATACATACTAAATGCATGTTTATAAATTAAAACTTATTTTTATGCAAAAAACATTCACAGAATCAAAACAAGCGAGAGGAGCTTTTCAAACATGTCACAAAATAAAAAAGTCGTATTAGCATATTCCGGAGGTCTTGATACCTCTGTTGCAGTTAAATGGTTACAGGAGCAAGGATACGAAGTTGTTGCTTGCTGTCTGGACGTAGGTGAAGGAAAAGATTTAGCATTCGTTCAGCAAAAAGCACTTCAAGTCGGAGCTGTTCAATCTTACATGATCGACGCAAAAGAAGAGTTTGCTGAAGAATTTGCACTTGCTGCACTGCAAGCACACACGATGTATGAAGGAAAATACCCGCTAGTGTCTGCACTATCTCGTCCGCTCATTGCTAAAAAATTAGTGGAAGTCGCAGAGAAAGAAAATGCAGTTGCCGTTGCACACGGATGTACAGGTAAAGGAAACGACCAAGTTCGTTTTGAAGTATCAATTAAAGCATTGAATCCAGACCTAGAAGTTCTTGCACCAGTGCGTGAATGGAAATGGTCACGTGATGAAGAAATCGCCTATGCACAAAAGCACGGTATTCCGATTCCGATTAACCTAGACAGCCCATATTCAATCGACCAAAACCTTTGGGGCAGAAGTAACGAATGTGGTATTTTAGAAGATCCTTGGGCAGCGCCGCCAGAAGGTGCTTATGATCTGACAAATCCACTTGAAAAAACACCTGACACACCTGAAATCATTGAAATCACGTTTGAAAAAGGAAAACCAACAGCTATTGACGGAATTCAGTATTCATTATCTGATCTGATCCTTCATTTAAATGAAGTTGCTGGCCAGCATGGTGTAGGCAGAATCGATCACGTTGAAAACCGTCTTGTTGGGATCAAATCTCGTGAAGTGTATGAGTGCCCAGGTGCAGTTACCCTATTAAAAGCACACAAAGAACTTGAAGACTTAACGCTTGTCAAAGAAGTAGCACATTTTAAGCCAATCGTTGAGCAAAAAATGGCTGAATTAATATACAACGGCTTATGGTTCTCACCACTTAAATCAGCACTAGATGCATTCTTACAAGAAACGCAAAAGAACGTAACAGGTGTTGTACGTGTGAAACTATTTAAAGGTCATGCTATTGTAGAAGGACGTAAATCACCATATTCACTTTATGATGAAAATCTAGCAACTTACACAAAAGCAGATGAATTCGATCATGATGCAGCTGTAGGATTTATTAACCTTTGGGGTTTACCAACAAAAGTAAACAGCATCGTGAACAAAAAGGAGCAGGTTAAAGCATGAAAAAGCTTTGGGGAGGCCGATTTCAAAAAACACCAGAAAAATGGGTCGATGAGTTTGGTGCATCCATTCATTTCGACAAACAATTAGTCAAAGAAGATCTGACCGGCTCCCTTGCCCATGCAAGTATGCTGAATAAATGCGGTATCATCGGTGATGAGGAGGCCGCTGCAATCAAAGACGGACTGAATACGCTCATGAAAAAGGCAGAGGCCGATGAACTTGAATTCTCAGTGGATTATGAGGACATTCATTTAAACCTTGAAAAAATGCTCATTGATGAGATTGGTCCGCTTGGCGGCAAATTACACACAGCGAGAAGCCGGAATGATCAGGTCGCAACCGATATGCATTTATATTTGAATAACCAAGTAGAGCATATCATTGAGCTGATCTCTTCTTTTCAAAAAGTGCTTGTAGAAAAAGCTGAACAGCACGTTGAAACAATTTTTCCGGGATATACGCACTTACAGCGTGCACAGCCTATCTCCTTTGCTCATCATATGCTCGCCTACTTTTGGATGCTTGAGCGGGACAAAGCGCGTTTTCAAGATTCATTGAAGCGGATTAATGTGTCACCACTTGGATGCGGGGCGTTAGCGGGAACGACATTCCCGATTGATCGCGAATATACAGCAGAGCTGCTTGGCTTTGCCCATATTTACGAGAACAGCCTTGATGGCGTGAGTGATCGTGATTTCATTTTAGAGTTCTTGTCCAATAGCAGCCTTGTGATGATGCATCTCTCACGTCTTTGTGAGGAAATCATTTTATGGTGTTCTCAAGAATTCAAATTCATTGAGCTCGATGACACGTACGCAACAGGCAGCAGCATGATGCCGCAAAAGAAAAACCCGGATATGGCTGAATTGATCCGCGGAAAAACAGGGCGGGTATATGGCAACCTGATGGGGCTGCTCACCATTATGAAAGGCTTGCCGCTTACGTATAACAAAGATTTGCAAGAAGATAAAGAAGGCATGTTTGATACGGTGAAAACGATCGCTGGCAGCCTGCAAATCTTCACAGGCATGATTCAAACAATGACAGTGAACGAAGATGTCATGAAAAAAGCAACAAAAGAAGATTTCTCAAATGCGACCGAAGTGGCAGACTACCTTGCGAAAAAAGGCATGCCATTCCGTGAAGCACACGAAATCGTTGGGAAGCTTGTGTATACATGCATTCAAAAAGGCATCTATTTAAGTGACCTTCCATTTGAAACATTTACAGAAGCAAGCGGCCTCTTTGAACAAGACATTTACACTGTTCTTGATCCGTATGTTGCTGTTGAAAAAAGAACAAGTGCAGGTGGAACTGGATTCAAACAAATTCAGCTCGCTTTAGAAAAAGCAAAAGCCTGCCTAGCATAATTCGCCAAAACCATTCGTTTTAGACTAACCTAGTCAAATGGGACATAAAAAAACACCCTTCAAGTGATACACTTAAACTAAGTGATAATTTGGAGGGTATTTTTTATGAAAAAAAACAGATATTCAGCTGAAATAAAATGGGCAGTTGTGAAAGATAAATTAAGCGGGCAGTTTACCAATCAACAAATTATGGATAAATATCATATAAAGAATGTATCTCAGATTAAAACATGGATGAAGTGGTATCGAGAAAATCAGTTACATCGATTCGATCAGCCAATTGGAAAACAATATAGCTTCGGACATGGACCTGACAATGTATCCAAAGAGGAAAAAGTAAATAGGCAGATTGAACACCTTAAGATGGAGAATGAAATTCTAAAAAAGTATTTGGAGATCGTAGAGGAGTTGAAAAAGGAGTAGCCTTGTATTTGATCGAGAGATTACGGAAGAACTATACAGTAACGTCTGTCTTAAGTATTTTGCAGATCGCCAGATCGACCTATTATCGCTGGGTATCCGAAGGAATACGTGAAAAATCACAAGTGGAGAAGGCTGTTATTTCCTTATGTACCGAAACGTCGTTCCGGTACGGCCACCGTAAGATCCGAAAGCTGCTTCAGCGCCAATATGATATCAAACGAAACCGAAATACTGTACAGCGCATCATGCAAAAACACCATCTTCAATGTCGTGTGAAGCGTAAAAGGAAATGGAAATCACAAGGGGAATCTGTCATCATTGCCCCAAATATATTAAATCGGAACTTCACCGCAATACACCCGAATTTAAAATGGGTAACCGATATTACTTATATTCAGTATGGACCGAGAACGCTCTATCTTTCGACCATGATGGATTTATACAACAACGAAGTTGTTGCCTATACCCTAGATGATCACCAACAGACATCACTCATATTGGACACACTGAGGGCAGCTTTAGAGAAAAGGAATTCACCTAAAGATGTACTTGTGCATTCAGATCAAGGAAGTGTATACAGTTCGTATGCATATCAAAAGGAGCTAGGGGTAAGGAACCTCACAAGCAGTATGTCTAGACGAGGCAACTGTTGGGATAACGCAGTGATTGAATCATTCCATTCTAGCTTAAAATCAGAGGAATTTATGTTTACAAAGTTCAACTCTATATCAGAAAAAGATGTCAGGCAACGAATCGATCGTTACATCAAGTATTATAATGAAGAGCGTATCCAAGAAAAATTAGGCTACCACGCACCAAAAACATTTGGTAGCATGTCAGCCTAATAAGGGTGTTTTATTCGTGTCTCATTCTGCTATGTCAGTCTATTTATACGGATGGTTTTTTGTCATGGGAAAAAGGAGATTGATCTTCACTGGAGAAAAGGAAAGCATACCAGTGTCAAGCTGAATAAGGAGTGACAACAGTTCATGAAGAAAACGCTTCAGGCTTTGTTTGATCAGCCTATCGTATCAGTGAAAACGTTAGGAGAACCATACGATGGCCGGGCTAATGATGTGTGGCTGATTTCCTTACAAGACCAAACGGAATATGTAGTGAAATCTCCAAAAACTGCAAGAGAAGAAAGTGAATTTGTGTATGGGATCAACTTGATTTATGGAGTAGATGCCCGTACTGTACAAGAGCATCTTGATGAAATCAATGAAAAGCTGGCTCATACGAATTCCTTTCATATTCCGAAAGTTGTTCGTAAAGTGAAGAAGGCAGGGAGACAATTTTATGTCATGGAAAAAGTAGCAGGAATCCCTTTAACATCTTTTGAGGGCCGTTCAGCACACTTCTATAGGGATTACGGGAGGAAACTAGCGCATCTTCATGCATATCGAACAAACTTTTTCGGAGCAGTATACGGGGGAGAAAAGAGACATTTGAGAGAATTCCATGCGCTGTTAAAAAAGGCAGTCTCCAAACTCATCAGCCGCTATTACGCTGATCAGTCTGAATATCAGGATTATGCAGAAAAGGTACAGCAAAAGCTTGAAAAGCTAAGTCCTCCTGATTCAGCCAGTCTCATTTTAATTGATTTAGACCCCTCGCAATATATTGAAGACGATGATCAAGTAACGAGTCTAGTTGATACAGAATATGTTGTATTTGGACCAGCTGCGTTTGATTTTATTGCACTCGAATACCTGTTGACGAAAGAAGCTGCACAATCTGTTCAATTAGGCTATGAAGAGATTTGCCCGCTTCCTCGTCAGCTTCATTAGGCGAGAGAATGCTATCGGTTTGTTTCGCTGCTTCTTGATATCCATGGTTCATGGGATATGAAAAAGTGGATGAATCACCCTATACGGTTTTTCCCTCATTGTTAAAGGGTTCAAAAGTGCGAAGGGAGCCGGTTTATAGTAAAGTAAAGATAATAAAAGAAACACATGAACTTGCAACCTTTGCTTTAGGAGGAGATTGTGTGCGACACGCATTAATAACAGCGGGTTCTAAAGGGCTTGGCAGGAAAGTCACCGAGTCTTTACTGAATATGGGGTATTCTGTGACAGTGAATTATCGAAGTGATGATGAAGCTGTCCGGCAGATGAAAGAAGAACTGCAAGAATACGAAGAAAAGCTTCAATTTGTCCAAGGCGATGTGACAAACAAAGAAGATTTAAAACACATGGTCGAGCTCGCAGCAGAGCGATTTGGGCGGATTGATGCCTTGATCAATAATGCTGGACCTTATATTTTTGAACGAAAAAAACTCGCGGATTACTCTGAAGACGAATGGTATCAAATGATGGAAGGCAACCTATCCGCAGTGTTCCATTTGTTCCGAATGGTGATCCCTATGATGAGAAAACAAGGCTTTGGCCGGATTATCACATATGGCTTCCAAGGAGCAGACCATGCGCCAGGCTGGATGCACAGATCAGCCTTCGGAGCGGCAAAAGTGGGCCTTGCGTCATTGACGAAAACCATTGCGATTGAAGAAGCTGAAAATGGCATCACGGCCAATATGGTTTGTCCAGGGAAAATTGTGGGTGATATGAAAGAATCAACGATAGAGGAAGCCCGGCAGATAAAAGACGATGAAACACCGATTGGCCGGTCTGGGACAGGTGAGGATATCGGTCGTATTATTTCTTTTTTATGTGATGACCGCTCTGACCTGATTACAGGGACCGTCATTGAAGCAACAGGTGGTCTTAATGTGATTCACAGACACTGAGTTTTTCAGCTTTTTAAAAAGGGAATAGACAAAATGAGATCAAATTCGAAAGGTGGATATACTTACATGAAAGCTACATATCATGGACATTCAGTCGTACACATTGAAACAAACGGATACCATATTTGGATTGATCCATTTTTAAATGGAAATAAGCACACAGATGTCAAACCGCAAGATGTCAAAGCGGATGTCATTTTGCTCACGCACGGGCATGGAGATCACGTCGGTGACACCATTGAAATCGCTAAAAGCAATGACGCACTCGTGATTGCGCCATTCGAGCTTGCCACTTATTTAGGCTGGCAAGGGGTGAAAACGCACCCGCTTTCTATTGGCGGCGGATGTGAATTTGAATTTGGTAAAGTCAAGCTGACGCAAGCGTTCCATGGCTCAGCGGTCATTGATGAAGAATCCAAAACGATTACGTATACAGGGATGCCATCCGGTATTTTATTTACTGCTGAAGGCAAAACAATTTATCATGCTGGAGACACGGCTCTCTTCTCGGATATGAAACTCATTGGGGAGCTGAATCATATTGAGCTCGCCTTCCTGCCAATAGGTGATAACTTCACAATGGGACCAGACGATGCGAGAATCGCAGCAGAGTGGCTTCGTGCGAAACAAGTCGTACCGATTCATTACAGTACATTCCCGCCGATTGAACAAGATCCTCATGCATTTGCAGACAGCTTGCATGGCGGCGTGGGTCACGTATTAAACAGCGGAGAATCCATCGACATTTAATCAATAGGAAGAAAAGCCGGCACACAAATGCCGGCTTCAGCATGTAAACAAACCCTCGCATTCTTTGTCAGTCCTGCGCTCTGGTGCTCACGAATGCCAAATTCGCTCCGTGAAAGTAGCCGTCCTTCCTAGACTGCAAAGGTTTTCTATCACGCTGAAACGAAGACAAAGGGCTAAAATAAACAACATTTTAGCCCTTTGTCAACAATCTAAATCCGGCACACAAATGCCGGCTTTTTTATTTGCCTGTATCGTGCTCGTGTAAAAGACAAATTGCTATTAAAAGCCTCCTGCCTTTATAATGAAATATAGATGAAAACGCTGAAAACAAAAAGGGTGAACGGGATTGGCGACAAAGCATGAGCAAATTTTATCGTATATTGATTCATTAGATGTTGGAGAGAAAATTTCTGTCCGGCGTATAGCGAAAGAAATGAAAGTCAGTGAAGGCACGGCTTACCGGGCTATTAAAGATGCTGAAAATAAAGGGTTCGTGAGCACCATTGAACGAGTCGGGACCATTCGAATTGAACAGAAGAAAAAAGAAAATATTGAAAAGCTGACATATGCGGAAGTAGTCAATGTCATTGATGGCCAGGTGCTTGGCGGACGAGCTGGCTTACATAAAACGTTAAATAAATTTGTCATCGGTGCAATGGAACTGGATGCAATGATGCGATACACAGCAGCTGGGAACCTGTTGATCGTCGGAAACCGAATCAATGCCCACCGGCAAGCATTAGAGGCGGGAGCGGCTGTGCTGGTCACGGGCGGATTCTCAACAGATGATGAAATTATTCAGCTCGCAGATGAGCTTGAGCTGCCCATTTTATCAACAAGCTACGATACATTTACCGTAGCGGCTCTCATTAACCGGGCCATTTATGACCAGTTGATTAAAAAAGAAATTGTGCTTGTGGAGGATATTTTAACGCCGATTGAACGGACCGTCTATTTATCGCCAGAGGACAAACTTGAGAAATGGTATGAAAAAAATTATGAAACCGGTCACGGACGGTTCCCGGTAGCAGACGATCAAATGAAAATTCACGGCATTTTGACCTCTAAGGATATTGCGGGCCATGACCGTTCTACACCGATTGAAAAGGTGATGACGAAAAATCCGCTGACCGTCATTGGCAAAACATCTGTCGCTTCAGCTGCACAAATGATGGTGTGGGAAGGTATTGAGGTGCTGCCAGTTGTAAATGATCATGCGAAGCTGATTGGGATGATTAGCCGTCAGGACGTGCTGAAGGCGCTGCAAATGATTCAAAAGCAGCCGCAGGTCGGTGAAAAGCTGGATGATGTCGTGTCACGAGGATTTAAGGAGACCGAGACAGAAAAACCAAAAACTGATGCGGTGTACCAATATGAAGTCTCACCGCAAATGACAAATCAGCTCGGCAATATTTCGTACGGTGTGTTTACACAAATTTTAATCGAATCAGCCAACCGCTTCTTAAAGTCTCATAAAAAAGGCGAGCTAATTGTAGAAAGTCTTTCCGTCTATTTCTTAAAACCGGTTCAAATGGAATCCACGATACAGATCAAACCGAATATTTTAGAAGTTGGGCGCAAGTTTGGAAAGCTGGAAGTGGAAGTTTACCACCAGTCAAATATTGTAGGGAAAGCGATGCTGATGGTGCAGCTGATGGAGAGAGGATAAATGGCAAAAAAGGGCTAAAATAAAGTTCATTTTAGCCCTTTCTCTATTATGCATGGTCTTTTTCGCCTTCCTTTAAAAAGAGCGGAAGATAGTGCTTATAGGCTTTATATCCTGCCCATGTACTGCCGATACCAACGGCAACAAAAACAAACCCAATGACAAATGCGAGTGACGAGCGGTTTAAAAATAATTGATTCACACCGAAGAGCAGGACAAAGCAGCCAAGTGCCATACTTGATTTGGCAGACCAGAATTTCTTTTCGACCGGCCGGTTCGTACGGACATTCTTTGCTTTGTAGTATAAATAAAACATGGCAGAACAAATAATAAACACAATCAAAACAAGCATGTGCCAAGCCTCCATTGTAAGTGGTTACAACCCTATTTTAAACGTAAATAGGCTTGCTTACTAGAATAAATTGTCTATTCCTCACTTTTCTGTCTGGGTAGTTTATGATTTAATAATAAAAAGAGTATCGCATAAGAAGGAGTATTTATGAAAAAAGAACTGATTAGAACCATATCATTATATGACACCATCATCATTCATAGACATGTAAGACCTGATCCAGACGCATATGGATCACAGTGCGGCCTTACGGAAATCTTGCGTGCCACCTATCCAGAAAAAAATATTTATGCGACAGGAACCCCTGAGCCATCTCTTTCATTTTTATATGAATTAGATGACGTGCCGGATGAAGTGTACAAAGGTGCCCTTGTCATTGTCTGTGACACTGCGAATCAAGCTAGAATTGATGATCAGCGCTATTCAATGGGCGATAAGCTGATGAAAATTGATCATCATCCGAATGAAGATCCGTATGGTGATTTGCTTTGGGTTGATACAGAAGCAAGCTCTGTTAGTGAAATGATTTATGAGCTGTATTTAGAGGGGAAAGAAGAAGGATATCAGCTGAATACAAAGGCGGCAGAACTGATTTATGCCGGCATTGTAGGAGACACAGGCCGTTTCCTTTTCCCAAACACAACGAAAAAGACACTCAAATATGCGGGTGAACTCATCGAATATCCGTTTTCATCATCAGACCTTTTCAATCAATTGTATGAGACAGATTTGAATGTCGTGAAATTAAATGGCTATATTTTTCAACATATCTCTTTATCAGAGAATGGCGTAGCTTCTGTTTTTATTAAACGTGACATTTTGGAGTCGTTCCAAACAACAGCGCAGCAAGCCTCACAGCTTGTTGGGACACTTGGAAATATTGCAGGGATTAAGGCATGGGTCTTTTTTGTGGAAGAGAACGATCAGATTCGTGTGAGATTCCGCTCAAAAGGCGTCGTCATTAACACCATTGCTAAAAAATATCATGGCGGAGGTCACCCGCTTGCAGCCGGTGCGTCCATATATGATTGGGCAGTTGCAGATGAGATTTTGCGTGATTTAGAAGAAGTATGTAAATCATCATCGTGAGAGAGGGGCTTCAAGTCCCTCTCTCTTTTTTTGTTCTTTGAGAAAAGGGTTACTTGGATACAGGGATAAACCAGCAGCCGATGTCAGTTGAATCTTCATAGGCTTGGAGATTTTGATGCTTTAATTCTTTTTTAATTAAATGGGCCATCATTTCTGTCTCAGCATAAGCACACAAGCCGTCTTTAATCCGGCTTGCTTTGTCTCGTGCCATTTGACGATAGCTGTAAACCTCCATTGTTCTCACCTCTTTCTTATGATAATATCTCGTTCTTCTTTTAGTGTATAAAAATAACAAGTGAAAAGCGATCATTGAGTGCAGAAATTCATAAAAATTCCACATCATCTATTATTCAGCAAAGGAAATACGCACTTCAAGCGATAGCTTTGTATAAATGGTCAGCTCAGTGACTTTGGCGCGGTATGCCTTTTCTCTAATCGTATATTCTTTATTTTCCACGGTCCGTTTTAAGAGCTCTTTTGTTTTATAGACACTTTCAATATCCTTTGTGATCACCTCTGAGATATCCTCTTTCACCTGATCTTCAAATTTCAAGGTATCTGGCTCCGGGATTTTGTACTGCTCACGGTTGACGAGGTGAACGTCTACGCTCTGAATAAGCAGACGCTGCTTATTGTCTTCATTTAATTTATGCAAATCTTCCCGATAGAGTGTGATTTGTTCTTTCAGACTGTCCATATGGTGCTGCTGGCTTCTGAGCAGTGTCACTTGCTTCTCTTGAAAGGTGCCGTACGTAAAGAGGAAAATCAGCCAGCTGATAATTGCGCCGAACATCATCCCAGCAAAAAAACGCTGCCAGCTTGGACGTTTATACAGCTCTGGCACCCTCATGACGACACATGCTCCTGAGTGAGCCACGTAATCAGGAGATACCCCGTTTGCGCACCGCCCATAGCAGAGATAATTAACAAGATCTGCTTGAAAATATCACGTGTGTTCCCTTCGAAAATCCCTCTTTCAAAACTATAGACCGCATCAAAAGTTCCACCGATTGCCGCAACAAGTGCCCAAATTTTTAAGCGGTTGGCAAGACTTGAAATAATTGATAGCGGTGGCTGACCAGATAAATATGCACCTACCCCGCCTATAATTGCACCGCCCAAAATAACCCCCAGTGCGATAAAATAACAACTAATAAAGTTTGGAATAAAGGCTTCCTTCACATCCATTTTTCCCACCTCACTCTATTCAATATATGGCGTGTGCTGGACAAGTATGAACGAGCGGAAAAGAAAGAACATTTGTTTCTCACCGCATCGCGTTTTATAATGAAAGAATGAATTTAGACGAAAGGAGTGGATTAAGCATGTCCTATGTTCATCTTCAGGTCCACAGTGGATACAGCTTGTTGAGCAGTGCAGCGAAGGTCAAGGAGCTCGTATTAAAGGCGAAAGAACTTGGCTATCAAGCGCTCGCTCTTACGGATGACCATGTGATGTATGGAACGGTTGAATTTTATAAGGAATGTAAAACACATGGCATCAAGCCGATTATCGGTTTAACAGCTTCTGTCTTCATAGATGAACAAGAGACAGAGGCTTATCCTTTGATCCTCCTTGCCAAAAACAATGAAGGCTATCAAAACTTGATCAAAATTAGCAGTGTCTTGAAATCAAAGTCAAAAACCGGCCTGAAAGAGAAATGGCTGAAAGCCTATCATCATGGCCTTATTGCCATCACACCAGGCGTATCCGGCTATATTGAAACGCTGCTGCAACATGATCAGCTAGATGAAGCAAGGGATGCGGCCAGCCATTTAAAAGATCTTTTTGGTGAGGAACATGTGTATTTAGCCGTTCAGCCGTTTCAGCAGGACGAAGAGCTGTCTCATAAGCTCAGGGAACTCTCAAAAAGGGTGAACATCCCGCTTGTGGCAACAGGTGACGTCCACTATATCCATCAAGAGGACAAAACCGCATATACATGTTTAAAGGCCATTAAAGCAGGCCAGCAGTTATCAGAAATAGAGGAAGACCAAGGAGACAAGCATTTCAGATCGACCGAAGAAATGATGAAGTGGTATGGTGATAATCCAGAATTGCTGGCAAGAACGGTTGAGATTGCAAACCGCTGCGAGGTCGATTTAAATCTTGGTCAGACGAAACTGCCAACCTATCCGACGCCTGATCAATCAACAGCTGATCAGTTTTTACGAAGAGTGTGCCTAGAAGGCATGAAACGAAGACAGATTGCTTCAAATGACACATATATCAAAAGGCTTGAGTATGAGCTGAGCATCATTCAAAAAATGAATTTCAGTGATTATTTCCTCATTGTGTGGGATTTTATGAAGTATGCTCATGATCATGGCATTGTCACAGGTCCTGGCCGGGGATCAGCAGCAGGCTCTTTAGTTGCGTATGTTCTGTTTATTACAGATGTCGATCCGATCCGTCACGGGCTTTTATTCGAGCGTTTTTTAAATCCTGAACGAATCAGTATGCCGGATATAGATATCGATTTTCCTGACACGAGAAGAGATGAAATCATTTCATACGTAAAAGACAAATACGGGGATATGCATGTGGCACAAATTGTCACGTTTGGAACACTTGCCGCAAAGGCTGCTTTAAGAGATGTCGGACGTGTAATGGGAATTGATTCAAAAGCAGCAGATCGCCTTGCAAAGCTCATCCCATCAAAGCTAGGGACGACACTGAAAGAAGCGGTGGCGGTCTCCTCAGAATTAAAAACACTGCTCCAGCAATCTGAAGAGCTGCAAAGAGTGTTTCAAACCGCTTTAAAGGTAGAAGGATTACCAAGACATACGTCAACACATGCAGCCGGCGTTGTCCTAAGTGAGGAGCCGCTCACACAAGTCGTGCCTATTCAAGAAGGGCATGATGGAGTGTATTTGACGCAATATGCGATGAATTATTTAGAAGATCTCGGTCTTTTAAAAATGGATTTTTTAGGTTTGAGAAACTTAACATTAATTGAATCCATTAAAAACCAGATTGAAAGACAGGAAAACGTCCACATTAACTTTAGTGACATTTCATATGAAGATCAGAAAACGTTTGAATTGTTATCAGCGGGAGATACTACGGGAATTTTCCAGCTGGAGTCACAAGGTATGCGCCAGGTGCTGAGACGACTGAAACCTTCTAGTCTAGAAGATATCGTGGCAGTCAATGCCTTATACCGCCCGGGTCCGATGGAGAATATCCCGCTCTTTATCGACCGAAAGCATGGCAGAGTGAAAGTCTCCTACCCGCATCCAGATTTGTATGACATCTTAAAGGATACATATGGGGTCATCGTCTATCAGGAGCAAATCATGCTGATTGCAGCAAAGATGGCAGGCTTTAAGCTGGGGGAAGCAGATTTATTAAGAAGAGCCGTTTCAAAGAAAGATAAAAAGGTGCTTGATGAAGAGCGAAGCCATTTTGTTGAAGGATGCCTAAAAAAGGAGTATCCTGTTAACATTGCAAATGACGTTTATGACCTAATCGTCAAATTTGCAAACTATGGTTTTAATAGAAGCCATGCTGTTGCATATAGCATGATCGGCTTTCAGCTTGCTTATTTAAAAGCGCATTATCCGTTATATTTTATGTGCGGTCTTTTAACGAGTGTGATTGGAAATGAAGACAAAGTGGCTCAATATTTCTATGAGGCAAAGGAAAAAGGGATATCTGTGTTGAAGCCTTCTATTAATAAGAGCGAATTCCCATTCACGGTTGAAAAAGGGGAGATCCGCTACAGCTTAAGAGCGATCAAAAATGTCGGAGTGTCAGCTGTAAAGGATATATACAGAGCAAGACAGGAAAAGCCATTTGAAGATTTATTTGATTTTTGCGCAAGGGTATCAACAAAGAGTGTCAACCGAAAAACGATTGAAGCCCTCATTTTCTCAGGGGCAATGGATGAGCTTCATCCAAATCGTGCTTCGTTATTAGCATCGATAGATATTGCGTTAGACCATGTGTCATTTTTAACACCTGAGGAGCAACTGGACTTTCTTGGGGATACAACGTTCTCCATTAAGCCAAAATATGCGGAGATAGACGAACTGCCGCTTGTTGATCTCCTGCAATTTGAAAAAGAGGCACTCGGGTTATATTTATCAAATCACCCTGTACAAGCGTATCGAGATCGCTTAAGAGAAAATGGTGCGGTGGAAATCATCAGACTTTCTTCCTATATAAAGCGAAAGATCTCAATGGGTGGTCTTTTGACAAAGGTGAAATCGATTCGGACAAAAAATGGACAATCGATGGCATTTGTCACATTCGGGGATGAAACGGGAGAAATGGAAGGTGTCGTCTTTCCAGAGCAATTTAGAAAGCTGTCCCCCTTACTTGAGGAGGGCGCAATGCTTTATGTTGAAGGCAGAATAGATGTCAGAAATGAGAGCAGTCAAATCATCGTGCAAGAAGCTGTTCTACTGGAAGAGATGGGCTCTAGAAGAAAAGAATCTGTCTACATTCGAGTCAAAGAAGAGAACCATACGCAGGAGCTGCTAGAACAAGTAAAGCGAGTGATCTCCATGCACAGCGGAGAAGCAGATGTCTATTTGTATTATGAAAAGCAAAAAAAGACGATGAGACTTCCAGATGCATACAAAGTTCATGCAGATCATGCGGTGATTTTCCAGTTAAAAGAGCTGCTCGGTGAACAAAACGTTGTGATTAAATGATGACAAATCGTCTGAATATGTTTTACAATTTCACCTATTGTGTTATCATTTTAAAGATTCTGTGATATTTAAACTGCCAAGTATGTGCTTATCAACTTAGCAATTCATTAAATCATTTTCCACTTGAAGGAGTGTTCATCACATGTCATTAAGAGAAGAAGCATTACATATGCACAAAGAGAATCAAGGCAAACTCGAATCAAAATCCAAGGTACAAGTGAAAAATGCGAAAGACTTGAGCTTGGCTTACTCACCAGGTGTGGCAGAGCCATGTAAAGATATTTATGACGACACAAGCAAAGTGTATGATTATACAATGAAAGGCAATATGGTTGCTGTTGTCACAGACGGAAGTGCTGTGTTAGGGCTTGGAAACATTGGGGCAGAAGCATCTCTTCCAGTAATGGAAGGAAAAGCTGTATTATTCAAAAGCTTTGCAGGTGTTGATGCATTCCCAATCGCACTTGCAACAAACGATGTAGACAAAATCGTAGAAACAGTGAAGCTTCTTGAGCCGACATTTGGCGGCGTGAACCTTGAAGATATTGCAGCACCAAACTGCTTTATCATTGAAGAGCGTTTGAAAAAAGAGACAAACATTCCTGTTTTCCACGATGATCAGCACGGGACAGCGATTGTAACAGTGGCAGGACTTGTGAATGCACTGAAGCTGTCTGGAAAATCAATGTCTTCAATTAAAGTGGTTGCAAACGGCGCTGGAGCAGCAGGAATTGCGATTATCAAACTTCTTTATCATTTCGGTGTACGTGATATCATCATGTGTGATACAAAAGGCGCTATTTATGAAGGCCGTCCGAATGGTATGAATGCAGTGAAAAATGAAGTAGCTACATTCACGAACCAAGATCGTAAAGAAGGTTCTTTAGAAGAAGTGATTGAAGGCGCAGATGTCTTTATCGGCGTTTCAGCAGCAGGTGCTTTAACAAAAGAAATGGTTGGAAAAATGGCAAAAGATCCTGTGATCTTCGCAATGGCTAATCCAAATCCAGAGATCATGCCAGAAGATGCACATGCAGCAGGTGCAAGTGTTGTAGGAACTGGCCGTTCTGACTTCCCGAACCAAGTGAACAACGTCCTTGCATTCCCTGGTATTTTCCGCGGAGCGCTTGATGTACGTGCGACACACATTAACGAAGAAATGAAAATTGCAGCTGTTGAAGCGATTGCTTCCCTTGTATCAGATGAAGAATTGTCAGCGGAATACGTTATCCCTGCACCATTTGATGCACGTGTAGCACCAGCAGTAGCCAAAGCAGTGGCAAAAGCAGCAATGGAAACGGGCGTTGCAAGAATCAAAGTAGACCCAGAAGCTGTTGCAGAAAAAACAAGAAAATTAACGATTATCGGCGAGTAATCGAATTGGAAAAGTGTGCACGTTCTTTCTGAATTGGAGGAAAAACGTGCACCATTTCCTCTCTTATACGAAATTTTTTTCATCCTGAATGAGATTTTTTTGTAGACGTTCACAATTCACCTATATCAACTACTCAGCGCCCCAAACCTATACTCATTTCTCATCAATTCCCCACTGAAAAAATTGAATGAAGGATGACAGCGTTTGACAAAAAAAGTACAATAGTTTCGGTACAGTTATGACATGTCCTATAATAGTGGATGTGCGTGTAAAGAAAAAACCCTTCAAAAAGGGAGGTAGTCATTTGTCAATCAAGAATATTTTCAGTAAAAAGAAAAAATATGCATCTGTACCCTCTGAACAGGCAAGTCAAGATGTGCCTGAAGGCATCATGACCAAATGTCCGCAATGTAAAAAAATAATGCTCACCAAAGAACTAGATAAAAATTTGCGTGTTTGCATGAATTGCGGCAGACATTTGCAAATGAATGCAAAACAACGTATTGAAAGCCTTGTAGACGAAGGCACATTTGAAGAATTTAACGGTCACCTCATTTCTGAGAACCCGCTCGGTTTCCCAGGCTACGAAGAAAAGCTTGAGAAAGACAGAGAAAAAACATCTTTGAATGAAGCCATCGTGACAGGAAAAGGTGAAATTAAAGGTCAAAGTGCTGTCATTGCTGTCATGGATGCCACATTCCGTATGGGCAGCATGGGCTCGGTCGTTGGTGAAAAGATTACACTAGCTATTGAGAAAGCAAAAGCGGACAAGGTGCCATTTATCATCTTCACTGCATCTGGTGGAGCAAGAATGCAAGAGGGGATTCTTAGTCTGATGCAGATGGCAAAAACAAGTTCAGCATTAAAGCTGTTCAGCGAGGATCAAGGTTTGATTATCTCTGTGATGACCAATCCGACAACTGGTGGTGTATCAGCTAGTTTTGCGTCTCTAGGTGATTACAACTTTGCAGAGCCTGGTGCATTAATTGGTTTTGCTGGTCGCAGAATCATTGAACAAACCATTCGTGAAGACCTACCAGAGGACTTCCAAACGGCTGAATTTTTAATGAAGCATGGTCAGCTAGATGCTGTGATTCATCGTGCAGAAATGAAAGAAACATTAGGCCAAATCTTAGCATTACACAGCACAGGAGGTGAACGAGAGTGGCTGGAGAACTAGAATTTGAAAAACCTGTCATTGAACTTCGAGCGAAAATTGATGAATTGAAAAAATTCACACAAAACTCAGAGATGGATTTAAGTGCGGAAATTGAGCGTCTTGAAACGCGTCTGAGTAAGCTTGAAACAGACATTTATACAAATTTAAAGCCGTGGGACAGAGTACAAATTGCTCGTCATGCGATGCGCCCAACAACTCTCGATTACATTCAAGAGCTGTTTGATCACTTTTTCGAATGTCACGGTGACCGTTTTTATGGCGACGATGAAGCCATCGTTGGAGGAATTGCTACGTTTAAAGGACTTCCTGTCACAGTCATTGGTCATCAGCGCGGAAAAGACACAAAAGAAAACTTGCGCCGTAATTTCGGGATGCCGCATCCAGAAGGTTACCGTAAAGCATTGCGCTTGATGAAACAAGCAGATAAATTTAATCGTCCAATCATTTGCTTTATTGATACAAAAGGAGCTTATCCTGGTAAAGCAGCTGAAGAACGCGGGCAAAGTGAAGCAATTGCGAAAAACCTTTTTGAAATGGCAGGACTTCGTGTACCGGTTGTCTGTATTGTCATTGGAGAAGGCGGAAGTGGCGGAGCACTAGGCTTAGGCGTAGGAAATCAACTATTTATGCTAGAGAACTCAACATATTCAGTGATTTCACCTGAAGGTGCAGCAGCACTGCTCTGGAAGGACTCATCACTTGCGAAAAAAGCTGCAGAATCAATGAAAATTACCGCTCCAGACCTAAAAGAATTAGATATTATAGATGATGTTATTAAAGAAGTGCAAGGTGGAGCACACCGAGACGTGAAACAACAAGCAGCTTACATTGAAAAAACATTAAAACAGTCACTTACATCTTTGCTCAAACAATCGCCTGAAGAATTAGTTGAACAAAGATATCAAAAATACAAAGCAATCGGCAAAGTATCGATTGAAAATCAATATATTGGGGTAAACTAAATAAACGTACAGCCTTTTGGCTGGCGTTTATTTTTTTCGTCTTTTTTCATCAAAACGATCTGATGTAAGCGCTATTTGAAAATAATTTTCTTTTGTTTTCATAAAATTTGAAACGTCTGAAAACGTTGATTTGACAAGGTTTAGAGTACTTGAATCAACTGTTTTTTGAACAAAGTGCTTTCATGACTTTCTTAACTTTTGTTTAAAAACATTTTATTTAATTGTATAATAAGTACGGTTTTAGAAATTCGTATTGAAAACATCCGGTTTTGCTCATGATTGTTTTCATACAGTGGAAATGGTATGTTTAATTCATATATGGTCTCTGAGGTGAAAAAGATGAAGCGTATAGGAGTTTTAACGAGCGGTGGGGATTCCCCAGGAATGAATGCAGCTGTGCGCGCAGTTGTAAGGAAAGCAATTTACCATAATGTAGAAGTTTACGGTATTTATAATGGATATTCAGGTCTAATTAACGGTAAAATTGAGAAACTCGAAATAGGTTCAGTAGGCGATATCATTCATCGTGGAGGAACAAAACTTTACACGGCAAGATGTCCTGAATTCAAGACAGTTGAAGGTCGTGAAAAAGGGATTGAGAACTTAAAAAAATTCGGTATTGAAGGACTTGTTGTCATCGGTGGAGATGGCTCATTCATGGGAGCGAAGAAATTAACAGAGCTCGGTTTTCCATGTGTAGGTGTCCCTGGCACGATTGACAATGACATTCCAGGTACTGATTTCACTATTGGCTTTGATACAGCACTAAATACAGTCATTGATGCCATTGATAAAATTCGTGATACAGCCACATCACATGAACGTACATACGTAGTGGAAGTAATGGGTAGACATGCGGGGGATATTGCCCTTTGGTCAGGTCTTGCAGGTGGAGCTGAATCAATCTTGATTCCTGAAGCAGACTATGACATGGACGAAATTATTGCCAGATTGAGAAGAGGACATGAGCGCGGCAAGAAGCACAGTATCATCATCGTCGCAGAAGGTGTAGGCAGCGGTGTCGAATTTG
Organism: Bacillus sp. FSL M8-0077; assembly: GCF_038050255.1. Classification (NCBI taxonomy): domain Bacteria; kingdom Bacillati; phylum Bacillota; class Bacilli; order Caryophanales; family Bacillaceae; genus Bacillus; species Bacillus sp. FSL M8-0077. The sequence goes on along the minus strand of NZ_JBBPAF010000001.1, from coordinate 2,732,875 downwards.
GTAAGAGAATTGAAGAGGAGACAAGCCTTGAAACGCGTGTATCTGTCTTAGGACATATCCAGCGCGGAGGTTCTCCAAGTGCGTTTGACCGAGTGCTCGCAAGCCGCTTAGGAGCGTATGCAGTAGAACTTCTTCTTGAAGGAAGAGGCGGACGCTGTGTAGGCATTCAAAGCAACGAGCTCGTTCATCACGATATTTTAGACATCTTAGATAAAAAGCATACAGTCGATCAAAATATGTACCGACTTTCACAAGAGCTCTCTATATAAAACGAGAAGACCTTAGGAGGAACAGTAATGAGAAAGACAAAAATCGTTTGTACAATCGGTCCAGCAAGTGAAAGCATTGAAAAGCTGACTGAATTGATTGAAGCAGGAATGAATGTAGCCAGACTAAACTTCTCTCATGGAGATTTTGAAGAGCATGGTGCACGTATTGAAAACATTCGTAAAGCAGGTAAAACTTTAGGCAAGGACATTGCGATCCTTCTTGATACAAAAGGTCCAGAGATCCGTACACGCACAGTTGAAAACGGCTCAATTGAGTTAGTTGCTGGTACTGATCTTATCGTGAGTATGGAAGACATTGTGGGAAACACTGAAAAAATCAGTGTGACGTACGAAGATTTAATTCATGATGTAGAAGTGGGCTCAACCATTTTATTAGATGACGGTCTGATTGGTCTAGAAGTAAAAGAACTAAATAAAGACCGAAAAGAAATCGTCACAAAAGTGATGAATACAGGTACACTGAAAAACAAAAAAGGTGTCAACGTACCAGGCGTGAGTGTCAACTTGCCAGGTATTACAGAAAAGGATGCCAATGATATCCTGTTTGGAATTGAACAAGGTGTCGATTTCATCGCAGCTTCTTTTGTGAGACGAGCTTCTGATGTTCTTGAAATTCGTGAACTGCTTGAAAAGAACAACGCAGCTGACATTCAAATCATTCCGAAGATTGAAAACCAAGAGGGCGTTGATAACATCGATGAAATCCTTGAGGTATCAGATGGACTGATGGTCGCTCGTGGAGATCTTGGTGTTGAGATTCCGGCAGAAGAAGTACCGCTTGTTCAAAAAATGCTGATCAAAAAATGCAACCGTTTAGGCAAGCCTGTCATCACAGCAACTCAAATGCTGGATAGCATGCAGCGTAACCCGCGTCCAACTCGTGCGGAAGCAAGTGACGTGGCAAATGCTATTTTTGACGGTACAGATGCGATCATGCTATCTGGTGAAACAGCAGCAGGAACATATCCAGTTGAAGCTGTGCAAACGATGCACAACATTGCCTCACGTTCAGAGGAAGCACTTAACTATAAAGCAATCCTTTCTCGCAGAAGCGAAGAAGTAGAGGTCAGCATTACAGATGCAATCGGTCAATCTGTTGCACATACAGCTATGAAGCTTGATGTGGCAGCGATTGTGACACCTACGGAAAGCGGACATACAGCTAGAATGATTTCAAAATATAGACCAAAAGCACCAATCGTTGCAGTCACAGCAAACGAATCAGTGGCAAGAAAGCTTTCTCTCGTATTCGGTGTATTTGCAAAGAGCGGTTCAAAAACGACATCTACTGATGAAATGCTTGAGAATGCAGTAGAAAAGTCAATTGAAACAGGCTATGTAAGACATGGTGATTTAATCGTGATTACAGCTGGTGTGCCAGTTGGTGAAACAGGTACTACGAACTTAATGAAAGTGTATGTTGTCGGTGACATCATTGCGAAGGGTCAAGGGATTGGCCGCAAATCTGCCTTTGGACCGGTTGTAATTGCACAGAGCGGAAAAGAAGCAGAGGAAAAAATGTATGATGGTGCGATTCTTGTCGCAAACTGCACAGATCGTGATATGATGGGTGCTTTAGAAAAAGCGTCTGCCCTTATCACGGAAGAAGGCGGTTTAACAAGCCATGCAGCAGTTGTTGGACTCAGCCTTGGCATTCCAGTCATTGTTGGCCTCGACAGCGCCACAACACTTCTAAAAGAAGGCGAAGAGATTACAGTAGATCCAGCACGCGGAGCGATCTACAAAGGCCGTGCAAGCGTCCTTTAAATCACACACGAGGGGAGTTGTCTGACTCCTCTCTTTTTTTATGTTACACTAAAAAAAGTAAACAGCTTTCGATGAAAGAGACCCCATGAGGTGATATGGCTTGAAAAAATATTTTCTACTATTATTAATTCTGTTCCCGGCAGTGGAAATTAGTTTATTTTTAATCTCAAGTAACATCATTGGTATTTTACCAACGATGCTAGTCATTGTGCTGACAAGTGCACTAGGTGCTTACTTTGCAAGAAAACAAGGAATAGAAGCATTTCAGAAAGTGCAACGAGATTTACAATATGGCAAAATGCCAGGGGCCACCATTGTCGATGGATTCTGCATTCTGATTGGCGGGTTGCTGCTGCTCATTCCTGGATTCCTTTCAGATCTGATTGGGGCTGTGCTGCTCATTCCCATGACAAGAAAACGAATCAAACCGCTCTTTGAGCGCTGGCTTAGAAATATGTCTCATCGCAAACGCTATACGATTATTCGCTAAAGAGACCTTTAAATGAGGTCTCTTTTACTTTTGCGCACCATACCGAATGTATTGATAAAGGTCTCTGAAAACCCCTGCATTACGAAACGCCTGCCAAACGACAAGAGAAGCGGGACCTATTGCAAGTCCAAGAAAACCAAAGCATTTTAACCCGACAAACAGTGCCACAAGTGTTGCTAAAGGATTAAGACCGATTGATTTACTTAAGACTTTTGGCTCTGATATTTGTCTTTGAATGAGCACCACAATATATAAAATGCCTAGTCCAATGGCGAGTGAAAGATTTCCTGTCATAGCGGAGTAAATGATCCACGGAAGAAAAACCGTGCCACTCCCGATGTAAGGAAGTAAATCAACTAGACCAATACATAGAGCGATCACAATCGCATGCTCGACCTTTAAGATGAAAAGTCCAATCAGCACGATACCAATGGTCATGGCAACAAGGAGAAGCTGGGCCTTCATAAAGCCAGAAATGGCTTTTTTGATTTCAGATAAAATGGCACGTGTGTGAAGCATCCATTTGGCGGGAAAGATACGAGAACCATATTTTTTTAATGTAAACCAATCTTTTGTGATAAAAAAAGTCGCTAGTGCGGAAAATAAAAGCGTCGCTGCTGCATCAGGCAAAAGACCTAAAAAAGCTGGAATGAATTCAAGTGTTTTTGAAAGGAAAGTCCCGATTTTTGCCGCTGCTTCGTCACCAAGTGCTTGGATTTGTCCTAAGATCGACTCCTTTTGACCTGCTTGAAGTGTATTAAATTGAGCAGTTAAATCATGATATAAAGGCAAAATCTTGTCAGTGAAAAAACGTTCCACAATCCCAATCATTTGATCAAGATGGCCTGGTAGCACCTTTGCTAAATAAGCACTTCCTGAAATGATTTCCGCCACTAAAAGTGTCATGAATCCGGCTGCTGCCACTAAAAAGAGTAATAGCACAATGATGACAACAAAACCTCTTGGCATCCCGGTCATGTTTTCGATTTTACATACGGCTGGATGAATCAAACACGACACGGCAAGTGCAATCCAAAATGGATATAAAAACGGAAAAGACTGATATAAAAAAACAACCGCACAAACGGCGATGCTGAAGATCATCAAACTTCGCAAAAAAATGGCCACATAAGTGTGATTCACACAATCCCCTCCAAAAAACAAGCATGTCCGATACTTCATTTTATTCAAAAAGATTAGTAATATGAAAAGGTCGCAATAAAAAGAAAGGAAGGGGCGGCATATGTTCACTCAAGCCAATTTATTTTTGATTCTTTTACTCGTTATTGCACTCATAGCGAAGAACAATTCGTTAATTTTAGCGGTTTCTGTGCTGATTGTGATTAAACTCATTGGATTGGATCAAAAAATTTTCCCGGTTCTGCAATCAAAAGGTATCAATTGGGGTGTGACGGTCATCACGATCGCTGTGCTTGTACCGATCGCAACAGGTGACATTGGATTTAAACAGCTTGGAGAAGCAATGAAATCCTCTTATGCTTGGATTGCACTCGGAGCGGGTATATTAGTAGCACTTATTGCAAAAAACGGCATTGTGCTACTCGAAAACGATCCGCATATCACAGCAGCACTTGTATTCGGTACGATTTTGGCAGTTAGTTTATTCAAAGGTGTGGCTGTCGGTCCGCTGATTGGTGCTGGAATTGCTTATTTAGTGATGCAAGCAGTGAAATTTTTCAGCGGATAAAAAGAGAGTGGCTCATGCCACTTTCTTTTGATATTTTTTCTGACGTGAGCTTTTGCAAAAAAACATAATTAAATATATTAAAAGAAGCAAAATCCCTTTATTCCATGCCCGAACCGGAAGGCTGGAAAAAAAAATATCAAAAAAAATTATAGTTAAACATTTAACAAATGTCTGATTATTGTTTATAATGGGAATAGGCTTAATTTTGAACTCATTGATCAAACAAGAGATATGAGGCTAAAAGCGCTCTAACCGTATAGGTAAATGTAAGCATTTTCTTTTCTAAACCTGCCAGCCTATTTTGGTTGGATAGCGCTTTCAAAAAGCGAGAATTTTGCAACGAAGGGGAATCTTTTTAAAAAGGGGAGATTGAACATGACAGCAACAAGAGGTCTTGAAGGTATCGTGGCAACAACTTCATCCGTAAGCTCAATTATTGATGATACTCTTACTTATGTAGGGTACAATATCGATGATTTAACTGAAAAAGCTACTTTCGAAGAAATTGTCTACCTGTTATGGCACTTAAAGCTGCCGAATGAGCAGGAGTTGAGCGAGTTAAAGCAGCAACTCAATGAAAATGCTCATATTCCGCAAGAAATCATTGAGCACTTTAAATCTTATTCGCTGGATGGGGTTCATCCAATGTCTGCGATTCGTACAGCGGTATCCTTATTAGGTTTACTTGATAACGAATCAGAGATTATGGACAAAGAAGCGAATTACAGAAAAGCCATTCGCTTACAAGCGAAAATTTCTGGACTTGTCGCTGCATTTTCACGCATTCGAAAGGGACTTGAGCCTGTACAGCCAAAAGAAGAATACAGCTATGCTGCAAACTTCTTATATATGCTAAACGGCGAAGAGCCTTCACCAGTAGAAATTGAAGCGATTGATAAAGCGCTCATTCTACATGCGGATCATGAATTAAATGCATCGACATTTACAGCACGTGTATGTGTTGCTACACTATCAGATATCTACTCTGGTGTAACAGCAGCTATCGGCGCATTGAAAGGACCACTTCATGGCGGCGCAAATGAAGGCGTAATGAAGATGCTGTCAGAAATTGGCGAAGTTGAAAACGTAGATTCCTATATTCATGGTAAGCTAGAGAAGAAAGAGAAAATTATGGGCTTTGGCCACCGCGTTTACCGCCAGGGTGATCCGCGTGCAAAACATTTAAAAGAAATGAGCCAGCGCTTAACTAATCTCACAGGCGAGCCAAAATGGTATGAAATGTCTGTACGCGCAGAGGAAATCGTGACATCAGAGAAAAATCTTCCACCAAATGTTGATTTTTATTCTGCTTCTGTCTATCACAGTCTTGGGATTGATCATGACTTGTTTACACCAATTTTCGTGATCAGCCGATTCTCTGGATGGATTGCTCACATTTTAGAGCAATATGACAACAACCGTCTGATCCGTCCAAGAGCTGACTATATTGGACCTGATCTTCAAACGTTTGTTCCGATCAGTGAAAGAGACTAATGTTGATAGAATAGCGGAGGCTGATCCATCTAAACCAATCAGCCTCCATATCAACAAAAAACGAATCATGTGAAAAACTTCTTGGCTTGCAGACATCAAGCTTGGAAGTTTCAAATATTCACTACATAACCTGGGAGGTAATATCATTGTCACAAGGCGAAAAAATTACAGTTACTGGCGGCGTATTGAATGTACCAAATAATCCAATTATCCCGTTTATCGAAGGGGACGGAATCGGTCCTGACATTTGGAAAGCAGCATCAAGAGTTCTTGAAGCAGCTGTAGAAAAAGCATATAAAGGTGAAAAGCAAATCACTTGGAAAGAAGTATATGCAGGTGAGAAAGCTTACAATAAAACTGGTGAGTGGCTTCCAGAGCAAACACTTGAAGATATTCGTGAATATTTAATCGCGATCAAAGGACCACTGACAACACCAATTGGCGGAGGAATCCGTTCATTGAACGTGGCACTAAGACAAGAGCTTGATCTGTTCACATGCTTACGTCCAGTGCGCTGGTTCAAAGGCGTACCGTCTCCTGTGAAACGTCCAGAAGACACAGATATGGTCATCTTCCGTGAGAATACAGAAGATATCTATGCTGGTATCGAGTATGCAAAAGGATCAGACGAAGTGAAGAAGTTAATCGACTTCTTGAAAAACGAATTAGGTGTGAATAAAATTCGTTTCCCAGAAACATCAGGTATCGGAATCAAACCAGTTTCTGAAGAAGGAACTTCTCGCCTTGTCAGAGCGGCGATCCAATATGCAATCGACCAAGGCCGTAAATCTGTGACACTTGTTCACAAAGGAAACATCATGAAATTTACAGAAGGAGCCTTCAAAAACTGGGGCTACGAAGTGGCTGAAAAAGAGTTTGGCGACAAAGTCTTTACATGGGCACAATATGATCGTATTGTAGAACAAGATGGAAAAGATGCGGCAAACAAAGCGCAAAGTGAAGCAGAAGCTGCTGGCAAAATCATTGTTAAAGACAGCATTGCAGATATTTTCCTTCAACAAATTTTAACTCGTCCAGCTGAGTTCGATGTTGTCGCAACAATGAACTTAAACGGAGACTACATCTCTGATGCACTTGCAGCACAAGTTGGTGGAATTGGTATCGCACCTGGTGCGAACATCAACTACGAAACAGGACACGCTATTTTTGAAGCGACTCACGGAACAGCACCGAAATATGCTGGTCTTGATAAAGTGAACCCATCTTCTGTTCTTCTATCAGGCGTGCTTTTACTTGAGCACCTTGGCTGGCAGGAAGCAGCTGATCTAGTGATTCAATCTGTTGAAAATACAATTGCATCAAAAGTCGTCACGTACGATTTTGCTAGATTAATGGATGGCGCAACAGAAGTGAAATGTTCTGAGTTTGCTGACGAGCTCATCAAAAACTTGTCTTGATTCTTAAACTTTAAAGTTAAAGGGGAAAAAGGAAATGGCAAACAAGCGTAAAAAAGTATCTGTCATCGGAGCAGGCTTTACTGGAGCAACTACAGCATTTCTAACAGCTCAAAAAGAATTAGCGGATGTCGTATTAGTGGATATCCCTCAGCTTGAGAACCCGACAAAAGGGAAAGCACTTGACATGCTGGAAGCAAGCCCTGTACAAGGCTTCGATGCAAATATTACAGGAACTTCTAACTACGAAGATACAGCCGGTTCTGATGTCGTGGTCATTACGGCAGGAATTGCAAGAAAACCGGGAATGAGCCGTGACGACCTCGTGTCAACAAATGAAAAAATCATGCGCAGTGTGACACGTGAAATCGTTAAATATTCTCCAGAAGCGATCATTGTTGTGTTAACTAACCCTGTTGATGCAATGACATATGCAGTTTATAAAGAATCAGGATTACCAAAAGAAAAAGTCATCGGACAATCAGGCATTCTTGATACAGCACGTTTCCGTACGTTCGTTGCTCAAGAATTAAACCTATCTGTGAAAGATGTGACGGGCTTTGTTCTTGGCGGACATGGGGACGACATGGTTCCTCTTGTACGTTACTCTTATGCAGGCGGTATCCCGCTGGAAACATTAATTCCTAAAGAGCGAATTGATGCAATTGTTGAAAGAACAAGAAAAGGCGGCGGTGAAATCGTCAACCTATTAGGTAACGGTAGTGCGTATTATGCACCTGCTGCTTCACTCGTTGAAATGGTTGAGGCGATCTTAAAAGATCAACGCCGCGTCATGCCAACGATTGCATACCTTGAAGGTGAATATGGCTACGAAGGCATTTACCTTGGAGTTCCAACAATCGTAGGTGGAAACGGTCTTGAGCAGATCATCGAGCTTGAGCTGACAGAAGAAGAAAGAAGTCAGCTTGACCGTTCCGTTGAATCTGTTAAGAATGTCATGAAAGTATTGTCTTAATATGAATAAAAAAGAAGACTTCTCATAAGAGGAGTCTTCTTTCAGATTGTTGACAAAGGGCTAAAATGAACTTGATTTTATCCCTTTGTCTTCTTTTCAGCGTGATAGAAAACCTTTGCAGCCCTAGGAAGGACGAGTACTGGCGCGGAGCGAATTTGATATTCGTGAGCACCAGCACGCAGGACTGACAAAGAATGCGAGGGTTTGTCTACACGCTGAAGACTTCTCATAAGAGGAGTCTTCTTTTTGTTTACAAAGCCAATCTTGTCGAAATTTTAAATTGTTCTCTTGTTAAGCTTTCGTTAAAATGAAAGAGAAAGCATGACTTCTCGCTTTTCACATAAGATACAAAAAACCGGATGCAGGGGAAATCACTAATTGGAGGCACAACATGAATAAAAAAATATTAGTTGTGGATGATGAAGAATCAATTGTAACACTTCTAAGCTATAACCTTGAAAGGGCGGGCTACGATGTCGTCACAGCAAGAGACGGAGAAGAAGCGCTTGAAAAAGCAGCAAGTGAACAGCCTGATCTGATTGTGCTTGATTTAATGCTTCCGAAAATGGACGGCATTGAAGTGTGCAAACAACTGAGAATTCAAAAAATGATGTTCCCTATTTTAATGCTGACAGCAAAGGACGATGAATTTGATAAGGTGCTCGGTCTTGAACTTGGAGCCGATGATTACATGACAAAACCTTTCAGTCCTAGAGAAGTGGGTGCTCGGGTAAAAGCCATTTTGAGAAGAGCACAGCAATCTCAGCCGGCTCCCGTGCAAGAAGAGAAGGAAGAGATCATTGCAGACCAAATCAAAATTGGAGACCTGCGCATTTTACCTGAACATTACGAAGTCTATTTCCAAGAAGAACGTCTAGAGCTCACGCCAAAGGAATTTGAACTGCTTCTTTATTTGGCTAAGCATAAAGGCCGTGTCCTTACGCGTGATCTATTGTTAAGTGCGGTTTGGAATTATGACTTTGCAGGTGATACTCGTATTGTGGATGTGCATATCAGCCACTTGCGGGACAAAATTGAAAAGAACACGAAAAAACCAACATATATTAAAACCATTCGAGGCTTAGGCTACAAATTGGAGGAGCCAAAGCCAAATGAGTAAAGTGAGAACCCGCCTTTTTTCTGGGCTCATTTTTCTCCTGTTTATTGTGTTTGTTGCGCTTGGTCTTTTCTTGGATCATATGTTTCATATTTTCTATGAAACAAAATTAACCGAACGAATGGAAAAGGAATCGAGTTTTCTTCTTTCTTCTATGAATGTTGAAGATTTGAATGCGGAGCAAAACAAGAAGATTCTCAATCAAGCAAAGCAGCATCTCGATATGAATGCGTCGATTGTGGACGTGAAGGGGAATATCATACATACAACGGGTCAAGCAGAACAAAGGGCTGTCATTTTAAACACACTGAAAAGTGAGCAGCTCCAAACAAAAGGAACGTTCATTGAGGATGAGAAGGATGCGCTGTTTCATTATGCAGTCCCAATGATGAAACAAAACGAACCGGCGGGATATTTATTTCTTCATGCTTCATTCCAGCCTTTGAATGAGATTGATGGTCAGCTCTGGCTTGCATTAGCCTTTTGTCTTGGTTCGGCCATCATTATCATCGTCTTCTTTGGCTATCGCATGTCGATGAAGTATGTAAAGCCGATTGATTATGCCACAAAGGTGGCCAAACAGCTTGAACGAGGGAACTATGATACAAATAACTATGAAGAGTTGATCATTGAAACAAGTGAACTCAATACATCAATGAAGCGTCTGGCAGAAAGTCTTCAAGACATGACAAGCGCTGGCGAAATGCAGCGAGATCGTCTGCAAACAGTCATTGAAAACATTGGAGCGGGGATTATTTTGATTGATAAAATGGGCTATATCCACTTAGTCAATCGAACATTCCGCAAGCAATTCAAAGTGCAAAAACATATTTATATGCACAAGCTGTATCATGAAGCCTTTACCCATGAAGAGATTATTGAGTTAATAGACGAAATTTTCATGACAGAAACCAAGGTCCGAAAGTTTTTACGTCTCGCTGTTGACATCGAGCGCCGTTATTTCCAAGTCGATGGTGTTCCGATCTTAAGTACAGACGATGAATGGAAAGGGATTGTTCTTGTCTTTCATGATGTGACAGAAACAAAGCAGCTAGAACAGATGCGAAAAGACTTTGTCGCTAACGTGTCACATGAATTAAAGACACCGATCACGTCAATTAAAGGCTTTTCTGAAACACTTCTGGATGGTGCCATTGACGATAAAGAAGCGCTGACACAATTTTTGTCCATCATCCTAAAAGAGAGTATTCGTTTAGAAACGCTCATCCAAGACTTACTTGATCTCTCGAAAATTGAACAGCAGCATTTTAAGCTGAATATTCAAGAAGCCAATGCGACAGAAATCATTCAAGAGATTGAAGTACTGCTAAAACAAAAGGCTGCTGAAAAAGGCATTGACCTACAAGTGCGTGTTCCGAAAGAGCCGGTCTATGTCATGGCAGATCCGTTGAGATTAAAACAAATTTTCCTCAACCTGATCAATAATGCCCTCACCTATACACCAGAGGGAGGAAGTGTTACGATCACAGCAAGACAGAGGAAAGACAGCTATGAATTTGATGTAGCAGATACAGGGATCGGTATGAAAAAGAGTGAGATTCCAAGAATATTCGAGAGATTTTATCGAATTGATAAAGATAGAAGTAGAAACTCAGGCGGTACAGGGCTTGGTCTTGCCATTGTCAAACACCTTGTCGAAGCACATGAAGGAACGATTTCTGTTCATAGCAAACAAGGCAAAGGGACGACGTTTACCGTGAGTTTAAAGTCAAAATAGAGAAGAATGGAAAGTGGCGTTAAAATTTACATGATCTTTACAATGAATTCATGTTTTGTTAATCAATCATTGGTAGGATGAATAGGAACCCCTTCATCCAAGGAGCCAATTTTGGAAGGACGAAAACACTTGTTGTTTTCGTCCCTTTTTTATGCAGGCTTGTCTATTTTCTTTTCAAATTAAACTTTGATAAAATGAACATACAATGTGCGAAAGAGACGGCTGAGCCGGCTCAGTCGATGGAGGATTAAAAGATGACAGATCAAAAGAAATTAGTACTTGTGGATGGAAACAGTCTCGCTTATCGAGCTTTTTTTGCTTTGCCGCTATTATCCAATGATAAAGGCGTACATACAAATGCCATTTATGGCTTTGCGATGATCTTAATGAAGATGCTTGAAGACGAGAAGCCGACTCATATGCTCGTAGCATTTGATGCGGGTAAAACCACCTTCCGTCACGAGACCTTTAAGGAATATAAAGGTGGAAGACAAAAAACTCCGCCAGAACTATCAGAACAAATGCCGTTCATCCGTGAGCTATTAGATGCTTATCAAGTGAAAAGGTACGAGCTTCCGCAATACGAGGCAGATGACATTATCGGCACACTGGCTGTAGAGGCAGAAAAGGACGGCTTTGAGGTCAAAATCTTCTCAGGAGATAAAGACTTAACGCAGCTTTCAACAGATCATACAACAGTAGCCATTACGAAAAAAGGCATCACAGAAGTAGAATATTACACACCGGCCCATATTGAAGAGAAATACGGCCTCAGACCAGATCAAATCATCGATATGAAAGGGCTGATGGGAGACTCATCAGACAATATCCCAGGCGTACCTGGTGTCGGTGAAAAAACAGCGATCAAATTACTAAAGCAGTTTGAAAGCCTTGAAAATCTGCTTGATCATATTGACGAAGTCAGCGGAAAAAAGCTGAAAGAAAAGCTTGAAGAATATAAAGAACAAGCGGTGATGAGTAAAAAGCTGGCGACGATTCTCATAGAAGCACCAATAGATGTGTCTAGCAAAGAGCTCGCCTATGAAGGTCCTCACATGGAACAGGTCATCTCGCTTTATAAAGAACTGGGCTTTCAAACGCTGCTAGAGCGTTTAGGAGAAGCACCAGAATCAGATGAACCAGTAGAAATAGACGAAATAGATGTGAAGAAAATGACAGATGTCACGGAGGACATGCTGACAGATCACGCTGCCCTTGTGGTAGAACAGCTAGGAGACAATTATCACGAAGCCGATTTGATAGGGTTTGCGATCCATAATGAGAACGGTGCATTTTTTATGACAAAAGAAGATGCTCTACAATCTGAAGCGTTTAAACAATGGGTACAGGATGAAACGAAGAAGAAATGGGTCTTTGATTCCAAAAGAGCGGTTGTTGCCCTCAGATGGCATGATGTTGATTTAAAAGGTGTCGATAACGATGTCCTACTCGCTTCCTATGTGGTCAATCCGCAGAAATCCTATGAGGACGTTGCAAGTGTGGCGAAGGAATATGGCCTGAACATTGCCCTTTCCGATGAAAAAGTATACGGAAAAGGAGCGAAACAGGCGATTCCACCTGAAGAAGAGCTAAAAGACCATCTTGGAAGAAAAGCAGCAGCGATTTCTGCGCTGCATGATTTGACCCTTGAAGCGTTAGAAAAAAATGATCAGCATGAGTTGTATGAAGATTTAGAGCTACCACTTGCCCTCATCTTAGGTGAAATGGAATCTCTTGGGGTAAAAGTGGATGTTGAACGCCTTCAGAAAATGGGTGAAGAACTCACGAAGAAGCTGAAGGAATATGAAGAAACCATTCATCGGTTAGCAGGAGAAACATTTAACATCAATTCACCGAAGCAGCTTGGTGTGATTTTATTTGAAAAATTAGGACTGCCTATTATCAAAAAGACTAAAACAGGCTACTCTACGTCTGCGGATGTCCTTGAAAAGCTTGAAGACAAGCACGAAATTATTCGGTCCATTCTGCATTACCGTCAAATAGGAAAGCTGCAATCCACTTATGTGGAAGGCTTAATGAAAGTGACGCGCAAAGATACGCATAAAGTGCACACAAGATTTAATCAGGCACTTACACAAACAGGAAGACTAAGCTCAACAGACCCAAACCTTCAAAACATCCCGATTCGTTTAGAAGAAGGCCGAAAGATTCGTCAAGCGTTCGTCCCGTCAAAAGAAGGCTGGCTCATGTTTGCGGCTGATTATTCTCAAATTGAGCTGCGTGTACTCGCGCACATTTCTCAAGATGAAAACTTGATTGAAGCCTTTACGCAAGATATGGATATTCACACGAAAACAGCAATGGATGTGTTCCATGTCTCAGAAGAAGAAGTGACTTCCTCTATGAGAAGACAGGCGAAGGCGGTCAACTTCGGAATCGTGTATGGAATTAGTGATTATGGACTGTCTCAAAACCTTGGGATTACAAGAAAAGAAGCGGCGGCCTTCATTGAACGTTACTTAACAAGCTTTAAAGGCGTGAAAACCTATATGGAAGACATCGTGCAGGAAGCAAAACAAAAAGGGTATGTGACCACGCTTCTCAAACGTAGACGATATATTCCAGATATCACAAGCCGTAATTTTAATGTGAAAAGCTTTGCGGAAAGAACGGCAATGAACACACCGATCCAAGGCAGTGCCGCCGATATCATTAAAAAAGCGATGATTGATATGGCACGAAAGTTAAAAGAAGAGAATCTGCAGGCAAATCTGTTATTGCAAGTGCACGATGAACTGATCTTTGAAGCGCCACAAGAAGAAATCGCCATACTAGAAAAAATCGTCCCTGAAGTCATGGAAAATGCACTTCAGCTCGATGTGCCGCTAAAAGTCGATTTCGCTTCAGGTCCATCTTGGTACGACGCAAAATAAAGAGAGAGAAAAAGGAGCGAGGAGCATGCCGGAATTACCAGAGGTAGAAACCGTCCGGCGCACTCTTCAGCGGTTAGTCAAAGGAAAAACGATTGAAACGGTCGATATCAAATGGCCAAATATCATCAAACGTCCTGGGGAACCGGAAGAGTTCGCTAGAAGGATGGTAGGAGAAACCATTCAAACGATTGAAAGAAGAGGGAAGTTTCTACTCTTTCATTTAGACCACTATGTGATGGTCTCCCATTTAAGAATGGAAGGGAAATACCGTGTACATGAAACTGGTGAGCCTTATGATAAACATGTACACGTCGTCTTTACGTTCACAGATGGTACCGAACTTCGGTACCATGATGTCCGTAAATTTGGGACGATGCATCTATTTCAGCCAGGCGAAGAAGAAAAAGAACTTCCGCTATCACAGCTGGGATATGAACCTTTTTCAGACTCATTTACACCAGAATATTTATGGGAGCAATTAAAGAAAACCTCCCGCGTGGTCAAAACGGCTTTACTTGATCAAAAGATTGTGGTTGGCCTCGGTAATATTTATGTAGATGAAGTGCTGTTTAAATCAGGCATTCATCCAGAAACAAAAGCGAATCAGCTAAGTCTTGAATCTTGTAAGGTGCTCCACAAACATATTATTGATACGCTTCAAGTGGCTGTTGATGCAGGAGGTAGCACCATTCGTTCCTACATCAATTCACAAGGTGATATTGGGACTTTTCAATTACAGCTTCTTGTATATGACCGGCGGGGAGAACCTTGCCAGACGTGCGGAAGTATCATAGAGAAAACAGTGGTGGGAGGGCGCGGCACTCATTTTTGTGTGACCTGCCAAAAACGCCCTTCATAAAAGTAAGCCGTCAGCATGCTTCCTTTTTGCCATGCATACGATAAAAAACATTCTTTTTTCAGCAAGGTGTAGACTGACACACAGCCCACCTGCTCTTCATATAGTGAAGAAGAGTCTAAGGACGCCTAGAGACTCTTGATCATCGTTGCATGAACAGAAAGGAAGAGTACAGGTATGATTTCGTTTTCGCTTCTGTTTTTAGCTATTGCCGTCAGCATTGACAGCTTTTCTGTAGGTTTTACGTATGGTCTTCGCAAGATGAGGATTCCATTTAAAGCCATCGTTATTATTGCTTGCTGTTCAGGAATTGTGTTGCTCATTTCCATGCTGATTGGCAGCCTGCTCACGACATTCCTCCCTGTCTCAGTGACAGATAAACTGGGTGGAGGCATTTTAATTGCTATCGGACTTTGGGTTCTGTATCAATTTTATAAACCAGCGAAAGAGCGTGATTTGCTCCTTCATGAAAAAACACTTCTCAATGTAGAAGTGCAGTCTCTTGGGCTTGTCATTCATATTTTGCGAAAGCCTACAAGTGCAGATATTGACCGCTCTGGCACCATTAATGGAATGGAAGCGGTGCTTCTTGGAATTGCTTTATCCATCGATGCATTTGGTGCAGGGATTGGTGCAGCGATTCTTGGTTTTTCTCCAATTGTCATGAGCATCACGGTCGCTGTGATGAGTTCTCTTTTTGTATGCATTGGACTGCGTGCAGGTCATTATTTGGCCAATTGGCGCTGGATCGATAAACTCGCATGCTTACCAGGGCTGTTGCTCATTTTAATTGGGGTGTGGAAGCTGTAAAGGAGGAAACGAATTGACGCTCGTCATTGGATTAACAGGCGGGATTGCTAGCGGAAAAAGCACAGTCTCGCAGATGATAAAAGAGAAAGGCATTCGGGTGGTGGATGCAGATATCATTGCAAAAGAAGCGGTTTCTAAAGGATCGCCTGCCCTTCATCAAATCGTTCAAACTTTTGGTGAAGAGGTTCTTCAGCCAAATGGTGAACTGAACCGTCAGCAGCTTGGGGCGATCATTTTTTCTGATGAAGAGAAAAGAAAAAAGCTCAATGCCATCGTTCATCCTGAAGTCAGAAAGGAAATGCTCAAGCAGCGTGATGAAGGGGTCAGCAACCAAGAAACTTTTGTTGTGCTTGATATTCCGCTCCTATTTGAGAGCAAGCTGGAAGGGCTAGTCGACCGTATCATCGTTGTGTACACGACGCCTGATTTGCAGCTGTCGCGGCTCATGAATCGAAACGACTTGAGTGAGGAAGAAGCGCTGAATCGCATTCACTCCCAGCAGCCTCTTGAGGAAAAATGCCAAAAAGCAGACCGCGTGATAGAAAACACAAAAGATCTTGCTTTTATGAGAAAGCAATTAGAGAACATATTAAACGAATGGGAACATACAGATAAGTAAGAGTACATACAGTACTCTTCTTTTTTTATGCTTTTTTCGTCAATTTCATTGCAAAGAACAGCCCTTTTTTGAAAATGTACGTTTATATACTGGCAATTACATTCTAATGTGATATACTAATTTCATAAATAAATTTATTGAGTATAACACATAATAGAGGAGTGACCTGTTCATGAAGGTAAAAGCAGCGATCAATGGGTTTGGCAGAATTGGACGCATGGTCTTCAGAAAAGCAATGCTTGATGATCAAATTCAAATTGTAGCGGTGAACGCAAGCTATCCTGCCGAAACGCTAGCACATTTAATTAAATATGACACAAATCATGGACGTTACGAATGCGATGTGACAGCAGAAGATGACGCGTTGATTGTCAATGGCAAAAGAGTGCTTTTGCTCAATAATAGAGACCCAAAGCAGCTTCCATGGGGAGAGCTTGGGATTGATATCGTGATCGAAGCAACAGGGAAATTTAATTCAAAAGATCAAGCGATGGGCCATATAGATGCCGGAGCGAAAAAGGTCGTACTTACAGCTCCAGGTAAAAATGAAGACGTTACAATTGTAATGGGTGTCAATGAGGATGATCTTGATCCTGAAAAGCACGTCGTTATTTCAAACGCATCTTGTACAACAAACTGCTTAGCACCAGTTGTCAAATTGTTAGATGATGAATTTGGCATCGACAACGGCTTAATGACAACGGTTCATGCTTATACAAATGATCAAAAAAATATCGACAACCCCCACAAGGATTTGCGCCGGGCAAGAGCATGTGCCCAGTCCATCATTCCAACGACGACGGGTGCCGCTAAAGCGCTTTCTTTAGTGCTGCCGCACATGAAAGGGAAATTACATGGACTTGCACTTCGCGTACCGGTTTCAAATGTATCGATGGTTGATCTTGTGGTCGACTTGAAAAAAGATGTCACAGCAGAAGAAGTAAATGCTGCCTTTGCAACGGCTTCAAAAACATCTCTTGCTGGCATATTAGATTACACCGATGAACCACTTGTCTCCACAGACTTTAACACAAACCCTTATTCTGCTGTCGTTGATGGACTTACAACGATGGTGATGGAAGGCAGAAAAGTAAAAGTTCTTGCATGGTATGACAATGAATGGGGCTATTCTTGCAGAGTGGTTGATCTTGTAAAGTTTGTTGGTTCACAGATGAAAGAGCTTTCAGCTGTTTGAAATGAAGAAGACTGAACGTCCCTTTTCAAGAAATGAGAGAAAATCCCACTAAAAAGACAGCTTGCAAAATGGGTCTAAACAAAGTATACTATTTTTCGTGAACTTCTTGTTCGCAGACTCATTCGGGTATACTTAAAGGGTTAGGACCTCTTTGGACTAACTTTCCCCCGTGGTATATGTCCGGTCCGGCTGCTTAGAACTTCACTCTTTCATTCTTGTTTAAGGGGGGTCCATGATGGAAACAATCGGACGTCACGTTATCTCTGAGTTATGGGGATGCGACTGTGATAAACTGAACGACATGGATTTTATTGAAAAAACGTTTGTAAATGCAGCTTTGAAATCAGGAGCTGAAGTTAGAGAGGTTGCTTTTCACAAATTTGCACCTCAAGGAGTAAGTGGAGTTGTCATTATTTCTGAATCTCATTTGACAATTCACAGCTTTCCTGAACATGGTTATGCGAGCATAGATGTTTATACTTGCGGCGATCTAGATCCGAATATTGCAGCAGATCATATCGGAGATGAACTAGGTGCTGAAACAAGAGAAAACATCGAAATTCCTCGAGGCATGGGACCTGTACAAGTGAAACAGGCGCAAGCCAAAGCACTGTAAACATAAAAAAGATTGCAATGGGAGCTGGCCAAAAGCATTAAATGCCTTTGTGTTATGCTCCTTTTTATATTTGTTCCATACACGGGCATCCAGCATGATCCAACCTGTCTATACTTTTGTTCTAGGAAAACAAAGGTTTTTTTTATAAAATAAAGAAGAGGGTTTATGACAAAGGGGATACGTGTATGACTTTAGGACAAAATCTAAAACGATTCATTTCAAATCATACAGAAACATCTGACCATCATCCAGTGTCAGAGCTGAAAAGCCATTACTACAAATCGACACAAACTCAAGTTTTCCAAACGGTAGAAGCCGTTCTTTCAAGAAACGATTCCTATCAAGTGACATCTGTTTCAGCAGAACGAGGTGAAATCAGCGCAAACATACGAACGCCGAAAAAAGCTTTTCTCGTGGCGACTGTCATTTCAATTCGTCCTTTTGAAACAGCTGTCGATTTTCATGTGACAACAGAAACAGCGCTGCCAACAGACTTTGGCTATAGTCAAAAGGCTGTTTTGTCCCTTTATAAAGAACTAGACAAACAACTTCCAAGAAGAGATCGGAGCTGATGAAATGAAATGTCCCACATGTCAGCACCTTGGCACAAGGGTGCTTGATTCAAGACCAGTAGATGAAGGGAAATCCATCCGTCGCAGAAGAGAGTGTGAAAGCTGTCAATATCGCTTCACGACGTTTGAAAAATTAGAAGAATTGCCATTGATTGTGGTGAAAAAAGAAGGAATTAGAGAAGAATTCAGCCGGGAAAAGATGTTGAGAGGATTGATTAAAGCTTGTGAAAAACGTCCTGTCGCTTTAAAACAGCTCGAGGATGTCTGCTTTAACATCGAGAAGGAATTGCGTAACCAAGGCATGTCAGAGGTGAAAAGCGAGCTTGTTGGGGAAATGGTGATGGACGAGCTGGCGAAAATTGATGAAGTGTCTTATGTCAGGTTTGCCTCGGTTTACCGTCAGTTTAAAGATATCAATGTGTTTATTGATGAATTAAAAGATTTATTAAAGAAAGAACGCTAAAAAAGAGCTGAAGATTCTTCATGCTCTTTTTCCTGCGTAAAGCGAAAAACGCAAAAAGAGTGTACAATGAAGACAACCGTATTAAGGGAGGATCAGCATATGACAGAGCATTGGAAGGAAGTGCTAGCCGTCGATCCGTATGTCGTCAAAAGCGCTTCATTGCTCGGTGACATCGATAGACAGCTTATTACTCTTTTATATCAGCCGCTTATTGGCATGTCCGCTTTCAGTTTATACATGACGCTATGGGGAGAGCTGGAACAAAATCGAATGTGGGGGAAACCCGCACCTCACCGTCAGCTGATGGTGATGCTGCAAACGAATTTAAATGATATTTTTGAGGAGCGCCTAAAGCTTGAAGCGATCGGATTACTACGCACATATGAACAGGAAACGGAAGAAGGCAGACTGTTTACATATGAGCTCGTGCCGCCGCTGAGACCGGATGAATTTTTCCAAGATGGTATGCTGAATGTCCTTTTGTATCATCGGGTAGAGAAAGCAAAATATATGCAGCTCCGTGATTATTTTTCTTATCCAGGAGTTCCTGCTGATGCAAAGAACATATCCCGATCGTTTGAAGAAGTGTTTCATGTCTTGCAGCCAGGAGAGCGCAAGATGACAGAGGAAATCAATCAGGCGTCATCGCTTGATGAGGGCTACGAATATGTGACAGTTGGCTCAAGTCAGCCTGCACCGCTTTCAGATGAATCTTTTGATTTTGATCTCCTGTTAGCAGGCATGTCGGACATGATGATTCCGAGAAAGGCTTTGACAAAACAAGTGAAAGAGACAATTAAGAAGTTAGCTGTCGTCTATGGCATCACCCCGCTTCAAATGCAAAATATTGTTGCGAGTGCCTGTGGTTCAGATCAGATGATATCAACTGAAGATCTGCGAAAAGCAGCGAGAGACTGGTATCAAATTGAATATAGAGGCGAACAGCCGAAGCTGATTGATCAAAAACAGCCAAGGCATTTACGTCACGAAGCCACGCAGCAGCCAGGCGCAGATGCGCCTGATGCGAAATTGATTGAAAAGCTTGATCATATTTCGCCTAGAGAGCTTTTGAAAGATATGGCAGATGGCATTGAACCAACGTATGCAGACTTAAGAATTGTTGAAGATATTATGCTTGAGCAGCAGCTAGAGCCTGGGGTTATGAATGTCCTGATCTACTATACACTGCTAAAAACCGATATGAAACTGTCCAAAACATATATGCAGAAAATCGCTGCCCACTGGGTGCGAAAGAAAATCAAAACCGTGGCAGCTGCTATGAAAATTGCCAAAGAAGAGAACAGGCAAATGACAGAATGGGCGCAGCAAAAAAATAAGCGTCAATCCTATGGATCAGGAAAAGTCATCCGTGAGGAGAAGCTGCCTGACTGGATGAAGGAAGCTGAAACGAAAGAACAGCCCGCAAAAGAACAGACAGATAATTTGTCTACAGAGGACCTCGAACGAGAAAAAGAAAAATTGTTAGATCAGTTTAATAATATGAAAAAGTACAATGCACATTAATGTGAGGTGAGATGGAGATGAAACCGATCGGTCGTTCATTTGATCAGCTAAAAGGGCGGGTAGATTTTCGTGTGAGATACAATCAGATTAAAGAAAGTGTCCTAGCTGATGAAGATGTGAAAGCTTTTTTAACGGAGCATCAAGAGGAAATACAAGAAGATATGATCAATCGCAGCTTGAATAGGCTCTTTGAATATGTACAGCAATCAAAGGGCTGTTCTTACTGCTTAGAGGAAGAGAATGTAAATGTCATTTTAGACGGGTATCACCCGAAGCTTGTAATCAAAGGTCAGAGCATTGATATTGAATATTCCCCTTGTCCTGTCAAACTGCGGCTTGATAGACAGAAAAAACAGCAAGAACTCATGAAAAGTATGTATATTCCACAGAATGTTCTTCAAGCGACGTTTGCTGATTTAAATGTGGTTGGAAGACAGGAAGTCATTCAAAAAGTAGGTCAATTCCTGCAAAGTTATGATGAAACAGGGAAGGGCAAAGGCCTCTATTTACACGGGAAGTTTGGGGTCGGAAAAACATTTATTCTGGCAGCGATTGCGCAGCAGCTAGCGGTAAAAGAGTATCCATCTCTCCTTGTATACGTGCCTGAATTTGTGAGAGAGTTAAAAAATTCCTTAGCCGATCATACACTCGAAGAGAAGCTGAATATGGTCAAATCAACACCGATTTTAATGCTTGATGATATTGGAGCAGAGTCGATGACAAGCTGGGTACGAGATGAACTTTTAGGAACAATCTTGCAATACCGTATGGCAGAGCAGCTGCCGACTTTTTTCTCTTCTAATTTCTCACCGAATGAGTTAAAGCATCACTTTACGTACTCACAGCGCGGGGAAAAAGAAGAGGTGAAGGCAGCTCGATTAATGGAACGTATTCTCTACCTAGCTGAACCAGTTCTGCTTGAAGGGGAAAATCGTCGTCATTTATAAAAAGATAGGTCACGTGAAGGAGAGCGGATGAAATGAATAAAAGAAAATGGCTGCTTTTCCTCGTGATTGGCGTTCTAGCTGCTGTGCTATGGTGGCTCAACAAACAGCATCTTCAACTGTCGCCGAAAGATGTGAAGAATTGGATTCTTCAATTTGGGATACTGGCTCCCTTTGTCTTTCTTTTCTTATCACTTTTTCGTCCATTTGTGCTTGTCCCTCTCACCGTCTTTTCGCTAGCAGCAGGTTTGGCATTCGGCAGTGTCCTTGGGACCATTTATGCCTTAGCTGGTGCGACAGCAGGTGCAACAGGATCTTTTTTGCTTGCCTCAACCTTCCGTTCAAACAAGCAGGAAAACGAATCAAGCAATCGGAAGCTAAAAGCGGTGACGTCCCGTATTCAAGAGCATGGATTTCTTTATATCCTCTTATTACGCATTGCACCCATTCACTTTGATTTTGTCAGTTATGCCGCAGCAGCTTCACGTGCGAATTATCGTGCATTTGCGGCAGCTACTTTTTTAGGATTAATACCAGGTACTGTGGCATTAAATGTCCTTGGATCAAGCTTTGTGAGCGGAAATTATGCTGCCTTAGCGATTGTTTGTTTGATTTATTTGATCTTTATCTCAGTTCCATTGATTTTAAAAAGAAAGATGCCTGATTTATTTTAGGCGTCTATTTTTTATGTTCCCCCCATATATATGTAACAGATGTCGTTAGGGGGGACAAACATGCTTGAAATAATCTTTGAAGATGAATATGATACCGCCGCTTTTTTACATCTTGCTGAACACTTGGACAGTCGGCATCACATTTCGATTCAACAAGGGAAAGATCGGCTTCTCATAGAAGCAAAAAAATCAGGAGAAGCCATTGAGCACATTGTGCGGACATTGCTGATTCACTTTTTTTTGGAATGCAAAGAAAATGAACGCATGCGAAGCATCCTTGAAAACACATACTTATTTAAAGATCCAGAAGAGCAGCACCAAATTCTTTCAATCGCCCATAGCATCATGAAAGGGGATCTAGATGATATTCCTGGAATTCATCAAGACCCGCCGAGGGAGGATCTGTTAAAAAAAGAGCTTGAGACGATTTCTTTACAGAAAGGTGTTTTTTCCATTGGTTCATTTATGACATTTAGGCTCTCAGCGTATGACAGAAGGCTGAAGAACTATGTTGAAGTATCCATCGAAGAATATAAAATGGAACAAGAATATCAAAACTTTATTCAATCCCTTCGAGACTATGTGATGTCAAGAGAACCTAAGCTTGAAAAAGTACATGTTGTGCATCAGGACCGCCTTATGATTTGGGAATTTCGGTACGCTTCTGAGCGTGATCAAAAACAATACATAGACAGACAGTTTGTAAGAGAGCATCCAATGTATATTGATTCGCAGTTGATTGCACCGCTTGTATCCATTGCGCCACAAAAAATTGACCTATTTACAGATGATACAGGTCACTCGATGGTGCAAACCATTCAAAATATTTTTCAAGAAAGAGTCGAGGTATTCCCGCCTCATTCGTTTCAAGAACAGAATGTACAATTTGTTCCTAGCCATTTGGAAAAGAAAAGTGAAAAGCTTTCTTGATTTTCACGAAAAAACGTTTTATAATACGGTGTAACTTCATACAAAGACCGTATTGATAAGGACATGAACAAATGAACACCCGCTTAAAGAGAGGGAAGCCGCGGCTGAAAGCTTCCTAGCAGAGGACCATTTGCTTTACCACCTTTGAACATCAGCTGTGAACTGTTTAGTAATAGCTGACGGGAATTCCCGTTATTGAACCACAAGCCGTATTTGCTTTTGACAAAGCAAGCTGCAAATACGGGAAAAAGGGTGGAACCACGATTCCGTTTATTCAACCTCGTCCCTTTCCAGGGGGCGGGGTTTTTATATTGCCAAAAAAAGGAGTGACTAGAGATGTCAGAACAAATTCAACTTACATTTCCCGATGGAGCAGTCAAGGAGTTTGACAAAACAGCTACAACAGAAGACATCGCGGCATCAATCAGCCCAGGCCTAAAGAAAAAAGCGCTTGCCGGTAAATTGAACGGCAAAGAAATAGATCTGCGTACGCCACTGTTAGAAAGTGGAACAATCGAGATCATCACAGATAAGAGTGAAGAAGCGCTCGATATTATGCGCCACAGCACAGCGCATTTACTAGCACAGGCAATCAAACGCATTTATGGAAAAGAGCATCACGTCCAGTTTGGCGTAGGCCCTGTCATCGAAAATGGCTTTTACTATGATGTCGACATCGATGTAGCGATTACACCTGAAGATTTACCAAAGATTGAAAAAGAAATGAAAAAAATCATTAACAGCAATTTGCCGATTGAGCGCATTGAAGTTTCAAGAGAAGAAGCGAAAGCACGCTTTGAAGCAATTGGCGATGAATTGAAGCTCGAGTTGTTAGAGGCAATCCCAGAAGGCGAAGCCGTCACAATTTATGAGCAAGGTGAATTCTTCGATCTATGCCGCGGCATTCACTTGCCGTCTACAGGGAAAATCAAAGAATTCAAGCTGTTAAGCCTTGCAGGTGCTTACTGGAGAGGTGACAGTAACAACCAAATGCTTCAGCGTATTTACGGAACAGCTTTCTTCAGCAAAGAAGAATTAAACGAGCATTTACGTCTGCTTGAAGAAGCAAAAGAGCGCGATCACCGTAAACTAGGAAAAGAATTGAAGCTGTTTGCGAACTCTCAAAAAGTGGGCCAAGGTCTTCCGCTCTGGCTGCCAAAAGGGGCAACAATCCGCCGCGTCATTGAGCGTTATATTGTTGATAAAGAAGTACGCCTTGGTTATGAGCATGTGTATACACCCGTTCTTGCGAGTGTGGAATTGTATAAAACATCAGGCCACTGGGCGCATTATCAAGAAGATATGTTCCCGGTCATGGAAATGGACAACGAAGATCTTGTCCTTCGTCCAATGAACTGCCCGCACCATATGATGATTTATAAAAATGAACCTCATAGCTATCGTGAACTGCCAATTCGAATTGCAGAGCTTGGAACAATGCACCGCTATGAAATGTCAGGCGCTTTATCCGGCCTGCAGCGTGTTCGCGGGATGACATTAAATGATGCCCATATCTTTGTTCGTCCAGATCAAATCAAAGATGAGTTCATCCGTACAGTTCGTTTAATTGAAGAAGTCTATCAAGACTTCGGCTTAAATGATTATACGTTCCGCTTATCTTACCGTGACCCAGAGGATACTGAGAAGTATTTTGACGATGATGCAATGTGGAATAAAGCACAGTCTATGCTGAAAGATGCAATGGACGAGCTTGGGCACGACTACTATGAAGCAGAAGGCGAAGCGGCATTTTATGGTCCTAAGCTTGACGTCCAAGTAAAGACAGCCCTTGGAAAAGAAGAGACTCTATCTACTGTACAGCTTGACTTCTTACTTCCAGAGCGTTTCGATCTCACATATATCGGAGAAGATGGAAAACACCATCGTCCAGTTGTTATTCATAGAGGAGTTGTGTCCACAATGGAACGCTTCGTTGCCTTCTTAATTGAAGAATACAAAGGAGCTCTTCCAACATGGCTGGCACCTGTACAATTCCAAGTCATCCCGGTTTCACCGTCTGTCCATTTAGACTATGCGAAAAAAGTACAAGAACGTTTGCAGCTTGAAGGTCTTCGTGTTGAACTTGACAGCCGTGATGAAAAAATCGGATACAAAATTAGAGAAGCGCAAATGCAAAAGATTCCGTACATGCTAGTTGTCGGTGATCAAGAAGCAGAAAATGGCGCAGTCAATGTAAGAAAATACGGGGAACAAGATTCAGAAACAATGGACCTCGAAGCTTTTGTGAAACATGCAGTCGCAGAAGCAAAAAAATAATGAAGGCAAACGAAACAGTCAGTGATCTCATCTCTTGAGGTTGCTGGCTTTTTTCTTGTGGAAAAAAATTCTCTACTAGTGATCCAAGAACGCAAATAATACGTTTAGATAGTACGAAAGTATGGGTAAGTATGTACTATTGGATAGAGGCAAATTGGGGGAATGAAAGTGATGATTCAAACAACAAACACTTTATCAACACAAGTATTGGAGCAATCAGCCGTTCTTCGTGCGTTAGAACATTCATTGGCGATGATTGAATTTGATGTCACAGGCGAGGTACTATGGGTCAATGATATTTTCGCAAAAGCCATGAGATATACAAAGGAAGAAATGATTGGTTTAAAGCATAGACAGTTTTGTCCTCAGCATATTGCAGAAGACGCAAGTTATCAAATGTTTTGGAAGCGTTTGAAGAATGGACAAGTGTTTCAGGAAAAGGTGCAGCGGATCACGAAGTACGGTGACACCTTATGGCTTGAAGCGACGTATACACCAGTGCTCAATGAAGAGGGGAACGTAGTGGCTGTCGTGAAAGTGGCAACAGATATTACGGAGAGAGAAAACACAGTGAAGCAGGTAGTAGAAGACTTAAAGGATATGTCTGCAAAATTAATGGAGCGAGCGGAAATCGGCATCGAGCATAGTCAAAGTGTAAATGCTTCTTTTGAACATATTGCGAGTGAAACGGATCAAAACATGAGTTTGCTAGAAGGGTTAACAGAGCAGGTGGAGTCGATCAGTTCAATTGCTACAACGATTAACAGTATCGCTTCCCAAACGCAGCTGCTCGCATTGAACGCGGCCATAGAAGCTGCGCATGCAGGTTCCTATGGAAATGGCTTTAGTGTCGTCGCGGCAGAAATCCGTAAGCTTGCGACAGATTCAAAGGAAGCGATCGTAAAGGTGGATCGATATGTGAAGGCGATTCATATAGAAGTTGAAAAGGTCAGCAGCGGGACCAGCCGTGCAAAGACAAGCGTGTTTACAAACCGGGACCTTGTCAAGCAGGCAAGCGAGGAATTCATGAATGTAGGAGAAGCAGCACGCAGCTTAGATCGTCAAGCACAAAGTCTAGCAGCAATTGTTTAGCCGAAATCGAAAAAACACCCAATCTCGATCAGGAGAAGGGTGTTTTTCTAATGCTTTATTTTAAAATATCAAACAATTCGTGTAAGTCTTTAATTTCATAATCTGGTGTCACATCTGTTTCATTTTTCTTGCCATGACGATTGATCCAAACGGTTTGGATGCCTACGCGAGAAGCGCCGAGAATATCTGTTTTTGGATTATCTCCTACCATGATGACGTCATCTTTTGTGAGATTTAACAGCTGAAGGCAGTGCTCAAAGATGCCAGGATCAGGCTTTCCTTTCCCGTAATCTCCTGAAATCACAATTTCATTAAAGTAAGGGGCAAGTTCCGGAACACCTGCAAGTTTTTCTTTTTGCAGACTAGGATCTCCATTTGTTAAAAGAAGTAATTCATAGCTCCCCTTTAGGCGCTCTAAAACAGGATACGTTTCTTCATAGACATACGGGCGTTTTCTGCGCTCTGCTGCAAAGAAATCTGCTAAGTATTGACCAAATGCTTCATCGTCAATTCCTGCCTCTTTTAAGCCGTTCGTCCAAGCGTTTTTGCGATACTCTGGTGCAAGGGCGTTCAGCTTTTGAAAGCCTTCGCTAATCGGCTCACTAAAATTAGACCACAGTCCTTCAAAAGGATTAATGCCAATCATGACAGTATAATCATATGTTTCATAAGAAGAATACAGCTTTCTTGCTTCTTCACGCACAATCTGTTCAAACGATTCTGGATCAAGTCCATATTTCTTTTCTGCTTCCCGGCAAGTTTCTTGAAAAGTGGTATGAATGCTTTTTTCATCCCAAAGCAAAGTATCATCTAAATCGAAAAATACGGCTTTCATGATCTTCTCCCTTGTTATGTATGTAGTTACCCTCAATTGCATGTGACAGGCTCATGTTCATTTTACAATAGAAGGAGAGGGCAATAAAGAAAAGATTTGAGAGATTTTTGAGCATTGACCGTGCATGATAGAATAGATAGACAGTAGATATCACATACATCAATTGGGGTGGCCGGTTTGCTTCATTTAATTATTATGATGATTGAGCGTGTAGGAATCATCGTTATTTTGGGATTTGTGCTTGCCCATGTGAAGGGCTTTCGCAATCTCTTACTACATAATCAAGGGTTTCGAAAAAAAGCAATCCTTGTCTTTATTTTTGCTTCTTTTAGTATCATCAGCAATTACACTGGAATTGAAATCCAGCAGCAGATTGTGATGAACCACGAATTTTCATATCACCTAGGCTCATCAAGTTCTATCGCCAATACGAGAATTATGGGGATCGAAATGGGCGGCTTAATAGGGGGGCCATTTGTAGGGATTGGTGCTGGGCTTTTAGCTGGCATTCATCGCTATTCACTAGGAGGGAGCACCGCGCTTAGCTGCGCAATTTCTTCCATTTTAGCCGGTGTGATTGCAGGCTATGTCGGCAGGCGATTTAAGCGGAAGAATCGAATGGTCACACCGCGACAAGCAGCGATTTTTGGTGTAGCGATGGAATCTTTACAAATGGTCATTATCCTTCTGTTTGCGAAGCCATTTGCTGATGCTTGGGGCCTTGTGAGTATTATTGCGTTGCCGATGATCTTTGTGAATGGAATCGGGAGTTTTATCTTTTTATCCATTTTACAGTCAGTAATTCGCCAAGAAGAGCAGGCGAAAGCGATGCAGACGCATCGAGTATTTTCTATTGCAGATCAAACACTTCCTTATTTCCGGCAAGGGCTAAACGAACAATCATGTAAAAGTGTGGCAGAAATCATTCATCGTTTAACAGAAACAGATGCTGTCTCCTTAACAGATACAGAAAAGATTTTAGCACATGTTGGAGATGGAACAGATCATCATATTCCATCGAAAAGCCTGATTACAGGGTTGTCTAAGCAAGTGTTGATGAGTGGAAAGATTATGAAGGCGCATTCGAAAGATGACATCAATTGTTCAGTCGCTCACTGTCCTCTTGAAGCAGCCATTGTGCTACCACTCACGTCTAATGGTCAAACAATCGGAACATTAAAAATGTATTTCACTTCTCCAGTCGGATTAAGCAGAGTAGAAGAGGAGCTTGCAGAAGGTTTGGCGATGCTTTTTTCCACACAGCTTGAGCTTGGGGAGGCTGAGACCCAAAGCCGTCTGCTGAAAGATGCAGAGATCAAGGCGCTTCAGGCCCAGGTGAATCCGCACTTTTTATTTAACGCCATTAACACCATCTCCGTTTTGTGTAGAACGAATGTAGAGATGGCAAGGAAACTGCTACTGCAACTGAGTATTTATTTTCGATCAAATTTACAAGGCGCCCGCCAGCTGCTCATTCCAATGCATAAAGAAATTCAGCATGTGGAGGCTTATTTATCACTGGAACAAGCGAGATTTCCAAATAAATATCAAGTGACCTTTCAAATTGAAAAAGAGCTGGAACAGGTGATGATCCCTCCCTTTGTGCTTCAAGTGCTTGTTGAAAATGCAGTGAGACATGCTTTTCCTAAACATCAAACAAATTGTGAAGTCATCGTATCCGCTTTGATAAAAGATGGGCATGTCTATATGAAAGTCACAGATAATGGCCAGGGGATTGAAGACGACAAGATGGCTCAATTATTAAAATCGCCAGTTGAATCAAAAGAAGGAACAGGTACAGCACTTTATAATTTAGACCAGCGGCTAAGAGGAATTTTTGGCCGGCAAGCTGCTTTATCCATTCATAGTGACAAAGGCACTGACATCTCATTTCGCATTCCAATGGATTATGTAAAAAAGGATGATTCTCGT
The DNA here is from genome assembly GCF_038050255.1 of Bacillus sp. FSL M8-0077. Lineage (NCBI taxonomy): Bacteria > Bacillati > Bacillota > Bacilli > Caryophanales > Bacillaceae > Bacillus > Bacillus sp. FSL M8-0077. The sequence continues at coordinate 2,703,647 of NZ_JBBPAF010000001.1, read as the reverse complement.
TGATAAAGGTATTGATTGTAGATGATGAAGTTTTAGCAAGAGACGAATTAAAATATTTGTTACAAAGAACAAAAGAGAATGTTCAAATAGAGGAAGCGGAAAATATAGAATCTGCTTTTGACCGGATGGTCGATCACAAGCCCGATTTGCTCTTTTTAGATATCGATTTATCAGGTGAGAATGGATTTGATATTGCCAAAAGGCTCAACCGAATGTCTGATCCGCCGGCGATCGTATTTGCTACAGCATTTGATCAATATGCGCTGAAGGCGTTTGAGGTGAGTGCACTAGATTACTTAACAAAGCCTTTTGATGAAGAGCGGCTTTTGCAAACGATGCAAAAGTTTAAGAAGTGGAAAGCTATTGAGACGCAGGAGCCGTCTCTTTCAGAAGACAAATTTTCTCACAACCAAAAATTAGCGATCTCTGTCGATGAGTCTATTGTGATCTTGCAGGTTGACGAGATTATGTATGTAGGGCTTAGTGAAGGAAAAAAGGTTGTGAAAACAAGAGATCATATGTATGAGGTGACAGAACCGCTTGTGGTCATTGAAAAGAAATTACCCGAGGCTTATTTTATGAGAGTTCACCGAAGCTATATCGTCAACACGTCTCATATGAAAGAAGTACAGCCTTGGTTTAATTCAACGTATAATCTTCATATGACAGACGGGTCTATCGTCCCTGTCAGCCGAACATATGCGAAAGAACTAAAGAAGTCGCTCCTATTAGAATAGGGCGGCTTTTTTCATTTGTATTTCAATCCTCATTTTTTGCATTTCAGTCAGGATATTAGGTGAGTTTTATTGTAAACGCTTCATTTGTTTGTTTCATGCCATATACTGAGGGCAGTCGAAGAAAGAGGTGAAAGGGCATGAGTGCCACAAAAGTATATGGATTTCTATCTCAAGCATTTATCTTTGCAACGGTAATGTTCGTTTCTAATCTCATTTCAATGTATTTACCGATTCCGATGCCTGCATCTGTTATTGGTTTGGTTCTTTTATTTATTTTATTAACAACAAAGATTGTGAAACTAGAGCATGTAGAGCAATTAGGCAGTTCATTGACAGGTCTTATTAGTTTTCTATTTGTTCCTTCTGGTATCTCAGTCATTCAATCATTAGGTGTCATGCAAGAAGTAGGGGTACAGGTAGTGGGTGTGATTATCATTGCAACCATTATGTTACTTGCCGCCACTGGGCTGTTCTCTCAGCTTCTGATGCAGTTATCAGAAAGACCACAGCAGCGTCAAAAGACAAAGGAGAGCAAATCCACTCCTTCTCATTCAAATAAACCAGCTTCAACTACGCATTAAAGGAGAGGTGTAAGATGGGTACAAGTACTATGAGTCCTTATTTTGGCATTGTCGTCTCATTAGTGGCCTTTGGGATTGGCACATTTTTATTTAAAAAGTCTAAAGGTTTCTTCTTATTCACCCCGCTATTTGTTGCCATGGTGTTAGGCATTTTGTTTTTGAAAATTGGCGGTTTTTCCTATGCAGATTATAATGAAGGCGGTAAGATTATCAAGTTTTTCTTAGAGCCTGCGACCATCGCGTTTGCGATTCCTCTTTATAAACAGCGAGCTTTGCTGAAAAAATATTGGTGGCAAATTTTATCCGCTATTTTTGTCGGCTCACTTTGTTCTATTACGATTGTTTATGCAGTAGCAAAAGGGATTCATCTTGATGCTGCTGTTATGAAAAGCATGCTCCCACAAGCGGCGACGACAGCAATTGCTTTGCCAATTGCAAAGGATATTGGCGGAATTGCAGATATTACAGCCTTTGCGGTTATTTTTAATGCGGTGATTGTCTATGCGTTAGGTGCCTTCTTCCTAAAACTGTTTCGGATTAAAAACCCAGTGGCCAAAGGCCTTGCACTTGGTACTTCAGGACATGCACTTGGCGTTTCTGTTGGGATTGAGATGGGCGAAGTGGAAGCGGCAATGGCAAGTATCGCTGTTGTGGTAGTAGGGGTTGTCACCGTGATTGTCATCCCAATCTTCTTGCAATTGATTCTTTAATATCAGCATTGTTTGAAAAAGGCTTGCCCAAATCGTTTCGTCATGCTAAAATGAAAAAGTTGTTTCAAGAGTTCCGTTACTTGACGGACAAATGAAAATTGTGTAGAATAGTTAACGAATTGAATAGATATCACAAGCAGAAGCACCCGCTTCTCACCTGATTGACACATGTTTGTAGTTGACAGGTTGACCGTACATTTATTTTTTCATGCAAATGTTCGCAGTGTGGGTGTTTTATATGCCCACACTTTTTGTTTGCCTGTAAAACATACAACGAAATGGTCAAAATGAATTGTGAACTCAATTCAAAATCTCATGGAGGTGGCTCACTATTAGCAAAGATCAATTAGTTAATGAAGGTATTCGTGCGCGTGAAGTTCGTTTGATCGGACAAAATGGCGATCAGCTTGGGATTAAAACCCGCCAGGAAGCTCTGGAAATTGCTACGAAAGCCAATCTTGACCTTGTGTTAGTTGCTGCAAATGCAAAACCACCTGTTTGCCGAATCATGGACTACGGTAAGTTCCGATTCGAACAGCAGAAGAAGGAAAAAGAGGCACGTAAGAATCAAAAAATCATTAGCTTAAAAGAAGTTCGGTTGAGCCCGACAATCGATGAACATGATTTTAACACGAAGCTCCGTAATGCAATCAAATTCCTTGAAAAGGGAGATAAAGTGAAAGCTTCTATCCGCTTTAAAGGCCGTGCGATTACGCATAAAGAAATCGGACAGCGCGTGTTAGACCGTTTCTCTGAAGCTTGCGCTGAAGTAGCAACAGTAGAAACAAAACCTAAGATGGACGGACGCAGCATGTTCCTCATGCTTGCACCAAAAGTCGAAAAGTAAAGTAACAGAGGGAGGAAACATCCAATGCCAAAAATGAAAACTCACCGCGGATCTGCTAAACGTTTCAAAAAAACAGGTTCTGGTAAACTTAAACGTTCTCATGCGTACACAAGTCACTTGTTCGCTAACAAATCTACAAAGCAAAAACGTAAATTGCGTAAGAGCGCAATCGTAAGTGCTGGAGATTTCAAACGTATCAAACAACAACTTGCAAACATCAAGTAATCTGGAATAGGAAACATAGGAGGGAATTACAATGCCAAGAGTAAAAGGCGGAACTGTGTCGCGTCAGCGTCGTAAAAAGGTTCTTAAATTAGCAAAAGGTTATTTCGGTTCAAAACATAGATTATATAAAGTAGCAAACCAACAGGTGATGAAATCTGGAAACTACGCTTTCCGTGACCGTCGTCAGAAAAAACGTGACTTCCGTAAACTATGGATCACTCGTATCAATGCTGCAGCTCGTATGAACGGTCTTTCTTACAGCCGTTTAATGCATGGCTTAAAGCTTTCTGGTATCGAAGTAAACCGCAAAATGCTTGCTGATCTTGCTGTGAATGACCTAAACGCGTTCAACCAGCTTGCTGATGCTGCAAAAGCACAACTAGACAAGTAAGTCATATAAAAGATCATTCCGTCGAGGAGTGATCTTTTTTTCTCATCATGTGAGGTGGAATAAATGAATTTCGCAATGATCGTACTGCTCATCTTGGTCAATGTCTATGGATTTTTTCTCATGGGAGAGGATAAACGCCGGGCGAAAGCACATAAATGGAGAATATCAGAAGCACACTTATGGAGTACTGCAGTTCTTTTTGGTGCTGCTGGGTCATTTCTAGGCATGCAGTATTTTCGTCATAAAACAAAGCATCCTGCCTTTCAAATAGGTATGCCTGCTTTAATTGTTGTTCAATTGGTGATATTGGGCTATATCAATCTGATCTGAAAAAGAGCAGACACCGTCAAGTCGGCGTGTCTGCTCCTTTTTTTTGTTTGATTTTTTTGATGGGCTGATCCCAATCAATTTTTGTTTGAGGATACCGTTCAATGATGTTTTCCTCAAGTTTTTCAAAGTCTTCTAATGTGAATTCATTTAGCTTCTCAGGTGACTCGGTCCAAACGTAAATGGAGTGGACAAACAGAGGATGATCCTTAGAAGGAACATGTTTCTCCCCTTCAAACAAGACACCTTTATAGACGAAATTGAAATTTTTGCGGGCATTTTGCTGTTCGTCCATAAAATAAAAGCCTTCTTTTAATTGTGCTTGTTTCAACTTTCTTCTCGGATTTGAGAAGAATTTTACCGCCATGTAGAAAATATAGACAAGCAGTGCAACAAGAGCAAGTCTAATGAGGATGACAAACATGACAGGATGCACCTCCAATACCGTTATCTGATGTACTACGAATGAGAAAGCCAAAAGGTTTCAACTTTTTTTAAAAAAATATTTCGATAAACGAAAAAATATTCATAAAAAGATCGTATTGAACGAAAAAGGTTTTGTATAATAAGAATGCACCATGAAGAAAAAGGAGGATAAACAAAAATGACAAAACTAGATCAAACATTAACTATGCTGAAAGACCTAACGGATGCAAAAGGGATTCCAGGAAATGAACGTGATGTAAAAAAAGTCATGGAGTCATACATAGAAGCATATGCAGATGAAGTTTCTACAGACCGCCTTGGCAGCTTAATTGCTAAGAAGGAAGGAAATGCAAATGGGCCTAAAGTGATGCTTGCTGGTCACTTAGATGAAGTAGGATTCATGGTGACAAAAATTGATGACAAAGGTTATATTCGTTTTCAAACGGTCGGCGGCTGGTGGTCACAAGTTATGCTGGCGCAGCGTGTCACCATTGTGACGAAAAAAGGAGACATTACAGGTGTGATTGGTTCTAAACCGCCACATGTCTTATCACCAGAAGCACGAAAAAAATCAATCGAAATCACAGATATGTTCATTGATATTGGGGCTTCGAGCAAAGAACAGGCAATGGAATGGGGCGTCCTCCCTGGAGATCAAATCGTACCTTACTTTGAGTTTACGGTAATGAATGACGAAAAAATGCTTCTTGCAAAAGCCTGGGACAACCGTATCGGCTGTGCAGTAGCGATTGATGTCATGAAGAATTTAAAGGATACTCAGCATGAAAATATTGCATACAGTGTAGCAACTGTCCAAGAGGAAGTTGGCTTGCGCGGAGCTAAAACAGCGGCAGCTACCATCCAGCCTGATATTGGATTTGCTATTGATGTTGGAGTAGCAGGTGATACACCAGGTATTACTGAAAAAGAAGCAACAAGCAAACTTGGCAAAGGACCAACGATTGTCGTATTCGACGCTTCCATGGTTTCTCATAAAGGGCTTCGCGATTTTGTTGTCCAAACTGCGGATGAATTAAACATTCCTTATCAATATGATTCCATGCCAGGTGGAGGAACAGATGCTGGAGGTATTCACTTAACAGGTCATGGCGTTCCATCACTATCCATCGGGATTCCAAGCAGATATATTCATTCTCATGCAGCCATGATTCATCGAGATGATTATGAAAATGCGGTGAAGCTTTTAACAGAAGTCATCAAAAGACTTGATCAAAAAACGGTCGAACAAATTACGTACGGTTCTTAAAATGAAGCCTTTCCTCAGTATGGGGAAAGGTTTTTTAATTGCGTTGAATTTCCCAGGAAATGAACGTTGGAATGTAAGTTGTGTCAAAAGAACTGTTTTCAAGTAAATGAAGTGATATTTTTCTAGTGAGGAAGGCACATGTGATCCATCTTGTATTTATGTAAGATGAAATCAATAAAAAAGGACAGAGCCTCAAACTTGCTCTGTCAAAAGAGAGTTTATGGAAGTAGGTGAAGCTTATTTTAGATTAAATCAATTATTCCTATTTGTCAACTTGGTTTTAAAAGAAAGAAAAATAAATCAATTTATGTTATATTTGTAACAAATTGTTTATACAAAGGGGATGGTTAAATGAATGCGGTTTCAATTGTGATAGGATCGATGTGTATTTTAGCGATTGCCTATCGCCTCTACGGCACGTTTATGATGGTGAAGGTACTAAAGGTCACAGATGATCACCCTACGCCGGCCCATACACTCGAGGACGGGAAAGATTATGTGCCGACAAACAAATGGGTTACATTTGGGCATCACTTTGCTGCGATTGCCGCTGCAGGTCCATTAGTTGGTCCGATTTTAGCCGCACAATTTGGGTATTTACCTGGTCTCCTTTGGCTCTTAATTGGAGCGGTGATTGGCGGAGCTGTTCATGATCTCGTGGTCTTGTTTGCTTCGATGCGGAAAAAGGGGAAATCACTATCAGAAGTAGCGAAAGAGGAGCTTGGTCCTGTGGCAGGATTTTGCACAGGGCTCGCCATGTTATTTATTATTACAATTACAATGGCAGGACTGTCCATGGTTGTGCTTCATGCTTTAGAACGAAATCCTTGGGGAACCTTTGCAGTTGGTATTACCATTCCAATAGCGATGGGAGTTGGCCTTTATTATAAAAAGACGGGCAATTTAAAGCTGGCGACATCTGCGGGATTCATATTATTGATGTTGGGGGTATTCCTTGGACCGAATATTCAAGGAACAGCACTTGGAGATTTGTTAACACTTGATACAAAAACGCTTGCCCTTGCCCTGCCAATCTATGCGTTCTTTGCCGCGGCCCTGCCGGTTTGGCTGCTTTTGGCACCCAGAGACTATTTAAGCAGTTTTATGAAAATTGGTGTATTCATCGCGCTGATTGCGGGAATCTTTGTGGTTAATCCAACCATCCAATTTCCGGCGTTCACGGAGTTTGTAAATGGAGGAGGACCTGTCTTAGCTGGACCTGTCTGGCCTTTTATTTCGATTACCATTGCTTGTGGCGCGATTTCTGGTTTTCATGCATTTGTTGGCTCAGGGACAACGCCAAAAATGCTAGATCGTTGGAGTGATATGAAGCCGGTGGCGTTTGGCGCGATGCTGGTAGAATGTTTAGTGGGAATCATGGCGTTAATTGCCGCTACTGCGCTTCATCCGGGAGATTATTTTGCGATTAATAGTACACCTGAAGTGTTCCGAACGCTTGGTATGAGTGTTGAAAACCTTCCTCAGCTAAGTAAAGAAATCGGTCTTGATTTAGAAGGAAGGACGGGTGGAGCTGTTACATTAGCTGTAGGGATGGCGTACATCTTTACGGGTATTCCGTTCTTTAGTCATTTGGCATCTTATTTCTTCCAATTCGTGATTATGTTTGAAGCCGTCTTTATTTTAACGGCGATTGACGCGGGAACCCGTGTCGCGCGATATTTGATTCAAGATTTCTTTGGAGAAGCATATAAACCGCTGAAACGAAACGACTGGGTACCAGGGTCAGTCTTTGCAAGTGCACTTGCTTGTTTTATGTGGGGATACTTGCTTTACTCTGGAGACATTGGGTCCATTTGGGCACTTTTTGGCGTTTCAAACCAGCTAATGGCCTCGGTCGGATTAATCATTGGGGCGACGGTTGTGTTAAAAATTGCGGATAAAAGGCGGTATATGTTGACTTGTTTAATTCCACTTGCTTACTTATATGTGACGGTGAATTATGCGGGTTATTGGATGGTTGCGAATGTCTATCTCAATCCTGAAGCATCTGGCTACAGTGTACTGAATGCCGTGCTTTCGATGATTATGCTGATTTTAGGTTTTGTCATTATCGTGTTCGCTATTAAAAAATGGATCGAGATTTGGCGCGATCCAGCTCTTCGAATGGAGACGCCAATCACTGGCTAAATGAACAAAGCCGGCTTGCTAATAGATAAGCAAACCGGCTTCTTGTTATTGCTGATGCTCAGGTTTTAAGCCTTGCTCTAATGTTTCAAGAATTTCATTTTTTTCATCTTCGGATGCCTCTTGCCATAACACCTCGAACAAAACGCCAAGTCCTGGTAGCATTTTTTCCTCGCCGCTTTGAATGGCATCTAAAATCGTATGCTCAAGTTGTTCTTGATTATGGCCAGTAATGTTTTGAATCACTGCGCCTCTTAAATTAAAATCCATTGCCCACACTCCTTTTTTGATGGTGATAGCCCTATTCTGTCTCAAAGACAGGTTTATTATGTAGTGTGCTTGAGATATAATAAATTCATGATATTTAAAGGAGTTAAAGTCGCTTGAAATATATAGAATCAGCTAAAAACGCACACATTAAACAATGGAAAAAGCTCCATACAAAAAAAGAACGAACGAAAACAGGGCTGTTCCTTGTTGAAGGAAAACACTTAGTAGAAGAAGCATTGAAAAGCGGGGTTGTGAAAGAGTTAATGATCACAACACCTGACATGCTCCCTGCTGACATCGAGCCTGACATTGAGCTGTATGAATTAAGTGAAGAGGCTTTTACTGCGATGACGGAAACGGAAACACCTCAGCAAATCGCAGCGGTTTGTACAATTCCTGTATTTGAGGAGAAAAAGTATGAACGAATGCTTCTGTTAGATGCAGTGCAGGATCCGGGGAATTTAGGCACACTCATTCGGACAGCAGATGCAGCGGGGCTTGATGCTGTGATTCTAGGGGATGGAACCGTTGATGCGTTTAACGGAAAAACGCTCCGTTCAGCACAAGGGTCTCATTTTCACCTGCCTATCTTAAAACAAACACTACAACAGACAATTCCAGCATTAAAGGCGCAAGGCATACCTGTATATGGCAGTGCTTTGAAAGATGCGAAAGAGTATAGACACATAGCATCAGAAGGTCCATTTGCGTTAATTGTGGGCAACGAGGGAGCAGGTATTGATCCAGAGATCCTTCAAATGACAGATCAGAATTTATACGTTCCGATGTACGGACAAGCGGAATCATTAAATGTGGCTGTGGCAGCAGCGGTTCTTGTCTATCATTTGCGCGGATAGTGTTGCATCACGTCCTATTTTTCACTATAATGAAACTAATATTTTAAAAACCATGATAGAGGAAGATTGTTTCACGGGGCGTCCTAATAGGGAGAATGCATCGTAGACTGAAAGTGCATTTAAGGAATGCTGAAACAGGAATTCACCTCTGGAGTTGTCACCGGGACCGCATGTTTTGCGTAAAGGTGGACCGGATTCGTTTGATTCCGTTATGTCAATGAAGCTTATTCGCACATATATTTGTGCTTAACAAGGGTGGTACCGCGACCACAACTCGTCCCTTCTTTTTTGGAGGGGCGGGTTTTTTTATTGTCTTCAAACAATCAAACGCCCGTTTATTCAGACGGTTTTGTATATTAAAAGGAGGATGACACTCATGCAAGAAACGTTAAAACAGCTTGAAACAGAAGCGATAGCGAAGGTAGAAGCAGCCAGCTCGCTCAAAGAAGTCAATGATATTCGTGTTCAATATTTAGGGAAAAAAGGTCCGATTACAGAAGTGCTGCGCGGAATGGGCAAGCTTTCCGCTGAAGAAAGACCAAAAATGGGCGCACTTGCAAACGAAGTAAGAGAGCAGATTGCTGGTGCCATTGCTGAAAAAAATGAGCAGCTAGAAGCAGAAGAAGTGAAAAAGAAACTGGCTTCTCAAACCATTGATGTCACATTGCCAGCAAGTCCGATTAAAATCGGGGCAAGACATCCATTAACGATTGTCGTAGAAGATATTGAAGATTTATTTATCGGAATGGGCTATACCGTTGAAGAGGGCCCTGAGGTGGAAACAGATTACTATAACTTTGAAGCGCTCAATCTTCCAAAAGAACATCCGGCACGTGATATGCAGGACAGCTTCTATATTACTGAAGACACACTCATGAGAACGCAAACATCACCCGTTCAAGCACGTACACTTGAGAAATATAAAGGCCAAGGTCCTGTGAAGATCATCTGCCCTGGTAAGGTATATAGACGTGACAGCGATGATGCCACTCACTCGCATCAATTCATGCAAATTGAAGGACTTGTGGTAGATCATAATATTAGCATGAGTGACCTCAAAGGAACGCTTGAGACAGTCGCAAGAAAAATGTTTGGTGAAGATCGTGAAATTAGACTGCGCCCAAGTTTTTTCCCATTCACAGAACCTTCCGTTGAAGTCGATGTGTCTTGCTTTAAATGTGGCGGGAAAGGCTGTTCTGTATGTAAAGGAACAGGCTGGATTGAAATTTTAGGTGCAGGAATGGTTCACCCGAATGTATTAAAAATGAGCGGATTTGATCCAGATACTTACCAAGGCTTTGCTTTTGGAATGGGTGTTGAACGTATTGCGATGCTGAAATACGGCATAGATGATATTCGTCATTTCTACACAAATGATATTAGATTCACGAAGCAATTTAAGCAGGACTAAGAGGAGGAAATCAACATGTTTGTTTCATATAAATGGTTAGAAGACTATGTCGATTTAGAAGGCATCAAACCAGATGAATTAGCAGAGAAAATCACAAGAAGCGGAATTGAAGTGGAAGCCGTTGAGTATAAAGGCGAAGGCATCAAAGGCGTTGTCGTTGGACACGTCATTGAACGTGAACAGCATCCGAATGCGGATAAATTAAACAAATGTCTTGTTGATATCGGCGAAGACGCACCGGTGCAAATTATATGCGGGGCTCCAAATGTGGATAAAGGACAGCATGTGGCCGTCGCAACGGTTGGTGCAGTCCTTCCTGGAAACTTTAAAATTAAAAAAGCAAAACTGCGCGGTGAAGAGTCTCATGGCATGATTTGTTCTCTGCAAGAATTAGGCGTAGAGACTAAGCTCGTACCAAAAGAATATGCAGAAGGCATCTTTGTTTTCCCGAATGACGTGAAACCAGGGGATGATGCCCTTCAAGCACTTCAATTAGATGACGCGGTACTTGAACTTGGCTTAACACCAAACCGTGCCGATGCCCTTAATATGCTAGGAGTGGCTTATGAGGTTGCCGCCATTTTAGGGAGAAACATCAAGCTTCCTGATACAGTGCATGACACTTCTTCTGAAAAAGCAGCAGACTATATTTCTGTTAAAATTGAGGATCAAGAAGCGAATCCACTTTATGCAGCGAAGATCATTAAAAATGTAAAGATTGGACCAGCACCACTTTGGATACAAACAAGATTGATGAATGCAGGTATCCGCCCAATTAACAACGTCGTGGATATTACGAATTTTGTCTTACTTGAATACGGTCAACCACTACATGCCTTTGATTATGACCGCTTTGGTTCAAAGCAGGTGGTTGTACGTAAAGCGACTGATAGCGAAAGCATTCAAACACTTGATGAGCAAGAGCGTACACTTTCATCGAAGCATCTTGTGATCACTAATGGAACGAAAGCGCATGCTGTTGCAGGTGTCATGGGCGGTCTTGAATCAGAGGTACGTGATGAGACGACAACGATTCTTTTAGAAGCGGCATATTTCAACGGTCAAACCGTCCGTCAAGCATCTAGAGACTTAGGGCTTCGCAGTGAATCAAGTACACGATTTGAAAAAGGGCTCGATCCGCAGCGGACAAAACCGGCAGCCGAAAGAGCAGCTCAATTGATCAGTATGTATGCAGGCGGTGAAGTGCTAAGCGGTACAGTTGAGGAAAATCACATTGAAGCCAGTATGAATGTGATCCACGTATCAACTGAGCGTGTGAACAAGGTGCTTGGCATGAGCATTTCAAAAGAAGATATGATTCAGATTTTCAACAAACTAGGCTTTACAGTGGGCGAATCAAATGATGTGCTTGTCGTAACGGTTCCTTCCCGCAGAATGGATATTACGATTGAAGAGGACCTCATTGAAGAAGTCGCGAGATTATACGGCTACGACAATATTCCATCTACACTCCCTGCGACAGCTGGAACCGTTGGCGGTCTCACGCCATACCAAGTGAAGCGCAGAAAGGTGAGACGTTTCTTAGAGGGCGCAGGGCTTTCTCAAGCGATTACGTATTCATTAACGAATCAGCATAAGTCCACAGCTTTTGCTTTAAATCCAGCTTATCAAACAAGACTTTCCCTGCCAATGAGTGAGGAACGAAGTGTGCTCAGACAAAGTCTGCTGCCAAACTTACTTGATTCTGTTGCATATAACTTGGCAAGACAAGCTGATTCATTTGGTTTTTATGAAACGGGTTCTGTGTTCTTAGCAGAAGCTGAAGGGGCAAAACCGGTGGAAAAAGAACATGTCGCTGGTGCGCTGACAGGCTTATGGCATAAAAATCTTTGGCAGGGCGAGAAAAAAGCCGTCGATTTTTATGTAGCGAAAGGAATTGCAGAAGGACTATTTGAAAAGCTTGGTGTATCAGGAGAGATCACGTATGTTCAAGCAGAGCGTGAGGGCCTTCACCCAGGGCGTACAGCCGATGTTCATTTAAATGGAAAAGTGATTGGCTTTGTAGCTGCACTTCATCCAGTAGTGGAAAAGGAATTAGATTTAAAAGAAACGTATGTATTTGAATTTGATTTAACAGATGTGATGACGTCTGAAACAGAGGATATGAAATATACGGCTATTCCGAGATTCCCTGCTGTGACAAGAGATATTGCACTTGTTGTCGATCAGCATATCTCGAGCGGACAGTTGGAGAAAGTCATTTATGAAGCTGGCGGCCAATTGCTCACAGACCTTTCCGTCTTTGATGTGTATGAGGGTGAGCATATGGAAGAAGGCAAGAAATCTGTTGCGTTCTCGCTGCAATATTTAAACCCAGAACAAACGTTGACCGAGGAAGAAGTCACGGCTGTTCATACAAACGTATTGAAAGCATTAGAAGATACGTATCAAGCCGTCTTGCGCGGATAATAAAAAGAGCTATCGCTTTATGGGCGATAGCTCTTAGCGTGTAGACAAACCCTCGCATTCTTTGTCAGTCCTTCGTGCCGGTGCTCACGAATGTCAAATTCGCTCCGCGCCAGTACTCGTCCTTCCTAGGGCTGCAAAGGTTTCTATCACGCTAAAAGAAGGCAAAGGACTAAAATCAAGCCCATTTTAGCCCTTTGTCAACAATCTGAGAGCTATCGCTGTATGGGCGATAGCTCTTTTTTGATTATAACCATTTTTTCGCTTTTTGGGTGTTGGCAAAATGAAGTTTTGTAAATTGGCGTAAAGCCTCTTCGCCGTGCTGTTTCATCAGCTTTGCTGCCGCTTTGTCAACATGCGGACCGGCCCCTTTTGGAATGTCAAAGCCCGCTGCTTTTGATAATTTATCCATTTCAATTAAAAAAGCATATCTTGCAATAATAGAAGCTGCAGCAACCGATAAGTGGATGCCTTCTGCTTTCGTACTAAAATATGTACGCTCCCGAATGATCTTTTTCCCCGCAAGGTGCCTGAAATAAATACCTGGTTCGGCAAATTGGTCAATGAGAATTGCTTCTGGTTTCTTCCCATCCAGTTTTTCTAGTACGGAGGTGATAACTTGGTTATGAAGCAGTGCCTTCATTTTCCCTTGGCTCATGCCCTTTTCCTGCATCGCATTGTATTTTTCATTCCGAAGCACGAGAAGGCTGAACGGAATGGTTTTGATCAAGTCTTTGGCAATGTTGATAATCTGTGGATCTTTTAGTCCTTTTGAGTCTTTCACCTCGAGCTCTTTCATGAGAGCAAGCTGACTGGAATCAACATAAGCCGCACAGACCGTAATGGGTCCAAAATAATCGCCAGTACCGACCTCATCTGAGCCAATAACCGACATGGAAGCAATGCCGGGTGGTGGGCTGTACTGTGTGATGGATGGCGTTTTTTTGCTTTTTGTTTCAGCTGTTTGTATATGGTTGAACTGACTCGCTTCAGCTTCTGCCTTTTGTCCTTGGAACAGTACTTTTCCAGATTTGTAGGCTGTAATCGTACAGCCGGGAACCTTTGCTTGAAATAGAGCGCCTGGCGGCAAAGTGTCAGTTAAATGCTGAGCGTACACGCTCTTCATTTTTTTCATGTCTTCTGATGTTGCTTTTAAGACGGATTGGGGCACAGTGGATAACTCCTTTTTACCTTGATATCATTGATTTCTAAAGTGTACCATAACAGGGAAGGGCTCGTCTTTCCATTCAATGTCTAAACATGTTATGATAGAGACTAGGATTCTCGTGGAATGGAGGAGAAACGTTGTCTGACGGCGGTAAAACGAAAACAACAGTTGAGATTTACGGACAGTCCTATACGATCATCGGTCAAGAAACGAAGATGCATATGCGACATGTTGCTTCAATTGTTGATGATAAAATGAGAGAAATCAATGAAAAAAATCCATACCTTGATATAAACAAATTAGCTGTACTGACAGCAGTCAATGTCGTCCACGACTACTTGAAATTAAAAGAGCAATACGAAAAACTAGAGCTTCATCTAAAAGAAAAGGAATGAAATTACCGTGATCGATATCATCATTTTGTTTTTGCTTCTTATGGGAACGCTTGTCGGTCTAAAACGCGGGTTTATTCTTCAATTTATTAAATTGATTAGCTTTGTTGTTTCTATTTTAGTGGCTTCTCTGTTTTATCAGTCACTTGCACCACAGCTTACGTGGATTCCAGCACCTAATTTTAGCGGCGGTCAAGCGCAGCTCGCTTTCTTTAGTGGGAATCTAGAAACAGCTTATTATAATACCATTGCGTTTATCATTCTGTTTATCTTGACCAAAATCCTGCTAGCTATCATCGGCGGATTGCTCACAACCATTGCAAGTATCCCTGTGATTAAACAGGTCAACAAACTGCTTGGCGCTGTTTTAGGATTTCTTGAAACCTATCTATTTGTGTTTATTCTATTGTTTGTGGCTGCATTACTTCCAGTCGATGCGCTTCAAACGATGATGAGCAAATCAATGTTAGCAGATGTGATCGTAAATAGCACCCCTTACCTGTCCGGTCTTGTCAAAGACCTCTGGTCGACGTATGGAGTTTAAGAACTTCTCCTTTCTTGGAGAAGTTTTTTCTCATTCCATGACAGAAAGTTGTAGGATGAAGGGAAAGTTTGTATATTTATATAGGAAGATGCCAAAGCGGCTGGAGGATGAGAGATGAATAAAAAAGATATTATCAAACTTCTTGAAACAATTGCAGTCTATATGGAGCTAAAAGGAGATAATCCTTTTAAAATTTCTGCCTTTCGTAAAGCAGCTGCGGCACTGGAACAAGATGACCGCAGCCTTTCTCAAATAGATGACCTATTAGCATTACCCGGCATTGGAAAAGGAACCTTTGCTGTGATCACAGAGTATATCGAAAAAGGACAGTCTGAAACACTCGAACAATTAAAAAAAGAAGTGCCTGAAGGACTTGTCCCACTCTTAAAATTGCAAGGACTCGGTGGGAAGAAGATTGCTAAGCTCTACCAAGAGCTTGGTGTTCACGATGCACAGTCTTTAAAAGAGGCATGTGAAGCGGAAAAAGTACAAACGCTTGCTGGGTTTGGCAAAAAAACAGAAGAAAAGATTCTTGCCGCTCTTGAGGAGGCAGGAAAGCAGCCAGAACGACTGCCAATTGGCTTTGCATTAGATGTGGCAGAGCGAATTGATGATGCGCTGGAACAGATGGAGGGAATCATCCGTTTTTCAAGAGCGGGCAGTTTAAGACGTGCCCGTGAAACGGTCAAAGATTTAGATTACATCATTGCGACTGACAACCCTGAACAAGTGAGAAAGCAGATTGTTGCTCTTGATGATGTCAAAGATGTCATTGCGAGTGGTGATACGAAGGTATCTGTCATGCTTGCACTTGATTTTGAAATCAGTGTAGATTTCCGGCTTGTGACAACGGATCAATTTGCAACAACACTGCACCATTTCACTGGCTCAAAAGATCATAACATTCGTATGCGACAGCTTGCGAAGGAGCGTGGTGAGCGTATTAGTGAATATGGGGTTGAAACGATCGAAACTGGGGATGTGAAAACATTTGAAGACGAAAGCGCTTTTTATGCACATTTCCAGCTTCCGCTCATTCCGCCAGAAATTCGTGAAACCGGAGCAGAGATTGATACGTATAAAGAAAGTATGCAATTTGTAGAACGAAAAGATATCAAAGGCGACCTTCATATGCACTCGACATGGAGTGATGGCGCTTTTTCTATTCGTGAAATGGCAGAGGCATGTATCGCAAAAGGCTATGAATACATGGCGATTACAGACCACTCGCAATATTTAAAAGTAGCAAACGGTTTAACAAAAGAACGATTACGTTTGCAAGCAAAAGAAATTGACATGTTGAATCAAGAATTCGAGCATTTTCACATTTTCAAAGGGGTCGAAATGGACATTCTGCCGGATGGATCGTTAGATTATGATGATGACTTTTTAAAAGACATGGATTTTGTCATTGCGTCTATTCATTCTAGCTTCTCTCAGCCGGAGGAAGTCATTATGGAGCGCCTAGAAAATGCCTTGAATAATCAGCATGTGGATTTAATTGCCCATCCAACAGGCCGTTTGATCGGTAGACGAGATGGCTATGCCTTAAATATTGATCAGCTCATAGAGCTTGCGAAAAAAACGGGCACTGCACTGGAACTCAACAGCAACCCGTCAAGACTGGATTTAAAAACAGAGCATTTAATGAAAGCAAACGAAGCGGGTGTGAACATCATGATCAATACAGATGCGCACAACATCGCTATGCTCAATCATATGGACGTCGGTGTCACAGCTGCAAGAAAAGGATGGACACCAAAAGCAAATGTCGTGAATACATTTTCACTCAATGAGATGAAAAAGTTTTTAACGCGTGACAGGTAGTCGTTAGGAGGCTGGACCATGCTGCAACAAAAAGTGTTAGCATCATTAGAATTTCATAAAGTAAAAGAAAAAGTCATGTCCTATACTGCTTCGACTTTAGGGAAAGAAAAAGCGCAGGACTTAACACCGCTCACAGATATTGAGAGCATTCAGCATCTGTTAGAAGAGGTAGCAGAAGCGCAAGATGTGATTCGTTTAAAAGGATCTGCGCCGTTTGGCGGGTTAACGGATATTAGACGAGGAGTCAAACGAGCAGAAATAGGCAGTATATTAAGCCCTGCTGAGCTGATGGAAATTGCGGCGCTGTTATATACCGCAAAAAACATGAAACACTTTCTCACCTCTATGTATGAGGACGGAGTAGAAATACCCCGTCTTCATACATATGCAGAATCGCTGATTTTACTGCCAAACGTGAGAAAAGAAATCGAAAGCTGTATTGGTGACAATGGAGAAGTGCTTGATCACGCAACGCCTGCACTCCGCACCATACGAACACAGTTACGATCACTAGAATCAAAAGTACGAGATAAATTAGAATCAATGATTCGTTCACAATCTGCCTCGAAAATGCTGTCAGACACCATTGTGACCATTCGTAATGATCGGTTTGTCATTCCCGTAAAACAAGAGTACCGCTCGAATTATGGAGGGATTGTTCACGATCAATCTTCTTCAGGCGCCACTCTTTTTATTGAGCCGCAGGTGGTCGTGGATTTAAATAACACCTTGCAGCAAACTCGCCTAAAAGAAAAGCAAGAGATTGAAAAGATTTTGCAAATGCTGACAGCGAGTGTGTCAGAGCACATTGATGAATTGCTTCATAATGTGAATGAACTTCAGACATTAGATTTTATTTTCGCTAAAGCCAAATATGCAAAAGCAGAAAAAGCCACAAAACCTACTGTGAATAACCAAGGGGAGATTTATTTAAAACGGGCAAGACATCCCCTATTGCCCCGAGATCAGGTTGTGGCAAATGATATTGAGCTAGGCAAAGATTTTTCAACGATCGTCATCACGGGTCCAAATACAGGCGGTAAGACCGTCACTTTAAAAACACTCGGACTTCTTACGCTGATGACGCAGGCAGGTCTTCATATTCCAGTCGAAGAAGGATCGGAAGTGGCTGTATTCGATCAAGTCTTTGCTGATATTGGAGACGAGCAGTCTATTGAACAGAGCTTGAGTACATTCTCATCTCATATGGTCAATATTGTGGATATTTTAAAGCATGTGACGTCTAATTCACTTGTGTTATTTGATGAATTAGGTGCAGGGACAGATCCTGCTGAAGGTGCAGCACTTGCGATGAGCATCTTAGATGAAGTTCATCAAACAAATGCGCGCGTCATCGCAACGACTCACTATCCTGAGCTGAAGGCATACGGGTATAACCGAGAAGGCGTCACAAATGCGAGTGTAGAGTTTGACATTGAAACCTTATCCCCCACATATCGCTTGCTCATCGGGGTGCCGGGACGAAGTAATGCATTTGAAATTTCCAAACGTCTAGGGTTACCTCATCATTTAATTGACCGTGCAAAAGCAGATATGCATGCGGAACATAATGAAGTCGATCAGATGATTGCTTCATTAGAAGACAGCAAAAAACAAGCAGAAGAAGAACTGCATGAAACGGAATTCTATAGAAAAGAAGCAGAGAAGCTTCATAAGGAACTGCAAAAACAAATCCTTGAATGGAATGAACAAAAGGATAAACTGCTGGAAGAAGCCGAACAAAAAGCGGCAGAAAAAATTGAACAAGCAACAAAAGAAGCAGAAGAGATTATTCAAGAGCTGAGGTCCATCAAAAGTGAGCATCGCTCGTTCAAAGAACATGAACTCATTGATGCGAGGAAGCGTCTTGAAGAAGCTGTCCCTGAGTTTGACCGTAAGAAAAAACCAGAGCCAGTGAAAAAAGCAGCAAGACAGCTAAAGCCAGGCGATGAAGTCAAAGTGCTGACATTTGGCCAAAAAGGAACGCTCATCGAACAAACAGGTAACAAAGAATGGATTGTCCAAATGGGCATTCTAAAAATGAAAGTAAAAGAAAAAGATATGGAATTTATCAAATCAGCACCGGAATTTAAGCAAGAGAAAGCCATCACGGCGGTCAAAGGAAAAGACTATCATGTATCGCTTGAGCTTGATTTAAGAGGAGAGCGCTATGAGAATGCCTTAAGCAGAGTCGAGAAATACTTAGATGATGCCGTCTTAGCTGGCTATCCGCGCGTGTCGATCATTCACGGTAAAGGCACTGGCGCCCTGAGAAAAGGGGTCCAGGAATTATTAAAACAGCACCGTAGTGTAAAAAATGCTCGTTTTGGAGAACAAGGCGAGGGAGGATCAGGCGTCACCATCGTCGAATTAAAGTAAAAAGGAGAAAACGCATGAAAGCCTTTTGGGAAAATGAACTTGTGGAAATTGCCGCCTATTACAGTGTGGCCGTCCTATGTCTTGTCTTATTTCTGACCATATTTGAACTCGTGACCTCCTATAAAAACTGGGAAGAGATTCAGCGAGGGAACTTAGCAGTTGCTATGGCAACCGGCGGGAAGATTTTTGGGATTGCCAATGTCTTTCAGCATTCCATCGCCCAGCACAACTCCCTTCTTCAAATGGTCGGATGGGGCGTATACGGCTTTGTGATGCTGCTTGTCAGCTATTTCATTTTTGAATTTTTAACACCACGATTTAAAGTAGACAAAGAGATTGAGAATGATAATAGAGCGGTCGGGTTTATTTCACTCATTATTTCTGTTGGGCTGTCTTATGTAGTAGCAGCCGGCATTTAAGGAGACGACATGGAAAAGCTAGCCAAAGTATTAATTGTAGTTGCCTGCACTTTTGCGGTTATTGGTGCCGTTTACATGTTCCTGTGAAATGAAGAATATATTCTAGAAAAGCTGTCAGGGAAAACCTTGACAGCTTTTCACTCATCAAAGGCGGCGAATCAGAATGAATCAAATCTTGCAGAAAGACGAACTCATAAAGTGCATTGACACTTGTCTCAAAAAGACATCTCTTCCACAAGACATTTATGAACCGTATATTGCACGTCCTTTTCAAACGACTGGTTTTTTTGATGATTTGAGTCCATATATCGACATTGATCCAGCCGGCTATATTCTTATTCAATATGAACGAGGGATTAAAGTGCTTCATAAAAGAACAAAAGAGGCGGATGAAGTCGTTTATTGGATTTTAGAAGACACCATCTTTCTAACTGTGTATCTAGACATGATGAGACAATATCAAGTGGACAACATCCACACACATTTACCTAATGACCCTAGTATCCATAAACAGATTGTGGAGAGAGTCCATGAGTCATTTCGTGCGATCGGTGGATTATACGAAAAGTGGCATCATGAAGGGAAAAGAGCCTCTATAGAAACACCGGCGAAAAAATGAAGATGGACCATAGAACGAGCTCGATTTGAAAAAAGCAAACTGCCATAAGGAAAAGTTTGCTATAATAAAATAGTACGAAAGTTCAGGAAGGAGGGTTTTTATGCAGTCAGATAAACGTTGGCTTCTGCATTACCCGAATCAAATTCCCCACGAACTCACCATCCCAAATGAAACGTTGCAATCTTACTTATTCAGCTCCGCAGAGGCAGCACCTGAGCATACAGCCATTCATTTTTTAGGAAAAAACATCACCTACCAGCAGTTACAAGAAGATGCACTTACATTAGCCAGTCACTTGATTGACATCGGTGTGAAAAAAGGCGACAGAGTAGCGATTATGCTGCCAAACTGCCCGCAATCGGTGATTTCTTATTATGCTGTTTTAATAGCAGGCGGCATTGTCGTTCAAACCAATCCGCTTTATACGGAGAAAGAACTGGAATATCAAATGGAGGACAGCGGCTCTAAGGTGCTGATCACTCTCGATCTACTGTATCCAAAGGCCTATAAAATGAAAGCGCTGACAAGTATGGAACATTTGATCATCACAAAATTACAAGATTACTTGCCATTTCCGAAAAACATATTGTTTCCAATTGTCCAGCGTAGGAAAAACAACATGGTCATCCAAGTGGAAAAGAGTGAGACCATTCATCATTTCTCACAGATCATGAAAGAATCGTCAGGAGAACGGATTCCGCAAATATCCTTTCAACCGAAAGAGGATGTTGCGGTTTTGCAATATACAGGCGGAACGACCGGTTTACCAAAAGGGGTCATGCTCACACATGAAAATATAGTAGCCAATACAGAAATGTGTGCATCCTGGATGTATAAAACGAACCGTGGAAAAGAGCGGATTCTTGGGATCATTCCGTTCTTTCATGTGTACGGTATGACGACCGTGCTAAACCTTGCAGTCAAAGAAGGTCATCAAATGATTCTTCTTCCGCGTTTTGATGCAGCGGATGCCCTAAAGACCATTGAAAAACAGAAACCGACGCTGTTCCCAGGAGCACCAACGATGTATATTGCCCTGCTTCATCATCCGAATATTGAAAAGTATGACCTATCATCCATCACCGCATGCTTAAGCGGATCGGCCGCTCTACCTGTTGAAGTTAAACAGAGCTTTGAAAAATTAACAGGAGGAAGGCTGGTGGAGGGGTATGGACTTTCAGAAACTTCTCCTGTCACTCATGCCAATTTCTTATGGGGAGCGAACAAAATAGGAAGTATCGGGTGCCCTTGGCCGAATACAGATGCCGGTATTTATTGTGAAGAAACGGGTGGACTTAAAGCGCCATATGAGCATGGAGAGATTATCGTCAAAGGTCCTCAAATCATGAAAGGATACTGGAATCAGCCGGAGGAGACAGCGGCAGTGTTAAGAGACGGCTGGTTTTTCACAGGAGACATTGGGTATATGGATGAGGATGGTTTTTTCTATATCGTAGACCGGAAAAAAGATGTCATCATCGCGAGTGGCTATAATATTTACCCAAGAGAGGTTGAAGAAGCCCTTTATGAGCATGAGCTTGTACAAGAAGTTGTTGTGGCGGGTATTCCTGATCCATACAGAGGGGAAACAGTAAAAGCCTTTGTTGTCCCGAAAAAGGATGCCTATGTAACAGAGGATGAACTGGATCGTTTTGTTAGAACAAGAATTGCCTCATTTAAAGTGCCGCGTGTCTACGAATTTAAGGAATCACTGCCTAAAACGGCTGTAGGGAAAATCTTGCGCAGAGTATTAATTGAAGAAGAAAAAAGAAAGCAATTATCTTCAACGGAAGAACCAGTCGATCAATGAGAGAATGAACGAGCATCATCCGGTCAAGCGGCCGGATGATTTGAATTGTACGTGTCTGCTCTGGTATGCTAAAGGTTGAAAAGAAAGAAGAACATCACTTGACAAATCACTCGTTTCTTTTTAACATAAAGTTATGAATGAATGCTCATTCAATTTAGAAAGGGACGAAGCACATTGAAGCAGAAAAGACCGAAGTACATGCAAATTATTGATGCAGCCGTTGTGGTGATTGCAGAGAACGGCTACCATCAATCACAAGTTTCAAAGATTGCCAAACAAGCAGGAGTAGCAGACGGAACCATTTATCTCTATTTCAAAAATAAAGAGGATATTTTAATCTCGTTGTTCAAAGAAAAAATGGGACAATTCATCGAACGGATGGAAACAGATATTCAAAAGAAACCGTCTGCCAAAGAAAAGCTTCTTCTCCTCATTCGAGAACACTTTCGCCTGCTATCGCAAGACCATCATTTGGCCCTTGTGACACAGCTTGAACTCAGGCAGTCAAACCTTGAACTGCGCCAAAAAATCAATGAGGTGCTGAAAGGGTATTTAAATATGCTCGACTCCATTTTAACCGAAGGAAAGAAGACAGGAGAATTTAGACAAAATCTAGATGTCCGCTTAGCGAGACAAATGGTATTTGGGACGATTGATGAAACCGCTACAACATGGGTCATGAATGATCAAAAGTATGACCTGCCTGCACTCGCAGAAAGTGTACATGATCTTCTATTAAACGGAATACATCAATCTTAAAGACAATTGAAAAAGGATGATTGACATGGAAAAAATACTTAGCTTACACCAAGACGAACAGATAGCACTCATCACGATTCAACACCCACCTGCAAATGCCTTATCCTCTCAGCTTCTCACTGAACTTAATGACATGTTTGATCAGCTTGAACAAAACAGTGAAGTGAGAGCTATTGTCATTCATGGAGAAGGTAGATTTTTCTCAGCAGGTGCTGATATTAAAGAATTTACGACCTTGCAGGAAGAGTCTGATTATGCCAGCCTTGCAGACAGAGGACAGCAAGTGTTTGAACGAATTGAACAATGTCCAAAACCGGTGATTGCTTCCATTCACGGGGCAGCATTAGGCGGCGGGCTTGAGTTGGCGATGTCGTGTGATATTCGAATCGCAACAAAAGATGCAAAGCTGGGACTGCCGGAATTAAATCTCGGTATTATCCCAGGATTCGGCGGAACGCAGCGCCTGCCTCGCTATGTTGGATCAGCTAAAGCACTTGAAATGATGGGAACAGCTGAGCCGATTACAGGAGAAGAAGCATTTGCCTGCGGACTTGTTTCAAAACTTGCGGAAACAGAAGAAGAAGCGCTGGAAACAGCCAAAACATTGGCTGCGAAATTTGCAGCGAAAAGCCCTAAAACGCTTGAGTATGTGCTTGAGTTATTGAATGCGACAAAAGTGTACTCATATGATGGCGGAATGAAGCTGGAAGCCAAAAAGTTTGCTGAGGTGTTCCAGTCGAATGATGCCAAAGAAGGCATCCAGGCTTTTATCGAAAAGCGCAAACCGAATTTTAAAGGGGAATAAGGGATTAGTACGACACAAGGGGGAGAAATGAATGAATATTTTTGTTTTAATGAAGCGTACGTTTGACACGGAAGAGAAAATCTCTATTCAGTCTGGTGCTATTCAAGAAGATGGGGCAGAGTTCATTATTAATCCTTATGATGAGTACGCAATTGAAGAAGCGATTCAGCTTCGGGATGAGCACGGGGGAGAAGTAACGGTCGTGACAGTTGGCAATGAAGATGCGGAGAAGCAGCTTAGAACAGCACTTGCAATGGGCTGCGATCAAGCCGTTTTGTTAAATGTTGAAGATGATTTGGAGGAGTGGGATCAATTTTCCGCTTCTACGATTCTATATCACTATTTCAAAGATAAAGAAGCTTCCTTGATCTTAGCAGGGAATGTAGCGATTGACGGCGGGTCTGGACAGGTGGCCCCGCGTCTTGCTGAATTACTCGGCTTTCCATATGTCACAACCATTACAAGTATTCAAATCGACGGCGGCACTGCTTCAATTGAGCGAGATGCAGAGGGTGATGTGGAAGTGATTTCTGCCGAGCTCCCGCTAGTGGTCACCGCGCAGCAAGGTCTCAATGAGCCTCGTTATCCATCGTTACCAGGCATCATGAAGGCAAAGAAAAAGCCTTTAGAAGAATTAGAATTAGACGATTTAGATCTAGATGAAGACGATGTGCCATTTAAAATCAAAACAATCGAACGTTTCTTACCGGAGAAAAAAGAGGGTGGCAAGGTGTTGAGCGGAGAGCTTCAGGATCAGGTCAAGGAACTGACAGACCTGCTAAGAAATGAAGCAAAAGTCATCTAAACATCCATTTTACGATATCACGAGAACAAGGGGGAGCTTAAAGGATGAGTAAAAAAGTTGTTGTACTTGGAGAAAGTCGTGACGGTAAATTAAGAAATGTGACGTTTGAAGCGATTGCTGCCGCTCACGAGGTGGCTGATGGCGGTGAAGTGATTGGCGTTTTAATAGGGGATCACGTCAAAGATCAAGCGGATGAACTGCTTTATTATGGAGCGGATCATGTGATGATCGTCGAGCACCCGCATCTTTCTTATTATACGTCTGATGGTTTTGCGCAGGCGCTTCAAGCAATATTAGATCAAGTCAATCCTGATGCAGTGCTCTTCGGTCATACATCGATCGGAAAAGACTTGTCGCCAAAAATAGCTGCACGCCTGCAAACTGGCTTAATTTCAGATGCAATAGATGTAAGCGTTACCGGTGAACATCTTGTTTTCACTAGACCGATTTATTCAGGAAAAGCTTTTGAAAAAGTCATTTCAACAGATCGTCTGCTTTTGGCTACTATCCGTCCAAACAACGTGGCACCGCTGGAGCGTGATGCGTCACGCAGCGGAGAAGTGACGCCAGTTTCTGTCGATATTCAAAACCTAAGAACAATCGTGAAGGAAGTCATTAAAAAAACATCAGAAGGTGTAGATTTATCTGAAGCGAAGGTCATTGTTGCAGGAGGACGAGGCGTCAAGAGCAAAGAAGGCTTTGAACCGCTGAAAGAACTTGCCCAAACACTCGGCGCAGCAGTCGGTGCCTCGCGTGGTGCATGTGACGCTGACTACTGCGATTATGCCTTGCAAATTGGTCAAACCGGTAAAGTCGTTACACCTGACCTTTATATTGCCTGCGGAATTTCAGGAGCCATTCAGCATTTAGCAGGTATGTCTAACAGTAAAGTTATTGTTGCGATCAACAAAGACCCAGAAGCTGAAATCTTCAAAATCGCTGATTACGGAATAGTTGGTGACTTATTCGAAGTCGTTCCGCTTTTAAATGAAGAGTTAAAAAACATGAATATCCACTCTTAACGCTCATACACTCAGAATGCCTAGGTATTCTGGGTTTTTTTGTATGTCATCACGAAACAAAGGAGCGGTTTATAAGTGAATGGGACACTAAAAGTCAATGAAGTGATTGGACGCATTTCTAAACACATCTATGGACACTTTCAAGAGCATTTAGGAAGAGGAATTTATGACGGAATTTGGGTAGGGAAAGATTCAGAGATTGATCATGTTGAAGGGATTCGTACTGATGTGCTAAAGGCCCTTCAAGCATTACATATCCCGGTGCTGAGGTGGCCGGGTGGCTGTTTTGCAGACGAGTATCATTGGGCAAACGGCGTCGGTGACCTTAGTGAACGAAAGCCGATGGTGAATACTCATTGGGGTGGCACCGTTGAATCAAATGCGTTTGGTACACATGAATTTATGAGACTGTGTGAATTACTTGAATGTGAGCCTTATATTTGTGGAAACGTTGGAAGCGGCTCTGTTCAAGAATTAGCAGAATGGATTGAATATATCACATTTCCTAAGGGGACACCTATGTCGGATTGGCGCATTCAAAATGGAAAACAAGAACCGTGGAAGCTGACGTATGTTGGTGTAGGCAATGAAAGCTGGGGATGCGGTGGAAATATGACGCCAGAGTATTATGCAGACTTATATAAACGCTACCAAACGTATGTGAGAGAATTTGCTGGTCAGCGCATTTACAAAATCGCATGCGGTGCGAATTCAAATGATGTGAATTGGACAAAAGTATTAATGGAGCGTGCAGCGCCGTGGATGGATGGGCTCAGTTTGCATTACTATACGGTCCCAGGAACATGGGAGAAAAAAGGGTCAGCGACCGATTTTGATGAGGATGAGTGGTTTACAACGCTGAAAAAGGCGTCTGAAATGGAGCGGCTTGTCGTGGAACACGGAAAAATCATGGATCGTTATGATCCAGACAAGCGAATCGGGATGATTATTGATGAATGGGGGACATGGTATGATCCAGAACCGGGGACAAATCCAGGGTTTTTGTATCAGCAAAACACATTAAGAGATGCCCTAGTCTGTGCCTTGCATTTTCATATTTTTCATCGCCATTGCCAGCGGATTCATATGGCGAATATTGCCCAGACCGTCAATGTTCTGCAAGCGATGGTGTTAACGCAGGACGAGAAGATGCTCCTGACACCTACCTATCACGTATTTCACATGTTTCAAGTGCATCAAGAAGAAGAAGCGCTTGAAGTAGAATTAAATGCCCCTTCGTATGAACACCGGGGTGAAAAAATGCCTCAAGTCAGTGTGTCAGCCTCGCGGTCATCTGACAAGATGCATATTAGTTTATGTCATTTGAATCCCCATGAAAAAGCAAACGTATCTCTTGCGATAGAGGGAATGGATGCAAAAACGAAGGTCACTGGCCGTGTGCTAACATCTGATCGGATGAATGCGCACAATACGTTTGATGATCCTCATTCCGTTCAGCCTGCGGACTTTCGGCAATTTGCTGTGAAGCACGGCGAGCTGACTATGGATCTCCCGCCTATGTCGGTTGTAATGTTGACTGTCGATCTGGCTTGATCGCATATTTCAATGTTTGATGAGAAGAATGTTGGGGCATCATACATTGTAAATGAAGCGGAAAGGGAGTTATGTCATATGCTTAGAACCATTCTGATGATCATTGGTGCGATTGTTGTTATTGGTGCGATTATACGGTTTGTTTTTTAATTCATTTCATAAAAAATGATTCGTAAGCATTTCATTCGCAAGTCGCATTGGTAGATGCTATACTAAAAAGCATAATTTACATTGGAGGAATGAATAATGGCAATCGTAAAAGCTACTGACGCAACATTTTCACAAGAAACTGCAGAAGGTGTTGTTCTTGCAGACTTTTGGGCACCATGGTGCGGACCTTGTAAAATGATTGCTCCAGTTCTTGAAGAACTTGATCAAGAAATGGGCGATAAAATGAAAATTGTTAAAGTTGATGTGGATGATAACCAAGAAACTGCTGGTAAATACGGCGTTATGAGTATCCCAACACTTCTTGTTTTAAAAGACGGTGAAGTCGTTGAAACGTCTGTTGGTTTCAAACCAAAAGAAGCACTAGCTGAGCTTGTAAACAAACATCTATAAACCGATCTATGCCCGCGTGGCATGATCTCGAAAGCGGTTCTCGTATAGAGAGCCGCTTTTCTTTCATCGTGGTATAAAACAAATGTTCGTGATACACTAGAAGGAGTGAAAGAGGAAAACAAGGACGGATGAAAATATGAACAAATTGATCAAAGAAAAGCTGTCAGTCTTACCTGATCAACCAGGCTGTTACTTAATGAAAGATAGACAAAATACGATCATTTATGTGGGAAAGGCAAAGGTATTAAAAAATAGGGTCCGCTCTTATTTTACAGGATCTCATGATGCCAAAACGCAACGGCTTGTCAGTGAAATCGAAGACTTTGAATACATTGTCACCTCTTCAAATATTGAGGCACTTATTTTAGAGCTGAATTTAATCAAAAAATATGACCCGAAATACAATGTCATGCTCAAGGATGACAAAACGTACCCTTTTATTAAAATTACGAATGAACGTCACCCTAAGCTGATTGTCACCCGCAATGTGAAAAAGGATAAAGGGAAATACTTCGGTCCATATCCGAACGTACAAGCAGCAAGAGAAACGAAAAAGCTGCTCGACCGTTTATATCCACTTAGAAAATGTGCGACACTCCCTGACCGAGTCTGTCTTTATTATCATCTTGGGCAATGCCTTGCTCCGTGTGTGTATGACATTTCTGAAGAAACGAATAAACAGCTCGTCGATGAAATCACAAGATTTCTAAACGGAGGACATCAGCAAATCAAGAAAGAATTAACAGAGAAGATGCAAGAAGCGGCCGAACAATTAGAGTTTGAGCGGGCAAAAGAACTGAGAGATCAAATCGCTTATATCGACTCAACGATGGAAAAGCAAAAGATGACGATGAGTGACTTATCTGATCGCGATGTGTTTGCCTATGCTTATGATAAGGGCTGGATGTGTGTCCAAGTCTTCTTCATCAGACAGGGGAAATTAATCGAACGTGATGTCAGCCTATTTCCGATGTATCAAGACCCTGAGGAAGAATTTCTCACGTTTATGGGGCAGTTTTATGAAAAAAACAACCACTTTTTGCCGAAGGAAATTTTGGTGCCGGACAGCGTCGATCAAGAGATGATTGAGCAATTGCTTGAAACGAATGTTCATCAGCCAAAAAAAGGAAAGAAAAAGGATTTGCTTTTACTTGCCCACCAAAACGCCAAAATTGCTCTCAAAGAAAAGTTCTCGCTTATAGAGCGTGATGAAGAACGGACAATTGGTGCAGTGGAGCAGCTTGGCGATGCACTCAATATTTATATGCCATACCGGATTGAGGCATTTGATAACTCCAATATTCAAGGAGCAGACCCCGTATCCGCTATGGTTGTCTTCCAAGACGGGAAGCCGTATAAAAAAGAATACCGAAAATACAAAATTAAAACCGTTGAGGGCCCCGATGATTATGCATCCATGCGTGAAGTCATTAGAAGGCGGTATACCCGTGTGTTAAAGGATGAACTGCCGCTTCCTGACTTGATTTTAATCGACGGAGGAAAAGGACAAATCAACGCAGCCATAGATGTGCTCGAAAATGAATTAAATCTGTCTGTTCCTGTGGCAGGTCTTGTGAAAGATGAAAAACACAGGACATCGAATCTGATGATGGGTGATACGCTTGAAATGGTTGCGCTCGAACGGAATAGTCAGGCCTTTTATTTATTGCAGCGCATTCAAGATGAAGTGCACCGATTTGCGATTAGTTTTCACCGGCAGCTGCGCGGGAAGAATGCATTTCAGTCTATTCTAGACGATGTCCCAGGTATCGGGGAAAAGCGCAAAAAGCAGTTACTTAAACATTTTGGCTCTGTGAAAAAGATGAAAGAAGCCTCTATCCAGGATTTTCAGGACGCTGGTATTCCGAAACAAACGGCTGAACTTTTAATGGAGGCATTAAAAAAATAGATTGTACTTTTTCCAAAAGTCTGTTAAGATGTGACTAATTTAATAAATGAACGTGTTGTTTGTTGAAGATAGAGGTGCGAACTTCAAGAGTAAGCCTTCAGAGATCGAGGGGATCTAGGAAGAGGGCTGAAAGGGGAGCGTCGCCGAAGTGAATAAAATCCACTCATTTTATTCGCTGGCTGTACATTGAAGAAATGTAGGGCTGTCAAGAATTCATTTCTTGGAGGGCTATCTCATTGTTTGCATCGTTTGATGATGATTTTAAAGCAATGGGAGATTTGTTCTCTCATTGCTTTTTTATTTGCAGTGACGAGAGCAGTCTCCGCAGCCTCTTCTCTCACACGTGATCTTTTGAAAAAGGGTGGTAGACATGGGACTAATTGTACAAAAATTTGGTGGAACATCTGTTGGATCGACAGAAAAAATTCGCAATGCCGCAGAGAGAGTCATCGCTGAACGCGAGGCCGGAAATGATGTGGTCGTGGTTGTGTCTGCGATGGGCAAATCAACGGATGTTCTAGTAGACCTAGCGAAAGAACTCACAGATGATCCAAGCAAAAGAGAAATGGATATGCTACTGACAACTGGTGAGCAGGTGACCATTTCATTATTAGCGATGGCGCTCCAAGCAAAAGGTTATGATGCCATTTCCTTTACAGGCTGGCAAGCTGGGATGAAAACAGAGAAGGTGCACGGAAATGCAAGAATCGTGGACATCGATGAAACAAGAATCAAAGAAGAACTGAGTGCGGGAAAAGTCGTCGTTGTAGCAGGTTTCCAAGGAATTGCGGATGATCTACATATTACAACACTTGGGCGTGGTGGATCAGATACGACTGCTGTGGCACTAGCTGCGGCACTCAAAGCGGACAAATGTGATATTTATACGGACGTACCAGGTGTGTTTACAACAGATCCTCGTTATGTGCCGTCTGCGCGAAAACTTGCAGGAATTTCATACGATGAAATGCTTGAGTTAGCCAATTTAGGAGCAGGTGTGCTGCATCCGAGAGCGGTCGAATTTGCGAAAAATTATCAAATCCCGCTAGAAGTCCGTTCTAGTATTGAAAATGAATCGGGTACGCTCATTGAGGAGGAATCATCCATGGAACAAAATTTAGTTGTAAGAGGAATTGCATTTGAAGATCAGATGACACGCGTGACGGTATGCGGCCTTTCAAGCGGTTTAACAACGCTGTCGACTATTTTTACGACACTAGCGAAGCAAAATATCAATGTCGATATCATCATTCAGTCCGTTACCAGCACGAATCAGACGTCAATCTCTTTCTCTGTCAAAACGGATGATTTGTCTAAAACAGTTGAAGTATTAGAAGAATACAAAGGTGCGCTTGGTTATGAGCAGATTGAGACAGAAAGCAAATTAGCCAAAGTATCCATCGTGGGTTCTGGTATGGTTTCAAACCCAGGCGTTGCGGCTGAAATGTTCGCTGTGTTAGCGCAAAAAGACATTCAGGTAAAAATGGTCAGTACGTCTGAGATCAAAGTCTCAACAGTCGTTGATCGTGAAGATATGGTGAAAGCTGTAGAAGCCCTTCATGATGCGTTTGAATTATCAAAAGTGAGCGCAGCTGCTCATTCTTAAATCTTCAAAAGAGGTGTATCTCATGAAAAGATACACCTCTTTTTTATATTGGAAATCATCAGCATATGAAGAAAGGAAAACGTGCGTAAACCGGTACGCCAACTGTGCTATGATAGAAGGGTATATAAAAAAGGCGTGACACGAAGTCATCGCCTTTCATAAACAGTGTTAGCTAGGGTCTCTTAAATCCCATTTAACGGTTAAAATGACTTTATCAGCACGCTTTTTTACTTGTTCATAGGATTCAGCCACGTGCTCATTGAGAAGCTGAATCTGTTCAGCGATAAAACCTGCTTCCATTTGAAAGCATGGCTCCTTTTGATAGCTGAGTCGATTCGATACAAGTGGACCTTCGAGCTCAAACTCAATTTCCTGTTTTTTAGAATGGACCATCGTGAGAGTTCCCCATCCGGCATCATGGAAAAATTCGGGGATCTTCTCCCATGACTCTTGAGGAAATTTACGAGCAAGCAGTTTACCCGCAAAATACATCATAGATGAATGATCCTGACCAAGGATGTCAGGCAGCAGAACTTCGCGTATCAGCTCGTAGGCAAATCCATTGACTTCAATTTCTTTTAGCTGTTCTAAGTTAGATTCAAATTTATTCATTGTATGGCTCCCCTCTTTCAACAATTTATTATAGCTTATGTGGGCATATGATGACAGAGTTTTCCCTGAAGTCTAAGAAATTCTTATTGTAGTAAAACGAATTTTGATTTAAAACTTTTAAATTTCGGAAAATTTTAATTTATGTACGCGGTTTCTTGACGCTTTTTTGACATAGGAGTAAAATGAAATTGTCAATAAATTTGAATAAAGTGCTTACAATTGAAAGAAGCGGGGGTAAGACAATTTTCAAGCAATTGCACTTTTTTTACTAGGGGGTAAAGTAATGTCGGGGAACAAAGGATTTTTTTATCGGAGATTGCATTCTTTGCTTGGCGTCATTCCGGTCGGTCTATTTTTAGTACAGCACTTAGTGATTAACCACTTTGCGACGAATGGACCAGAGGCGTTTAACAAAGCTGCACACTTTATGGAACAGCTTCCATTCAGATATGCACTTGAGCTGTTCGTGATTTTCTTACCACTGATCTATCATGCTGTTTATGGGGTGTACATAGCCTTTACGGCACAAAACAACACGTCTCGCTTCAGTTACTTAAGAAACTGGTTGTTCAGACTGCAACGGATTACAGGTATTATCACATTGATTTTTGTCACTTGGCACGTATGGGAAACACGCATTCAAGCGCAGCTTGGTGCTGAAGTAAACTATGACATGATGGCGAATATTTTAAGCTCTCCATTTATGCTAGGTTTCTATATTGTCGGCGTTTTATCTACTATTTTCCACTTTGCTAATGGCTTGTGGTCATTTGCTGTCAGCTGGGGAATTACAGTTTCACCACGCTCACAAAGAATCTCCACATATGTGACATTAGGTATATTTATAGCGCTTTCATATGTAGGGCTAAGAGCAATTTTCGCTTTTGTTTAAGAGGAAATAGATTAGTAGAAGAGGGAGAGGGGCTACAATGAGTAATTCTAGCATCATCGTTGTCGGAGGCGGCTTAGCTGGTCTCATGGCAACTATCAAAGCAGCAGAAGCGGGAACAGCTGTTAAACTATTTTCAATCGTACCTGTGAAACGTTCGCATTCTGTTTGTGCACAGGGCGGAATTAACGGAGCGGTCAATACAAAAGGTGAAGGAGATTCACCTTACGAGCATTTTGATGACACGGTATATGGCGGAGACTTTTTAGCTAACCAGCCGCCAGTAAAGGCAATGTGTGAAGCAGCGCCGTCCATTATCCACTTACTTGATCGGATGGGTGTAATGTTTAACAGAACACCAGAGGGATTACTGGACTTCCGCCGTTTCGGGGGAACACAGCACCACCGTACAGCATTTGCTGGTGCAACAACAGGTCAGCAGTTATTATATGCACTAGATGAGCAGGTTCGCCGCTATGAAGTAGCGGGGCTTGTGACGAAATATGAAGGTTGGGAATTCCTTGGCGCTGTCTTAGATGACGAGGAAGTATGCCGAGGCATTGTCGCACAGAACTTGACGACAATGGAAATCGAATCTTTCCGTTCAGATGCTGTCATCATGGCAACAGGCGGCCCTGGTATCGTATTCGGTAAATCAACGAACTCCATGATTAATACCGGATCAGCTGCATCGATCGTTTATCAGCAAGGTGCTCATTATGCTAATGGAGAATTCATTCAAATTCACCCAACAGCGATCCCAGGAGATGACAAGCTGCGTCTCATGAGTGAATCGGCTCGTGGTGAAGGTGGACGTGTTTGGACATATAAAGACGGAAAACCTTGGTACTTCCTTGAAGAAAAGTACCCAGCATACGGGAACCTTGTACCACGTGACATTGCAACGCGTGAAATTTTCGACGTATGTGTGGAGCAAAAGCTTGGCATCAACGGAGAGAACATGGTGTACCTAGATCTTTCTCACAAAGATCCAAAAGAGCTTGATATTAAGCTTGGCGGAATCATTGAAATCTATGAAAAATTCATGGGTGATGACCCGCGTAAGCTTCCGATGAAAATTTTCCCGGCTGTTCATTATTCAATGGGCGGATTATGGGTTGATTATGATCAAATGACGAATATCAAAGGCTTGTTTGCTGCAGGAGAATGTGATTACTCTATGCACGGCGGAAACAGACTTGGTGCAAACTCATTGCTTTCTGCGATTTACGGTGGAATGGTTGCTGGACCAAATGCTGTGAAATACATTAGCGGTCTTGAAAAGTCTGCAGAAGATTTATCATCTGCAACATTCGACAGTGCCGTGAAGAAAGAGCAGGAGAAATGGGACAACATCCTTAGCATGGATGGCACAGAAAATGCATATGTGCTTCATAAAGAGCTTGGAGAATGGATGACGGACAACGTGACAGTGGTTCGTTACAACGAGAAGCTCTTAAAAACAGATGAGAAGATTGAAGAACTGATGGAGCGCTATAAGCATATTAACATCAACGATACAGCTTCATGGAGCAACCAAGGCGCTGCCTTCACGCGTCAGCTTGACAACATGCTTCAGCTGGCACGCGTCATTACGATTGGGGCTTACAACCGGAATGAAAGCCGAGGCGCACACTATAAACCGGAATTCCCAGAAAGAAACGATGAAGAATTCCTAAAAACAACGATGGCTACGTTCAAAGGGAAAAACCAAAAACCTGCATTCCACTATGAGGACGTCGATGTATCGTTAATTGCACCTCGTAAACGAGATTACTCGAAGAAAAAGGTGGAGAAATAAGATGAGTGAAAAAAACACGATTCAATTTATTATCACACGTCAAGATACAGCAGATGGCAAGCCTTATGATGAGGAATTCGAAATCCCTTACCGTCCGAATATGAACGTCATTTCCGCACTCATGGAAATCAGACGTAACCCGGTCAATAAAAAAGGTGAAAAAACAACGGCGATCAACTGGGACATGAACTGTCTTGAAGAAGTATGCGGCGCTTGTTCCATGGTCATTAACGGAAAGCCTCGCCAGTCTTGTACTGCACTGATTGACAAGTTAGAGCAGCCGATTCGTCTTCAGCCGATGAAAACGTTCCCGGTTGTGAGAGACTTGCAGGTTGATAGAAGCCGTATGTTCAATTCATTGAAAAAAGTCAAAGCATGGGTGCCAATCGATGGCACATATGATCTTGGACCTGGACCAAGAATGCCTGAGAAAAAGCGTCAATGGGCGTATGAGCTTTCAAAGTGTATGACATGTGGTGTCTGCCTTGAAGCTTGTCCAAACGTGAATGATAAGTCTTCCTTTATGGGCCCTGCACCGCTTTCACAAGTTCGTCTATTTAACGCACATCCGACAGGTGCAATGAATAAGTCTGACCGTTTAGAAGAAATTATGGGTGATGGCGGTCTTGCAAACTGCGGGAACTCTCAAAACTGTGTGCAGGCTTGTCCGAAAGGAATCCCGCTCACAACATCAATTGCAGCACTTAACCGAGATACAACATTACAAGCTTTCCGTAACTTCTTCGGAAGCGATCACGCAGAATAACATCACATTCAGTCCTCCTTGCCAATCATGATGAGTGTTTACAAGAGGCTGGATGCAAAAACATAACAAACGCCTCTTCCAATACGGGAGAGGCGTTTTGTTTGCGAATAAGGAGTGGATCAAATGAGGCTGCCGTCATATATTGAAGAACCGTTTGAAGAGTGGAGGGCATCGTTTCGATTTTATGTGGAAACAACCGTCCGTTTTTCAGAAACGGATATGTTTGGTCACATGAACAATGTCACCCCGTTTGTGTATTTTGAAGAGGCGCGGATTGCCTTCTTTCAAAAAACGGGAATTGTAGATAAACGAATGAAGCGCGCGAGAGAGACGATTACGGTCGTGGCAAACCTTCAATGTGATTACATCAAGCAAGTGGAAATCGGTGAGAGGCTGCGTGTGTATGTAAAGCCGGAAAAGGTTGGATCAAGCTCTCTCATCCTTCATTATTTAGGAGAAAATGAGCAGCAAGAACCGTGTTTTACAGGCTCTGTCACGATGGTGCAAATAAGTAAAGACACCGGTGCCCCTGTACCGTTTACAGAAGAGGAAAAAGAAACTTTTCAAGCACAGCGACATTAAAGAATCACGGCTGAATGCTTCATTTTGTTATAATAAAAAGATCAGATGAAGATGAAACAAAAGGAGATCACATGAAGATTTTTCAATACGACACCATTGATAGTACAAATAATGAAGCGAAAAGGCTCATTCAGCAAGGGGAAACCCCTTCATTTGCCGTATATGCCCGGCAGCAGACAGCAGGGAGAGGCAGGCTTGGCAGACCGTGGGAAACGCCTACAGGGAATGTGGCTGTCACGATGACAGTAAAACCGCCAGTAGATATCTCCACCCAATCAACGATTGCCCCGCTGACGGCACTCGCCATTTATGATGTACTCAAACCACTCATGAGAGAAGATGATCAGCTAGCAATCAAATGGCCAAATGATCTATTGATTAATGAAGCGAAAGTATCTGGCACATTAATTGAAGCAGACCGCAGCGCCATCTACATCGGTGTAGGCATCAATGTACAGACGAAGCCGGAGCAAGTTCCGTATAAAACCGTTTGCTTATCAGAACTGACTCATGTGAAAGCGGACCAGCTAGTGAAAGATTTGACAGCTGCCTTTGAAAAATACCATACACGCTGGCAAATGGAAGGATTTGAAGCCCTCACTGCCCTCTATAACAAACGATTATATCGTCTGAATCAACCGCTTCGTATTTCATTAGATCGTGAAAAGCAAACATGGCAGGAAGGGATTTGCTGCGGTGTGAACCGTTATGGTCATATTCAGTTAAAAGATGATCAAGGACATATAAAAGCCCATTCAGCAGGAGATATTGATGCACCGCCCAAGTAGACACTTTCTCGTTCGATTAGTGTGTAGACAAACCGTTGCATTCGGTGTTAGAACGGAGTTGCTTTAAGATCTTCACACTGAAAAAAGACAAAGAGCTAAAATCAGTTCATTTTAGCTCTTTGTCGACAAGATGACGTCTCATTTATGCTTCTCTTTTTATTTGAGGTTGAACCATGTAGTCTTTTTTTGTAAAGACCACTCCATCTAGGATTTCTCTTGCGGTTCGAATGACTTTCACTCTGTTTTGTGAGATATCAATTTCAGTTTGCATAATACCAGCAGGATGACCAATTCGAAGTGTATCATCTTGACCTTCAAACAGCTGTGCCGGAAGCGTTTGATCCATGAAACAGCTGGCTGTCACGCAGACAGAGCCGGTAATGGCAAGTGCTTGGTGCGGTCTTTGCATCGATAGCATCCGAACGATGATGTCCATATCTGCTGCTCTTCTCAATATTCCATTTGTATCTACATAATCAGCAGGCTCGCTAATAATTGCAAGCTTTGGAACAGCTGGAGACTGTAATGTGGCCAGTTCTTTTGGTGCAAAATGGCACATTTCAGCAGCGATGGAACGAATCCCTTCTAAATCATCCAGCAATTCGTCTGTAAACTTCTCAGGCAATTCAATTCCTTTTAATTGAATATCATTGGCACGGACAAAGGCGATTGGATTTGCAATGTCAACGATTGAGATTGGAATCTCTCCAAACTTTGTCTGGATCGTATCCATTTTGTTTCCAGTTGGAAAGGTTTTACCTGTGACAGCGCCTTCAGGTTTCTCAAAGGATAAATAAATGGGAGAACCTGTTCCTTTCACTCCTGGAATTTCTGCCTGTCCTTCAAATTTTACTTCTCCGTTCTCGACTTCTACCTCTGCCACAATGATTTTATTCGTGTTGGTATTCAGAATACGTACCGTTGTGACAGGCTCAACTGCTTGGACAAGTCCTTTAATGATGGCATACGGCCCAACCGCTGATGAGATATTCCCACAGTTTCCCTTAAAGTCGACAAATCTTTCATTGATGCTGACTTGTGCAAACGTATAGTTCACATCCACATCTGGACGAGTGGCTTTATCGATAATGGCCACCTTACTAGTTAAAGAATTACCGCCCCCGATTCCATCAACTTGGAGCCGGTCGGGGCTGCCCATAATGTCTAATAGAAATGCTTCGAGCTCATCGTGTTCGTACGGTGCATCATTGGCTTGAATGAAGACCCCTTTGCTTGTGCCGCCTCGCATGATTGTGATTGGAACTTTTCTCATTGCTCTCACCCTCAATTGTATTAGTTACTATTTATCTAATCAAAATGGTAAAGTATAATAAGAAATAAGTTAAATACATTATTTTAAGAGAAACCGATAAAATATTTTTATAACAAGGTCAAAAGGAGGACACACAATGGATGAGAAAGATTGGCGGTTTTTAAAGGTGCTATATGAAGAGAAGAACATCACAAAAGCGGCAGAAAAATTATTTGTATCGCAGCCTGCCTTAAGTTATCGATTGAAACAGCTTGAAGAGGAATTTGACATGAAGCTTTTCTTTAAAAGAAAAAGAGGCATTGAATTTACATCAGAGGGCGAATACTTGGCTAAATACGCAAATGACATGCTCAAGCAGCTCCAGCAAACGAAAGATGGCATGCTCAATATGCAAAAAAAGGTCAAAGGAACGATCAGGTTAGGGGTGTCGAGTAACTTTGCTCAATATAAATTGCCGGAAATTTTAAGAGAGTTTTCTAAGCAGTATCCACATGTTCAATTTATGGTGAACACAGGATGGAGCACAAAAGTCATGGATTTATTAGGTACATCAAGTGTACATTTAGGGATTTTAAGAGGAGATTACGACTGGAATGGAGAGCGATTTTTGCTTGATAAAGAACGCCTTTGTATCATTTCAAAATCAGAAATACAGCTAAAGGATCTTCCTAAGTTGCCGCTCATTGACTATCACACGGATAGTTCATTAAAACGATTGATTAACAGATGGTGGCAGGAGACGTTCACGATGCCTCCGCTTGTGACAATGGAGACAGACAGGCAAGATACATCAAAAGAGATGGTGAAGCATGGTTTAGGTTATGCCATTGTCCCGGAAATTTGCCTCAGACCAAGTGATGAGCTATTTGTAAAAGGTCTTTCGTATAAAGATGGACAGCCTGTTTTAAGAGATACATGGCTCATGTACCAGCCGGATTCCCTTCATTTGTCTGTTGTGAAAGCATTCATTGAGTTTTTAAGAAGTCAGCAAGGCTAATTATAAAAAAAATTTATTGAATAGACGAAAAAATCGATATTTTCATTATAAAAAAAGCTATTATATCCTTGAAATAGAAAGCGCTAACATTTCGGGCCACAAGTGCAAAAGGGGTGCTTGTGGATCGTGTAAAGAAGAGGATGGAGGGATATGAAGTGCTAGCTATTTTAGGGATTTTGATGGTCGTGACTTTTACATTTCTTATTATGACAAAACGTATGCATCCGGTGGTGGCTCTAACCGTTGTGCCAATCATCTTTGCATTAATCGGTGGATTTTACAGCGGATTAGGGGACATGATGCTTGATGGACTCAAGACCGTTGCACCATCTGCTGCTTTATTGTTATTTGCCATCTTATTTTTCGGTGTCATGCTGGATGCTGGATTGTTTGACCCATTGATCAAACTGATTTTACGTCTTGTGAAAGGCGATCCGGTCAAAATTGCTTTTGGGGTAGCGATTTTGTCTATGCTTGTTGCATTAGATGGTGATGGGACGACAACGTACATGATTACCGTATCAGCTATGCTGCCACTTTTCTTAAGAATTGGGATGAACCCGCTGATTTTAGGGACAATTTCATTATTATCACTAGGCATTATGAGTGGAATGACGCCTTGGGGCGGTCCAGCTACTCGTGCGATTGCTGCACTTGGTTTAGATGCAGCGGAATTCTTCATTCCATTACTCCCGACGATGATAGGGGGCGGTCTTTTTATCCTTTTTACAGCGTATGTTCTTGGAAAAAAAGAACGGAAGCGCATTGGGGTTGCCGAGATTCAGTATAAAGAAGAGGTCTCGATCTCTCCTGAATTGGCGGCATCAATTGAAGATGGCGTAGCTGATATGAAGAGACCAAACCTGATTTGGGTCAACTTCTTCCTGACGATTGCTGTCATGGTCACACTTGTATTGGATATCGTACCGATTCCTGTACTCTTTCTCATTGGCTTTGTCATTGCGCTTATGATCAACTATCCAAAAGTGGAAGATCAGCGTGAGCGGATTTTATCGCATGCAGGAAATGCCTTAACGGTCATTACCCTTGTGTTTGCAGCAGGGATTTTCACAGGCATTTTTTCGGGAACAAAAATGGTGGAGTCCATTGCTCACTTGGTCATTTACATGATTCCAGATTCATACAGCTCATTTTTTCCACTCATTGTCGCTTTGACGAGTATGCCATTTACATTTGTTCTTTCAAATGATGCGTATTATTTCGGGGTGCTTCCGATCTTAGCTGAAGCCGGCGCAGCTTACGGAATTGATCCAGTAGAAATTGCGCGCGCTTCTATTATCGGACAGCCTGTCCATTTGCTGAGTCCGCTTGTGGCTTCCACATTACTGCTTGTGAGTATGTTGAATAAAGATATTGGTGATTTGCAAAAGTACGCACTGCTATGGACCGTACTCACAGCCCTGTTTACAACACTTATTGCTCTTTTAACAGGAGCCATTTCGATATTTTAAAAGCTTGTTTGATAAAGGACGATGTCTCTATAGGGGACTCGTCCTTTTTTGTGCGGTTTGAAGGGGAGGAAATTGGACGCTCATCTGCGGGAATTCTCGATTTTAACGTCACCTACCTCAAGTACCCGGCATATGATATCTCGACTATACAGAATCCCATTCTATAGAGACTAGAGCTCTCACCTTAGCAAGGAGGGTTACAATACTTGAAGGAGAAAGAGTTTCAATCCAAGCCGCTATTAACCAAAAGAGAAAGAGAAGTATTCGAATTGCTCGTCCAAGATAAAACAACAAAAGAAATTGCAAGCGAGCTTTTTATTAGCGAAAAGACTGTTCGAAATCATATTTCGAATGCTAAGCATACCTTTTACAAATTAATCTCTCAAACAAAATAACTTCAAAAGACATATGTTAATAAGTTACACAAAAGGGTTATAATTGAATCGTAAGGAATAATTACTTGTGTATTAGAGCAAAAATTCATACTTCTGCGACAATTTCCGACAACATTTTTTTGTACTTCATGATAAATTTAACAATGGTAAGGTGATCATATATGACAAGTACAATCGCGAAAGACTTACGGACACATTTAAGAAACTCAATAGAAATGTCTAGAGAAAGTCAAAAACAAGTTGCAACAAAACTGGGGATAAGCAGTAGTTATTTAAGCAAATTTTTAAATGGTAAGGATGTCTCGTTCTGGATTGTTCATAAGATCATTAATTACATTGACAAGGAGAACGAAATTGAACTTATTTTAAATTATTTTAAAGAAGGTATTAGTTCTAAAAATATTCCAGCTGCTTTGGAGTATTGTTATTCCAAACAATTGTACGATAATACAAGAGTTATTGCACAGGAATATAAAAACAAAAGGAATCCCAAGACTCAAGAGTTATGCTCTTTATATTCACTAATGATAGAGTCCAGATTTACATTCGAAAGTAACGTTTTTTTAGATAACCTGAGAAAGTTTAAAACCACATTTTTGGAAACTGAAATTATGGTGAAGGTCTTACAAATTTATTACTATTATTTGAATGGACTTTATGATTTAACTATTTATACGATTGATCAAATAAATGATTTGTTGCTTCAGGTTAGTGATCCGTTTCTAAAAATGGCATACGGAGCTAGGTTAGATGAAATTCAGGTTAATATTTACTTGAAGCAAAAGACAGAATTAATCCAATCGAGAAGAATTGCTAACAGAATTTTGGACAGAAATTTCAGCACAGCACACAACATTACTGCTTATCATGTTTTAGGTCTTTCATATTTTCTAGAATCCTATGAACAATCAATTTCTTATTATCTTAAATGTATTGAACTCTATTCAAAGTTCCCTGATAGACAGGCCGAAATAATTGAGAATAAGGAAGAAATAACTTTTCTTCAAAAATACTGGAATAAAAGAATTAATGATGAATTTGCAGTGAGTGAATTCAGCAGGTTATTAAAACATGATGGGGATTTAAGTAAATTTTATCAGGATGATAGATATAATAAATATGCACTTCTTTTTGATGGAATAACAGAATCGTCATCTGAAAAGTTGCTATTATCACATCATTATTTTTCAAAAAGCAAAGATTATTTCAGGGCAAGTTTCCCAAAAAATGAATTGAATAGAATTGGATTTAGGTATACACTCTAAGAGTTAGGGGGTGCTATACATGACTAAACGTTTCAATGTAATTGTTTTAACAGTTACACTAGGAGCAACAATAGTTGTTTCGGAAATTCACTCACTTATCACTAACAACCCAGAAACAATATATGAAACAAAAGATGTAAGACCGGGAATGTAAATATAAGATATGAAAAAGACGTTACCTGTAATCAGGTACCGTCTTTCGTGTTTTCTGGGGAAGTTTCCTGTTTTCAAAAAATACGAAAACAGGAAATTATAACAAATATATCCAATGTGGATTGAAACATATATAGAACGAGTGTTCTTTGGAGGGAAGAGAAATGGCTATAAAATATGAAGAATTAATGGAAATCATAGAAGCAACAAAAAAAGAAGATCAAAATCAATCCTCTTCAGGTGAATCGTCTTCTAAAAATTTAGCCTTAGAAGCTCTGTAATTCTTAAGGGCATCTAGCATGAAATTACGCTCATCATCTGTTATTTGTTTACCATCTGCATCTATAATGTTTGCATTTTGGATATTCTCAAGAGTTAGTTCTTTCGCGAAAACTACTTTCTCAGCTTCTTTACCCATTTTTTCAAGGTCCCTCGGATCAGTCACAAAGTAAGTGGGATCAACATTGAAAAAATCTGCGAGTTTTGTCAAAGCTTCCAAAGAAGGACTTTTAATTTTACCCGTTTCGAGTTTTGATAAATAGCCGTTACTTAAACCAACTTCTTGAGCAAGCTTCCTGATAGAGAGTTTTGGTTTTTGGTCGTTTCTCAGTCTTTTTAAGTTTATTCCAATTAATTCAATTTTTTTATTATTCAAAAAAGGTCACCTCAATTTACACCATTAACACTGACTTCAATATTAAAATTAATACTGTTTTCAATATCAATTATAACACGTTTAAGTTTCCTACAAGAAACATTTATGAAATTTATGGTTGCACTATAAGCAGAAGGATGGTATATTTTATTTGCGCTTCCTATAAGAAGCGTTTAGGGGGTGAAACAATGTACCACGAAACTTCTACTTTTGCAGAAAAGATTAAAAAACTAAGGTCAGAGAGAAATGAAACTCAACGTCAATTCGGCTTGGTTACAGGGTTTTCTAGCTCTTATATTTGTAAGTTGGAAAAAGGAAAAGCAAACCCTTCGCACTCTTCTTTAGTTCAACTAAGTGAAAAATTAAATTTGCCACCGGCTTATTTTTTTTAACCCAAGTGCTTCCTATAGTAATCATAATTCGCAGGGTAGTCCCATTGTCCAAATTGCATATTATGTTTCGAGGTGATCTTATGACTCAAAGAAAGAAAAAGAAAAAAAGCAACTTGTTCGTGGGGGAAATTTTCTTTGGAACAGAAGACAGAGAAAAGCTTTTTACTGAGGCTGTGGCACCTTATTACACACCAGTAAAAAAAGAGAAGGACAAAAAAATTAAAGAGGCTTGAAACTTCTGTTTCACCTTTTTTTGAAGGACAAGCTTAATCATAAAAAGAGGTGAGTAACTCGTGGCAAAATTTCGCCAAGTCTATACAACATTTTGGAATGATCCGAAGGTTACTGAAGAAATGACACCAGAGGACAGGTACTTTTATTTGTATCTCATCACTAATCCAAATACTACTCAAATTGGTGTGTACTCAATTACAAAAAAACAAATGGCTTTTGATTTAGGGTATTCCATCGAATCAATAAACAGCCTTATGGATCGATTTGAAAACCATCATAAATTAATTGTTTATAACAACGAAACAAGAGAATTAGCTATAAAAAATTGGGCTAAATACAACCTGAATAAAGGTGGAAAACCAGTATTGGATTGTGTTGCAAAGGAGTTAAGAGAAATCAAAGATAAATCGCTAATCCGACTGGTTTATGAATACGTGAAAAATGACAGTATCAAGGTATTGTTCGAACGATACGCCGACGACTCGTCAACGATACGCCGACGACAAGTGGACAATAAGAAGAATAATAAGAAGAAGAATAAGAAGAATAATAAAGATATATTGTCGGGAAACCCGACTGCGGATGAATCAGAAATCCCATTCAAACTCATAACAGATCTTCTCAATCAAATGTCAGAGAAAAATTACCGTCACACCACACCAAAGACACAGCAACTAATAAAAGCAAGATGGAACGAGGGATTCAGATTCGATGATTTTAAAAAGGTTATCTTAGCAAAATGCTATGAATGGCGTGATAACCCTGACATGAGTAAATTTCTTCGTCCCGAAACACTTTTCGGAACAAAATTCGAAGGATACTTAAACAACAGTGATGAGGTGATAAAGCGTGCGCAGCATAAAGGTGGCGGCAGCCGAAGTCATAACCGACAAAATGACCTTCCATTCTGATTACTGTGAAAAGCACACATACACCCGTGGCAGCGAAGATGTTGTAAAACCTGTCCGAATGATGGTGATGAATGGGAAAGTTATTTGCCCTCGATGTGAACTGGAAGAAGAGTCAAAGAAATTGCAAAAAGACTTAGAAAGTCAAATTGAATATAGCCAGCGACAGAAAAAATTTAACACGTTGGAAAAACGCAGCATGTTTAGGGATCGAACTGTCTCACAAGCAACATTTGATAATTACAACGTTGCTGAGCCAGAAGAGACAAAGAATAAAAACCGCATGCTGGATCTTGTTAAACACTTGCAACAAGGTGAAGTGTTCAACATATTTTTGCAGGGCCATCCGGGAGTGGGAAAGAGTCACCTTGCATATGCAGCACTTAGAGAGCTTAATGTGCCTCCTGATCCCGACAACCCTAAAGACAAAGGTAGATCCTGTTTGTTTATCAATATGGAAGATGCTGCTACGGCAATTAAAGATTCATTCAGCAACAAAGAGAGTAAGTACACAGAAGCGTAT
This sequence comes from Bacillus sp. FSL M8-0077, assembly GCF_038050255.1. NCBI lineage: Bacteria > Bacillati > Bacillota > Bacilli > Caryophanales > Bacillaceae > Bacillus > Bacillus sp. FSL M8-0077. The sequence continues at coordinate 2,659,142 of NZ_JBBPAF010000001.1, read as the reverse complement.
GTGACTCAGTTGATGGGTGAAGCCGATTATCTCGTGATAGATGACATCGGTGCAGAAACAGGGTCAGAACATTCGGATAGTAAAGCCAGTGATTTCATTCATCGTCTCATCTACAAAGTAACATCTGCTCGGCAGGATAAAGTGACGATTTATACAACAAACCTCACTAGCGAAAAGCTGTATCAAATGTATGACAGCAAGTTAGTATCACGCATCACTCAAAAGCAGCAGTACATCATTTTTAAAGACACAACGGACAAGCGTAAAGAAGTATTGCCGTTCTAAGGGAGTGTAAAACATGAACAAAATCACATCTGAGAAGGTTGATAGTTTAATAGATCAGCTGGAAATAAGTCTGAACGAATATAAAAAACATAAGGAGGCGCGCTGAATATGAAAAAAGGCGGCAGAAAACCAACACGCACAGAAAGAAAAATCCTAGTAGTAAATGGGTTAAACCCACTTTATTGGCTCGTAGAAAAGAATCTGACGACATCTGTGCACGTTGTACACAAAGAGGTCGGTCGCAGAAAGGAAATTGCGAAATGAGTGTCACTAGAATCATTTTAGAGCATGTGAATTTTGAATGGACGATTGTTGGCCTAAAACGTTTTCTTGATTACTGGTACGAAGGCAGATCAATTGAAGAGATGGCGGAGTTATTTAACCGACCGTCAGAAGAAGTATTGCTGCTGATGATTGATTTCAGCAAGCGTGGAAAGATCAAGGAGCGTCCGAACGGCGTCGGCGCAAACGATCCTATGTACATCAAAAAGAGCGCTATGAGCTACAAAAAAAGAGATCTACGCAAGCTGTTTGAACAACAACCGGTTTACTACGCTTGTCCGCACAGTGATTTCATATGGGATGAGAAAGACATCATTTTATTTAGACAAATGTGGCAGGATCATGAGCCGATCAGACATATGGCCAATCGTTTAGCCCGCAATGTCGATGACATCCTGTTGCTGATTATAGATCAAGCCGAGTTAGGTAAGATCGAACCACGTAAAGGCGGCGCACTAGGAAAGGAGTACAAGCATGAAAAGAAAAAGCATCCTGTTGCCATTTGAAAAAGCGACAGCACGGCAGTTGGAAGTGATTGCGCGGTATGAAGATTGTCCAAAACGTATCAAGACAGCAGCCGTGCGCCACCTCAAAAAGAGGGGAGGCATCAAGTGATGAGCAGTGATGATAGAGCTTTAATGATCGAGTGGTTGAGTCTGAAAAATATTGGTCACGAATATTGCGAGAAACTATCAGACGAAGAAATCGAAAGAATCTATAATCTCAATGTTCCGCAACGTGACGAATAAAAGGAGGTGAGCATATTGGAAACTGTAGTGAATCCATACAAAGCAGGTCCAGTGAAAGCGTGGGTTATGTCAGAGGATGAACTAGCAGCTTATAGGCAGCAACATCCACCAAAACCATATAAAAAGAGACTCAAACGTAAAGACTGGCGTTGGCAGCGCACAGATCAATCTGTCGAGTCTCAGCGGTAGAATTCACATCAGTTCAATGTGAGTGATTAAACTTATGAACCTTAATTATATCACATTGGAGTGAAGATTGTGAATAGACCACAGACTATCTCATTAACAAAAAACGAGCCTTTCACAACATTAGTTGAACAAGGAAAAGTACAAGTGATCGTGCTGGACGGGATCAACAACACAGCGCATTACATAGAGGCTCCCGAACACGGTCACACAATCATCGAAACAATTAAAGGAAGTTTTGACCGAGTTAGATTTGATTTCAGCCATAAAATTAAAAAATAGCAGGGGTTCATCCCCTGCGGGGGAGGAATTGCAATGTTATCAAAAGATCAAATAAACGTTGACCTCTTTGATGAGGTAACACGTTTGAAAAGAGAAATAGAGAAGAAGAATCAGCAGATCAACGGATTCTCACAGTTTTTCTTAAACGAACTGGAGTGGGGACAGCGACATTTTACAAGAACTAAATCTGAGTTTCACAGAGGCGGATTAGAAGTCCTGAAAAACCTCGAAAAGCATTATGAGTTTGTTTTTCGAAAGCGATTGGACGGTGAAAAATCATGAGTCAGAAACTCAAAAAAGGCGATCTAGTCGTCATGCACTCATGCATGGAAGCGGAACTGAACGAGGGGAGAATTTGGAGATGTAAAGGTGATGAATTTAATCCAAGCGCACCTGCTGTTTTCCTAGAAGGTTTTTCAGGACACTTCTCCACTGAATTTCTTCAAAAAGTAGACGTGCCTGTCATTGAGTCAGAAATGGACCTATACAACGAGATTCAGAGGTTGAAAGACGAATTAAGAAAGTCTAACAAAAAGAACGAACAGTTTTTGAACGATTGGAAAAAAGCTGAAACACAGGCAAACAGAGCAACAGAAAAACTGGGGGATGTCACCATAGAGTTGAAAAACTTACAACGATCTTTACTAATGGAGGCGGGGAAATGAGTCTACCAAAACATGTTGAACTGTCACAGGCCGTCAAAGCTTGCAAAAACCAAGCAATGACGATTGATGATGCAGCTGCATATATAGGCGTACCGAAGTTTTTCGTACCAGTGCTTGCTGATTATTGCCCTGACTTGGTCATTGAGGGCAATGTCATCATGACAAAGCGTGAGTCAAACGGGCCTGTAATACTCACGGTGCTTGGGTTCATGGCGGTCATTGTTATTGCTGGGTTGATGCAATGATCAAGCAGCAATACGATGACGGCAAAAAACATATACACGTCTTATCATACGGCGGCGGCACTCAATCAACGGCATTACTCTTGATGGCTCTAAAGGGTGAGATTAATGGAGTAATACCGGACTACATCATCTTCTCTGATACAGGATGGGAGCCGAAGCACGTTTACAACTGGATCGAGAAAATAAACAAGCATATCAAGGCTACTTACGGCAGGGAAATCCTCTTCTGTGATAACGGAAATATTCGTGATGACATTGTAGAAGGATCTGAGACAGGAAATAGATTCGCAAGCATTCCTTTTTTCACAAAAGATAAGAAGGGAGAAATCGGCATCGCCCGCCGCCAGTGTACAAACGAATACAAGATATTACCTGTTAATCGTAAGATCCGTTCTTTGCTTGGGTACAAGCCGAGACAAAGGATTAAAGAAGTTGTCCACCTATGGAAAGGCATTAGCACCGATGAAATACAACGAGTTAAGCCGAGTCGGGAAAGCTGGCAAGTAGCAGAGCATCCTTTGGTCGATGTGGCTTTAATAGATCGGTCACGCTGCATAACTTACGTTGAGCGAGAAGGACTTGGTACACCTGCAAAATCTAGCTGTATTGGCTGTCCTTTTCATGACTTCAATGCTTGGCGTGATATGAAAATGAAAGATCAAGAGTCATGGCAAGATGCGGTGGAAATAGATCGGCTTATTCGTAAGCTGCCAAGATTTAAAAATAATGCCTTCTTGCATAAGTCAGGTAAACCGTTGGAAGAAGTTAATTTCAATGAGGATCAACTTGATATTGACCACTTTTTAAACGAATGCGAAGGAATGTGCGGAGTATAAAACAGCCTAGCGGCTTAGGAGGAAACGGAATATGCCAAAACCTGAACAGCTTAAACGCATAAATGATATAAACGAGCTGATCAAGCTCATAGCAAGCATTGATCGTAGAACATTTTATTGCGAATCAAAAAATTCGGTTGCCTGCTTTGTATTTGGAAAACGAGGAAAATTATTCTTCGTAGACGATTACACAGGGGAATGGGTCTATCCATATGAATTAGGGCACGGTCGAGCAAACGGATTTTCACATGGAGGGAACATGTGGGAGCTGGTCAACAGTTTTCGTGAATTTATCATCACTGGTAAATGTGGTGCTCTCAGAGATTACAAGGAGATCTGGGCGTATAGTCGTGAAGGCTGTGAAAAGATTCGGCAGAAGGCAAAGGAAATCGGATTTATTGAAACGGTTGATTATCCATACAGTTTCAGAGAATGGGAGGAAGCGCATTGAAACTCAATAAAAAGCAACAGCAGCAAATCGTAGAACGAATGAACGCCTTTGGAGAAAGAGGCGTGAAATCGAATGGAGCGGATAAAGAAGCTGTTGCCGGCATGGCTACTCTTCTTTGGATGCTTCAAGTCTTAAACGTTGATATGCAATCACTAAAGGAGGAAGCATGATGAACGAAAACTTAGAAGAACAAGAAACTAAGGATGATTTAAAAGTCCTGAAACAAAAGCTTGAAAATAAAATTCAGGTTCTAAATAAACGTATCAAAGACAGGGAAGGCCCTTGTTTTCATGACGAGGAAAAGGCTATTGAACGTTTTCATTCAGAAGCCTTTGCATATGAAAGAGTAATTAAAATGATTGATGTTTTGAAAGGGGAATGAATCATGGGATTAGATTTTACTCATTGTGAGGCACGTTGGTCATACAGTAGCTTCAATAACTTCCGTAGAAAATTAGCAGCATGTATCGGTATGAATTTAGATGATATGCAGGGCTTTGGGGGGGATATACCATTTGAGAACTATGATGATGACATTATTCCATTGCTGGATCATTCAGATTGTGAAGATGACTTACCGCCTGACGTTTGTAAAACCGTTGCTGCTAGATTGCGTCAACTTGTCCGCAATTGGCCTTATGATGATAGAGATAAAACGAATGCCCTTTATCTTGCAGAGGGAATGGAACTAGCGCATCAACAAAATGAACCATTGGAATTTATATAAGAGGGGGACAATGAAGATGAAAAAACTACTAATCACACTAACTATTTTTGCGGCTGCGGTGCTTTATGCGCCGTCTGCTCAAGCGGTATGGTCAAACTGGCAAACCGAGGGGTTCGGGCACCAAGCACGAGTCTTTACCGATGACACCAATTACTATGCAGGAGCGAAAACGGTCGATTGGAGAGCGGAAAAGAAGGGATCGAGCACGCTTTATTACACCGCTGGCGTTTACAAAAAGCGATCCAATGGCGGTTTGACTGACACTAATTTAGTTCAAAGAGGCAGCTTCAAAGCGTCAACGCCTCTAAAGTCGTTTAGTGTTAAAGAAATCAGCAAGCGAACCGGCAAAGGAACATACGTGATCCAGCTGGACTGCTACACCGATTCCAAGAAACGAAACTACATCGGAACGTTCGAGTCCGTTAAATTCAGTATCAAGTAGGCTGTACTATCTGAATAGGAATGCCGTCTCATTCCGAGCTATATGCTTGTACAATGAGACGGCAATAAGTTTAATCTATTACGTAGCAGCGATTTTGATATATAACTTCACATTTATATTCTTGAACATCCATTTTTCCATTTACCTTTGTGTAGACTGCAACCCATTTTTCACCATTGTCTTTAACAACTAACTCCCATCTCGAGGCATCTTGGTATTTGTCCATCACCCATATAAGACCGGGAAAAGTCTCAGCTTTTGCTGGTGCTGGCGCAGCAGATAAAAGTATTACACTAGCAAGTGCCACAGCTCCAATAGCTTTTTTGAAATTGATTTTGAACATTGGTATTCCCCCTAATTGAAATATTTCCTAATAAATATAAATATTAGGTGGTTAAATAATACCATTAAACAAATGGGTTGAATGTAGTATTTTGTCGAAATGGGAAAAATTCACCAGATAGACATATTTTAAGCATAAGTCCAAGACGGAGAGCCTGCGGACACTGATCAACACCTTTTAAGGGTGCTGGTTGGTGTCCGTTTTCTTTTTGTCGGAAAGGAGCGGCCATGAAAAAGGAAAAGTCGAAAAAACGACCGCAGGAGCTTACAGAAAGAGAGATACGTGAGCTTATGGGGCAAAACATGCAGCGTTTGAAAAGAGCCAAAGGCGGGGCAATGCGAAGAAAATAAAAGGAGTGATTGGGATGACTAATAAAAATGATAAGAATCCAAACGAACAAACAGATCAAATGAATTTAGATATCCCTCAAATCGACGAGGAAAAAACAAGATTCAAAATGGAAAGAATGATGGATAAATATAAATTGCTTAGGCTGCAAACGCCAGAAGACTTCCTCCCAAAAATCACAACAACATATACCATTACACCGCCGAGTTTTTCCAATCAGTTTCATTCTTCTACGGAGGATGCAGCTCTAAAGAAGATGGATTGGGAGATTGAACGGGAAAAATACATGAAGCGAATCGAAAGGGGCATTAATCGTCTTACGCAAAAAGAGCGCCGTATCTTAGTAATGCTCTATATGCAGGATGAAGAGATGTTTGATTATGAAATCTATGCAGAAATGGGTCTAAGCCAGCGGAACTATTACCGATTCAAGAATAAAGCTTTTTACCGTTTAGCCTTCGCACTTAGAGAAGAAGTGTACAAGGGGGGCAAGTCATGAATTTCGTTCAGCCGATAAGAGACTTTGAAAAGGTGGAGCAAATGAAGGCTTATTTAAAAAGGAAAAATAGAAGGAATTATATATTGTTCATCTTGGGGATCAGTACCGGCTTAAGAATATCCGACATCCTCAAGATAAAAAAAGAAGATTTGCTGAAAACACATCTGGTCCTCAGAGAAACAAAAACTAAGAAGCAAAAGAGAATTCGTATACCGCCATCAGTTAGAAATGAATTGATTGCCTATGCTAAGGACCTAAAAGACGGTTCATATGTGATCAAAAGCAGGCAAGGGGAAAACAAAGCTATAGATAGGTCGGTAGCGTATCGCATTCTTAGAGAAGCTGCTGAACAAGTGAACATTACTGAAATAGGCACGCACACATTAAGGAAGACCTTTGGATACCATTTTTATAAACAGACAAAAGATGTGGCCATGCTGCAAGAAATATTCAATCATGCCAGCCCGGATATCACATTGAGATACATTGGGATCAACCAAGACAACATGGATTCCGCAATGATGAAGTTTAAGATATAATTTTTTTAGATATATCTGCACCAAAAAATATCAAAGAGTGCAGTCATTAAATGGATTTAGAGAAACCTTTATGTGACAAGGATTTCAGCGATTACGGGAGTACAACACACTATATGTTATGGTGTAGTGAGAAGGAGAGAAATATTAATGTCTATCAAGATCGAAATTCCTCAAATGATATTCAGTTTTAAAAAGGATGAACTACACAACATCCCAAATCGGAGCGGGATATATATCATCTTTGGATGTAAAGATGACGTTTTGTATGTTGGTAAGGCAAAAGAATTGAGAGGCAGAGTGAAGGGCCATTTCGCAGGGACAACATCGCTAAAAGATGTGGCTCATAACTTTTACGAAGTGAGTGGTTTCTTCTGCGATGACGAAACAGAAAGAGACATCTATGAAACTTACATAATTAATATATTGAAACCTAAATTAAATGTCGAGAAGGCATATACTTATAAAACTTCAAGATTTGATGATTTATTTCTAAGTGAAGAAGCTAAGCAGCGTAGTTTGGAGAAGCAAAAGAGAATTGATGAGTCAATGGATCAATTTGGACTTTAATTTGAAAATGGCACACTTTTGGCACGATCTTGGCAAAGCATTTTGTCTGTGAGCGGTTATGATGGTATTAGGTGATAAATTAATAGAGAGCAGAGTTATCCAAATTAAGAACATCGTTGAAGATCGGACATATACTGAATATAAAAAAATGGAATGTTTTTATGGACAATAAATCCAAAAAAATATTAGGTTCATTTATTTCTATGTTAGGTACAATACAAGCCGCTGTCGGAAGCACGCCTCAGTATCCACTAGATAAAGAACAAAGGTATCAATTTGAAATTATAGGTAATACCTTGCAGGCTGTGGGGAGTGGTTTATCTGCAGATGGGCAAGGATCGAATTTTATGGGAACTGTAGGAGAACAAATACAAGCGACTGGTAACTCAACTGTTTTAGTCGGCCTATTAATTTACAAGAAAGACAATCCTGACCTTGCGGAAAGGGTGGTGATTTCAGGGAATTGGCTACAAGCGTTGGGGAGTTTTGTTGGGCTTGACTATACTGACAACGAGAATATTAGTGTCTTAGAAAGTAATATAGGAGGAATCCTACAAGGTATCGGAAACTCATTGCAAGCAATAGGAGGAATTGAGACATTACGTCCTAACCTCATCCCTTATAAGGGTGTTGGTACTCTTGGAAGTTGGATACAAGCGACTGGCAGTGTTATATCTTTTCTTGTGGAAATAAGTGATGAATGAAACGAATCTTTTAAATATTAATGACTTTTATGAGCGTCTTCCATTGCGGAGGTCGCTTTTTTATTATGCTTTTGAATGCTTTCTAAATGATGTGAAATAAATTACAGGAGGTAATGGTATGAGCGATAAACAAAAGAAAACAACCCCTGCGGCAACAGGGGTTGATGATGAACGAATACAAGCTGAACAGCTTTTGAATGATATTAATTCTGGAACTATCTCAATTAATGAAGCAAGATCTGTTCTAGGTTTGCCACCGTTAGCGAATCCAGAAGCTAATCTAAAATATGTTGCTATTTAAAAGAGTTCTATTGAATGAATAAATGTGAAGCGCCTTTCCATTGGATAGGTGCTTTTATTATGAGGAGAGTGTGGAAAATGTATTTAAACTTATCTTATAGAAGCATCTATGATCAACTGGATGAGGCGTTATCTAAAAAGACTTTGATTGTTACGAATAGAAAAACAAGGCGAATTGGAAAGACGGAAGCACTTGTACATCTTGCTAAAATTAAAGAATTACCGATTGTTGTCAAGGATTTAATAGTTGATAGTTATACAAAGGAGTATCCAAATGTACGGATTATCGGAGAGACTGGCGCTGTAAGAAGTACTCTTTTAAATACTGTACTGATTGAAGAAGGTGTACAGGAAAAAACCATTACTATATTAAGAGATAAGGGCGTAACAGTATCTGGGTTCCTTGTTGATATGAATTCATTTCATAGTCCGTACGAAGAACTAAAAGACACGACAATCGAAGAGCCACCATTGCTTCAAATCACACTTAAGGAATTGGATTCAGTTCCAGAGGTAATCCATAACGGAGAGTCATTGGAAGGGCGAATTGATATAGATTTCAATTGGAAAACTAGAGGACTTGATAAAGTTGGTTCTACTTATATCAATTTACGGACAGGTAGGGTAAAGGGTAAGAAACCAAGTGAAAAACGGATTGAGTACAAATCGGGAGAAGCAATCGATGAGCTGGCGACAAAAGATGATCTAGTTTGGGATAAAGAACGAGGCATTTACCTTCGTCCTTGGAAAGCATGACTGAGAGCACTGTCCAATAGGGTGGTGCTTTTTATATGGAGGTGTTAGCTGTGGTAGAACTCTTAATCTTAAAAGGCTGTTCAAAACAACGTATAAGGACTTTCATCGTAGGGAAAAACACAAGGCATGCAAGAGCGCTATGGCAAGATTTAAAAAAGAAATTTCCACAATATAAATACGCGCGCTATGTTTCTAGGGATGCAGCAATGTTAGACGGGGTGAATCCTAGCGAAACAATTTTAATTTTGTTACCGGGCTACTCTCAAAATCCAGTTGTCAAACACTTTGAGTTCCAATGGTTAAAGGAAAATGCTATTGAAGTAATTCATATCAATGAGGAGGAAATCAAATGAAAATTTTAGTTCTTAATACAGAAAGTCGATTAGAAAAGGAAGCAAAGGAAATTTTGAGAGAAGAAGTCAGGAAAGCAGCTCAAACCGGCGTTATTATTCTTGATGGGGGAATGAGTTTGGAAGTTATTGAAATAGACAAGTTATCCCCAATGGATGGATTAAATCCAGGAGTACCGATTTATGATGAAACCGTTGAAACCTTGTAATGAACCTGGATGTCCTCAACTAACCCGAAAAGGATATTGTGAGCAGCACAAGACATCGAAGCCTTTATATGATCTGTTCCGTGAATCATCGTCTCGCCGTGGGTATAACAGCCGATGGCGTAAAGCGCGTGAAGGCTATTTAGCAAAGCATCCTTTGTGTCAGTCTTGCATGTTACAAGGCAAGCGTATTGCTGCTACAGTGGTGGACCACATTAAGCCACATAAGGGAGATAAAAAACTATTCTGGGATTCAACTAACTGGCAGCCGCTGTGTGCATCCTGTCACAGTAGAAAGACCGCTAAAGAAGATGGAGGGTTTGGAAATGGATTATAAAAAATGTACATGTGATCAGTGCGGAACAATCTTCATAGTTAAATATTGTTCTAGGATTAAGAAGATTGGACGTGGTATTAAACGTCATCTACTTGTATGTCCAGGGTGTAAAGCTGAGTACACATCCTACTATACAAACGCTGAAATCAGAAAGCAGCAAAACAAAATTAGCAAACTATATAATGCTATTCGGATGACGAGGAACAAAAGCCTACTTGATCAACACCAAAAGAAAATAGATTCAATACGAGCAGATTTAGAAAGAGACATGAATCAGCTTCGCATCGAAGTTGAAGGCCCCCCTAGCTTAAATCCCTAGAAACGTTTTGTCGTAGACCGCGTCTCCCTCAACATCGCGAGAAATTCCCTAAATGAAAATTCGGAAGGAGGTGAGGGGATGGCAAGGCCGAGACAACCAGTTGACTTGTTGCTAGTGAAAGGGAAGAAAAACCTTACCAAGAAAGAGATTGCAGAAAGAAGAGAGCAGGAAATTAAGGCACCAGATGACAAAGTGAAAGCTCCTTCTTACTTACCAAAAGACTTAAAAAGAGAATTCAAAAAGATAGCGGACGAGCTAAAAAACATCGGAATTATGACAAATTTAGATGTAGATGCGCTTGCCCGTTTTTTGTTTGCTCGAAAACAATATTTACAAATAACAGAAATCATATTGGATACGCCGATTACAGCACTCACCGAAAATTCAGATGGTGAAAAATTTGAAATTGCGAATCCTGCTTATAGTGATCTTCTTATAAATCAGGACAAGCTATTTAAACAATGCAGACAAGCATCAAGTGATTTAGGGTTAACCATTTCCTCTCGCTGCAAACTTGTCATTCCGAAAAAAGATGATGGGAAACCGAAGTCAAAAGAAGAAGAACGCTTTGGAGGACGCATGTAATGGTGACGCAGGAAATGACCGCAGAGCTTTTAATTGAGCGTGTATGGTCATATTGTGAAAAGATCCAAACGGGGGAAATAAAAGCAGGTCAGAAGCACAAGTGGGCTGTTGAGAGGTTCATTAAAGACGTAGAGCGGCTAGCAGATGAAGATTACCCGTATTATTTTGATGCAGAAGCAGTCCTTGATTTTTATGAATGGGCCAAGCAGTTTAATCACGTCGAAGGGATATTAGCCGGTAAGCCGATTGAACTGACAGACTTCCAATTATTCATAGCTGCTAATATATACGGCTTTTACAAAAAGGTAAATGGTGCCAGGCGTTTTAGAAAGGCATACATCCAGTTAGCGAGAAAAAACGCGAAATCACAATTGCTAGCTATCATGGCTTCATATGAAATCTTTCCTACCAAAGAAAAACACCGCGTGTTTATTGCTGGTTGGTCAAGGGAGCAGTCAGATGAAGTCTATCAAGCAATCCTTGAACAACTAAAGCACGCACCTATTTTAGAAGGGAAATACACAGACGCTAACGGGCAGGTCACAAAATACGCAACAAATTCAATCATCAAACCACTTTCAAGGGAAGCCCGAAAGGTTGGAGACGGAAAAAACCCATCTTTAGGTATTGTGGATGAATACCATGCACATGAAACAAGTGAGATTTATGACGTGCTCAATAGTGGAATGGTAGCGAGACGAAGCCCCCTTATGGTAATTATTACAACTGCTGGTTATAACTTAAACGGTCCCTGTTTTAAAGAGTATCAATATACAAGTAAAATACTTGACCCGGATGTAGATACAAAAAAAGAAGATTATTTTGTATTGATTTGTGAGCTTGATCCTAGCGATGATGTTAAAGATGAATCTAACTGGATTAAAGCAAACCCAATCGTTGCTACTTATGAAGAAGGCATGACGTCTCTAAGATCAGATTTAGAAACGGCTCTCGAAGTCCCTGAAAAAATGCGAAGTTTTCTTACGAAAAATATGGATCGATGGGTCGACCAAAAAGACAACGGCTATATGAAAATGTCTAAATGGCGGGCCTGTCACGGTGAAATACCTGATCTAAAAGAAATGGCGATCTATCTTGGTTTAGATTTATCTATGACAACGGATTTGACTTCTGTCGGGTGGGTTGGCGTTCTTGATGGTTTTTATTATGTTGGTCAGCATTCCTTCATCCCCGAAGAACGGGCCAAGGAGAAAATGGCTACTGATAAAGTGCCTTATGATTTATGGCGTGATCAAGGTTGGATGACATTCACCTCAGGAGAGGCAGTTGACTATCAATTTGTCGAAAGATGGATCATTGAATTTATACACGTCAACAAATTTAGGGTCATTGAAGCTGCTTATGACAAATGGAATGCACTGCACCTTGCACAACGGCTTGAGAGTAAGGGATTTAACATGGTGGAGTTACCGCAAAGGATTCAGCATCTTTCTTTACCCACAAAGGATTACAGACAAAAGGTATACGAGGGAAAGGTCGTTCATGGGAACGATCCACTTCTAACTTTTGCATATAATAACGCAATTATTAAACAAGACGCTCAAGAAAATATCATGCTAGACAAAGCGAAATCACCGCAAAGAATAGATCCAGCTGCAGCCGTCATGAATGCTTTTGCTAGGGCCATGTATCACGATATGGGTACAAACGTTGACTTAAACGAACACTTTTCAGGAAAATTCAGTTTTTAGGATGTGAGAGAGTGAAAAAATTCATTGTACTTCTGAAATCAATATTAAATGACTTGCTGTTTATTGGAGGGTGCACCTTTATTTTGCTGGCAGCGTATCGGGTAAATACAAACATCGGTCTATTTTTGACGGGTGTATTTTTTATGTTTTATGCCTACTTGCTGTCAAATCATGCGCGGCAGAAAGAGAGGTGAAAATAAATGTTTATAGACCGATTCTTTGAAAAGCGTTCAGGCTCAACAACAATAGACGGTTTCAGCCAGTTGATCAATCTGTTCGGAGGTAGAGAAACGGCAAGCGGTGAAAGGGTAAGTGAAAGTAATTCACTTGTGCAGCCGGACATTTTTGCCTGTGTAAATGTATTGTCTGATGACATCGCAAAGCTGCCGATACACACTTTTAAAAAAGAGAGTCAAGGAGTCAACAGAAACCCTAATCATCCATCTGCCTATGCAATCTACGCAAGGCCGAATCCATACATGACTGCTTATGTGTGGAAGAAGCTGATGATGACGCATGTTCTTACATGGGGTAATGCCTATTCGATGATTGAATTTGGGGCACATGGTTTCCCTGAAAATCTTTATCCGTTGCGGCCGGATGCAACAAACGCATACATCCATCCCGACTCAGGCAGGCTATGGTACCAAACCAACGTTAACGGAAGAACGATGGAACTATATGAACACCAAGTGCTGCATTTTAAAGGTTTATCAACGGATGGTATTCACGGTAAGTCGCCTATTGGGGTAGTGAGAGAGCATATAGGCGCTCAAGCAGCTGCCACAAAATATAACGCAAAACTATATAAAAACGAAGCCACGCCACGAGGTATTCTAAAAGTACCTTCTTTCTTGGATGAAAAACCAAAGGAAAACGTAAGAAAAGAATGGAAGAGGGTCAACCAAGGTGAAAACATAGCCATTATTGATAATGGATTAGAATATCAATCTATTGCCATGCCGTTGGAAGAAGCGCAATTTGTAGAATCTATGAAATTTAACAAAGCGCAAATTTCAATGATTTATAAAGTGCCTCTTCATAAACTCAATGAGCTGGATAAAGCCACATTTTCAAACATTGAGCATCAAAGCCTAGAATACGTAAAAAATACATTACAACCGTGGATCGTGAATTTTGAACAAGAATTAAATATTAAGCTGTTTACTGACAATGATCAAAAAGCGGGCCATTATGTAAAATTCAATGTTGATAGTGAGCTGCGCGGCGACAGTAAAACTCAAGCAGAGTATTTTAAGACTATGAGTGAAGCGGGTCTTTTAAATAAAAATGAGATTCGCGACTTGATTGAGAGAAACCCTATTGAACATGGCGAAAAACATCTATCTAGCTTGAACTATGTGTTCCTTGACTTTATGGAAGAATACCAGCGGCTTAAAGCTGGTTCAGCCATGAAGGGAGGTGACAGCAAGAATGAGTAAAGAAAAAGAAGTGCGGCTGCTCACATCGCCAATTGAGATCCGTTCCGACGGTGAGGGACAAGCCGAATATGTGGAAGGCTATGCTTTGAAATTTGAAAAATGGTCCGAGCGTTTGGGATGGTTCAAGGAGATCATAAGCAGGAATGCTTTAGAATCTACCGATCTATCAAACGTTGTTGCGCTTTTCAATCATCGAGAAGATTTTCCTCTAGCTAGAAACACCGTTTCTGGGGAATCAGGACGGCTTGAACTAGAAATAGATGGTATTGGTCTTAAATTCAGATTTAAGCCGTCAGACACGTCATATGCGCGCGATCTCATGGAGAATATACGCAGCGGAGTTATTAATCAATGTTCTTTTGCCTTTTCGTTGGATTACAACGGAGACGAACCCGACGAATGGAGAATAAACGAAAACGAAGAAATATACGAACGAAGAATAAACAGCATTCACCGCATTTACGACATATCTCTTGTAACGACACCTGCGTATAGTGATACCGAAGCTGTGGTAGGTGCCCGCAGCTTAGAGAAAGTAGAAGAAATGAAAGAACAACGAAGCACACCAACCGATGAAACTTTAAAAATTGAATTAGAGCTATTAAGCCTTGATCTTCCCGAATAAGGCTTTTTTTGCGTTCTATGAGGAGGAAAAATAAAAATGACAAAAAAAGAAATTGAACTGCGTCAGCAGTTTACGCAAAAGAAAGAAGACGCTAATAAAGCACTAGCGGAAGGAAAATCAGAAGAAGCACGTCAGCTTCTCGATGAAGTGAAAGAGCTTAAGAATCAAATTGAATTGATGGTAGAAGGACGATCACTTGACGTTCCTGATTTACCTGGCGGTGAAAATTTTGTGCCGGAGCTAGAACGAAACCCGGAAGGACGGAAGGGCAGCGAAGGAGATAAAGAAGAACGTCAAAAGAAATTCACCAAGTTGTTCATGAAGTCTCTTCGAGGTAAATCTTTAACACATGAAGAAAGTGAATTCCTAGAAAATCCTGAATTCCGAGCGATGTCAGGAAAAAATGAAGAAGATGGCGGAATCCTAATCCCTGAAGATATTTCAAGAACCATTAAAGAATTAAAGCGGGAGCAATTACATCAACTTGAGCAATATGTCACGGTCGAGCCGGTTGCAACACGATCAGGTAGTCGTATGCTTGAAAAAAATGCAGACATGACACCATTCCTAGACATCGAGGAAATGGGGGAAATTCCTGAAACAGATCAACCTAAGTTTACGAAGCTGTCATACAGTATCACTGATTACGCAGGACTATTACCTCTTTCAAATACATTGCTGCAAGATACTGATCAAGCGATTATGTCATATGTTGCAAAATGGTTTGTTAAAAAATCAGTCGCAACAAGAAACGCTCTTATTCTGGCTATTCTTGAAGGCTTGAAAAAGGTGAAATTTAAAGGTTTTGACGATATTAAAAAGACTTTAAACGTTACACTTGACCCTGCCATTTCTGCTGGAGCAATCATCATGACAAACCAAGATGGGTTTAATTACTTTGATCAATTGAAAGATGCGGACGGCAAATATCTAATGAAAGATGTACCTACGGACCCGACAAACAAAATGCTATTCGGTCGTCCTGTAGTAGTGATTTCAAACAGGGTTCTCAAAACCAAAGAGGGGAAAGCACCTGTAATCATTGGAGATTTAAAAGAGGCTATCGTTTTATTTGATCGTCAGCAACAGTCTATCGACTATACGAATCTTGCAGCAGGATCATTTGAGACAAACACAACGAAAGTACGAGCTATTGAACGTGAAGACGTTGTGGCTTGGGACAAAGAAGCGGTAGTATACGGTCAGTTGTCAATAAGTGAGTAAAAAAAAGAGGTGAATAAGTCATGCGAGTGACAAAAAATTACACCACTGATGGCGGGGATCGAACTGTCATTAGTGGTGTATTAGAGTTTGCAGGAGGAAAAATCGTCAAAGACGGCGAGGAAGTTAGTCTAGGTGGTGGCGGATCAGCTGCGCCAGGAACCGTGACACATGAAATGCTGGCCGAAAAAGCGGTTCGTTCGGTAAACATCGGGACGGGAAGCGTCATGCCGGAGCATCTTAATTCGTCTATTGAAACTAGACTCAAGGGAATGGAAGACGAAATAATAGAGCTAAAAAGTAAGCTGAGCAAAGAATAAAAATTGAAAGGAATTGATCTAACATGGCAAAAGATTTTTTGAATGAAAGTAATGGAGTATTAACATCTGCAGAAGCGGACGCTGATGGAAAACCCATCACTGCTGTTTACGTAAAAGGAAATAGCAAAGAAAATCCTCTTTTCATTCAAGGGATGCAGGGTGAACAAGGTCCGAAAGGCGAAAAAGGCGACCCAGGAGAGCAAGGCCCAAAAGGTGACAAAGGAGATCCTGCAGTAATTGAAACGGGAGCCATTAAGAACGATCATTTAGGCGATGGATCTGTGAACTCACGGACAATCGGTAAAGGTAGCGTTAAATGGGACAACATCAATTCAGAAGTACAAAAAATGATTACAGATTTACAGACGCGAGTTGATGGGCTTGAGGGTAAAGAAAATACTGAATAAGTAGGCGGTCTTCTATGGATTTAAAAATGCTGAAAGAAGAATATTTAAAAGTTGATACCGACCAAGATGATGCCTTACTTAAAACCTTAATTACTGCAGCAAAGGGATATATCAAAAATGGTATAGGACGTTATATTGAAGGTAACGAGCAGTATGCACTTGTAACAGGAATGCTTGTTGCTCATTGGTACGAAAATCGAGGGGTGTATGAGTCAGGCGTTTCTGGCTCATCCATCCCTTTTACTATTCGAGATCAACTAGCTCAACTTCGCTATGTGGAGGTAGAAGAGGATGAAGAAGATAAGCAAGCTGAATCGGCGGTTAATCTTCCAGAAAAAAAATAAGGTGCAGGACGAAGAACTGAACTGGAATGAAGCCTATGAAAATGTTTTTGAGACATGGGGTTCAATCGAAGGATTTTCCGGCTCAAAGTCAGACACGCTTGTTGCTGGCGCGCTAGGGGTTAAGTCACCGAAGAAAATCACAATTAGATACAGAGAAGACGTTGCTCAAGATATGCGTATTCTTCATCAAACTGGATCAGACGAGGCAGGAGAGCCGATCTACCGCACTTTTGATGTCATGGATTACAACGACATTGAAAATAAAAAGAAGCAGCTTGAAATTACTTGTAATGAGGTTGGCGTAAATGGCTGATATGGATATTGATGGATTCGATGATCTGACGAGATTTTTCAACAAGATAGGTGATGACGTTGAAAAAGCTGAAAAGATTGCCCTTAAAGCGGGCGGAGAAGTAATAGCAGAGCATCAAAAACGAAACGTGAATAAGAGTTCAAAAAATCAGCCTCACATGGTCGATAACATCACCGTTTCAGCTGCAAGAGAATCCAGAGATGGTGAACTGTTTGTAACTGTGGGACCAAATCGAAAAGTCGCTTACAGAGGGCGCTTTTTAGAATGGGGCACATCCAAAATGCCGCCGCATCCGTTCATCGAGAAAGCCGGAATCGAAGGGGAGGGACAAGCTGTGAAGATCATGGAAAGAATTATCACGGCGCCTATTAAATGAGTCTTGATGCGAAGAAGGAATTGAGTGCAGCGTTAATAAAAAACAAAGAGTTAAAGCAGCTTGTCACGGGTGGTTTTCATAATCTTGTGGCCGATGATGTGGCCGCATTCCCCAGGGTTGTATTTTCAGAGATTACAAATAGGGACCAGGAGTACAGAGACAACCATTCGGCAGCAAGTGAGGTTCGATTCCAGTTAAGCATATTTTCAACAGCAGACACACGGAAAAACGAAACAGAGATAGCGAAACAAATAGACCGTCTTATGAAAGGTTTAGGTTACGGAAGATATGATTCAGTGGATCTTTACGAAACAGATACAAAAATCTTTCACAGAGGCATGAGGTACGTCAAAACATTTTTCTAGGAGGAAAACAGATGGGGAAAACAATCTACGGATTAGACATGTTTCATTATGCTGAGCTAATTCAAGACGACGATAAAGGACTTGAATATGCAAAGCCTGAAAGACTGCCAGGAGCTGTAAATGTCAAAGTCGATCCTAAATCAGAGCAATCTAAATTTTGGGCTGATAATGGTGTCTATGATTCATTTAACAACATGGGTGACATTGACCTTGAGGCTGAACTAGCGGATTTACCTATTGAGGTACAAAATAAGATTTTCGGTCACAAGGTCGAAAATGGGATTTCTTTTGCCAGTTCTGATGATAAGGCGGTTTTCTTGGCTTTCGGGTTTAGAGCGAAAACATCCACAGGCGGGCACAGATATTATTGGTTCTTGAAGGGGCTTCCTGAATTACTGGGCAATGAACACAAAACTACCGAAGGGAAAGCCGATCCTGAAACACCAAAGTTTAAAGCAGGTTTCATGACGCTTCAAAATAAGAAAGGGAAAAACCGTTGGAAGGCTCAAGCTGAATTCGACGAAGGCTTTGATCCGGAAGAATGGTTTAAACAAGTTGTATATGACGGCGCATCATTCGCCAAAGGAAAAGAAACAGAGGATTCCACAAGTTCAGCAGACCTTGGAAAGGGCGTTTAATAACGCTCTTTTTTTATTTTGTAATCGGGAGGAAATAACACATGGAAGCAATGACAATCACCTTGCATTTAAACGGTAAGAAAAAGAAATTTTCCACACCTAGCTTTATCACAGGTGCTTTGTTTAGAACTGCGGTAGAAGTAACAGAAGACTTTGAATCAAATGATCCTGAAAGACTTTATACAAGTAGACAATCAGAGTTTATTTGTGAAGTGTTCGGAAACAAATTCACTACAGAAGAATTTGAACAAGGCATTGATTCACGTCTTTTAAGCAGAACAATCTACGCAACCGCAAACTATGTCATTGGAAATATCGTTGAAGCGAGCAAAATCCTGAATCCTGAAACCGCAGAGGAAGCAGAGCCGGGGGAGTAAGTTTGTCCGATGCTGTCCTTGATATGTATAACGCATTAGAGGACATTGGCTTTACTCAAAATCAGATAGACGAAATGGACATTGTTTATCATCTAAAACGCCTTGCACGCAGGAAAGAAGCGAGCAAGGAAAAGCCAAGTAAGAACGCTACAGCATCGGATAAACCTTTATACATTGATCAGATACCTGGACTGTAAAAAGGTGGTGAGGGATTGAGCAAAGACATTAAAGTAAAGCTGTATTCTAATTCGTCCCAATTTAATGGGGAAATGAAAGCAATTTCCGTGCAAATGAAGAACATAAAGTCTGAGTTTGAAAAAAATCGGACTGCCGTTGGTGTGTGGGGTAATGAACTGAAAACGTCACAAACGAAAGTCAGAACCCTTTCACAGCAATTGGACCAGCATAAAATGAAGGTCAAAGCACTCGAAAGAGCGTATGCAGATTCAGCCATCAAGAAGGGAAAGGATGCGGAATCAACGCAAACCCTAGCCCGTCGGCTGAACTATGCAACAGCTGAAATGAATAAAACGCAAAACGCGTTAACACAAACGACCAACAAAATTCAGAGGATGGAAGCTGAGATAAAAAGAACATCCTCATCGCTTTATAAAATGGGCCAAAGAATGAGTACAG
This sequence comes from Bacillus sp. FSL M8-0077, assembly GCF_038050255.1. Classification (NCBI taxonomy): domain Bacteria; kingdom Bacillati; phylum Bacillota; class Bacilli; order Caryophanales; family Bacillaceae; genus Bacillus; species Bacillus sp. FSL M8-0077. The sequence continues at coordinate 2,639,363 of NZ_JBBPAF010000001.1, read as the reverse complement.
TTGGCAATAAAATGAGAAGTACGGGTGCTTCGGTAGCAATGACTACAGGTGTTGCTTTTGCTGGCTTGGCCCTCCCACTAAAAGATGCAGTACAAGTGGGTATGGACTTTGAAAAGCAAATGAGTAAAGTCCAAGCTATTTCAGGGGGAACGGCTCAAGAAATAAAAAAGCTAGAAAAGCAAGCAATGGATCTCGGGGCAACATCTGTTTTTACTGCTAGTCAAGCAGCTGATGCACAAGGCTTCCTAGCGATGGCAGGATTTAAAGCAAATGACATCTACGCAGCGATGCCAGGAATGCTGAATTTAGCAGCCGCAGGTCAACTAGATTTAGCAGCCGCCGCCGACATTTCTTCGAACATGATGCAAGCCTTTGCTATGAAAGCGTCGGAAGCTGGGCACGCATCGGACGTAATTGCATACGGTGCGGCTAACGCAAACACAAACGTAGAGCAAATGGGAGAGGCCATGAAGTTCCTTGCGCCTAACGCCAATTCATTAGGATGGGGCCTAGAAGAATCAGCAGCCGCAGTCATGGCATTTGGTGACGCAGGTTTGCAAGGGTCTATCGCAGGACAAGCCTTTGGTACGTCTTTGATTAGATTAGCGACACCTGCTAAAAAGGCGCAAAAGGTCATTGATAAATTAGGATTCTCGTTTTTTGATGCAGCAGGAGACATGAAGAGTATGCCGGAAGTTGTGGCTGAAATGGAAAAAGGCTTGAAGGGCATGACGAAAGAGCAGCAAGCCGCAGCATTGAAAACCCTTGTAGGAGCTGAGTCATATAAGCATTGGGCTGTACTCTTACAAAAAGGTAGCAAGGCATTAAAAGAGAACACGAAGGCGTTAAAAGAATCAGATGGTGCTGCTCAAGATATGGCAGACACCATGCTTGATAATGCAAGAGGAAGTATTATCGCTTTTAATTCTGCGGTTGAAGGTGCAAAAATCAAACTGTCAAAAAGTTTACTTCCTGCGCTTGGTGATCTGGCTGAAAAAGGTGCAGACATCGTAAACATGTTTAACAAAATGGATTCTGCCACAGCTCAAACGGTTGCTAAAACTGCGTTGTTTGCTACGGGTGTCTTGGGTGCCACAACAGCAGTCGCAACGCTCACAATGGGTATTGGTGCGCTCTTAGCATTTACGGGTCCAGTGGGCCTTGCAATAGTTGGGGGAACGGCTTTACTAGGCGGTATTGCCGTAGCAACCTATGCGTATAACGAGCAGCTGAAAAATCAAAAGAAACGCCAGGAAGAAGCAAAAGAATCGGCTCTTCTATACGGTGAGGGTGTTTCTAAAGCGACACAAAAAGCGGCCGGATCATACGTGAATCTACGTGAAAAAGCCACATCACAGCTTTTCCAGTTGACGCAGGTTTCAGGAAAAGAAGCAAATAAGATGGCTAGTAATCTATTGTCTACGTATCAAGAAATGTCTTCTTCTTTGATTAAAGAGCTAGAAGGATTTAAAACAGACGCAATCGCAGTTCTCAAAGGATTATTTGAAGATCAGGATAAAGAGACAAAGAAAATCGGAGAAGATGTGACAGATCAACTAGTCGGGAACATTGATAAAGATGTTCAAAATGTTCGAGAGAAGATGCGCCAACTCAAAAAATTGAAGGATGAAACAGGTTTATTATCATCAAACATGAATGCTTCTCAAAAGAAACGATTTGAAAGCATTATTTCATTCTATCAAGAGGCAACGAGTAAATTTGCGGCCAATCAAAAGGATGCTTTAGCTATCCAGCAGAGAGTTTCCGAGAGTCAAAATAAACTCTCTTTTAAAAATGCTAAAAGTTACAATGATCAAATCACAGAAATATACAAAGAAGGACAGAAGGCAGCGAAAGAAGATCGAGACTATAGAAATAAGATCTTAGATGAAGCAATGGTGAAAGATGCGAAAAACGCTGAAAGTTATAAAGCCTTCAAAGAAAAATCTAATGCCGATTACCAAGAGGCTCTTGCTAAGAACCTAGAAGCGTATAAAAACAATTCAAAAGCGTTATTTGATCAAATGGCTCAAGACGGGAAACTACTGGATTTAGAAACAGGAAAAGCACTGGAAAAACAAATAGAATACTCAAGTAATTCAATGGGTATCTTCACCAACCAAGAGGAACAAGAAGAAAAATATCAAGCGCGATGGGCTGAAAGACAAGTAGCGTTCTTACAAAAACTTGGAGACAGCAAAGAAGAAGCGTTAGAAAAAACGAAGCAAGCGCTCATTGAATTTAACGAGGGATTGGGACGTTCTACAGAAGAATCAGCGAGCAAAGCAAATGAAGCGATTGAAAAGATAGAAAACGAATTTAACCGCGCAACATCTGCCCGTGAATCAGGAAAGAAAATGGGCGATGAATTTGCGGACGGCCTAACAGTTGCCACACCTAACACGTTAGCAAGTGGGTCGATCCTTAAACAAACACTGGATCAAAAATTGCGAGAAGAAAACGGCATCCCTAGAATTGCAGGACAAGAAAAAGGTCAATCGTTTAGTGAAGGTATTAATTCGTCAAAAGTTAACGTATCTAACAGCGGATCAGTGCTGCAGCAAGCACTTAGGCAAAAGCTAAGTGAAGGCAATGCAGAGGCTAATACATCCGGCTCTCAAAAGGGCCAATCATTTAGCGCAGGTATAAGCTCAACAAAAGGCAGCACAAGCACGGCAGCAAGCAGCGTAAACCAAACAGCGTTATCAAACCTAAACAAAAATACCACGCAATCTACTCAAGCAGGTGCAACAAAAGGAAAGAGCCACAGTGCGGGAATAACAAGCACAAAGGGCGCCAATACGTCTGCAGCATCTTCGGTGAGCGCGACAGCAACAGCCCAGCTTGCCAAAACCACCGACGGCGGAGGCGGGCAAAAAGCAGGGAATCAATTCGCATCGGGGATTCGTAGCCAAGCCGGAAACGCTAGTAATTCGGGTAGCACCGTAGCACAATCAGGAAAACAAGGCTTATCAAGCGTGAAAACAACTGGCACAGGTGCTGATTTTTCTAAAGGTTTTGCTAACGGTATTCGTAGTATGGGCGGCACCGGAGGTACGATATGGAAAGCTGCTTGGGCTATCGGTAAAGTTGCAATACGTTCACTGAAAGATTCCATACAATCAAAATCACCTGCAAAAAAGACCATTGCAGAAGGTGTGAACTTTGGCGATGGATTTATCATTGGGCTTGGAGAAAAGGCGCAGGACGTGAAAAAGAGCACAGCAGCAATGGCGCAAGGTGCTATGACGTCCTTTAAGTCTGAAATTAATAGAATGGCTTTCAACATCCAGGGGGCAGCAGATGAAATAAACACAATGCGCGCTGAACTGACTGTGAGAAATGAGATTGATACGCCTGTCTTAAACCAAAAGCTAGATGCCCTTATTAGTCTTTTATCAAATAATCTACAAACGAACAATGAAAGCGTAAGTGCTGCAGGGCAAACAATCAAAATCCATCCTGCACCTGTCATTATTGGCGGTGAGCATTTAGCAGACATCGTTTTTAATCAAGGAGACACATCTATACTGGATAAAAAGAGCGCTCAAAAGTATGAACAGAATGCTTATAAAGGAGGGCTGAAAAGATAATGGATCTGTATTTTGATTTCAGAGACGGAATGGGGGAGCAACCTTTGACGGGGTTACTGCCCAATTTTAAGTTGCTTAGCTTTGCGCCTGACGCGCCGAGCGCTGACAGGGAGCTTGTACAGTTAACCAGGTTTAACGGACTTGTACCGACGCAGCATCCGCGCGACATAGTGTATAAAGAAAGGTCTATCAAGGTTGAGATATTGCTTGATGCTAAAATCGCGGCAAACTTTTATCAGTACAGACATGAGTTTTATGATCTCGTTGTTCAGCCCTTCTGGTATTACATCTCATGTGATCTACTTCCTGGGAGGCGTTTTGCGGTTACATGCGATGGGGGCTTTCAGATCCCTAAAGACAAACAAAAAAATCAGGTGTCTTTCCAAGTAGATTTCACTAATATCACAGGGTTAGCAGAGTCAAAGGGCACGTCTTTAAGTGCGCAAAACTTTTCTAGTGAAAGATGGTTTTCAGGAATGGGCATCCAAAGACGCGACGATCTGCAGTACCGTTTTAAAAACAAAAAACGTTTCAGTGTATTCAATCCGGGCTTACCTATTAATCCCATGCAGCATGATTATAATGTGCTTCTTAATGCAAAGGGAAAAAACATAACGATTATCAATCACACGAATAACGAAAGATTGAAAATAGAAGCCGATCTGAAAAAGTCACAGCAGGTCAGGAACCTGAAACAGTATACCGTTGTCGGTAATAAAAGATTGAAAACGTCGGGAAGGCTACCGTCCTTAGATAAAGGCATGAATGAGTTTGAGATTCAGAATACAAATGATTTTGAAATTGTATTCGATACAAGATTTTATTTTCCGTAAAAGGGGGTTGTCATGGCTGCAGCGGATTTTATAAAAAAACTAGCACCAGGGGCGCAGAAAGTCTATAAGAAATATAATGTGCTTGCTAGCCTTGTAATTGCCCAAGGGTGCTTAGAAAGTGGTTTCGGATCCAGCGGACTTTCTAAACAAGCAAATAATTTGTTTGGAATTAAAGGGACATATAACGGTAAATATGTTCTCATGTGGACAAGCGAACAAGACAAAAAGGGAAACGTCACCAGGATACAAGCTAAGTTTAGAAAGTATCCATCATATGCGGAGAGCTTAGCTGATCTTGGAAGCCTATACACCCGTTTGAGTCGATATAAAGAGGTGGTAGGTGAAAAAGATTATAAGAAGGCTACTGCAGCAGTTTCAAAAGCTGGGTACGCCACGGATATCAACTATGCAACAAAATTAAACAGTATCATCTTTACTTACAAACTCACACAATATGATAATGTGGATGATCTACCAGAAGAACCGAGTGAACCAGAAACACCAACTAAACCGACATATCCAAGCAAAGAATATCAGGGAAAGGACGTAGAGTTAAACGACGGACTACCTTCTGATATTGATTTTAGGCAGCTGCATGTCTCAACCAAAGACGGCAAAGAGCTTGTGGAAATCGTTGGCGCTGTATTGGAGATGCAAGACGATACAACAGGTAAGAAGAGTTTCACATTCACCTTTCTACGGAATGAGGATAACGGAACTGAATTTGATCTACTTGTTCCAGGGAACATACTGTATTTAGACGAGAAAGTATACAACCATCAAAAGTATTATATTACAGACATTGAGCTTGATCAGAGCAGGAAAAACGTGCTGCAGAAAAAAGTTACGGCCAATCATGTGTATACTGTTCTTCTTGTAAATGACAGAGTCGAGGAAAAAATTTCAAAGAAAATGAAAATCAATGAAGCTTTAGACTTTGTACTAGCTGGTACGCCTTTTCAATATGTGCTAAAAACAAAATTATCAGAGTTTGACGAAGTAGATCAAGACGGCTTCGGAGAAAAAAACAGAGTCGAATTAATGGACCAGATTGTTGAGGATTATGAAATAGAACTTGATGTAAATAACTATGTCATCTATGTACATTTAAAAATGGGCAAGGTAGTAGACTTCACACTTGACAGCCGATTCAATATGCCGGGCTTTAAGATGAAAATTAATGATCAAAATACATCAACGCGTGCATGGGGTTACGGTGCAGAAAAGAAAGCTAAGAAAAATGATACTAAAGCAACTGATACAAAAACGAATGAGGATGAAAAGGAAAAAGAGCCTGAATATGAATTCGAGCCTATCCTATACATTCATCCTGACGAAGACAAATTTTTGATCGAGGGAAAGCCGCGCTGGGGCGAGCCGATAAGAGATGACACAGTAAAAAAAGCAAGCAACATGGTTTCTGCTTTGAAAAAGCATGTGAACCCATATCCTGATGTGGTTGTTGAGGCAGACTACCAGTATATCTATGAGCCAGCACTTCAAGGTATAGAAGAGGATTTTTGGAAGGGAGACACCATACATGTCATTGCTGATACGGCAAACGGCATCACGTTTGAGGATGATGTAAGGCTAGTGTCTGTCACTTATAATCCCCTCAACCCGTATGACAGCCCTAAAATGACTTTCGCTAACTTTAGGAAAGACATCCAGGACTATCAAGTGAGCCAGGCGCGGCAGATTAAGCAGCAAAAAAGATACATTGATCAATTGATGAGAACGCTCAATTAGAAGCGTTTTTTCTTTTGGAATCGAAAGGAGTGAATATAGTGGTCCGGCTTAAAAAAGATTATGATACGACAAGAAATTCAGTCTATGAATCACAGTTGCGCGGCGACATGCAAACGGTTGAGAATGAGCTTAATAAAAATGCAACTGAATTACAGTCTCACAAGGATAGTAAAAAAGCTCATTTGTCTAGTCAGATTATGCATGGCCTATTTACTGTTGCCAACAGGATTGACAACATGTGGGCTAGATTGACAAACCTTGTTCTCAATCATGACGGGAATGATGTCAAGGAAGTTGTAGACATTCGAGTTTCTAGGGATGCATCTATTCATCCCACAGCAAAAGACAGATTAGACTATGACTTTCAATTACTTGAAGAAGAAATAGAAGCAGCTGCAGTCTCCTTGAATCTAAAAAGATTTATTAAGAAGTACGGAAGTTTTACGGCAGGATTCAGGGCAGCTCTTAGTCTTGCAAAATTATATCCTGTGCACATTGTTGTTCCTAAAGGACAATACAAACTAATGGAGACAGCACGCATCTATAAAAACACTCACTTAACCTTACAAGCTGGTGCCATTATTAAACGTGGCTTTGTAGGATCAATGCTTGTAAATGGAGATAAAGACGATCAGACAAAAGGTTATAGCGGCCACGGAAACATATTGATTGATGGTCAGGGGATGTTTGATAGCGCAGGTGATGAAATCAAAGAACAATGTTCAGTCATAGGTTTTGCACATGCTGAGCGTATCATCATCCGTGACATCGCAATCAAAGATGTGTGCGGCGGCCATGCGTTTGATTGTGCCGGTAATAAACACGTATTAATCGAGAATGTATGGTTTAAAGGGTTCGCTGATTATAAAGGTGACAGATGGTATTCTGCTGCGATTCAGCTAGACTTAATGCGATCGGCGGGCAACTTCGGTGCCTTTGGTGCTTATGATCAAACTGTAAGCAAGCATGTCACTATTCGAGACTGCTATTTTAGCAGATCAGAGAATCTAGGGGGATATGCTCGCGGAGTGGATTCGCACACTAGCACGGATGGCTACTGGTATTCTGACATTCGCATAGAAAACAACGATTTTGAAGATACGACCGAGTACGCGGTGTCCGGCAATAAATGGGAAGACGTTTTAATAAGCCGAAACCGTTTTAAGAATTGTGCATCTGGTGTGAGACTTATGATTCCTAGCCTAGAGTCGGTCTACACGCAAGACGCAAACGGCAATCCTACAAACAGGGTTAACAAAGTAAAACGTCTTTCAGTCAAAGATAACACTTTCACCAATATCAAAGTGCGTCATGCCATCCAAGTATATGGTCGTAAAGGGATTCAAAAAATTGACGACGTGGATGTTTCCGGCAATAAAATCAATGGCGTAAAGGTCAAGCATGCTATTCACTTATCCGATGTGGATGGCTTTTTGGTTTTGAATAACCAATATAGGGATATCAAGCATCATGGGGTGCTCTTAACTCGCTGCAGTAATGGCAAAGTAGATTCAAGTGTGGGTCGAGACATCGAAGGGAACGGCGTGCGTGTGGAATTAGGGTGTAAGAACATTGATGTCACAAACACAAATTTACGTGAAGTTGGCTACTCTGGAATTTCTGTATCAGGTGATTCAGAAAATATTAGCGTAGATTTCAGTGACATTGACAATGCGGGAAAAAGAACATCCACATCTAATCCCTATTACGGAATTATCTTTATGGACGGGGTCATAGATTCAGCAGTACGCTTCAACAAAGTGCGCGGAAAAAAATGCAGATACGCGATGTATTTGACTAGCAAATGCTCAAGAATTCAGCATTTTGGCAATCGACTAAAAGGAGCTGGCGCAGAAGGCAGTTTGAAAGATAATAGCGTTGATCCTATTAAAACTATCGAGAATGTAACATGAGAGAGGTGATAACATGATTCGGAAGAATGGTCCACTTGATTTTGATGTAAACGCATATACTAGTTCAAGTGTATCAACCAGCATAAATTTTTGGGCGCAGGATCGTCAGACAGCGCGGTTGATATTTAAACTCACGAAAGATGGCGTACCTTTGCCACTTGCGGCTGTCACGGGCAAACTTGTATTAGTTATGTCAGACGGCAGCCGATTCATTAGAGACGTAACGATAATTGATAGAGTGAATGGTCACGCCGAGTATATCTTGTCAGACAAAGAGATTAAGCACTACGGCATAGTACAAGCTGAGCTGAATTTGTATTATACAAATGATCAATCTATGTCAGTTCATCAGTTCTCTTTTAACATTTCAAAGTCTCTTATAGATCAAGACATTGTGCCGATCACTGAGTATTATGTAGACGAGTTCGAGGCATTAAGAGCAAAGATAAATGAGCTTTACGAAGAGTCTATACAAACGATTGATGATCTGAGAGCCAAGTTTGATGACTTGGAGAATATCGAAACAAAACAAGGCGCGCAGTCTAAAGTAGATGCAGCACTTGAGGCAGCTAAAAAATACACGGATGCTCACACGGAAACACCTGCAGGTGCAAAAGATAAAGCAACGGCGGCATTAGAAGCGGCAAAAGAATACGTCAAGCCGCACCTTGAAAACAAAAAGATTCACGTAACAGAATCAGAAAAAAGCAACTGGAATAACGGCCAGCTTTATAGGCTCACACCTAATGATGGAAGAGTTGTGAGGGTTCCAAATGGTACCGATATATTCAAATTACCGACAGGTCCATATATGGGAGCTCAACTTCTTAATGCTCCAGTAGAAAATGATACAAGTTTTTATTACGTTGATGTTTTTGAAACAGGGTATGAACAAAACGGAGTCATATATAAACGCATTATCGCTACAAGATCATTTGATAACATAACTTGGATTGGCACATTCCATGCTCAGGGTTTCAAAGGGTGGGAGAGGATTATAACTAGTAGAGATGCTGCAGTCACTTGGAAAACACCTTCATTGTCTAAAGGATGGAAGCAATACGTATCAACAGATGGATTTCCGCACACATTACGTTACTCAAAAGATGCTTTGGGAGTCGTGGAGATCATTGGGTCTATTACTGGTGGGGTGATAGGTAATGATGTCGAGGCATTTACACTGCTTGATGGATATTTACCATTGCAATCCATGCACTTTATTGGAGTCGCATCAAGTTTGGGGACACCGGGCGTACCACAATATCACCGAACCTATATAGGCACTGACGGTCGAGTTTGCGTTCAATCTTGTTCTAATACGGTAAACCCCAATGAATTTATTACTTTTGGGTTCCGTTTTAAAGCAAAGTAAGCATGGGAGGTGCGATTATGATCTGGGTTTATAAATATGATGAAAATTACATTTGGCAAGCTGGTAAAGATATTTTAATAGATGTAGAAAACGGAGAAAAAATACCCAAAGGCTATACAGATAAACAGCCACCAGATGGGTTATTTATTGCAAAGTATGATCCTAAAAAAGAAGAATGGTTCGAGGCGGCTTCTAAAGAATACATTGATAGTTTGCAGCCTGATCCACTGCCGCCAGATGCTGTAACGATGCTTAAAAAACAAGTGGCTTTACTCACATTGCAAGTTTCGCAGATGCAGAGAGGCGGGGCATCATGATATACCCAACGGCGGCCGACATAAAAGTATTTTGGGATTGGGGCGTGTATACGCCTGAAATCATGAGGGAATACGTTTCATTGAAAGTTATCACTAAAACAGAATTTGAAGAGATCACGGGATTGAAGTTTGATAAGCCTGCTGTCTCAGTGGATTTAGGTTCAACAGCATCATAAAGGTGCTTTTTATTTTGCCTTCTTTAAGGGGGTGGACAAAATGAGGGAGTAGGTGAGTGAAATGGAAATGGATTTGGCGCAGTATTTAATGACACAAGGACCGTTTGCGGTTCTTTTTTGTTGGGTGCTGTTTTATGTGCTCAATACAACTAAAGAGCGAGAAAACAAGCTTAACGAGCAAATAGATGCTCAAAACCATGTGTTAGAAAAATTTAGTGAGAAATATGACGTTGTCATTGAAAAACTAGATCGTATCGAAAGAAACCAAAAATAAAAATAAAACGAAAAGAGGAATTGAATATGAAAAACTTAGACAAAGGTACTGTGATCCGCACGGTACTTCTTTTTATTGCTTTGATCAATCAAGCATTAATTTTGTTTGGCAAACCAATCTTACCGATCAACGAGGACCAAGTCACATCTCTGGCTGATACGTTATATCTTGCAGGCTCAATGATCTTCACAATGGTAACGACGCTTGTCGCATGGTTCAAAAACAACTATGTGACAAGTCGAGGGAAAGCCCAAAAAGAAGCGCTGCAACAAAAAGGATTAACAAAATAAGAGCTGCCCCAGGCGGCTTTTTTTAAAATACTAAAAAACAAGGAGTAGATGAACATGACAATTAAAGTGAAAAAGAAAATGGTCTCATCTGGTAGATACGGTTTAAAATGTCCCAACAAAATGAATCCAGAATACATTACCATCCACAATACAGCGAATGACGCAGCAGCAGAAAATGAAATTAACTATATGATTAATAACACCAGCTCAACGAGCTATCATTTTGCGGTGGATGACAAAGAGGTGGTCCAAGCAATTCCTTTAGATCGCAACGCATGGCACTCAGGAGACGGCACAAACGGTACTGGTAACCGCAAGTCAATTGCCATTGAAATTTGTTATAGTGAGTCTGGTGGTGCAAGATACAAGGCGGCGGAAAAGTTGGCCATTCAATTCGTGGCGCAGCTACTTAAAGAACGTGGTTGGGGAATTGATAGAATCCGTAAGCACCAAGATTGGAATGGGAAGAATTGTCCACACCGTATCCTTGGTGAAGGTAGATGGAACTCATTTAAAGCGGCTATTGAAAAAGAGCTGAAGGCGCTTGGTGGAAAAACTTCATCTTCCGAGCCTAAGAAAACATCATCAGCAACAACACCTAAGAAAAAAGCATCTAAGAAGGCGTACAAGCTTCCTGCGGGTATCTTTAAGGTAAAAGCACCTATGATGAAAGGTGACGCTGTAAAGCAAATTCAAGAAGCTATAGCGGCACTCTACTTTTATCCAGACAAAGGCGCAAAAAATAACGGCATTGATGGCTATTACGGACCAAAAACAGCGAATGCGGTCAAACGATTCCAGCTTATGCATGGGCTTGCTGCTGACGGCATTTACGGACCGAAGACAAAAGCGAAACTCGAAGCACTCTTGAAGTAAATTAAAAGCCCTTCCTTATTGGAGGGGCTTTTTTGTTTGTATTTATTCAGTTCGATGTTTCATTCTATTGATCGTTCTAAAAGATGCTTCAACGCCAATGAAGACGACAAAGAATATAATAATCCAACTGACCAAATCCGCCCATATATTGGACATGTTAATAACACCAAATTTACTTAATCCAGATTGGATCACAAATGAAATCAAGGCAGTTATAAACACAGACAGAAACCAATTTGTTTTTTTCAATTGAAACACTTCCTTTCAAAAATTAAAGGAATTTACAAACATACTTAGTTGTTTTATTTTCATTTTTGTAACGTTTGCAAAATTCGTGGCCGCCCATATCTAAAAGCTTTTTACCTAGCCATGCTAGACCTGCGCCAGCCAATACTTTGGCCGCCCATATCACTAATGGAGCAACCATAGTTGTAACTTCACCTTTTTGCTGTGCGGCTAATTGTTCTTGATACACTTTTTCAGCATCAGTTCCGGCCAATGACTCTAAATGGTTTTTGATCTCTAATGAAATATCCTTTGGTAAACCTGCATTGATAACTTTGGATTCATCAAAGGAAAAAGTTTTATCTACTTCATTGTATGCAGCAGCTTCGAAAATAGCCTGTGCAATTCTTTGTTGCTTTTGTGGGTCCCATTGTTCTTTTGCGGAAGCCTGCCCAAAAGCAGATGTGATGCCAAGAGTCAGAATAAGTGTTAATACAAGTGTAAGTTTTACATTGAGCTTGCGCAATAAACCGTTCATACTAAACATCATCCCCCTAAAAGTATTGTCCTACACCCGTATGGTAACAATTAACAGGCTTTATTTTCCATACTTTTTATAAAATTGGTAAAAATAGACTAATTAAAAGTCCCGTCATTTGTGACGAGACTGTGAAATGTTCTTATTTAAACCGCCATTCCTTCTTCTCCTTATCCCAAGCAAGCTCTTTACCAGACATTAGATTATTGACGGCTTTTCTTATAGATGATTCATCTTTACCCGTTTTCCTTTTCAGATCCTCGATGGATGGATTTTTTCTGAATCTGCTCATGTTGTAGATGATTCGGTATAACTTCCTTTCAAGATCGATCACACCGTACCCTCCTATAAAAGAATGTATGTTCGATTATAATTGTAAATAAAAAACCCTTCAAGTTGAAGGGTCATCTTAAAGAAGATACTTTATCAGTGATTATCATATGTTCTCCTGAACGTTCGTATGAGAATTTAGCTAATGTTTCATCTTCATCTATATAAGGAACTTTCCAAAATACAGCTATCTGATTGACTGTATCATTATCTTTGCCAATGTTTGCAGCTAAGTCATCACTATACATTTCAACCATGTTATAAGCTGTCTTACTTGTGTTCAAGGCATCAAAAGACAAGTAAACAAGAGCAATTAGCTTGTTCTTCTCACTCGAACCCATATCTTCGTTAATTTCAATTTTATCAATCGATGTGGTTTTATAATTCTCTTTGATAATTGTTTTGATTTCTATTTCTGCATCATCTTTTATCATATCTAACTCATCTTCTTCACTGTTATCTTCAACTTCTTCTGAGTTATAAACTTCATTTTTCTCTTCCTCTACATCTTTATCTTTAGGCAAAGTTGCCTCCTCAGATATAACTTCAGAATTGTTTATTTTTAAATTTATTTCAGCAGTAGCTTTTAGTTCTGAGTCACCGCTAATTTGTGGACCTGTTAGGTTAGAACCATTGTCTCCAAAAATTTCTTGAACAACTTCAGTTTGTTCAAGAACCGGTAGTGTTTCGACGTATATAATATATTTCCCATCATCAAATACTTTGTCATCTTCATTAAAGAATTTATACTCGAAAGATCCATCCTTTTGAACAGCTGTATTAACTATTGAGTTTTTATGAGAATTTTTGAGTTCAAGACGAATCCTTAGTTTCGTACCTTTAGGTAAGTTGCTCTTTCCACTAAGGATAATAATTTTATTGTTTGTGATTTCTTTATCCAAAGTGATCTTTACGTTTAATTTTTCTTTAGTTTCAATGCTTTCTTCTTTTTTACTGGAGTTACTTGTGGATGTGTTTTCTGCTTTGCCACAAGCAGTTATGAATAAGGTACATAAAATTAAAAGGAGAAAATTTTTAATAAGATTCAATATAGACCCTCCAAAACAAATATTTTCCAAATAAGTCTATCATATTAATGAATTGAAAAGAGGATGAAATATAGTTTTTTCCAAATTAAGAATATTACAGAATTGATAATCAAGATGTTATAATTTAGTAAGAACAATTAACAATTGGGGTGTGTTATATGCATTTCCGCAAAGAATCATCAGTTGACGAAATCATCAAATATGACGACTACCCTTATAAAGTTTATACAAGGGTTTCGACAGATCGAGATGAGCAAATAAGTTCTAAAGAAAACCAAATTGACGTTTGTCGATATTGGATCGAGCAACACAATTATGAATGGGATGACCGTTCTGTTTTGTTAGACGATGGTATCAGCGGAACCGTCCTTGAAGACAGGGCAGCAATGAAATACATTTTTTCATTGGCGGAAAAGAAAGATATAAAAATGGTCATATTCAAGTCCATCACACGTCTTGCCCGCGATCTGAAAGATGCTTTATATATCAGAGAAATTTTGGTGTCTAATGGGGTTCGAGTAGTGACTCTTGAAGAGGACTACGACAGCTTATATGAAAGTAAAGCGTCAATGAAATTTGAAATGTCTGCTCTGTTTGCGGAGCAGTTACCTAAGTCAATGTCAGTCAATATAAGTGGTGTACTTGCAGCCAAAGCCAGACGCGGTGAGCATTCAGGAAGAGTGCCTTACGGTTACCAGAAAGAAGGTAAACACCTGGTAATTAACGAAAGTGAAGCTCAAGTAATTAGGATGATTTTCCGCCTTTATAATAACGAGGGGCTAGGTCAGAAAAGAGTTACATATGCATTGCAAGAAAAGTGCAAAATTGGTGAAATACCTCCTCCTAGAACAACAAGAAACTGGCAGCTTACAACAGTTCAAACCATATTAAAAAACCCGATTTATTGTGGTGTGCACATTGCTAATAGACATACCACGATCAAAGTTGATGGCAGGAAAAAGTTTATAAGAAATCCACCTGAAAAATGGAACGTTTATGAAGACTTTTGCCCGCCGATTGTCTCAAGAGAAGAGTGGGAGAAAGCAAATAATAAACCAACAGTTAATAAGAAAACTAAATTCACACCGTGGAATGAGCTTAGACAACTGCTTATTTGCGGGAAATGCGGATCTAATATGGTCATTATCCAAACCAGCAGAGCCAAAAAAAACGGAGAGAAAACTTATTGGAAATATGTTAAATGCAGTAATTACAGGAGATCTGGTCCCGAAGGCTGTGTGAACCATGTTCCCATCACTTATGAAGAGGTCCGAGATTTAGTGATTGAAAATCTCATTGAATTCTCTAAGGGTATATCACACGACTACAAAAAAAATGCATTTGAGCAAAAAGAAAAACAAATAAAGTCTATTAAAGCAGAGTTGAAATCTCTAGAAGCGAAAAATAAAAGGTTGCTTGAACTTTATTTAGAAGATCAAATGATTACCAAATCAGAATTTCAAATGAAGCGAAATGACATTCAAGCTGAAATTGTTAAGCTCGAACAGAGTTTATTTTCCTTACAGCAGGTCCATGATGAGAAAAGTTCAATGATGGAAATGCAGGCGGTTCTTCGAGAGCTTGAAGATAAAGAGAACGATTTGAAGCATGTGTTTGATAAGCTCATTGATCATATTGTTATCCACCCAAACGGGAAAATGAATTTTCATTATAGATTTAAATGATCCTGTAAGTTATACTCATTTGTAAAAGGTATGCATAACAAATGCCATGCAAAAGCTAGGAGTCAAAGGTCGTTCACAGGCCGTAGTCGAGCTTCTGCGTATGGGTGAGCTAGAGCTCTAACGTCAGCCGGTTTTCCTTCCGCACCAGGGAGGAGCCGGTTATTTCTATATGGTTTCCATGAGTCTCTTCTTGCAATTTCATTGAAAAACGAGGAAAATAGGAATGTACGTTTTAATCAAAGTGAGATGCTATAGTGAGGTATCAATGAAATGGAAACGAATGAGTCAGGCCATGTTGCAGAAATTGAAAAATCATTGCGCCATATTGCTGCAATCATTAAGCAAAAAGGTAGAGAAATTCTGAATCAATATACGATTACACCTCCTCAATTTGTAGGGCTTCAGTGGCTTTATGAATTCGGAGATATGACAATAGGTGAGCTATCACAAAAGATGTATTTGGCTTGCAGCACGACGACCGATTTAATTGATCGAATGGAAAAAAGTGAACTTGTTGAACGGGTGAAAGATCCGTCTGACCGCCGCGTGGTTCGCATTCATTTATTGCCTGAAGGTGAGCGGATCATTCAAGAAGTGATTGTCAAACGCCAAGAATACGTCAGTGAACTTCTAGGGGCTTTCTCAGAAGAAGAAGCCATCGTTTTCAACCAATCTTTAACGAAACTACAGCAGCAAATGAAAAGAAAATGAGGCGATTTTGTTGGATCAACCCATCGGCGTGATTGATTCCGGCGTAGGCGGTTTAACCGTTGCGAAGGAAATCATGAGACAACTGCCAAAAGAAAAAATTATTTATGTAGGCGACACAAAACGATGTCCATACGGCCCTCGAGCAGAAGAAGAGGTTCTTCAATATACATGGGAAATGGCACACTACCTATTAAGACATCACCATATTAAAATGCTTGTCATTGCGTGTAACACTGCGACGGCGATAGCACTTGATGAAATTAAAGCAACACTTGATATCCCGGTCATTGGCGTAATCCAGCCCGGAGCCCGCACAGCGATCAAGGTGACAAACAATCAGCATATTGGCGTCATCGGCACAGTCAATACGATCAAAAGTGAGGCCTATAAAGAAGCACTGCTTTCTTTAAAAGCAGGACTAACTGTTCAAAGTCTGGCATGTCCATTGCTTGTGCCATTTGTGGAAAGTGGTACGTTTTTAGATCATGCAGCAGATGAAGTCGTAAAAGCTTCTCTTGAACCGATGAAAGAAATAGGCATTGATACGCTTATTCTTGGCTGCACGCACTATCCAATTTTAAAAGAACCGATTCAGCGCTTTATGGGCAGTGGCGTCAACATCATTTCTTCAGGAGATGAGACAGCGAGAGAAGCGAGCACGATTCTTTCATATAAAGGGTTGTTAAATGACTCGAAGGAAGAGCCTGTTCATACGATTTACACAACAGGGCAGCAACAAAACTTTCAAAATATCGCTCAAGACTGGTTCGGCTACCTGCCAGGAAAGGTCGAAACGGTTTCGCTTGAACACGTATATCAGCAATAACCTACTTCTCATGGAAGTGGGTTATTTTTTTATGAAAAGGGTCTAATCCTCTTAGGGAGCTCGTATACATACTAGTACAAACCACTAGAGGAGGGTGAAGTATGCTGAAAAAAGGAACTACAGCAGCTGTTACGTGTATTGCGTCAGCCATGCTTTTATCAGGATGCGGATTGTTTCAAACAGACGAAGCGAAAACAGAGATTGATCCACCACAAAATGTCACGTTTGTGAAAGAAAATAAAGAAGAGAAACAAACAGCGAAAAAAGAAAAAGAAGAAAAGCAAGCAGATACCGTCATGAGAGAATTATATTTAATTGATAAAAATGGGTATGTTGTCTCTCAATCCATTCCGCTGCCGAAAAACGAAGGAAGTGCGAAACAAACACTTGAATACCTCGTAGACGGGGGACCGATTTCTAACCTGATGCCAAATGGATTCAGAGCCGTGCTGCCGGCGGACACGAGCGTATCTGTCGATATTAAAGATGGCACAGCGGTTGTGGATTTCTCAAATGAATTCAAAAACTATAAAAAAGAAGACGAACAGCGCATTTTACAATCAGTCACTTGGACATTAACGCAGTTTGATTCGGTAGCGAAAGTCAAATTAAAGATGAATGGCCATGAATTAAAAGAGATGCCTGTGAATGGGACACCGATTTCAGATGATTTAAGCAGAGAGGACGGCATTAATATTCAGCACGAGGCTGCGGCTGATATGACATCGACAAAGCCTGTGACCGTCTACTATTTAGCTGAATCTGACAAACAGACGTACTATGTCCCGGTGACCAAAAGAGCACCAAAAGACGATGATGATCCAATTACAGCAGCCATTGATGAGCTCGTCTCTGGGCCAAGCAAAACAAGCCAATTGCTGACAGACTTTGATCAAGATGTGAAGCTGAATGATGTCCCGAAAGTAAAAGACGGTCATGTGACACTTGATTTCAATGAATCCATTTTTGGCAGTGCAGATGAAAAGAAAAAGGTCATTTCACAAAAAGTTCTTGATAGCATTGTGCTGACATTAACAGAGCTGCCAGATGTGAAAAGCGTGTCAGTGAAGGTAAACGGAAAGGCAGAGCTTGTGAACGAAAAAGGAACAGAACTCACAAAGCCAGTTTCAAGACCAGAACAAGTGAATACAGGTAGTTTTTAACGTCACACATTGATATAATGGAGAAAAAGAGGCATGCACATTCGCTGCCTCTTTTTTATTCCAAGCGATTAGAACGGATCGAGGTTGTCAAAGTTAATAGGAGAACCACGCTGACACCCGCGCGGAATGTATATTGTAACGGAGGTAAAACATGAGATTAGATGAAAGACAATACGACGAATTAAGAAAAATTGAAATACAGGCAGGCTACATCACGCATCCAGAAGGCTCTGTCTTAATCTCAGCGGGAAATACGAAGGTGATTTGTAACGCATCTATCGAGGACCGCGTACCTCCTTTTTTAAGAGGAGAAGGAAAAGGCTGGATTACAGCAGAATATAGCATGCTTCCAAGAGCAACGGCTCAAAGAACGATAAGAGAATCATCTAAAGGAAAAGTCACAGGACGTACAATGGAGATCCAGCGTTTAATTGGACGAGCTCTGCGCGCTGTCGTTGATTTAGAAAAGCTTGGTGAACGCACCATTTGGATTGATTGTGATGTCATTCAAGCAGACGGCGGAACACGCACAGCATCTATTACAGGTGCATTTGTGGCCATGACACTAGCGATTCAAAAGCTTCAATCAGAAGGCGTTTTGAAAGAAAATCCGATCACTGATTATTTAGCCGCGATATCCGTCGGAATTGATTCTAAACAAGGACTTCTGTTAGATTTAAATTATGAAGAAGATTCTTCAGCTGAAGTAGATATGAATGTCATTATGACAGGCGCTGGACGCTTTGTTGAACTTCAAGGCACTGGCGAAGAAGCAACATTCTCAAGAGAACAGCTAAACGGACTGCTTGATTTAGCCGAAAAGGGCATCAAAGAATTAATTGAAAAGCAAAAAGCAGTGACAGGAGAAGTCATCGAATAAAGAGAAGGGTTTGATCAGGATGAAAACTGCCATCATCGCAACGCACAATGCGGGCAAAGCGAAAGAATTCAAAGCCATTCTTGAGCCAAAAGGATTCACGGTCAAAACACTAGCGGACATCGGATTTACGGAAGAGATCGAAGAAACAGGACATACCTTTGAAGAAAATGCGATCATCAAAGCCGAGGCCATTCAAGCCAAAGCAGGTGAAATGGTGATTGCAGACGACTCGGGTCTGTCAATTGATTACCTTGGCGGAAAACCTGGCGTCTATTCAGCGAGGTATGCGGGCGAGCATAAAGACGATGCTGAGAACGTGGAAAAGGTACTGAATGAGCTACAAGGCATTGAAAAAGAAGACCGCACTGCTAGATTTAGATGTGCCCTGGCTGTCAGTATACCGGGGAAAGAGACCAAAACGGTAGAAGGATCAGTAGAAGGCTTCATCGCAGAAGAACCGATCGGCGAAAACGGCTTCGGATACGACCCAATTTTCATCGTCAAAGACAAAGACCAGACGATGGCCGAGTTATCACCAGAGGAAAAAAACAAGATCAGCCATCGAGCGGTCGCGCTTCAAAAGCTTTCATCACTGCTAGACGCAAATGAATAAGGGGGAATGAAGCCATGAAGATACTCATCATTAGTGACAGTCATGGACTCACAGACGAACTTCAAACCATTGCCAAACGGCATGCGGCTGAAGTGGACATGATGATTCACTGCGGAGATTCAGAACTCGAAACGAACCACCCAGCACTCGAAGGATACAAAGTCGTCAAAGGAAATTGTGACTTTATGGGCGATTTTGAAGAGGAGCTTCTGCTCCCACTGGATGGAGGCGGAAAACTATTTCTCACTCACGGACATCTGCATGGCATCAAACAATCCTTGCTTCAAGTCTACTACCGTGCAGAAGAGCTAGGCGCAGACATTATCTGCTTTGGCCACTCGCACATCCCAGGCAGTGAACTGCTAAGAGGAAAACTGCTCATTAACCCGGGCAGCGTGCACCTGCCAAGAGTGCGCAAAGAGCGTAGCTATGCTATACTGACACTAGATGGAAGCGAAGCAAACGTACAGTTTTTCACGGACGAAGGTCACATCATACAAGACCTCGAAAACACTGTCACATTGGAAGGTATTTCATAAGGGTGCAGCATTTGCCCCTTATGAAAAAACTTTCGAAAAACCGTTGACTTTAAAGAACAATAGTAATATAATAAATCTTGTCGCTGAGGAAATACGCCAAAGCACACTACATAACAACATGTCCCAGTAGCTCAGCAGGATAGAGCAACGGCCTTCTAAGCCGTCGGTCGGGAGTTCGAATCTCTCCTGGGACGTAATTTAGAAGACCCGTTATTGATACGTATAGTGTCCGTTGAATCAAACGATGACATAGACGTATTGGTAGCGGGTTTTTTCGTGTACGTAAGACATTCGCTAGGATGTACGTTGGTCAAAACGGAGGTAATTAACGTTATGGCTTGAAAATTTATAGGCGAAAGGAGTCCGACGGCTAAACGATCAGTCTCACGGCTAGCCCACGAGCCACGGTCGCCCGAACGCAAGTATTCGATAGAAGAAGTGCTAGACATTTTCGTCCTAGCAAAAGAAGCGGATGGGATGCGTGAGAGAACTATCGCAGACTATCGAAGTCATGTCCGATACTTCTCGGATTTTTTAGGGGAAAAGTACGCAGATGTATTAGACGATATCGACCGTTTGACTCCGGAGATAATCCGCGAATACACAAGGTATCTGAGGCTGACAGACGAGTAAGGTTGCTATAGGGAAATATCCTATTCTACTTCTAGTGAAGCGGTTAGAAAGCGGAGACGAACGCGTAGCCTATGCAATGATCAAGTATACAAACGAGCAAGCAATAGAGTGGGAGCTTGCTACAAGAGCGGGGCAGGAACTCGAACATTTGAAAGAAGACGAATTTTACGGTTACGGTGTAAATACGGGTATGGGCTGTTTCATGGATGATGAGGCTGCATTATATTTACAAGCTTATGAGGATAAGCGCTATAAAGAGGACAATGATTTCTATCTTTATGAGGAATTTGCAGAAGCGCTTGAGCAAAACTACAAGCACACATGGGACTGGCTTGTCACCCGTTTTCATGACAAGGTGGACATTGCCATGTTTACAACAGGCTTCGGTGACGGAATGTACCCAAGCTTTTGGGGGATGGATGAAAACGGGGAACCCGCTTGCCTTGTGACGGATTTTCTTATAATGGACTGATGAGAAACCAATGAACCATGGGTTCTTTTTTATTGTTCTTTGGCTATAGGTGAAGCGTATATAAAGAGATGGTGAAGTGGATAGATAAATTGTTTAACATAAATCGAGAGTATAAGAAATAAAAGTAGTCCCAAAGGGACTACTCAGGCTGTCGAGAAAACCTCGACAGCTTTATTTTTCCCTTAAATTTTCCACCATCCCATTTTATAATAGAGAAAAGCATACTAAAGGAAGGTGTTTTTCTCATGTTCCACACTAGAAATTCTTCTCAGCACGAAGCCGAATTTGTATTGCTAGATCAACTGGTCGAAGAGGATCACCTGCTTCGTAAAATTGATCAATACATTGATTTTTCATTTATCATAGACAAAGTAAAACCATATTATAGTGAGAATAAAGGTCGTCCCTCACTTGATCCACTTATTCTGTTTAAAATGATGTTTATTGGATACCTGTATGGTATCCGTTCTGAAAGGCAACTTGAAAAAGAAATCTACTATAACATGGCGTATAGATGGTTCTTAGGATTAAACATCAATGACCCCGTTCCCCATCACTCGACCATTAGCTGGAATCGTCGTACTCGATTTAAAGATACAACCATTTTTCAAGATATTTTCGATGAAATTGTTCTTCAAGCCATCAATCACGATATGGTTGGAGGGCGCGTTCTTTTTACTGACTCCACTCATCTTAAAGCCAATGCCAATAAACATAAATATACGAGAAAAACGATTGAACAAGATACCCAGAACTATATAAATGAATTAGAAGAAGCGATCCAAGAAGATCGGGTGGCACACGGAAAAAAGCCCTTAAAGGTAAAAGAGGAGGTGAAAACGGAAAAAGACATTCGTCAAAGTACGACTGATCCTGAAAGTGGATATCTTTATCGTGAAAACAAACCGGAAGGCTTTTTCTACCTAGACCACCGTACAACGGATATGAAGTACAATATCATCACAGATGCCCATGTCACGCCTGGTAATGTCCATGATTCCGTTCCGTATCTTGAACGATTGGATCACCAAATCGCACGATTTGGTTTCCAAGTAGACGCAGTTGCCCTTGATTCTGGTTATTTGACCACCCCAATCTGTAAAGGTTTATCTGATCGCCATATTTTTGGTGTCATCGCACATAGACGTTTTCATCCAACAAGAGGATTATTCGAGAAGTGGAAATTCCAGTATGATTCTGAACACGATCAATACATATGCCCGAATGGTGAAAAGCTTTTATATACCACCACTGATCGAAAAGGTTATAGGTTCTACAAATCAGATCCTAAAAAATGTACATCGTGTCCTTTCCTTGAAAACTGCACAAGATCTAAAAATCATCAAAAGCTCATCTCAAGACATGTGTGGGAGGAACATAAAGAAAAGATCAGGCAAAATCGTCTGTCTGCCGCTGGAAAAGAGCTATATAAAAAAAGAAAAGAAAAAATAGAGCGAAGCTTTGCAGATTCAAAACAACTGCATGGGCTTCGCTACTGCCGGTTAAGGGGAAAACAAAATGTAAGTGAGCAAGTGCTTCTAACAGCTGCCTGTCAGAACATGAAGAAGATTGCCACACACCTAGCAAAGCTAGGCTAGGTGTGTGGGAGGCCTTTTTCATGTTTTTCCTTCAATCTCATCTATCATAATGATGGTGAAAATAAAAAAGATTGTAGAAAAACATGAGTTTCTCTACAATCTGAGTAGTCCCAAAGGGACTACTTTTAAAGTTAATTATATACATTTCCTGCAAGAGTAACTGGATATTTACCCAGATTCGTTACTTCTAAATAATAGTCTTTTGTAGTCGAAACGTTATTGAAATTGATTTCTAACCATAAACGACCGTCCGCTTTCTTGACATCACCATAATAAGACAATGCGGAGACTTTATTACCTGTTTGTGCATCTACTAATTTATATTCAACATGTGCTTTTGCATCATTTCTCTGAGACTCCTGCCACCCTTTATAGATAGTTCCAGTGCTATTTCTTATAGTGAATTTTGTCCCTTTATAATAATCTAAATTTGAACCATTACCTTGTAAAGTTCTTTCTTGTAAGTAGTAAACAGAGGATGCTTTTGTTGAAATTTGACCGTTGGACTTTGCTGAAAGAGTTGAAAGATTATGTGTTATGGGAGAAACGTTTTCAGAAATACTTGAACCTGCTGCACTTGCAATTGATCCGGAGCTTAACACTGCTGTAGCCAGGAATGTTGTAGCTGCTAATTTCTTTAACATATTAAAGCCTCCTAGTAATTTTTGTAACACATTTATATTGTATACTTTTTTCTCATTAAATGGAATAAAACTTATTTAATTCTGTTTGTGTAGTTGAGTCTTTATCCTTAAAAATAAACAAAATGAAAGTTAGTAGAATAAAAGAAATTTAGATGTGTAAAAATTAAAAAACACTCCGATAATGAAGAAGTAAGATAATGAAAAGGGAGTGTTATTTTTGAAAAAATGGATCGTCATGATGTTACTGGTAATCCTTTCATTCACACAGATATTTCAAGTTGCAAATGCTGCTAAGGATGAATGGAATCAATTAGCTGATTTACCAACATCAAGAATTGGAGCTGTAGCTAATGCAGTTGATGGGAAAATATATGTAATTGGAGGATTTAATGCTCTTAACGAAACATTAGAGTATGATCCATCCACAGATAAATGGACAAAAAAGAAAGACATACCTACTGGCAGAGGAGGAGCTACATCAGTAACAGTAGGCTCTAAAATTTATGTTCTTGCTGGAAAACATCAAGGCACAACCTATGATAAATTTGAAGTATACGATACAAAAAAAGACGAGTGGGAAACATTACCTGATATTCCCTTTGTTAGCAAATCAAAAGGCTCTTATAACGTCCAAGCAGGTGTGATAGGAAATAAAATTTATGTATTAGGTGGAAAAGAGTTTTTTAGTTATGATCTATCTAAACAAACATGGAAAGAAGAAACTTCACTAAATGCTAAAAATGAAGGAGCAATTGGCCTAGTATTAGACGATAAATTTTATATATTTGGAAAAAATGATAAGCGTGAAGTTTTTGAATATAATGCAACTAAAGAGGTTTGGTCTACCAAGAAGAAAGGATTTGTCTCAGGTTATCTGAGTGGTGTAATTTATAAAAACAATATGATATTCCCTGCAAGTTCACCAAGAAAATTATATGTATATGATACTGAACAAGAAGGTTTAGTTGGGATAGATGTCCTTTACCACAATATGCGTATAGGAGCTTCATCAGTTGTTATAGGGGATACATTATACGTTATAGGTGGTAGAGAATATAATGTGAACTACAGAGAGATTGCAGACAAAAACTACAAATCTGTCATCTCTATCTCCTTAAAAGACCTAGAATTTCCAAACAACACCGAAACCCCAGGTGACAAAGACCCAGAACCAACCACACCACCAAAAGACGATACAACAGATGAAGACGGCGATGCTCTACTCATCATCACAATGGTCAATGGTTTGCAAAAAGAGTATGACCTTTCAATGAAAGAAGTCAACGCCTTCCTATCCTGGTACAAAAAACGTGATGCCGGCGAAGGTCCAGGGTTTTATGAAATTGACGAGCATGACAACAACAAAGGTCCTTTTGAAAGTAAAAAGGACTATGTGGTATTCAACAACATTCTCATGTTCGAAGTGAATAAATATAAAAAGTAAATAACAACAAAGCCATCTAGTCAAACTAGGTGGCTTTTACGTTTGTTCGACAGTTTTCGGCAATTTTAAGGCAAATTTAAGCTTCCATTTCATTTCAATTATATTAAATCTTTGTTACAATAAGACAGCTTTGCCCGAAGACACGTTCATACTTTGGACATCTTTTTTTCATCAATTCTTAAAATTTTTATGTTTTGATATGAAACTCTTTTGATGATCCATGCGTCTTTATAAGTGTCAAAAGAAAAGAGGTTATCAATATGCTATTCAAAAAGCTATCAGAAAATAAGTCTGTAAAATGGATAGGATATACAAGCTTTTACTTACTTATTTTGCTATTATTGTTCTTTATTTACGGATTCCATACAGCAAATACGGGATCATTCATTTACAACGATTTTTAATTGGAGATTAAACTATGAAACTATTACACACGATTCATGAATACCAACAAACGAAACCGACACAGCCAGCATTTGTTTCTCAACATGCTTCGATCACATATGATGAGCTTTGGCGTCTATCAGACCAAATGGCTGGTGCGATTGATACAGTCGCAACTGACAGTGCACCTGTCATTGTATACGGTCATATGGAGCCAGAGATGCTGATTTCTTTCTTAGGCACTGTGAAATCAGGCAGACCCTATATTCCGGTCGATATCTCCATACCTGTCGAGCGTATCGTCTCAATTATTGAAAGCTCAAAAGCGAGTCTATTGATTTGTGCAAATGAGCAGGCTGTACCAGATGTAGAAGAACACATTGAAGTGAAGAGTGCGGCATCGCTTTTAGCACTTGAAAAAGAAGCACCGCCATCCACGCAGTGGGTTCAACAGGATGATGTGTTTTACATCATTTATACGTCTGGCAGTACCGGAAAACCGAAAGGCGTTCAGGTAACAGCTAATAATTTAGAAAGCTTTACAGGGTGGATGTGCAGCGACTTCTCAATCGGCGAGGGGCGCACGTTCTTAAATCAAGCGCCGTTTTCTTTTGACTTATCAGTGATGGATCTCTATCCAGCGCTTCAATCAGGCGGCACGCTTTACTGTTTAGTGAAAGATCTTGTGAATAAGCCAAAGGATATGTTTGCAGCGCTTGGTCAATCTGACGTTGAAGTGTGGACATCAACACCTTCCTTTGTACAAATGTGTTTAATGGACCCTTCGTTTACAGGGGAACTTTTACCAGAGCTGCACGTTTTCCTTTTCTGCGGTGAGGCACTTCCTGTAGCTGTAGCAAGTGCGCTTCTTGAGCGTTTTCCTAAGGCGCAGGTCTTTAATACGTATGGTCCAACTGAAGCAACTGTTGCGATTACATCGATTGAAGTCACGCAGGAGATTCTTGATCAGCACGATTCTTTGCCAGTGGGTTATGCCAAACCGGATACAGATATCGTCATTTTAGATGAAGAAGGCAAGACACTCCCTGATGGGGAAAAAGGGGAAATTGTCATCGTGGGGCCAAGCGTCACGAGAGGCTACTTAGGTGAACAAGCCTTAACGGATAAAGTGTTCTTTGAATACGAAGGACGCCCTGCTTACCGCACAGGTGACGCAGGTGTGGCGCGGGATGGTTTGATTACGTGCCACGGTCGTCTGGACTATCAAATTAAGCTACATGGATACCGAATGGAGCTTGAAGAAATTGAATATCATGTGAGCGAGACAACTTATGTCAATGCTTGTGTGATTGTGCCATTTCAGCCAAACGGTCATGTGGAGTACTTAATTGCAGCAATTGTCCCAACCGAGCATTCCTTTGAAAAAGAATATCAGCTGACAAGTGCGATTAAGAAAGAAATGGCGGATTCACTGCCTGCGTACATGATTCCAAGAAAGTTCGTCTATCTTGAGCAGCTATACATGACGCCAAACGGGAAGGTTGACCGTAAAAGAATCGCAAAAGAGGTTCTTCTATGATTCCGTTTAGTTCATTCTTTTTCTTCATTCTAATTGGTATTCTTCTTCTGCCGACGATGATTCTTGGTCTTCGCGGCAAAAGAATGCAGGGCTATAACATGTTTGCAACGGTTGTGGCACTCGCGCTTATTTTCTCAAAGGATGCACATGGCGCTTTGCTGCTGTTCTTGTTCACAGTGTGGCAAGTCTTGATTATCCGCCTATACCTTGCGTACCGGTTGAAGGCGAACAGGGCGTCTGTCTTCTATATGGCAGTGGTGGCATCGATTTTGCCGCTTGTGCTATCAAAGATTTTACCGTTCTTTTTAACTCATCATCCGCATCAACCGCCACCAATGAACTGGCTGAGCTTTTTAGGGATCTCGTACTTAACATTTAAAGGTGTTCAGTTAATTATCGAGACGAGAGACGGCTTGATTAAAAAGAAAATCCCGATTCACCGTTTGGTCTATTTCATCGTCTTTTTCCCGACGATTTCGTCAGGTCCAATTGACCGTTACCGCCGGTTTGAAAAGGATATGGATACACCGCCTGAAAAGGAAGTGTACAGTGATCTTTTATATGCAGGGATTCATAAAATTTTTATCGGGTTCTTATATAAGTTCATTATTGGTTATCTCATTCACACATATATTCTCATGAATATTCATCACATTAGCAGCAGTCACTTTGTTCAACAGTTAACGTATATGTATGCGTACAGTATGTATTTGTTCTTTGACTTTGCTGGATATACAGCATTTGCTGTAGGTGTGAGTTATATCATGGGCATTAAATCACCAGAAAACTTTAATAAACCGTTTATCAGCCGCAATATTAAAGATTTCTGGAATCGCTGGCACATGTCGCTATCCTTCTGGTTCAGAGATTATGTGTTTATGAGATTTGTGTTCTTTATGACAAAGAAGAAGTGGATCAAGAACCGGATGGCTGTATCAAATATTGGGTACTTTGTCCTCTTTCTATTGATGGGTGCTTGGCATGGTCTCGCCCTTCAATATATTATTTACGGACTATACCATGCAGTTGTGATGTCCGGTTACAATTTATTTGAGAAGTGGAATAAAAAGCATAAGTGGTGGCCGGATAATAAGGTCACAATGGTTGTGTCGATCATTATTACATTCCATGTGATTTGTTTCGGTTTTTATATTTTTTCAGGAAAACCATTTCATCATTAATGATTAAGGGAGTAGAAAATTATGGAATTTAAAAATCAAGTATACGGTATTATTGCAGAGGTTTGTCAGGATGACGTTGTGAAAGAAAATCCAGAGATTGCGATTTTTGAAGAAGGTCTTCTTGATTCATTTGGTACAGTTGAATTGCTCATGGCAATTGAAAGTCAGCTAGGAATTATGGTTCCAATTACAGAATTTGATCGTGATGTGTGGGATACACCGAATCACATTGCTGAGCAGCTGGCAGAGATGAAGTAATGAAAAAGCGTTTTTTTGGGCCGCTTATTTTAGCGGCTGTTCTATTCATTGGTGTTCTTCTTGTACCAAATGCATGGCTCTCACATCTGATCCCAAAAGACAAATTACAAAAGTCAGCCACAGAATTAGATCCAGGGATGTTCCAAGGGCTTTATTTACAAGATGAAATGCTAAAAGATCCAACTTATTTGCCGATCTATGGATCTTCTGAACTATCACGTTTTGATCCATATCACCCTTCGAATTTCTTTCATGAAAATCCTCAAGGGTTTACACCTTATCTTGTTGGAAAAGGTGGATCGCAATCATTAATTCATGCGATGAACTTTGCAGCGCATATGGATGAATTAAAAGGGAAAAAGCTTGTGTTTATCGTGTCCCCGCAGTGGTTTGTCAAATGGGGATCAGACGAGAATCACTTTGCTCCTAACTATTCAGCGCTTCAGGCGCTTGATCTCGCTTATAATAAAGAAATTGATCCAGCTGTGAAAAAAGAGCTCATCAAAAGAATCATGAAGTTTAAGGCAGTAAAGAACGACATGGTCATCACAGAGCTTTTTAAAGCAGAGCTTTCTGGGAACAAATTCGCTTATGGCGCGATTTCTCCTATTGCAAAAATGTATTATGGCATGCTTCAAAAGAAAGACATGTACTATACGATCGGGTCTGGGCATGAGCGCAAGCTTCGTCCGTCTCCTTCAGTGAAAAGGAAAACATGGACTGAGCTTGAAAAAGAAGCGAGCGTCCTAGGATCTGAAAAAGCAGGGGACAACCCGTTTTATATTGATCAGAGACTGTTTGATCGCAAGCTGAAGCCGATCATGAAAAAGATGAAGGATTCTCGTCGCGACAATTCTTATGCAGCATCACCTGAATATAAAGATTTCCAGATCATGCTGGATATTTTAAAACAGGCAGGGGCGAAGCCTTTATTTGTGACGATTCCCGTCAACGGAAAATGGTATGATTACACTGGTTTTCCGAAAGAGGGACGTACAGATTATTATCAAAAAATCAATCGTCAAATTCGAGATAATGGGTATGAAGTCGCAGATTTGACTTCGCATGAGTATGACCCATATTTCTTTAAGGATACGATTCATGTGTCGTATAAAGGATGGGTATACATCGATAAGGCGATCGAAAAGTTTTACAAAGAGCAGTAGATTGCAGCAGCTTTCTGCTGCTTTTTGTTTGTCGAATGAGTGGATTTCTTGTATAAATAAGGTGGAAGGGCTATGCTGAATATGGAGGCGATACGATGAATCGTTCTGAGAAAAAAGAACTATTAAAGCGTTCAAAGAAGCATTTTAATGATCATGCCTTTTGGGAAAAGTTAAAAAAGACGGCACAAAAAGCTGGAGTTTCTCTTGTCTATGCTGTGTTATTACTTTATTATACATTGCAAAAACCCGAAGTACCGGTTAAAGCGAAAACCCTCATCATTGGGGCGCTAGGGTACTTTATCCTTCCGATTGATCTGATCCCTGATACATTGGTGGGGATCGGCTACACAGATGATCTAGGCGCCATCACATTTGCTCTGCTTCAAGTGGCAATGTACATTGATGACGATGTCAAAGGAAAAGCGAAAGACAGGCTGGGAAAATGGTTCGGTGAAAAAAGCGATACGTCTTTCATTGATCAAAAGCTTGAAGATGGCGGTATGCCGTCTGCTTAAAGAAAAGCCTCTTAAAAGTGTAGACAAACCCTCGCATTCTTTGTCAGTCCTGCACTTCGGTGCTCGTTCTTCCTAGACTTCAAGGGTTTTCAACTACGCTGAAAAAAAGACAAAGGGCTAAAATAAAGTTCATTTTAGCCCTTTGTCAACAATCTAATGCCTCCTAAACGGAGGCTTTTTTCATTACCCTAAAAATTTCACGCAAACCGGATGCGGAACGGTGATGTCTGATTGTAAGACAGTGAGTCGACCGGTTTCTTTGTCACGTTTGTATAACACAAGATTGCTAGATTCTTGATTTGAACCAACGAGAAATTCTTCTGTTGGATCAAGGACAAAGTCTCTAGGCCAATTTCCTTCAGATGAAGCAATGTCGACAAGGCTTAGTTTGCCGTCATGATCTGCTTTGAAAATGGCAATGCTGTCATGTCCACGATTTCCTGCATACACAAATTGACCGTCAGAAGACACATGAATGGCGCTGCCTTGATTATTCTCTGTGAAGTCATTAGGAATGGTTGCGATCGTTTGGATCTCTTCAAAATGACCATCTTCAAAGTAACGAAGTACAATGACCTCTGAGCTGAGCTCTGTCATGACATATGCCACAGGTTTCGTTGGGTGGAATGTGATATGACGAGGACCGCTGCCTGGTTTTGTTTCAAATGTATGGGCAAGTTCAAGTTTGCCGTTTTCTTTCTTATACGTATAAATACCGTCTGTGCCAAGGTCAACAGCCACTGCGAATTGTTCATCAGGTGTCAAACCCATAAAGTGAGTGTGCGGTTTTTCTTGACGGTCTTCGTTTGGTCCAGTGCCTTCATGCTGCGCCTGTGATAGCGTGCGGATCACTGAGCCGTTTTCAGCATCAATTTCATACATCTCTGCTGTTCCTTTATGATAGTTTGCTGTATACGCCGTTTTCGTTTGGCTGTCCACGCTCACGTGACAAGGAGAAGCCCCATCGGCAAGCTCTTGGTTGATGAAACGAAGTGCGCCGGTGTCAGCATCAATTTGATACGCAACAAGACCGCCCTGTGCTCCTTCTTTCACAACAGCATACACAAACTTTTGAGAATCTGAGACAGTTAAATATGTAGGATTTTCAAGTTCTGCAGCCACTTCTACTTGTTCAATCTGCTGCTTGTCCGTATTTAAAGTAAAAGAATAGATTCCTTTACTGTCTCCTTTTGTATACGTTCCGATATAACCTCTGATGTTAGCCATGTATTGCCCTCCTTCTATTAGATGCTCTCATTCTATCACAAATTCATAGGAAAACGCTTTAGAAAGGCATGCTGAAGGAAAAAACAAACGCAATGAAATCTCACAATATTCTTCAAAAACCGTGTGAAAAAATATCACAAAAGCTTGTTCAAAAGAAAACCGTTCATGTAGAGTAAATAAATTGAAGAAAAAATACAAAAAATTTTAACTTTTTTCATTCCTTGTCTAGCAAAGGTGTAAGCGTATACATTTTATTTTGATTAGTCTAAATTGTCTAATAATTTTAAAAATGCTGTTGACACTGTATGGAAAGCGGCGTAAGATGGGTTCAACAAAAGCAAACAAACACGAAAGAGCAAGCGTGAGACACTTCAATATAAAGTGTCTGAAAATTCAACTACTTTTTGTTTGAAAGAGAGGGTGCTCACTGAAGATGGAAGACCAAAAGGAACAGTGGATCTTTTTAAACGATGAACTCGTGAAAAAAGAGGATGCGAAAATTTCAGTTTATGATCATGGCTTCTTATATGGTGACGGTGTGTTCGAAGGAATACGCGTGTACAACGGGAATATCTTTCGAATGAAAGAACACTTAGACCGCCTGTATGATTCCGCTAGATCCATTATGCTGAACATTCCATATTCACTTGAGGAGCTCACTGAAAAAATGATTCATACAGTTGAAAGGAACGGCCTAAAAGATGCCTATATCCGCCTTGTTGTCTCAAGAGGAGCCGGTGATCTTGGCTTAGATCCAAACAACTGCGGGAGAGCCAACACAGTGATCATTGTAGAACCGCTGGCCATCTTTCCAAAGCACCTATATGAAACAGGTATTGATATTGTGACAGTACCGACAAGGCGAAATCGTCCTGATGTACTAAGTCCAAAAGTGAAATCATTAAACTATTTGAATAACATTCTTGTCCGAATTGAAGCCCATATGGCCGGTGTCAGTGAAGCGCTCATGCTGAACGATCAAGGGTATGTGGCTGAAGGTTCAGCGGACAACGTGTTTATTTATAAAAAAGGCAAGCTTTATACACCGCCAGGTTATATCGGCGCACTTGAAGGCATCACAAGAAATGCCATCATGGAAATCGCAGAAGACTTAGGCTACGAAGTGAAAGAAGAACCTTTCACAAGACATGATGTGTATACAGCTGAAGAAGTCTTCCTGACAGGAACCGCTGCCGAAGTCATCGCTGTTGTAAAAGTTGACGGCCGTATCATTGGCGAAGGAAAACCAGGGTTCCACACAAACAAACTTCTTGAACAATTCCGCAAGCGAGTCGTTGAAGAAGGAGAAAAAGTAGTCTTTACCGATGAAAACATTCACGCAAGCTAAATAGATATCGATAAACGTTGAAGAGGACTAGTAGCTTTAGAGTCAGTATCTACAGAGAGCCGGTGCTAGCTGGAAACCGGTGTTACTTTCTAAAGTGAACTCACCTCTGAGTGTCTGCTTGAAATGATAGTAGGGCAGACCGAGTGACATTGCATCACTCGTTACCAAAATGGACGAAAGATGTCCATGAGACGGCAGCATGATTTGCCGTGAACAAGGGTGGTACCGCGAAAAACAAAGCTTTTTCGCCCCTTTGACCTAGTGAAAAGTAGTGTCATTGTGGGGTGAGAAGGCTTTTTTATATGGTCTCATATCTCTATCTTGAATGGAAAAGGGTGAAAGGACTTGACTGAAGCAAGACAAAGAGGAGGAAATCAAATGGGGACAAATGTACAAATGGAGACGGAAAAATCAAATGCACCACAAACGATGAATGGTGCACTCATGTTAATTGAAGCACTCAAAAGAGAAAAAGTAGAAGTCATTTTTGGTTATCCTGGCGGAGCCGTTTTACCGATCTACGATAAAATTTACGATTCTGGTTTATTTCATGTCCTACCAAGACATGAGCAAGGAGCAATTCACGCAGCGGAGGGATACGCAAGAGTATCTGGTAAACCAGGCGTTGTCATTGCCACATCAGGACCGGGGGCAACAAATCTAGTCACAGGAATTGCAGATGCGATGATTGATTCACTACCTATGGTTATCTTCACTGGACAGGTGGCAACCTCAGTCATTGGATCAGATGCTTTCCAAGAAGCAGATGTACTTGGTATCACAATGCCAATCACAAAACACAGCTATCAAGTGAGACGCCCAGAAGAGTTACCGGGTGTCATTAAAGAGGCATTTCACATCGCAACAACTGGTAGACCCGGCCCAGTCTTGATTGATATTCCAAAAGATGTCGCTGGCATTGAAGGGACATTTGAATACGATCAGCCAATCGATTTGCCTGGTTATCAGCCGAAAATTGAGCCGAACTATTTGCAAATTCGCAAGTTGGTAGAAGCTGTCAGCAGAGCGAAGAAACCAGTCATTCTAGCAGGAGCTGGCGTTCTTCATGGCAAAGCGTCGGAAGAATTAAGGGAGTATGTAGAGCAGCAGCAAATCCCTGTCGCTCATACATTGCTTGGACTTGGCGGATTCCCAGCAAAGCATCCTCTTTTCCTAGGAATGGCGGGTATGCACGGCACATATGCAGCGAACATGGCACTTCATCAATGTGACTTACTCATTTCAATCGGAGCGAGATTTGATGACAGGGTAACAGGCAACCTCAATCATTTTGCAAAGCATGCGAAGGTCGCTCATATTGACATCGATCCAGCGGAAATTGGTAAAAACATTCACACCCATATCCCGGTTGTTGGTGATAGTAAGCTAGTGCTCCAAGAACTGATCAAACAGAACGGGAAACAAGGTGAAGCAGGCGAGTGGAAGAGCCAGCTAAATCAGTGGAAGGAAGAATATCCACTCTGGTATGTCGAAAACGAAGCTGAAGGCTTTAAGCCTCAAAAGCTGATCGAATACATTCATCAATTTACAAAAGGTGAAGCCATTGTGGCAACTGATGTCGGACAGCACCAAATGTGGGCTGCACAGTTCTATCCATTTGAAAATGCCGATAAATGGGTGACATCTGGTGGGCTTGGCACAATGGGATTTGGTTTACCGGCAGCGATTGGCGCGCAGCTAGCTGATCAAGAGGCAACGGTTGTGGCGATTTTAGGAGACGGAGGTTTCCAAATGACCCTGCAAGAACTTGCCGTTATCCGTGAGCTGAACCTTCCAGTGAAAGTGATTGTTCTCAATAATCACAGTCTTGGAATGGTAAGACAATGGCAAGAAATTTTTTACGAAGAACGCTACTCACATTCTAAATTTTCAGAGCAGCCAGACTTCGTGAAATTATCTGAAGCTTATGGCATTAAAGGGATCAGAATCTCATCAGACGAAGAGGCGCAAGAAAAACTCGAAGAAGCCTTAACCTCTAGAGAGCCTGTTTTCATCGATGTCAATGTAGCGAGAGATGAAAAAGTATTCCCGATGGTAGCACCGGGGAAAGGACTTCATGAGATGGTGGGGGTGAAACCTTGAAAAGAATTATTGTGTTGACTGTATTAAATCGATCAGGCGTACTGAACAGAATCACAGGCCTCTTTACCAAAAGACACTACAACATTGAAAGCATTACGGTCGGCCATTCTGAGATTCAAGATGTATCACGCATCACGTTCGTCGTCCATGTAGACCAAGAGAAAGACATCGAACAGCTGACAAAACAGCTGAACAAACAAATCGATGTTCTCAAAGTAACGGATATTACAAACCAATCAATCGTTCAGCGAGAGCTGGCTTTGATAAAAGTCGTATCTGCACCAGCATCTAGAATGGAAATCACAGGGGTCATTGAGCCTTTTAGAGCTTCTATTGTAGATGTGAGCAGAGAGAGTGTCGTCATTCAGGTGACAGGTGAGTCTTCAAAAATTGAAGCACTCATTGAATTACTTAAGCCATACGGCATTAAAGAAGTCGCCAGAACTGGCACCACGGCCTTTGCGAGAGATAATCAGCAAAAGCCCCAAACAAATAAAACAATTTCAATTGTCTAAACAAAAGGAGAGAGTCAAATGGTAAAAGTATATTATAACGGTGATATTCAAGAAAACGTATTAAATGGTCAAAAGGTTGCCATCATTGGTTACGGATCACAAGGTCATGCACATGCATTGAACTTAAAAGAGAGCGGCGTAGATGTGATTGTCGGTGTGAGAAAAGGCGGATCTTATACAAAAGCACAAGAAGACGGCCATCAAGTATTCACAGTAAAAGAAGCAGCAGCACAAGCAGATGTCGTCATGGTATTACTTCCAGATGAGCAGCAAAAGAAAGTATATGATGAAGAAATCAAAGATCAATTAGAAGCAGGTAATTCACTTGTATTCGCACACGGATTCAACGTTCACTTCCATCAAATTGTTCCTCCAAGTGACGTAGATGTGTATCTTGTGGCTCCAAAAGGTCCAGGACATCTTGTGAGAAGAACATATGAGCAAGGCGCTGGTGTACCTGCACTATTTGCTATCTATCAAGACGTATCTGGTCAAGCGAAAGACAAAGCACTTGCTTATGCAAAAGCAATCGGCGGAGCAAGAGCGGGCGTACTTGAAACAACATTTAAAGAAGAGACGGAAACGGATCTATTCGGTGAGCAGGCAGTTCTTTGTGGAGGTCTTACTTCATTAGTAAAAGCAGGTTTTGAAACATTAACAGAAGCTGGTTATCAGCCAGAGCTTGCATACTTCGAGTGTCTGCATGAACTGAAATTGATTGTTGACCTTATGTATGAAGAAGGATTAGAAGGTATGAGATATTCAATCTCTGATACAGCACAATGGGGTGACTTCGTATCAGGACCACGCGTTGTGGATGCAAAAGTAAAAGAATCAATGAAAGCAGTCTTGACTGACATCCAAAACGGAACATTCGCGAAAGAATGGATTGTTGAAAACCAAGTAAATCGTCCACGTTTCAATGCGATCAATGCAAATGAAAATGAGCACCAAATTGAAATCGTCGGAAGAAAGCTTCGTGAAATGATGCCTTTCGTTAAACAAGGAAAGAAAAAGGAAGCGGTGAGCGTCGGTGCGAAAAATTAATTTTTTTGACACAACACTTCGAGATGGAGAGCAATCACCAGGAGTGAACTTAAATGCACAAGAAAAGCTAATCATTGCAAAGCAGCTTGAGCGCCTTGGGGTTAATATCATTGAAGCGGGTTTTCCCGCTTCATCCCGAGGGGATTTCTTAGGCGTACAAGAAATTGCAAGAACGATTAAGAACTGTTCAGTTGCAGGACTTGCACGATGTGTGAAAGGTGACATTGATGCTGCATGGGACGCATTAAAAGATGGAGCTCAACCAAGAATACACGTCTTTATTGCGACGTCTGACATTCAC
The DNA here is from genome assembly GCF_038050255.1 of Bacillus sp. FSL M8-0077. Lineage (NCBI taxonomy): Bacteria > Bacillati > Bacillota > Bacilli > Caryophanales > Bacillaceae > Bacillus > Bacillus sp. FSL M8-0077. Next base: position 2,603,035 of record NZ_JBBPAF010000001.1, on the reverse strand, counting down.
CTCAAGCATAAACTAAAGAAAACACGTGAAGAAGTGGTTGAACAAGCTGTTTCAATGGTGAAATACGCGAAAGAGCGCTTCCCAGTTGTTCAGTGGTCAGCAGAAGATGCATGCCGGACAGATCTTTCTTTCCTAGCAGAAATTGTAGAGAAAGTAATCGACGCAGGCGCAAGTGTCATTAACTTGCCTGATACTGTTGGATACCTAGCACCAAAAGAGTACGGAAATATCTTTAAATATATGAAGGAACACGTTCCAAATATTGATCAAGTCATATTGTCAGCACACTGTCATGATGATTTAGGAATGGCTGTAGCGAACTCACTTGCTGCCATTGAAAATGGAGCAGATCAAATTGAAACAGCTGTCAACGGTATTGGAGAGCGCGCAGGGAATGCTGCTTTAGAAGAAATAGCAGTTGCCCTTCATATTCGCAAAGACTTTTACCAAGTCGAATCAACCATTCAGTTGAATGAAATTAAGCGCACAAGTGATGTAGTGAGCAAATACTCAGGTATGATTGTACCGCGTAATAAAGCAGTCGTTGGAAACAATGCATTTGCCCATGAATCAGGTATTCACCAAGATGGATTCCTCAAAGAAAAAACAACCTATGAAATTATCTCTCCAGAGCTTGTAGGCGTCACAACAGATGTGCTTGTCCTTGGTAAACACTCCGGAAGACACGCGTTTAAAGACCGCTTAAAAACACTCGGCTTTAAATTGACTGAAGAAGAAATCAATAAGTTCTTCGAAACTTTTAAGAACTTAACAGAGAAGAAGAAAGAAATCACAGATGATGATTTGATCTCTATTATATTAGAAGAAAAAGTAGCAGACCGTAAAATCGGCTATGAATTTGAAAGTCTTCAAGTTCACTATGGGACAGAGCAAATGCCGACAGCAACAGTTTCTCTTAAAAATCAAGAAACGCAAGAAGTCATTCAAGAAGCAGCTACAGGTGCAGGCAGTGTAGAAGCTGTATACAACACGCTTGAGCGCTGTATGGAGGAAAGAATTCATTTGCTAGACTATCGTATTCAATCAAATGGAAAAGGCAGAGACGCACTAGCGGAAGTATATGTCACTGTTTCAATAGAAGGAAAAGAAACAGCAGGACGCGGTGTAGCGCAAGATGTGCTGGAAGCATCGGCTAAAGCTTACGTCAATGCAGTGAATAGACATTTAATCTTTAAATCAAACCTAATAGAAATTGAGAAACATCACGCCATCTCATAAGAAAGGAGGAAGGGACTCATGAAAAAGAAAATTGCACTTTTGCCCGGCGATGGAATCGGACCGGAAGTCGTCACATCAGCCGTCGCTGTTCTGAAAGAGACAGCGGCTCAATTTCAACACGAATTTGAATTTGAAACAGCTCTCATTGGCGGCATAGCGATAGATGAAAAAAACAATCCGCTCCCTCAAGAAACAGTAGAAGTGTGCAAAAGCGCAGATGCGATTTTATTAGGAGCCGTTGGCGGACCAAAGTGGGATCAAAACCCGCCAGAGCTTCGCCCAGAAAAAGGTTTGCTCTCAATCCGCAAGCAGCTGGACTTGTTTGCGAACATCCGCCCTGTCAAAGTATTTGATAGCTTGAGTGAGGCTTCACCGTTAAAACAAGATCACATTAGTGGAGTAGATTTCGTCATCGTTCGTGAATTAACTGGAGGCCTCTACTTTGGTGAACCAAGTGAGCGCTACACGGATGATGAAGGAAAAGAAGCTGCGGTTGATACACTTCTTTATACGAAGGAAGAAATTGTTCGTGTATTAAAAGAAGCATTCGACATGGCGTTAACGAGACGTAAAAAAGTAACGTCTGTGGATAAAGCAAATGTTCTCGCTTCGAGTAAACTATGGCGGGATGCGGTAGAAGAAGTTGCATCCCAATATCCAGATGTCGCATTTGAGCACATGCTCGTCGATAATGCCGCGATGCAGCTTATTTATAAGCCCGCTCAATTTGATGTCATCGTGACAGAAAATATGTTTGGTGACATTTTAAGTGACGAAGCATCTATGATTACTGGCTCACTCGGCATGCTGCCATCTGCTAGTTTATCAAGCACCGGCCTTCACTTATATGAGCCGATTCATGGTTCAGCACCCGATATTGCGGGGCAAAATGTCGCAAACCCTCTGGCTACTATATTATCAGCAGCCAGCTTGCTTAGAACATCCTTTGCTCTAGAAGAAGAAGCGGCTGCAATTGAAGCAGCTGTGGAAGCCGTTCTTGCCTCTGGCAAACGAACAAAGGACCTAGCATCAAAAGAGGGAACGTATGAAACGACTGATGATATCACGAAAGCCGTTGTAGATGCACTGAAACAACAGGCGAAAACCATTGTATAAATAGAAATCTTGTTGAATTAGGTAGAGGGAGGAAAAAGGGTTATGCCTCGAACAATCATCGAAAAAATATGGGATCAGCATGTTGTCAAAAATGGCGAGGGAAAACCAGACCTTTTATATATTGATCTGCACTTGGTGCATGAGGTGACGTCACCTCAAGCATTTGAAGGATTAAGACAAAAAGGGCGTAAGGTGAGAAGACCACAAAACACATTTGCAACGATGGATCATAACATTCCGACTGTGAATCGATTTGTGATCAAAGATGAGGTTGCGAAGAAGCAAGTGAGTGCTCTAGAGCGCAACTGTGCTGAATTTGGGGTCCGTCTAGCTGACCTACACAGTGTTGACCAAGGAATTGTTCATGTCGTTGGACCTGAGCTTGGTTTAACACTTCCGGGGAAAACAATCGTATGTGGAGATAGTCATACATCTACACATGGCGCATTTGGTGCACTTGCCTTTGGGATTGGCACAAGTGAGGTTGAGCATGTACTTTCCACACAAACACTTTGGCAGCAGCGTCCGAAGACACTAGAAATTAGAGTAGACGGAACGCTTCAAAAAGGGGTAACAGCCAAAGATGTCATTTTAGCAGTCATTGGCGCACATGGCGTGAAGTTCGGTTCAGGTTATGTCATTGAATACACTGGGGAAGTATTCAGAAACATGTCAATGGATGAGCGGATGACCGTTTGTAATATGTCAATTGAAGCAGGCGCAAGAGCAGGATTGATCGCACCTGATGAAGTGACCTTTGAATATTGCCGCGGACGTAAATACGCACCGCAGGGTGAAGATTTTGAAGCAGCGATAAAAGAATGGAAAGAACTAAGAACAGATCCGGGTGCGACCTATGATAAAACCATTGTTTTAGATGGAAATCATATTTCACCAATGGTCACGTGGGGAATTAACCCAGGAATGGTGCTCCCAGTGGATGCAGCGATTCCAGGACCTGAAGATTTTGCACAAGAAGATGACCAAAAAGAAGCAAAACGTGCTTATGAATACATGGGGGTTCACCCGCATCAGCGTATTGAAGATATTACGATTGAGCATGTGTTTATTGGCTCATGTACGAACTCAAGAATGACTGATTTACGCCAAGCCGCTTCTATGATTGAAGGCCAAAAAGTAGCCGATCATGTCAGAGCGATTGTGGTTCCTGGCTCTCAAAGTGTCAAACTGCAAGCAGAAAAAGAAGGTCTTCATGAAATTTTCCTAGAAGCAGGATTTGAATGGAGAGAATCTGGCTGTAGTATGTGCCTCAGCATGAATAACGATGTGGTGCCAGAAGGTGAACGCTGTGCATCTACATCAAACCGTAACTTTGAGGGACGTCAAGGGAAGGGTGCAAGAACGCATCTTGTCAGCCCGGCAATGGCTGCAATGGCTGCCATACATGGCCGATTTGTCGATGTCAGGAAGTTTAATCAAGAGAAAACAGTCGTGTAAGGAGTTGTGTCATAAATGGAGCCTTTAGTCACTCATAAAGGAAAAGCCGCTGTGCTTAACCGTATTAATGTAGATACAGATCAAATCATTCCGAAACAGTTTTTGAAAAGAATCGAACGAACAGGATATGGCCGATTTGCCTTTTTTGACTGGCGATATTTAGCAGATGGCAGTCCGAATCCAGATTTTGAACTCAATCAGCCGATTTATGAAGGAGCCTCTATTTTGATCGCAGGCGAAAACTTTGGCTGCGGGTCATCAAGGGAACATGCGCCTTGGGCACTTGATGATTATGGTTTCAAAATTGTCATTGCCCCATCTTTCGCCGATATTTTTCATCAAAACTGTTTTAAAAACGGGATGCTTCCGATCCGCCTTGATTATGATGTGTGGAAAACGTTTGCTGCATCATATGAAAACAAAGGATATGAAATGACAGTTGATCTGGAAAAACAACAGATTCAAGACCATGAAGGGAATGTTACTCCTTTCGATGTAGATCCACACTGGAGAGAAATGCTCCTGAATGGCTATGATGAGATTTCATTAACATTGTTACTAGAAGATGAGATTCAGGCATTTGAAGAGAAACGTAGCAGCTGGCTGCGTGCATAAACAACAAGAAGCCGTCCCCGTGGTGTGACGGCTTCTTTTTTGCATGAAAACCTCTCGTTACTTGTGTTTACTAACCTTCGTTGGTAAACTGATAAAAAATATGCGCCCGAAAGGAACGTAAGCATGAAACATGACAAGAAGAAAGATAATGTCATTTTGTTTCCTGGTCTGAAAGAAAGACTGATTGAAAAAGGAATGGCAGCATTAAAAGATAAACAGTATCAAGAGGCGCTTCACTTATTTTCAGAAGCGAAATCGTATGATGACGATGAAGAATCCGATATTCATCTCGGTATGGCGATTTGTTTTCTAGAGCTTGGTGAGCTGCAGGATGCAAAGCGAGTATGTGAAAAGATGCTACATGAAGGATATGGACACTATTTCACTGTGCTTCAAGTGTATATGACCATCTTAATTCAGCTGAAAGAGTACGAGGAAGTCAAACAAACAATTGAGGCTGTCCTTGAAGAAAATCACCTTCCAGCAGAAAGCGCGGAGCATTTCTATAAACTGCTTGAATTTAGCAGAAAGATGATTGAATCACCAGAAGAGATTTTAGACGAAGACGAGGAAGGCAGCGGAGAAATCAATATAGATGAAATGCTCGAGCGGCCAGAAGAGCAGGTGCAGTTCATCCATTCGCTGAAAGACCGAAACATCACGCCGCATATGGGTCTATTAAATACGATCCTACAAAAGCCTGATGGAAACCCTTTGGTCAAATCATTGATCCTGCAACTTCTGTCAGATCATGATGTGGCAAAGCCGGTTCATGTGACGAAGTTCGGTGATTCTTTAACGCTTGTTCCTTCTGAGGCTGTCAAGCCAGAGCAAATGCCACTGCTTCAGCAAGTCCTTCGAAAGCTCGATGACACTCTCGGCAATGAGAACCCAACCCTTTACCAAGGGGTTGAAGAGTTATGGCGCCGGCACTTATTTGTGCTATATCCATTTCTTCCTAAATATACAGATCCAAATCTTTGGGCAGCGGCACTTCATAAAGTCGGCTATGAAATGCATGGGATCGAGATCGATCTCGAAGAATTGCATTTATTGTATGATTTTAACGAACGAGAGCTGAGAGAAGCTTGTACAATGCTGAAAGATATTGAAGAAATTTCTTATTTGTAATTTGTCGATTTAGTTGAAAGACGGACTTGTTATGTTATAATATAATGGTTGTATTTGTGCATATATCGTGCGGTTGTAAGATTCCAACGGTTGAAAGACGTTATGTATAATCAAGTCAAATATTGTATACATAAGACCGCTTCTTTAGCGGAGTGCGTAGTTTTTGATTGGACGAAGTCTTTATGATGCTTTAGAATGTAACAACGCACAATCTGAATAGATTTTTGGAGGGAAACACACATGTCAGTAAAATGGGAAAAACAAGAAGGTAACGAAGGTGTCTTAACAGTAGAAGTTGACGCTGAAACATTTAACAAAGCACTTGATGATGCATTTAAGAAAGTAGTTAAGCAAGTATCAATCCCTGGATTCCGTAAAGGGAAAGTACCACGTGGTCTTTTCGAGCAGCGTTTTGGAGTAGAATCTCTTTATCAAGATGCACTAGATATTCTTCTTCCAGTTGAATATCCAAAAGCAATCGACGAAGCTGGTATCGAGCCGGTTGACCGCCCTGAAATCGATGTTGAGAAAATCGAAAAAGGCGAAAGCTTAATCTTCACTGCAAAAGTAACAGTGAAGCCAGAAGTAAAACTTGGTGACTACAAAGGTCTTAACGTAGAAAAAGACGACACATCTGTATCTGATGAAGATGTCCAAGAAGAGTTAAAAGCTATGCAAAACCGTCAAGCTGAGCTTGTTGTCAAAGAAGAAGGCGCAATCGAAAACGGCGATACAGTTGTTCTTGATTTCGAAGGATTCGTTGATGGAGAAGCATTCGAAGGCGGAAAAGCTGAGAACTACTCTCTTGAAGTAGGTTCTGGTTCATTCATCCCTGGTTTCGAAGAGCAATTGGTTGGTCTTGAAGCAGGTGCAGAAAAAGACGTTGAAGTGACTTTCCCAGAAGAATATCATGCTGAAGACCTTGCAGGTAAACCAGCTGTATTCAAAGTGAAAATTCATGAAATCAAAGCAAAAGAACTTCCAGCACTTGACGATGAGTTCGCTAAAGATGTTGATGAAGAAGTAGAAACGATTGCTGAATTAACTGAAAAAACGAAGAAACGTCTTGAAGAAGCAAAAGAAAACGAAGCAGAAGGCAAACTTCGTGAAGAGCTAGTAGCAAAAGCTTCTGAAAATGCGGAAGTTGACGTTCCTCAAGCGATGGTTGACACTGAGCTAGACCGTATGATGAAAGAATTCGAACAACGTCTTCAAATGCAAGGGATGAACCTTGAGCTTTACTTCCAGTTCTCTGGACAAGATGAAGATGCGCTAAAAGAGCAAATGAAAGAAGATGCTGCTAAACGCGTAAAATCTAATCTTACTCTTGAAGCAATTGCTGCTGCAGAAGACTTACAAGTGTCTGATGAAGAAGTGGAAGAAGAACTTTCAAAAATGGCTGAAGCATACAACATGCCTATTGAAAATATCAAACAAGCGATCGGTTCTACTGAAGCAATGAAAGAAGATTTAAAAGTTCGTAAAGCAATTGATTTTCTTGTAGAAAACCGTTAATATGGTGCATAATAATAAAACAGGGCGCGAGTGACTCGTGCCTTGTTTTGTACAATTTTTGACTTATCATCGCTTCTTTTGGAAACGATAGTGTAAGTCGCATCTTTCTGTCATACATATCTCAATGTGCAGTGTTACAAACACATCATTACCGTCTTTTAGGAAAGTATGGTAAAATGCATACATACTGGACCCAGAAGGGTAGCTGACTGTTAGCTACAGGCAAGTGAAGAAGAATAAGGGGTGAAAGAATGTTTAAATTCAACGAGGAAAAAGGTCAATTAAAATGCTCGTTTTGCGGAAAAACGCAAGATCAAGTGCGTAAACTGGTCGCAGGACCTGGCGTATATATATGTGATGAATGTATCGAGCTTTGCACGGAAATAGTTGAAGAAGAGCTCGGTACTGAGGAAGAAGTTGAATTCAAGGATGTTCCGAAACCTCATGAAATCCGGGAGATTCTTGATGAATATGTCATCGGACAAGAGAATGCGAAGAAATCCTTAGCTGTAGCGGTTTATAACCATTACAAGCGGATTAATTCCAACAGTAAGATTGATGATGTTGAGCTTTCGAAAAGTAACATTTCTATGATTGGACCAACAGGAAGCGGTAAAACATTACTTGCACAAACGCTTGCACGTATTTTAAATGTTCCATTTGCGATTGCAGATGCGACGTCTTTAACGGAAGCAGGTTACGTTGGGGAAGACGTAGAGAATATTTTACTAAAGCTGATCCAAGCAGCAGATTATGATGTAGAAAAAGCTGAAAAAGGCATTATCTACATCGATGAAATCGATAAAGTAGCAAGAAAATCAGAAAACCCTTCTATCACTCGTGATGTATCTGGGGAAGGTGTACAGCAAGCCCTTTTGAAAATTCTTGAAGGAACGGTCGCTAGTGTACCGCCTCAAGGTGGACGTAAGCATCCTCATCAAGAATTCATTCAAATTGATACAACAAATATCCTCTTCATTTGTGGTGGAGCCTTTGATGGCATTGAGCAAATCATCAAACGCCGCTTAGGTCAAAAAGTCATTGGATTCGGTGCGGAAAATAAAATTGAAGATATTGAAAAAGAAGTCCTTCTATCAAAAGTTCTGCCAGAAGACTTACTTCGCTTCGGTTTAATCCCAGAATTCATTGGTCGTCTTCCGGTTATTGCAAGCCTAGAGCCGTTAGATGAAAAAGCACTTGTCGAAATCTTGACGAAGCCTAAAAATGCACTCGTTAAGCAATATACAAAAATGCTTGAGCTTGATGATGTTGAGCTAGAGTTTGAAGAAGATGCTCTTAGCGAAATTGCGAAAAAAGCCATTGAGCGTAAAACAGGAGCTCGTGGCCTTCGCTCCATCATTGAAGGCATCATGCTTGATGTGATGTTTGATCTTCCATCTCGTGATGATATTGAGAAATGTGTCATTACTGGTGCAACGGTTGCTGATGGTGAGCCGCCTCGTCTTGTCTTAAAAGACGGTACAGTCGTGAATAAAGATACAAAAACATCAGCATAAGCCCATTTGATGACTCCTGAATCGTTTGATTCAGGAGTTTTTTATTTATCGTGGAAGTTGTGTTTATTCCGTCCAGCTCTAGGAAATACTAGCAGACAGAAACCAATACATAACGATAGATGAAGGAGGGAGCACCGATTGAGCTGGACAGGAATCGTATTATTCATACAACTGTTCTTTGGTATCGTCATCGGGTTGTATTTTTGGAACTTACTGAAAAATCAGCGCACACAAAAGGTGACGATCGATAAAGAATCAAAGAAAGAAATGGAAGCACTCAGAAAGATGCGATCCATTAAACTGAGTGAACCTTTATCAGAGAGAGTCCGGCCAAAGGGGTTTCAAGATATTGTAGGGCAGGAAGACGGTATACGTGCACTTAAAGCTGCCCTGTGTGGACCGAACCCGCAACATGTTATCGTCTACGGGCCGCCTGGTGTTGGAAAAACAGCTGCTGCCCGTCTAGTGATGGAAGAGGCGAAGCGTCACGCTGATTCACCATTTAAAAAAGATGCAGTATTTGTTGAACTTGATGCCACAACGGCAAGATTTGATGAACGAGGCATCGCAGACCCCTTGATTGGTTCCGTACATGATCCCATTTATCAAGGAGCAGGGGCCATGGGACAGGCAGGCATTCCGCAGCCGAAACAAGGAGCCGTCACACATGCTCATGGCGGCGTTCTCTTTATCGATGAAATTGGAGAACTGCATCCGATTCAAATGAACAAAATGCTCAAAGTGCTAGAAGATCGAAAAGTGTTTTTAGACAGTGCTTATTACAGTGAAGAAAATACGCAAATCCCGAATCACATCCATGATATTTTTCAAAATGGGCTGCCCGCTGATTTTCGACTGATTGGCGCCACGACAAGAACACCGGACGAAATTCCGCCGGCTATTCGATCAAGATGTTTGGAGATTTTCTTTAAGGATTTGGATCAGCATGAGCTGAAAATTGTTGCAGCTAAAGCAGTCGAGAAAATACAGAAGGAATTAAGTGATGAAGGACTGAACCTGTTAACATCCTACGTGAAAAATGGACGTGAAGCGGTCAACATGGTGCAGATCGCCGCAGGTATGGCTGTCACTGAAAACCGAAAAGATATTACGATCGCCGATGTAGAATGGGTCATTCATTCAAGCCAGCTGACACCAAGATATGAACAAAAAGTACCGGAAAAGCCAAAGGTAGGAGTAGTAAATGGTCTTGCCGTGTATGGACCGAATAGCGGGGCTTTGCTTGAAATTGAAGTGAACATTTGTAAAGCCCTTGAAAAAGGCAGTATCAATATTACTGGTATTGCGGAAGAAGAAAGCATCGGCAATCAGTCGAAATCAATCAGACGGAAAAGTATGGCGAAGGGCTCAGTTGAAAATGTATTAACCGTGCTTCGAAACTTGGGCATACGAACAAATGAATATGATATCCACATTAATTTTCCGGCTGGTGCCCCAATTGATGGGCCGTCTGCTGGAATTGCGATGGCCACAGCCATTTTCTCAGCCATTCATCAAATCCCGATTGATCATTTAACGGCGATGACCGGTGAGATTGGATTACAAGGTCAGGTGAAGCCGATCGGCGGTGTCATACCAAAAATCAAGGCAGCCAAACAAGCGGGTGTCAAAACAGTGATCATCCCATATGACAATCAGCAGTCGATCTTAAAAGAGATTGAAGGCGTTACGATTGTGCCTGTGAAGCACTTCCAAGAAGTGCTGGATCAGTGTTTGGTCAATCCGCCAGATGAGAAGAAAGATGGACTAGAAGAAGAAATGAAAAGGAAATCTGTTTAATCCCCATCTCATATGGGGATTTTTTAGTGAAATAGATCTTTTTTTCTTTTTCAAGATAAAAAGAAAGGGTATACTACGGTAAGATCATCATTTCTCAAGTCTTTTACATTGTACAAGACTGAAACAGGTATATTATAATGATTCATACTAGTGACGGAGGTGTCTATCAACATGGCAGATGAAATCAAAAAGAATGTTCCGCTCCTTCCACTGCGAGGCTTGCTTGTTTATCCAACAATGGTCTTGCATTTGGACGTTGGGCGCGAAAAGTCTGTTCAAGCATTAGAACAGGCCATGATGAACGATCATATGATTTTTCTAGCTACACAGCGGGAAATTTCAATAGATGAACCAGGTGAAGAGGAAATTTTCAAAGTCGGCACCTACACAAAAATTAAACAAATGCTGAAGCTGCCAAATGGAACGATTCGTGTGCTCGTCGAAGGCTTAAATCGAGCGCAGATCGAATCCTACATGGAGCTAGAAGACTATACATCAGTCGATATTAAAGAGTTGGCAGAAGAAGAATTAAAGGACGCAGAAGCAGAAGCACTCATGCGCACTTTGCTAGATCACTTTGATCAGTACATAAAAATTTCAAAAAAAATCTCAGCTGAAACATATGCAACGGTGACGGATATTGAAGAACCTGGAAGGATGGCGGATATCGTCGCTTCCCACCTGCCTTTGAAATTAAAAGACAAGCAAGAAGTGCTGGAAACAGTCGGTGTCAAAAAACGGTTGAACCGGGTCATCAGCCTCATTCACAATGAAAAAGAAGTGCTGGAGATTGAAAAGAAAATTGGGCAGCGTGTCAAACGTTCAATGGAGCGAACGCAAAAAGAATATTATTTGCGCGAACAAATGAAAGCTATTCAAAAAGAGCTTGGAGACAAAGAGGGGAAAACCGGCGAAGTCAGTACGCTTATGGCTAAAATTGAAGAATCCGGCATGCCAGATTCCGTTCGTGAAACGGCTTTAAAAGAACTGAACCGTTATGAAAAAATCCCTTCAAGCTCTGCTGAGAGTTCTGTCATTCGCAATTATATTGACTGGCTGATCAATCTGCCGTGGGGCATCTATACAGAAGATCGTCTAGATTTAAAGCTTGCAAGTGAAATTTTAGATGACGAGCACCACGGGCTTGAAAAAGTAAAAGAGCGGGTACTCGAATATCTTGCTGTTCAAAAACTAACAAATTCATTAAAGGGACCGATTCTTTGCTTAGCAGGACCTCCTGGGGTAGGGAAGACGTCACTTGCAAAATCCATTGCCAAATCACTCGATCGAAAGTTTATCCGTATCTCTCTTGGTGGTGTACGTGATGAATCTGAGATCCGTGGTCATCGAAGAACCTATGTAGGTGCGATGCCGGGCCGTATCATTCGCGGGATGAGCAAGGCGGGCACAATGAATCCGGTCTTTCTTTTAGATGAAATTGATAAAATGTCTTCTGACTTTAGAGGAGATCCGTCTTCTGCGATGCTTGAAGTGTTAGATCCAGAGCAAAATCATAACTTTAGCGATCACTATATTGAAGAGACATTTGATTTGTCTCAAGTGTTATTTATCGCAACTGCCAACAATTTAGCAACCATTCCAGGTCCACTTCGTGATAGAATGGAGATTATCACGATTGCAGGGTATACGGAAGTTGAAAAAGCAGAAATTGTGAAAGATCACCTTTTGCCGAAGCAGCTAAAGGAGCACGGATTAAAGAAGGGGAACTTGCAGCTTCGTGAAGCAGCGATTTACGATATGATTCGCTATTACACGAGAGAAGCGGGGGTCCGCGGGTTAGAGCGTCAGCTTGCGGCAATTTGCCGAAAAGCGGCGAGAACGATTGTGGCTGAAGACCGTAAACGCATCACAGTGACGGAAAAGAACTTATCTGAATTCCTCGGAAAAAGACTTTACCGTTATGGTCAGGCGGAAACGACAGATCAGGTCGGCGTTGTCACAGGTCTTGCATATACCACAGTTGGCGGAGACACCTTGTCCATCGAGGTCTCACTCTCGCCGGGTAAAGGCAAACTTTTGCTAACAGGTAAGCTTGGTGATGTCATGAGAGAATCTGCGCAGGCGGCATTCAGTTATATCCGTTCAAAAGCAGATGAACTGAACATTGATCCTCAATTTAATGAAAAGCACGATATTCATATCCATGTTCCAGAGGGTGCGGTTCCAAAGGACGGGCCATCAGCTGGTATTACCATTGCGACGGCTCTTGTATCAGCACTCACAGGACGTCCTGTTTCAAAAGAGGTTGGCATGACAGGAGAAATTACGTTAAGAGGAAGAGTGCTTCCGATTGGCGGATTAAAAGAAAAAGCATTAGGCGCACATCGTGCAGGACTAAAAACGATTATTCTTCCAAAGGACAATGAGAAGGATATTGATGATATTCCTGAAAGTGTGAGAGAAGGATTAACTTTTATTCCGGTTTCACATTTAGATGAAGTGCTTGAGAAAGCGTTAGTAGGAGAGGGAAGATGAAAGTAACAAAATCAGATATCGTCATTAGTGCGGTGAAACCAGAGCAGTACCCGAGCGGGGGACTGCCTGAGATCGCACTTGCTGGACGATCAAATGTTGGAAAATCCTCGTTCATTAACTCATTGATTAACCGGAAAAATTTAGCGCGTACGTCTTCTAAACCAGGAAAGACCCAAACGCTTAATTTTTACATTATTAATGATATGCTCCATTTTGTGGACGTCCCAGGTTATGGCTTTGCAAAAGTATCAAAAACAGAGCGCGAAGCATGGGGTAGAATGATCGAAACGTATATTACAATGCGTGAAGAGTTAAAAGCAGTCGTCCAAATTGTGGATCTGCGTCATAAGCCGTCCGCAGATGATGTGAACATGTATGAATTCCTTAAATATTATGGAGTTCCTGTGATCGTCATTGCGACAAAGGCCGATAAAATTCCAAAAGGTAAATGGGAAAAGCATGCGAAAGTCGTCAAACAGACACTCGACATTGACCCATCAGATGAATTAATCCTTTTCTCTTCTGAAACAAAAAAGGGAAAAGATGAAGCCTGGAATGCGATCCTTGCGAAGATTAACAGTTAAAAGAAAGGCATCAGCACATAGCAGATGACTCAGCGCGAAGACAAACCCTCGCATTCGGTGTCAGTCCTGCGTGCTGGTGCTCACGAATGTCAAATTCGCTCCGCGCCAGTACTCGTCCTTCCTAGGGCTGCAAAGGTTTTCTGTCACGCTGAAAAGAAGACAAATGGCTAAAATCAAGTTCATTTTAGCCATTTGTCAACATTCTAAGGCATCTGCACAAAGCAGATGCCTTTTTATTGTATAAGTTATTTCCTTTTTAAAAATAATAAGAGGAGACTGACGGCAATCAATACATACGGCCAGTACAATTCAAAACCGGAAGTAGGGATCGAAAGTGTGCTAAGTTGCTTTGTAATTTGTTGAAAGAAATAAAGGAATAGACCGAGTGCAATGAGAACAACACTTTCTATTCGATATTCCTTTTTCTGTGATGATTTCATCAAAAGCGCAAGGCCGACGATGAACACAATCATTGTAAATGTATCTGGCCAGTGTTCTAATTTCGGCTGAAGGATAAAGTGTAGCGCAAGGCCTGTCATGAGCATACCGATAAACACATGAGAGGTTTCCTGTTCCTTCTTTCCTTGATATAAGAAAGCAAGGCCAAAAAGCAGTACAAGTGTATACCATTTCTCCTGATCTTTCCAAATGTCAAATTGATCTCCTGAGAGAATGGCATATAGTGCTACAGCCAGCAAAGTGAGCGGCAGCAAAATAGATTTCTTCTTCAAAGATGTCACCTTCTTATAAGCAGATCATTTGTCCGCACGAGCCAAATCTGGTAAATTGCTTGAAGTGATGATATGGCATTCGATGTCGAACATTTTTCTACTATATCACAACATTTTTGAAATCTGTTCACAATTTTTATCCAGTTAAAAATGAATATATGTTATAATCATTATAAATAATAAATTCTATATTGTAATTATTATAAATTAGACAGGGCGTTGGGGGTGCAAGCTGAAGTTATGCATATTCTTGTTGTGGGTTTAGATTATAAAACAGCCCCTGTTGAGATACGGGAACAGCTGAGCTTTGAACCGAGCGAGCTCGGAACAGCGATGTCCAAGCTTAAAGAAGAAAAAAGCATTCTAGAGAATATCGTCATCTCAACATGTAATCGAACAGAGATCTACGCAGTTGTAGATCAGCTTCATACTGGTCGGTTTTATATAAAAAGATTTTTAGCAGATTGGTTCGGTTTAGAAAAAGAAGATGTCTCTCCATATTTGAAGTTTTATGAAAATGATGGAGCGGTTGAGCATTTATTCCGGGTTGCCTGTGGACTTGATTCTATGGTCATTGGTGAAACACAAATACTCGGTCAAGTACGCTCAAGCTTCAAAGTCGCTCAAGAGGAGAAGACCATTGGTACCGTTTTCAACTATTTATTTAAGCAGGCGGTAACAGTCGCGAAGCGCTCTCATGCGGAAACAGATATTGCGTCTAATGCTGTATCTGTCAGCTATGCGGCAGTGGAACTTGCCAAAAAAATCTTTGGACGTCTTTCTGATAAGCATGTCCTTATTCTTGGTGCGGGTAAAATGGGTGAGCTTGCAGCTCAAAACCTTCAAGGTCAAGGGATTGGTCAGGTAACGGTCATCAATCGAACGTTTGAAAAGGCCAAAGAACTGGCCGGTCGTTTTTCAGGAGAGCCTAAGAGCTTGAATCAATTAGAAAAGACATTATCTGAAGCGGATATTTTAATTAGCTCTACTGGTGCTAAACAATTTGTGATTACAAAAGAAATGGTCGAAAAAGCGAACAAACAGAGAAAAGGCAGACCTCTATTCATGGTGGATATTGCAGTACCACGTGATTTAGATCCAGCTATTTCTGAAGTAGAAGGTGCTTTTTTGTATGACATTGATGACCTTGAGGGTATTGTGGCAGCTAACCTGAAAGAGCGACGTGCAGTAGCTGAAGAGGTGGAGCTTCTCATCGAAGCTGAAATTGTGGAATTTAAGCAATGGCTTAATACGCTCGGAGTGGTTCCTGTGATTTCTGCTTTAAGAGAAAAAGCACTCTCGATTCAAGCGGATACGATGCAAAGCATCGAACGAAAGCTTCCAAACCTCACAAATCGTGAAATGAAGCTGTTAAATAAACATACGAAAAGCATCATCAATCAAATGCTGAAAGATCCTATCTTAAAGGCCAAAGAAATTGCCGGGGAGCCGAATGCAGAGGAAAAACTTTTACTCTTTAAAGAAATCTTTGATTTACAGGTTGAAGATGAAGAGCAAAAGGCAGAGCCGATGCAGGTGGAGCAAGGGGCATTTCAGCTGTTTAAATCAAATATGGCACAAGGCCTTGCTACAGTTGCAAGTGAGTGATTAGGCGATGATGGAATCCATTGTAGCGAGACTAGGCGAAGCGACGATCTTGATCTATGCACTCAGTGTCTTGTTCTATTTCATAGATTTTCTTCAACACAACCGGAAGGCTGGAAAAATGGCTTTCTGGTTGCTTTCTATTGTCTGGCTGCTGCAAACAGTCTACATGTTTTATATTATGATGGAAACAGACCGATTCCCTGTGTTGAATGTAGCAGAGGGGTTATATTTTTATACGTGGGTGCTTGTGACATTGTCACTCGTTTTGACAAAAGTATTACGCGTTGAATTTATTGTCTTTTTTACAAATGTGATTGGTTTTTCCATGATGGCGATTCACACCTTTACACCATCCGATCTTCATTCTGCCGAACTGACGGGAAAGCTGACGAGTGAGTTGCTCGTCATCCATATTACGATGGCCATTTTATCATATGGCGCTTTTTCACTTTCATTTGCTTTTTCACTACTCTATCTATTTCAATATCGTTTGCTGAAAAAGAAAAAATGGGGAAAATGGCTTTTGAGAATTGAAGACTTATCAAAACTTGATCATATGGCGTATGTCTTAAATATTATTGGCGTACCGATGCTCTTGCTTAGTTTGATTCTTGGCATTATATGGGCATATATCTCGTATGATACGTTGTACTGGACAGATGCAAAGGTGCTCGGTTCGTTTATTATGCTGTTTTTATACGGCTTTTACTTATACATTAGACTGGTGAGAAATATGCAAGGCAAAATCGTGGCGCGATGGAATGTCGCTTCATTTCTTGTGCTGATGATTAATTATTTTCTGCTTGGTAGCTTATCAACCTTTCATTGGTTTCAATAATGATGAGTCTTAAGGGCATTGTCGGGAGGAAGACGTAATGCGTACAATTAAAGTAGGTTCTAGACGAAGCAAACTTGCGATTACACAAACAAAATGGGTCATTCAAAAGTTGTCTGAGCTAAACCCTTCTTATTCTTTTGAAATTAAAGAGATTGTGACAAAGGGTGATCAAATTTTAGATGTGACCTTATCAAAGGTTGGCGGAAAAGGTCTGTTTGTTAAAGAGATTGAACAGGCAATGCTGAACCATGACATCGATATGGCAGTACACAGCATGAAAGATATGCCGGCTTCTCTTCCAGAAGGTTTAGTCATCGGCTGTATTCCTGAGCGTGAAGATGTACGGGATGCATTGATTTCAAAGGATCATCTCCGTCTTCATGAACTGCCAAAGGGAGCGGTTGTGGGAACGAGCAGCTTACGGCGCAGTGCCCAGCTTCTTCAGGAGAGACCAGATCTTGAGATTAAATGGATCCGAGGAAACATTGATACGAGACTCGAAAAACTGAAAAATGAAGAATATGATGCGATTATTCTAGCGGCTGCCGGATTGTCTAGAATGGGCTGGAGTCAAGAAGTCGTGTCAGAATTTTTATCTCCTGATACTTGCCTTCCTGCTGTGGGGCAGGGCGCATTGTCGATAGAATGCCGCGGAGATGACGAAGAGCTATTGCAGCTGTTATCTCAATTCACAAATGAGTATACAAAGAAAACGGTCCTTGCTGAAAGAGCCTTCCTTAAGCAAATGGATGGAAGCTGTCAAGTGCCGATCGCTGGTTACGCAACGATGAATGAGCGTGATGAAATTGAATTGACAGGTCTTGTGGCATCTGCGGATGGGCATACGATTATTCGAGAAACCGTAACAGGTACTGACCCTGAGGCAATCGGAACAGCATGTGCGAAGCAGATGGCTGATAAGGGAGCAAAGGATTTGATCGACAAGGTGAAAAAGGATCTGTCTTCCCAATGACGATAGCCAAATCGCTTTACGGACAGACGGTGCTTGTCACTCGAAATGAACGTCAAGCGGGTGCGTTTCAGCAGAAAATTGAAGCGCTGAACGGCCATGCTGTTTTAACCTCTCTTATTCGGTTTGAGCCCACGCTTACAAATGAAAAAACGCAGGCCTTTTTAAAAGACTTAGAAAATAGCCAATGGCTTGTTTTCACGAGTGTAAATGGTGCGTCTTTTTTTCTGAGCTACATAGAGGACCATCATTTACATAAAAGTTTATCCCATTTGAAAGTGGCTGCGGTAGGTGAGAAAACCTCTGCCTACCTTGAGCAGCACGGCTTGAAGGTGGATGTCGTACCAGAACGATTCATAGCGGAAGAGCTCGCTGATGCGCTGCTTGACCATGTGCGTCCGGGAGAGCGTGTGTTTGTAGCAAAAGGACACCTGTCTCGAGATGTCGTGAAGAAAACGCTTGTTCCACTTGGCATAGAAGTAAAGGAATGGATTTTATATGAAACGGTCAAGGATGAGGAAGGGATTGCCGCTCTTAAAACGGCAATGACGAAGCAATCATTTGATTTTATTACATTTACGAGCTCATCGACTGTCCATTCATTTATGCATGCCATGGAGGCAGATGCAGCGAATCTAGCTGCTTCTGACACTTGTTTTGTGACGATCGGTCCTCTAACAAAAGAGGCACTGCTTCAATACGGGATTTCTTCTGAAACCCCAGATACTTATACGATAGACGGAATGCTTGAATTGATGTGCCGTTTATCTGAAAGGAAGTTGAACCATTGATGAAATTTAACAGACACCGCAGACTGCGGACAAGCGCAGGAATGAGAGAATTAGTCAGAGAAACCTTTTTAAGACCATCTGATTTCATTTATCCGATCTTTTTTGTAGAGGGAGAGAATGTCCGGAAAGAAGTCCCTTCAATGCCGGGTGTCTATCACATTTCAGTTGATCTTGTGAAAGAAGAAGTCCAGGAGCTTGTTGACCTTGGGATTAAATCCATCATTGTTTTTGGGGTACCAGACCATAAAGACCATGTAGGCAGTGAAGCTTATCACGATCATGGGATTGTTCAAAGAGCAACGCTTGAAATCAAAAAGCATTTCCCTGAGCTTGTGGTCATTGCTGATACTTGCTTATGCCAATATACAGATCACGGACATTGCGGAATCGTTGAAGATGGAGAAATTTTAAATGATGAATCTCTTCAGCTCTTAGCGAAAACCGCTGTAAGTCAGGCTCGTGCAGGTGCAGATATCATTGCTCCATCAAACATGATGGATGGCTTTGTTATCGCAATTCGTGAGGCACTTGATGAGGCCGGCTTTGTTCATGTGCCTGTGATGTCATATGCTGTGAAATATGCAAGTGCTTTTTACGGTCCGTTTCGTGATGCGGCGCATAGCACACCGCAGTTTGGAGATCGTAAAACGTATCAAATGGACCCCGCAAACCGTTTAGAAGCTCTGAGAGAAGCACAGTCTGATGTAGAAGAAGGCGCTGACTTCCTGATTGTGAAGCCGTCACTTTCATACTTAGATATCATGCGTGATGTGAAAAATGAATTTACACTTCCTGTTGTTGCGTACAATGTGAGCGGAGAGTATGCAATGGTCAAAGCAGCAGCTCAAAATGGCTGGATTTCTGAAAAAGAGCTTGTTCTTGAAATGCTGACTAGCATGAAACGTGCAGGCGCAGAATTAATCATTACGTATCATGCAAAAGATGCAGCGAAATGGCTTTCAGAATAAAGAACGGATAGACAGGAGGACATTGAAATGGGACGTAGCTATGAAAAATCAAAGCGAGCATTTGAAGAAGCGCAGCAGTTAATGCCGGGTGGTGTAAACAGCCCTGTGCGAGCATTTAAATCAGTCAATACAGACCCGATTTTTATGGAACGAGGCAAAGGCGCAAAAATATACGATATTGACGGAAATGAATATATTGATTATGTCTTATCGTGGGGACCGCTTATTTTAGGGCATACGAATGACCGTGTGGTTGAAAGTATTCAGCGAGTAGCTGAACATGGTACAAGCTTCGGTGCTTCTACTTTAGTTGAAAATGAATTAGCTAAGCTTGTATCAGAACGAGTTCCTTCTATTGAGGTCATTCGTATGGTCAGCTCTGGAACAGAGGCGACGATGAGTGCGCTTCGTCTAGCACGTGGTTTTACAGGCAGAAACAAAATTGTGAAATTTGAAGGCTGCTATCATGGTCATGGTGATTCTTTGCTCATTAAAGCCGGTTCGGGTGTGGCAACGCTTGGACTTCCGGATAGCCCTGGTGTCCCTGAAGGTACGGCAAGCAATACGATCACCGTTCCATACAATGATTTAGAAAGCATCAAAGTCGCTTTTCAAGAATTTGGAGACGACATTGCAGGTGTCATTGTAGAACCAGTTGCAGGAAATATGGGGGTTGTCCCTCCGCAGGAAGGATTCTTGCAAGGATTGAGAGACATCACTGAGCAATATGGCTCTTTACTCATTTTTGATGAGGTCATGACAGGCTTCCGTGTGGATTATCATTGTGCACAAGGCTATTTTGGCATTACGCCTGATCTGACATGTCTTGGTAAAGTCATCGGAGGCGGCCTGCCAGTTGGTGCTTATGGCGGTAAAGCGGACATTATGAGACAAATTGCGCCAAGCGGCCCGATTTATCAAGCAGGAACGTTATCTGGTAACCCGCTTGCGATGACAGCAGGTCTTGAAACATTAAAACAGCTGACACCTGAGTCTTATGAAGAGTTTAGACGTAAAGGAGATCGTTTGGAAGAAGGCATTTCAAAAGCGGCGAAAGCACATGGGATTCCGTTAACATTTAACCGTGCGGGTTCTATGATCGGATTCTTCTTTACAAACGAACAAGTCGTCAATTACGATACAGCGAAAACAGCTGACCTCGCTTTATTCGCTGAATTCTACAAGGAAATGGCTGATCACGGCATTTTCCTTCCACCTTCACAATTTGAAGGGCTGTTCCTATCAACTGCTCATACGGACGAAGACATCGAGTATACGATTGAGACAGTTGAAAAGGTATTTCAAAAATTAGCTCAGTAACCAAAAGCCGATATGGAGACATATCGGCTTTTTGCTTTGCATAAAACCAATCATATTTTCACCGCCTCCTTCATACACCTGTATTGACATCTAATTTTATTTTGAAGGATTAGATGAAAGGAGGACACCGACTTGTCTCAAAACAATCGATTACAGTTTTCGGTAGAAGAGTCCATTTATTTCAAAAACGGACAGGAAGTCAGTGAGCTGCTGTCAATTTCTCTCGATCCTGACATTCTCGTTCAAGAAGTGAATGATTATGTTTCCATTAGAGGTTCACTCGAGCTAACAGGAGAATACAACATAAATCAAGAGGAGCTAATGGGTGAATCCAGTTCCTATGCATCATACAGACAGGCTGATGAGGTGAAGGTAAGAGAGGATGGAACGGCGGAGTTGCTGCATCAATTTCCGGTGGATATCACGATCCCGAAGAACAAAATTAGTCATTTAAATGATGTATTTGTGTTTATTGATGCATTTGATTACCAGCTGACAGAAAGCCGTTTGCTGACGATTCAGGCTGATTTGGCCATTGAAGGTCTGTTAGATGATGGAGCGGCTGAACCGCTTGTAGAAGAGCCATATGAATTTGTCCATCGTGCTGAAGAGGAATATGGCGATGTCACATATGAATATCAGGCGCAGTCTGAATATGAAGAGCAAGAAATGCTGCAAGGTGAAGAGCATGAAGAAAATGCAGAACAGCAGGCTCTTTTGCAGCATGAAGTGCGAACCGAACAAGAAGAGGATGAAATAGACATCGAGACGGTGATGGTGGAAGAAGCAGAAGAAGTAGAAGAAGAGGAATATGAGGAAGAAGAAGCCGTGGCGCTTGGGTATCGTTCCTTCCCAGAAGCTCAAGTACAAGAGCCGCCATTCTTTGACCCGCCTAAGCTGTTAGAAGAAGAGGAGCGGGATGATACGTTCTTTGAGGTGGAAGTAAGGAAAGACCCTGAAGCAGAGGGCAAGGAAGAAGAAGCGCCGCCAGCTTATCCGGCCTTTGAATCATCTGCTTATCAGATGGAACAGACGCAGGAAGAGCGGGATGACAGCTATCAGTTTGAACGGTTATATGAACGTGAAGCACCAAAGGTGTATGAATCAGCTCAAGAAGCTGAGGAGTTTGAAGATGACCAGAGAGAAGCGTCTGGTAGTGAGAATTCTCTTTATTTAACGAAGCTGTTCGCTAAGCAGGAGGAGGAAGATTTTTCTCGCATGAAAATATGTATAGTTCAGCAAGAAGATACGGTCGATCGTATTTGTGAGCGATATCAGTTGAATGTGCAGCAGCTGCTTAGAACGAATTCATTGTCGGTGGATGCAGAGCTTGAAGAAGGGCAGATTCTTTATATTCCTGAATATCAAAAAAGCAACGCATAGTATGAGATGATGGACCGAGAAAATGTGGTGAGAGAACGTGGATGAAATCCAATCTGTCCTATACGAATATGGGCTTGAGGCTGAATATATCGAACCTGTCAGTCCAGCTGTCGTTAGAGTGTATACAAAGCAGGGCGTATTTGCACTAAAGCGAGTAAAACCCCATCGACAAATGCAATTTACAGAGCAAATGCTTGAACTAGAATCAAAAGGCTATCGCTCCTTTGTGCCGATTTATCGCACGAAGAGCGGTTCCTTTTTCTCAAATCAACGAGAAAGCCAGTACACGTATTACCTTATGCCATGGCTGACGAATGAAAAGAGAGAAGAGCAGGACGATAAACATGAATATTTATTTCAAGAGATTGCAAGACTTCATAAACGAACAGAAGTCATGATGGACATTACTGAGCAGGAAATAGAAGCTCACTACACGCAAATGAAAAGCAAATGGGAAACAGAGAAAGACATGTATGAACGATTTATCGAGCGGGCAGAACAAACATGGTTTATGTCGCCATTTGAGCTGGCTGCTGCTATGTATTTTTCAGAAGCGATGTCTGCAAGTGAATTTGCACTTGAACGTTTAGAGGATTGGCATGAGGAAATGAAAGACCGAGAGACGACACGTATTGTGTTAAACCATGGGCAATTGTCGATCCATCACTTTTTGTACAATGATGTAGGTACAGGACATTTCACCAATTTTGAGCGGTCCAAAAAGGCTGCCCCCATTTATGACCTTTTGACCTTTTACTATCGTACATTCAAAACCTACCCTACTCCTTGTCCTGAATGCACATCTTTGTTTTATACGTATCAAAAGGGAAATAAACTTCGTGAGGAAGAGATTCATTTGTTCTTGAGCTACCTCGCTTATCCGCAGGGTTTGTTTGATACGGTGAAAGCCTATGAAGCAGGCGGACAGGATGAGATGGAAAGTTGTCAGGAGCTGTTAAGGGCGTATTGGCAAATGAAAAATTCTGAGCCGACCGTCATGAAAATACACGAAATTGAGCAGGCTAGACGCCTTGAAGAAGAACAAAATGCCTCGTCATCAGAAGAGTGACGAGGTTGTTTGCTGTCAAATGTCTAACATGGGGTAATCGATACATAAGAGTGAGCCTGCAGCTTTCAGCTCTCTTAAAACCAATCAAGATGAAAGGCACAGGCGAGAAATATGAGAATTCCTAAGATGAGGACGTCAAATGTTGTGGGAAAAATGATCGTGCGAAAGCCTTGAAATATGGCAATCGGGAGAACGACTTGGGAGGCAACTGCCCGAATTTGTCTAAGCCATGGGGGGAGTGTGTAAGGATTGATCTTTTTCAAAATAAAACGCCCTCCTTCTTTATTTTGTTATTATCATATGGGCAATAACGCAAAGGGTGCCTGCCCAATTTGTATAAAGAAGAAGAAAAGCGGAAAAGATGATTGACGAAAACAAAAGGCATTTAGTAATATTAATAAAAGATGAGTATAAGCTGATGAACGTGATATATCGTAAGCGTGGATCAGGAAGAGTACGAGCAAGACCCTAAAGAGAGGGAAACCAATAGCTGAAAGGTTTTCTAGGATGCACTTGCTTGGAAGGTCGCCTGTGAGCTTAATTTCTTGAAACATGTAGTAGAGAAATTCGGGAGATCCCCGTTATCCTTTAGAGAGTACGGGACACGTCTAAGTGTTTCGTGAAAAAAGGTGGTACCGCGAAAAAGCTTTTTCGTCCTTTTATAAGGATGAAAAGGCTTTTTTTATGTTTCATCAGCCGAAAAAATGTGGAGGTAACACAAATGGGAACAAATAATCAAGAAATGCCAACAAAGTACGATCCAAATGCGATTGAAAAAGACCGCTATACGTACTGGCTTGAAGGGAAATTCTTCGAAGCACAAAATGACAAAACGAAAGATCCATATACAGTCGTCATTCCTCCACCAAACGTGACAGGAAAATTGCACTTAGGGCATGCTTGGGATTCTACCCTTCAAGATATCGTGACACGTATGAAACGGATGCAGGGCTATGATGTTTTATGGCTGCCAGGAATGGACCATGCGGGTATTGCAACACAAGCAAAGGTAGAGGCAAAGCTTCGCGAAGAAGGTGTGAGCCGCTATGATCTCGGACGTGAAAATTTTGTAGAAGAAACGTGGAAGTGGAAAGAAGAGTATGCCGATTTTATTCGCAGCCAGTGGGCGAAAATGGGTCTAGGTCTAGACTATTCGCGTGAGCGTTTTACATTAGATGAAGGCTTGAATAAAGCAGTCCGCCAAGTGTTTGTTCAATTGTATGAAAAAGGATTGATCTATCGCGGAGAATACATCATTAACTGGGACCCAGCAACAAAAACGGCCCTTTCTGATATTGAAGTCATCTACAAGGATGTGCAAGGTGCGTTTTATCACTTGAGATATCCGCTTGCAGATGGATCAGGTTCGATTGAAATTGCGACAACAAGACCTGAAACGATGCTGGGAGATACGGCAGTCGCTGTACATCCTGAAGATGAACGCTATCAGCATTTGATTGGGAAAACAGTTGTTTTACCAATTACAGGCCGAGAGATTCCAATCGTCGGGGATGACTATGTCGATATGGAATTTGGATCAGGAGCTGTAAAAATTACGCCGGCTCATGACCCTAATGACTTCGAGCTTGGAAACCGTCATAACCTAGAGCGCATTCTTGTGATGAATGAAGATGGCACAATGAATGGAAACGCACTTCAATACAATGGAATGGACCGCTTCGACTGTCGTAAACAGCTTGTGAAAGATCTTCAAGAAGAAGGCATTTTGTTCAAAATTGAGGACCACATGCATTCAGTTGGTCACAGTGAGCGCAGTGGCGCTGTAGTGGAGCCATATTTATCAACACAATGGTTTGTGAAAATGCAGCCGCTCGCAGATGAAGCCATCAATCTGCAAAAAGGTGATGAGCAAGTTCAATTTGTTCCGGATCGATTTGAGAAGACCTATTTACACTGGATGGAAAACATTCGTGATTGGTGTATTTCTCGTCAGCTATGGTGGGGGCACCGCATCCCGGCTTGGTATCATAAAGAAACGAAGGAAGTATACGTGGGACTTGAAGCGCCAGAAGATATTGAAAACTGGGAGCAAGATCACGATGTCCTTGATACATGGTTTAGTTCAGCGCTTTGGCCTTTCTCTACAATGGGCTGGCCAGATGCAGAAAGTGAAGACTTCAAGCGCTACTACCCAACCAATCTGCTTGTAACAGGCTATGACATCATCTTCTTCTGGGTATCTCGTATGATCTTCCAAGGTCTTGAATTCACAGGAGAAAAACCATTTAAAGACGTCCTCATTCACGGTCTTATTCGCGATGAACAAGGGCGTAAAATGAGTAAGTCACTTGGCAACGGAATTGATCCAATGGAGGTCATCGACAAATACGGTGCGGATTCACTGAGATATTTCTTAGCGACTGGAAGCTCTCCAGGTCAAGATTTGCGTTTTAGCTTTGAAAAAGTTGAATCCACTTGGAACTTTGCGAACAAAATTTGGAACGCATCCCGTTTTGCTCTCATGAATATGGATGGTTTAACGTACGATGAGCTTGATTTGACAGGAGAAAAATCAGTCGCTGATCAATGGATTTTAACACGACTAAATGAAACGATTGAAAGTGTCACACAGCTTGCTGATAAGTATGAATTCGGAGAAGTGGGCAGACACTTATACAACTTCATTTGGGATGATTTCTGTGATTGGTATATTGAGATGGCGAAGCTTCCGCTTTACGGAGAAGACGAAGCAGCGAAGAAAACGACTCGTTCGATCCTTGCGTATGTATTAGATCAAACGATGAGACTTCTTCATCCATTTATGCCGTTCTTAACAGAAGAAATTTGGCAGCATCTGCCGCACGAAGGTGAGTCTATTACGGTTGCGAAATGGCCTGAAGTGAAGCCTGAGCTTTCCAACGAACAAGCTTCTGCTGATATGAAGCTGCTTGTTGAACTGATTCGTTCTGTTCGTAACATTCGCAGTGAAGTCAACACACCAATGAGCAAACAAGTCGAGCTATATATCAAAGCATCCACATCTGATGTACAGGAACGTTTAGAGAAAAATCGTTCATATATTGAACGCTTTACGAATCCAAGTGTGCTTGAAATTGGCACGGATGTTCCTGCTAGTGATAAAGCGATGACAGCAGTTATTTCTGGAGCAGAGCTCATTCTTCCGCTTGAAGGTTTAATCAATTTAGACGAAGAAATTGCCCGTCTGCAAAAAGAGCTTGATAAGCTGACAAAAGAAGTTGAGCGCGTACAGAAAAAACTTGGGAATGAAGGCTTTATGAAAAAAGCGCCTGAAAGTGTCGTAGAAGAAGAGCGTGCGAAAGAACGTGATTATGTCGCAAAACGTGAAGCTGTTCAAAAGCGTATTGAAGAGCTGAAAGCATAATGTTGAAAAGACGGCTCCTAACGGAATGGAGTCGTCTTTTTTGAAAATTTCGTATGAAATGAGAGATGACATTGTTTACAACCTATCATGAAGCCATTGAATGGATTCATAGCAGACTCGCTTTCGGTGTCAAACCGGGACTTGAACGAATGAAATGGCTGATGGACAGACTAGACCATCCTGAACAAAAAATAAAAGCAGTGCATGTGGCTGGAACAAATGGAAAAGGATCAACGATTGCATTTACTCGATCCATTTTACAGTCAGCGGGCTATTCAGTTGGAACCTTCACCTCACCATTTATTTTAACGTTCAATGAACGAATTAGTGTAAATGGGGAGCCGATTTTGGACGAAGAGTGGCTGAGTTTGGTGAACGACATCAAGCCTTTAGTTGATGAATTAGATGATACAGAGCTTGGTGCAGCAACAGAGTTTGAGATCATTACAGCATGTGCGTTTGCTTATTTTGCCCATGTGCACCAAGTAGACTTTGTCCTCTTGGAAACAGGACTTGGCGGAAGACTTGATTCTACAAATGTGGCAGCGCCCATCTTAACAGCAATTACGTCGATTGGTCACGATCATATGGCCATTTTAGGCGACACACTTGATCAGATTGCCGCAGAAAAAGCTGGCATTATTAAAGCTGAGATTCCGATGATCACGGCCGTTCATCAAGCGGAAGCTCTTACTGTGATTCAACACAAAGCAGAAGAAAAAAATGCGCCGTTTATCTCGTTACATGATACATGTACCTTTAAGGACCAGCAGCCGACTGAAACAGGCGAACGCTTCACATTCACTACCCCAAAAAGGGAGTACTCGCAGCTAGAGACAGGGTTAATCGGAACGCATCAAAGGCAGAACGCCTCCCTTGCCGTTCTACTGATCGAATGGCTGGAGCAAGAAGGATATATCCATGTGCTAAATGAGCAAGTGTATGAAGGAATTCGGCAAGCGGTGTGGGCTGGAAGATTTGAAAAGATCCAAGATCAGCCTCTTGTTTATTTAGATGGTGCTCATAACGAAGAAGGAATGGACCGTTTAATCGAAACTGTACAAGCTCATTTTTCCAGTAAACAGGTTCATGTATGTTTTAGTGCGTTAAAAGATAAACCTTACAAACAAATGATCGAAAAGCTTGAAAGGATTAGTTCATCGATTCATTTTGTTTCCTTTGACTTTCCAAGAGCTGAATCAGCGGAAAAGCTTTATGCTTGCAGCCATTTAAAAGCAAAATCGTTTGATGAAGACCCTCGTACAGTGCTTGACTTCATTCAGAAAAAAAGCGCTGACCCTTCAGCAATGATTCTGGTGACAGGTTCGCTTTATTTTATCTCAGATGTACGAAGTCGTATTTTACAGTAAGGAAAAGACGCAAATTGCTTCTATGCAGTGTGCGTCTTTTTTCTTTTGATATGTAGGAGAGGGGGAAATTCACTTTTTCGCAAGGTGATCAAAGGTGAATCGCTATGGTACAATCCGGTCTATTCTATTTCCGGAAGGAGTCACCTAATTTGATTGATTTTTTTATGTTTTTCAAAGGCATGGTCATGGGGTCATTTTTTCATCTAGTTGGTGAGAGGCTTCCAATGAAGCGGTCCATTCTTTTTCCTCGATCACACTGCGCAGCTTGTAAAGAGCCGCTTTCTTTTCATGACATGATCCCGCTTGTTTCTTATATTGTATTGAAAGGGTCATGTAAGCATTGTGGAACCCGGCTCTCTTTGCTTTATCCACTGGTTGAGCTGTTGACAGGCGGCCTTTTTTTCCTCGTTTATAGACATGCTGGTTTCTCTTTTGAGGGCCTTTTTCTTGTGAGTCTATGTAGTTTATTCGTGATTGCTGTCGTGAGCGATCTTTTTTATATGAGAGTACCCAACGAGCTCTTTCTCGTCTTTTTTCCTCTTTTCGTCATATACCGCACGCTAGAACCACTTTTTATTTGGTGGGAAGGAGCGGCATCCCTTCTTATTTGTCTTCTTTTGTTTTATAGTTTAGAACATTTCAAGCCAAATAGTATGGGGGGAGCGGATGTCAAACTATTTGGTGTGCTTGCATTTTGCTTCGGATTTAAGCCGTTTCTGATCATTCTTTTTCTTTCGTCTGTCACGGGAATGGTTTACGCAAAGGTGTTTTCTTACAAGGCAAATGAACCCTTTCCTTTTGTTCCTGCCATCGCTTGTTCTTTCTGGCTTTATCTTTTTTGTGGTGATTTGTTAAGCCCAATTGGTCATTTTTTTGGATGAGAAAATTGGCGAACACTTTTTGAACCTGCCGACAAAAGTCTTGTTCTTTTTTTTATTGGCTATGTTAAAGTGTGAAACAGAAAGAAGGACGGGTTACATTCGCGCTATTTCATTGGACAGAAAGGTCTTTCTTACAAACAATGTCAGAAAGCGGGGAATAACAGTGAAAAAAAGGCAGGCAAAAAAACAAGGGTTAAAGGTCAATATTAATGGCAAGGAAGAAATGCTGCATGAAGAAGAGCATCAACCTCAAAAACAGCAAGAGGATCAAGTGACGTTTTCGAACTGGGAGGAAAAGAGGCAGTCGGAACAGGAGACAGCCGCTTCCGAGGAAGAACCGTCCAAACCGAAAGAAGAAGATTTTCAATGGGACGATGCAGCTGATCACATTTACCATTCGGATCCAAAGGTCGTCACACCTTATCAAAAGAAAAAAGGTTCTTTTGACCAGAAGTTCAGTAAAAACCGCGGTCCCTTCAAACGAGTGATGACAACGATTGTGTTTGCAGTCGTTCTAGGGACAGGCCTCGGTGTATTTGCACTAAGTTTAAGTAAAGATGGATCTGCCAATCCATCAGGAGGCGATCATATCAGCGTCTCAGCATCTGGAAGCGGGCCTTCGGCGAAAGCTGGGGGAGATGCACCACCGGCTGATCTTGCAGATACGTCAAAGGACAATGAAGGTGAAAAAAGTGCATCAGGTCATTTTTCAACCTTTGTGGTGCAGGCTGGAAAGTTTTCTTCTGAAAAAGGAGCAGATGACTTAGTTGACAGTTTAAAAGAGGCAGGATATGCAGGTAAAAAGGTATCAATGGATGATGGATATTATGTGATTGCCGGACTTGCCACAGAACAAGGCATGACAAGTGCCGTTGGGAAAAAATTGATCGATCAGCACTTTGAAGCATGGGGAGGAAAAGAGCTTTCGTTTCAAGTGCCGGATGAGCTGACAGGTTTAATAGAGAAGGCATCTGTCTTATCCTCTAAGGTGATTGCAGGAGAAGATGTGGATCAAAAAGAAGTCACTCAGTTGATTTCTGAGCTTGAAAATGCCAAAACAACCGACGCACCAGCTAAAAGCAGTTTACTGAAAGCTGTTCAGCTTTTAAATGACCCATCTGCTGAAAATGGCTGGAAATCTCAGCAAGCGCTATTAGATCAACTAAATACGTAAAATCATGTTTTTAATAGCCAAACTAGTCAAAAAATGACTAGTTTTTTTCTTTTGCTTCCAACATAATGATGTAGGAACATGAAAATGGCATTTTCGTCAATTGTCGGTAAGATGTTCATTTGATAGGATGAATGGGTATCTTACTTCTTAGGCTAAACCCTGAAAGGATGAACAAACATGAACCAGTTAATACTCGCATCTCAATCACCTAGAAGAAAAGAATTGCTTGATTTAGCAGGGTTTTCTTATGACATTCAAGCAAGTGATTTAAAAGAAGAAATAAATCGAAACCTTTCTCCTGCTGAGAACGTCCAATGGTTGGCAGAACAAAAAGCAAATGATATTCAAAAAATACATCCCAAAGCTGTGATCATTGGTGCAGATACAATTGTTGCAATTGATGGCAAATGTCTTGGAAAGCCAAAAGACAAGGAAGATGCAGCCTCAATGCTTCAGTTATTGTCAGGTAAGACACATCAAGTCTTGACTGGTGTCACGATTCAATCAGAGAATAGAAAAGAAACATTTTATGAACAGACAGACGTGACATTTTGGCCGCTTACACAAGATGAAATAGACCGCTATATTGAAACAGGTGAGCCTCTTGATAAAGCTGGAAGCTATGGCATTCAAGGAAAAGGTGCCCTATTTGTACAAAAAATAGACGGTGATTATTTTTCCGTTGTAGGACTCCCTATTGCTAAAACAGTCAGAGTGCTTGAAACATTTGGTATCAACCCTTTTTGATGACGGGAAGGAATCAAAAAAGGAGTGTAGATCTTGAATCATTTCCCTATGCTGCTGAAGCATTTTCCTCATGATGAAAAGCCGCGCGAACGATTTGTCAAATATGGCCCAAGCAGCTTATCAAACCATGAACTTGTCGCGATTCTTTTGAGAACAGGCACAAAAAAGGAATCAGTTCTTCAAGTGTCCGCAAGACTTTTGCAAACATTTGGTGGTCTTCGTTCTGTGAAGGAAGCTTCGATTGAAGAATTGTCAAAGATTCGAGGAGTTGGAAAAGCAAAGGCGATCTCTCTTTTAGCTGCTTTAGAACTCGGCACTAGATTACACCATCAAACGACGGACAATCGTTATGTGATCCGCACGCCGGAGGATGGTGCGAATTTTGTGATGGAAGATATGAGATTTTTGACGCAGGAGAATTTCGTTTGTCTTTATCTCAATACCAAAAATCAAGTTCTTCATAAACATACTGTGTTTATCGGAAGTCTAAATTCGTCGATTGTTCACCCGCGCGAAATTTTTAAAGAGGCCTTTAAACGTTCGGCCGCTTCATTTATATGTGTGCACAACCATCCATCTGGAGATCCGACGCCCAGCAGGGAAGATATTGAAGTCACACAGCGACTTTTTGAATGTGGGAAGCTGATTGGAATACAGCTGCTTGATCATCTAGTGATCGGTGATCAAAAATTTGTGAGTTTGAAGGAAAAAGGGTATTTGTAACACTTTTTTTTTCAATGTTTTACGATATAATAGAGTTTATGAGTTTTTCCCTAAAGGGAATTTTGGTTTAAGAAAGGAAGATACATACATATGTTTGGAATTGGTACAAAAGACCTTGGAATAGATCTTGGAACAGCGAATACGCTTGTTTTTATTAAAGGAAAAGGCATTGTTGTGAGAGAACCTTCGGTCGTAGCTTTGGAAACTGATACGAAGTCTATAGTGGCGGTTGGAAATGACGCTAGAAACATGATCGGCCGTACACCTGGTAATGTTGTGGCACTGCGCCCAATGAAAGATGGAGTCATTGCAGACTACGAGACGACAGCAACAATGATGAAATATTACATTAATCAAGCATTAAAAGGTAAAGGGCTTTTTGCTCGTAAACCGTACGTGATGGTTTGTGTACCATCTGGTATTACAGCAGTAGAAGAGCGTGCAGTCATTGATGCAACAAGACAAGCTGGTGCTCGTGACGCATACCCTATTGAAGAGCCATTTGCTGCGGCAATCGGTGCTAACCTTCCTGTATGGGAGCCAACTGGAAGCATGGTTGTAGATATTGGCGGCGGCACAACAGAAGTAGCCATTATTTCACTTGGCGGTATTGTGACATCACAATCGATCCGTGTTGCAGGAGACGAAATGGATGATGCGATCAGCAGCTACATTCGTAAAACGTATAATCTCATGATCGGTGATCGCACGTCAGAAGCGATTAAAATGGAAATCGGTTCTGCGCAGCCTGACGTACATGATGAGATGGACATTCGCGGCCGTGACCTTTTAACAGGTCTCCCAAAAACGATCTCTATTACGGCAGAAGAAATTGCAAAAGCGCTTCGCGATACGGTGGAAACAATTGTCGATGCGGTCAAAATGACACTTGAAAAAACGCCACCTGAGCTGGCAGCAGATATTATGGACCGTGGAATCGTTTTAACAGGCGGCGGTGCATTATTGCGTAATCTTGACAAAGTCATTAGTGATGAAACAAAAATGCCGGTCATTATTGCTGAAGATCCGCTTGACTGTGTGGCGATCGGAACAGGGAAAGCACTAGAACATATTCACTTGTTCAAAGGAAAATCTAAAGATAATCGATAATTGGGCGTAAATAAAGAGGTGTAAGACATGCCGCAGTTTTTTATGAATAAAAGATTAATGTTGCTCCTTGTCTGTGTCATCGTACTGGTGGCCATGATTGGTTTTTCAGTGAAAAGCGGCAGAGGTGCTTCATGGCCGGAAAAATTAGTGGGGGATACGACAGGCTTTTTTCAAGGTGTCTTTCATAAACCATCACAATTTATTGCCGGTATTTATGGGAACGTACAAGATTTAAAGAACACATATGATGAAAACGAGCGTCTTCGAAAAAAACTTGATGGACAAACCCAATATGAGGCGAAACTTCAAGAACTAGAAGATGAGAACAAAAAGCTTCGCAAGCAGCTCGGATATGTGAACTCTATTCGTGACTACACGCCCATTCTTTCAACAGTCATTGCGAGAAATCCGTCCCTTTGGGATAGTTTTGTTATGATTGATAAAGGGAAAAAACAAGGCGTTGAAAAAGATATGGCAGTCACCAATGAGAGTGGTGCGTTAATTGGGAAAATTGAAAGTGATAAGCTCAACAATTTTACGTCGACTGTAAGGTTGCTAAGCTCTACAGATCAAAATAATAGAATTTCAACGAAAATTTTTGCGAAAAAGGGCAAAGAAGAACTCAATGGAATTATTAACGGTTATGACAGCAAGAAAAAAATGCTGACAATGAACATTTTAAAATCCGATGCTGATGGGGATGTCAAAAAAGGCGATCTTGTTGAAACATCTGGAGCAGGGGGCGTATTCCCGCAGGGCTTGACGATTGGGAAGGTAAGCGAAATCGAGCCGGACCATTACGGACTGACAAAAATTATTTATGTAGAACCAGCTGCTGAACTCAATAATTTAGACCGCGTGATTGTTGTGAATCGCAGCACAAGTACGGCAGATGCATCTCAATTAACGAAGGAGGAAGGCTCGTGAAACGTGTCCTTCTTGCTTTCGTCATGTTGTTTATTTTCGTATTTGACAGTATTTTTGTCGATTTAGTGAAGCTCCCATTTGTTTCAGACAATCAAATTTTAGCGCCTCATTTCATCTTACTCGCACTTGTATTTATGACAGCTTTTGTGAATCAAAAATATGGTGTGATTTATGGATTTATCTTTGGACTTTTATATGATATTTCGTATACAGGTATTCTTGGTGTTCATATGTTTGGTTTTGGTGCGCTCTGCTATTTGTTAGCAAAAGCCTTCAAAGTCCTCCAGACGAATATGTTAGTCGTTGTCTTTCTATCGATGATTGCTGTTGCAGTGATGGAGTTTTATGTGTACGGCGTTCAAGCGACGATTCAACCAGGCATTATGCCTTTTAATACGTATGTCATCGAACGCTTTATTCCAACGATTCTTTTAAATACTGCTGCGTCTCTCATACTTGTTGTGCCGCTTAGGCTCTTTTTCATCAATGTGAAACAAGGACTGATCGACGAATAAAAGCAGGAGTTTGTCCATTTACGGCGAAATGAGTATGTTGTTGAGGTGAGCATCTTGAAAACTCAAAAACAGCAGTATGTGACAATAAAAGGTACAAAAAACGGATTAACATTACAGTTAAATGATAACTGTTCGTTTGAAGACCTTCTTTCTGGCTTGCGAGAGGTTCTTTTACTTGAGCAATATACAGACGGAAGAGAAGGACATAAAGTCAATGTGCATATTAAACTTGGTTTTCGGTATTTAACAGAGGATCAAGAGGCGCGTTTGACTGAAGCGGTGTCTGAAAATGAACATCTTGTCATTCACTCTATTGAAAGTGACGTCATGTCAACTGAAGAGGCGATGCGTTTAAAAGCAGAGGCTGAGATTACTTCTGTAGCAAAAATTGTACGCTCTGGACAGGTGCTTTATGTCGAAGGGGATCTTTTATTAATAGGAGATGTCAACCCTGGTGGAACTATTCGTGCTGGGGGGAATATTTTTGTGCTCGGTGCATTAAAAGGTGTAGCGCATGCTGGATGTAATGGAAACAAACAAGCTGTGATTGCGGCATCTCATATGATTCCAACCCAGCTTCGCATCGCACAAGTGTTTAACCGTGCACCGGATCAAAAAGAAGATGGAAATGAAATGGAATGTGCTTATTTAGATATAGATGGCAATATGATCATTGAACGCCTGCAGCAATTGGCTCATATAAGACCTAATCTGACAAGGCTTGAGGGAGGAATGTGAAATTGGGCGAGGCTATTGTGATTACCTCAGGAAAAGGCGGCGTTGGCAAAACAACAACATCTGCAAACTTAGGCACAGCACTAGCAATTCAAGGAAAAAAAGTGTGTCTAGTTGATACCGACATCGGCCTTCGGAATTTAGATGTCGTGATGGGGCTTGAAAACCGCATTATTTATGATCTAGTCGATGTAGTAGAAGGAAGATGCAAGATTCACCAAGCGCTTGTGAAGGATAAGCGGTTCGAGGATCTTTTGTATCTTTTACCTGCTGCTCAAACAAGCGATAAAACGGCGGTAGAGCCGGAGCAGATCAAAGAATTAATTCAATCATTGAAACAAGACTTTGATTATGTTGTCATTGATTGCCCTGCTGGAATTGAGCAAGGCTTTAAAAATGCTGTATCAGGTGCTGACAAAGCGATTGTGGTCACAACACCTGAAATTTCAGCTGTGAGAGATGCAGACCGAATTATCGGCTTGCTGGAACAAGAGGATATTGAACCGCCTCGTTTGATTGTGAACCGCATTCGTACACACATGGCGAAAAATGGCGATTCGATGGATGTGGATGAAGTTGTCCATCATTTATCAATTGATCTTCTCGGCATTGTAGCCGATGATGATGATGTCATTAAGGCTTCAAACAATGGTGAACCGATTGTCATGGATGCTAAAAATAAAGTTTCCATCGCGTATCGCAATATTGCTCGCCGCGTACTAGGTGAATCTGTTCCTCTTCAATCCTTTGAAGAAGAAAACAAAGGGATGTTTGCAAAGCTGAAAGCATTTTTCGGTGTAAGAGCATAATGATTCACGTGAGATGAGACCGATTCGATGAGAATCGGTCTTTTTGTTGCATATCATATGAGGTCGCCACATAAAATGTACAAACTGTTTGTATGTAAAGGGTGATCTTATGAAAAGAGTGGACGAGTATCGAAAGAAAATAGCGCAGCGCCGCAAAATGAAGCAGCCAGCTGCTGCCCCTAAGAAGGCAGCTTTCAAGAAGAAAGATGATATTCCGCCATGGGTCATGTTAACAGAAGAAGAAAAGCATTCTGGCTCGGCTTCCTACGAGTCAACGTCTCACCAAACTAAAAAATTTCGCCATCCGTTATTTCATTCCAATACGTTTGTGCTTAAATGTTTACTTTCTGCCTCTCTTGTACTAATTGCCGCTATTTCATTTAAAGGGCAGGCGGGGCCATTTCAGCAGCTGAAGCCGATGATCAGTCAAACCTTTGAACAAGATTTTCAATTTGCCGCTGCCAACCGGTGGTTTGAGAAAACTGTCGGAAACCCACTTGCCTTTTTAACCGATAAAAAAGAAGGACAAAAGGACGTAAAAGCCAATCAAGAACTGGCTGTCCCTGCTTCTGGAAAAGTGCAGGAATCCTTCACGCAAAATGGTGCCGGAGTCAAAGTCGAAACATCTGCTGAAGCCATCGATAGTATGAAAGAAGGCTATGTCGTAGAGGTGAAAAAGAAAAGTGATACAGGGCTCACAGTCGTGGTGCAGCATGCAGATAACAGCTACAGCTGGTACGGCCAACTAAAAGAAGCTGATGTGGCCTTATACGATTTTGTCGATAAGGGTGAAAAAATTGGTCAAATTGCGCTTGATGAACAAGGGAAGGGGACATATTACTTCGCCATTAAGCAAAATGAACAGTTTATTGATCCCATTCAGGTGATGACCTTTGAATAGATGGCTGCTCATGCTGACAAAGGTCCATGTTCACCCGCTCCTTTGGATAGTGATGGCATTTGCCATTCTGTCAGGTCAAATTAAGCCGCTGCTTTGTCTGCTCATCATCGTCTGTGTCCATGAGCTTGGACATGCAGCGGCTGCTGGTTATTATCACTGGCGGATTCGGCGGATTTTTTTACTGCCATTTGGCGGGGCGGTAGAAGTAGAAGAGCATGGGAACCGTCCGCTAAAAGAAGAACTGGCCGTCATCTTATGCGGACCACTTCAGCATGTCCCGCTCCAGCTCGTCGCCTGGCTTCTCATGGAAGCCTCACTTATCTCATATGACGTCTTTACGATGTTTACCTTTTATAATATAGCGATTTTTTTAGTGAACCTTTTGCCCATTTGGCCGCTTGATGGCGGAAAATTATTCTTTTTGCTCTTATCTGTTTTTTACCCTTTCCAACAGGCACATGCCCTTGCAATAAAAGGCTCACTCATTTTTTTCGGTCTTTTGACAGCAGGGTTACTCTGTTTTGCTCCACTGCAATTCAACGGCTGGATTCTGCTCACTTTCTTAGCCTACTCCCTTGTGATGGAGCACCGGCAGCGCCATTATGTCAGGGTACGTTTTTTACTAGAACGTTATTACGGTAAAAAAGAGCACAAGGTAGAGAAACTCATTCCGCTGAGAGCCAGTGCTGAGGAGAAAATATATGAAGTGATGGCGCGATTCCAAAGGGGCTGTAAGCACCCCATTATTATCGAACGGAATGGTGTGAAAATGAGCCAGCTCGATGAAAATGAATTGCTTCATGCCTATTTTTCAGATCGAAGAACCACCTCTTCCATGGAAGATCTTCTTTTGCCGTACTAATGGTGAAAATACATTGACATTCAGCGTCTAATTTGATATATTTTTTAATGTTATGGATATGTAGCACCCGTGCTACAACCGCGCGGAGCAGGTGTAAAGTGCCTATTGGCCCCCTGTATTCGGCGAGTCTGAGTTTATTAGGAGGTGCAGAGATGTACGCAATTATCGAAACTGGTGGTAAACAAGTAAAAGTTGAAGAAGGTCAAACTGTTTATGTTGAAAAACTAACTGCTGAAGCAGGTGAAACAGTTACTTTCGAAAACGTATTGTTTGTCGGCGGAGACACTGTCAAAGTGGGTAACCCTTCAGTTGCTGGAGCAACAGTAACGGCTAAAGTTGAAAAACAAGGTCGCGGTAAGAAAATTACTGTGTTCAAGTACAAACCGAAGAAAAACAACCACAAGAAACAAGGTCATCGTCAACCTTACACTAAAGTTGTTATCGAAAAAATCAACGCTTAAGGCGTGTGAGTGATATGATCAAAGCAACCATTACTCGGTCGAAAGCAGATGAAAGCATTACGTCTTTTCAGATGACTGGACATGCCGAGTTTGCTGAAAAAGGTCAGGATCTCGTTTGTGCAGGTGTATCTGCTGTTGTTTTCGGGTCAGTCAATTCAATTATTGCACTGACAGGAATGGATCCACTGCTTGATATTGGAGATGAAGGCGGGTATTTCTCTTTTGAACTGCCAGCTGATACAGATCCAGTCACCTTTGAAAAAGCTCAGCTGCTTTTAGAAGGCATGGTCGTTTCCTTAGAAACAATTGAACGAGATTATCACGATTATGTGAGAATATCTACAAAAAAATAGGAGGTGAACTTCATGCTTAGATTAGATCTTCAATTTTTCGCATCTAAAAAAGGGGTAGGTTCTACAAAGAACGGACGTGACTCTGAGTCTAAACGTTTAGGCGCTAAACGTGCTGATGGTCAATTCGTAACTGGTGGTTCTATCCTTTATCGTCAACGTGGAACGAAAATCTATCCAGGTGAAAACGTTGGACGCGGAGGCGACGACACTCTTTTCGCTAAAATCGACGGAACAGTTAAATTCGAACGTTTCGGTCGTGACCGTAAAAAAGTGAGCGTATATCCTGCGGCACAATAATTGCTAAAAACTCCGGTCATTGACTGGAGTTTTTTTCACTATTCAGGGGGGCTTTTGCGCTTTTTACAAGTAGTACCGAAGATGATAAAAGAAGATGCACTCCATAAATATCAAAGAATGTTTGCTGACTTTGCCTCATTTTCTCCTATACGATCAGAAAAAACAACCTTTCCTCACATAACTAGTGTTTTTCTAAGCTGTCTTCTCTGTTATAATTCAGGGAGACATATTGATGATAAGACTCCTAAAAGAGAGACCAAACGATTGGGAGTGCGATAATGGAAGAGATACCAAGTAAACAAAACGAAAAATTAACTCACGTTGCATTAACGAATGAATTGATCCATCTGCTTAGTCGTTCAAGACACGACTGGATGAATAAATTGCAGTTAATCAAAGGCAACTTGACATTAGAAAAATATGACCGAGTGTTCGAAATAATAGAAGAAATGGTCATTGAAGCACAGCATGAATCCAAACTCTCAAATTTAAAAATTCCCCAATTGGCCTATTACTTTCTAACCTTTAATTGGGAGTCGCATTTTATCACCCTAGAATATGAAGTGCTTGGTGAAACCCGGGACTTATCAGCATATGAATCGCAGCTGCTAACGGTATCACGGGAGTTGTTTTCGATATTCGATCAATCAGTTTGCCAAAAAACTGAAAATCATTTAACGGTCACTTTCCAAACGGATCAGGAAGAGAATGATGTGATCTTATATTTTGATTTCAAAGGAAAATTAACAAGTTTGGATGCGTTAAATGCGTTTCATGACGCAAACTATCCATGTATGAGTATAACGCAATTTCATGTGACGAATCATGAGTCCATGATTGAGCTTTGTTTGAGGCAAGAACGAGATATGTGATGCAGAGAAACGGAGGAAGTTATGTTTGTAGATCAGGTTAAAGTGTATGTTAAAGGCGGTGACGGCGGAAACGGTATGGTGGCGTTCCGTCGTGAAAAATATGTGCCAAAAGGCGGGCCAGCTGGCGGCGACGGTGGAAATGGTGCAGATGTAGTTTTTGAAGTAGACGAAGGACTCAGAACGTTAATGGACTTTCGTTATAAGCGTCATTTCAAGGCGGACCGCGGCGAGCATGGAATGAGTAAAAACCAGCATGGCCGAAATGCGGAAGAAATGATTGTTAAAGTTCCGCCTGGTACAGTTGTGACAGATGCCGAGACGGAACAAGTGCTAGCTGACTTGACAGAGCATGGACAGCGGGCTGTGATTGCCAAAGGCGGACGTGGCGGACGTGGAAATTCACGCTTTGCAACACCAGCCAATCCTGCACCACAGCTGTCTGAAAACGGTGAGCCAGGTAAAGAACGTGACGTCATCTTAGAATTAAAAGTACTTGCAGATGTTGGACTTGTTGGTTTCCCAAGTGTCGGGAAGTCAACGCTGCTTTCGATTGTCTCTTCTGCGAAACCAAAAATTGCGGATTATCATTTTACAACGCTTGTGCCAAACCTCGGAGTTGTTGAAACAGACGATAGCCGAAGCTTTGTCATGGCGGATCTGCCAGGACTGATCGAAGGAGCGCACGAAGGTGTTGGCTTAGGTCATCAATTTTTACGCCACATTGAACGTACACGTGTCATTGTCCATGTCATTGATATGTCTGGACTTGAAGGGCGTGACCCATACGAAGACTACGTGACGATTAACGAAGAGCTTGAGCAATACAATATGAGATTGACAGAGCGTCCGCAAATCATTGTAGCGAACAAAATGGACATGCCGGATGCAGCTGACAATCTAGCGGCATTTAAAGAAAAATTAACAGATGACTATAAAGTGTTCCCAATTAGTGCGATCACAAGAGAAGGGCTTCGTGAGCTCTTATTTGAAATCGCCAATCAGCTTGAAACAACACCGGAATTCCCGCTCTACAATGAAGAAGAGCTCTCTGATAACCGTGTGATGTACAAGTTTGATGAAGGAGAAGCAGCATTTGAGATCTCAAGAGATCCTGATGGTACGTTTGTCTTAACTGGTAAAGCACTTGAGCGTCTGTTTAAGATGACAGACTTCTCAAGAGACGAGTCAGTGAAACGATTCTCTAGACAGCTGCGCGGAATGGGCGTTGATGATGCCCTGCGTGAGCGTGGTGCAAAAGATGGAGACATCATTCGTCTGCTTGAATTTGAATTTGAATTTATCGATTGATCAAAAGGAGGGTCCAGTTCATGGGCTCTCCCGTTTTTAAAAGGGGAGAAAACAGGTGAAAGAAGAAACGTTCTATTTAGTAAGAGAGGATGTACTTCCGGATGCGATGCGAAAAACGCTTGAAGTCAAAAAGCTTCTCGATCGCAAAAAAGCGGATTCAGTTGCCGATGCTGTTCAAAAAGCGGATTTAAGCCGCAGTGCTTTTTATAAATATCGAGATGCTGTGTTTCCATTTTATACTATGGTCAAAGAGCAGATCATCACATTGTTTTTCCACCTGGAGGATCGGTCTGGGGCTTTGTCTAGGCTGCTGCAAATTGTGGCTGACTCTGGCTGTAATGTGTTATCCATTCACCAAACGATTCCGCTGCAAGGAAGAGCGAATGTCACCCTGTCGATCAGTACGGCCGGCATGGCAGATGATATCAATACAGTCATGAATCAATTAAGAAAACTTGAATTTGTCGAAAAAGTTGAAATTCTAGGTTCTGGGGCGTAAAAGGAGAGATCATAGCAGATGAAGCAATTAACGGTAGGTTACTTTGGACCAGAGGCCACATTTACTCATTTGGCTGTCTGTTCTTGTTTTCCAAAAGATGCAGAGCAGCGGGCTTATGCAACCATTCCGCAATGTATGGATGCAGTGTCAAAGGGAGAAGTAGATTTGGCGGTCGTTCCACTTGAAAATGCACTCGAAGGATCTGTGAACTTAACGATTGATTATTTAATTCATGAGGACGCTTTGTCCATTGTGGGCGAAATGACAGCACCGATTCGCCAGCACCTGCTTGTCCATCCATCGAGAGCGGAGAGCTGGGAGACATTAGATGTGATTCAGTCACATCCGCACGCCATTGCGCAGTGTCATCAATTTTTGAAGAGGCAGTTCCCTAATATTCCGCATCGGCCAGTGGAATCAACAGGCTATGCAGCGAAATACATCAGTGAGCATCCAGATGAAGCTGTTGGTGCGATTGCGAATGAAATCGCCGCAAAAACGTACGGATTGACGATTGCGAAAAAAGACATTCATGATTATCCGCACAATCATACACGTTTTGTTATTTTACATAAAGAGGCGAAGGCATCGTTCCCAATGAATTCTGGTTTTTCTTCAAAGCCAAAAACGACCATTGTTGTCAGCCTGCCAAAGGATGATCAGTCAGGTGCATTGCACCGCGTGTTATCAGCTTTTTCATGGCGGAATCTCAATTTGTCCAAAATTGAATCGCGTCCGACAAAAACAGGCCTTGGACACTATTTATTTATCATTGATATCGAAAAAGAAATGGATGATGTACTTGTCCCTGGCGCCATTCAAGAATTAGAAGCGATTGGCTGTGAGGTGAAACTGCTCGGCAGCTATCAAACATATGAATTAACGAATGAAAAATAGTGTCCTGCTGGGGACACTATTTTTTTAGTCTTTAATGAGAAATCCAGCGTCATCAAGCGCTTGAATGGCTTGGTCAAGCTGCTTTTGGCTGTAGGAAGTAAGGGTATGTAAATGTACACCGTCTGTCAGCTCTGACAAGTAGGAGGCGCCTGTATTGGAAATATGATGAACGAAGTCAGCCACTTGTTTGCGTGTACTCACGCGAATAGAGGCCGTCAGCTCTCCATAAACAGGGTGCTCAATGATCACGTCTTTCACCGTTACACCGTAGTCTACAATCAGTGTCAGCTCCTCTTCTGTACGATGAGGATCGTGCTTGCAAGCGATAATCTGTTCAATTTCAGTTTCCGGTGTATGCTGCGCCATATACACATAGCCTTGGCTTGTGGCAATAATGGGTTCGTTTTTTGCTTTTAGTAATGAAATATCTTGTACAATGACTTGTCGTGAGACAGCGGCTTTTTTAGCTAAAAAACTTCCGGTGAGTGGTGTATCAGTCTCTTGTAGCCACTTTAAAATGGCGTTTCTTCTTTCTTCGCCAATGAGTTTTCTCTCTTGTTCCACGTTTTATGCTCCTTTCTTCTCCTTTTGCAAGCTCTCAAATGTATGCAAAAGCTGATCGATGTCATCCTTTGATGATCCTTGTCCAAATGATAGTCGAATGAATTGAAGGGCATCACGATCTGATACATGTAATGCCTTCACAGCAGGGGAAGGGTGATGATAACCAGAAGCGCAGGCACTTCCTGTGGATATACAAATCCTATGCCGGTTACAAGCTAACATTACATATTGTCCTTCAAACCCTTCAAAAAAACAACCAATAATATGAGGCAGCGTGCGGCGCTGATCATTTTCTTGCAGCATGCGTACAGGGAGCTTCCGTTTTTTTAGCTGCTGAAGAAAATAATCACGAAGCTGAATATCTAGCTGTTGCTGTTGATCTATTTTCAGCATGATTTGCTCGCTCGCAGCTACAAAAGCACCGATGCATGGAACGTTCACTGTCCCCGGGCGTAGACCATTTTCCTGTACAGTATCTTGATATATAGGCTTCCAAGGGACATGTGCCCCCATATAGACAGCACCGGCGCCCTTAGGTGCATACACTTTATGACTCGAAATGGAGAGGGCATCAACTCCAAGTTCTCTAATCGACACACGCATTTTTCCGAATGTTTGCACTGCATCTGTATGAAAAAGAATGTCTCTTTCTTTTAAGAGCGTTGCTAATTCAGCTAATGGCTGAATAATCCCAGTTTCTGAGTTGGCATGCTGGATGGATACTAGTCCGGTTTCAGGCAATAGAGCCTGTTTGAGAAGCTCCTTTG
This sequence comes from Bacillus sp. FSL M8-0077, assembly GCF_038050255.1. Classification (NCBI taxonomy): domain Bacteria; kingdom Bacillati; phylum Bacillota; class Bacilli; order Caryophanales; family Bacillaceae; genus Bacillus; species Bacillus sp. FSL M8-0077. The sequence goes on along the minus strand of NZ_JBBPAF010000001.1, from coordinate 2,559,750 downwards.
TGATGATTCCTTCTTGATTCGGTTCTATGACCGTCACCTTCACACCGAGACGCTGCAAGGCATTGACCGCATGATGAACGGAAGGATGCTCTACTGATGTGGTAATGACATGCTGTTTATGTGGAGGCAGCCCATTTATGATCGATTGAATCGCAAGGATATTGGATTCAGTTCCGCCACTTGTAAAGTAAATGCCATCAGGTTCGCCCTCTAGAATCGCTGCAAGTGATTGTCTGCTGTAAGCCAAGATTTCATTTGCTCTTCCACCTGCATCATGCAGGCTGCTCGCATTTCCGTAACATTCTTTGCTCAACTGCTGAAATACATGCAGTGATTCCTCAGAAACTGGTGTAGAAGCTGCATAATCTAAATAAATCAAATCCATCCATCTCCTGTGTGAAAATTTTTTCTTGTATTTATTGTAGTGTTGTGTAATGATATGTGTCAAGACAGGTGTAAATGACAGGAGGGGCAATTGTGTCATCTATCAAAAAAGTCATTGTGGTGGGGTCGGGCATTGCGGCTCTTTCCTTTGTGAATACGATCTCAGAGAACTGCCAAGTCATCATGATGACAAAAAAACAATTTTCCTCTAGTAATTCCATGCTCGCACAAGGGGGAATCGCTGCTGCCTTTTCCGCACATGATTCTGTCGATCAGCATGTGCAAGACACTTTAGCAGCGGGGTGTGGTCACAATGATGACAAAACTGTACAGGAGATCGTCCGTCATGGAAAAGATCTTGTAGAGAAGCTCGTGGAAGAGGGCTGCCCATTTGATCGAGATGAAACGGGAATCCCGCAGTTAGGTAAAGAGGGAGCCCATACGACCCATCGCATTTTGCATGCAGGAGGAGATCAAACGGGAAAAACCCTCGTGCAGTTTTTGAAGGGGAAGCTCGGCGCACATATTCATGTATACGAAAACCATCATGTCATTGATTTATTAGTTCATGAAGAGAAATGTACCGGTGTTGTGTGGAAAGACGAGAAAGGTCATGTACATACAATGACGGCAGATGCAGTTGTATTATCCACTGGTGGCTGTGGATCCTTATATGAAACAAACACAAATGATCCGTCTGTGACAGGAGACGGTCTGATGATGGCCTATCGCGCAGGGGCACAGCTAGTAGATCTCGAATTTGTGCAATTCCATCCGACCCTTTTGACCACTTCAGGTAAAGCGATCGGTCTCGTATCAGAGGCAGTCAGGGGAGAGGGCGCCTATTTAGAAGATGAATCAGGCAGACGGATCATGAAAGGAATACACCCGCAGAGCGATTTAGCGCCTAGAGATGTGGTGGCAAGGACCATTTTCCATGAGCAGCAACTCGGTCATTCCATTTATCTTAACATCCGTGATATTCCGCATTTTTCTGCACGTTTTCCTGCGATTGCTGCGATGTGTCAGCGTGCGGGAGTTGATATGGCAAGCGGCCGGCTGCCAGTTTCACCCGGTATGCACTTTTTAATGGGTGGAATTAAGGTGAATGAACATGGAGAAACAACAGTTCCATCACTTTTCGCCATTGGTGAAGCAGCTTGTACAGGTTTACACGGCGCCAATCGACTAGCAAGTAATTCGCTCTTAGAAGGTCTCGTTTTAGGAAACAAGGCGGCACGGTATGTTGAGCGGTTGCAAGCCCAGCAAGATAAAAACCTTGCTCCTTCAATTCAAGAAGTATGGTCGGTCCCAACGGTGTCACAGGCTCAGCTCAGAAAATGGATGACAGCATATGCCGCAATTGTGAGAGATGAGAAAGGTTTACAGGCCTTGCTCGATCATTTAGAACAAGTCTCTTTTCAGCAAATTAATGTGAAGAATATCACAAATGAACAGATCGAAATAAGCAATCAATGGGCTTTAGCGATATGCCTTGTCAGGTCCGCATTACTCCGAACAGAAAGCAGGGGCGGTCATTATCGCACCGATTATCCAAATCGGCACGATGCTTCGTGGCGAGCAAAACAGATTGTACATGAACAGGGCCATATTTATACCGTAAAAAATGAAAGGATTGGTGCCAAATGGAACGTTTACAGTTAAAGCAAATGCTCACTCATTTTTTAAAAGAAGATATTGGGTTTGGAGATGTATCCGCTGATGCCATCTTTGGAGACAAGAAAGGAACAGCTTACATCATGGCGAAACAATCAGGCGTATTGGCCGGGACACAAGTCATTGATATGGGATACAAACTGCTGAATGAACAAGTTCAAACTGAGCTGTTTTTCCAGGAAGGTGATTGGATTCATGAAGGGGCTGTACTGGCACAAATAACAGGCCCCGTCAACGACTTGCTGAAAGGGGAGCGGGTGGTGTTGAATATCCTGCAAAGAATGACAGGGATTGCTACACTAACGCATGAAGCAGTAGAGCGATTAGCTGATCCATCTATTACGATTTGTGATACGAGAAAGACGACACCCGGTTTGCGCATGCTGGAGAAGTACGCAGTAAAAGTCGGAGGCGGAAAGAATCATCGTTTCGGCTTATCAGATGGGGTGATGATTAAAGATAATCATATTGCGGCTTGTGGTTCTATCAGGGAAGCTGTGGAGAAAGCAAGAGCATACGCCGGTCATATGGTGAAAATTGAAGTGGAAATTGAATCAGAAGCACAGCTGATGGAAGCCATTGATGCCAAAGCAGATGTCATCATGTTTGACAACTGCTCTCCAGACGAAGTGAAGCGCTTTAAACAAATGACCCCTGAAACCATATTGACAGAGGCATCAGGCGGCATCACGTTAGAGAATGTGGCTAACTACCGGGGGACAGGTGTAGACCTTATTTCACTTGGATTCCTCACACATTCTGCTCCATCATTCGATTTTAGTATGAATATGGAATTCAGCCATAAAGGGGGAACGACTCATGTCCATGCTTAATGTGTTAGCAGCGCAGCATACAGCCATGATGCCAGATGAATATAAACAGCGCTCTTATGATGAAATGAAAGAGAGAGTATTAGAGATTAAACGCGCTTTTGGATCAAAGCTTTTTATACCAGGTCATCATTATCAAAAAGATGAAGTCATCCAATTTGCTGATGTGACAGGTGATTCATTGCAGCTTGCACAAATTGCTGCTGACAATCACGAAGCAGAATACATTGTATTTTGCGGGGTTCATTTTATGGCAGAAACGGCCGATATGCTATCAAAAAAGAATCAGCACGTCTTTTTGCCAGATATGAGAGCAGGTTGTTCAATGGCAGATATGGCGAACATGAAACAAACAGACAGGGCGTGGGATAGGCTCACTGAGCTGTTTGGGGATACGATCCTTCCGCTGACTTATGTGAACTCAACGGCTGATATTAAAGCATTTGTCGGCAAACATGGCGGATCGACTGTCACATCATCAAACGCTAAAAAAGTATTGGAGTGGGCGCTGACCCAAAAAGAGCGGATTCTTTTTCTTCCTGATCAGCATTTAGGGCGTAACACGGCCTATGATTTAGGGATTCCGCTAGAGGAAATGGCTGTCTGGGATCAAATAGAAGAAAAGCTCATCACCGACCAACCGCTTCATCGAATCAAAATGATTTTATGGAAAGGTCATTGCTCTGTTCATGAGAAATTTACCATTGAGAATATTGAACAAACGAGAAAACGTGACCGTGACATACAGATTCTTGTTCATCCAGAGTGTGCGCATGAAGTTGTAAAGGCTTCTGATCTAGCCGGTTCAACGAAATTTATTATTGATACGATCAAGCAGGCACCAGCAGGAAGTAAGTGGGCCATTGGAACAGAAATGAATTTAGTGAAACGCATCATTGACCAGCACCCTGACAAACAAATCGAATCCCTCAATCCAGATATGTGTCCATGTTTGACAATGAACCGTATTGATCTGCCTCATCTACTATGGTCACTTGAAAGCATTGAAAAAGGGGAGCCGGTCGGTTTGATTCAAGTGAATGAAGAGACGACAAAAGAGGCATTGCTCGCTTTAAATAAGATGCTCACCATTAAATAATGAAGTGTCCCCTCCTATCAGAAAACAAGTTTTTATCATATCGGCTTGTAAATAGGCATAAATTTATGTTGAAACATATTGTACTTCTGACATAACCGCTACGTTCACGTTTTGCATAGGAGGGGAAAACGTTGAAAATTCATATTGTGCAAAAAGGAGACTCCCTTTGGAAAATTTCAAAGAAGTACGGAGTCGACTTTCAAGAATTGAAAAAATTAAATTCGCAGCTCAGTAATCCAGATTTGATTATGCCAGGAATGAAAATCAAAATTCCATCTAGTGGTGTTCCTGTAAAAACCGATCATCACAAAGCAAAAGAAATGCCAAAAGCAAAAGAACACCCGTATGTAAAAGAAAAGCCAAAGGATGTCGTGCAAGTTCAAGATACGAAGCCGAAGGAAAAGCCGAATGAACCGGTACCTTATGTGCCACCAGTACCAAAGATTGAACAGCCAGTTTTTCCACAAGTTGATGTAAACTATTATCAGACGAATCTCTACCAGCCATTCACGCCTCCTCCCAAAAAAGAACATCATGAGAAAAAAGATCACGTTCATGAAAAGAAAGATCATGTTCATGAGAAAAAGGATCATAAAGATCACAAGGACCATTTTCATCATGAAAATAAGGATCATTTCAAAGATGAAGTGGCAAAGGGATATGATCCATTCATTCATATCCCACATCAAAAAGAGGAGGGAAAAGATATGGAGCATAGTAATTACCCAAACCTTCCTAATTTCCCGCAAATGCCGAATGTTGGAGGGGCAGCAGTAGGGGGCATGGCTGAAAATAAAGAGCATCACCACCATCATCAAGAATCATATGATCCTTATTATGGTTATGGTCATGGTCATTACATGCCAGCAATGTATCCATATCCGCAGCAAATGGTACCCGCTTCTCCTATTTTGCCGGGATCAGGCCTTTGTTATCCGGTACAGCCGTATTATCACCATCACATGATGCCGTACCCTTATCCGGCGGCTCAGCCGTATTACCCTGCGTATCAAGCACCAGCTTATTACGGTGAACATCACGAGCATCATGCAAACGACGGGCATCACTGGCACCACCATATGCATCCAAATGCAGGAGCGAATGCGAATGCCAATCAAGGCTTTTATCCAAACGCTCCAAATGAAGCATATGGCAAGGAAGACTGCGGATGCGATGATGGTATGAAGCATCATCAGCCATGGCCTGGACATTATCCAAACCCTGTTCCATATGGTCAAATGGGTGCTTATCCAGCTCAGCCTTATATGCAGCAGCCTTATCAAAATCCATCTGTCTTTGCAAGACCAGAAGAAGACGAAGAAGATTAATGACACAAGGGACGATCTCAATCGTTCCTTTTTTTGTTTATAACTGACAGCTTGTTTTTGTCCTCAACTGTACATGCTAAAACAGAGCCTGTTTTGCGCTCATGAGATTCAATTTGTACAGGGGGTTTTTCGTTTGAGACAAAAATGGCAAAAAACAATCGCCTTAGTGCTTCTACCTATTGGATTAACGGCATGTGGTACAAATAACAATGCGGGTGTAGATACACGTCATAATCAATCTGGCCAGCCAGTTGGATACCACTCCAATCAACAGGCAACAGACAACAATCAAGATCATCAAGGACCGGTTTCTGAGCTTATGGAGGGAATGAACGGAAGAAATACAACGAATGTTGATTATCGTTCACGCCCTACACAGGATCAAGTGAGAATGCCGCTTACTGGTGGAGATGGACGCTACAGTCATGGAGATATGAACTATCATAACCAAATGTCGTTCTCTGGCTACGATAAACAAGAGAACATCCAGCGTTCAAGAAAAATCGCCAACCGAGTGAACAAAATGAACCATGTGACAGACTCACAAGTCATGGTGACGGATGAAAATGTGTATATTGCTCTTAAAACAGATGGGCGCTTGACATCAGAGGGTGTATCACAAGTAGAAGAAGCAGCGACTCGTTATGCAGATGGAAGAGCTGTCCAAGTCATTAAAGACGAAGGCGCATTTACACGCTTCAGAGATATGAGAAAAACGCAATTTGAAACAGGTCAGACAGGCATGACCCGATAGGCTGGAATAAAAAAGGCTAAAGTTCGTCATGAACTTTAGCCTTTTCTTTAAAAATACACCTTAATCCCGATATAAAATTCATAAAAGAAATAACAGCCAAATCCAAGTAATAAAATACCGGCAATAATGGATGTCCACTTAATCATTGTTCGATTCATCACTTTTCTTGTTAGAGAAACAATCGTGAGAAGACCGATGTCATGAAGAAGAATCCCCGCCAAAATACCAGCAGCAGCCAATATAAATTCAGATGAATTTGTATTCGTATAAGCATCTGCGAGTACGGCACCAAACACAGATACCCAGAACACAAGGTTTCCAGGGGATACCGCTACGAGTAGACCATTTCGATATGTTTTAGCGAATGATTTATTCACTTTTTCTCCTGCTAAATGAATGTCTTGATCCGCATTTTTAATCGAATCGTAGGCAAGAATAATTAAAAAAATGGCACCGATCAGCCAGAGCGGAATTTGGATAAAGGGCAAAGATAAAAATTGAGCAAATCCAGCATATAAAGCCAAGATGAGCAATATATCGATGGTCATACCACCAGCGCCTACAGTTAATCCATGAAAGAATCCGTTTTTTAATCCCTGCTTTGTCATTTCAACCGTGATCGCTCCAACAGGTAGAGCAATTGAGAATCCAACGACGATAAATGTAAGAAATGTTTGCAATCGACTAGAACTTCCTTTGAATCATGTTTGTATAAAAATTCTCCGTTTAGATTAATTATACATATCAGGAGAAAAGGATCAATGATTATTACTGATTTAATCGAAATGAGAGAGATAGATCGTGTATAGAAAGATGTATATCGTGAAGATCGTGTATTCATTGTAGGGGAAAGGAACTATTTTCCTGAAACTTCTTTTTTTCATTTCTCAGCTATGCTACACTGTTGTGGAAATCAATATAAGTGACTAGGGGTGCCCGGAAATGCGGGCTGAGAGAGAAGACAAGCTTCTTAACCCTTTGGACCTGATCTGGCTCGTACCAGCGTGGGGAAGTTGAAGATGATACATGTGCCATGTGTATGGCATACATGTTTTTTTCTGACGACGAAACCAGGTTCTTTACATAGAATCTGGTTTTTTGCTGGTGCTGATTCCATCCTGTCCGGTGACACGAAAAAAAGGAGAGAACAGCAAATGAATGAAAAGACAAATGTTCCATCAACGCAATCTTTATTATCAAACTTTGAAGGCAGTCGAAAGGTATATGAACAAGGCTCAAGACCTGATATTTTGGTGCCAAAAAGAGAAATTACGCTCACAAATACAGTGACACAAGCAGGTGATATCCAAAATGAACCGATTCGTGTGTACGATACAAGTGGGCCTTATACAGATGAGGAGGCTGATATTGATGTCACAAAGGGGTTAAAGCGCCTGAGATCAGCATGGATTAAGGAAAGAGAAGATACTGAAAGCTATGAAGGTCGTCAAGTAAAGCCAGAAGATAATGGGTATCGCTTGAAGGGGAAAGAATCCTTTCAAGCTGCCCATACAGATTTTCATCATGTGCCGCTCCGCGGGAAACAAGGTGCTTGTGTGACGCAAATGCATTATGCAAAAAAGGGGATCATTACACCTGAAATGGAGTTTATCGCTTTGAGAGAACAGCTAAGTCCCGAGTTTGTTAGAGAGGAAGTGGCTAGTGGAAGAGCGGTCATTCCAGCGAATATTAACCATCCTGAAAGTGAGCCGATGATCATCGGAAAGAATTTTCACGTGAAAATTAATGCGAATATTGGCAATTCAGCTGTGACATCGTCCATTGAAGAAGAAGTGGAGAAGATGACATGGGCAATTAGATGGGGGGCAGATACGATGATGGACCTGTCTACAGGAAAGGACATTCATACAACGAGAGAATGGATTATCCGCAATTGCCCAGTCCCAGTAGGAACTGTCCCAATTTATCAGGCACTTGAAAAAGTGAATGGAATCGCAGAAAATTTGACGTGGGAAGTATACCGAGACACATTAATTGAACAGGCGGAGCAAGGGGTTGACTACTTCACCATTCATGCGGGCGTCCTGTTAAGGTATATTCCGCTCACAGTAGAGCGGGTCACTGGAATTGTTTCAAGAGGCGGAGCCATTATGGCAAGATGGTGTCTCGCTCATCATCAAGAGAACTTTCTGTATACCCATTTTGAAGAAATTTGTGAAATCATGAAAACGTATGACATTGCCTTTTCGCTTGGGGATGGGCTCAGACCTGGATCCATTGCGGACGCAAATGATGAAGCACAGTTTGCAGAGCTCGAAACGTTAGGAGAATTGACAGAGATCGCTTGGAAACATGATGTACAGGTCATGATTGAAGGACCCGGACATGTTCCAATGGATAAGATCAAAGAGAATGTCGATAAGCAGATGGAGATTTGCAAAGAGGCACCTTTTTATACGTTAGGCCCTCTAACAACAGATATTGCACCGGGATATGATCATATTACATCCGCTATCGGTGCGGCGATGATCGGCTGGTATGGAACCGCCATGCTGTGCTATGTAACACCAAAAGAGCATTTAGGTCTGCCGAACAAAGAAGATGTAAGAGAAGGCGTCATCGCCTATAAAATTGCCGCACATGCAGCTGATGTAGCAAAAGGACATCCTGCTGCTCAAAAGCGTGATGATGCCTTATCAAAAGCGAGATTTGAATTTAGATGGTGGGATCAATTTCACCTGTCACTTGACCCAGAACGAGCGCTGTCATTCCATGATGAAACATTGCCTGCTGAAGGTGCTAAAACCGCTCATTTCTGTTCCATGTGTGGACCAAAGTTTTGCAGTATGAAAATTTCCCATGACATCCGCAACCAATCAGAAGAAGTGAAAAGAGAGATGGAGAAGAAGGCAAAAGAGTTTATCAGTCAAGGAAGTCAAATCTATCAATCCTAAAAAAACCTCCCACTCCTCTAGTGCGGGGGTTTATAAAACGGCTGAAATGGCTTTTCTCACGAGGTGCAAAAATGCTCTTACTGCAACCGCCATCGTTTCAATACTTGGGATGAGGGCATCTGTTAAATGAAACAGGACTGTTTGTCTCTCTGGAGATGTTCGTTTTTTCTTTTGTTTCATAAAGACAGCCTCCTTTTCATTCAATATACTTCTTTTGAAGAGTATCTAGATGGATATGTTGTGCGAATTTAAACAAAATTTAAACTTCTTGTGTTTAGAAGGAAAGAAGCAGGGGAAACGGATTGAATAGAGAATGAATGAAAAGAGCTGACCGATTCGGTTAGTGAACAAGAGAGTGGAAGGTGATCTTATGATGAAAGTATTTAAGGTAACATTTCATATGAACAATGGGGAAGTGCTCGATTTCGAGCTAAAACGTCCAGCTACCTATGATGTGTATAAAAAAATTGAGGAAGCCAATCATTGGTTTAAGCTGAATAATGAAATCATTAACCTATTAAATGTGAATAGTATCCATGTAGAAACAGAATAAAACAGAAATCCGGTCAAAGAGAGCGGATTCATCATTTTGACAAAGGGCTAAAATGATCTTTATTTTAGTCCTTTGTCTTCTTTTTAGCGTGATAGAAAACTTAGAAAGGACGAGTACCGGAGCGAATGTGACATTCATGAGGACCGGCAAGCAGGACTGACACCGAATGCGAGGGTTTGTCTACACGCTGAAAGCCGCTCGAAGAGAGCGGCTTTCATTAGGCAGTAAAATCATTTCGATTGTTCAACTGGCCTCGAGACAACCAGTTTTTCTTATATAAATAAGCAATCACTTCAAGCCACAGACGCGGCGTTTTTTTAGGGAAAAAAGGTTTTTGATAATAGGCGTATGCAGCTTTTAAATCATCCCATTGATGACATGTTTTCGTTTGCGTGAAGCGGGCGACGTCAATGACCCTCACGCGGCCATCCTTTGTTAAAATTAAATTTCGTAGATGAATATCAGAAGGATTTAAACCTTTACCGCGTGCTTCTTCTAATGCATCATCTACTTGTTCAATCATTTGTTTTTTGATCGGAATTCCTTTTGTCAGGCATTCATAGAAAGTATAGCCTTTAATATATTCCATTAAAATATACTGATCTCCAGACTCGTAAATCTCAGGATAATAGGAGGAGCCGGAAAGTTTTTCATAAATTGCAGCCTCTTTGCGGGCGATGTTTCGATAAGAAGGAAAAAAGACTTTTAACGCCATTTTCTTGCCGTCTTTTTTGTATGAAAATACATAGGCACTTCTTCCTTTGCCGCACAGCTCAAGCTCAGCCGGTTTAAAGACGAGCTTATTAAAACGCTTTTCTTCTTGATACTGAATCGATTCGGCTAATCTTTTGAGATCTGACATTGACTTCACCTTCTTTGGTTTCAGTTTATGCGGCTAAAAAACGAATGATGAAAAAACCATGTGATTCGGTAGAGCAATGGATTGTATAAAACATAACATTTACGCACGAAGGATACAACGAAAGACTCTCATTATGTGTCAAGACATCGATTTGGTTAATGTTTAGCAAAATGGGTCAAACTACATATGTCATGCATCGATCTTATGTTCTAAAGAGGTGTAAATAGTGAAAGTGAAGATGAAATATTTCGTTACAGGACTTATCATGACAAGTGTACTCTTTTTCGCTGTTGATATGGAAGCAGCAGAACACTTGCAAAAAGAGTCAAAAACCATCAACGTTCAGCTTGAAAAGGTCTATCTAGACGGCGATGTAAGTATTGAAAGACAGCGGGCATCATTAGAAGACAAAGACACATTTTGGGCCCAGTATAAGGGCTGGACATTGGTAGAACAGCGAGAGGATTTTGCCCTTTTTAGAAAGCAAATTGACGATATATCGCCTTTGAGTAAAGCAAACGGATATATCGGATTATCAGAAGACGGCGTGATTTCTACGTTTCATGGAAGGCCTGACGGGTGGGCGGAGCCTATTCATCTCTTTTTTCAAATTGATACGTCCCGTTTGGAAAGTCATGTAGAGCAGCAGCTTGCACAAGGCATTCCATTTCGAACAAAAGATGAATTTGAGCATGTGCTTGAAGTCATGAAACCTTACCGAAATGAACAATCGTTTTAATCGTATGACAGCTTGCTGGTGTGAAGACTGCAAGCTCTTTTTCATGGGTTGACCATAAAAAAAGGCTGAGCGAACATATGTTAACTTTTATTGCGGTTTTCTCTTCGATTTATGTTACAATGGAGAACAGTCAAAGAGGTGAAAACGGTGATAGAGTTTGTAAAAGGGACCATTGATTATGTGTGCCCGCAATATGTTGTCATTGAAAACGGCGGAGTGGGATATCAAGTCTATACCCCAAATCCGTTTATCTATCGAGTAACAAAACAAGAAACGATTTATACGTATCATTACATAAAGGAAGACGCTTTTTCTTTATATGGATTCCAAACACGAGAAGAAAAAGCATTGTTCACAAAACTGTTAAATGTCACAGGGATTGGACCGAAGGGTGCGCTTGCAATCCTTGCTTCCGGTGATCCTGGTGCTGTCATTTCAGCGATCGAACGGGAGGATGAAGCTTTCCTCATTAAATTCCCGGGTGTTGGCAAAAAAACAGCACGGCAGATCATTCTAGATCTGAAAGGGAAGCTCGCAGATGTCGTGCCAGAAATGATAGGAAACTTATTTACTCACGAGGATCATATTCAGATTGAAACACAGCAAAGCGCTTTAGATGAAGCGGTTGAAGCCTTAAGTGTCCTTGGATATGGTGATCGTGAAATCAAAAAGGTTCTTCCTTTATTAAAAGAAGAGAAGAATCTTACAACCGATCAATATGTGAAAAAAGCTTTACAAAAAATGTTGAAATAGGGTGATGTCTCATGGATGAACGGCTCGTCTCAACTGAAGCAGACAACCATGAATCAGCCATTGAGCAAAGTCTGCGTCCACAGACGCTTAGTCAATATATTGGCCAGCAGAAAGTAAAGGATAATCTCAGCGTATTTATTGAAGCTGCCCGGATGAGGCAGGAAACACTGGATCACGTCCTTTTATATGGACCGCCGGGACTTGGGAAAACAACGCTTGCGTCGATCATTGCCAATGAAATGAATGTTCAGCTGCGTACAACGTCTGGACCAGCGATTGAACGCCCTGGCGACTTGGCGGCGATCTTAACATCTCTTGAACCTGGCGATGTTCTGTTTATTGATGAAATTCATCGCTTGCAGCGTTCAATAGAGGAAGTGCTTTATCCAGCGATGGAGGATTTTTGTCTGGATATCGTGATTGGAAAAGGAGATACAGCGCGCTCTGTGCGGCTTGATTTACCGCCATTTACGCTTGTAGGGGCAACAACCCGTGTTGGGCTTTTAACAGCTCCGCTTCGTGACAGGTTTGGGGTTCATGCAAGATTGGAATACTATGAGCAAAGAGATTTGGCTCACATTGTAGCAAGAACAGCCGAGCTGTTTGAGATTGGGATCGACATTCGTTCAGCTGAAGAGATTGCAAGAAGATCTAGAGGCACACCGAGGGTCGCCAATCGTCTGCTCAGAAGAGTAAGAGATTTTGCGCAGGTGCTTGGAAATCATGCGATCACACAAGACATTGCAGAAGATGCTCTTGAGCGTCTGCAAGTTGACAGACTCGGACTTGATCATATCGATCATAAACTGCTTTTAAGTATGATTGAAAAATTTAGAGGCGGTCCTGTTGGACTTGATACGATCTCAGCGACAATTGGAGAAGAATCACATACGATTGAAGATGTGTACGAACCGTATTTACTGCAAATTGGTTTTCTGCAAAGAACACCAAGAGGGCGGGTCGTCACAAGAGAAGCGTATGAACATTTTCATATGGAGGTTCCGATTCGTGACTGAATTCCCTAAAATGTTGATGATTTTAGGTGGTGTCCTTTTTGCCGCAGGTTTAGTGTTTCAATTGGTTGGGAAACTTCCAGGCGATATTTTCGTGAAAAAAGGGAACGTAACGTTCTTTTTTCCTGTGATTACATGCATTGTCATTAGCATCGTCCTAACCATTTTACTCAATGTCTTCGGACGGATGAAATAACGTTAACTAGTTAACTACAGAATAGGTGAAGGAAATGAAGTTAGAACTATTTGATTTTGATTTACCAGAAAGATTGATTGCACAAGTGCCGCTTGAAAAACGAGATGCATCAAGACTGATGGTCTTAAATAAACAAACAGGTGGCATCACACATGATACATTCTCGCAAATCACAGATTACTTTCAAAAGGGTGATTGTCTCGTTTTAAACAATACTCGTGTATTGCCTGCACGTCTGTTTGGAACGAAAGAGGATACGGGTGCTAAAGTGGAGCTGCTTCTTTTGAAACAAGAAGAAGGAGACAAATGGGAAACGCTCGTGAAACCAGCAAAACGTGTGAAAAACGGAACCGTCATTACATTTGGTGATGGACGATTAAAAGCGGTATGTACAGAAGAACTGGAACATGGCGGAAGAAAAGTTGAGTTTCAGTATACAGGCATTTTTTATGAAGTACTTGAATCCTTAGGTGAAATGCCGCTGCCTCCGTACATTAAAGAGCAGCTTGACGATCGTGAGCGTTATCAAACCGTCTATTCCAAAGAAGTTGGTTCCGCTGCTGCGCCTACTGCCGGTCTTCACTTTACAAATGAACTGCTGGATGCACTGAAAGCAAAAGGAGTGCATATTGCGTTTATTACGCTCCATGTTGGGCTTGGCACATTTCGACCGGTCAGTGCTGAACGTATTGAAGAACATGAAATGCACGCAGAGTTTTACGAAATGAATGAAGAAACGGCAGAAGAGCTTAATCGAGTACGCAAAGAAGGCGGGCGGATTATTTCAGTCGGAACAACTTCGACAAGAACGCTTGAAACCATTGCAAGTGCTTATGATGGGGAATTCAAAGCGTCAAGCGGCTGGACGTCGATTTTTATTTATCCAGGCTATACATTTAAGGCAATTGATGGCATGACCACGAATTTTCACCTGCCAAAATCGTCTTTAATTATGCTTGTCAGTGCATTAGCTGGACGAGAGCACGTCCTAAATGCGTACAATGAGGCTGTAAAAGAAGAATACCGATTCTTCAGTTTTGGCGATGCCATGCTGATTCTATAAAACATCATACAACAAAGACAGGAGGGCTCATTTTTGTCGCAATTACCGATACGTTATGAGTTCATTAAATCATGCAAACAAACAGGTGCACGTCTTGGACGCGTTCATACACCGCACGGCTCCTTTGAAACACCTGTATTTATGCCAGTTGGTACACTGGCTACAGTGAAAACAATGGCGCCTGAAGAGTTAAAAGCAATGGAAGCAGGCATCATTTTAAGCAATACGTATCATCTATGGCTGCGCCCGGGGCATGACATTGTCAAAGAAGCAGGCGGCCTGCACAAATTTATGAACTGGGATCGAGCGATTTTAACAGATTCAGGCGGTTTCCAAGTGTTTTCTTTGAGTGAATTTAGAAAAATTGAAGAAGAAGGCGTTCACTTCCGTAATCACTTAAATGGAGATAAGTTGTTCCTTTCTCCTGAAAAAGCGATGGAGATTCAAAATGCGCTCGGCTCAGATATTATGATGGCATTTGACGAATGCCCTCCATACCCAGCAGAGTACGATTATATGAAACGTTCTGTAGAGCGTACAAGCAGATGGGCAGAGCGCTGCTTAACAGCGCATCAGCGTCCAGAGGATCAAGGGCTGTTTGGCATTGTGCAAGGCGGAGAATACGAAGAGCTTCGTAAACAAAGTGCAAAAGATCTTGTTTCACTTGATTTCCCAGGCTATGCCATTGGAGGTTTATCTGTTGGTGAACCAAAAGATGTCATGAACCGTGTGCTGGAGTTTACAACGCCATATTTACCGGCAGACAAACCAAGGTACTTAATGGGTGTCGGCTCGCCAGATTCATTAATTGACGGTGCGATCCGCGGTGTCGATATGTTTGACTGTGTACTGCCGACGCGAATTGCAAGAAACGGTACGCTCATGACAAGCGAAGGACGCCTTGTTGTGAAAAATGCTAAATATGAGCGTGATTTCAGACCAATTGATGAAAACTGTGACTGCTACACATGTAAAAACTACACACGTGCTTATATTAGACATTTAATCCGTACAAATGAGACGTTCGGAATTCGATTAACAACTTATCATAATCTTCATTTTCTGTTAAAATTAATGGAGCAAGTGAGAGAAGCTATCCGTGAGGATCGTTTAGGTGATTTTAGAGAAGAGTTTTTTGAGCGTTATGGCTTTAACAAACCGAATGCGAAAAACTTTTAACGCATAAACGAAAAGCTTTACAATGCTTTAGAAAGGGGTGAGATAGAATGGATGGTGGTATGGGTTCAATCATTATGATTGTTGTCATGTTTGCTGTGCTTTACTTCTTGTTAATCCGTCCACAGCAAAAGCAACAAAAAGCTGTGCGTCAGATGCAGCAATCTTTATCAAAAGGCGATAAAATCGTCACAATCGGTGGTTTACACGGTGAAATCGACTACATTGATGAATCAAAAGTGATCATCAAAACAAGCGAAAACAACCGTTTAACTTTCGACCGACGTGCTATTAGAGAATTAGCTGACAAAGGCTAATCCTCCAATACATAGCGATAAAAAAAGAGCGATGGTATTCGCTCTTTTTTTATTTGCCTCGAAGATTAACGCCAATCATTCCCCCTAGCATACAAGTTCCCAAAAAGGCTGCATGATAGATGAATTGTTCTGGTGAAAAGGTTTCTCCAAACCCTAGATATTGAAATAAAAAGACAGTGAGTGAAAAGATAAAAGAGGTAATGGCACCAATGAGCCAGCCTCGTTCCTTTGCTTTCCCTCCAGAAATCATTCCTCCTAGAAAAAGTGCCGCAAAGGACAAGATCATAATCATCCATTTAAACGATGATTCCTGCATACTTGTGAAGGTAAGCATCAGTGATACAAGTAAGCTTGTCACAATCATCACGACAAATATAGCAATTAAGCCAGATAAAATGCCTTTTCCTATTTGTTTCGTTTCCTGCATGTGATTCGTCTCCTCTCCAATTGACCGAAGCTTGTCTTTTACTAAAATGTATTCACGGCGAAGAAAAAATAGACATGTTTCTCGTGATAAAAACCGAGGCTTTCTTTTCTACATAAATAAAGTGTTTTGACACAAGCTATGGTGGAGAAGGAGGGTTTACATCATATGCAGGACATCTTAATTATCTCCATGAGAACGATCATTTTATATTTTCTCATTTGGTTTATTTTTCGTTTAATGGGCAAAAGGGAGATTGGGGAACTGAGTATTTTAGATCTTGTTATTTTTATGATGATCGCTGAAATTGCGGTGCTCGCCATAGAAGAAGTAGAGGATCACATGTTACATACAGTATGGCCGATCCTGCTGTTAACCTTCATTCAAATCACCCTTGCCTATTTGTCATTAAAATTTCAAGGTGTCCGGCGTTTTCTCGACGGTAAGCCAGCCCTGCTCATCATCAACGGAAAAATAGATGAGGGTGCGATGAGAAAACAGCGATACAATTTTGATGATTTGCTGATTCAATTAAGAGAAAATAACATCGATAGTATCCAGGATGTCTCATATGCCATCTTAGAGCCTTCAGGGAAGCTCGCCGTTGTTGAAAAAGAAAACAAGCGCAAACATGCAGCGCTTGAGCTTCCACTTATTGCAGACGGTGTGGTTCAGCATGACCATCTCAAGCAGATCAACCATGATGAACAGTGGCTGATAAAGGAGCTTGCCAAAAGAGGCTATGATGACATCGAGCAAATCTCCTACTGCAGCTTTAATCAGAAGGATTTTTATATTGATTTGAAAGATGAAGTGATCAAGAAAGAATGAGCTAAAGCAGCTTCCCAATAAACGGGATGCGGCGTAGCTCTTCTCGTTTCACTAGCCCAAGACAGATTAATAGAATGACATACAGCACGCACGTCAAAAAGATCATCATGACAAGCTCCAAAGGGGCGGAAAAGAGTCCGCTCGCTTGATGTTTCATCCATAAGCTAACCGCCCCAGTACCGATGATCACAAGGACGCAAAGTCCATATTCTTTTAATGGTAAATGAATAGGCAGCACTTTACCGACAGTTGCCGCATGGAGCAATGTGACAAGGACGATGCCGATGAGTATCGCAAGCGCTGCGCCCATAATGCCAAAGCTTGGCTGTGAAGCAAGAACAAAGATCATGCCTGTTTTCACAACAGCTCCTATCAAGCTGTTGGTCATCGCTGCCCCAGCTAAATTTAATGCTTGAAGGACAGCCTGCAGCGGCCCTTGAAAGTAATAGAGCAAAAAGAAGGGGGCCATGAATTTTACATAGACAGCGGCATGAGATGAACCATACATGAAGAGGGTTAAATTTTCTGCATATACGAAAAGGATAATACATGAAATGCCTCCGCTTAATAAGCAAAGGCGCATCGCCTGCTTGAGCCGATATTCGACCGTTTTGCGTTTGTTCTGTTCCATTCCCTCACTAATCGCTGGGACCAATGCAGTGGAGAGAGAATACGTGATAAAGCTAGGAAGTGTCAAAAGGGTGAGCGCAAGTCCCGTCAATTCTCCGTACTGCCTTGTTGCTTCCACAGCTGCATAACCGGCAATCGCAAGGCTTTGCGCGACTACAATCGGTTCTAAAAACCAAGAGATATTGCCGATGAAACGGCTGCCTGTCGTTGGCAGGGCAATACTCATGAGCTGCTTAAACGTATCCTTGCCATCATGAATCGCCTTGAAAAAACGTTTTCGGATACGGATGGTCTTTTTATAACGAAAGGCAATCAGTAAGTAAGCAAGTGAAATCATTTCCCCGATGACAGATGAAATCATGGCGCCTGCTGCTGCGTATTCAATTCCATAAGGCAGGAACGCTGTTGTACATACTGCCACGAGTGAAATTCTTGCGACCTGTTCTAGTACTTGCGACATCGCAAGCGGGCTCATTTGCTGTCTTCCTTGGAAATAGCCCCTTAACACACTAGAGATCGCAATAACGGGTACGACTGGTGTAATGGCAAGCAGCGGATAGACCGTTCTAGGATCTGTCAGCATATTTTCCGCCATAATAGGGGCAAACCATAAAAAGAGCGGCGTGAAAATCAGGCTGAGTGTTCCTGTTATCGCAAGGGACATCACTAGAATACGTTTTGTTTTCTGTTTGTCACCACGGGCTTCTGCTTCTGCGACCAGCTTACTAATCGCAACAGGAAGTCCGAATTGTGTCAGCGTCACGGCGAGAAAAAAGGTGGGCGCTGCCATCATATAAAGCCCTACGCCTTCTTCACCAATGAACCTTGCAATCACAATTCGATTGACAAAACCCAATATTCTTGTGATAAAACCTGCTAAAATTAAAATAATCGTCCCTTTTAAAAACGTTTGCTTCGTCAAATCACAGATCACCTGCCTTCTCAAACGACATAGAATCATATACAATAAGATATGCGTGTATATCGTCCAAGCATGACAAGTCTCTCGATAAAAAACTGAAAAGGGGGAGCCTCACAATGACACAACATCCGGCTGCTATATACAAAGACCATCTAAAGCCTTTTCTGTTCAGTAAGCTTGAAGAATTCATCGTTTTGGGCTATAAAGATGTAGATTTAGAGGAATTATGGTCATACTTAGAGAATAAGAAGTGGAAGAAAAAACAAGAGTATCCGATTCATGAAATGGTTGCAGATATTTTATCTGTGAAAATTGGCGAATTTATGAACTATGCAACCGTTCAGTCGTTTAAAACGTCTGCTTTTTTGGACAGTGAAGATGGCAAGAATATGCTGGACGAACTGTTGAAATAAGCCATCTAAATGGATTCAGGTGTTTAAGGAGGAAATACATAATGAAAAAAGGGCGCATACTTGCGTTTTTCTTAGTGGTTCTGTTAATCGGAACTGGTGTGGGCTTATTAACGAAGCCCGTTGCGAAAGATATGACGCTAGGGCTGGACTTACAGGGTGGATTTGAGGTTCTGTATGATGTACACCCAGTGAAAAAAGATGACAAGATCACAAATGGTGTTCTCGTCAGTACAGTAGAGGCTTTAAACCGAAGAGCCAACGTGCTTGGCGTCAGTGAGCCGAACATTTCGATTGAAGGAAACAACCGTATCCGCGTACAGCTTGCGGGCGTAAAAGATCAAAACAGAGCACGGGAGATTCTATCGACGGAAGCACAGCTTTCCTTCAGAGATACGAATGACAAAGAACTCCTAAACGGATCTGACCTTGTTGAAAATGGTGCAAAACAAACATTCAATCAAACGAATGAGCCGATTGTGACGGTCAAACTAAAGGATGCGAAAAAGTTTGGTGACGTGACAAAAAAAGTAGCGGCAATGGCACCAAACAATCAGCTTGTTATTTGGCTTGATTATCATAAGGGAGATTCCTTCAAAAAAGAAGTCTCTAAATCAAACCACAAGTATGTGTCTGCGCCAAATGTGAATCAAGAAATTAACAGCAGTGACGTACAAATTGAAGGAAGCTTTACGGTTCAAGAGGCAAAAGACCTTGCGAGCATTTTAAATGCCGGCGCATTGCCAGTAAAATTAACCGAAAAATATTCAACATCTGTGAGTGCACAGTTTGGTGAGCAAGCACTAAACGAAACAGTCTTCGCAGGAATTGTAGGAATAGCATTTATCTTCTTATTCATGCTGTTTTATTACCGACTACCTGGTTTTGTTGCTGTTATTACACTGTCAGCTTACATCTTTATCACACTGCAAGTCTTTGACTGGATGGGCGCAGTCATGACACTGCCTGGAATCGCTGCATTGATTCTTGGAGTAGGGATGGCTGTCGATGCCAACATTATTACGTATGAGCGGATAAAAGAAGAGCTCAAGCTCGGTAAGTCTGTCCGTTCTGCTTTCAGGTCAGGAAACCGCAGATCATTTGCCACGATCTTTGATGCAAACTTAACAAGTATTATTGCCGGCGGGGTTCTATTCTTCTTTGGAACAAGCTCTGTCAAAGGGTTTGCAACTATGCTTATCCTATCGATTTTAACAAGCTTTATCACGGCTGTCTTCCTATCAAGATTCCTTCTTGGATTACTTGTAGAAAGCCGTTATTTCGACCGCAGAAAAGGTTGGTTTGGTGTTCGTCAGAAAGACATCATTGATATTCATGAAACAACTGAAAATACTGAACCGAAAACACCATTTGATAAATGGGATTTCGTCAGCAAACGTAAAGGCTTTATGATTTTCTCAGCAGCCATTACCATTGCTGGAATCATTGTGCTGTCGATCTTCAAGCTCAATGCAGGTATTGACTTTGCAAGTGGTACTAGAGTTGATATTCAAAGTGACCATAAACTGTCAACAGAACAGGTGGAGCAAGATTTTAAAAAGCTAGACCTTGAGACAGACAGTGTGGTGTTATCGGGGCAAAAAGAAAATCAAGCAGCAGCTCGATTTGTCGGTGTTCCGAATAAAGAAAAAATTGCTGAAGTGAAAGATTACTTCAAAGATAAATACGGAACGGAGCCTAACGTAAGTACAGTGTCTCCGACGGTCGGAAAAGAGCTGGCACGTAACGCATTATACGCTATCATCATTGCTTCGATCGGGATTATCTTATATGTATCTATCCGATTTGAGTATAAAATGGCGATTGCAGCGATTGTCTCTCTGCTATACGACGCATTCTTTATCGTTGCCTTCTTTAGCATTACGCGATTAGAGGTGGATGTCACCTTCATTGCAGCGATACTCACGGTGATTGGGTACTCGATCAATGACACGATTGTCACCTTCGACAGGGTGCGTGAGCAAATGAAGAAACGCAAACCGAAAACGATCGAAGATTTATCGTACATTGTGAATTTAAGTTTACAGCAAACCTTTACGCGTTCTGTGAACACTGTGCTCACCGTACTTGTAGTGGTGATTGCACTTCTCATTTTCGGTTCAGCATCTATTACAAATTTCTCCATCGCCTTACTTGTCGGCCTATTAACAGGGGTGTATTCATCCCTTTACATTGCGGCACAAATTTGGCTAATTTGGAAAGGCCGTGAGCTGAAAAAGCCGGCTAAAATAGACACGGAACAAGATATTTAACGGAAAGAAGACAAAGGGCTAACATAAACATTATGTTAGCCCTTTGTCGACAATCTAAAGACTGCCCACTTTGGCAGTCTTTTTTTCATACATCATACTTGTCATCGTCACAACAATAAGATGATATGTAAAAACATTTCAGGTTTCATTGATCTTGAAATGGTCTTTTGCTATAATGACATACGTTTAGATCAGTATAGAAAGCAAGTGTCCGTTTGGGGCATTTGGCTTTTATCTATTGGAGGGGCTGTTATGAAGGTTCGGGAAACTGAACTGCCAGGTATCGGTCACAAAGCCGAAATGATCACAAGAAATAATGAGAAACTTGCCATTATCACACATGATGACGGCAGAAGAGAGATGTATCATTTTCAAGAAGATGATCACGAAGAATGTATTTCTGGTATCTTGCTTAGCGATGAAGAAGCAAGACAAATCTCGGCTATTTTAGGCGGCATGGTCTATAAACCAAAAGCGCTTGAGACAGTGGAGGTGGCCATTGATGAACTCATCATTGAATGGTTTAAGATTGAAAAGAACGCACCGGCTGTTAACCAGACGATTGGAGACCTGAGTGTTCGCCAAAACTATCAAGTGACAGTCATCGCCATTGTGAGAAAATCACATGAGAAAATTTTAAACCCAGGACCAGATACGGTGATTGAAGAAGGAGACACCCTTGTCATCTCTGGAGAAAGAAAAGAGTTAAAGAGCCTCATTAAAGAAAAACTCAGCAGCTAAGCGCCCATGCTGATAGAAAACCTTCCGCTATTTTTTTTCTGTGTTTAAAAAGGGCAAGAAAGAGGGAAGAATAAAAGAAAAAGCTTGGGGGATTTGTAGATGAATAAACAACAATGGACCATCATACTCGCATTTATTTTCGTATTAATTGTCTCAGTATTTGCTGTCATTAACGTGCGGCCTGTACAGGTAGACTACTTATTTGGAACGGCTGAATGGCCGCTGATCCTTGTCATTATCGGTTCTGTTCTTATGGGCGGACTCATTGTGGCTTTTGCAGGGATTTTCCAAATTGTGAAACTAAAACGTGAATTAAAAGCATTAAAAGCTGAACATGCAGCCGCTAAAAGAAGCCCTGCTTCTTCCCATAAAAAGGTGGACAAAGACGTTCAAAAGAAAACAAATGTCACGCCTTTAAAAGAACAGCCAGCGTCTTTTGACCGGAAGGAAAAATAAACTTCCAGTATCATTTCATAAAATAAAAATTGAAACCCCTCAGTCCACTCTAGTATAATAGTGTGGTTGAGGGGTGAATTTATGTTATTATCCAAAATGCGCTGGGAATATGAACATCCTAGCGAAGAAAAAGTGAAATCACTCTCTGAAAATCTGAATATTTCAGCGCTGACTGCATCACTTCTTGTACAAAGAGGGCTCGAAGAAGTAGAAGAAGCGAGGTCTTTTTTATTTGATCAAAAAGCCGAATTTCATGATCCATTCTTATTAAAAGGAATGAAAGAAGCAGTAGAGCGCATCAACAAAGCGATCGAAGAGCAGGAATCGATTGTGATCTTCGGAGATTATGATGCAGATGGTGTGACAAGTACGTCTGTACTTTTACATACACTAAAAGAACGGTCTGCGAAGGTAGACTTTTATATTCCAGATCGGTTTAAAGAAGGTTATGGGCCAAACGAACAGGCTTTCCGATATATCAAAGAGCAGGGAGCATCGCTTGTTATCACTGTGGATACAGGGATCGCTGCTGTGAATGAAGCACGTATTGCAAAAGAAATAGGATTAGACCTGATTATCACAGATCACCATGAACCAAGCGAGGAACTGCCTGAGGCACTTGCGATTGTACATCCTAAGCAGCCTGGATGTGAGTATCCGTTTAAAGAGCTGGCGGGTGTCGGTGTTGCGTTTAAAGTGGCACATGCCCTCCTCGGTAAACTCCCAGTAGAATTACTAGATCTTGCTGCAATCGGTACAATTGCGGATCTTGTCCCGCTGCATGATGAAAATAGATGGCTTGCAAAAAAAGGCCTGATGCAGCTTCGTCAATCTAGACGGCCTGGGTTAAAAGCGTTATTAAAAGAAGCAGGCGCCACTCTTGAAGAAGCAAATGAGGAAACGGTCGGCTTTCAAATTGCGCCAAGGCTGAATGCTGTTGGACGAATTGAGCAGGCAGATCCGGCTGTTCATCTTCTCATGACTGAGGAGATGGATGAAGCGGAAGAACTCGCTCGTTTTGTACAAGAATTGAACAAAGAACGGCAGAAAATTGTGAGTGCGATCACAGAAGAAGCCATTCAAATGGTCGAAGAGACAGGCGCTGACCAGTCTGCTATCGTCGTAGCAAAAGCTGGCTGGAACCCAGGCGTTGTCGGCATTGTTGCCTCAAAATTGACGGATACATTTTCTCGTCCGGCGATTGTGCTTGGAATAGACGAAGAAACGCAGATGGCGAAAGGGTCAGCTCGAAGTATTCCTGGTTTTGATTTATTTTTCCATTTGAGCAAGTGCCGTGACATCCTGCCGCATTTCGGTGGACACCCGATGGCAGCAGGAATGACACTTCAAGCGGATGATGTTCCTTTACTTAGGGAAAGATTGAATCAATATGCAAATGAAACGTTGACAGAAGAAGATTTTATTCCAATTCAACGGGTCGATGCAGTATGTAAAGTGGTCGAAATGACGGTGCAAGCCATTGAAGAAGTGGGGCTGCTGTCCCCATTTGGCATGCAGAACCCTAAGCCGTTTATTATGATTGAAGACGCCAAGCTTGAGGACATCCGAACGATTGGGGCCAATCAAAATCACATTAAAATGTCACTAAAAGACGAAGACAAGCTGCTTGACTGTGTCGGTTTTCACCAAGGCAAGCTAAAAGAAGAACTTGTCCCAGGGAGTCGAATTTCTGTCGTTGGCGAGGTCTCGATTAATGAATGGAATAACCGAAAAAAACCTCAGCTCATGCTAAAAGACGCTAGAGTCGATGAATGGCAGCTGTTTGATTTACGCGGGAAAAAAGATTGGGAAACGAAAGTATCAACACTTGATCCAGCAAAAACGATGGTCTTCTGTTTTGACGAAGAAACAAAAAGGCAATCGAAGCTAGTGGATATTCCGATTCATCTTGTTGATGCAGAAAATGTATCCACGTTTGATGTGAAGGAAAATTATGTGATCTTTGCCGATGTTCCTGCCGATGAACACTTGCTCAAGCTGCTTTTAGAAAATCAACAACCAGCAAGAATTTATACGGTGTTTCAGCGGAAAGAAGATCACTTTATGTCCTCATTCCCGAGCCGTGATCAATTCAAATGGTTTTATGGGTTCTTGTTTAAACGAGGAAGTTTTCCTATTAAAGAACAAGGCATGGAGCTTGCCAAACATAGAGGTTGGACAAAAGATACAATCATTTTTATGACAAAGGTGTTTTTTGAACTCGGTTTTGTTAAAATAGAGAATGGTGTGCTGTCAATAGTGCATGATGCCCCTAAAAAAGATTTAACCGCATCATCGTCTTATACAGCAAAACAACGATTGATGGAACTCGATCAAACACTAACATATTCCTCAGCCAAAGAGCTGAAGGAATGGCTGAATAGCATGATGAGCGAAGTCTCACCTGTGCTTTGACGTACGAGGAGGAAAAGGAAAAGATGGATTTAAAACAATATGTGACAGTTGTACCTGACTACCCAAAGGAAGGTGTACAATTTAAAGATATTACAACGTTAATGGATAAAGGCGAAGTGTACCGTTATGCAACGGATCAAATCGTTGAATACGCGAAGGAAAGAGACATTGATCTTATTGTTGGACCTGAAGCGCGCGGATTCATTATTGGCTGCCCTGTAGCATACGCACTTGGTGTAGGTTTTGCCCCAGTTCGTAAAGAAGGAAAGCTTCCTCGTGAAGTCATCAAAGTCGATTACGGTTTGGAATACGGTAAAGATGTATTAACGATTCATAAAGATGCAATTCGTCCTGGTCAGCGTGTACTGATCACAGATGATTTGCTTGCGACAGGTGGAACGATTGAAGCGTCCATCAAGCTGGTTGAGGAATTAGGCGGCGTTGTGGCAGGGATTGCATTTTTAATTGAGCTGACGTATCTTGATGGCAGAAAGAAGCTTGACGGTTACGACATCTTGACGTTAATGCAATACTAATGGAGTTTTACGAAAAAAGCACTCAGTAAGAAGGGTGCTTTTTTCCTATCAAAAATCTTTTAGCGGACTTCTTCTCTTTACATCTATCAAATTTTTCTTGATAATAAACTACAATACAGTTTTCATTTAAAAAGGTGATTCCATGGCGAACGAACAAGTTTTAACGGCGCAGCAGGTCATTGATAAGGCAAGAGAATACCTGTCCGCTGAACATATTCAATTTATAGAGCGTGCATACGAATATGCTGAAAATGCTCACAAGGAGCAATACCGGAAATCCGGTGAGCCCTATATTATCCATCCGATTCAAGTGGCGGGAATTCTTGTTGATCTTGAAATGGACCCTTCGACCATTGCTGGCGGCTTCCTGCATGATGTTGTCGAAGACACGGATGTGACATTAGAAGATTTAAAAGAGCATTTTAATGAAGAAGTGGCCATGCTTGTTGATGGTGTGACAAAGCTCGGAAAGATTAAATATAAATCACAAGAAGAACAACAAGCTGAAAACCATCGTAAAATGTTTGTTGCAATGGCACAGGATATTCGCGTCATCTTAATTAAGCTGGCAGACCGTCTTCACAATATGAGAACACTCAAACATCTTCCGCAGGAAAAGCAGCGAAGAATTTCAAACGAAACCCTTGAGATCTTTGCACCGCTTGCGCACAGATTAGGGATTTCAAAGATTAAGTGGGAGCTTGAAGATACAGCTCTTCGCTATTTAAATCCGCAGCAATACTACCGGATTGTGAATCTCATGAAGCGTAAACGAGCGGAACGTGAAGAATACTTGGACGAGGTTGTCAATGAAGTGAAAGACCGTGTGTCTGAGGTGAACATTAAGGCTGAATTCTCCGGCAGACCGAAACATATTTATAGTATTTATCGCAAAATGGTCTTGCAAAATAAGCAGTTTAATGAAATATATGATTTGCTGGCTGTACGTATTTTGGTTGACAGCATTAAAGACTGCTATGCGGTACTTGGTATTATTCATACATGCTGGAAGCCGATGCCAGGCAGATTTAAGGATTATATTGCCATGCCAAAGCCGAACATGTATCAGTCTCTTCATACAACAGTGATTGGTCCAAAAGGAGACCCGCTTGAAGTTCAGATTCGTACAGTGGAAATGCACGAAATTGCGGAATATGGAATTGCGGCACACTGGGCGTATAAAGAAGGCAAAGAATCAGCAGAATCGACAGAAGAAGCCGTTTTCCAGAAGAAACTGTCTTGGTTTAGAGAAATCCTTGAATTCCAAAATGAATCCACAGATGCGGAAGAATTTATGGAATCGTTAAAAATTGATCTTTTCTCTGATATGGTGTTTGTATTTACACCAAAAGGAGACGTCATCGAGCTGCCGTCTGGTTCCGTTCCAATTGATTTTTCATACCGAATTCATTCGGAAATTGGAAATAAAACAATCGGTGCCAAGGTCAACGGTAAAATGGTCACACTTGATCATAAACTAAAAACAGGTGACATTATTGAAATTCTGACATCTAAGCATAGCTATGGACCAAGCCAGGATTGGGTCAAACTTGCCCAAACCTCCCAAGCGAAGCACAAGATCAGACAGTTTTTCAAGAAACAGCGCCGTGAAGAAAATGTCGAAAAAGGCCGAGAACTTGTGGAGAAAGAAATCAAAAACCTTGAGTTCGATGTCAAAGACATTTTGACCGCTGAAAATCTGCAAAAAGTGGCCGATAAGTTTAATTTCTCAAATGAAGAGGACATGTATGCAGCCGTTGGTTATAACGGAATTACGGCACTCCAAGTGGCGAATCGTTTAACGGAAAAAGAAAGAAAACAAAGAGATCAGGAAGAACAAGAGAAAACCGTTCAAGAAGTGTCTGTAGAGTCAAAACCATATCACGGGAAAAAACGGGAAGCTGGCGTGCGAGTGAAAGGCATTGATAACTTGCTTGTCCGTTTATCTAAGTGCTGTAATCCTGTTCCTGGTGATAGCATTGTTGGTTTTATTACAAAAGGCCGCGGCGTATCTGTTCACCGTGATGACTGTCCGAACGTGAAGACAGGAGAAGCGCAGGAACGGTTAATCCCGGTTGAGTGGGAGCATGAACAGCCTGCTCGAAACCGTAAAGAATACAATGTGGAAATTGAGATATTAGGATACGATCGACGCGGCTTACTCAATGAAGTGCTTCAAGCGGTGAATGAAACGAAAACAAACATCTCCTCTGTTTCTGG
Organism: Bacillus sp. FSL M8-0077; assembly: GCF_038050255.1. NCBI lineage: Bacteria > Bacillati > Bacillota > Bacilli > Caryophanales > Bacillaceae > Bacillus > Bacillus sp. FSL M8-0077. Next base: position 2,532,233 of record NZ_JBBPAF010000001.1, on the reverse strand, counting down.
GAAGTCGGATCGTAACAAAGTAGCGACGATTCATATGGCTATTTTTATCCAAAATATTAATCATTTGCATAAAGTAGTGGAACGTATCAAACAAATCAAAGACATTTACTCAGTTCGCCGATTTATGAATTAGAAAGGAAGTATATCGTCTATGAGGCTTGTTGTTCAGCGTGTGACGAGTGCATCTGTGAAAGTAGAAGAAGAGATCACAGGTGCCATCAATGAAGGCTATATGGTACTCGTTGGGGTTACACATGAAGACACAGAAGAAGATGTGCATTACTTAGCTGAAAAGCTCGCACACTTGCGTATTTTTGAAGATGAGAACGGGAAATTGAATCATTCTTTGTTAGATGTAAAAGGAAGTGTACTGTCTGTGTCTCAATTTACCCTTTATGGTGATACGAGAAAAGGCAGACGGCCGAACTTTATGAAAGCTGCCAAACCGGATGTGGCGAATTCACTTTACGAATGCTTCAATGAAACGCTTAGAGAAAAAGGCATCCATGTCGAAACTGGACGTTTTGGGGCGATGATGGACGTCTCATTGACCAATTCGGGGCCAGTCACCATGTTGATGGACAGCAAAGAATAGAAAGGCATTAGACTGTAGATAAACTCTTGCTGAGAGTTTGTTTAGAGTCTTTTTCTTTTGGCATCAAAAAAGAGGCGCAGCGGCCTCTTTTTTCTATCGGAAATATTGTTTTAATCCTTCTGCCATTCCTTCTGTCACTCGTTCTTGGTAAGAGGCGCTATAAATGATCGCTTCTTCTTGAGGATTGCTTAAATAGCCGAGTTCATATAAAAGGGAAGGGCGCTTGTTTTCTCTTAAAACAAAATAATCTCCAAATTTGACTCCTTTATCAGGGATCTGTGATCGTTTTGCGACTTCAGTATGAACGCTTGTCGCCAGACGTTGATCTTTGGATGCCTGATAATAATATGCGGTGCTTCCTCTGATACTTGGGTCCATAAAACTATCATAATGTAGACTAATAAATGCATCTGCATTTCGGTAATGTGAAGTGGCAACCCTCGATTGAAGGCTGATGAATGTATCATCACTTCTGGTTAAATAGACATTTGCCCCAGAAGCTCTTAACTTACCTGCCAGCAAATGAGCGGTTTTGATCGTGATATTCTTTTCAAATGCACCATCTGCGCCAATTGTGCCGCTGTCTTTTCCACCATGGCCAGGATCAAGGACAATCGTTTTACCTTTTAAAGATCCAGTGCCAGACGATGAGTCCTGCTGAGGTCTTGGTGCTTCGCTGCTATTTTTCTTTGTTTGAACGACCCAGCTCGCCACGTAGCCTGTTCCGCCGTTTGATAATGTCACCTCGTACCAGTCACCTTGCGTACGAACAATTTGATAAGCAGCTCCTTTTGTTGCTCTTTCTGCAATTCCAGCAGAGGTAGAAGCGCTTTTTCTAATATTCGTTCCATCATAAACGATGTACGCTTTCTGATGAGATGACGATGAATTCTTTTCAGGTGCTGAACTTGCTCCTTGGCTTGAGACAATATAATAACTTGCAACCCAGCCTTTAACGCCTTTTGCTTCGATTTCATACCAGCCATTTTGCTCCCGTAAAATGGTGACTTGAGTGTTGCGTGAAAGTGAAGCGGCTACTTGTGCATTTGGTGCCGCCGATTTTCGAACATTCAAGCTTGATACGCCAACTGTGCCGGACTGTTTAGAACGAGCGGGCTCGGCTGAACTGGATGAAGAAGCGTTTTGTCCGCCGGAAATATAATCAGAGTGGACCCAGCCTTCCGCTTGTTTGTACGATATTTTTGTCCATTCGCCGCTTGTGTCCAGCTTTTTAGCGGAAGCGCCCTGCGGGAAAGTGCCAATGACTTGATAGGAAGTCCCTGGGCCTGTCCGAATGCGAAGTTCAGAGGCTGTTGACGTAATCAAACTGCTTCCTTGCGTACTTTGACCTTGCGTCTTTTGCTTAACAGGCTTTTGTGCATCAGATGACTTGGTAATCAGCCATGAGACGACCCAGCCTTTTTGTCCGTTCGATAGCCCGATCTGCACCCATTCTCCTTGTTCAGTGAGAATCGGATAGCTTTCTCCTCGTTTCACAACAGCTGCGATCCCGTAGCTTAAACCAGGTCCGGTTCGCACATTGATTTCATCTGTTGCAACGACAGCTTGATCTGTTTGAGCCGTCGCATGTGTCATTGGCCAAGTGCTGGCAATGAGGACAAAACAGGTGAGCAGCAACATCATGTGATGGTGTGTTTTCAGATTCAAAACGGTGTTTTCCCCTCCCTTATAAAACCGATGAATGTTAATTCGTTATGTAATGGATGAATTCCTTGCAGTTTCCCTAATAAAAATGAATCAATCTGTTTATACTAGATAAAAATGTGATAAAAGGATGTACAAACATGAGATTAAGCAGAAAATTAGGACGAGTGCAATATAATGGACATCGTGATATCGATCGCTGGCAGCACGACGAAATGGATCAACCAGGCTTCCTTGAAGAAACGGCATCTGAATACGGATGCACGTCAAAAGAAGAGCTGGAAAAGAAAAAGAGACACGGCAAGGGTTGACAGAGTGGCAGCACCGACCTTATTATAATATAAATCAACACACTTGAAAATTTAAAATGTGGAACTGATGATAGAGAATAGTAGGGTAAATTGCGTGAGCAGAGAGGAATCGCCTTAGGCTGAAAGCGAATCCGCATGGCATTTATCACGAAAGAACACTCTGTAGGTTTCCTGCTGAACACTCAAAAAATGAGTCATTAGGCGGAGAACGTGAATCTGCGTTAAGGATTTGAGCGGGAACATGGCTAGATCATGTTCCAACTAGGGTGGCACCACGGGTATAACTCTCGTCCCTACTATACACATAGTAGAGGCGGGGGTTTTTTATATGTCCACATAAAAAATGAATGATGGTCGTAGGAGGACGAAAAATGAGTTTTAATATTCCAAGAGGCACACAGGATATTTTACCGGGAGAATCAGAACGCTGGCAGTATGTTGAACAAATTGCGAGAGATACATGTGCAGCCTTTCAATACAAAGAGATCCGCACACCGATTTTTGAGCATACGGAGCTGTTTGCACGAGGAGTAGGCGAGTCAACAGATATCGTTCAAAAAGAGATGTACACATTTGAAGACAAAAAAGGACGTAGCATCACACTTCGCCCAGAAGGAACAGCTTCAACTGTCCGTTCTTATGTTGAAAATAAACTGTTTGCACAGCCTGCACAGCCTACAAAGCTGTACTACATTGGACCAATGTTCCGCTATGAGCGTCCGCAAACGGGAAGATATCGTCAATTTTATCAATTCGGAATTGAAGCGATCGGTTCAAAAGATCCTGCCATTGATGCAGAGGTCATTTCATTAGCGATGAGTGTGTACGAGAAAGCAGGTCTTTCCAACTTAAAACTCGTCATTAACAGCCTTGGTGACAAAGAAAGCCGTGCTGATTACCGCCAAGCACTTGTCGAGCATTTTGAACCAAGAATTGATGAATTCTGTCACGACTGCCAAATTCGTTTACATCAAAATCCATTACGTATTCTTGATTGCAAAAAGGACCGCGACCACGAACTGATGGCAACGGCACCATCCATTCAAGATTACTTAAATGAAGAATCACGGACTTATTTTGAAAAAGTAAAACAATACTTAACCGATCTAGGTATTGAATATGTTGTCGATCCGAACTTAGTGCGCGGTCTTGATTATTATAATCACACTGCCTTTGAGATCATGAGTAATGCAGAAGGCTTTGGCGCGATCACAACATTAGCCGGCGGCGGCCGTTATGATGGACTCGTTGAAGGAATTGGCGGTCCTGAATCACCAGGTATCGGCTTTGCGATGAGTATTGAACGTTTCCTATCAGCGATTGATGCAGAAAATATTGAGCTTCCTGTTCAAGACGGCATTGATTTATATATTGCGGCATTAGGAGATCAAGCAAAAGATTATGCTGTTGGCTTATTGAATCGCCTAAGAAAAGAAGGTATTTCAAGTGAAATGGACTATACAGGGAAAAAGCTAAAAGCACAATTTAAAGCGGCAGACCGTTTGAAAGCCAAGTTTATTGCAGTTCTTGGTGAAGATGAGCTCGCGCAGCAAATTGTAAATGTAAAAGATACGACAACAGGTGAACAAATTGAAGTGAAGCTTGATGAGCTGATTCAAATGATGAAAGCCCACCAGAAAGCGTAAAGAAGGAGTGGAATGTTTGTGTTTGGTAGAACTTTTTATTGTGGAGAAGTAACAGAAGACCAAATCGGTCAAACCGTTGTATTAAAAGGATGGGTACAAAAACGTCGTGACCTTGGTGGATTAATCTTTATTGACCTGCGTGATCGTACAGGCATTGTGCAAGTTGTCTTTCATCCAGACCAATCAAAAGAGGCTCTTGAGACAGCAGAATCAATTCGTAATGAATATGTCCTTGATATTAAAGGGACAGTGGTCGCAAGAGAAGAAGCCACGATCAACCCAAATTTAAAAACAGGCAAAATTGAAATTCAAGTCGACACGGTCACTGTTTTAAATGAAGCCAAGACGCCTCCATTTGTGATTTCTGATCAAGCAGATGAGGTATCAGAAGATGTGCGCTTAAAATACCGCTACCTAGATCTTCGCCGTCCTGCGATGTTTGAAACGATGAAAATGCGACATGAAGTCACAAAAGCATTCCGCCATTTCTTAGATGATCACGGCTTTCTAGACATTGAAACGCCAATTTTAACAAAAAGTACGCCAGAAGGTGCACGTGACTATCTTGTGCCAAGCCGTGTACATGAAGGAGAATTCTATGCGCTGCCGCAGTCTCCGCAATTATTTAAGCAATTGCTCATGGTGTCTGGGATGGACCGCTACTATCAAATCGCTCGCTGCTTTAGAGATGAAGACTTACGTGCTGACCGTCAGCCGGAATTTACACAAGTCGATATTGAAATGTCCTTTATGAGCCAAGAAGACATCATGACGCTTGCTGAAGAGATGATGGCAAAGGTGATGAAAGATGTCAAAGGTGTTGACCTGACATTGCCATTACCTCGTATGACGTATGATGAAGCGATGAATTCCTATGGTTCTGACAAGCCAGATACCCGATTTGACATGAAGCTTGTCAACATTTCAGACACGGTAAAAGACTCAGATTTCAAAGTCTTCAGCGGTGCTGTAAACAATGGTGGAGCTGTCAAAGCCATTAATGTCAAAGGGTCTGCAGCAAACTACTCAAGAAAAGACATCGATGCACTTGGTGCATTTGCAGCGAACTATGGTGCAAAAGGTCTTGCTTGGCTAAAAGCTGAAGGGACAGAGTTAAAAGGACCAATCGCTAAATTCTTTGATGAGTCAAAACAAGCAGAATTAAAAGAACAGCTTCAAGTTGAAGAAGGCGACCTTTTACTCTTTGTTGCAGATAAGACGTCTGTTGTCCATGATGCGCTTGGCGCACTTCGCTTAAAACTTGGCAAAGAGCTTAAACTCATCGATGAATCTGTCTTCAATTTCTTATGGGTTGTCGATTGGCCGCTGCTTGAAAAGGATGAAGAAGAAGGCCGCTTCTATGCTGCCCACCATCCTTTCACAATGCCAGTTCGGGATGATCTTGAATTAATTGAAACAAGTCCAGAAGATATGAAAGCTCAAGCGTATGATCTTGTGCTGAACGGTTATGAGCTTGGCGGAGGTTCTATTCGTATTTTTGAAAAGGACATTCAAGAGAAAATGTTTGGTTTACTTGGCTTTTCTAAAGAAGAAGCGTACGATCAGTTCGGCTTCCTTCTTGATGCATTTGAGCATGGTGTGCCTCCGCACGGCGGAATTGCGCTTGGACTTGACCGCTTAGTGATGCTGCTTGCCGGCCGATCTAACCTAAGAGATACCATTGCGTTCCCGAAAACGGCAAGTGCAAGCTGTGTTCTCACAGATGCTCCTGGCACTGTAAGCACAGCGCAGCTAGATGAACTGAGTTTGGCTATTAAAACAAAAGTAAAACAGTAAAATAGGCGCATGTTTATAGGCATGTAAACGCTTGAAAAAGGGACATGCCTATGATATGCTTTCATCAACCAATAAATAAAGTCCTGATACGTACGGTGGTTACCTAGTTTTGACCGAACATTTTTTTCTACGGGAGCTTGCCTTTCCTTTCTGCATAAATGCCTCTTCTGAGGACTTATAAAGTGAGGAAGAAAGCACCCACCTGCATGGTGCGGGGTTCAAAACGAAGGAAAAACTGGCGGCGTGATCGGGACTTTTTTGTGTTTTTTTCTATTTGAGAAGGATGACGGAGAACGCTGAATATGATATGATTCTTTCGATTCATTTTAAATAAAGGTGGAGTGAGGCACTTGTTACATCAGTTTTCAAGAAACGAGCTTGCCATTGGCAAGGAAGGCTTAAATATATTAAAAAACAGTACAGTTGCAGTGCTTGGAGTAGGCGGCGTAGGTTCTTTTGCAGTAGAAGCCCTTGCTCGTTCAGGTGTTGGCCGTATTGTTCTTGTTGATAAAGATGATATTGATATTACAAATGTAAATAGGCAGCTGCCAGCATTGCTATCAACGGTTGGTCAGCCTAAAGTTGACTTAATGCAGGCAAGAATTGCAGACATTAACCCAGAATGTGAAGTTGTTGCGCTCAAAATGTTCTATACAGAAGAAACATATGAACAATTCTTTGAGTATCCACTTGATTATGTCATTGATGCATCAGATACAATTCATTATAAAATTCATTTAATGAAAGAGTGCCTGAAACGCGATGTGAACATTATTTCGAGTATGGGTGCTGCAAATAAAACAGATCCGACACGCTTTAAAATTGATGACATCTCGAAAACACATACAGACCCAATTGCGAAAGTCGTCAGAACACGCCTGCGGAAGGAAGGCATTCGTAAGGGAATAGAAGTTATTTTCTCTGATGAAAGTCCGATTGTCATTCGTGAAGATGTGAGAAAAGAAGTTGGAAATGATGAAGCGAAAATTCGCAAGGCACAAATGCCGCCATCATCCAATGCTTTTGTTCCATCTGTTGCTGGCCTGATCATGGGTGGTCATGTCATTATGAAACTGTTAAAAAACATTCCGATTACACGTGTGAAAGATAAATAAACAGCCCGCCTGCTTAGAGCAGGGGGGCTTCAGCGTGTAGACAAACCCTCGCATTCTTTGTCAGTCCTGCGCTCTGGTGCTCACGAATGCCAAATTCGTTCCGCGCAAGTAGCTGTCCTTGCTAGACTGCAAAGGTTTTCTATCACGCTGAAAAGAAGACAAAGGGCTAAAATAAAGTTCATTTTAGCCCTTTGTCAACAATCTGCATACCGCCTGCATAGAGCAGGGGGCTTTTTTTATTTTTGCCGTCTTAAATTTTCGTACACTTGCTTTAGTGCACCTTCAAATTTTCCAGTTTGCTTTGGTTCATAATATTGCTTGTTTTTCAGCGGGTCAGGTAAATATTGCTGCTTCACCCAGCCATTTTCATAATCGTGCGGATATAAGTAATCGGCGCCCCTTCCAAGTGCTGCTGCCCCTTTATAGTGGGCATCTTTTAAATGAACGGGAATTTCACCAATTTTCCCCGTGCGAATATCATGCAGTGCCGCATCAATCGCTTGGTAAGCGGAGTTTGACTTTGGAGAAAGACACAGTTCAATCACGGCATTAGCGAGTGGAATTCGTGCTTCTGGGAAACCAACTCTCTCAGCTGTTTGAACAGCGCTTAACACACGTGGCCCTGCCTGCGGACTGGCTAAGCCAATATCTTCATAAGCCATTACAAGTAATCGTCTCGAAATGCTTTCAAGGTCTCCCGCTTCAATGAGTCTTGCAAGGTAATGCAGCGCAGCATCTGCGTCAGACCCTCTGATGGATTTTTGAAAAGCCGAGAGGACATCATAATGGGCATCACCGTTTTTATCATGCGAGAAGCTCTTTTTTTGTAAACATTCTTCTGCTGCAGCAAGAGTAATCGTGATCTGGCCAGATTCATCCGCTTTTGTTGATAAGACGGCTAGTTCAAGCGCATTTAAAGCGGAACGCACATCTCCTCCGCATCCATTTGCAAAATGATTCATTGCTTCCTCATCAACTGTTACTGAATAACCGCCAAGCCCGCGATGTTCATCCTGTAAAGCTCGAGATAATGCAGCTTTGATTTGCTCTGTTTCCAGCGGCTTCAGCTCAAATATTTGTGTCCGGCTGCGGATGGCTGGGTTGATCGCATGATATGGATTGGCTGTTGTCGCGCCAATTAAAATGATCATGCCATTTTCTAAATAAGGCAGAAGGAAATCCTGTTTCCCTTTATCGAGCCTGTGGACTTCATCTAAAATCATGATGACCTGACCACTCATTTTCGCTTCAGCGGCGACCGCTTCCATATCTTTTTTGTTATGAATCACCGCATTCAATGTACGGAAGGCAATGCTTGTACTGCCAGCGATCGCAGTTGCAATGGATGTTTTGCCGATTCCCGGCGGACCGTATAAAATCATCGAGGACAAATGTTTCGCCTCGACCATTCGTCTAATAATTTGACCTTCTCCAACGAGATGCTCCTGCCCAATAATGTCTCCAATATGACTTGGGCGCATCCGATACGCTAAAGGTTTCATGATTATCTCTCCTAAAGCAATGTCTTGTTTGTATAGAGTACCGAAATTTCTTTAATTAGAAAAGGGATGCGTCCTCGTTTTGAGCTCAGAACCCGCAAATGAAAGTTGGCTGAAAGTATGATATAATTGCTTTTGGTCTATATAAGCGTATATGAAATCAGAAAAATAATTGATGACATAGAAATAGAAAACGCAGAGGTGTTTAACTTGAAAATTTCTACTAAAGGCAGATATGGTCTGACGATCATGATCGAATTAGCCAAAAAACATGGCGAAGGCCCTACATCATTAAAATCAATCGCTCAAAACAATGATTTGTCTGAGCATTATTTAGAGCAGCTTGTATCACCACTTCGCAATGCTCGTCTTGTGAAAAGTATCCGCGGAGCGTATGGCGGCTATGTGCTTGCCCATGAGCCAAGCGAGATTACAGCCGGTGATATTATTCGTGTATTAGAAGGACCTATTAGTCCTGTTGAAGTGATCGAAAACGAAGAGCCAGCAAAACGTGCACTTTGGATTCGTATTCGTGATGCAGTAAAAGACGTACTGGACAATACAACTCTTGAAGACTTGGCAAGCTATAAAGATGACGAGGATCAAGAGGCGTATATGTTCTATATTTAGATCAGAGGTGTACCGGAAATGGAACGTATCTATTTAGATCATGCAGCCACAACGCCGATGGATCAGCGAATTGTGGACAAGATGATGCCTTACTTTACAGAGATATTTGGCAATCCCTCTAGTATTCATTCGTATGGGCGCGAGGCAAGAAAGTGGCTCGATGAAGCAAGGGAAGTCATTGCAGGAGAATTACACTGTAAGCAGCAGGAGATCATCCTCACAAGCGGGGGAACAGAGGCAGACAACTTGGCTATTACAGGTGTGGCAATGGCAAGGCAGCATGAAGGAAAACATATCATCACAACTAAAACTGAGCATCATGCAGTGCTACATACATGTGAGCGCTTAGAGAAGCTTGGTTTTGAAGTGACGTATTTAGATGTGGATCATACTGGATTGATTCATCTTGACCAATTAAAACGAGCATTAAGAGACGATACAATTTTGGTGACCATCATGTACGGCAATAATGAAACAGGTGTGATCCAGCCAATCAAAGAAATTGGTGAACTTTTACACGAACACACTGCTTATTTTCATACAGACGCAGTACAAGCATTTGGGACAATATCAATTGATGTCACAGAACTTCATATCGACCTCTTATCTGCGTCCGGTCATAAACTAAATGGCCCGATGGGAACAGGTTTTTTATACGTGAATGAGCGTGTAAAACTTTCTCCGCAGCAATTCGGAGGAGAACAAGAAAGAAAACGCCGTGCTGGCACTGAAAATGTGGCGGGGATCATTGGTCTTGCAGAAGCTGTTCAATTAACAAAGCAAAATAGAAGAGAAAAAGCAGTGCATTATGGTAAGCTCAAAGAAGCGATGCTGCAAGTATTCGAAGAGGAATCACTCAATTTCTCTATCAATGGACATCCTAAAGAGACATTGCCGCACATTTTAAATGTTCACTTCCCGGGCGTTTCCATTGAATCGTTACTTGTGAACTTAGATATGGAAGGGATTGCTGTTTCAAGCGGGTCAGCATGTACGGCTGGATCTGTCCTTCCTTCGCACGTATTAAGCGCCATGTATGGCGAAGAAGCAAAAGAGCTGACATCCTCAGTCAGAATAAGCTTCGGTCTTGGTAATGAAGAGGAACATGTAAAGCAGGCGGCGCGTAAGATAGCGGCTGTCGTGAAACGCCTAGCCAAATAAATGTTCCCTTTTGTTCGTGTGTGAAAAATGAAACAGCTAGGCACCTGAAGAACGAAACGCGCACGTTGTTTCATTGAAATTGGAGTTGATGAAGATGACAAAAAGACCTGAAGACACAAGAGTTGTGGTCGGTATGTCTGGAGGCGTCGATTCATCAGTTGCTGCGCTCATGTTAAAGGAGCAAGGCTATGATGTGATCGGCATATTTATGAAAAACTGGGATGACACAGATGAAAATGGTGTATGTACAGCAACGGAGGACTATGAGGATGTCATTCGTGTTTGTAACCAGATTGGAATCCCATATTATGCAGTGAATTTCGAGAAACAGTATTGGGACAAAGTGTTTCAATATTTTCTTGATGAATATAAAGCAGGCAGAACGCCGAACCCAGATGTCATGTGTAACAAAGAAATTAAGTTCAAAGCATTTCTTGAGCATGCATTGTCGCTTGGAGCGGATTATTTGGCAACAGGCCACTATGCCCGTGTCGACAGAACCGGCGATGAAGTCAAAATGCTAAGAGGTCTTGATACAAACAAAGACCAAACTTATTTCTTGAATCAGCTGACTCAAGAACAACTTGATAAAGTGTTGTTCCCAATCGGCGATTTAGAGAAAAAAAGAGTGCGTGAATTAGCAAAAGAAGCAGAGCTCGCAACAGCAACGAAAAAAGATTCTACGGGCATCTGCTTTATTGGGGAAAGAAACTTTAAAACATTCCTCAGCCAATATTTGCCTGCACAGCCCGGTGTGATGCAGACAATGGACGGAGAAGTAAAAGGTGAACATGATGGACTCATGTATTACACGATCGGTCAACGCCAAGGACTTGGCATTGGCGGAAGCGGTGATCCGTGGTTCGTTGTTGGGAAGGACTTAGAGAAAAATATCTTATTTGTTGAACAAGGCTTCCACAATCCGCTTTTATACTCTGAAAGTATTTCAGCTGTTAACATCAGCTGGACTCGTCCTCATATTGTCGGCGAAAACGGTGAACTCACATGCACAGCGAAATTCCGATACCGTCAAGAAGACCATCATGTAAAAGTCAAAATGACAGGTGAGCAGGAAGCAATGGTGATCTTTGATGAACCCGTTCGTGCTGTCACTCCAGGACAAGCTGTTGTTTTTTATGACGGCGAAGAATGTCTTGGCGGCGGGACAATTGACGATGTCTTTAAAGATGGCCAAAAGCTGTCGTATGTGTAACATGTGTTAAAAACCTCAGCGTCGCTGTTGAGGTTTCAGGTTGTTGACAAAGGGCTAAAATGAACTTTATTTTAGCCCTTTGTCTTCTTTTCAGCGTGATAGAAAACCTTTGCAGTCTAGGAAGGACGAGCACCGGAGCGGAGCGAATTTGACATTCGTGAGCACCGAAGCGCAGGACTGACACCGAATGCGAGGGTTTGTCTACACGTTGAAACCTCAACGTCGCTGTTGAGGTTTTTTAATGAAAGGATGAAGAGAGCGAATGAATCATAACGAAATCGGTATTGAAGCTTTAAATCAAGGGAACATCGAACAGGCAGCTGAAGCTTTTACGAAAGCCATTGAAGAAAGCCCAAAGGATCCGGTTCCATATATTAACTTTGCGAATTTACTTTCAAGCGTTCATGAATTTGAACGTGCTTTGAACTTCTTTCAAAAAGCCATTGAACTTGATCATACAGCAGCTGCAGCCTATTACGGAGCAGGAAATGTCTACACGATGAAAGAAGACTTTATGAAAGCGAAAGACTATTTTGAGCAAGCGCTACAAGCTGGAATGGAAAACAGTGATTTGTTTTATATGTTAGGGCAGACACTGATGAAATTAGAGCAGCCAAAGCTTGCGATGCCTTATCTTCAGCGTGCAGTTGAGCTAAACGAAGAAGATAACGAAGCAAGATTTCAATTTGGCATGTGCTTAGCGAATGAACATCTGCTGGAGGAAGCGGTCGCAGTCTTTACTGAAGTAATTACGCGAGATCCGCAGCATGCAGACGCCTTTTATAATGCAGGCGTTGCGTATGCGTATTTAGAGAAAAAGGACGAAGCGCTTGAAATGCTAGGAAAAGCCATTGACGTGCAGCCTGATCATATGCTTGCATTGCATGCGCAAAAGCTGATTCAAGAGGCAGAATAACCGGAAGGAGGGAAGACCTGTGCAGGAACATCCAGATCAAATGCAGCTTGAAGACGAACCGTTTTTAAAAGGGACGGTTCAAGCCGTTATTTTCCATAACGAAAGTAATTTATACTCGGTGTTAAAAGTAAAAGTCATTGAAACATCAGAGAATTTAGAGGAAAAAACAGCATCTGTCACAGGCTACTTCCCAGCGCTTCATGAGGAGGAAACCTACACCTTCTATGGCAAGGTCACAAGTCATCCGAAGTTTGGTGAGCAGTTTCAAGCCACTCATTTTCAAAAGGAAGTCCCTACAACAAAGCAAGGCATCATTCATTATCTCTCTAGTGACTTGTTTGAAGGGATTGGAAAAAAGACGGCGGAAGAAATCGTCGGCAAGCTTGGCAATCAGACGCTTCATCAAATTATGCGTGATCCGTCTGTTTTGTATGACGTCCCTCGCCTGTCAAAAAAGAAGGCCGATAAGCTGGCTGCCGCACTTCAAGAGCATCAAGGGCTTGAGCAAATCATGATTAGCCTGAATCAATATGGCTTTGGTCCTCAGCTTAGCATGAAGATTTACCAAGTGTACGAGAGTGAAACGTTGCAGAAAATTGAAGAAAATCCTTATCAGCTCGTCAAAGACGTAGAGGGGATTGGATTTATTAAAGCAGATGAACTCGGCGCTAGAACAGGGATATCTGGAAATGATCCAGACCGCATTCGTGCAGCCCTTTTGTATACCGTTGAGACAGCAAGCCTGCAAGACGGTCATACGTACATACAAACGAAAGATCTGATCGTCGAAACCCGTAAACTGCTGAATCAAACAGGCAATGACTACAAAGTGACTGAAATGGACGTTGCCAATCAGATCATTGCACTTGGGGAAGGGAAAGACATGATCATTGAAAATGACCGCTGTTATCATCCTTCGCTCTTTTATGCGGAACAAAGTGTTGCAAAACGCATTCAAAAAATTGTCTCTCAAACAGAATATGCAGATCAATTTCCTGAATCAGAATTTCTGCTCGCACTTGGTGAATTGGAGGAGCGGCTGGGTGTCCAGTATGCACCGACCCAAAAAGAAGCCATTCAAAAGGCACTCATGTCCCCGATGCTGCTCTTAACAGGCGGGCCGGGTACAGGGAAAACGACGGTCATTAAAGGGATTGTCGAGCTTTACAGCGATCTTCACGGCGTATCTCTTGACCCGGGTGATTATAAAAAAGATGAAGCATTTCCGTTCGTACTTGCCGCGCCAACTGGACGTGCTGCGAAACGAATGACAGAATCGACTGGACTCCCTGCTGTGACCATTCACCGGCTGCTAGGCTGGAATGGATCAGAAGGCTTCTCACATGATGAAGACCAGCCGATTGAAGGAAAGCTTGTCATCATTGATGAATCGAGTATGCTGGATATTTGGCTGGCGAACCATTTGTTTAAGGCGATCCCAGATCATATTCAAGTCATTATGGTTGGGGACGAACATCAACTTCCATCTGTCGGACCTGGTCAAGTGTTAAGAGACCTGCTTGCGTCACAAGCTATACCGGCAGTTACACTAACTGATATTTACCGGCAGGCAGATGGTTCAACAATTGTTGAGCTTGCGCATGATATGAAAAATGGTGTTTTGCCAAAGGATATTACTGCACGCTCGAAGGATCGATCCTTTATTCAATGCTCTAGTGACCAAATGAAAGAAGTCATCGAGAAAGTGGTCAGCAATGCTGCTCAAAAGGGTTATTCAGCAAAGGACATTCAAGTGCTTGCCCCGATGTATAAAGGAAAAGCAGGCATTAATGAACTGAATAAAATGCTCCAGCAAATTTTGAATCCTAAAAAGCCAAAAGGAAGAGAAATTCCATTTGGTGATGTCGTCTACCGGACAGGTGATAAGGTACTTCAGCTTGTCAATCAGCCCGAGAATAACATTTTTAATGGAGATATTGGCGAAATTGTCTCGATCTTTTATGCGAAAGAAAACACTGAAAAAGAAGATATGGCGGTCATCTCCTTTGATGGAAACGAAATCACGTTTACGAAAAAAGATTTTCATCAATTTACACACGCTTATTGTTGCTCGATTCATAAATCTCAGGGCAGTGAATTCCCAATCGTGGTGCTGCCAGTCGTGAGAAGCTATTATCGAATGCTTCGAAGAAATTTGCTTTATACTGCTATTACACGGAGTAAAAAGTTTTTAATTTTGTGCGGCGAGGAATCAGCATTAGAGTGGGGCGTGAAAAATAATGAAGACTCCCTCAGACAAACGTCTTTAACAATGCGTCTTGTTGAAACAGAAGAAGTGATGGACGCTGAGCTAGCAGCCCTCCAAAAAGAACTTCCTTTCAGCGTACACGATGCCAATATTGGCATGGAGGGAATCACTCCGTTTGATTTTATGCAAGAGTAAATGGCTTCCATGGAAGCCATCATATTGTTAAACAAAGGGCTAAAATGAACTTGATTTTAGCCCTTTGTTTTTTTCAGCGTGAAAGAAAACCTTTGCAGTCTAGGAAGGACGAGTACTGGCGCGGAGCGAATTTGACATTCGTGAGCACCAGCACGCAGGACTGACAAAGAATGCGAGGGTTTGTCTACACGCTGATGGCTTCCTTCATGGAAGCCATTTCTTCGTATGAGTCATAGAGGAAACGCACACGATAAGACTGTTCCGAAAAGGTGGTTGATCACATTTTGAGAACATGTCGAGAGCTTGAAGGACTGACGATCTATACAGACGAGCTGTCTCATTCACTTGGGGCGATCAAAGATATTTGCTTTTTAGCCGGCGGCAGCTGCGGGGGATATGTTTTAGATGGGAAAAAGAAAGACTGTGCCTTCATTCCATTCTCAGCTGGCGACAAACTGACAGACAAAGGTCTATATGTGAGCTGCCAGAAGGGCATCGAGATAGATACCTCCGCCCCATCCTTTTTCTTTTCGAAATTAAAAAAGAAAATGATCCATACGCCAGATGGTGAAACATTAGGTGTTTTGGAAGATGTATACTTTTGCATGAATTCGGGCACAATCGTAGCATATGAACTCTCGGACGGCTTCTTTACAGAGCTATCAGGGATTCGAAAGCAGCTGCATGCTGCCGGAACCTTGATGGATGTTCAAAAGGAAGCACTTGTTCTAAACCGAACGTAAAGAGGTGCTGAGTATGCTCATTTGCCCAAATTGCAAATGTAAAGACATCGGAAAAATTGGGGTCAATCAATATTATTGCTGGGGCTGTTTTATTGAATTGACACTGTCAAAAGGCAAAATATCTACTCACCAAGTGGAGGAAGACGGTACACTAAGCAGTTTAGACGACCTGTTTAGTGATGATGAACGTTCAATTCAACTATAAGTGTTAAGGGGGAATTTCGAATGGGCAAAATGACTTCTTCACTATTAACGCTTGGTGCAGGTGCACTCGCATATCACTTTGCAAGTCGATATGATATGCCATCTAAGCGGGATATGAAAAAGATGAGAAAACGAGTTATGCGAATGTTTTAAACAAAAAGGGACATCCACCATGAGCGGATGTCCTTTTTTTATGCCTGCCTGTACTCTAATCTCCGTGCAAGTAAGGACAAGCTGAAGTTAACAACAAAATACATCATGGCAGCCAAGAGGAAAATAGGAAGTAAATAAGATTGGCTTTGACCATTTAAAATCTGTGCGTGATGCAATAGTTCTGGAAGGGCAATCACAACGGCAAGCGATGTATCTTTTAAAAGAGAAATAAATTGGCTGACAATCGGCGGTACCATACGGCGTAACGCTTGTGGCATGATGATCATTTTTAACGTTTGAATATACGTTAAACCAGAGGATCTGGCAGCTTCAATTTGTCCTTTATCAATTGATTTTAACCCACTGCGAATGATTTCTGACAGCATAGCGGATTCAAACACGGTTAAAGCCGCAATGGCAGAGGCGGTGATGCTCAGCTTAATGCCGATTTCAGGCAGGGCGAAATACGTAAAAAAGATGATTAGCAAAAGCGGCAGGTTCCGAACGGTTTCAACAATGACAGCAAGCACCTTTGATAAAATAGGGATTTGTGCGAACCTCAATGTGCCAACGACTAATCCGATAATAAAGCTTAACATGATGGAGATAAAAGCCACTTTTAAGGTGACAGCAAATCCTTCAAGTAAAAAGGCGAGATGATCAGGCTGGTAGGCACCTATAAAATCCATTGTATTTCCTCCTTTCTAGTGGCTTCGGGCTAATCTTTTTTCTAAATAACCAACGCCTAGACTAAGCGGAATGGTTAATAGAAGATAGAACATGGCAACAAAGATGTATACATCAAAAGTCACAAACGTTCTCGAAGCGATAAGATCTCCTTGGTACATCAGATCAAACCCTGCAATGACACCTAAAATAGACGAGTTTTTCACAAGATTGATAAATTGATTCCCAAGTGGGGGAATGACAATTTTGATTGCCTGCGGCAGAATAATATATCGCATCGTTCCGCCATATGACAGACCAGAAGCTCTAGCTGCTTCCATTTGTCCAAGCGGTACAGCTTGTATACCTGCACGAATGGCTTCAGCGATAAAAGCAGACGTATAAATGGAGAGGGCAATGGTTCCTGCTGTAAATCCATCTGCCACAATGCCAAGTACCGGTAAACCAAAAAAGAACACAAAGGTGATCAATAATAACGGAATATTCCGAATAAATTCCACGTAAGCCGTCCCTAACCAGTTGAGCGGCCTTAGTGGCGCAATTCTCATAATGGCAATGAGTGTACCGATGAAAAAGCTTCCAATCAACGCAATGACACTTGCACCAATCGTATATTTAAACCCTTCTAAATAAAGATGGAAGTTCTCGGTTAAAATGGAAAACCGCAGCAATCAGTTCACTTCCTTCCTAATCAACAGAGGAGCCGGCAAGCGGCTCTCCTGAGGGTGTTGAGATTGATCGAGTCAATTGATTATTCTTTGATCCATTTTTTATGAATTTTGTCATACTCTCCATTATCTTTTAATGCCTTTAACGCTTTATTAATGGCTTCTGTCAATTTTTCATCGCCTTTTTTCACAGCGATGCCATAAGGCTCATCGGTAAATGTTCCGCCAACGACTTCATAATTTGAATCTTCGTCTGCCATGCCAAATAAAATTGCATTATCAGTTGTCAGAACTTGCCCTTGATTTGATTTTAATGCTGTAAAGGCTTCTTGGTAATTTTCAAATTCTAAAACGGATGCTTCTGGTGCTTTTTCGCGAATGTTTTGAGAAGAAGTGGACCCCTTCACTGCAAGCACCTTCGTACCTTTTTTAAGATCATCAATCGATTGAATGTCGCTGCCTTTTTTCACAAGCAGTGATTGTCCTGCTTCAAAGTAAACATCTGAGAAATTGACCTCTTTTTTACGCTCTTCTGTGATCGTCATTGTGGCAACAATGGCATGAATATCGCCTTTTTGCAGTAAAGGAATCCTTGTTTTAGATGTCACTTCTTTGAATTCTGCTTTTCCTTCATCACCGAGCATTTCTTTTGTGATCGCTTTTGCGATATCAATATCAAACCCTTCGATATCGCCGCTGCTAGGATTTTTTAGCCCGAATAAACGAGTATCATTTTTCACACCGAAAACGATTTTTTTGTCTTTCTTAATGGCTTCTAATGAGCTGCCTTGTTTTGCATCGGTTGAGCCTTTCTCTGTAGAGCCGCAGGCAGCGAGAGCGATCATACAGCAAGTCATCAACAGTAATAGGCCAAAGCGTTTCATTTTTTTCATAAGTTCATTCCCCCTAGTGATTTAAAATACGGCTTAAAAAGAGCTGAGCGCGTTTCTCACGCGGTTTTTCATAAAAGGCAGCTGGTGTAGATTCTTCAAGGATTCTTCCTTCATCAATAAACACAATGCGGTCTGCGACTTCACGGGCAAATCCCATCTCGTGCGTGACAACGACCATTGTCATCCCTTCCCTTGCCAGTTGTTTCATCACATCTAGCACCTCACCGATCATCTCTGGATCAAGAGCAGATGTTGGCTCATCGAAAAGCATGACTTCTGGTTTCATCGCAAGTCCTCTTGCGATCGCCACACGCTGCTGCTGTCCTCCTGAGAGTCTAGAAGGGTAGGTGTCTGCTTTTTCAGGAATGCCGACTTTATTTAAATAAAATTCAGCTGTTTCCTTTGCTTCTTCTTTGCTCACTTTTTTGACTTTCATAGGCGCAAGCATAATGTTTTCAAGCACCGTCTTATGCGGATAAAGATGGAAGTGCTGAAACACCATCCCGATATTTTGCCTGATGAGATTGATATTGGATTTCGGATGCTGAACAGACACTTGATTGACAAGGACTTTTCCTTCATCAATGCTTTCAAGACGATTAATACACCTGAGCATCGTGCTTTTTCCAGATCCTGAAGGACCGATGATCACAACAACCTCACCTTTTTGAATATGTAGGTTAATGTCCTTAAGTACATGAAACTGGCCATAATGCTTGTTGACTTCTTCGAATGTGATCATGAAGAACCTCCTCTTGTCATCATTGAACGAAAGCGGTGGAATTTTTCTTGGCGGCATTTTACAGCAAACAGTGACTTTGGATGGAGCTGTATGTTTCATGTGTATTCATTTTTAACAAAGTTAGGACAAATTTTATTTACATGGATAATTGCAGAAGTTGGTTAAACAATAAGGAGAGAGGTGAAAAAGGTGAAGAAACGTCCGATCGAGTTTCTAATATATGCTGCAGGTGTACTGCTTGTCCTTGCGTCTTTACTCATTTTGGTTCAGCTTGACGAGTTATGGATGCCTATTTTTTTATTGCTCAAGGCGGTTTTGATTCCGCTTCTTATCGCTATTTTTATTTCTTATCTTCTTTATCCCATTGTTGAAAGACTACATAAGCGAGGTTTGCCAAGGACTGTCAGTCTCTTATTGATATATGTGCTGTTTTTTGGAGGCATTGGTTTGGCTGTGTATAAAGGGGCACCGGTTTTAATCGCTCAGTTAAATGAATTGTCGGAGCAAATTCCCATGCTTGCCGAAACGTATAATGGTGCTTTATCACATGTTCATCGTCATACAAGCCACTGGCCTGATGGACTGCATGAACGGCTGGATCGTTTTATTGTCCAATCTGAGACGTATGCCGCAAATGGGGCAGAGCGGATGATTCTTAGCTGTAAAGTACTGCTTGATTACGCCTTAGTTGCTGCACTTATTCCTTTTCTTGTCTTTTATATGGTGAAAGATATGAACACGATGAAGCGGGCAGCATGGTATTTAACCCCGCCAAGCTTCCGAAAAAGGGGACATGCCTTTGTGGAAGCAGTGGATGACTCACTTGGGGATTATATTAGAGGGCAATTGCTTGTTTGTTCTTTAATTGGGGGAGCTGCTGCCATTGTTCTTTGGCTGTTTCATATTCCATATCCGCTTGTACTAGGTATGTTAATCGGTGCAACGAATGTCATTCCGTATTTTGGCCCGATTATTGGAGCGATTCCAGCTGTCTTTATCGCTTTTACCATCTCAGTGAAGTCAGTGATCATTGTGCTAATTACAGTAGCCGTGCTTCAATTTTTAGAAAGCAATGTACTGAGTCCGATCATTGTCGGGAGAAGCCTGCATATGCATCCTGTCGTGATCATGCTGGTGTTACTCGCTGGAGGTGAGCTGTTTGGCTTGATTGGAATGATTTTAGCCGTGCCGTCCGCAGCCATTATCAGGGTCATCATTGTGCAATATATTCACATGAGACGAAGCGTTCATTGACAAGACGAGCCGAGTTGTCTATAATAATTTCGATTCATACATATTGAATTCAATGACGGACCCGAGTACGTTAAAAAGCTGTTGCAGAGAGAGGCTTTGTTTGCTGAGAAAAGCCTTATCAGACCTTTAACGGAAGCTAGTCCCGAGTGCAGATAAACACTGCCGCTCTCTTCCGGCGTTATCGGATGTGAAGGTGATAGACGCATATGTCTATAATCAGGGTGGTACCGCGAGAGCATCTCGTCCCTGTGTAAGTAGTTTTTTGCTTGCATAGGGCGGGATGTTTTTTCGTTTGTGTGAAGATTGAGGAATAAAAAAGGGAGGATTTATGATGAAAACTTTAACTTCAGCTCAAGTACGTCAAATGTTTTTAGATTTTTTTAAAGAAAAAGGACATGCTGTCGAACCGAGTGCGTCCCTCGTACCGCATGACGATCCAACACTTTTATGGATTAACAGCGGGGTGGCAACGTTAAAGAAATACTTCGATGGCCGCGTTGTGCCTGAGAATCCGCGTATTTGCAACGCACAAAAATCAATTCGTACAAATGACATTGAAAATGTAGGGAAAACAGCACGCCATCATACGTTTTTTGAAATGCTGGGCAACTTCTCTATTGGAGACTATTTCAAAGAAGAGGCAATCGAATGGGCTTGGGAGTTCCTCACAAGTGACGAGTGGATTGGCTTTGATCCGAATCTGTTATCTGTAACGGTGCATCCAGAGGATGAAGAAGCGTATGTTCTTTGGAGAGATAAAATGGGTGTCCCTGAGGAACGAATTATTCGTCTAGAGGGCAACTTCTGGGATATTGGCGAGGGGCCAAGTGGTCCGAATACCGAAATTTTCTATGATCGCGGAGAAGCATATGGAAACGACATGAACGACCCTGAATTATATCCAGGCGGAGAAAATGAACGTTATCTAGAAGTATGGAATCTTGTTTTTTCTGAATTTAACCATAATCCAGATGGTACATACACACCGCTTCCGAAGAAAAACATTGATACAGGAATGGGTCTTGAGCGTATGGTCTCTGTTATTCAAAACGTACCGACGAACTTTGACACAGACCTGTTCATGCCGATTATTCGTGCAGTAGAAACGATTTCTGGAGAAAGCTATGGGGAGTCGAAAGAAAAAGACACAGCATTTAAAGTCATTGCTGACCACATTCGTACTGTTGCCTTTGCCGTCAGTGACGGAGCACTTCCTTCTAATGAAGGCCGAGGTTATGTGTTAAGACGTTTGCTGCGCCGTGCTGTGCGTTATGCAAAAACGATCCATATCCACCGTCCATTCATGTATGATCTAGTTCCAGTTGTTGCGGAGATCATGAAGGATTTCTATCCAGATGTTCAAGCAAAAGAAGAATTTATTGCAAAAGTGATCAAAAATGAAGAAGAGCGTTTCCATGAGACACTGAATGAAGGGTTAGCCATTTTATCAGAAGTGATCAAAAAAGAACGAGACAATGGCAGTTCACAAATTTCAGGTAAAGATGTGTTTAAGCTTTATGACACATATGGATTCCCAGTCGAACTCACAGAAGAATATGCAGAAGATGAGAACATGACAGTCGATCGTGAAGGCTTCCAGCTAGAAATGGAGAAGCAGCGTGAACGTGCAAGAAATGCCAGACAAGATGTGGGCAGTATGCAGGTTCAAGGCGGGGCTTTAGGCGATATTAAAGCAGAAAGTACGTTTGTGGGCTACGAAAATTTAACTGCAGATGCTCGTATTATCGAATTGCTTCAAAACGGTGAAATTGTCACAGAAGCTCACGAAGGGGAAACGGTGCAAATTTTATTAGATGAAACACCTTTCTATGCGGAAAGCGGCGGACAAGTGGCGGATAAAGGAACGTTAAAAAGTGCCGAAGCGATCATTGATATCAAAGATGTGAAAAAGGCGCCAAACGGCCAGCATGTCCACGAAGGAGTCGTCGTAAGTGGTACGGTTCAAAAAGGCATTGAAGTCACTGCAGAAGTCGAATCAGCGCTTCGAAAAGGCATTGTGAAAAATCACACAGCGACACATCTTTTACACCAAGCGCTAAAAGATGTATTGGGCAGCCACGTTAACCAAGCGGGTTCACTTGTGAATGAAAACAGACTTCGCTTTGACTTTTCTCACTTTGGACAAGTAACAAAAGAAGAATTGTCACAAATTGAAAAAATCGTCAACGAAAAGATTTGGGAAGGCATTTCGGTTGCCATTGACCTGAAACCAATTGCTGAAGCAAAAGAAATGGGCGCAATGGCGCTGTTTGGCGAGAAGTATGGCGATATTGTCCGTGTGGTACAAGTGGGTGATTACAGTATCGAGTTATGCGGAGGCTGTCACGTTCAAAACACTGCGGAGATTGGATTGTTTAAAATTGCATCTGAATCGGGTATTGGTGCTGGAACACGTCGTATTGAGGCTGTAACAGGTAAAGGTGCTTATGAAGAATTAAATGATCAGCTTGCGATTTTAGAAAAGGCAGCTAATGAACTGAAATCAAATACAAAAGATGTACCAAAACGCATCGCTTCCTTGCAGGCTGATTTAAAAGAAGTTCAAAGAGAAAACGAATCACTTCTTGCGAAATTAAGTCAAGCAGAAGCTGGCTCTATTTTAGAAAAAGTCATCGAAGTTGGCGGAGTGAACGTGTTAACTGAAAAAGTAAACGCCAAAGACATGAACCATTTAAGAACGATGGTTGATGACTTAAAGGCGAAATTAGGTTCAGCTGTCATCGTACTTGGTGCCGTTCAAAATGGAAAAGTCAACATTTCAGCCGGTGTGACGAAAGACGTCATTGAAAAAGGTCTTCATGCAGGAAAACTTGTGAAGCAGGCAGCTGAAATTTGCGGCGGAGGCGGAGGCGGACGCCCAGATATGGCACAAGCAGGCGGGAAACAGCCAGAAAAGCTTGAAGAAGCACTGGCAATTGTCGAAGAATCTGTCAAATCCGTTTTATAATCAGTCAATGTAGTGTAGAATAATGGTATTAGATGAGCGGTTAGAAAAAAGCTTGCTAGTAGAATGTTGGAAGAGAGGTGCAAGAAGCAGTGAGTTCATTTGATAAGACAATGAAGTTTAACTTCTCTGATGATTCAGCTGAAACCAATGTGAATGAAGTGCTCATAACAGTCTATGACGCACTCCAAGAAAAAGGATACAACCCGATCAATCAAATTGTCGGATACTTGCTGTCAGGCGACCCTGCTTATATTCCAAGACATCA
Organism: Bacillus sp. FSL M8-0077; assembly: GCF_038050255.1. Lineage (NCBI taxonomy): Bacteria > Bacillati > Bacillota > Bacilli > Caryophanales > Bacillaceae > Bacillus > Bacillus sp. FSL M8-0077. The sequence goes on along the minus strand of NZ_JBBPAF010000001.1, from coordinate 2,508,704 downwards.
GGATGCACGCAACCTAATTCGTAAACTAGAACGAGACGAATTAATTGAGGAATTGGTTAAATCGTACTTAGAGACACATAAAGAGGCGTAAAACATGAGAATTTTAGGCTTAGATTTAGGCACGAAAACCCTTGGTGTGGCTATCAGTGATGAAATGGGATGGACAGCTCAAGGGATTGAAACCATTAAAATTGATGAAGCAGGCGGAGACTTTGGTCTCAGCCGCCTGTCTGAGATCGTCTCGCAATATGGAACGGATAAAATTGTACTTGGTTTTCCAAAAAATATGAACGGTACGGTCGGTCCAAGAGGCGAGGCCAGCCAATCATTTGCGAAAGTGTTAGAAAACACGTACAATGTTCCTGTTGTGCTTTGGGACGAGCGTCTGTCAACGATGGCAGCAGAAAAAATGCTCATCTCTGCAGATGTGAGCAGACAAAAGCGTAAAAAAGTCATTGATAAAATGGCGGCTGTTATGATCCTTCAAGGGTATTTAGACAGCTTAAATTAAAATGAGGTGAATCAAATGGAACACGGAGAAAAGCAAATTACAATCGTTGATGATAATGGAAATGAGCAGCTTTGCGAAGTACTATTTACTTTTGAAAGCGACCATTTTAACAAATCATATGTTCTTTACTACCCAATTTCTGAACAAGATAACGAAGAAATTGAAATTCATGCATCAAGCTTCACACCAAATGAAGACGGTGAAGATGGCGAATTAGAGCCAATTGAAACGGATGAAGAGTGGGACATGATTGAAGAAACGTTAAATACGTTCTTAGATCAAGAAGACGAAGAAGAATAGAACGAATAAAAGGCCTGTGAACATGATCTCTGTGATCTTTCTTCACAGGTCTTTTTTTACGGTTTATATGTAAACTTTTATAATTTTTAAGTTGACATATATCACTCGACCTTTTACTCTATTTTTAACAATGAATCGAGTGAGGGGTATGAATGTTGAAAATTCACGATATGATGCAAATGGCATTAATGACAGCAGTTATTGGGATGTTAGGATTGATTCCGCCTATTTTTCTTGCGTTTACACCTGTACCAATCACAATGCAAACCGCAGGTCTTTTGCTTGCTGGTGGGCTGTTAAAACCAAAGCAAGCGCTGATTAGTTTACTTCTGTTTCTTCTAATAGTGGCAGCAGGCGCACCTCTTTTATCTGGAGGGAGAGGCGGTATAGGGGTCTTTTTTGGACCAAGCGGCGGTTTTTTACTTGCTTATCCAGTGGCTGCCTTTCTGATCAGCCTGTGGCTGAACCGGCTGAAGAAAGTGACGGCCTTACGACTATTTTTGATCTATGCGGTATGCAGTATCGGGATATTATATATAGGCGGAATTCCCTTTCAAGCCATGATGATGCATATAAAGATCACGCAAGCAGCTCTGTTCAGCGTCATTTATTTACCGGGTGATCTGATCAAAGCAGGGATATGTGCCGTCTTCACGGTGAAAATCATTCAAGCGATGTCATATCGAAAAAAGGACTTACATAGAGGGAGGCGAGCAGTTTGATGAGAATAACGGAAAGCTATGCAGCTCATGCAAAAGTGAAGCCAGATCAGATGGCGATTATAGATGAAAAAGAGAAGATCACTTATGAAGAATGGCATGAGCGTGTGCAGTCATCTGCACAATGGTTAAAAGAAACGCCTCATCAGCAAAAAAGAGTCGCTTTTTTATTATCAAATGGTGTTCCGTTTCTCCAACTCTTTGCTGGCGCAGCTTCTGCAGGGTGGACAGCGGTGCCTCTTGATCCACGGTGGAGTGACAAGGAATGCGTGGAAAGGCTCTTATTAAGCGATGCGGACTTTGTCATTGTGGAAGATCGATATATCAAAAGGATTGAAAAGTACAAGCTGGACATGCCAGTGTTCTCTTTATCTGAATGGAAAGAAAGAATCAGTCTCAGCATAAACGTTCAATCAAACAAAAGTAATACGGAGGAAGATCCTGCTTTTTATATGGGATTTACTTCAGGATCAACGGGATCGCCCAAAGCCTTTATAAGACGCCAGCAGTCATGGATCGAGAGCTTTCAAATGACAACCTCCATCTTTCGGATCACACATAAAGATCATGTACTGATTTTGGGCACACTTTTATCTTCTCATTTTTTATACGGTGCGATCAGCACACTTTATTTCGGGGGCACCGTGACATTGTTAGAAAAATTTGTGCCAGAGAAAGCAAAGAAAACCTTAGAAAGAGGAGACATCACGGCTATTTATACGGTTCCGACTATGACAGAAGCGTTACTGCAAATGGATGCTTTCGGAAAAAATCCGCTTCTTGTCCTGTCTTCTGGTGCAGATTGGGGAAACTCTTCAAAAAAACAGCTCGTCAACCGCTATCCTCACATCACATTTTTTGATTTTTATGGAACATCAGAATTGAGTTTTGTCTCCTATTTATCTTCAGATGATTTTTTGCAAAAGCCTACTTCTGTCGGAAAGCCTTTTCCTTCTATTCAGGTTGAAATCAGGAGGGCAGATCAAACCGTTTGCAAGCCAAATGAAATCGGGAGAATTTATGTGAAAAGCCCAATGTCTTTTTCAGGCTATTTACAAGATGAAAAGCCGCCCGCAGAGTGGCTGACCGTATATGACATGGGGTGGCTCGACGAGGATGGTTACTTGTATATGAGCGGCCGCGAGAATGGCATGATTGTCTATGGGGGACTGAATATTTTTCCAGAGGAAATTGAGCGTGTGCTGAATGAACAGCCAGAGGTGAATCGGTCAATCGTGATTGGACTTCCTGATCCATATTGGGGCGAAATCCCTGTTGCCATTATTGAGAATGTACAGCAGACAAAAACCATTCGGAAAGCTGTAAAAGAAACATTAGCGGCATACAAAGTACCAAAGAAATGGCTTGTCACTGACAAAATGATTGAAACTTCCGGGGGGAAAATCGCTCGTGCCAAGATGAAAAAGTGGGCGGAGGAACAATGATCATGCAAGCCGTGATCGTACAAGCGAAGCGGACGCCCTTCGGTGAGAAAAATGGAATGTTGAAGGATTACCGGCCAGAGCATCTAGCTGCGCCCCTGATCCAGCATTTTTCAAGCGTGACCAAGCCAGATGACGTCATTTTAGGCAACGTCGTCGGGGGTGGTGGCAACATTGCCCGTCTGTCTTCGTTAGAAGCAGGGCTTTCATTACATATTCCGGGTATGACCATTGATAGGCAGTGTGCTTCCGGTCTTGAAGCCATTAGAACGGCGTGCATCATGATTCAGTCGGGGGAGGGATCAATGTATATCGCTGGTGGAACGGAAAGCATTTCTCGGTCACCAATGAAAGAAAGGGCTCGCTTTTCTCCAGGCTGGATAGGAGACCCTCATATGGGGGAAGCGGCAGAGCTGACGGCGTCGAGATTTTCAGTTGCGAGACAAGAGCAAGATGACTATGCACTTTTAAGCTGGGAACGAAGTATAACCGCATTCAAGCAAGGAACGTATTCAGAAGAAATTGTTCCGATTGGCGGGCTGAGCACAGATGAAGCGGCAGCTAAAATAAGACCGATTGCAAGCTTGATAAAACGGGCAAAACCTGTCTTTTTACCAGGCAAAGGTACTGTGACTGTGACCAATAGCTGTAAAGAAGCAGATGGTGCAGCTGCCGTCGTTGTGATGGAAAGAGCGGAAGCGGAGGCAAAAGGCTTCAGCCCTATGTTGCGGTATATCGGGAGTGCCGTGACCGCTATGGACCCGCATTATCCTGCTGCTTCACCAATTGATGCAATCAAGAAACTTTTACATAAAGAACAAGTGAAGATAGAAGATGTTGCACTTTTTGAAATCAATGAAGCGTTTGCGCTCAAAGTAGTGCTCATTGCCCGGACACTAGGTATTCCTTATGACCGTATCAATAAAAGAGGCGGTGCGCTTTGTCTTGGGCATCCATATAGCGCCTCGGGAGCTGCTATGATGGTGAGACTGTTTTACGAAGCCCGCGCCTTACCGAATGGAAGCTATGTCATGGCTGCAATTGGAAGTGGAGGCGGTGTCGGTTTAGCCACACTATGGCAAGTTCTGTCATGACATGCATGAGCAAGTAATTGCCGAACTCCGTCGAATCATGTACTATAAAAGCTAGATGTGAGGAGGGCCATGCATGTTTTCAGAACAAAAGAAACGACCATTTTTAAAACGAAAAATGGGGATCGTCCTGTTATCTGTACTTGCTGTGATCATCATTGCAGCATTATCAGGTTTTTTATATGTAAAATCAGCACTCGGGCCGGTCGATCAAAAAAGCAAACAAACCATTAATATTCATATTCCAAATGGGACATCTGTCAGCGGAATTGCGAGCATTTTAAAAGAAAATGAACTGATTTCAAATGACACGATTTTCACTTACTATGCAAAGTACAAAAAAGCATCAGGCTTTAAAGCGGGCTATTTTCATCTCAAACAAACAATGGATGCGGATCAGCTGATTCAAAAGCTGACATCTGGCGGGACAGACTACGCATTTCAGCTTGTGATACCTGAAGGGAAACAGTTGTCTGATATTGCAGCTATTATTGCAAACCAGACGAATTTTTCAGCGAAAGAAGTTGAAGCGAAGCTGGATGATCCAGCTTTTATTAAAAAATTGATGAAAAAATACCCGAAAACGGTGACATCACAAGTGAACGGGAAACAAGTCAAGTATCCGTTAGAGGGATATTTATTCCCGGCGACGTATCCGTTTTATCGTGAGGATGAATCACTTGAAACCATCATTGACACGATGATTAAACAAACAGATCAATATGTGAAAACGTATGAAAAGGACATGAAAAAGAGAAAGATGTCCATCCATGATGTCCTAACGATGGCATCCCTGATAGAAATGGAAGCGACTGAAAAAACAGACCGGTCAAAAATCTCAAGTGTGTTTTATAACCGGTTGAAAAAGGACATGCCGCTTCAAACAGATCCAACCGTTCTTTATGCGCTTGGCGAGCATAAGTCCCGTGTTTATTACAAAGATTTAAAAGTGAAATCACCTTATAATACGTATACAAACAAAGGGCTTCCGCCTGGACCTATTGCTAATGCTGGAGAATCCTCTTGGAAGGCAGCACTCCATCCAGAGAAAACCGATTTTGTTTACTTCCTAGCAAAGAAAAATGGCGAAGTCGTCTTTACGAAAACGTTAAATGAGCACAACAAAGCAAAAGCGAAATACATCACAGGCAGCAACTAGCGCTCATGTGAAAGGAAAAAGACTGTAGACAATGGTGAAATTGCCTGCAGTTTTTTTCGTTGTTATATCCATTTTATAGGTTCGCATTTACCACATCTTTGTGGTAAAATATATCGGGTTGTTTTTACTTAGATGAACGAAAGATTGACGAGAAAGAGAGCGGCAGCAGGCAGGACTCTTCTTTTTCAGGTCATGAAGGAGCTAGACATATAATGACAATCGAAGATGATCAAATAAATGATTATATTGAAGATTTAATTGAGCCGAGTCCTGATGCCATCGCTCAATTAGAGGAATATGCGAAAGAGCATCATGTACCAATCATGGAAAAGGTGAGCATTGAACTGTTATTGCAGCTGCTTTCTTTGAAAAAACCGAAGAAGATTCTTGAGGTTGGGACAGCGATTGGCTATTCAGCGATTCGAATGGCAGAAGCTCTGCCAGATGCTGAAATCTATACGATTGAGCGAAATGCGAAACGTTATGAGGAAGCGACACGAAATATTGAAGAATTACATTTCAAAGATAGAATTCACGTGTTTTTTGGCGATGCGATCGAATCAGCTAAAACGGTTCAGACGATGGCGCCCTATGATGTGATCTTCATTGATGCGGCAAAAGGTCAGTATCAACGCTTTTTTGAGCTGTTTGAACCGATGCTGTCCGATGACGGAATGATTATTACAGACAACGTATTATTTAAAGGCTTAGTTGCAACAAATTATGAAGAAGAGATTGAAGATAAACGAAAAAAACAATTAATAGGCAAAATTGATCGATACAATCAATGGCTGATGTCAAATCCTGACTACCAAACGTGTATCATTCCGGTTGGAGATGGGATCGCTATTAGTACAAAAAGAGGTGACCAATCATGAAAAAACCAGAATTGCTTGTGACGCCAAGCAAGGTGTCGGATGTACTGCCGCTCATTGAAGCGGGTGCTGACGCATTTTTAATAGGTGAACAAACATATGGAATCCGTCTTGCAGGTGAGTTTTCAAGAGAAGATGTGAAACAAACGGTTCAACTCGCACATGCACATCACAAAAAAGTATATGTCGCCATGAATGCGATTTTTCATAATGACCGTGTGGCACTGCTTGGAGATTATTTAACCTTTCTCGATGGGTTAAACGTGGATGGTGTCGTTTTTGGAGATCCGGCAGTGATCATGGCCGCAAAAGAAACAGGTGTCAACTTGAATCTGCACTGGAGTACAGAAACAACGGGAACAAACTATTACACTTGTAACTACTGGGGCAGAAAAGGCGCAACACGTGCTGTTCTTGCCAAAGAACTCAATATGGATAGCGTGATTGATATCAAAGAAAACGCTGAAGTGGAGATTGAAATTCAAGTCCACGGCATGACCTGTATGTTCCAATCGAAACGGACACTTGTTGGCAACTATTTTGAATATCAAGGCAAACAAATGGACGTGGAAGGCAGAAATATGGAAGAAGGTCTATTCCTTCACGACCAGGAGCGTCAAAACAAATATCCTATTTTTGAGGATGAAAATGGCACACACATTATGAGTCCAAATGATGTATGTATGATTGATGAATTAGAAGAATTTGTCGACGCAGGCATTGACTCATTTAAAATTGACGGAATTTTAAAGTCACTTTCTTATATGACAGAGGTGACATCCCTCTATCGAAAAGCCATTGATTTACTAGTGACTGATAAGGAAGCCTATGAAGATCAGAAAGATGAATGGGTGGAGCGCATTGAAGAGATCCAGCCTGTCAACCGCTCAATCGATACAGGGTTCTTCTTTAAAGAAACGGTTTATTAAGATAAAAGGAGGCAGAGGAAATGGCACTTTTAAAAGATGGAATTTCTGAAGTGATCGATGGAAAACGTGTCATTACAAAAAAACCAGAACTGCTAGCGCCAGCAGGAAACTTAGAAAAACTAAAAATTGCTGTGCATTATGGAGCAGACGCTGTTTTTATTGGTGGGAAAGAATTTGGACTTCGTTCAAATGCAGATAACTTTTCAATCGAAGAAATGGCAGAAGGTGTCGCATTTGCGAACAAATACGGTGCTCGCATTTATGTGACAACGAATATTTTCGCCCACAACGAAAACATGGACGGGCTGGAAGAATATCTTCAAGGGATTGAAGGAGCGGGTGTAGCGGGAATTATTGTCGCTGATCCACTCATCATCGAAACATGCAAACGAGTAGCTCCAAAACTTGAAGTTCACTTGAGCACACAGCAATCTCTTTCAAATTGGAAAGCTGTGCAGTTTTGGAAGGAAGAGGGGCTTGAGCGTGTGGTCCTTGCACGTGAAACAAGCGCTCTAGAGATTAAAGAAATGAAAGAAAAAGTGGATATTGAAATCGAAACGTTCATTCACGGGGCCATGTGTATTGCTTATTCTGGCCGCTGTGTGCTCAGTAACCATATGACAGCGAGAGATTCAAATCGCGGAGGCTGCTGCCAATCTTGCCGCTGGGATTATGATCTTTATAAACTAGAAGGCTCTGAGGAAGCGCCTTTATTCGGTGAAGAAGACGCACCATTTGCGATGAGTCCAAAAGATTTAAAACTCATCGAATCCATACCGCAAATGATCGAAATGGGAATTGACAGCTTAAAGATTGAAGGACGAATGAAGTCCATTCATTATGTAGCAACAGTTGTCAGTGTCTATCGTAAAGTCATTGATGCTTACTGTGCGGATCCAGACAATTTCGTCATTCAACAAGAATGGCTCGATGAATTAGACAAATGTGCCAACCGTGACACGGCTCCTGCCTTTTTTGAAGGTGTACCAGGAACGGATGAACAAATGTTTGGCATTCACGGAAAGAAAACGACCTTTGATTTCGTCGGACTTGTGCTTCATTATGATGAACAAGAACAAATTGTCACATTACAGCAGCGTAATTTCTTTAAAGCTGGCGACGAAGTTGAATTTTTCGGTCCAGAAATCGAAAATTTCACATGCAAGATTGAGACGATTTGGGACGAAAAAGGGAACGAACTCGATGCCGCTCGTCATCCACTGCAAATTGTGAAATTTAAGCTTGATCAAAAAGTATACCCTAGCAACATGATGAGAAAGGGGAAATAACCGGCACATGGGGAAAAAACCAGTGGTGATTGGAATCGCTGGCGGCTCGGGTTCAGGTAAAACGAGCGTCACCAATTCCATTTACGAAAAATTTAAAGGACATTCAATCCTCATGCTTCAGCAAGATTTATATTATAAAAATCAAAGTCATATGCCATTTGAAGAGCGCCTGCTGACCAATTATGATCATCCGCTTGCATTTGACAATGACCTGATGATTGAGCATGTAGAAGCGCTGCTAAAGTACGAGTCCATTGAAAAACCAATTTATGATTTTAAACTAAACACACGTTCAGAAGAGACGGTACATGTTGAACCAAAGGATGTCATCATCGTTGAAGGGATCTTTGCCCTTGAAAATGAACGTCTAAGAAACTTAATGGATATTAAACTGTATGTGGATACAGATGCAGATCTTCGGATTATTCGCCGTATTTTACGTGATACGAAAGAAAGAGGCAGATCGATTGATTCCGTGATTGAACAATATGTATCTGTCGTCAGACCGATGCACAATCAATTCATTGAACCGTCAAAACGATACGCCGATATCATCATCCCAGAAGGCGGTCAAAATCATGTGGCCATTGATTTGATGGTCACAAAAATTCAAACGATTCTTCAAAACCGCGGTGAGTAAATGGTGGAGAAGTAAGACCTTTACGTTGTAAAGGTCTTTTCAACATGATGGAAAAGGTGTACAGTCAACGAAATTATGGATAAGCATTGTAAGAGGCAGCTTTCTAAATCAAGGATTTGATATGATAGGAAAACAATGCTGTGAAATGGAAACAGGAAAATAACGATGGGATGCTGAAAGTTTCAGTTATTCTTGGTTTGTAAAAGTATATTTAAAAAACGACAAACAAATCATCACAAATTTTCAAACAATTCTTGATCAAAATGCAATTTTGTAATAATATAGCATAGACATATCGTACACTGACCATATTATGTATTGGAAGATGGAGAATGGATAAGCTATTCTTCTACATATGATCGAAATGGCCGAACGAGGTACAGGAGCTTCCTGTGCCTTTCCACAGTTTGTGCGATGAAGATAATACATCATCATGAGACCGCTGCTGTTCCTGCCTAATAAAAAGGCATAATAGTTGCATCTAAAAGGGACGCCATGTAAGATGGACTTTTACGAATATGGGACAGAAGGAATGAGGGCCGGAATATGTCCTCATTCTTGTATATTTCAGTCGTCACTCACGTGCAGAAAGCTTGTATGATGAGGATTAATAGAAGGAGTGAAGGATTCATGGCACACGAGAAAGTATTTCCAATGACAGAAGAAGGAAAGCGCAAATTAGAAGAAGAGCTTGAATATTTGAAAACGGTTAAACGTAAAGAGGTTGTAGAGCGTATTAAAATCGCTAGAAGTTTTGGAGACCTCTCTGAAAACTCGGAATATGATTCTGCTAAAGAAGAGCAAGCGTTTGTAGAAGGTCGCATTACAACGCTTGATAATATGATTCGTAATGCCAAAATTATTGAAGATGAAGGTAACTCAAATATTGTTTCACTCGGTAAAACGGTGACATTCGTTGAATTACCGGACGGTGAAGAAGAGTCTTATACAATTGTAGGAAGTGCAGAAGCTGATCCGTTTGAAGGCAAAATTTCAAACGATTCACCAATTGCAAAAAGTCTTTTAGGCAAACAAGTAGACGACAAAGTCACGGTTCAAACACCTGGCGGAGAAATGTTCGTCCAAATTGTAAAAATTTCATAATTACGTTTATACGATGAACACCTCGTCCACAATAGGGACGAGGTGTTTTTATGCTGAAAACAAGAAGAATCCAATGGACAGGTGCCATTATTTTTATATTATTGCTCGGTCTTCTGTTTAGACTAGCGGAAATTCAGTTGTTTTTCACAGAATCTTTTTCAAAACTTGATATTAATTTGATCCAAGAAAGTGTCAGGCAGCGGACAGAAGAAGTAGTCATTTCAGACGGACGCGGCGAATTTTTAGATCGAAACGGCGAGGCACTTCTCACAAAGGAAGAGCCAGCGGTCATCATATTTCCATTCCTGCAATATGACCTCCCTCACTTAAAGCAAACCGCTTCTATACTTGAGATGAAAGAAGATGAACTGAAAAGCCAGCTGACAGAAACGAAGAAACCACTCATTTTAAAAGATGATATGACGAAAAAAAAGCTGAAAGACATCAATGATATGAAATATTCAGGTGTTTACGGCGTATATATGAAAGAGAAGGACAAAAAAAGACTTGCCCTCCACACATTAGGCTTCACAAGCGAGAATCCAGAACTCTTGAGAAAGCGTTATCCGGACAAAAAAGAACTTTCAATCCGCACTGAGATCGGTACATTCGGTTTGGAAAGTACATTTGACGAATTTCTATTACCAGAGCAAGACACAAAATTGTTATATCATGTGGACGGAAGGGGAAACCCTTTGTTTGGGATGGACGTCAAATATACAGCAGAAGCTCATTCGTTTTATCCGCTGCAAGTGCAGACAACCATGGACGTAGACATGCAGAGGGAAATGGAGAATGTTCTCAAAGCACAAGGTGTTGAAAAAGGCGGAGCGGTTCTGCTCGACATCCAAAATAGCAGTGTGCTGGCGATGGCGAGTGTTCCAAATGTGACCAGCAAAAACCGGCATGAGGCAAGAAATTACATGCTGACCGCAATGGCTCCCGGTTCTGTATTTAAAACGGTCGTACTTGCCGCAGCGATTGAAAAAAACTTGAACCAGCCACAAACGATGTATGATTGTCGAAAGAATTTATATGGAGAGCCAGAAGGAAAGCAGGAAGTACTGAATCTGTCTGAAAGCTTTGCGCAAAGCTGTAATTATACATTTGCGACACTCGCTGAGCAGCTCATCCAAACAGATGATCAAATCCTTGAAAAGACAGCTTCAAAGCTGGGGCTTTTGGATCGAGCAGGCTGGGAAGGGGATGTATACCATAAGCAACAATTCAAACAGTTTGATCGTGAAGAAACAGGCAGTGTGTGGGGAGATAAAAGAGACAAGCATGTCAAAAAAGCCATTGCGCAAACGGCGATTGGTCAAAAAAATGTCAAAACAACCCCCTTACAAATTGCCAATATGATGGCAACGATTGCAAGGGGCGGAGAACGAAAAGAAGTGAGAATTGCAGATAAAGTGCTGTATCAAAACGGAACAACGATGCTATCCTTTCAAAACAAACGACCTGATGGTGACAGTATTGACCGCTATACAGCTCAAACCTTGCAAAAGTACTTAAGGCAGGTGGTGACGTCTGACAAAGGAACAGGAAGAAGATTTCAAGACCTGCCGTTCCATATAGCAGGGAAATCAGGCACTGCCCAAACCGGCAGCAAAGATAAACAGGGGAATCCACTTTATCACAAGTGGTTTGCCGGATACTTTCCGGCAGAAAAACCAAAATACGCTCTCGTCGTTGTTCACCTTGATGAGGCAAGTGGCCGGGCTAAGACAAATGAAGCGTTTTATGATATTGTAAAAAAGGTCAATGAAATTGAAAAGAAACAGACATAGAACATCCCTTCATGTCATGTTAGAATAGTAACGACTTAGGGAACAGAGGCAAAGGAGTGCAGAGATTTTGAGTAGAAATTCTCGATTTGAACATCGTGATAAGCGCAGAAAGGCGAATATGGTGCTTAACATATTAATTGGTATCGTTGTGGTGCTTATTTTGGTTGTCGCATCGAGTTTGTTAATTTTTAATAGACCACCGAAAGATGTAGCCAACGAACCATCCAAAACAGCACCTGCATCGAGTGAAAATAAACAAAACTCAGAAGAAGATGTGAAAGATCAAAAGAAAGATACATCCGATGATGCGGATGCAAAAAAAGACGATTCATCTGACAAAAAAGACGATACAAAGAAAACAGATGATGAAGAAGAGCCAAACAAAGATGCGTTAAAAGATGCCACAGAAACAGATGGCGGTAAAACAAGTGACGTAGACAAAACATATGAAAACGATAACTGGGAGCCTGTAGGAACAGAGCAATCGGGATCACATACAGCAACCTATGATGCTAACTCAAAAGACTGGAAAGAAATGATCAAAGCCATGTCCTATGCGACAGGAATCTCAGAAGATCAAATGACTGTTATTTGGTTAGGAAATAACGGAGGACCTCAAGATGCAAAAGGAACCATCCGTGATAAATCAACAGGTGAACGCTACCGTGTAGAAATTACGTGGGTGGACGAAAAAGGCTGGAAACCTGTGAAGGTTGAAAAATTAAAATAAAAAAGATGCATGCAAAAAGGCTAAAATGAACTTCATTTTAGCCTTTTTCTTCTTTTCAGATAGAAAACCTTTGCAGTCTAGGAAGGACTAGCACCGGCGCACAGACCTGACTGCCTACACGCTGATCTTTTTTTTATGAGACATTCGCTTTAAAATGAACAACTGCTGTATACAAAATCTTATCATCAATGACAGTCGTTTGATGACTCACAGAATGAACAGTCAGCAAGATCGCCTGATTATGTTCAATTTGTTTTTGGATCTTTTGTTCAAGTTCTTTTAAAGACGTTGCTTCAAAAAATTCAATTTTGTCCTTTAAAAAATCCAGTTGAAAATCCATTTCATTCATCCCTCCATGCTCTAGATTCATCATAATCTCTCCCATTCAAAAGGGCAAATATTTTTCTACCCCACTCAGTATTTTTTAGTAGGAAAGAATCAGAAGATGTGGTAGGATAGGAACTGTTCGACGGAATAAAACATACTATACGGATAGGAATAAATAGATAAAGTGGAGGGAAAGAAAAATGGGACGTGAGTTTCTTTCTTTATTTGATCATTGGGCTGAATCTTATGATGACACTGTAAGTGGTCATGACGAGCAGTATAAAGAAGTGTTTCGCCGGTATCCGGCCATTCTAAAAGAGATTACTCGCCGTGCAGGTCAACATGTCATTGAGTTTGGAAGCGGCACAGGAAACCTAACGGCGGCACTGCTTCAAGCAGATAAGAAAGTGTTTGGCGTTGAACCTTCAGAGGCCATGAAGAAAGCGGCTCTTCAAAAAGGAATACCAGATGTATTTCATGACGGGGATTTTTTATCGTTTCCATCTCCACCTTTTGTGCCAGATACGATCGTCAGTTCATATGCTTTCCATCATTTAACGGACGAAGAAAAAAAACAAGCCATCCACACCTATGGCAACATCCTTCCCTCAGGTGGTAAAATAGTCTTTGCTGATACAATGTTTCAAAATCAAGCAGCACATCAAGCTGCAACGAACAAAGCGAAAGCCGCTGGATTCGATCAGCTTGCAGAGGATTTAGAAACGGAATACTATCCATCCATAGGTGTGTTAAAGCAAATCTTTGAAGAAGAAGGTTTTAGCACATCTTTTCATCAAATGAATGATTTTGTGTGGATCGTAGAAGCGAAGAAAAGGGAATGAAAGGATGTTTTTGATTTGAAAATCGCAGTGATAGGTGCAATGGAAGAAGAAGTGACGATTTTAAGAGACCAACTAAAGAATGCCACACAAGAAAACATCGCTGGGTGTGAATTTACAACAGGTGTTTATGAAGATAAAGAAGTGATTTTATTAAAATCAGGGATTGGAAAAGTGAATGCAGCGGTCAGTACAACACTTCTGCTTGACCGCTTTCAGCCAGATTATGTGATCAATACAGGATCAGCTGGCGGTTTCCATCACTCATTAAATGTAGGTGATATTGTCATCTCTACAGATGTTAGACATCATGATGTGGACGTGACGATCTTTGATTACGAATATGGACAAGTGCCAGGATTACCAGCTGCTTTTCTCGCAGATGAAAAGCTTGTGAAGCTGGCAGAGGAATCTGCTTCAGAAATCGATCATATTCAAGTGGCAAAAGGAACGATTGCAACAGGAGATTCATTTATGGATGATCCTGGTCGTGTCGCGTTTGTGAGAGAGAAATTCCCAGAGCTGTATGCAGTGGAAATGGAGGCAGCAGCAGTTGCGCAAGTTTGCCATCTATTTGAAACGCCATTTGTGGTCGTTCGAGCGTTGTCAGATATTGCTGGTAAAGAATCCAATATCTCTTTTGATCAATTTCTAGAGCAAGCAGCGATTCACTCAACAGACCTTGTCCTGCGTATGATAAAGCAAACACAATAAAAGAAGGGGTTTCCCCCTTCTTTTCCATACAAAGGAAGGGATTTATATGGCTGTCATACATGATATTACGGAATTAATTGGCCACACACCGCTTTTAAAACTGTCAGGGATGGGTGTGCCGGCAGGTGTTGATGTTTATGCAAAACTTGAAATGATGAACCCAGGCGGAAGTATTAAGGATCGCTTAGGTGATATGCTGATTAAAGAAGCGCTGGCATCAGGCAAACTGCGCCCAGGCGGAACCATTATTGAAGCAACTGCAGGAAACACAGGCATCGGGCTTGCGCTAAGTGCAAGAAAACATCAATTGCATCCGATCTTCTGTGTACCAGAACATTTTAGTCAAGAGAAACAACAGCTCATGAAGGCGCTTGGTGCAGAGATTATTCATACACCAAGAAAAGATGGGATGAAGGGTGCGATCGATCGAGCCCTTGAACTAGAGGCAAGCCTTGACAATGCTTATTGTGTCTTACAATTTAAAAACCAAGTAAATCCATTGACTTACTACAAAACGCTCGGGCCAGAAATATGGTCTGACCTCCAGGGGAACATAGACGTGTTTGTAGCAGGAGCGGGTTCTGGCGGAACGTTTCAAGGATGTGCTGCCTATTTAAAAGAGCAAAAAGAAGCGCTAAAAACAGTGATCGTGGAACCAGAAGGATCTATTTTAAATGGCGGAAAGCCGGGACCGCATAGAACGGAAGGAATTGGCCTTGAATTTATTCCAGATTATATGGAATCGACTTTATTTGACGAGATTTATACCGTCAGTGACGATGATGCGTTTCGAATGGTGAAAGAAGCAGCTGAAAAGGAAGGTGTTCTGCTCGGAAGCTCGTCTGGAGCCGCTCTATTTGCCGCTTTAGAGGAAGCGAAAAAGGCATCACCTGGGACAGTGATCGTCACCATTTTTCCAGATAGCAGTGAGCGTTATCTAAGTAAAGGTATTTATGAGGGAGGAAAATAAAATGAAGCCAAAAACAATGATGATTCATAGTGGAATCACTGGTGATGAAAAAACAGGAGCCGTGTCTGTTCCCATTTACCAAGTCAGCACCTATAAGCAGCCTAAAGCAGGCGAGCACACTGGATATGAATATTCCAGAACTGCGAATCCAACAAGAACAGCACTGGAAACAGTCGTTCGTGATCTTGAAGGCGGGGCAAACGGCTATGCATTCGGTTCAGGAATGGCTGCAATTACAGCCGTGATGATGCTGTTTAACAGCGGAGATCATATCGTACTGACTGACGACGTGTACGGCGGAACCTATCGTGTGATGACAAAGGTGCTCAACCGGATTGGCATTAAAGCCACATTTGTAGACACAAGTGATCCTGAAGCGGTGAAAAAAGCAATTTTACCAGAAACAAAAGCCGTCTATATTGAATCACCAACCAATCCATTGCTGAAAATGACCGATCTACAAGCCATAAGCCGGATCACGAAAGAAGCTGGCATCTTGATGATTGTCGATAATACGTTTTTTACCCCATATTTTCAAAAGCCGATTTCATATGGGGCTGACATTGTCTTGCACAGTGCCACAAAATATTTAGGCGGCCATAGTGATGTGGTGGGCGGACTTGTCGTGACAGCTACTGAAGAGCTTGGTGAAGAACTGCACTTTGTTCAAAACTCTACAGGCGGTATTCTTGGACCGCAAGATGCGTGGCTTCTAATGCGAGGGATGAAAACGCTCGGACTAAGAATGGAAGCACATCAACAAAACGCGCAGAAAATCGCTGAGTTTTTAGAGCAGCATCCTGCGATTACACGTGTCTATTACCCAGGTTTAAGCGCTCACCCAGGTCATGAGCTTGCAAAAACTCAAGCAACAGGCTTTGGCGGTATGATTTCTTTTGATATTGGAAAAGAAGAAAATGTCGACGTGTTTTTAAGCCAACTGAAATTGTTTACAATCGCAGAAAGCCTTGGTGCGGTTGAAAGTTTAATCTCTGTTCCTGCTCGCATGACCCATGCATCCATTCCAAAAGAGCGCAGGGAAGAGCTTGGTATCACAGATGGTTTAATCCGTATTTCTGTCGGTATTGAGGATATTGATGACTTATTACATGATATTGAACAAGGTCTTGATGCACTAGTGAATGGATAGATTTACATGCCCCTCACTTTCTCTCACTATGGTAAGCTATCAATAGATATTGATAAACGGGAAGGTGAAACAAGTGAAGAAAAAGTGGGATGGTTTAGTGACAGATTACAAGCAATACGCTTTTATTTTGCTTGCTGTTAGCACCTTTTTATATATTGGTACGATTTTACCGAATCAGCACCTAGAAGCATCACCAAAAATGCTGATGATGGCAGTTGATTGTGTTTTCTTATTAGCCGCTTTTCTTTGCGTGAAACGTGCGATCTTTTTTCAAAAAAAATTGCAAGAACTAGATGAAGATTAAGTCGAAAAGTCTCCTCATGTGATGAGGAGACTTTTTTGATTACACTGGATAATCGGACAAGAATTTCTGTAGAAATTTAGTCAAACACACAAAAATCATCTAATTTACTAAAAACAGGTTTACAAAATGGTGCTTGCTGGATATACTTACAAAGTAATTAAAAACGTAAAGGAGGCTGAAGAATATGTTATTCGTATCTACTTGTGATCAATTCAACAACCAATTTCATCATGTCATCAGCCTGTGGAAGAGCTCGTGTCCTTCCTTTACCTTTTACGGTTCACGCTACAAAACTGTTTAAGTAAACGAGGATTTCACGTATCATCCATCGCAGGTTAGAAGACACTGTCTTTTGATCTGCATTTTTGTGTGCCCGCAGGTCAACTGATAAAGAAGATCTGCGGGCTATTTCGCGTGCTGCGAACTGAAGGGAGGTGAGCGTATATGACAATCCATTTATTTTTTATTACTTTGACGATCCAACGTAAATACAAAGACATTGAAACGGTTCTTTATGAACAACAAGTCGAAACATTTTATGAAGAAATGAAGCAGAAACAACTAAAGTACATGAACTAAAAAGGACAATAAAAAGATGAAAAGGAGGAGATTGACATGTTTATGATGCTTGCAATGCTTGATTGTTATACAAGGGAGAAGGACCAGGTTTAGACACGCTCCACATTGATCACCTGCACATATGATAACCGTAAAAGGAGATTGTGAGGTGATCAATGAATGTCGATGTCACCATATATGAGGTTTCCGTCAGTGGGGCACGGGTATGCGTCTATTCCGCATTCTTTAAAGCACGGGTACGGCAATCCATACAGAATGCAAAGAGAGCAAGAAGAAATGCTCAGACGCTATATGTACAATTATCCAACCTATTGGTATTAAAGAAAAGGAGCAGGAAACGTCATCGTTTCCTGCTCCTTTTACATTAGCAAATCCAGCTTGCACCGATGATGATTAACAAAATGAACAGTACAACAAGCAATGCGAATCCGCCTGCAAAACCGCCACCGTAGCCACCGCAGTAGCCTCCAGAATAACCGCCAAAGCCCATAATCTAGCACCACCTTTATCTAATCAAGATACATTCATAAAATATGCAGCTCATGCGGAAAACGAAATCAATCTGAACACAATTAATGAAAATGCCTATTTGTTTAAATATTTTTCATTACGTGCGAAACATTTTCAGAAAAGGTGCCGTCTAATAAAAGACAAAGGAATTAGGACTAGGTCTTAACTTTTGTTAGGCGAGAGCCGATATGAAAAGTAAGAAAATTCGTAAATAGTTTTATTTACTGGTGCAAAGCAGGTGTTGACATTGATTCAAAGCTGGATTGGAAAACAAATGAGGGAACCAAAGGGCTTGTTCTCAAAATGGGTAGCCCGCTATATGGAAAAAAATCATCATAATATCAATCAATGGACGATTCAACTCTTAAATATACAAGAAAACGACCGGATTTTAGAAATTGGTACTGGAAGAGGTATGACATTATCTAAAGTAGCAGAAAAACTTGATCGAGGAAAAGTATATGGAATCGATGCTTCGCGTCATATGGTAAAATACGCGAAAAGAAAACATAAGAGGCTTGTCGAGCAGGAAAAAGCCGTTATTGCACTTGGAAAAGCTGAGCAATTACCTTTTGAAGACAGATCATTCAATAAATTGTTCACAGTGCAGACCATCTATTACTTGCCAGATATAGAAAAAGTCATGAAAGAGGTATATCGCGTTCTTCAAGTGGATGGAGAAGTATTCTTATCTTTTCAAAAGCAGGAACTGATGAAGGAACAAAAACGCTCACAGTCTCTTTCAACGTACAGTGAAGAAGACATCAGCTGTCTTTTTTCAGCGTATCACTTTAGAGACGTCTCTGTTTACCATTATGATACATACATCTGTATCAAAGCCTTAAAATGATGAAAATATTTCCCAGGTAATGAACAAGCACTCAAAAAAAGGCTCTTCGACAGAAGGGCCTTTTTTGCATGTGGGAATTGATCATTCATCAATAAAAAAGACTCTTCACAAGAAGAGTCTTTTGCATTCATTTCATATGTAGGGGCCAGCCAGGTGTGTAAGGAATGATAGTATATATAAGGAATTTGTTTGTCGATTAAGGATACCTGTCTGGCTTATTCCTTATATCGACAATGTTCTTCAAATGTTTAGCTTTTTTTTCAATATTTTCTTTTTTATTTGACTGGAAAATACATTTTTCTCTCCTGGATAGACATTTTTTATTTACTATTTGAGTCAATGTGTGGTTGAAAGAAGGAAAAAGCCCGAGAAAGAGAGAACTTTGGAGAGACTTCATTTTTAAACAAAAAGGGAGGAATGAAAACATGTCGGGAAACAAAGGTGTCGTTTATAAAGGAGCAGGAAATGTAGCAGTTGAAGATATTGGATACCCTGATTTGGTTTTAAGGGATGGCCCTGGTGTACCTAAAGCCAATGTTGGACGTAAGTGTGAGCATGGCGTCATTTTAAAAGTGGTGACAACAAACATTTGCGGGAGCGACCAGCACATGGTAAGAGGGCGCACAACTGCGCCTGAAGGACTTGTCCTTGGTCATGAGATTACTGGTGAAGTCGTTGAAGTTGGACGAGATGTAGAGTTTATCCAAAAGGGTGATCTCGTATCAGTTCCATTTAATATTGCCTGTGGTCGCTGCGTCATGTGTAAGGAACAAAAAACCCATGTGTGTTTAAATGTAAACCCCGATCGACCTGGCTCAGCTTATGGATATGTAGATATGGGCGGATGGGTTGGCGGCCAATCGGAGTACGTCATGGTGCCATATGCTGATTTCCAGCTACTCAAATTTCCGGACAAAGATCAGGCGATGGAAAAAATACTTGATTTGACGATGCTTTCTGATATATTCCCGACAGGTTTTCATGGTGCTTATACGGCTGGCGTAAAACCGGGCTCTACCGTCTATATTGCTGGTGCAGGGCCAGTAGGTCTAGCAGCAGCGCATTCCGCTCAGCTCCTTGGCGCTTCTGCTGTCATCGTCGGCGATCTCAATGAACAAAGGCTCGAGCAGGCGAGAAGCTTTGGCTGCGAAACGATTAACTTACGAAAACATGATCGAATCGGTGAACAAATGACAAACATCCTTGGAGAGCCAGAAGTCGACTGTGCGGTCGATTGTGTCGGCTTTGAAGCTTCAGGTCATGGAGATCAAGGAGAAGCACCAGCCACCGTTTTAAATACAATTATGGATATTACCAAAGTTGGCGGTAAGCTTGGAATTCCAGGACTTTACGTCACAGAAGATCCAGGTGCTGTGGATGAAGATGCAAAAGTTGGATCTCTGAAAGTGCGAATTGGACTTGGCTGGGCCAAAGCCCATACCTTTGTGACAGGCCAAACCCCTGTCATGCAATATCACCGCAGCTTGATGAAATCTATTTTAAGCGGAAGGGCACAAATCGCCAAAGCCGTTAATGCCACCGTGATTTCCCTTGATCAAGCCCCTAAAGGATATAGCGATTTTGATTCGGGTGTGGCGAAGAAATTTGTGATTGACCCGCATGGGATGATTTCTAAATAATGATCCATCGAAAAAACTTACAGGATTTTTCCTGTAAGTTTTTTGTTTGTTACATATAAAAAGATGAAGCTGTTCTGCTACATTCGATGTCAATTGTTAGCCGTGCCTGAGTATATAATCCTCTGTTAAATCAACAAACGCCTTCAAAGCAGGAGACATCCATTTATTTTTATGCCAGAATAGTTGGATTTTCGTTGTGAGACAGGGTCCCATCCAATTGATTTTAATCATATGGCCTTCTGTTATTTCTCTTTTTATGGAAATTTCGGGAAGTACAGCAATTCCTAGACCAGCCATTACACATTTTTTTATGGCTTCTACATCTGCTAGTTCTAGTTTACTTCTCGGTTTTGCTCCTGCCTGTGTCAAAGAGTGTTCGAAGGCATAACGATAATCGCAGTCTTCAGTTAACAACAATCTTTGCTCGTCTAAATCGATAGGATATACTTTTTGTTTTTTGCTCAATGGATTTGTTGGACAGCATACAATGGCCATCGGTTCATCTTTTAATTCTTTTACAATTAAATGTGAGGATACGACAGGATTCATCGATAATAGGGCGACATCAATTTGTCCTTCCAGTAATAGATTTAAAACATCCTTTTCAGCTATTCCGGGCCGAAAAATCAGTTCTACTTTAGGATACGTTGTTTGAAAGTCCGTTAAAATATGAGGAAGTCGATAGGTACATTGTGTTTCAGATGCACATATTCTCAAAATGCCGCTTGGCTCACTCATCCCGCCAACAGCCTCTAATGCTTCTTCTGTTAAACCTAAAATCTTATCCGTATAATCTTGAAACTTTATGCCAGCTTCTGTTAAAACCACCCTTTTTCCAAGCCTTTCAAAAAGAGGGGTTCCTAGCTCTTCTTCTAATGCAGCGATATTTGCTGTGATACTAGATTGTGCATAGCCAAGTATTTGTGCTGTTTTTGTAAAGTTTAATACTTTTGATGCTGTTTGGAACATCATCAGTTGCTTTATTTCCAACGTCAATCCCTCCTAAATCGGATGAGCCGATTGATGCAATCAGAAAACTTCTATAGATAGATCATAACATTTTTACTATGATAAAAGTAGGCGCTTTCATAATTTAGAATGTTCAGATTTTATAGGGGGGATGGCTTTGTTTGAAACGATTGTTAATTCAATAAATGACTTTTTATGGACATATATTTTAGTCGTTATGTTAATAGGGATTGGAATCTACTTTACGGTGAGAATGAAGTTTATGCAAATTGTCTTACTAAAAGAGATCTTCCGTTCTATTTTTGAAAAAGCTCCAAAAATAAAAGGGAGTCAAGATATTTCTTCAATGCAAGCTTTCTTTATCGGAGCAGCGACGAGGATTGGAACTGGAAATATGGCAGGTGTTGCTATTGCCATCACAGTTGGTGGTCCTGGAGCTATTTTCTGGATGTGGTTTGCAGCAGTTTTAGGGGGAGCTTCTGCATTTGTCGAAAGCACACTCGCTCAAATATATAAAGTGAGAACAAGTGATGGTTTTAAAGGTGGGCCAGGCTATTATATACAAAAGCAATTTGGACTGAAATGGCCAAGTAGGATCTTTGCCTTTTCTGTTATTCTTAGTTTTGGCTTAATTTTTAATGCAGTACAAACGAACACCATCACAAATGCCTTTCGATATTCATTTGGTATCAGTCCAATTGGTATGGGGGGATTCGTAACCATTCTTACGGCTCTCATCATTTTTGGTGGTGTAAAGAGAATTGCCCGCTTTACCCAAATCATTGTGCCAATCATGTCCTCGTTTTATATTATCTTAGCACTTTATGTGATTGTGACAAATATCGCTGATGTACCCGCAGCATTAGCAAGTATTATGAAAAGTGCGTTTGGATTAGAGCAAATGGTTGGAGGCGGAATCGGCGCTGCAATAATGAACGGTGTCAAACGCGGTTTATTTTCCAATGAAGCAGGAATGGGAAGTGCGCCAAATGCAGCTGCTGCTGCTCATGTTTCACACCCAGTAAAACAAGGGTTTGTTCAATTATTAGGCGTATTTTTTGATACATTAGTTGTTTGTAGTTGTACAGCATTTATTATTATGCTATCAACAGTAGAAACAGCAGGTGATTTGTCAGGTATTGAAATTACTCAAGCTGTAATGGCACAGCATTTCGGTTCTTGGGCTAGTATTTTCTTAGCATTTGCGATCTTTACTTTTGCATTTAGCTCCATTGTAGGTGGCTACTATTACGGTGAAGCCAATATCGGTTTTATTCATAACAGTGTAACCGCGCTATTCGTGTATCGAATCACTGTTTTAATGATGATTATGTTTGGTGCTCTCGCCAACTTACAAATCGTTTGGACGTTAGCGGACTTGTCGATGGCGATTATGGCTATTGTTAACTTGGTTGCCATTGCGATTTTAGGCAAATTTGCTTTTGCGGCTCTAAATGATTACATGGGACAAAGAAAGGTAGGAAAGAACCCTGTTTTTTACGCTTCTACCATTCCTGGTTTAAAAGGAATAGAATGGTGGGGAGCAGAAAAACAAGCGATTAAATCAACAAATGAAGGGGTAGAAAATCAATGATAAATTTTGAATATGATTGTCATACGAAAATGATCATGGGGGCGGGGAAATCTAAAGAAATTGCCTCTATTGTAGAGGACATTGTATTGCCTAGTGCTACAATTATGATTGTGACTGACCCTGGTGTAAAAAGCGCAGGATTGGTGACGCCTATTGAAGCATATTTGCAAGAAGCTGGTTATTCCGTTGTCGTCTTTGATCAAGTATCTCCAAACCCAAGAGATCATGAATGTCTAACGGGTGCAGAGCTCTTTAGAAAAGTACAAGCATCAGCGGTTATTGCGATTGGTGGAGGCAGCCCAATGGATACGGCAAAAGCCATTGCTTTATTAGGTCCAAATGGCGGTAATCCTGAAGAGTATATAGCAGGGAAGAAGGCGTACACAAATGTATCACCCTTAATTTGTATTCCAACCACGGCTGGAACTGGCTCTGAGGTGACCCGTTCATCTGTGATTACGTTAGCTGCTTCACATAAAAAAATCACCTTAAAACATGCCTTGCTTCGACCAACTATTGCGATTTTGGATCCTGCTCTTACTTCTACGGTGCCAAAAAGTATAACAGCGGCAACAGGTGTTGATGCACTGGTCCATGCGATTGAAGGCTATACATGTAAAGAAACAAACCCTATTTCTAAGGCGATGGGGGCAAGCGCAATGAAAACCATTGTGACCTATTTACCGAAGGCGTATGAAGACGGATCTGATTTAGAAGCAAGATACAAAATGCAGGAAGGCAGTTTACTCGCTGGCTTATGCTTCGGTTCCGCTGATGTAGCAGCCGTGCATTGTTTAGCCGAAGCGCTCGGCAGTCTTTATGATACGCCTCATGGTATCGCAAATGCTGTATTTTTACCTTATGTCATACAATTTAATGCAGCTGAAAACAAATCATTGCACATAGAGCTTGCAAACATCATGGGCTTTGCAGATAAAACGGATGCAGATGATGTGGCGATTCAAAAATTAATTGATGGTATGTATACATTCACAAAGAATTTAGGTATTCCATCACTAAAAGAATTATCTTATGTAAAAGTAGAAGATTTTGAAAAAATGGCTGAACTAGCAGAACAAAACAACTCTACAAAAAGCAATGTTCGTGCCGTTACGAAAGCGGACTACTTAGACATGCTAAAGGCTGCTTTTTAAAATAATCATACAGAAAAAGAGACGAATAGAATGACTGAAATATAAACACGAACTTTCCCAGACTTTACACAAGAAGCAAACGACTATGTCGTTAATATGGAGAATTACAAATATACCACCCTCCTAATGTATGATTTAGGTGGTGGTTTTTCTATGTCCCATTTGACTAGGTATCATGTATACATGAGTGGTATGATAGACGACAACATCTCATGAGAGAAAGGATAGGATAAACGATGAATTTTCACAATAAAACAGTCGTTATCACTGGCGCAGCCAATGGAATTGGTGAATCGATCGCGTATGGCTATGCGAAAGAAGGGGCGCGTGTCGTGCTTGCGGATATTGACGAAGAGAAGGGCAAGCGCTTGGAAGATCAGCTGAAAAAGGAGTCCTTTGAGGCTTTTTTTAAAAAAACGGATGTGAAACAAGAGAAGGATATTCAAGACATCATGTCGGCTGCCGTGGCTCGTTATCAAACGATCGATATTCTCATCAATAATGCAGGGGTTATGTGTACAAAATCGCCTTATGAGCTAACGGTTGATGAGTTTGATCATGTGCTGCATACAAACCTACGAGGTGCTTTTTTATGTGCAAGGGAAGCGGCACGTTATATAAAAGAGAATCAATCAGGCGGTTCTATCGTTAATATCTCATCCACTCGCGCGACCATGTCAGAACCAGATACAGAAGCGTATGCTGCATCAAAAGGCGGGATATCAGCACTTACTCATGCGCTGGCTGTTTCCTTTAGTCAGGATCATATAACAGTAAACAGCATTTCCCCTGGGTGGATTGAAACGAAGGATGAGAAAAATTTGCGAGAAATTGACCATCAGCAGCATCTTTCCAATCGAGTAGGAACGCCAAAGGATATTGTCAAAGCTTGTTTTTATTTAACAGATGAAGACAATCAATTTGTGACAGGAACAGATTTGGTTGTTGATGGCGGCATGACTAGAAAAATGATTTATGCGGATTAACATGAAAAAAACATTGACGCCTTGACGGAGGCGCAGTACAATATGTAACAATTCAGCTGAAGATCGTGATGAAAAAAAGATAAAGCATAAATAGAGAAGAGTATGTAATGGCTGCCTCACACAGAGAACTCTGTGAAGCTGAGAAGGAGCTGGGAAGCGTTACAGAACCAAGCCTCTTAGCTCTGCACCGGATTCATTGTGATGGTGGTGCAGCGGCATTCTCCCGTTATAGAGAAGGGTTAGCGATAACCTGCTGAGGTTCATCTGGTAACAGGTGAATGAACTGAGGTGGCAACGCGGAGTCAATCCCGTCCTCAAGACAGAAATGTCTTGGGGGCGGGATTTTTTTTGATGACAAAAAGGAGGGTACTACGATGAAAAAACATTGGCGGGATATGAGCATGTTACTTGGAGCGATTGGTATTGCGAACATAGGAGAATGGATTTATATGATTGCTCTCCACCTGCTGATTTTTCAGGAAACGGGCTCCGTTCTTGCTGTAACAGCCGTCTATATGTTAAGACCTGTCTCGGCTCTTTTAACAAATAGCTGGTCTGGTAGTTTAGTAGATAGACTGAATCAGCGGAATGTCATGATCAGTCTAGATCTATGCCGGGCCGTTCTGATTGCTTGTTTACCCTTTGCCTTATTTTCAGGCCACTTATTGATCGTATATGCGATGCTATTTCTCATTCAAATGGCACAAGCCATGTTTCATCCAGCTTCGATGGTGTATATGACAGGACTGATCCCGGCGGGTAAACGAAAACGGTTTAATGCCATTCGATCTTTGCTTCAGTCTGGTGGATTTTTACTCGGACCCGCCGTAGCAGGGTTGCTTTTTCTCATTGGTACACCAGTCCTTTCAATTTATGTAAATGCAATCTGTCTTTTGATATCTGCTATTTTGACCATGTGTTTACCGACTTTGTCAAAAGCAGCCGGGGCACAAAAGGGGTTTTCCCTCTCGGTATTAAAGGAGGATGCAAAACTTGTTTTTCGTTTCAGTCTCACATCCCGTCAAGTGATGGCTGTGTATTTATTATTTAGTGCCGCCATCACGGTGCTGCCGACTGCAATTGACTCACTTGAAGCAGCTTTTGCAAAGGAAGTGCTGATGCTGACCAATACAGAATATGGGTTTCTTGTCAGTGTAGCTGGAGCAGGGATTATTGCAGGGGCATGTCTCAATACGGTCATTGTCGAAAGGCTGCCTGTTTCAGTGATGCTTGGTGCGGGGAGTTTGTTTGTGGCTTTTGGATACTTGATCTATGCTTTTTCAAACACGTTGACTATCGCAGCAGCTGGCTTTTTTGTTCTCGCTTTCTTTTTAGCATTTGCAAACACCGGTTTTATGACTTTTTATCAAACGAATATACCGGTAGAGGTCATGGGGAGAGTGGCAAGTTTTTATGCGTTATGTGAAGCTGTTCTGACGATGATGATGACAGGAATATGCGGCGTATTGGCGCATGTTTTATCGATACGTACTTCTGTCATGATTGGATGCCTATGTATGCTTCTTATTTGTCTATTGCTATGTTTTGTCATTTTTCGTCCATTGACTGCCAAAAAAATAGTGCATCTTACTTAGAAAATTAAAAAAGTTATGTTATCATTATTTAAGTAAGTTAATTAAATTGATGAGAAAAGGAGTCTTACAAATGAAAGCACTACGCTGGCACGACCAAAAGGACATTCGACTAGAGGAAATTGACGAACCAACAGTTGCTCCAGGAAAAGTGAAACTGAAAGTAAAATGGTGCGGCATTTGTGGTAGTGATTTACATGAATATTTAGGCGGACCGATCTTCATTCCTGTGAATGAACCTCATCCACTTACAAAAGAAAAAGCACCCATTACACTGGGACACGAGTTCTCTGGTGAAGTTGTAGAAGTGGGAGAAGGCGTGAGCAATTACAAAGTAGGCGATCGAGTGGTTGTTGAACCTATTTTTGCAACTCACGGGCACCAAGGTGCTTACAACTTAGATGAAAACATGGGCTTTTTAGGACTTGCTGGTGGCGGCGGAGGATTCTCTGAATATGTATCTGTTGATGAAGAATTACTTCATTTATTACCAGACGAAATTTCATACGAGCAAGGTGCACTTGTTGAACCTTCTGCAGTTGCTTTATATGCCGTTCGTTCTAGTAAAGTACAAGCTGGGGATACAGCAGCTGTGTTTGGCTGTGGACCCATCGGTTTACTTGTCATTGAAGCATTAAAAGCAGCTGGTGCTACTGATATTTATGCAGTGGAATTATCAAAAGAGCGCCAAGAAAAAGCAAAAGAACTTGGAGCGATCATTGTTGATCCTTCTCAGTATGAAGATGTTGTTCAAGAAATTGCTAGCCGTACAAATGGTGGAGTCGATGTTTCTTTTGAAGTG
This sequence comes from Bacillus sp. FSL M8-0077, assembly GCF_038050255.1. Classification (NCBI taxonomy): domain Bacteria; kingdom Bacillati; phylum Bacillota; class Bacilli; order Caryophanales; family Bacillaceae; genus Bacillus; species Bacillus sp. FSL M8-0077. Next base: position 2,481,142 of record NZ_JBBPAF010000001.1, on the reverse strand, counting down.
ACAGGTGTACCTGTTGTATTGAAGCAAGCAATCCAATCAACTAGAATTTCAGGTGAAACAGTCATTGTAAGCATTTGGGAAAAAGGCGCAGAAATTATGCCGAATGACATTGTCATTAAAGAACGTACAGTCAAAGGAATCATCGGTTACAGAGATGTTTTCCCATCTGTATTAAACTTAATGAGAAAAGGCTATTTCTCTGCAGATACACTCGTCACGAAAAAAATCAAGCTGGACGATGTGATCGAAGATGGCTTCCATGCATTAATCAATGAAAAAGATCAAGTGAAAATTTTAGTCAGTGCTGAATAAGTAGGACGATAAAGAGAATGGCAGATGCCGTTCTCTTTTTTTATAAGGGCATGCGATTTTCATAAAGAGGGGATCGGCTGAATAGTGATAAGTGCAAAGGTGTTTATAAATAAAGGAGATGACATCATGTTTTATCACATTAAAGAACTGCAATATGAAGCAAAGCCCTCTAAGCCGGACCCTCTATATGCGAAAAAATTACAAGAGGTGTTAGGCGGTCAATATGGAGAAATCAGCGTGATGATGCAATATTTATTTCAAGGGTTTAACTGCCGAGCAGATCAAAAATATAAAGACTTGCTCCATGACATTGGAACGGAGGAAATCGGTCATGTCGAAATGCTGGCAACGATGATTGCTCGATTACTTGATAATGCCCCAGTTAAAGAACAAGAAGAAGCGTATCAAAGTGATCCAGCACTTGCAGCCGTCATGGGCGGAATGAATCCTCAACATGCAATTGTTGCAGGCTTAGGGGCAATGGCAGCAGATAGTCAAGGGTATCCGTGGAATGCAAAATATATCATTGCAAGTGGAAATTTAATGGCTGACTTCCGGGCAAATTTGAATGCGGAGTCACAAGGCAGACTTCAGGTTACACGGCTTTATGAAATGACCGATGACCGCGGAGTGAAGGATATGCTCTCCTTTCTCATTGCTCGTGATACATATCATCAAAATATGTGGCTGGCTGCAATTAAGGAATTGGAAGAACGAGAAGGGGATGTCGTTGTTCCAACCACCTTCCCGCGCTCACTGGAAAAACAGCAAGTATCCTATGATTTGTTTAACTTCTCAAGAGGAGAAGAAAGCAAAGAAGGCAGATGGGCACATGGCCGAAGTATGGATGGAAAGGGAGAATTCAGATATATTTCTGCTCCTGTCGTGTTCGGCTCTGTGCCTAAACTCAAACCAGCACCGAAAGAACTATATAACACACCGAAAAAAGGAGAATAAAAAAGTCGATCAGGGTTTGTACCTGATCGACTTTTTTAACGTCCAAGAGATTTTCCGTACACGCTGACTCGTTTCTCTAACAAAGCAAAAGCAAGTTCAAAGAAAATACTAAGCATCCAATAGATCAAAGCAGAGACAAGATACGTTTCTAAAAATTTGTAGCCGTCATTTGCAATGATGCGAGAGATTCCCATGATTTCCAGTACACCAATTGTAAACGAAAGGGATGTGGCTTTTAACAGCTGAATGAGCTGATTCCCTAGGTTTGGCAGGGCAACCACAAACGCTTGCGGTAAAATAATGCGAATCATCGCCTGTCTGGTGGTCATGCCAACGATTTTCGCCGCTTCAAGCTGCCCTCTATCTACCGCAAGGAGTGCGCTGCGGACCACTTCTGTTAAATGTGCGGCTGAATGCAGGCTGAAGGTGATAAGGGCAACGGTAAGCGGGGAGACCATATCCGGGTGAAAGATCAACCCAAAAGTGCTATTCATTTTGGTCAGAACAAATGGAATGCCATAAAAGAAAGCAAACAACTGAACAATGAGAGGTGTTCCTCTAAAAAATGAGACATAGAGCGTGACCAGCTGGCGGAGCACAGGGATACGAAAGAGGCGAATGAAAGCAAAAACAGATCCAATCAAAAGGCTCACAGCCATAGAAACAAGTGCAATCAATAAGGTAAAGGGAACGCCTTTTAGAATATGTGGTATTTGGTCAATCGCAAATGATATATCAATGGTTTGCATCAAATCGCCTCCTTAGCGTGACAGGCTGGTACGGCCTTTCACAAATTTTCTTTCCAGTAGCATCGTGATCAGTTCAATACTGATGCAAATCAGCCAATACACAATTGCAATGATGACGTACACTTCAAACATCCCTATCCCGTAGTTATTGCCTAGGATGATTTTGACCTGTCCCATCATATCAATGAGTCCGATTGTAAATGCAATGGCGGTATCTTTCACGAGATCAATGGTGTAATTTCCAAGGTTCGGAAGTGCAATGAGAAAGGCTTGCGGAATAATGATCCTCATTAATGCCTGCGTATCTGTCATCCCAACAATGTAAGCTGCTTCAAGCTGATCTTTCCCAACAGAGGAATATGCACTGCGAAAGACTTCAGATAAATAAGCGCCCGTATGTAACGAGAATGTGATCATCACAAATAACACACGATCCCAATGATTGATTTGAATTCCGGCCAAGAGTAAAAGCTGAGGCAGGCCAAAATAAATGAGGAATAACTGAACAATGAGCGGCGTACTTCGTGTAAATGACAAATAAATGACCGCCAATTGTTTCAGCACTGGAATTTGTTTGATTCGAATGCAAGCAAACAGCAATCCGATGATGATGGCAAAAAACAATGACACCACAATCATTAGAAATGTAAGTGGCAGACGATCAACCACCTGTAAAAAGATTCTCAGCCAATCTCCAGCTGTAAACGTCATGGCGCTTCCTTCCTTTCCTCATATTGATAGCCTTGCTCTGATATATAGTCAATATCTTGAAAGAAATCAACGCCAAACCATTTCTTCGCAAGGTCAGGTAATGTTCCGTCTTCTATCATCTCTTGTGTCACTTGGTCCAATTCTGATGCTAGTTTCTTTTGACTAGGCTGTAAGACAAGATAAATAGGTTCCTTTGAGACAATGCCGCCCACTTTGACTTTCAGGTGAAGATGTTTTTGAATCGTATCAAAGGTCGAAATATTCATAAAAGCCGCATCGGACCGTCCACTTTCGACTCGTTTTAAATTGAGTTCGTTTGAAGGACTTTCAATGGTCGTGAGCGGAATTTTCCGATCATTTTCTTCATTATATTGATTTAATATGGAACGAAGGCCGCCGCTAGGACTGACGGGAGCGAGCTTTTTTGATGTCATATCGTCTAGAGATTGAATATCTTGCTCTGATTCATTCACAATTAAACCTGTCATCGAATAGCCGTATGGCACCTTAGGATAAAGAAAACGTTTTTCACGTTCAGGATTACTAAAAAACCAATTAGCCGCCATTTCAAATTTCCCAGCGCCGATCCCAATTAAATTGGATTCTTCCTCGCCAAAGATATAATCAAAATGAATGTGTGGCAAACGTTTCTCGACTTCATTTAAATAATCGATGTTATAGCCAATCGGCTCGTTGCGGTCATTTGTGGCTAAAAAAGGCGGATTGACTTCTGCGCTTAGTGCGACTTTGACAATTTGTCTGCCATCATCTGTTGTCGTTTTCACACTGCTGCAGCCAATGAGAGAGAGGAGAAACAGAAGGATACTAGCGGCGGTGAATAAAGTCTTGCGCTTCATCTGTCTTCCTCCAATCCTTTCCACATCCCGCGATGAATTCTTGATAAAAATTGTTTCGTCCGTTCATGCTGAGGCTTCATCAGGACGTCTTCTGGTGAGCCTTTTTCAACGATTTCCCCATCTGCCATAAAGATCACTGTATCCGCCACATCCTTTGCAAACGAAATTTCATGCGTCACAATGACCATCGTCATGCCTTGGCTCGCAATATCTTTCATCATTTCAAGGATTTCTCCAACCATTTCTGGATCTAGTGCAGACGTTGGTTCATCAAACAAAAGTACCGCAGGATTCATGGCAAGCGCACGGGCAATCCCAATCCGCTGCTGTTGACCGCCGGATAATTCACTTGGAAACGCATCTTTTTTATGAAGCAGTCCAATTCGTGTTAACAATTGCTCTCCGATTTTTTCCGCCTCTTTTTTAGACATGTTTTGAGACACAATCAATCCTTCTGTGATGTTTTCAAGTGCTCGTTTATTTTGAAACAAGTGATAATGCTGAAACACCATAGACGATTGCTGTCTGAGTTTTAGAAGATCTTTTTTTCGATATTGTTCAAATTGAATCGTGGCTTCTCCAACTGTCAGCGTTCCTTTGTCTGGGATATCAAGGCTGTTTAAACTGCGGAGAAGTGTTGTTTTTCCTGATCCGCTCGGTCCAATAATGGCGACCACTTCACCTTCTTGTACGGTGAAATCAATTCCTTTTAACACATGAGTTGACCCATAGGATTTATGTAGATTAGTAGCAGAAATCATAAAAGCATCACGTTCCTTTGACATATGTACTTAATATTGATAAAATTTAACACATTAAATCCTATAAGTAAAGTGTGTTTTAATAATACCTATTGGATAAATCGGATATGATAGATTGCGAGAAACAGAGGAGTTGGATACGTTTTGTCTAAAGCATTATTTGTCGATACAGATTTTCAAAAAAATTGGCTAAATCAACTAGAATCCCTTCGTGAAACGATCGAACATTCTGCAAAAGAACATGATGAGGGTGCCTATTTTCCTAAACAGAATATCGAATCATTAGTAGAACTGGGCTATACAACGTTGTCTCTGCCTGTTGAGTACGGGGGCGGGGGTCAATCTGTAAAGGATATGGTCCTTTTTCAAGAAACGCTAGGAAGTATGGATGGAGCAACTGCCTTATCGATCGGCTGGCACCAAGGAGTTGTTGGTGAAATTTATGAAAAGAAACTATGGAATGAGAAGCAGCTGCAATTTTTTGCTGAAGAAATCAAAAATGGGGCTCTTGTGAACCGGGCCGTCAGTGAAGCGCAGACAGGGAGTCCAACAAGAGGAGGCAAACCTGGAACAACTGCAACGAAATCAGGAGATCATTGGGTGATCAATGGCCGGAAAACATTCACAACGATGTCACCAGCACTCACATACTTTCTCGTCGGTGTATGGATCGAAGAAAAAGAAGCGATGGGCTTCTTCTTAATTCACCGTGATACAAAAGGTGTTTCTATAGAAGAAACGTGGGATGTTGTTGGCATGAGAGGAACAGAGAGCCATGATTTAATTCTAGATCAAGTGGAAGTCCCAGATGACATGTTGGTTGAAGTGCAAAAAGGACCTCGGGGCGGTACACTGAATCCTTGGATCGCACATATCCCTTCCTGTTATTTAGGGATTGCGCAAGCGGCAAGAGACTATGCTGTTCAGTATGCCATCACCCATTCACCGAACAGTATTAGCGGAACGATTAGCGAACTGCCAAATGTCCAAACACTGATTGGCGAAATTGATTTACTACTAAAGCAAGCACGCCATGTCATCTATTCAACGACAACATTGTATGAGCAGCCAGAGAAAAGAGAGCTGTTAATCAATGAATTCGGTGCTGTGAAGCATACAGTCGTCAATCATAGTCTGCAAGTGGTCGATAAAGCCATGCGTTTAGTCGGTGCAAAAAGCTTAAGCCTTAGCTGCCCGCTTCAACGTTACTATCGAGACATTCGTGCTGGCCTTCATAACCCACCAATGGACGATATGACAATTTCAAAAATTGCAAAGCAAGCGATTGAAGAGAAAAAATGGAACGTACAATAAACAGAAAGCCGGATAAAACCGGCTTTCAGCTTGTAGACAAAGTCTACAGGCTTTTTTGTATAATAAGGGTAATAACACTAATCTGTGGGGGATAAATATGTTATCGAAACGTGAAGAAGAAAGACGAAATCAATTAGAAGTAGTGGCTTTAGATGAATTAGTGCCTCAAGATCATCTTGTACGAAAAATTGATCAAGCGATCGACTTTGATTTCGTTTATGATCTTGTCAAAGATCATTATAGTTCTGACAATGGTAGACCAAGTGTTGATCCCGTTGTTCTCATTAAGATGGTCTTAATTCAATATCTATTTGGCATTCGCTCTATGCGGCAAACCATTAAAGAAATTGAAACCAACGTGGCTTATCGTTGGTTTATTGGATATGGATTTTCTGAGAAAATCCCGCACTTTTCTACCTTCGGTAAAAACTACGTGAGACGCTTCCATGATACAGATTTATTCGAACAAATTTTTTACCGAATCTTAAGAGAAGCGATGAAAAAAGGACTCGTTGACCCTTCTATTGCCTTCATTGACTCCACTCATGTAAAAGCGAATGCCAATAAGAAAAAACTTGAAAAGAAAATTGTTCGAGTAGAGACGAGAAGTTATCAAAATCAGCTTCATGAGGAGATCAATATTGACCGTGAAGAACATGGAAAAAAGCCTTTACCCCTACAGAATAAAGAAGAGACAAAAGAAATCAAGGTAAGTACGACTGATCCAGAGAGTGGCTACTATGTGAAGGATGAGCGAGAAAAATCATTTGCCTATTCATTTCATACGGCTTGTGATTCTAAAGGATTTATTTTAGGATCACTGGTCACTGGTGGAAATGTTCATGATAGTCGTATGTTGGATTCACTCGTATTAAAGGTGACAGAAAAAGTCGGAAAACCATTTGTAGTCGCAGTAGATGCAGGTTATAAAACACCTTACATCGCTAAGTTTTTAATGGATCAAGAGATAAGACCTGTCATGCCTTACACTCGTCCAAGAACAAAAGCTGGTTATTTGAAAAAGAATGAATACGTGTATGATGCATATTTTGATTGTTACATTTGCCCCAACGGGCAAATTCTCTCTTATCGTACAACGACTAGAGAAGGCTATAAGCAATATGCGTCTGATTCAGAGGTATGTAAATCCTGCTCGTTTTTAAATAACTGTACACAAAGTCAAAATCACACCAAACAAATTCATCGGCATATTTGGCAGGACTATCTAGATGAAGCAGACCATCTGAGACTGACACAAATGAATAAAGACATTTATGCAAAACGGAAAGAAACAATAGAACGCGTTTTTGCGGATGCAAAAGAAAAGCATGGTATGCGTTGGACGAAACTTCGTGGACTCAAAAAAGTTTCAATGCAGGCGATGCTTACTTTCGCTGCCATGAATCTCAAAAAGCTAGCAAACTGGACATGGAAAGGACCATGTCCAGCCTAAGACAACAGATAAATTTTATCAAAATCAGTGAAAACCCCACTTTTACTTTAAGTAAAAGTGGGGTTTGTCTACGGTCTGAAAGCCGGATAAAACCGGCTTTTTTTTATTTGGCAGAAAAGAGGACAAGCGTACCTTATGTCTTATCGCTCAACATGCTAAAATCGATACAAATCATGGGAAAAGGAGCGGTTTTTTTGAAGAAGCATATAAAATGGCTATTTTCCACTATTATGCTGATGGCACTTTTTATCGGCCAACCTTCATCAAGCGAAGGAACATCTCCAAAATGGTCCGTCGATGAATTCATGAAAGATCGGGAAGGCACATTTGTGATTCAAGAAGTAAAAGAAAAATCACCATGGGTGTATAACAAAAAAAGAGCGAACAAGCGCTTTGCACCACAATCAACGTTTAAAATAGCAAATGCCTTAATCGGACTTCAAACTGGCGCAGTTAAAGATGAATACGACATCAAATATTGGGACGGAGTAAAAAGAGAGATTGATAACTGGAATAAGGACCATACACTGGGCTCTGGCATGAGAGATTCAGTCGTCTGGTATTATCAAGCCATGGCGCGTGATATCGGGGAAGAACGCATGAGCCATTGGATGAAAGCCATTCATTATGGGAATCAAGACATATCTGGTGGAATCGATCAATTTTGGCTAAGCAGTACGCTGCGCATTTCTCCAATAGAACAAGTCCATTTCCTTAAACAGCTATATGAAGAAAGTCTCCCATTTGACCTATCTGTTATGAGAACCGTCAAGCGAATGATGATACAAGAAGAAGAGAAACACGCCACGCTATACGGGAAAACAGGCTCCGGATCAGGAATCGGCTGGTACGTAGGCTTCATCAAACATGAAAACAAAACCTACATCTTCGCCACAAATATAGAAGGCACCGGACTAGAAGCAAAAGAAATCACTTATCGTATTTTGAAAAAATATCATTTGGTAGAAGCATCCGTTTAGGATGCTTTTTTTATGAGTGAATTTGGGGATATATTGATAAAAAGATGATACTTGGGTTAGTTTGAAAGAATGATATATTTTTAGAAAAATATTGAAACGTTATCTTAAATATATTATGATATATGACGTATTGTTACAAATATTACAAATATATGATAAGGAGATTAATATGAATCTAAAAAGAAAAGTAAATTGGAAAAGAAATATTGCAGCGCTTCTAGCCTTTGTGATGCTTATATCAATGTTACCTTCTGACATTTTTGCAGAAGAACATGTAGAAAATACAAAATCAAGTCATAACAGCATGCCAGAAACAGACGATTCAAAAACCCTTGAAATAGCAGGGATTGATGAAGCTGAAATTGGAAAAGACGGAGAAGTTCTTTCGGAAAGAACAGCAAACAGCAAACTTTTCTATGAAGGAGAGGGAGTATTTACGCAAGAAGTATATCCTGATCCCATTCATATAAAAGAGTCACCAGATGCTGAGTGGGAGGACATCTCTCCAGAGTTAAAAACAACTTCGAAAAAAGAAATAGAAACGGAAAATGCAAGGTTAGATTCAACCTTTCAAAAACAAATGAAGCAAGGGCTCTATGCTACATTCGAACACAAGAAGCATCAAATTGAATTTTCAATTTTAAAAGCTTCAGGAACAAACAAATCAGAAATTCGTTCCAAAGATACCTCTGCACAATTTAAAGAGAACACCAACGAACTTACATACGAAGAGGTATTTCCACATATTGATTTGCGATCATTTACTTTTAATGAAAATATCAAAGAAGATATTGTACTCAAACGATATGATGGCTACAATTCTTTTACATTTAAAATAAAGACAGATCTAACTGGAGAAATTGAGGAAGATGGTTCTATTAGATTTTTTGATCAGAAAAAACAGACCATTTTTCAAGTTCCAAAACCGTTTATGACCGATTCAAATCTAGATGAAAAGTCAGGCGAAGTGGCTCGATCAGAAGATGTGAGCTTTGAATTGCAAAAAGAAGATGATGGCTATTTACTTCGTGTAACTGCTGATGAGAAATGGCTCAAGGATCCTGAACGAGTTTATCCTGTGTCTATCGATCCATCGACTTCTTTATCTGTTTCATCAGACACATTCATTATGAGTGCATACCCAACAACAAACTATTCAACATCTACGCAAAAATGGGATGCTAATCTGAAAAGTTATGTCCTGAAAACCGGCTATTATGATAAAACAACTGGTACAAACTACGCGTTCATGAAGTTTAATTCATTCAAACCGATTCAAAATATGAATGTAACAAAAGCGACGCTCAAAATGTATGTTGCTCATTCATATTACGGGACGAAAGCAACTGGTCTTTGGCTTGATACAGTGAATGCCAACTATGATCATACAAAGCTAACATGGAACAATAAACCAAGTTCTAAAAACATCGGTAAGGCCAACGTATATAAAGGACAATGGGCGAGTTATGATGTGACATCGACCATCAAAGCTTGGAATAGCGGAACAGCTAACTACGGCTTTAAATTACATGCTAATGGAAATGGACAAGACCATTGGAAAAAAATAATCTCATCAACAAACTCAACCAAAAAACCAGTCATTGAAGTCACGTATACCATTCCACAAGCAAATGCACCAACTGTAAAAGGTTTTAGTAATGGAAATGGGACAGGTTACTTAAACTTAAGTTGGAAAAAGGTGTCTGGCGCAAAAGGTTACAAAGTGTGGCTATACAACGGAAAAGAATATGAAGCCATTTCAGTTGGGAATGTGGCATCATGGAGTACAAAAGGAAAGAATATTTGGCCGACAGCAAGCGAGATTGCAGCTAAGAAATATAAACTTCATTTAGATGGAAAAGGGGGGACAGAATTAGCAGTTGATCCTTCCCCGGTTTACAAAAACTCAGGTGGTAATTATGCGACAAGCAAAAATTATTGGGTAGCTGTAAGTGCGATTTTTGACCAAGGTGAAGGCGCAATGTCAGCAAAAGTAAAACCTGTCGTGCCGAATGTGGCTAGAGCGAAAGCACCTAGTACAAAAGGATTCAATAATAATAACGCAACAGGTTACTTTGATCTTTCTTGGAATTCAGTTTCCGGTGCGACCGGTTATAAAATACAAATGTTTAATGGGAAAAGCTATGAGACATTGGATCTCGGTAATCAAACATCATGGTCAACAAAAGGAAAAAAAGTATGGCCAACAGCTGCTGAGATCAAAGCAGGTAAATATGCATTGCACCTCCAAGATGGAAAAGGGGCAGAGCTTCCAATTCATCCTGGTGCGACTTACAAAAATGCTGGAGGAGATGCGGCTCAAAAACATTATTCCTTCAGAGTGATCGCCTACAATAAAGATGGAGAAGCTATTGCTTCACCGCCATCTGGACCAACTTTACCTGATCTATCTAGACCGAAAGCTTTATCTGGATATGCTTATACGAATACGAAAGAGAGCCAAACAGGTTATATCAATTTACATTGGGACAAAGTAAAAAATGCAAAAGGATATAAAATTAACATCTATAATGGTAAGGCATATCAATCATTTGATGTGGGTGATGCCGATCATTGGACAACACAAAATAAGAATATTTGGCCGACTCCTACTGAAGTTAAAAGTGGGAAATATGTGCTTCATACAGATGGTAAAGGCGGGGAATTAGCGCTAGACCCATCACCAGTTTATGAAAATGCGAATGGAAATTATAAAGGACGCAAGAACTACTCCTTTACCCTTTCCGCCTACGATGCAAATGGAGAAACCATTCCGACATCAGCCTTTAACCCGACATTCCATGAAGGTGCCGAATTCCTTGGAATAGAGGATTACTGGTCGATTATTGATATACCAGACGGCCAGCTGAATGGTGCAACTGGTAATGTGATTGTCAGTGAAGAAGAAATGTCGATTGATGGAAGAGGACCGGGGCTTGGAATTGGTCGCACGTACAACAGTTTAGATGTAGCTGACCATCTGTTTGGTCAAGGGTGGTACGCAGATGTAGAAACTAGTATCACGCCAACAAAAGAAGGTGCCATCTATCTTGATGAGGATGCCACAACTCATGTTTTTACAAAAAAAGCAGATGGTACGTATCAACCACCAACAGGTATTTTCCTTGAATTAACGGAATCAAAAGATGAATACATGTTAAAAACGAAGGATCAAACCTTTGCGCACTTTAGTAAAAACGGTGGGAAAATCACCAAGGTTGTAGATGGACATAAAAATACAACGACATACAAATATAACGAAAACAATCAGCTCACATCAATGGAAGATGCATCTGGCCGAAAAATAACAATGGAATATGATGAAGATGGTCATATCATCTCGGTCCAAGGACCAAAAGGAAAAAAGCTTTCATATGAGTATGATGCAGGCTTCCTAATAAAAGTCATTGATTCTGATGGAACGAGTATCTCATATGAATATGACAAAGAAGGAAAATTGATTAAACAATTCTCTCAAAACAGCACAGAAGATCAGCCTGTTTTTACAGAATACCAATATGAAAATCACCGTTTAGTCAAAGCGATCAATGCAAAAAAAGAAACCTTTGAGTATGCATATGATATGTCTAAAAAGACACTCATGCTGACGCAGCCAAACGGCCGGAAAATAAAGTATACGTATAACGAAGCAGCCAACCCGATTCAAGTTGTAGATGATGCGGAAGGGCTTAAAATTACTACTAAAACGAAATATGAAGGCAACCAAATCGTAGAAGAAACTGATCCCAATGATGTAGAAAAAGGAAAAGCTACAGAAAGCTATTCGTATGACAAAAATGGCAACGTCATTCAAGCGAAAGATGCTTACGGAACAGAAACCTACGAGTATAACAAAAACAACGATGTCACTAAAGTAAAAGATACAGAAGGAGATATTACAGATATCGCCTATGATGGATTAGATGCTGTATCTGAAACGGATCAAAGTGGAAATATGTCTTCAGCAAGTATTTATGATTCGTACGGGAATTTGGTACAAACGAGTAAAGAACTTGCTGCAGGTGCGAGTATATTAAAAAATGGCAGTTTTGAAGATACGCTAACTGGCTGGAAGCTTACAGCATCTAAGGATGATGGGAAATTAGCGCAAACAGCTGGAAAAAGTGGTGCTTTGTCTGGCAGTCGAGTGTTAGAGATCAGTTCACAATCGACAACTGAAGGAACTGAACTTGGCTATTCTTCTGCTACTCAAGAAGTGACACTAGAGCCAAATACGACGTATACACTGAGTGGAAAAATCAAGACAGAGCTAACGAAAGCAAGAGCATTTTTTAACATTGATTTAAGAGATACAAACAACAAACGAATTCAATGGATCAGCAACGGCTACAGCACATTATCAGGCAAAAACGATTGGACTAAACGCCAAGTCACGTTTACGACGCCATCTCATGCAGGTAAAGCTGTGATCTATATGGAAGTGGATCATCGAGATAAGGCTGGAAAAGGAAAAGCCTGGTTCGATGAAATTCAGTTAGAAAAAGGCGAAGTTTCATCAAGTTATAATCCAGTCAAAAATAATTCCTTTACGGATAAAACAACAAGCTGGAGTGGGTCAGGTGGTTCATTAGATAATGAAGAAGGCTTTAACGATGACGTTTCGTTAAAAATGACCAGAACATCTTCATCTCAAGCGAATGTCATCTATAAACAATCTGTCCCGATTGAACAAAGTGCGAATGATCAATCTGTGTATGTCACCTTGACTGGGATGTCTAAGTCTGAAGATGTAAAAGCCTCAAATGAAAATGATTACTCACTTCAAGCGTCCGTCACGTATACAGACGGCACAACAGGAACGTTTAATGCGAAATTCCCAACCGGTACACAGGAGTGGAACCGAGCGGCGGTTGTCATACCAAAAACAAAACCATTGAAAAAAGTCGATGTTCAAATTGTTTTCCATAAAAGCGCGACTGGAACGGTTTGGTTTGATGATATCCGTCTAGTAGAAGGTAGTCTTTTAACGAAAACTACTTACGACGAGAAAGGGAACTATGCTCTTAAAGAAGAGGATGAGCTTGGTTACTCATCTCAATCTGCCTACGACGAAACGGGCAAAAAGCTTTCAGAAACAGATGCGAAAGGCGAAAAAACAACATTCGAATACGACCAGGCAGACCAGCTGAAGAAAATCACTTTATCTAACGGGACATCCATTGTGAGAACCTACGATAAAGAGGGCAATGAACGGTCGAAAACCATTCGTGCTGATTCAGATCAGACGTATCAATTTGAATACGACCTAATGGGCAAATTGACGAAAACCATTGATCCTTTAGGAAATGTGTTAAAAAGTGAATATGATGCGAATAGCAACTTAATCAAAACGATTTCTGCTAATGGACATGAAGTGTCTCTCACGTATGATGGAACAGACCGAGTGAAATCAAAATCATACAATGGAACAGAAAAATATAACTTTAGCTATGATAAAAACGGAAACGAAACAACGGTTGTCAACAAAGAACAAAATACAACCAAAAATCGAACGTTTGACCAACAAAACCGTATTACAAAATTAACGGAGCGAGGCAGCAGCCAAACTTGGACGTATCCAACCAATTCAGATAAACTGAAATCCTTTGAGTGGACACACGGAAATCAAAAAGGAACGAACCAATTCAGTTACAATAAGCTTGATCAAATGACACAGATGAAGGATTCGAGTTCTACGTATTCGTTTGATTATGATGAAAATGGAAATGTTCAATCCTTTATTACAGGTAACGGTAGTGGTGCTAGTTTTGCTTATGATGAGCGCAATTTAATTAATGATTTGCACATTGGAACAAGCCAAGGCACGACAATCTTAAACGAAGTTTACGAATATGATCAAAATGGAAACAGAATAACGGTTGATCAAGGAAGTAGCGGGAAGATTCGTTATGAATATGGAAAATTAGATCAATTGATCAAAGAAACTCATCCAGATGGCACGGTCATTGAGTACACATATGATGGGTTTGGAAATAGAAAAACAGTCACGACTGAAAAAAATGGCACTAAGAAAACATTCAATGCATCATTCAACATCATGAACCAACTGACAAAGGTAAATGATGAGACATTGACATATGACAAAAATGGCAACCGAACGTCTGACGGACAATTCCTTTATGAATGGGATGCAGAAGATAACATAACGGCCATCACGAAAAAAGGCGAAGACAAGCCATTTGTCACTTACAAATATGATGAGCGTGGATATAGAATTCAAAAAACAGTGAATGGAAAGGTCACCAATTACTTTTATGACGGCGACAGCCTGAATGTTTTATACGAAACAGATGAAGACAACGAAGTCACAAAAGCATACACATACGGTGAGAGTGGACAACTCCTTGCATTCACACAAAATGGTAACAAATATTTCTATCACTACAATGCACACGGTGATGTCATGGCCATCACAAATAGTGCAGGAAAAATCGTTGCTGAGTACGAATACGATACATGGGGCGTTCCAACAAAGGTAAAAGAAGATGAAGAAGTAAAAGGAAACCCATATCGCTATGCTGGTTACCGCTTCGACGAAGAAACAGGACTTTACTATTTAATCGCCCGCTACTATGAACCAAAAAATGGCGTATTCCTATCACTTGACCCAGACCCAGGAAGCGATGGAGATGCACTAGATCAAAACGGATATACCTATGGAAACAACAACCCGGTGAAATTTATTGATCCGGATGGACATTGGGTCTGGATTGCAGCAGGTGCGGTTGGTGGAGCAGCTTGGGATGTTGCCGATTATATGTGGAAGAATAGAAAAAAGGGTTATTCATGGAAAGGTGCTGGAAAAGCAGCGCTACGAGGTGCTGTTACTGGAGCCGCTCTAGGTGGTGCTGGAAAAGTACTAAAGGCCGGATATAAATTAGCTAAATGGTCTAAAAAAGGTGGTAGAATAACAAAAGTAGGTAAAATTAAGGGGTATTATGGTGTTAGATGGAAAACAAGAAAAGGTTCGGGCTATACGCATAGATCATTTGAGTTTCATACTCCACATAATGACCATGGATATCATTGGCAGTTAAATAAGTGGAGCCATAATAAAAAAACAAGTAGTTGGAGAAGGAGTAGTAAGGGAACTAAAAGGTGGAAATTATATGGGAAAAAAATAAAGGCCAGAAGTAGGTGAAGAACTTGAAGAAAGTTAAATTAAACACTATTACTAAAGAATTTATAGCTGATATCGAAAAAAAAATTACAAATATTGCTCTGAATATAGTGGAAGAAAAACAAAAAAAATTTAACGATTTAGGCTTAAAAATCAATGCTGAATTTGGAAGATTTGGAAATGGCAAAAAATTTAGCGGGAGAGAAATCCAAATATCAGATTGTTTTACAGCAGGTTATAATTCATCAATATATTTTTCAGTAGATTATTTAAATGGCGAAGAGTTTCATGATGGTGATGAAGGTGATGAAGGTTATTGTATAGACCATCTCGATATTTGGGATTGTGTATCGAATAATCCCATGAGTAAAAAAGGATATTTAATAGAATTTGAAAATGAAGTAGACTTACAAAGAATTATTATACAATTAATTGATCAATTGTATAAAGAAGCAAGAGAAATTCTTCAATTTCAAGAAAATTGAAGAGTCTAAGATTCAAACTTTTTAATGAATGAATAACATCTATTAAAATCCCTTTCTTATAGAAAGGGATTCAGCGTGTAGACAAACCCTCGCATTCGCCCGCAGTCCTTCGTGCTGGTGCTCACGAATGTGACATTCGTTCCGCGCCAGTACTCGTCCTTCCTAGACTGCAAAGGTTTTCTATCACGCTGAAACGAAGACAAAGGGCTAAAATGAAGTTCATTTTAGCCTTTTGTCAACGATCTGAATCCCTTTCTTATAGAAAGGGATTTTCAGATTGTAGAGAAACTCATGTTTTTCTACAATCTTTTTTATTTTCATCGTCATGATGATGGAAGAGATTTAATGAAAAAGGTCTCCCACACACCTAGCCTAGCTTCGCTAGGTGTGTGGCAATCTTCTTCATGTTCTGGCAGGCAGCTGTGAGAAGCACTTGCTCACTCACATTTTGTTTTCCCCTCAACCGGCAGTAGCGAAGCCCATGCAGTTGTTTTGAATCTGCAAAGCTTCGCTCTATTTTTTCTTTTCTTTTTTTATATAGCTCTTTTCCAGCGGCAGACAGACGATTTTGCCTGATCTTTTCTTTATGTTCCTCCCACACATGTCTTGAGATGACCTTTTGATGATTTTTAGATCTTGTGCAGTTTTCAAGGAAAGGACACGATGTACATTTTTTAGGATCTGATTTGTAGAACCTATAACCTTTTCGATCAGTGGTGGTATATAAAAGCTTTTCACCATTCGGGCATATGTATTGATCGTGTTCAGAATCATACTGGAATTTCCACTTCTCGAATAATCCTCTTGTTGGATGAAAACGTCTATGTGCGATGACACCAAAAATATGGCGATCAGATAAACCTTTACAGATTGGGGTGGTCAAATAACCAGAATCAAGGGCAACTGCGTCTACTTGAAAACCAAATCGTGCGATTTGGTGATCCAATCGTTCAAGATACGGAACGGAATCATGGACATTACCAGGCGTGACATGGGCATCTGTGATGATATTGTACTTCATATCCGTTGTACGGTGGTCTAGGTAGAAAAAGCCTTCCGGTTTGTTTTCACGATAAAGATATCCACTTTCAGGATCAGTCGTACTTTGACGAATGTCTTTTTCCGTTTTCACCTCCTCTTTTACCTTTAAGGGCTTTTTTCCGTGTGCCACCCGATCTTCTTGGATCGCTTCTTCTAATTCATTTATATAGTTCTGGGTATCTTGTTCAATCGTTTTTCTCGTATATTTATGTTTATTGGCATTGGCTTTAAGATGAGTGGAGTCAGTAAAAAGAACGCGCCCTCCAACCATATCGTGATTGATGGCTTGAAGAACAATTTCATCGAAAATATCTTGAAAAATGGTTGTATCTTTAAATCGAGTACGACGATTCCAGCTAATGGTCGAGTGATGGGGAACGGGGTCATTGATGTTTAATCCTAAGAACCATCTATACGCCATGTTATAGTAGATTTCTTTTTCAAGTTGCCTTTCAGAACGGATACCATACAGGTATCCAATAAACATCATTTTAAACAGAATAAGTGGATCAAGTGAGGGACGACCTTTATTCTCACTATAATATGGTTTTACTTTGTCTATGATAAATGAAAAATCAATGTATTGATCAATTTTACGAAGCAGGTGATCCTCTTCGACCAGTTGATCTAGCAATACAAATTCGGCTTCGTGCTGAGAAGAATTTCTAGTGTGGAACATGAGAAAAACACCTTCCTTTAGTATGCTTTTCTCTATTATAAAATGGGATGGTGGAAAATTTAAGGGAAAAATAAAGCTGTCGAGATTTTCTCGACAGCCTGAAAATCCCTTTCTTATAGAAAGGGATTTTAATAATTTAAGAAAATAATGAAATGACTTTTATAAAAAGGTTCTGAGCCTTTACACTTTGGAGGACAAACGATGACATGGTTTTTAGATGAAAAAGTCCAGAAACAAATCCCTGATTTCAATATCAACCATCTAAAGCAAATCAATGAATTTCACTACTTTAAAGAGTATAATGAACATTACGACTTGATCAACTGTATTCATCTACACATCCCATACGAATCTGCAACCCATAAAGCAGACATTCATCTGAAATTTACCAACGTCTCTTCTGTTCAAATCAAAGATTTGGAGTTAACAAACGATTCCTCTCTTTTTTTGAACATTCAACTTTTGGATAGAGGCTGGGAATATTTGAATTACTTTATCGAAGATTATGAAGAACAGTATTTTTCTTTTTATTGTGAAACGATTCAAGTCATACAAGTCGTTTCAAATGAATCGGGCTAGTCGCTCTACATATGTGCGAATCATGCTTCTCCATCCCAACATAGAAAGGTGCAATGACATTGAATCGAATGATGAAGTGGCTTTTATTTGCGGCAGTCATCGCTGGCTTATTGGTATGCGCATTCTTTGTGTTCCGTTTCAACCAGCCTAAGCCGACGACAAACATCCATTATGCAGACACACAAAACAAACAGCAAACACTCGATATGTATATGCCAAAGGGAAAAGAAGAAGACAAAAAGAAGAAGCATCCAGTCATGATCTATCTCCATGGCGGCGGCTGGTCGGGCGGCGATAAGAATAGAGTCGCTTCAAAGGCTGATTATTTTACGGGTCAAGGGTATGTGTTTGTTTCAATGAATTACAGGCTTCACCCTGATGCCAACTATGAGCAGATGGCAGATGATACGGCGAATGCTATTAAGTGGGTGAAGGATCATGCAGATGAATATCAAATCGATTCGTCAAAAATCAATGTCATGGGTCACTCAGCGGGCGGTCATTTGACGGCATTGGTTGCAACAGATTCGACTTACTTAAAGCGTGTGGGGCTGTCGCCAAAAACGATCAATTCTATCGTGATTTTAGATGGACCGTTAAACATCAATCAATTTATACAAGCCATTCCATCGTACAAAAAAGTCTTTGGCAAACAAGAGGAAAACTGGACAAAGGCATCACCGGTCACTTATATGAATCAAACGAATGTACCGCCTGTTTATTTGGTCACAGGCTGGGAAAATCCTGAAGTGTACCGATTTGCAGAAAAACTCAATCATAAGAAAGGCTCTAAGTTTGTGTTTCGGGTTCATTCGCTTAGCCACAGTGATTTAAATAAATGGTTTGGATCAGACAGGGCGCCAAAAGAAGCGCAAGAGATGACAAAGGCTGTTATGGCTTTCGTCAAAAAACAAAATCAATAACAAAGACTGTATGCTAGGGCAATCCATTTTGCCTCAGTATATGATAAAGTGGTTTGAGATTAAAGGAGTGTATATTGTTGTCATCAAGAATGGAAAATAAAGTGTTCAATTGTGAAAAAGAGCTGACGCTGAATATTATCGGCGGGAAGTGGAAAATGCTGATCTTATGGCACCTTGGCAGAGAAGGGACAAAACGGTTTGGTGAGTTAAAGTCGTTAATGCCTGGGATTACGCAAAGAATGCTTGTCAATCAGCTAAGAGAATTAGAGGAAGATCACATTGTGCATCGGGAGGTTTATCCCGTCGTTCCGCCAAAGGTTGAGTATTCTCTCACAGAACTAGGAGAAAGCTTAATGCCGATTTTAGAGGCGATGTATGATTGGGGAAAACAATATCTCGATAGCAATTTTTTAAAGGATGATAAATAGAAAGACGATAGATGTAGACAAAGAGCTAAAATCATTTTATTTTAGCTCTTTGTTTTCTTTTCAGCGTGACTTGAAAACCTTTGCAGTCTAGGAAGGACGAGTACTGGAGCGGCATCACAACACAGACTTGACACCGAATGCGAGGATTTGTCAGTACGTTTAGATACTGGTCGAAAAGACAGTGTCTTTTTTGTAACCATATGCGAAAAAGTATAGTATGTAAAAAAAAAGTGCGTACTTGGATTGCTTCCATCCTGTTGTTATACTCATTTCATCGTTCAAGAAGCCCTATTCACGGAGCTCTTGAAGATGAGATGAAAAAACGGGAGTGAACGTTCATGAAATTACAATTAGCATTAGATTTAGTAAATATACCAGAAGCGATCGAGCTGATCAAAGAAGTAGAAGCGTCTATTGATGTAGTGGAAATTGGGACACCTGTTGTGATCAACGAAGGACTTCGTGCTGTAAAAGAAGTCAAACAGGCGTTTCCAAATTTACGTGTGCTGGCGGATCTCAAAATTATGGATGCTGCCGGTTATGAAGTGCAGCAGGCATCTGAAGCTGGAGCAGATATCGTCACCATTCTTGCGGCGGCAGAAGATATGTCCATTCAAGGAGCGGTGAAAGAAGCAAAAGCAAGAGGGAAACAAATTTTAGTCGATATGATTGGTATCAAAGATATCGCCCGCCGTGCGAAAGAGCTGGATGAGCTTGGGGTAGATTATATTTGCGTGCATACAGGCTATGACCTGCAAGCGGTTGGTCAAAACTCATTTGCTGACCTTATGACTATTAAACAAGTCGTCAAACAGGCAAAAACAGCGATTGCCGGTGGTATTAAGCTTGATACGTTACCTGAAGTCGTCAAATTAAATCCAGATTTGATTATTGTCGGCGGCGGCATTGCGGGTCAAGACAATAAAGCAGAAGTGGCTGCGCAAATGAAGCAGTTGATTGCACAATCATGAAAATAAGTGATTATGTGAGAGCGATTCTAAGCGAGCTTTCTGAGCACTCGCCCGCTATTCAAGACGAACAAGCAGAGCAGCTTGTCAAAAGCATTTTAGCGGCTCGAAAGGTCTTCGTCGCAGGGGCTGGCAGGTCTGGTTTGATGGGGAAATCGTTTGCGATGAGACTCACGCATATTGGTGTCGAAGCTTATGTGATTGGTGAAACGAATACGCCTGCTTTTACATCTGAGGATTTATTGATTGTAGGGAGCGGTTCTGGACGAACAGAGACGCTACTTGTGCTTGCGAAAAAGGCAAGGGCGATTGGCGGAAGCGTGGCGTCGTTCACGCTTTCAGCTGAGTCACCTATAGCTGATCTATCGGATGAAGTCATCTTACTGTCAGGTGCGCCAAAGGATCAACATGAAGGAAACCATCATACGATTCAGCCGATGGGCTCATTATTTGAGCAAACTTTGCTTCTTATGTACGATGCGGTCATCTTGAGATTGATGGAAATGAAAAAGCTCGACACCCATAAAATGTACGGTCACCATGCGAACTTAGAATAGCCGTGATGAAAACCTTTCCTTTTTTGAAGGAAAGGTTTTTTAAATACATGAATCTTAAAAAGAAGGATCACTTGACATAAAGGATGAGATGTAACTATAATAGTTACATCTAAAAAGAAAAAACGTAAGCAACGGAAGGAAGATGAAGATGAAAGTGCAAATTTGGTCAGATATCGCCTGTCCTTTTTGTTATATAGGAAAAAAACAGCTGGAAACAGCGCTTGAGCAATTCCCTCATAAAGAACAGGTAGAAGTAGAGTTTAAAAGCTTTGAGCTTGATCCGAATGCACCTGTTGCAGTGGATTATGATGTGCATGATATGCTTGTCAAAAAATATGGCATGAGCCGCAGCCGGGCAATCGCGATGAATGAACAGGTGAAACAGGCGGGCAAGGAGAAAGGAATCGATTTTCAATTCGATCCACTCGTTTTGACAAACACCTTTGATGCCCACCAGCTCGCACAATATGCTGGAAAAATGGGAAAAGGCGATCTCGTCATGGGAGAGCTGTTTCAAGCGTATTTTACAGATGGAAAGCATGTTGGTGATCGTCAAACCCTTTTAGATATCGCAGAAAAAGCAGGCCTTGATCAGAACGAAGTGCAAAAGGTTCTAGACGGGCAAGAATTTGCAGACGATGTGCGAGAAGACGAAAAAGAAGCAAGACAGCTCGGGATTTCTGCTGTGCCTTTTTTCTTGATCAATGATCAATATTCGGTTGCTGGTGCACAGCCAGCAGATACGTTCCTTCGTGCACTTGAAACGGCTTGGACAGAAGAGGCAGCGCAAACGGAGAAAGCGGCTGATGCTTCATTTGAAGAAGCATGTGCAGATGGCGTATGTGCAGTACCTTCAGCTAAAGAAGAATTATAATCGGCATTTTCCCTATCTTTGATAAAAGATAGGGATTTTTGTTGATTAATAATTAATATACCTTTATACTTAAGTTATCTTAATTATGAAGGTGATGACAGTGACATCCAAAACAACGATGATCCAAGAATTAAACCAAATTGAAGCACGCATCCATCAAAAGCTTCGATTAGAGTTTGAAGAGTTATTTGTAGATGAGTTAACTGATAAGCAGCATATTGTCCTTGATTTCGTAGAGCGAAAAGGGGGAAGTTCGCCTATTCAAATTGCTCAGCAACTAGGCATTACCCAAAGTGCTGTGAGCCAGTTGTTAAACACGCTTGAAAAAAAAGAATGGATTCGCCGCAGCATCAACCCGCAAAATCGTCGGGAATTGCACGTTGAACTTTCTGAAAAGGCAAAGACGTACTTGGAGAATATGAGAAAGATAGAACTTGCGATCATTGAAAAATACTATTCAAAATTAAGCCTCGAAGAGATCAACACATTGACATCCATTTATGTAAAGCTTGATCAATTGATTGTAGATCAAAATGAAGGGGAAGGATGATGATCCATTGATGATGCTCAAACAAGAAGTACAGCGAATTGCCTCTTCTTATACGGAGAAAAAGAAACAGGCACTGCTTGTGATCGGACTGATTCATCAAGGAGAAAGACACGTTTTTCATTTCGGAGATGACCCCATACAGCAGCGCGTGCAGCCTGAGGGGGTCATTTTTGAAATCGGCTCTATTTCAAAAGTCTTTACGACAAGTATATTGGCAAGCATGATTCAAAGAGGGCATATGAAGCTAGACGATTCCATTTCACTATATTGTCCTGAAATAAAAAAGAATCACCCCATCCAATTGGAACAGCTGGCAACCCATACGTCTGGAATTCCTTCATATCGTTTTCTCAGAGATTTACAACTAAGGTTCCTTCCAAAAGTGAGAAGAGATATGTACTGTCAATACTCCCTTGATGAATTAATGAAACTGTTACACTCGAAAAAATGGAATGAGCGAAAGGAATACCCATCTCGTTACTCCAATGTAGGGATGGGACTCCTCGGGTTGATCATGGGATGGTCTCTTCACAAAACATATGAAGATCTGCTGACTGAATATATCGCGTATGAGCTGAAACTATCGAACACCTTTATTACGATCAAGGAGGACGTCAAAGAGAAGATGATCCTAGGTCATAAAGAGAATGGAAAAGAGGTTCCTCCGCTTCAGATGCATGACTATCAAGGGGCTGGTGCGATTCGTTCGACGATCACTGATTTGCTTTCATTTCTCTCTGCACATATGAGTGCAGACGCCGCTTCTCCATGGAAAATGACCCACGAACCAAAGGTGAAGATAGGTAAAAACATGTCAATGGGACTCGGGTGGGTCATAGATGATACGGGATTGATTTGCCATAATGGTGCAACTTCTGGTTTCTCCAGCTTCATGGGCTTCCGCCCGCATTCAAAAACAGGAGTGGTCGTCTTGTCTAACTATCGCAATCGTATCACGCAAGACTCTCCCGATCGAATTGCCTATGATGTGATGAATATGCTTGAACAATAGCCTAAAGCCAAATGAGCCTTCTATGAACAGGGCTCATTTTTTTCTTGTGTTCAGCTCTTTAATCGTTTCACCAGGAACGAGTGCAGGCTCATAAAATGTTTGATCAGGGAGATTCTTTTTCCCTTGTACTTTTTTAATCATCCAGTCTGCCGCATCTCGTCCCATTTGCTCTTGAGGATGTGTCAGCGTTGTCAGTTTCACATGGGCATTTTTTTGGGCAATATACGAGTTATCCTGTCCAATAATGGAAAGATCATCTGGAATAGATAAACCCATTTCACTACATACATTTGCTACTTCTAATCCTACCTCATCGTTATAGCAAACAAGGGCTGTCAGCTCATGCTGGTGCGCTTGTAAAAAGGTTTTGATATGATCCCCTAAATACTGCTTCGATTCTGTATCGAAAAAAAGAACATGCTCTGGTAGGAAATTGAGCTTCGCTTCACCGAGTGCCTGAATATAGCCTTTCATTCGATATTTTCCTTGTAAATCATCTGTTTTTGAAATCAGTCCAATGTGCTGATGCCCAGAGGTGATCAGCTCCTTTGTCGCTAAATAGCTGGACTTTACATCATCCAAACAAAGGAAGGGGACCTCTAACTGCTCATAGTAGGCATTGATCATAATAAGCGGTACATCCTGTTCTTTAAAGGATAGGTAGTACGAAATGTTTGGATTATATAAGTTGCTTTTTGTCGGTTCGACAATTAATCCGTCCACACCAAAGGACAGCATCATTTCAAGTGCTTTTTTCTCCTGCTCCACATCGTTATTCGTACTCGCCAGTAACAAAGAATAGTTCTCTTCATTTAATCGGCTTTCGATGCCCCGAATGATCGACGGGAAAATGTAATCGGATATGTATGTGGTGATGACGCCAATCGTTTTCATATGAGCATGTCCAGCAGGTTTTGTTTGATATTGATTGGTGACAAATGTGCCTGAGCCTTTTTCACTTCTTAAAAAACCTTCACTCGATAATTCCAAGATGGCTTTTCGCACCGTATGTCTGCTTACTTGATACATCTCTTGTAAGCTTGATTCGGTTGGAATACGCTCCCCGATCCGGTAATCTCCTGTCAGTATTTTGCTTTTTATATCATCTATAATGATCTGGTACTTCTTTTTCATCGTTTCACTTCTTTCACAGTTGATCCTCTACTCGGGTTGAGAAGAACTTGTATGGACATATTTTAACATGGTTGCTCAATCAAAAACAGGCGCTTGCAGTGTCTACCGTCTAATCCTTAGAGAATATGAAAGTTTTTGTCTAATTGTGTATGTACAAATATATTTATTGTTGACATATGTACGGACAAATATTATATTATTTTTGTGCACAGGTAAAGGTGAATCAAACGAAAAAGATATTTGAAACCGCTATCATCTTGGAGGTGAACAAAATGAATCGTGAAAAGACGGCCAAAGCCATTAGAGAAGGACGGACATCTTTGGGCATTGAATTTGGTTCCACGCGAATTAAAGCAATTTTAATAGATGAAGAGTTTCAGCCAATTGCGCAAGGTGCATTTGAATGGGAAAGTTCTCTTCAAGAAGGAATATGGACGTACAATTTAATTGAAATCATTACAGGTCTTCAAGTGGCGTACCGTCAGATGAAAGAACAGGCTGCACAATTGTATGGGGTGACGATTCAAACGATTGGCTCCATCGGGATATCTGCGATGATGCATGGCTATGTCGCCTGTCATCATACAGGAGAAGTCCTCGTCCCATTTCGAACGTGGCGGAATGGAACAACGACCGAGGCGAGTCAAAAGCTAACAGATGTATTCCAATTTCATATTCCAGAAAGATGGAGCATCGCTCACTTATATCAAGCGATATTAGGAGAGGAAAAACATCTGTCCCGGTTAGAGTATGTGACCACTTTGTCCGGCTACATTCACTGGCTCTTAACAGGGAAGCAGGCCATCGGAATTGGCGATGCGTCGGGAATGTTCCCCATTGATGAAAAAACGAAGGATTACAATGAAGTGATGCTTCATCAATTTGAAGCATTGATTGCAGAAAAAGGCTATCCGTGGAAGCTTCGTCATCTTTTGCCGCGCATCTATTTAGCAGGCGAAGAAGCTGGTGTGTTAACAGCAGCTGGAGCAGCGATTTTAGACCAAGGCAAACAGTTGCAGCCAGGTATCCCTTTTTGCCCGCCAGAGGGTGATGCAGGAACAGGAATGGTCGCAACAAACAGTGTGGAAAAGAGAACTGGGAATATTTCAGTTGGGACATCTGTATTTGCCATGATTGTGTTAGAGCATCATCTAAAAGGTGTGTACCCAGAAGTGGACCTTGTCACGACACCAGATGGCCTGCCAGTCGCGATGGTTCATGCCAACAATTGTACAAGTGACCTCAACGCTTGGATGAATCTATTCAGAGAAGCGTTTGAAGCAATGGGTCAGCCAGTTGAAACAGAAAGATTGTACGAAACCCTATTAAATCAAGCTTTAGAAGCAGATCATGATGGGGGCGGGCTTTTAAGCTATGGCTATTATTCTGGTGAAAATATTACGAGACTAAAAGAAGGAAGACCTCTTTTTGTTAGATCTCCTCAAAGCCGGTTTACCCTTGCTAATTTCATTCGGACGCACCTCTTCTCTGCATTTGGCGCAATGAAAATTGGGATGGATCGTTTAAAAGCACATGAACAAGTCAAGATTGATCGCTTACTAGGACATGGCGGTTTATTTAAAACACCGATAGTTGGGCAAAAAATGGTCGCTGCTGCACTCGGGACACCTGTATCCGTCGTATCAACGGCGGGAGAAGGCGGTGCGTTTGGGATGGCGGTCCTTGCTTCATATATGCTCAATCACCAGCAGCAAACACTGAGCCATTTTCTCAAGCATCAAGTGTTTGCCCATACATTAGAAGAGCTTATTGATCCTGATCCACTGGATGTTAAAGGTTTTGAGGAATTTATAAAGCGCTATCAAGAAGGACTCCCGATAGAAAAAGCGGCAGTAGAACATTTGACGCCACAGAAAGGAGCGGCACCTGTATGTTAGAGCGGTTAAAAGAAGAAGTGTTTCAAGCGAATCTAGATCTGCCAAAGTACGGACTTGTGAAATTTACATGGGGCAATGTCAGTGCGTGCGATCGTGACAGTGGACTGTTTGTCATTAAGCCAAGCGGCATAGCGTATGACAAATTATCAGCAAAAGACATGGTCGTGGTCGATTTTGACGGTCAAGTGGTCGAGGGAGAATTCAATCCTTCTTCCGATACTGCCACACATGCTGTTCTTTACAAGCATTTTGAGGAAATTGGCGGCATTTCACATAGCCATTCGATGTGGGCAACGGTATGGGCGCAAGCTGGACTTGATTTACCAGCAATGGGCACAACACATGCCGATACATTTTACGGACCTGTTCCGTGCGCTCGATTTCTCACAGAAGAAGAGGTGAATCGCGGGTATGAGGTGGAAACAGGACACCTGATCATTGAAACGTTTGAGAAAAGACAGATAGATGTCATGGCGGTTCCTGGTATTTTGCTGCAAGGTCATGGTCCCTTTACGTGGGGGAAAGATGCAAAAAGTGCGGTAACGAACAGTGTCATTTTAGATGAAGTAGCGAAAATGAACCTGTTTGCAAAGCAATTGAACGAATATGCGGAGCCTCTTCCGCAGGTGATTTTAGATAAACATTATTTAAGAAAACATGGAACACATGCGTATTACGGACAAAAACCTTCAAGATAAAGAAAAGAGGGATTTCTATGTTAACAAGTCAGAAGAAAGAATGTTGGTTTGTCGTCGGTTCACAGCACTTATATGGGGACGAGGCACTGAAGCAAGTGAAGGCAGATGCGCAAAAGATAACAGATGCCTTAAATGAGAGCGGTTTGCTGCCTTATCCAATTATTCTGCAGGAACTGGCGGTTAGTGCGGATCAAATCACACAGCTGATGAAAGAGGTCAACTATCGTGATGAGGTCATCGGTGTGATGACTTGGATGCATACGTTTTCTCCAGCAAAAATGTGGATACGTGGTACGTCTCTTTTGCAAAAGCCTCTTTTGCATCTCGTCACGCAATACTATGAAAACATTCCGTGGGACACGATTGATATGGACTATATGAACCTCCATCAATCGGCACATGGAGACAGAGAGTACGGCTATATCAATGCACGTTTAAATAAGCAAAACCAAATCGTTGCAGGTCATTGGTCGAAGCAGGAGGTGAAGCAGCAAATCGCTGATTGGATGGACGTTGCGGCTGCCTATCATGAGAGCTTCCAGATCAAAGTGGCCCGGTTTGGTGACAATATGCGCCACGTTGCGGTGACAGAAGGAGATAAAATTGAAGCACAGATCCAGCTGGGCTGGACCGTTGATTACTTTGGAATTGGCGATCTTGTGAACTATGTAAATGCTGTGAAAGAAGCAGAAGTTGATGCTCTGTTTGCTGAGTACTTAACGTTATATGACGTGGATTATGGGAGCTATTCGGCAGAAAAATGGGAACAAAGTGTAAAAGTGCAAGCACGATATGAATTGGCTATCAAACGTTTCTTAGATGAAGGCGGCTACAATGCCTTTACGACAAACTTTGAAGATTTACATGGCATGAAGCAGCTTCCGGGTCTAGCTGTTCAGCGCCTCATGGCAAAGGGGTATGGCTTTGCAGGTGAAGGGGATTGGAAAACCGCCGCACTGGATCGTTTATTAAAGGTGATGAGCCATCATCAATCGACTGGTTTTATGGAAGATTACACATATGAAATGACTGCTGGTCAGGAAGCAGTGCTGCAATCTCATATGCTAGAAGTAGATCCAGCGCTTGCACATACAAAACCCGTCATTGTTGTATCTCCGCTAGGCATTGGAAACCGGGAAGACCCAGCACGTCTTGTGTTTGATGGAAAAGCAGGCGAGGGCGTTGTTGTCTCCATTGCTGATTTTGGAACACATTTCAAATGGCTGATTCAAGAAGTGGAAGCCTTTGAGCCGCAGGAAGCAGCACCTCATTTACCGGTGGCGCGCGTCCTCTGGAAAATCAAACCGAACTTTCAAGATGGCGTCAAAGCATGGATTAAGCACGGCGGAGGACATCATACAGTCGTATCTCTCAATTTAACGGTCGATCAAATTGTTCATTTTGCAAAGCTTGTGAATGCAGAATATGTGGTTTTATAAAGAAGGGTGAAATGCATTCTACTGTGATCGGTAGAATGTCAGGGTGAAATGAAAGCGGTTTATTAAGTGAGGGGGTCATCCACTTGGAGAAAAAAGTATCAAGTAAATTTATCTTCTTTTTCGGGTCCTTTGCAGGTATCTTATTTGGATATGATATTGGCATTATCGCAGGGGCGGAAGGGCACATACAGGAAGAATTTCAGCTCAGCCCGTTATGGCTTGGCATCGTCGTTTCTTCATTAATGGGCGGGGCGATCATTGGTTCCATTTTAAGCGGTCTGATGGGGGATAAGTTTGGCCGAAGAAAGCTCATTTTGGTGTCGTCGATTATCTTTTTTGTCGGTGCGCTTGGCTCAGCTATTGCACCAGAAGAAATCTCATTAACCATTGCCCGGATTTTCTTAGGAACAGCTGTAGGGACAGCCTCATCGCTCGTGCCTGCTTACATGTCTGAAATCGCGCCAGCTAAAATTCGCGGGAAATTGTCCGGCTTGAATCAGCTGATGATTGTGAGCGGATTATTGCTTAGCTACATCGTCGCATTTGTGTTTGAACCCATTCCAGACAGCTGGCGCTGGATGCTGGGAAGTGCTGCATTATTTGCGATCGTGCTTTATATTGGCATGCTGAAGCTTCCTGAATCTCCAAGATATTTAATTAAACACGGAATGGCTCATAAGGCACGTGAAGTATTAGGATCACTTCGTTCATCACGTGAAGAGATTGAAGCAGAAATGCAAGAAATTTTAGAAGTGGCAAAAGAAGAACGCTCAGGCATTCGTGAATTATTTCAAAAGAAATTCCGAATGGCTCTCTTTATTGGGGTCGGAATGGCGACACTCCAGCAAATACAAGGGGCGAACTCCATTGTGTATTATGCAACGAGTATCGCAAGAAATGTAGGTCTTGCTCCGCAAGTTGCCGCAGGTTTTACCGTCATTGTCGGTGTCATATTTGTTGTGACGACCGTGATCTTTTTACAATTCGTCGACCGGTTCGACCGCCGAACGATTCTCACAGTAGGGGGAACAGGGATGGCCCTTTCTTTCTTTGCACCAGCGGCATTAGGTGCGCTCGGAGTGAGTGAAGGCATATTAAACTGGGTCACATTGATTTCACTTTGCTGCTTTATTTTGTGCTATGCCTTCTCATGGGCACCGATCACATGGATTATCATTGGTGAAATTTTCCCACTTTCTGTCAGGGGTATTGGAGCGGGCATTTCCTCTGCCTTTAACTGGACGGGATCATTAGCAGTTGGCCTTGTGTTCCCTATCTTGGCTGACCAATTCAGCTTTGGCGTCATTTTCTCTTCATTTGGGGTCATCTGTTTAATTGGCTTGTTGTTCACCCGCTTTGTATTAGTCGAAACAAAAGGAAGAAGCTTAGAACAAATCGAAACCGATATGGCTGCACGTGTCTAAAGAAAACCATCTATCCTGTGTGGATAGATGGTTTCAGCGTGTAGACAAACCCTCGCATTCGGTGTCAGTCCTGCGTGCCAGTGCTCACGAATGTCAAATTCGCTCCGCGCCGGTACTTGTCCTTCCGCTGAAAAGAAGACAAAGGGCTAAAATCAAGTTCATTTTAGCCCTTTGTCAACAATCTGAACCATCTATCCTGTATGGATAGATGGTTTTTTTAATCAAGTATTTGTTTCAGTTCGTCTGGCAGTAAATCCATTAATTGATCAGATGAGGATACGTCCAGCACTTCAAGAAGCGCATAATATTTCGCATAAATTTCACTCAGCTGATCAGGGTGATTTGCTTCATATCGATTCAAATGCAATTGTGTCAGTTCAAGTGCAATGTCCAGTTTGTTTCGTTCGATGGTTTGTGCTGTGTTGATCATATCGTTCACCTCTTAGTTTATTGTCATTGAAAAATTTACGGTGCAGTTCCGCAGCTGACCTTATATTCATGGTCTTCTACCTTTTTTGAATAACAGACGGAAGGCGTCATTCCCGTCTCACTTTTCCAAGCCTGCCAATACACATCATAAAGCTGACCATATTGAGGGTCTACATCGTCCTTTTTTTGCAAAATAGCAAAATAGCTTTGGTAAGGGTAGCCTTCTTGATAAATGGCATGCCGTATCGCTCCTCTTTCAGTCGCATTTGTAAAAACCATAGGCGACAGCAAGGGAAGGGTGATAACTACGACGAGCAGGATGAAAAATGAAAAAAGCTTATGTCTTGTTTTCATCAATGAATGTCCTTTCCTTCACAAGAGATCATTTGTATAATATGTTAAAATTGTCCTATTGTAAAGAAAGAGACTACTAGATCACCAGCGGATTTTATCAAAAATAGACAAGCATCTAATCACTAATCGTGCCTCTGACATACGATAGAGTGTAAGTGAAAGACAACTTGAAGGGGTGTTGAGATGAGCCGGAATCGATTAGACAATTTTTTCTTTGGGCCTCGCAGGGGGAATCATGGAGAAGTTGAAACGGTTGTATCCCCTACACGTCAAATTGTCAACACGACAACAAATGAACAAACGATCAGAAAGATTCATCCTACTCATATCACAAACGTCAATAAAAACATCAAAAGAATTGAAAACTACTACCCAGTAACGCAATCTACTCGAAATGAGTATATTGTGGAAGAATATGACTGTGGCAGTGATATTAAGAATCCTTGCTGTCGCCCGGTCAAACGCTGTAAGTGGTAGGGGAAAGGTTTTAAGAAAGGAGGCATCCTGTGATGGGATGCCTTTTTATTTTTGCATAAAAATTTTGATCAAAAGCTTCTTTCAAGATAAAATTGGAAGTATCAATTCATTTCGATGGAGGCGATTTTCTGAATATTCGATTGTTAACACCAGAAGATGCTCAAGAATATGCGAACTTGAGATTAGAAGCACTCCGATTAAATCCAGAGAGTTTTGCTATGAGTTACGAGGAAGAGAAGTTAGATGCGAAGAA
The DNA here is from genome assembly GCF_038050255.1 of Bacillus sp. FSL M8-0077. NCBI lineage: Bacteria > Bacillati > Bacillota > Bacilli > Caryophanales > Bacillaceae > Bacillus > Bacillus sp. FSL M8-0077. The sequence goes on along the minus strand of NZ_JBBPAF010000001.1, from coordinate 2,449,705 downwards.
TAAATACAAGGCTCGTTTTGCTTCTACACAATCTATGTGGACATTCGGCGCCTTTCATCAAGGGCAGCTGGTCGGCTCGGTTACACTCATACAAGAAACCTTGCAGAAATTAAAGCACCGTGCCAATGTGGCAGCGATGTATGTAACGGCTAATGGCCGTGGAAAAGGAATGGGGAAGGCGCTTCTGACAAAAGTTCTTTCTTTTGCCTGCGAAAAAAAAGACATCGAACAACTATATTTAACAGTGGTCACAACAAACGACCCAGCCAAACATCTTTACAGGTCTGTTGGATTTAAGTCGTATGCGGTAGAGGAAAAAGCACTAAAAATAAATGGTGCATATGTAGATGAGGAAAAAATGGTGCTATGTTTATCATCGTTTGGAGGGGATATAAATGAGCCAGCCAGTCATGCGCATCACATTGGCAGCCGGACCAAATAGTGAGCTGGAATCCTTTGCGCTTCGTGCAGCACTTGAAAACTTTGGCGCAAAAGTCGATATGCATTGGATAGGCAGACCGAATGACCTGATTAATGTTTTATCCGGGAGGAATAGAGGCGAGACGGATTTCATTCTTTTATCCTTTCACGGAGAAGAAGGAGCGTTTCTCATGCCGGAGTTAGGAGAAGATGTATATGAAGAGGGTGAGCCGAGAGGTGCTGCTTTTGGTGCGGATGATATAAAGCGGTATGCTTCGTTAAATGGGATACACATTATATGTACGGGCTGTACACTAGGCGAGAAAAAGGTGGGAGAAGCTTTTTTAGAAACAGGGGCAATATCCTATACAGCGCCCGATGACTATATTGATGGAAATGCGTCATTTATTTTTGTTCTCACCATGCTGTATGAGCTGGTGAACAACTCAAAGACAGTCAGAGCAGCTTTTGACCAGGCACGCTCTATTGATGAAGAAACAAAGTTATTCCAGCTGTATATGCAAAAATAAGGGCTGAGCGATCAAGCCCTTTTTATATGTCTCTCGTAAAATATGTCGAAAATGTGACAAGTGTGTTTTTGGCAAACTAAAAAGGGGTTGCGGAAAGTCTATAATACAAACACACGCCATCTAGACATGACGGCATCACGAGAGGAGAATCATTGTGTCAATGAAAGGGAAGATCAGTCTCGTCCTATGTGTACTTGCAATCGTCATCGGTATCGCTGCGTTTTATCATAACCAGCAAGCAAGCGGGACAGAGAGAAAAAAAGTAGAACAAGATGCGAGCTACAAACAAGTTGAAATAGTCACACTTGTGAATGACGGGAAATTCATGAGATATGCTGTCAACTATCCGCTGTTTCATCAAGAAAAACTAGATCAGGAGATCAAAAGATTTGCAGAGGCAGCGTTAGAAAAGTTTAAAACATCATTTAGTCAAGCGAGTGATGTCAATGAAGAGAAACGATACGAATTAAACATCGATTATGAGATCATTCATTATGCCAAGCAAACAGTCGCAATCAAATTCAATACATATGAAGTGAAGGGCGGAGAGCAAGGCGTCAATCAAACGAAAGTGATCAACTTTGATTTCAAGAAACAGACACTTTTATCAATCAACGATATCTTTCTACCAAAGAAGGACAATTTTCAAAAACTATCCAATATGACTTTTGAGGAATTAAAAAAAGATCGAACGCTAGCTGAAAATCGACCGCTGCTCAAACAGGGAACGTCTCCTGTAGCGAAGAATTATCAGTATTTTGCCATCAAGGATCGCTATATAGAATTCTACTTTCCAAGAGGACAAATCGCCCCAAATCATCAAGGCCCTCAAGTGTTAGCGATTAAGAAAACACTACTGACAGGAATATTAAAACCTGAATATATTAAGAAAGAATTGAACAAAAACGAGAAAAAAGAACCCGTTCCAACCAGAAAGATTGTGAAACTGCCGAAACCATCCACATTTCATGCGAATCAAAAAGCCATTGCACTCACATTTGATGATGGGCCCAATCCATCAACGACCTCAAAAATTTTAGCAGCATTAAAAGAGAACAAAGGACATGCCACATTTTTTGTATTAGGCAGTAGGGTTCAGTATTATCCCGATATGTTAAGTGAAATCAGAAAGGGTGGAAATGAAATTGGAAACCATTCCTATAACCACCCTTTGCTCACAAGACTTCCTTTAAAACAAGCGGTCAAACAAGTAGAAGACACGCAGCAAATCATTGAAAAAGCGAGCGGATTCACACCGACTCATTTTAGACCGCCATATGGCGGGACAAACGGGCAAATCAACGAGGCTGTCAACATGAAAGTCACGCTTTGGGATGTTGATCCTGAAGACTGGAAATATCGAAACAGTCAATACGTCGCGGACTACATTCTAGCGCATGCATCTAGCGGTGAAACGGTCTTAATGCACGACATCTATGACACCTCAGCAAACGCAGCCGTCACGATTATCAAGGAACTCACAAAACAGGGATATCAATTATTGACGGTATCTGAGCTTGAGCAGTGGAAGGAAGCGCGTGAGAAGAAAGGTGAATTGAATACGTAATGATGATGCGAATCTTAGTAGATTCGCATTTTTTAAAGCATATTATGAAAATAAAGGGAAATCATGTTAAAGTGAGTGTAGAAAGGGAGGGCTTCGGATGGTATTGATGAGGTTGATTAGCCTATATATGCTGACAGCATTTTGTTTGGGTTTTATCGTTAACTATGTACCTGGTTGATGCTGCCCATCTATATACTTGCGATGATCGGGCTTATGTTCTGTCTCGTTCATATTGCGCTGCATTATCTACAGCGGATCAGAAATATGTTGTTTCATGAGAAACGGTAAGAATACTTGCGTACGCTAAGAAACCTCTCTCTAAAAGAGTGAGGTTTTTATTTTTGCGGTTTTTGATGTTCTAACAGTTGTATATTTTTCTCATTTGATTCTTTCATTTGTCTTAATAACGAAACGATATTCCCAGTAAACCAAATGAGGACAATCAGTAAAATGATGATGATCCACATGCTGGGGCATCCAATCTGCTGAATGCTTCTTTTTGCATGTATCAAGGTACCGTATAATGAATGTATTGAAATGAACAGTTCGTGCTATTTATTCGACAATTGATGTAAACAAAGAGCGAAGGAGGTAGATATATTTGAAACGAGTAGATGTAGTATCAGCTATTATTTACGATGTGGAAGAAAATATTTTAGCAGTTAAAAATGTAAAGGGATATTGGGAACTGCCTGGTGGGGCTGTAGAAAAAGGCGAACACCTGCATCAAGCCGTGATACGCGAGGTGAATGAAGAGACAGGGTATGTTTGCAAAGTAAATGAAATTCATTCGGTTCGAGAAGCAGTCTTTCAAGACAAAAAGCATCATGCTCTGATAATCACCTTCTTTGCTGAAATCACCGGAGGGCAAATAGATATTCTTGATCCAGATCATGATATTGAAGAAGTAAAATGGGTCAGCAAGCAAAACTTTCAAAAGTTAAACCCAAAGTTATATAACTTATTAAAATTAAACGAAGACTCACAAGCTTTTTATCAATTTGAAGGAAATAGAACAGTTGGTTAACAAGTTGATATAGGTATGAAGGAGAGATATGGATGTTTTTATACTACGGCCCCACAGGAGCTCCAGTAGAAAATCCAGGAGAAGAATTCATGAAAAGAATTTTCTTTCAGGAGGGTGAAGAGTATTGGAAACAAGGAAACGGTGAATCTTCCATTGAGATAGAAGAAGATTGGGAAAGTGAAAGTCTAGTTTTCTTTTATACGGAACCGTATGGGTTCTTGATCATGAGATATCCAAATTTTTTGGTTCCTTTTAAAAAGGGAGAAAAAATTGAAACGATCGAGCATTTGGTCGCAGGCGCCCCATTGTATGTGCCGTCGTGTAGCTATATCGATCGGAATCAAGCTTATCAAATCGTTCACCATTTTTTGACGACAAAAACAGTTCCTGACCTTGTTGAATGGGGAGAGTTGAGGGATATTGATTTTCAGTATGATAAGAAAAGTTAGAGGGAGCAAGATGAAAGTGAGTACATATGAGAAGTTACATAACTTAGATGAAACTATGCATTTACATGTAGGGTATGATGAACATGGTTTTGATTATGAAGGCGTGTTTTTTAAGAGTTTAGATAGGAAATGTACAAAAGGTTTGTTTGATCGAGTTCCTAGTGAGGAAAGAGGAATATTCAAGCAACTGACAGATCACTATCCTGAATTGAAAATAAAAGTAACATCAGAACGAGATCCAAGTGTCCCGTACCCAAGAGATACTTTATCTTTTGATGTTAAAAATGGTGTTACAGAAAATGTCGTTAAAATAAAAAAATAGAAAAGAGGCTATAGAATGGATTTTATAAATGACATTAGTGAAGAAGCTAAAGTTGCACTATGCTTAGCAATAGCCGAAAAAATGTATGCATTCATAGATAAAGAAGATGATGGTTACCACATAGGAGAAAAAGCTCTAGAAGATTGCTGGAAATGGCTTTCTGGTAAAGAGTTAAGTGCAGATGATTTATGTAACTACATAGATAGTGAAGATTATATGGATGTAGCGGAGTTTGCAAATAAAGAAAAAGAGGAACAAAAACAATATGGCTGGTATTCAGTATTAGATGCGGTTTCTTATACAGCTTATCAAGCGTATAAACGAGAAAATAAAAAATTTGTTCCGCAAGTGCTAGAGATAATAGATGATGAAACATTAAATACACTTTGGGAAAATGCTATAGAATCAAAAATGATTGATATAGCTGAACTTAAAATCCTAACGAAGTATCTAATTGATCATTATCCTAGCAAATATCAAGATAATAACAAGTTATATTTAATCAACAAAGAGGATCTCCCATTAGGAGATTAAATAGAATACAGCTATTTTTAATAAGTAATACAGAAAGACATTAGCTTAGAGATAAAATAAAAAACAGACCTCATATGGTCTGTTTTTTATCCACTAACATGAAGGGTTCTTTTACAAAATTCAAATCACTTCCCCTTCTCCCGCTTCCGTTTCTCCTTCTCCGCCCGGTAAAACTCATGAAACATCTTCATCAGCGCGCGTTTCTCTATCCGTGAAACATAGCTCCGCGATATCCCGAGCTCCTTGGCTATTTCCCGCTGCGTTTTCTCTTTCTTTAAGTCCAAACCGAATCGGCCGACGATCACTTCTTTTTCTCGGCCGTCGAGAATGTCGATATACTCTTTTACTTTTTCAAGCTCCATGTTGAGCTGAATGGTATCAATCACGTCTTCATTTTCTGATTTTAAGACGTCAATTAATGAAATTTCATTTCCTTCTTTATCCTGACCGATGGGGTCATGCAGAGAGACGTCCTTTTTTGTTTTTTTGAGTGCGCGTAAATGCATGAGGATTTCGTTCTCGATACACCGCGCAGCATATGTTGCCAGCTTTGTTCCTTTTCCAGAGGAATAGCTTTCGATGGCTTTAATGAGTCCGATCGTCCCGATGGAGATGAGGTCTTCAGCGTCTTCCCCGGTATTTTCAAATTTTTTGACAATATGGGCGACGAGCCGAAGGTTATGTTCAATCAGCATGTTTCTTGCGTGTTCATCGCCCTCTGCCATGAGGGCTAAGTATTTTTTTTCATCATCTCCCGAAAGGGGCTGTGGAAAGGCATTGTTTTTGACATAGGACACTAAAAACACCAATTCTTTGACCATCAATCCCATCGCTGTAAATACTCCTGCCACGATTTTCACCTCCACCATGTTTAGGCCGCAGCCTATATCCTCAAATGTATGTGAAGGAAGGATTGTCTGTGTCTGTACGATGAAAAAATCATCTTATTTGAAAGAAACGTGCTTCTGTTCGTATGTTTTTGCTTCCTCTCTCATATGTTTGCGGTTTCTTTGCGGTGCTTGGCGGTCTAGAAGCGTGCTAAAATATGTAATATTAGACCGAAAAGGAAGGGGTTTTTTCGGAACATGGGGAAGGTTCTTTCTTCACATGTCGGTATGAAAATTAATGAATGGTATCGAATGATACGGCAGTTCAGTGTTCCAGATGCGGAAATCTTGAAAGCGGAAGTAGAAGCGGAAATTGAACGTATGGAAGAGGACCAGCATTTACTGATTTATTATCAGCTCATGTGTTTTCGGCACCAAATTATGCTCGACTATATACACCCTTCAAAATATCAACCTTTCTCAGTATCTAACCTTGTCGATAAAATCGAAAATTCCAATCATGAGTTATCTGATATGCTGCATTATTACCATGCATTTTTTCGTGGCATGCATGAGTTTAGTCAAAAAGAATATTTGGAGGCCGTCAAATATTATCGCATGGCAGAAAAACAGCTGTCTATGGTATTTGATGATATTGAGCAGGCCGAGTTTCATTTTAAAGTAGCAGAAGCCTACTATATTATGAAACAAACGCATGTCTCCATGCACCATATTTTAAAAGCGCTTGAAATATACGATCAGCATGATGCATATTCCATTCGCATTATTCAGTGTCTCTTTGTCATCTCAGGAAATTATCAAGATTTAAAACGTAAAGATCGAGCACTGCCTCACTTGAAAAAGGCAAAACAACTCGCATCCGAAATTGACCACCCGCGCATTTATAGCTCAGCGCTCTATAATTTAGGAAAATGTTATGGGGAGCTAGGTTATGGAGAAGAAGCAGAACGATATTTAACCGAATCGGCAGAACTCGCCAAAAAAGAGCTGCTTCCCACGCTGCCTCATACACTTTATACACTGGCCAAGCTGCTTTTTAGACAAAATGAGCAGACTGAAGCAAGGCGCATATTAGAGGATGGGAAATTGGCCGCAAAGAAGCATGAAGACCAGCTGTTCTGTCATATGTTTGAGTATCTGGATGCTTTATATGTTCAGGAAATCAATGAAGAACAACTGCAAAAAACCATTGATTATTTGGAAAAACTTAGCCTATACTCTTATATAGAGGATATCTCACTAGAAATTGCTACAGCCTTAGAAGCCTCTCAACAATACCAGAAGTCCAACCAGTATTATCAAAAATTGCTATGGGCTCAAAATCAAATCCAAGAAGGAGAGTGTCTGTATGAATTCTAAGCAACGTTCGACAGTTGAAGAGAGAAACCAAACGTGAGACAAAAAGCGGGCCTGATGGGCCGGCTTTTTTTATGTGAAAAAGAAGCGGAGACGATCACGAAACTTGAATGAATTCATCAGAAAGCGGGCAATTTAATGTGTAATGATGTTCTGTGGAGGCGGTCTGATGAGAGGGTTGTATATCTTGTTATGTATATGGGTATTATGCGCTTTTGTTCCTGATAAAATAGAGGCGCGTACATTAAAAAGAATCGACCTGGAAAAAACGGGACGAGCCTTTTGGGACATGAGGGAGGAACGGAAAAAGATTGCGTTAACCTTTGATGATGGGCCACATCCGGTTTACACAAATCAAATACTAGATGTGCTGAGAGAGCATGAAGTGAATGCCAGCTTTTTTGTCATCGGGAGCCGTATACATGCATATCCTCTGATCGCAGAGCGGATTGTGAGCGAAGGAAATGAGCTTGGCAATCACACAATGAATCATACGTATTTTGACCTTTTGTCATCGAAAGAAATCAAACAAGAATTAAAAGAATCAGCGGCTCATATCGCTTCTCTCCAGCCTGGTGGACCCTTATTATTTCGTCCTCCGGGCGGGCGTTTAACGATGAAGTCCTTCCGCGTTCTTTCAAAGCAAGGATATGATGTCGTGATGTGGTCCTTTACGCAAGATCCGAAGGACTGGTCAAGGCCAGGTGCACACAAAATTGCCAGCCGTATTATTGAGAATATTCAGGGCGGCGATATCATCCTTTTACATGATGGCGGAGGAAATCGGAAGCAGACAGTAGAAGCGCTGAAACAAGTCGTACCTGAACTTAAGAAAAGGGGCTATGAGTTTGTGAAAGTGAGCGAACTGCTGCACCATGACAGAGATTATCTGCCGGTTCAATTACAATAAGAGACAGTCATTCATTGAAACCAAAAGTCTTGTCGTTTACTATATGAAGAGGGCTTTTGGAGGTGAATGTTGTGAAGAAATTTGTTTTCCTTTTCATCCTGTTATGTGTTGCTGCTGGGTGCTCGAAGCAGGCGCAGGAAAGTGTCATTGCATTTGGTGACAGTAACACAAGAGGGTCGAACTGGGATTTTCGAGATTATCCAACATCTGAAAAATGGGTGAATCTCATGAAAAACGTCGAGCGCGGCCAAATCAAGGTACAGAATGCCGGGATTGGCGGGCAGACAACAGAAGATGCAAAGCTGCGCTTTGAACAGGATATTTTAAACCAAAAACCAACTTACGTCCTCATCATGTTCGGTACAAATGATGCGGCGATTCTAGACGGGAAACATCCCCGTGTGACCAAAAAACGATTTAAAGAAAACTTATCCTACTTCATTTCTGAAAGTAGGAAAGAGGGAATTACCCCTATCCTCATGACTTGCGTGCCTGTGGTGGAAGGAGGCAAAAAGGGCTTGTATTATTATTCTAGATATAAGTCATCTTATTTTGCTGAGAGAGGCGGGGCGAGAGCTTGGCAAAACTCATATAATGACATCACAAGAGAAGTAGCTGAAAAACAGCAAGTGCCGCTTGTCGACAATTGGAAAGCGTTCATCCGAGAAGCGGGTGAAGATAGTGACAACGCCTTGATTCAGTCTGGCCTCATTGACCCTTCTGGCAATCATATGACACCAAAAGGGGCAAGAATCATATATAACGAAATCAAAGAGCGTGATGTCATTAAACATTTTTAAATGCAGGCCATCTGCCTAAACAAGACGATCCATCTTGCATAGTCTAACAGTATATCTTCCTAGAAGGAGGTAACTGATATGTGGGGATGTCCTTATCCTTACCCTGCGTGTTCGCCTTATCCAGCTCAAGGAGCAGGAATCGGTTACGCTTTTCTTGTTGTGTTCCTTGTCGTCATTTTGGTCGTAGGTGGAGGGTTATGGTTTTGGAATGAACAGCCTTGCAAATAAGACACCTCTTCTTTGATCAGAAGGGGTGTTTTTTACGGAAAATAGTAGTAAGCACATAGCGCAAGTGATATAATATCAGTCATCTGAGTTTAAAAAGGAGAGTGCTCGGGAGGCATGGTTCCAGGATATATGGAATTAAGAGGAAACAGAGAGCATATGCCCGAGCGAACGTCTTTTCATTTCTGTCTCAATTAATTCAATGAAGTCGCGATTTAAGTTCATTTCATTTGCTTTATAATACGATTCTATAAGTAAATCATCTGACAGCTTTTTCATACTAGAAACCCATATGATGGGAAAAACACCTCCCCTGAAAAAGTTGGCATAAAACTTGAGGAAAAGACATATCATCATAGGTTGATCGAATGTCTTTGAAGTACCTTTAATCTACCATGAATGGGAAACAAGAACAATCGTTCTGTTATCCACATGGTTAAGTGGATAACTTGTGGGTAGAGTGTTTATAATTGAATGAAAGCGTTATGGAATATAGGTGGATAATGTGTGTAAAATTATCCACACCTGTTGAAGGTCCTCATCATATGTCGAAAACTTTTTCATTGTATTCGATAGACAGACAAATTGTGATTTGATTCGACACAAGCGCTGAAAAACCATTGGAAGAAAGGGTGCAAATTGTGCTAAAGAAGTATTTCTTACCGGATGAATTTGTGAAAAGTATTTTCCACATTTCGCCGCAAAAACTAAAAGAACGAAATGTAAAAGGAATTATTACGGATTTAGATAACACACTAGTAGAATGGGATCGTCCAAGTGCGACCCCACGTTTAATTGAATGGTTTCAAGAGATGAAAGATCACGGGATACAGGTGACGATTGTATCGAACAATAATGAAAAAAGGGTCAAGCTTTTTTCTGAGCCGGTTCATATCCCGTTTATTTATAAAGCGAGAAAACCGATGGGAAGAGCCTTTAATAAGGCTGTCGCTGATATGCAATTGAAGAAAGAAGATGTGGTTGTCATTGGCGATCAGCTTATGACAGATGTGCTTGGCGGAAACAGGCATGGCTTCCATACTATTTTGGTTGTACCTGTTGCGGCATCGGACGGATTTTTCACGAAGTTTAACAGGCAGATTGAACGCAGAATTTTAGGCGCCTTAAAGCGTAAGGGCCACATTCAGTGGGAGGAAGAGTAATAATGGAAAAGGTTGTTTGTATTGGCTGCGGTGTAGCCATTCAGACGGAAGATAAAGATCAATTAGGATATGCGCCGGCAGCATCTCTATTGAAAGAAGATGTGATCTGTCAGCGCTGTTTTAGGTTAAAGAACTACAATGAAATTCAGGATGTGTCTTTAACAGAAGACGACTTTTTAAATATTTTACACAGCATTGGCGAGACTGATTCTCTGATCGTCAAGGTCGTTGATATTTTTGACTTTAACGGAAGCTGGATTAATGGACTGAGCCGTATTGTTGGTGGTAATCCCATTTTACTTGTCGGCAACAAGGTAGATATTTTACCGAAATCCGTGAAAAAAGACCGTCTTGTTCAATGGATGAAGCGGGAAGCAAAAGAAAATGGGCTCAATCCGATCGATGTGTTTTTAATCAGTGCGAGCAGAGGACAAGGTGTGCCTGAGGTTATGGAGGCAATTGATCATTATCGTGAGGGCAGAAATGTCTATGTTGTCGGCTGTACAAATGTTGGGAAATCAACATTTATTAACCGCATTATTAAAGAGGTGTCTGGAGAAGAGAATGTGATCACCACATCCCAATACCCAGGGACAACACTTGATGCGATTGAAATCCCGCTTGATGACGGGTCTGCTTTATTCGATACACCGGGTATCATCAACCGCCATCAAATGGCGCACTATGTCGGCAAAAATGACTTAAAGATTTTAACGCCGAAAAAAGAATTGAAACCGAGAACGTTCCAGTTAAATGAAGCTCAAACGCTTTACTTTGGCGGACTGGCTCGATTTGATTATGTAAAAGGCGGTAGAACATCCTTTGTCTGCTACATGCCAAATGAACTCAACATTCACAGGACGAAGATGGAGAATGCAGATGACTTATATGAAAAGCATGCAGGTGAACTGCTTTCACCGCCATCAAAAGAGGGGATGGAAGATTTCCCGCCGCTCGTTCCGCACACTTTCACCATAGATCAGCCAAAAATGGACATTGTCTTTTCAGGATTAGGCTGGGTGACTGCAAATGATGCTGGGAAACAAATCAAAGTGTATGCGCCAAAAGGTGTGCACGTGTTTATGAGACGTTCGTTAATTTAAATGTTCAGAGGGGGAGAGACCTTGAAACCTTTATACGGAGTAATCGGTAACCCTGTTGGCCATTCAATGTCTCCAGATATTCATAATGCAGCATTAAAGGATGCTGGAATTGATGGACATTATCATGGCTTTCAAGTAGAAGAAAACGATCTGGAAGATGCCATTAGCGGTATGAAAGCCTTAGGAATCAGCGGCTTTAACGTCACTGTTCCGCACAAGGTAGACATCATGCAGTACCTTGACAAAATTGATGTGACAGCTGAACGTCTGCGTGCCGTCAATACGGTTCGCCTCGAAAATGGTCAGCTCGTTGGGTACAATACAGATGGAGAGGGTTTTCTTCATTCATTGCTTGAAGCCTTGGACCAGCCGTTATCAGAGCTGTCATTTCTCATGATTGGTGCTGGTGGAGCGGCAAGAGCGATTTATATGACAATTGCTGAGTATGCACCGAAAAGCTTTGACATTACGAATCGTACCATTGAAAAAGCTGAGGCTTTAATTGAAAGTGCCGATGGGAAAATCACATCTCGTGCCATTGCATTAAATACAGCAGAAGAGCAGCTTGGGGAATATGATGTCATCATCCATACGACCTCAATTGGTATGTATCCGAATGTTGAAGAAACCCCAATTTCTTTAGCGAACGCAAAAAAAACAGCGGTCGTTTGTGATATTGTGTATAATCCAATAGAAACAAAGCTGCTAAGCGAAGCAGCCGGGTTAGGTTTGAAAACAGTCGATGGTGTCGGCATGTTTGTTGGTCAGGCGGTAAGGGCCTTTGAACTGTGGACGGGCATTACACCTGACGCTCGAAAAATGAAGTCAATTGTCATAGAGAAATTAGGAGGAACACCATGTTAAAAGGTAAGCAAAAACGTTTTTTACGTGCGCAAGCACATCATTTATCACCTATTTTTCAAGTTGGAAAAGGCGGGGTAAATGACAATATGGTCAAGCAAATTTCCGAGGCGCTTGAAGCAAGAGAACTTTTGAAAGTCAGCGTATTGCAAAACTGCGACGAGGACAAAACAGAGGTTGCAAAAGCACTTGTAAAAGGTGCAAAAGCTGAACTCGTTCAAACGATCGGAAATGTGATTGTCCTTTATAAGGAATCAAAGGAAAACAAACAAATTAAGCTGCCGTAAAGGTGGATATGATATGAAAAAAATAGGGTTGTTCGGCGGAACGTTTGATCCCCTGCATAATGGGCATTTGCTGATGGCAAGTGAGGTGCGTTTCCAAGTAGGGCTTGATGAAATTTGGTTTATCCCAAATCACAAGCCCCCCCATAAAACGGGTCGAAAACGAGCAGAGAGTCATCACCGTGTAAAAATGGTGGAAAAAGCGATTCAGACAAATCCTCATTTTCGAGTTGAGCTAATTGAAATGGAGCGGGAGGGCCCATCTTATACAGTAGATACGGTTGAGCTGTTAAAGAAGCGCCATCCTGAAGATGAGTTCTTTTTTATGATTGGAGCGGACATGGTCGAGTATTTACCGAAATGGCACAGAATCGATGATCTGCTTCAGATGATCACCTTTATTGGAATGAAAAGACCAGGTTATGAAGGAAGTACGGCGTATCCTCTTTTGTTTGCAGATGTTCCGGCTTTTGATGTATCATCGACATTGATTAGGCAGCGAATAGAGCAGGGGAAACCTGTTGATTATTTGATTCCGAAAGCTGTTGAGTGTTATATAAAGGAGCATCATTTATATGAATCGTGAAGAAGCTTTAAACTGTGTCAAACAGCAGTTAACAGAGCATAGATATACACATACACTTGGGGTAATGGAGACGGCCATTTCATTAGCTGAACGTTTTGGTGCAGATGTGAAAAAAGCAGAGATTGCGGCTATTTTCCACGATTATGCCAAATTTAGACCGAAAGAAGAAATGAAGGGCATCATCCAGCAAGAACAGATGAACCCTCTATTGCTTAAATATTCACCTGAGCTTTGGCATGCCCCAGTTGGTGCCTATTTGGTCAAAAAAGAAGTTGGAATTGACGACCAAGATATTTTAACAGCCATTGAATTCCATACATCCGGCAGACCGAACATGACATTGCTTGAAAAAGTTATTTATGTCGCCGACTATATAGAGCCAGGACGCCATTTTCCTGGTGTAGAGGAAGTAAGAGAGTTAGCAGAGCAGGATTTGGACCTTGCCTTGATTCAATCTTTAAAAAACACCGTCAGCTTTTTAATGAAAAAGAATCAGCCAGTTTTCCCAGATACACTTGCTACTTATAACTCACTTGTGCAAAAGAACAACTAAGGAGGAATTTTGATGGATGCATCATCAATTTTAAACATCGCAGCAGGAGCGTGCGATGATAAACGGGCAGAGGACATTATTGCCCTGAATATGCAAGGGATCTCACTTGTTGCAGATTATTTTCTCATTTGTCACGGGAATTCTGACAAACAAGTACAGGCCATTGCAAGAGAAGTGAAACACCTTGCAGAAGAAGGCGGCATAGAAGTTAAAAAGATGGAAGGCTTTGACGAAGCAAGATGGGTATTGATTGATTTAGGAGATGTCATTGCTCATGTGTTCCACAAAGAGGAAAGAGGATACTATAACTTAGAAAAGCTTTGGGGAGATGCGCCGAGAGAAACGCTTTCACTTGGCATTAACTCATGATTTATCAAGGGTTTGCAGGTGTGTATGATGAGCTCATGACACATGCCCCTTATGATGAATGGGTTCAGTGGATACAGCGGTATATCAAGCCAAATAGTGCGATTATCGATGTAGGTTGTGGAACTGGAGAGATCTCTCTGCGGTTAGCTGCAAAAGGCCACATGGTCACAGGAATTGACCTAAGTGAAGAGATGCTCGCATTTGCGCAGCAAAAAGCACAGGCTCATAAGCAGTCTATTCAATTTTTACATCAAGATATGAGAGAGCTTGAGGGGTTTGAACAAACCTTTCAAGCAGCGGTTATTTGCTGTGATTCCCTGAATTACTTAAAAAACGAAAATGACGTCAAAAAAACCTTTAAAAACATGTTTCAGCTTTTAGAGGCAGGTGGGGTTTTATTGTTTGATGTTCATACCCCTTATAAAATGGAAGAGGTATTTCCTGGCTCTACTTATGCCGATCAAGATGAAGAGATCAGCTATATTTGGCAGAGTGATAAAGGAGATCATCCATATTCGGTCATTCATGATTTAAGCTTTTTTGTAAAAGACGGAGACGTGTATGAGCGTTATGATGAAACGCACGAACAGCGTACATTTCCTTTTGAGACATATGCAGCGTTCCTTGAGTCCGCTGGCTTTGAACAGATTGAAGTGACCGCTGATTTTACAAATGAAGCACCTCAGGAATTGGCTGAAAGATATTTTATTTCAGCGAAGAAACCAAAAACCATCGTTTAATGGACGATGGTTTTTTTAAAACCCTTTTTTCGCTTGTTGCGAAGATGTTTAATTTCTGAGATCATCAGTAAACACACTCGGTGGGTATTGATGCGCAACCGCTTCTACATCCTCATCGAACTTGTCATGAGTGTTCTGAAAAAGCTGATGAAACATATCTTGAACACCTGCTTCAAGTGCTTTAATGCCCTCGCCGGTGACGCCGCCTTTTACACACACCTTCTCTTGCAGTGTAGGCAGGGTATACACCCTTTTTTCAATCAAACGGCCAAGTCCTACAAGCATATCTTCTGATAAGGTGGTGGCTTCTTCTTTTGAAATATCCGTTTCTTCAACAGCGGCTTCAATCATTTTCTGAACAAGAAAGCTAATAAAGGCGGGACCGCAGCTGACAATATCTGAGGCTGCCCGTGTGATTGAATGATGAATTTCTATTGGTGTTGAAATGCGGCAAGCGAGTTGTCTGAGCGCTGCTTTTGTCGTGACATTGCATGATGAACCAAATGTTAAAAGTGATGCGCCTGATAACGCGCGGTTGGTGATGCTTGGGATTAGTCTGGCTGTTTGACAAGGAACAATATCCTGAAGCTGTTCAGGATGAACCGGACTTGTAATGATGACAATGGTTTGCTGCTCTGTTAACAGAGGGCTCAGTTCTTTTAAAAGCGGATAAATATCAAGTGGCTTGACACAAACAAAGATGAAATCTTTATCTGTTACAGCTCCTGAAAGCTGTTTTGTCACTTCGACCTCTGGGTGATTTTTTTTTATATTGAACGCTTTTTCGATGGTCCGATTTGTAATGGTGATGGTTGAGGGATTGACTGCTTTTGATTCAATAAATGCCTCAGTAAGTATGGTACCCATGTTTCCTGTACCGATTAACCCTATATTCAAACGTTCTCCCTCCTTAGACGCATAGGATCTGTTATCTTCTAAACAGTATGTGAAGCAGCGTGAAAATATGATTGAAAGAAGCGTGAACAAGTGAAGCAGCTCATGTCGTTGAAAAAATACAGTCTTTATCTGATAGCTGGAATCATCATCCTCGTCATCATCTGTTTCTTCTTTTTAGCAGGAAAAGAGAAAGGTGGCACAGGGCCAAGTGTGTTGAAAGAACAACATGAAACGCAAGTCATATTAGAAGAAAAACAAGAGAGTGCAGAAAAAGAGCCAACATCCATCGTAGTAGAGGTCAAAGGAGCTGTACGGAAGCCTGGCGTTTATGCATTTATGGATGAGGACAGAGTTGAAGAAGCCATTAAAAGAGCAGGTGGTTTTACGAGTAAGGCAGATACAGTTGACATCAATCAAGCAGCAAAATTAGAAGACAGTATGATGATTTATGTACGAAAGAAGGGGGAGACTGACAAGCAGGGACAAACAGCAGCGGCTGATATGTTGCCGGGAAATGAAAAGAGTCAAGGGGTGAATGTCAATCAAGCTGATGCAGCGGAATTGCAGACCATTAACGGAATAGGGCCAGCCAAAGCAGAAGCCATCATTGCGTATAGAGAAGAACATGGAGAATTTCAGCAAATTGAAGATTTGCGGAATATTTCGGGTTTTGGAGAGAAGACCATTGAACGGCTGAAAAATCAACTGACGGTCAAGTAGAATTGACGGTATAGAAGAAAGGCATGTACACTTAATACCAACCATCATTCTGGAGGGATCAGCTCGTGGAGAGAATTTCATGGAATCAATATTTTATGGCTCAAAGCCATTTGCTTGCCTTGCGAAGCACCTGTGAGCGGCTAGCTGTTGGGGCAACGATCGTAAGAGACAAGCGCATCATCGCAGGTGGATATAATGGATCCATTGCCGGTGACGTGCATTGTGCAGATGTAGGATGCTATGTGATAGATCATCACTGCGTTCGTACAATCCATGCGGAGATGAACGCTATTTTACAATGTGCCAAATTTGGTGCACCAACGGCTGATGCTGAAATATATGTGACGCATTTTCCTTGCTTGCAGTGCTGTAAAGCGATTATTCAAGCAGGTATTCGAACAGTGTATTATGCGAAGGATTATAAAAATCATCCATATGCTGTTGATTTATTTGAACAGGCGGGAGTTCAAACAGAACAGGTTGAACTAGATGAGATGATCATTGACTTAAAAAACCAAGAAAAATTAGCCTTTGTTGCGGATTTAATAGGTAAACTAAGTGAATCAGGACGTAGCGAAACAGAAATTCGTCAAATGCATGAAAAGGCGAATCAATTATTTACTTCCTATGTTTAAGTATTTGCCGTTCGGGGCGATTTCAGCAGCTGCTGGAATTGCTCTGGCCGCATATCATCTTCATCTGTATTTTCTCCTTTTTCTTCTTGTATCTCTTCTTTTCAGTCTGCTAAAAAAAACACCCCATCTCTTTCTAATGGTCAGTTTGTGTGGAACGATCTATATGCTCATTTTTATGGTGCACCAGTTTTTTGAAACGGATCATGTCCTCCAAGAAAAAGTATTTTCTCATTCGGTTGTGATTGAAACAATTCCGAAAATAGATGGCAATCGCTTTTCAGCGACTGTTACATCAGAGAATGGTCGACTAGCGGCATTTTATACGATTCAAACGGAGCGTGAAAAAGTAGCGTTAAAAGATGTTGGGCCAGGTATGAGCTGTCATATGACAGGTGAAATTCGGTTACCTAAACATGCAACCATACCGAACGGCTTTCAATATGATCAATTTCTAAAAACAAAAGGCATTGATGCTATTTTCTTAACGCAGTCTATGAAAAGCTGTACGAAACATGACAGCCCTTCACATTACCTTTCATCTATTAGGCTGAAGGGGCTGAAATTTCTAGAAGATCACGTTCCGAAGAGTTCTGTTGGGATTGTACAGGCACTTATTTTTGGCGAACGTGATTTAATAGACCCTGATATATTAAGAGATTATCAAATGCTTGGCATCATTCATTTATTAGCCATCTCAGGGCTCCATGTTCAAACACTGCTCGCTTGCCTATTTTGGTGTCTACTCCGCGCTGGCGTGACAAGAGAGGCAGCACGTATTCTTTTATTATCCCTTTTGCCGGTTTATGCTTGTTTAACAGGTGCTGCGCCGTCTGTGTTAAGAGCCTGTCTCATGGCTGGAATTTATTTAGTCATCACAAGCCTGCCAAAAGAAATGAAACAGCCTTCTGCGGTCGTGTTAAGTGCAGCGTTCTTGCTTTTATTAGCTATTCAACCACTTTATATATTTGATGTCGGTTTTCAGCTGTCATTTGTGGTGACATTTTTTATTTTGCTATCTACTAGTATTTTATCAAAAGCGAAAAGTTCGGTGATGCAGTTATTCCTCATTTCCTTGATTGCACAGCTTGCTTCGCTTCCTGTTCTTTTATATTATTTTCAGCAATTTTCCTTGCTGAGTATTCCTTTAAATATGATGTTTGTTCCTTTTTATACAATGGTTGTCATGCCTCTATCCTTATTCTTTTTTGTTTTATCTATCATTTATCTTCCGCTTGGGCAAACACTGTTTCAGCTGCTTGATTGGGTGATCCAGTTTGGTCATCAATTGTCAGCACATATGGCTGCTTACGATGGTCTTACTCTCGTTTTTATGAAATCGACATGGTGGCATGTTCTCCTAGAGGTTTCCTCCATTGTTTTTCTATTCATTGTGATGGAATGTAAAACTTCTATCAAATCTTATCTTGTGCCGATTTTTATTCTTATTTGTGTGCTGGCTGTACACTATTTCACGCCGAATTTTCTTCAAAAAGGAGAGGTCACGATGTTAGATGTAGGACAAGGAGATAGCTTGTTTATTCAGCTGCCTTATCGAACGGGGCATATATTAGTCGATACAGGAGGCAGACTTTCTTTTGAAGAAGAGCCATGGAAAAAAAGACGTAAAGTATCTACAATTGGAGATCAAACGCTTATTCCATTTCTGCATTCTAAAGGCATAGCAAAACTTGATGTCCTCATCCTAACCCATGCGGATCAAGATCATATGGGAGAAGCGATGCGGTTAATAAAGCGAAATAAAGTCAAACGCCTTGCAATACCAAAAGGCTTTGCTCGAAATCCAGAGGATGCGCAGCTTTTAAAGGAAGCGGCTCATCAACAGATTCCTGTTGATGAGTTAGAAAGAGGGGATCAGCTGAGAATTGGAGGGCAAAAATTTGACGTTCTGCATCCAGTACGTGACCAGGTGACGAGTAAAAATAATGATTCACTGGTCCTCACCTTTACGCTTGGCGGCAAGCGTTTTATGCTTACTGGGGATCTTGAACAAGAAGGGGAACGAGACATCATTCAAGCTTACCCCAAGCTGAGGGCGGATGTCTTGAAGGTTGGGCATCATGGGAGTAAAGGGTCAACAAGTGAAGAATGGCTTCAGCATTTGAAGCCGTCATATGCACTGATTTCAGTAGGTGAACGAAATCGGTATCAGCATCCTCATCAAGAAGTTTTGAAAAAATTAAATGATCATCAAACAAAGGTGTATCGAACAGATTTCGATGGAAGTGTGACCTATGAATTTCTTGAAGAGGATGGAACATTTTACGCTCATCCTCCATATGATATCTTACAAAATCAATAAAAAAACTGCCAAAATGGCAGTCATCTTGCATTCATGTAGTTAAGATCCAACGAGGTGTATAACTGTTGCCAAAATAAACATTGAGGCGAAAAATCCGAATGTGACGATAAAACCAACAGCTGAGTCGGTCACATCATTCCGCTTGCTTTGAACATTCTTTTCAAATTCATTCATTTTCATCCCTCCTGGCTATTTTTAGTATACTTGAACTCATTTGGAATTGCTAGAAGGTAAAGTAACCGTTTTCCATTTTCATGATCATTTTGTGAATATCGTCTGACTGTAAGCTGACCCGGGAGCTTACGTGAGACGTTTACTATAAATGAGGAGGCGGCACTTTCAGCTTCCTCTTTACTAATGTCTCTACACACTTTAGGATAGAGGAGGAAGTGAAAGAGAGGGATTTAAGCGAATGGTCTTTGAGGTATGGAACAATTTAAAAAAAGGGGATATCCATCCCGTTTATTGCTTATATGGAAAAGAAACGTATTTACTTCAAGAGACAGCTGCTAAATTGAGACAAGCTGTGGTCGATGAAGAAACAAAGGATTTTAACTACTCTGTCTTCGATATGGAAGAGGTGCCACTTGAGCAGGCTGTGACGGACGCAGAAACATTTCCGTTTATGGGAGAGCGGCGTCTCGTTGTAATCAAAAACCCTTATTTTCTCACAGCAGAAAAGAAAAAAGAAAAGATCGAGCATCAGCTTTCTGTGTTAGAAGCTTATTTAGAAAAGCCAGCACCCTATACGATTCTCGTGTTATTAGCGCCATATGAAAAACTGGACGAACGTAAGAAAATCACCAAATTGTTAAAAAAGAAAGCGGCTGTGGTTGAGGCGAAAGAGTTAAATCCGAAAGAAACAACGGATTTCACCATCACATTAGTGAAAACAGAAGGAAAAACAATCTCGGCTGAAGCGGCAGAACAGCTTGTCATGTTATGTGGCGGGAGCCTGTCCTCACTTTTTCAAGAGGTTCGGAAGCTAAGTACATATATTGGGCAGCGAGAGGAAATTGAGCTGGCGGATGTCAATCAGCTCGTTGCACGAAGTTTGGAGCAGAATATTTTTGAACTGATTAACCAAATCGTGAACAGGCGCCGGTCTGAAGCGATGCAAATGTTTTATGATCTCCTAAAGCAAAATGAGGAACCCATTAAAATATCGGCACTCATTTCAAATCAATTTCGGTTGATATTGCAGACAAAGTACTTTGCTCAGCAGGGATACGGGCAAAAACAAATTGCGTCAAACCTAAAAGTCCACCCATTCCGGGTCAAACTCGCGATGGATCAGGCAAGGCTGTTTTCAGAAGAAGAGCTAAAGCACATCGTCAAAGAGCTCTCCACGATTGATTATGAAATGAAAACGGGCAAAAAGGACAAGCAGCTATTATTAGAATTGTTCCTGCTGCGGTTATTAGGGGCTTGAACATAAAAAAAACGACCTTCTCAAAAGAGGGTCGTTTTTGTTTAGATGTATAATTGCCAGTCTGTCCTTATGGCTGAGCCGTTCAGGACGGACGTACAGTTAAACAGGTGCCTCATCACTGAGGCGTTGCAAACATTATGCAGAAAGTCCGTTTACTTGTTTCGCAAGTCTTGATTTGTAACGCGCAGCTGCGTTTTTGTGTACAAGACCAGTTTTAACGGCTTTGTCAATGCGTTTTGCAGCAGAAGAAAGAGCAGCTTTTGCTTGCTCAGCATCGTTGTTAGCTACAGAAACTTCAACTTGTTTAATCGCAGTACGCATCGCAGACTTGATTGTTACGTTGTGTGCACGGCGTTCGTTATTCGTTTTTGTACGTTTGATCGCTGATTTAATATTTGGCATGTGTTTCACCTCCTAAGATACAACCTAAACACAATTGTCTTAAGGTTAAATCTTCACAATAGAACAAATTGTATTCTATCAAACACACCTTTAGAATGCAATATAAATGTAAAGTATTTTTCATTGATGAAGCACTCGAATGTTTCTTGAAAGAGATGGAAAGACTACTGTTAACTATTGGTGGAAGGAGTCTTTTCATGAAGAAACAGAAACTCGATTTAAGTGCTTATCAAATCCGGACCGATTTGGCCGTTGAAACAAAAGAGATACTAGAACAAGAGAACGATCCGAATGTGGTCAAAAAGGACGGTATTCAAGGAATCATTGAGAAGGAGAAGGAAGAGCACGGCATCCGCATCCGCACTGTGGAGATTACGACAGAAGGACAAGAGCTGACCGGAAAAAAAGCAGGGACATACTTGACGCTTGAGGCGCAAGGAATTCGGGAGAAAGACTCTGAGATGCAAGAAAAAGTGGTCGAAGTTTTTGCCCATCATTTTGCTCAGTTTTTAAAAGAGCACGGTATTCAGGCAGATGCGAGCTGTCTTGTTGTAGGACTCGGAAACTGGAATGTCACGCCTGATGCTTTAGGACCGCTCACAGTTGAAAATTTGCTGGTGACGCGCCATTTATTTGAATTACAGCCTGAGAATGTGCAGGAAGGCTATCGCCCAGTGTCTTCATTATCGCCTGGTGTCATGGGACTGACTGGTATAGAAACAAGTGACATTATACAAGGTGTCATTGAACGATCTAAACCAGATTTTGTGATCGCCATTGATGCACTAGCTGCACGAGCAGTAGAACGGGTGAATACAACGATTCAAATTTCTGATACAGGTATACATCCAGGATCGGGTGTCGGAAATAAACGAAAAGAATTAAGCAAAGAGACCTTGGGTATTCCAGTCATTGCAATTGGCGTACCGACAGTGGTTGATGCAGTGACGATCGCAAGTGACACGATTGATTACGTGTTAAAGCATTTTGGTAGAGAACTGAAAGATGATAGACCTTCCCGATCTTTAGTACCAGCGGGTCTGACATTTGGGAAGAAAAAAGTGCTGAATGAAGAGGATTTGCCAGATGATAAAACGCGACAATCCTTTTTAGGAATCGTCGGAACGCTTCCCGAAGAAGAAAAAAGACAGTTGATCCATGAAGTACTTGCGCCGCTTGGGCAAAATCTAATGGTCACACCGAAGGAAGTGGATACATTCATTGATGACATGGCGAACGTACTTGCCAATGGGTTAAATACAGCACTTCATCAAAAAATCTCTCAACACAACAAGGGTTCTTATAATCATTAAACAGTTCTACTTTCTCTAGCTCGCTCATAGTGTAATTACTAGAAAGCGTGCTGGAGGGAGTAAATCATGAAAAAAAGACCTCGCCGTCCTCGACAGTTGGTCGTTGCGATTAATGGAACAAAAGTAGTGAAGAGTATTTTTTTGTTTATTGCCTCTCTGGTGGTTGTGTTTGTCATGTCAGGGGCTTTGACGTCTTTAAAACCGGAGCTTAGGCCTCAAGCATCATTATATGGTGTGGCAGATGAGTTGTCAGGGGCGTTCTTTGCGACTCTAATGGGGATGGAAAATCAATATTTTGCCTCAGCAGTCCCTGAAGATCAAAAAGGATTTCATTTCTCCGGGCTGTCACTCAAACTTGCCACAAGTATCAATTTAGAAGACCCCCGCAGTTTTCTAGGAAGAGAGCTGCCAGGCTTTGAACATTTTGATACAAAAATCATCCTAGCAGGTGAAGGTACAGACTATACGAATATGCCAATGGAATCGCCGCCTCCAAGTGAAGTCATCAAAGATGAAAAAGAAGCAAATCTAGCTGAGCTGGACAAGCTTGATGAAGATGAACCGAAAACGCCTGCAAAAGAGCCGGACAAGTCGACAGGAAAACGAAAAGCTGTGTACATTTATCACACACATAATACGGAATCATATTTACCGTTTTTAAAAGGAGAAACAAACCCAAACAACGCGCGCCACTCAAAAGTGAACGTCACCCTTGTCGGGGAGATGTTTGGTAAAGCGCTCGATCAGCAAGGAATCGGCAACACAGTGGATAAAACAGAAATCGAAAAAAGACTGCTGAAAAAAGGGTTGAAGTATCCGCAATCTTATAATGAATCCAGATTGGTTGTAAAAGAAGCTCTCGCTAAAAATGATGACTTAGATTACTTAATCGATATTCACCGGGATTCAAGAAGAAAGAAAGATACGACAGTAGAAATCAAAGGCAAGAAATATGCGAGAATTGCGTTTGTTGTAGGGAAGAAGAATCAAAGCTATGAGAAAAACTTAAAGCTGGCGACAGAGTTTCACCATTTGATGGAGAAAAAATATAAAGGACTTAGTGTCGGTGTGTTTGCCAAAGGAGAAATTGGTGATAATGGAATCTATAATCAAGATTTATCTGACAAAGCCCTCCTATTAGAATTTGGCGGTGTGGATAATAATATGGAAGAACTGAAAAACGCATCCAATGCAGCAGCTGATGTGTTCAGTGAAATTTTCTGGGACGCAGAAAAGGTAGACGGCAAAGCAAAGGATGAGAAAAAACGGTCTTAAGGTGGTGGAGGACATGGGCTCATTTATCGGAAAAACCATTATTTTATCGCTCGTATTGCTATTCGGTGTCTTTTTAGGAATGCAGCAAGCCAATAATGGCATGCTGCAAATGAAAGGGTATCATGATCCGCAATTAAAAGGGGCCTTCACTGTCCAAATGAATGATAATCAAGAAAAAGAAGCTTCTATCCTCGGAACAGCTGTCACACAAAAAGACTTAGCAGAAAAACAAAAGCAGCTAGAAGAAATGGAGAGCTTTAATGCCTTCTCTAAGGCCGGAAAAGCATTATCAGATGGTATGACGCATGCAGCCCGTACACTTTATGATTGGGTGAATGGTAAATAAACTGTTGTAAGCATCATGTTGGATGTTATTTCATAAGATATCACACCTTTTCATGAAAGCCGCTAACCGATGAGCGGCTTTTCTTGATTTCGATTGAATCTTTACAGCCCTATTGATATAATCTAACCTAGCGCAACCCGCGTTTTATAGTAGGAGTGATAGATTGTGACAGATAAAGAAAAACGATTAGAACGGCAATCAAGAATTCGAAATTTCTCCATTATCGCCCATATTGACCATGGAAAATCCACATTGGCTGACCGTATTTTAGAAAAAACAGCGGCGATTACGCAACGAGAAATGAAAGAACAATTACTTGATTCCATGGACTTAGAGCGTGAACGCGGCATTACGATCAAATTAAACTCTGTCCAGCTGAAATATCAGGCGAAGGATGGAGAAGAATATATTATGCACCTGATTGATACACCAGGGCATGTCGACTTCACCTATGAGGTATCTCGAAGCCTAGCTGCCTGTGAAGGTGCAATTCTTGTGGTGGATGCAGCACAAGGCATTGAAGCACAGACACTTGCGAATGTTTATTTAGCTCTTGATAACAACTTAGAAATCTTGCCGATCATTAACAAAATTGATCTGCCGAGTGCAGAGCCTGAACGTGTAAGACAAGAAATTGAAGATGTCATCGGGTTGGATGCATCTGAAGCTGTTCTTACCTCTGCTAAGGCGGGCATCGGGATCGAGGATATTTTAGAACAAATCGTCGAAAAGGTGCCGGCTCCAGCGGGAGACCCAGAAGCACCACTTCAAGCCCTCATTTTTGATTCTCTCTACGATGCGTATCGAGGCGTCATTGCTTATATACGAATCGTCGAAGGAACCGTAAAACCTGGGCAAAAAATTAAGATGATGGCGACAGGTAAAGAATTTGAAGTACTTGAAGTCGGCGTATTTACACCGAAAGCAATGCCAACAGACGAACTCACTGTGGGAGATGTTGGTTATTTAACAGCTGCTATTAAAAATGTCGGCGATACACGTGTAGGGGATACGATTACAAGTGCGGTAAACCCTGCGAAAGAAGCTCTGCCTGGATATAGAAAGCTGAACCCAATGGTGTACTGCGGCCTTTATCCAATTGACACAGCGAAATATAACGACTTGCGTGAAGCGTTAGAAAAGCTTGAATTAAATGATTCTTCACTTCAATATGAGGCAGAGACATCCCAAGCACTTGGCTTCGGCTTCCGCTGCGGCTTCCTTGGAATGCTTCATATGGAAATCATCCAAGAACGGATTGAACGTGAATTTAAAATTGACCTCATTACGACAGCGCCAAGTGTTATTTACGATGTGTATATGACAGACGGAGAAAAAATCGTCGTAGATAATCCATCCAATTTGCCTGATCCCCAAAAGATTGAGCGAATTGAAGAGCCATACGTGAAAGCAACAATGATGGTGCCAAATGATTATGTTGGTTCTGTGATGGAGCTTTGCCAAGGAAAGCGTGGCAATTTCATTGATATGCAATATCTTGATGCAAACCGCGTGAGCATTGTGTACGAAATTCCTCTGGCAGAGATCGTATACGAATTCTTTGATCAATTAAAGTCCAATACAAAAGGGTATGCATCCTTTGATTACGAGCTGATCGGCTATCGCCCATCTACTCTAGTGAAAATGGATATCATGCTCAATGGCGAAAAAATCGATGCGCTTTCCTTTATTGTTCACCGCGATTATGCATATGAACGCGGAAAGATCATTGTAGAAAAGCTAAAAGAACTGATTCCGCGCCAGCACTTTGAAGTACCAGTTCAGGCAGCGATCGGTCAAAAAATTGTTGCTCGGTCTACCATTAAAGCAATGCGCAAGAACGTACTTGCGAAGTGTTATGGTGGAGATATTTCCCGGAAAAGAAAGCTTCTTGAGAAGCAAAAAGAAGGGAAAAAGCGCATGAAGCAAGTGGGGTCTGTAGAAGTCCCGCAAGAAGCATTTATGGCCGTGCTGAAAATGGACGACAGCACACCGAAAAAATAACATCCTCAAGGCAACCTGCTTTACAATGCTCGCCTTGACGTTTATAGTCGAAAACAAACGAAGATGCCGCAGCGATAAACTGCGGCTCTTTACCTGTAAAGAAGGTGTCAACAAATGAAAGCAGCATACATTCACATTCCATTTTGTGAGCACATTTGTCACTATTGTGATTTTAATAAATTTTTCATTAAAACCCAGCCGGTCGATGAATACTTAGCCGCTCTTGAAAAAGAAATGCAGCACACGATCGATCAAAAAGGGGAGCAAGAACTAAAGACGATCTTTATTGGCGGGGGAACCCCGACATCACTGACAGTCAGCCAGCTAGATCAGCTTATGGACAGCATTCACCGCGTATTAAAACCAACCAAAAACTTAATCGAGTTTGCAGTAGAAGCAAACCCAGACGAACTATCGCTTGAGAAATTGAATGTCTTAAAATCAGCAGGCGTTAATCGGCTGAGCTTTGGTGTTCAAACATTTGAAGATGACCTGCTCAAAAAAATCGGACGGGTTCATCAAAAGAAAGATGTTCTCACATCTTTCGAGCGAGCAAGAGCAGTTGGGTTTGACAACATTAGTCTTGATCTTATGTTTGGTTTGCCTCATCAAGAGAAGCATCATGTCATGCATTCACTAGAGACCGCTTTTTCATTAGGTGCAGAACATTATTCTGTTTATTCGCTGATTGTCGAGCCGAAGACGGTCTTTTACAATTTGATGCAAAAAGGGAAACTGCATTTACCACCGCAAGAACGTGAGGCTGAAATGTATGAGCTCGTCATGGATGAAATGGAGCGGCACGGACTCAAACAATATGAGATTAGCAATTACGCCAAACCATGTTTTGAAAGCCAGCATAACCTCACCTATTGGAGCAACGAAGATTACTTTGGTTTTGGCGCTGGAGCGCACGGGTATGTAGATGGCGTCCGTAATGTGAACGCTGGACCAGTGAAGCATTACTTAGAGCTCATTGAACAAACAGGGTTTCCATATAAGGAAACGCATCAGGTGACAAAAGCAGAACAGATCGAAGAAGAAATGTTCTTAGGTTTGCGGAAAATTGAAGGCGTGAAAAGTGCTCATTTTCAAGCGAAATTTGGAACATCACCAGAAGCACTCTTTCCCGCCGTTCTTGAAGAATTAGCAGAAAAAGGTCTCATTGAACAGGATGAGATTGGCATTCGTTTAACAAGAAAAGGAAAATTGTTAGGGAATGAAGTATTTCAAGCGTTTCTCGGTGAGTTATAATTGACATTTTAATTTGAGTTTGGTAATTTTGTTTATACAATTAGCACTCGTTGAAAGAGAGTGCTAACAGGGGTGATGATGATGTTAACAAATCGTCAGCTTTTGATTCTACAAGTCATTATTAATGACTTTATTCGTTCGGCGCAGCCAGTTGGATCAAGGACTCTTTCCAAAAAAGAAGACATTACATTCAGCTCTGCGACGATTAGAAACGAAATGGCTGATTTGGAGGAACTCGGTTTTATTGAAAAGACCCATTCTTCATCAGGAAGAATTCCTTCCGAAAAAGGATATCGTTATTATGTAGATCATTTGCTCTCTCCACGAAAACTGTCATCTAAAGAGCTTGTGCTTATCCAGTCGGCTTTTCAGGAGAAAATTTTTGAGCTGGAAAAAACAGTTCAAAAATCGGCGGAAATTTTATCAGATCTCACAAACTACACATCGATTGTCCTTGGTCCAAAGCTAAGTGAAAATCGATTAAAGCAAATTCAGCTTGTCCCCGTTCAGCCTAATAAAGCGGTAGCAATTATGATTACAGACAGCGGGCATGTTGAAAACAAAACCATTACCTTCTCTGAGCATCTTGATGTCTCCGATATTGAGAAGCTGATGAATATTTTAAACAGCCGCCTAGCCGGAGTCCCGATGGATCAACTGAAGGACAGGATGTATAAAGAAGTAGTGATGCTTCTTCGCACGCATTTAAAAGACTATGACCATATTTTAGATGCGCTTGGTAGCACATTTACTTCAACACAAAATGAATCAAAACTTTTCTTTGGCGGGAAGATTAATATGTTGAACCAGCCAGAGTTTCATGACATTGACCGTATTCGTTCACTCATGATGCTGATTGAACAAAAGAATGATGTCATGCAGCTGTTTCATCCAAATCAGCAAGGAATCACTATTAAAATCGGTTCAGAAAACAATTTGGAAGCAATGGAGAACTGCAGTTTAATCACAGCAACTTATGCGATTGATCAAAAACCACTCGGCTCCATCGCTGTCATTGGTCCAACCCGTATGGATTACGGGCGAGTCGTTAGTCTTTTGCATCATGTATCAAAAGACTTGTCAAACGCACTTTCCAATTTGTATGATGAGTAGGGTGATAAAAGGTGGGGGCACAGCCCCTTCGTATAATTGAATCTTTTGAGGGAGGTGAACACAATGTCAGAAGAAAAACAGACACCTGAGCAAGCAGCAGAGGTTGAAGCACAAGAAGAAGCAGTTCAAGCAGAAACTGAGGAAGTAAAGCATGATGAACAGTCTGCCTTCCAAGAGAAGATTGATGAATTGCAGCAGCTTTTAGATGAAAAAGAAAACAAAATTCTGCGTGTTCAAGCGGATTTTGAAAACTATAAACGCCGTGCTCGAACTGAAGTGGAGACCGTGCAAAAATATCGTTCTCAACATGTTGTCAGCGACCTTCTCCCAGCTCTCGACAACTTTGAAAGAGCGCTTGGAATCGATCCAGACAATGAGCAGACGAAAAGTTTGTTAGAAGGTATGCAAATGGTTTACCGCCAGCTGGTAGAAGCGTTGAAAAATGAAGGCGTTGAACCAATTGAAGCTGTCGGCAAAGAGTTCGATCCAAACCTTCATCAAGCCGTCATGCAAGTTGAAGATGAAAACTACGATTCAAACATCGTTGTAGAAGAATTGCAAAAGGGCTATAAACTCAAAGACCGAGTTATTCGTCCATCAATGGTAAAAGTAAATCAATAACTACATAATGGGAGGTCATCGAATATGAGTAAAATCATTGGTATTGACTTAGGAACAACAAACTCATGTGTTGCAGTACTCGAAGGCGGCGAGCCAAAAGTTATTGCAAACGCTGAAGGAGCACGTACAACACCATCTGTTGTCGCTTTTAAAAATGGAGAGCGCCAAGTAGGTGAAGTAGCGAAACGTCAATCAATTACAAACCCGAACACCATCATGTCTGTTAAAAGACATATGGGTACAGATTATAAAGTAGAAGTTGAAGGCAAGAACTACACGCCGCAGGAAATCTCTGCAATCATCCTTCAACACCTTAAATCTTACGCTGAAGCCTATCTTGGCGAAGAAGTAACAAAAGCGGTTATTACAGTTCCTGCTTACTTCAACGATGCAGAGCGCCAAGCAACAAAAGATGCTGGTAAAATTGCTGGTCTTGAAGTAGAACGTATCATCAACGAACCAACAGCAGCTGCACTTGCTTATGGTTTAGATAAAACAGATGAAGATCAAACGATCCTTGTATATGACCTTGGTGGCGGTACATTTGACGTATCAGTCCTTGAGCTTGGAGACGGCGTCTTTGAAGTACGCTCAACTGCTGGGGACAACCGTCTAGGTGGAGACGATTTTGACCAAGTCATCATCGATCATCTAGTGGCTGAGTTCAAAAAAGAAAACGGTATTGATCTTTCTAAAGATAAAATGGCGCTTCAGCGTTTAAAAGATGCTGCTGAAAAAGCGAAAAAAGATCTTTCTGGTGTATCATCTACACAAATTTCACTGCCATTTATCACAGCTGGAGAAGCAGGACCTCTTCACCTAGAATTAACATTAACTCGTGCTAAATTTGAAGAGCTTTCTTCTGAGCTTGTAGAGCGTACAATGACACCTGTACGTCAATCACTGAAAGATGCTGGTCTATCTGCTAGCGAGATTGATAAAGTTATCCTTGTTGGTGGATCAACTCGTATTCCTGCAGTACAAGAAGCAATCAAAAAAGAAACAGGTAAAGAGCCTCATAAAGGCGTAAACCCTGATGAAGTGGTTGCACTTGGTGCAGCAATTCAAGGTGGAGTTATCACAGGAGATGTCAAAGACGTTGTACTTCTTGACGTCACACCACTTTCTTTAGGAATTGAAACAATGGGCGGCGTATTCACAAAGCTGATTGAACGTAATACAACAATTCCAACAAGTAAATCTCAAGTATTCTCAACGGCTGCTGACAACCAAACTGCTGTAGACATTCACGTCCTGCAAGGTGAGCGTCCAATGGCAGCAGACAACAAAACATTAGGTCGTTTCCAATTGACTGACATTCCACCAGCACCACGCGGCGTACCACAAATCGAAGTATCTTTTGATATCGATAAAAACGGTATTGTCAACGTACGTGCGAAAGATATGGGTACTGGAAAAGAGCAAAACATCACAATCAAATCTTCTTCAGGTCTTTCTGATGATGAGATCGAAAAAATGGTCAAAGAAGCAGAAGAAAATGCTGAAGCAGATGCAAAGAAAAAAGAAGAAATCGAAGTGCGCAATGAAGCAGATCAATTAGTGTTTACAACAGAAAAAACATTAAAAGATCTTGAAGGCAAAATAGATGAAGAGCAAGTGAAAAAAGCGAATGATGCAAAAGATGCGCTAAAAGCTGCGATCGAAAAAGGCGAGCTTGAAGACATCAAAGCGAAAAAAGATGAGCTGCAAACAATCGTTCAAGAATTAACGACAAAGCTCTATGAAGAAGCTGCAAAACAAGCACAAGCTCAGCAAGAAGGCGCTGAAGGTGCTCAAAAAGCAGATGACAATGTAGTGGATGCAGAATACGAAGAAGTAAACGACGATCAAGAGAAAAAATAATCACCTTTACTTTTGAAAAAGACTGCTGAAACGTACTCGTCAGAAAGTCAAAGTCAGGATCTCTTGGCTTTGACTTTTTTCTTTTCAACGATGAAAAGGAATTGAAAAAGATCAATTTAAAATGATACAATCGTATTTATGTGAGAAAATCGGGAGTGTGAAGAGATGAGTAAGCGTGATTACTATGAAGTGCTTGGCGTGAGTAAGAGCGCCTCAAAGGACGAAATCAAAAAGGCATACCGCAAGCTTTCAAAAAAGTATCACCCTGATATTAATAAAGAAGCTGGCTCAGATGAGAAATTCAAAGAAGTAAAAGAAGCCTATGAAACCCTTTCTGACGATCAAAAACGTTCACATTATGACCAGTTCGGTCACACCGATCCAAACCAAGGATTTGGTGGCGGCGGCTTTGGTGGTGGAGGAGACTTTGGCGGCTTCGGCGGCTTTGATGACATCTTCTCTAGTATTTTTGGCGGCGGAGCCAGAAGAAGAGATCCAAATGCACCGCGTCAAGGAGCGGACCTTCAATATACAATGACCCTTTCATTTGAAGAAGCGGCATTTGGGAAAGAAGCAACGATCGAGATTCCCCGCGAGGAATCATGTGAAACGTGTCATGGATCAGGTGCAAAACCTGGAACACAGGCGAAGACATGCTCACATTGCGGCGGATCAGGTCAACTAAATGTCGAGCAATCCACACCATTTGGTAAAGTAGTCAACCGCAGAGTATGTAACTACTGTAGCGGAACTGGTAAACAAATTGAACATAAGTGTTCAACATGTGGTGGATCTGGTAAAGTGCGTAAGCGTAAGAAAATCAATGTGACGATCCCAGCTGGTGTGGACGATGGTCAGCAGCTTAGAGTATCTGGTCAAGGTGAACCAGGTGTAAATGGAGGACCTCCAGGCGATCTATTTGTTGTTTTCCATGTGAGGGCGCATGAATTCTTCGAACGAGATGGAGATGACATCTACTGCGAAATGCCGCTTACCTTTGCGCAGGCTGCACTAGGTGATGAAATTGAAGTGCCGACATTACATGGGAAAGTCAAATTAAAAGTTCCTGCGGGCACACAAACGGGTACGAAGTTTAGACTTAAAGGTAAAGGTGTAAAAAATGTACGCGGCTATGGTCAAGGCGATCAGCATATCGTTGTACGCGTCGTAACACCGACGAATTTAACTGAAAATCAAAAAGATATCATTAGAAAATTTGCTGAAGTGAGCGGAAATAAACCGGACGAACAAGAAATGAGCTTTTTCGATAAGGTGAAACGCGCATTTAAAGGCGAGTAACACGGATAAGGAGTTGGTAGTATTGAAGTGGTCAGAAATTAGCGTCCATACAACAAATGAAGCGGTGGAACCGATCACCAATATTTTGCATGAAGCAGGTGCAAGTGGTGTCGTGATTGAGGACCCGCTTGATTTAGTCAAGGAACGTGAAAATGTATACGGTGAGATCTACCAGCTCGATCCGAATGATTATCCTGAGGAAGGGGTTATCGTCAAAGCCTACCTTCCGATGAATAGCTTTTTGATGGAAACGGTAGATGAGATCAAAGAAGCCATCAATAATCTTCTTCTATACGATATTGACCTTGGACGAAATACATTGTCAATTTGTGAAGTAAACGAAGAAGAATGGGCGACTGCATGGAAGAAATATTATCAT
The DNA here is from genome assembly GCF_038050255.1 of Bacillus sp. FSL M8-0077. NCBI lineage: Bacteria > Bacillati > Bacillota > Bacilli > Caryophanales > Bacillaceae > Bacillus > Bacillus sp. FSL M8-0077. The sequence goes on along the minus strand of NZ_JBBPAF010000001.1, from coordinate 2,417,185 downwards.
CCTGTGAAAATCTCTGAGAAATTTACCATCGTCCCAACATGGGAAGAGTACACACCCGTTCATTCTGATGAATTGATCATCGAAATGGACCCTGGAATGGCATTTGGAACCGGTACACATCCAACAACGGTTCTTTGCATTCAGGCGCTTGAGCGCTATGTGAAGGAAAACGACACGGTGATTGACGTTGGAACAGGATCTGGCATTTTAAGTGTTGCCGCTGCAATGCTCGGTGCAAAAGACATTCATGCATTTGATCTCGACACCGTTGCAGTGGAAAGTGCAAAGCAGAACATCGAATTAAATGGTGTGAGCGAGCAAGTAACGGTAAAACAAAACAATTTACTTGATGGGATTTCAGGTGAACGCGATGTGATTGTGGCCAACATCCTTGCAGAGGTCATCATGCGCTTTACAGATCAAGCGTATGATCTATTGAAGAAAGACGGTTACTTTATTACATCAGGCATTATCGGACAAAAGAAATTACAAGTCAAAACTGCTTTAGAAGAAGCCGGTTTTGAGATTGTTGAAGTGCTGTCAATGGAAGATTGGGTTAGCATAATAGCGAAAAAATAAAGCGAGTAGGTGTCAGGACACGTATGCAACGATATTTTATCGACCTCACAAAAGAAGAAGTGACGGAAAAGGGAAACATCGCGATAAAGGGTGAAGATGTTCATCACCTTGCAAACGTCATGCGGATGAAAGCAGGAGAAGACATCCTTTGCTTAACGACAGACGGCTTTGAAGCGCTCAGTAAAATTGATACAATAACAAAGGAAGAAGTGATTTGTCACTTGGAAGGCTGGACGAATCAGAATCGAGAACTTCCGATCAAGGTGACGATTGCAAGCGGTCTGCCTAAAGGGGATAAGCTTGAATGGATTATCCAAAAAGGCACCGAGCTTGGCGCAAGTGCTTTTATTCCGTTTCAAGCGGCTCGTTCGATTACAAAACTTGACCAAAAAAAGTCATTGAAAAAACGAGACCGCTGGGAAAAAATTGCGAAAGAAGCTGCCGAGCAGTCTTACCGGAATATCATTCCGCGTGTCCATCCCGTATCAACATTTAAAGAGCTGATTCAACTGGCCGGTGAATTCGATAAATGTGTCGTTGCATACGAAGAATCATCGAAAGAAGGCGAGCAAAGCCGGTTTCAAACGGTGCTCCAACAGATGAAGGGCGGACAAACCTTATTAGTGGTTTTTGGTCCAGAAGGCGGTTTAGCAGAAAAGGAGATTGAAGAACTTGAAGCGCATGGTGCAGTCATTTGCGGGCTTGGACCACGCATTTTAAGAACAGAAACAGCTCCTCTTTACGCGCTTTCTGCTATATCTTATCAAACAGAGTTATTAAGAGGTGAATCATGATGGGAACAGTAGCGTTCCATACACTTGGCTGTAAGGTCAATCACTACGAAACAGAAGCCATCTGGCAGCTGTTTAAAGAAGCTGGCTATGAAAGAAAAGATTATGAATCAAAAGCAGACGTATATGTCATTAATACATGTACCGTCACCAATACAGGCGATAAAAAAAGCCGCCAAGTCATTAGAAGAGCCATTCGTCATAATCCGGATGGTGTCATTTGTGTAACAGGCTGTTACGCACAAACGTCTCCGGCAGAAATCATGGCGATTCCTGGTGTTGATATTGTGGTTGGCACACAAGATAGACATAAACTGCTTGGTTATATTGAAGAATACAGAAGAGAAAGACAGCCGATCAACGGAGTTGGCAATATCATGAAAGCACGTGTCTTTGAAGAACTAGATGTTCCTGCGTTTACTGACAGAACACGTGCTTCTTTAAAAATCCAAGAAGGCTGTAACAATTTCTGTACATTCTGCATTATCCCTTGGGCTCGCGGATTACTGCGTTCTCGCGATCCAGAAGAAGTCATCAATCAAGCGCAGCAGCTTGTCGATGCTGGCTACAAAGAAATTGTATTAACAGGTATTCATACAGGTGGATACGGTGAAGATTTAAAGGATTATAACTTTGCTAAGCTTCTGAAAGAATTAGATGAACGTGTGGCGGGATTAAAACGAATCCGCATTTCATCCATTGAAGCAAGTCAAATTACAGACGAAGTGATTGAAGTGCTCGATCAGTCAGATAAAATTGTGAGACACTTGCACATTCCGCTTCAATCTGGCTCTAATACTGTACTGAAAAGAATGCGCCGTAAATACACAATGGAATTCTTTGCAGAGCGTTTAACGAAGCTCAAAAAAGCATTGCCAGGTCTTGCTGTAACGTCAGATGTGATCGTTGGATTCCCAGGAGAAACAGAAGAAGAATTTATGGAAACATACAATTTTGTCAAAGACCATCAATTCTCTGAGCTCCACGTGTTCCCTTACAGCAAACGGACAGGTACGCCTGCTGCAAGAATGGAAGATCAAGTAGATGAGAATGTGAAAAATGAACGCGTTCACCGCCTCATTGCTCTTTCTGATCAGCTTGCGAAAGAATATGCATCGGCATATGAAGGCGACGTATTAGAGATTATTCCAGAAGAATCCTTCAAAGAGCAAGACGGAACGCACAATCTGTATGTAGGATATACGGATAACTACATGAAGGTCGTATTTGAAGGAACAGAGGACATGATCGGCCGTTTGGTGAAAGTGAAGATTACGAAAGCAGGCTATCCTTATAACGAAGGACAATTCGTTCGTATAAGTGATGACGTGCAGACGGATCAAGTGAGAATGACCTCATAATAGATGAAAAACCGGCAGCCATAAGGCAAGCCGGTTTTTTTATGTTGACCGATTCGGAAGAAGGAACAAAATCAAGGCGTGAAAAGGACGTATGAACGGAAAAAAGAGGAGAGAACTTGCAACATTAAACAGCAGGCTAAAGTGCGCAATCTGCTGGGCAGGAGAGCTTGCTAAAAGCGCAACAAACTCAGTGATAAAGGCGAGAAAAGGAAGACATAAAAGAACACCTAGAACATTAAACACGACATGTGCATACGCAGTTTGGCGGGCTGCATAACCGCCAGAGATAGCAGCCATCACGGCAGTAATACATGTCCCGATATTGGACCCTAAAACAAAGCTGATGCCTTCTTTTAGAGCGACAGTCCCTTCATTCATAAATCCCATCAAAATACCGATACATACAGAGCTTGAATGAACAATCGCCGTGAGCACTGTACCAGAAAGAAGAGCTGTCCAATCGGAATGCTGCATCATTTCAAGGAAACGCAGTGTCTCTGGCTGGCTGGTCATCATACCTGCAATTTTTGAAAAACTTTGAATACAAAAAAAGATCATGCCAAGCCCAAATAAACTTTTTCCTGCATATCGAAAAGACTTCCTGCCAAAAATGATACATAAAAGACCAGCTGCAATCAGAACCCACATAAACACGTCCATCTTTATGGCAATAAATTCTGTCGTAAATGTTGAGCCGATATTCGTTCCAAGAATCATGGGTATGGATTTTTTAAACGTGAGAATGCCTGTACTTACAAAGCCGATAACGATGACCATAAACGCCGAACTGCTTTGAAGAACTCCTGTAAACACAATACTGACCAAGAATGCTTTGACTGGATGATCTGTAAAGAGAAGAAGTGATTTCTCAATACGAGACGACGTGAGCGCCATTAATCCTTTCCTAAGCAAACCCATGGCCCATAAAAAAATGAAAATAAGTGCACAAAAATAAATGATCGCCATCATAGAAAAGTCCTCCTCTTACCAATGAATATATGGACTTGTCTACCTGCTCATGACGAAAATATATTTCCAAATCACTTAGTTGACCTCAACCTAGGCTTATATTATAATGTCTAGGTACATGTTTTACATGTATATCTTTTTTTAATGCAGTCGATTGGTGTATTCGGAGGGAGGGAAAGAGAATGTCAAAAACGGTCGTTAGAAAAAACGAATCGCTTGAAGATGCTCTTCGTCGCTTTAAACGCAGTGTATCCAAAACTGGAACATTGCAAGAAGCAAGAAAGCGTGAATTTTATGAAAAGCCTAGCGTAAAGCGTAAGAAAAAGTCTGAAGCTGCTAGAAAACGTAAATTCTAAAGAGGGTGGATTTTATGAGTCTTCTTGAGCAATTAAATTCTGATATGAAGCTTTTTATGAAAAACCGAGAGAAAGACAAGCTTATTGTCATTCGTATGGTAAAGGCTTCACTGCAAAATGAAGCAATAAAGCTTAAGAAAGACAGTTTGACCGGAGATGAGGAACTAACCGTCCTTTCCCGCGAGATTAAGCAACGTAAAGACTCCCTCCATGAATTTTCGAAAGCTAATCGCTTAGATTTAGTAGATAAAGTTCAAAAAGAGATTGACATTTTAGACGTTTATTTACCTGAACAGCTTTCTGAAGAAGAACTGCAGGCGGTTGTGAAAGAAACAATCGCCGAAACCGGTGCTTCATCGAAAGCTGATATGGGTAAAGTCATGAGCGCTATTATGCCAAAGGTAAAAGGTAAAGCTGATGGTGCTGTGATTAACAGACTTGTCAGCGAACAACTGTCTCAATAAAAAAGTATCCTTCTCATGTTAGAAGGGTACTTTTTTTATGCCTCCATCATTCTGTCATATAAAAATGAAACCTATGATACATTTGTAACGTATGTAAAGGAACGGTAAAATGAAAGAAAGAGAGGGGGGATCACCAAATAGATGAAAAAAATGAAAATTTCTATTGCTCTCTTCAGTTGTTTTATAATATGCTTGTTATTAGGGGTTCAATTGACCGCGAAATCAGCAGATCAGAAAGTTCATGTTATCCCAATTGAAGATACAGTAGAAAAAGGACTTTCTAAATTCATTGAACGATCATTTGAGCAGGCAAAGTCGGAACGGGCGAAGCACATTATTCTCGACATCAATACACCAGGTGGTGCAGTCGATGCGGCGCTTGAAATAGCCGATACCATTCGTGCATCCGACATCCCAGTGACTGCGTTTGTGAATCATAGAGCGCTTTCAGCCGGGGCGTTCCTCGCCCTAAATGCCGATCAAATTTACATGACCCCAAACGGGAAGATGGGGGCTGCTGCGATCATTGACGGTGAAGGCAACGCTGCCGATCAAAAATCTGAATCTCTATGGCTTGCTGAAATGAGTGACGCTGCTGAAAAGCAGGGGCGTGATCCAAAATATGCTCTTGCGATGGCAGATGTAGATATAGACGCAAAAGAAGCTGGTGCACCAAAAGGAGAATTGCTGACCTTTAACACAGATCGGGCGCTTCAGTTCGGTTATGCAGAAGGAGAAGCGAAAAATATGGATGACTTGCTTCAGAATCTGGACTTAGCAGATGCTTCTGTTCAATTCGATGAAGTGAGCTTTGCTGAAAAGGTTGCGCGTTTTCTCACGCACCCGATCGTCATTCCTATCCTTTTATCCATCGCAAGCTTAGGGTTAATTGTTGAATTATATTCTCCCGGCTTTGGGGTCCCAGGCACCATGGGAGTCACAGCGCTTCTTCTATTCTTTTATGGTCATCTCGTGGCAGGTTTTGCAGGATATGAGACATTGTTCCTATTCTTAGCGGGAATTGCGCTCATTATCCTTGAATTGATATTGCCAGGGGGAATCGTGGGTATCATTGGACTAATCTGTGTCGTTGTCAGCTTATTTTTAGCAGCTGGAAGCTTTACAGAAATGGCGATTTCCATCTTGATTGCCACTGCTGTTTCAATCATAGCAGTTATTTTATTGACAAAGGTGTTGGGGAAACGTATGAAATTTTTTAAAAAGTTCATTTTAACCGATTCAACCAATAAAGAAAGTGGTTATGTCTCAAATGAAACAAGAGATGATCTTGTAGGACAAATCGCAGTGACAGCAACAGCACTTCGTCCATCTGGTACGATTGTATTTGGAGACGAGCGCATTGATGTTGTGTCAGAAGGTGCTTTTATCGATAAGGATGAACAAGTAAAAATTGTGAAAGCGGAAGGCTCACGCATTGTCGTGAGGAAAGTATAGATATACTGATTATATAGGAGGAATAAAATGGATCCATCTACTTTACTATTATTTGTGATTATCGCAGCAGGTTTGATCGTTCTATCGATCTTCTTCACCTTTGTACCGGTGATGCTGTGGATTTCTGCCCTAGCGGCTGGCGTAAGAGTGAGCATTTTTACACTTGTAGGAATGAGACTTCGCCGAGTGATTCCAAACCGAGTGGTCAACCCGCTCATCAAAGCGCATAAAGCAGGTCTTGATGCGACGATTAACCAATTAGAAAGCCACTATCTTGCAGGTGGTAACGTTGACCGCGTTGTCAACGCACTGATCGCAGCTCAACGTGCGAATATCGAATTGAACTTTGCTCGCTGTGCGGCAATCGACCTAGCAGGCCGTGACGTACTTGAAGCAGTCCAAATGAGTGTAAACCCTAAAGTCATTGAAACACCATTTATCTCAGGTGTTGCGATGGACGGGATTGAAGTAAAAGCAAAAGCACGTATTACAGTTCGTGCAAACATTGACAGGCTTGTCGGTGGTGCAGGAGAAGAAACGATCATTGCTCGTGTAGGTGAAGGGATTGTCTCTACAATCGGTTCATCAGATAATCATAAAAAGGTTCTTGAAAATCCTGATATGATTTCTCAAACGGTTCTTGGTAAAGGATTAGATTCAGGTACAGCATTTGAAATTCTCTCGATTGATATCGCAGATGTTGATATCGGTAAGAACATCGGGGCGATCCTGCAGACAGACCAAGCAGAAGCCGACAAAAACATTGCACAGGCGAAAGCTGAAGAACGCCGCGCGATGGCTGTTGCACAAGAACAAGAAATGCGTGCGAGAGTTGAAGAAATGCGCGCGAAAGTAGTAGAAGCAGAGGCCGAAGTACCACTTGCAATGGCCGAAGCATTACGTGAAGGTAATATTGGTGTCATGGACTACATGAACATTAAGAATATCGATGCTGATACGGATATGAGAGATTCATTTGGCAAAATGACAAAAGGTCCATCTGATAATGAAAACAAATAAGCATCCTCTCACGCTTTAAGGAGGGAGCCCATTGGACATTCTATTTGAAAATCCGTTACTAATAGCGATTATCATCGGTATTATCTCTGCGGTCTTTGGGAAAATCGGCAAACAAGAGGAGAAGGAACAAAACAACCGGCAGCAAAAGTCGGCTCCTCAAAAGAAGGCAGAACAAACACGAACAGTCCCGGTCAAAACAGACCAGCTCGACGATTTTGGCGATGTACATGATCATGGCGGGATGAAGAAACAAGGTTCACAGTCCTTACAGGATCGTTATACCGCTACACTTGCCGAAATGGAAGAAAGAAAAAGCGAGCTGAATAAAGAGTTCAAATCTCTTGAAAGGCAGCTGACCAGGCCGAAAGCTTCTTCTGCGGAAATGAAGCCGCACGTCATTGACAAGCTTAACCAAAATACTGTTGTTCAAGGTATGCTTCTTGGTGAAGTATTTGGAGAGCCTCGTGCGAAAAAGCCGCATCGAACGATGAAAAGGCCATATAAAAGATAAAGAAGAAAGTCCCCTTTTGATAAAGGGGGCTTTTTTGTGATCAGAAGGTGCTATTTTAATCAGTAAAATGATGAAACGGCTGTTTTACGGGATTCATTAGCATGATATGAACCGCTGTGGAATAGGATGATATAGAGGCTTTCTCATCAGTCTCACCATCTTTCAGTTTGATCTCATACACATGAGGTGGGAAGGGGTTCTTATTGAATGGGAAAAAGAAAAAATCGACTTAAAGCATGGCTGACAAGAACACTTGAAATCCCTCCGGACGTGATGATGGATCTTCCCCGTATTACGATGGTTGGCAGACTCCATATTTACATAGAGAACCATAAAGGGCTTTTACTTTTCAGTGATCAAGAGGTAAGGCTGATGCTCAAGCAAGGACAGTGCATTATTTCAGGAAAAGACTTTGTGATTAAAACGATTTTGCCAGAAGAGATCTTATTAGAGGGGAAAATCGATGAGGTCCGTTATATTGATTCTTAACTGACGGAGGGGAGAAACGTGAAGAACAAATGGTTTGCCTATTTTATTGGCAGAGTGGAAGTGGAGATAAGAGGAAGCGGTATTGAGCGGCTGATCAATGAGTGCACGAGACATGGGATCACAATTTTTCAAGTGAGCCGCCGTCAAGACAGCGTGCGCTTATTTATTCGCCTCTCAGATGTACATGCCTTTAGAAAAGTGCGCAGACATCATGAGGTGAAATGTTCATTTCATCAAAAGAAAGGGTTCCCGTTTCTTCTTCTATGGTCGAGAAGAAATATTGGATTTACCCTCGGGATGGCTTTTTTCCTAGTGACGATATTGGCTCTTTCAAATATGGTGTGGAAAATTGAGATCAAAGGTGCGAATCCAGAAACAGAACATCAAATGAGAAAGCATTTAGATGAAATTGGGGTGCAAAAAGGACGTTTTCAGTTTCTTATGGGGACACCTGAAAAAATACAAAAGTCATTGACGACCAATATTCAGAGTATTACATGGGTCGGGGTTGAATTGAACGGAACGACGTTTCAAATGAAAGTGGTCGAAAAAAATGAGCCTGAAAAGGAGAAATATACGAGTCCTCAGCACATCGTCGCCAAGAAAAAGGCGGTCATCACGAGAATGTATGTAGAAAAGGGGGAACCGCTTGCCCAGGTCGATGAGCATGTGAAAAAAGGGCAGATGCTCGTCTCTGGTTTGATTGGGAGTGAGGAACAGAAAAAAACGGTCGGAGCCAAAGCGAAAATATATGGTGAAACATGGTACCGGTCTGAAGTTTCTGTTCCTCTCCGAACATCTTTTGATGTCTTTACGGGTAAAATGAAGACAAAGCACAAGCTCTCCTTATTTGGAGGCTCCATTCCATTTTGGGGATTTACCTTTAAAAAAGATGATTTTCATCAACCAAAAACAGAAAAAGAAGTTCACCCGCTTCATTTCTTGAATATGCAATTGCCGTTCTCCTATGAAAAGGAAATCACACGAGAAAGTGAAAAAATAAAACGAGAATACACAAATAAAGAAGCGGTTCAAGCAGGGATTAAAATGGGTAAAAAAGAATTAGAAGAAAAGCTAGGTCAAACAGGTGAGGTGAAAAGTGAAAAAGTTTTGCACGAGACAACAGGGAATGGTAAAGTTAAGTTAATCATCCTTTACCAAGTAATAGAAGATATTGTTCAACCAACACCTATTGTTCAGGGAGACTAGAGAATGACAGAACATTTACTTGAGATTCAACAAAAATTGGATAGCCCAAACGAAGCCATTGCTTTATTTGGCAATCAAGATGCTTATCTGAAACTGATGGAAAACGAGCTGAATGTCTCCATTATCACACGTGGAGAGAAAGTGTATGTTTCTGGTCAGGAAGCATCAAGAGATACTGTGAGCCGTTTGATTACATCTCTCTTACATCTCATTCGTAAAGGAATTGAGATTTCTGAACGGGATGTCGTCTATGCCATTAAAATGGCGCAAAAAGACAAGCTCAATTATTTTGAAAATATGTATGAAGATGAAATTACGAAAAATGCCAAAGGAAAGTCGATCAGAGTCAAAACGATCGGCCAGCGTGAATATGCTGCGGCAATGAAAAAAGATGATTTGGTCTTTGGGATTGGACCTGCTGGTACAGGTAAAACGTATTTGGCAGTGGTCAACGCAGTACATGCCCTCAAAAATGGACATGTCAAACGGATTATCCTGACAAGGCCAGCCGTTGAAGCAGGAGAAAGTCTTGGCTTTTTGCCAGGAGACTTAAAGGAAAAAGTCGATCCTTATTTAAGACCGCTATATGATGCTCTGCACGATGTGCTTGGCAGTGATCATACGGAGCGTTTAATTGAGCGCGGAGTGATTGAAATTGCCCCTCTTGCCTATATGAGAGGGCGGACGCTTGATGATGCATTTGTGATTTTAGATGAAGCGCAGAATACAACGCCAGCTCAAATGAAAATGTTTTTGACGAGACTAGGCTTTGGTTCTAAAATGGTCATTACAGGAGATATTACACAAATTGATCTGCCTAAAGGTATGCAGTCAGGTCTTGCGGCTGCAAAGGAAATGCTTGCAGAGATCAAGGGTATCTCATTCATTGAATTAGACCAGACAGATGTGGTCAGACACCCGCTTGTGGCGAAGATCATTGGAGCATACGAAAAGCAAAAATGAACTGAGTGACCCGATCGCCTTAATCGGGTCATTTTGTTTCGATCGTGGTTTAAAGTAAAAAAGGAGGTACTTTCCTTGAGAAAGAATCAGAAAGGCAGTAAGCGCAAAAGACTGCTGTCTAAAAAAGAACCTCAGAAAATGGAGCGCTCACGCTATTTAAACGTACTGCTATACGCTGGTTTAGCAGCTATCCTGTTTGTGGTGCTCTTCTTCCATGTAAAGCCTGAATCGCTCGACCTAGATTTATTTTCAGTGAGCGAACAGACTATCTATTCTCCGTCTACCGTTGATGACCAAGAAGCAACAGAAGAAAAGAAGCAAGAAGCAACGGATCAAGTAGAAGACCAATATACACTCAAAAAAGCGTATTCTGATAATCGTGTTGACCTCATTTCATCCCTCTTTGAAGCCATTAAGGAAGAGAAGAAAGCAGCAGCTGATGACAAAGAGAACCCGCCAACAGATCAAGAGATGGTGAAGCGCGTAAAAGAGAAACTCACAACCGATATGCAGGAAGCTGTTTCGGATCAATCGATTAAAGCACTGCTCCAAGCAAGTGACGAAAATCTTTCTTTTACAAAGGACTCCATCATCACAGTGGTCAATTCCCTCATGGGTAAAGAAATCACAGCTTCTAAGCTGCAAGATGAGAAGAAACAAGTGAAAGCAGAGCTTGAAAACAATTCGATTCCGTCAAAATATTTAAATGCAGCGAAAGAAATTGGTGAATTTGCGATTATTCCAAACTATGTATTTGACCCGGTGGCAACAGAGAAGAAAAGACAAGAAGCAGCTGATAATATTCAGCCGGTTCAAATCAAACAAGGGCAGATTTTAGTGGAAGAAGGAGAGCTCATTGACCGTGAAGTGTATCGTAAATTAGAACTGACCGGTCTTTTAAACAGTTCCAATTTGTTTAAGCCTGTAAGCGGTCTTATCATCTTAATCGGTCTTTTCTTAGCGGCGATTGTCCACTCACTTGAATCGAGGAAAAAGTCGCTCGTCCATAAGAATAAATCGTTACTGCTGTACTCGCTCATTTTCACCATTATTTTAATCATCATGGAAGTATTCAGTCTCTTCCAGGAAACGAAGTATACGACCATAGGCTATGTCGTGCCTGTGGCACTTGGCACGATGCTGATTAAGCTGCTGATCAATGAGCGGCTGGCAATCTTCTCCGGCCTTGTATTTGCCCTTTGCGGCAGTATGATGTTTAATCAAGGAGTAACAGGCGTCTTTAACTATGTCATCTGTGCTTATTATCTAATAAGCGGGATGGCGGGAATTTTATTTTTGAGAAAACATAATGCGAGATCGAAAATTTTGCAGGCGGGGCTTTGGGTAGCTTTGGTGAATGTACTTGTCGTGCTGTCCATTACGCTGATTCAAAATTCTTCTCCATCAGGGCTTGAAATAGGTGTGAACCTCATCATGGCGATTGTGTCAGGGTTTGCATCGGCTATTTTGGTTATTGGGTTAATGCCAGTCTTTGAGAGCATGTTTGGCATTCTTTCGACCATGAAGCTTATTGAATTATCGAACCCGAATCATCCGCTGCTGAAAAAGATCTTAACAGAGACACCAGGTACTTATCATCATAGTGTCATGGTGGCGAATTTAGCGGATGCTGCATGTGAAGCAGTCGGTGCAAATGGATTGTTGGCAAGGGTCGGGGCTTATTATCATGACATTGGAAAAACGAAAAGACCACAATACTTTATTGAAAACCAAATGAACATTGATAATCCGCACGATAAGCTTTCTCCTCAGCTGAGCAAGAATATTATTATTGCCCATACGACAGATGGTGCTGAAATGCTGAGAGAAAAGAAGTTTCCAGAGGAACTTGTGGACATTGCAGAACAGCATCACGGAAAGTCCCTGCTGAAGTTCTTTTACTATAAGGCAAAAGAACGGGATGATCAGGTGACAGAAGAAGAATTTCGCTATCCTGGTCCAAAACCGCAATCGAAAGAAGCGGCCATTATTTCTGTAGCTGACAGCGTGGAAGCGGCGGTTCGTTCGATGCATAATCCAAACCCTGAGCGGATTGAAAAGCTTGTCAAAGGCATTATTTCAGATAAGATGCAGGATGGACAATTTAGTGAATGTGATCTGACATTTAAAGAATTAAATATTATTAGCCAAACAATTTGTACAACATTAAAGGGGATTTTCCATTCTCGGATTGAATATCCAGATGCCCCGAAGCAGAAGGTGAAGTAAATGACATTGTTAATCGATTTAATAGATGAAACAGGACAAGTAACAAAAGAGCAGCTTGAAGAAGTGGAAAAGCTTCTTCAATTTGCTGCGGATGCCCTTGAGGTAAAAGATCAAGCAGAAGTATCAGTATCGATCATTTCAAATGAAGAAATTCATCAAATTAATAAAGAATACCGAGGAAAAGATGCGCCAACAGATGTGATTTCATTTGCACTTGAGGAAGAAGGCGAAGGGGAAATTGAAATCATTGGTGCTGATGACATTCCGCCGGTACTAGGTGACATTATCATTAGTGTGGATCGAACGAAAGAGCAAGCAGAGGAATATGGACATTCCTTCATGAGAGAGCTAGGATTTTTAACGATTCATGGTTTTCTTCATTTGCTTGGTTATGATCATATGACAGAAGAGGATGAAAAAGAAATGTTCGCCAAACAGACAAAAATCTTGGATGATTATGGCCTTTCGAGATCATCGTAAGAAGCGAACGCCGCTTGTCCGTTTTTTTCGGAGTTTTTATTATGCATTTAGAGGAATATGGCGAACTTTCTTGAATGAACGGAATTTTCGGTTTCACACAGTCGCAGCCACCATCGTGGTGATTTGCGGCTTTTGGTTTCAGATTCATCCGGTTGAATGGATGATCATTCTGCTTTTATGCGGCGGGATGTTTGCGTTAGAACTTGTGAATACAGCGATTGAACATACAGTAGATCTTTTCACAGAAGAGAAGCATCCTCTTGCTGAGAGAGCGAAGGACGCGGCAGCAGGCGCTGTTTGCGTTTACGCCGCCATTTCGGTTATGATTGGGTTGATGATCTTCTTACCGAAGATCATGCAATAGAACAATATTACTATTTATTAACATTTTTAGAAATGGGCGTGAAAATGTCACGTGAATTATGTAAAATATAAATGTGACAGTGGTACCATTTCTTCTGAAAGTGGGAACTAGAATGAACAAACAAGAGTTGATTTCAGAAGCAGTCAAAGCAAGAGATTTTGCATATGTACCCTATTCTAAATTCAAAGTCGGTGCAGCATTATTATCGAATGACGGAAAAGTGTATGGCGGCTGCAATATTGAAAATGCAGCATATGGTATGTGTAATTGTGCGGAAAGAACAGCACTTTTTAAAGCGTACTCAGAGGGCATCACATCTTTTCAAATGCTTGCAGTAGTGGCTGATACAGATCGGCCTGTTTCACCATGCGGCGCATGCAGACAGGTCATTTCAGAGCTATGTGCACCTGATATGCCAGTGATTCTAACGAACTTAAAAGGACATATATACGAAACGACAGTAAACGAACTATTGCCAGGCGCATTTTCACCGGAGGATTTAAATGACTAACGAAAGCTTCAAATCAGGATTTGTATCAATTATTGGAAGACCAAATGTAGGGAAATCGACCTTTCTTAATCGTGTGATTGGACAAAAGATTGCGATTATGAGTGATAAGCCCCAAACGACTCGAAACAAAGTGCAAGGTGTTCTGACAACGAACACGTCACAAACGATTTTTATCGATACACCAGGAATTCATAAACCTAAGCACAAACTTGGCGATTTTATGATGAGGGTGGCTCAAAATACACTGAAGGAAGTCGACCTGATCTTATTTATGATCAACGCACAGGAAGGCTATGGCAAAGGTGATGAATTCATCATTGAACGACTAAAGCAAACATCGACACCGGTGTTCCTTGTCGTCAATAAAATTGACCAAATTCATCCAGATGAACTGTTCCTTTTAATTGATGAATACCGCACACGTTACCCATTTAAGGAAATTGTGCCAATTTCAGCACTTGAAGGCAACAACATTGATACGCTTCTTCAGCAAATTGAAGGTTATCTTCCAGAGGGCCCTCAATTTTATCCGGCAGATCAAGTAACAGATCACCCAGAGCGATTTATTATTTCTGAATTAATTCGTGAAAAAGTGCTGCATTTAACGAGAGAAGAGATCCCTCACAGTATTGCGGTTGCGATTGAATCGATCAAGCCAGATGAAAATGGCAAGATTCATGTTGCAGCGACCATCGTCGTAGAACGAGATTCACAAAAAGGGATTGTGATTGGTAAGCGCGGCAGCTTATTAAAAGAAGTGGGACAAAAAGCGCGCAGAGACATTGAAGCACTTTTAGGCTCAAAGGTGTATTTAGAGCTTTGGGTAAAGGTGCAGAAGGACTGGCGTAATAAGTCCACTCATCTTCGCGATTTCGGATTTAGAGAAGACGAATATTAAAAAACCATACAGTTGTTAGTAAATCTGACAATGGTGCGGTTCGATTAGTAAAAATTGTTTATCATGAAATGGAGGTAGCCTGGTCAAGATAATATTAGTATGTTGGATGTAGCGTTGCTGCTTCTAATAAAGAAAGGTGGGGTTTTTATGTTGAATTTTACATGGAACGTATTTTCACAAACAGGAAGCGTTGACACGTATCTGCTTTTCAAAGAGTTAGAAAAGGAGAACCTGGAAAGACCCGATGTACTTGAAGAAGAAATAGCACGGCTTGATTTTCCAATCTTATAATTCTTGACCCCCTCCAATGCTCGGAGTGTAGACAAATGCTCATTAAAAGTGAAGGAATCGTCCTTAGAACAACAGATTATGGCGAAACAAACAAAATTGTCACGCTGCTCACTAGAGAACATGGGAAAATTGGTGTAATGGCAAGAGGCGCTAAGAAATCGAACAGCCGCTTATCAGCCATAAGCCAGCCGTTTTTATACGGAACCTTCCTGATCCAATCATCAACAGGACTTGGAACGCTCCAGCAAGGTGAAATGATGGAAAGTATGCGGACCATTCGGGAAGATTTATTTCTGACCGCATATGCCGCATATATGACAGAATTACTTGATAAAGGAACAGAAGAAAAGAAGCCAAACCCTTACTTGTTTGAACTTCTTCTTCAATCTTTACGCCATCTCAATGAAGGCACAGATGCTGATATTATTTTATTTATCGTAGAAGTCAAAATGCTGTCAGTGATGGGGATGAAGCCCGAACTGGATCAATGTGTACACTGCGGTCAAAAAGAAGGGCAGTTCCATTTCTCAATTAGAGATAACGGATTCATCTGTAGGCAATGCTTTCCAAAAGATCCATATAAACTGCCCTTATCTCCAGCAGCAGCAAGACTGCTCCGTTTGTTTCATTATTTTGATTTATCAAGGCTTGGTCAAGTTGACGTGAAACCACAAACGAAACAAGAAATTCGTCAAGTGCTCGATCATTATTATGAAGAGTATTCAGGTCTTTATTTAAAATCAAAAAAATTCATGAATCAAATGGAATCCATGAAAAAGCTAATGGAAGGCGAAAACAAAAGTTGACATCTTCCATGACTTTTTGTAAGATCATCTAAGATCAAATATGTTGCATTGACAGAAAGAAGTACTTACGTATCAGCCATAAAAGCGACCTTAGGACGGTGTGAGCTAAGGATGGACACGTAACGAAAGGCATTCTTGAGCAACGTAAAACAAAGCGGCTGGGTGCTACGACACCAGCAAATAGGGTGGAACCGCGGGAAAAACTCTCGTCCCTATGTTTGCAAGGAACCTTGCGAGCATAGAGACGGGAGTTTTTGTGTTTTGCAAAGAGGTTCTAGGCCCCACCGCCATACATAGCGGATGGTGTAAAAAAGATGGAGGTGCGATCATTGAATATTCAAGACATGATTTTGACACTGCAAAAGCATTGGTCAAATGAAGGCTGCGTATTAATGCAGGCATATGACACAGAAAAAGGTGCTGGAACGATGAGTCCATACACGTTCCTCAGAAGCATTGGGCCAGAGCCATGGAAGGTAGCCTATGTAGAACCTTCAAGACGCCCGGCTGATGGCAGATATGGAGAAAACCCAAACAGATTGTATCAGCATCATCAATTTCAAGTGATCATTAAGCCATCACCTGACAATATTCAAGAACTGTATCTAGAATCATTGAAGGCGCTTGGCATTGACCCGCTGAAACATGATATCCGTTTTGTTGAAGACAACTGGGAAAACCCATCTCTTGGCTGTGCAGGACTTGGCTGGGAAGTTTGGCTTGATGGAATGGAAATTACGCAATTTACGTATTTCCAGCAAGTTGGCGGTCTAGAATGTAAGCCAGTTTCTGTTGAAATCACATACGGAATTGAGCGCCTTGCTTCTTACATTCAGGACAAAGAAAATGTGTTTGACCTTGAATGGACAGATGGCTTTACTGTAAGAGATTTATTCTTAATGGCTGAATACGAGCATTCTGTGTATACGTTTGAAACATCTAATACGGATATGCTGTTCGATTTATTTACAACATATGAAAAAGAAGCACATAGCCAAATGGACAAAGGGCTTGTTCACCCGGCATATGATTATGTACTCAAATGTTCTCACACCTTTAACCTGCTTGATGCCAAAGGCGCGATTTCTGTGACTGAGCGAACAGGCTATATCGGAAGAGTACGTCAGTTAGCGAGAAAAGTAGCCAAAACATATTACGAAGAACGAGAAAAACTAGGATTCCCTATGCTAAAAGAGGAGGCGGCTTCTCATGAATAAACAAGATGTATTACTTGAAATCGGCTTAGAAGAGATGCCGGCTCGTTTCATGCCAGAAAGCACAAAGCAGCTAGGTGATAAAGTAAAAGCTTGGTTCACAGCACAAAATATTTCATTCGAAGATGTTGCTTTATTTAATTCACCAAGACGTCTAGCTGTACTCGTCAAAGGTGTCGCAGAAAAACAAGAGGACATCAAAGAAGAAGCAAAAGGGCCGGCTAAAAAGATTGCGCAAGACGCGGACGGCAATTGGACGAAAGCGGCCGAAGGCTTTGCCCGCGGACAAGGCGCTTCAACTGATGACCTTTATTTCAAAGACATCAAAGGTGTGGATTATGTCCATGTCCAAAAGTTTCAAGAAGGAAAACAAGTCAAAGACCTTCTTCCAGCATTGGGTGACATTGCCGCTTCATTGAGTTTTCCAAAGAACATGAGATGGGGAAGCGAAGATTTACGCTATATCCGTCCAATTAAATGGATTGTTTGTTTATTTGGGCAAGAGATCATTCCTGTTGAAATTGCAGGAGTGAAAAGCGGACGTGAGACAAGAGGACATCGCTTCCTAGGGTTGACAGCCAGCATTGACACACCAGCTTCTTATGAGCAAACATTACGAGATCAATTTGTCATTGTAGATTCAGATAAAAGAAAACAATTAATTACGGAGCAGCTAAATGCCCTTTCTTCTGAAAAAGGCTGGGTCATTCCAGTTGATCCTGAGCTTCTAGAAGAAGTAAACGATCTCGTTGAATATCCAACCGTTCTATTTGGTTCTTTTGAAGAAGAATTTCTGGCACTTCCGGAAGAAGTACTAGTCACGACAATGAAAGAACATCAGCGTTATTTCCCTGTGAAAAATGAACAAGGGGAATTACTGCCGCACTTTATTACGGTCAGAAATGGAAACAGTGAGGCACTTGAAAATGTGGCAAGAGGGAACGAAAAGGTCCTTCGCGCGCGTTTATCAGATGCGGCATTTTTCTATAAAGAAGACGAAAAACTCGTCATTGAAGACAATATTCAAAAGCTTGATAAAGTCGTATTCCATGAGAAACTTGGCACGATTGGCGACAAGCTGAAAAGAGTAACAGACATTGCCGTCCGCCTAGCAGATCATGTGGGTGCAGATGAAGAAACGTCTAAACGCGCTGCAAGAGCAGCCAGTATTTCTAAATTTGACCTTGTGACTCAGATGGTTTATGAATTCCCAGAACTGCAAGGAATCATGGGTGAAAAATATGCTAGAGCACTTGGCGAACATGAAGAAGTGGCAAAGAGTATCAACGAGCACTATATGCCGCGTTTTGCGGGTGACGATGCGCCGTCAACACTGATTGGAGCGATTGTCGCAGTAGCTGATAAGCTAGACTCTATTTGTTCATTCTTCTCAATTGATGTCATTCCAACGGGCTCTCAAGATCCTTATGGATTAAGAAGACAAGCGAGCGGTATCGTTCAAATCCTGCTTGACCGCCAATGGAATCTTTCATTTAAAGAGCTTTTAGCACTGGCGCAAGTAAAGACAGAACATGAAGCGGCTCTTATTGAATTTTTAACACACCGTTTGAAATATGTTCTTCAAGCAGAACATATCCGTCATGACGTGGTGGAAGCAGTCCTTGATGTTGAAAATATTGAACCATATGCGATTGTGAAAAAAGCCGCTGTTCTTGAAGAGAGCGTGAAACAGGAAAGCTTCAAAGAAACTGCTGAGGCATTGGGCCGCGTCATTTCAATCAGTAAAAAAGGGGAAGACGCACAGATTCAGCCTGAACTGTTTGAAAATGAACACGAACAAAAACTATTTGAGGCTTATCAGCAAGTGGAGAAAGCTGTCAATGAGTATATGGCAAGAGGACAGTACCATTCAGCACTTGAAGCGTTAGATACGTTAAAAACACCAATCGTTCATTATTTCGACCATACCATGGTTCATGCGGATGATGAAAAATTGAAACAAAATCGTTTGGCACAAATGGTCAAACTGGCAAAAGTCATTCAATCATTTGCGAATATGAACAATTTAATTGTAAAATAAATACCTAAGAACGGTTGCCTTTTTCGAAGGGCAATCGTTTTTTACTCATTTAATTCACGGTTTTTGAGTGGATTTTTGTTTCATTCGGACGAAGATGCGCTATAATATGATGAGTTATGAAATTGATATACATAAAGTAAGGATTCGCTCTCTCTATTTAAAGGTGGTGAGTACAATCGAGTTAAATAAACGGCAAGAGCAGATTTTACAGATTGTCAAAGAGAATGGTCCGATCACTGGAGAGCATATCGCCGATCGGCTGAACTTAACAAGGGCTACCCTCAGACCGGATTTAGCCATTTTAACAATGTCTGGCTTTTTAGAAGCAAGACCAAGGGTCGGCTACTTTTTTACAGGCAAAACAGGCACGCAGCTTCTGGCAGATAAGCTGAAAAAACTTCAAGTGAAGGATTTTCAATCCATTCCAGTCGTGATACACGAGAATGTTTCGGTTTATGATGCGATTTGTACGATGTTTTTAGAGGATGTGGGCACATTATTCGTTGTGGACGATCACTCTATTTTAACAGGCGTGTTATCAAGAAAAGACCTCCTTCGGGCAAGTATTGGGAAACAAGAGCTTCCATCTATACCTGTCCATATTATTATGACAAGAATGCCGAACATCACCGTTTGCCGCAAAGAAGATTTTATTATGGATGTGGCCAAGCACTTGATTGAAAAGCAAATAGATGCACTTCCTGTTATAAAGGATACGGATAAAGGCTTTGAAGTGGTCGGCAGAATTACGAAAACAAACATGACGAAAATACTTGTTAGCTTATCAGAGAACGAAATTATCTAATTACAGAAGACTGCGAGGGGATGTTATGAGTAATCGCGTAATTTTTGTTGTATCAGATTCAGTAGGAGAAACGGCAGAGCTCGTGGTCAAAGCGGCACTTAGCCAATTTGATGGCGGCTCATCCGACCATTCAAACATTAGAAGAATCCCATATGTAGAGGATGTCGGTACGATTAAAGAAGTGATTTCATTGGCGAAAGCAGATAATGGGATCGTATGCTTTACTCTTGTTGTGCCAGAAATGCGCCAATTCTTAATAGAAGAAGCAGAAGCGAATGGCGTCGTGTACTATGACATTATCGGTCCACTTATTGATAAAATGGAGACGGCATATGGAAATGAAGCGAAACATGAGCCAGGTCGTGTACGTCAATTAGATGAGGACTATTTTAAAAAGGTTGAAGCCATTGAGTTCGCTGTGAAATATGATGATGGCCGGGACCCAAGAGGTATTCTAAAGGCTGATATTGTGCTGATTGGTGTATCACGTACGTCTAAGACACCACTTTCTCAATACTTAGCACATAAACGCTTGAAGGTAGCTAACGTTCCGATTGTTCCTGAAGTCGATCCGCCAGAGGAGTTATTCTCAGTTGATCCAAAAAAATGCATTGGCCTAAAAATTAGTCCAGACAAACTGAATCATATCCGTAAAGAACGTTTAAAATCACTCGGTTTAAATGACCGTGCCATTTATGCGAATATCGAGCGGATTAAAGAGGAACTAGAATATTTTGAAAAAGTGGTTGACCGCATTAACTGTCAAGTTGTTGATGTATCGAATAAAGCAGTTGAGGAGACAGCAAATGTCATTCATCAAATGCTGACCAAAAGAGGTTCCGAATAAACTCAGGATGCTCCTCCTGGGTTTTTCCTATGGTGGGAAACGGGTAAATAAAAACAATAGCATATTTGCTGCATTTGTATTATAATAAAAAATTGTGATAAAATGATTGATTTTAGGTTTAAGTTAAGTCAAGAACGAATAAACTAATATTGGCAGAAGTCAAGTGATTCTGAACATAACTTTTCGACAAAATGAGTTTTACTGTTGATTGCTTTATGGGGGAAAAGTATGGTCTTTTTGCTTCTCTAAAGCAGGAATAAGGTGGAGGGATGGAGAATTAGTCACCTGAATGAACGAAAAAAAGAAAGGACGATTTATGTCGATGCAGATGCTTGTCCTGTAAAAGACGAAATCCTTTCTGTCGCATCTCAATTTCAAGTACCTGTGACTTTCATTGCTTCATATGAGCATTTTCAAACCAAACGATCACCACTTGAAGATTGGCGGTTTGTTGATACACATAAGGAAGCAGCAGATTTAGTCATTGCGAACTTAGCTGTCAAGCACGATATTGTTGTCACCCAGGATATTGGTCTGGCCTCCTTACTGCTTCCAAGACAGGTCATTGTTCTGTCTGAAAGAGGACGAATGTACACAAACGAAACAATTGATTTTGATTTGGAACGCAGGCATGTTTCCAGTAAACAGCGAAGAAAAGGTGTATACGGAAAAGGTCCCAAAAAGCTTTTAGAAGAGGATAAAAAGCGATTTATTGCCCAACTACAAAAAATCCTGTCGAATCATGAAGGATTTTTGAATTAAAAGGCGAATAATGTACGACGGAGTGTTATTAGGATGAGCAAACGTATACCAGATGAACTTTTGGAGCAAATCCAAAAAAACGCAGACATTGTCGAAGTGATTGGAGAATACGTACAGCTTAGAAAACAAGGTCGGAATTACTTCGGTCTTTGTCCATTCCATGGTGAAAATACTCCTTCATTCTCTGTTTCAGCAGATAAGCAAATCTTCCATTGTTTTGGCTGTGGTGCAGGAGGCAATGTATTTTCGTTCCTCAGACAAATGGAAGGCTACTCATTTATTGAAGCCGTTTCACATGTTGCTGATAAGTACCATATTGATTTGCCGGATCATGTAGCGAATGCGCAGATCAGTTCCTCACAGAAAGAGGATACAGCAGATCATAAAATGATTGAGGCGCATGAGCTTCTTAAGAAATTTTACCACCATTTGCTGGTAAATACAAAGGAAGGTCAAAACGCACTCGATTATTTAAGGTCCAGGGGCTTTACGGATGAAACAATTGCCAAGTTTGAGATCGGGTATGCTCTCGACTCGTGGGATTTCGTGACCAAGTTTTTAGAAAAACGAGGGTTTGATCCTGCGATGATGGAGAAGGCTGGTCTTTTGATTCAACGAGAAAACGGCACAGGTTTTTTTGACCGCTTTAGAGATCGTGTCATGTTTCCGATTCATGATCATCATGGGACGGTCGTCGCTTTTTCTGGAAGATCACTTGGTGATCAGCAGCCAAAGTATATGAATAGTCCTGAAACGCCACTTTTTCATAAAAGTAAGCTACTTTATCACTTTCATGACGCGCGTATGCATATTAGAAAACGCGAACGTGCAGTCCTTTTTGAAGGATTTGCTGACGTCATCTCGGCTGTCACAAGTGGTGTTGGTGAAAGTGTTGCAACAATGGGTACGTCTTTAACAGAAGAGCACGTAAAGCTTCTTAGGCGGAACGTAGAAGAGATCATTTTATGTTATGACTCTGACATGGCCGGGTATGAAGCGACCATGAAAGCATCAGATTTGCTTGGAAAAAGAGGATGTAAAGTTCGCGTTGCCATGATACCAGATGGACTTGATCCAGATGATTACATTCGTAAATATGGCGGCGAGAAATTTAGGAATGACATCATAGATGCAAGTGTGACATTAATGACATTTAAGATGAATTTTTTCCGAAGAGGAAAGAATTTGTCTGACGAAGGAGACCGCCTGACTTACATGAAGCAGGTTCTTCGAGAAATCAGCCGATTAAACGGCTCCTTGGAACAAGAGATTTACATGAAGCAGCTGGCCGGAGAGTTCTCCATTTCGCTTGACTCATTAAAGGAGCAATTGGAGCTTTTTGAAAAGCAGCAGCGGCAAGAGGCCAAGAGCTCGCAAGAAGAAAATGGGCTTGAAAAGCGGCGTGCACATCTGTCAACGCAGGTAAGACGAAAACGTCTAAGGCCGGCATATGAAAACGCAGAGCGAATGCTCCTTGCACATATGTTGAAAAATGACGACGTGATCCGAAAAGTGCTTGATAGGATAGGGTTTGAATTTAATATAGATTCGCACAGAGCGCTGGCAACATACATTTATGCATTGTATGAAGAAGGAAAAGAACCAACTCCGCAGCATCTGATGAACCGTATAGAAGATGATGTGATCAATCAGCTCCTGACGGATATATTCATGATTCAAGTTGGAGACGAACTAAGTGAAGCTGAATTAAGTGATTATGTAAAAAAAGTGTTGAATCATCGGAATTTGTCAATGATAAAGGAAAAAGAACTAGAACGTGCAGAGGCGGAGAGGCAAAAAGATTTCTTCAAAGCGGCAACACTTGCAAAAGAAATTATTCAGTTGAACCGTTCGCTGAAGTAATACGTCTAC
The DNA here is from genome assembly GCF_038050255.1 of Bacillus sp. FSL M8-0077. Lineage (NCBI taxonomy): Bacteria > Bacillati > Bacillota > Bacilli > Caryophanales > Bacillaceae > Bacillus > Bacillus sp. FSL M8-0077. Next base: position 2,393,898 of record NZ_JBBPAF010000001.1, on the reverse strand, counting down.
TATTTATGACAAGACTTACGGCTGGCAATGAATCCTTTAATGGGAGGAGCATAAGACCGCAAGCATCTTGCCTTCATCATTATTTATTTTATTCCTATTTGCTCATTCTGTTTGATAGAGAGAGAAAAGCAGAGCAGAAGCAAATCGCAAGTTACTTTAGAATTCGTTGCAAGCTTTGGAAGGAGGGATCCATAATGGCTGATAAACAAGCCCACGAAACTGAAACTGAATTAACCTTTGAACAGGTGAGAGATAAGCTCACTGAAACGGGTAAAAAACGGGGCGTTTTAACATACGAAGAAATTGCAGAGCGTATGTCTAGCTTTGAAATTGAATCAGACCAGATGGATGAATACTATGAATACTTAGGCGAACAGGGTGTAGAACTCATCAGTGAAAACGAAGAGACTGAAGACCCAAATGTTCAGCAGCTGGCTAAGGCAGAAGAGGAATTTGACCTGAATGATTTAAGCGTACCACCAGGTGTCAAAATTAATGATCCTGTTCGTATGTACTTAAAAGAGATCGGGCGCGTCAATTTACTATCTGCTAAAGAAGAGATTACGTATGCTCAAAAGATTGAAGAAGGCGATGAGGAATCAAAAAGAAGATTAGCGGAAGCGAACCTTCGTCTCGTTGTCAGCATTGCGAAACGTTATGTTGGTCGTGGTATGCTGTTCCTTGACTTGATTCAAGAAGGAAACATGGGGCTCATGAAGGCGGTTGAGAAGTTTGATTACCGCAAAGGATACAAATTCTCAACATATGCGACTTGGTGGATTAGACAGGCGATCACACGTGCGATCGCCGATCAGGCGAGAACAATCCGGATCCCAGTTCATATGGTGGAAACCATTAATAAATTAATCCGTGTTCAAAGACAGCTTCTGCAAGATCTAGGTAGAGAACCAACGCCAGAAGAAATTGCGGAAGACATGGATTTAACACCAGAGAAAGTAAGAGAAATTCTTAAAATTGCGCAAGAGCCAGTATCTTTAGAAACACCTATTGGTGAGGAAGATGACTCGCATCTTGGTGATTTTATCGAAGACCAAGAGGCGACTTCTCCATCCGATCATGCTGCCTATGAACTCTTAAAAGAGCAGCTTGAAGATGTATTAGATACGCTAACGGACCGTGAAGAAAATGTGCTGAGACTGCGTTTCGGACTAGATGACGGAAGAACACGCACATTAGAAGAGGTAGGAAAGGTGTTTGGCGTAACAAGAGAGCGTATTCGCCAAATTGAAGCGAAAGCTCTTCGGAAATTAAGACACCCAAGCAGAAGTAAACGATTAAAAGACTTCTTAGAATAGAAACCGGACGGATCTTGAGAGAGATCCGTTCTTTCTTCATCAAAATGAAAACGCTTTTTTGATCTGATTATATTTTACTGAATAACAAATGAATTTGCAACGTTCTTAGAGAAAAGATGTATAAAAAATACATCTAAATGTGCTGAAGGCTTCATTTCTCATTTTGAATCATTTTTGTCTAATCTGTGAACTTGACCAAAGTTTTGTATCATAATTCGTTTACTTTTTGTAAAATTAAAGTAGAATTAGAATTGTTTGCATAGTCTCAAAGGGGTTTTTCACAAAGGGGAGGATGAAAGAAATGAAACGGAATCCACTTATACCATTCTTATTGATTGCCATTTTAGGTATTGGACTCACTTTTTTCTTATCAATGAAGGGGCTGAAAGATGAAGACAAAATTGCCTCAGGGGGCAAAGAGCAAAAGCAAGAAGAGACCGCAAATGCGACGCCGGAAGAATTGTATAAGCAGAACTGTATTAGCTGTCATGGGGAAAACTACGAAGGTGGCGCTGGTCCTGCATTAAAAGGTGTTGGCGACAAGCTTGAAGTAGCAGACATCAAGAAGAAAATTCAAGAGGGCGGAAATGGGATGCCAGGCGGGCTAATTCCGAATGAAAAGCTCGATGAAATGTCAGAATGGGTATCCAAAATTAAATAATAAAGCACAAAAAGCTCTTTTTCATCAGAAGAGCTTTTTTCATTTGAAAACGACTTTTAAAAAGTCCATAATTTATATAAGATAGACAAGTATGAACATTAAAGAAAAGTAGTGATATGGATGAATGAAATGAATTTGTCAAAACGATTAAAAAGAGTCGCAGACTTTTTACCAAAAGAGGCGGTCTTTGCTGATATTGGCTCAGATCATGCCTATTTGCCATGTTATGCGATATTACATCATAAAGCATTGAAAGCCATTGCTGGTGAAATTACTGATGGACCGCTTCAATCTGCGAAGCAGCAAGTACATAGGCTTGAATTAGATGAGCAGATTTCAGTCAGAAAAGGAAATGGCCTTGAAGTGATTGAAAAAGGCGAGGTGAATGCTGTCACGATTGCAGGAATGGGCGGGGCACTCATTGCAAGCATTCTAAATGAAGGTAAACACAAGCTCACAGGGCAGGAGCGGCTTATTCTTCAGCCTAATATTCATGCTCACCATATTCGTTTATGGCTCTATCAAGAGGGGTATGAACTGATGGATGAAGTGATTTTAGAAGAGGATGGCAAGATATACGAAATCATCATTGCCGAAACAGGCGACAAAGATAAAGCCTATGAAGGCATGTCGATTGAAGCAGGCATGCTCGTTGGTCCGTTTCTTGCCAAAGAGCAAAATGATGTCTTCCGGCGCAAATGGATAAATGAGCTTCAGCACATGGAGCATATAGAAGGCCAGATTCAAAAAGCAGCACCGACAAAAGAGAACAAAGAACGTCTGAAAGAGCTGAATGCGAAAATAAAAATTCTAAAGGAGGTTTTGACTGTTGGCTAAAACAGTGAACGGGCATGAAATCATCCAATTATTTGAGCAGTTTTCACCAAAGGTATATGCGATGGAAGGTGATAAAATCGGGCTCCAGATTGGAACGCTGAATAAAAAAGTGACCAATGTCATGATCACCTTAGATGTATTAGAAAATGTGGTAGATGAGGCAATTGAGCGGAAGGTGGATCTCATTATTGCCCACCATCCGCCAATTTTCCGTCCATTAAAACATGTGGCGACAGATCAGCCGGCAGGACGGATCATTGAGAAATGCATCAAACATGATATTGCGGTGTATGTGGCACATACAAACCTGGATGTGGCTGATGGAGGAGTCAATGACTTGCTTGCAGAGGCTTTAGAGCTCGGGGAAACAAGAGTGCTAGTTCCAACATACGAAGATCCAATTAAGCAGCTAGCCTTGTATGTCCCAGTGGAATTTGAAGAGGCCATTAGGACGGCTTTAGGAAATGCGGGCGCTGGTCATATTGGCAACTACAGTCATTGCGCTTTTTCAAATGAAGGGACAGGCAGTTTTCTTCCATCAGAAGAAGCTGTGCCATTCATTGGTGAGACGGGTAAATTGGAATTTGTGAAAGAAGTACGAATCGAAACCATTTTCCCAGCAAGTATTGAAAAACAAGTAATTCGTGAAATGATCAAAGCACATCCTTATGAAGAAGTGGCTTACAGTGTACATACGACAGATCTTCCTCCTATTCAAAAAGGCCTCGGTCGTATTGGAGAATTAAAAGAACCTATGACACTTAAAGACTTCACTCAATTTGTGAAAGCGAAGTTAGATGTGAATGGAGCCCGTTTTGTAGGAGATCAGGAAGCGGTCGTGAAAAAAGTAGCTGTGCTTGGAGGAGACGGAAATAAATATATCCATCAAGCGAAAAGAATGGGTGCAGATGTGTACGTGACTGGCGACCTTTATTTCCATGTCGCTCACGATGCCATGATGCTCGGACTGAATGTAGTGGACCCAGGTCATTACGCAGAAGAGATCATGAAAGAGGGCGTGAAGGCAAAGCTGGAATCGCTATGTACAGATAAAAAATATGATGTGCAATTCTTTGTATCAGAATCAAACACAAACCCGTTTCAATTTGTGTAAACAAAAACGTCAGAGCATAGGGACTGACCCCCGTTTTTGAGACAGGGATCAAAACACCTTTATACAGCCAATTGCCGATAGTTTATCGGTGATTGGTTGTTTAGTTTCGTTTGAATACGAATGTTGTTATAATAATAAATGTATTCTTTGACAGTGCGTTCTACGATGTTGGTCGTAGTGCGGTCAATCCTGTTAAGATAGAACGTTTCAGACTTTAGTGAGGAATGAAACGATTCGATGGAGGCATTATCAGCGGGCGTCCCTTTACGGGACATGCTCATGGTAATGCCTTTTATATGAACAGCTTTCTGATACTCGTAAGATGTATACACAGAACCTTGATCGCTATGTAACACGCAATTCTCAGGCAGTGCTGGGAGCTGATTAAGTGTGTTTAAGATAAAGTCTGTGTCCTGCTTATCACCAATCGTAAAAGCAATCACTTCTCCATTATATAAATCCAATATACTGGAAAGGTACAATTGTTTCTGTCCATAAGGCAAATACGTGATGTCCGTTACTAGTTTTTCAAGAGGGCGATCAGACTGAAAGTTCCGATCCAGTATATTACCGGCCACGGCATAGGGCTGCCCATTCTTCTTACGCTTTTTCATTTTAACCCGGCATTGCCACTGGTTTTTCTGCATGATACGTTGAACAGTTTTATGGTTAATACGCATTCTCCTTTTTAGTATGGCTGTGATTTTTCGATAACCATATCGATATTTGTGCTTTCGGCACAACGTGCCGATTTGTTTCTCTAGTTGTCTTTTAGAATGATTCTGAGTCAGATCCTTTTTCCATCTATAGTACGAAGTGCGTGAGATGCCTAAATGGACACAGATGTCCTGTACTGTCATCGTTTTGCACAATTCTTCTACCAGTTTGATTGACGTTTCCTTATCAACTTCCTTTCCAATTCGTTGTACTTTTTTAAAACTTCATTCTGTTGACTCAAATAGCGATTTTCTGCCTGCAGTCTCTCTAATTCGGAAGAGTACTCGGGACCCTTTCCATAGGTATATTGTTTTCCAACAGGCTGTTCGAACCGGTGTGTATCCCCAGCCTTATGCCACCTCACCCATGTCTGAACCTGCGTCTTATTCTTGATATTCAATTTCTGCATGATCTCTTTCATAGGTACGCCTGCCAATCTCATTTCTACAGCCTTCTGTTTGACTTCAACCGGATAACTCACTCTTGTCCCCATAGAAAAAACACCTCCATGTTTTATTTCGGATCACAACGATCCGTTTTCAAACTTGAAGGTGTTTTTTATTTGTCTCATCTTATGGGGTCAGTCCCATAGCAGCTCTGACGTTTTTTTATTTCTTTGTTTTCACGCGAGGTAATATCTTAGAAAGAGGAACCGTCCGTTCAATTTTCCAGGTCGATTCATCGTCAGGTTCATAGTTTTCTAAGAAACGAATGACTTCTTTTGTAATAGGTGTTGGTGTGGAAGCACCTGCAGTAACGGCAACTGTTTTTACCCCTTGGAGCCATTCAAGCTTTAGCTCGCTTAGATCACCAATTCGGTAAGCTTGCGTTCCTGCAATCTCCATTGACACTTGCGCCAGACGGTTTGAGTTATTACTTTTTGGATCGCCGACCACAATGGTAAGATCGGCCTGGCCTGCTTGCTGTGACACAGCTTCCTGACGTACCTGTGTCGCAAGGCAGATTTCTTGATGGTACTCGACGTGAGGATATTTTTCTTTAATGAGCTCCATCAGATCATGAACATCCCATTGAGACATTGTCGTCTGATTGGTGATGAGCAGTTTATCTGACGTTAAATCGAGCGCTTCAATATCAGCTTCTGTTTCGACAAGGTGTACTTTGTCAGGTGCAACACCGACGGCTCCTTCTGGCTCAGGGTGACCCTTTTTCCCGATATAAATAATGTCATATCCATCAGCTGTTTTTTCTGAAATGAGTTCATGTGTTTTCGTGACATCTGGACAGGTCGCATCAATGGCGACAAGGCCTTTTTCTTCTGCAATTTGACGGACTTCAGGAGATACGCCGTGAGCGGTGAAAATGACTGTACCACTTTCAACCTGCTTTAAAATATCCAGGCGGTTTGGTCCGTCCAGTGTGTAAATTCCATCTTCTTCGAAGGCATCTGTGACATGTTTGTTGTGCACAATCATACCTAATATATAAATTGGGCGTGGCAAGTTTTTATCAAGTGCGGCATTTTTAGCAATGACCATTGCATCTACAACGCCATAGCAATAGCCACGCGGCGAAATTTTAATTACATTCATTTATTCGTCCTCCTGTAGGGAAGTGCTCTAGAGAAGAACAATATAAAAAGCCGTGAAAAACGGCTTTTGATCATTCTCTTCCTTCATTATAGCCAAAGTAAGCGCATATATCAAAGATTGTTATACATGGAAACGCTTCGCCTTTAAAAGATCACTAGACATATAGTTTCGGAATGGAACTGCCCGATCTTTTTTTCGGTTTTGCTTCAGGGGCAGCTGATGTGTTTACAGTCGCTTTTTTGACAAGGATGTCCTCTGGTTCTTCTTCTACTTCATCATCAACTGGTGCTGCTTGTTCGTGCGGTCCGTCTGTTTCTGCAGTGATTTCTGTTGATTCTTCGTCTGCATCATTCGTATTTGTTTCATCATCATCCGCACTGCCAAGCTGGCTATAGAGTTTAATCATGGCAGGCAAATTTCTGACTAAAGGACCGTATTGCTGGATCATAGGCGTGAATTGCTGCGCCATTCCGAGTACTTTTTGAACATTTCCTAACATGCTTGAAAGGTTCGCAGGGTTTGCGAAGCTCTGGATTCCCTGTAAACCCGCACCACCTCCAGCTCCAGAGATCCCTGCTCCTCCAGCTCCAGGAAGAAATTTTGCCAGCATGCCCTTAATTCCGGCTCCACCGCCTAGTGCACGGCTTTCGCCTCCAGGAATGCCGCCCATCCCGCGTAGGCCGCCGCCTTGTACAGACGGAGAGCGAGGCATCATTTGTTGAAATTGGTTGCCTTGCCCTTGAAAAGGCTGTTCGATCGGAGCCTGCTGTCTCCGCTGAAAAATCCCGGGCTGTCCGCCATTTCCAAGGTGCCGGCGTGAGGGACGATGCGGCTGAAAATCGCCCATAGGCCTTTGCCCTAACATACTTGTACCTCCCTTACTGCAATCTCTTTCTCTTCATAGGTTATGCAAGGAAGTATCATTTGGTTTCCTGTGAGAAAAGCGGACATGGTTTTTTTGCTGAAAATCAGCTATAATGAGGAGATGAGCAAAAAGGCATTGCCTTAAGGAGTGAAAACATGAAAGAAACGAAATTTACGACATATGAATTAAAGTCTTTTATTATAGATGCTATTCATGAACTGGGTTTTTATGAGCCGACTGATATTCAAAAAAGAATCATCCCTGCTGTTTTAAAAGGTGAAAGCGTGATTGGGCAGTCACAAACAGGGACAGGGAAAACCCATGCGTATTTATTGCCGCTTATTCATTCAATTGATCCAAGCAAAGAGCAAGTACAAGTGGTCATTACTGCACCGACACGAGAATTAGCGAATCAAATTTTTAAAGAAGCACAAACGATCTTAAAAAATACGTCTCCTGAAGAAGAAATCAAGGCAAAGCTTTACATTGGCGGAACGGACAAGCAGAAATCCATTCAAAAGCTAAAAAATCAGCCGCACTTAGTGGTCGGCACTCCTGGACGTATTGCTGATCTTATTCATGAGCAAGCGCTGAATGTGTACAAAGCAACATCTCTTGTCATTGATGAAGCAGACCTTATGCTGGATATGGGCTTTTTAGAAGATGTGGATCGTATTGGTTCACAAATGCCAGAACAGTTGCAAATGCTCGTGTTCTCAGCAACTATTCCAGAAAAATTAAAACCTTTCCTCAAAAAATATATGGATAATCCGAAATATGCACATGTTGAACCGAAACGAATTACGGCTGAAAACATTCAGCATATTTTAGTTCCATCTAAACAACGTGATAAATTAAAATTACTTCATGAAATGGTGACGAATGTACAGCCTTATTTAGGGATCATCTTTGCCAATACGAAATCAACTGTTGATGAAATTGCCTCATTCCTACAGGAAAAAGGAATGAAAATTGGGGTACTTCATGGCGGTTTAACGCCTCGTGAACGTAAAAAAGTGATGAAACAAATTGAAGATTTGGAGTTCACGTATATTGTGGCATCTGATCTTGCTGCCCGCGGGATTGATATTAAGGGTGTCAGCCACGTGATTAACTATGAGCTTCCATCTGATCTTGATTTTTATGTTCACCGTGTGGGAAGAACGGCTCGCGCTGGTTCATCTGGCATCGCAATGACCATTTATGATCTCGCTGATGAGGATGCACTCGTTCAAATTGAAAAAATGGGTGTTGTGTTTGAAAACAAAACGATTGTTCATGGCGAATGGCGAGATGCAGATGATCGTTTGAAGCGTCAAAGACGTAAAAAAGCACCAAATGAAATTGAAGAAAAAGCAAAACGTCTTGTCAGAAAACCGAAAGCCGTCAAACCTGGATATAAAAAGAAAATGACACGTGAGATGGATAAGATCAAAAGACAAGAACGTAGAAAGTCAAAGCGTAACGGAAAGTAGGGGGACACATTGTTGAAGATTGGATCACATGTATCCATGAGCGGAAAACATATGCTTCTTGCAGCGAGTGAGGAAGCTGCCTCTTATGGTTCAAATACTTTTATGATTTATACAGGTGCACCGCAAAATACGCGCCGTAAAAAAATTGGAGATCTCAATATTGAAGCTGGACAAGCGCATATGAAAGAGCATGGTATGACAGATATCGTCGTTCATGCACCGTATATTATCAATATTGGGAACACAGTGAATCCAGCGACATTTGAGCTTGGAGTGGACTTCCTTCGCTCTGAGATAGAGCGTACAGAAGCGCTAGGTGCAAGACAAATTGTTCTTCATCCAGGTGCGCATGTTGGAGCAGGTGCAGATGCTGGAATTCAAAAAATCATTGAAGGTCTCAATGAAGTCATTGTGAAGGGGCAGGAGGTTCAAATTGCGCTGGAAACAATGGCGGGAAAAGGATCAGAGTGCGGAAGAAGCTTTGAAGAGCTTGCCCAAATTATTGACGGTGTGACACATAACGAAGCACTTTCTGTTTGCTTTGATACGTGTCACACGCACGATGCAGGTTATCCCATTGTGAGTGATTTTGATGGAGTATTAGAAGAATTTGATCGAATTGTCGGAATCGACCGAATCAAAGTTCTTCATATTAATGATAGTAAAAATGTACAAGGCGCAAGAAAAGACCGACATGAAAATATCGGTTTTGGAGAAATTGGTTTTGATGCCCTGAGCTATATCGTTCATCATCCACAGCTTCAAGATGTGCCGAAGATTCTAGAAACGCCTTATGTAGGTGAAGATAAAAAGAACAAGAAACCACCTTATAAATTCGAAATTGCGATGCTGAAAGCTAAGCAATTTGATGAAGGTTTACTAGATAAGATTACGGGTCAATAAAAAGTGCATGCAATGTGATGAGGTGCCGCTAAATGCGGCCCTTTTTTGCCTAATTTGTGAACTGATTAAACAGATCGTTGACGGTCTGTGCAGTTTGTTTAGACGTAATCGCTTCCACTTGCTTAAGCAGCCGGTTGCGCTCTGCATCGTTAAAAATATTGACGTTTTTCCCATTCATGAGTTTGGCGACCTCAGCAGCCTGATTGGATGTTAAGCTGACCCCGTACTGTTTCGCATACCTTAACAAATCATTTGCTGTGATCTGATTCAGACGCTGCAACACAATTTTTTGAATTAAAATCAATTCCATTCCTCCCCTCTGTAACAATGTATGGGCAAAAACGGAAAATGTGCAAAAAATTTTATTTTATTCTGTGAAATGATAAAATAGTAAAGTGAATAAAATGTTCATTGAAAACTAAACATGTGTAGAAGGGAGAACGTATGGCAAATAGTAAACAGCATAAAAAGGAATCAGTGCCTCATTTTATTTTGAGAATTTTTCTGATTCTAGTAGGAGCTGCATGTGCAGCAGTCAGCATTGAATTATTTTTAGTGCCAAACAATATTATTGATGGAGGCATCATCGGCATTTCGCTTATTTTGGATTATCTTTTTACGGATAACCCATTCATTAATTTCGCGACGATTGTTGTCATTTTAAATATTCCATTTATGATATCAGGATACAAACATATTGGGAAAACCTTTTTGATTTCCACTGTGATTGGGATTGTCAGCCTGGCCGTGATTGAATCTTCACTCCATCATGTAGAGGCATTTACGACGCAGCCGATTTTAGCTACTGTATTTGGGGGGCTGTTACTCGGGTTTGGCGTTGGGCTTGTGATACGGAATGGAGGCTCAATGGACGGAACGGAAATCTTAGGGATTCTTCTGACGAAAAAAATTCCTTTCTCCGTCGGTGAGTTTGTCATGATCGTCAATGTGTTCATTTTTATTTGGGCGGGCTTTGTCTTCGGACCGGAGCAAGCTATGTATTCTGTCATGACATATTATTTGGCAATGAAAACAATTGATGCTGTCATTCAAGGACTAGATGAAACAAAAGCTGTCATTATCGTTTCGGATTATTATGATGAAATTTCAGATGCCATCCTTCATCGTCTCGGCAGGGGAACCACCAAGCTTAGAGGAAAAGGCGGTTATACCGATGAAGAAAAAGATGTCATTTATGCCGTGGTGACAAGACTTGAAATTACGAAGCTAAAATCTATCGTGTTTGAAATTGATGGTCAAGCCTTTATTACGATTATGGATACGCATGAAACAAAAGGCGGTAAATTCAAAACAGCCATTCATTAGCTTTTATTTTACTTTTTTATCTTTCTTTTATATAATGAAATGTATGTATGGACAAAGAAAATGGCATTTGCCATTTTCTTTTTGTTGTATAAATCGTAATCATTCTTTTTATATTGGATTAAAGGTGGAAAGATTTATGGCAAAGCCAATTATTGAAATGAAGGACATTTCGTATTCATATGGACAGCGAAATGTCATCGATCACATTCATTTAACGGTAGAGGAAGGAAACTTTCTAGCACTTGTTGGACCGAATGGATCTGGTAAAACAACCTTATTAAAATGCCTGCTTGGCTTGATTAAACCACAGCAGGGAGAATTGAAGCTGTTTGGCACACCTGCTCAAAAATTTAAAGACTGGGATCAAATTGGATTTGTTTCTCAAAAGGCGAATAGCTTTAATACAGGGTTTCCGGCTTCTGTATACGAGGTCGTGGCAAGTGGTTTAACGGCGAAGATTGGTTTATTCAAACGCATGAGTAAGCAGGATAAGCTTCAAGTAGATGAGGCGATCCGCTCAGTTGGTATACAAGACTTAAAACACCAAAACATTGGTGAGCTTTCAGGCGGTCAGCAGCAGCGTACATTTATTGCCCGTGCACTCGTCAGTCAGCCGAAGCTGCTTATTTTAGATGAGCCGACTGTGGGTGTAGACCAAAGAACAGTAGAGGGCTTTTATCAGCTGTTAGAAACATTGAACAAAGAAAAAGGAATGTCTTTAATTCTCGTTACACATGATGTAGGAACCGTTTCTGACAAAGTCACGCATGTGGCTTGTTTAAATCAGACACTTCATTTTCATGGAGATGCCGAAACGTTTGATTCGATGGATGATCAGGCGCTTTCTCAATTTTACGGGCATGACATTCAAGTGATTCATCACGATCATCACCATCATGGGGGACATGAATAATGCTATTTCCATTTTTTCATTATGAATTTTTACAAAATGCGTTTATCGCAGGTATGCTGATCGGCTTTATTGCGCCCTTGCTGGGTGTATTTATTGTCGTGAGAAGGCTCTCTCTCATCGCAGATGCACTTAGTCACGTGTCACTTGCTGGGATAGCGGCAAGTTTGTTCCTTGATAAAAAGTTTGGACTTTTGACAGGGGTGAGCCCGCTTTACTTAGGAATGGCTTTTTCTGTGGCTGGCTCATTGTTTATTGAACGTCTGCGCTCTGTGTATAAACATTATCAGGAACTGGCGATTCCCATTATTTTATCAGGTGGTATTGGGATCTCTGTTATTTTCATTTCACTTGCAAATGGTTTTAATACAGATTTGTTCAGTTATTTGTTCGGAAGTGTCAGTGCGGTTTCAAGACTCGATCTTTGGATTATTGTTGGGATCTCACTGGTCGTTGTATTAGTGGTTGTGCTCTTGTATAAAGAATTGTTTTTGCTTTCTTTTGATGAAGAACATGCGAAGGCTTCTGGTATTTCAGCTAAGTGGATTCATTTTATTTTTATTTTAGTCGTTGCACTTGTCATCGCAGCATCGATGCGTATTGTCGGTACACTCCTAGTCTCCGCACTCATGACACTGCCTGTTGCGGCAAGTATTCGGATTGCCAAAGGGTTTAAACAGGCGATTTTCCTTTCCATCTTATTTGGGGAATTGTCTGTTATGGTCGGCTTGATTTTAAGTTATTATCTTGATTTAGCGCCGGGTGGAACCATTGTGATGCTGTCTATTTTGATTTTAATCGGGTGTATTAGTATTGGGAAATTCAGAAGGGGGAATCATCATGAACGTACAAGAAGCGCTTGATTTATTAAAGGAAAAAGGCTATAAATATACAAGCAAACGTGAAGATATGCTTCAATTGTTTTCTGATTCTGATAAATACTTGACCGCTAAAAATGTATTAACAGCATTAAGTGAAGATTACCCAGGGCTTAGTTTTGATACGATTTATCGAAACCTGTCTTTATATGAAGATCTTGGGATATTAGAGACAACGGAATTATCAGGGGAGAAACTGTTCCGTTTTAAATGTTCGTTTTCCCATCATCATCACCACTTTATTTGTTTGACATGTGGTAAAACAAAGGAAATCGACGCTTGCCCTATGGACAAGCTTGATGCTGATTTAGAGGATTATCATATTAGCGGACATAAATTTGAGATTTACGGAACGTGTCCTTCTTGCGAACCGAAGGAAGTTCATTCATGAAAGAAGCCAGCCGATGGGCTGGCTTTTTGTTTTGTCATATTGAAAACGTTTTACAAAGAATAACTGTTTCATTAAAATGAGAACAACAGATCATCTATAGAAGCAGATTTGAGTCTTTAGAAATAGGGGGAGGGATCAAAGGTGGCGTATTATGTCGTTTTCGATGTAGGCGGAACAAAAACAAAGCATGGGGTCATGGATCGAAATGGAGAGTTGATCACGAGCGGCGACTACGAAACAAACTGCCGGCAGCTTGAGCCGTTTTTAGAGGACATGGAGAACGTGGTGAAAGAGTATCAAAGGGCTTGGGATATCAAAGGGATTGCGATGAGTCTTCCGGGTTTTGTTGACAGTCAAACGGGTTATACGGAATTTGCAGGAGCGATTATTGCTTTAAATGGTCAAAATGTCAAAACGCTTTTGGAAGAAAAAACATCACTTCGTGTAGAAGTAGAAAATGATGCGAACTGTGCAGCTCTGGCTGAAAAATTTAGTGGTCATGCGAAAGAGTGTGACAGCTTTATATGTATGACGCTTGGGACTGGTGTCGGCGGCGGTATTTTTGCTGGTGGCGAGCTTGTTCGCGGTGCCTCTTTTCGCGGCGGTGAATTTGGCATGATGCTGACAGAAACAGAAAATGGTCAGTTTACGACACTTAACAGCAGTGCTTCCACAGCTGGATTGATACGAAGCTACAAAAAGCAGCAGGGAATTCCACAAAGTCAGCAAATCGACGGTCAAGAAATCTTTGAAAAAGCCAAGCATGATCCGGCCATTGAGAAGATGATCGATCAGTGGTACAAACGAATCGCAATCGGCATTTACAATGTGGCAACAGTTCTCAATCCAGAGAAAATCCTCATTGGCGGTGGCGTGAGTGCAAGGCCCGATTTGATTCCAAACATTGAGAAACATTTACATACTTTGCATGCATGGAAAAACATACAGGTGACAATGGAAACGTGCTACTACTTCAATCAGGCAGGTATGATTGGTGCACTCTACCATTTTTTAATAAAAGAAGGACATCATCGTACAATCCAAAAGCCGATACATTAAACGTATCGGCTTCAGCGTGTAGACAAACCCTCGCATTCTTTGTCAGTCCTGCGTTCCGGTGCTCACGAATGTCAAATTCGCTCCGCTCCAGTACTCGTCCTTCCTAGGGCTGCAAAGGTTTTCTATCACGCTTAAACGAAGACAAAGGGCTAAAATAAAGTTCATTTTAGCCCTTTGTCAACAATCTGAAGCCGATACATTAAAAACGTATCGGCTTTTGACCTGTTTTAGTAAGCAGTTTGCAGACGCTTTTCATACTGCTTGATCCATTGAGATGCTTCTTGCCAGTTATTAACGCGAATGATCCGTTCATCAATCGGCATTTGATTATACGGTGAGTTAAACAGAATCACTGGAATGTCAGCTTCTTTTGCAATCATTGTGGCATTGCCATGGTGATCTTCAAAAAACACATCGATCTTATGTTTTTGAACAGCTGCCACCTTATGATGTCCGCCAACAAGCTCGATATCGTCATAATGGACATGATTCTCCTCAAACCATTTGTAGGTGATGTCTGAGTGATGCTGCCTTCTGGCTGTGATATAAATCAATTGATGATGATGTTTCATTTGATTGAGGATTTCTTTTGCACCCTCGGCAGGCTTTGCCTGTTTATAAATAAGAGGCTCATACTCATTCATCCAGCCCCAAAATTCTTCATTTGAAATCTTTAAAAGCTTCGTCAAATCATATTCCGTCATATCATCTAGTGTGATGTCACATTGAAACGACTCATTTAAGTAGGGGACAAAGGTGTCCTGCGCCGTGACTGTGCCATCGATATCAATTCCTAAACGTAACATGCCCACACTCCTCATATTTATCCTCTTAAAGTGTAACATAATCAATTCACAATTCCAGCAAGTTTTAGCAAACATGAAAAAGACATTTTTGCTCATACTAAAAAAGCTCCTTTCTATTAACCAAAAGGGGGAATTGATCATGGAAAGAGACGAAGATTTCAGAAGAAATGATCGTGAAATCGACACACAATTTAGTAATGATGATGGCTATTTAGAGGAAACAGCTGCTGAAATAGCAGAGCCATATCAAGCATCAAGAGATCGTGAAGACAGAAGAGAACGTGACCATGTAGGTGACGATTCAGGCAGTAAGGGGATAGGCTATACAGCACTCGCGATTGCGATTATCTCATTATTTGTCTTGCCGGTGCTATTAGGCGTAGCGGCAATCGTCGTTGGTTATATTGCAAGAAGAAAAGGAGCACATGCGCTTGGCGCATGGTCAATCGGGATCGGAATCGTTTCCGTCATCCTCGGCATCTTTATCACCCCGTTCTTTTAACAGGGCAGGAACAGAAAAACGCCTGACAGTGATGTCAGGCGTTCTTTGTTATGCGTTCGCTTGTTTTGCTTTTTCAGCTTCCATTTTCGCATAATGTTCTTCAGCAATTTTATCGATTTCTTTTTTCAGTTCTTCGACCATTGTTTCTTCTGGTACTTTCCGAACAATTTCACCTTTGCGGAATAAGAGGCCTTCACCTCTAGCACCAGCGATGCCGATATCAGCTTCACGCGCTTCACCCGGACCGTTTACAGCACATCCGAGAACAGCTACTTTAATTGGTGCTTTAATTTTAGAAATATATTCTTCGACTTCATTTGCAATGCTAATGAGGTCAATTTCAATTCGTCCACAAGTTGGACAAGAGATGAGTGTTGCTGCATTTGATGCAAGACCAAATGATTTTAATAATTCACGTGCCACTTTGACCTCTTCGACCGGGTCAGCACTTAATGAAATACGGAGTGTGTTACCAATCCCCATATTCAAGATTGCGCCAAGACCAGCTGCACTTTTGACCGTACCTGCAAATAACGTACCTGATTCTGTAATCCCAAGATGAAGAGGATAATCAAAGGCTTTTGCTGCTTTTTCGTATGCCTCAATCGCAAGGTTTACATCAGATGCTTTCATACTGACAATGATGTCATGGAAATCTAGGTCTTCTAAAATTTTAATGTGATGCAGTGCACTTTCAACCATACCATCTGCTGTTGGATAGCCGTATTTATCAAGAATCTTTTTCTCGAGCGAACCGGCGTTTACCCCAATACGAATTGGAATGCCTTTTTCTTTTGCAGCTTTCACAACAGCTTCGACTTTTTCTCGTCTTCCGATGTTTCCTGGGTTGATACGAATTTTGTCTGCACCTGCTTCAATGGCTTTCAGTGCAAGCTTGTAGTCAAAATGAATGTCGACAACAAGGGGAATGTTGATTTGTTTTTTAATGTCCGCAATCGCATTTGCTGCACGCTCATCTGGGCATGCGACACGCACGATTTGACAGCCAGCTTCTTCTAAACGTTTAATTTCAGCTACTGTCGCTTCGACATCATGTGTTTTGGTTGTCGCCATACTTTGAATGACGACTTCATTGTTTCCACCTATAGTTAAAGGTCCCACTTTGACGGGACGCGTTTTTGTACGATGTGTGACTTCACTCACTTGTCAATCGCTCCTTAGTGTACATGCAATTCGTTTGCAGTGTACGACGTGTTTTACATCTCATATTGTAACAGTCTCTTTGTATGAATGACAAGGAATTAACGTTTTATCTCTTATAGACCGGAAACTTGTATGTGTTGCCTGCCCGAATTTCGTTCGCTTTGACGCCTTGATTCAGTGCTTCAAAATCTTCAATCACTTCATCTAATGGCTTACTTGTATGTACGATAGAGACGACGGTTTGACCTTGTTTGACAGTGACAGTTTTATATGCCTGTTTTTCAGCTGTTTGAAAGGCGCTGGCGGGAACAGCAGGGCCTTCTTGAACGGGGATCGTTCCATTTTTCAAATCAAAAAAGATAATAAAGAGGACAAACAAACTGACTAGTAAAAAAATCATTCGCCGCATTTTACTCACCGCTTTTAAGAGTTTAATTCAGTTTATGCATGTCCCTGAGTTGATAGAACAAAAAAGAGTGAAAAAGCTAGAAAGGGTGGTTCTAGTGAGTTCTAGTATGACTTGTAAGTGAAAAAAGTTTGGAAAAAGCAAGCCTAAGCCCTTTCTTTATTATGATAAAATAAAAACAGGGGGAGAGTATATGAAGAAAATCAGTCAGCATATATATAAGAACACTAACAGAAAGTGATGCAGAAGCACTATTAACACTTGAACGAGAAAACCGCACCTATTTTCAGCAATTTACACCTTTGGTTCAGGATGATTTTTTTACTGTACCTCGTCAAAAGGAACGGATTAACCGCAGTATGCAAAGGCGTGCAAAAGATGAAGCCTATATGCACGGTATTTTCTTAAATGAAACAGAAGCATTAATTGGAACGATCTCACTCAATTCTGTTGAAAGAGGACCGATTCAAGGGGCTTTGCTTGGATATGTACTTGATGAAAAGCAAGGCGGGAAGGGGTATATGACAGAGGCGATTCGTTTGATTATCGATTATGCCTTTAATGAACTGTACCTTCACCGTATTGAGGCTGGCGTAAAACCATCTAACATTGGTTCCATTCGTGTGCTTGAGAAGACAGGGTTTGAAAATGAGGGACTTCATCGTAAAAAAGTAAAGATCAATGATAAGTGGGAGGATCACTATTTATTTGCGATCATCCATCCAGATGAGTCATAGGGTCAAAACAAAAAAAGCTCCCCAAAATGAGGGAGCTTACAGCGTGTAGGCAAACCCTCGCATTCTTTGTCAGTCCTGTGCGCTGGTACTCACGAATGACAAATTCGCTCCGTGCCAGTGCTCGTCCTTCCTAGACTGCAAAGGTTTTCTATCACGCTGAGAAGAAGACAAAGGGCTAAAATCAACAACATTTTAGCCCTTTGTCAACAATCTGAAAGCTCCCCAAAATGAGGGAGCTTATTTCTTTGCAGGTATCTCTTTAACGACAAGATATAAGAAAATAAAGTTAATCACCCAATTTAATAAAAATGAGTTCGCAACCGGCGTGTTTAATGCACTCATGATGGCGAAAAAGACGGTTGTTAATGTGAGTGAATAGGCAGAGAGCTTCCAAAGCATTTGAAAGGACAGCTCTTTTTGCTGCATTCGTTTAATAAATGTGCCAAGCATGGCTAGGAATGTTGCGCTGATGAACATGAGAGCAGCAGTAGATAGGTACAGCAGGACACAAATGACAGGGATAATGATCGCTTGATTCTGGTTTGTGACGCTGGCAAGTTCATCTTTTGTGAGTGTTCCGCCAAGCAGCTGGTATGGAATATCTGTCATTTGTCCGTCAATGGCAATCACTGCTTTTTCTTTCAATAACGCAATGGCTGTTTGTTTTGATTCAAGCTCACTTGATTTTATTTTTTCAGCGGGATCAAAGATAATCGTGATGCCATTTTCTTCTTTTTCTATCGGCGTGCTTTGATCCGCTTGAAGCGTTCCTTTTTCAATGGAAAAGTCGGGTAAATCTTTTTTAATCACATGTTGAAATCCTGACATCGCATTTGAAATCTCTTTGCTCATATGATAGCCCTGGGGGACAGCTGCGATGATCGAAAGGATAAAGATGAATAAAATGGCCTTTCCAATCCCAGTAAAACGTGCTCTGGCAATATCTTTTGGTGAATAAATTCCTTTTAACAATAAACTAAATACGTTCAACCGATTCACTTCCTACATTCTTTTCTATTTCTCACATTGTATCAATGTCTATCCATCCAGTACAAGTACGGCCTTCATTGCTGGTTAAGATAGAAGGAATGAGGCATAATGTATACAGCATATAAAAAGGAGGCGGCTGCGGATTGGACGTGCTGTATTGGATTTTGATCGGCTGTGCATTTATCATTGCGTTTGTGGGACTTGTCTATCCAATCATTCCTAGTGTGGTTTTCATGGTTCTTGGGTTTATTTTATATGGGCTCTTTTTTAGCTTTGAGAAATTGACGCTCACCTTTTGGCTCATTCAAGCCATGTTTACAGCTGTGTTATTTGCCGCGGATTATGTCTCCAATCTAATTGGGGTGAAACGTTTTGGCGGCAGCCGGGCGGCCATTTGGGGAAGTACCATTGGGCTTTTAGCCGGTCCTTTTGTGATTCCGATTGCTGGAATTATCATTGGTCCATTTATCGGCAGTGTCATCGCAGAGCTGCTCGTTCATCAAAAAGATCTGAAGACAAGTGTGAAAGTTGGGCTTGGCTCATTAATTGGTTTTGTGTCAGGCGTATTTGCAAAAGGGTTGATTCAAGCACTGATGCTGGGAATCTTTTTGTTTTATGTGCTTCGCTAAATGGAAAATCGGTGTTTAACACTCTTTCTGAAGGGTTAAATACAAAATAAACACTGAAATGTTTCAGAACATGAGCAATAACGTTGAAACAAGCCGTTTCTTTTGATACTCTTTGATTAGGGTGAATTGCTTACTTACTAAGGAAGCATTTCAGTACATACATTTCTAAGGAGGAATTTAACCATGGCTTTTAAACTTCCAGAATTACCATATGCTTACGATGCATTAGAACCACATATCGACAAGGAAACAATGACGATTCACCACACAAAACACCATAACACTTATGTAACAAATTTAAACAAAGCAATCGAAGGTGTATCAGCTCTTGAAGATCAATCAATTGAAGAGCTAGTGGCTAACTTGAACTCTGTGCCTGAAAACATTCGTACAGCTGTACGTAACAATGGCGGAGGACATGCGAACCACTCATTATTCTGGACGCTTCTTTCACCAAACGGTGGCGGCGCACCAACTGGTGAACTTGCAGATGCGATCGAAAAAGAATTAGGAGGATTTGAAAAATTCAAATCTGATTTCGCTGCAGCAGCTGCAGGACGCTTTGGTTCTGGTTGGGCATGGCTTGTTGTGAACAATGGCAAACTTGAAATCACAAGCACACCAAACCAAGATTCTCCTTTAACTGAAGGAAAAACACCAATCCTAGGACTAGACGTTTGGGAGCATGCTTACTACCTAAACTACCAAAACCGTCGTCCTGATTACATTTCAGCATTCTGGAATGTTGTGAACTGGGATGAAGTAGCTCGCCTTTACAGCGAAGCTAAATAAATGATTTGATTTGAAAAGACCTGCTTCTCTTTGAGAGCGGGTCTTTTTATATTTTCCCTCCTTTTTTTACATATCTGCCTTTTGATGAGACAGACTATTGTGTAGAAAAGGAGAATGAATGATATGAGCAGATTAAAGAAAATGTTCGGGGACATGGATGTCACAAGAGATTTATTGCTCCTCCTCACGATTGGCGGATTATACGCACTTGCGATTGCGCTTTCTAATACGTTTGTGAACGTGTATTTATGGAAACAGTCTGGGCGATTTACAGACCTTGCGATTTATAACTTGGCGATTGTTGTCCTTCAGCCCATTACCTTTTTATTTGCTGGACGGCTCGCTAAAAAAATAGATCGTGCATTTGTCCTTCGTTTCGGTGTCATCTTCTTAGCCGCTTTTTACTTAATTGTTCTCATGGCAGGGGAGCAAGCGGCAGCCCGGCTCGTGTTATTAGGCAGTGTGCTTGGAATCGGCTATGGTTTTTACTGGCTTGCCTTTAACGTGCTCACTTTTGAGATTACTGAACCTGAAACAAGGGATTTCTTTAATGGATTTTTAGGGGTGCTTACCTCTACAGCCGGTATGATCGGGCCGCTCATTGCAGGAATTGTGATTTCTCAATTAACGGATGATACAGGCTATACAGTGATTTTCACTTTATCGCTTTTTTTGTTTTCACTAGCGGTTGTGATGAGCTTTTTCCTCAAGAGAAGACAATCAAAAGGAAAATTTATCATTAAGCAAATTTGGAAAGAGCGCCATGCGGACGAGAATTGGCGCAAGATCACAACTGCTCACTTTTTTCAGGGGCTTCGTGAAGGCGTGTTTGTCTTTTTAATCAGTGTCTTTGTGTTTATTGCAACAAACAGTGAGCTTGCTTTAGGCACATTTGGTCTAGTCAATTCAGGTGTTGCCTTTTTTGCCTATTTCTTTGCTACCCGTTTGATTAAGAAAAAATGGCGCAAAAAAGCAATTATGTTTGGCGGGCTTATTTTATACGGTGCTTTATTTTTAATCGTCTTTCACTTGTCCTATGTATCACTCCTTATGTACGCTGTAGCCATTGCGATCGGATACCCGCTGCTGCTTGTTCCGTATGTCTCTTTAACTTACGATGTCATCGGTCATGCCAGATATGCAAGAAAAGCCCGAATTGAATATATTGTGGTCAGAGAACTATTTTTAAATGCAGGGCGTATTTGTTCGATTGTCTTTTTTCTTTTATCGGTCACCTTACTGGGCGATCGGCTTGGGATTCCTGCTTCACTAGTCGTACTCGGAGCGGGGCACACCCTTATTTATTATTTTGTAAAAGACATTCATTTAAAAGAAAAAACAGCTGATATAAAAGAGGCTGACGGTCAAAAGCCTGTTTCTCAAACGAACCTTATGAAGGGAGAAAGGTAAAATTTCTTACCAAAGGAACATCAAATTTCTAGATAAATGATAGAAAAACAGCTAAAATGATGATGGCACCTTTTATACACAAAAAGGGGTGCCATTTCTTTCTTGATAGAAAAGGTGATGTGATGAGAAACAAGAAAAACAAAAAAGACGCGAAGGAAGGGCGCAAAACACTTCCGATCCGGCTGAATTTATTATTTTTAGCTGCGTTCATTATTTTTACCGGTGTTGTGGTCAGACTCGGTTTTGTACAGATTGTGAATGGAGAAGATTATAAAAAGCAGGCAGAAAAACAAGAAGACGTGAATGTAAGTTCATCTGCTCCGCGAGGAAAAATTTATGATCGAAACTATAATACGATTGTCAGCAATAAAGCGCTAAATGCCATTACATATACGAGAACCTCGACGACTTCACAAGAAGAGCGGCTCAAAGTGGCAACAAAATTAGCGGATATGATTCACGTAAGTACGAAGAAAATCACAGATCGTGATAAAAAAGATTTCTGGATCTTAACCCATCCGAATGAAGCGAAAAAGCTTGTTCAAAAGGAAGCCGATTTAAAGGGTGACGATAAGGTCTCTGATGATAAACTATACGAGCTCCAGCTGAAACGCATCACAGACAAGGAATTAAATCAACTGACGAAAAAAGATTTGCAAGTGCTTGCGATTAAAAGACAAATGGATGCAGGCTATGCACTTACGCCTCAATTCATTAAAAATGAAGATGTAAAACCAAGTGAAATTGCTTACGTCTCTGAGCATTTGGACGAGCTGCCAGGTGTAGATGTCACAACAGACTGGTCGCGCAGCTATCCTTATAAAGGACTGCTCCGCAGTATGCTCGGCAGTGTGTCTTCAAGTGATGAAGGTCTTCCGTCGTCACTGCTTGAACATTATCTATCACTCGGCTACAGCCGAAATGATCGTGTAGGAAAAAGCTATCTAGAATATCAATATGAAGATGTGCTGCAAGGTCAAAAAGAAAAAGAACAAAGTACAACAGATAAAGAAGGCAATGTCACAAGCTCTAAAGTGTTAACAGAAGGAAAGAGCGGGAAAGACCTTGTGCTGACGATTGATATTCAGCTGCAAAAAGCGGTGGAAAAAATCATCGAAAAGAACTTGAAAAGTGCGAAGCAAAGAGGCGGCACAGAACTTCTTGATCGTGCGTTTGTTGTCATGATGGACCCGAGAAATGGGGAAGTGCTCTCGATTGCGGGTAAACAGATTACCAATAAGAATGGGACATACAAATTTGATGACTATGCACTAGGAACGATGACATCATCATATGCGATGGGATCAGCTGTAAAAGGGGCAACTGTACTGACAGGATATAAAACAGGGGCTATTCACATCGGAAGTACACAATACGATGAACCGCTCTATATCGCGCAGTCACCGCCAAAGAAATCCTATGCAAATATGGGACTCATTAATGATTTAACAGCGCTAGAGCGTTCATCAAACGTGTATATGTTCAAAACAGCGATCGCTATCGGAAAAGGGGAATACCGTAAGAACCAGGCGCTCCCAATTGATACAAAGGCGTTTGATACGTTCCGTTACAATTTTAGTAAATTTGGTCTTGGAGTGGAGACAGGTATTGACCTGCCAAACGAAGCAACTGGTTATCGTGGAACATCTACACAATCTGGTCTTTTACTTGACTATGCGATTGGACAATATGACACGTTTACACCGCTGCAAATGGCGCAATACGTCTCAACGATTGCCAATGGCGGCTATCGTTTACGTCCTCAGCTCGTAAAAGAAGTGAGAGAGCCAGATCCGCAAAGAGGCATTGGGGCTGTAACGGAGTCCGTCAAGCCGGATGTACTAAATAAGCTCGATATGACAAGTGATCAGATCAAACGCGTACAGCAAGGGTTCAAGCTTGTGATGCAGAACCCAAGAGGGACAGCATATTCGAACTTTGGTAACAAAAAATACAATCCAGCTGGCAAAACAGGGACCGCTCAATCATTCTATGACGGCCCGATTAAAAGCAAACGCGGCACACCGACGTATAACACAACACTTGTTGCGTATGCGCCTGCTGATAATCCAGAAGTAGCGATTTCAGTCGTCGTGCCTTGGGTGTATCAAGATTACAACCAGCGCTATCCAATTACAAATGATATTGGTGAACAAGTATTAGACAAGTACTTTGAACTGAAATCGAAACAGGAAAGCAATGATACACAAGCGAAGAACAAAAACAAAATTGAAAATGAAGCAGAAACAAATAACTAGACCTATTCTAGGTAAAAACGCTCACTTTTTGTGGGCGTTTTTTTATATTTTCTTCAAACTTTTCGATATAAATTGACAAAAATCATAAAAAACCCCGCAATTTCTCTACAAATCTTCGACATTTACAAAACCTTAACATTCCATTTAAACGAAATTAATAAAGAACCTTTAATGTATTACTCGTAGGACAAATTATTCAGGGGGTATTCTTGAAATGAAAAAGAACAAATTATGGCTGCTTTCTTTCCTTACTATCGCATTGTTAGCATTCGTCACAGCATGCGGAAACAGCAGCTCAAGCGGAGATTCAAAAGACAGTAAAGGAAATGCTTCAAACAAAGATGAGGCATCAGGTTCCATTACCATCTCAGGATCATCTGCGATGCAGCCTTTAGTTCTTGCGGCAGCAGAAAAATTCATGGATAAACATCCAAAAGCCGATATTCAAGTACAAGCCGGCGGTTCAGGAACAGGACTTTCTCAAGTATCAGAAGGATCTGTACAAATTGGTAACTCAGATGTATTCGCAGAAGAGAAAGACGGAATCGACGCAAAAGCTTTAACAGACCACAAAGTAGCAGTTGTTGGAATGGCGGCAGCTGTTAACCCTGAAGTTGGTGTCAAAGACATCACAAAGGACGAATTGAAAAAAATCTTCACTGGTAAAATCAAAAACTGGAAAGAGCTTGGCGGGAAAGACCAAAAAATCACACTTGTGAACAGACCTGACTCATCAGGAACTCGTGCAACATTTGTGAAATATGCACTTGACGGCGCGACACCTGCAGAAGGAATCACAGAGGATTCTTCAAACACAGTGAAAAAGTTGATTGCAGAAACACCAGGTGCGATTGGGTACCTAGCATTCTCTTATTTAACAGATGACAAAATTACACCGCTTAGCATTGATGGTGTGAAACCAGAAGAAAGCAATGTAGAAAGCGGTAAATATACAATTTGGGCATACGAGCACTCTTATACAAAAGGTGAGCCAGACGGTTTAGCAAAACAATTTTTAGATTACTTGATGAGTGACGAAGTACAAAAAGAAATCGTTAAAGACCAAGGCTACATCTCAGTCTCTAATATGAAAGTAGAAAGAGACGCAACAGGCAAACAAACAGATAAGTAAAAGGTCTTGAATTGATGATGAAGGAAAAGTGGAGCTTTTCACTTTTCCTTTTATGACATTCATAGGAGTGTAGAAAAAGATGAAACAGATAGAACATACAGAAGCGAGCGATCGACTGATCAGCTCGAAAAAAAATAGGCAAATGGATGAAGTAAGAGGAAGTATTTTGGTGAAATTTTGCGCATTCTTCATGATTGCTGTATCAATTGCCATCACGATCTTCCTTGGCATTAAGGGTTTACAATCTTTCATCGTAAATGGTGTAAGCCCAATTGAGTTCTTAACCAGTATCAATTGGAACCCTACAGCAGAAAATCCGCAATACGGCGCATTTCCATTTATCTTTGGATCAATCGCTGTCACGCTTCTATCAGCACTCATAGCAGCACCGCTAGGCATCGCAGGAGCGATCTTTATGACAGAAATTGCACCTGCATGGGGACGGAAAATTCTCCAGCCAGTGATTGAACTGCTTGTAGGGATTCCATCCGTTGTTTACGGATTCATAGGTCTTACAGTATTGGTGCCGTTTATTGGACACTTTAAGTCAAGCGGTTCAGGGCACAGTGTTTTAGCAGGAACGATTGTCCTTTCTATTATGATTCTGCCAACTGTTACATCCATTGCAACTGACGCAATGGCTTCACTTCCAAAAAGTTTACGTGAGGGATCGTATGCATTAGGCGCAACAAGATGGCAAACGATCAGACGTGTTCTTGTACCTGCAGCGCTTCCGACATTAATGACAGCAGTCGTGCTTGGAATGGCAAGAGCATTTGGAGAAGCCCTTGCCGTTCAGATGGTCATTGGAAACACGCGTAATCTACCAGAAAGTATTATGGACACAGCTGGTACATTAACAACCATTATTACGTTAAACATGGGACATACAACGTATGGAAGTGTTGAAAACAATACACTTTGGTCAATGGGACTTGTCCTTCTAGTTGTATCATTTATGTTCATACTCATTATCAGATACTTGTCATCTAGGAGGAAGATTTAATGAATAGCAAAATGACCGATCGTTTTGCCACAATCGTTTTTGGATTATGTGCCGCCATTATTACGGCGATACTTGTTGGCTTGTTTTCTTATATCATCTTCAACGGTGCCAAAGAATTAAATTTTGACTTTTTGACTACCCGCTCAAGTGCGATTGGCTCTGGCGGCGGTATTAGGGATCAGCTGTTTAACTCGTTTTACATTCTATTTATTACGATGCTGTTTACCGTGCCTCTTGGCGTGGGCGGCGGGGTGTACATGGCAGAATATGCACCTCAAAATAAAGTGACTGATTTTATTCGTACATGTATTGAAGTGTTATCTTCCCTGCCATCGATCGTCATCGGTATGTTTGGTTTGCTGATGTTTGTTAATTTAACAGGATGGGGCTATACGATCATCGGAGGAGCCCTTGCGCTCACTGTCTTTAATCTGCCAGTGATGGTCAGGGTGACAGAAGATGCACTTCGATCTGTACCGAAGGATCAAAAGGAAGCATCGCTTGCGCTCGGTGTGACAAAGTGGCATACAGTGAAGACAGTTCTAATCCCAGGTGCGATTCCATCCATTATTACCGGAGCGATTTTAGCATCGGGAAGAGTTTTCGGTGAGGCGGCTGCTCTTCTTTTCACAGCAGGTCTTTCAACACCGCGTCTTGATTTTACAAACTGGAGTCCTTTCTCCGATACGTCACCACTGAATATTTTTAGACCGGCAGAAACATTAGCCGTTCATATATGGAACGTCAATACACAGGGGATTATTCCAGATGCAGAGGCCATTGCAAATGGTGCATCAGCCGTACTTGTGCTCTCTGTTTTAGTATTCAACTTAGCAGCTAGATGGCTTGGTTCATTTATTCATAAGAAGCTTACGTCAAAATAAATAGTGAGAGGTGTGAAGGGGATATGGTTCAAATGCTAGCAGAAAAAAAAGAGATTGCAGCAAAAAAGGCTCCACTTCAAGCGGAACAGATTCTACAGGTGCAGGATTTAAGTATTTATTATGGTGAAAAAAGAGCGGTCAATCAAATTTCATTTGAAATTGAAAAAAATGCAATCACTGCATTAATTGGCCCATCAGGGTGCGGAAAATCGACTTTTTTACGCAGTATTAACCGCATGAATGACCTGATTCCAGGTGCACGAAGTGAAGGGGCGATCATGTACGAAGGGTTAAATATTTTGGATGACCGTATTAATGTGGTGAATTTAAGAAGAGAAATCGGGATGGTCTTCCAAAAGCCAAATCCATTTCCTAAATCCATCTACAACAACATTACGCATGCGCTAAAATATGCGGGTGAAAAAAGGAAATCAGTGCTTGATGATGCGGTAGAAGAAAGCTTAACAAAGGCAGCGCTATGGGATGAGGTCAAAGATCGTTTGCACCGCTCTGCCTTATCATTATCAGGTGGCCAGCAGCAGCGTCTCTGTATTGCACGTACCCTTGCGATGAAACCTAGCGTGCTTTTATTAGATGAACCGGCTTCTGCCTTAGACCCGATCTCAAATGCAAAAATTGAAGAGCTATTATCGGAATTGAAACATGATTATTCGATTGTCATTGTCACACATAATATGCAGCAAGCGTTACGTGTATCTGATCATACAGCCTTTTTCCTGAACGGTGATCTAGTGGAATACGATGCGACTGAACGTATCTTTACACGTCCTGCGCAGCAAAAAACAGAAGACTATATTAATGGTCGATTCGGATAAGGCGGGTGGATTTTGATGAATGCAGTAGCAATTGAAACAGCCAAAAAAGAAGTGTTTCGTGTGAATGATATGAACCTTTGGTACGGTCAGCATCACGCACTGAAGCATATTGATTTAGACATTAAAGAGCATGAGGTCACAGCGATTATCGGCCCGTCCGGCTGCGGAAAGTCAACATTTATAAAGACCTTAAATCTCATGGTCAAAACAGTGCCAGGTGTGAAAATCACCGGGGATATGATGTATAACGGTGACAATATTTTAAAAGGCCGTGTCGATCTAGTGGAACTGCGTAAAAACGTCGGGATGGTCTTTCAAAAGGGAAACCCATTCCCTCAATCTATCTTTGATAATGTCGTCTACGGGCCAAGAATTCATGGGGTGAAGAGCAAGCAGCAATTGAAAGAAATCGCTGAAAAAGCGCTTCGTGATGTTGCCCTTTGGGATGAAGTGAAAGATCGATTGAGTGCGCCTGCATTAGGTCTTTCCGGCGGTCAGCAGCAGCGCCTTTGTATCGCAAGAGCCATTGCCACAAGCCCTGATATTCTATTAATGGATGAACCAACATCTGCGCTTGATCCTGTTTCAACATTAAAGATTGAAGAATTGATCATGAAACTGAAAGAGAAATACACGATTGCCATTGTGACGCATAATATGCAGCAAGCGGCAAGGGTATCCGACCGAACAGCGTTCTTTTTGATGGGCGAGCTTGTTGAGGTCAATGATACGAATGTGATGTTTTCAGAGCCGAATGATCAAAGAACAAATGATTATATATCAGGAAGATTTGGATAATCAAAAACCCCCTGGTGCTCAATGCCGCCAGGGGGTTTTTGATGTTATTTTGTTAAGGCTTTGACGATTTGTTTGAATGTCATACCTGTTTTTAAATTGAATTTGCCGGCACGAATTTCTTTATGGTAGCCAGCGTCTATCACGTAATCATTAAAATCTTTAGACGAGTTGATGATTCCGTCCTTTTCAAGCATGTCTGAAACATCACTTGTGCTCATACCGTTTTTAATCACGAATTTAACCGTTTTGCCTTTTGGCTTGTCCGTTGTTTGTTTATCGTTCTGAGAATCGCCGTCTTCATTTGCTTTCAGCGCTTTTTCTTTATAATCAAGAAGTTGTTGATATGTTTCACGGCTGACGGAGACTTCTTTTTTAGAGTCTAAGTAATTTTTCACGTCAGTGTCTGTCACTTTCGCTGCGAGGGTTTCTTTTGTTGTAGAATCAGCTGCCGCTTCATCTTTTCCAGTAAGGAAAAAGACGATCGCCAGAACACCAGTTGCAAGAATCATACCTGCTGCAAACGTTTGGATGCTTTTTTTCGTCATACAAGCACCCTCTCGTTGTCTTTAATGATCATGTTCACATCTTCTACAGATACATGCTCAGCGCGCGCAATGGCCTCAGGAGACATGCCATTTTGATGCTTTGAAATGATTTGTCTTGCAATAGATGGATCAATTTCTGAATGCTTGCGGACAACGATGTTTGTTTCAAGCAATTCTTCTTCAAGAACCTTCATTTTCTTTTTCAGTTTATAGATTTCTTGCATTGCAGATAGTTGAAGTGTTTCAAGTTCCTGTTCGACTTCTTTAATCGGCTCTCTTTGAAAATATGAGAATGCGATCAGTACAATACTGACAACAAGCAATCCGATAATTGCAATTTCCATGTTTCATCACCTTTTATTCATATTTTAATGCTGAAAGCCAAAAAAGGCTCTCATGTTTGTTTCAGACAGTTTTCGACCCTTCTTTTTTATACCATAAAAAAGCTAGTTTCAAAAGGAATTGCTGAAAAAATCACCTTTTTTTCATCATTTTTCTTTTTATAGGGAAACCGAGTATGAAAACCTTGCCCGCTGTTAAAATAAAAGAAGACGGATCAGATGAAAAAAAGCTGTGGAACAAAGAGGGGGTTCTCATGTATACAGTACGACAAAGAACGTGTTTTTATAGGGGAGAAGGCGATTTTTCATCACATGACTAGACAATATGGATCAGGATGCGGGTGGAATGCATTGAAAAATGAAATTGGTGAAAAAACATTCTAGCATTCCTTAGCTAGAAGTGGTATTATAGTTAGGTCTGAATGTGAATTGATTTTAGTTTGGAGGGAAAAACATGCGCGTAAATATTACTCTAGCTTGCACTGAATGCGGTGAGCGTAACTATATTACTAAAAAGAATAAGCGAAACAATCCAGATCGCGTTGAATTCAAAAAGTATTGCTCACGTGATAAAAAACAAACTTTACATCGTGAAACAAAGTAAGCAGCAGGGAATTTTCCTGCTGTTTTTTTATGATGGGAGATGAACCTGTATGAAAAAGGAGCTCCGCCTTCAAACATTAGCCATGCTTGATCAGATAAGCGCTGAAGAGTTCAATCGCCACGCCGCTCTACTTCATGAACACGTGTTGCAGCTGCCAGCATGGAAACAGGCGAAAACGATTGCTTTGACTATGTCTAGGGGAAAAGAAATACCGACAATGCCTCTGATTGAAAAAGCGTGGGAAGAAGGAAAAACAGTTTGTATTCCCACCTGTTTTCCGAAAACAAAAGAGATGGTGTTTTATGAATATACACCTGAAACAAAGATGACATCCAGCTACTTTGGGCTATTGGAGCCAGATCCTCTTGAGTCTACAGCTGTGCATAAAGAAGCCATTGATTTGATCATTGTCCCTGGGGTGTGCTTCGATCAACGTGGTTACCGGATTGGATTTGGTGGCGGCTATTATGATCGCTACTTAGCGGACTACCACGGCGTAACGATTGCCCTTTGTTTGTCTTTACAGCAGACGAGGCATATACCGGCTGAAGCGCACGACATACCGGTTTCTATGATTGTCAGTGAAAAAGGTACGTTATATCAAAAGTGAAGGCCCGCTCATTGTCCAAAACGGGCTTTTTGTGTTGAGATCGTTTCATTAGCTCATGGCATTTTAGCTAGTAGGAGGCGTGTTTTGAAAAAATTTCGAGGAAAGAAAAGATACTTCCGTAATTTGTGGGAGGAAGTGAATACTTTTGACTTACAACTTGATCATGATTATTGGTTCGATTTTTTTCATACACATCTTGATTTTTGGGGTGTTGGGAAAAATAGCTTGAAAATAAGAAGAGAGCATATTAAAGCTCATGTCGCCTTGTACAATAGAACACTCAAGCTGCTTGAAGGTTTTGAAAAGCCATATCAAACATGGATTTGTATTTACGAACAAGATCCTGCATTAGACGCAGTATATATCCATATACCAAATCCAAACGATCACAACTTCCCGCATAAGATCGAAGAGTTAGAGTGGAATGGTAAACTGCCTCATACGTTCAAGGATTTGATTGACCTTCAACAATTTGATGTATCTTATCTTCAAACAGAGTATGGAGAAGAGTTTTATATTCAATCAAAAGAACAAGGGATTAGGCTGTGAAAACTGACTAATAAAAGAGGCCATTGTCAGCGATAAAAATGATGGTTCATGCATAAACAAATCCTATTTAAGCCACGATACGAACATAGGAGGGAATATGATGAATAAAATGATTTGGAGCATTGTGTTCACACTGTTTGCATTCGTTCTTGTGCAAAATCGTTATCGGGTCATGAATTTGATCTTAGGTCAAAACCAAGTGCGTCACTTTTTTATTAAATGGCTGATGAAAATCCCATATTTTCGGACGAAATTTATTCGCCAAGCATTTTAATCCCGCAAAAGCCGGGATTTTTTTGTTGAGAAATGCGTATAAGAGTAATTCTTGCTATAATAATGTAAAAAATGGAGCGCGAATGAATGAATGTCATAGATAGTCTATTTTGGCGAGTGATTGATGAACTAAGACAAAAAGGATACGAGATGATTCAAAGTCCGTACCCAGAAGATGAAATCTTTTTTGAAGCACCACGAAACTCAGGATATGATCTCATCCGTCTATATAGAAGAGATGTGAATTTTAGACAGGAGATCGTTCGAGATATGGAAGAGCAGGCCTTTCGGATGAATCAGTTGAGAGAAGCCATGCGTAAACGTTCTCTTCATCTCCTGCAGCTACAATTTACAGCTGATCATCCAGTAGATGATTGGGAAGACATAAACGGTCAACCGCAAAAACAGCAAAAGGTGACGGTGACACCTGTTTTACTGAATGAAGAAACCCTTCAAAACGATGGACACGAGCTGCAAAAATGGCTGAATACATCACTTTCGCTTGATGTAGAAGAGGCGAAGGCAGATACAGCCGAAGATGTGATGCAGCTTAAAATGAACGTGCTTCAGGCATTTCAAGATCAGGAAAAGCAGCGTGAACGAGAACGGGCCGTTTTTCAAAATGGCAGACCGATTTTCACCTACTTGTTAATCGCAGTTCAAGTGGTGATGTTTCTTTTACTTGAATTATCTGGTGGAAGTACCAATACAGCCACTTTAACAGCATTCGGTGCGAAAAATAATGTGCTGATTTTAGAGGGTGAATGGTGGCGCTTTGTGACACCTATGTTTTTACACATTGGTTTGACGCATTTACTCTTTAATACATTTGCTCTTTGGTCCGTTGGAGCGGCTGTTGAGAGAATTTATGGTTCAAGAAGATTTTTGCTAATTTATTTGATTTCCGGTATCTTTGGCTCTATAGCGAGCTTTGTGTTTAATACAGCCATCGCAGCCGGAGCATCGGGTGCGATCTTTGGCTGTTTAGGTGCATTGCTATATTTAGCGATCTCTAACCGGAAGCTCTTCTTTCGTACGATGGGGACAAATATTATCGTGATTATTCTCATCAACTTAGGGATAGGTTTCACTGTATCAGGGATCGATAATGCAGGGCATCTTGGGGGGCTTGTAGGTGGATTTTTAGCCGCTTTAGTGGTCCGTCTTCCTAAACAGTTTCAGCCTGTCAAAATGCTTCTTGCTAGTCTTCTTCTCCTTCTTATTGGCGGGTTTGGATTGTATACAGGGTTTCATTCAGACGATCAAAAAGAAGCGGCGGCAACTAGCGAGGCAGCGAGTTTATTTGATGAAAAGAACTATAGCGAAGCAAGTCAGCGTCTAGAGGAATATGTAAAGCAAAAGGATGCCTCAGCTGAAGCACTTCATATATATGCACTTTCCGAAGCGCAGCTTGGACATCTTGACAAGGCCATTGAGTATTTGCAAAAGTCGCTCGAAAAAGATCCAAATGAGCCGAATAAATTGTATCACTTATCGTTGTTATATGTAGAAAAAGGCGAGACAGCGGAAGCAGACGACTTCATCGAAAAAGCATTAAAACAAGATCCGCAAAATGACCAATTTTTAAAGTTGAAACAATATATTGAAAACACCCAAACACGTTGAATGACTTGACTGAAAGCGTATTTATGAATACGCTTATCCTATCTGTTGATTTAGAGAAATGGTGAAAATAATGAAAACGTTATATGATGTACAGCAGCTGCTCATGAGATTTGGAAATTACGTGTATTTCGGAGATCGTGAAGTGGAATTAGAATTTATGGCAGATGAATTGAAGGAAATGTACACATCGGGCATCATCGATCGAACTGAATGGTCAAACGCAATGACCATCCTTCAAATGGAACTAGCCAAATTAAATCGAAAAACAATGTGAAGGTGGAGGACGTATGACAGGGGATTGGTTTGTAGGAGTTGATCTTGGCGGTACGACAATTAAGCTTGCGTTTATTAATCTTTATGGTGAAATTCAGCATAAGTGGGAGATTCCTACGGATAAATCTGGGCAGACAATTACAGTCGACATTGCCAAGTCAATTGACCATAAACTAGTTGAGATCAGCATGCCGAAATCAGCGCTAATTGGGATCGGTATGGGGGCACCTGGACCAGTGGATAAAGTATCCGGAATTGTCTATAAAACAACGAATCTGGGCTGGACAAACTATCCCTTGAAAGACCATTTAGAGGCAGAGACAGGACTTCCATCTGTCATCGAAAATGATGCGAACATTGCTGCACTCGGTGAAATGTGGAAGGGTGCAGGTGATGGCGCCAAAAACATCCTGATGGTTACACTGGGCACAGGGGTTGGCGGCGGTATTATTGTCAATGGAGAAGTGGTTCAAGGCGAAACAGGTGCTGGTGGAGAAATTGGTCATATTTGTGCCGTTCCTTTTCAAGGAGCACCATGTAACTGCGGGAGAACAGGCTGTATTGAAACCATTGCGTCTGCCACAGGTATCGTCCGAATCGCAAAAGATACATTACAAACAAATAGCCATACATCATCACTTGGCTCACTTACTTCACTGTCTGCAAAGGATGTATTTGAGGCAGCAGAAAACGGAGACGAACTTGGGATGCGTGTGGTAGATGAAGTGACAACCCATCTTGGTCTTGTCCTTGCGAATCTGGCTAGTGCCTTAAACCCAACGAAAATCGTCATTGGCGGGGGGGTATCTAAAGCGGGCGAGCTTCTTCGCAGTAAAGTAGAGCGTGTCGTCAAACATCATGCCTTCCCGCCATGTGCTGAGGATGTTGAAGTGGTGATTGCCTCACTAGGAAACGATGCAGGCGTGATCGGCGGTGCATGGATGGCAAAAAACAAATGGTTGTCTTAAATAAAAAAGTCATCATGATGTCATTTTTATTAAAAAAAGCGATAGATGGGCATGAAATGAAATGTTTAGCATATTCATAAGTTTGTCATGAGGAAAAAGACGTTGATTTTCCAGCACATACAGGATAAGATATAGTTTAGTTATTTTTGAAGAAGCACCAATAATTAGGGTGTATCCCTAGCTTGAGTGCTTGCTTAGCATAAGGAGGTTACAATGCGAAAGAAAAGATTAAAGGCGATGTCATTTTTACTGATTGCGACATTGCTCATGTGGGTCAAAACCTATGTTATCTATAAATCTAGCTTCAATATTAAAATAGAAAATTTCATGCAGGAATTTATCCTGTTTATTAATCCGCTTAGCTTTCTCTTGTTTATCTTCGGTATCGGTTTATTCTTTAAAGAAAAAAATCGCAATCGATATATCATCGTGACGAGTTTTGTTCTGACATTTATTTTGTTAGCTAACATTGTATTTTATCGATTCTACAGTGATTTTCTAACCATCCCCGTCCTATTTCAAACAAACAATATGGGTGACCTCGGGTCAAGTATTACCTCTTTAATTGAACCAGTCGATTTATTGATGTTCGTTGATATCATCATTTTAATGTGGCTCTATAAAAAGCAGCCTTTCTTTAGAACGGATGTCACCATTTCACGAAAAGAACGAGCAGCGTATTATTTATTTGTGGCAGCCACTTTCTTCTTTAACCTTGGTTTGGCTGAAACAGAAAGACCAGAGCTGTTAACTCGTTCATTTGACCGTGAGATGCTGGTGAAAAATATTAGCTTGTATAATTTCCATATTTATGATGGAGTGCTGCAATCAAAGCAGTCTGCTCAGCGAGCTCTTGCTGACAGCAATAGCTTAACGGAAATTGAAAACTATGTAAGCGCAAATCAAACCGATCGTAATGAAAAGACGTTTGGTCAAGCTAAAGGACGAAATGTCATCCTTGTCTCACTTGAGTCTACTCAGAGCTTTGTGGTCAATGAAAAATTAAATGGGAAAGAAATCACCCCATTTCTCAACAAACTAATCAAGAAAAGCTACAACTTTACTAATTTCTATCATCAAACAGGCCAAGGAAAAACATCGGACTCGGAGTTTATTGTTGATAACTCTCTCTATCCACTTGGAAGAGGGGCTGTGTTCTTCACAAATCCAAGCAATGAGTATACAGCCACACCTGAGCTGTTAAAGGATGAGGGGTACCATTCTTCTGTCATTCATGCGAATAACAAAAGTTTCTGGAACCGTGACCTGATCTACGATAGCTTTGGCTACGACAAGTTTTTTGATATTAAATCATTTGATGTAAATGAAGAAAATTCAGTTGGCTGGGGGCTGAAAGATGGTCCATTCTTCGAACAGTCAGCGGAATTGATGAAATCGATCCCGCAGCCTTTCTATACGAGATTGATTACATTAACGAATCACTTTCCATTTGATCTAGACGAAGAAGATAAGTTGATTGATGAATATGATTCTAAGAGCAAAACGTTAAACAAGTTCTTTCCGACAGTGCGATATCAAGATGAGGCGCTGAAGATTTTCTTTGAAAAGATGAAGGAAACAGGTTTGTACGAAAATTCTATCTTTGTTTTATATGGGGATCACT
The DNA here is from genome assembly GCF_038050255.1 of Bacillus sp. FSL M8-0077. Classification (NCBI taxonomy): domain Bacteria; kingdom Bacillati; phylum Bacillota; class Bacilli; order Caryophanales; family Bacillaceae; genus Bacillus; species Bacillus sp. FSL M8-0077. The sequence continues at coordinate 2,358,130 of NZ_JBBPAF010000001.1, read as the reverse complement.
ATGGAATTTCAGAAAACCATAACGAAGCAATGGGACAATTCTTAAACAAAGACATTACTCCTTTTGAAGAAGTTCAGCTTCAAAAAGTACCATTTGTTGTACACATTCCTGGTATCACGGATAAACATCCAAAAGAGATTGATACAGTTGGCGGCCAAGTGGATATCCGTCCAACAGTCATGAACCTTCTAGGAATCGATACAAGCAAGCAAATTCAATTTGGTCATGACCTATTATCAAAAGATACAAATGACTTCACAGTGCTTCGAGATGGAAGTTTTATTACGAAGGACAGTGTTTTCACAGCCGGTGTGTGCTACAACAAAGAAACGGGTGAGCCGAGAGAAGATGAGTCTGTTTGTCAGTCTTATGAAGAAAAAGCAAAACAAGAGCTTCAATTCTCTGATCAAATTATCTATGGAGATCTCCTTAGATTTTATGACCGAAACAACTCGGACCATTCACCATCTAAAAAAGAAGATGACACTGAGTTAAAAAAGGCGTCTTAATTTACAAAAAACCTCTGCTATTTACAAGCAGAGGTTTTCTTTTTTTACTTTCTGGTTCATATAGTGTGAGAGGAGGGATGTAAATGAACATAACGTCGTTTGGCACAATTGAATGGAAGCTGGATGAAGCAAGAAAGGAGGATGTGGCAAAGCAGCTTGGTATAGGGAAAGAAGCTTTCCGTTTATCCAATCAATCAAATACGGATCACCTCCTTTTACCAGGGTATAGACTTCCAGAAGGGACCCATTCATTTCAATCGATAGGTGATGTGCAAAGCTTCATTGCGCTTTACCGGCTCCAGCAATCAGATGATTGGATCAGCGGAACATTTGAATATGATAGCGCTCACTTAGAAGGGGAGCTTCAATATTTGAAAGCTGTTTTTCCTTTTCTTCAGATGAGTGTGATTGGTCAATCAGTGCTTGATACGCCAATTTATGAAATCCGTACGGAGCCTGTACAACATTTACATTCCATACATGTTAATGCCTCTTTTCATGCAAATGAATGGATCACGACCTCTGTATTATTAAAATGGCTTAAATCACTTTGTTTAGCGGCTTCTGACCCAGTGCAAGCAAGACATCATGAAGCGGTTCGTATATTGCAGACCACTGCTTTGTCTATTGTCCCGATGGTAAATCCAGACGGTGTTGATTTGGTTCGCAATGGCCCAGAATCTTTAGGGCTTTGCCCTGAAGAGATCGCGCCGCTAAATGGTGGGTTTTCCGATTATCGAGAATGGAAGGCGAATATTCGAGGAATTGATTTAAACAATCAGTTTCCTGCTTATTGGGAAATCGAATATTATCGTAATAAGCCGAAGGCACCGTCTTATAGGGATTTTCCAGGGCATCAGCCGCTAACAGAACCAGAAGCGAAAGCAATGGCACATCTCGCCTTACGAAAACGCTTTGACCGATTAATTGCCCTTCATACACAAGGAGAAGAGATATACTGGGGTTTTCTTGGCCACGAACCGCCCATTTCAAAAGAGACGGTCGAACGGTTAGAACGGGTGAGCGGTTACAAAGCGATTCAATATCTTGATAGCTATGCAGGTTATCGTGATTGGTTTATTTATCAATGTAAAAGTGAGGGCTATACAGTGGAACTTGGGCGAGGAAAGAACCCGCTTTCTATGAGTCAATTTGATTCGATCTATGAGAAAACAAAGTGGTTATTGTGGGAAGCATGTAAGTATTAAAAGCACCTAACCGGTGCTTTCAGCGTGTAGACAAACCCTCGCATTCTTTGTCAGTCCTGCGTGCTGGTGCTCACGAATGTCAAATTCGCTCCACGCCAGTACTCGTCCTTCCTAGGGCTGCAAAGGTTTTCTATCACGCTGAAAAGAAGACAAAGGGCTAAAATCAAGTTCATTTTCGCCCTTTGTCAACAATCTTTTAATACGTTCAAACCAATCAATTTCTTATGGTCAATAAAAACCGTGCTGATGTGATTGACGAGAGCATCCCTGTAAGCTATTGTGAAAGAGTGGATGTAAAAAAAAGGATATGAATTAGGGAGATGTCGATGATTGAATGCTCAAAGCCTGTGGAAACGGAATTTTACTTATCTATTTTTTTCTAAAATGTGTAAAATTACTGCTGATAGTTTATCTTTTAACACCATTTTGTGGCTTTTAGTGCTAGGGGGAAAAGGAGCAATTGGAACAGCATTTTTTATTGCCGTTAGTTTTGTCCCTCAAGCCATTATTGGGCCGTTTATTACCCCAATGATGAAGCCGCATCAATTGAAATTTTGGATGTGCTTTGCTGATTTAACTCGGGCGGCGATTATACTTGTGATTGTGGTGAGTTATTTTTATGATTTTTCTCCTTTAGCACTCATCATTGGCGGTATGTTGCTGCATTCAGCGACTGGTGGTTCCTATGAACCAGCTTCGGTGTCTATTATTCCAAAGCTTGTGCATGAAGATGTGATACAAAAGGCGAATGCAACCATTCAATCAGCCAGTCATGTGGTCAGGCTTGTGACTGTGACGATTTGTGGTGTCATGATTGCATTTGTAGGGGTAGGATATACAATGCTTGTGATTATTCCTCTTTACCTCATGTCCGCTTTGCTGGTTTTGCTGATTACATATAAAACGGAAGCGATCATGGATAAAGGAAAAAAAGGATTATCATACGGAAAACGATTAATAAGGGGATTTTCACTTGTGAAAAGTCATCATATTTTGTTTCCATTAGCCATTTTTTGTGTCTGCTCCAATTTTGCTGCGGCACCGTGGGAGGCATTGTCGGTTATTTATTTAACAGAAGATTTACATAGTGGACCAGTAGTATATTCATTCATCAAAGTGACCACGGCATTAGGTGCATTTTTGATGGGATTCGTTTTAACAAAGGTGAAAGTGAATCGATACGGTCTGTTGTTTATCGGGGCAGGGATCGTTGATGGAATTGCATTTTTCATTACAGGGATGAATGCCTTATTACCACTTGTGTTTATATCTGCATTTGCCTTAGGTGCAGCCATCAGTGCAGTCAATGTACCTGAACATACGATGATTCAATTGTCAGTAAAAGCGGAGGATCAGCCGCAAGTGTATGCGATTATTAACATGATCTCGTATTTAATGATACCGTTAGGCGCTCTCATTGGTGGCTATATGGCGACGTTATTCGGTTCAGGATATGTCATTGCAGCTGGTGGACTGATCGAAGCCATATCAGGTATATGCCTGCTCATTTTTACAAATATTGGGAAGGTAGAGAGATCAGATTTGACGATAGAACGGGACAAACCAAGCTTAAACGCCACATGATCATGGCATTTTTGAATCACGATGGGTTACAATGAGAACGAGAAAGAAATAGGATGTCATTGAAAGGAGCAAGAACCATGGCGATAGCAGATGTCACCATCATTCCAATAGGCACTGAGACACCAAGCGTGAGTGCATATGTAGCAGACGTACAAAGACTGTTAGAGGGCTTTCAACAAGAAGGGAAAATCAAATATCAGCTCACACCAATGAATACATTAATTGAAGGGGAGCTATCCGTTTTATTTGAGGTCATTCAGCGTATTCATGAGGCTCCATTTGAAAAGGGTTTACACCGAGTAGCAACCAATATCCGCATAGATGACAGAAGAGATCAAACGACCACCCTTTCAAGCAAATTAGAAAGCGTGAATAAACATTTGAATCAATAGAAAAAGCCTGCTAATTGCAGGCTTTTAATGTGCAGTTGGATAACCGCTATAGATGATGGTCATGACGGTAAACCATCCAAAAACCAAAAATGTGGCGCCAGCGAAAGCAATGGCCAGTACGTTCACTTTTTTGAGTGAGCGATAGATGCCGAGAGCGGCTAAAATCGTGACTAGACCAAAAATAATGACGAGCATCATATGAAAGTCCCCCTTTGTCATCAATCCCCTTGATTTCCTTTCTTTTCATTTTAACCGTTTTCATAAAGCTTGTCGAGTACATTCAAGTTGACGATTGTTTGAATTTTTATTGAATAGCCTTCATAATAAAAAAGAATGAAAAAAGTAGTAGGTGATGAAAATGAATTGGAGAAGAATGCCGCTAGGCTATGTGCAAGCGAACGCATATATTTGGAAAAATGAACAGGGAGAATGTTTAATTTTTGATCCAGGCGGCGAAGCGCAAAAGCTAATTTCTTATGTGAAAGAAAAACAGCTGAAACCACTTGCTGTCTTACTGACACATGCCCATTTTGATCATATTGGTGCAGCAGATGAGGTGCGTCAAGAATGGGGAATTCCGCTTTATGTCCATGAAAAGGAAAAAGAATGGCTGACAAATGCTCAGCTAAACGGTTCAGCTCGCCTAATTGGTAACGGAATTACGGTCAAAGAAGCTGAACAATTGATTACGTCAGAAGGACCTCTTCAAATTGGATCGTTTACATTAGAAATGTTCCACACACCAGGTCATTCACCTGGCAGTGTGTCTTACTATTCAGCGGAAGAGGGATTTGTCATTTCTGGTGATACTTTATTCCAAGGCGGTATCGGGAGAACTGATTTAACGGGCGGTAATCAAGACGTGCTGCTTCAATCGATACATGACAAATTGTTGTCATTGCCCGAATCAACTCTTGTGTTAAGTGGACATGGCGAGGAAACAACTGTGCTTACAGAACAGGAGCAAAATCCGTTTATCAATGGGTTTTCTTTATAATAGCACGCACGAAAAAAGCATCTCTTTCAAAGGAGATGCTTTTTTCTATTAATGTCCGGTACCGGGAACCATGATGAAAATCGAATAATATGTAAATCCGGCAAAGAAAATCGTCAAGTACGCTCCGAAAATGTAAATATACATTCTTTCGGATAAATTCAAGTAGGATAAAAATACAAAAAGAACGGTTTGACCGAAGAACAGCAAGGATGCATCTTTCATATGTCCTAAATAGAACATGACAGCAAAAATACCCGTCCAAAACCCAAGAACGCGGAACATGCGATTCATTTCTTTCCCTCCCCTTAAAAAACCCCTTTGATTCATATTATAGCTGATGATCACTTGTTATGTAAACATTTACATTTTTGACAACGTGTGAACATTCATTCTTTCGTTAGAAAAATTTTTTTGAAAAAGTGATGAAAAAGTGTTTATGCCTAAATGCATGAGGGTACTTAGTCCATAAGAGAAAAGGTTAACGACCTAAGGAGGAAGACTAATGAGTGACATTACTTTTTATTCATACCCAAGCTGCACGTCTTGCCGTAAAACAAAACACTGGTTAAAGGCGAATCAAATTGATTTTAAAGAGCGTCACCTTTTCAGAGAAACGCCAACTCTAGACGAATTGAAAAAAATCCTTTCCTTAACAACAGAAGGAATGGATGAAATTTTAGCTACTCGAAGCCAAGCTTTTAAAAGCTTGAACTTAAATATTAATGATCTAAAAGTAAATGAAGTACTTCAGCTTCTCATTGAAAAACCAAAGCTGCTCCGGAGACCTATTATCATTAATGGAAATAAATTAGTGGTCGGCTATAATCCTGGGGAACTCATGAAAATTTCAAAAAAGAAAGCGATTCATCAATCGGTTTCCTAATCAAAAACGAAGATCAGCTGAATGATGTTTCGGCCGTCTTCGTTTTTGTGCTGAACTGGGCTAGCTGGGTTCGAACCAACGATCACGGAGTCAAAGTCCATTGCCTTACCACTTGGCTATAGCCCAATATGAAACGTGTAATGCTATTGTTCACCATCTGCGGTCATTTATACATAAAAAGTTGGTTGTCACTAGTTGTAAGTGAAAAAGGAGCGAACGACAGAAATGAAAAATGAAAAATCTGAGCAATTATATGAATTTATTCTTAAAGAAGCACCTGTCATGACCGAAGAATGGCTGAAAACAAGAACAGAAGAAGGCTCATTATATTCCAAACATGCTTCAGAGGAGACAGAAAAGAAGCTGAAAGAACAAAACACAGCATTTATCCAAACCATTGCAGCAACGTTAGTCACGCTATCAGATAAAGTAGAAGATCATCTAAAAAAGTGGTCAGTTGATATAGCCCGCGATCGAGCTGTTCATGAAGTACCTTTATATGAAATCATTGGACAATTTAAGGTGTTCCGTCACATTTTTTGTTCGAGAATTGAGACTTTTACACAACAAACAGAGCTTGAAGTGATACTCAAAGATGTGTGCGATTGGAATCAGCATTTTCATGCCACATTTGATGACATGATTGCGCGTTTATCAGAAGAGTATGACCGCGTGACAATCAATCAGCTTAATGCACAAAGAGAGATGATTCAAGAGCTTAGTGCACCTGTTATTCCAGTTTCAAAAGAGATCGGTATTTTGCCGCTGATTGGCGAAATTGATACGTACCGGGCGAAAATCATTTTGGAATCAGTACTAGAACAGGCATCTAGACTGCGTCTAACGCATTTATTTATTGATATATCTGGCGTTCCCATTGTTGATACAATGGTTGCTTATCAGCTGTTTAAAGTGGTCGATAGTGCGAAGCTGCTAGGAATTGAGACGATTATATCAGGCATTCGCCCAGAGATTGCTCAAACAGTAGTGAAACTCGGCATTGATTTTTCAAAAGTAAATACTGAACACAGCCTTGCAAAAGCTTTAGAAAAAAGAGGATTTCGTATCTTTGAAGAGCAGCAGGAAGAAGCAACGTGAACAAAAAAATTTTACTAGTAAAAGTAACGGGTCCGTTGACATGGAGAAACAATGTAATGAGCATATGAATGAGATGACCAATCAGCATATAGATTTGGTCTCTTTTTTTATCCATAAATGTTGATTTAATAGGATTTGTCCTATCCGGTAGACACATTATATGAGTCAATGATTTCTCAACCTCAAATTTCTGTTTTCTCACCCGAAGGGATCCGTATGATTCACTATTTAACTCATTCGTTGTAACAAATAATCCACAATGGAAGAACAAAATGAAATAATGATAATCTTCAAAAAAGATGTGCCAATTGATATTATCCCCTCTAAGTAGACAGTGTAAAAAGCCCAAGAACATATCTTGGCTGTTACACTATACTTGGAGGGGATTTTTTATGGCGAGAAAAGGACAACAATTTCAACAATATTCTAAAGAATTTAAGATGAAAGCTGTCAAAATGTACGAAGAAGGAAACAAAAGTTATCAGTCATTGTCTGAAGAATTAGGTATCAAAAGCTCCACTCAGTTAAAAAGTTGGGTCAGAAAATTTCGTGAGGGGCAATCTTTTGAAGATCAAAGAGGAAAACATACAAAGTCAGAAAATCCTTTTAACGGACGTCCCAAGTTCATGTTTAAAAATGTGGAAGAAGAAAGAGATTATTTAAAGGCACAGGTAGAATACTTAAAAAAGCGTTATCCAAATCTACACGGAGAGGATGGATTTTAAAGAATGTGAGGTTTGAAGTTGTTCACGAATTAAAGAGTTTTTTTCCGTTGACATGGCTCGTCTGCATCGCCAAAGTATCACGATCTGGGTACTATAAATGGCGTAAGAATCAAAAGATTCGAATGGAACGACAACTGAAAGAACAAATCCTCAAAGAACACATCATGGCCATTCATCATTCAAGACCCTTCTATGGCTATCCTCGGGTGACAATCGCTTTAAAGAAAGAAGGATTTCGCATCAACCATAAGCGTGTCTACAGGTTGATGAAAGAGATGAACATCCAATCAATCATTCGAAAAAAACGGCGGTATTTCGGAAGACAAGCTTCGGTTGTCCATCCAAACAGATTAAACCGAAAATTTAAAGCCAATCAATACAATCAGCTATATGTGACTGATATTACCTATATCGCTTGCCAGCATCACTTTTATTATCTTTCAGCTATACAAGATCTATACAACAATGAAATCGTCGCATGGAAACTGTCAAAACGAAATGATCTTGAACTGGTCATGGAGACATTAAAGAACTTGACATCCCTGCGGGATGTCAAAGGAGCCCTACTTCATTCAGATCAAGGATTTCAATATACAACAAAAGCATATCAAAAGCGACTAGAAAACGTTGGTTTGAAGGGCAGTCATTCCCGAAGGGGAAACTGCCTGGATAATGCCTGTATCGAATCATTTTTCTCCCATCTCAAAACAGAGAACACTTACTTTTCTTCGTGTCAAACGGAAGAAGAGCTTCATAAAAGCATAGAAGATTACATTCAATTCTATAATCACGATCGATTTCAGAAAAAATTAAACCAGTGTGCTCCGGTAGAATACCGTCACACACTGGCAGGTTAGGCTTATTTATAATTGTCTACTTGACAGGGGTAAGACCAAATAGCACCTCTTTTTTTAATGTTATTTCGTTATTTTCCCCTCTGAACGGAACCTGTTGTTGTAAAAGTCAAGTTTTTTAGTATGTGCTTCCATTATTTATGGATGAAATACATCTCGAATTGAACATTTTCACATCTTTTCAGTCATGAAAATCATGAAATACGCTTTTGTCAGGTACGTTCCGCCATCATACAATAGGGTCACTGAAAGGAGTGAACCACTTGTATGGTATTGAATATTTGGGACAAGAGCTGCTAGAAGAGGCATGCCGCATGAGAGCATCTGATGTGCATATTGTTCCGAGAGAAAAGGAAGCTTCAGTCTCTTTTCGTGTAGACGCTGACCTCATTCAGCAGCGGATCATTGACAAAAAGAGCGGAGAGCGGCTCATTGCTCATTTCAAATTTTTATCTTCTATGGATATTGGTGAAAGAAGGAGACCACAAAATGGATCATTGGCTGTGATGCTAAGACGCGGTCAAGTGTTTGTTCGGCTCTCTACACTACCGACTGTAAATGATGAAAGTCTAGTGATTCGGATTTTACCGCAGGATCATGTGCCGAAAACAAAGTATTTGTCACTGTTCCCGAAGGCTTCAGCGAGATTATTATCGTTTCTGAATCATTCGCATGGGCTCATTTTATTTACTGGACCAACAAATTCAGGGAAAACGACAACACTTTATTCATTGATTCAGTTCGCCAAAAAACATTTTAATCGAAATATTATTACCCTTGAAGATCCTGTGGAAACAAGAAATGAAGAAGTGCTGCAGGTTCAAGTAAATGAAAAAGCTGGTATCACGTATGCGGCAGGTTTACGCGCTATTTTAAGACATGATCCAGATATGATTGTGCTTGGAGAAATAAGAGATGCGGAAACAGCCAGAACAGCTATTAGAGCAGCTTTGACAGGTCATTTAGTCATGAGCACACTGCATGCAAAAAATGCAAAAGGAGCTCTTTATCGAATGCTGGAATTTGGTGTGACGATGAATGAACTCGAACAAACAATGGTTGCCATTGCTGCTCAGCGGTTAATCGAACTCGCATGTCCATTTTGCGGCGAAACGTGTGAGCTTTATTGCAAACTAAATCGGCCAGTCAGACGAACAAATGTATTTGAATTGCTTTACGGAAAGGAGCTTGGTGAGTGTATCAAAGAGGCAAAAGGAGAATACGCTCATTCGTCATACGAAACACTGCAAAGACTAATTCGGAAAGGAGTGGCACTCGGCTATTTATCAAAAAGCACATATCATCGCTGGGTTTATGAAGAAGCGAGCCTCTAAAGCCTGGTCTAAAAAAGAACAAGCTGAATTCTTATCGAAACTGGCTCAATTGATTCAAGCTGGATATACATTGATTGAGGCATTAACGATGGTAAATATTCAGTTATCAAAAAAACAGCAGCAGCGATTAACGCCAGGCATTCAGTGGCTGCTTGAAGGAGAGCCTTTTTACGTTGTGCTTGAGCGACTTCATTTTCAGCGGGAAGCCGTCGCTATTCTTTGTTTTTCAGAGAAACATGGCAGCCTAGCGCGAGCTCTTGAACAAAGCGCCCGTTTTTTAGAGAAAAAAATCATGCAGGTAGACACATTCAAGCGCATGTTACGATATCCGATTTTTCTTATGTTTACGGTTTTTGTTGTGCTCATCATTGTTCAGCAAATGATCGTCCCTCAATTTTCTTTATTATATTCTTCTATGAATACAAGCATGTCGTGGCTCATTCAAGGAATGTTTGGCCTCTTCCAATTCCTACACGCTTTGCTGCTCATGATCGGTTGTATATGTATCTGTCTTTTTGGATATTATGAGCTCTTTTTTAAGAAAAAATCGACCCTTGAGAAACTGAAAGTCATCAGCAGGATGCCAGTGTTATTTAAAGGGGTACAACTGATGCATACGTATCTTTTTTCTCTTCAGCTAAGCGGACTTCTCCAAGCTGGGCTATCGATTTACGAAAGTTTGCAAGCTTTTAAACAGCAGACCTATTTACCCTTCCTTCAAGAAATGTCTGAACAAATGATAGGAGAGTTAAAAAAAGGTGAGAGTATGGAACATCAAATAAGCCGATCTCCTTTTTTTGAAAGGCATTTTGCAGCTGTCATCAAGCATGGGGAAGCAAGCGGGATGCTAGCAAGAGAGATGTACACATATAGTCAATTTCTTTTAGAGAATGCAGAATTGAAAATTGAAAAATGGGTTTCATGGCTGCAGCCTGTCATCTATGGCTTAACAGCATTTCTTATACTCATTGTGTATTTATCTATTCTTTTACCAATGTATCAACTAATGGAACAAGTGTGAAAAGGAGGACTAAGGCATGAATGATAAAGGATTTACACTGTTAGAAATGTTAATTGTCATGCTTGTGATCTCCATTCTTTTATTGATCACCATTCCAAATATTACTCGCCATCATCAAAGCATTCAAGCAAAGGGCTGTGAAGGGCTGAAATCAATGGTGAGTACACAGGTAATGGCATATGAATTAGAGCATGACGGCAAGACGCCATCTTTAGCTGAATTAGAAAAAGAAGGCTATGTCAAAAAGGGATTAACTTGTCCGAATGGAAAAGCAATTTTCATTCAAAACGGCGATGTGAAGAATGAATAAATGGTTTTTCCAGGAGAAAGGATTTACACTTATTGAGCAGCTCTTGATCGTCATGATTTTCTCTATCTTATTATCGATGATAGGTGGAAAAGTTCCCAATATATTAGAAAGTGCTGAAGCAAAAAAGCAAGTGAACTTGCTAAAACAAGATCTTCAATTGGCATCTTATACTGCATTTATTAAAAAAACACGAGTAACTGTTGAGTTTCACCCGCCCGATGTATCTTATGAAGTCATCGAGCAGAATAGTGGGCAGATCATTGCTTCTAATCCACAGAAAAAAGGCATCATCAAGCAATCCACATTTCAACAAGGCCTTCACTTTAATAAAAACGGACATCCAAATAGCGGCGGTTCTCTCATTGTTCAATTTGGCAGTCAAATATATAAACTCACGATTTACTTAGGGAGCGGGCGGATTCATGTTCAGAAACAATAAAGGATTTAGTACGTTTGAGATGCTCTTTTCTTGCCATCTCTTTCTATTTGCTGCTCTTGTGCTCGTGCCATCCTTTGAAAAACTGACAATTGGGAAAGAAGAATTAAGAGCCAAACTTGAAGCTTATCAAATCTTACATGAGTATATGAATAAAGCATTTATAGAAGGTCAAAAGGAATCAAGTACAAAGAAACGAGGCGAGATCACATATGAACTCACTTGGGGTCAGGAGAAGGGGTGTGTTTCATACAAAGTACAAAAAAAGAAGACGATTTGCTTTCGACATTTGGAGCGATGAACAAGGCTTTACACTCGCTCAAGCAATATGGCAATTGCAGCTATTTTTGCTGCTTTCTTTTGGCTGTATGCTGCTTTTTTCAATTGCTGAAAAAGCTCATCCGTTTGCTGAAATCAACAAGTTTTCGCAAATGGAGTGGAAACAAACTGTCCTGCAATTAGAGGAGGATCTAAATTGTGCTGTCGCTGTAAGAGCGGTGAAAAATGGAACAGCACTGGAGTACATGTCAAATCAAGGGCGAGTGGTGACGATTGAGCCGTATCAAGAGATCCTTCGTAAACGAACGGATCAGGCAGGCCATCTCCCATTATTACAAAAGGTGAAACAATTCCATGTGAGAACAAAAGAGCAAACCACCACTCTCCAAGTCACAGATGTATTTGGTCAAGTACATGAAGCTGTTTTTTTCACTTACAAAGGAGTGATTCCTAAAACGTGAAAAGAGAAGATGGGTTTATTTATCCACACGTATTTGCTGTCATTCTTTTATTTTTATTGATTCTAGGCTCAATGACCATAGGGTTTCAAAAAGAGTTGAAAAGTGCAGAGCTCACGATTTCTTTTTACCAAAAACAACAGTTATTTCGAATGGGTCTAAATGAAGCCGCAAACAAATTAAATCGTATTTGTGATCAGCCATTGAGCCCAATTGTCACAGAAGAAGGCCAAGTGACATTGAAGCGAATTGAGTGCGATCACAGAAAAAAGCTAGTCCGCCTCTTGGTTAACATCGAAACAAAGGGTGGTGTAACTGACGAGCGGGAACTAGAGATGAATAAGGAGACAGGAGAAATCAATCAATGGATCAGCACTTATTAGCGAGTGTATAAAACGATACTCTTCTTGGTAACACTTTAAGGAAGAAGAGGTGAGTGTTCGATGAAGACAAATGATTACGTAAAATATATGACGCAGGAAATCATTAAATATATGAATACACCACGTGACGAGCGGAAAGAACATAAACAGGAAAAAATGGAGACAAAACCACCATTTTCTCAGCGTTTATTTGGTGTTCTGCCTTTTGGCTTCTCAATGATGCTAAAAAAACGTCATCGTCATCGACAAAAGTAAAAAGCCGCCAGCAGGCGGTTTTTTTAATGCCATTTTAGCTGTATTCTTCCACAACAATGACTTTATTGACCTTGTTCGAGTATGGGTTATAGGAAATGGTGACATATACCCCAAATTCTTTGGCCTGATCTTTCAACGTAATATGATATTGCTTCACGGATTCTTTCTCCCGGTGCCGATCCCACACTTTTTGTTTGAATAAAACATGTGCCAGCGGATACCTTTTTTTTGCTTCTTTGACTGCCCTTGTTTCCCATTGATCTGCGGCAGCAGTGATTCCTTTTGCCTCCGCTAGATGGGCGCTTTGGATCGAAGGGCTTAACAGTAAACTGAGCATGATCATGATTCTTCCATATTTCAACTAACATCACCTCACCAATTATTATCCTGACCAAATCCTGCACTTTTATGTAAATTTTTAAGAAGTACAAATGTCACAGAAAAAAATATTGAATATGGCGAAAGAATGAGAAAATGGAAGAATTTTCTCGGTAATGTTCTTGTTTAAGAACAAAATGGACTAATTTGACGTTTTGGATTTTATAGGTAATTCTTTATACTAAGTTTAATCGTTCTTTTTAAAGAACAATTGTTCAAGGAGTTGAACGAATCAATGAAACAGCCGCTCTTTGTACTATTTTGTGCTATTTGTTTGATTTTCACTTCTTTTTTTATTACGTCTACTCACGCTTCTTTTAACGATGTCAAGCATTCAAATTTTGTTATGAAAACATGTGAAAATTTTGAAGAGACAGATCAGCATTGCCAGCCGAAGAAATGGGATAGAAGCCATTTGAAACTGATCGATCAAACGATCATTGTGGGGACAGTCTGTGCGCCTCAAAAGCTGAGCATGTCACTCAAAAATATTGGACAGCCTATATCGCACTCTGAATGGAAGTGGGAACTGCATAAAGTAGAGAGTGATCAGATGCCATTACAAGATGGCCATGTTCTTGAACAAGGTGCTATCCAGTCCCTCTCATCAGAAGAAACGATGACTGTCACTACGGTTAAAGCAAAAACAAATGGAATCTATGTGTTTAAAATCTATTATCCTAAAGGGTTTGGTGGTTCTGAAAAGCCATTCTTTACGTCTCAACATATGCAGCTTTCGAACTGTCAAGAAAAGGCAACCTAAATAAGGTTTGCCTGTTAAATGAAACATGATATGTAAAGGGGAGAAAGGTATGAAAAAGTGGATGAAAATGTCTGGGAGTATTCTTTACGCGCTGGTCTTCACGATGATGATTGTGTGTATTATTGTCGTGTTGTCATCAAGAACAACAGGAGGAGATCCTCAGATTTTTGGTTATGAGTTCAAGCAAGTATTATCTGGATCAATGGAACCGGAATTTTCGACAGGTTCATTGATTGTCGTGAAACATGTAACCTCACCAGAAACACTCAAAAAAGGGGATATTATTACGTTTCAAACGAAGCAAGACCAATCCTTTGTGACTCACCGCATTGTTGGGGTGAAAGGAAAAGGAGTAAATAAAGCCTTTGAGACAAAAGGAGACCATAATATGTATCAAGACGGCACGCTCGTTAAAGCGAATCAAGTGACTGCGCAGTATACGGGAGTGAACATTCCTTATGCAGGAAAGCTTCTTTCGTATGCAGGAACTTCTGCTGGGACCGCCCTTTTGCTCATTATTCCAGGGGTGATGCTGCTTGTTTATTCTACCATTCATTTTGTTGGTGCTGCCAAACATCGAAGACATACGGCTGAGTTACATATGTCAGAGGAACAAGCATAAATTTTCGTTTGTAACCTATATCAGGTTTCAATAAAACAATTTATTAGGGGGTTCAATCATGGCAATGAAAAAAACAATTCGTTTAGGTGTATTATCGGGAGCGTTAGGTCTTGCTTTAATTGGCGGGGGAACGTGGGCTGCATTTAATGATGTTGAGACGGCAAATGCGGTCTACTCTACAGGAGAGCTGAATCTATCTGCAAAAGAGAATTCCGGCGCCATCAACCTTGCGAACATAAAACCCGGTGACCGTATAAAGAAGGAATTTAATTTTGAAAATAAAGGGTCTCTTGCAATTAATCAAGTCCTGATGAGTCTTGATTACAGCCAATTTCAAGATGGAACATCAGCGAAAAATGGCGGGAAGAATACAGCTGAAGAATTCCTCAGCCAATTTCAGGTGAGTGTTCTAACGGTTGGAGCCGAAGGTGGGAATGGTTACCCGAAAAATATTATTTTAGACCATGCAAACCTGCTTGACCTGCATCTATTAACGTCAAAGCAGGATCAGACCGCATTTGAAAAGCTTCGTCATGCTATCGATGAGAAGTTTTTACATGAAAGTGGTAAAATTAATGTTGCCACCGTTGATGGATCAACAGCTCCAGAGTATGACGGCATTCCAAAGAATCCGTTTGATTACGATAAAATGGAAATGATCATTGAATTTGTCAATGACCAGACGAAGGATAAAGCCGGTAACTATATCCAAAATAAATACCAAGGCGATGCGATTCAAATTGATCTTTCCTTTGAAGCGACTCAGTGGAATGGTTTAACGATCAATCCAAAAAAGCATACGGATGAAAAAGGCTACGTGAAAGAAAACGAAAAAGCACACAGCGAAGATAAAAAATAAAGTCAGTCTTTAGACTGGTAACAAGATCTGCATAGCAATTGGAGGAGTATGCGCTAAAACATGCGCATTACTCCTCTTCTTGCTTTTTTTTCCAGATTTGATAATCTAAAAATTCACGAAATTGCTTTTTCGAAACCCCTGATGTCATTGCATCTCGAACTAGTTTTTCCCATTCACTATCTAATTGACCATCGTATTCGGTTTCATCATTTTCGTTTAACAGTGTATGAACCGAGACGTCCAGAACAGCGGAGACTTTTTCAAGAAATTGAATGGAGGGGTTTGTTTGCAAGTTTCTTTCTATTGAACTTAAATAAGACTTCGCTACCCCAGCCTTTTCGGCCAGTTCTGATAGTGAGTAGCCTTTTTCATTGCGGTATTGTTTAATACGCTGGCCAATCAATGTCATCACCTTCCTTTCGATATTATAGCACATTCAGAAAGGTTTGATAGAATGACTTCTTGCCATAGGGGGAGACTCAGAGGACTTTTCGCGTGATTTGAGAAAATGACGGACTTCTTCAACTGTTAGTCCTGCTTTGCGCGCTTCACGTAATAATTGAACCCATTCACTGTCTAATAACTTCGTTTTCTTTTCCATACAAATACCCTCCTAAAATACTGAATCGTGTATTTCAGGCACTTAACGCATGAAATGGAAAAACACAGGTGATAAGACCTCATAGATTGCTTGCGTCATGTTTCCGCCCAATACAAACAGACAAACGTTGCTTTTGATTGATCGAAAATTGTATATCACATGAAAGGGAGGGAGACTCGCTAGGTCAGCCTCCTCTTTTTTGCTGTAAGTAAAAAAGTCCGCCATTTTCAATCGTAAGACTGATTTTTGGTTCGTATAAAGTTTTAAGTGCTTGTCTTTCTATTTCATATTCTACAGACGTGTCTGAAGTCCCTTCATAAAATTGGTTTAAAAGTTCCGAGTCTTCTTTCCACTTTTGAACAGCTCTTACCGCCCAATCGTCCGGCTCTTCATAGGCATAACGTTCCATCAGGCTGTAAAGCCGTTTGACGCCGCTCTCTGGTTTAATCATCGTACTCATTGTGAAGCAATAATCAGGAATTTGAGACGATAACTCACGCGCTTCCAGCTTCTCCTGAAATTGTTCGATGACTTCTCCGTGTATCAGATGAAGTCCAAGGGATAGCAGTTTATCTTTTTTACGGTCTGCTAGATAGGATATTTTCACATTGAGACCAAGCCACGGCTCTAGTGCGATCTGGCTGTTTGTGAGCGGTCTGACTTTTTCATACAGCCGGATAAAACGGCCTTGTTGTTTCACAGCCTCGAATATTTGGAATAGACGAGGGGAGCCGAAGTGGACAAATTCTCCTTCGACCGTGTCATCAGCTTTTTTTTGATCGGTGATCAAAGTCAATTGCCTCGGCTCAGGTACGCCGCCCGTTTTTTCGAGCCAATGCCAATAAAAAGGGCGGTTCATGATCAATTTATCCATTTCGATTGTCAGTTGTACGGTCAGGTGCCCTGCACTTTCTTCGAGTATGTCGCATTGATTTGCCTGAAAGAAACGGAGAAGAAATGTGTGAATCTCGCGCTGCTCCATTGGTCAACTCTCCTTTATGAACCTTGCTGTCTTTCTTCTAAAAGCGGTGTTTGTGCTTCTGTTAAATAGGAAGCAAATTGGGTTAATTTCTTTTTCATGTCTACGTCAGACTCGTGCTGGAAGAGAATTTGATGCAATTCTGTTTCAGCATCTTGGATATCAATTCGGGTTAAAATATCATCTAGATCGCCAATGACGTTTTCAAATAGCTGAATTTTTTCATATAAAAGTTTTAAAATATGTTCTTCGACTGTCCCGCTAGTTGCCATATTGTAAATGTGGACATCCCGCTCTTGACCGAGCCGGTGAATACGTCCAATTCTTTGTTCCAAGCGCATTGGGTTCCACGGAAGGTCGTAGTTGATGATTTGGTTGCAAAACTGAAGGTTGATCCCCTCGCCGCCTGCTTCTGTCGCGATGAGCACTTGCGCCCGCTCTCTAAATAAATCTTTCATCCAGTCTTTTTTACTCCGTTTAAACCCGCCTCGAAAAGGGACCGAACTGATGCCGTTTTGCTGGAGAAACCATTGTAAATAAATTTGTGTCGCACGGTATTCAGTGAAAATAATGACTTTTTCATTTAATTGCTGAATGAGTTTAACGACTTCAAGTGCTTTAGAATTTTGTTCTACCTGGTTGATTTTCTCCATGATTTGCATAATAGCAGAAGCGCCTAGAATGTGTTTTTCCTCTTCTTGCATTTTTTTGATGGTCATATAGACGGCCTCACGGCTCGAACAGCATTCTCGTTCTAAGGTCATAATTGAAAACATGTGCTTCGTATAGGAAGGGTTTTCTTTTAACTTACAAATTTCATCATATAATGCTTGTTCTGTTGGGGAGAAATCAATAGAAATTGTCTTCACATGACGCTTTGACCACTCGATGCCAGTGTCTTGTCTCCGGTTCCGAATCATGACTTTATTGACTAACTGTTTTAGCCGGTCATGGTCTTCAAGTTGAAGATCTTTTTTGGCAAAGAGGTCTTTAAATTGTGTTTCATTACCTAAATGGCCTGGCTTCAACAGAGAGACGAGATTAAAAATTTCTCCTATCCGATTTTGGATAGGTGTGGCTGTGAGCAGTAGGCAGAACTTTTTATTCAAATTTCTCACAAACTCATAGTTTTTCGTTTTATTGTTTTTCAGTTTGTGTGCTTCATCAATAATGACCATATCGTAGGAGATGGATAAGATCGTGTCTCGATGCGGCTGTCTTTTGGCTGTATCAATTGAGGAAACCACAACATCGCACTGCTCCCACACATAGCTCTTCTTTTGCTCGACAGCATCTATGTAAAATTTCGTCCGCAGTTCTTGTACCCATTGGGACACAAGGGAGGCGGGTACGAGAATGAGAATCTTTTTGGCAAGTCCGCGAATCATGTATTCTTTGATAATCAGTCCTGCTTCAACGGTTTTTCCAAGACCCACTTCATCTGCTAAAATGGCTTTCCCATTCATCTCTTCTACGACTCTTCTAGCGACTTCGAGCTGGTGTTTTAAAGGAGTAAATGCAGGCAGGTGCGCAGGTGCTTGCAGTCCTTCAAATGAATCAATGGCTGTCACTTTTTGTACCTGTGCTGCTAAACGGTACATATCCCAATTCGCCCAGGGACCGTCTGCTGTAAGCCGCTTTTGAAATTCACTTGCCCATTTTTGATCAAATATCGTTTGAATATTCAATGTGACCGCCTGCCTTTCTGGTAGAGTGATGATAAAATCGTTCTGTTTTTAAACGCTTCATTTTTTGATAGCGATTTAAAAGGTGTTATATATCAATAAAAGCGAACGATACTGAATGATTATTTTAAAAATGTTAATGATTTTTCTGTTGCTCTTCATCCATTTCTAATGGTAGGATGTTGGTAAGTGATCTAGAGAATAAGTCACCCATTTTGATAGTATGTCCAATAAAGTTGAAGAATATGAGCGGATGATGGTATGGGGAGAGACCTAGCGGTTATTTTGCACTGACAGGCGCCGAAGGAGCAAGCTGAATGGATTCAGTGAATCTCTCAGGCAAAAGTACTCTTACCGGACGCAACTCTGGAGAGTGTTTGCGTATCAATTTTAGCAAACCACCAAAGGGGAAAACGCACAATGATGTTGTGCTGTAAACTTTCAGGTGCAAGGACAGAGACTTCTTTTTGATAAAAGGGAGCGCTCTGTCCTTTTTTGCTGTGATTTTTTTCTGAAAATTCAGCTTGTGATGTGCACTGTAAGAAAAAAGGGGGAAACGATTGATGTTGAAACGAACACCGCTTTTTCATGCGTATGAAACGTTTGGCGCAAAAACCATTGACTTCGGGGGCTGGGAATTACCTGTCCAATTTTCTTCCATTAAAGAAGAACATGAAGCTGTTCGAACAAAAGCAGGGCTGTTTGACGTGTCTCACATGGGTGAGGTGGAAGTCACAGGTCAGGGAGCCCTTCCTTTTTTACAAAGGTTATTAACCAATGATCTGTCAAAGCTGACAGACGGTAAGGCACTATATACAGCCATGTGTTATGAAGATGGCGGAACGGTGGATGATCTGCTCGTCTACCAAAAAGAAAAGAACAACTATTTACTTGTGATCAATGCTTCAAATATTGAAAAAGATGTGGATTGGCTGCTGAAACATCAAGGGGAGGAAGACGTTTCGATTAAAAATGTCTCTGATCAAACCGCTTTGTTAGCTCTTCAAGGACCTCTTGCTGCTGACATCATCAAAGATGTTGCGGATGAAGAGGTAACATCACTGAAGCCATTTACGTTTTTATCAAAAGCAATCATTGCGCAAAAAGAGGTGCTTGTATCAAGAACCGGCTACACAGGAGAAGATGGCTTTGAAATCTACTGCCAGTCAGAAGATGCTGTTCACCTTTGGACCGCTTTATTAGAAGCTGGACAGCCGAAAGGACTGATCCCATGTGGACTCGGTGCACGTGACACCTTAAGATTTGAAGCAAGACTCCCACTTTATGGCCAAGAGCTCACGAAGGATATTTCTCCTTTAGAAGGCGGCATTGGTTTTGCTGTTAAAACGGATAAAGAAGCGGATTTTATCGGAAAAGATGCACTTAAAAAACAAAAAGAAGAAGGACCGAAACGAAAGCTTGTCGGGATTGAAATGATAGATAAGGGGATACCGCGGACAGACTATCCGGTCTTCTCAGGAGATAAGCAGATTGGTGTAGTCACAACCGGTACACAATCTCCAACATTAAAGAAAAATATTGGGCTTGCCTTGATTGAAACATCAGAGGCGCAGCTTGGGACAGAAGTGGAAGTGCAAGTTCGTAAAAAACGTCTAAAAGCCAAAATCGTCGCCACACCATTTTATAAAAGAGCCAAATAACGAGGAGGAATAGAGGATGAAGCACAGGTATTTGCCGCAAACAGAGCAAGATCAAAAAGAAATGCTGGATGTCATCGGTGTTCAGTCAATTGATGAGCTTTTCTCAGATATCCCAGAGAAAGTCAGATTCAAAGGTGCGTACAACATCAAAGAAGCCGCATCTGAAACAGAGCTAGTGCGGGAATTGTCTCGTCTTGCTGCAAAAAATAAAGACACAGTGGCCTATGCCTCGTTTTTAGGTGCTGGTGTGTATGATCATTACCAGCCTGTGATTGTCGACCATGTGATTTCACGTTCTGAATTTTATACAGCGTACACGCCTTATCAGCCTGAAATTTCTCAAGGTGAATTGCAAGCAATCTTTGAATTTCAAACAATGATTGCTGAGCTGGCCGGTATGGATCTTGCCAACTCCTCGATGTATGATGGCGGAACGGCATTAGCTGAAGCGGCGATGCTGGCTGCAGGACATACAAAGAAGAAAAAGATTGTGGTCTCTGAAACGGTTCATCCTGAATCAAGAGCGGTGCTGAAAACATATGCGAAGGGACAGCATATTGAAGTCGTCGAGGTACCTGCTCGAAAAGGTCAGACTGATCTAACCGCATTAGAAGAAGCCGTCTGCGACGAAACAGCAGCGGTCCTTGTCCAATACCCAAACTTCTTCGGTGTTGTTGAACCGTTAAAAGACATTGAACCGATTGCGCATAAAGGGAAAAGTTTATTCATCGTCTCAAGCAACCCGCTGGCCCTTGGTTTACTGACACCGCCAGGAAAGCTTGGAGCAGATATTGTCGTTGGTGATGCGCAGCCGTTTGGCATTCCAGCTGCATTTGGCGGACCTCATTGTGGATATTTCGCTGTGACGAAAAAATTAATGCGGAAAGTGCCGGGGCGTTTAGTCGGGCAAACGGAAGACGAGAACGGTGTGCGAGGATTTGTGCTGACCCTTCAAGCGCGCGAGCAGCATATCCGAAGAGACAAAGCGACTTCAAATATTTGTTCAAACCAAGCATTAAATGCGTTAGCCGCTTCTGTTGCGATGACGGCGCTTGGGAAAACAGGTATCAAAGACATTGCCTATCAAAACGTACAAAAAGCCCATTATGCCAAGACGCAGGCAGAAAAACATGGGTTACAGGCTGAAATAGAGGGTGCTCATTTTAATGAATTTGTGTTGAAACTGAATGAACCTGTGAAAGAAGCGAATGAGCGATTGCTTGAAAAAGGGATCATCGGTGGATATGACTTGGGACGTGATTATCCAGAGCTTCAGCAGCATATGCTCGTCGCTGTGACAGAACTAAGAACAAAAGAAGAAATTGATACGTTCATCAAGGAATTGGGGGATCGTCATGAATAAACAAGATCAGCCGCTTATTTTTGAATTATCCAAAGAAGGAAGAATTGGTTACAGCCTGCCTGATTTAGACGTACCTGAGGAGAAGCTCCCAGATTTATTTGATGAAACGTATATCCGCCATGAAGATGCGGAGCTGCCAGAGGTTTCTGAACTGGATATTATGCGTCACTACACAGCATTATCTAGACGTAATCACGGGGTCGATTCTGGCTTTTATCCTCTAGGCTCTTGTACGATGAAATATAATCCAAAGATTAACGAAAAGGTGGCACGTCTTGCAGGCTTCTCGCATGTGCATCCACTTCAAGAGGCAGACACTGTGCAAGGTGCATTAGAGTTACTTTATGATTTAGGTGACCATTTAGAAGAAATTACAGGAATGGACGCTGTGACATTACAGCCTGCGGCAGGAGCACATGGCGAATGGACGGGGCTCATGATGATTCGTGCATACCATGAAGCAAGAGGAGATCTTAAACGAACAAAAGTCATCGTGCCTGATTCTGCTCATGGAACAAATCCCGCATCTGCAACCGTAGCTGGATTTGAAACGATTACGGTGGCATCTAATGAACATGGGCTTGTCGATTTAGACGACCTGCGCCGTGTTGTCAATGAAGAAACGGCGGCGCTCATGCTCACAAATCCAAATACACTCGGCCTTTTTGAAGAAAATATTTTAGAAATGGCTGAAATCGTCCACGGAGCAGGTGGGAAGCTTTATTATGATGGAGCGAACTTAAATGCCGTATTAAGCAGAGCAAGACCGGGGGATATGGGATTTGATGTGGTTCACTTAAATCTTCATAAAACCTTTACAGGTCCACACGGAGGAGGAGGCCCTGGTTCAGGTCCAGTTGGCGTGAAAAAGGATTTGATTCCATATTTGCCAAAGCCAGTGCTTGTGAAGAAAGATGATCGTTATTTCTTTGATTACGATCGTCCAGAATCCATCGGCCGTGTGAAACCGTTCTATGGGAACTTTGGTATCAATGTCAGAGCGTATGCGTATATCCGCTCTATGGGACCAGACGGCTTAAAGGCTGTAACTGATCATGCGGTGTTGAATGCAAACTATATGATGCGCCGCTTATGTGCTCATTATGATTTGCCATTTGATCGCCACTGTAAGCATGAATTTGTCCTTTCAGGTAAACGTCAAAAGAAACTAGGTGTGCGGACACTTGATATTGCCAAACGATTACTTGATTTTGGCTATCATCCGCCAACGATCTACTTCCCGCTGAATGTAGAGGAATGTATCATGATTGAACCAACTGAAACAGAATCAAAAGAAACCCTTGATGCATTTATTGAAGCGATGATTCAAATCGCAAAAGAAGCGGAAGAGAACCCAGAAATCGTACAGGAAGCACCACATACAACCGTTGTGAAACGAATGGATGAAACAAAGGCAGCACGGAATCCAGTGCTAGTTTTTGAAAGAAAATAAAAAGACTCATGGGGGCAATAGCTCCCAAAGTCTTTTTTGTTAGTTCTTTGTTTTAATGCGGCCGCCCCATTTTTTAAAGCCGCCCTTTAAATTATAAATCTCACGACAGCCATTTTTACGTAACGTTTGAGCAGCCTTTCCGCTTCTCAAATTATTTTGGCAATAGAGATAAACAGGCTTGTCAGGGCGTATTTCATTTTTGCGCTGCTTTAATTGTGAAAGGGGAATGTTTCTTGCGCCTAAAATATGTCCACCTTCAAACTCATTTGGTTCTCTCACATCAATGAGTTGGGCTTTGCGGTAACCTTTAATAAATTCTGCTTCCGTCAGCGTTTTCATAATGCGCTGCTGATAAATGTAACTGCCGATGGAATAAAGAACGAAAAGTCCACAAAGTGAGAGGACGATATAGTTGAATATTGGCAATACGACTCGACTCCTTCTTGAGCATCAGCACAGTCACCTGTCTGATGGTACGTTTTAGACAAATACTATTATAGTAAAGCAAAAGAAACTTGTCATCATAAATGGTAAGAATTATTTTCAATTCCTTCCCTATTTGATAGACTGATGAAGAGAGAAAATCGGTGGTCACCACCATCATCTAACATTGACTACGTAAAAGAGAAGGGATTTTATATGCAAAAAGAGAAATGGTGTTTCATTGATACAGGAAACCAAGACCCTGCCTTTAACATGGCCATGGACGAAGCCTTGCTTTATTGGCATAGTGAGAAGCTGATCCCGCCTGTGATCCGTTTTTATGGTTGGAATCCAGCGACATTATCTGTTGGATATTTTCAACATGTTGAAAAAGAAATCAACATGGAAGCGGTTGAGCGCTATGGTCTTGGATTTGTCCGCAGGCCTACAGGAGGTCGTGGCGTTCTTCATGATCAGGAATTGACCTACAGTGTGATTGTATCAGAAGAGCACCCAGAGATGCCGGCGACGGTGACAGAGGCATACCGCGTCATTTCAGAAGGGATTTTAGAGGGCTTTAAAGAACTGGGACTCGATGCGTATTTTGCCATTCCTCGTACAGAAAAAGAAAAAGAAAGCTTAAAAAATCCAAGATCGTCTGTATGTTTTGATGCGCCTTCATGGTACGAGCTTGTTGTAGAAGGCAGAAAAGTAGCAGGCAGTGCGCAAACAAGACAAAAAGGTGTGATCCTCCAGCATGGCTCGATTTTAATTGATCTTGATGAGGATAAATTGTTTGATTTATTTCTGTATCCAAACGACCGGGTGAGAGAGCGGATGCAGCGCAGCTTTAAAAACAAAGCGGTGGCGATCAATGAAATTTCAGATCGAACATGTACGATAGACGATGCGCGTGTTGCATTTAAACGAGGATTTGAAAAAGGATTAAATATCGAGCTTGTGCCTTATGAGCTGACAGATGAAGAGTTGGCATTTGTTCATCACCTCGCCAAAACGAAATACGCCACAGATGATTGGAATTACAAGCGTTAAGACGAAGGACTCTTCTTGTTTTTTAATGGGCGATGGTGTAGAATTGTTATGATTATTAAGTAAAGGTGCATTTTGGAGGGGTTTTATGACTACACCTAGTATGGAAGATTATATTGAACAAATTTATATGCTGATAGAAGAAAAAGGATATGCAAGAGTATCTGATATTGCAGAAGCCCTCGCTGTCCATCCCTCCTCTGTAACAAAAATGGTTCAGAAGCTAGATAAAGATGAATACCTCATTTATGAGAAATATCGTGGTCTAATTTTAACCCCGAAAGGCAAAAAAATTGGAAAACGTCTCGTATACAGACATGAACTGCTAGAGCAATTTTTAAGAATCATTGGTGTAGATGAAGAGAAAATTTATGATGATGTAGAAGGTATTGAGCATCATCTCAGCTGGAACAGCATTGACCGCATCGGCGACCTTGTCCAATTCTTTGAAGAAAACGATGAGCGATCTGTTCAGCTGAAAGCGATTCAAAAGAAAAACGAACAAACAAATCAAGAATCTTAAGAAAAAGGACACCTGGCGAAGGGTGTCCTTTTTGAATATAGTTCTAATGAAAGGCAAATGCTCCTACACTATTAATAGTGTGACAGAAAAGGGGGCTCCTTGATGAAGATAGATGGTGTGTTCTCAGGTGGAGGCATAAAGGGTGCAGCACTTGCAGGCGCCTATGAAGCGCTCGAAGCAAGAGGATTTCAATTTGTCCGTCTCGCTGGAACTAGTGCGGGAGCGATCATTGCCTCACTCATTGCAGCGGGTTTTACGAGTCAGGAGATTCGGGAGCTGTTAGACGAAATGGATGAGCATCAATTGCTTGACCGAAGGTGTCAATTCATCCCGTTTAAAATGATCAGGTGGGTGTCTATTTATTGGCGTCTTGGCCTTTACAAAGGTGATCGTCTAGAGAAATGGCTGACAGACGTGTTAAAACGAAAAGGCGTCACTGTATTTGGGGATCTGAAAAAAGATACGCTCAAAATCGTCGCTTCTGATTTAACAAATGGCAAAATCCTCGTCCTTCCAGACGACCTGCCTTCCTATGGGTTAAATCCAGAACGGTTTTCTGTTGCCAGAGCCATTCGGATGAGCTGTAGTCTGCCGTATTTTTTTGAACCCGTCAAACTGAGGTCTTCAAAAGGAATTTGTACCATAGTGGATGGCGGCGTGCTCAGCAACTTTCCGATTTGGCTTTTTGCTGAAGAGAAAAAAAGACCGTTTGTCGGTGTCACATTAACCCCAAACGAAAAAGAACGCCCTCAACATTCCATCCGCAATGCGTTTGAACTGTTTGGCGCTCTATTTGAAACGATGCGTGGTGCTCATGACGAAAGACATATTGCCACAAAACACGAACGTCATATTATTTTTATTCCTGTAGAACACGTCATTGCCACTGATTTTCATCTCATGACAGAAAAGAAAAAGGCGCTCGTCGATCTAGGCAGACAGAAGGCCGAGCAATTTTTAAAGAGCTGGACATTTTAAAATAAGGCGCGATTTTTCTTTTTGTTTTTCTTGCCTTCAATGACTGTCAAATGTGTTTGGCTTTTCTTTTTGAGAAGGACGGGCTTAGACTTGTGGTCAGTCGGCACGCTTCGCAAATGAGTGACCCGGTTTTTCATCTGGCTTTTCGTTTTTGGTTTAGGCTGCTGGTAGCGACGTTTTGATTGTTTGACTGCTTTACGATAAAGATTTCCTTCTGTTCCAGTTCTTCGATTCATCAGCCATCTAAATAAGAAAAATAGAACCGCTCCAATGATCACAACTGATAGCAGCATTGTAAAGAGTCTGCTTGGATTCGTTGTGAGTAAATACACAAATCCCAAAACACCTAAAGCGAAAATAATGGTAAAAGCAGGATGTACTCGGCGATTCATAACTGTCCACCTCCGAAAGAATTTACCGGATTTATAAGCTAGATCACTTGATGAGCAGAATCTGATGCTTGTTTCGCAGCTGCTTCCTCTAAACGAAGAAGTTCATTAAAACTTGCAATGGCTACCTCGACTTGATCATCAGAGGGTTCTTTTGTTGTGAGCAATTGCAGCCAAAGGCCAGGATAGCCAAGCACTTTAAGCACTGGCACGTCACGGAGTTTGTTTGTGAGCTGAAGCACTTCAAATGAAATGCCCAGAACAACCGGAATAAGCGCCAAGCGATTCAGAACTCTCACCCATAAAGGATCTGTCGGTACGAGTAAATAGACGAACATGCCGACAATGACAGTGAATAAAATAAAGCTGCTGCCGCATCGATAATGCAGACGAGATTGGCTTTGGACATTTTCCACTGTGATGTCAAGATTCTGTTCATAGCAGTTTATGACTTTATGTTCTGCCCCATGATATTGAAATACCCTTTTAATTAAAGGGGTCATGGAAATAAAGTAAATATAGCCTAATAACAGGATCAATTTAAAGGATGTTTCCACTGCAATTTGTGCGAAGTTTCCAGAAAACACCGGACGCACAAGTTCGGCTAAAAAGACAGGCACTAAAGTAAAGACAAATTTACTAAAGAGAAGAGAGAGAACTCCGATCACAGCAATGCCGAAGATCATTGATAATTTCGAGCTTTTTTGTTCTTTTTCAAGAGAATGATCTTCAGAAGGATCTAAGTCATAGCGCTCGCTGGAGAAGTTTAAGTGCTTACTGCCGTTTGCGCTTGCTTCAACAAGTGCAGCCACACCCCTGACAAAAGGGATTTTCTTAAGAAAGGCGGTTCGTTTATTGGAGGTCCGGGGAAGCTTTAAAAACTCAATGGACTGATCCTTACGCCGGATCGCTGTCACATAGTTCTTTTTACCTCCGAACATGACACCTTCCACAACTGCCTGCCCTCCATATGCTGGAGGTTTTGTTTGATTGGACATATTTCATCAACCTGCCTGTTTCCTGTAATTTACATGCATTTCCTTATACCTTTATTGTACAGGAAAAGAGGGGAAATCACTAGCTCACAGGTCGATTATCTACTAGAATTCTATCTACCTCTTTTTAGCCAGTATACCCTGTTATAAAAATTTTACACTCGCGCATGGAAATCCTTTTTTTCATGACATTTTGGACATACTACTTGCTGGAGGTGTTCATATGAAACGTGATGAAAAGAAAAACCAAGAAGAAAAAAATCAATCAGTACAAACGTCTTCAATGGTGGCAAGGGCAGCAGCCACAGGTTTTGTCGGCGGAGTTTTTTGGGGCTTTATCGGATTTCTGACCCATATGTTTCATTTTTCAGAGGTGAGTCCAAATATGCTTTTGCAGCCATTTGTGCTTGGTGAATGGAAAAAAGGCGGACTTGGTACATTTATGAGTATTGTTCTTTTAGGGATTTTATCTATTGGAGCAGCCTTTATTTATTATGGACTGCTCAAACGGGTAAAAGGTTTTTGGATGGGACTGATTTATGGAGGGGTTTTGTGGCTGCTTGTTTTTTATGTATTTAATCCTATATTCCCCGACGTGAAGCAAGTGCAAGATTTGCAGCAAAGCACCATTGTGACGACATTTTGCCTATATATTTTATATGGCCTGTTTGTTGGGTACAGTATTTCATTTGAATACAATGAATTAACGAGTCAGAAGCTTGCAAGGGCACTCGGGAAAAAGACAGAATAAAGTGTAAATCCACCATTCATATGATAAAATTATTTTTGGAAACGAAAGGTTTCTAAGGAAAAAGAAACAGATATCGATATAGAGTGAATTAGATTGAAGGAGTGGTCATATGCCTCATTTTCTAGTACTGAATGGGCCCAACTTAAATAGGCTCGGCAAGAGGGAGCCAGGAGTTTATGGAAGTAAAACATTAACAGATTTAGAAACGGATTTGTTTCAGTTTGCAGAAAGAGCAAATATTCAATTGACGTTCTTTCAATCGAATCACGAGGGAGATTTGGTCGATGCGCTCCATGAAGCAGAAGATCAGTACGATGGCGTCGTGTTTAACCCGGGTGCTTTTACCCACTATAGCTATGCACTGAGAGATGCTATTGCAAGTATTACGTTACCTGTCATTGAAGTACATATCACAAATGTTCATAAGAGAGAGGAATTCCGCCATCATTCGGTTCTTGCTCCAGTATGCCAAGGTCAAATCGTTGGACTTGGGTTAGAAGGATATAAATTGGCAATTCGTTATTTAGTCAGTGAAGGGGGAGCAGTATCATGAAACTTGAAAAACTAAGAAAACTTTTAGCCGAATTAGACATAGATGGTTTAGTAATTACGAGCAGCTTTAATTTACATTATATGACGAGTTTTACTGGATCAGCCGGTCTTGCCATCGTTTCAAAGGATCGAGCCGCCTTTATTACGGATTTTCGTTACACAGAGCAAGCCAAGGATCAAGTAAAGGGCTATGACATCATTGAACATAAAGGAAACATTGTGGAAACTGCTGTCCAAACGGCAAACGAATTTGGGGTGAAACGTCTTGGTTTTGAACAAAACCATATGACATTTGCCACATACCAGCAGTACTCGGGGAAAGCAAGCGGTATCGAGCTTGTTCCCGTCTCGGAATCAGTTGAAAAGTTGCGCTTGATTAAGTCTAATGAAGAGATTAAGATATTAGAGGAAGCTGCGAAGATTGCAGATCATGCCTTTGATCATATTCTCACGTACATCAAGCCGGGCCTGACAGAAATTGCGGTCATGAACGAGCTTGAATTTTTCATGAGAAAAGAAGGGGCAGAAGGATCTTCATTCGATATGATTGTTGCCTCTGGCGTTCGTTCAAGCCTGCCACACGGGAGAGCGAGCGAAAAGGTGATTGAATCTGGTGACTTGGTGACACTGGATTTCGGTGCCTATTATAAAGGCTATTGTTCAGACATGACAAGAACCATTGCTGTAGGAACACCAAGCGACAAATTAAAGGAAATTTATCATATCGTATTAGAAGCAGAAAACGCTGGTGTGGATAAAATCAAGCCAGGCTTAACAGGAAAAGAAGCTGATCGCATCACACGAGACATCATTGAAAAGTATGGCTACGGTCAATACTTCGGGCATTCGACTGGACATGGGCTTGGTATGGAAGTACATGAAGCACCTGGCCTTTCCTCACGCTCAGATGTCGTGTTAGAAGAGGGAATGGTTGTGACAGTTGAACCAGGCATTTACTTGCCGGATGTCGGCGGCGTGAGAATTGAGGATGATATTGTCCTGACAGCTGACGGCAATAAACGATTGACCCACTCACCGAAAGAACTTATCATATTATGATGGTGAAATGTAGGAGGATGACAAAATGATTTCAGTAAACGATTTTCGTACAGGCCTGACAATTGAAGTGGACGGCGGTATTTGGCGTGTCGTGGATTTCCAACACGTAAAACCAGGAAAAGGCGCAGCGTTTGTCCGTTCGAAACTGCGTAACCTGCGTACAGGTGCGATTCAAGAAAAAACATTCCGTGCAGGTGAAAAAGTAGCGAAAGCTCAAATTGAAACAAAAACAATGCAATATTTATATGCAAATGGCGATCAGCATGTATTCATGGATACAAGTTCATACGAACAGCTTGAACTAAGCGAAGCGCAAATCAAAGATGAGTTGAAATATTTGCTTGAAAATATGTCGGTTCAAATCGTCATGTACGGTGATGAAACACTTGGAGTGGAACTTCCAAACACTGTAGAACTAGAAGTAGTAGAAACAGAGCCTGGTATTAAAGGTGATACGACATCAGGTGGATCAAAACCTGCAAAAACAGAAACTGGTTTAATCGTGAACGTTCCTTTCTTTGTGAACCAAGGTGATAAACTAGTGATCAATACATCTGACGGTTCATACGTTTCAAGAGCGTAATGAACGGAGAGAGACTGTAAACCTCGTGTTTACAGCCTCAGCGTGTAGACAAACCCTCGCATTCTTTGTCAGTCCTGCGTGCTGGTGCTCACGAATGTCAAATTTGCTCCGCGCCAGTACTCGTCCTTCCTAGACTGCAAAGGTTTTCTATCACACTGAAAAGAAGACAAAGGGCTAAAATCAAGTTCATTTTAGCCCTTTGTCAACTATTTGAGACTGTAAACCTCGTGTTTACAGTCTTTTTTTTATTGAAAAAAATAGGATGCCTCGTTATGACACCCCTCACTCTATTCTCTCATCCATCTCTCTTCCTTTTGAAAAACAAGACTACTTCTAGCTAGTGAAGCATATAGTGTAAAAAAAGCTGGAGGTTCTATATGAAACAATTTCTCCCAGGCATACACCCGTCAGTCGCTGCCATGGCAGGGATGAGGTTTTTATCTGCCGCGATTGAACTGACGGCCGCCATCCTCATTTTAGTGACAAATGATGTGCGTAAAGCGGTTGTCATCAATAGCATATTAGCGATCATCGGACCGCTCATTTTTATTATCACGATGACGATTGGAATCTACCAAATTGCAGGGCAGTTATCCTATGCGAAGCTTGTGTTTATTTTCATTGGTGTCGTATTTATTCTTGTTGGAATTTATAAGTGAAATGGCTTGGCATAATTAACGGCATGCATCATACATTTTAGAGAAGAAAAAAAGGAGGGGAATTCGTTGCGGAGTTTGTTGGATATTCTCCCGCACTCAATTGGACAAGAACTCAGCATGTTAAAAGAAGCAGAGTGGGCGCAAATAGAAGAAATCCGCATTCGCACCGATCGCCCGATTGAGCTGATGCAAGGGGGGAAACCCCGCTTTCTTTCCTATCATACAACAGGTGAAGATGCGGCTCAGCTATTAGGCAGGCTAAGTAATTACAGCATGTACACACTTGAGGAAGAGTTAAAACAGGGCTATATCACCATATCTGGCGGACATCGGGTTGGGCTTGCTGGAAAGGTCATCGTCGAAAATGGATTCGTCAAAGGCTTAAGAGATATTTCTTCATTTAATATTCGCATCGCAAAAGAGAAGATCGGAATTGCTCTGCCGTTTCTCCCTTATTTATATGAAAAACATTGGTGTAACACACTGATTATAGGTCCGCCGCAAACCGGGAAAACGACATTGCTGCGTGATCTAGCACGTCTTGTCAGTACAGGAACAACAGCCATTTCTCCTAGAAAAACAGGGATTGTAGATGAACGCTCTGAAATCGCAGGTTGTATAAGAGGAGTACCGCAGCATTCTTTTGGGCACCGGATTGATGTACTTGATGCGTGCCCAAAGGCTGAAGGGTTAATGATGATGATCAGATCCATGAGCCCAGAAGTCATCATTGTCGATGAAATCGGAAAAAGTGAAGATGTACAGGCACTGCTAGAAGCAATCCATGCTGGAGTCACCATTATCGTCTCAGCTCATGGGTATTCACTTGAAGACTTATCTAAACGGCCATCATTTGAACCGTTATGGCAGCTTCGTGTGTTTGAGCGATATGTGGAATTAAATAGAGAAAAAGGGCCTGGCACGATCGGACGGATATTTGACCAAGATGGACAAGAGCTGAAGCGGAGGCGGGGAGTGGACGTATGTTAAAGCTTATTGGTGCTATTCTCATTGTTGCGGCTACGACATGGGGAGGATTCGAGTTTGCGAAGCGGTACAGTGATCGGCCAAAGCAAATTCGCCAGCTCCGGTTTGCGCTCCAATCTCTTGAAGCAGAAATTATGTATGGTCAAACACCTTTAGCTAGAGCCGCTGACCAAATTGCGTCCCAAGTAGGACCGCCTGTGAATCGGCTATTTGAACAATTTGCAGAAAAACTCAACGTCGGCACCTTTTCTGCGAGGCATGCATGGAATGAAAGTCTAGAGGATGTATGGAAAAAAACCGTATTAAAAAAAGGCGAATATGAGGCGCTGAAGCACTTTGGAGAAACCCTTGGTCAGCATGATGTGACAGCTCAGCAAAAATATATCAAGCTAGCTTTAGGTCATTTGGAATCAGAGGAGAAAGAAGCTGAAGTCGCCCAAGCAAAAAATGAAAAAATGGTAAGAAGTCTTGGTTTTCTAAGCGGGTTACTACTGATTCTGTTATTGATGTGAGAGGAAGGGAGTCGAGAGCATGGGCGTTGATGTAAACGTCATTTTCCAAATTGCGGGAGTGGGTATCGTCGTGGCTTTTCTCCATACGATTTTAGATCAAATGGGGAAAAAAGAGTACGCACAGTGGGTGACACTGCTTGGATTTATCTACATTTTATTTATGGTCGCTACCATTGTGGATGATTTGTTTAAGAAGATTAAAGCCGTATTTCTATTTCAAGGATAGGGGAGGGCTTACAAATCGAAATCATTCAAATTGTTGGACTTGGTTTAATCGCTACTTTTCTAGCATTAATCGTCAAAGAACAAAAGCCAACCTTTGCCTTTATGCTTGTTGTGTTTACAGGGTGTGTCATTTTCCTTTATTTAATCGATCAAATCTATGCCATTATCTCCATGATAGAAAAAATTGCAGCTAGTGCAGGCGTCAATATGAAATACGTTGAAACCATTTTGAAAATCATTGGCATTGCCTATATTGCAGAATTTGGTGCCCAGCTTACAAAGGATGCTGGTCAAGGCGCCATCGCTTCAAAAATAGAGCTTGGCGGCAAGATTCTTATTTTGGTCATGGCGGTACCGATTTTAACAGTCATCATTGAGACGATCCTAGGTATGATCCCGTCCATGACTTGATGGAAAAGAGGTGATGATGATGAAACGGGTGACAGCTGTGCTGGGGTTTATGATGTTCTTTTGGATGATCGTTCCGTATGCAGGTGCAGAAGAAAGTGTGCCTTTATCAAGTGAAGAACCGGTCGCAGAAGAAGTTGCGAGTGGACAGGCTGATGCCTTAGAGCTTCATTCTATTAGTGACTTTTGGGAAACGATATTGGACGAGTATGGCGGCTTTCTGCCTGAAAGCCAAAAAGGTACAGTGAAGGAAATGATCGATGGCGATAAAGAGCTGTCTCCCCAAACGTGGCTGAAGGCTTTTGTTCATTACCTGTTTCATGAGCTGATTGCCAATGGAAAACTCTTAGGCACACTTATTTTACTCACCATCTTTTGTTCGCTGCTGCAGCTTTTGCAAAATGCGTTTGAGCAAAGCACTGTTAGTAAAGTTGCATACGCTCTTGTTTATATGGTGCTTATCATTATTGCATTAAACAGCTTTCATGTTGCAACCTCTTATGCAACAGAAGCCATCCAAACGATGACTAGTTTTATTCTTGCTCTTATTCCACTTTTATTAGCACTTATTGCTTCATCAGGCGGGCTTGTCTCAGCCGGATTCTTTCATCCTGTGATTTTGTTTTTAATGAACACGAGCGGTGTTTTTATTCAATATGTCGTTCTTCCGCTCATCTTTTTATCAGCGATTTTGAGCATAGTCAGTACATTGACCGAACAATACAAAGTGACCCAGCTTGCCCAGCTGTTAAGAAATGTCGCCATTGGCGGACTCGCTGTTTTTTTAACCGTATTCCTAGGCGTCATTTCCGTACAAGGGGCATCTGTGGCTATCACTGATGGAATCGCTCTTCGTACAGCCAAATTTATTACCGGAAATTTCATCCCTGTTCTTGGCAGAATGTTTACTGATGCGACAGATACCGTTATCAGCGCCTCTGTGCTGCTGAAAAATACGGTTGGCCTTGTAGGCGTCGCCATTTTGATTTCAATTGCGGCTTTCCCAGCGATTAAAGTGCTGTCGCTCGCTCTCATTTATAAACTGGCCGCTGCGATTCTTCAGCCTTTAGGGGGCGGGCCGATTATTAGCTGCCTTGATGTCATTTCAAAAAGTGTTCTTTATATATTTGCTGCATTAGCTGTTGTATCGCTTATGTTCTTTTTAAGCATTACCGTTATCATCACAGCTGGCAACCTCACAATGATGATGAAGTAAGGAGGGGACACCATTTGAGTTTTCTCACAGAATGGATCACAAGTATTATCCTGTTTATTTTATTTGCGATTGTGATTGATCTT
Organism: Bacillus sp. FSL M8-0077; assembly: GCF_038050255.1. Classification (NCBI taxonomy): domain Bacteria; kingdom Bacillati; phylum Bacillota; class Bacilli; order Caryophanales; family Bacillaceae; genus Bacillus; species Bacillus sp. FSL M8-0077. The sequence goes on along the minus strand of NZ_JBBPAF010000001.1, from coordinate 2,323,647 downwards.
TTGCTTCCCAATTCAAGCATGCAGAAGTATGCAAAAATGGTCGTCAGCTTACTGTTAATTGTAGTGATGCTCAATCCGATCTTTGCGTTATTCAGAGCAGATCCAGACCAAATTTTCTCAGAAATCATGAAAGGAAAGGACCAAGCGCAATCAGAAGAAATAAAAAATCAGATGAATTTAGAAAAAAAAGAAATACAAGCCTCACAGCGTGCATATATTTTAAAGCAAATGGCTGTCCAACTAGAAAAAAGCGCAAAGGAGCCACTGGAGAAGGAGAGCTATGAAATGAAACACGTAGAAGTGTTGGCAGATGAGGAGCACCTTGATCAGAATATGGAGGCAGATCAATTTCGCATCAAAGCAGTCCTTGTCCCGCTCACAGGTGATGCTGTAGAAACGGTGGCAAAGGTCGACATTGATCTCTCCAGGCAAAAGGAGGAAAGCGCCGAGACGTCAGCAAAAGAGATGGCGAAGGTGAAAGAGACGCTTGCAGATGTATGGAATACACGGCCTGAACACATTGCGCTCAACATTGAGGGAGGTGACGCAGCAGATCATGAATAACAAAGACTGGAGACAAAAACTGAAATCAATGTTCCAAGCACCTGAAAAAGGTGAAGGGAAACCAAAATTAACGAAGCACCATTACTTACTGCTTGTCTTCATCATCGGCGTGTCATTCATGTTAGTCAGTCAGATTCTGTCACCGCCATCAAGCAAACAAGAGGCTGCTGTTCCTGCGTCTAAAAAAACATCCTCAGAAGAGCAGGCGGTGTTTAAACCAGCCTCTTCAGGCAAGTCAAAAAACTCGATAGAGGATGTTGAACAAGAATACGAAAATCAGCTGAAAGAAATTTTAGAAACGATCATTGGTGTTGAGGATGTATCCATTGTGGTAAATGTAGACGCAACTTCTTTAAAAGTGTTTGAAAAAAACAAATCCAATAAAAGCACTACGACTGAGGAAACAGACAAAGCAGGCGGCGTGCGAAGTGTCACGGATCAAACAAAGGAAGAAGAGATTGTCATTATTAAAAATGGCAATGAAGAAACACCTGTTGTTGTCCAAACGAAAAAGCCAGCCATTCGAGGTGTCCTCGTTGTTGCTCAAGGAGTAGACAACGTTCAAATAAAGAAAACCATCATTGAAGCGGTTACACGAGTGCTTGATGTACCGAGCCATAGAGTGGCTGTTGCCCCTAAAAAAATCAAGGAGGATTCGGAATGATGTTAAAAAAACAAACGGTTTGGCTATTAACGATGCTAAGTTTAGTTGTCGTATTAAGTGTGTACTATATCATGTCTCCACAAGGTGAGAATGCTGTGACAGTAGAAGATACAAAATCAAAAGGAATGGAAGAGAAAAAGGCTGAGCCAGAAAAAGGGACTGATAAAGGAACCGAAAAGAACGCAGAAGAGAAATCAACTGACAAAGAAACCAATGCGAAACAAGAAGATGTGGAAACAAGTGGAGAAGAAGGAAAGGCTGTTTCAGAGCAGACAGATGATGAGCTTTTCACAACCTACAGACTTGAACTGGAAGATAAGCGCAGCAAGCAGCGTGAAGAGTTCAACGAAATTGTATCTAGTGATGATGCAACAGCGCAAGAAAAAAGCGAAGCGTATGACCAAATGACAGCGCTTAGTGAAGCAGAAGGAACAGAGCGTCAGCTGGAGACATTAATCAAAACAAAAGGATATAAAGATGCGCTCGTCAGTGCAGAAGGAGATAAAGTGAACATCACGGTTCGTTCTGATAAAAAATCAAAGTCCCAAGCAGCAGATATTATTGATTTGGTCACAAAAGAAATGAGAGGGCTTGATAACGTAGCCGTCACTTTTGAGCCATCGAATCAATAAAAAATGCACAAGCGCCCTTTTCTGAAAAGGGCGTTTTTTCATGCGGGTTGACGCCCTTTTTCAGGTGCTTGCGCGAGGTGTCTCATCACATTAATAGTTGAATTCAACGAAATCCTCCTGTAAGATGGTTATAGTATGTACTTTTAGTACTAGCCTATAAAAAAAGATAAATCCATACATAGGGGTGCAAATCCATGTTAAAAATTGAAGAGATTCATGAACTAATTAAATTAATTGACGAATCAACAATTGATGAATTTACGTACGAAAACGAAGGTGCAAAAATCAAGTTAAAGAAAAATAAAGAAGTCGTTCAGCAAGTTGCGGCACAAGCACCAGTGGCTCCTGTCCAAGCAGCTCCAGCTCAACAAGCTCCTAAAGCACAAGCTCCAGCTCAGACCGAAGCCCCTGCACAAGAGGGAGCCGCGTCTGAAAACCTGCATAAAATCACATCCCCAATGGTTGGCACATTTTACGCTTCTTCTTCACCAGAAGCAGATCCATATGTGACAACAGGTTCTAAAGTGAAGGAAAACTCAGTTGTATGTATCGTTGAAGCGATGAAACTGTTTAATGAAATCGAAGCAGAAGTAAAAGGCGAAATCGTCGAAGTATTAGCTGGAAACGGTCAGCTTGTAGAATTCGGACAACCCCTCTTTCTAGTGAAAGCAGAGTAAGGAGTACGATCATGATTAAAAAGCTATTAATTGCAAACAGAGGAGAAATCGCAGTTAGAATCATCCGTGCTTGTAAAGAGCTTGGAATTGAAACAGTTGCGGTATTTTCTGAAGCGGATCGTGATGCGCTGCATGTTCAAATGGCTGATGAAGCATATTGCATCGGACCGACTGCTTCAAAAGATAGTTATTTAAATGTGACAAATATTGTCAGTGTGGCAAAACTAACAGGTACAGATGCCATCCATCCAGGATATGGTTTCCTTGCTGAAAATGCAGACTTTGCAGAGCTTTGCGAGGAATGTAATGTCATCTTCGTTGGACCAACTGCGTCAGCAATTTCCAAAATGGGAACGAAAGATGTGGCAAGAGAAACAATGAAGCAAGCTGGTGTTCCAATTGTTCCTGGTTCTCAAGGAATTGTAAAAGATCTTGATGATGCTGTTTCAACAGCAGCAGGTATTGGGTATCCTGTCATTATTAAAGCAACTGCAGGCGGCGGTGGTAAAGGTATCCGTGTGGCTCGCACAGAAGAAGAACTCATTAACGGTGTCACCATCACGCAGCAGGAAGCAGCACAAAACTTCGGGAACCCAGGTGTCTATTTGGAGAAATTCATTGAAGACTTTAGACACGTGGAAATTCAAGTCCTTGCTGATCAGCATGGGAATACCATTCACTTAGGTGAACGTGATTGTTCTATCCAAAGAAGAATGCAAAAGCTTTTGGAAGAAACGCCATCACCTGCACTAAATGCAGATATTCGTGAGCAAATGGGTGAAGCTGCCGTAAAAGCAGCCGAAGCTGTTGAATACACAGGTGCTGGAACGGTTGAATTCATTTATGATTATAATGAAGAGAAGTTTTACTTCATGGAAATGAATACACGTATCCAAGTAGAGCATCCTGTAACGGAAATGGTCACTGGTGTTGATTTGATCAAAGAACAGATCAAAGTAGCTTCAGGTGAAAAGCTTTCCCTTACTCAAGAGGATGTCGTATACGAAGGCTGGGCGATTGAATGTCGTATTAATGCAGAGAACCCTGAGAAAAACTTCATGCCTTCTGCTGGTGAAATTAAAATGTACCTTCCGCCAGGCGGTTTAGGAGTACGTATTGATTCTGCCGCTTATCCTGGTTATGTGATTCCGCCATATTACGATAGTATGATTGCGAAAGTGATCACATATGGTAAAACGAGAGAAGAAGCAATTGCAAGAATGAAACGTGCGCTTCAAGAATTCGTCATTGAAGGAGTCTACACAACGATTCCATTCCACCTCAGATTACTAGAGCACGAAACATTTGTGAGCGGTAATTTTAATACGAAGTTTTTAGAAACGTATCAAATTATGAAATAATAACAGCTTTCGGAGGTGAATGATCGTGTCAGAAAACAATTTGCTTGAAATGAACCTTGATGAAGATCAATTGGGAAAAGTGCAAATTGCGCCAGAAGTGATTGAAGTCATTGCTGGGATCGCTGCATCAGAGGTCGAAGGAATTGCAGAAATGCGCGGCAACTTCGCTGCTGATGTGGCAGAACGCTTTGGGAAGAAAAATCACCGTAAAGGTGTGAAAGTAGATGTCTCTGATGAAGGCATCACAGTTGATGTGTATTGTGTGGTTGAATTTGGCCTATCCATTCCAAAGGTATCCACTGCTGTTCAAGAAAATATCCGTCAAACCCTTTTAAACATGACGGCTTTAACGATTAATGAAATCAACATTCATGTCGTCGGCATTCAGTTTGATACAAAAACAGCTGAAGCTGAAGTTGATCAAGAAATGTAAAAAGGGTTGAAGTGAAACCAAGGAGGCATCGCCTCTTTGGTTTTTTAAAGCCCATTTTTGGGAAAATTCCGTATGATCATTACGTCACGCATCGAGTGATTCGTTTTTCGTCACAGCTCGCATGGATCTTGGTGCGACTACGGTCAAAATATGTTATGATCTCTGTATGGCTTAACGACAAGCGGATAAAGTGGTTAAAGGAGTAAATAATGAAAAGAAGAACTGCAAGAGAAAAGGCGCTACAAACATTATTTCAAATTGATGTCAGCAATATTGATCCGAAAGAGGCCATTACACATGCGCTGGATGAACAAGAATCAGATCCTTTTTTCGAGGAACTGGTTTTCGGTGTGCTCGAACAAAAGGACAGGCTCGATGACATGATTTCACAGCATCTTGTGAATTGGAAACTTGATCGTATTGCGAACGTAGACAGAGCCATTTTAAGGCTCTCTGTGTACGAAATGGTATATCAAGAAGATATCCCGTTGAGTGTTTCAATGAATGAAGCCATTGAACTGGCAAAATTGTTCGGTGATGATAAAGCGCCGAAATTTGTAAATGGTGTACTTTCAAACATTAAAAACGACCTAAAGCAGCAATAGGAGGATTCGACATGACAGCAACAATCATCGATGGGAAAGAAACAGCAAAAGAAAAGCGTGAACAATTAGCAAAAGAAGTAGAAGAGCTAAAACAAAAAGGAGTCACACCTGGTCTTGCCGTTATTCTAATCGGTGATGATCCGGCTTCACTTTCTTATGTACGCGGGAAGAAAAAAGCAGCAGAAGCCATGGGCATGCATTTCCAGCTTGATCATTTAGATGCTTCTTTAACAGAAGAGGAATTGCTAAAGATGATTGATCAGTACAATGCGAATGATCAATTCCACGGAATTCTTGTTCAGCTTCCACTGCCAAAACATATTTCTGAAAAAGCCGTCATTGAACGAATTTCACCAGAGAAAGACGTAGATGGTTTTCATCCGCTGAATATCGGGAAAATGCTACTTGGGGAAGACACATTCCTCCCTTGCACACCAGCAGGTATTGTTGAATTATTGAACAAAACAGGTGTGGATCTCTCTGGCAAAGAAGTGGTCGTTGTAGGACGAAGCAATATCGTCGGCAAACCAGTTGGACAATTGCTATTAAACGAAAATGCAACCGTCACCTACTGTCATTCAAGAACGGCGAACATTTCAGAACATACGTTAAAAGCGGACATTTTAGTTGTTGCCGTCGGTCGAGCAAACTTTATTAAAGCTGACCAAATTAAAGAAGGCGCTATTGTCATTGATGTAGGAGTCAATCGTCTAGAAACAGGGAAACTTGTAGGGGACGTTGACTTTGAAGCAGCAAAAGAAAAAGCTTCTTACATCACACCAGTCCCTGGCGGAGTGGGTCCAATGACAATTACGATGCTTGCACACAATACGGTTAAATCAGCAAAACGTACATTATCATAAGCTTGATCCATTCATCCACCTGCGTGCTGCCGGTGGATGAATGTGCGTTTTTGAAGAGGAGGAATACGTCATGAGTGAAAAAGCCTTTGTGACGGTCACAGCCCTTACAAAATACATAAAAAGAAAATTTGATGTTGACCCTCATTTAGAAGATATTTGGATCAAAGGTGAGTTATCAAATGTGAAGATTCATTCAAGAGGGCATGTTTATTTCACCTTAAAGGACGAAAATGCACGTATGCAAGCTGTCATGTTTCAACGCTCAGCGTCCAAGCTGCCTTTTTCACCAAAGAGCGGAATGAAAGTGTTCGTACGTGGCGGAATTCAAGTCTACGAACCGAGCGGAAGCTATCAATTATATGCAAAAGAAATGCAGCCTGATGGTGTTGGTGCTCTTCATCTTGCCTATGAAGAGCTGAAGAAGAAACTAGCAAGTGAAGGCTTATTTGATGAGCGCTATAAAAAAGCAATTCCTGAATATCCAGAGATTGTTGGTGTCATTACATCTCCAACAGGAGCAGCAGTTCGAGATGTCATTACCACGATCAATCGGCGCTATCAACAGGCCAAGATTATTGTGCTTCCGGCATTAGTCCAAGGAGAAAATGCCCCGCGTTCGATTGTGGAACGGATTAAAGAAGCCAATGAAAAACAGCTTTGTGATGTCTTGATTGTCGGAAGAGGCGGAGGATCGATTGAAGAACTTTGGGCCTTTAATGAAGAAGCAGTCGCAAGAGCAATCTTCGCATCAGACATTCCAATCATTTCTGCCGTTGGACACGAAACAGATTTTACCATTAGTGATTTCACTGCAGACATGAGAGCACCCACACCAACAGGAGCAGCCGAACTAGCTGTTCCAAGCACCGCTGATTTAATTGAACGAATCAAATCAATCGACATTCGGTTAACAAGAGCAGTAAAAAATCGAACGTCACAAGCAAAAGACCGTCTTGTGGCACTTCAATCCTCTTATGCTTTCCGTTTTCCAAAGCGATTACAAGAGCAAAAAGAGCAGCAATTCGATATGGTATTTGATCGTTTTCAAAAACAGCTGACAAGACAATTGGAACAAAAACGCAGTCAACTGGACCGCCAAACATATAGACTGAAGCCGCTTCATCCTAAAGAGCAGCTGCTTCAGGCGAAAAAACGCCACGCTAATGAAACAGAACAGCTCATTCGGAGCATGAATGTGCAAATGAAAACAATTCATTCGCAGTTCCAATCGGTTCTTGGTAAACTAAATGCATTAAATCCGCTTCAAGTCATGGAAAGAGGCTATAGTTTAGCCTATAAAGAAGATGAGCTTATTAAAAGTGTGAATCAAGTAGAAACGAAGGATCAACTGACGATTACAATGAAGGATGGACGTCTGATTTGTGAGGTTATTGAGAAGGAGGGGCAATCATCATGACAGAATCAAATAAACAAAAAGAAGAACAAATGACATTTGAAGAGGCCATGAAAGGACTTGAAGAGATTGTTGGAAAGCTCGAAGAAGGCGATGTACCGCTAGAACAAGCTATCCACTATTTCCAAGAGGGAATGACACTCTCAAAACTTTGCCATGAAAAATTACAGCATGTTGAAAAGCAAATGGATTTCATTTTAAAAGAGGACGGTGAACTGGCTCCTTTTTCAGTGAAGGAGGCAGATGCTGGTGACAAGTAACTTAAACGAATTTTTAACAACACGAAAACAAGCAATTGAAGATTATTTATTTACATATGTGCAGGAATTGTCTATTCCCGAAGACCTGAAATCTTCTATGCTTTATTCTCTGAAAGCTGGCGGAAAAAGACTGCGTCCTGTGCTTGTTCTTGCTCTTTTAAATGCGTATGGAAAAAGGGAAGAAGACGGTATACCAGTAGGCTGTGCAGTGGAAATGATTCATACGTATTCCTTGATACATGATGATCTTCCTTGTATGGACGATGATGATCTGCGCAGAGGAAAGCCGACCAACCATAAAGTTTATGGCGAGGCAACAGCCGTTCTTGCAGGTGATGCGCTGCTCACTGAAAGCTTCCGTCTGATTACATCGCAATTATCTGACGATGTACCTGCTGATCAAAAGCTTAGAATCATCGATGAACTTGTTACATCAGCAGGTGCACTCGGAATGGTTGGCGGGCAATTTGATGATATGGAAGCAGAACAGAAACAAATTCCTCTTTCTGAACTAGAATCGATTCATGCGCGCAAAACAGGAAAGCTACTCACCTTTAGTGTGGCTGCTGGTGCGATGCTGGCAGGGGCATCTGATGATGAGATCGAAAAGCTGAGAGAATTCAGCTATCATATTGGTATTGCTTTTCAAATCCGTGATGATATTTTAGATCTTGAAGGCAGCGAAGAGAAAATAGGAAAGCGGATCGGCTCCGATACAGCAAATGAAAAGTCGACATATCCTTCTTTATTAACGCTTTCAGGAGCAAAAGAAAAGCTGGATGAACATATCACTCGTGCGAAAGAAATTGTCTCAAATCTTGAGTTGGAGCAAAAATTGCTGCATGATTTATGCGATCTGATTGCCTCACGAGATCACTAAAAACAGCCTAGATTTGAGGGTCCTCGAGCAATTGTGGTAAACTGTAAACAGTTTATCATGATGAGACAACTCTTATTCCTGAATTGGTTTTCATAGGAATAAGGCATTATATATGTAGATAGAAATTTTGTTGAAAGCGAGTTGATCCTGATTGGATCTTTTATCAATAAAAAATCCAACGTTTCTAAAAGGAATGTCAAATGCAGAATTAGAGGAGCTTAGTGCGGACATTCGCACGTTTTTAATTGAGTCGTTAGCGAACTCTGGTGGGCACATTGGTCCAAACCTTGGTGTCGTTGAACTTACTGTTGCACTTCACAAAGTATTTGACAGCCCGAAAGACAAATTTCTTTGGGATGTTGGACATCAGTCTTACGTTCACAAGCTGTTAACTGGAAGAGGCGCCGAGTTTGACACACTTCGTCAATATAAAGGGCTCTGCGGTTTCCCTAAACGAAATGAAAGTGAACATGATGTTTGGGAGACTGGACACAGTTCAACCTCATTATCTGGCGCAATGGGAATGGCGGCAGCGCGTGACATTAAAGGAACAGATGAATATATTCTCCCGATTATCGGCGATGGTGCACTAACCGGCGGTATGGCGTTAGAAGCACTGAACCATATCGGGGATGAAAAAAAAGACATGATTGTGATCTTAAATGACAATGAAATGAGTATTGCGCCAAACGTTGGTGCGATCCATACAATGCTTGGCAGGCTACGTACAGCTGGTAAATACCAGTGGGTAAAAGACGAGCTTGAATACTTATTCAAGCGTATTCCAGCAGTAGGCGGAAAGCTTGCTGCAACAGCAGAACGTATCAAGGACAGTCTGAAATATTTGCTTGTCTCTGGTATGTTTTTTGAGGAAATGGGCTTTACTTACTTAGGACCAGTAGATGGACATTCCTATGAAGATTTGTTTGAGAATCTTGAGTACGCAAAGAAAACAAAAGGCCCGGTTCTCCTTCATGTCATCACGAAAAAAGGAAAAGGCTATAAGCCGGCCGAATCTGATAAGATCGGCACATGGCACGGAACAGGACCATACAAAATCGACACAGGTGACTTTGTGAAACCGACAGCAGCCGCACCGTCGTGGAGTGGTCTCGTCAGTGAAACCGTCAGAAAGCTGGCACGGGAAGATGGGCGAATTGTCGCAATTACACCTGCAATGCCCGTTGGCTCAAAGCTTGAAGGGTTTGCAAAAGAATTCCCAGAGCGAATGTTTGATGTTGGAATTGCAGAGCAGCACGCTGCAACAATGGCAGCTGGACTTGCTACACAGGACATGAAGCCATTTTTAGCGATTTATTCAACATTCCTCCAAAGAGCCTATGATCAAGTGCTGCATGATATTTGCCGTCAAAATCTCAATGTGTTCATTGGCATTGACCGTGCAGGTCTTGTCGGTGCAGATGGAGAAACGCATCAAGGTGTATTTGACATTGCTTTCATGCGACATATGCCGAATATGGTTCTCATGATGCCAAAGGATGAAAATGAAGGACAGCATATGGTCAACACAGCCATTCAATATGACGAAGGTCCAATTGCCATGCGCTTCCCGCGTGGAAATGGACTAGGCGTTAAAATGGATGAACAGCTGAAAACCATCCCAATTGGTTCTTGGGAAGTTCTTCGTCCCGGGAAAGATGCTGTCATTTTAACATTTGGTACAACCATTAAAATGGCGCTGCAGGCAGCAGAAGAACTGCAAAAAGAAGGAAAATCAATCCGTGTTGTCAATGCTCGTTTCATTAAGCCTCTTGATGAAAGCATGTTAAATGAGATACTGTCTGAAGGGATGCCAATTTTAACAATAGAAGAAGCGGTGCTTCAAGGTGGATTTGGCAGCAGCGTATTAGAATATATTCACGACAAAAAAGTGTCTCATATAAAAGTAGAACGTATGGGCATTCCAGATGAATTTATTGAGCATGGAAGTGTCGATGCGCTGCTTGAGGAAATTGGACTGACGAAAACACAGGTTGCTGAAACGTTACGTGACCTGCTTCCCGCAGCACCAAGAAAAGGAATTGGATCATGACATCAAAGAAAGAACGACTTGACGTTTTATTAGTCGAACAAGGACTAATGGAAACGAGAGAGAAAGCAAAACGCGCCATTATGGCAGGGATCGTTTACTCAAATGAAAACCGTTTGGATAAGCCAGGAGAAAAAATCGCTCGTGATACCCCGCTGACTGTGAAGGGAAATCCGCTGAAATATGTCAGCCGAGGTGGGCTAAAGCTCGAAAAGGCACTTCAAGAATTTGATTTAACCGTTGAAGGAAAGCTGTTGATTGATATCGGTTCATCAACAGGGGGGTTTACAGATTGTGCACTCCAAAATGGAGCAGTCAAATCCTATGCTGTGGATGTTGGCTATAATCAACTTGCGTGGAAATTAAGACAGGATGATCGAGTGATCGTCATGGAACGCACCAACTTCCGCCATTCTGTTCCGGCAGATTTCACCGAAGGATTACCAGAGGTTGCATCGATTGATGTATCATTTATCTCGCTCAAACTCATTCTTCCCGCATTAAAGCATATTCTTATCCCAGGCGGCGACTGTATTGCACTAGTGAAGCCGCAGTTCGAAGCGGGCAGAGAGCTTGTTGGAAAAAAAGGCATTGTGCGGGAGCCTTCTGTACACCTTGGTGTGCTAGAAGAAATGAATCAATTTGCTGCAAAAGAAGGCTATGATGTAAAGGATGTTTCGTTTTCACCGATTACAGGTGGAGATGGAAATATCGAATTTCTCCTCCACTTGGTCCTGCATCCCGATCAAGAAGAGAATACGGCACTTCCAGTATCTGAACTTGAAAAAGTCGTCAAAGAAGCCCATGCCGTATTGAAAGAAAAGAAAAACAGTCCTGAGCCGGCTGACACATGAATTATTGAAACAAAAGGAATAATAGCTCGCTATTATTCCTTTTAGATTGTTGACAAAGGGCTAAAATGAACTTGATTTTAGCCCTTTGTCTTCTTTTCAGCGTGATAGAAAACCTTTGCAGTCTAGGAAGGACGAGTACTGGCGCGGAGCGAATTTGGCATTCGTGAGCACCAGAGCGCAGGACTGACAAAGAATGCGAGGGTTTGTCTACATGCTGAAAGGAATAATAGCTCGCTATTATTCCTTTTTACATGGTCAAAAGATCAGAATTAACCGTTTCTCACGTAATGCTTGTTTTTTGAAGTGTGCATCATATAACATAGAACGTAAAGACAAACTGAGATTCTAACGCCTAGGGGGGTCAAAATGAACAAAGGTCAAAGACATATTAAGATTAGAGAAATTATCGCAAGCCAAGAAATCGAAACACAAGACGAATTAGTCGATATTTTGAAAGCGGATGGATATAACATCACGCAGGCAACCGTATCAAGAGATATCAAAGAACTGCATTTAGTCAAAGTGCCAACAAATAATGGAACATATAAATACAGCCTTCCTGCAGATCAGCGGTTTAACCCGCTATCAAAATTAAAGCGCTCCTTAATGGACGCATTTATTAAAATGGATGCTGCCAGTCATTTAATCGTTTTAAAAACAATGCCTGGGAACGCTCAAGCCATCGGTGCTTTAATGGATAATTTAGATTGGGAAGAAATTATGGGAACCATTTGTGGGGATGATACCATCTTAATCATTTGCCGCACGCCAGACGACACGGATACCGTTTCGTCCAAAATTTTAGAGCTTCTATAAACAGATCAGGTTTACAAAAAGAGGTGTCAAATGAGTGTTAGCAGAACTAACCATTAAAAACTTTGCAATCATTGAGGAGTTAACGGTTTCGTTTGAAAAAGGACTCACAGTTCTAACGGGGGAAACAGGTGCCGGAAAATCAATTATGATTGACGCTGTCTCGCTCCTCGTAGGGGGAAGAGGCTCATCTGAATTTGTCCGTTACGGCGAAAAAAAAGCAGAGCTGGAAGGCCTTTTTCTTGTACCAGCAGATCATCCTGTATTTGCTCTTTGCCAGGAACAAGGAATTGATGCATCTGATGAAATGATGATTCTTCGCCGTGATATCAATCAAAGCGGGAAAAGCATCTGCCGCATTAATGGTAAGCTTGTCACCATCTCGCTTTTAAGAGAAGTTGGCCGGCTTTTGCTTGATATACATGGACAGCATGATAATCAGCTGTTAATGGAGGATGAAAATCATTTGCATTTGCTTGATCAATTTGGAGCGGAAGAAATTGCACCTGCTCTCTCGCAGTATCAAGAAGCGTATGATCAATATATGAAAACGGCGCAAAAGCTCAAACAGCTGTCTGAAAATGAGCAGGAAATGGTCCACCGGTTAGACTTATTGCAATTTCAGCTGGAAGAGATTGAAGCGGCGCAATTAGAGCCTGGGGAAGATGAGAAGCTTCAAGAGGAACGTCATCAAATCAGCAATTTTGAAAAAATTTTTTCCTCGCTCCAAAACGCATATAATGCTCTGCGTAATGAGCAGGGAGGACTTGATTGGGTTGGAATGGCTTCAAGCGAGCTAGAGCAAGTTTCTGAGATCAACGACGATCTGAAAAAGCTCTCTGAGCAAGTGTCAAACTCCTATTATTTATTAGAAGATTCTACTTTTCAAATGCGTAGCATGCTTGATCAATTAGAATTTGACCCAGCCCGTCTTGATTTTATTGAGTCTAGGCTGAATGAGATGAAGCAGCTGAAGCGAAAGTACGGCACAACCGTAGAGGAAATTTTAGAATATGCGGCTAAGATTGAAGAGGAGATTGACCAAATCCAAAATCGAGACAGCCATTTGCAGACACTTAAAAACAAACTTGATGCGATAAGCCGGGATGCATTGCTTGAAGCGCTCAACGTGTCAGAGCTCCGTAAAAAATGGGCGAAAAAACTGGCGAAGCAAATTCAAGCTGAATTGAAGGATTTATATATGGAGAAGTCTTCTTTTGATACCGCTTTTTCGATTCGATATGCACCATTTGGCAGCACGGACTGCCCGCTTTTAGATGGAAAACCCGTACAGCTCGGGAAAAAAGGCATAGATCAAGCGCAATTTGTCATTTCTACAAATCCGGGTGAACCGATGAAATCTTTGTCAAAAGTAGCATCTGGAGGAGAAATTTCTCGTGTCATGCTGGCAGTGAAAAGTATTTTCTCTGCCAAACAAGAAGTGACTTCCATTATATTTGATGAAGTGGATACGGGCGTTAGCGGCAGAGTCGCACAAGCCATTGCTGAAAAAATTTATAAAGTAGCAACAGGCTCACAAGTACTCTGTATTACCCATCTGCCGCAAGTCGCAGCAATGGCTGATACACATCTTTTTATTTCTAAACGTGCTAAAGCTGGCAGAACAATGACGAACGTCAAACCACTAAGTAATGATGAAAAAGTGAGTGAAATTGGCCGAATGATTGCTGGTGTAGAAGTCACTGAGCTCACAAAACAGCATGCAAAAGAATTACTACACCAAGCAAATGATGTCAAAACGACAGGGTAGCTGAAACAACAGCTGCCTTTTTTATATTGTCTCATATTCGCCGTCTATACGCATGAATTCGTCTTTTTCTTTTATCAATTTATCCAATCATTTTCTAAAGGTGCCGGTTATAAATCCTCGCTAAGAAGGCAAAAGTAAAGATGTAGCCAAAACATTAATGTTCTGGTGTGGGTAAGGAGCGAGGAGAGTGAAAAATGAATGCCCGAAAAGATGAGAAAAGCCATTGGTGTGATTCTCCTTGTTTCTTTAATAAGTACAGGGTTTATGAGCATAGTGAAGGAATATATCAGCATTCCAACAACTGTCGCAGTATTTGAACACGAGAAGCGTTCGATTGATACATCCATTGAAGCGTCAGCCAATACTTCTTCACCAGCCTTTAGTCTTTCAGAGAAAAAGAATCAACTTGAAGTAACAGGACAAAAGGCGGGAAAAGCTGAAATTGTTTATGATTTTAAAGGATTTCCTATTAAGAAAACAAAAGTCGATGTTCTTCCCGAATTAAAAGTCATTCCTGGAGGACAATCCATTGGCGTCAAACTCCACTCTGTAGGAGTTCTCGTTGTCGGTTTTCATCAAATCACAACAGCAGACGGCAAAAAATCACCAGGTGAAGCCGCAGGCATTCAATCAGGGGATATGATCATTGAGATTAATGGTCACAAAATGGAGAAGATGAATGACCTCACCCCATTTATTCAGAAAGCCGGAAAAACGGGGGAAACTCTTCATTTACTCATAAAAAGAGACCATAAAACCTTTCAAACGACATTAACACCCGCAAAAGATGCAAGTGAAGGTACCTATCGAATCGGACTTTATATTCGTGATTCCGCAGCAGGAATCGGAACGATGACCTTCTTTGAACCATCTTCTAAAAAATATGGCGCCCTTGGGCATGTGATTTCTGACATGGATACAAAAAAACCAATCGTGGTCGACAATGGCGAAATTGTCAGATCAACCGTCACATCCATTGAAAAAGGGACAGGAGGCAACCCTGGAGAAAAATTGGCCAGGTTTTCTTCCGAAAGAAAAACGATAGGTGATATTTCACGTAACAGTCCATTCGGTATATTTGGTACGTTAACCGAAAAACTTGAAAATCATGTAGCAGACAAACCACTTCCCGTCGCATTATCAAATGAAGTAAAAGAAGGTCCAGCCGAAATATTAACGGTTGTGGACCATGATAAAGTAGAGAAATTCGATATTAAAATCGTTAGCACAACACCGCAAAAATTCCCGGCAACAAAAGGAATGGTGCTTAAAGTAACGGATGAACGCTTATTAAGTAAAACGGGCGGGATTGTTCAAGGAATGAGCGGAAGCCCTATCATCCAAAATGGCAAAGTCATTGGAGCGGTCACTCACGTGTTCGTCAATGACCCGACAAGCGGATACGGCGTACACATTGAATGGATGCTGTCAGAAGCAGGAATTGATCTTTATCAAAAAAACAAAAAAGCAAGCTGACCCAAAACTGCCGCGAATCTTCCGGCAGTTTTTTTCTACCCTTTCTTTCTCTTCCATCATGTTATAAAATAAGGAAAAAGAGATTTTTCGACAAAATGGAAAACAGTGTGTTGTCAAATTGCAATAATCGTCGATTCATTAAGAAAAACGTAGAAAAAGCTAGATAATGCTCTATTATTCGGAAAATTAAACTTTTTTAAAGGGGATAGCATGGTTTTGTCGAATTGAACACTCAGAAGAGAAATGCAAAAGACTAAGGAATCGACATTGGGGAGGAAAGAACGTGGAGAAAATTAAAGTGTGTGTAGCTGATGACAATCGAGAACTTGTTGGCCTTTTGACAGAGTATATTGAGGGACAGGAAGATATGGAAGTAATTGGCGTGGCGTATAATGGTCAGGAATGTCTGACATTATTTAAAGATAAAGAGCCCGACGTTCTCCTCTTAGATATTATCATGCCTCATTTAGATGGTCTTGCTGTACTGGAACGCCTCCGTGAAAACAATGAAATGACCAAGCAGCCAAGTGTCATTATGCTGACGGCATTCGGTCAAGAAGATGTAACGAAAAAAGCGGTCGATTTGGGCGCATCTTATTTCATCTTGAAACCATTCGATATGGAAAACCTCGTAGGTCATATTCGTCAAGTCAGTGGAAACGGTACACAAGTCAGCCATCGATCTTCATCTATCCAAAACAGTGTCCTTCGCAGCAAACCTGAACCGAAACGCAAGAACTTAGATGCGAGCATTACGACGATTATTCATGAGATTGGCGTACCAGCTCATATTAAAGGTTATTTATACTTAAGAGAAGCTATTTCGATGGTGTACAATGATATTGAACTACTCGGCAGTATTACAAAAGTATTGTACCCAGACATTGCAAAGAAATTTAACACGACAGCCAGCAGGGTAGAAAGAGCGATTCGTCATGCCATTGAAGTGGCTTGGAGCAGAGGAAACATTGATTCCATTTCCTCACTCTTTGGTTACACAGTCAGCATGTCAAAAGCCAAACCGACCAATTCCGAATTTATTGCCATGGTAGCTGATCGTCTGCGTTTAGAGCATAGAGCAAGCTAAGTCAACGTCCATAAAAAAACGTTTCTTCAATGAGGCGTTTTTTTATTTTTGTAAAATATTGCCAAAAAATGGTTATATTGATAAAATCATCTTTAATGTTTAAATTGGACAAACGGGTCGCTTTATTTTCAGAATAAAATGAAAAATAAAGCATGAAAGAAATGAATATGACATAAAGTAGTGGTAATCAGCTACGCTAATCAATTGGCTTATAGAAGAAGAAAACGCTCATTCGTAAGAAAAAGGATGAGAGTAAAAGGTCTTATGTAATTGGTAAATTAAGTAAATGAGATCTAAAGTTCTATTTCTATTGACCTGATTGGTTGGCGTTTTAAAGTCACTGGCTTCTTAGAGATTGTGCCATTTGAACTGAATATTCCCATTGTCGAATTTAATAATTTTCACATTCTTTTACTATGCTATAATAATGAAAAGAAGAGGGTGAGGTTATGGGAAAGCTGAAAATCCACTCTGCTGAGGTTGCGAACGAAATTAGCAAGTGGACGAGGGTCATTTCTCAGAATGACCTAGAAAAATCTGCTGTCTATAAAGAGAAAATTCAGAATTTGCTAAAAAATACAGATGAGGACCGAGAAGTTCTTCTTTATTATCAGCTAGTCGACGGTAGACATGAAATGTTACTTGGAAATATTGAAAAAGCTAATCAGATTATGAAAAGTGTCGGAACGCTGGATGAAAAAGCAGATGACATTATTAATTTTTATTTTTACTTTTATAAAGGCCAATATGCCGCCTATGTCAAAAAATATGATGAGGCGATTAGTTTTTATAAGATTGCAGAGCAGCGTCTAAAACGTGTGAATGAAGATCTTGAAGTAGGAACTTTTCATCATAAAGTCGCTTCCGTTTATTACGAACTGAAGCAAAATTTTATTTCCATTAATCATATTAAAAAAGCCATTGATACGTTTAAAGCGCATGAGGAATATACTGCACAGGCGATTGACAGCTTGATTTTACATGCGAGCAACTGTATTGATTTACTACAGTTTGATGAAGCTGAGAAAAAGTACAAAGAGGCACTTGAGAAAAGTAAGCGCATTAACAATGAAGTGCTGATTGGGAAGTGCTATCACAATTTAGCGGTTCTTTATTACGCAAAACCTGATTATGAAAAAAGTGCGCAATACGCCAAAAAAGGGATGGGCATTCAAATTCATCGCGACAATAGCCATTATTTCATCCAATCTTTATATGTTCTCGCAAATGCCTTAGTTCATTTAGGAGATCATGAGGCGAAAGAATATATTAAAGAGGGGATTCAATATAGCTGCGATATCCAAAATAATGAATATATAGTAAAATTTGAAATTTTGGATCTGATGTGCGAAAATAGTGGAGCGGCAGACGTATTCTCTGAAAAATTAGACTACATAGAAAAAAATAGATTATATGTGGAGCTTGAGGATTTGTCTGAACAAATATCGAAATACTTCAAGGAACGAAATGATTATCAAAATGCCATTCGTTTTCTTGAAAAGAAATTCGATGCACAAATACTTCAAAAGAAAGTGGAGGTTATCTTATGAAAAAGTTGTTGTTAGGTGTAACAATCGTTACAGCAGTCGCAGTTGTTTCTTCCCTTTTTGCTCTTGACGCAGAGACGACAGAGCAAGCCATCAGAGCGATTACGTGATCGAATTTACCTGTCAACCTCTTCTCACTTATCAGAAGAGGTTTTTTTATGTACTCAAACTGGCAAAACGAAAAAAGACACGTCATAATATAGGTAATCATCATATTTAGAGGTGGCATATGACGAAAATTTTTGCACATAGAGGCTTTAAAGGAAACTATCCAGAGAACACCATGATTGCCTTTGAGCACGCACTCCATTCTGGAGCGGATGGAATTGAGCTTGATGTTCAGCTCACCAAAGACGGCAGACTGGCTGTCATTCACGATGAAAAGCTGAACCGAACGACCAATATGAAAGGGTTAGTGAAAGACTATACATATGAAGAGTTAAAAAGAGGAGATGCAAGTCACTCTTTCTATGAAGAAACGGGTGCGGTTTGCATTCCTCTTTTAGAAGAAGTATTAGAGCTAGTGACGCAGCGATCATCCTTTATGATCAACATTGAATTAAAAAACTCTATTTATCGATATCCAGGGATTGAAGAGAAAGTAAAAAAGCAAATTGAGCACTTTCAAATAGAGGATCGAGTGCTTGTCTCATCATTTCATCACGGCAGCTTAGCTCTTTTTCACAAGCTGATGCCGCACATTGAACTGGCGGTCCTCACGATGGATGTGATTCATCAACCGGACATGTATTTAAAAACAATCCCGGCAAAGGGCTACCATCCGAATATAAAGGGCGCTGGGGTGACAAAAGAAGTATTAGCCGCTCTCCATGCGGACCAACAAGTGATTAGACCGTTTACTGTAAACAGTGAGAAGCAAATAAAAAATATGTTGAGATTGGGTGTTGATGGAATCTTTACTGATTTTCCTGATCGAGCCATCAAAATAAGAGAAGAAATGAAATAAAGACCCGCTATCAACAGCGGGTCTTTTTCATGATTTACCTTTGCTTAAATCGAGTCGTTACTTTATTTCGTTTACGGTCCCTGTATAAAATAAATCCTGCAACAACATAAAGACCTCCCCCTAAAAATAACAACCCTGCAATTCCTTGCAACCATAAATATGGAAATGGTGCAATGATGATGCCGAAAACAGTGTCACGCAGCAGCTTAATGCCAAGTGCTGCAAAGGCTCCAGGTATTAAAATAATCACTAATGCCAGTATTCTCCCCATCAAATGTCCCCTTAAACGTTATTTACTTCCATTGTCTAATTCAAAAAATATTTTGTCAAGAAAGGAAAACGTGGTAATATAGGTGTTGTGCAATTTTTTGCAACGGAAAAATATGGTGTGCAAAATTTTTCATATAAAGGGGTAATGGGATGCAGAGAGTCTTGATTGTCGGTGCAGGACAAGGTGGATCAGCACTGCTTGAAACATTGCTGAAAACAAATACGGTTCAAATCATTGCGATCGCCGACCTTGATCTCGAGGCACCGGGGATGGATGAAGCGAAAAAGAATGGAATTGAGACGACGACGGATTGGAAAGAATACATAAAAGATGACATTGATATCATCATTGAAACCACAGGCAGTTCTGCTGTACTGAAGGAACTAATTGAACAAAAACCAGAGCATGCTGTGATTGTGCCAAGCTCGATGGCATACGTCATGTCAGAATTAATGGCAGAGAAACAACAGCTTATTCAAATATTGAAGGAACAAACCTATAAACATGACCGCATTTTTAATGCAACGAATGATGGCATGATTTTTATTAATATGGATGAAGAAGTGGTCCTGTTTAATCGATCGGCTTCCAAAATGGTGGGGTGCTCGCAAAAGGATGCGATTGGCCGTCACATTCGAGAAGTGATTCCGAACACGAAACTTCCCGATATATTAAGGTCAAGGGAGCCGGAATTTAACCAAAAACAATTTTTGAATCAGCAAATTCAAATTGTGACCACCCGTCTGCCGATTATTGATGACGCGGGGAGAATGTTAGGTGCTTTATCCATCTTTAAAGACATTACAGATGCGGTGGAGCTTGCGGAGGAAGTGACGAACCTCAAAGAAGTAAGAACGATGCTTGAGGCGATTATTCAATCATCAGATGAAGCCATATCGGTTGTCGATGAGCAAGGGAAAGGTATTTTGATCAACCGTGCTTATACGAAAATGACCGGTTTAACGGATAAAGAGGTCGTGGGTAAACCAGCAGGAGCTGATATTTCCGAAGGGGAAAGCATGCACTTAAAGGTGCTTGAAACAAGAAGACCTGTTCGAGGCGTCAGAATGAAGGTCGGTCCAAACAAAAAAGATGTCATCGTCAATGTAGCACCTGTCATTGTTGACGGCATTCTAAAAGGCAGTGTCGGAGTCATTCACGATGTATCCGAAATTCAATCATTGACGAATGAATTAAATAAAGCAAGACAGCTCATCCGAACGCTTGAAGCGAAGTACACATTTGAAGACATTATTGGAGAAAGTGAACAAATGCTTGTCGCACTTGAGCAAGCAAAGCTGGGCGCAAAAACGCCGGCAACCATTTTACTCCGCGGAGAATCAGGAACTGGGAAAGAGCTGTTTGCACATGCCATTCACAATGAAAGTGATCGCAAGTACAACCGCTTTGTCCGTGTCAACTGTGCTGCCTTATCAGAAACCCTTTTAGAGTCAGAACTGTTTGGCTACGAAGAAGGAGCGTTTTCTGGTGCAAGGCGCGGCGGGAAAAAAGGGCTGTTTGAAGAAGCCAATCAAGGCAGTATCTTTTTAGATGAAATCGGTGAAATGACGCCAAGTACGCAAGCGAAATTGCTGCGAGTCATGCAAGAAAAAGAAATTGTTCGGGTAGGCGGAACGAAAGCGATACCAGTCGATGTGCGTGTGATCACAGCGACAAATGTCAATATTGAAAAGGCGATGGCAGAAGGTAAGTTCAGAGAGGATTTATATTATCGAATGAACAGATACCCGATATCAATTCCACCGCTCAGACAGCGCCTCGAAGATATTGAATCATTAAGTAAACGCCTCATTCAGAAAATTAATTTAGACTATGGGCGAAACGTCAGCGGTTTAACAGATCGTGCACTCAATAGACTTCGATCATATGGCTGGCCAGGCAACGTGAGAGAGCTTGAAAATGTGCTTGGACGAGCTATGATCTTTTTGAATCCGCAAGAAGAATGGATCGATGAAGCGCATATCGCCTTCATGGAGTCAGAAGAGCATGAAGAAAAAGAGCAGCAGGAACTGGCTGTTAGTCAATTTGAGGGGGAGACGCTTTCGGATGCTGTAGAAGCATTTGAAGCGCAGCTGATCAAACAAACCCTTGAAAAACATCAATTCAATCGGACAAAAACAGCGAAAACGTTAGGGATCAGCATTCGGAATCTTTACTATAAAATGGATAAGTATCAGCTTGCAAAAGATAGCATGCAGTAATATGCATGTAACCTGCAAAGAATTGCATGTTTTCTTTGCGAAAAGGTTTATTTTTCACACATTTCAAGCTGGCACGGAACTTGCATATAACAAGAGGAACCGAGCACAAGGAAAGGTGGGCAAGTATGAAGCTTGACGATCTGATTATCAAAGCCTCGCAGCTGCAGAACAAAACAGCGGCTGTGGCTCATGCAGAAGACGAAGAAGTGCTTCATGCCATCAAAATGGCAATCGAACGAAAAGTCGCTCGCTTCCTGCTGGTTGGAAACAAACGCAACCTAAAGGAGCTAGTCAAACAGCATGAGATTAATGAAGACTGGATAGATATTATTCATTCAGATTCACCCGAAGAATCGGCCAAAATTGCCGTTCAGGCAGTAAGTGAAAATCATGCAGATATTCTCATGAAGGGTCATGTCCCGACTGCCGTACTGTTAAAAGCTGTCCTAAATAAAGAGTATGGGCTTCGGACAGCGAGTGTCCTTTCACATGTTGCAGCCTTTGAAGTACCGGGGTTTGACCGTTTTATCTATGTGACGGACTCTGCGATGAACATTGCGCCTGATTTAAATATGCTGAAAGAAATTACGATGAATTCCGTTCAAGTCGCACAATCTGTCGGAAATGATATGCCTAAAGTAGCGGTATTATCAGCGGTAGAAATCGTAAACCCTGCGATGGATTCGACGCTCACAGCTGCAAGCCTTGCCCAAATGAATCGAAGAGGTCAAATTTCTGGCTGCCTGATTGATGGGCCGCTTGCTTTAGATAATGCCATCTCTCAAACGGCAGCTTCTCATAAAAATATTACGAGTGATGTGGCTGGTCATGCAGATATTTTGCTTGTGCCAACCATTGAAGCAGGCAACATTCTGTATAAATCTCTCATCTACTTTGCACATGCAAAAGTGGGAGCTGTGGTGGCAGGAGCGAAAGCGCCGATTGCTTTAACAAGCCGGTCTGATTCAGCTGAAAGTAAGCTCTATTCAATTGCACTTGCCATTTGTACATCAAATTAAGCGAAAGTATTAGGAGGAATAGAAAATGGAACTTTTTAAATATATGGAACGATACGATTATGAACAGCTTGTATTTTGTCAGGATGAACAGTCTGGTTTAAAAGCCATCATTGCCATTCATGATACAACACTTGGGCCGGCACTAGGCGGAACAAGAATGTGGACATATGAAAATGAAGAAGCAGCGATCGAAGATGCCTTGCGTCTTGCAAGAGGTATGACCTATAAAAATGCGGCGGCAGGGCTAAACCTTGGCGGCGGTAAAACGGTCATCATCGGTGATCCGAGAAAAGACAAGAATGAAGAAATGTTCCGTGCTTTTGGCCGCTATATTCAAGGATTAAATGGCCGTTATATCACCGCTGAAGATGTCGGTACAACGGTAGAAGATATGGATCTTATCCATGAAGAAACAGACTT
This sequence comes from Bacillus sp. FSL M8-0077, assembly GCF_038050255.1. NCBI lineage: Bacteria > Bacillati > Bacillota > Bacilli > Caryophanales > Bacillaceae > Bacillus > Bacillus sp. FSL M8-0077. The sequence continues at coordinate 2,300,797 of NZ_JBBPAF010000001.1, read as the reverse complement.
TGTCACAGGAATCTCTCCTGCATTTGGTTCTTCAGGAAACCCATCTCCAGTGACAGCTTACGGTGTATATAAAGGGATGAAAGCAGCTGCAAAAGCAGCCTTCGGTACAGATTCATTAGAAGGAAAAACAATTGCCGTTCAAGGTGTTGGAAACGTGGCTTACAACCTATGTAAACACCTGCATGAAGAAGGCGCACAGCTCATCGTCACTGATATCAACAAAGACTCAGTTCAGCGAGCTGTAGAAGACTTCGGTGCAAAAGCGGTAGACCCTGATGATATTTATGATCAAGAATGTGATATTTACGCACCATGTGCACTCGGTGCAACGATTAACGATGTGACGATTCCTAAATTAAAGGCAAAAGTCATTGCAGGTGCAGCGAATAACCAGCTGAGAGAAACACATCATGGAGATCTTATTCATGAAATGGGCATTGTGTACGCACCAGATTATGTCATCAATGCAGGCGGTGTGATTAATGTTGCAGATGAGCTTTATGGCTATAATGCAGATCGTGCAATGAAAAAAGTAGAAGGCATTTACCAAAACATTGAGCGAGTGATTGAAATCTCTAACCGTGATGCCATTCCAACTTATAAAGCGGCAGATCGATTGGCTGAAGAGCGAATTGAAAGAATGCGCAAATCAAGAAGCCAATTCCTGCAAAATGGTCAACATATTTTAAGTCGTCGCTAAATGGATGAATGAGTTGAAACGGAGGTTTTGTTTTTGCTAACAAAAGAATGGCGTATTCTCACTATTAATCCTGGCTCTACTTCAACAAAAATCGGTGTGTTTCATAATGAACGATCTATTTTTGAAACGACATTAAGACATACAGATGAGGAAATCAAGCAGTTTCCTCATATCATTGATCAATTTTCATTCCGTAAAGAAACCATTTTGAAAACACTGCATGAACAGGGGATGAACATCTCAAAGTTTGATGCAGTTTGCGCACGCGGTGGTCTTCTTCGCCCGATTGAAGGCGGCACATATGAAGTAAATGAGCAAATGGTTGAAGATCTAAAAGAAGGGTATGCTGGACAGCACGCCTCTAATCTAGGCGGAATTATTGCCCGAGAAATTGCACTTGGCCTCAACATCCCAGCTTTTATTGTGGACCCAGTAGTCGTAGATGAACTAAAGCCGATTGCTCGTATTTCAGGACTGCCAACAATTGAGCGGAAAAGCATTTTTCATGCGTTAAATCAAAAAGCGGTTGCAAGAAAAACGGCAGCTTCGTTTGGAAAACGTTACGAAGATTTGAACATGATCATTACCCATATGGGCGGCGGAATTACGATTGGTGTACATGAAAAAGGAAAAGTCATTGATGTGAATAACGGTCTTCATGGCGAGGGTCCTTTCAGCCCAGAGCGGGCAGGTACTCTTCCAACGGGTGACCTTGTCAATTTATGCTTTTCTGGTGAATATTCGCAAGAGGAAATGCTTAAACGCATAATTGGTGAAGGCGGTCTTGCGGGCTATCTTGACACGACAGATGCAGTAAAAGTAGAGCGCATGATCGAAGCAGGTGATGAGCGTGCGGCGCTTATTTATGAAGCGATGTGCTATCAAATTGCCAAAGAAATCGGTGCGGCTAGTGCGGTTTTAAAAGGAGCTGTTGACGTCATTGTGTTAACAGGTGGTCTTGCCTACAGCAAACAAATTACGTCAAGCATTAGAGGATACATTGACTGGATTTCAGATGTTGTTGTATACCCAGGTGAAAATGAATTGCAATCCTTAGCAGAAGGGGCGCTTCGCATTTTAAAAGAAGAAGAATCACCAAAAGAATACCCAAATGATCAAAAGGCGGAGAAAGGAGTGACAAGTCATGGCAACTGAATATGACCTCGTCATTCTTGGTGGAGGCACAGGCGGCTATGTAGCGGCCATTCGTGCCTCTCAACTTGGATTGAAAACAGCAGTCGTAGAAAAATCAAAGCTCGGTGGAACATGTCTTCATAAAGGCTGTATTCCATCTAAAGCGCTGCTTAGAAGTGCAGAAGTCTATCAAACGGTCAAACGTGCCGCTGATTTTGGCGTTGAAGCAAGCGGAATTGCCTTACAATTTGCAAGCGTACAAAAAAGAAAAACAGAGATTGTCGACAAATTAGCAGGCGGCGTCAAACACTTAATGAAACAAGGGAAAATTGATGTATACGAAGGAATAGGCCGTATCCTAGGCCCTTCGATCTTTTCGCCAATGCCAGGCACCATCTCGGTAGAAATGGCGAATGGCGATGAAAATGAAATGCTGATTCCAAAGCAGGTCATCATTGCGACTGGATCAAGACCGCGCGTTCTGCCTGGGCTTGAAGCGGATGGAATACACATTCTTACATCAGATGAAGCACTTGAACTGCAAGAACTTCCTCAGTCCATGCTGATTGTCGGCGGAGGCGTGATTGGGATCGAATGGGCTTCCATGCTTAACGATTTTGGCGTAAAAGTCACAGTGATCGAATTTGCAGATCGCATTTTGCCAACAGAGGATCAAGATATTTCTAAAGAAATGGAAAAGCTTTTGACGAAGAAAGGGATTACCTTAGTGACAAATGCGAAGGTTCTGCCAGATACTGCCGAAAAGCACGAGAATCTCGTTAAGATCCAAGTGGAACAAGGTGGAGACACTCAGTCGTTTGAAGCAGAGAAACTGCTTCTTTCAGTTGGCCGAGTGCCAAACGTGGAAGGCATAGGTCTTGAAAACACGGACATTCAGACAGAAAAGGAAGGCATTGTCGTGAATGAGCATTATCAAACGAAAGAGTCGCATATTTACGCAATAGGTGATGTCATTGGCGGTCTTCAGCTGGCGCATGTCGCATCACATGAAGGCATGATTGCAGTGGAACATATGGCTGGTCAAGATCCAAAGCCGCTTGACGAAACGCTCGTGTCTAAATGTGTTTACTCTCACCCAGAAACCGCTAGTGTTGGGCTGACTGAACAGGCGGCAAAAGAGCAAGGCTACGAAGTCAAGATTGGGAAGTTTCCCTTCATGGCAATCGGAAAAGCGCTTGTATTTGGAGAGTCTGATGGATTTGTCAAAATCATTGCTGACCAAAAGACAGATGATATCTTAGGAATTCATATGATTGGTCCTCATGTAACAGATATGATATCTGAAGCTGCATTAGCCAAAGTACTAGATGCAACTCCGTGGGAAGTGGGGCAGACGATCCACCCGCATCCAACCTTGTCAGAGGCAATTGGCGAGGCAGCACTGGCTGTTGACGGAAAGGCGATCCATTTTTAATCAAGGAGGGAAACATGATGAGTAACATGCGTCATCAGGAATTAGGATTATCAGATGAACAAGCGATTGACATATATAGAACCATGCTTTTAGCAAGAAAAATTGATGAACGGATGTGGCTGTTAAACCGTTCTGGAAAAATTCCATTCGTCATCTCTTGTCAAGGACAGGAAGCGCAGCAAGTTGGTGCTGCTTTCGCTCTCAATAGAGAAGAGGATTATGTCTTACCTTACTACCGTGATATGGGGGTTGTCCTTGCATTCGGTATGACCGCAAAAGACTTAATGATGTCTGGTTTTGCGAAAAAAGACGATCCAAACTCAGGCGGGAGACAGATGCCAGGTCATTTTGGGCAAAGATCAAACCGAATTGTGACTGGATCATCACCTGTGACAACACAGGTTCCTCATGCGGTTGGAATCGCGCTTGCCGGGCGTCTAGAGCAAAAGAATTTTGTTAGCTTTGTCACGTTCGGTGAAGGCTCTTCAAACCAAGGAGACTTCCACGAAGGCGCCAACTTTGCTGCGGTGCATAAGTTGCCTGTTATTTTCATGTGTGAAAACAATAAGTATGCGATTTCTGTCCCGTATGACAAACAAGTGGCATGTGAGCGTATTTCAGATCGTGCAATAGGGTACGGAATGCCTGGTGTGACGGTTGATGGAAATGATCCGCTTGAAGTGTATGCAGCGGTCAAAGAAGCGAGAGACCGTGCAGCAAGAGGCGAGGGCCCAACATTGATTGAAACCATTTCTTACCGGTTAACTGCGCATTCAAGTGATGACGATGATTCTAGCTATCGAGAAAAGGAAGAAGTGCTCGAAGCAAGAAAGAAAGATCCGCTCATTCAATATGAAACGTACTTAATCGAAGGAAATGTCATGAGTTCTGAAATGAAAGAAGACATGACCAAAGAAATCATGCAAATCGTAAACGAAGCCACTGATGAAGCGGAAAATGCAGCTTATGCCGATGCAGAAAGCGCACTTCGTTACGTGTATGCGGAGTAAGGGGGAAGAAAAATGCCTGTTATGTCATATATAGACGCTATCACACTAGCGATGAAAGAAGAAATGGAGCGAGATCCGAAAGTGTTTGTGCTCGGAGAGGATGTCGGGAAAAAAGGCGGCGTATTTAAAGCAACAGCGGGTCTTTACGAGCAATTTGGAGAAGCACGCGTCATGGATACACCTCTTGCCGAATCAGCGATTGCAGGTGTAGGTATTGGGGCTGCTATGTATGGAATGCGTCCGATCGCGGAGATGCAATTTGCGGATTTTATTATGCCAGCCATCAACCAAATCATTTCAGAGGCTGCAAAAATTAGATATCGTTCCAATAATGATTGGAGCTGCCCAATGGTCATTCGTGCTCCTTACGGGGGCGGCGTACACGGGGCGCTTTATCATTCACAATCGGTCGAAGCCATTTTTGCCAATCAGCCAGGCTTAAAGATTGTGATGCCTTCTACACCTTATGATGTCAAAGGGTTGTTAAAAGCCGCAGTGCGTGATCCAGATCCTGTATTGTTCTTTGAACACAAACGTGCATACCGTCTCATTAAAGGAGAAGTGCCTGAAGAGGATTATACGCTTCCTATTGGAAAAGCGGATGTGAAACGAGAAGGCGATGACATTACGGTCATTACATATGGCCTTTGTGTTCATTTTGCCCTCCAAGCAGCAGAGCGCCTTGCGAAGGACGGAATTTCTGCTCATATTCTCGATTTACGTACAGTGTACCCGCTTGATCAAGAAGCGATTATTGAAGCGGCATCAAAAACAGGGAAAGTACTCTTGTTAACAGAAGATACAAAAGAAGGAAGCATCATGAGTGAAGTAGCTGCCATCATTTCAGAGCACTGCTTGTTTGATTTAGATGCGCCAATTAAACGTCTAGCAGGACCTGATATCCCTGCAATGCCTTATGCACCGACAATGGAGAAATTCTTCATGGTTAATCCGGATAAGGTAGAAGCTGAAATGAGAGAACTAGCGGCGTTTTAAGAAAGAGGAGGGTTTCAAAGTGGCAACTGAACAAATGAAAATGCCTCAGCTTGGTGAAAGTGTAACAGAAGGAACCATTAGCAAATGGCTCGTTTCACCTGGCGATCATGTGAATAAATACGATCCGATTGCGGAAGTCATGACAGATAAAGTAAATGCAGAGGTTCCGTCATCCTTTACAGGAACAATCACTAAACTAGCGGCTGCAGAGGGTGATACACTTCAAGTTGGAGAAGTGTTTTGTGAAATTGAAGTAGAAGGCAGTGCGCAGCAGAGTGCGAAAATAGAAGAGGCGCCTGCGCAAGATGAAGCACCAGAACCTGACCAAACAAATGTGGATCAGAGTCAAAAGAAACGATACTCTCCGGCAGTCCTGCGTTTAGCTGATGAGCACGGAATTGATTTAGCGACTGTTCAAGGAACGGGAGCTGGCGGCAGAATCACAAGAAAAGATTTGCTGAAGCTTATCGAAAGTGGAGGCGTAAAAGAAACGGCAGCACCTGTGAGTGAAGGTACGGGTCAAACAGAACCTGCAAAGCGGTCACAAGCAAAAGCGGCTCCTTCCATCTCTTCAATGCCTGGAGATGTTGAACTGCCGGTCACTCCGATTAGACAGGCGATTGCCGCAAACATGCTAAGAAGCAAGCATGAAATTCCACATGCCTGGACGATGATGGAAGTGGATGTGACAAATCTTGTGACAAGAAGAAATCAGCTAAAAGATCAATTCAAAGCAAAAGAAGGCTTTAATTTGACGTTCTTTGCATTCTTTGTCAAAGCAGTGGCTCAGGCCTTAAAGGAATTCCCTGAAATGAACAGCATGTGGGCTGGTGATAAAATTGTTCAAAAGAAAGCGATCAATGTCTCCATTGCTGTTGCGACAGATGACGCTCTTTTTGTCCCAGTGATCAAAGATGCGGATGAGAAAACGATTAAGGGAATCGCCAAAGAAATTCATGAACTTGCTTCCAAGGTCAGACAAGGCAAACTGAAGCAAAGTGACATGGAAGGCGGCACTTTCACTGTAAACAATACAGGATCATTTGGTTCGGTTCAATCAATGGGAATTATTAACTATCCGCAAGCAGCCATTTTACAAGTAGAATCTATCGTAAAGCGCCCGATGATTGTAAATGGTATGATTGCCGCAAGAGATATGGTGAATCTTTGTCTTTCATTAGATCATAGAGTACTCGATGGTCTTGTATGCGGTAGATTCCTGCAAAGAATTAAACAAATTCTTGAAGGCATTGACGAAGAGACGTCCGTCTATTAAGCTCATTTATATGTCCCCTTCTCACAATGAGAGGGGGATTTCCACATCAATCAGAAAGGAGCGATGAGATGTCTGGACTAGATTTCTTTGCTTTTCTTACGATCGGTCTGATGTTTATCACAGCCATTGCGTTCGCTTTTCTTCGGTATATTTCCAAATCACGCAATCATCCTGAACGATTGCTACTAATCATATCGATCGTTTCAATCATTCAAATCGCTTATTGTTTGTTGATGATAGGAGGATTTAAAGGAGTCGCCAATAGTTTATTAGGCATTTCCCTTCTTATAGGTACACTGCTAGGGTATGCACTTGAATATTTATACAGACGTTATATCAAAAAAACGTCCGCATCGAAATGATGCAGGCGCTTTTTATTCTGCTGGAACAATAAAGGTCAAATGCTGTTTTAATACTTCAAGGGAAGAAGGAGCAGTCATATATACCTCACCATCTGTATCTGCATCCATTTCCTCTTTTGTATGAATATGAATGCGGGATGCTTGAATAAGAGAAAGGTCACCTTTAAAATCTTCTAGCTCTTCCCGGTTCATTGAAAAAATCTCTTTTAAAGCAGAGAAACTCGTATTTCTGCAAATTAAAATTTCGGCTTTTCCATCATCAATTGAAGCATTTGGAAGATCTATTTTATTTGTGCCGATAAAGTGCCCATTCATGACAAGGACAATCACAGCTTCTTCTTCCCAGTTTTCCTCTTCGGTTTCAATGCGTACGTAGAAAGGTTCTGTCTGCTGAAGGGTTCGAAGAGCGCTCGTGAAGTAGCTGATTTTTCCGAGGACAGCTTTTTCTTTATCATTAATATTGTTTGAGGTATCTGCGATGAGACCAATCCCCCAAAAATTTAAAAGGTATCGATCCTCTGCTTTGATTAAATCGACCTTTTTTTCAGTGCCATCTATCACCATTTGAGCGGCCCTTGGCATCTGCTGAGGGATGCCCAGCGTTCTAGAAAAGTCATTACACGTCCCGCCAGGTAAGATTGCTACAGCTGGTCTTTTTTCTAAACCGCCAATTCCATTCATACATTCATGGACGGTTCCATCTCCGCCTAGTATAATCAACAATTCAATCGACTCATCCATCTCGCGGCAGAAATGATAGGCATCATTCGGCTGTTTTGTAGGCTTAAGGATGAGTTCATCAATATGTAAAGAAAGAAGAGGCACTGTTTGACCTAGTGTTTTTTCCATGTTTTTTTGTCCAGCATTTCCGTTATAAATGAGTATCGCTTTTTTGAATTGTGCCATCACGCAGTTCTCCCTTTCATCACTTTATTATCACTTTTCCCCAATTCCACAGGTCATAAACGACGTTTGAAAAAAGGGAAGGGGGCGAAACAAGACATTTGCCCGCCGGCGTTTTCCTTGATATGATGTAGTTAAAATGGATTGGTACGTAGAAGGAGTGGACAGTTATGAATATTGATTTTAATTTATTTATGAATGATATTGTGAAACAAGCACGAGAAGAAATTAAACAAGCAGGCTATACGGAACTGACAACAGCTGAAGAAGTTGATGAAGCGCTGACGAAAAAAGGAACGACACTTGTCATGGTGAATTCAGTGTGCGGCTGTGCAGGCGGTATTGCAAGACCAGCGGCTGGTTATTCTGTTCATTACGATAAGCGTCCAGATCAATTGCTCACAGTGTTTGCTGGACAGGACAAAGAAGCAACGGCAAGAGCACGTGAATACTTTGAAGGCTTCCCACCATCTTCACCATCATTTGCTCTATTAAAAGACGGGAAAATCATTAAAATGGTCGAACGTCACGAAATCGAAGGGCATGAACCGATGGAAGTGGTGTCAAAACTTCAAGCCGCTTTCGATGAGTATTGCGAAGAAGTGTAACATGTTACTTTTGAATGAATCATTCAGATACAGTCCGGTCTTTTGATCGGTCTGTTTTTTTGTTTTATATGACATACGAATCAAAATAATTTTAGCAAAATACTATTGCATATCAAAAAGAAAGTGTTTAAAATACATTATAGTGAATAAATATTCAAATCTACTCATGATTTTAAATACTAGGAGGCATTATCATATGAAAAAGTGGTTATTATTACTTATGACAGCTGGTCTTGCAGCTGCACTAGCAGCATGCGGAACTTCTTCTAATAATTCAAACGCATCAGGAGACGACAAAACACTTATTATGGCGACTTCAGCAGATTATCCGCCATTTGAATCAAAAGACGGTGATAAAATTATCGGTTTTGATGTCGACCTGGCTACAGCTCTAGCGAAAAAGAACGGCTACAAGCTAGAAATTCAAGATATGGACTTTGCAAGCCTCGTGTCAGCTCTTAAAACAAATAAAGCTGATATTGTCCTTGCAGGGATGACACCTACTGAAAAGCGTAAAAAACAAGTTGATTTCTCAGATGTTTACTACAATGCTGAAAACTTGGTTGTATCTAAAAAATCTAGTGGTATGAAAACAGAGAAAGATTTAAAAGACAAAACGGTTGGCGTTCAATTAGGTTCTATCCAGCAAGATGAAGCAAACGGTTTGCAAAAGAAATATAACTTAACGGTTGAAGATCGTAATAAAATCTCTGATATCATTCAAGAAATTAAAGCAGGCCGTTTTGATGCAGCCATTATTGAAGATAAAGTAGCGGCTGGCTACTTGAAAAAGGAAAAAGATTTCCAAGCATTTGGTTTGAATAGCTCAAACGAAGGTTCAGCTATTGCATTCAAAAAAAATAGCGACTTAACAGCGAAATTCAATAAATCATTAAAAGAAATGAAGGATAATGGCGAACTTGATAAACTAATTAAAAAATGGTTTGCTGATGAAAAGTAAGTCAGGAAAAGGATCAGCGTCATTCATGAAAATCAAGTAGAAAGCGCTGAAAAGTTCAACATGTGTTGAACTTTTTTCCTGTTTTATTCTTTGATTTTATCTGAAGGAAAAAAAGGAGAATATCATGATGGATTTTAAAGATGTAATACCTCAGATGCCCTTTATTTTAGAAGGTCTTAAAGTAACGCTTTCTATTGTTGTGGTATCACTGTTCCTTGGTTTTATTTTAGGAATCTTATTAACGCTCTGTAAAATTAGTGTATTTAAGCCGCTTATCTGGCTAGCAGATTTTTATACGTCAATCTTCCGAGGCACACCGCTTGTGCTTCAGCTTTTGATTATTTATTTTGGTCTTCCCCAGCTGCTCGGCTTTCAAATTGATCAATACTGGGCGGCTGTAGCAGCATTTTCACTAAACTCTGCGGCGTACGTTTCTGAGATCATTCGTGCAGGAATCAATGCCATTGATAAAGGACAAAAAGAAGCGGCCGTTGCTTTAGGTATCCCATATGCTAAAATGATGAAGGACTTATTGCTTCCGCAAGCATTCAAAAATATTTCACCAGCACTTGTGAACGAAACGATTACACTGACAAAAGAATCAGCGATTGTCACAGTCATTGGACTTGGCGATGTCATGAGACGAGCTTATCAAGCAGGTGCCGTCACCTATAACTATCTTGAACCGCTTATTTTTGCGGGTCTCATCTATTATGTCATCGTGCTTATTCTTACCTTCGTCGGCAAATCGGTGGAAAGGAAGTTAAAATCAAATGATTAAAATAGAGAAACTCACAAAATCTTTCGGTAAAAATGAAGTGTTGAAAGGGATTGATACCACGATTAAAGAAGGCGAAGTGGTAGCTGTCATCGGGCCGTCTGGTTCAGGAAAATCAACATTTCTTCGCTGTATTAACTTACTTGAAAAACCGACTTCTGGAGTGATTACGATTCAGGGGACGGAAATTACCAATCCAAAAACAAATGCATTAAAAGTGCGCGAGAATATTGGTATGGTGTTTCAGCATTTTCACTTATTCCCGCACAAAACAGTGCTAGAAAATATTACGTATGCGCCAATGAATGTAAAGAACCAATCGAAGGAAGACAGCATCAAGCAGGCAGAGGAGCTTTTAAAAAAGGTCGGACTTCTAGAGAAAAAAGATGATTATCCGAACCGGCTGTCAGGTGGTCAAAAGCAGCGTGTCGCCATTGCACGTGCCCTTGCGATGACACCAGACATCATGCTTTTTGACGAGCCAACGTCTGCTCTTGATCCAGAAATGGTAAAGGAAGTATTAGAGGTCATGAAAGAGCTCGCTCAATCTGGGATGACGCTGATGATCGTCACACATGAAATGGGCTTTGCAAAAGAAGTGGCAGACCGTGTGATCTTTATGGATGATGGGAAAATTGTAGAGGATGCAAATCCTGTAGAATTCTTTGAATCTCCGTCTTCACAGCGTGCTCAAGATTTCTTGCAAAAAATATTATAATGAAAAAAACGAGGGGGAGACTTAACATCTCCTTCTTTTTTTGATTATAATGGGGAAAGTAAAAAAAGTTCATCATTTCACAAAAGTAGACAGAAAAGAGTGAATCACATCATGTTTAAAATCGGCTACCGAACGCTGAAAACAGCATTAGGAACAGCTCTAGCCATTTATATTGCACAAATGCTCGGTCTGCAAAACTATTCAGCTGCCGGCATTATTACGATCCTATGTATTCAGGTGACGAAAAAAAGGTCACTCCTCGCATCTGGGGCCCGCTTTGCCGCATGCAGTCTTGCCATCTTATTTTCTTATTTATTTTTTGATCTGATTGGGTATCATCCTTTCGTCATTGGACTAATGCTGCTCGTCTTTATTCCAACAACTGTCTTGCTTCGGATTAAAGAAGGGATTGTCACAAGTTCAGTGATTATCCTTCATCTGTATATGTCTGGAGGCATAACGCTTCATCTCATCTGGAATGAGCTATTACTTATCACCATTGGTGTAGGGGTCGCACTCATTATGAACCTGTATATGCCTAGCGTTGATAAAAAGCTGAAACAATACAGTGAACAGATTGAAGCGAATTTTGCGAAAATCTTTGAAGAAATTGAGCAATATTTAATGACCGGAAAACAAGACTGGACAGGAAAAGAAATACCAGAGACACATCAATTGATTAAAGAAGCGAAAGCTCTTGCATACCGTGATGTTGAAAATCATGTCTTAAGACATGAAAATCTGTATTATCATTATTTCAACATGAGACAAAAGCAATTTGAAATCATTGAGCGGGTGCTTCCGAAAATTACGTCCATTTCTGTTACAACGGAGCATGGGCAAATCATTGCAGAATATATTAGAGATTTACGAGAACATATTCACCCAGGGAACACGGCGCATAAGTTCTTAAGACGCCTGATTGATATGAAAGAAGAGTTTGATGCACTGCCGCTTCCGCAAACACGTGAAGAATTTGAAGCTAGAGCCGCACTCTTTCATTTTCTCGGGGAAATGGAACAATATTTGGTGCTGAAAAGTTATTTTAAAGGGATGAAAGAATAAAGACGCATGAGTTCCTCCTTCATTGGTCAATCTAATGAAAAAGGAGGAGCCTATGCGTCTTTTATTTTATACTGTGCTGACCATGTCCCTTTCACCCATCTGGCCGCTCGGGCAAAACCCGCTTCCAGGAGATCCGTATGTCATTATTAATAAACAAACGAACGAGCTTGCGTATATTGATCATGGAAAAATTCAAAAAGTCTACCCGGCTTCTACTGGCAAAACAGCTGATTTAACGCCAGAAGGTGAATTTACGATTATGATCAAAGCGAAAGATCCTTATTACAGAAGAAAAAATATTGAAGGCGGCGCGAAGAATAACCCACTCGGCCGAAGGTGGATTGGATTTGATGCGCGAGGAACCGACGGGAGAATCTATGGCATTCATGGAACAAGTGATGAGACATCGATAGGGAAATTTATTACGGCAGGCTGTGTACGTCTTCATAATCAAGATGTAGAACGACTATTTGATCAGCTTCCAGTTGGTACAAAGGTATGGATCACAACATCAAGCGATGCATTTGAAAAGCTGGCCAAAGACAAACAGGCCATTCGTTAAAAAACGAATCACCTGCTTGTCTGCTTTTTTATCAACACTTTATAAAAAGGCTGCCGCTCCTGCTAAAAGTGAAGAAATTAACAGTAAGCTAATCATGAGCAATACCATAAATTTCATGAATTTCTGAGACATATCGCACCCCTATAATCAAATGTTTTTGCGACGAGCGCACCTTTCTTTATTCTAGCTCGTTTTTACACAGGCGACAAGTGATGTACAAAGGAAGTGAACGGATGAATCAAATCGATCATATAGCCATTGCCGTTTTTTCTATTCAAAAAACAGCACGTACGTTCTCTAATCTGTTTAACTGGGAATTTTCAGACATAGAAGTACTTCCGAATCAAGGGGTCAAAGTATCTTTTGCTTCCCTAGGTGATCTGCAGATTGAGTTGATTGAACCGATGTCAAATCACAGCACATTACATACCTTTTTAATAAAAAGAGGAGAGGGGCTTCATCATATTGCATTAAAGTCAGGTGACATTCAGGCTGATCTCAGTCAACTTGACGAGCACGGTGTACAGCTCATTCAAAAGGGCGCACAAAATGGTGCGAACGGAAAGCGCATTGCGTTTATTTCACCAAAAGAAACGTCAGGTGTGCTAATTGAATTGTGTGAGCCTTTGAAAGGAGAGAAACAGGAAGATGCATGAATCGTTCAATGACTTGTCTGAATGGCGCAAGAAAGCTTTATGGGGCGGCGGTGAAAAACGAGCAGCGGCTCACCGAAACAAAGGAAAGCTGACTGTTCGTCAGCGGCTTCATGAACTTCTTGATGAAGGCAGCTTTATGGAAATCCAGTCATTTGCAAGAGGCTGCCGCTCAGAACATTTAGGGGATGGCGTTGTCACTGGGACGGGACTGATTCATGGGAGACAAGTAGGCGTATATGCACAAGATGCGACCGTGTACGGGGGTTCGCTAGGGGACATGCATGCGAAAAAAATAGCGGCTTTAATGGATTTGGCTGCTAAAAATCAAATGCCTGTTATCGGTCTAAAAGACTCAGGTGGTGCGAGAATTCAAGAGGGTGTGGTATCATTAGAGGGATACGGTCAGATTTTTAAACGGAATGTGCTATACTCTGGTCAAATTCCGCAAATATCCGTTATTTTAGGCTCCTGTGCGGGAGGTGCAGTTTATTCACCTGCATTGACGGATTTTGTATTCATGACGGAGCAAACAGCTCATATGTTTTTAACTGGTCCGAAAGTGATAGAAAAAGCAACAGGAGAGACGGTCTGTCCTGACCGGCTTGGAGGTGCAGCAGTTCAGCATCAAACAAGCGGGAATGTGCACTATACAGGGAAAGATGAGAGAGACGTGTTAAAAGCAGTTCGAACGCTTTTAACGTACATACCAACGAAACGACGGCCTGTCATTCATCGTGAGACGCAAAAGCATGAGGCGAGCGATCTTGAGAACATCTTGCCAAAGGAGCCATCACGTACTTATGATGTCAAACAAGTGGTGACAGCGATCACCGACCACGGCTCATTTTTTGAAATGCAGCGTTGTTTCTCCAAAAATATCGTCACAGGTTTTGCCAGATTACAAGGGTCTTCCATTGGTCTTGTAGCCAATCAGCCTAAGGTGCTGGCAGGAAGCCTTGACCTCGATGCTGCTGATAAAGCAGCTCGGTTTATTCGATTTTGCGATGCGTTTCATATTCCCATTTTAACCCTTGTGGACGTTCCTGGTTTTTTGCCAGGTGAGAAAGCTGAGCATGCAGGCATTATCCGCCACGGCGCAAAGCTTCTGTATGCATATGCTGAGGCGACCGTTCCAAAAATCACTGTGATTTTGCGAAAGGCGTTTGGCGGTGCATACGTTGCGATGAATAGTAAGGGCTTAGGTGCTGACTTTGTGTATGCATGGCCAGAGGCAGAAATTGATGTCATGGGAAAATCGTTTGCAGACGAAATTGTTCATCCTGCCTTGCGTGAGGTGGACAATGAACCTAGTGTCATGAAGGCAGCACAATTAGGATTAATCGACGATATTTTAATGCCAGATGAAACGAGAGAGCGGCTCATTCGCTCATTTGACCTGCTTCGCAGTAAGGAAGAAGATAGACCGTTAAAAAAGCATGGAAACATGCCGCTATAAGAGGAGGAACATCATCATGATCAATGAGAAACGCTTATTAGACGAATTTTTAGAACTTGTTCAAATCGATTCAGAAACGAAACATGAAGAAAAAATTGTTGAAGTCCTAAAAGAGAAATTTACTGGTTTAGGGCTTAATGTAGTTGAAGATGATTCAAAAGAGACAACCGGCCATGGAGCAGGCAATCTTATTTGCACACTTGAAGGGAATCAAGAGGCAGATACGATTTATTTTACTTCTCATATGGATACAGTTGTACCAGGTAATGGTGTTAAGCCAGTCATTGAAGACGGCTATGTCAAGACAGATGGCACAACCATTCTTGGTGCTGACGATAAAACAGGGCTTGCTGCGATGTTTGAAGCGATCCGTGTCCTAAAAGAGAAAAATGTACCGCATGGCAAGATTGAATTTGTCATTACAGCTGGTGAAGAATCAGGACTTGTAGGAGCAAAAGCGTTAGATCCGAAACTGATGACAGCAACATATGGTTATGCGCTTGATTCAGATGGCAAGGTCGGTACCATTATCGTGGCTGCGCCAACACAGGCGAAAGTACGTGCAACCATTTACGGAAAAACAGCTCACGCAGGTGTGGCACCTGAAAAAGGCGTCTCTGCGATTACGATTGCATCAAAAGCGATCGCCAGCATGCCGCTTGGCCGTATTGATGAAGAAACAACGGCGAATATCGGCCGCTTTGAAGGCGGAACACAAACGAATATTGTCTGTGATCAAGTAGATATTCTGGCAGAGGCACGTTCTTTAGAACCGGCAAAAATGGAAGCACAAGTAGCAAAAATGAAAGAAGCCTTTGAAAAAACCGCTAAAGAAATGGGCGGAAGTGCCGATGTACAAATTGACATCATGTATCCAGGCTTCAAATTCTCACACGGCGATCAAGTCGTTGAAGTGGCGAAAAAAGCGGCTGCGAAAATTGGCCGTCCTTCAGAACTACAGACAAGCGGGGGAGGCAGTGATGCAAACGTCATTGCTGGAAACGGCATCCCGACCGTCAACCTAGCTGTTGGATATGAAGATATTCATACGAAAAATGAGAAAATGCCGATTGAAGAATTAGTCAAGACAGCTGAAATGGTTCTCGCCATTATCGAAGAAACGACAAATCCATCGTAAAGGCAGGAGACTCTGTGAGCACGCAAAAGATCATTATTTTCCAGGTGGGACAAGAGGATTTTGGCATCAGCGTAGAACATATACGCTCGATTGAGAAGGTCCCTTATTTACAAGAAGTATCCAACCTTCCAAAAGAGATTAAAGGACTCATGTCGTTAAGAGGAGAGGTCATTCCAGTCAGTGACACAGGTGTCATGCTGCACGGAAAACCTCTTGATGTAACCGAACAATCTAAGGTTCTATTATTTGAATTAAACGATCAAATGATTGGCTGCCTTGTTTCTGATGCAAAAGATATCATTGATATCGAGCTAAGTGAGATCAAGCCATTTCATATGAACACAAAAGCATCTGAATATTTCTTCGGCGTCGTTGAGAGAGAGAACAAGATGATTTTACAAGTGGACCCTAATAAGTTTCTAGGGAAAATTGAGGATCTTGATCAATTGCCTGAGCGATTGAAAGAGGAATTGGCATAAACAAAGGCCCCTTATCTATGGATAAGGGGCCATTTTGCATGCCGGAGCTCACGAATCTTTTATTTGTTCTGCTCTACGTTCACGCTGAACAGAAGACAAATAAAGCCCCCTTATCATGTTCAGGTAAGGGGGCTATAATTTATTCAGCAGCTGGGTTCATTGAATCGTTTGCCGCAGCTTTTGTTTTTGATTTTTGGTACATCACATTTAAAATAATTGTTTGAATGGTGAGTAGAAGTCCACTTGTCATCCAATATAAAGGAAGAGCAGCGGGAGCATTAATTGACAGAAACAGCATCATGACTGGGAAAATCATGCCCATGATTTTTGCTTGTTTCAGTGCAGCTTCTGTTTGGGTGCCTGATTGCTTTGCGAATTTTTGTGTGACGTAAAATTGTAAGAAATACATGGCTCCTGCAAAGATCGCCACCAAAAGATCAGTTTGTCCTAAGTTAAACCATAAGAACGAATGTGTTGCGATCTCAGGTGTTGAGCGAATTGCCGAGTAAAAGCCAAGAACAATTGGGATTTGAATCAGCATCGGCAGACAGCCCATTGCCAGCGGGTTCACATTGTTGTCTTTATATACTTTCATCATTTCCATTTGCAGTTCTTTTTGTTTTTCAGGTTCTTTCGTTTTTTTCAATTTGCTTTGTATTTGGTCAATCTGAGGTTTAACGAGTGCCATTTTCTCTTGCATCACTCTCTGCTTTTTAAATTGGTTTGCAAAAAGCGGGAAAATAAGCAGCCGCACAATCAATGTCACGAACATAATAGATAAACCGTAGTCATCATGGAAAAAGTTCGCAAGCCAGATAATCAACTCAGAAAAAGGCTGAACAAAATAATGATGGAAAAACCCATCAGAGCTTGTATTTGTTTGCGCACTTGCAGCAAATGCCGGTGACGCTACCATCATAAAAAATAAAGTCGTACAAATAGTCAATAAACGTTTCAATTCGTTTCCTCCTCAATAATAAAATCTAATAAGAGAGAGGAAGCGAATGGTCTTCATCATCATTTGATGATCTTTTCATTCGAATGACTTTACTAATCCAAGTTGTAATGCGATCATATATGATAAACAGAAAGTCTGTTCGATTCAAACAAGATGCATCCAACTCTTCTAAACGATGTCCTCCGAGGTGCTCGTTCATTCGGCAGTCTTTTAATAAGAAAGCAATACCGATGGCGGTCAGCGCTGGAAGAATAATCGTAAAGAATTCAACAAGGAAAAAGACTTCATTGAATGTATCAATAATCATGATTATCACATCCATTTCATTACTCACAGTGTACTATACACCATATGAAATGTCTAATGGAACAAACAGGTGAAATCACGGTGAAGTGAAGGAAAGTAGATCACCTAAGGAGGCAAGCAAATGGCTGATTCTCAAAAGAAGGGGCGAATCATTTTTCATATTGATATGAATAGTTTTTATGCATCGGTAGAAATGGCGTATGATCCTTCTTTGAGAGGGAAACCTTTAGCCATTAGCGGAAATGCAAAAGAGCGCAAAGGGATAGTTGTGACCTGCAGCTACGAGGCAAGAGCACTCGGGGTGAAGCCGCCGATGCCACTCTGGGAAGCGAAGCGGCTTTGTCCAGGACTGATTGTGCGTACACCCAACTTCGACCGATACCGCAGCTCCTCACAAGAAATGTTTACCATACTAAGAGAATACAGTGACTTAGTTGAACCCGTTTCAATTGATGAAGGCTATATTGATTTAACCGATACACCTTATGCTGAGCATGCCGTGAAAACCGCCCATGATATTCAAACGAGGCTAGTAGAAGAGCTCATGCTTCCTTCTAGTATTGGCATTGCACCAAATAAATTTCTAGCGAAGATGGCGTCTAATTGGAAAAAGCCAATGGGCATTACCATTTTGCGTAAACGAGATGTCCCGACAATGCTCTGGCCGCTCCCTGCAGGTGACATGCATGGGGTTGGACAGAAAACGGCAGATAAGCTGAAAACCATCGAAATTCATACAATTGAAGATTTAGCGAAAGCGAATGAATATGCGCTGAAAGAGTTATTAGGCATCAATGGACCGAGGTTAAAGCAAAAGGCAAACGGAGAGCATGACGGCATTGTCGACCCAGAAAGAATATACGAATTTAAATCTGTCGGCAATTCTTCTACTCTTCCTCACGATTCTGATGATACAGATGAACTCGTCTTATTAATAGAGAAACTGTCGCAATCGGTGAGTGCCAGATTACGAAGAAAAGAAGTGATGGCAAACCGGCTGCTCATTATGATTCGGTATGCAAGCTGGAAAAATATCACACGGAGCGTCACACTCACGAATCCAACTGATCGAAAGGAAGATCTTTTTGAGGCGGCAAAGCAGCTATTCCTAAAGCATTGGAATGACCAGCCAGTAAGACTTTTAGGTGTGACGGGGACCGATCTTGTGGAACGAAAATCAGCCGTCAAGCAGCTTGATTTATTCTCTTATACAGAAGATGCAAAAGACGAACCGCTCCAATCTCTTTTAGACGGACTGAAAGAAAAATACGGTAAACCACTCATTCAAAGAGGGGTGACCATCAAGGAAAAAGAGAGCAAAACAAGTGGTACAAGTTTTAATAAAGACTTTTTTCAGGACGAAAGAGGAAATGACTAGCCTGAAAACTTGATAAAAGAGGTGATGTTGTGGTAATTTCAAAGGGTACATCATTTCAGCAGTAATCAATATAGTGTGTTAGAAGGGACGTCAGAATTATGTCAAAACAACAAATCGGTGTCGTTGGACTAGCCGTTATGGGGAAAAACCTTGCCCTAAATATTGAAAGCCGCGGTTTCTCCGTGTCCGTTTATAACAGATCTAGCAGCAAAACAGAAGAGTTTCTTCAAGAGTCACAAGGGAAAAACGTTGTAGGCACATACAGCATTGAAGAATTTGTTCAATCGCTTGAAACGCCGCGTAAAATTCTTTTAATGGTAAAAGCAGGTGCAGCAACAGATGCAACCATTCAATCATTACTTCCTCACCTAGAGAAAGGTGACATTTTAATTGATGGTGGAAATACATATTACAAGGATACACAAAGACGTAACCAAGAGCTTGCGGAAAGTGGTATTCACTTCATTGGTACAGGTGTTTCTGGCGGTGAAGAAGGCGCACTTAAAGGTCCTTCTATCATGCCTGGCGGTCAAAAAGAAGCGCACGAGCTAGTGAAACCAATTTTAGAAGCCATCTCTGCGAAAGTAGATGGTGAGCCTTGTACAACGTATATCGGTCCAGATGGAGCAGGACATTATGTCAAAATGGTTCATAACGGTATCGAGTACGGAGACATGCAATTGATCTCTGAATCATACTTTATCTTGAAGCATGTCGCTGGATTATCAGCAGGGGAGCTTCATGAAGTATTCTCAGAGTGGAATAAAGGCGAACTTGACAGCTATTTAATTGAAATTACAGCTGACATTTTCACAAAAGTGGATGAAGAAACAAATCAGCCGCTCGTGGATGTGATCTTAGATAAAGCTGGACAAAAAGGAACTGGAAAATGGACGAGCCAAAGCTCTCTTGATCTAGGTGTTCCGCTTCCAATCATTACTGAATCTGTTTTTGCGCGTTACATTTCAGCAATGAAAGATGAGCGTGTTGAAGCAAGTCAATTAATCGAAGGTCCTAAGCCAGCGCAATCAGCAGAGAATAAACAAGAGCTGATCGAAGCGGTTAGAAAAGCCCTATTCATGAGTAAAATCTGCTCATATGCACAAGGTTTTGCGCAAATGAAAGCAGCATCTGATGAGTATAACTGGGATTTGAAATACGGTGAAATTGCGATGATCTTCCGCGGTGGATGTATCATTCGTGCAGCCTTCCTGCAGCAAATCAAAGAAGCATATGACCGTAACCCTGAATTGAAAAACCTATTGCTTGATCCTTACTTCAAGGATATCGTAGAAAGCTATCAATCATCACTTCGTAAAGTGATTTCACTTGCAGTAGAACAAGGTGTTCCTGTTCCTTCATTCTCAAGTGCACTTGCTTACTTTGATAGCTATCGTACAGCTGTCCTTCCAGCTAACTTAATTCAAGCACAGCGTGACTACTTCGGCGCACATACGTATGAGCGCACAGATAAAGAAGGCGTCTTCCATACTGAATGGATGAAATAAGTATAAAACCTCAAAAGACCTTACCTTGGTAAGGTCTTTTTTGTGTTTACATCTATTCGGCTAAAAATCCGAAAAAGAGGGATGCTAAGTAAAAAAGAACAGAAAGTAGGGTTAGAAGTGGGCATTTTATATGCGCTTCTCCCAGCGATATTTTGGGGAAGTATTGTTCTCATCAGTGTCAAACTTGGCGGGAATGCTTATCAGCAAACACTTGGGATTACCCTCGGCGCTTTTTTGTTTTCAATCGGCGCCTATTTGATCAAAATGCCGGAACTGACACCGCTTATTTTTGCGGTTTCCGTTATCTCTGGGATCTTTTGGAGTATTGGGCAAATGAATCAGCTTTCAAGTGTCGCCTTTCTAGGGGTGTCAAAGGCTGTTCCTTTATCAACGGGTATGCAGCTTGTGAGCACGACATTATTTGGTGTCATCGTCTTCAAAGAATGGCAAACCATGACGGTCATACTCATTGGTTCTTGTGCCATTTTATTTATTATTGCTGGTGTTGTTATGACATCACTCGGTCAAAAAAAGAGTGGGAGAAACGAAGGCGGCAATTTTAAAAAGGGAATCATCATTTTGCTCATCTCAACCGTAGGCTACGTCGGATATGTCGTCATTTTAAGGTGGTTTCATATAGATGGCTGGTCTGCGCTCGTTCCGCAATCTGTCGGCATGCTGCTTTCATCGTTAGCGATTAGTCTAAAGCAAGACCCGTTTAGCAAATATACGTTCAGAAATATCATTGCTGGTCTTGTGTGGTCGACAGGAAATCTAGGGCTTCTTTTGGCGATTCCACTCATTGGCGTAGCAGTAAGTTTTTCCATGTCTCAAACAGGAATTGTCATCTCGACTTTAGGCGGTATTTATTTATTAAAAGAGAAAGCATCAAAAACAAGCTTTGTCATTGCAGGCTGCTTGATGATTATCGCAGGCGGTGTGCTACTAGGTTTTACAAAATAGGAGGTTTAAGCGAATGTATCCAGATTTGGAAGGAAAAACTGTTCTTATCACAGGAGCAGGCACAGGGATAGGTCAGGCGATGGCACGCCGGTTTGGACAAGAAAAAGCCAATGTAGTGGTCAATTACTTCTCCGATAAAGAAAACCCGGACGACACGATTGCTGAGATTCAAAAAAGTGGCGGACAGGCTGTCAAAATTCAAGGGGATGTATCAAAAGAAGAGGATATGAAGGCGATGATTGATCAAGCTGTTGATACATATGGCAGTCTTGATGTCATGATCAATAATGCAGGAATTGAAAATGAAGTTCCTTCAACTGAAATGACGCTAGATAACTGGAACAAAGTGATGTCTACCAATTTAACAGGCATGTTTTTAGGGTGCCGTGATGCATTAAAGTATATGACAGAACACGGGATCGAAGGATCAATTATTAATATGTCGTCGGTCCATCAGCAAATTCCGTGGCCTCATTTTGTCCATTATGCAGCAAGTAAAGGAGGCGCCAAGCTTTTGACAGAAACGCTGGCACTAGAATATGCCCCTAAAAAAATTCGCGTAAACAGCATTGCACCAGGCGCAATTGATACCCCGATCAATGCCGAAAAATTTAACGATCCAGCCTTGAAAAAGGGCGTCATTGAGCTGATACCGATTGGTTATATTGGAAAACCGGAAGAAGTGGCAGCTTGTGCTGTCTGGCTTGCATCAAAAGAGGCGAGCTATGTGACAGGGTTGACGTTATATGTAGACGGCGGTATGACAAAATACCCTGGATTTCAGGCAGGAAAAGGATAAATAGTGTAAATCATGAATGAGATACTTAATGATCTTGAATTATAAAAGGTGTCATTGATCTCATTCTAATTGGGTATATTTGAAAGCCAAAGGAGCTAGCGCTTGTGCAGTGTAGTTTACAACCAAAGAAGTAAGCTAATACGCTATATGTTTGCGGATGAATGACTAAATACCCTGTATTTTAAGCTATAAAAAGATAAATCATGTGATAAAAGTAGCGTGTATATTAAAATTCGTTGCTTTTTTCACTTTATATACAAACATTTATAAATAAATGTCTAGACATTTAAAATAAAACATATATAATAATATTTGAAAGCGCTTAATAAATTATTTCAGAGGTGAGAGATATGAAACGTATTTTGTTGGCTTGTAGTTCAGGGATGTCTACTAGTTTGCTAGTGACGAAAATGAAAGCACATGCAGAATCAATAGGGGAAGAAGCAGAGATCTGGGCAGTCGGTCAGGATCAGGCACGTAAGGATATGGCGAATGCAGATGTTGTTCTCATTGGGCCGCAAATGAGTTTTCTAAAAGGTGAACTTCAAAAAGAAGCGCAAAAATATGGTATTCAAGTAGATGTGATTGATATGCAGGCATATGGACTTGCCGATGGTCAAAAGGCATATGAACAAGCGGTTAAATTGATGGGGGAATTTTGATGGAAAAGAAAGCGCTTCAAGATTTAACAGAGGAACAGATAAGCTTTCAACTTATTTTGCATAGTGGAAATGCAAGAAGTAAGATCATTCAATCGCTCAAAGTATTTAGGAATAATCAGACGGAAGAAGCATTTGAACTGTTTAAGCAAGCAGAAGATGATTTAAGTCAAGCGCATGAGATTCATTTTCAGATGATTCAGAAGGAAGCGGGTGGAGAGAAAACAAATTTCTCTTTACTACTCATGCATGCAGAGGATCATTTAATGTCAACAATGACGATGAAAGAGCTTGTGGGAGAGCTTTTACTGATTTTCCAATCAATGAAAAAATAAAGGGTGTAACAAGGGGGGAAACCAATGTTTGACAAAATAAGTGCAATTTTAATTCCGATTGCTGGAAAATTAAATAACAATCGCTATCTTGGTGTGCTGCGTGATGCATTTATGCTCGCATTTCCACTGACCATCTTTGGTTCAATTATGGTTGTATTGATGAATTTGCCATTCTTAAATAAAATTATGAGTCAGTCTGCACTCGAGACGTTCCAATCGGCACTTAGTATTGCGCCAAGTGCAACGATAAGCATTATGACGGTTTTTGTTGTCTTTGGGATCGGTTATTATTTATCAAAAAGCTATGACGTAGAAGCTGTTTTTGGCGGTGTCATTGCACTTGCATCATTTTTATTGCTAACGCCATTTTTACTGGAACAAGAAGGAGGGCAAGCAATTGCTGGTGTGATTCCAGTTGATCGTTTAGGTGCAAAAGGGATGTTTCTCGGGATGATTACTGCCTTCACATCAGCTGAAATATATAAATATTTCGTAAAGAGAAAATTTGTCATCAGTATGCCAGCTGGCGTGCCGCCTGCTGTTGCTAAATCTTTTGCAGCACTTATTCCTGCAACACTAACACTGACGACCTTTTTGCTAATCAATATTTTGATCACACAAGTGTTTAACACAAATATGCATGATTTGATATATAATGCAGTTCAAGCGCCACTTGTAGGACTTGGGAGCGGGATTATTCCAACACTCATTGCCGTCTTCTTTATTCAGATTCTTTGGTTCTTTGGGTTACACGGACAAATCATTATCAACTCTGTCATGGACCCGATTTGGAATACGTTGTCCATTCAAAACCTTGAAAGCTATACAAAAACAGGTGAGGTTCCTAACATCATCAGCAAACAGTTTATCGAAGTATATACGGTTGGAATGGGCGGAACCGGTATGACGCTGGCTGTTGTGTTTACGATTTTAATTTTCCTAAAAAGTAAGCAATTAAAACAAGTGGCAAAGCTCGGCTTAGGACCAGGATTATTTAACGTCAATGAACCGATTATCTTCGGTTTACCAATTGTGATGAATCCACTTATTCTGATTCCGTGGATTTTGGCGCCAATGGTCATTACATGTATTTCTTATTTTGCGATGGCAGCAGGAATAGTACCACCGCCTACCGGTGTTAACATTCCGTGGACGGTACCAATCTTTATAAGTGGTATCATGGCAACCAACTCGCTAGCAGGTGGACTCTTGCAGCTCTTCAACTTGATGATTGTTTTTGTCATCTGGTTCCCTTTCCTAAAATTTATTGACAGAATGAACGTGAAAAATGAAAAAGCAGCAGAAGTAGAAAATACAAAAACTGCTACAATTCAAGGCGAAGGAGATTCAATCAATGTCGACTGAAACTAGCAAGCTAAACTACGAATTCCCAGATGGATTCTGGTGGGGATCTTCTGCATCTGCCACACAAACGGAAGGAACGATTCCTGGTGATGGCAGAGGGAAAAATATTTGGGATTATTGGTTTGAACAAGAACCAACCCGTTTTTTTCATGGTGTAGGCCCTGGGGAAACGTCCCAATTTTATCTAAAATATAAAGAAGATATTCGTTTAATGAAAGAAATAGGTCACAATTCTTTTAGGTTATCAATCTCTTGGTCAAGGCTGATGCCAGAGGGGAGAGGAGCGGTCAATGAGCATGCTGTTCAGTTCTATAATGATGTTATTAATGAACTACTCGCACACGACATTGAACCGTTTGTGAATCTATATCACTTTGATATGCCTATGAAGCTGCAAGAAATCGGTGGATGGACGAACAGACAGGTTGTCGAGGACTACGTCGTATACGCCAGCACCTGCTTCAAATTGTTTGGAGATCGTGTGAAAAAGTGGTTTACACACAATGAACCTATTGTGCCAGTAGAAGGCGGTTATATGTATAGCTTTCACTATCCAAATGAGGTTGATTTTCAAAAGGCGGTGCAGGTAGGTTTTCATGAAATTCTTTCAAATGCAATGGCAATCAAGGCCTACAGGCAGTTAAAGCAGGAGGGACAGATCGGGATCATTTTAAATTTGACTCCTTCTTATCCAAGAAGTCAACATCCACAAGATTTAGAAGCTGCTGAGATTGCAGATGCTTTCTTCAATCGCTCCTTCTTAGATCCTGCTGTTAAGGGAGAATTTCCACAAAGACTTGTCGATATTTTGAAAAAGGAAGGATATTTACCAAAAATAGAAGACGGTGATTTAGATATCATCAAAGAAAACACAATCGATTTATTAGGAATCAATTATTATCAACCGAGAAGGGTAAAAGCAAAGGAACACCTTCCACACCCAAATGCGCCATTTATGCCTGATCATTATTTTGATTATTTTGAGATGCCAGGTCGAAAAATGAATATCTATCGTGGCTGGGAAATTTATGAGAAAGGCATATACGATATTTTAAAGAAGGTTCAAACCGACTATGGAAATATTGAATGCTTTATTTCTGAAAATGGTATGGGTGTAGAAGGTGAAGAACGTTTTATGGATGAAGAAGGAGTCATTCATGACGATTACCGAATTGAATTTATTTCAGACCATTTAAAGTGGGTTCACCGAGCTATTCAAGAGGGGAGTCAAGTAAAAGGCTATCACTTATGGACATTTATGGATAATTGGTCCTGGACGAATGCTTATAAAAACCGATATGGCTTTGTTTCTGTGAATCTTCATGAAAATGGGAAAAGAACCATTAAAAAAAGCGGTCATTGGTTTAAGCAGGTTTCAAAAACAAATGGATTTTAAGTAAGCTATACTTGCTCTTCTACTTGGGAAGAGCAGGTATTTTTCTTATTTCAGCATAGAAGAGGGATGAAAATGAGCCATTTTGTTGTAATTGATATTGGTGGGACAACGATAAAGCATAGTTTGATGACACGTGATGCTGAAATGAAGAAAAGTGGAGAGACGCTAACACCTGAGCAGGGGATGGGGAAAACGTTTCAAGAGATTGAAGAGATTGTGGCTAGTTATCGAAACGAAACAGAAATTGAAGGGCTTGCATTAAGTATCCCAGGCGCTGTAGATATTGAATCAGGATATGTCCATTTTGCAGGGGCTGTAACAGATTTGATGCATCAAAATGTGAAGGAAACTTTTAAGCATCTCGGGCTTCGTGTAGAATTAGAGAATGATGTCAATTGTGTCACACTTGCTGAGAAATGGAAGGGTCATGCCAAAGCCTGTCAACATTTTGTCTGTATCACTGTTGGTACAGGAATTGGTGGCGGCATCTTTCTGAATGGTGACCTTCATAGAGGCAGTATTGGTATGGCTGGAGAATTTGGATTGATGACACTGTCCTACGGTAAACAGCTTCATGAGGCAATCAATGAATATTCATTTAGCAACCTTGCATCAACTCGATCAATTGTTGAGAAAGCTGAAGCACAAATTGGAGAGGTGATGTCAGGTCAGGAAATCTTTCAGCGCGCTGCAGAAGGCTGCGTGCATGCTCTTCGTTTACTAAACTCGTTCTACGATGCACTATCTATTGGTATTAGCAACATTGTTCATGCACTTGCCCCAGAGAAACTTCTCATTGGTGGCGGAATTAGTGCGAGAACGGAAGTCCTTCGAGAAGTGAAGGACAGAATGAAGCGGATTCGAAAAGAAACTCTTGATATCACAGAGGTGGATCTATGTGCCTTAGGAAATGATGCAGGTAAGGTCGGGGCGCTATTCCATTTCTTAAGGGCAGTAGAGAAAGAAGGACGTGCTGAATAAAACAAGTCAGTTGGTGGTATGAGATGACAAAGTATGAACTTATTTCTGAAGAAGTTAGAAAAAGAATATTAAATCAATACTATCCTGAAAATCAACCCATTCCAGATGAAAACTCGCTTGCCGCTGAATTTAAGTGCAGTCGTATGACGATGAAGCGTGCACTAGATATTCTTGTTGCTGAAGGGCTTTTATTTCGAAAAAGAGGTCACGGTACATTCATTGTCAAAACCGTCTTAAATCAGGGTGCAGTGAATGTGTCTGGTCAGGAAAACAAAGGACTAACAAAGGTACTTGCAGACAAGAAGGTATCCAGCCAAATCATTCGGTTCGATGTTCGTTTTCCAAAAGAAGAAGTAGCGGCACATTTATCAATCGATCAAAGTGTGCCAGTATACGATATTCTTCGTCTTCGTCTTGTCGAAGATGAGCCGTATGTATTAGAGAAAACCTTTATGCCGGTCAATGTCATTTCAGATATTGATGAACAAGTCTTGCAAGGTTCTGTTTATGAATATATAACAAATACGCTCAAGTTAAAAATTGCTGGAGCCCATAAGAAAATAAGAGCTGCCAAGTCGGATGGACTTGACCAAATATATTTAAGCTGTGCGGCAAGTGACCCAGTGCTTGAAGTAGAACAAGTGGCTTACTTAAATACAGGTATACCTTTTGAATATTCTTTTAGTAGACATCGCTATGATAAGTTTGTGTTTTCAACAGTTGAAATAACAAAGACAGGTCTCTGAATGTTTCACAAAGTAGCAGAGGGCGGTTGCTTCAATGACTTACGGTATAAATGGCTGAAAGTATCATATACATGATAGATGAAGAGCAAGGGAGTGGAACGTTTATATGAAGGTTGATTTATCCTTACCTGAATTAAAACAGTACAAAGGTTTAAATGAAAAACCAACTGATTTTGATGATTTTTGGGATGAAAATGTAAAGAAGCTTAACGAAATGCCACTGAACTACGAGATGAAACTAGCCTCTTTTCAAACAAAGCATGCAGAGTGCTACGATCTTTATTTCGAAGGTGTTGGTGGTGCACTAATTTATTGTCAGTTGCTCAAGCCAAAAAATCTTCCTAAAGGAAAGAAATCGCCTGGTATCGCGATGTTTCACGGCTATCATGGCTCAAGTGGAGATTGGTTTGATAAAGTTTCCTACGTAGCAGAAGGATTTACTGTGCTTGCAATGGATTGTAGAGGACAGGGCGGAAAATCAGAAGACAATCTGCAAGTGAAAGGAACAACACTAAGAGGACATATTATTCGTGGGTTGGAGGATGAAGATCCTCATAAGCTCTATTACAGACATGTGTTTTTAGATACAGTGCAAACAGCACGGATTTTGGCATCGTTTGCTTGGGTTGATGAAACAAAATTAGGGGCTTTTGGTGCTTCGCAGGGTGGTGCATTGGCTGTGGCTTGTGCAGCACTTGAGCCGTCTATTGCAAAGGTTCTACCAGTTTATCCATTTTTATCTGACTATAGACGGGCATTCTCATTAGATGTCAAGCAATCGGCATATGAAGAACTTCATGATTTCTTTCGACGTTTTGATCCTTTTCATGAGCATGAGGCCAAGTATTTCACAAGACTTGGCTACATAGATATTCAGCATGTCGCTCGCCGTATCAAAGCTGATGTCCTGTTTGTCACTGCACTAGAAGACCAAATTTGCCCACCATCTACACAATTTGCAGCCTATAACAATATACCATCATCGAAAGAGTTACTTGTTTATCACGAATATGGACATGAGCACCTCCCACAACTATCTGATCAAGCCTATCTCTTTTTCGCTGAACTGCTGAATGAAGGTACCCATTTATAAAGAGATTAGGAGAAGAAAAGCACCTTGACGCAGGCGTCATTAGGTGCTTTTCTTCATGTTCTTTAAATATTCCACCAGTGATATCCATCTTTTTCAAGAAGCTGATCTGCTTCTTTTGGTCCCATAGAACCAGCAGGATAATTTGGTTTTAACGTTTTGGTTTCAGCCCATTTTTCTGAAATTGGATCAACAAAGTTCCAAGACAGTGCCACTTCATCCCAGTGGGCAAAGTTTGTTGCGTCACCTAGCAAACAGTCATGAATCAGCTTTTCATACGCTTCTGGTGTATTCATGATGTCGTTGTAATTTGTTTGATAGTCCAGCTTAATTGGTTTAGCATACGTTCCGCCATCAAGCTTGCGAGCATTGAGGTGAAGGGTAATGCCTTCGTCTGGCTGAATGTGAATCACAAGTAAGTTTGGATGCATGGAATTCCCGTTTCCGTAGTACAGGTTCATCGGAATGTCTTTAAATTGAACCACGATTTGAGTGGATTTCTTTTCTAGACGTTTTCCTGTACGAATGTAAAATGGTACCCCGGCCCATCTAAAGTTATCGATGAGAAGTTTCCCTGCAACGAATGTTTCTGTGTTGGAGTTTGGGTCCACATTTTGCTCTTCAAGATAGGAAGGAACCATATTGCCATCAATCGTTCCTGCATCATATTGTCCGCGGACAAAGAATTGATCCACTTCATCTTTCGAGAAAGGACGAAGCGCACGCAATGCTTTCCGTTTTTCGCTACGGATTTCCTCTGTATTGAGCTTAATCGGTGGCTCCATGGCTAGTAGTGCAACCATTTGAAGCATATGGTTTTGTACCATATCTCTCAGTGCACCAGAACTCTCGTAATATCTCGCCCGGTCTTCGACACCTAATGATTCACTCGATGTGATTTGAATGTTTGAAATATAGCGGTTTGTCCAAAGCGGTTCAAAGATCGCATTCGCAAAACGAATTACCTCAATGTTTTGCACCATCTGTTTACCAAGATAGTGGTCAATACGATAAATTTGATCCTCTGTAAATGCATCTCGGATCTCTTCATTTAATGTTTTGGCACTAGGGAGGTCATGACCAAACGGTTTTTCAATGACAAGTCGAGACCATCCAGTCGTTTCTGATACGCCTTCACTTTTTAAAAACTTCGCAATGGTTCCGAAGAATTCCGGTGCCATCGCTAAATAGAACATCCGGTTATTCGGGATACTGTATGTATCTTCAAGACCAGAAAGAAGTGTGTTCAGTGCTTGATAGGAAGCAGGGCTTGAGACATCAAAGTCATGGTAATAGAAATGAGAAATGAACTCCTCTGTTTTTGCTTCTGCATCATCAGAAGAGACCGATTCTTTTACCACAGCTCTTAGGTCTTCATGAGACCAAGGACGACGTCCAACACCTACAACAGCGAATTGATCTCCAAGCTTTCCGCTATGATAAAGTCTATGTATAGAAGGGTAGAGCTTGCGTTTTGCAAGGTCTCCTGTTGCGCCAAAAATGACAATGACTGCTTTTGGATAGTTAGTTTCTGTATTCACGAAAAGTACCTCACTTTATTCGTAGCATTGTTGTAAAAACCGAGAATGTATGTACATTTTCTTTATTTTAAAGGTTCATTGTTCGTAAAGCAAACATTTGATTCGACTTTTTCTGCCCGAGTCTGACTTTTTTTAAAAATTCCGCTGAATTCACATTTATCCTGTCTTCATGTATTCTATATGAATGAAGAGATTGTATACCGGCTGTAG
The DNA here is from genome assembly GCF_038050255.1 of Bacillus sp. FSL M8-0077. NCBI lineage: Bacteria > Bacillati > Bacillota > Bacilli > Caryophanales > Bacillaceae > Bacillus > Bacillus sp. FSL M8-0077. The sequence goes on along the minus strand of NZ_JBBPAF010000001.1, from coordinate 2,270,325 downwards.
GAGGAAATCGTAATGGAACTGCTCTTTTTAGGAACAGGTGCAGGCATTCCTGCAAAAACAAGAAACGTCACTTGCACTGCGCTGAAACTTTTAGAAGAGAGAAAAGCCGTGTGGCTTTTTGATTGCGGAGAAGCGACGCAGCATCAAATATTACATACAACGATTAAACCAAGAAAAATTGAGAAAATCTTTATCACGCATATGCACGGTGATCATGTATATGGTCTCCCGGGTCTGCTTGGCAGCCGGTCCTTTCAAGGCGGAGAGGATGAATTGACGATATATGGTCCAAGTGGCATTAAAGCTTTTGTAAACGCAGCACTTTCAGCGACACAAACGCATTTGACTTATACACTGCATATCATAGAAATAGAGGAAGGCACCGTTTTTGAAGATGATACCTTTCAAGTAGAAGCAAAACGAGTGTCTCATGGGATCCCAGCTTACGGTTATCGGGTCGTGGAAAAAGATATACCCGGTGCACTAAAAGCCGAAGACCTAAAAAAAATCGGTGTAAAACCTGGACCTTTGTATCAGAAGTTGAAAAATGGGGAAACCGTTACACTTGAAGATGGAAGAATCATTGATGGAACCGATTATTTGGAACCCCCTAAAAAAGGGAGAATCGTTGCATTTTCAGGAGATACCCGTTTGTGCGAGAATATAACAAGGCTTGCCAAGAATGCGGATGTGTTAGTCCATGAAGCAACATTTGGGAAAGAAGATGCAGAACTAGCCTATAATTATTATCACAGTACGACAGAACAGGCAGCAAAAACAGCGCAGGAAGCAGGCGCAAAAAGACTGATTTTGACCCATATTAGTGCACGGTACCAAGGGGAAGAGTCACTGAAACAATTACTCAAAGAAGCCCGCGATATATTCCCGCTGACTGAAGCTGCACACGATTTCTTTTCTTTTCCTATTGACCGTACCCTGTAAAAATTGGATGAATCGTTAAAAATAGTTGTGTGATTTTTTTGATATTTATGATGACGCTCTTTTTCAGGTAGTGGTAAAATGGTGAAGAAAAAACAAATGACGAATTACACTATGAAGAATACGGGAGGCACAATCAAAGATGAGCGGTTTTACAGCGTTAAGTGAAGCAGAATTAAATGACCTATATGCAGCACGACAAAAAGAGTATGAAACGTACAAAAGTAAAAACTTACACTTAGACATGTCTAGAGGGAAACCTTCACCAAAACAGCTCGATTTATCTATGGGCATGCTCGATGTCGTGACATCAAAGGATGCAATGACAGCTGAGGATGGTACAGATGTGCGAAACTATGGCGGCTTGACAGGCCTTCCTGAAACAAAGAAATTTTTTGCCAGTGTGCTCAATCTGAAGCCAGAACAAATCATCATCGGCGGTAATTCTAGCCTGAATATGATGCATGACACAATTGCCCGTGCCATGACTCACGGCGTATATGGCAGCAAAACACCTTGGGGCAAGCTTCCAAAGGTAAAATTCCTAGCACCAAGCCCAGGATATGATCGTCATTTTGCCATTTGTGAGCATTTTAACATAGAGATGATTACGGTAGATATGAAGTCGGATGGGCCTGACATGGATCAGGTAGAAAAATTGGTTGCAGAAGATGAAGCCATCAAAGGGATTTGGTGTGTACCAAAATATAGCAACCCTGACGGCATTACGTATTCAGATGAGGTTGTCGACCGTCTTGCTTCCATGCAGACAAAAGCAGACGACTTCCGTATTATTTGGGATGATGCCTATGCAGTCCACCATCTAACAGATACGCCTGATGCGTTAAAAGATATTTTTCAAGCAGTAGACAAAGCAGGACATGCAAACCGAGTGTTTATGTTCGCTTCTACTTCTAAAATTACGTTCCCAGGCTCGGGTGTTGCTTTGATGGCATCTAGTCAGGACAACGTCAGCTTTATTCAAAAACAGCTATCAGTTCAAACCATTGGGCCAGATAAAATCAATCAATTAAGACACCTTCGTTTCTTCCAAAATCCAGAAGGATTGAAGGAACATATGAAAAAGCATGCAGCGATTATTAAGCCGAAGTTTGACCTCGTTCTTTCGATCCTTGATGAAAAGCTTGGCGGAAAAGGCATTGCTGAGTGGCACAAGCCAAATGGTGGATACTTCATTAGCTTAAATACACTCGATCATTGTGCAAAAGCTGTTGTGCAAAAAGCAAAAGAAGCAGGTGTGACACTAACAGGTGCAGGGGCGACATATCCTTATGGAAACGACCCGCTTGATCGTAACATCCGTATTGCGCCAACGTTCCCAACGCTTGAAGAACTAGAGCAGGCGATTGACATCTTTACGTTATGCGTTCAGCTTGTCAGCATTGAAAAGCTGCTGTCTGAGAAAAGTCAATCAGCACCAACGGTATAATGAAAAAACTCCTTGACTGATGTCCGGTCAAGGAGTTTTTGTTTTTAGTTGGCTGTTTGATAATAAGAGACAGGCTGTTTTGCTGCACACCATACATCATAAATCGCAAGCTGCACAATATGCGGTTCATCGTGATGAATATAGTGTGAGCTGTTCTGCGCCTGAATCCATCCGCTTTGGGATGACAATGTGAGCATTCGTTTATGAAGCCTGAGCCAAGCTTCATGTGCTGGATGAAACAAGCGGCTTTTGCCTGATGAAATGACAAGAAGGGGCATCATCCCATAATGCGTTTGCTCCTCTTTGATCGTACGCAGCATTTGCTCAAAGTCCTCATGTGTACATTCTGCTGTGAACTGCGCCATATATGAAGTGCGTTCTTCCTTTGATAAGAGCGGCAGAATGACCTGCTCTTGCTCCTCACTTGCTGGGTCTAGAAGGACCATACCGATAACATCTTCTTTTCTGCGGCTTGCCCATAAGCGGCTGACAAGAGAGCCAAATGAGTGCGCCACAATGAGAAATGGCGGCTGAATATTGGCTTGATGTAAGAGTGTATCTAAATCATCCGCAAGATCATGCAAAGTTCTTCCTTCTTTGCTTTCGCTGCTTTTTCCATTGCCTAAACGGTCATATAAGAAAACACCAAGCTCTGGGTCAATATCACGAGCGATATTCGCCCACGTATCGCCTGAAATTCCATATCCTGCTTCAAAAATAATGGTGGCTTCCTTTTTCCCTTGACGATGCCTTGTATAAAAGTGATGTCCATCTATATGATACGTTCTTTCAATCAATGCCGAGTTCATTCTTCCATCTCCTCTAAGTGGTTCTTTAGCTAAAAGACGGCACAAAAGGCAAAGATGTTTCTCTTAAAAACAAAAAAGATGCCTATTTCAAAAAATAGACACCTTTTTGCTTAGAGATGTTACCAAGCACGATCGTATTGGCGCGGGCTTTCGATGGATGTACGAAGCTCTTTAGCGGCTGTTTTTGGGAAATACGGATCCCGTAAAAATTCTCTGCCGATAAAGATTAAGTCAGCACGCTGATTTTGTAAAATTTCTTCGGCCTGTATACCAGATGTGATCATACCGACAGCGGCTGTTTGGATGCCGGCACCTTCTTTTATTTTCTCAGCAAAGGTGACTTGGTAGCCGGGGAATGTTTGAATGCTGGCTTGCACCACAGCCCCTGAGCTAACATCAATTAAATCGACTCCTTGCTCTTTCAGCCATGCGGCAATGCCAATATAATCTGCAATATCAAGTCCTTTTGTTGTGTAATCAGAGGCGGATACACGGACAAATAATGGTCCATCCCACACTTCATTGACTGCATCAACCACTTCTCTCAAGAAGCGATAACGATTTTCTGGTGAACCGCCATATTCATCTGTCCTGTGATTGGCAAGCGGTGAGAGAAATTCGTTAATCAAATAGCCATGTGCACCATGAATCTCAATGATGTCAAATCCCGCTTTCTTAGCGCGGACAGCAGCATCTTGAAACGCCTGAACCGTGTCTTTTATTTGATCAACAGACATCTCGAGGGGTGTTTTCGATTGCTCGTCAAATGGAATGCTGGATGGAGCAAGAATGTCACCATCTAGCTCAGCCTTGCGTCCTGCATGGGCTAGCTGGATGCCCGTTTTTGTTCCGTACGCTTTGATTTGTTCGTTTAATGAGGCAAACCCTTCAATGTGCTCATCACTCCAAATCCCGAGGTCCCGATCACTAATTCTTCCCTCAGGTGAAACAGCACTTGCCTCGACCATAATTAGCCCGGCCTGACCTTGCGCACGGGAAATATAATGTGCAAAGTGGAAAGGCTGTAATTTTCCATCACGGTCATAGGATGAATACATACACATCGGGGACATGACGATCCGGTTTTTGAGTGTGACACCTTTTAATGTCCAAGGTGAAAAAAGCTTTGTTTCCAATTACCTTCGCCTCCTCATAGAATGGTATAGCCGATTATAACAGTCATTCAAACATTCGTCATAAAAGGTGCTCAAACCATATAGCTTTTGAACATGATTTTGTATAATGAAAGATATGGACATCAAAGGGGGATAAACGGATGAAATGGCAAACGGAAAGTGAACTAAAGGAGCTGCTCACAGCTCTTATGCAGTATGAAAGCATATCTGGTACAACGGGAGAAGTCGCATTAGCGGAATATTTATATTACTTGCTGAGGGAGCGGCCATACTTTGAGCAGCATCCTGATCACTTGGCTTTGCATCCAATGAAAGATGGCCGGTATTTTTTAACGGCACTTGTCAAACGAAATGTGCTGCCACATGCTGTTTTACTCCTCAGCCATTTTGATGTCGTCGATACAGAGGATTACGGAGAATTTCAAAATATGGCGTGTAAGCCCGAAGAGTTAATGGCGTCCTTTTCTCAAAAAAGTGCACTTCTCCCAAGAAGGGCAAGAGAGGATTTAGCTTCAGGTGACTGGCTGTTTGGACGAGGCTCCATGGATATGAAAGCAGGCCTGACTGTCCAGCTTTCCATGCTGGAAAGAGCGATGGAGGGGAGGTTTGAAGGAAATATTCTGCTCGTCACGGTTCCAGATGAAGAAGTGAATTCACAAGGAATGCTGGAGGCTGTTCCGAAACTAAAGGAGCTGAAGGAGAAGTATGAACTTGATTATACTGCGTGTTTAAACAGTGAGCCGATGTTTGAAAAGTATCCAGGGGATGCGCACCAATACATCTATACAGGCAGTATTGGGAAGGTACTTGCGGGATTTTTCTGCAAAGGAATTGAAACACATGTAGGTGAGCCCTTCTCAGGATTAAATGCAAATTTTATGGTATCTGAATTAAACCGGCTGTTAGAACTGAATAGTGATTATTGTGAGGAAGTAGATGGTGAAGTGACACCGCCTCCGACCAATTTGATGCAAAAGGATTTGAAAGAAGCTTACTCTGTTCAAACGCCTCACACGGCTGTTTCTTTATTTAATGTGCTGATGATGAACCGTTCTAGTGAAGAGCTTCACGGGCTTCTCTATGAAACTGCAAAACAAGCAGCAGCCCAAATCGAAGCCAATCTTCAACAGAAAACCGCTGCATTTCAGCGTTTTAAACATTTTACACCCATCGATACAAACATCACGGTGTTAACGTATCATGAGCTGTACGAAAAAGCTGCTGAACGATCCGGCAAGCAGGAGGTCGAGCGAATTGTCAACTACGCCTTTGCCAACCGGGGTGAGCTTGGGGATCGTGATTTTTCAACCAAAATTGTATCAGAACTGACGACCCTTTGTAAGGAAGATGGAGCACTGATGGTGTTGTTTTATAGTCCGCCATTTTACCCATCTGTTTCTTCAACAGATGATCTGCATATTCAAACGACCTTAAAGAAGATTCAAAGAGAAGCAAAAGAGATCTATGGAATCGAAGTAGAAGAAGTCAAATATTTTCCTGGTTTATCTGATTTAAGCTACTTACAGCTTGAAAATCAAGATATATTCGATTATACAGCCAACATGCCGCTATACCAAAAAGGCTACTCGTTACCACAAGGAGAAAAAGAAGCTCTTAACGTTCCTGTCATCAACGTTGGTCCATTAGGAAAGGATGCGCACAAATGGACAGAACGTCTGCATGTCCCATTCTCTTTTGGCGTTTTGCCGTCGCTCTTAGAATCAACAATTCATGCTTTATTAGAAAAGAATTAAGTGAAAGCTCTATCGTCATGATAGGGCTTTTCTTTTTGATATCAATCACCTTCTGTCTAAAGAAATAGAGTATGATATAGAATAATACTTACATATATTTGAAGGGGGATTGTGAGAGTGAAAACAGGAGTACTAACAAAAACAGAGATCATGACATCACTTCATGAGAGTTTGCATAAGCTTGAGGAGTTAGTATGGACATGTGATGAGGATACATTAGATGCATCTTTTGGGGAAGGTAAGTGGTCGATTAAACAAATTGTTGGACATTTGTATGATACAGAAGAAGTCTGGTCAGAGCGGATAGAGCAGGCAATATCAAATGAGCACACGCTTTTCGCATCATATGATCCAGAGATATATGTGAAGGGAAGAGCTTATGAAACGTATACCGCACAAGAGGTCAATGCATTGATTGAACGCCTAAAAAAAAGCAGAAACAAAACACTGCAGCTATTAGAAAAGGATACATGGGATTTTTCAGGCCTCCATCCTGAAGAAGGGATGATGACAGTTCAAATTTTAGCTGAAACCATTGCTTTACATGAAATTCATCACCTCGATCAAATCAAAGCCATCATGTCCATGAGAGCATCGAGTGATAGATGAAAAGCACCTGTCATCAAGGCAGGTGCTTTTCTATATTATTTATACGTACTCGCTGAAAACATGTCGTTTAATTCTGCTGCACGTTTTGTCGCTGTTTTCACACAATCGACAATCGCTTCTTCAAATTGATAGGAAGCAAGGGTATTAAGTCCTGCTTCTGTCGTTCCACCTTCGCTCGTAATTTCTTTGCGCAGTTCAGCAGGCTCCTTACCGCTATCCTGAAGCATATTTGCAGCCCCTGCAATCATTTGACAAATGAGCAATTTCGCTGTCTCTTGGTCCATCCCAAGTTCCGATGCACCTCGCTCCATTCCTTCAATTAAATGATAAATAAAGGCAGGACCGCTGCCTGCAATGGCTGTGACCGCATTCAGCTGTGATTCATCTAAAACCGTCACATGACCGATCGTTTCAAACAGCTGAACTGCTTTTTCCTTTTGCGTCTCTGTGACTTCATCACTGACAGCAATGCCAGTAGCTGATTGCTGTATGGCTGCTGATGTATTTGGCATCGCACGAACCACCGCCGTTTTTGCGCCAGCATAATGCTGAATGGTTTCAATAGAAATGCCCGCTAAAATAGAAATGATCAGCTGTCCATTTAAATGGGGCCTTACTTCAGAAATTCCACTTTCCGCATCTTTTGGTTTTAAAGCAAACACCAGCATATCGGCTTCTTCATAAATAAAGGAACGGGCGAAATCTGTTTTGACTCCGTAACGTGCGTTTAATTCTTCTAAACGTTTTTCATTTGTTTTATTTGTGACAATGATATCTTCATGTGACATAATGCCGCTCTTTAAAAGTCCTTTTATCATAGACTCTGCCATCGAGCCTGCACCAATAAATCCAATTTTACTCATAAGCTGCTCCTCCTTGTATAAAATAAAAAAACCTCTCGTCTGCAAAGGACGAAAGGTTTTTCGCGGTACCACCCTCAATTAGCATGCAATGTTGCATACTCAGCTCTAGTCCCTTAACGCGGGAAACGTTTAGGTTTGCCTAACAGCTCAAAGGGCAGGTTCAGCAAATAAGAGGATGGTGAAGCCTTACAGCCGGCGGGCCTCACTCTCTTGCATCATTTATTTGCTTACTAATCCTTGTCATCGCGCATCTTATATTTGTTGTTCATTATGCAACGATGGACAAGTTTGTGTCAATAGGGAAAGATAAAAAAATGACCATCTAAACCGCATGACAGTCTGCCTTTTGCAAGATACAATGAATAAAGAAGAGGAAGTTCAGATGATCTATGAGTCAAAAAGCAGGAGATGACGTATAAAAGTGAAAGAAGAAATGATTCAATTATCCATCCCCACACCGTTTGCGGTTGGGGATGTCCATGCATATGTATTAAAAGGCGATGCCGTGACCTTAGTCGATTGCGGGCCGATGACACAAGAGGCGCAGCATGCCTTTGCCACGCAGTTAAAGGAACATCATTTAACAATAGACGATATTGATCAAGTGGTTTTGACACATCATCATGCAGATCATGTCGGTCTTTTAGATCTGATGAAATCCCATGTCCGTATCATCGGACACGAGCTGAATGAACCCTATATTAGTCAGGATTCAGCATTTAAACAGCGCCAAATTCATTTTATAAATGATTTTTTTCAGCAGTTAGGTGTGCCGCTTCGTCAAGGCGAGTGTGAAAGAATGGTGAGGCAGTCCTATACATATTCATGTACGGCACATGTTGATGACGTCATAAAAGAAGGCGATCGTTTGAAGGGACATGAGCACTTCAAAGTGCTGGAGACCCCGGGACATGCACAGTCTCATCTTTCTTTTTTAGATGAAACAACTGGGGATTTCATCGGCGGTGATCTGCTGCTCACAACCATTTCTTCTAATCCGTTAATGGAAGCGCCGATGAAAGGAACAGAACGTCAAAAATCGCTGCTTCAATATAAAGAATCGCTCAAGCGTTTATTGCACTTGTCTATTCAGGTGATTTATCCAGGGCATGGCCAGCTTATTACCTCTCATCACGAATTGATCGAAGAAAGATTTAAAAAACAGGAAAAACGGGCAAATACGATGTACCAGCTGCTTCAACGAAAGGAAATGACCGCTTTTCATCTCTGCCGCACCTTATTTCCGGGCCTGTATGAAGAAGCTTTATTTCTGACGATGTCTGAGACAGTCGGACAGCTTGATGTGCTTTTAGCGGCTGGACAAATTGAAGAAGTGCAAAAAGACGGAACCCTCTACTATCGAGCAAATGAAGGAGTGAAACCATGGGGCGATTAACAGGAAAGAGAATATGGATTACAGGTGCTTCAGGCGGTATTGGTGAAAAAATGGCGTACTTGGCAGCAGCCGAAGGAGCCGAAATCATTGTGTCGGCAAGACGAATTGAAAAGCTCACAGGTGTAAAAGAAAAGATCATAAGTGCTGGCGGGATATGTCACATCGTTCAGCTTGATGTCAGCCAGCTTGAGGACATTGATCAAGCCTATCAACAAGTGGGAGCTGTTGATATTTTAGTCAACAATGCTGGCTTTGGTGTGTTCGATCTCGTCGAGGACGCATCCATCGAGGAAATGGTGTCGATGTTTGAGGTCAATGTCTTTGGTTTAATTGCCTGCACAAAAAAGGTTCTTCCTGAAATGAAACAAAGAGGGAAGGGGCATATTATCAATATTGCGTCACAGGCAGGCAAAATTGCCACCCCTAAGTCCGCCATCTATTCCGCATCAAAACATGCGGTTCTCGGGTTTTCAAACAGCCTCAGAATGGAGCTGGCAGACAGCGGAATTCATGTCACAACCGTCAATCCAGGACCGATTGCCACAGACTTCTTTACCATTGCTGACCGCAGTGGCGAATATGTGAAAAATGTTGATTTTATGATGCTCAGTGCTGACAAGGTGGCAGGGAAGGTCATATCCGCCATGATGACGAAAAAAAGAGAGATTAATTTACCCGGATGGATGAATGCAGGCAGTAAATTGTATCAACTATTCCCGTTCTTATTTGAAAAAGCAGCACGTAAAGCGATGATGAAAAAATAACGAAAAAGAAACCGGTCACAGGCTGGTTTCTTTTTATTTGATGGGGTTTGATATTTGTGACGCCAAAGGCAGTGCCATCAACATGTAGCTAAAACCGCCTAAGTCTGGGTCAGCTAATATATGGTGGCAATTTGTTGAATGGTCAATGGCTTCACTGCTTTTTCTATATTCGTCTTGCCGCTTGCTGAAGTGGATCCCATACACTGTTAAAAGGAGGGGCATAGCTAATATCTAAATCTTCAAGATCTGTCACAGTCAGTCCTTGATAAAGAGCAGTTGCCATGACATCGATTCGTTTATCAACACCATCTTTACCGATGATTTGTGCGCCAAGCAAGGTGTGTTCATCACTTCTGTAAATCAGTTTCACTTTCATCTTCTCTGCATCTGGGTAATAGCCAGCGTGGTCTGTGCTGTCGATGATGATGGTGGAGAAAGGGAGGCCAGCGTCTTTTGCTTCTTTCTCTGATATACCGGTTCGCCCTGCTGTCACGTCCATAAATTTCATCACCGCTGTTCCGGTGACACCTTGAAATGCACGGTTTGTTCCTGTCATATGAAACCCTGCAATTCTTCCTTGTTTATTTGCTGTCGTACCGAGCGGAAGATAGTCCAGTTTTTTTTTGATACGGTGATAGGTCGCTGCGCAGTCCCCCGCTGCATAGATATCTTGTACATTGGTCTGCATATATTCATTCACGACAATTGCGCCATTTTGAAGACGCTGAATTCCTGTACCGTCTAAAAAGGATGTTTGCGGAGTGACGCCAACGGCGATGATGACCATATCCGTTTCAATGGTCTGTTTGTCTGTTTGAATAGCTGTTACATGTGTCTTGCCCTTTAATTTTTGCACTGTTTCACCAAGTACTACTTGAATGCCTTGATTATCCGCCTCTTCTTTCAGATATTTTGCCATATCGGGATCAAAGCCTGGGCCAAGTGCTGCACCCCGCTGAATGATATGAACGTCTTTTCCTAGCGCTTTTAAATTTTCTGCCATTTCTAAGCCGATATATCCTCCGCCGATGATCGTGATATGTGTGACGTCTTTTTTTAGATTGTCTAAAATAGACAGCGCATGCGGGATTGTTTTTAATACGTGGACACCTTCTAATGAATGGCTGTCTAGATCAAGTGTGACGGGGCTTGCTCCTGTCGCAATTAACAGGCGGTCATACGTTTCTGTAAAGGGTTCTTTTGTTTTAGAATGAATACCCGATACTGTTTTTTGCTCCAGGTCAATTGAGGTCACTTCGTGTAAGCATCTGGCATCAATTCCGTATTTGTCACGAAAAGTTTCAGCGCTGCGTGCGATGAGTTTTCTGTGATGATCAATGAGACCGCCGATTAAGTAGGGGAGTCCGCACTGTCCATATGAGAAAATCTCTCCTTTTTCAAAAGCTACAATATGCGCGTCTGGATCCTCTCTATATATTTGCATAGCGCAGCTCATTCCTGCTGCATCTCCGCCAATCATCACATATTTCATTTGGTGTGCTCCCTTCTATCTATCAAACTGAATACTCTTATTTACCCTCATTTTCCTTTATTTAATGCTTTTTTTTCACAAAAGAAGCAAACTTTCGTTGAAAAATAAAGACAGCGCCTTCATTTTAAGCTACAATCGGATTATCGTCTTTTTGGTTATGAGTTTAGTTTAGATTGGTGGGAAAGACTTTGGGTGACGAACGACTAGATTTTAATACACTATATACACGCCATACGAGAGAGGCATGGGCCGCTCTTGGAGAATATATGCCGGTATCTGTTTCAGAAGAAGAAGTGAGAGCACTTCAAGGATTAAATGACTACTTATCGCTAGAAGAAGTTCGAGATATTTACATACCGCTTATTCGTTTTCTGACATTACACGTCTTTGCAGAAAAACAAAAAAATCAGCATGTAAATGCTTTTTTAAACTATCCGCATCATGCGAAAATCCCCTTTTTGATCGGGATTGCAGGAAGTGTGGCCGTCGGAAAAAGCACGACAGCACGTATCATTGAAACACTTTTATCAAGGCTTGGAGATGGACTGAAGGTGAGTCTCGTAACAACGGACGGCTTTTTGTATCCACAAAAAGAGTTGAAAGATCGAGGGCTGATGGAAAAGAAAGGCTTCCCGGAAAGCTATGATGTCAAAGCGCTTCTTTCGTTTTTAAATGAATTGAAATCAGGGATACAAACTGTGCATGCACCTGTATATTCACATCTTACCTATGACCGGCTTGAAGGGGTGTATGAAACAGTAGAAGATGCAGATATTGTGATCATTGAAGGGATCAATGTGTTGCAATCACCGGCACTGGATGATCTGAAGGATGAGCCGCGCGTGTTTGTATCAGATTACTTCGATTTTTCGATTTATGTAGATGCCGCTGAGACGCAAATTCAATGCTGGTATAAAGAACGGTTCCGTTTGCTGCGGGAAACAGCCTTCCAAGATCCTGAATCCTTCTTTCATCAATACAAAGATTTGACGGATGAAGAAGCAGATCAGATGGCAAGCACGATTTGGAATACAGTGAACCGGCCAAATTTATATGAAAATATTTTGCCGACAAAATATAGAGCCGATTTGATTTTAAAAAAAGGCGATCAACATAAGGTGGAAGAGATCGCCATCCGCAGGGTATAAAGAAAACCGCTCAATTGAGAGCGGTTTTAGCGTGTAGACAAACCCCCGCATTCTTTGTCAGTCCTGCGTGCTGGTGCTCACGAATGTCAAATTCGATCCGCGCCAGTACTCGTCCTTCCTAGGGCTGCAAAGGTTTTCTATCACGCTAAAAAGAAGACAAAGGGCTAAAATCAAGTTCATTTTAGCCCTTTGTCAACAATCTGAAACCGCTCAAATTGAGAGCGGTTTTTTTAATGACCTCCACTTACTTTCACAGCCACAGCAGCCGCCGTTCGTTTTTTTAGGCGGTAGTATCCGATGAGTAAGAACGGAACACCTGCAGCGGTGACAATCGCCAAGACTGAAAAAATAGAAAGGGGATGGGCTGCGCCAAATAAGTCAATACACAATCCTCCGACAAACGGTCCGACGACGCTGCCGAGCTGAGAAAACCCCATTGCGCCGAAGTATGATCCTTTCACTTCAGGTTTTGCAATATTGTCTACAAACAGATCCATCATTGCAAAAAGCAGCACTTCACCAATCGTAAACACGACAATAATAAAAGCAAGCGTACCGAGACTTTGTGAAAAAGCAATGGCAAACAAACTGCCTGCTAGAAGCACGTTTCCAGTCGTTAACGACAAAATCGTTGAATAGCGCTTAGCGATCATAATCAGCGGGTACTGAACGACAATGACAACCACTGCGTTTAAGGATAAAAGATACCCAAACAGTTTAGGGCCATCCTCAATCATAGGGGATGCCGATAAATATTGAGGCAGTGTTGAGCTTAGGTGTGAATAGCCAAATGAACATAAAGTAACGCCAATGAGGATGATGCTAAAGACCGTATCTTTCTGAATAATGGAAAGAGCTTTTTTGACGCCGATTTGTTTGGTGCTTTCTGGAGCAGCCACTGGATGCTTTTGAAATTGCCATGCCAGCGTTAACCCGTACAACAAGTAAATGAGGGCAGCGACGAGAAATGGAAAAGTCGTTTTTGATGACCCGAGATATAAGCCAAGCAGCGGGCCGAAAATGACACCAATGTTAATGGCCGAATACCGTAAGTTAAAGACAAACAACCGAATGCTCGATGGGGTGACATCGGATAAGAGTGCTTTAGACGTTGGTTCAAACAGCGCCCGGCACAGTCCATTTAAAGCATTCATAAAAAAGAAGACCCAAATGGCATCTGCAAACGCGAAGCCAACAAAGACAAGTGTCCAGCCAAAGATGGATAAAAGCATGACCTTTTTTCTGCCGATTCGGTCGGAAACATAGCCGCCGTAAAAACTCGCAACAATCCCAATAAGAGAGCTGACGGCAATGATCAATCCAGCTGAAGAGGCTGAGGCGCCTTTGACTTGTGTCAAATAAACGGCTAAAAAGGGAATGCTCATGGATGTCGCCATTCGGCCAAATATCGTGCCGATGATGATCGTCCAACTAAGTGGATGTAAAGTGCGTAAGTTATTTTTCATGCTGTGTCTCCCCTGAGTTTGTAAGATGTTCCAATCATACATGAAAAATTGTGCAAATTAAATACACAATTTGATGGAGGAGTCATCCGTCAAATGACAGAGAAGCTTGAACCGTCCCGTTCATTCGAAGAGCATAGGTCTCGTTTTCAAGGTTTTAAGCCTTGATGGGCATGATTTTTTCAGAAAAACTTCAATGATCATTTTTTCGTTTTGCCAAAATCAATTGAGATCGATGGCGATAATTTGATGTAGGGAAAGGTTTAGAACATCTTCGTCATTCACGATTTTCATTCGGCGTGTTTCATAATGAATGGCTTTCACCCAGCCCCAAAATTGTGCTTTCATACCGGATGCGATATATGTCACACAAATCGCTTGATCCTCAGTAATCGATTGTGTGATCAAAACATTCATTTCCTCTAGTTGATCGGAGCTGAGCGGAAGAGGTGTACATTCTTTTTTCTTTCGTTTTTGAGCAAGTAGCTGCTCCCGGTGCTCTGGTAGCATCATTCGGCTTGATTCCCACATGATGTTGTATCCAGGTGTTAATTTATTGGGATTCATGCTTGTTCGCCTCCGTTATTTGTAATGCCCGCCAATTTTTTCGGCGCGGTGATATGCCTGCCCTGCGCTTGTCAGTGACGAAGCATGCAATAATGCCGCAGGTCCATATTTCAGATGGATTTCATCAAATACTTTGCTGAGTTGATCTTTCTTCAAATGATGATCAAATAAAGTCAGCTGATAGTGGCTGTCAGGCTGCAGCTGTGAGAGGGTAATGCCTACACTGCGAATGGGCTGGCCATCCCAGTGCTGCTGGCATAGCTGAATCGCTGCCTCTGCAATATCTGAGCCATACTGTGTCGGTGAATGAAGCTTCATTTGTCGATGAAAGCCTGTTGGATGTGAAAAATCAGCCCCTCTTACACCAACAGACACCGTTTGACCGAGATAATGCTTAAAACGTGCCCGCCTAGCGACTTCCTCACTCAATTCAAGAAGAGCGACTTTGATCTCCTCAAAAGATGCATAATCACGGGGAAGGGTCATATGGTGCCCAACAGCTTTTTGCTGATCATGTGTGTGAATAGTGACTGGGGAGGGATCGTGTCCTAAAGCTGTTCGCTGCAGAAGCTCCCCATTGATTCCCCAGCGTTTTTTTAATCGATCTAACGGATAAGCAGCAAGTGTGCCAATGGTACTGATGCCCATTCGTTTCAAATGATGCTCCATTCGTTTGCCGACGCCAAATAATTTTCCAATTGGAAGCGGCCATAAATCAGCAGCAACCCGGTCGGCACTCAGTTCATAGATGCCGGATGTGTTTTTTTTGGCAAAATGGTCACAGGCCATTTTAGCAAGCACTTTATTAGGGCCAATGCCTACACGTGCGTAAATACCAGTCTGGTTCATAATCGTTGTTTGTATATGTTGAGCGATCTCATGTGGAGAGCCGAATAGTGTAAGACTGCCTGTAATATCAAGAAACTGTTCATCAATGGAATATGGCTCGACAAGGTCTGTGTATTGTTCAAGCAGTTCTGTAATCATGACAGAGACATCGAGATAGCGCTGCATACGTGGACGTACGACCACTGCTTCAGGACATTTTTTCTGTGCTTCCCATAACCTTGATGCATTTTGTACGCCACGTTTCTTAGCGAGAGGGCAGGCTGCAAGGACGACTCCGCTTCTTCGTTCTGGATCTCCAGAGACAATGAGCGGCACATTCTCCAAATGAGGTGCCTCCACCTTCTCGACTGATGCATAAAATGACTGCATATCCACAAGCAGAATGGCTCGTTCATTCATTGTACTTCACCTCTTAGAACATATGTTCTGTGCCTATTGTAAACAACATGAGGTGAAATTCATACTGGTAAATCATTCAAAAGCTGTCCATACAAAAAAGACGAAGTGGTGAACACTTCGTCTCGTCTGCTGCAACGATTGTTAGGCATGTGCCATGTTGTGGAATGTTTGGAGCGGTTCAGAACGCAGACGATAAGCCATAAGCTTTTTCTTTGGCTTATGTGTAAACTGCCGAACCACATCTACATGGTCATCATAATGGAACAGATAAAGGGTGACATCATGTTTCCCATGCTTTGTTTGCATAGTGAGCGGCGCTGGCCCTTCATTCGGATGAAGAAAGCGTTCTTCATCACCAGGGTAAATATAATAGCGTTCAATAAAGATCGCATCATTAAAATGTTGAATGATTTCAGATGCTCGCTGCTCATCAAGCGAACGACCTTGAAAAGTAATATTTGTTTGCTCACTTGTTACTTTAGCATGTGCTGCGTAGCGGCTAAAAAGGCGCTCAACAACACCAGAAGGCAAAGAGGTGACAAGCAGCTTTAAAAGACTAAACACAACAAGCGAAATAACAACCCAAACCAATCTCATCATCTCCAATAAACATTTGTACCATTTCCTATATGAACCATCTTAACATAACAAATGAATGAAACTTTCGCACAAAAAGTGAACTTTTTGAAATAAGTGTGAAGATTTAAAAGGAGATGGCGGCTGAAAGACGAAGAACCAACAAGTGAACATGAAAAAAGACAAGCATACTGTCTTTACAATCATTTGATCAGACAGGTAGACTATTGAAACAATCGTATTTTTGAGAAACAATCGATTCAAGCAAGGAAAGCCAAAATGGAAAAGGGGCGAGGCCATCATGATACGTCAAGTGAAACCGTCAGATTTTTACGCAGTCACATCCGTCATTCAAAGCTGGTGGGGAGGCAGAGATTTGCGTGCAAAATTGCCAAAGCTCTTTTTTGAACATTTCCAGCAAACAAGTTTTGTTGTCGTTGAAAAGGGAGAGCTGATCGGCTTTTTAGTTGGTTTTTTATCGCAATCTCATTCGGATGAAGCCTATATTCACTTTGTTGGCGTCCACCCAGATCACCGTAAATTAAAGATAGGTCAGATCCTCTATCAAGCTTTTTATGAAGCGGCTGAAAAGGAAGGAAGAACAACAATTAAAGCTGTCACAGCTCCTATCAATAAAGTCTCCATTGCTTACCATACAAAACTCGGGTTTCAGATAGAAAAGGGAGATAAAACAGTAGATGGCATCTCAGTTTTTTCAGATTACGATGGCATTCATGAAGACCGTGTGTTATTTGTGAAGAAGCTGGAGGCAATGAAATGATTGTTCATTTAGATCACACAATAAGTGATGTAGCAAAGCAGATCTTACATATTCAACTAGCTGCATACCAACAAGAAGCTGAACAAATTGGCTATGCTGATCTTCCGCCATTAAAAGAGACCATTCAAGATGTCATGAAAGCAAAAGAGCAATTTATTGGTTTTCAGCAACATGATCTCTTATTAGGTGTAGTCTCCTATGAAGAACTGAAAGATTGTTTGATCATTTGTCGATTGGCTGTGCATCCAAAAGCGCTAAAGCAAGGCATTGGAACAAGACTAATGTCCACAATCATGAAGAAGAATATCCCGATAGAACTGACCACAGGGCAAGAAAACACCCCTGCAAAAAGGCTATATGAAAAATTGGGGTTTTTTGAAACAAATGTAATTCATGTGGCAAAAGAGCTCACCCTATCAAAAATGAAATGGACACCGCGGCGCAGAGTGGAGGTTGTCGAATTCAAAAAAGAATGGCATGAAGAATTCCGTCAAGAAAAGCAGCGACTCAAGCAAATCATTCAAAAGAGCTGGATAGAAGGATACCATATTGGCAGCACGTCAGTTACAGGACTTGTTGCCAAACCAATTATTGATATATTAATAGAAGTAAGCGACATAGAAGAGATCGATAGAAAAAAAGAGAGATTTAAACACCTTGGATACGAAGCGCTCGGTGAAAATGGTATAAAAGGGAGACGTTTTTTTCAAAAGGGTGGCTTGAATCGTACGCATCATGTCCATGTGTATGAAAGAAATCATCCTGATGTGAAAAGACATTTATTGTTTCGAGATTACTTAAGAGTCCACCCAGAACGAGCTGTAGCGTATGCGTCTGTCAAGGAACAATTAGCAAATCAGTATCCGGAAGATATACAAAGCTATATGGCAGGAAAGAATGAAATCATAAAAGAAATAGAAAATGAGGCATATCGCTGGGATAGAGAAGGAAGAGAGGAAGCTCTTAAATAAGCTGCCTCTTCTCCTCGTTAATTAGGAAGCTGAACATTGCCTTTTACAATATAGGCCTGTGAAGCAGCAGTAGATGGAAGAGCGGGTAATTGATCCTTTACTATGACCCCGCGGATATCTGTGATTCGAACAGGAAGAGATGTAGACCCCATATGAAAGCCAAGGAAATGGTTGTAGTCTGTCTTTTCCATGTTCACCCATTGTCCATCTTTGTAATATTCCATTTTCATAATCGGATATTTATGATTGCGCACTTGAATCGCAGCCCACCACTCACTGCTACCTTCTTTTATTCTGTAAGCTACATTTCCGCTAATCGGTGCTTTTATAATTTTCCAACTAATTGGGATTTTTCCGTCAGCCATATTGCCAATTTTGGTAAAGGCATTAGGAGAAAGATCAAGAGCTCCTTTTGCTCCTTCTGGATATTTATCGGTTACATACACAACGGTTTTTCCTTTTGGCCCCGTTACTTCAAGGTAAGCCCCTGCAAGTGCCGCATTTACACCTTTATAGTTATAGTCATGGGGATTTAAAGCCGTAATTTTCATGTCAGATGGAATAGGATCTAATAAAGCGGCGCCCCCTGAGTAACCAGATCCCGTATAAGTCGCATAGCTTTCTCGTACTTCATCAAGGATAGATGCCGCTTTCATGTTTGGCATGGTGAAACTCAACATCAATATCAGTGCCCCGATAAAGCAGAGAGATAATCTTTTTTTCACGATCTAAAACCTCCTGTTTCTTTTTTAAAATTGTTAGCGTCATCAGTATAATTCTAAAAAACAGGATGCAGAAAGAGCCAATAGATAGATATAATCCTAGTGAGAAGAGCGTGTATTTCAAAGAGTATGACTTTCGGATTTAGTCGTGTGTCATGTTTTATGGTGTTTTATGTGTTACAATGTAAGCATCAATTTAAAAAGGATGTTCGCCATGTATATTCACATCACAGAACTGGCTAAAACATATATAGAAAAACAGCAAACAGGAAACGAAACGAAAGAATTACTGCTTCGCTACGATTCAGAAGGTTGTGGCTGTGCAGTGAGTGGCGTACCAATGCTTTGGTTAACAAGTGAAAGAACAGGTGAATGGGAACCACTTAATAATAGCCAACATTTAAAACTATATATACACACAGCACAAAAGGTGTTTTTTGACGAGGAAATGACGCTTGATTTTAATGAAAAAGCCAATACACTTATGTTGAAAAGTCCTCAACAAATACTCAGCCCGAGAATGGGTATACTTGTAAAGTAAGGTGGAAACGTAGTGGATCAAAAGCTGAAAGTGATACAAAACACGGCACAAAATAAAACGTGGGTGTCGTTTTTAAATAATAATCATCCATATAGCCTTTTGCACTGGTCAATCGGTGGAATGGATTCAGTAAAAAAGGACGTCTGGCTTCTCCAAGATGAAGTCACATTTGAAACGGAAGAATTTCCAACGCTTGAATTAGCAGTCAGTTGGATAAAAGAGAATATGGAACACGTAACAGACGTGTTATAAGCCCTTTGCTGAAGAGGGCTTTTTTTGTGCCATCATCATCTCATCAAACAGGAGAAACTGTCTAATTTGAAAAATGAGATTTTTCAACGATAAAAAGTCATTTTTAACAAACATTTCGACAAAAATGAGAAAAATAGAAAGAGAAAAGTAGGGGCTGTAAATGCCGAAAAATCGGCAATGGAAGCGGTTATTGCGGGATACCGAAAACTTTACGAAAAACGACATTTCATATTTCTTCCATTCGAGGAAATGTGATAGAATACAACATGTATCGTACATGAGGAGGGAGGTGCTAAGGTGAATTGAAGCTCAAGCTGTCATCGCCTCAGGTTGGAATCAAAATAAACGAATGGTATAGGCAGATTTGCGGATTTCATGTCATGAAAGCAGAGAAGCTAAAGGCCGAGATCGAGCAGGAAATCCTTGAGATGGAGCAAGATCAGAACTTGTTGCTTTTTTACCAGCTGATGGATTTTCGACATAAGGTCATGCTTGAATATTTTGAACCGGCAAAAAAAGCCTCGAATGATGAGGAGATTAAGAAGCTTCTAGAAACAATTGAACATTCGCAGACCAAATTAACGGATATGCTTGAATACTATGTTCATTTTTTTACAGGAATGTTTGAATTTGAACAGAGAAACTATTTGAGTGCCATTGCTTATTACCGTTCCGCAGAAAAAAAGCTCAATCTCATATCAGATGATATAGAAAGAGCAGAATTTTATTTTAAATTAGCAGAAATTTATTACCACATGAAACAAACCCACTTTTCGATGCACTATGCTTTGCAAGCGTTAGATACGTACTCTGCCTACAGGACGTACACGCTGAGAATCATCCACTGTGAATTTGTCATCGGTGCAAACTATGATGATTTGAAATGCTATGAACATGCATTACCCTACTTTAAAAATGCTCTAAAGCGAGCACGCTCAATTGGAAACCCTCGAGTCATAGGTTCGGCCCTTTTCAACTTAGGTAACTGCTATTACCAAATGAACGATCTTGCTGCAGCAAGTCGCTATCTCAAAGACTCTCTTGAAGTGTTTGAAAAGGAGAATTTAACCCATCTGAATCGCTCTCTAGACCCACTATTTATGCTGACCCAAATCCTGTTTAAACAAAAACAAATTGAAGAGTCGTTAACCCTCTATCAACAAGGTATTATGAAGGCCTGTGAATTAGAAGATGAAATTTACATCTGCAAGTTTCAGTTTTTAAAAGCATTATACGTTGATGCAGAAATAAAAATCATAGACGATACATTAGATTTGTTGGAGGACAAGCGTTTATACCCAGATATTGAGGAACTGGCACTTGATGCGGCTCATTATTATAATGAGCTTGGATTATTTGAAGTTTCTACCCGGTATTACGAAAGGAAAATTCAAGTCATATCAAAAATTCAAAATGGAGGTCATTTATATGAAAATGAGTTTGATAGTTCTTTTATTGGCAGCAACTGCAGGGTTATCGGTCATGAGTCAGCAGCAATCGGAAGAGAGCCATATGGAGCTGGCGGGCAGACACCATACAACAGTGGTGACTATCGTATAAGTTAGCAAAAAGAGGAGACGAACGGCTGTTCATTCTCCTCTATCTTTTTGATTGAAGTGAAATGCTTCCAGAAATGCTTCGGCCTCTTGTTCATAGACTTCCTTATTGTCACTATAAGACATCGCATGCGCACCATGTGGCGCAATAAATAGACGTTTATCACCCTTTTTGCGTGCGTACAACTGCTCGCTTTGCTCACAAGGGATATAGTCATCATGGAGGCTATGAATAAAAAGGATAGGTTCTTTCACCTGATCGATTACATCAAGTGGAGAAACTTGCCGAATGCTGTATCCGTCTCGCCATTTTAACACTTGATCACTTAGTGGAAGAATCCACTGTCCTGAAAGACGAAAATCTGTTTTTAATCGATACAAAAGCTGATCCTCAAAAGAAGCAAAAGGACAATCAGCGATGTAAAAATTGGCGCTTGCATCCGGTTTTGCAGCATATAATAAGGTTGTGACTGCGCCCATCGATTCTCCGTGTATACCAATGATTGCTTTTTCCCCAAGCCTTTTTCTCAGCCACTTGACTACTTGAGCCAAATCTTCTTTTTCATAATATCCATAGCTAGTTGTTTTTCCGCCGCTCATCCCATGTCTTCTATGATCATAAAGTAGCACATTCCATCCAAGCTTTTGGAATAATTTCATATACTTCACGGAATTGATCAAACTGACTGTAACCCCGTGACAAAGAACGATGGTACGTGTTGTATGAGGGAGTGGTACAAAATAGCCATGAAGATCATAACCAAATGCTGAAGGAATACAAACTTTCTCTTTTTGAAGCTGTTGAAACTCCTCGTGATGATAGTGCCCTTCATCTGATTCTCGTTTGATGAGCTCTTCATCCGTTAATTTTCGAATATACATCATTTTATTGGTAAAAAAAATGCCGATTGCAGCGAGTGGAAATAATACCAAGGCAAGTATAGCGATCCATTTCTTCTTCAAGCTGATTCTTCCTTTCCGAAGTGTTACTATGATGATCATACCACATGTTGGGAGTTTGGCGGGACTCTTGCTGAGCAAATAAAACGGATGATACACTAAGGCAAAAGGAGAGAGGCAAAGTGAAAAAGACTAAACAAGATCAAGCAAAGCTAAAGGACGGCATAAAGGATGATGTGAAACAGCAGCTCCTTCAAATGAAGCAGAATCTGGCCGCCGAGACAGAAAAAAGAGAAGAACAAAAACGACAAGACCTCCTTCGGCAGCAGAAAGAAAAAGAAAAAAATAAAAGTTTCTCAGAGCTGCTAGACGAAAGTCATTTAGACTGGAGAAAGTATAAAAGTTAAAAAGGGAGCTACGATGCTCCCTTTTTTATGTTATATCATTGAGATGAATACATACTACATGAGCCTGAGAGAAAACACGTCTAACTCCCTCGTATCACTTCATTTCAGAATCGCACCAATAGGGTTGTACATTAAAACAAAACATAAGTGGCAAGCTGTTCTTCCATTTGTCTTCTATTGATTCAAACGATGCGTCTCATACACAGACTGTTTTGTGAAATATGACAAAGCTTTTACTTCTTGATCGCTTAATGAACGTGCATTTGCCGCTGCCACATTTTCTTTTAACTGTTTCACCGAGCTTGCACCAAAAACAACAGAGCTGACTGCAGAATGCTTGAGCAAGTATTGAATGGACAGCTCTGTCAGTGATAGGTCATAAGCGACTTTCTTTAACGAAGGAATGATCTGCTGGAGCTCTTCAAATGAATATTCAAGATACCCGTTCTTTTGAATCGCTGCACTTGCTTGCGAAAGAGGTTTTTCAGTTAATAATCCTTTTGCTAAAGGACCTCTTGCCACGACACTAATGCTTTGTTCTTCAAGAAGAGAGAACCATTCTTCTGGGCGGCGGTCGAGTAAACTATATTGCATCATCACACTCACGATGTTTGATTTTTTAGCGTATTCTTTAATGACATTTGGACGGATCGACGATATGCCGTAATAGCGAATGACACCTTCTTCAACCAATTCTTCAAATGCTTCGATGGTTTCGTCAATTGGATCGTCAATTGTGCCGCCATGCAATTGATATAAATCAATATAATCTGTTTGAAGTCGTTTCAGGCTTTGTTTCACTGCCTCTTTTATGTATGCTTTTGAAGGATCCCAGTCCCATCCAGATTTCCCTTTTTCAAAGCGGTTGCCGCCTTTTGTGGCCAAAATCAAATCTTGGCGTCTGTTCTTAATGGCTTCTCCGACAATTTTCTCATTTGTTCCAAAATCATATAAATCAGCTGTATCCAAATAGTTAATTCCAAGATCAATGGCTTCATCTAATAAAGAGAGCGCTTTTTCTTTTTCAGTCCCAAGAGACATACATCCTAGTGCCGCCTCACTAACCAAGAGATCAGAGGTGCCAATTCGTCTTTTTTTCAATTCAATCACACTCCTATCCTTTCACATTAAGTGAAATAATTCCGGAATTCAAGCTAGGTGATTTCAAATGGCGCATTGAAGCGGGCATCCGCATTTTGTATCCTCCTAAAACATCTATGTTAAAATGAATGAAGTAAAAAGTGAAAGTAGAACGAGGAGCTGACAAAATTGAAGGACTTTGAAGAAAAAACATTATCGTCAAAAACATTATATAACGGAAAAATCATTGACTTGGTTCTTGAAGATGTGGAATTGCCGAACGGAAAACCAGGCAAACGCGAAATCATTAAACATCCAGGTGCAGTAGCAGTCATTGCACGTACAGACAAAAATAAAATCATTTTGGTCAAGCAATACCGTAAAGCACTGGAGAGATCCATCGTTGAAATTCCGGCTGGAAAACTAGAAAAAGGAGAAGAGCCGGCACATACAGCACTGAGAGAATTAGAAGAAGAAACAGGTTATACAACTCAGGCGCTCCAAAAGCTGACAGCCTTTTATACATCACCAGGGTTTGCGGATGAAATTGTTCACATCTACCTTGCTGATCAGCTCGTCCCGCTTGAAGAGAAACGAGAGCTGGATGAGGATGAATTTGTCGAAGTGATGGAAGTTTCATTAGAAGAAGCGCTGCACCTCATCGAAAAACAGTATATTTATGATGCAAAAACAGCCTATGCCATTCAATATTTACAATTGCAAGAGGTACTTAAGTCTACAAAATGAGGGAATTCTTTGCAGATATCCATATTCATATTGGTCGAACAAGAACAGGCAGGGCTGTCAAAATTACAGGTGCAAGGTCACTGACCATTGACCAGATTCTCATTGAAGCGTCTCAAAGTAAAGGGATGGGGATGATTGGTGTGATTGATGCACAATCTCCTGAAGTCCTAGAAGAATTGATAGAAGGTGTAGAGGAAGGCATATACACTGAACTAAGCGATGGCGGTTTATCATTTGGAAAGACCGTTTTGCTTTTAGGCAGTGAGCTAGAAATCAATGATGACCAATCAAAAGGTCCGATTCATGTGCTTGCCTTTATGCCCACGCTTCGTAAAATGTCTGAGTTTTCCGCATGGCTTTCTCTTCATATGAAAAATGTACATTTGAGTTCACAGCGTTTATACGTGGATGGAAGAACGCTTCAGCAAAAGGTGAAGGAACTAGGGGGATTATTTATTCCTGCCCATATTTTTACGCCGCATAAAAGTTTATACGGCAAAGGAGTCAATACTTCTTTAACCGAAGTATTCGATCCTGAACTCATTGACGCTGTTGAGCTTGGCCTTAGCTGTGATACGTCCATGGCCTCCCAGCTAAGTGAGCTAAACCGTTATCCTTTTTTAACAAATTCAGATGCCCATTCTTTAGGGAAAATTGCGCGGGAATATACTAAGATCAGAATGGATCATGCCTCCTATGCTGAATTCGAGCTAGCACTTCAAGGAAAAGATGGCAGAAACATCACTGGAAATTATGGGCTCGCTCCGCGGCTCGGAAAGTATTATCATACGACCTGTGAGAAATGCGGGGTAAGACCTGACAGTCAGGATCAAGAAAAGTGTCAAGCATGCGGCCATACCCGAATGACAAAAGGGGTGAGTGAGCGGTTAAAGGAACTTGCTGACCAAGAAAGTGACAAAGGAATAAGGCCTCCTTATGTTCACCAGCTTCCCCTTCAATTTATTCCGGGTGTTGGAGCCAAAACGTTAGAAAAGTTAAAAGCTGTCTTTCATACAGAAATGAATATTCTTCATCAAGCAACAGAACAAGAATTAAAAGCGGTCCTCACTGAGAAAACAGCCAATTACATCATCAAAGCAAGAAGAGGTGAAGTTGGGCTGATCGCTGGCGGAGGCGGAGTTTACGGTAAGGTGGATATCAATCATGAAACAACTTAAATGGACATGTCACACATTTGAACAACTGTCTAAAGAGGACCTTTACCTGATTTTAATGGAAAGAGTAAATGTGTTTGTTGTAGAACAAACATGTCCTTATCCTGAAATTGATCATCGTGATCAAGAGGCGCTGCATGTAATCGCCAAAGAGAATGGCATGATTGTCGCTTATTGCCGCATTTTTCTGTACAAAGAGGCGTCCATTGGCCGTGTCCTTGTGACGAAGGCCGGCCGAAAAAAAGGCTACGGGAAGATCGGGACTGACCCCCGTTTTTGAGACAGGGATCAAAACACCTTTATACAGCCAATTGCCGATAGTTTATCGGTGATTGGTTGTTTAGTTTCGTTTGAATACGAATGTTGTTATAATAATAAATGTATTCTTTGACAGTGCGTTCTACGATGTTGGTCGTAGTGCGGTCAATCCTGTTAAGATAGAACGTTTCAGACTTTAGTGAGGAATGAAACGATTCGATGGAGGCATTATCAGCGGGCGTCCCTTTACGGGACATGCTCATGGTAATGCCTTTTATATGAACAGCTTTCTGATACTCGTAAGATGTATACACAGAACCTTGATCGCTATGTAACACGCAATTCTCAGGCAGTGCTGGGAGCTGATTAAGTGTGTTTAAGATAAAGTCTGTGTCCTGCTTATCACCAATCGTAAAAGCAATCACTTCTCCATTATATAAATCCAATATACTGGAAAGGTACAATTGTTTCTGTCCATAAGGCAAATACGTGATGTCCGTTACTAGTTTTTCAAGAGGGCGATCAGACTGAAAATTCCGATCCAGTATATTACCGGCCACGGCATAGGGCTGCCCATTCTTCTTACGCTTTTTCATTTTAACCCGGCATTGCCACTGGTTTTTCTGCATGATACGTTGAACAGTTTTATGGTTAATACGCATTCTCCTTTTTAGTATGGCTGTGATTTTTCGATAACCATATCGATATTTGTGCTTTCGGCACAACGTGCCGATTTGTTTCTCTAGTTGTCTTTTAGAATGATTCTGAGTCAGATCCTTTTTCCATCTATAGTACGAAGTGCGTGAGATGCCTAAATGGACACAGATGTCCTGTACTGTCATCGTTTTGCACAATTCTTCTACCAGTTTGATTGACGTTTCCTTATCAACTTCCTTTCCAATTCGTTGTACTTTTTTAAAACTTCATTCTGTTGACTCAAATAGCGATTTTCTGCCTGCAGTCTCTCTAATTCGGAAGAGTACTCGGGACCCTTTCCATAGGTATATTGTTTTCCAACAGGCTGTTCGAACCGGTGTGTATCCCCAGCCTTATGCCACCTCACCCATGTCTGAACCTGCGTCTTATTCTTGATATTCAATTTCTGCATGATCTCTTTCATAGGTACGCCTGCCAATCTCATTTCCACAGCCTTCTGTTTGACTTCAACCGGATAACTCACTCTTGTCCCCATAGAAAAAACACCTCCATGTTTTATTTCGGTTCACAACGATCCGTTTTCAAACTTGAAGGTGTTTTTTATTTGTCTCATATTATGGGGTCAGTTCCGATCCTGCTCGATCAGGCCATAAAAAAGCTCAGTGAGTTAGGTGAAACAAGGATTAAAATCCAAGCACAGGCTTATTTGAAATCGTTCTACGAATCGTTTGGCTTTGAAGCAGTCTCAGATTGTTATGATGAGGATGGAATTCCGCATCTAGATATGGTAAGAAAAGAAAGATAGGCGTGTATACGTCTATCTCAGCGTGTAGACAAACCCTCGCATTCTTTGTCAGTCCTGCGCGCTGGTACTCACGAATGTCAAATTCGCTCCGTGAAAGTAGCCGTCCTTCCTAGACTTCAAGGGCTTTCTATCACGCTGAATAGAAGACAAAGGGCTAAAATCAAGTTCATTTTAGCCCTTTGTCAACAATTTGAGATAGGCGTGTATACGTCTATCTTTTTTAGATGCTTTCATGTATCATAACGACAACGAAAGGGGTTTTGCGAAATGGGAAAAAGCAACGCAAAGAAAAAGAGAGAACACCTTCAAAGGCAGCACAGTCGAGATCCAGAACGGTCGAGAGGAAATATGCCGCATTTTAGCACACACGAAAGAAAGACAAAAACAAAACAAGAAGCCTTGCAGCATATGATGAAAAAACATAAAGGCAGGAATGCTTATGATCGCTATGAACAGGATCATAAGCATTTTTATTTTGCTTTTTTGTGACAAGTAGATCAAATAATTGGAAAAATTTTAAAAAATAGGACAAACGGTCGTTTCTTTTTGTCTAAAAATGTAGTTAAATGACAAAAAGAAGTGAAAGGGAGAGTGGGTATCGTGAAGGTCAAATCATTTGGAGCAGGGTTTTGTATGGCAAGTATGCTGCTAGCATCGATGACGTTCGGCGCATCAGATGTATCTGCAAAGGATCAAGCAAAAAAAGAGTATATGATCGGTTTTTCTTCTTCCGTTCAAGACAAAACACAAAAACAGCTTGTTGAAAAAGCTGGCGGTCATGTGAAAGAATCAATAGACAAAATAGATATGATGAAAGTTTCGTTGAACGAAGCATCAAAAGAAAAACTACATCAAGCAAAAGAAATTACTTTTATTGAGGAAGACCAAAAAGCAAAAACAAGTGGTCAAAGCGTTCCTTATGGCATCAAAAGCATTAAAGCACAAAAGGTACATAAACGAGGATATGCCGGACAGAATGTCAAAGTAGCTGTTCTTGATAGTGGAATCGACGGCAAGCATGAAGATTTGCATGTAACTGGTGGTGTCAGCTTTGTTCCAACAGAGTCCGATCCGCTCGTTGACCCGCATGAACACGGAACTCACGTGGCTGGTACAATCGCAGCACTAGATAATAAGGTAGGCGTCGT
Source organism: Bacillus sp. FSL M8-0077 (assembly GCF_038050255.1). NCBI lineage: Bacteria > Bacillati > Bacillota > Bacilli > Caryophanales > Bacillaceae > Bacillus > Bacillus sp. FSL M8-0077. The sequence goes on along the minus strand of NZ_JBBPAF010000001.1, from coordinate 2,242,111 downwards.
GGGTGTAGCACCAAAAGCCTCGATCTATGCCGTTAAGGTGGCGGATGAAAATGGTGACGGCTACTATAGCTGGATCATTAAAGGCATTGAATGGGCGATTGAGAATGAGATGGATGTCATCAATATTAGTATGGGAGGAGCAAGTGAATCGGAGGCGCTGAAAGAAGCGGTAGATCGAGCATATGACAACGGGATTCTCATTGTCGCATCTGCAGGAAATGCTGGGAGCTACGGGTCACTTAATACGATAGATTACCCGGCCAAATACAGCTCTGTCATGGCAATCGCATCTGTGGATCAACGAAAGCAAAGAGCCTTTGATTCCTCTGTTGGGGAAGAGGTGGAAGTATCAGCACCAGGCGTTTCAACATTAAGTACCATTCCTCATAATGAATATGGCTATAAGAGTGGAACGTCTATGGCATCACCTCATGTAGCTGGTGCTGCGGCAGTCATTCTATCAAAACATCCGAATCTGACAAATGATGAATTGCGTGAAAGGCTGACAAAAACGGCAACAAAACTTGGCGACCCCTTTTATTATGGCGCTGGGCTTGTGAACGTACAAAAAGCTGCACGATAAAGGAAACGAGAAAGCAGTGTACAGCTGTTTTCTCGTTTTTCTTTTCATAAAACTGTCATGTTTCGTCTGCTCTCTCATAGAATCTAGTAACCTTTACTATTTGGGAGGAAGGCGCATGCGGAAAAAGTCTTGGAAAGAACATCTTCTTCAGCACGTGAAAGATCATTTATCAATTTATTTGTTTGTTTCTGTCCTCTTTTTAATGGGGGTCATTTTTGGAGCCATTATCGTCAATAGTATGACAATGAGTCAGAAAGAGGATTTATTCTACTATTTAAATCAATTTTTTGGTCAACTGACGAATGAGAAAGCAGCAGAATCAAAAGAAATGTTTTTGCAAAGCTTTCTGCATCATATGAAATACTTGGGCCTTATGTGGATACTCGGAATTTCAATCATTGGCCTGCCGCTTATTTTTCTGATGATCTTTTTAAAAGGGATTGTAGTTGGGTTTACTGTCGGTTTTTTGGTCAATCAAATGGGGCTTAGCGGTTTTTTTCTATCTTTTGTCTCGGTGCTTCCTCAAAATATCTTGCTCATTCCAGCGTATTTAGTGATCGGAACTTGTGCGATTGCGTTCTCCATTCGTTTAATTGGTCAGCTTTTTATGAAAAAAACCATCAGTCAAGCGCCAATCCATTGGTTTGGCCGGTATGCCTCTGTTCTACTGATGATTTTAACCCTCGCAGCTCTTTCGTCCTTTTTTGAATCATACTTATCATTCATGCTGATGAAAAAGCTGGCAGGTGTTCTGTTTTGATGATTTTATAATCGTTATTAAATAATAATCAATTTATTTATCAATTTAAAATGATTATAGTTGGCTCTCTGCACATCATTTGATATAATGATCAAGTAATGTGGCGTAGGAGGGAAAGTCAATGGAAAATCGGATTGATCGAATTAAGAAACAGCTTCATTCTTCCAGCTACAAGCTCACGCCACAGCGTGAAGCAACAGTAAGAGTACTGCTTGAGAATGAAGAAGACCATTTAAGTGCAGAAGATGTATACCTCCTCGTAAAAGAGAAGTCTCCTGAAATTGGTCTTGCTACTGTTTATCGGACGTTAGAATTGCTTACTGAACTGAAAGTTGTTGATAAAATTAACTTTGGAGACGGCGTTTCGCGATATGATCTTCGCAAAGAAGGAGCCGCTCACTTCCATCACCATCTTGTCTGCATGGAATGCGGGACAGTCGATGAGATAGAAGATGATTTATTAGAAGATGTTGAAGAGATTATTGAACGCGACTGGAAATTTAAAATTAAGGATCATAGATTGACATTCCACGGTATTTGTCACCGGTGTCATGATGATGAATCCGGCAAATAATCCGAATTGGAACCTTTTCATTTAAGATGAAAAGGTTTTTTGCATGTTCGTTGTATATTCCTTGTCCCACCTGGCATATGCTGAAGTAATGAGAACACGAGAAAGGACATGAAGAACATGCGAAAATGGCTCAAAACAACAGGTGAAGTGATGAAAGTATTTATCTTGTTCACTGGTTTTACCGTCCTGTTCTATTATGCTATGATATGGATAAATTCAGAATATGAAAGCTATCACCGTTATGATAAACCAGAAGGTGCAGCGATAAAAGTGATGGAAATGGATCAGCCGAAACAAGACAGCTGGCAGGATCGATTGATTTATTTTTATCAAAACGGGGAGTAGAAACCATTGAAGGATCAATTATCCGACTTTATTCATTTTATGACAGTAGAGAGAGGACTCTCTGAAAATACCATTGTCTCTTATAAAAGAGATTTACAGAACTATTTGTCTTTTTTAATGACACATGAACAATTGACAGATGTAAAAGACGTCACACGCTTTCATATTATTCATTATTTAAAACAGTTAAAAGACGAGGGGAAATCGAGTAAAACGTCTGTTCGTCATCTATCATCCATACGCTCCTTTCATCAATTTTTGCTTCGGGAAAAAGTGACAACAGATGACCCGTCATGGAACATTGAATCACAAAAAACAGAGCGTAAATTACCGAAAGTTCTATCATTAAATGAGGTAGAAAAGCTGCTCGATACACCAAAACAGCAAACACCATTTGACTACCGTGACAAAGCCATGCTCGAACTTTTATATGCAACAGGTATTCGCGTAAGTGAAATGCTTGATCTGACTCTTGCAGATGTGCATCTGACCATGGGGTTTATCCGCTGTTTTGGAAAAGGAAGAAAAGAGCGAATCGTGCCTATTGGTGAAGCTGCTGCAAGTGCGATTGAAGTGTATATAGAAAAAGGCAGAAACAAGCTGCTCAAAAAACAGCCGGCCGATGCTTTATTTCTGAATCATCACGGGAAAAAAATGTCACGGCAGGGCTTTTGGAAGAACTTAAAGAAACGAGCCATAGAAGCAGGTATTCAAAAAGAATTGACGCCTCATACGCTTAGACATTCATTTGCGACGCATTTGCTTGAAAACGGTGCGGATCTCAGAGCCGTACAGGAAATGCTGGGACATGCCGATATTTCTACTACACAAATTTACACACATGTGACCAAAACAAGATTAAAAGACGTGTATCACAAATTCCATCCAAGGGCATAAGTAAAGCATGGCACGGTGAACGTGTATCATGCTTTTTTATGTTTGGACCGTTTATGGTTGTCAATTGACTTGAAAACGGTTTATACTTGAGATGTCTGACCTCTCTAAATGTGAAAGGTGAAAGGACAAGAATATTGAAGGAGGCGCTTTTTCATGCCTGATTATCAGTATAAACGCATTTTCCTCATTGTGATGGATTCAGTAGGAATCGGGGAAGCACCTGATGCTGCTGATTTTAATGATGTAGGTGCAGATACACTTGGACATATTGCTGAAAAAATGAACGGGCTTCATATGCCGAATATGGCGAAGCTTGGGCTAAGTCATATTAAAGAAATTAAAGGAATTCCAGCGGACGAAAAACCGCTTGCGTATTATGGAAAAATGCAAGAAGCATCCAACGGGAAAGACACAATGACAGGACATTGGGAAATCATGGGTCTTTATATCGACACACCATTTAAAGTCTTTCCAGACGGATTTCCAGATGAACTGTTAAATGAATTAAAAGAAAAAACAGGACGCGGCATCATTGGAAATAAACCAGCGTCTGGTACAGAAATTCTTGATGAGCTTGGCGAAGAGCACATGAAAACAGGCGATTTAATCGTTTATACTTCAGCCGATTCTGTGCTGCAAATTGCTGCACACGAAGAAGTTGTGCCTTTAGACGAACTTTACCGCATTTGCGAAATCGCACGTGAACTGACTTTAGATGAAAAATATATGGTAGGGCGCATCATTGCTCGTCCATTTGTCGGGGAGCCGGGTGCATTTGTTAGAACACCAAATCGTCATGACTATGCGTTAAAACCGTTTGACCGTACCGTCATGAATGAACTGAAAGATGATGGACTTGATGTCATTGCGATCGGAAAAATCTCTGATATTTATGATGGTGAAGGAATCACCTCTTCACTCAGAACGAAATCCAACATGGATGGAATGGACAAGCTAGTTGAGACGCTGAAAACAGACTTTACTGGGATTAGCTTCTTAAATCTGGTCGACTTTGATGCGCTTTATGGACATAGAAGAGATCCAGAAGGCTACGGTAAGGCACTAGAGGAATTTGACGCACGTCTACCTGAAGTGTTTGATCTATTAAAAGAGGATGATCTGCTTGTGATCACAGCAGATCATGGAAATGACCCGGTTCATCACGGGACCGATCATACAAGAGAATACGTTCCGCTTATTGCTTACAGCAAAAAGCATCAAGAAGCAAATGAGCTGCCAACAGCGAAAACATTTGCCGATCTTGGGGCAACGGTAGCAGATAATTTTAAATCAACGCTGCCAAAATACGGAACAAGCTTTTTATCTAAACTCAAATAGGGGGAAATCACGTGGGAGCACAGTTTTCAGAAGCGGCGGCATATATTAAACAAGCATCGACATATGTACCAACAGTTGGATTGATTTTAGGTTCAGGTCTTGGCATTTTAGCCGATGAGATTGAAAATCCAATCAAATTGAAATATGAAGATATTCCTGGATTCCCTGTTTCAACAGTAGAAGGGCATGCAGGCCAGCTCGTCATTGGAACGCTGAAAGGCACGGTCGTTTGTGCCATGCAAGGACGTTTCCATTACTATGAAGGGTATGATATGAAGCAGGTGACATTTCCTGTCCGTGTGATGAAAGAAATCGGCATTGAGACATGTATTGTGACAAATGCAGCGGGCGGTGTGAATACATCCTTCCATCCTGGCGATCTCATGCTGATTACAGATCATATCAATATGATGGGGACCAATCCGTTAATTGGACCAAACGACAGTCAAGGGGTTCGTTTCCCTGATATGTCTGCACCGTATGATCAAGATTTGCTGGCACTTGCAGAGAAAACGGCTAAACATTTAGGCATATCTGTGCAGCAAGGGGTTTATGCAGGAATGACAGGCCCTTCATATGAAACACCGGCAGAGGTTCGTTTCCTCAGAACGCTTGGCGCTGATGCAGTCGGTATGTCGACTGTGCCAGAAGTGATTGTGGCACGTCATGCAGGCATAAAAGTACTTGGTATTTCATGCATCTCTAATGCGGCTTCAGGTATTTTAGATCAGCCGCTTTCTCATGATGAAGTGATCGAAGTGACGGAAAAAGTGAAAGCAAGTTTCCTTGATTTAGTGAAAGAAGTTGTCAAACAACTCTCATAGATCGTGTGAAAAAGCCTTCTGTTCATGAAACAGAGGGCTTTTTTTTATGGCAATCAAACGATCTCTGAATAAAACAGCCTTTATGAGGAAAAAATAGAAAGGATTACGATAATGGAGGTCTGCCACTTGAAACGTCATATATGTGCATTGTTTACTTTAATGATCCTTATCTCAATGGTTTCACCATCAGCGATGGCAAAAGAAAAGATTGAAAAGCCAGGAGAAAAACAAACATCAGAATTGGCGCATGAAGCCAAATCAGCGATTTTAATGGAACGTGACACGGGAAAAGTGCTTTACAACAAAAACAGTGATGAAAAGCTTGCCCCTGCAAGTATGACCAAAATCATGACGATGCTTCTCATCATGGAAGCGATGGATCAAGGGAAATTAAAAATGACTGACAAAGTAAGAACGAGCGATCATGCAGCATCTATGGGAGGCTCACAAATTTTCCTTGAACCTGGAGAAGAAATGACGGTTAAAGACATGCTGAAAGGCATTGCGATTGCGTCAGGAAACGATGCTTCAGTTGCCATGGCAGAACATATCGCTGGATCTGAAGAACAGTTTGTTGAGCAAATGAACAAAAAGGCAAAAGAGCTTGGGCTCACCTCAACGGTCTTTCAAAATCCAACAGGACTTCCTGAAAAAGATCATTACAGCACGGCTCATGATATGGCAAAAATGGCGAAAGAGCTGTTGAAATATGAAGAGATCACCAAGTTCACTGGTGTATACGAAGACTATCTTCGTCAGAACACGGATAAAAAATTCTGGCTTGTGAATACAAACCGTCTCATTAAATTTTATCCAGGCGTAGATGGGGTGAAAACAGGTTTTACAGGCGAGGCGAAATACTGTCTAACTGCATCTGCTAAAAAAGGCAACATGCGCGTCATTGCTGTTGTATTCGGCGCAAGTACACCAAAAGACAGAAACGCCCAAATCGTCAAAATGCTGGATTACGCCTTTAGTCAATATACAACGCATCCTCTCTACAAGCGTGGTCAAGACGTAGCAGAGATCAAAGTGAGCAAAGGGAAAAAGAAAAAAATTCAGCTTGTCACGTCTGAACCGATTTCTCTTCTAACGAAAAAAGGCGAAAATGTCGATCAGATCAAAAAAGAAATTAAATTAACTCAAGATGTCACAGCCCCATTTTCAAAAGGAACGAAGCTTGGCACCATCATCTTGAAAAAAGATGGAAAAGTGCTTCATGAAAGTCCTGTTGAAGCGAAAGAAGATATGGAAAAAGCCGGTCTTTGGACGTTCTTCAAACGGGCTATGGCCGAATTTGTCAAATGGAAGTAAAAGGTGAAAGACTGCTGCAACTGGCAGTCTTTTTTGCTATGAACGAAAAGAACATCTAAATGTGACGAATGATCACTAGTTTTGTCATGGTGAAGGATTTGCATGTGAAGAAAGAGAAACATTCTTTATCCGAAAATAGAGCAAGGAGGAAGAAAAGATGAGCCTTGGTATTGATTTTCAAATAAAAGAGAGCGTACTTTGCATTCGGTTGACAGGGGAGCTTGATCATCACTCCGCAGAGACATTGAGACAAAAGGTGACGAATTATTTGGAAACAGAGGACATTCGCCACATCGTGCTGAATTTAGCTGATTTATCGTTTATGGACAGCTCTGGCCTCGGAGTGATTTTAGGAAGATACAAAGAAATTAAGCAGCTTGGCGGTGAAATGGTCGTCTGTGCGATCTCGCCAGCGGTGAACCGTTTATTCGATATGTCCGGCTTGTTTAAAATTATTCGTATGGAGCCTTCAGAGCAAACTGCGCTGCAAACATTGGGGGTGGCATCATGACAAATGAAATGAACTTGACCTTTTCTGCTTTAAGTCAAAACGAATCCTTTGCAAGAGTAACGGTGGCAGCATTCATCGCTCAGCTCGATCCAACATTAGATGAGCTAACAGAAATCAAAACCGTTGTATCAGAGGCGGTCACGAACTCGATCATTCACGGGTATGACGGGAATCCAGACGGCAAGGTGCACATTAGCGTCACGCTGGATGACCATATTGTGTATCTGACGATTCGAGACGAAGGCATGGGCATTTCAGATCTTGAGGAAGCAAGGCAGCCGCTTTTTACGACGAAACCAGATTTAGAGCGTTCCGGGATGGGTTTTACGATCATGGAGAACTTTATGGATGATGTCATGGTGGACTCATCTCCAGAAATGGGCACAACGATCCGCTTAACAAAGCATCTATCAAAAAGCAAAGCGCTTTGTAATTAAGGAGCTGCTCATATGGATGTGGAGGTAAAAAAGCAAGCAAAAAAAGCACAGCTGTCAAATGATGAAGTGAAAGAGCTCATCAAAAAAAGCCAAGACGGAGATCAACAAGCAAGAGACCTCCTCGTAGAAAAAAACATGCGTCTTGTTTGGTCCGTTGTTCAGCGCTTTTTAAATAGAGGATATGAACCAGATGATCTGTTCCAAATAGGCTGTATTGGCCTGCTGAAATCTGTTGATAAATTTGATTTGTCTTATGATGTGAAATTTTCGACGTATGCCGTTCCAATGATCATTGGTGAAATTCAGCGTTTCATTCGCGATGATGGAACGGTCAAAGTCAGCAGGTCCTTAAAGGAACTTGGAAATAAAATCAGGCGGGCAAGAGACGAATTGTCTAAATCTCATGGGAGAATGCCGACTGTACAGGAAATCGCTGAATATCTAGACATCACACCTGAGGATGTCGTCCTCGCTCAAGAAGCGGTTCGCTCACCATCATCTATTCATGAAACCGTGTATGAAAATGACGGCGATCCGATTACGTTGCTCGATCAAATTGCCGATCATTCAGAAGAAAGATGGTTTGATAAAATTGCGCTGAAAGAGGCGATTAAAGAATTAGAAGAGCGCGAGAAACTGATTGTCTATTTAAGGTATTATAAAGACCAAACACAATCAGAAGTAGCAGAAAGACTCGGAATTTCCCAAGTGCAAGTCTCACGGCTTGAAAAGAAAATTTTAAAACAAATCCAAATGCAAATGCAAATGGATCAAAAAGACAGCTAGCCAATTCGGCTGGCTTTTTTTGTGTGGTAATTACCGGTAAATCAAGTTCTTTCAGTATGAGAACCATTTTTCACCACATACTATTTTTAACCCATCGTATAGGAAGTGACTTGGATGGACGGACAAATCTTTATTCGGCTGCGCCATCGGATTAAGACTGGTAATGATCAGCTTATTTATTTAGAGGATATCGCCCAAATCACTGGAGATGACAGTGCTGTGCAAAAGCTGAGCAAAATGCCGATATACCATGTCAGCAAAAAGGATCGTCACATCGTTGTGTTAGATATCATGCATGTGGTCAAAACGATCAAAAAAGCGTGGCCTGCCATCGACATTCAAACAGTCGGAGGCTCAGAAGCCATTGTTGAAATAGACACAGGCAAACGCCAACTGTCTCCCATTTTATTTGTGTTTGTATGGCTCCTCTTATTTGTCGGAGCGGCCCTTGCCATCATGAATTTCCATGAGGATGTCAGTATGCGGCTTGTTCATATCCGCCTTTACGAGATGATTACTGGAAACACGGTTGAGCATCCTTATTTATTACAAATTCCATATAGCTTTGGACTCGGTTTTGGCATGATTTTATTTTTCAATCATGTGTTTAAAAAGCGTTTAAACGAAGAGCCAAGTCCGCTTGAAGTGGAAATGTTTAAATATCAGCTTGATCTTGATCATTATGTCGCACTCAATGAAAACAAAGAAACATTGAAAGATATCCATGATCGGTAAATGGCTTTTTGTGGTGCTTGTTGGGCTCGGCGGCGGTTTAACGGTAGGGGCAGGGTTTGTGGCGTTTCTCACAGTGCTTGGTATTATCCCTCGATTAATGCAATTAACGAAAACGCAGCGTTTCATTCAAGGATATGAGGCTGCCGTGATAAGTGGAGCGGTCGTTGGCGGCTGGGCTACCTTAAGTCAAGTCCATTTGCATTTATCCAAATGGCTGGCGCTTCCGATCGGTCTTTTATCTGGCATTTTTGTCGGCATGCTTGCAGCCGCACTCACTGAAGTGTTAAATGTACTTCCTATCTTAACGAAAAGAATTGGAATGGACGGGAAAATTGTGCTGCTGCTCATGGCCATCGTCTTAGGGAAGGTGTTTGGCTCGCTATTTCATTGGCTTATTTATATTTAAAAATGTGGAGGGAACAACACGTGTCAAGTTTAAAAGAGAACTATCCATCTAAAGTGAAAACGTATCAGCCGAAACCTCCTTATGTACTAAACTGCATCAAGGCTTTTCTTGTTGGCGGTTTGATTTGTGCGATAGGCGAGGGATTGCAAAATTTCTATATTACTTTTTTTGATTTTAATGAGAAGACAGCAGGGAATCCAACGGTGGCGACCCTTATTTTAATTTCTTCTATTTTAACTGGTATTGGTATTTACGATAAAATCGGCCAGTTTGCTGGAGCGGGATCAGCTGTCCCGGTGACAGGATTTGCAAACAGCATGACAAGTGCGGCTCTTGAGCATAGAAGTGAAGGGCTTGTGTTAGGTGTAGCGACCAACATGTTTAAACTGGCTGGGAACGTCATTGTGTTTGGTGTCGTCTCGGCATATGTCGTAGGGATTATTCGATACGTCTTGGAAAAGATGTTTTCGTAGGAGGAATAAAACGTGAAACTAACAGGTAAGCAATCTTGGGTATTTGAACACAAGCTTTATGTGAATGCGGAAGGAACAGCTGCAGGACCGAAAGAAAAAGAAGGCCCAATCGGTCATCTCATTGATAAAACCTATGATGAAATGCACTGTTATCAAAAGAACTGGGAAATGGCTGAAAGACAGCTCATGGATGATGCCATATCAATGGCCTTATCAAAAGCGAATTTGCAAAAAAGTGATATTGACCTTTTGCTGGCAGGAGATTTACTGAACCAAAACGTGACTGCCAACTATGTGGCAAGAGAACTCAAAATCCCGTTTCTTTGTTTATTTGGTGCCTGCTCCACCTCAATGGAATCAGTCGCCATTGCCTCAGCGTTAGTAGATGGTGGCTTTGCCAATAGAGCGCTTGCTGCGACAAGCAGTCACAACGCGACGGCAGAGCGGCAATTTCGTAATCCAACAGAATATGGCGGGCAAAAACCAGATACAGCAACAAGTACAGTGACAGGGAGCGGTGCTGTCGTCATCAGCCAAGAACCTTCCCAAATTCAAATTACAAGTGCCACCGTCGGACGGGTGATGGACCTTGGAATTACAGATCCATTCGACATGGGTTCAGCTATGGCGCCCGCAGCAGCAGACACAATCAAACAACATTTAGAAGACTTAGGAAGAACAGTAGATGATTATGATCTCATTTTAACAGGAGATCTATCTGGCATTGGATCGCCTATTTTAAAGGATCTTCTGAAAGAAGATGGCATTCAGCTTGGACGGAAGCATGATGATTGCGGATTAATCATATACACACCTGATCAAAATGTATTCGCTGGAGGCAGCGGCTGTGCCTGCTCAGCTGTCGTGACATTCAGTCACATCTTTCAAGAAATGAAAGCAGGAAATTTGCAAAGAGTATTGGTTGTGGCAACCGGGGCGCTTCTCAGCCCAATGATGGTTCAGCAAAAAGAGACCATTCCAACCATTGCGCACGGAGTTGTATTTGAGCGTGCAGGAGGAGAAAGCTAATGGATTATTTGATTGCTTTTGTTGCAGGCGGACTGATTTGCGTGATCGGCCAGCTTTTACTTGATGTACTGAAACTCACACCGGCACATGTCATGACCACCTTTGTTGTGGCGGGGACGATTTTAGACGGGTTTGGTATTTATGATAAATTTATTGAATTTGCAGGAGCGGGTGCTACCGTGCCTATCGTAAGCTTTGGTCATAGCTTGCTTCATGGGGCGATGCATCAGGCCGATGTCCACGGATTTATTGGAATCGGAATTGGGATTTTTGAGTTAACATCTGCTGGAATATCAGCTGCGATTTTATTTTCATTTATCATTGCACTTATCTTTAAACCGAAAGGATAACCTAATATGGGGCAAAGACGCAAAGTCATTTTAGTGACAGACGGAGATATATATGCTGCCAAAACGATTGAGCTTGTCGCAAAGAAAGTCGGCGGAAGATGTATTTCCAGCTCAAAAGGGAATCCGAGCAAACGAACAGGACCAGAACTGGTCCAGATGATTTTGAAAACGCCGTATGACCCAGTGTTTGTCATGTTTGATGATTCTGGTCTAACAGGTGAAGGAACAGGGGAAACGGCCATGAAGCACGTAGCACGTCACCCTGAAATTGAGGTGATTGGCGCCATTGCAGTGGCATCTAAAACCCATCAAGCGGAATGGACAAAGGTACATGTCTCCATTGATCGGGAAGGTGAACTGACAGAATACGGCGTTGACAAACATGGACTTCCAGAAATGGAACCACACAAAATGAGCGGAGATACAGTGTATTGTCTCGATTCACTACAGCTTCCGATTGTTGTCGGCATTGGAGATATTGGCAAGATGGGACGGAAAGATGATCTAAGCAAAGGGTCTCCCATCACAATGAAGGCAGTCGAATTAATTTTAGAAAGGAGCGGTTTCCATGAAAAAAGACAAGGTACACGTGTACCGAGATCCGAAGAAAAATGAAGATTTTTTCAAAGACAATGTTGGGATGGGCCTCAGCTTTGACCTCGGCGTTCGGAAAATTTATGTCCATGATCAGGAAATCCAGCTTTACTATGTAAATGGATTATGTGATACACAATATGTCATCTATTTATTAAAAGAACTGATTGAAATCAATGACAACGAACCTGAATCAGATGATCTTGCACGTGTGGTAGAAAATCGTCTCGTCAATCAGCAAGTCTCAAAAGTTGAAACGCTTGATGAGGCAGTGGATCAAGTGCTGTCTGGACTTGTGGCAGTCGTTGTAGAAGGTGAAAATTACGCATTTATTATTGACGTCAGGAGCTACCCTGGCAGAATGCCGGAGGAACCGGATACAGAAAAGGTTGTCAGAGGTGCAAGAGACGGCTTTGTTGAAAACATTATAGTGAACACAGCACTTATTCGCAGAAGAGTGCGGGATGAAAAACTGCGATATAAAATGCTTAAAGTAGGAGAACGTTCTAAAGCAGACGTATGTGTTTGTTATATTGAAGACATTGCAGACCCTGATCTTGTTGATATTATCGAAAAAGAAGTGTCTGGGATCAAAGTTGACGGACTGACGATGTCTGATAAAACTATAGAAGAATTTATCATCAAGCAAGGGTATAATCCCTTCCCGCTTGTACGATACACCGAGCGCCCAGATGTAGCTGCTAACCATATATTAGAAGGACATGTCATCATCATTACGGATACATCCCCTAGTGTCATCATTACACCAACCACTATTTTTCATCACGTTCAACATGCTGAAGAATACCGCCAGGCGCCAGCAGTTGGGACTTTTTTAAGATGGGTGCGTTTTTTAGGCATTTTATGTTCTACTTTTCTTTTGCCGATCTGGTTTCTTTTTATTCTAGAACCGAATCTTCTGCCAGATAATCTAAGCTATATTGGATTTAACAAACCTTCCCATATCCCTGTCATTCTCCAAGTATTCCTTGCTGATTTTGGGGTGGAATTTTTACGAATGGCGGCGATTCATACGCCGACCGCCTTGTCGACTGCCATGGGCTTGATTGCAGCCGTTTTAATTGGACAAATTGCAATTGATGTCGGTTTATTTACACCAGAGGTCATATTATACGTCTCGCTAGCAGCCATCGGCACATTCACCACTCCAAGTTATGAACTTAGTGTCGCTAATAAAATCATACGACTGATCATATTAGCACTAGTAGCGATCTTTAAGCTGAATGGACTGATCATCGGTTTTACGCTGTTACTTATTTATTTAACATCCATTCGTTCCTTACAGACGCCTTATATGTGGCCATTCATTCCTTTTAATGGAAAGGCTTTGTGGCAAGTACTCATTCGGACGTCTGTTCCTGGCTCAAAAGTAAGGCCAAGCATCGTTCACCCTCAGAACAGATCAAAAATTCCGCCAAATTCTTAACGCTCGTTGAAAGTGGCTGAAGATTGTGATATTGTATTTTTAACTTTGAGAAAAGGCAAAAGGCAGCTTGTGCAGCTGTCTTTTTTCAGCCGAGGCGGAGAAAGAGGGAATGACATTGTATTTACACGGCACTTGCAGACAAAATGAACTCGGACATTTAGAAATTGGTGGTGTTGATGCCGTTTCTTTAGCTGAAACGTATGGGACACCACTTTATGTATATGATGTGGCTTTAATACGGGAGCGTGCAAAAAGCTTTCAGAAAGCATTTATTGAAGAAGAACTAAAAGCTCAGGTGGCATATGCGAGTAAGGCGTTTTCTTCTATTGCTATGTTCCAGCTGGCAAAAGAAGAAGGCTTATCACTTGATGTCGTTTCAGGCGGGGAGCTGCACACAGCCATTTGTGCCGGGTTTCCAGTAGAAAAAATTCATTTCCATGGTAACAACAAAAGCAGAGAAGAATTAAAGATGGCACTAGAGCACGGAATTGGCTGTATTGTCGTTGATAATTTCTATGAAATGACACTCATTGAACAGCTTGGTCAAGAGCTGTCAAAACAGGTGAAAGTACTACTCCGCATCACGCCGGGTGTTGAAGCACATACGCATGACTATATTACAACAGGTCAAGAAGATTCAAAATTCGGTTTTGATCTTCATAATGGACAAGCAGACGAAGCGGTCAAACAAGTGCTTAAATCAGAAGTGATCGAGCTTTTAGGTGTTCATTGTCATATCGGCTCACAAATTTTTGATACGGCTGGTTTTGTCCTTGCGGCAGATAAGATTTTCTTGAAGCTGGATGAATGGAGAGAATCATTTGGCTTTATTTCCACAGTGCTGAATTTAGGCGGAGGTTTTGGCATCCGTTATACAGAAGAGGATGAGCCACTGCCTGCGACTGAATACGTGGAGAAAATTATTCAAGCGGTGAAAGAAAATGTAGCCCGCTATGAGTTTGAGATGCCTGAAATTTGGATTGAGCCAGGCCGCTCACTTGTTGGAGATGCAGGAACCACTCTTTATACGATCGGCTCATCAAAACATGTACCTGGCATTCGCGATTATGTAGCCATCGACGGCGGGATGAGTGATAATATTCGACCTGCTTTATATCAAGCAAAATATGAAGCAGCGAGCGCCAATAAAATGAGCCAAACACATGATCAAACGGTGTCCATTGCAGGGAAATGCTGCGAAAGTGGAGATATGCTTATTTGGGATATTGATCTGCCAGAGTTATCACAGGGAGACTTATTAGCTGTCTTTTGTACAGGAGCTTATGGCTACAGCATGTCAAACAACTATAATCGCATCCCGCGCCCAGCTGTAGTATTTGTAGAAGATGGGGAAGCGCAGCTTGTCGTTGAGCGTGAGACATACGAGGACATTGTCAAATTGGATTTACCTTATCAATCAAAAGTGAAATCATCGATTTAAAAAAAGCTGCCTGATCATCAGGCGGCTTCAGCGTGTAGACAAACCCTCGCATTCGTTGTCAGTCCTGCGTGCTGGTGCTCACGAATGTGAAATTCGCTCCGCGCCAGTACTCGTCCTTCCTAGACTTCAAAGGTTTTCTATCACGCTGAAAAGAAGACAAAGGGCTAAAATAAAGTTCATTTTAGCCCTTTGTCAACAATCTGAGCTGCCTGATCATCAGGCAGCTTTTTCTATGACATTTATTTTCCACCAGTAAATACAGAGACGATCGCGTTCCAAATAGAGACAAAGAAATCCCAAATTTTCTGTAGAAGGTTTTTCCCTTCATCTGATTCTATGAATTTTGTAATCTTGTCTTTTGCTTTATCAATTTGAGATCCGACTTGTTTCCAATCGATATTGATATTTTTCATTTTATCGAAGAGAGAGACAAGTTGATCCTTTTGATCTTGCGTCAGATTTAAGTTCAAATCAGAAGCGGCTTGATCTACTTTTTCTTCCACTTCTTTTGTTGTTTTAGGAACTCCATTTTTGGCAATGTCATCTTTGATTTTTGCAATCAGGGCAGAAGCATTGTCTTTTCCAATAGAGTCACCCAGTTTAGATGTTGTTACAAGCTCTTCGTTTGCCACCTGTTTCACATCTTCAGGAATGGCTTTGTCGCTTGACACTTCATAGGCTTTTAATAGACCCGTCAGTGCTGCTGTACCAGATACTTCAAACGGCGCCGTCACGACAACCTTTGCATCTTTCACACCTGCGGTCATTAAAGCATTTAAATACATCTCATCTGTAATGGTCTTAATGTTATGTGTATCCACAGTCAGACCCGCACCTGATTTTTCAATAGTGATGGATGAAGATGATAATGCTCTCGTCCCGATAGAAGAACGAGGGATATACTTTCCTAAATATTCATGCTCTTCTTTATTGGTTACTTCAATTTTTGTCGCATTTTCAGGTGGATTCAACTCGTCAAGCACCTTCTGGCGATCAGCCGGTGTTAAGTCTTGCCCGAGTGTGACGATGACATCGCCGACAGCTGCATCCGCTAAGCTGACTTTTGGCGCACCAATCAGTAAAAGGAGCGCTGCCATCATACCAAGCATTGTTTTTTTAAACATGTTGACCTCCTTCAAGTCGAAAGCGTTTCTCTATGGTGAGAAACTCATCTTTTGAGTACATGATTTGAATGTACTCCATCATATAGACGTAACAAATCAGTCTGACGTTTCAATTTTCTTTTAAAGTTGTTTGAAACCTCCAATATGATGAAGCGTTTTGCTCAGTCTGTGATCATTTCCTTAGGAGAAAAGAATCAAGCTCTTTTATTTTATCAATGTTGGCAAAAGAGGTAAATCACATTAGGTAAGCAGGGGATGTTTAACATCACCGAAAATGTGCTATAATGAGCCTTGTTTAACCTGAAAGGAGAATGTGAAAAATGGCGAAAAAAGGATACATACAATTAACAAATGGAAAGAAAATTGAGTTTGAACTTTACCCAGAGGCTGCTCCAGGTACAGTAGCAAACTTTGAAAAATTAGCGAATGAAGGCTTCTACGATGGATTGAAATTCCACCGCGTGATCCCGGGCTTCGTAAGCCAAGGCGGCGATCCAAACGGTAATGGAACTGGAGGACCTGGTTACACCATTAAATGTGAAACAGAAGGAAACCCTCATCAGCACGAGAGAGGTTCATTATCAATGGCACACGCTGGTAAAGACACTGGTGGCAGCCAATTCTTTATCGTACATGACCCACAACCGCACTTAAACGGTGTTCACACTGTTTTTGGTAAAGTAACATCTGGTATCGAGGCTGTTCTTGACATGGAACAAGGCCAAGGGATGGAAAAAGTCGAAGTTGTCGACGCTTAATTCATTAACACCGCTTAATTGCGGTGTTTTTTTATTTTAAATCTGATTTTCCTGTGATCTGTGCCGCGAAACGGTAGGTAATCATCCAATATAAAAGGGCTAAGGCGCTGATAGAGGCTCCAAATAGACATACCCCATTCCAGCCAGCGTTTGCGTATATGTTAGTTGATCCAATAGAACCGAGCGCACTGCCGAGGGAATAAAAAATCATATAAGCAGCAGTCAGCCGGCTTCTCGCCTCAGGCCGGACTGTGAAAATCATACTCTGATTGGTCACATGAACGGCCTGCACAGATAGGTCAAGAATGACGATACCAACGATTAACAAAATAAGGGAATATTCAGTGAAAAAGATAAAAAGCCATGAAAATAGTAATAGGACAAGGGCGATGCACGTTGTTAACTGTCCTAAGCCTCGATCAGCAAGGCTACCAGCCCGAGCGGCACCTAATGCTCCGGCAACTCCAGCAAGACCAAATGCACCAATCGCCGTATGTGACAGATTGTATGGCGTAGTGCTGAGAGGTAGCACAAGTGAAGTCCACAGCGTGCCAAACACAACAAAGATCAGAAAACCCAGTACGCCACGAATACGTAGAATTCGTTCTTGTCTGAACAATATAAACATTGAAGCGAGCAAGTTCACATAGGATATGGAGACTCTCTTGCTGTCAGCACGCGGAAGATACCGGTACAACACGCCAGTTATGATCAGCATCATCACACCAGAAACGAGATAGACTGATCTCCAGCCGGCGAGATCGGTTAGTACACCAGCAAACGTTCGTGCGAGAAGAATACCAATCACAATTCCACTTTGAACCAAGCCCACTATACGGCCGCGTTCTTCAGGAGTGGCCCATGTCGCTGCGAATGCGACGAGTACCTGGGTGACTACAGCAAGCAGTCCCACAGCAGCTAGTCCTATGAACAGGACGGTGGCGGTAGGGGCGATACCGACTAGAATGAGAGATAACACGGATACTAGCATCTGAGCTACGATGAGCCGTCGTTGATTGAACAGATCACCAAGTGGTACGATCAGTAGCAGTCCTAGCGCATAACAAAGCTGAGTAATCGTAATGACCATGCCAATGGATGAATAGTTGATACCAAATTCGGATGCGAGGGAGTCTAATAACGGTTGTGCAAAGTATATGTTTGCAACTGCCATCCCGGAGGCTGTCGCAAACAGCAGAGCCATATAGCGAGTCATCGTTGATCGGGTGTTTATTTGTAAATGAGTCGCTTCCAGATCAGGATGTTCAGCGGAAGTCATTTTTTCTTTTTTCATGCATTTCGTCAGCTCCTTTTGTATTAAAGAGTATAATATACTGATCGGTATAAAATGATTCCTGTTAAGGATAACCAGACAAACGTTTTAAAGTCAAGATAATGATAAAATGATGTGGTGAAGATCTTGAGAGATGAAGTCGGTTTGACAATGATACGTCAATAAAATAAAATGATAATGTACCGATTAGTAAAAAACTTATACGAAATAGATGGTTGATTTAGTGAAGAGGTTTTTATGATAGAAATGAGGGTTGATGATGGTTCGACAACGGGAATTTGATGAGGAAAAAGCGTTAGATGAGGCCTTGTTGCTTTTTTGGGAGAAGGGGTATAGAGCCACTACATTAAGCGATTTAACTGCAAAAATGGGAATACAGCGGCCGAGCTTATACTCAGCGTTCGGTGATAAAGAGGAATTGTTTGAAGCAGCATTACGCAAATATACAACTCAGCATGCAGCCCATATTCGAACAAAACTTCAAAATAATCTAACTGCAAAGGAAGCATTTCATACATTATTTGCTGAAATAGTAGAAGAGGAATATGGAGATGGACCGAGTAAAGGGTGCTTCTGTATCAATACAATAGTCGAGCTTGCCCCCCACGAAGAGAAATTTGAAATTCTCACGAGAGAGCATCAGATGTATCTTTCGGTCATTTTTGAAGAAAAAATTGTACAAGGTATTCGCTCGGGTGAGCTCGAAAGCATTCTGAATGCCAAAGCCTTAGCACAGGCGCTGGTCGTTTCTTTCATTGGACTTACAGTCCTCATGAAATCTCGTCCAGAGCGTTCATTTGTAGATCATTCTATAGCGACGATACTATCCATATTGAAATAAATAGTCTATATAAAGAAAGCGTATTTTGATCAATTGATTAAAACACGCTTTTTCTTTTAGGGTGATATGGACACGTTTTTATGATATGATAAGAGAACAAACATTCGCATTCGTAAATATCACCATTTGCAGCTCTCAAAATAAGTGACATTGCAAAATCTAAAAAGCGTGTGATTATGCTGAAAGAAAGCAGGAGATACTTTGAAACCATTAACAAAAGAAGAAAAAAATCAAATGATGATTGCCATTCAGCGTTACTTTGCCGAAGAACGAGAAGAGGAAATTGGTGAATTAGCAGCCATTAATATATTGGAATTTATCACAAAACAGCTTGGAAGCTACTATTATAATCAAGGGGTTCGTGACAGCCGAAATATCGCTGTTCAAAGATCTCAATTGTTAGAGGAAGATCTATTCGCATTAGAGAAAAGAATATAATCAAGAAGTTAGTCTATCGTGTTCACCCTGCTAACAAATAAAGAGGAAAAAAGACCCCCTTAATAAAGAACGCATATTCGTATCATATGTAATGATGAAAAAGTGGAACCAAAAGTCCATTTGAATCGTTATATAAGTAACCATTAATGAAAATCAGCTTTTTTGGTTTTATTTCATCAAAAGAAGGAATAGAACATACAAATAGGCGAAGTGCAGATGATGGAGGTTCTAAATATGGGGAAAATCAAACTAAAAATCGCAATCTTATTTGTTTTACTGCTTTGTTTAGGCGCAGGTTATTTATACATGAATGGCATGAAAATTGAAGATGTGCCAACAGCCATTGGCGAAAGCTTAACGAATAATGACAAAGATTACACAATCTATGAATATACCATTACGAAGATTGATGGAGATGAGTATTATGGCCAAGCCAAAAATGGCACGAAAATCATTTTTAATGGAAAGAAATTTGAAGATGATGTGGCCGATCTGAAAAAAGGCGATCGTATTAAAGCATACTTTAGTAATGAAAAAAGAATAGACGGTCTTATAAAAGTAGTAAAAGTCGTCAATTAACAAGTCTCCTTTCCTATAAGGAGGCTTTTTTTATGAACAGGTAAATAAATCTTGATTGTTGCATTTGACCACAAGGATGCTATAATAGCCCCTAAGGACAGCTAAATATCGATTGTATCCTTCGGGGCAGGGTGAAAATCCCGACCGACGGTAATAAAGCAAATGCTTTACAGCCCGTGACCCGTTAATTTATTAACGGTTGATTCAGTGAGAAGCTGAAGCCGACAGTGAAAGTCTGGATGGGAGAAGGATAACGAAAGCTATGTATGAACAAAAAATATGTGTTGATCATAGTTTTATTTCTAATGCAAAAAAACCACAGCCCCGGAATTTTTCCGGGGCTTTCTGTATGTCAATATGTCAATTTAGTCATCGCATGTAGTGTTTATTAGGTGATCCCTCATTTACCTTGTATGGACCATAAAAAGCGACGAAGGTGTTCAATCGATCACATGTCCCAAACATCGCTTTTTCATAAAGTGAGAAATACAAAAGAAAGAGAAAGGGAGGATCACATGTTTACGGGGATTATTGAAGAAGTGGGTACAGTCCAGTCATTGAGCAAAAGATCCGCAGATGCCATGGAAATCATCATCAAGTGCAGCCGTGTACTAGAAGATGTGCACCTAGGCGATAGTATCGCCATCAATGGCGTTTGTCTCACTGTCACAAACTTTACAAAAGAACAGTTTGCGGCAGATGTGATGCCTGAGACGGTCAAAGCGACATCACTTGATCAGCTTGCGCCAGGCAGCCAAGTGAATTTAGAGCGAGCGATGTCCTCAAATGGACGATTCGGCGGTCATTTTGTTTCAGGCCATGTTGATGGAACGGCTGTAATTACCCGTGTAGAAAAGAAGAGTAATGCCATTTACTATGATTTGAAAATGGACAAGACCCTCACAGATATGCTCACAAAAAAGGGATCGATCGCAATAGACGGCGTCAGCTTGACTATTTTCGATTTGCGAGATGCTCATGTGACAGTTTCTATCATTCCACATACGCTTGAAGGAACTATTTTTCCGACTAAATCTATGGGGGATGTAGTAAATATTGAATGTGACATGATCGGTAAATACATTTATCGCTTTTTAACAAAAGAGCAAGGCGAAAAGCAGCCATCACGATTAACCTCATCATTTTTAAAAGAGCACGGATTCTAGGAGGCGATTGTATGTATCATTCAGTTGATGAGGCAGTAAATGCCCTGAAACGAGGAGAAATCATTATCGTAGTAGATGATGAAGACAGAGAAAATGAAGGAGACTTTGTGGCACTTGCTGAGCATGCAACGCCGGAAGTCATTAACTTCATGGCTTTACATGGAAGAGGTCTTATTTGCACACCAGTTGATGCCTCGATTGCGAAACACTTGGATCTGCATCCCATGGTCGAGCGAAATACGGATGCACATCATACAGCATTTACAGTGAGCATCGACCATACGTCAACAACAACTGGTATCAGTGCTTTTGAGCGCTCAACGACCATTTTGGCCATGTTAAATAAAGAGTCAAAACCAGAGGATTTTGCCCGCCCAGGTCATGTTTTCCCTCTTATTGCGAAAGAGGGAGGCGTAGTAGAAAGGCCAGGTCATACAGAGGCGGCCGTTGATCTTGCTAAACTTGCGGGTTCAGTGCCAGCGGGTGTCATATGCGAAATTATGAATGCAGATGGAACCATGGCCCGTGTACCCGAACTGCAAAAAATTCAAAAAGAACACGATATCAAGATGCTGACGATTGAAGCATTGCAGGCATATATAAACAAGCAAACAACGACAATGAAAACAAAATAAAAATCACAAAAAAGGATGATGAACATATGAATACAATACAAGGTAATGTAGTAGCAGAAGGGTTAAAGTTTGGAATCGTCGTCGCTAGATTTAATGATTTTATTACAAGCAAACTACTAGATGGAGCAGAAGATACATTGCTCAGACACGGAGCAAACGGTGACGATATTGATGTCGTGTGGGTGCCGGGTGCTTTTGAAATTCCGTATATGGCAAAAAAACTAGCAGAAACAAAAAAATATGATGCAGTCATTACACTTGGAACCGTGATTCGTGGGGCAACATCACATTACGATTATGTTTGCAATGAAGCGGCTAAAGGAATCGCACAAAGTGCCATCTCGACAGGGGTGCCGATTATCTTTGGTGTCCTGACAACAGAATCTATTGAACAAGCTATAGAAAGAGCCGGTACAAAGGCTGGAAATAAAGGCAGTGAGTCGGCTGCAGCTGCTATTGAAATGGCCAACCTAAATCGAACGTTTCGTTAATTTGATGAAAAAGAGTTTAAAAACAACCTAAAAGTGTTTATAATGTGTGATGAGCAAGTGATTCATAAGACATTTGCTGGAAAATAGGATAATTTTAATATTGAGGGGTATATATGTTAATTCGTTACAAGAGGTCTTTTGAAAAAATTGCCATGGGACTCCTGTCCTTTATGCCGGGTGAGAAAGACGTCAAACAGCTTCAGCAGACGATAAAGTCGTATGAAATGGATGAAGATCGGCAGCTGTTCCTTTGGAAAGATGGCGATGATATCGTAGGTGCTATTGGTGTGCTGAAAACAGACGACCAAGTACAAATCGAACATATTAGTGTCAATCCGTCCCATCGTGACCAAGGCATCGGCAAGGAAATGGTATTAGCCGTGGAAGAAGTATTCAAAACGAAAACGCTCATTCCAAATGAATTAACGCAAGGCTTCTTTCATAAGTGTCACAGTGAAACAAACTAAATCTCACACATGTAAAAGCAGAGGTTATATGCCTCTGCTTTTTTTACGTTCAATCTGCTCTTCACGTTCAAGCAATACGTCCGTCCGATCACGCAGTCTATGCTTTTCGATTAAGAATGTATGGGATAAGTTGCTCTCCTGTCCGAAGGTTAAGCCTTCTTTTTGGGCCATCTCTTGGCATAAAGAAAGAAGCGTTTCATCTCGGATTGGCAGCATCACACTTTCGTAGGGCATGTCTTCATCGATTTTCTTTTTCAGTGTTCTAAGCAGTAATAGAAATGCCTCTTCATCAAGACCTAATTCTGTTAGTACGTTCCGGTCCGAATCTAATATATGAAGGCTGTTTGAAATCAGCCGTTTTGCTCCTTTTCCATTCCCTCGTCTTTGATGATACAAAGCAACAGCAAGCTGAATGAGACCCACCCAGTACTTTTTGCGCTGATGAGGAGGATCTTCTTTCCAAAACTCTTCAAGAATTTCATGACACTCAAAATAATCTCTTGTCGTATGAAATTCATGTAAAAAAGCCACGTACGCTTTAGGATACACAGCGGTCATCTCCTTTTCCACTATCAGTCTAACATACCGAAAAGAAAAGAAGAAAGAGCGCCCCTTTATGAAAGGACGCTCTGTTTCTTTTAATAAACCCAAGCCGCGCCAACGATGATCAGCAAGATGAACAGCACAACAATAAGCGCAAATCCTCCGCCGAAGTAATAACCATCTCCCATAATGTTACGGCCTCCTTTTTCATCAGTTCTGATTACAATGGTATTCTATGTATAAATGCCCTTATTGGTATGGGCGAATCAACTGTTTTTCTTTTTTTGCCTGCTGGCTCATGGTCGAAATTATATTGGACGAGAGCTTTATGGTGTCTTATACTAAAGGTTAGCCGATGAAAACGGTACTTAGAAGACAGTAGAAATGGTGAGAAAAGAATGCTGGAATATCAGGTGAAAATAGATTCGTTTGAGGGTCCTTTGGACTTGCTTTTACATTTAATTAACCGTTTGGAAATTGATATTTATGATATTCCCGTCGCTAAAATTACGGAGCAGTATTTATTATATGTCCACACGATGAGGGAGCTTGAACTTGATGTTGCAAGTGAGTATTTGGTGATGGCTGCAACCCTCCTGAGCATTAAAAGCAGAATGCTTCTCCCAAAACAAGAGGAAGAGCTGTTTGATGAAGACCTGATGGAAGAAGAAGAGGACCCTCGTGATGAGCTGATTGGCAAATTAATTGAATACCGCAAGTATAAAAATGCAGCGCAAGAACTGAAGGAACGTGAAGAAGAGCGGCAAAACGCCTTTACAAAACCACCAAGTGATTTAAGTGAATTTGCAAAAGAAGCAGAAGCGAAGGACACAAACTTACACGTCACGGTGTATGATATGTTAGGTGCGTTCCAAAAGGTATTGAACCGCAAAAAAATAACAAAACCAGCACCATCAAAGATTACAAGACAAGAAATCCCGATTGAAGACAAAATGAATGAGATTATGAACCATTTAAGAAAAACAAAAAAGCGGACCAATTTCATGACTTTGTTTCAACATGATCAAAAGGAACACCTTGTCGTGACGTTTCTTGCTGTTCTCGAATTGATGAAGAGCCATCAAATCATGCTGGAGCAGGAAGGAAACTTTGAAGATATTTATATCATAGGGAGTGAAACGATTCATGACGCTTGATATCGTGAATTGGAAAGCCATCTTAGAAGCGCTGCTATATGCAGCAGGTGACGAAGGCTTAACAAGAAAACAGCTCATGTCTGTTCTTGAAGTTGATGAGGCAGCGTTGCTTGATATTATGTCTGCCGTAAAGGAAGAATATCAAAAACAAGAACGAGGAATTGAGCTCATTGAATATGCAGATTCATATATGCTGCTGACGAAAAAAGAATATAGCGTGTATTTAAAAAAATTAGTAGAGGCACCATCGAAAGGTTTGTCACAGGCAGCGCTAGAAGTGCTCGCCATTGTCTCGTATAAACAACCGATTACACGCAGCGAAGTCGAGGAGATCAGAGGCGTTAAATCAGAACGAGTGCTGCATAGTTTAGTTGCCAAAGCACTGCTCTGTGAAGTAGGACGTGCCGATGGACCGGGACGAGCGATCCTTTATGGGACAACACCTACCTTTTTAGAGCAATTTGGTTTAAAAGCCTTAGATGAATTGCCGCCACTTCCAGAGAATGTGGAAGCAGATGGGGTGCAAGAAGAGGCTGATCTCTTTTTTGAAAACTTCAATCAAACATTTGAAGAGATAAAATAGTTCAAAATAAGGAAAAATGTATGATAAAATATAACAAAGATTTTAGGTCTAAAACCTTTGTTTGAAAGATAAAATGGTGACAAAGCCATGAGGGGAAGGTAAACACGAAACAAATGGCACATATGAATGTAAAGGCTCAAGTTGATCAAGCAGGCGTTTTTTTATCAAAGGTTGCAGTTGAAGTGAGTGATTATCTGAACGAAGCTACCTTATCAAGCTTGAAACGATTAAACCCGGAAGCGGAAGCCTATTATTGTGACATATTAAGTACATTACGGAAGCTTGCAGTTTATAGCGAGGATGCCGCGGCGGTTTGTAGGAAAATCAGGCAGCAGCAGACATTCCCGCAGCAAGCCGCACAGCAGACGCTTCACCGTATTTATCATCAATGTATTGAAGAATTTTTTACACCAAAAAAGGATACATGGTATGAAGATAGCCGTTCAGCCTACACAGGAAAAAGCTGTATTGTTTTCCATCATGAAGTATCGGCTGACATCAAATGTTTGTTTTCTTCATTAGAAAAAAATTTTTTAACGATGAGAGAAGAGCTGGAATATACAACATCTCAACAGCAAATGAAAATGGTATAAAGAAGACAAAGGGCTAAAATGAACTTGATTTTAGTCCTTTGTCTTCTTTTCAGCGTGATAGAAAACCTTTGAATTCTAGGAAGGGCGAGTACCGGCGCGGAGCGAATTTGACATTCGTGAGCACCGGTACGCAGGACTGACACCGAATGCGAGGGTTTGTCTACACGCTGAGTAACTCTCATATGAGAGTTGCTTTTTTTTATGGACGAGGCATCATAACTTTTTTAGCCGCGCATACACTTGTACAAAACGGACAAGGACGTGAATGAACATGCCCTATATAAAAATTGGAACAGCAGTCCTTCTTCTATTGACACTCTTACTGCCTTTTTCCTCACACGCTCAAGCAGACATTTCATTATCGGTGAGTGCAAGAAGCGCCATTTTAATAGATGGACAGTCAGGCAGAGTCCTATTTGGAAAGGACGAGCACGAAAAAAGAAGAATCGCCAGTATCACAAAAATTATGACGGCTGTATTAGCCATTGAATCAGGAAAAATGAACGACATGGTCAAAGTGTCAAAACGTGCGATTCAAGCGGAAGGTTCTTCGATCTATTTAAAGGAAGGACAGAAGGTGAGCTTAGAAGACTTGACATACGGGCTCATGCTGCGCTCTGGAAATGATGCAGCTGTTGCCATTGCAGAACATGTTGGTGGCAGCTTAGAAGGCTTTATTTTTATGATGAACCAAAAGGCCTCTGAACTAGGCATGGAGAATACGAATTTTCAAAATCCGCATGGACTCGATGATCATAAAAACCATTATTCATCAGCTTATGATATGGCAATCTTAACGAAATACGCCATGAAGCATCAGCAATATCAAAAAATTGCCGGTACCACCTTTTATAAAGCAAAAACAATCGAAGGTTATTGGAAAAACAAAAACAAGCTGCTCACTGGTTTATATCAATATTCGACTGGAGGGAAGACAGGATATACAAAACTTGCAAAACGCACGCTTGTCTCCACAGCTGCAAAAGGAGATGCGGCGCTCATTGCTGTGACGATTAATGCACCGGATGATTGGAAGGATCATATCTCAATGTTTGAGTATGCATTTGATCACTATAAAACGTATGTGCTTGCTGAAAAAGGCAGGCTCGCTTCGTTAAAAGGGACTTTTTATGAAAAAAAAGCGTTTATTCAGCGAGATGTGGACTATTTTTTAAATGAAGATGAAAAAAAACTAGTGGAAATCGAAACGGAAATGCTGACACCTAAAAAGAAATGGGAGAAAAACAAAGAAGCGATCCCAGATGTAGTAGGGAAAATGACGTTTTTAATGGATGGTCAGGTGATTGAGCAAGTCCCGATTTTTTATGAAAATAAACGCAACCGAATGCCTCAAAAAAGCTTTCAAGAAATGTTTAAGTCTGTCTTTCAGACATCAATAGGCGGATCTTCATGGTCAATCTAATCTGGGTATTCCTCACGGTCATCGGTCTTGTCTATGCAATGTTTAACGGAACGATGCATGAAGTGAATGAAGCGGTCTTTAAAGGATCAAAAGAAGCGGTCACCATTTCAATTGGGTTGATTAGTGTTCTTGTATTCTGGCTGGGATTGATGAAGATCGCAGAAGAAGCGGGGGTGTTACATTTCTTTAGTAAATTATGCCGGCCCTTTATCTCAAAACTATTTCCTGAGATTCCTGCGAATCATCCAGCGATGGGGTATATTCTATCCAATCTCATGGCGAATTTTTTTGGCCTTGGGAATGCTGCCACACCACTTGGGATTAAGGCGATGGAGCAGATGAAAGCATTAAATGGCGGGAAAAACGAGGCGAGCCGGTCTATGATCACTTTTTTAGCAGTCAATACATCTTCTATTACACTTGTGCCAACGACCGTCATTGCAATTCGTATGACCTATGGCGCAGATCAGCCAACAGATATTGTAGGTCCAACCATTTTGGCGACTCTCATTTCAGGTATCGGTGCGATTATGATTGATCGCTATTTCCACTATCGCAGAAGCAGGCGGGGGTGATCTTGTGGCATTTATTAACTGGCTGTCACTTGCTTTGATTCCACTGATCATCGCAGGAATATTGATTGCAGGGACGATTAAAAAAGTACCGACATATGAAACATTTGTAGAGGGCGGGAAAGAAGGTATTCAAATTGCCTTTTCAATCATTCCGTATTTAGTCGGTATGCTTGTCGCCATTACGATTTTTCGAGCATCAGGTGCCCTTGACTTTGTCATGGAATTATTGAAGCCTGTGTTTACAGCGATTGGTGTTCCTACAGAAGTGGTGCCGCTTGCTTTGATTCGTCCTATATCAGGAACAGCAGCACTTGGCATGACATCAGACTTAATTGCGACTTATGGTCCAGATTCTTTTATCGGCAAGCTTGCCGCTGTTATGCAAGGGTCAACGGATACGACCCTTTATATTTTAACCGTCTATTTTGGAGCAGTTGGTATTAAAAAAATGGGAGATGCACTGAAAGTGGGGCTGTTAGCAGACCTGATTGGGATCATTGCATCGATTATTATCGTCAGTTTGTTATTTAGCGGCGCCTAATCGGGTGCTTTTTTTATTTCATGGATGGAAAACAGCTTTTTAGTTGAAATTAGACAGGTGAAACGCTTATTTTTCCACGAATGCTTGTTTGTTTCAAGCCAAGCAAGTAAGATAGTACATGAGGTGAAAGACAAATGGAACGTTTACAGAAAGTAATTGCCCATGCCGGCGTCGCTTCTCGACGAAAGGCTGAAGAATTAATTAAAGAAGGACGAGTTACCGTTAATGGTGAAACAGTGACAGAGCTCGGAGTAAAGGTGGGCTCTTCAGATAAAATTGAAGTCAATGGCTTAAAGCTTGAAAGAGAAGAACCGGTTTACTTTATGCTTTATAAACCGCGCGGCGTCATTTCAGCTGCCGAGGATGATAAAGGACGCAAAGTCGTGACAGATTTCTTTGATGATGTTCCGCAGCGCCTGTATCCGATCGGCCGGTTGGATTATGATACGAGCGGTTTAATTTTGATTACCAATGATGGCGAATTTGCCAATAAGCTCATGCATCCGAAATATCAAATTGATAAAACGTATGCAGCGAAACTAAAAGGCATCCCTTCAAAAGAATTGCTTAGAAAGTTAGAAAAAGGAATCATGTTAGACCATAAAAAAACAGCACCTGCCCGTGCCAAAATGCTTTCGATTGATAAACGAAAGCAAACATGTATTGTTCAATTAACCATTCATGAAGGCAGAAACAGACAGGTTCGCCGCATGTTTGAAGCGATTGGACACGACGTTTTAAAACTCAAAAGAGAGCAATATGCTTTCCTTCATATTGAAGGTATGAGACCAGGAGATCGCAGAGAATTGACGCCGCATGAAGTAAAACGTCTGAGAGCGATTGCTGATCATGGGAAAAGCGCTTTTTAATTTTCACATAAACTTCAAAAAATGAAGAAGCATCAAAAGAAGGAGAATGCTATAATTTACCTGAATGTCTATGGGGAAGGGGTACTTCAGATGAAGAAAAGACGATTTTTCATACGGACGGGCATTCTCCTCGTGATGCTTGCTGCACTATGTTATACGATGTATAACTCAGTATTTGCCAAACAGGATCAAGTCAAAGAAGGATCTATCGCGCCTAACTTTGTCCTTCAATCGGTAGATGGGGAACGGATTGAATTAAAGGACTTAAAAGGCAAAGGCGTCTTTCTCAATTTTTGGGGTACATGGTGCGGTCCATGTAAGCAGGAATTTCCTTATATGGCAAATCAGTATGAAGTGTTCAAGGATCGCGGTGTCGAAATTGTTGCCGTAAATGTTGGGGAATCCAATATTGCTGTGAAGAACTTTATGGATGCTTATGGCGTGAATTTTCCTGTTGCCATGGACAAAGATCGTCAAGTGACTGAGGCATATGATATTACGCCGCTGCCAACCACATTTTTAATTAATCCTGAAGGCAAAGTAATCAAAGTCATAAAGGGGACGATGACAGAACGTAATGTCTATGAATATATGAATTTGATTAAACCAAAGGGGTCATAGAATGAAAGAGGTAAAGTGCGAGTGTGGACATATTAATCCAATCGGTACTGTTCTATGTGAATCATGCGGGAATCCCATTGCAGCACAAGAGAAGAATTCATCAAAACTGCTTGATATGAGATATGACGGCAGTGCAAGACGCTCGCAAACATACAACAAAACGATTGTTGATAAAGTATGGAACTTTTTTTCTTCCGTAAAAGTGGGTGTGTGGCTCATTGTCATCACACTGTTAGCTTCTTCGCTAGGAACTATTTTTCCGCAGGAGCGGTTTATTCCGCCAGGTGCATCAGCTTCCACTTATTATGAGGAGCAATATGGGTCGTTTGGCAAGTTATATTACATCCTTGGATTCCATGATCTTTATAATTCTTGGTGGTTTTTAGCCCTTGTCGCATCTATCGGAATTTCCCTTGTGATTTGCAGCCTTGATCGAGTGATTCCACTTTATCGTGCACTCAAAAATCAAGGGGTTGTCAAAAAAGAAGGCTTTATGAGAAGGCAACGTCTTTTCAGCGAAACAAACAAAACATTAGATCAACATACATATGAAGGCATCGTTAGTAAGATGAAACAAAAGCGTTACCGCGTACGAGAAGAAGATGGACATATTTTAGCTGAAAAAGGCCGCTTTTCCCGCTGGGGACCTTACGTCAATCATATTGGATTAATTATATTTCTCATTGGATCCATGCTCCGGTTTGTCCCTGGAATGTACGTGGATGAAACATTATGGGTAAGAGAAGGCGAAACGGCACCAATCCCAGGGACGGGAGGCCAATACTTCTTAAAGAATAACGCGTTTTCAATTGACCGCTATGAATCTGAAAAAGAAAAAGAAGTCTTTGAAAATGCTATTGAAAAGGCTGGCGATGGTCAAGTCGTCAAAAGTTATAAAACCGATGCCGTTTTATACAAACGTGAAGGGGAAGTTGTTTTTGGTGAAAAGCCAAAGCTAAAGCAGGTAACAGAACACGATATTAAAGTGAATGAACCGCTTAAGTTTGACAATTTCTCATTATATCAAGTGGATTTTAAACAAAATGAACTCGATCAAATGGTCTTTCAGCTGATTCGAAAAGACACTGAGAAATCTTTCGGAACAGTGAAGATTAATCTGCTGGAGCCTAAGTCAGAATATGATCTTGGTAGCGGTTACAAAGTCAAGGTGATGAGTTATTTGCCTGACTTTTATTTTGACGAAGATGGCACACCTAGTACGAAAACGAGGAATCCAAATAATCCTGCGTTCGTATTTGAAATGATCTCTCCTGAAAAACCAAAAGGTGAAAAAAGCTTTGTCGCAATTCAAGAGACAGTAGAGGGTTCTGATAACAATCTTTATAAAATGAAATTTGACCGGGTTGAAACAAAAAACGTGACAGGTTTAACGGTTCGAAAAGACTTAACACTCGGGGTACTTATTGTTGGCGGAATCATCTTTATGATTGGTGTCGTACAAGGGATGTACTGGCAGCATAGAAGAATCTGGCTGTCGGTAAAGGATGGAAAAGTATTTGTGGCAGGACATACAAACAAAAACTGGTTCGGCTTAAAGTCTGATCTTAAGGTGTTGCTGCACGGCAGTGGCATCAAACAGCCAGTGGATCAAAAAGAACTGCCTGATACAACAAGTATCAGCAAAAGCAAGGGGGAAGGGTTAGATGGCGGCAGTCAGTGAAAACCTGTTATTTGCAGCTTTTCTATTTTATTTAGCGGCAGTTCCTTTTTTTGGAGGGGCCATTAAAGGAAAAAAGAAAGAAGAGGGTCCGCGCAAAAATAAGGCGGCACTTATCGGCATAACGCTCACCATCATTGGTTTTTTGAGTCAATTTGGCTATTTTATTTCAAGGTGGATCGCGTCTGGTCACGCACCAGTCAGTAATCTGTTTGAATTCACCACAGCCTTTGGCATGATGCTGGTGCTCGCATTTATTATTTTATATTTTGTCTATCAAGTGTCTGTGCTAGGTTTATTCACACTTCCAATCGCTTTATTAATCATTGCTTATGCAAGCATGTTTCCATCGGATATTTCACCGCTGATTCCTTCGCTTCAAAGTAATTGGCTATATATTCACGTCACGACAGCAGCGCTTGGTCAAGCCATTTTGGCGATCAGTTTTGTGGCAGGTGTGATTTTTCTTTTGAAGCATGTCGATCAAACAAAACCGGGGAAGAAAACCTTTGGCTTAGAGCTGGTCATGTTTATGATTGTGGTCACCCTTGCATTTATCGCTGTCACGTCCATCTTTAGAATGACAGGGTATGAAGCGGAATTTAATTGGGTAGATAAAAATAAAGAAGAGAGCGTCATGGTCTATGAGCTGCCTGCCTTAGTAGGACCTCATAAAGGAGAACTTATCACAAAAGATCGTTTAGAGCCTGTGGTTGATCTGCCGCCTGTTTTTTCAGGTAGAAAGGTGAATACAGTGCTATGGTCATTTGGCGTTGGGCTGGTCATTTATGGACTGCTAAGATTGATCATTCGCAAACGACTAAGTGCGCTGCTTCAGCCGCTCGTAAGACAGGTGAATCTCGATTTAGTCGATGAAATTGGATACAGGGCTGTTTCCATTGGTTTCCCTGTATTTGCGTTAGGTGGTCTTATTTTTGCGATGATCTGGGCACAAATTGCATGGACGAGATTCTGGGGATGGGACCCGAAGGAAGTATGGGCTTTAATTACATTTTTATTTTACGCCGCCTATCTCCACCTTCGGTTATCACGAGGCTGGCATGGGGAAAAGTCCGCTTGGCTTGCTGTGATCGGATTTGCGATCATTATGTTTAACCTCATCTTTGTCAACCTAGTGATTGCGGGGCTTCATTCTTACGCGTAATCGCATGAAAAAGGCCAACTTTTATGATTCGATTCGGCTTTTTGTTAAAATGTATGTAACAACGGAGAAAGCAGGAGGATTGTCTAATGGAGCACACAACTCAAACGAAAATATTAGTCGTCGATGATGAGGCAAGAATTCGCCGCCTTTTAAAAATGTATTTAGAACGGGAAAATTATGAAATTGATGAAGCGGAAAATGGAGATGAAGCCATTCAAAAAGGACTTCAAACCGATTATGATCTCATTTTGCTTGATTTAATGATGCCTGGGACAGACGGGATCGAAGTGTGTAATCAAATTCGAGATAAAAAAGC
Source organism: Bacillus sp. FSL M8-0077 (assembly GCF_038050255.1). Taxonomy (NCBI): domain Bacteria; kingdom Bacillati; phylum Bacillota; class Bacilli; order Caryophanales; family Bacillaceae; genus Bacillus; species Bacillus sp. FSL M8-0077. Next base: position 2,209,410 of record NZ_JBBPAF010000001.1, on the reverse strand, counting down.
CACACCAATTATTATGCTGACAGCAAAAGGTGAGGAAGCCAACCGTGTGCAAGGCTTTGAGGCAGGAACGGATGATTATATCGTTAAACCTTTCAGCCCGCGTGAAGTGGTACTTCGTGTGAAAGCATTGCTAAGAAGATCGTCTCAAACGTCATATCTCAATACTGGAACAACCACAAAAGATGTTCTCGTGTTTTCTCATCTATCCATTGATCATGATGCACACCGGGTCACAGCAGATGGAAAAGAAGTCAGCCTGACACCGAAAGAATATGAACTTTTGTACTTCTTGGCAAAAACGCCGGATAAAGTCTATGACAGAGAAAAGCTCCTCAAAGAAGTGTGGCAGTATGAATTTTTTGGGGATCTGAGAACAGTGGATACCCACGTCAAAAGGCTGCGCGAAAAACTAAATAAAGTGTCACCAGAAGCAGCGAAAAAAATCGTGACAGTATGGGGTGTCGGGTACAAATTTGAGGTCGGCGCTGAATGAAGCTGTGGAAAAGTGTCGTAGGAAAGCTATGGTTAACCATTCTTTTCCTCGTGCTCATTGTTTTATCGATTTTAACTGTGCTTCTTTTAGAATTCATTGAGAACTACCATGTTGAAGAAGCAAAGTCTGATTTAACACAAATGGCCAACAAAGTAGCAGTCATTTTAGAAAGCCATGAGGATCAATCGCTTGCAAGGTCGATTACATCAGAACTAGCTGATAAATTGACAAGTATCGCGATTGTTCAAGAGGATGGACTAGAATGGTATTCGTCTGAAAAAGGCGGGAAGCTTCCTGCGATCACAAAAGAACAAATTGAAGCAGACAAAGATTTGAACAGAGCACTGACAGAACGAAAAAAAATCAGTAAACGAGCTGAATCTGATACAGGCAATCAGAAAGATGAACGCATTGTAGTAGGTGTTCCTTACGAGGCGAACGGAAAGAAAGGGATGGTCTTTCTTTCTCAATCCCTCCTTGCTGTAGAGCAGACAACAAAACATACGACGCGTTATATCTTCCTCGCAGCCGGAATTGCGATTGTGCTGACGACAATTTTCGCTTTCTTCTTATCCACTCGTGTCACCTATCCTCTCAGAAAGATGAGAGAGGGAGCACAAGATTTGGCGAAAGGGAAATTTGATACAAAGATTCCTATTTTAACGCAAGACGAAATTGGGGAACTGGCGATCGCCTTTAATCAAATGGGTAAACAGCTTAAATTTCATATAACCGCTTTAAATCAAGAAAAAGAACATTTGTCCAACATTCTCAGCAGTATGGCAGACGGTGTCATCACGATCAATATTGATGGGACGATCCTCATGACAAACCCTCCTGCAGAAAGATTCTTGCAGGCTTGGTATTACGAGCAAAATATGAAGATCAAAGATGGGGATGAACTGCCGCCAGAAGCGCGTGAATTGTTTCATACTGCCGTCAGTACGGAAAAAGAGCAAATGATCGAAGTCACGCTGCAAGGGCGTACTTGGGTTCTTCTCATGTCTCCGCTTTATAATCAGCAGGATGTCAGGGGAGCGGTTGCGGTACTTCGCGATATGACAGAAGAGAGAAGACTTGATAAGCTAAGAAAAGACTTCATTGCGAATGTCAGTCATGAACTCCGCACACCTATTGCTATGCTGCAAGGCTACAGTGAAGCGATTGTCGATGACATTGCCGGATCAGAAGAGGAAAAGAAAGAGATTGCCCAAATTATCTATGATGAATCACTTCGAATGGGGCGTCTTGTGAATGATCTTCTCGATCTCGCACGTATGGAAGCTGGTCATATTACATTGAATCTTGAATCAACTCATACAGAAGAGCTGACTGAAAAAATCTACCGTAAATTCCTTGGAATTGCGAAAGAAAAACAAATCAACCTGACGTATGAAATTCAAGTAGAAGAACCGTATTTTGTATTTGATCCAGATAAAATAGAACAGGTTTTTACAAATCTCATCGATAATGCCATTCGTCATACACCAGAAGGCGGAGAAGTTCACTTCTCAGTTCAATCGGTGGAAAATGGGCTCAAGATGGATGTGAAAGATTCGGGAAGCGGCATTCCTGAAGAGGATCTCCCATTTATTTTTGAACGGTTCTATAAAGCAGATAAAGCAAGAACAAGAGGACGTTCCGGTACGGGGCTTGGCCTTGCGATCGTGAAAAACATCGTAGAAGCGCATCAAGGCTCTATTCATGCACATAGTAAAGCTGGAACAGGTACTCACTTTACTTTCTATATTACGAAAAAAAAGCAGGAACTCGTCTAATCTTGACGAAGAATCTTGTTACATGAGAAACACTTCTTTTCGAAAGAAAAAGAAGTGTTTTTTTCTATTTTCATATTTTTAAGGAGAAGTTAAACTAAAAGCCCTTTCCAAATTGTCGATCTTGTAATATATTTGTCATAAAGTTGTAATGTAACGTTTTGTGAGAGTCACTCGACAAAAATAAGTGAACGGAGGGGTTTCCTATGCATGAAACCTTTCAAAAAATATATGATTCGTACCATCAAGATTTGTACCAATTTTTATTTTATATGGTAAAAGATAAAAATCAGGCAGAGGATCTCGTGCAGGAGGTTTACATTCGGGTACTTCACTCATATAAAACTTTTGAAGGAAGAAGCAGCGAGAAAACATGGCTGTTTTCAATTGCAAGGTATGTGGCAATTGACTGGTTTCGCAAACAGCAAACCATCAGACAACGGGTGCTCGGCACGTTTGATTGGGATAAACAGGATGTAAAAGATCCAGACCTGCTCCCAGATGAATTGGCTGTACAGGATGAAAATATCAAAGAAATTTATGCCGCACTTGATCATTGCACCATCGATCAACGAGCCGTCATCATTTTAAGGTTTATCCAAGGCTACTCAATCATGGAGACGGCCAAGGCGCTAAAGTTCTCGGAAAGCAAAGTCAAAACAACGCAGCACCGAGGCCTGAAAGTGCTCCGAAAACATATGGAGCTTTTGAAGGAGGAGCTAGTGAATGAAAACGAACAGGTCCAATTGGAGCGAAGAACGAATTAAAGTATTACTCAGTCAGCTTCCAAAGGTGGAGGACAACCGTTCATCTAAGCAGATTTACCAGCAAATGCTGATGGCAAGCGGGAAGAAAAAGAAAAGTGCCAGATGGATCGGTCCAGCGGTCGCAACCGTTGTGGTCTTATTTATGGCGTTTTTGATTTCTCCTCATTTATTTCAGCCGGCTGCTCAGGATATAAAGAAAGTGAAAATGGATTTGAGTGCTGATAAAGGACAAGTGAATGCTACATTAGAGGCGGTAAAAAACACAAATGATCCTTCACATGTTGCTTATGCATCTGACAAAGAAAAGTATATGACGATTTCATACATAGATGAATCGACTTCTCAAGTTGTCCCAATCAGTATTCAAAAAGAAAATAAGCATGACGATGTGCAGGCGCTTCTTGATACATATGAAAAACTGGAGCTGCCTGAAATGACAAAACCTCTTCAAGCGTATATGGATATGGTGGATGTGAGTGAAAAAGGGGATACACTCATTTTTCAGCTGAAAAATGATTTGTCTCTTGATACATTAAAAGAAGCCAACCGTTTTAAAGACATGGTAAAAGAAACGTTAAAATGGAGCCAATATAAACAAGTACAGGTCAAGTCTGTCAATGGCTCGCACCTTCAATTAGGGACGAATGGCCGTCTTGGTACCATTTCAATTAATAAACAAACAAAGCACGCTTACTACGTTTTAGAAAATAAGAGCGGGACATTTTTGGTGCCCTCAAAAGATGATTATCCTTCTTATAAAGATGCGGTAGAGGCGATGAAGCGGGCGAATGATGCAGGACTCGATCCACTCATTAAAGAAGAGCCTATTAAAAAGGTGACATCAAAAGGTAAACATGCAACCATCACGTTTGGAGCATCAGCACAATTAACGGACTCAATTGATCATATTTTACTTATTGAAGGACTGCTGCTCACAGCGAAAGATTTCGGTTTTACAGATGTCACAATACAAAATGCAGGAACAGATCAAGTAGGCCCATATGAATTAAAAGAACCGCTAGAGGTACCGGCACTGCCAAACCCAGTTGTTATCAAAGAACGCTAAAGGACGCAACTTATGGCGTTCTTTTTTCATGTATAGAAAAGGGCTTCCTTGAGGTATACTATGCTGTCATGAAAAGAACTTCAAAGAAGGGAAGTCACTGATGAAAAGGTATTGCTACATATGTGCTAGCTGTTTCTTGTTCTTGACCTTATCACCGTTTGCCCATGCAGAGAAAACAACCGAGTGGGTGGAACCAATCAAAGGTGAAGTCACTGATTTGTTTGGGACAAGAGGTGGTTCGCATAAGGGGTTAGACATTGCTGCACCAGAAGGAGAATCCATTTTTGCTGCAAGCGAAGGTGTGGTTACTCGTTCCTATGTATCTGCTACATATGGAGAAGTTGTATTTATTCGGCATCCCAATGGATATGAAACTGTCTATGCGCATTTAAATGCGCGTTTTGTGAAGAATGGTGATCATGTACAAACAGGGCAGCCGATCGGCATCATAGGCAACACAGGCGCTTCTAGGGGCACTCATTTGCATTTTGAGGTGCACAGGGGGAATTGGTCAGTTAGTAAAGAAGATGCAGTAGATCCGCTCACAATCATTGCAAGAGATCGTTTCCAAGAGCCAGCCCTTCATGTAGATGGATATGAGAAACATACATATGTCATACAACGAGGGGACACGCTCTGGTCCATTGCTAAAGCACATAAAATGACCGTTGATCAATTGAAGAAAATCAATGCACTGACAACGCATCTCATACGTACAGGTGAGCGATTAATCGTTTCAACAAAATAAACCTCATGCAAAAGCATGAGGTTTACCATTTTTTTATAGGTCAATCAGACGTACAGAAAGAATATCGCTCACTTCAGTTAAAGTTTGGACAATTTCATCTTCAAGGTGCTTGTCAAAAGAAAGCATCATGATGGCTTCGCCGCCTTTTTCTTTACGGCCTACTTGCATTGTTGCAATGTTCACATCGTGGTCGCCTAAAATCTTTCCAACTTGACCGATCACACCAGGTGCGTCAGTATGCTGAATATAGACAAGGTGCCCATCTGGGTAAAAGTCAATATTGAAACCATTAATAGAAACGACACGTTCACCTAGATGCGGGATATACGTTGCTTTTAATGTAAAGGTGGAAAGGTCACCTTTGACTTCAATGGAAATGCTGTTCTCATAGCCAGATTCGCTTGAAGAAATTTTCTCGCTAAAGCTAATGCCGCGTTCTTTTGCCACCATACCTGCATTGACTTCATTTACAGTCGAATCGACACGCTCTTTCAAAAAGCCAGAAAGCAGACTTTTTGTAATAAATGATGTTTCGAGTTTTGCGATAGATCCTTCATATGAAATGCTGACTTCTTTTACAGGTTCTCTCATCGATTGAGAAACAAGACGTCCAAGTTTTCCTGCAAATTGATGATAAGGCTGGATTTTTTTGAACTCGTCTTTTGTCATCGCTGGTAGATTAATAGATGACATAACCGGGAGTCCTTTTGCAAATTGAAGAACTTCTTCAGAGACTTGTGCCGCCACATTTAATTGTGCTTCTTTTGTAGATGCACCAAGATGCGGAGTGGCAATGACGTTTGGATGATCCACAAGTGGATTCTCAGTAGGTGGTTCTACTTCAAATACATCGAGAGCAGCCCCTGCGACATGACCATTTTCAAGTGCTTCAAGAAGGTCGCGTTCGTCAATGATGCCGCCGCGTGCACAGTTCACTAGACGAACACCTTTTTTCGTTTTTGCGATTGTTTCTTTATTGAGAAGTCCTCTAGTTTCTTTTGTTAAAGGTGTATGTACCGTAATAATATCTGATACTTCAAGCACTTCATCAAGTGATTTTGCATTAACACCAATTTTTTCGGCACGTTCTTTTGTGAGGAAAGGGTCAAATACGTTGACCGTCATGCCAAATGCTCTTGCACGCTGGGCGATTTCACTTCCAATTCTGCCTAAGCCAACAATCCCAAGAGATTTTCCGTAAAGCTCAGCACCGACATATGCGCCTCTGTTCCATTCTTTTGATTTAACAGAAATATTCGCTTGAGGAATATGACGCATGAGAGATGAGATCATCGCAAACGTATGCTCTGCCGTTGAAATCGTATTCCCATTTGGTGCATTGATGACAATCACACCGTGTTTTGTCGCTTCATCAATGTCAATGTTGTCGACTCCCACACCGGCACGGCCAACAATTTTTAATGAAGTCATTTTTTCATAAAGCTCTTTGGTCACTTTCGTCGCACTTCTGACAAGTAAGGCATCAAATGTGTGTAATTCATCTTCTGCTTCTGTTACATTTTTTTGGACAATTTCAACAAAATCTGATTCTAAAAGTGGTAAAAGACCGTCATTGCTCATCTTATCTGAGACTAAAACTCGAAACATCGTAAGATTTCCTCCTAAAATAAACGTCATAAATATCTGATAATTTACCATATTCCTTTTCACTGTGTCAATCAAATTAAAGCAGTAAAGCGAAAAAGAAAACACGAACATTTTTTAGTGTCTTGATCAAGAATGGACACCTTTAAACAAAAGATACCCAATTTTTAAGCATTTGTCATTATAAATTTTAGGTTTTTTGCGATTTCTTAAAACTGATGAATTTGCTCAGGATTTTTATCTGTACAAATGCTCATATATCATATATAATGATGTCGAATTGAATAATGATCAATCTTCGGGGCAGGGTGTAATTCCCTACCGGCGGTGATGAGGCATAGTCTCTAAGCCCGCGAGCCTTTTTTGGCAGGATTCGGTGTGATTCCGAAGCCGACAGTATAGTCTGGATGGGAGAAGATGGAGGTTCATAAACGTTAAAAACATGTCTGTTTATACGTTTATTTGTGTAGCCTAAATTTCCCGCTCCTGTGTATGTATTCAGAGCGGTTTTTTTGTGGCTAAAATTGAACAATCCTCTTTTCGAAAGATTTGATCGAAAAGGAGAGAGAATATTGAATCAAAGTAAAGTAAAACGTTTAGTCGTCATCAGTATGCTTAGCAGTATCGCATTTGTATTAATGTTATTAAATTTCCCTTTCCCTGGGCTTCCTGGGTATTTAAAAATTGATTTTAGTGATATTCCTGCGATTATTGCGATTTTAATTTATGGGCCAGGTGCTGGGATTGCTGTTGAAGCTTTAAAGAATCTACTGCACTACCTCATTCATGGTAGCATGTCCGGCGTTCCTGTGGATCAAGTAGCGAATTTTACAGCAGGTGTACTATTCATCTTACCGGTGGCTTTTATTTTTAAAAAGATTAAATCAGCAAGAGGATTAGCATGGTCTATGATCCTCGGAACATTACTCATGACAGTCATGATGAGCATCTTAAACTATTTCTTGTTCCTTCCTGCTTATACATGGTTTTTAAATGCACCCGTACTGTCAGATCATGTGCTAAAGGCAACCATTACAGCAGGGATCTTGCCCTTTAACCTGATTAAAGGAATCATCATCACCATCGTCTTTAGTTTCATTTTTGTCAAAATGCGTCCATGGTTTGAGAATAAACGCCGACTTCAAAATAGTTAATATAAAAAAAGCCCCTTTTAAAGGGGCTTTTATCCTATTCATGCTTAAGTGGATCACCATCGAAAGTTTCGTCCGCAACTTTAATTGAGTCAGTTGGGCAACCTTCAAATGCATCAAGCATATCTTCTTCAAGTACTTCTGGAACTTCTACAGTCCCCTGATTGTCATCAAGCGTGACAAATGCAATGCCTTCATCATCATAATCATAAATGTCTGGAGCAGCTGCACCGCATGCGCCGCAAGCAATACATGTGTCTTTGTCTACAATTGTATATTTTGCCATGTTAAAAAAATACCTCCCAGATTGTTCGATGGAACAAATGGTTTAACCTTTTTAGTTTCACCGATAAAAAACCAATTTCCTCAAACCTTATTGTAATGATTTTAAATTCACATTTCAACTGTAAAGTGATTGAGAATGCTTATCACATAAGGGTTTGTTCATAACTTTCCCCCATTAATTGAGTTTAAACATTTCTTCTTCAATGAAATCTGTTAAAATAAAGGGAGAAAATATTCGAATTTTGTCAGGAAGACAGGTGCTTTGGTCAATGACGATTCATTACTTGGATGTCATGTTGATGGACAGCGTACATAAATTGAACGGCGAACGCTCCATTAGTGCTGTCTACCATCTTTTTAAAGGAAAAAAATCATCACAAACGATACAGGATGCAAGTTTGTTTCAGCTTTCTAGCTACTTCGGCTGCTATCCAGCTTTTACGAGGGATCAGCTGAACCGCTCTGTACAAAGGCTAAAAGAGCAGCACTTCATTAGAAAGACAGGGGATACATTCATTGCCACAGATGCAGGAATAAGTATGATAAGGCAGTGTTTCACTGAAAAACCAATGCCAGTTTATTTTGATGGTGCCAAGTATCATGATAAAGCAAAGGTGTTATGGATGAGGCTGTCTTTACTTGTGCAAGTCCTTTCACATCATGCAGCGGGGTCACAACAATATGTGCCGATTCAAAGAGATGTATCGGTTCAAAGCTGGACGAAATCCTTTTTCTCGCAATATCACCAGAAGAAAAAGCTTTCTGAAGATATCCATCATGAGCTTGAAACACTTCTTGCTCATTTAACTGATCAAGAGGCACTGCTTTTTGTTTATTCATTGACTTCCAATGAAAGAATCGGACGGACGTACCAGCAAATGGCGGAATGGATGAAAGAAGATGTATGGTATGTTTACCTGCTTTTTTGGAATGTGCTCCATTATTTTATTCAATGTGCGCAAAAAGGTGAGGCACCGATCATCGAGCGAATAATAGATGATCTTCAATTCAAACGTGTGCTGACCACCTCTACCCATAAAACGCTTGAGCTTGTACAAAAAGGGTTCAGTATTGATCAGATTGCTCACATTCGTTCATTAAAAAAAGCGACAATCGAAGATCACATTGTGGAGCTCTCAATACATGAGCCGAGCTTCTCGATCGAACCATATGTCAGCAGTGAAGCTCAAAAGGCGATACATGAGGTAGCCGGTCAGCTCCAAACCAACAAGATGAAGCTGATTAAAGAAAGTCTCGAGCATTCATTTACTTATTTTCAAATACGCTTGGCATTGACAAGGATGGTGAAAGCAAATGGATAAGCTTCATCAGACACTGATGCGATACTTTGGTTATGATGCCTTCAAAACAGGCCAGGAGGACATTATTCAAAGTGTACTTCAACAAAAAGATACGGTTGCCATGCTTCCTACTGGTGGCGGGAAGTCACTTTGTTATCAAATTCCGGGCTATTTGACAGACGGGTTAGTGCTGATCATTTCGCCTCTTTTATCACTCATGGAAGATCAAGTGGAACGCATGAAAATGCGCGGTGAAAAACGAGTGGCTGCGCTTAACAGTACACTGTCCTTTCAGGAAAGAAGACATATTATTCGGCATCTGCCATCATATAAATTTTTATTTGTCGCACCTGAGGCGCTTATGTCAGAGATATTGTTAGAGCAGCTCAAAGCGATGCATGTGGGGCTATTCGTTGTAGATGAAGCCCACTGTATATCTGAATGGGGACATGATTTCCGCCCGGAATACTCCAAGCTTGGGGAATGGAGAGAAGTGCTCGGCAATCCTGTCGCCTTAGCACTAACGGCAACTGCGACGAAACAAACCTTAAAAGATACTGTGCAAACGTTGCGGCTAGAGCATCCAGATGTTCATATTCATTCAGTCAACCGGCCAAATATTGCACTATTAAAAGAGGCACATGAAACAAAAGAAGCAAAAGAGAAACGAGCACTTGAGCTTGTGGAAACCCTTCAAGTGCCTGGACTGATTTATTGTCCGACCCGGCAAATGACAGAAGATATTTCACGTTTGGTGAAACAAAAAACGCATCAACGTGTAGAGTTTTATCATGGCGGAATGGAGTCAGGGGACCGCATGCTGATCCAGCAGCAATTTATCAGCGGTCAAATTGATCTCATTTGCTGTACAAGTGCTTTTGGAATGGGAATTGATAAAGCGAATATACGCTTTGTGATTCATATGAGTCCGCCTCAGTCAATTGAAGCATTTATGCAGGAAATTGGAAGAGCTGGACGGGACGGGAAAAAAAGTGTGAGCGTTCTTTTATATACAGAAGAGGATGCGGATATTCAAAGTCATTTGATTCAAGCAGAAGGTTTTGATGACCCGGAAATTGATTTTTTCTTAGCCCGATTATCACAAGTGCCGATCAATGATGAAAAGAAATTACGTGAACAATTGATGGAAGCAGGGCTTCAGGAGACGCGCGCGCGAATGCTCTCACATTATTACATGATGTACCAAACTGAACAGCCCCGTTTGCTCATGAAGAAGCTGAAAGAAAAGCTGCAGGATAGGCAAACAGAAAAGCTAAAAAAAGTGTGGCAGTTTAAAGAGCATATCACTGGCCAACGCTGCTTTAGGCAATCTCTGTTATCATACTTTGATGAGCAGCTTGATCTAACGGAGGACGCTTCCTTTGGGAACTGCTGTTCTTCATGCGGACTTGACCTGTCTGATTACGAAAAAAAAGATCAACCATTGGAGCTGAATGAAATGAAACACTGGAAGACCGAGCTGGATCGTCTGTTTCACCTGACAAAAGAGGCGCAGCATTGATTGAACAACATCGCCGTATTATTGAAAAATTAACCGATCGACAAGTAGTGGAACAGTTGTATTTCACACAGCTGCTCATGCTGATTGTCTCTTTTTTACTAGGGATGTTTATGTTTGATCATTGGACTGATTTTACAGCTCTATGGCAGATCCATGATATGCGTATCCTAACTTATGGAATTGGCGGCGCTTTGCTTGTGATTATTGTCGACGCTATTGTCATGAAGGTGTTTCCGGCTCATATGTATGATGATGGCGGATTAAATGAAAAAATGTTCAAAAACCGCAGCATCCCGCATATTGTTTGGTTAACGCTGCTCATTGCCTTTTCAGAAGAGATTTTATTTCGCGGGATCGTTCAGCAACAATTCGGACTGGAGATTGCAAGCATCGTGTTTGCACTTCTTCACTTTCGCTACTTGTCAAAAATACTCTTGTTTATCCTTGTGGTTTCTATTAGTATTTTTTTAGGACTTTTATACGAGTGGACAGGAAATTTATTCGTTCCTGTCATGACACACTTTGTCATTGACTTAGTCTTTGCATGTCAAATTCGTTTTAAATATTGGGGGAGGGATGAACATGGAAGAAATGTCGAGAATGAAGAGAAAAAAGCAGCAACTGACAAACATCCATGATGATGATGTAGAGGAAAATCTTGAAGAAGAAAAAGTGCATCCTTCAGATGACTCTCATTTTCCTACACGAGAAGATTTTCATGAATATAAAAAACAGCGAACCAAAAAGGTTCGTAATCCATTGTTTACGACACTGGCTATTATCTTTCCTATTATTGTCGTCACGGTTTTCTTCCTGTTGATTTATTACACATCAAAGGAAATTAACCATAATAACAATCAAGGTGTATATATTGATAAAACATCGAGTGCTGACACAGACCCAGTCCCGTCAGCACTTGTTGAAACAAAAAATGATTCAAGCGCTGACAAAGCGGATGCATCTGATGACGAGAAGAAAAAGAAAGATGCTGATAAAGAAAAGCAGCGTTCAAAAGAAAAAGCAGAGCAAAAGAAAAAAGAACAAGCAGCTAAAGAGAAGGCTGAGCGTGAAAAGGCCGAAGCTGCAAAAAAGCGTAAGCAGCAGCAGCTCGCTCTTCAAAAACAGCAGGAAGAGAAAAAGCGAAAAGAAGCAGAAGAGAAGAAGAAGCAGGAAGAAAAGCCTGTTCGTGTCGTGCAGCATACTGTTGGGCCAGAGGAAAACTTGTATCGAATTTCCATGAAGTATTATCAAAACCGATCAGGGGAAGAGAAAATTCGAGCTTACAATCATTTAAAAGGAAATAGCGTGTACAGCGGACAAGTATTGAATATCCCATTAGAAAATTAATATTTGACATGAATGAATGAAAAAGCACATACATATGTAGAAAAAAGGGACAAGGGTGTATGTGATGACATTGCACGCAATCAGCCGCTATATGGATCAGCCGACACAGAAAATGATTGAAACATTGATCAAAAGGAAGCGCAAATACGAGGGGTTTGCAAAACAATGCAAAAGGTGGCAATGGACAGCCCTTTTATCACTTGCGATTCTTCTGTTTTATTTTGTGATAACAGCTAACAGTGGGGGCTCCCTGCAGCCAGAAGCGATGATTGCCACATTGCTTGGCCATGAGGTGTTTCTGTTTTGGATCATGGCTGAAGTGTTTGCTTTTTACGCATCGTATTATTATAAGAAAAAAGAAGAAAAGGCTGAGGATGAATATCATAAGCTCAGATGTGAAATTATACAGAAAAGCACAGATTTATGGCCTCAATCAAATCAGTGGAAAGAGCGCGAGGCCGTTTTCCACTTCATGCAGACGCAATATGACATCAACCTCTATTATGAAAGTAAATAAATGAGCAAAAGACGTTTAAACAGTTGAAACGTCTTTTTTCATTCAAGCGTCCTATAAAAGAAAGCTGATACAAGGGAGTCATTCATAATGAAATATGCCATCGGATTTACTGCTGCCATAGCAGCTGTGACAACAGGTGTGTGTGTAACAGCGAAAATGGTGAAAACGGCAAAACAAAACAACATCAAAAAGCATTACTTTACAATAGAAGGACTTCAGTCAGATCGACCTGCTGTCATTTTCTTTATTTCTGATACACATCGCCGTCTGATTAGCGATACTTTATTAGCGGAAGTGGAAGAGCAGCAGCCGGATGTCATTATGATCGGCGGGGACTTAGCTGAAAAGGGAGTCCCTTATGCCAGAGTCGAAGAAAATGTGAAACGTTTAGCAAGGATTGCCCCGGTGTATTTTGTGTGGGGGAATAATGACCATGAGCTGCATCAGCAAAAACTCAAAGACATCCTCCATACCTATCAGGTGACGACATTGCAAAATGAGACGGCTGTTTGGGATTTTGAAGGACAGCCCATTAAAATAGGTGGAATTGATGATATAAGGCTTGAAAAAGCAGATTATGAAGCGATCCGGCCGGAGTTTGCTAAAGAAGATGTGAATATCCTTTTATCACACAACCCAGATGTGCATCACTTGATGAGTGAAGAAGAGGGAATTGATCTTGTTCTGAGCGGTCATACCCACGGGGGTCAAATTCGCATTGGGAAATTTGGACCGTATGAAAAAGGGAGAACTGGCCAAGTCAAAGGTGCTTTCTTTCTGATTAGTAATGGCTATGGAACAACAAAGATTCCGATGCGTCTTGGAGCAGAACCAGAAACCCATCTGATCTATTTAATGCCGCTAAAAACGCGCTAAGTTGATGCTCCATCAATATTTTCCATAAAAGTCACCGTAAGCATAGCTTCATGCTTGTCTTCCGTCTTGACACAGTGTAAACTGAATACAAAATTAAGAACCTATGACTCATCATCTCATATACTACAGTATGATGTGTGTTAGAAGAGGCAGGAGGGAACGTTATGCGGCTAGAGCGTCTGAATTATAATAAAATCAAAATTTTTCTCACACTAGATGATCTGACAGACCGAGGTCTTACGAAAGAAGACCTTTGGAAAGATTCGTTCAAAGTTCATCAGCTGTTTAAAGACATGATGAACGAAGCGAATCAGGAGCTCGGTTTTGAAGCGAATGGACCGATTGCTGTTGAAGTATTTTCTCTTCAGGCGCAGGGGATGGTCGTCATTGTGACAAAGAGTCAGCAGGAAGATGCTGATGATGAGTTTGATGAAGATTACATTGAGATGCAAGTCAAGCTCGACGAGAGCAAGCATGTGCTCTATCAATTTGCCTCGTTTGAAGATGTGATTCAACTGTCCCATAGTTTAAGTCGTATTGGACTTTTAGGGGGTACAGTTTACCATTATGAAGGTCAATATTTTCTCAGCCTAGATGATTTCGAAGAACTGTCTGCAGATACGGTCATTTCGATTTTAGCGGAGTTCGGTTCACCGACGACATTAACCATTCACCGGTTAAAAGAATACGGAAAAGTGATCATGCAGGAAGATGCAGTGAAAACGATTCAACTGTATTTTTAATCACTTTTTTCTATTATATTTAATACTGTTGTGATGAAACAACAGTATTTTTTTATATCCATTTTTATATTTATAAACGCTGATATTTTATTTTGATAAAAAACGCTTTTTACCTTTGCTTTACCAGTACGAAGGTGTATACTATTGCTTGAAAGGGAGCAGTAGATCATGAAAGATTTCTAGGGGGTTTATTTTAATGGCAGCCGATCAAAACGCCGCTCATAACGCAGAAGATAAGCTAGATGTTTTAAAGTCAACTCAAACCGTCATACATAAAGCGCTTGATAAATTGGGCTATCCGCAAGAAGTGTATGAATTGCTGAAGGAGCCAATTCGCCTATTAACGGTCAAAATTCCAGTACGTATGGATGATGGATCGGTGAAAATTTTCACTGGTTATCGTGCGCAGCATAATGATGCTGTCGGTCCAACAAAAGGCGGAATACGATTCCACCCGAACGTTACTGAAAAAGAAGTAAAAGCGCTTTCAATTTGGATGAGTTTAAAATGTGGTATTGTGGATCTTCCTTATGGCGGAGGAAAAGGCGGTATTATCTGTGATCCAAGAGAAATGTCATTTAGGGAGCTTGAAAAACTAAGCCGCGGCTATGTTCGCGCAATTAGCCAAATCGTTGGACCAACAAAAGATGTTCCAGCACCAGATGTGTTTACAAACTCTCAAATCATGGCATGGATGATGGATGAGTATTCTAGAATTGATGAATTTAACTCGCCAGGATTTATTACAGGAAAACCAATTGTTCTTGGAGGCTCACATGGACGTGATACTGCAACTGCAAAAGGTGTAACGATCTGTATCAAAGAAGCGGCGAAGAAAAAAGGAATTGACATCAATGGGGCTCGTGTTGTCGTTCAAGGATTCGGAAATGCAGGAAGTTACTTGGCTAAATTTATGTATGATGCCGGAGCGAAAATCGTAGGAATTTCTGATGCTTACGGCGGTTTGTATGATGAAGATGGTCTAGATATTGACTACTTGCTTGACCGACGTGACAGCTTTGGAACCGTCACTAAATTATTTAATGATACAATTACAAACCAAGAGCTGCTTGAGCTAGATTGTGATATCTTAGTACCTGCAGCCATTGAAAACCAAATTACAGAAGATAATGCGGCGAACATTAAAGCCAAAATTGTCGTAGAAGCAGCAAATGGACCAACGACATTGGAAGGGACAAAAATTCTTTCAGATCGTGGTGTACTGCTTGTTCCAGACGTCCTTGCAAGTGCGGGTGGAGTGACTGTTTCTTACTTTGAATGGGTTCAGAATAACCAAGGGTTCTACTGGACAGAAGAAGAAGTGGAAACTCGTTTAGAAGATATGATGGTGAAATCATTTAATAATATTTATGAAATGGCGCAAAACCGCCGTATTGATATGCGACTAGCAGCATATATGGTCGGTGTACGTAAAATGGCTGAAGCTTCTCGATTCAGAGGCTGGATTTAAGCGGCTTATTTGCATCGCGCCTTAAAATCTCCTATCCTTAAATAGGAGATTTTTTTATGGAATCATGCAAAGAATGAAACAGCCGAGCAATTGTTATTGCAGTGAAACGACAGGAGTGGAACAAATGAAACAAGAAAAAGCGATCATAATAGGAGGCGGCCCGTGCGGTCTATCAGCTGCCATTGCATTCAAGCAAATTGGTATTGATGCACTTGTGATTGAAAAGGGCAATGTGGTCAATAGTATTTATCATTACCCTACACACCAAACCTTCTTCAGTACAAGTGAAAAGCTTGAGATCGGTGATGTCGCTTTTATCACTGAAAATCGGAAACCCGTTCGTATTCAGGCGCTTTCCTATTACCGAGAGGTGGTCAGGCGAAAAAGCCTTCGTGTGAATGCTTTTGAAAAGGTAAACGCTGTGACGAAAAAAGATGGCCGTTTTACGGTAAATACATCAAAAGACGACTATACATGTGACTATGTTGTGATTGCGACTGGCTACTATGATCATCCTAACTATATGAATGTAAAAGGGGAAGACCTTCCTCATGTGTATCATTATTTTAAAGAAGGACACCCCTACTTTGATAAAGATGTGACGGTGATCGGCGGGAAGAACTCTAGTGTTGATGCTGCCCTGGAACTTGTGAAATGCGGAAGTAGGGTGACGGTTTTATATAGAGGAACTGAATATTCATCCAGCATCAAACCTTGGATTTTACCAGAGTTTGAAGCGCTTGTTCGAAATGGCACCATTCGAATGGAGTTTGGTGCAGAGGTGAAGGAAATCACAGAACAGGATGTTGTCTTTACAAACCAGCAGGGCCAAACGGATCGAGTGAAAAGTGATTATGTGTTTGCGATGACAGGTTATCATCCTGATCATTCATTTTTAGAAAAAATGGGTGTAACTATCGATCCAGAATCAGGCCGCCCAGCATTTGATGAACAAACAATGGAAACAAATGTAGAAGGTATTTTCATTGCAGGGGTCATTGCAGCTGGTAACAACGCCAACGAAATTTTCATTGAAAATGGAAGATTTCATGGCGGGTTGATTGCAGAAGAAATCAACAAAAGAATCAACGGGTAAAAAAAGAACTGGGTCCTTCTAAGGGATTCAGTTCTTTTTTATGTAAATTGGGATTATATAGAAGATTATTTTTGGGAAAATGGGCTCGAGTCATATAAAAAAGGGGTGATTCGTGGTACGATAATAAAGGATAATGTAGGGAAAGAGGTCTGATTATGATCGCAATCATTTCAGCAGGTTTAGCTCCCGGCATCGCACTTTTAAGTTATTTTTATTTGAAAGATCAATACGACAATGAGCCGGTTCATATGGTCATCAGATCTTTTATGCTAGGTGTCATACTTGTGTTTCCAACCATGTTTATTCAGTATGTCCTCCAAGAGGAAAATATCGCCACGAATCCTATCGTGATTTCATTTGTGACATCGGGTTTTTTAGAAGAATCATTAAAGTGGTTTATTTTAATGGTCAGTGTCTATGCGCACGTACAGTTTGATGAACACTATGACGGGATTGTCTATGGAACAAGTGTCTCGCTTGGATTTGCGACACTTGAAAATATTCTGTACTTAGTTGGTCATGGGGTAGAGTACGCGTTTACACGTGCCTTGCTGCCTGTATCAAGCCACGCTTTATTTGGTGTGGTGATGGGGTTTTAT
The DNA here is from genome assembly GCF_038050255.1 of Bacillus sp. FSL M8-0077. Lineage (NCBI taxonomy): Bacteria > Bacillati > Bacillota > Bacilli > Caryophanales > Bacillaceae > Bacillus > Bacillus sp. FSL M8-0077. The sequence goes on along the minus strand of NZ_JBBPAF010000001.1, from coordinate 2,192,048 downwards.
ATAGGTAAAGCCCGCTTCTCTCATAAAAAAGAACAGCGAAAATGGCTGATTCTCTCTTTAATACTTCCTATCCTTTTTCATGGCTTATATGATTTCATTCTTCTCGGCATGAAAAATTGGGGATATATTATGTTACCGTTCATGATTTTTTTATGGTGGTTTGGTCTGCGGAAAGCAAAAAAAGCCCGTGCGGTAAAGATGGTACAAATTTAAATTGGAAAACGTCCTATACGTCTTTAGGGCGTTTTTTGTCTTTTCCATCCAATTCCCTCCTGTGGTGAATGTATAAAAATAGGGATCGGAAGAAACATATATTCAAACATCAAAAGTACAGGAGGATCAAATATGGACAAAGCTCGTTTCATGAAACAAATCGTCCTTATCTTCTCAATTGTTCTGCTCGCGTCTTCATTGATGACAGCTGAAAAAAGTGAAGCTTTCACGAATCAAGTGATTCAGCGGGGAGCTACAGGAGAAGATGTCGTCGAGCTCCAGGCAAGGCTCCAATACAATGGTTTTTACAATGGAAAAATAGACGGGGTGTATGGCTGGGGAACTTACTGGGCCGTGCGCAATTTTCAAAGCCAGTTTGGTGTACAGAAAGTCGATGGTCTCGTAGGGGAGAAAACAAAAAGCCTATTAGTTCAAAAGACGAAATACTACAAAGAGTTTGTGCAGCAGCAGTTGCAAAAAGGGAATCAGTTTACGCATTATGGCGGGAAACCTCTTGATCAGCAAACAAAGGCTCCTGCGCAAAGAAAGACGGCACAAGGTGCAAAAGAGAATCAAAAAAGTCAAAGTGGAGGAAACAGCTCGTCTAAGAAGTCTGGAAACCAGTCAGGAAATGGTCAAGCAAATCAAACGCCGAAACAAACGGCAGCCAACATGCCAGGTGGTTTTTCAAGCAATGACATTCAGCTTCTTTCACAAGCTGTTTATAGTGAAGCGAGAGGTGAACCTTATGAAGGGCAGGTGGCGATCGCAGCCGTTATCTTAAACCGTTTAAACAACCCGACCTTTCCAAACACAATTGCAGGTGTCATTTTTGAACCACTTGCGTTTACCGCTGTAGCAGATGGACAATTTTATATGGCGCCAAATGAAACCGCTAAAAAGGCAGTATTTGATGCTATTAATGGCTGGGACCCATCTGAAAGCGCCGTTTATTACTTTAATCCTGATACAGCGACAAGCCCATGGATTTGGGGAAGACCACAAATTAAACGAATCGGGAAACATATTTTCTGTGAATAAAAAGAGGTGTAAATAAATGATCAGAGGAATATTGATTGCTATTTTAGGAATTGCTGTCATCTCAACAGGATATTGGGGCTATAAGGAGCACCAAGAAAAAGATGCGGTGCTGCTTCATGCAGAGAACAACTATCAAAGAGCCTTCCATGATCTAACGTATCAAGTTGATCAGCTGCACGATAAACTCGGCGCAACACTTGCGATGAACAGCCAAACATCTATCTCTCCAGCACTGGCAGATGTATGGAGAATGTCATCAGAAGCACATAACAATGTCAGCCAGCTTCCGCTCACATTGATGCCTTTTAACAAAACAGAAGAGTTTCTAGCGAATGTCGGTGACTTTAGCTACAAATCGTCACTTAAATCTTTATCAGATGAACCATTAAACAAAGATACACACAAAACCATTACCACTTTATATGATCAAGCGGCAGATATTCAAAACGAGCTTAGACAAGTGCAGCATCTCGTACTCAACAAAAATTTAAAATGGATGGATGTTGAAATGGCACTGGCTGATGGAGATCGTAAAAACGACAACACCATCATTGACGGATTAAAAACCGTTGAGAGGAATGCTGATGCGTTTGCAGATGTTGATCTTGGCCCTACAAATGTGTCAACTGAATCAGAAACGCAAGGTTACAATCATTTAAAAGGCCAAAAGATTTCAAAAAAAGAAGCGATCCGCATCGCCCAGCAATTTGCACCTGACCATAACCAAGATTTTAAGGTGAGAAAAAGTGGGAGTAAAACGAACCGTGATGTCTACAGTCTGTCAATGTCTGACCCAGATAGCCGGGCAAATTTTTATATAGACTTGACTGAAAAAGGAGGCCATCCTGTCTATCTCCTTCAGAACCGTGAAGTGAACAAACAAAAAATCAGTTTAAATGATGCCTCAGAAAAAGCACTAAGTTTCTTAAAGAAGCATGGATTCGATACTAAATCGTTTCATTTAGATGAGAGTGCGCAATTTGATAATATCGGCGTATTTACCTATGTTCCTTTACAGAATAACGTATTGCTTTATCCAGATAGTATTCGAATGAAAGTCGCTTTAGATGATGGAGAGGTTGTGGGATTCTCAGCGAAAGACTATTTAATGAATCATAGAAAACGTGACATGAAAGCACCAAAAATTTCTCAAAAAGAAGCTGAAAAGACTTTAAATAAACATGTGAAGATCGAGGATACACATGTAGCTCTTGTTCAAAATGATATGTCAGAGGAAGTTCTCTGCTATGAGTTTTTAGGAACCATTAAAAACGACACGTACCGCATGTTCATTAATGCAGATACTGGAAAAGAAGAAAGAGTAGATAAACTAAAAAACGCAGAACCTATATATAAAGACCTATAAAAAGGGAAATGAGGAAAAGGCGAATAAGCCTTTTCCTTTTGTTTTATACATGGTTTAATATAGGAGAGGATACCATTTCACAGATGAAAAGAGTGATGAGGAATGTTACAAATAGGGGATGCAATCACAATTGAGTATGTCAATGAGAACAAAGAAGTGAAAACTGCAAAATCGAAAGTTTTGGAAAATAATAACGATGATATTTGCATTAATTATCCAGCTGATAAAGAAACGGGGCGCACGATCTATTTAAATCAAGAAACAGAAATCACCGTCTTCTTTTTCGATGAAAATCAAATTCCATACAAATGTACAAGCAAAGTCATTGGGAAAAGAAAAGAAGATATTCCGATGATTGTCGTTTCGATTCCGCCAAAAGAAGAAATGATACGGCTTCAGCGAAGAGAATATCTTCGAGTGGATACGATGGTGAAAGCGACCATTACGCAAAATGGTGAAGAAACCTTCGACACATTTATCGTCAATATGAGTGCTGGCGGTGTAGCAATTGCTGTTCCAGAAGGTGTCTCACTAAAAGAATATGGCGAGGTCGTCACAGAGTTTGAACTTTCACTTAAAGAACCAGTGAAAATTAAAGCGATTGCAGAAATGAATCGTGTTTATCAAGATGAACAGACGGGAAAAACAAGAGCGATCATGGAATTTACTGAAATCACAAACGACCACCAGCAGCACATTATGAAGTACTGCTTCCAGCAGCAGCTTTTAACACGTGTGAAAAAAGTATAAGAATAAAGGTTGTCAAAAGCTTCCATACTAGAGAGAAAGAATCTAGCGTTGGAGGCTTTTTGTATGAAAACAATGGAAAGATGGCTGTTCAAAGCAGCCCTCATTCAGCTTATTTTGTTATTAGCGGTTCAGGTCACCCTTCACTTGACAAAAGGCGAACTATTTTTGTCAAAAGTCGTACAATACGAGGGTGTGAATAACATGAGCATTGAAGATTGGATTGAGACGTTTAAGCAAAAGGATTGATAGAAAATTCCCCCGTTTGAGCGGTGATCGTGTTACAATTCATAAGGGAGATTCAATCAAGGAGAGGTATTATGAAAAAGAAATTATCTATCGCAATTGACGGTCCTGCTGCAGCAGGAAAAAGTACTGTGGCAAAAATTGTCGCAGCGAAAAAATCATATATTTATATCGATACAGGTGCGATGTACCGCGCAATTACACTTGCGGCACTCAATCAAGGCGTAGACCTTGAAGACGAACAGGCACTTGATGCGTTATTGAAAAAGACAGTCATTGAACTTGTGTCAACTGACGTAGGTCAAAAAGTACATCTAGACACGATTGATGTCACAGAAGACATCAGAACAGACCGCGTGAGCAATCAAGTCTCTGTTGTTGCAAAGCATAGAGCTGTCAGGGAAGAAATGGTCCGCAGGCAGCAAGAGCTGGGGAACCGAGGCGGTGTCGTCATGGATGGAAGAGACATCGGCACGCATGTTCTTCCAGATGCAGAAGTGAAAATTTTCTTACTTGCGTCAGTAGAGGAAAGAGCAAAACGTCGTTTTGAAGAAAATCAGAAAAAAGGCTATGATGTCAATTACGATCAGCTGATCGAAGAGATTGCAAGACGTGACAAGCTTGATTCTGAGCGGGAAGTATCACCGCTGAAGAAAGCAGATGACGCCATTGAAATTGACACGACTTCTCTTTCTATTCAAGAGGTTGCAGGTAAAATTTTAGATGCAGCAGAGCGTGTAGAAAAACAGTAAGAAATTTTAGAAAACTTTTATAAGTTAGAGGTTTATCTCTTGACAAACAAGGTCTTTTATTAGAAGTTTATACTAATACTATTTTTATTGATCATTCAAGCAATTCTGTTGATTTGAATGTTTCTATAATACATATTCGGCTGGCAATCATCATGCTAAGGACACATATTCACCCAGTCGTTTTAACTAAGCTGTGTAGGTTTGGACCAAGGAGGTTATCGAAATGACAGAGGAAATGAATCAAATCGATGTTCAGGTACCAGAGGTTGGAGATGTAGTGAAAGGGATTGTTTCTAAAGTTGAGGACAAGCATGTCAATGTAGATATCGTCAATGTGAAACAACCTGGGATCATCCCAATCAGTGAATTATCAAGTCTTCACGTTGAAAAAGCATCAGATGTCGTGAAAGATGGCGACGAGTTAGAGCTTAAAGTAACAAAGGTCGAAGACGATGCTTTGATTTTATCGAAACGTGCTGTTGATGCAGACCGCGCTTGGGAAGACCTAGAGAAAAAGTTTGAAACAAAAGAAGTATTTGAAGCTGAAGTAAAAGACGTTGTCAAAGGTGGTCTAGTGGTCGACATTGGTGTTCGCGGATTTATTCCTGCGTCTCTTGTTGAGGCACACTATGTAGAAGACTTCACTGACTACAAAGGAAAAACACTCTCGCTTGTTGTCGTAGAGCTTGACCGCGAAAAAAATCGCGTGATTCTATCGCATCGTGCAGTCGTTGAGCAAGAGCAATTAGACAAAAAGCAAGACTTCCTGCAAAAGCTTGAAGTAGGCAGTGTGATTGATGGAAAAGTGCAGCGCCTGACTGACTTTGGTGCATTTGTTGACATTGGCGGTATTGATGGATTAGTTCACATTTCTCAACTATCCCATGCGCATGTCGAAAAGCCATCTGACGTTGTTGAAGAAGGACAGGAAGTGAAAGTCAAAGTTCTTGCTGTTGACCGCGATAACGAACGTATCTCACTATCTATTAAAGAAACATTACCAGGGCCTTGGAGCCAAATTGGTGAAAAGGTAAAACAAGGTGATGTTCTTGAAGGAACTGTCCAACGTCTTGTGAGCTTTGGAGCATTTGTTGAAATTCTGCCAGGTGTAGAAGGACTTGTGCATATCTCCCAAATTTCACACAAACATATTGGTACTCCTCAAGAAGTCCTTGAAGAAGGGCAGACTGTGAAAGTGAAAGTGCTTGATGTAAATGAAGATGAAGAGCGCATTTCACTTAGCATTCGTGAATTAGAAGAGAATCCTGAAAAACAAATCGAAGAGGATTACCGTCAATATCAGGCGAAAGAAGAAAATACAAGCGGATTCCAGCTTGGTGACCTGATTGGTGATAAACTCAATAAACTAAAATAATTTGGTGATCAAAATTGACGCGAGCAGAAAGAAAGAAACAGCATATTGAGCATGCTTTGTCGACTGGCCAGCATGCAGCAACAGGTTTACAAGATGTTTCCTTCGTTCACGCCAGTTTACCAGATCTTGCGACATCACAAATTGATACACATACGACAATTGGCGGACTGACTTTCGGTTCGCCAATTTTTATCAATGCAATGACTGGTGGAGGCGGAGAATCGACCTATGAGATTAATCGCTCTTTATCTATTGCAGCGAAGGAAACCAATATTCCAGTAGCAGTCGGATCACAAATGGCTGCACTGAAAGATGCAGACGAACGTCGTACGTATGAAGTGGTTCGAAAGGTGAATCCGGATGGACTCGTTTTTGCCAATTTAGGCAGTGAGGCGACAATTCAGCAAGCACGGGACGCCGTTGACATGCTGGGGGCAAACATGCTCCAAATTCATTTAAACGTGATTCAAGAGATCGTCATGCCTGAAGGAGATCGTGATTTCAGAGGTGCTGTTGAGCGGATCGCAGCCATTACTGAATCAATTGAGGTGCCTGTTGTTGTCAAAGAAGTTGGATTTGGGATGAGTAAAGAAACAGCAAAGAAATTATTTGATGCTGGAGTTGCTGCTGTTGATGTAGGCGGATTTGGGGGAACGAATTTTTCTAAAATCGAGAACCTGCGCCGTCAAAAAGCACTTCGCTATTTTGACCAGTGGGGAATTCCAACTGCAGCGAGTCTGGCTGAAGTACATACAGCCTTTCCAGATCAAACCGTCCTAGCTTCTGGAGGCATTCAAGATGCACTTGATGTGACAAAATCAATTGCTCTTGGTGCGTCTGCCGCTGGATTAGCCGGCTTTTTCTTAAAATCCCTGACGAGTGGAGGAGAAAAGGGCCTCATCTCTGATATCATTGATCTACAAGATGATGTGAAGATGTTGATGACAGTACTTGGCATGAAGACAATTGAGGAGCTACGGCAAGCTCCGATTGTGCTTACAGGGGAAACAAGTCATTGGCTGAAAGAAAGAGGCGTGGATACTACGTACTATAGTTTAAGAAATAAGAAGACAAAGGACTAAATGAAATTTTAGCCCTTTGTCTTCTTTTCAGCGTGAAAGAAAACCTTTGCAGTCTAGGAAAGACAGCTACTTTTGCGGAGCGAATTTGACATTCGTGAGCACCAGCGCGCAGGACTGACATCGAATGCGAGGGTTTGTCTACACGCTGAGATATGTGATGATCACATGTCTTTTTTTATTGATTTCTTTTGCGAGCGTCTTCCGGGCCTTCTAAAGTTGTTGCCCCTTTGTGATGAATGGATTGATCACGGTCAGATTCAACTCTTCTTGATGCCTTTAGGCGTTTTTCTTGTCTATCCTTACCCATCATACATCCCTCCTCAACTATTAGGGTGTCACCTCTTGTTTATTTCATGCAAATCTCGCACCTTCTCATACGTTTAAAAACTGGGGATTTTCCCATAATGTTATTGAGGTGATGAGGGTTGGAGGCATTGTACTATTATTGGGCAATATGGTTCGTTTGGATTATGGTGACGTTTATCATGGAGAAAAGCACGTGGCGCAATGTGCTTGGCGTATGTGTTCTCATTCATATTATATGCAGTCATGTCATGGTTTCTATTTTAGACATGAGGATCAATGCAGGCTTTTTGATGACTTTTTTATATGCTTGTATGTCGTTTGTGATCTTTCGGCCTGCTCATCGAATCATGAGAATCATGCAATTAGGTTCCATGGTTAGTGCATATGCCTTTTTTATGATTTTTGCATTATATGATCCAGTTTGGTTCACGATAATAAAGGTGGACTGGGTTGTATTTGCCTTGCTGATCTTGATGTGTTTAACATATGGGCATCAGTTAACGGAACGGATCACTTTATGGATGATGGCTATATGTCTGGGGGAAGCCCTTTATGCACTTACGATTCATCGCCTCACATCTTCCATTGTCATAGGAGATCTCTCGTTTCTTTCCATGGCTGTTCAAGGAGCTGTCTTTCTATTAGGTGTAGGTCAGCTTGAAAAACTCTTGAATACCCGTTCATCTAGAAAACCAGTAAAAGGGGCTGCAAAATCAACATGACGGATTACACGTTTCCTGTGATTATTGGTGTCATCTTTGGGATGGCGGCTAGGCTTTATATGCTAAGAACTGATTATCGGCAATATCCGACATATATTCATGGACAAGTGATTCACATTGCGCTGGGTTTTATCGCATCAGGGCTTGGTGCTATTATTATGCCTGCACTGATCCAGGAAGAATTCACTGCAATTACCTTTCTGACGCTTGCAGCCACGCAATTTCGTGATGTGCGTAATATGGAAAGAAATACATTGACCCAAATGGATTCGTATGAGCTTGTCTCACGAGGCAGTACATATATCGAAGGCATTGCGATCGCCTTTGAAAGTCGAAATTATATTGCCATTCTTACTGCCCTTATTACAACAACCGCCTGTATTTTCTTCTCGCTCGTCGTTGGGACAGTGGTCGGTATTCTTTGTTTTTTCATGGCAAAACTATTAATGTCAGGGAGCCAATTAAAGGATATCGTGAATATTCAAAAAGGGGAACTTCGCTTTGACGGAGCAGGACTTTACGTAAATGATATTTACATTATGAATATCGGACTACCTGAAAAGCAAAAATTGATTTTAGAGCATGGGATGGGGTTCATCTTGACTCCAAAGAATTTTAATTCAGCCACAACCATCGCAAACCTTGGCCAGCGGCAAGCTATCTTATTTGATTTATCCAACGTGCTTGGTGTATACCGAGATTCTGGTGAACCATCACTTTGTCCGCTTGCAAAACGTGATCTGAATAACGGCACACTTGGCGTATTCATTTTACCGCAATGGAAACGTGAAGATTTGGCTGTACGTGTACTAGAAGAAGTACCGATATTAGAAAATGCCATTAGAATGCCGACAGATTTCATTAAAAAGAAAGTGAGGTAAGGATAAATGGCGAACACCATTGAACAGTTTATATTAGCTGTGGCCACGACAAATAAAGAACGAGTCATTGGAGGAACAGCGGTTTTTTTCTGTGAAAACAAAGAAGAACTCGACATGTATGCCATGAATTTAGAGGCCATTCTAGACGGAATTGCCCACGGGATTGGAGAAGATCTTTACTTGATCGTCAAACATTTTTAAGTTATTCATTGTGGTCTGATTAAAAATTGATATAATATATAAGTTGAACCCTTCATGTTTGAAGGGTTTATTTCATAACAAACTGAATGAAAATTTTAAATCCCGGTTGAAACATGATGATGAACATATTGAATCGCGGCTGGATTGAAAGGAAGGGTACTATGGGTAAACCTGTCGTAGCCATTGTTGGAAGGCCCAACGTTGGAAAATCTACAATTTTTAATCGAATCGCAGGCGAAAGAATATCGATTGTAGAAGATACACCTGGTGTAACAAGAGATCGAATCTATAGCTCTGCTGAATGGTTAAATTATGACTTTAATTTAATAGATACTGGTGGAATAGATATTGGAGATGAGCCGTTTTTGGCGCAAATTCGCCATCAGGCTGAAATCGCAATGGATGAAGCAGATGTTATTATCTTTATGGTCAATGGAAGAGATGGCGTCACATCTGCGGATGAAGAAGTCGCAAAAATTTTATATCGCACGAAAAAACCTGTCGTACTGGCTGTCAATAAATTGGACAACCCTGAAATGAGAAGCGACGTGTATGACTTTTATGCTCTTGGATTCGGAGAACCGTATCCGATTTCTGGAACGCACGGTCTCGGTCTAGGTGATCTGCTTGATGCTGTCGCAGAGCATTTCAAAAACTTACCAGATACACAGTATGATGAAGAAGTGGTACAGTTCTGCTTAATCGGCCGCCCAAATGTAGGAAAATCCTCTTTGGTGAATGCGATGCTCGGTGAAGAACGTGTCATTGTCAGCAACATCGCTGGTACGACAAGAGATGCTGTAGATACAATGTTTACGTATAACCAACGTGACTTTGTCATTGTCGACACAGCAGGTATGAGAAAAAAAGGGAAAGTATATGAAACAACAGAGAAATACAGTGTACTTCGTGCGTTGAAAGCCATTGATCGATCGGATGTTGTCGCTGTTGTTCTTGATGGTGAAGAAGGCATTATTGAACAGGATAAACGTATTGCCGGCTACGCACACGAAGCGGGTAAAGCCGTTGTGATCATTGTGAACAAGTGGGATGCTGTTGAAAAAGACGAGCGTACAATGAAGGAATTTGAGCAAAACATTCGCGATCATTTTCAATTCCTTGATTATGCACCTGTCTTATTCATGTCAGCTCTTACGAAAAAGAGAATTCACACGTTAATGCCAACTATTATTACCGCTAGTGAAAATCATGCGATGCGCGTTCAAACGAATATACTAAACGATATTATCATGGATGCCGTAGCAATGAACCCAACGCCGACCCATAACGGACAGCGTCTGAAAATTTACTATGCAACACAAGTGGCGATCAAACCGCCGTCCTTTGTTGTGTTTGTAAACGATCCAGAACTTATGCACTTTTCTTATGAGCGTTTCCTAGAAAACCGAATTCGAGATGCATTTGGTTTTGAAGGAACACCAATTAAAATATTTGCGAGAGCGAGAAAATAAAAAGGGTGAGCAGGATGAAGAAAATTTCAGTACTTGGAGCAGGGAGCTGGGGAACAGCTCTTGCGCTTGTATTAGCTGATAATCATCATGATGTACACATGTGGGGACATAGACAAGAATTGATTGATCAAATCAATGAGAAACATGAAAATCATGATTACTTGCCTAATGTTGCATTACCAGCGTCTATTCAAGCGACAACAGATATGAAACAGGCACTAGAAGGGACAGATGCGATTATTGTTGCTGTGCCAACAAAGGCCATTCGAGAAGTATTGAAGCAGGCAAATGAGTTTGTTTCGTCAAAGGTGCCATTTGTTCATGTCAGTAAAGGGATTGAACCAGACACACTTCTTAGAATTTCTCAAATGATTGAACAAGAAGTCCCAGAAGCAAAAAGAGAAGCAGTTGTTGTCCTGTCAGGACCAAGCCACGCTGAAGAAGTGGGTCTGCGTCATCCGACAACTGTTACAGTTTCATCAGAACATATTGAAGCGGCTCAATTTGTTCAAGATTTGTTTATGAACAACAACTTCAGAGTGTACACAAACCCTGATGTGATTGGTGTGGAAATTGGCGGGGCGCTGAAAAACATCATCGCTCTTGCGGCAGGAATCACAGACGGACTCGGATATGGCGATAATGCGAAAGCAGCGCTCATCACAAGAGGTCTTGCTGAAATCGCCCGCCTCGGCACAAAAATGGGAGGAAATCCTCTTACGTTTGCCGGGTTAACAGGTGTTGGAGATTTGATTGTCACATGTACAAGTGTTCATTCACGTAACTGGCGTTGCGGGAATTTACTTGGTAAAGGATATAAACTTGAAGAAGTACTTGAAAAAATGGGCATGGTGGTAGAAGGCGTCCGCACAACAAAAGGCGCATACCAGCTTGCTAAAGAATATAAGGTCAGCATGCCAATTACAGAAGCGCTTTACCACGTCCTGTTTGAAGGGAAAAAGGTAGACGATGCTGTAGAGTCATTGATGGCACGTGTCAAAACACATGAGATGGAAGACCTTGTGAACATGTTCGAAAACCAAACAAAGTAATTGGAAGACTGAACTTAGGCGTGTAGAGGATGCAAGAAGGGGAAGACTTGCATAACATAACAATGAAGTTTGAATAGAGCTTTGCCTCTACAGAATGAGGAAAAATAGTCGACCTAATGACTGAAGCAGAGTCCCCCTCTTTGCTTCAGTTTTTTTATGCACTTTTTTCTGAATGATTGGAAAAATGATTGATATTTTACTTAATTTTGGTTTAGAATGAAATATAAACGCTTACAATTCGTTTGTATTAAAGGGGGACAGGCACGATGAGTTTTGCTTTAATCAAGATGTGGTTTGCGCTTGGTTCAATGGGGCTCATGTTTTTAGCCGTTGTAACCATTTATCTTAGTAGGTTTAAGCTGAAGAGCCGATTTCTGAAAATAACAGCCTCGACTGTTGCGTACAGCTTGATGCTCATATCAGGTATCATTGTGTTTTTAGTTGTATTTAGCGGGCCGGTCAATGAATAAAGAAAAAGGAAGAATGTGATGATCAAAGCAAAAATCAGTGTCATGCTGTTAACACTTATTTTACTTACGGGGTGCCTATATCCAGAGAATCGCAAAGCTGAAAACCGCGTGCCATATAAAGAGCAGCTGCAAAGTGTGCAGACCGCGATTGAAGATTTTCAAAAAGCGACAAATGGCCTTTTGCCCATTGAAACAAAAGAAGGCGACACACCTATTTATCAGAAGTATGTCATTGACTTTAAGCGTCTGTCACCAAGATATTTACACGATGTACCGTCGACATCTTTTGAAGGCGGAGGCGAATATATCTATGTCCTCACAGACGTCGAACAAAACCCAACGGTGAAACTGCTTGATGTCAAAATGACACAAACGATCAGTGAATTACGTCTAAGGATCAAAATATATCAAGATGAACATACATATCCGCCATATGGCAAAGTAGTATCCAAAGATTTATATACGTTAGATGAAAAAAAACTAGGGTTAAAAGCACCGCCTACAGTGACGAGCCCTGTCACGGGTGAATCCCTTCCATTACTGATTTCCTCAAATGGCGAAATCTATGTTGACTATCGCAGTGATTTTGCCCAGATTTTGAAAAATACGAAACAAAAGCTGAAACCAGGTGAAAATATTCAAGATGTCTATTGGCAGGAAACCCCGTTTGTACCAGCGTTTTCTGTTCCATATACGATCAACAAAAAAGGTGACCCGGCTTTTTTAGAAAAAAAGACGTCATAAACAAGAATGAACCTTTCTCCTCTGCATATAAATGAGGAGAAAGGTTTTTTTATGGCTAAACATACTCTCAAAACAAAAAAGGTGTCATATTCAAATAGGACAACGTCATACACATATATTGTCCTGACACCTTTCAAGCACCGTTTGATTGAAGTATAGAGTATTTTATTTGAAAACGAGGATAGCAAGTCCGGGAGGGGATCACTTGGAAAAAGTCGATATTTTCAAGGATATCGCTGAACGAACAGGAGGCGATATATATTTAGGAGTCGTTGGAGCTGTTCGTACAGGGAAATCTACGTTTATTAAAAAGTTTATGGAGCTCGTGGTGCTCCCGAATATCAATAATGAGGCAGACCGTGCAAGAGCACAGGATGAATTGCCGCAAAGCGCAGCAGGAAAAACCATTATGACCACAGAACCAAAATTTGTGCCAAATCAAGCGGCATCCATTCACGTGAGCGACGGCCTGGATGTCAACATTAGGCTTGTCGATTGTGTAGGCTACACCGTGCCTGGTGCACGCGGGTATGAAGATGAAAATGGTCCGAGAATGATTAATACGCCGTGGTATGAAGAACCTATCCCGTTTCATGAAGCAGCGGAAATTGGTACACGCAAGGTCATTCAAGAGCATTCAACGATTGGTGTTGTGATTACAACAGATGGATCAATTGGAGAAATCCCAAGACATGACTATATTGAATCAGAAGAACGTGTCATTGACGAACTCAAAGAAGTTGGAAAGCCGTTTATTATGGTGATCAACTCTGTGAGACCTTATCACCCTGAAACAGAAGCACTGCGGCAGGAGCTTAGTCAAAAATATGATATTCCTGTACTCGCGATGAGTGTCGAAAGTATGAGAGAACAAGACGTCCTCAGTGTACTTCGTGAAGCATTATATGAATTCCCAGTGCTTGAGGTGAATGTGAACCTGCCAAGCTGGGTCATGGTACTAAAAGAAGATCATTGGCTAAGAGAGAGTTATCAGAATTCAGTGAAAGAAACCGTCAAGGATATTAAGAGATTAAGAGATGTTGACCGAGTGGTAGGTCAATTCAGTGAATTCGATTTTATCGAAAGAGCGGGCTTAGCAGGCATTGAAATGGGTCAGGGGATCGCAGAAATTGATCTGTATGCGCCGGATGATCTATATGATCATATCCTAAAAGAAGTGGTTGGTGTGGAAATTAGGGGCAAAGATCACCTTCTTGAGCTAATGCAAGATTTTGCACATGCGAAAACAGAGTATGATCAAGTGTCTGACGCTTTGAAAATGGTGAAGCAGACTGGTTACGGAATTGCGGCACCAGCTTTGTCAGACATGAGTTTAGATGAGCCGGAAATTATTAGGCAAGGATCAAGATTCGGCGTCAGATTAAAAGCAGTCGCGCCTTCTATTCATATGATTAAGGTAGATGTAGAAAGTGAGTTTGCGCCGATTATCGGAACAGAAAAACAAAGTGAAGAGCTTGTCAGATACTTAATGCAAGACTTTGAAGATGATCCACTTTCTATCTGGAATTCCGATATATTTGGACGCTCACTCAGCTCGCTTGTCAGAGAAGGCATTCAAGCAAAACTCTCGCTAATGCCGGAAAATGCAAGGTATAAACTAAAGGAAACGCTTGAACGAATTATTAACGAAGGATCAGGTGGTCTGATCGCGATTATTCTATAGGATGTGGGACCTCTCATTGATGGGGGTCTTTTTTTGCGTGCGGGTTAAGTCATAAAAAGACAATTGTATAAAGATTAGTCAGATTCAGGCTGAAATTAGGAATATTCGTTCGCAAAAGTGCCCTTAATCCTTGACGAATAAGGATTCTTCCCTTTAAAATGCTTGATATGGTATTTCATATGTGTTAATCTACTTACAGAAAATCTTCACTTTGTTGGACAAACATTCCTTCAAAGAGAAGTTTTCTAATGAAAAGCCATGTATGACGCTTTCTAGACGCTCTTTTTTTCAAAAAAAGTGTATAGAAAGAAGATGAATTGTGAAGAAATGATAACAATCTATTGAATGCATATTTTTGGGAGGAGGTGAAAGGCATGAACAAGACAGAACTTATTAACGCGGTTGCTGAAGCAAGCGAGTTATCTAAAAAAGACGCGACAAAAGCAGTTGATTCTGTTTTTGATACAATTTTAGATGCACTTAAAAATGGTGACAAAATCCAACTTATTGGTTTTGGTAACTTTGAAGTACGTGAGCGTTCAGCTCGTAAAGGACGTAACCCACAAACTGGTGCAGAGATCGAAATCCCTGCAAGCAAAGTACCTGCTTTCAAACCAGGTAAAGCACTTAAAGACGCGGTGGCAGGTAAATAATCGTTATGTGTAATGATCCTATTGAAGGAGTTATACATATACAGTTTCACACTGGTCTAGAAAAGCCCCTTTGATAAGGGGCTTTTCCTTTTGAATCAAATGGTTTGTTTAGAACGCTCTCCTTTGCTTTTAGGATCTGAAGTGTGCTAGAATCTGAATGAAATGTAATCGCCTTTGGAGGATATAATACATGAGTGAAATAAATAAAGAATTAATTGAACACGCTGTACGCGATATATTAAAAGCGATTGGAGAAGATCCAGATCGTGAAGGACTTCTTGATACCCCAAAACGAGTAGCAAAAATGTATGAAGAAGTGTTCTCGGGATTAAATGAAGATCCAAAAGAACATTTTAAAACCATTTTTGGTGAAGATCATGAAGAACTCGTTCTTGTCAAAGATATTGCTTTTCATTCAATGTGTGAACACCACCTTGTGCCATTCTATGGCAAAGCCCATGTCGCTTATATTCCGCGCGGCGGAAAAGTAACGGGACTCAGCAAGCTGGCAAGAGCAGTAGAGGCCGTGGCAAAGCGCCCGCAGCTTCAGGAACGCATTACATCAACGATTGCAGACAGTATGGTAGAAACCTTAAATCCACATGGTGTGATGATTGTCGTTGAAGCAGAGCATATGTGTATGACGATGCGCGGAGTGAAGAAGCCCGGCGCTAAAACAGTCACTTCAGCCGTACGCGGTACATTTGCAAATGATGCGGCAGCACGAGCAGAAGTGCTTTCCTTTATTAAAAACGACTAATCATTAGATGGAAGGTGAACAGATTGAGTGAAAATAAAGCATCTGATTTTGTGGTGATTAAAGCCATTGATAATGGTGTCAATGTGATCGGCTTAACTAGAGGCTCCGATACAAGATTTCACCATTCCGAAAAGCTCGATAAAGGTGAAGTCATTATCGCACAATTTACTGAGCACACATCAGCCATCAAAGTGCGGGGCGATGCTGTCATTCAAACAAGCTTCGGTGAAATTCAAAGCGAAGCAAAGAAATAACGCTCGACTATGCACTTGATAGCATGAAAGTCAGACCTGATATGATATAATAAATCTCTATACAATGTAGAGAGCTACATATGAAACTGTAATTTTTGGGACAAGGGTGATATCTTTGCAAGACATCTACGGAATTTTATCTAATCTGAATATAAAATTAAACAAAAAGCTTTCTCATCCTTATTTGGCGAAGCATTTGCGTGCGCCGCTCATCGATGAAGATAAGCTCCTTCTTTTTCATGCAATGTTTGATGAAGCTCAAATCGATGCTGAGAAAAAAGAAAATTATATTTTAACGGCGATGCTTGTGCAAATTGCCCTTGATACCCATGACGAAGTCACAACTGCTGCAGCCATCAAACAAGACGAGTTCAAAAATCGTCAGTTGACCATCCTAGCAGGAGACTATTTCAGCGGTCTCTATTACTCTCTTCTCTCTGACATGAAAGATATTTACATGATCCGCACTCTCGCCACGGCGATCAAAGAGATTAATGAACATAAAATTAGACTATATGATCGATCCATTCAAGATGCAGCCCACTTTTATAAAAGTGTTGCTACAGTGGAATCTGCGCTATTCCAAAGAATTTCTGAGCACTTTCAATTGACGC
The DNA here is from genome assembly GCF_038050255.1 of Bacillus sp. FSL M8-0077. Taxonomy (NCBI): domain Bacteria; kingdom Bacillati; phylum Bacillota; class Bacilli; order Caryophanales; family Bacillaceae; genus Bacillus; species Bacillus sp. FSL M8-0077. Next base: position 2,175,413 of record NZ_JBBPAF010000001.1, on the reverse strand, counting down.
ATTGGAATGAAATTGCAAGTCGCTTCCTTGTTTATAAACGTTTTATGAAACAAGCAGAAGACGACAAACATTTAAAACTTTTTTTGAACGATAGCTATACGGACGCCTATACATGTTTTGACAACTTTGAGAATGAAGGCTATGAAAAGGCCAAACGATCAATCAAGGAGCATCTAGTTTCATCTCCGATCGTTCAAAAAGAGCTATTAAATCGCTTGGATCATATGAAAAATGAACCTGCGTACCATCAGAAAGTGGAAGAAGGGTAAGTCATGCAGCAATCAAAAGAACAGCGAGTACACGGTGTATTTGAAAAAATTTATAAAAACTATGACCAAATGAACTCTGTCATTAGCTTTAAACAGCATAAAAAATGGCGCGATAAAACAATGAAGCTCATGAATGTTCAAAAAGGAGCCAAAGCACTAGATGTATGCTGCGGAACTGCCGATTGGACAATTGCGCTTGCAGACGCTGTTGGAGAAACTGGCGAGGTCAAAGGTCTTGACTTCAGTAAAAATATGCTGAGTGTTGGCGAAACGAAGGTGAAAACAGGCGGCTACAATCAAATTGAGCTGCTCCACGGCAACGCAATGGAGCTTCCTTTTGAGGACAACTCATTTGATTATGTCACAATCGGTTTTGGCCTTCGAAATGTCCCTGATTACTTAACAGTGCTAAAGGAAATGACACGAGTGGTAAAACCCGGTGGAATGGTTGTCTGCCTTGAAACATCACAGCCTGAGATGATTGGGTTTAAACAAGGGTATTATGTCTATTTCAAATACATCATGCCGCTCTTTGGCAAGCTGTTTGCCAAAAGCTATCAGGAGTATTCATGGCTTCAAGAATCAGCCAAAACGTTCCCTGGCATGAAAGAACTGGCGTCTCTTTTTGAAGAGGCCGGTCTATCTGATGTCTCGTATCATCCATTTACAGGCGGTGTAGCAGCAACACATATCGGAAAGAAGATTTGAATAAACGATATTTGGGTGAAAATAATGAAACTAAAAGCAATGATTTCTTTTCTAAATCATGATATCGATATAATTGAAAAAGAGCTTGAACAAACAGTTCGCTCTGATTATGCATTATTAAGTGAAGCCGGTCTTCATTTGCTGCAAGCGGGCGGAAAACGAATCCGCCCCGTTTTTGTTCTCCTTTCAGGCATGTTTGGTGACTATGATATTAATAAAATTAAATATGTAGCCGTAGCGCTTGAATTAATTCATATGGCATCACTTGTCCATGACGATGTCATTGATGATGCAGAACTGAGAAGAGGAAAACCGACGATTAAAGCAAAATGGGACAACAGAATTGCGATGTACACGGGGGATTACTTATTTGCAAGGTCACTCGAGTACATGACGAAAATCAATCACCCAATGGCACATGAAATTTTGTCAAAAATGGTCGTCGAGCTCTGTCTTGGGGAAATAGAACAAGTCAAAGATAAATACAACATGGACCAAAATCTTCGTACATATTTAAGAAGAATTAAACGAAAAACAGCCTTGCTTATTGCAGGCAGCTGCCAATTAGGTGCGATTGCAGCTGGAACAGATGAAAAAACACATAAAGCCCTTTACTGGTTTGGGTACTATGTTGGTATGTCGTACCAAATCATTGATGATGTCCTTGATTTTACATCAACTGAAGAAGAATTAGGCAAGCCTGTTGGTGGGGACCTTTTACAAGGAAATGTCACTCTTCCTGTTTTATATGCACTTCAGAACCCGACATTAGAAAGTCAGTTGAAGCTGATCAATAGTGGAACGACAGAAAAGCAGCTGAAGCCTGTGATTGAACATCTCAAACAAACAGATGCGATCGACCGTTCCATTCGAGTGAGTGAAATGTATTTGAAAAAAGCATTTGAACAGCTCGATCAACTTCCGCGCGGGCGGGCTAAATCTTCATTAGCGTCGATTGCAAAATATATTGGTAAACGAAAATTCTGATCAACGTTTCGTTGGTTGGTTTTTTTGTGAAATTTTTTGTCAAAAATTGATTATTATAAAAAAAAATGATACGATCACTTTGTAACAATGTAAGCCTATACATACATAACGACGGGGTGGAAAACGTATATGGACAAAACATTTCTTATGGTCAAACCTGATGGTGTGGAAAGACAATTAATCGGTGAAATTTTGTCAAGATTCGAAAAAAAGGGGCTTCAGCTTGTTGGAGCAAAGCTCATGAGCATTCCAAAAGAAGTAGCAGAAACACATTACGGAGAGCATAAAGAAAAACCATTTTTCGGTGAATTGGTTGACTTTATTACGTCAGGACCTGTATTTGCGATGGTATGGCAAGGTGAACAAGTCGTAGACGTAACAAGGCAGATGATCGGAAAGACAAATCCGAAGGAAGCGCTCCCAGGAACGATCAGAGGCGACTATGGATTAACTGTTGGCAAAAATATTATCCATGGCTCAGACTCACCAGAAAGTGCCGAAAGAGAAATCAACCTTTTCTTTAAACAAGAAGAACTGACAAACTGGGATCAAACGATCTCAAGCTGGATTTATTAATGTTCAAGCCAAAGTGTTCATCAAATGATCACTTTGGCTTTTTTATATTGAGATTTCTATACGAATTTTCGCATGAGATGATACAAATTTATGATAAAAACAGCTATACTAGGACAAAGATAGATGAGACAGGAGAGGACATTGATGGATCAGTATCAAGTATTTGTTGGGAAATGGAAAAAACTAACTGGGGTAGATCTGAACTTATATAAAGAAGCACAAATGAAACGAAGATTAACATCCCTTTATGATAAAAAAGGATATAAAGATTTTGAGGCATTTGCGTCTGCTCTTGAAAAGGACAAAGCGCTATTAGATGAAACGATGGATCGAATGACGATCAATGTGTCAGAATTTTACCGAAACTATCAGCGCTGGGAAGTACTTGATCAAAAAATCCTGCCGCTTCTTTCAAAAAACAGTGGCACCCTAAAAATATGGAGTGCAGCTTGCTCTACTGGAGAAGAGCCGTATACACTCTCAATGCTGCTATCAAGCCATCCGCTTGTGAAAGACTTCCAAATTATTGCAACGGATATTGATGATAAAGTCTTGCAATCCGCGCAAAAAGGAAGATATCATGAACGATCTTTGCAAGAGGTGCCAGATCAAATCAAGCAAAAATATTTCACCAAAGAAGATTCTTCATTTTACACGGTGAAGGATGAGATTCGAAAGCACATTCAATTTAAGAAACACAACCTTTTAGCAGATCCATATGAAAAACAGCTGGATCTCATCGTGTGCCGAAATGTCCTCATCTACTTTACAGAAGAGGCGAAAGAAGAAATTTACTTAAAAATGAGCAGCAGTTTAAAGCAAAATGGCGTATTATTTGTTGGTTCTACAGAACAAATTTTTCACCCAGAAAAGTTTGGATTAACCTCTGCTGATACTTTCTTTTATCAAAAGAAGGGGTAATAGCTGACTTTTTAGTAGGAAGTGTGTTATCATAGTTTTACTTAAAAGCGTTAATGCGATGAAGGGAGAATAAGTCATGAGGTACTTAACAGCAGGTGAATCACATGGTCCACAACTGACCACAATTATTGAAGGAGTTCCAGCGGGACTTTACATAGAGCAGGATGACATCAATTATGAACTGGCTAGAAGACAAAAAGGTCATGGCCGCGGAAGAAGAATGCAGATTGAAAAAGACCAAGCGAAAGTGTTAAGTGGTGTTCGCCACGGGAAAACATTAGGTTCTCCTATTGCACTTGTTGTTGAAAATAATGATTGGAAGCACTGGACAAAGGTCATGGGTGCAGAGCCGATTACCGAAGAAGAAGAGAGTGAAATGAAGCGTCAAATCTCTCGTCCAAGACCAGGGCATGCGGATTTAAATGGTGCAATTAAATATGGTCACCGTGATATGAGAAACGTATTAGAGCGCTCATCAGCACGCGAGACAACGGTTCGTGTAGCAGCAGGTGCAGTAGCGAAACAAATTTTGGCTCACCTTGGAATCAAAGTGGCTGGTCACGTCCTTGAAATTGGTGGAGTAAAAGCTTCCCATACCGCTTATGAATCTATTGAAGATTTGCAAAAAATAACAGAAGAATCACCTGTTCGCTGCTATGACAGTGAAGCTGGTCAAAAAATGATGGATGCCATTGACGAAGCGAAGAAAAACGGCGATTCAATTGGCGGTATTGTCGAAGTCATCGTTGAAGGGATGCCGGTTGGAGTCGGCAGCTATGTGCATTATGACCGCAAACTGGATAGCAAGCTTGCAGGTGCAGTACTTAGTATCAACGCTTTTAAAGGAGTTGAATTCGGTATTGGCTTTGAGGCGGCTTCTAAAAATGGCAGTGAAGTTCATGATGAAATCATTTGGGATGAAGAAAAAGGCTATACGAGAAAAACGAACCGCTTAGGTGGTCTTGAAGGCGGAATGTCAACTGGCATGCCGATCGTCGTAAGAGGGGTTATGAAACCAATCCCAACCTTATACAAACCATTGCAAAGCGTGGATATTGAAACAAAAGAACCTTTCTCTGCAAGTATTGAGCGTTCTGACAGCTGTGCTGTTCCAGCCGCAAGTGTTGTGGCAGAAGCAGTCGTTGCATGGGAAATCGCCAATGCAGTGGTTGAGCAGTTTGGTCTTGATCAAATTGACCGCATTAAAGAAAATGTGGACAAAATGCGCCAGCTTCAGAGGGAGTTTTAATGAAAACACTGGAAGTGAAGACGTCTTCAGCCACTTATCCTGTATATATCGGTGATGGGATTAGACACAATATCGTAGACTTGATTACTTCCACTGGACGATCCTACACGAAGCTTTTCATCGTGACAGATTCTGCCGTCGATGCCCTTTATGGAGATGAAATGGTTCAATTACTTAAACAGAAATGGTCTGTACAAAAAGTGGTGGTACCAAACGGAGAACAATCAAAATCGTTTGCGCAGTTTGAGCAGATTCATACGAAAGCCATCCAATTTCAACTCGACCGCTCCTCATGCATCATTGCATTAGGAGGCGGGGTGATTGGAGACTTGGCTGGCTTTGCTGCTGCCACTTATATGAGAGGCATTGATTTTATTCAAGTACCGACCACGCTGCTTGCACATGATAGTGCAGTCGGCGGAAAAACCGGAATCAATCATCCGCTCGGCAAAAATTTAATTGGTGCGTTTCATCAACCGGCAGCTGTCATCTATGATACAAGTATGCTAGAGACACTCTCACCAATAGAACTAAGATCAGGCTTTGCTGAGGTGATAAAACATGCACTGATTTCAAATGAAGTCTTTTTATCAGAACTGATGTCCATTCGTTCGTTGACAGAATTATCAAAGGATGAACTGGCACATATGCTTTATCAAGGGATTCAAGTGAAAGCATCCATTGTTCAAGAAGATGAAAAAGAACAAGGTGTGCGGGCATACTTGAATTTAGGTCATACACTAGGTCATGCCATTGAAGCGGAGTATGGATACGGTGCGATTACGCATGGAGATGCCATTGCAATTGGCATGCAGTTTGCTTTATATGTCAGTGAAAAAGAGCAAGGACTCAGCCTAGATCGTGAGAAACTTAAAGTGTGGATGAAAGAACTAGGGTTCCCAGTACAAGTCACACAAACGATTTCAACCAAAACATTTGTCGATCGCATGATTGGTGATAAGAAGGCAAGAGGTGGGAGTGTTCAATTTGTTTTGCTAAAACAAGTTGGAGACGTCACCCTGCAATCTTTCACAAAAGATGAGCTGTATCACTGGCTCGAAGAATGGAAACGGGAGGAGGGCTGTCTATGATGTTTCGCGGGATACGCGGGGCTACAACTGTGACAGAAGATACTGAAACAGAAGTGTTAACCAAAACGAAGCAGCTGCTAGAAGCGATCATTTCAAAAAACCAAGTAGATCCAGAGCGTGTCGTGCAGATCTTGATTTCAGCTACACAAGATATTCACTCCGTTTTTCCAGCAAAAGCACTCAGGCAGTTTGAAGGATGGACCTATGTGCCTGTCACTTGTATGCAAGAGCTTGACATTGATGGAGGTCTAAAGAAGTGTATTCGCGTTTTAATGACCGTTCAGACAGATGCCAAGCAGGAAGACATACAGCACGTATACTTGGAAGAGGCTGTCACGCTTCGGCCTGATTTACAGTTGACAAAAAACAAGGAATTATAATACGATATGAAGAGCCGAAGTTTACACACAGGTGTGAACGGCATTGCAAGCTTAGAGAAGATGAGAATGAGACTAGGGTAGTTGAGATGAGTAGAGTTGAGCAGAGATACGATACTTCTATTTAATCATACTGCCTAAAAGAGCGAAGCCTCTTTTAGGCTTATTTCGTATACTCAAACAAATCCTCAAGATGTCCCCTCATTCTCCTTAATTCCATTTAAGGAGTGTGCTTATGAAATACCAATCAAACCTTACCCAATTTTTAAGAGACAGTCAGTTTTACAAAACCATCCCGATTGTTGAAACCATTACAGTTGATACGCTCTCACCCATTCAAATTGTCGAGAAACTGAAACAGGATATTGTGTATTTGCTAGAAAGCAAAGACGAATCTTCTAGCTGGTCGAGATATTCCTTTATCGGATTACATCCTTTTTTAACATTACATGACGAGCAAGACCATTATATTGCTCGTGACGCTGCGGGAAAGTCAGTGATGCAAAAAGCGGAGCTGAAAGAGTTGCTTGACTGGATGAAAGAGCAATATCAAATCAAGACACCTGAAATTGATATCCCATTTACTGGCGGAGCCGTAGGGTACTTAAGTTACGACCTCATTCCTAACATTGAGCCGTCTGTCAAGCCGCATCCGAATGCATCAACAACAGATAATTGCACATTATTTGTTTGCCAAACAATGATCGCATTTGATCATGAAACAAACCAAGTTCATTTTATTCAGTACACGCAGCTGAACGGTCATGAAACAGAGGAAGAAAAAATTCTGGTTTATCGAGAAAATCAAAAGCAGCTTGAACTGATGGTACAGCAGCTTCATACAAAAATTGATATGAAAGAACTGATTATCTCAGGGAATATGAATGAACCCCCTTCGTTTGAACAGGTGACGTCTACCTATGAAAAAGCAAAATTTTTAAAGGATGTCGAAAAAATCAAGGAGTATATTCGAGCGGGTGATATCTTCCAGGGTGTACTTTCTCAGCGTTTTGACATTCCAGTGACCGTGAGCTCATTTGAATTGTATCGTGTGCTTCGGATTGTCAATCCATCACCGTATATGTATTTTATGAAATTAAAAGATCGAGACTTAGTCGGAAGCTCGCCAGAACGATTAATCCATGCGAAAAACGGTCACTTAGAAATCCATCCAATTGCTGGTACAAGAAAACGAGGAATGACAAAAGAAGAAGATGATGCACTAGCAAGAGAGCTGCTCGATGATGAAAAAGAAAAAGCAGAGCATTACATGCTGGTGGATCTGGCTCGAAATGATGTGGGACGTGTGGCAGAATACGGCAGTGTGTCTGTCCCAACTTTTACAAAAGTTGTGAACTTTTCGCACGTCATGCACATTATTTCTATTGTGACAGGAAAGCTGAAGCAAGATACACATCCAGTAGACGCGCTTATGTCCGCTTTTCCAGCAGGCACATTGACAGGCGCCCCAAAAATTAGGGCGATGCAATTATTAAACGAAATGGAGCCTGAGCCAAGAGAGACGTATGGCGGCTGTATTGCCTATATTGGTTTCGACGGCAATATCGACTCCTGTATTACCATTCGCACAATGAGCGTTAAACATCAGACTGCTTCTATACAAGCAGGTGCCGGCATTGTCGCTGATTCCGTTCCCGAAAACGAATGGGAAGAGACGTGCAATAAGGCAGGAGCACTTCTAAAAGCCATTCAGCTTGCTGAACATATTTTCTCAGAAAAGGAGAGTGTGCCAAATGAATCAACGACTATCAGCTCTTGTTAATGGAGGAAAACTATCAGAAAAAGAAGCGTATGGCCTGATGCATGATATGATGAGCGGCTCGTTAACAGATGCTGAAGTCGCTGCTAGTCTATCTATTTTAGCGCATCGAGGAGAAACCGCCGAAGAAATGACAGGCTTCGTGAAAGCCATGAGACAGCATGCAGCACCGGTAGAAAGATCACTCGATGTCGTTGATACGTGCGGTACAGGAGGCGATGGTTTATCAACATTTAATATATCAACAGCCGCCGCCATCGTTGCTTCAGCTGCTGGGGCGAAAATCGCCAAGCACGGAAATCGTTCCGTCTCCTCTAAAAGCGGGAGTGCTGACGTGCTAGAATGTCTTGGTATTCAAATTCAATCCACACCTGAAGAAACAAGACGGCAAATACAGCAGAAAAACATGGGCTTTTTATTTGCACCGCTCTATCATTCTTCGATGAAACAAGTAGCCGCCGTACGCAAGCAGCTTGGATTTCGGACGGTATTTAACTTATTAGGACCGCTTTGCCACCCGATGCAGGCCAAAAAGCAAATCATCGGTGTATATGCAAAAGAAAAGGCAAGGCTCATGGCGAAAGCTCTTGCTCCTTTAGAGCCAGAACATGTCCTGTTTGTTTGCGGAGATGATGGGCTGGATGAATTAACCATTACAGCAAATTCATACATCATTGAACTCAAAAAAGGTGTCATGACGGAATATACGTTAAACCCAGAAGACTTTGGACTTGAAAAAGGGCATTTATCAGACATTCAGGTCCAATCACCAGAAGAAAGCGCCAAATTGATTCAGAATATATTGAATTATCAAGCAGGAGGAGCGCCGCTTCATATTACAGCGCTTAATGCTGGAGCCGCATTATATGTGGCAGGAAAAGCAGAGAGTCTGATGGCGGGCACAATGAAAGCATTAGAAACGATCAAAAACGGATCAGCTAAAGAACAATTAGCGCGTCTAAAACAAAAAACGAAAGAGGAAGAGATCTATGCTTAATCAAATTATCGATCGTAAAAAAGAACATGTGCAAACCTTGCAATTACCTGAGGATGGACATTATGAAAGACGATCATTTAAAGAAGCCCTTATAAATCCTCACCGCTCGATTGGACTGATTGCTGAGGTGAAAAAAGCGTCTCCTTCCAAAGGAATCATTCAGCCTCATTTTGATCCTTTACAGACAGCGAAAGCATACGAAGCATCAAATGCAGATTGTTTATCTGTCTTAACGGATGAACCGTTTTTCCAAGGGAAAAACGAATATTTGTCTCTTATTAAAGAACACATCACACGTCCTATTTTAAGAAAAGATTTTATAATTGACTCTATACAAGTAGAAGAGTCCAAACGGATAGGGGCAGATGCCATTTTATTAATTGGAGAGGTGCTTGAGCCGCAAAAGCTGTATGAACTCTATACAGAAGCGAAAGAAAAAGGACTGGATGTCCTCGTTGAAGTACATGCAGCACATACACTAGAAAAGATCTTACACCTATTCACTCCTGAGATCATCGGCGTGAACAACCGGAATCTCAATACGTTTACAACAACAGTTGAACAAACAAAAGAGATCGCGCCACTTGTTCCAAAAGACGTATTACTAGTCAGTGAAAGTGGCATAAAGACATTTGATGATCTGACCTTTGTGAAACAGAACGGAGCAAACGCCGTTCTTGTTGGTGAATCTTTAATGAGGGAACAATCACAGGAGAAAGCCGTTCAGGCATTGTTCGGAGAATGAATAGGATGCCTTATTTAAAATATTGCGGGGCTGTCTCACAAGAGGATGTCGCATGCATCTCACAATCTCAAGCGGATGCTATCGGTTTTATCTTTGCCCCGAGTAAAAGACGAGTTCATCCAGATCAAGTGAAACACTGGCTGTCACAAGTAAAATGCAAAAAAGAGATAGTGGGTGTATTTGTGAATGAAAAAACACCAAAAGTTTGCGAGATCACAAACAACCTTCCTTTAGATATTGTGCAGCTTCATGGCGATGAGACGCCAGAAGATGCAAATGACATCAAACAGCAAACGAAGGCTCTCGTTTGGAAAGTGTTCCATCACGAGCCCGATGTAAACGAAACACTTGAACATATGACGGCATTCGCTCCAAGTGTCGATGGTTTTCTCATTGATGCGAAAGTAAAAGGAGTGAGAGGCGGTTCTGGAACAGCTTTTGCATGGGAGGCGGTGCCTTCATATGTTCAGCATGCAAAACAACTGGGGAAAACTTGCGCCATTGCTGGCGGGATTACGCCAGGTACCATAACAGATCTGCTTGCTTTTGGCCCAGACGCCATAGACCTTTCAAGCGGTATAGAAGAAAACGGGAAGAAAAGCAGTACAAAGATGAAAGCGCTCGAAGAAAGGATGTTGAACCATGTACGCATATCCAAATGAGATTGGCAGATATGGAGAATTCGGGGGGAAATTCGTTCCTGAAACGCTCATGCAGCCACTAGAAGAGATCGAACAAGCTTTTCGTGAATTAAAAGAAGACCCTGCTTTTCAAAAGGAATATATATCGCTTTTGAAAAACTATTCAGGCAGACCTACTGCACTCACATACGCTGATCAATTATCGGCATATCTCGGCGGTGCTAAAATCTATTTAAAAAGAGAAGATTTAAACCATACAGGCGCTCATAAAATTAACAATGCCCTGGGGCAGGCTCTGCTAGCAAAAAAAATGGGTAAATCAAATATCATCGCCGAAACAGGAGCAGGTCAGCATGGGGTAGCTGCTGCAACAGTGGCGGCAAAATTCGGTTTATCCTGCACTGTATTTATGGGAAAAGAAGATGTGGAAAGACAATCTCTCAATGTGTTCCGAATGAAACTGCTCGGTGCTGAAGTGATACCTGTCACAAGTGGGAACGGAACATTAAAGGATGCAACCAATGAAGCCATCCGTTATTGGGTCCAGCATTGCAGTGACCATTTTTATATGATCGGCTCAGTCGTTGGACCTCATCCGTATCCTCAAATCGTCAGTGAATTTCAGCGGATGATCGGAGATGAGGCAAAAGCGCAGATACTGGAAAAGGAAGGGCAGCTTCCTCATAAAGTCGTTGCCTGTGTTGGCGGCGGGAGTAATGCGATTGGAATGTACCGGGCGTTCTTAGATGAAGAAGTCGATATCATTGGTGTAGAAGCTGCTGGGAAAGGAATCGATACTCCGCTTCATGCAGCGACCATCACGAAAGGGACAAAAGGTGTCATACATGGATCTTTGACATACTTGATCCAAGACGAATTTGGTCAAATTATTGAGCCTTATTCGATTTCAGCTGGATTAGACTATCCGGGGATCGGACCAGAGCATGCGTACTTGCATGCGAGCGGCCGGGTTCAATATGTGAGTGCGACAGATCAAGAAGCACTAGATGCGTTAAAACTGCTCACAGAAAAAGAAGGAATCCTGCCAGCAATCGAATCTGCACATGCTTTAGCAAAAGCGTTTGAGATGAGTCAAAACATGAGAGAAGATGACATTGTCCTTGTCTGCTTGTCAGGCAGAGGAGATAAGGACGTGCATACATTAATGAATGTGCTTGAAAGTGAGGGTGAAACAAAATGATCACATTTCAATTAGAGCAAGATGAGAAATTATTTATTCCATTTATTACAGCGGGTGATCCATCAGAAGAGATCACCATTGATTTAGCCCTCGCGCTTCAAGCAGCAGGGGCACATGCAATTGAACTAGGTGTGCCGTATTCCGATCCGTTAGCGGACGGCCCTGTCATTCAAAGAGCTTCTAAAAGAGCACTTCATCATGGTATGAATATCGTAAAAGCGATAGAATTAGCAGGAAAGATGAAAAAAAACGGCGTAAAAATTCCTGTAATTCTATTTACGTATTATAATCCTGTGTTACAATTAGACACAGAATACTTTTTCGCTTTACTGCGCAAAAATCATATTTCGGGACTCTTAACACCCGACTTGCCTTTTGAAGAGAGCAGCGAGCTGCAGAAGAACTGTCAAGCACACGACATTTCATATATATCACTCGTTGCACCAACAAGCAAGGAACGATTAGAAAAAATTGTAGAGCAGGCAGAAGGTTTTGTGTATTGTGTTTCATCTCTCGGCGTCACAGGTGTCAGACAATCTTTCGACGCATCGATTACAGATTTTATTCAACAAGTGAAACAGCTGAGCCAAATACCGGTTGCAGTAGGTTTTGGCATTTCAACAAGAGAACAAGTAGACTCAATGAATAAAATTAGTGATGGTGTCGTTGTAGGCAGTGCGCTTGTCAAAAAAATTGAAGAGCTTCAAGAACAATTAGTAGTAAGTGATACACGCCAAGAGGCTTTAAGAGAATTTGAAACATATGCAAAAACATTTAGTCCCCTCTATTCATTCAAATGAGGTGAAACATTTTGCAAATCAAAGATCAATTAAAACAGCTAAAACCGTATCAACCTGGTAAACCAATTGAAGAGGTCAAAAAAGAATATCAATTAGACAAAATTGTGAAATTGGCTTCAAATGAAAACCCTTTTGGATGTTCCACACATGCAAGAGAGGCCATACAAGCTGAACTTGAACATTTAGCGATTTATCCAGACGGATACAGCGCAAGTTTAAGAACGGAACTGGCTGAGTTTCTTCAAGTAAATGAAAAACAATTAATATTCGGGAATGGCTCAGATGAACTTGTGCAAATTATTGCTAGGGCATTCCTTGATCAACATACAAATACGGTGATCCCATCTCCGTCATTCCCGCAATACCGTCACAATGCAGTGATTGAGCATGCAGAGATTAGAGAAGTACCACTTCTAAATGGTGGAGCTCATGATCTAAAGGGAATGCTGGATGCGATTGATGACAACACAAAAGTCGTTTGGGTGTGTAACCCGAACAATCCGACAGGAAATCATTTGTCAGAATCTGAGCTCGTATCGTTCTTAGATCAAGTGCCTGCTCATGTGCTTGTCGTTCTAGATGAAGCATATTTTGAATATGTTCGCGCAGAAGACTTTCCGAACAGTTTATCTCTATTAAAAGCCTATCAAAATGTCATTGTATTGCGCACATTCTCTAAAGCATATGGACTTGCGGCACTTCGAGTAGGTTATGGGGTTGCTTCAGAGGAATTGATTACCTCCATTGAACCTGCGAGAGAGCCATTTAATACAAGTCGTATCGCTCAGGCAGCTGCACGTGCAGCCATTAAAGATCAAGACTTCATTCAATCGTGCAGGGAAAAAAATGAAGCAGGTCTCAAGCAATATCAAGAATTTGCAGACCGTTTTGGATTATTTATCTATCCGTCTCAAACAAACTTTGTGCTGATCGATTTTAAAAGAGATGCAGATGAACTGTTCAATGCACTTTTGAAAAAGGGCTATATCGTTCGATCTGGTCAAGCTCTCGGATTCCCAACTTCTTTGCGTATTACTGTTGGAACAAAGGAGCAAAATGAAGAAATCCTAACTACACTTGCCGATTTATTACAAGGCATTCGTGCGTAGCATAACAATGAAGTCATATCCTGTTTATGGGATATGGCTTTCGTTGTAGCTCATCCAATATACATATAAGCTATTGAAACAGCTTGTTTAATTTTCGCGAAAAATCAGGTGATGAACATGAATGAAGCAAACGAAACCATATTAATCGCTGGACTTGGTTTAATTGGTGGTTCTATTGCACTGTCGATTAAAAAAGAGTTTCCTCATAAAAAAATTGTAGGCTATGATGTCTCAAAAGAACAAATGATTGCTGCAACAAAACTCGGCATCATTGATGCGACTGCCGAGTCCTTTATGGAAGGCTTAAAAGCATCAGCAACGATTATTTTGGCAACGCCAGTTCAACAAACGGTCAAAATGTTAAACGATATTGCGGTATCTGGAATTGAAAGAGAGCTCACGATTACGGATGTAGGGAGCACAAAGCAAAAGGTCGTTCATTTTGCTGAAAAAACGCTGCCTGATCATTACCAATTTATTGGCGGGCATCCGATGGCAGGGTCTCATAAATCAGGTGTCATTGCAGCGAAAGATTTTTTATTTGAAAATGCATTCTACATTTTAACGCCAGCAAAAGTCACAAGCCGTCAGGCTGTTGACCGTTTGAAGGATCTGCTGAAGGGAACCAATGCTCATTTCATTGAAATGACACCCGAAGAACATGATGCTGTGACAAGTGTGATTAGTCACTTTCCACACATCGTCGCTGCCAGTCTTGTGCATCAAGCACATCATTTTGAAGAAGAATTTCCTCTTGTGAAACGGTTTGCTGCTGGAGGCTTTCGAGATATTACCCGTATTGCATCAAGTAATCCTGCAATGTGGCGCGACATCCTTTTGCACAATAAAAACAAGATTTTAGACCGGTTTTATGAATGGAAAAAAGAGATTGACCGCATTGAATCCTTTGTGCAACAAGAAGATGCTGAGGGGTTATTCTCTTATTTCCAAGAGGCCAAGGAATATCGTGACGGCCTGCCTCTGAGGAAAAAAGGAGCTATCCCTGCTTTTTATGACCTTTATGTGGATGTGCCGGATCATCCTGGTGTTATTTCGGAAATTACAGGATATCTAGCAAATGAAAACATTAGTATTACAAATATCCGTATTATTGAAACACGAGAAGACATTAACGGGATTTTACGCATTAGTTTTCAAACAGATGATGATCGAAAGCGGGCAGAACTCTGTATAAAAAATAGAGCAAATTACGATACATTTTATGCTGATTGAGGTGAGGAACATGAAAATTCATAAAAATGCTCCTATGAATGGAGAAATTCATATTCCAGGAGATAAATCTATTTCTCATAGATCTGTGATGTTTGGCGCTATTGCTGACGGGACTACAGTAGTAAAAAACTTTCTTCCTGGCGCTGATTGTTTAAGTACGATTGATTGTTTTAGAAAAATGGGTGTCGACATCGAACAAAAAGGTACAGATGTTGTCATTCATGGCAAGGGACTAAAAGGACTTAAAGAGCCGAGCGATATTCTCGATGTTGGTAACTCAGGCACGACCATTCGTTTAATGATGGGAATCTTGGCTGGCTGTGAGTTCCACAGTACGCTGATCGGTGACGAAAGTATTGCCAAAAGGCCGATGAAACGGGTAACAGGTCCGCTAAGACAATTAGGAGCCAAGATAGATGGCAGAGCAAATGGCGAGTATACACCACTTTCTATACGTGGGGGCAATTTAAAAGCCATCTCTTATGAGTCTCCAGTTGCAAGTGCGCAAATTAAGTCGGCTGTCCTTTTAGCTGGACTGCAGGCAGAAGGAACAACGACGTTAACTGAACCACATAAATCAAGAGACCATACCGAAAGAATGTTATCTATGTTTGGGGTCTCACTACATGAAGATGCACAAAGTGTTTCAATTGAAGGTGGACAAACGTTAAAAGCAACAAATGTATTTGTCCCAGGAGATATTTCTTCAGCTGCATTTTTCCTAGTGGCTGGATCTATCGTTCCAAACAGCCGGATTGTATTGAGAAATGTCGGTTTGAACAAAACGAGAACTGGTATTATAGATGTGCTAAAACAAATGGGTGCAGACCTCGACATTCAAGAAGTGGATGCTAAAGGCGGAGAACCTTACGGTGATTTAACGATCTCTACCTCTTCATTAAAAGGGATCGACATTTCAGGTGATATGATTTCTAGACTCATCGACGAAATTCCTATTATTGCGCTCCTAGCTACTCAAGCAGAAGGAACAACGATCATTAAAGATGCCGCTGAATTAAAAGTGAAAGAAACCAATCGGATTGATACAGTCGTTTCAGAACTTAAAAAGCTAGGTGCTCATATTGAAGCAACAGATGATGGAATGAAGATTCATGGTAAAACCAGTCTTAAAGGCGGCGCAGTCGTCTCAAGCTACGGAGATCATCGAATTGGTATGATGTTAGGAATTGCGGCATGTATAACAGAGCAAGCAATCGAGATTGAAGATACAGATGCAGTACGTGTATCTTACCCAAATTTCTTTGAACACATTGAATACTTAACGCAAACAGTCTGAGGATTTCCTCAGGCTTTTTCTTTCCTTTTGCATATTTGAAAGAACTATAGCATAGCTTGTCTCAAGGTGAAACCTTGAAAAAAAGCATTTTGCTGATTCAAAAACAATTTTTTAGCGTATCCGGTTTACAAATCGTCAGTTTAGTAAAGTATTGATTGAAAAAGAGTCTTCAAAACACAAAAATGGCTTCATGTTAAAAGAGCAACATATTTGCTGGATATGCAGCTGTCGATTATGATATGAAGTAACAACAGTTTAGGTTTTTGGAAACAGAAAGGAACGGTTTGATTTGAATAGTTCATTACAAGAAGCCATAAAATTAGTTGAGGCGGGTGAGACTGAAAAGGGACTCCAAACACTTGCTCAAGCAGAGAAACATCTTCATGATGAAGAAAAAGCGCAGGCAGCTCAGTTATATTATGACTGGGGAGATATTGATAAAGCACGAAATCTCATTAGTGATTTACATGATTTATATCCAGAGGAAACGGGATTAACCTGTTTTTATGCAGAGCTGTTAATAGACTCTGATGAAGAAGAGAAGGCAATAGCAGTCCTAGAAACGATCCCTGAAAATGACGATGCGTATCCAGAGAGTTTATTGTTAATGGCAGATTTGTATCAAATGCAAGGACTATTTGAAGTCAGTGAACAAAAGCTTTTAAAAGCGAAAGAGTTACTACCTCATGAAGCCGTCATTGATTTTGCTTTAGGGGAATTGTATTTTTCTCAAGGTCTTTCAAAGAAAGCAGCCGACTATTTCTACAAAGTGGCCGATCAACAAAATGAAATTGGCGGAGTCAATGTATATCAGCGGCTTGCTGAATCATTAAGCACAGCTGGAGAATTTGAAGATGCCCTTGAATGGTATGAAAAGGCTGTAAAGGATCATGTGGATCCAAATACACTTTTTGGCTACGGATTTACAGCGATGAGGGCTGGCAGAACGAAAACAGCTATTCAGCAGCTTTCTGAGCTAAAAGATATTGATCCTTCTTATTCGTCACTTTATATGCCTTTAGCCAAAAGCTATGAGGAAGAAGGACTATATCATGAAGCTTTGGAGGTAGTAAAAGAAGGAATTAAAGTGGATGAGTATAACAAAGAGTTATATTTATATGGGGCAAAGATTGATTTGAAAAATGGCCATTCGGAAGATGCGAAAAAATTGCTTCAAGAAGCACTTGCTCTTGATCCAGGATATATTGAAGCGGTTCAAACGCTGCTTGCGATCTATTTAAATGAAGAGCTGTTTGATGAAATTCTGGATGTGATTAAAGAGGTTAAAAGTTTTGGGGAAGAAGATCCAAAATGGAATTGGTATGCTGCTTCTGCTTCTGTCGGACGAGAAGAATATGATGAAGCCGCTGAGTATTTCAAACTTGCTCTGCCTGATTTTGATGAGGAACGTGACTTTTTATATGAATATGCTTCGTTCCTTTTAGAAGAAGGCAGACAAAAAGAAGCCTTGCCGTTATTACGAAAAGTTCTTCAGAAAGATGGCACGAATGAAGAAATTGAAGAAACGATTTTAAGAATTGAAGACGAAATTTCCTTATAGTTTGCAGGAATGAAGAACTGGTTTGTTGAATAATTCATGTATAGCAATTTAATTTTACGATAGAGGAGGGAATAACATGCAGACCCCTGTTTCTGTCAATGAAAAGAAGGAATTTATCCGGTGGTTCTTAAACCATTATCAGTTAAAGCGAAGAGAGTGTGTTTGGATATTAAATTATTTAATGAGTCACGACTCTTTGATGGAAAAGGTTCATTTTGTAGAGCAAGCAGAATTTTGCCCAAGGGGAATTATTATGTCAACACACTGTGTGGATGAAGTTCCCTTTAGATTTTATAAAGAAAATATCATGACGACAGATGCAGAAAAATCATTTCATGATATTCGTTTGAATAAACAGCAAGATTTGTTTATTCAATTGAATTTCCGATCTGCATATCGTTCGCCGGAATATGCCGCTGTACTTGAAACAAATCCTCATATTCCTAAAGATCTTTATGAAAATGAAAAAGATAAAGATCTTGCTGAGAAAGTGCTAGAGCATTCTATTGCTACTTTCCAAAAAGAACGGCTGATGAAAGAAATCGATGAAGCGCTTGACCGTCATGATCAAGAAACATTTAATAAGTTAGCAAAAGAATTAAGCCTATTATCATAAACCAAGCCAATAAGCCTTGCCCTATACAGGCAGGGCTTATGTGATGAAAGAGGGGAACTAGATGAAGTTTCAGGCGGAGGACGCGGATCTCTTTTTACAATCTAAAGATTACATTGATACCGCTATCATTCCATTAGTTGGGGTAAATGCCAGCCATATCAAACAAACCGTGTCTTTAGGTGAGTTTACAATGCTTGTGGCAGAAGATCTTGAAAGGCAACTGAAAGGCAGAGTGTTTCTTTTTCCTCCACATACATATTTAGAAGTAAATCATCGTAAGCAAGAAGACATACTTGCAGTAAAACAATCATTGCAAGAACATTTTCAGCATGTTGTGTTTATCACATCTGATAACAAGTGGAAAGACCAGTTAGAAGTGAGTGAATCGGCATTTATTTTACAGTCTGTTCCGCTTGAGCATTTAAAGATCAATTTAAAGCAAAAAGTCATTCAAGACAGTGTAGAACAAATTTTGAACTTTTTGTTACAAAAATGGAACCCTTCATAAAAACCCTTACATTTGCATTGTACATAGCTTTTTAGGCTGTTGACCTTGTGAATAGATTGATATATTATGAGGGTGTCCTAGTTTTATGAAATTTTTTCTAATTCAGTTATAAAGTAGCTGACGACCTGAGGGGGGGAGAAAAAAATGAGCGAGAAGAGACATGGAGTGTCCAGGCGTCAATTTTTGAATTACACGTTGACCGGCGTGGGGGGATTTATGGCCGCTGGAATGCTCATGCCTATGGTTCGCTTTGCGCTTGACCCTGTGCTAAAAGGAACAGAGGATCAGGATATGGTTCAAGTTGTCAGTGTAGATGAACTGACAAAGGAACCGAAGCGCTTTGACTTTAAAATTGATCAAGTAGATGCATGGTATGAGTCAAAGGAATCTAGGTCTGCATGGGTGTACAAAGAAGGGGATGAAATTGTCGCTTTATCGCCAATCTGTAAACATTTGGGATGTACAGTGAACTGGAACAGTGATCCGAAAAATCCAAACAAATTTTTCTGCCCATGCCATTATGGGCTGTACGACAAGGATGGTACAAACGTACCCGGAACTCCACCGCTTGCACCGCTTGACCATTATAAGCAGCAAGTGAAGGACGGATACCTCTATCTTGGAAAAGCTGTGCCGAAAGGGGAAGGGTAACGATGCTTAACAAGATTTACGATTGGGTAGATGAGCGGCTGGACATCACACCGATATGGAGAGACATTGCGGATCATGAAGTGCCAGAGCACGTCAATCCAGCACATCATTTCTCTGCTTTTGTGTATTGTTTTGGCGGTTTAACGTTTTTTGTGACGGTCATTCAAGTCCTTTCGGGCATGTTTTTAACGATGTATTATGTACCGGATATTAAAAACGCATGGGAATCTGTCTATTATTTGCAAAATGAAGTGGCATTTGGACAGATTGTTAGAGGGATGCACCACTGGGGTGCGAGTCTAGTCATTGTTATGATGTTTTTACATACGCTGAGGGTCTTTTTCCAAGGGGCGTATAAAAAGCCTAGAGAGCTAAACTGGATTGTCGGTGTGCTCATTTTCTTTGTAATGCTTGGACTTGGTTTTACAGGATATCTTTTACCGTGGGATATGAAGGCGCTGTTTGCGACGAAGGTTGGTCTTCAAATTGCAGAGGCGACACCTTTCATTGGGAAAGAGATTAAAACGCTGCTTGCAGGTCATCCTGACATTGTAGGTGCACAAACGCTGACGAGATTTTTCGCTATCCATGTCTTTTTCTTGCCAGCGGCATTATTTGGGCTGATGGCTGCCCACTTTATTATGATTCGTAAGCAAGGAATTTCTGGACCGCTGTAAAATTTTGCGTTTGATGAATGTTCAATGAGGAGGGGATGACTTTGCATAGGGGAAAAGGGATGAAGTTTGTCGGAGATTCTAGAATACCGGCAGAAAGAAAACCTAACATACCTAAAGACTATTCCGAATATCCGGGAAAAACCGAAGCCTTTTGGCCGAACTTTCTTTTAAAGGAATGGCTTGTAGGTGCTGTTTTTTTAATTGGATTTCTTGTCCTAACTGTTGTTCATGCACCTCCGCTTGAGCGGATGGCTGATCCGACAGATACGGGCTATATTCCGCTGCCAGACTGGTATTTTCTATTTTTGTACCAGTTGTTAAAATATGAGTTTGCTGCAGGGAGCTATACGGTGGTTGGCGCAATGATTATGCCTGGAATTGCGTTTGGTGCTCTTTTACTCGCACCATTTCTTGATTCTGGTCCTGAACGCAGGCCATATCGAAGACCAATTGCAGTTGGAATGATGATTCTTGCAGTTGGTGCAGCAACCTATTTAACATGGGAGTCTGTTGCTACTCATGACTGGGAAGCAGCTGCGAAGCAAGGTGAAATTAAGAAAGAAGCAGAGATTGATACCTCAGCTGAAGAGTATAAAATTTATCAAGAGCAGACATGTATCTCCTGTCACGGAGATAATATGCAAGGCGGGGCAGCTGGACCGTCACTTGTTGACAATGGTTTAGCACCAGAGGAAATTGCGAAAATCGCTGTAGAAGGAAAAGGCAACATGCCTAAGGGCATTTTTAAAGGCAGCGATGAAGAACTTGAAAAGCTCTCGAAATATTTATCTGAGGTCAAATCTAAATAATTCAGTTGTTTAAATGCAAGTACAAGGATATACTCAAAAGGAGAAAAAAGCTGGCGCTGTCAGCTTTTTTCTGATTTTAACAGATCGTGAGTGAAGAGAAATATGAGATGGATTCAATATCTGCTAGCCACACGCTACATGCTTGTGCTGGTGCTCATTGTCAACTTTCTTGGTACTGTGTACGGCTACTACTGGTATATCCCGCAGCTCGTTGAGACGCCGGCTATCTTTTTACCTTTTGTTCCAGACAGTCCGACGGCAAGCTTTTTCTTTTTATTTGTATTACTAGCCTTTCTAATGAAACGCCATGTTCCTTATTTTGAAGCACTGGCCCTTGTCACCTTGATCAAATATGGATTATGGGCTGTAGGGATGAATCTTTTCGTGCTCGTTTCTGTTGATGATTTTCCGTGGGAAGGATATATGCTAATTGGTTCGCACTTTGCGATGGCAGTACAGGCTGTGTTATTTGTGCCGTATTATCGTTTTCACATGCGTCATTTGGTTGTAGCAGGCATATGGATTTTACATAATGATGTGATTGATTATGTATTTGGAATGATGCCGCGTTATTCTATGCTTTCTGCCTATTCAAATGAGATCGGCTACGTGACGTTTTGGTTAAGTATTGCCGTTCTTCTTGTTTCGTATTATCTTGTCATCTCGAAAAAATCGGTCAAGCTTGAACTCCCTTAACAATGTTGGTCTAACCTTGTCCTTTTCTTCATACGCTGTATGGAGAAAGGCTAGGAGGGACTTGCATGAAACGAAAGTCAATCGCGATGATTCTATTATTATTTCTTGTCTTGCATCCAGCTGCTGCAAAAGGTGAGGAAACAACAGCTGCTAAAGCGCTGCAAGAATTAACGGAACTATCAGATTCAATCTTTCAATTAACGAGACAAGCTAAATATGATGAGGCATTACAAGTTGCATTGTATGCTGAAAAGACATTTAAAGCTGAGAATTGGCGTGGAACTCTGACGAATACGCAGGTTCGGCAAATTACACTTGGCTATCAAGATATCATTAAAGGACTCCCGCAGGAAGACTTAAATGAGCGCGAAAAACTTCGGTATGCCTCTCAGTTTAGAATGCTTCTCGATGCGATACAATCAAATTCAGAACCTCTTTGGGGATCTCTCGAGAAGCCGATTATGGGGTCTTTTCCGACATTAAAGAAAGAAGTAAAAGATCCAGAATCGACGACGTTCTATGAAACTTGGAATGAGCTGGTTTCATTGTATGATATGATTTATCCGAGTTTAACCATTGATATCTCGCCTGAAAAGCTGCAAACGATTAAGCAGCACATGGAAGTAATTGAACAAGGTGAATTTTTAAAAGCATCGAGTGGGACAAAGCTTGAGCGTCTCACGAAACTCGAAGAAGATTTATCAAGTGTGTTTGCGAACGTTGATCAAGATGAAGCGGATCCATCGCTTTTATGGGTCATTTTAACAACAGGAAGTATGATTTTACTCACTTTAACGTATGTTGGTTTTAGGAAATACCGTGCTGAAAAAGAAAAAAGGCAAAAGAGACAAGCCGATTATCCAAAGTCATAAAAAAAGAAGCACCGTTATCGGGCTTCTTTTTTAGTGGGGATTGAGCGGCTTTTTATGTTCATCTAATGTGAAGCCTTCACCAAGTACGTCATGCACGTCACTCACGGATACAAATGCATGAGGATCGACTGAAGTTACGACGCTCTTGAGGTGGACAAGTTCATTTTTTGGAACGACGCAGTAAAGGACGTTGCGTTCCTGTTTCGTATAGGAGCCGACTCCCTTTAAAATGGTCACTCCGCGCTCCATTTCCTCTGTGATTTTCTTTTGAATGATGTCATCCTTCTCAGAAATAATCATCGCTCCTTTGGCAGCGTAAGCGCCTTCTTGCATGAAGTCGATGACTTTTGCAGCAACAAATACGGCCACAAGTGTATACATGGCTTCTTTGTAATTTAAATAGGTGAGAGAGATAGTAATGACGCACGCGTCGAAGATAAACATCGTTCGTCCCATTGCGACTTGGTAATGTTTGTTGATCAGTCTTGCAATAATGTCAACGCCGCCTGTTGTCCCACCGAATTTAAAGATGATCCCGAGGCCTGTTCCGATAAACACACCTGCAAAGAGTGCGGCTAAGGCTAAATCGTGCTGAAGAGGCATATGTATTTGAAAGCGCTGGAAGATGGCTAGAAAGACAGAAAGACTGACGGTTCCTACAATTGTATATGTAAACATGGTTCTGCCAAGCATTTTCCAGCCGATAAAAAAGATCGGAATGTTTAACACAAGGTTTGAAATAGATGGATCAATGTGAAATAGAAAATATAAAAGCAGTGTGATACCTGTAAATCCGCCTTCCGCCAAGTTGTTCTGCATATTAAAATGAACAAGGCCGAAAGAAAAAATCGCAGATCCTATTAAAATAAATACGATATTTTTAAGACGAATTTCTTTTAGCAAAAGATCACTCCTTTTTTTGCTTAGACAGCGATAATATTATATGGTATGGAAGAGAAACAAGCAAACTGAGTTTAAAACATTTGTCAAATATTTATGATTTCGCTAACATGTAAGAGATGGATAGGAGGATGAGCTTCATGACGAATGAAAAAACGCTGCGTCACGTGCAGCAAGAAGTAGATGATTACATAGGACAATTTAAAGAAGGCTATTTCAGCCCGCTTGCCATGATGGCCCGTCTGACAGAAGAATTAGGTGAGCTGGCAAGAGAGGTTAACCATTACTATGGAGAAAAGCCGAAAAAAACAACGGAAACAGAAAAAAGTATGGAAGAAGAAATTGGCGATGTTTTATTTGTGTTAACATGTCTCGCTAATTCATTAGATATATCACTAGAGGAAGCCCATGATCGTGTGATGCATAAATTCAATACAAGAGACAAAGACCGCTGGACGAAAAAAGAAGGGAAGTAGAGAAGATGACGAATCAAACCATCAAAGTCGTAATCGCTGGAGCAAGAGGAAGAATGGGGATAGAGGCTGTCAAGCTGGCAGAAGAAACAAGCCATTTTGAACTGGTAGCAGCACTTGATCACACACATGAGGGGAAAAAGCTATCTGATGTGCTTCATACAACATCTGATGCGCCCATTTATACGGATATTGACGTGTGTCTTTCAGAAACAGCACCAGATGTATTAATTGATTTGACGACCCCAGAAATCGGGAAAGTACATACAAAAAAAGCCCTTGAACATGGCGTACGTCCAGTCGTAGGCACAACAGGTTTTTCAGAAGACGACCTAAAAGAACTTCAGCAATTAACAGAAGAAAAAGGGATAGGCTGTATTATTGCGCCTAACTTTGCTGTTGGTGCTGTTTTAATGATGAAGTTTGCCAAAATGGCAGCAAATTATTTTCCTGATGTTGAAATCATTGAGCTTCATCATGATAAAAAATTGGACGCTCCGAGCGGTACAGGACTAAAAACAGCTGAAATGATCGCAGAAGTAAGAGAAAGCAAAAAGCAGGGGCACCCTGAAGAAAAAGAACTAATCGAAGGTGCACGAGGAGCAGATTATGATGGCATCCGCCTTCACAGCGTAAGACTTCCAGGCATGATTGCACATCAAGAAGTGCTGTTTGGAATGGACGGACAGACGCTCACGATCCGTCATGATTCTTATAACCGTGCATCCTTTATGTCAGGTGTGAAGCTTTCTGTTGAACAGGTGATGCATATTGATCAACTCGTCTATGGCTTAGAAAATATTATCGACTAATAAGGAGTGGACCCCTGATGAACATTGCTTTAATCGCTCACGATAAGAAAAAAAGTGACATGATTCAATTCGCCATTGCGTATCGAGATCTTTTGGCAGATCATACACTTTATGCAACAGGAACAACAGGTTTAAGAGTGAAAGAAGCGACTGGGCTTCCCGTTCATCGTTTCCAATCAGGACCACTTGGAGGAGATCAGCAGATTGGTGCCATGATTGCTGATAATGCAATGGATCTTGTGCTCTTTTTTAGAGACCCTCTCACTGCACAGCCGCATGAACCGGATGTATCTGCACTCATCCGGCTTTGTGATGTGTATGCCATTCCATTAGCGACCAATATGGGGACTGCCGAAATTTTAGTCAGGAATTTAAATAAAGGTACGTTTGATTTTCGAGATGTAGCAAAAAACGGAGGAACGCATGAAACCACTTGATATCCTTGCATTCGGTGCCCATAGCGATGATGTAGAGATCGGTATGGGTGGCACGATTGCAAAATACGTAAAAAAAGGGGCACGTGTTGGGATTTGTGACTTGACTCAGGCTGAATTATCTTCAAATGGAACGGTTGAAAGCCGAAAAGAAGAGGCCAGAGCAGCCGCTGCCATTTTAGGCGTCACGACTCGAATCCAGCTCACGCTGCCAGATAGAGGACTTTATCTCAATGACGAAGCGATGAAAGAAATTGCAGGTGTCATCCGAACATACAAACCGAGACTTATTTTTGCCCCGCACCACCAAGATCGGCATCCTGATCATGGTCATGCGGGTTCACTTGTTGAAGAGGCCGCTTTTTCTGCAGGTATACATAAATTTGAAGATTCATACAAGCAGCCAGCGCATAAAATAAGCCAGATGTATTATTACATGATTAACGGCCATCATCGTCCAGATTTTGTGATCGATATTTCAGACGAGATGAATCAAAAAATTGATAGCTTACATGCGTATAAAAGCCAATTTGTCAAAACAGAGAGTTCAGTGGAGACACCGCTTGTAAATGGTTATATTGATTTTGTCAAAATGAGAGAGTCGATGTATGGAAGGGAAGTCAATAAAGCTTTTGCAGAAGGGTTTCTGACAAAGAAGCCACTTTTGATGGACGATGACTTACTTGGGGGGTAATTATGAAAAAATTGAAGATCGGAATCACTTGTTATCCAAGTGTTGGCGGATCGGGCATTATTGCCACAGAGCTTGGAAAACGTTTAGCTGAAAAAGGGCACGATGTTCATTTCATTACCTCGAGTATTCCGTTTAGACTCAATAAAGTGTATCCGAATATTTATTTTCATGAGGTGGATGTCAATCAATATGCTGTGTTTCAATATCCGCCTTATGACCTTGCACTGGCAAGTAAACTCGCAGAAGTGGCAAAACGAGAGAAGCTTGATATTATTCATGCGCATTATGCGGTCCCTCACGCCGTCTGTGCGTTCTTAGCCAAACAAATGACTGGACAGTCTGTGAAAGTCGTCACCACGCTTCACGGGACGGATATTACGGTTTTAGGCTATGATCCATCTTTAAAGGAAGTCATCCGGTTTGCGATCGAATCATCTGACCGCGTAACGGCTGTATCACATTCATTGGCTGCGCAGACATACGATCTAATTAAACCGAATAAAAAGATTGATACGATCCATAATTTCGTCGATGAGCGCGTTTATTTGCGTGAAGATCACGAAGTGCTGAAGACGCATTATGGTCTTCTGCAGGATGAGAAGGTCGTCATCCATGTATCAAATTTCCGTAAAGTGAAGCGGGTGCATGACGTAATCCATGTGTTTAAACAGATTTCTGAACAGGTGAATGCAAAACTGCTGCTTATTGGGGACGGCCCTGAAAAATCGGTTGTTTGCGAACTTGTGAAAAAGCTTGGATTAACGGACCGCGTGTTATTTTTAGGAAAGCAAGAGAAAGTGGAGGAGCTCTATTCGATTAGTGATTTGAAGCTGCTACTTTCTGAGAAAGAGAGTTTTGGTCTTGTACTACTTGAAGCAATGGCATGCGGAGTACCTTGTATAGGAACAGACGTTGGAGGAATTCCAGAGGTCATTGCACATGGAGAGACAGGATTCCTTGTTCCGCTTGGTGATGTAGATGGAGCAGCGAAACATGCCATCTCTATTCTGAAAGACAATGCGCTCCATAAGCAAATATCGATGGCAGCCAAGACTAGTGTTGAAGCCAATTTCTCTTCTGACAAAATTGTGAGAGAGTATGAAAAGCTTTACTTAGAATTGATCGAAGGTGATGTTGAAGATGAATGAACCATTCACACATGCAATCCCTATTTTACATACGCTGCACGAACATGGGTATCAAGCTTATTTTGTCGGCGGTGCGGTGAGAGATGTCCTTTTAGGCAGGGAAATTGGGGATATCGATATTGCGACAGATGCCACACCTGATGTGGTGGAGTCTTTATTTGATAAAACAGTAGATGTCGGCAAAGAGCATGGCACTGTCATTGTTTTACTTGACGGGATCAGCTATGAGGTCACTACGTTTCGGACTGAATCAGAATATGAAGACTTTCGCCGGCCTAAAGAAGTGGCGTTTATTTCATCACTAAAAGAAGATCTTTTAAGAAGAGATTTAACGATCAATGCATTAGCCATGGATATTCATGGTGACATGATTGACCATGTAGGCGGCAAACGGGATATTAAGCGGAGACGAATTCAAACGGTTGGAGATCCTGCGTGCCGCTTTCAAGAAGATGCGCTACGGATGATGAGAGCGGTGCGTTTTTTAAGCCAGCTTGGATTTGAGCTTTCTAAAGAGACAGAAGAAGCAATGAAAAAAGATAAACATCTGCTTGCCAACATATCTGTTGAACGCAAAAAGATTGAAATGGAAAAACTTTTAAAAGGCCGCTTCTGTGAGCAAGCCATTAAGGTGCTCATCTCCACCAAATTGTATGAAGAATTGCCGGGCCTCAAAAAGGATCAGGTGAATGAAACGTTCCAAGCTTTCCCGTATTATTTATTGGATGGGTTAGATGAGGTGTGGGGAGCCTTTGTCCATTTGCTTGGACTAGATGAGGCGGAGGCGGTGTCCTTTTTAAAAGAATGGAAGTTATCAACGAAACTTTTAAAAGAAGCCGTTGCCATTAGCAAATATGTTGATTGTGACTGGGATGTGGAAAAAATGTTTGAAGCGGGTGAACATGTCCTGCTTTCTAGTATGAAAATCACACAGCTCAAACATGAGCGTCGCATTTTCTTTGATGAGCTGGAGGCGGCGAAACGTTCATATGATGCGCTACCGATTAAACAGCTTCAAGACCTTGCAGTGTCAGGAAAAGATTTGATGGCCTTTCGTCAAAAGCCAGCTGGTAAATGGATTGCAGAAGAGCTTGCTTCTGTGAAAAAAGCCGTTTTGCAAAACCAGCTTGAAAACCGAAAAGAAGCCATAGAGGAGTGGCTCATAGCGTGCGATCAGCGATTAGAAAACGATTAATTGAACTATTTACAGCATCTGAGCAAGATTTTGTCTCAAGCCAGCAAATATGTGATGAGCTTGGCTGCTCCCGAACGGCAGTATGGAAGCATATAGAGGATTTGCGAAAAGAGGGATATGAGGTCGAAGCGGTCAGAAGAAAAGGATACCGGCTGCTTCGTAAACCGGACAAAATTAGTGAAGACGAAATTCTGTTTGGTTTGGAAACAGAGCTGTTTGGCAGGCATATTTATTTTCAAGAAGAAGTCGCCTCAACTCAGCTCATTGCCCATGACCTCGTCAATAAAGGAGCCCCGCACGGCTCGCTTGTTGTCAGTGATCATCAGACAAACGGAAAAGGACGCCTTCAAAGAACGTGGCACTCACCAAATGGGACAGGCATATGGATGAGTTTGATTCTCCGGCCAGAAATACCGCTGCACAAAGCGCCGCAAATGACGCTTTTAGCATCTGTCGCGATCGCTGAAGCCATAGCGCAGCAAACGGGTCTCAGTCCATCGATCAAATGGCCAAACGATATTTTGCTAAACGGAAAAAAGGTCGTTGGTATTTTGACTGAATTAAAAGCAGAAGCTGACCAAGTTCACGCAGTCATTATTGGCCCAGGCATTAATGTGAATCAGACGGCAAATGATTTTCCTGATGAATTAAAGGATGTTGCGACGAGTTTGCGAATGGAGCTGGGTGAAAAGGTAGACAGAGCGGCACTGATTCAAACCATCATGTCCACCTTTGAAAAAAGGTATGATGAATATATGGAATATGGATTTGCACCGATCAAACAATTATGGGAATCGTTTGCGATGACCATCGGTAAGCGTATCGTCGCGCGTACCGTCAATGGACAATATGCTGGAACGGCGCTTGGGATTAATGATGAAGGCGTTCTTTTACTTGAAACGGAGGGCGGAATCCAAAACATCTACTCCGCTGACATTGAGATCAAGTCAACTTAAGTGGAACACCCGGCACATTTTTGATATACTTCGTGTGGGCAGTATCTGTAAAAGAACTGTACCTGTTAGGAAGAAAAATTCGATAAATTTCTGCCTTGATCCTAAGGGACTTGGACAGAGGGATGATTCGTCTGCACATGAGAGATAAAAGCGTGTGAAATCAGACAAGCCATCTCCTCTCCAGAATGAGGAGGAACAAATGAAGACAAAGTTAGATTTTTTCAAAATGAAAGAACAAAACGAACCTATTGTGATGCTGACAGCATACGACTATCCAGCTGCAAAGCAAGCGGAAAAAGCGGAAGTCGACATGATCTTAGTTGGTGACTCACTTGGGATGGTTGTCCTTGGACTTGATTCCACAGTGCAAGTGACGATGGATGATATGATTCATCACACAAAAGCAGTCAAAAGAGGCGCAAAAGACACATTTGTTGTGACGGATATGCCATTTATGTCTTATCATTATTCATTAGAAGAAACGATGAAAAATGCAGCACGCATTATGCAAGAAAGCGGTGCTGATGCCTTAAAGCTTGAAGGTGGAGACGGAGTATTTGAATCCATTCAAGCACTTACAAGAGGCGGCATTCCTGTTGTAAGCCATTTAGGGCTCACCCCT
Source organism: Bacillus sp. FSL M8-0077 (assembly GCF_038050255.1). Taxonomy (NCBI): domain Bacteria; kingdom Bacillati; phylum Bacillota; class Bacilli; order Caryophanales; family Bacillaceae; genus Bacillus; species Bacillus sp. FSL M8-0077. The sequence goes on along the minus strand of NZ_JBBPAF010000001.1, from coordinate 2,145,808 downwards.
CAATCAGTCGGTGTCCTTGGCGGCTATAAAGTGCAAGGAAAAGACAAAGAGAGTGCACAGAAATTGATTGAAGATAGTCTGAAATGTGAGGAAGCAGGTGCCATCGCCCTTGTGTTAGAGTGTGTACCTGGTGAACTGACTAAACGGATTACTGACATGCTAAAGATTCCTGTGATCGGAATTGGGGCAGGGGCTGAAGCAGATGGACAAGTTCTCGTTTACCATGATGTGGTAGGGTACGGCGTGTCTAGAACACCTAAATTTGTGAAACAATACGCGCAAATCGATGCTGTATTAGAAGAAGCGCTCATACAATATACAAAAGAAGTAAAAGCACGCACATTCCCAGAGGATGCTCATACTTTTCATATGAAAGAAGAAGTCCTTGATGGTTTATATGGGGGGACTAAGGAATGAAAGTTGTCTCCCATATTCATGAATTAAAAGAAATGATGAAGCAGCATCAAAAGAAGCAGCAATCCGTTGGATTTGTCCCTACAATGGGTTTCCTTCATGAAGGACATCTTACGCTTGCAAAAGAAGCAAGAGATCAAAATGACATTGTGGTGATGAGCATCTTTGTCAATCCATTGCAATTTGGACCGAACGAAGACTTTGAATCCTATCCAAGAGATATGAAAAGAGACCAGCGTCTTGCTGAAGAAGCTGGAGTAGATATATTATTTACACCTGATGTGAAGGAAATGTACAAAGATGAGCCATCGATTACGATGACTGTTCAAAAGCGTACAGACGTCTTATGCGGGAAGAAACGCCCAGGACACTTCGACGGCGTTGTCACGGTGCTGACAAAGCTGTTTCACCTTGTCGCACCAACCAATGTATACTTTGGTCTAAAGGATGCACAGCAAGTCGCAGTTATCGATGCGATGATCAAAGATTTCTTTTTTGATCTTCACCTTGTGTCTGTTCCAACTGTTCGAGAAGAAGACGGTTTAGCGAAAAGCTCAAGAAACGTGTATTTGTCTGAAACAGAAAGGCAAGAAGCACCTGCTTTATATCGGGCATTAAAAAAAGGACAGACAGCTGTAGAAAAGGGTGAACATGATGTAAATCGTATTTATCAATTAGTGGAAGAGGAGATTCTTCAAACGAGTGGAGAAATCGATTATATTGACATTTACTCCTACCCAGAGCTTGAACCCCTTCAGCACTTAACGGGCCAAGTGATCATTGCCATTGCTGTGAAGTTCTCCCGGGCAAGACTGATTGATAATGTGATTTTCCATGTTCCTGAAAGCGGTGAAAAACATGTATAGAACTTTTATGACCTCGAAACTTCATAAAGCGACAGTGACTGAAGCAAACTTACACTATGTAGGCAGTATTACCATCGACGAAGATTTGCTTGATGCGGCAGGCATGATGGCAAATGAAAAAGTGCAAATTGTCAATAATCACAATGGCGCTAGACTTGAAACATATATCATCCCTGGAGAAAGAAAGAGCGGTGTCATTTGTTTAAACGGTGCGGCAGCAAGATTAGTTCAGCCAGGAGATGAAGTCATTATTATCGCTTATGGGATGTTGTCAGAGGAAGAAGCGAAATCACACACACCTAAAGTGGTCGTGTTGAATAAACAAAATCAAATTGAACAAATGATTGGGCAAGAGCCTGCGAGAACGATTTTATAACGCACGCTCACATGGAAACAGAACAGTTTCATCAAAAGGAAGCTGTTCTGTTTCAGCTATATTGCCCAGAGTGTGTTTCACTATGAGTGGAACGAGGAATTGAGGTGTCCATTTTATGACCGATCAAAGGTTTGTTGTCGTTGATATTGAAACCACCGGGAATTCACCAAAAAAAGGTGATAAAATCATTCAAATTGCTGCGGTGGTCATTGAAAATGGACAAATTGTCGAACGGTATTCAAAATATGTGAACCCAGGGAAAACGATTCCTGGATTTATTGAACAGCTGACAGGTATTAAACAGCACATGGTTGATGACGCGGTGTTTTTTGAGGACATTGCCCAAGAGGTGTATGATCTCATACAGGGCGCTTATTTTGTTGCGCACAATGTTCATTTTGATTTGAACTTTTTAAACGATGAACTAAAAGCATGCGGGAAAAATGAGCTGGATGTGCTAGCAATTGATACGGTTGAAATTTCTAGAATTCTTTATCCTGAGCTTGAAGGTTATAAGCTAACTGAATTAAGCGAAGAGCTCATGCTTCCACATGACCACCCGCACAGGGCGGATAGTGATGCGGAAGTTACTGCCATGTTATTTTTAACCTTATTACATCAATTAAGGAATACACCGCCAAATGTGTTAAAGCAGCTGCGCAGATTATCCTCTTATCTTCTAAGTGATATAGGACTTTTAATTAAGCAGCTTGAAACCAATCACTCTAGTCAGGATGATTTGCTTGTAGAAGTAGGATCTTTTGCTGTGAAAGATGTGACCAATCACATCACTGAAACGACATATGCAGTAGGCGCTGACGACGAGCAGCTATTTGAGGAGATAAAAGAGAAGCTCCCTCAAACATTAGAAGGCTATGAAGTAAGAGAAGGCCAGCTCACGATGATGAATAAAGTAAGAGATGTGTTCCATGAAAGAGCCTATGCGTTAATTGAAGCGGCGCCAGGAATCGGGAAAACACTCGCTTATCTTATACCAGCTGCTTTAGAAGCAAAGAAATCAGGAAAACCTGTCATTATCAGTACATATTCTATTTTACTGCAGCAGCAAATGCTTCAGCGCGATGTTCCGTTGCTCAAGCAGTTGCTCCCATTTGAGCCAGCTGCCTGTGTATTTAAAGGGCGGGCACATTATATTTGTTTAGATAAGTTTGAGCATGTCCTGCATGAGGAAGATGATAACTATGATGTTGTCTTAACAAAAGCGCAAATTTTAATGTGGCTCCTTGTCACTGAAACAGGTGATTTGTCTGAACTGAATTTACCATCAGGGGCTGCAAATATAAAAGACCGTATCTCTTGTGTGCACATGCCATTTACATCGAAAAAACGTCGTTTTAAAGAACATTGTTTTTATGAACGGGCTAAACGAAAGGCTCAAACCGCGGATTTAATTTTGACGAATCACCGTCTGCTTTTATCCCAAACGGAAGGAGCTTCTATCTTTCAGCATGCAGACGTCTATGTGATTGATGAGGCCCACCAATTTGAAAAAACAGCCAATGAAACGCTAGGTGACAGTGCGTCTTATATCCAGCTTCATGCGAAATTAACGCAGCTTGGCTCCTTGCATGGTGGGCTGCTTAAGACATTAAAAAAGAGGTTTCATGGGGCAGGTTTATCAACTGACACCTTTATTGAAATGGACGAGTATCTTCAGCAGCTTCAGATGGAAAGTGACGCATTTTTTAGTACCGTACATTCTTTTGTCAAAAGGACAAAACCAAAAGCAGACATCAATCGTCTCATTCATAGAGTCCGTCATCATTCAAAACATGCTCAGTGGGTCCGAATTAAAGAATCAGCGAGTAAGCTTTGTTCATTATTGATTGCTTGTGAGAAACTGTATGAGCAGCAAAAAAATGAGCTGCTTCACAAAAGTGATCAGTTCATAGAACACTTTGCATTTGAAGCAGAAGAATACGATCAAGTGATGTCATTTATGCAGACATTCTGCAGTACGCTGTACCGGTTTATCTTTGAACCAAACAATGATGAAACTGTTTGGATTGAGATTGATGCAAAGGGTGCCAAGAATGCTGTCTTTATGCACGCACAGCCGCTGGATACAGGGGAGCTGCTAGCTGATCGGTTCTTTATGAACAAAAAAAGCGTCGTCCTCACATCAGGGACGCTTACCATCAATCAACGCTTTGATTATTGCTTGGAACGATTTGGCCTGCAAGATTTTTACCCACACCTTGTCCAAATTGATTCACCTTTTGAACTTGAAAAACAGCTTAAGGTCGTTGTACCGGCTGACATGCCGCCGATCACAAACCGTGATGAACGTGAATATGTGAAGCAAGCTGCAAAATATATTAAGATTATGGAAAAGCAGAATCAAGCGAAAATATTGGTGTTATTTAATTCACATGAGATGTTAAAAGCAGTGTATGAAGAGCTGAAATCAGAAGGCATGCAATCGGCATTGTTTGCTCAAGGTTTGACAGGCGGGAGTCCTGTGAAATTGACGAAAATGTTCAAATTGGCTAAGCAAGCCATCTTGCTAGGAACAGGGAGTTTCTGGGAAGGAGTAGATTTTCCTGGCTCAGAGCTGACGACCGTCATTATGGCAAGGCTGCCTTTTCGCCCGCCTGATTCACCGCTCATTGAAGCAAAATGCGAAGCGGCAAAAAAACAGGGGAAGAATCCCTTTAAAGCCGTCGCTCTCCCGGAAGCTGTGTTAACCTTTAAGCAAGGAGCAGGCCGCTTACTGCGCTCGGAAAAAGACATCGGAACATTGCTGATTTTAGACCGCCGAGTGAAAACCGCTTCGTATGGAAAACTATTTTTAGAATCACTTCATCATGCGCCAGTTCACGAGATGTCTAAAGAGTCGCTTGAGGCGTATATAGAAAAGCTTAACAACGAAAAGCCGCTGTCATAAGCGGCCTTTCGCTGGTGTGGGTTTGGAGTTAATTTATCGTTAACGGCTTTTTATGTTCCGTTGTAAAAATAGTATCGGTTCTCACATTGAAAAGTATGACTAACAATATTTACGTACCGAGGAGGAATTAGAAGTGGAAAGTAAAATAGAGGTACTTTCAACTGTTCAAATTAAGCATTCAGAAGACCTATACAAAATCGTCGATTTACTGAACAGAACGCTTAAAAGGGAAGATCTTATGTTTGGATTAGCACTAGATCAAGAAGATCAAAATCAAGCGATATTTACCATATATCGCACATAGGGGAAGCTTGACATGAAAAAATTAGTTTGGATTATTTCATCCGTTGCTGCGCTCGTTTTACTCATTGGTATCATTAGCTTTTCATGGATTTATCAAATGGCCATGGGACAAAAAGAAGAAGGTCATGAGGCAGCGATTGAACGAGCAAAAAAGCAAGCATCATTAGCACAAGTAGAGCAAGTGGATACCTTTGTTGGGAAAGAAAAGCAATTTATTGTGGAAGGTAAAAACAAACAAAACGAAGCGATCTATGTGTGGGTACCTGCCAGCAAAAAAGAAAAAGTCATTGCTAAAAAAGCAAAAGAAGGCATTACTTCAAATCAAGCAGTACAAGCGGTTCAAAAGGAGAACACCATTTCTAAGCTGAAAAATGTTCAATTAGCAAGAGAAGGTGACGTCCTCCTTTGGGAAGTAACGTACTTAAATGAGAACAGCCAATATAGTTTCAGCTATGTTGATTTTACGACAGGACGAGTGGAAAAAAATTTAACACCATAGTTTCTTCTGTCTTGCGTTGACCATGCTGATTTAGAACGGTTATAATAAAATGTATGAAAAAAGAATCACACCTATCTAACAAGGTGAGTTTCTTTCTGGCTTTGGAGGGAAATATGTTGAAAACAACTATTAATCAAGTGTTCAAACACGTCGATGAAGAAGTAACAATCGGCGCATGGATTGCCAATAAACGTTCAAGCGGGAAAATTGCATTCTTGCAGCTTCGCGACGGGACAGGCTTTATTCAAGGAGTCGTTGTAAAAGCAGAGGTGGAAGAGGAAGTCTTTAAGCTTGCGAAATCAGTGACACAAGAGACATCGGTCTATGTCACAGGACAAGTAACAAAAGATGAGCGTTCACCACTTGGTTTTGAATTACAAGTGAAATCCATCGAAGTGATTCACGAAGCAACAGATTACCCAATTACACCAAAAGAACATGGAACAGAATTTTTAATGGATCACCGTCATTTATGGCTGCGTTCTAAAAAACAGCATGCCATTATGAAAATCCGTAACGAAATTATTCGTGCTACATATGAGTTTTTCCATCAAGAAGGCTTCGTGAAAGTGGATCCGCCAATCTTAACAGGAAGTGCTCCTGAAGGAACAACAGAGCTGTTTGCTACTAAATATTTTGATGAAGATGCATACCTTTCTCAAAGTGGACAGCTTTACATGGAAGCTGCTGCGATGGCACTCGGAAAAGTATTCTCATTTGGTCCAACATTTAGAGCAGAAAAATCGAAAACGAAACGTCATTTAATCGAGTTCTGGATGATCGAGCCTGAGATGGCATTTGTTGAATTTAATGAGAACCTTGAGTACCAAGAAAATTATGTGTCTCACGTTGTTCAAAGTGTACTTGAAAATTGTAAAGTAGAACTGCACACACTTGGCCGTGATACAGCAAAATTAGAAAACATCAAAGCACCATTCCCGCGTATCACATATGATGAAGCGATTAAATTCTTGCAGGATAAAGGATTTGATGACATTGAATGGGGAGATGACTTCGGTGCGCCGCACGAAACAGCGATCGCCGAAAGCTATGATAAACCAGTCTTTATCACTCATTACCCAACCTCATTAAAACCATTTTATATGCAGCCTGCACCAGACCGTGATGATGTCGTCCTTTGTGCAGATTTAATTGCGCCAGAAGGCTATGGAGAGATTATCGGCGGTTCTGAACGTGTTCATGATTTAGATCTGCTTGAAGCAAGACTAAAAGAACATGGGTTAGATCAAGAAACGTACAAATGGTACACAGAATTAAGACAGTATGGTTCTGTACCACATTCAGGTTTTGGTCTTGGACTTGAACGAACAGTTGCTTGGATTAGCGGAGCGCCGCATGTGCGTGAAACAATTCCATTCCCAAGATTATTAAACCGTTTATATCCTTAAGACGTGAAAGCCTCCAACATATGGAGGCTTTCAGATTGTTGACAAAGGGCTAAAATGAACTTTATTTTAGCCCTTTGTCTTCTTTTCAGCGTGATAGAAAACCTTTGCAGTCTAGGAAGGACGAGTACTGGCGCGGAGCGAATTTCACATTCGTGAGCACCAGCACGCAGGACTGACAACGAATGCGAGGGTTTGTCTACACGCTGAAAGCCTCCAACATATGGAGGCTTTTTCAAACGTCTTAAGGGCAGCACGTATGAGAAAACGTGATATACTGAAAGTGAAGAGGTGTATCCGATGAAAAGGCAGCAATTTATAGAAATGCAGAAAATGGGTTCGACCAGTTTGCCTAATTTGCTGATTGCTCATTATGAGCAGTTAGGACTGAATGAATCACAAATGATGGTCATGTTAAAGATTAAAATGAATGAAGAACAAGGCGTCTTTTTTCAGACATTTGAAGAGCTTTCACATGGTATGACCATTTCGGCTGAAGAATGTGCTTATATGGTGCAGTATTTGATTCAAAAAGGGTTTATTTCGATCCAGCCGTTTGAAGACAGGTCTGGTATTCAGCATGATCGGTACTCGGTAGAGCCCTTATGGGGTGTGCTGTATGACTTTTTAGAAGCAAAACAGGCGAAAGACGTACAAAAAAATTATGTGCAGGCTGAAAAATCTTTATATGCGCTATTTGAAGATGAGTTTGGCAGACCACTTTCTCCTCTTGAAGGGGAAACACTCTCGATCTGGATGGACCAAGACCATCATGATGCTGAGATGATTCGTCTTGCCCTAAGAGAAGCCGTTTTATCAGGAAAATTAAATTTCCGCTATATTGATCGAATTTTATTTGAGTGGAAAAAGAAAGGGCTGAAAACAGCGGAAGAAGCGAAAGAGCATAGCCAGCATTTCCGTTCGCAGCAAAAAGCCCCACCTTCAAAAGAAGAAACATCTTCTTATAAACGACAAGTTCCTTTTTATAATTGGCTGGAACAATAACCAATAAAGGAGAAGGCATGTTATCAAAAAAACAAATCAATGAATGTTTAGATATTATAGGAGATATGTTTCCAGAGGCTGAGTGTGAGCTTGTTCATTCCAATCCATTTGAACTAGTGATTGCTGTCGCACTCTCAGCGCAATGTACAGATGTTCTAGTGAACAAAGTGACCAAACATCTATTTCAAAAATATAAAACACCAGAAGACTATTTAAGTGTGCCGCTTGAAGAATTGCAGCAGGATATTCGTTCGATCGGTCTTTATCGTAATAAGGCAAAAAACATTCAAAAATTAAGCCAAATGCTGATTGAAGATTATGGCGGTGAAGTGCCAAGAGATCGAGATGAGCTAATCAAGCTCCCAGGGGTTGGACGGAAAACAGCAAATGTCGTTGTGTCTGTCGCTTTTGGAATTCCCGCCATTGCAGTAGATACACATGTTGAGCGCGTCAGCAAACGACTTGGGATTTGCCGCTGGAAGGATTCTGTTCTTGAGGTAGAGCAAACCTTAATGAAGAAGGTGCCTAAAGAGGATTGGTCTGTGACCCATCACCGTCTCATCTTTTTCGGCAGATACCACTGTAAGGCGCAGCGGCCGCAGTGTGAATCTTGTCCACTTCTTGATATGTGCAGAGAAGGGCAGAAGAGGCTGAAAAAAGGGCTGGTGAAGCTTGCATGAGCGGAGCAGCTGTTTTCACCTCATATGTCGAAAAGCTAAAAGAGAAAAAGGTAGAGATAAACGGCGAAAAAAAGGATATATTGAGAATCAATCCACTCGCATTTGATCTATCTTCGGAATCTTTACTAGATGAGCAACCGTGGCAGAAAACGGAAGAATTTGTTCCTTTGATGTTTGATCTGTGGAATGAATTAAAAGACAACATGCTTCCTCGCTTTCAAACGAGAAAATCTCGGTGTGAAGAGGATGATATGCTGCAAGGCATTGTCAGTATGATGGCAATGTTTTACTGGATTAAAGGAGAGAAGCTTCAAACCGTTGATTGGGAGGAAATTAAACAACAGACGTTTCCAGTAGCTCCCATTAACTGGACAGAACGATTAGAGTTTATTTTGCTTAAACCTACTCAATATCATTGCTTTATTCAATTGGACGAGTTATACACAGAACTCAAAAAGCAGTATGGAAAATATGAAGCACTCAGAAAGTTAAAACAAAATCGTTAAAAAAGCACTTGCCGCATAGGGCAAGTGCTTTTTTGTTATTCGTCTTCTTTGCGAGAAGTAGAATTTGACTGAGTATTTGAGCTTTGAGAATTGGCTTTCTCGTCGTCTTTCTTTTTATCTTTATTGGTATCGCTCTGTGAGTTGCTGTTCCCATTTGAACTGTCTGAGCCATCACTTGAACCGCCATTGCCGTTTTCGGTATTTCCGCCTTGATCTTGATCTTTTTTATCATCAGGCTTCTGCTCATCAGTGCCTTGGTTTTGATTATCATCTGTTTGATCTGTCTGTTCATCATCAGGTTGCTGTGGCTCTTCTTCTTCTTTGTTCTCATCATCTGCTTTTTCTTCCTCTTCTTCGTCATCTTTAATGGTGAGGAAGGTAGAAGCAGCTTTACTTGTGACATCGTCTACAGTCGCTGTCACTTGGAATTTATAGGTGGAACCTGGCTTTACATCAGAGATGACGGCTTCTTTAGAAGAGCTGTTTTGAATGTCTTTATAGCCGCCATCATCGACCGCTTGTTTCACATTAAATGTTGCATCTGCATCGTCATCATAACCCCAAGTGAGTGTAATCGATTTTTTCTCTTCATCATACACCGCTTTTAAGTCAGATGGTTTGTCAGCTTCTTTCTTTTCATATGTGTCAGAAACTTTTGTTGGGACAGTTCCTTTGACGAAGTATTCCGTTGTCTTCTTATCACTTGGTGTGTTTGGTCCAGCTAACTTCGCTGGATCTGATCCTTTTTCAACCGTTGCTTCAACGACACTGTCTGGCTTTTCAAATGAGCCGCTTCCATCATCAATTTGAGAAATTAATTTCTGGAAGACAACTTTGGCAACACGTTGTTCATAATCCGTGAGCCACATTTTGCCGTCTGCATCTTTTGAGTTGCCGATTCCGGTCCACACAGCTGCTGTGTATTGCGGCGTGTAACCGACAAACCATGAATCTTTCGCACCGCCAGAAGGGATGTTGTATTTATTAATATCATCTTGTGTAAAGTTGGTTGTACCTGTTTTACCAGCTACTTGAACATTTGGTACTTGTGCGAGTGTACCTGTTCCAGATTGTACAGCAGTTTTCAGCATATCTGTGATCATAAATGCAGTGTAATCACTCATGGCTGCTTTAGAGTCTGGAGTTAAGTCAAGCTTCGTTCCGTCATTAAATTCAACAGACGTTACGGCATGCGGTTCATTATAGTATCCGTTGTTACCGAATGCACTAAATGCACCAGCCATTTTTAGTGAAGAGACACCTTCGTCAAATCCACCGATTGAGTAAGACTCAGGAATGTCAGAAGGTAAATCCAGACCTAAGTTATTGGCGAATTGAACAGCATTATCTGTACCAGCTTCTTGGAAAGCTTTTAAAGCAGGGATGTTACGTGATTGTGCCAAAGCACTTCTCATCGACATTTTCCCTAAGTGTCTTCTGTCAAAGTTGTTAATTGGTGTACCGTTAGAGTACGTATAAGGCGCATCATCAATTTGCTGATATGTTGACCATTTTTTGTTTTCAATTACAGGGCCGTAATCTAAAATTGGTTTGATTGTAGATCCTGGCTGGCGTTTTGCATCAGTGGCATAGTTAAAGCCGCCGGCTGGTACATCACGTCCACCGCCAATGGCACGAATTTCACCATTTTTTGTATCTAGCAGGGTGACTCCAGCTTGCATACCTTTCGTAAATCCGGCTGAATCCCCATTGATGATGTCATCCAGATGATCCTGTGCTTTTCGATCAAGAGAAGTATAGATTTTTAATCCATCTGTTGATACATCTACTTTGGCTTTTTTCTGTACTTCTTCCATGACTTCTTCAATATAAGCAGAGTACTTACTTGAGTTTTGATTCTTATATTTATCAGCTGAAACAACAGTTTTGCTGACAGGTGTTGCTTTTGCTTCTTCATAATCTTTTTCTGAAATATATCCTTGTTTTTTCATTAGGCCTAAAACGATATTACGGCGTTTTTCCGCTGCCTCTGGATGTTTCACAGGGTTATAGGCAGAAGGACTTTGCGGCATACCCGCAAGTGTAGCAGCCTGTGCAACAGTTAGTTTATTTAAATCTGTCACTCCGAAAAATTGTTCAGCCGCTTTCCCAACCCCATAAGCATAAGGAGAGAAGAAAATACGGTTTAAATACATTTCTAAAATTTCATCTTTAGAGTATTTTTGTTCAAGCTGAATCGAGAGCCATACTTCCTGTACTTTACGTTTTAACGTCTTTTGATTGTTAAGCAGGGAGTTTTTCACAACCTGCTGTGTAATCGTACTTCCACCTTCGGCTCCAAAACCGTCCTCGACGTTTGCGACAAGAGCACCGCCAATACGGATAGGATCAATCCCGTGGTGTTTATAAAAACGTGCATCTTCAGTTGCAATAAACGCGTCTTTTACCACATCGGGTATATCTTTAATCGAGACATACGTTCTTTTCTCCGCTCCGACTTCTGCAAAGACTTTTTTGTCTTTATCATAAAGTTTTGAAGAATACGGCGTTTTTAGCTTGCTATCATCAATAGAAGGAGCGCTTGATGCAAAAACGGCAAAAGTTGTGATTCCGGCTACTAAACAAAGAAGACCGATCACGAGTAAAGATAAAAATATTTTTTTAAATAGACCTGCTTTCTTTTTGCCTTTTTTGTTCTTTTGCTTCTTATTGTTTTCTTGACTTGCTTTACGTCGCTGTTCACGACTTGTAAATTGATCAGACATCACATCTCAACCTTTCGTGTTAAACCTTTTTCGAACGTAAATGTTGCTTGCTTTCATCCGAAAAATGAAGTGTCTCCACTACTTTAATATAATCAATTCTTGGTGAATATCCAAGTGTCATGAGGTGCCCTGCTTCCGATAATTCGTCTTTGCTGATGGATTTACGGCCGTTTTGCTGCTGCCGCTCCCAAAAGAAGAAGAGGTCAGAAGCGGACAAATAATAAACGGAACCAAATGCGGATATAATAACAAAACAAATACCACCTTGCTTTTCAACCTGTTTCATATGCTCAATTTGATGGTTGTGGAAATTTTTGAGCGGAAACGAGGTGGTGCTTTTGGTTTCCTTTGCTTCAAAATCGATATAGCGCCCTTTGTATACCCCGTTGTAGTCTGTTGTGGAGGATTGTTTAAAATAGGCTTCTTTAATGACAGCAGCGCTTCTTTTTGGATAATCCACATTGACAATTTGAACAGGGGTAGGCTTTTTATGAATGACTGCGATCCCGTTGACCAAATAGTACTGGTTCGTTTCATTTAAGTCAGCTTCAAGCGTCATCCCGCGGTTACTATAAGATGATTCGCCGCTGATTCTTTTTTTTGTCCCAATTTGTTGAATGGGCTGATACGATTTTCCGTTAGGATACCGAATCATCAAGTTTCAGCCTCCTTTTAATGCATTTTGTATTGGAGAGATCACCATGTTGTCACAACAAGAGCACATGATTACCCAGCATATTTTACATGAAACGAAAGCGAAAAATAAGGACAACCTGACGAGGACAAATGCGTACAAGCACTTTTATGACCGTCATCCAGAGATGAAATGGTCTCTGCTTGCTTCTTTTGTCTCGAGAAATGCTGGATGGTCGATGACAGATTTAAAAGGCGAGCTCTTCCATCCGGGTTTAACGGATCGGCAAGGGCATCTGTTCTTTACAGCGTATGAAAGAGCGAATTGGCTGATCTTTTCAGATGCTTACCCGCAGCTTCTGTTGTATGAATGGTCAAAAAGGTGCCGCAAGCCTTTATTTCATCTGCTGCCCCATTTCGGTGTGTCTCGTTTTATGAGCGCTGAGTGGGAACGATTTTGGCAAAAGCGTGACACAGAGCGATTGCTGCATGCACTCATCATAAATGAACAATATACTATACAATCTCCTATTATACAAAATCCTCTACTGAAAAAGAATGTTTTTCACTCGATTCAATATCTTTTCAGCGAGTGGGCACATTTTCAAACCGTCGTTTTTCCGACAGTAGACGGACATTTGTACGGGTTAACCATACGAAAGTTTTCCCAAGTAAAAGAGCGTATTACGTTAGGGAAAAAACTAGCAAAACTATTGTTTCGAGCCGATTTGTTTTCGGATTTTTATCATTTTTTGCATACTGTGCCGCATACGGGATCTCGGTTTGATTTTGAACCGTTTTTAGGGATTGCTCGAAGGTCAAGTCCTTTCCTCAGAACGGTGTATCCAGTCATGACACATTCATTAGACGATCAAAGGGAAGATTGGTTTCAAAAGAAATTGAGTCCATCCTTGTTTGAAGCAGAGCATTTACCAAAACAAATTGAGCTGACCGACTGGTATTTTCATAAAAAAAGACAGCTTCGTTTTCTTTTCTCATTAGAACACTATTTTTTGCATAAATAAAAAGCAGGGGGTACCTGCTTTTTTTACGTGGATGGACGGTTAGGACCGCCAAGCTTTTTATCAAGCTGATCTGTACTGTTTTCTTTCCCTTTTGTTTTTTGCTCTTTTGGTGCTTGCTGCTTTTTCATGACATCTACCTCCTTTGTCCTTAGAATTTACACAATCGGACGCGATCATACAAAGAAGGACAAGCACGTGTCGAAATGGAAGAAATTGCGCTTATCTTCACTTAGATTGGCGATTTAGTTCTAGTTTTGTCATGTATGAAGGAGGGAGTAAAAGAAAAGAGAATGTAACGAGAGATGATAAAGGAGGAATCTGATGATGAGCGAATTTGTATCAAAAGAATCCATTATGCAGTTGTTAGAGGAAATTGAGCGAAAGATTGATGAGGTGGAAGAAGAACTGTCTTTAGCTGTCAAAAAAACAAAAAACGCTGCCGTAGAGGAGCAAGAACAAATCATTGACCGTCTTGAATCTGAAGTGAAGGAATGTGAATTGAAAATTCATGCAGCAGAGTATAAGCTGGCGGCAAGACCCGCATATCACGCCGGATAGCTTTTCTATTTGAGCAATAAGTAAACGTTTGATAGGATGGTTCATAGAGGTGAACACTTTGGATAATCAAACATTACTGAAACATACACAAGAGTTGATCACGTGGATCGAAGAAGCATACGAGCAGTACCTAAAGGGAAAGGCAGAAGAGGAATACCCAGATTATGATTTTTACAACGATATTCAACCGGCCGTTGTCAAATTTGATCAGCAAATGGAAGAGTGGCTTACTGCTGCTACCTCATTTATTCATCAGGCCAAACCTAGATACTTACATCAAGAACAGCTTGAAGCCGTCCAAGAAAATGGAAAAGAGGTTGTGCTGCAATCTTATTTTGGCAAACAGCATGCACCTCGTGTGAAAAATTTAGTTGAGTCAGTGATTTATACACTGAACCTTTTAATAGAAGAAATCAACAAACGCAGCTGATGAAACAGTCTGCGTTTTTCTTATGGCTGCTGTAGGCACATCTTCTGCTTCCTGAACATAATATATCATTGACTTCAATATGTTTTCACAGCGAGAGGAGCGAGATACGTGTTCCCTTATTCAAACCAGCCATCTTATGATTTGAATCAATTTCAGCAACGCCCTTTTCCGTATCCAGATATGCAGCAGCCTCCGCAGCCTCCAGAATATTTCATGCCTCCATATCAAGGTGAAATGAACCAGACGACGTCTGCAGGCTATCAGCCGCCTTTTGGATATCAGGAAAACTTCCAGCCATATCAGCTGCAGCCTGAAGCAATAAATCAGCCGCAAATACAGCCGCCGGGCATGATGCCTATGCAGCAGCCTATGAATCCTTATCCTTTGCCAAGGCCGCAAAAACAGCAATCATCTCAATTTAAAAGTGTGCTGTCACAATTTAAAAAAACGAATGGACAGTACGATTTTAATAAAATGTTTGATACAGCTGGACAAATGATGAGTACAATGAATCAAGTGGGCTCATTGGCGAAAGGATTTACAAGCATTTTTAAAGCATAGCAAAACCCAATAGATATAACATCTATTGGGTTGTTTGTTTTGGTGCAGTCACACGAAGGGATTGATCTTTCCAAACGCTCTTCATATTGGTTTCATCTATTTTTGCAGGCATTAAAATGGTTTTGGTAAAGCTCGAATAGGAGGAAGTCGTGTCTGTTTTGATTTTTTCCTGCACCGATAAGTGTAAATATTGCGCTTTCACTTCTAGTACGATATCACCTTCGACAAAATGGTCTGGAAATCGAATCTCAATATATACATATTGATCATCTTCTGTCACATCGGTTGTAATGGACGCAAGTGAATGGCTTGTGGTCATCAGCGCCTCCGCACTATTTAAAATCTCGTGAAACGGGGATGATGCAAAAAATTGTTCAATCGCTTCATATAAAATGTCTTCATTTGATAGCAACTCGTGTTTCTTTTCACTTTCATGTTTCATTTGAATCACCTCTCATCTATAGCCTATGCAAAAGGGGCTCAGGCGGTTATCAATTGATGAGAGGAAAAAATTATGATTAAATAGTGTTGAATGAAGCAAGGTGTATGAGCGAGAAGGTTTATACGCTGAATAGATCTAGAAGCAAAGCTTGAAGGGAGCAAATGAACATTGCTGAAAAAATTATTCGGTTTCGGAAAAAACCAAGATGATGTAAAGGAAGAAGTCATTTATTCTCCAGTTGATGGAGAGTTAATGGATATGACCGATGTACCAGATCCCGTTTTTTCTCAAAAGATGATGGGAGACGGCGTAGCTGTAAAACCAAAAAACGGAACCATTGTGTCGCCAGTAGATGGTGAAATTATTCAACTCTTCCATACAAAACATGCAATTGGGATTCGAACACTCTCGGGGCTTGAGCTTCTGATTCATATCGGACTTGAAACGGTTGGGTTAAATGGTGAAGGCTTTGAAGCACACATAAAAGAAGGGGATAAAGTGAAAGCAGGTGATCCTCTCATTACGTGTGATTTAGCGCTGATTGAAGAAAAAGCGGCAAGCACAGTGACACCAATTGTCATCATGAATGGTGATTTAGTAGAACATCTTACCAAAGAACCTAAGGGCTCTGTAGAAAAGCAGACGTCCAAGCTTTTTACAGTGAAAATGAAATAATCCAAAAAAACTACCCTGAGTTGATAGGGTAGTTTTTTTATTGAGGAGATTAATCCTCCATTGGAACCCAGCCTTTACTTGCTTCCATGACAGTCCATAAACCTTCTGGAATCAAGTACTTATCTTTTTGACTGCGTTTAATGACGGTCTCAATCTCGTTTTCTCTGCCTTCTTTAATCTTTACTGCCCAATCGGGATCAACAATGACTTCTCTTGCAACAGCGATGAGTGGAATCCCTTGATTGTATGCATTCAGTGCATCCTCAGCTGTAATGACGCTGCCGACGCCGATAAGTGGAAGCGTGTCACCACAGCGCTCTTTTAATAGCTCCATCCGCGTCTTACTTGTATCAGCACCACGTCTTGCTTTAGCGTCAATCTCCATTAAAGAAATATGCAAGTAATCAAGGTTTTTCGTCTTAAGTACGTCTACTAAAGTAAATGTTTCTGTCATGGTTAAACCAGGTGTTTCTGGTTCTTCAGGTGATAATCGGTATCCAAAGATAAATGGTTTTGTTACATGCTCTTTGATTGCTTCTTTCACTGCATCTACTACTGCAATTGGAAATGCGAGACGCTTTTCTTCGCTTCCGCCCCATTGATCTGTACGCTGATTACTATGCGGGGAGTAGAATTGCTGTAATAAATATCCGTTCGCTCCATGGATTTCGATCCCATCAAATCCTGCTTGGATCGCGCGCCTTGCTGCTTCTTTAAATGAGTCGATGATGTGAGGAATTTCTTCTTCTGTCAAAGCTCTCGCAATTTGTTTTCCATCTTTGAATACATCACTTGGCGCAACGACATCACCGTTTGGGACTAAATGAGGGAGAGCCTGAGAGCCGCCATGATGAATTTGCATAATGGCTTTTGTTCCTTTCGCTTGAATCGCAGAAGCAAGCTTTTGAAGGCCAGGTATATCTTCATCCCGTGCAATAGAAGGCTGTCCTTCAAACGCCTTACCATCTGGCGTCACGTTTGCGCATGCGGTGATGACCATGCCCATTTCGCTTGATCTAGCGGTAATAAAATCAATTTCTTCCTTTGAGATCGTGCCATCCTCATGAGAACCGAAGTGTGTCATTGGTGCAACGACTAAACGGCCATCAATAGAGGCGCCCCCTGGGAATGTAAAAGGTTCAAATAAAGGCTTAAATTCGTTTTTCAATCTCATCATCTTCTTCCTTAATAAAATCATTTCACTATAGAAGTGTAATAGATCCTGTTACAACACATCAAAATATTTGCTCACAAGCGGCGCATCAAAAAATTGCCGCCTAGTCATGCAAACAAATATTCGGTACACTAGAATGAGAGGTGGATACCAGATGAAGAAGAAAACAATGAACGAACTCATAGAAGATTTAAAAAAAGACGAACAGGTCGAGCATTGGCATGAAATTGAAGCGAAGCCTGCACGGACTTCTCCAATTCCTGAAAGAGTAAATGACAGGCTCAAAGTGGCGCTTGAAAAAAGAGGTGTGAGCGAACTATACATTCATCAAAAGGAAGCCTTTGAACGTGTGATGGATGGTGAGAATGTGGTGACTGTGACACCTACAGCTTCAGGTAAAACGCTTTGCTACAATCTGCCAGTTCTTCAGTCGATCGCAGAAGATCAGACAAGCCGCTCCCTCTATTTATTTCCAACAAAAGCACTTGCGCAAGATCAAAAAAGTGAATTAAACGAAATCATTCATGAGATGGATGTCCCAATTCACAGTGAAACCTATGATGGGGACACCTCCCCAGCGATTCGCCAGCGCGTCAGACAGGCAGGACATATTGTCATCACAAATCCAGATATGCTGCACTCAGCGATTTTGCCTCACCATACGAAATGGGTCAGTTTATTTGAGAACTTAAAGTATATTGTCATTGATGAGCTTCATACATACCGAGGCGTGTTTGGCAGTCATGTCGCCAATGTCATTCGTAGACTAAAGCGAATTTGTGCATTTTACGGAAGTGACCCGACCTTTATTTGTACTTCAGCGACCATTGCGAATCCGAAAGAGCTTGCAGAGCAGCTGACCGGAAGCAAGGTGCAGCTCATTGAACGAAACGGAGCACCTAGCGGTAAAAAGAATTTTGTCTTTTACAACCCGCCAGTTGTCAATAAGCCATTAAATATTAGACAAAGTGCGGCTACTGTTGTGAATCAGCTCGCTAAAACTTTTTTAAAAGAAAAAATTCAAACGATCGTTTTTGCTAGAAGTAGGGTAAGAGTTGAAGTCATCCTAAGTCATATTCAAGAGCTAGTGAAAAAAGAAATTGGTCCTAAATCGATCCGTGGTTATCGAGGGGGCTATTTGCCGAAAGAGCGGCGCATGATTGAAAAAGGATTAAGGGAAGGAGACATTCTCGGTGTTGTCAGCACAAACGCACTAGAATTAGGAGTAGATATTGGACAGTTAAAAGTCTGTATCATGACCGGATATCCTGGCAGTGTAGCGAGTACGTGGCAGCAGGCAGGACGAGCTGGAAGGCGACATGAAGAAGCACTCATTATCATGGTCGCAAGCTCATCGCCACTTGACCAATATATTGTCAGACACCCTGAATACTTCTTTAACAGACCGCCTGAATCGGCAAGGATCAATCCTGAAAACCTTATCATCCTAGTCGATCATCTAAAATGTGCGTCCTACGAGCTACCGTTTCGAGAAGATGAACAGTTTGGCGGTATGGAAGTAGAAGAAATCTTGCAATACTTACATGAAGAAGGGGTTCTTCATTTCAGCGGGAACCGTTATTATTGGTCAGATCAATCGTTCCCGGCTCATGGCATCAGTCTGAGATCTGCAAGTCAGGAAAATGTCGTCATTGTCGATCAATCCGATGTAGCGAACGTTCGAATTATTGGGGAGATGGATCGATTCAGTGCGATGACCTTACTTCATGATGAAGCGATTTATTTACATGAAGGGGTTCAGTATCAAGTGGAAAAGCTAGATTATGAGCATCTTAAGGCTTATGTGAAACAAGTCGATGTAGAATATTATACAGATGCGAATTTAGCGGTTCAGCTCAAGGTGCTTGAAATTGATCAGACAACAGAGAAGGAAGCGGTATCTGTTCACTACGGTGATGTAACCGTCAATGCAATGCCGACCATTTTCAAAAAAATTCGATTATCAACTGGGGAAAATATCGGTTCCGGCCCGATTCACTTACCTGAAGAAGAGATTCATACGAGTGCTGCTTGGTTTGAATTACATGAAGCAGAACGGACATTTGAAGAAAAAACACTTGAACAGCTCTTGCTTGGCATCGCCAATGTTCTTCAGCATATTGTTCCAGCGTTTGTCATGTGTGACCGTTCAGACATTCATGTCATTTCTCAAATAAAGGCAGCCCATACCGGGAAACCGACCGTGTTTTTATATGATCATTACCCAGGCGGAATCGGTTTAAGTAAAGAGGTACAGGCTCGCTTTGATGAAATTGCCCGTGCAGCCACTCAGCTGATTGAGCGATGCAGCTGCGAGAACGGCTGTCCATCTTGTATTGGCATGGAAATGAAAGAGATCGATGGAAAAAGCAGTATCATTCAATTGATGGCAGGATTTTAAGAAAAGGAGGAATAGCCCTACTCATGTCATTAAAAGGAAAATTAAACAGAATGAAAAAACACCTGTCGCACAATCGTTCAGATGAAAAGCGTGGGGCAGTAAAAGAGGGACAAACGCCCACTGTGACGGCTGAAACCATTCCATTTCTAAAAGAGTGGGGGGAATTAGGTGCAGCTCCTTACTACTTTGAAGACTCTTTCTGCCTTATTCGGGAAGTGACTTATCCACTTCACCATCAGCACGGGCAATATTCATTTGCAGAATTGCCGAAAATGGTGAGTGCATGGAACAAAAGTGAGATTCAGCATTCTCTTTCTGCAAAAGGCTACAAGCCTCACGAGCTATTTTTCTTCGATACAGAAACAACAGGACTATCTGGCGGAACGGGAAATATGATTTTTCTGCTTGGGCATGCGAGAGTTTATTCAGATAAAGTGGTGGTAAAACAACATCTGCTCACGAATCCAGGAAATGAAGCGGCACTTTACAAAAGCTTTCTTAGTGAGGTGGATGTCGAATCACTAGTGACATATAATGGAAAATCATTTGACTGGCCTCAAGTCAAAACGAGGCATACATTATTACGCGATCAAATACCTGCTCTACCTGAATTTGGTCATTTTGACCTTCTGCATGGGTCAAGGAGATTGTGGAAACATAAATATGAGCGTATGGCTCTTTCGGTTGTAGAAAAAGAGGAACTTCACGTCAATCGAGAGGGAGATACACCGGGATTCCTCGCACCAATGATCTATTTTCATTTTTTAAAGGAACAAAAGCCGAAACTGATTGAAGGAATTCTGACTCACAATGAACTTGATGTCTTATCATTAATCAGTCTCTACATTCATTTGTCTAAAAAAATCTTATCCAAAGATGCGGTGAAGGAAGACGATGAGAAATATGCACTAGCTAAGTGGCATCTTGCTCATCGTGATGTGCAGGAAGCAACAAAGCACCTGCAAGAATTAACGGGAGCAGCGTTTGAACATGCGGATCAAGCAGCTTATGATCTATCGTTACAGTACAAGCGGTTAAAACAATGGGATGAAGCGGCATGCATATGGAGGCGTCTTTTTGAATCAAGTGATATTCATTTAAGGTTAAAAGCGGGTGTAGAGCTTGCAAAGTATGAAGAACACCGCCAAAAAGATCCAAAAGCAGCCCTTTCCATTACCCAAACATTGTTATCACAATCGTCTTTAAGTGAACGAGACATCGAGGAACTTGACAAGCGAGAAAATCGGCTCTTAAGAAAAGCTGGACAATGAAATTATTGCCTGGGAAAGCGCAAAAAATGACAACGTTCGGCTCTCGGCCGAAAATAAAAATTGTTTAGCACTTTTATTGTAGAAAAGTCACGAATCCTGTAAAATAACGTTAGATATTGAATGAGGAGCGTAGAGCATGTATAAGGGTCTTTTCTACTTGTTTTTTCTTGTTGTCATATTGGTCGCTTTTGTGTTTTCAAACTATAAAGATGTTTTTCTTGCAAACTTTTAAAATAGGTTAATGCATTAGTACATGTACACCTCTTGATTCATACATTATTAATGTAAGAAAATCAAGGAGAGGGGAATGCTACATGTACCATCATCATCATTGCAATCCAAATGTTACACAGCCAATTGTACATCCAACGAATCACTGCTGTACGCACAGTGAGTCAACTACAATTGTGCCGCACATCCACCCGCAGCATGTAACAAATGTTCATCACCAAAATTTCCAACATGTTCACTACTTCCCGCATACGTTTTCTCAGGTGGACCCGGCAACACATCAACACTTTAACTGCGGAGGACCTTGCTGTAACAGATAAAGTGAAATGGGACTTTTATAAGTCCCTTTTTTTAAAAGCAGGTGAAAAAATGAAAATTATTGCTGTCACAGGGTACAAGCCATTTGAGCTTGGGATCTTCAAACAAGACGAGCCTGCACTTCAATACATAAAAGCGGAGCTTCAGAAAAGGCTGACGGCACTCATTGAAGACGGGCTGGAATGGGTGCTCATTTCAGGTCAGCTAGGGGCAGAAATATGGACAGCTGAAGTGGTCTTTGAGCTTCAAGAGGAGTACCCAGCTTTAAAACTTGCTGTCATTACACCATTTTATGAACAGGAAGAACGCTGGAATGAACAAAATAAAGAGCTGTATGAAGGCGTTCTTGCGCAAGCTGATTTTGTAGAAAGTGTCACGCATAGACCGTATGAAAGTCCGGTACAATTTAAACAAAAGAACCGCTTTTTTATTGAAAAAACGGACGGCCTTCTCGTCTTATATGATCCCGAGCATGAAGGCTCGCCAAAATATATGATCAAAGAAGCTGAAACCTATACCGACTACCCAATTATGTATATCACAATGGATGATTTAAGAGCACAGGTTGAGGCGGAAGATCCGTTTTTTGACTAAAAGCAAGAGAAAATTTGACAACGTCACGTATTTCTGAAAAAATATACTATGAATTCACGATATGAGGTGAAAAAGATGCTTGCTGATAAAGTAAAGCTTTCTGCGAAAGAAATTTTAGAAAAAGAATTTAAAACAGGTGTCCGAGGGTATAAACAAGAAGAAGTCGATAAATTTCTAGATATGGTCATTAAAGACTATGAGACATTCCATCAAGAAATTGAAAAACTCCAACAAGAAAACCTTCACTTGTCAAAACAGCTTGAAGAAGCGGTAGAACAAGGGAAAAGACAGCCTGCACAGTCCAATACAACAAACTTTGATATTTTAAAAAGACTATCTAATCTTGAGAAACACGTTTTCGGTAGCAAACTTTATGATTGAGTAATACCAAAAAAACTTGTGTCAGATGACATTGTCGTTTATAATAACGCATGTTGATTAACGTTCGGGTAATCGCTGTAATGCTTTGACATTGCAGAGGAAAGTCCATGCTCGCACGGTGCTGAGATGCCCGTAGTGTTCGTGCCTGGCGAAAAAATAAGCCAGGGCAGCCTGGGAAAGGCTGACGGCAGGAAAAATGCCTACGTCCTTTTAGGATATGGCAAAGTATCCTTGAAAGTGCCACAGTGACGAAGTCTCACTAGAAATGGTGAGAGTGGAACGCGGTAAACCCCTCGAGCGAGAAACCCAAACTTGGTAGGGGAACTTTCTCAAAGGAACCAAACGGAGAGAAGGACAGAGAATTCTGTAGATAGATGATTACCACCTGAGTACGAGGCTTTTGCCGTTTGCAGTACGATGGAACAAAACATGGCTTACAGAACGTTATATCCGTTATCATAAACATGATGAAAACAAAGCTCTCCTATTTCTACATATGGAGAGCTTTTATCTTGATTACAGAAAAGAACGAGAAAACAGGTGATAAACAAATGAAAACCTATACACTCATCGCAACAGCGCCAATGGGAATTGAAGCGATTGTTGCAAAAGAAGTAAGAGACCTCGGGTATGAGTGCACTGTAGATAACGGAAAAGTCATTTTTCAAGGAGATGCACTTGCCATTTGCCGTGCGAATCTGTGGCTGCGTACAGCAGACCGAATCAAAGTCCAAGTTGCTGAATTTTCGGCTAGAACATTTGATGAGCTTTTTGAGCAAACAAAAGCCATTGATTGGTCAGCATTTTTACCGAAAAATAGTACATTCCCTGTCATTGGTAAATCTGTTAAATCTCAGCTTGCCAGTGTGCCGGATTGTCAGCGTATCGTCAAAAAGGCTATCGCGCAAAAACTTAGATCATCTTACAACATACAGTCTGAATGGCTAGAAGAGACGGGTCCTGAATACAAAATCGAGGTAGCGCTTTTAAAAGATAAAGTATTGCTGACGCTCGATACGTCAGGTGTGGGTCTTCATAAACGTGGATACCGTGCAGATCAAGGGGGCGCTCCGATTAAAGAAACCCTTGCAGCGGCGCTTGTCTTATTAACGAACTGGACACCTGACCGTCCGTTTGTCGATCCTTTTTGCGGATCAGGCACAATTGCTATTGAAGCAGCGATGATTGGACAAAACATTGCCCCTGGATTTAACCGTGAGTTCGCATCTGAATCATGGGAATGGATCGGTGAGGACGTTTGGAACAAAGCACGCCTTGAAGTAGAAGAAAAGGCGAACTATGATCAGCCGCTTACCATTATCGCAAGCGATATCGATCATCGTATGGTAGAGATTGCGAAACTGAACGCAGAAGAAGCTGGACTTAGTGAACTGATTCAATTTAAGCAAATGCAAGTGAAAGACTTTCAAACAAAAGATGAGTATGGTGTGATTGTCGGAAATCCGCCTTACGGTGAACGTCTCAGCGATAAGCCAGCTGTGGAAAAAATGTATCAAGGCATGGGCGAAGCATTGAAAAACCTAGATACGTGGTCCATTTACATTTTGACGTCACATGAAAAATTCGAAGAGTGTTTCGGAAGAAAAGCGACGAAAAAGAGAAAACTGTTTAATGGATTTATTAAAACAGACTATTATCAATACTGGGGAAAACGCCGGCCTAGGAAGCAAACAACTGAATCGTAACAAATGTCCACACCACGAGAAGGTGTGGATTTTTTATGCTAAAAAGGTATAAGTCTTGACGGGACGGAATAAACTGAACTTGATTTTAAAAAAAGAGGTGTCTTCATGATTCATTATGATCAATTTCAGTTAATTCAAAAAGCACTCGCTTCAACAGCCCGAGAAATAGAAGGGATTGAAACAGGACAATCTGCTAAACTTACGGCAGCCATCGAGAACTTAGCAATGGCTCAAAACTACATAGACCATTCAGAGCACGCGTTTTTAATGAAGGAAAGCTACCAGCATCGCCTGCGCTCTTAAAAAAAGATTGTCATACCCCAGCATAAATGGTACTATTGAATGTCTGAATGATTCAAAAGTTGGGGGTTGAAGCAGGTGACAGCGTCTCGTTTGCCTTTTTCATTAACAAAAGAACATAATTTTTACGAAGAACTGGGCAACTGGATTGGTGATGTGTTTTATGACATTTTGCCAGAAAAGGGCTTTGATCTTCGAGATGAACAAATATTCATGGCTTTTCAGTTAGAAAGAGCCTTTAAAGAAAAAAGTGTGATGTTTGCCGAAGCTGGGGTAGGCACAGGCAAAACAATCGTTTACCTTTTATTTGCGGTCACATATGCAAGATATACAGGGAAACCTGCGATCATTGCATGTGCAGACGAAACGTTAATTGAACAGCTGGTCAAACAAGAAGGTGATATCTATAAAATTGCCAATCACCTTGATATTCAAATAGATGCGAGATTAAGTAAATCGCATGATCAATATTTATGCTTAAAGAAACTAGAGAAAACGATGCAACGTGAAGATGATGAGAAGTGGCTCGACATTTATGAATCGCTTCCTTCATTTGTTCATGAATCTCATGGGATGCAGACATTTTATCCGTATGGTGATCGAAAAGAGTATCCAGAATTAACAAATGATGAGTGGTCAAGAATTGGTTATGACTCTTTTCGGGACTGCTTAACGTGCGACATGCGGCACCGCTGTGGCTTGAATTTATCAAGAGACCATTACCGAAAAGCAACAGATCTCATCATTTGTTCTCATGACTTTTACATGGAGCATGTATGGACAAAGGAGTCACGTAAACGTGAAGGACAGCTGCCGCTCCTTCCTGAGCATAGCTCTGTTGTATTTGATGAAGGACATCTTCTTGAATTTGCAGCACAAAAAGCACTAACATACCGAGTGAAGCAATCAACACTTGAGACGTTTTTGGAGCGTCTTTTGCAAAATGATATTCGTGAAGAGTTTGCAGAGCTTGTTGAAGATGCACTTGCAACAAACGATCAGTTCTTTTACCTCTTAAAAACGAATGCCAAAGAAATCAAAGGATCACACCGTCTTGAAATTGGTCGTGTAGATGAGGTAAAGCGTTCAGCAAGTGAATTATGTGATTTGCTTGAGAAGATTGGAGAAGCGCTCGTATTTGAATCAGAGATGTACACAATTGATCAATACGAATTGTCTGTTGTGGAAGAGTACATTGAGCAGATGGCGTATTCTCTGTCGCTTTATCAGAAAAATGCCATTAGCTGGCTGGAGAAACAGGAATTAGATACAACCTTTGTCGTCATGCCAAAAACGGTAGCAGAGGTGCTTGGTGAAAAGGTATTTTCACAAAAAATCCCTTATATTTTCTCATCTGCTACGTTGTCTGAAAATCAATCATTTGATTATTTAGCTGAAAGCCTTGGGATCAAAGATTATTTATCCATGAGTGTGGCTTCGCCGTATGATTATGA
Source organism: Bacillus sp. FSL M8-0077 (assembly GCF_038050255.1). Classification (NCBI taxonomy): domain Bacteria; kingdom Bacillati; phylum Bacillota; class Bacilli; order Caryophanales; family Bacillaceae; genus Bacillus; species Bacillus sp. FSL M8-0077. The sequence continues at coordinate 2,119,965 of NZ_JBBPAF010000001.1, read as the reverse complement.
GGAGCAAATGCAAATGTATTTCCACGGAATTCAGCAGCCAATGACAGAGTCAGATGTAAAAGGTCAGCACGTACTGGCTCAGGTAAAAGAAAATGGCGGTCGATCTCTTATTTTATTCCCTTCATTTGATGAACTGCATGTATTTAGAAAGCAGCTCGATGCATCAAATGAATCACTGCCTTTCCATGTGTATTTTGAAGGAGACGAGGAGATCAGTACCATTGTTCAAAAGTTCCAAGCGGATGAAACATCTGTGTTATGTTCCGTTCACTTGTGGGAAGGGCTGGATATTCCAGGACAGTCTCTAACAAATGTGGTCATTTGGGGACTTCCATATCCACCGCATGACCCAGTATTTGAAGCAAAACGGAATGAAGCGAAAGATGCATTTACTGAAGTGGACCTTCCATACATGCTGCTTCGTCTAAGGCAGGGTATTGGGAGACTGATTCGGACAAGCCAAGATGCTGGCAGCATTCATATTTACTTTGGCAGTCAGAAAGATATTGAGCTACAAAGTAAAATTGAATCCGTTCTTCCAGTAAAGCCAGTGATCTCTTAATGATAGAAAACCATTCAATAAGAGGAGGATACGATCAGCGTATCCTCCTTTTTCATTGACAAAAGAACATTTATTGAAGTAGCCTTGAAACGTACATACATATTTTATTGATTGGGGGAACGAACGCATGAGTCTTGAATCAAAAGAGAAAGCGTTTTATCAATTACTAGGAAAAATCGCCCATTATACAGAGGCGCTTCATTTACTTTATTGGGACTCTCGAACACAAGCGCCTAAAAAAAGTGCTGATTTCAGAGCAGAAACCATCGGTCAATTATCCAGCGATATCTTTAATATGAAGACTTCTGATGAAATGAGAGATCTTCTTGATGCATTAAATAAAGAGAAAGAAAAGCTGTCAAAAGACACGCAGAAGGCACTCGAATTATCGCAAAAAGAATATGATGAAAACAGTAAAATTCCAAAAGAAGAATTTAAAGAATACTCCATTCTACAATCAAAAGCAGAGCATGTGTGGGTAGAAGCAAGGGAGAAATCAGATTTTGCACTCTTTGCACCTTATTTAAAACAGCTGATTGATTTTAACAAGCGTTTCATTCAGTACTGGGGCGTGAAAAAAACGCCATATGATGTGCTACTCAATAATTATGAGCCGGATATGACGGTTGAACAACTCGATCAAAAATTTGGCGCACTTCGAGACGCCATCGTTCCTCTCGTGAAAAAAATTGAAGCCTCGCCAAATAAACCGGATACTTCGTTTTTATCGAAAAGCTTCCCGATCGACAAACAAAAAGAGCTGAGTCTCTTTTTCTTAAAAGAGTTAGGGTATGACTTTGACGCAGGACGACTTGATACAACCGTTCATCCATTTGCTGTGACATTAAGCAGAGGGGATGTACGTGTGACGACGCGTTATGATGAGCACGATTTTCGCATGGCGATCTTTGGCACCATTCACGAATGCGGCCACGCCATTTATGAACAAAATATTGATGAGGCACTGAGCGGAACGCTCTTATGTGACGGGACATCAATGGGAATTCATGAATCACAGTCTCTCTTCTTTGAGAACTTTATCGGCAGACATGAAGATTTCTGGAAAACGTATTATCAAAAGCTGCAAGAGGCATCTCCTGAACAATTTAAAGATGTCACTTTAGAAGAATTTGTGCATGCGGTGAATGAATCAAAGCCGACTTACATTCGAATTGAAGCAGATGAACTCACGTATCCGCTTCACATTATTATTCGCTATGAAATTGAAAAAGCCATTTTCAATGAAGAAGTAGCCGTTGAAGATCTGCCAGCATTATGGAATGAAAAATACCAAGCATATCTTGGCATTACGCCGCCTAACGATGCGCTTGGTATTTTGCAGGATGTTCACTGGTCTGATGGTAGTTTTGGTTATTTCCCTTCATATGCACTTGGTTATATGTATGCGGCGCAATTAAAGCAGCAAATGATCAAAGATTTACCGAATTTTGATGAACTGATTCAAAATGGGTCTTTTGCACCGATAAAAGAATGGCTAACTGAACATGTCCATCAGCATGGAAAACGGAAAAAGCCTTCTGAAATCATTCAAGATGCGACTGGTGAGGAATTAAATGTACAATATTTAATCGATTATTTAACTGATAAATATACGAAACTGTATTTGTCTTAAATGAAAGGCACCCTTTAATCAGAAGGGTGCTTTTTTGCTGGTTGAATATTCTAAAAACGAACGTTTAGAGCATAATGATTATTTAAGTTCGGTATTTTTCTAGAAAAGTGCTTTCCAAGCGTCTGAAATCTTGTTATAATTTGAACACTATAACACTCATATAATCGCGTGATGATGGCACGCAAGTTTCTACCGGACACCGATACCGTCCGACTATGAGTGAGCAAAATGAAACAGCTTTTGTATGAGCTGAAGATCCCGTGGATCGTTTTCGCATTGCTTGCTCCTTAATGGACAGCAATGCTTTTTTTATGCAAAAAAATGAAAGTTGCTAATATGCTGGGAGGAAGAATGATGGAATTGTTACGTCAAAAGATCGAGAACGAAGGAATCGTTCTGTCAAATCAAGTGTTAAAGGTAGATGCTTTTTTAAATCATCAAATTGATCCTGTGTTAATGCATGAGATCGGTCAAGAGTTTGCTAGATTATTCAAGCATGATGGCATTACAAAAATTATCACAATCGAGTCTTCAGGCATTGCACCAGCTGTGATGGCTGGACTAGCTCTTCAAGTACCCGTTGTTTTTGCTCGAAAACGTCAATCACTAACACTAACAGAAAACCTATTAACAGCGAGTGTGTACTCTTTTACAAAAAAAGTAGAAAGTACGATCGCTGTCTCAAATACGCATCTCGGTGAAAAAGATTGTGTATTAATCATCGATGACTTCTTGGCGAACGGTGAAGCCGCTAAAGGACTTGCCGCAATTGCAAAGCAGGCGAAAGCAAAAGTAGCGGGATTTGGCATTGTCATTGAAAAGTCATTCCAGCCAGGAAGAGATGCGCTTGTTCAAATGGGCTACCGCGTCGAATCCCTTGCACGTATCGAATCGCTCGAGGAAGGGAAAGTCACGTTTGTACGAGAGGTACAATCATGAGTGCTGCTAAAAAAGCGAAAACACTCTCGCTAGGGATTCAGCATGTGCTGGCGATGTATGCTGGTGCCGTTCTTGTACCACTCATTGTGGGAGATGCACTCGGCCTCACACCTGCACAGCTGACTTACTTAATTTCGGCAGATATTTTTATGTGCGGGGCTGCCACGCTTCTTCAAGTTTGGAAAAACCGTTTCTTTGGTATCGGTCTGCCTGTTGTATTAGGATGTACATTTACTGCGGTTTCTCCTATGATTGCGATTGGTTCTAAATACGGGATTTCGTCTATCTATGGAAGTATTATCGCTTCGGGGTGTATCATCATTCTGCTTTCCTTTTTCTTTGGGAAGCTTGTGAAATTTTTCCCACCTGTCGTGACAGGGTCTGTCGTCACCATTATTGGGATAACCCTTATTCCAGTAGCGATGAATAATATGGCAGGAGGAGAAGGAAGTGCTGATTATGGTTCTTTTGAAAATCTAGGCCTCGCTTTCCTTGTACTGTTTATCATTGTGCTGCTCTATCGATTCACAACTGGCTTTATGAAGGCGATCGCCATATTAATTGGTATTCTCCTTGGGACAGCCGTTGCTGCATTTATGGGGAAAGTGGAAACAGCTGAGGTGGCGAATGCGCAAGTTTTTCGCATGATTGAACCATTTTATTTTGGCATGCCTACCTTTGAATTTGCACCGATTATGACGATGACCTTAGTTGCGATTGTGTCATTAGTCGAATCAACAGGTGTTTATTTCGCACTAGGTGATTTAACAAACCGCTCATTAAAAGAAAAAGACTTAGCTAAAGGCTATCGCGCAGAAGGGATTGCTGTGTTATTAGGTGGTATCTTTAATGCTTTTCCCTACACAGCCTACTCGCAAAACGTTGGGTTGATCCAGTTGACAGGGGTCAAGAAAAATCAAGTCATCGTTGTGACAGGCGCATTGCTCATGTTATTTGGACTTTTTCCTAAAATTGCTGCATTTACGACGATCATTCCAAAGTCTGTTCTTGGCGGCGCAATGGTTGCCATGTTTGGGATGGTCATTGCCTACGGTATTAAAATGCTCTCGCGTGTGGATTTTGCCAAACAGGAAAACCTACTCATTGTTGCATGCTCAGTGGGGATCGGCTTAGGTGTCACCGTTGTGCCGCAAATGTTTGAGCATCTGCCAGAATCAATCAAATTATTAACAAGTAATGGAATCGTGGCCGGAAGCTTTACCGCTATTTTGCTTCATATTATTTATCACATGATTCCTTTTAAAAAAGAAAGCGGGCAGGACCTGATAGAAGAACCTAAGCAATCTGTTATGTAAACCCCTCTCTTGGAGAAGGGGTTCAGATTATGGACAAAGAGCTAAAATACCTTTTATTTTAGCTCTTTGTCTTCTTTTTAGCTTGATAAAAAACCTTTGAAGTTCTAGGATCCTAGGAAGGAGCGTGTGAGGGTTTGTCTACAAGCTGAAAGCCCGCATCCTTTGGATACGGGCTTATTGTGATTAGCGCTATTAATGTTGTACCGGCGGCATTGTTTCGTTAATGACTGCAAATGTATAGCCCCTTGCTTTTAGTTGTGTAATCAGGCTATCTAAATAGTTCGTGGTAGAGGGTTGATCATGCATTAAAATAACTTTTGGTTCCCATGGTTTATTTTTCTCAAACATTTGCAGTTGATTCAATACCTCTTGAACATATTGTGAGTTTTTATATCTCCAGTCAAGGCTATCAATCGTCCAATCCCAGTAAATAAAGCCATATTGGTTTAAGCGTACTTTTTGATCATATGTTAAATTTGGAACACTGCCATAAGGTGTTCTCACAAGACGGGTGTAAACGCCTGTAACAGAAGCAAGAATGCGCTGAGCTTCTCTCATTTCATTTGCGGGAGACTCACTGTTTTGATAAAAGCGGTTTATATCATGCGTCATGCCATGAAGCCCTAATTGATGTCCTTCTTGATAAAGTCTTTTCACAGCTGCTTGGTGAGCTTGGATTTGCGGTCCAAGCATGAAGAATGTCGCCTTCACTTGATGTGCTTTTAAGACATTTAACAGCTGATTTGATGTAGCAGAAGGGCCATCATCAAATGTTAAAAAGATCGTTTTATTCGTTGTCTGTTGGTTTGGATTGGTCGTAAATTGTTTATCCAATGTTCTTGTAGAATGATCTTTTGCTTTCAGACTGATATTTGTGTCTCGGAAGTCACTGCTAGCAACAATTTTTTCTTGCCCATTTGTCGCCTGCAAATGGGGTTTAGACATATCCCAGATAAAAAAGAGAAACAGTGTAAGAAGCACTAAACCAATTATCTTCGAGAGAAGTATCGTGTTGTAGGGTGTCTGTTTTTTGGACACCTTTTTCATTACAATCACTCCAGTCAATTAAATTTTGTGCCGAATCATGTAGTAGATTCTGTCTTTTTTCACTGTTTTTCATGGTGTTCATATTGATTAAGTATACAGGAAAAAAACCCCTTTTCATATATAATCATCAAATAAATTTGCATTTTATGGTTATTTATTTGTGTTGATCAGAAAAAAAGGTGATCCATTCATGTTTAAATGAAATAATTCTGAATAATGACCGAAACGTTGATATTTATACGCTAAGATAGCAACAGATTTAACCATTAATGCGAAGTGAAAGGAGATTCCGTATGAAAGTGTTGTAAAATGACGATTTCATTGAAAAAAGGATGCTCATGTGGATATTGGAGATAGAGGCTATCAATCGCCAATCGCGAAATACATAGAGAAAAACTCTTCCCCTACAAAATAAAGAAGAAACAAAAGAAAGCAAAGTCAGTACAACTGAATCAGAGATTGGCTACTATGTAAAAGGTGAACGTGAAAAGTCATTTGCTTATTCCTTTCATACAGCACTTTTACTTGAAGTAAAGGTGGGGGTTGTCTACGGTCTGCACTTCTCATTTGAGAGGTGTTTTTTTGCATAAAGCTATGTTAAATAACTCTATTAATAATCGGTTGAAGGGAATTTTTGTTCTTTAGATATAAAATAAGATGAGAGTGAATTGTTAAGAATCGTATTGAATGACATCAACCAAGAAATAGATCTAAACGAATAAGATGATTGTTGAAATCTGTCTGCTCTCTCCATATGGGACCTATGATAAAGTTGGTTTATTAAGATTCTCCAAATGGGTGTTAAAAGGTGGGATAAGTAAATGTTAGGATTACCAAGAGGGGAAGTTTTTTTAGTGCCTTGGTCTATGGAGTGGAAAAACGAATATGAAAAAGAAAAGCGCCAGATAATAGCTGATATTGGTCAATACACAATCAATGTACATCATATTGGAAGTACGGCAGTAAAAGGTTTAAGCGCTAAGCCAATTATTGATATTGCAATTGAAATAGAACATTTTTTTGATGGAGAAAAATGTGTAATAGCGTTGGAAGGACTCGGTTACTCATATAAAGGAACAAACGTATTACCCGAAAGACACTACTTTAATAAAGGAGAACCACGAACACATCAAATCCATATGTACCAAAGACATAATAAGTATTTACTTGAACAGTTAAATTTCAGAGATTACTTGAGAAATAATGAGCAAGCTAGAAGTGAGTACCAACAGCTTAAACTTAAATTATCAAGTTTACATGGAAATGACAAACACAAATACGCACATGAAAAAACTGATTTTATTAAGTCAATCCTTGAAAAGATTTAGGTGAGGGTTTGCTCTTTAGATGTTCATAAGAGAGGTCATTCACAGAGGAACTCCCAATTAACGGAGTTCTTTTATTTTTCATTAAATCAACATTATTTTTGAACTTAAATTGCATAAAAAAAGCAGGTTCGCTTGGCTTGGAACGAACCTGTGAAGGAGGAAAACTACATCATGTTTTCACCTATATTATCCAATATTTATCAATTGTCGTCAAGACAAAAAGTTAGCCGGAGGAAAATATTTTGACTGAATTGTGTCATTTTGGCATGTATATCCTTTTTTTGATTGGGGGATATTAACCGAAAAAAGAGGTGAAGCCGATGGCGTACATTCTTTCAGCTGGAACAAGTCTGCCAAAACATCATGTGGATCAGCAAGCAGCTGCTCAATTTGCAAGGTCTCAATTTAAACGATCGTTTAAAGATATTGATCGACTATTAAAAGCTTTTAATAATGGCGAAATAGAGAGCAGGCAGTTTGTACAGCCTATTGATTGGTATCAAGAACATCACTCTTTTGAAGAGAAAAACAACCTCTATGTCGAAAAAGCATTGGCTCATGCGAAAGAAGCCGTTTTTCACTGTCTGCATGAAACAGCATTTCTTACAAAGCCAGTTCCTTTTGGTGAGATTGATGCTTTGTTTTTCATCTCCAGTACAGGGTTATCAACGCCAAGTCTTGATGCAAAGCTGATGAATGTTCTTCCATTTTCTCCTTATACGAAACGAGTGCCAATTTGGGGGTTAGGCTGCGGGGGCGGGGCGGCAGGCTTATCCCGAGCTTATGAATACATCAGGGCGTATCCAGAAGCGAAAGTGCTAGTTGTTGCCTGCGAGCTTTGCAGCCTCACTTTTCAGCCGCAAGATCAATCAAAAAGCAATTTAATAGGAACCTCTCTATTTGGTGACGGGACTGCGGCCGTTCTTTTAACTGGAGAAAAGGCCGCCTCTAAGTATTCACGGTTAAAAACGGTACCTAAAGTGCTTGGCACGCAGTCAGTGACCATGAAAGATTCTGAGGATGTGATGGGATGGGATTTTACCGACGACGGATTTCGGGTCATCTTCTCACGTGACATTCCATCCATCATTTCTGGGTGGTTAAAAGAGCAAGTGGATCAATTTTTACATCAGCTAGGGTTTTCAACAGAGGATGTATCCGTATTTCTTGCTCACCCTGGAGGAAAAAAAGTGATTGATGCCTATCTGGAAAGCCTATCTTTACAAGAGCATCAGTTATTTTCTTCAAAAGAGGTTCTGAAACAGCATGGGAATATGTCCTCTGCCACCGTTTTATATGTGATGAAGCATTTTCTTGAACATCAGTCACTAGATGCGGGACAGGTGGGGCTTTGCGGAGCACTTGGTCCAGGCTTTTCGTCAGAATTATTGCTCATGAAATGGGAGGGGCTCTCGTGATGATTTTCTGGATAGTGATTGGCATTTTCATTTGTCAGCGCCTCATTGAAATGCTTGTGGCAAAAAGAAATGAAAAGAAGGTGAAGGCGATTGGAGCGATTGAATTTGGTGCAAGCCATTATCCATATATGGTCGCCATGCATGCAGCATTTTTCCTCTCGCTTATTGGAGAGACATGGCTGCTGCATCGTCAACCGTCTCGCTTTTTCCTATTGCTGCTTGTGTTCCTGCTTGCTACCCAAGTGATTCGGTACTGGGCCCTATGTTCACTTGGGACGTATTGGAATACAAAAATCTTAGTCGTTCCAAATGCGATGATTGTGAAAAAGGGGCCGTATCGCTGGTTAAAGCACCCCAACTATGTGGTGGTGGCGATTGAACTGATGTTCATTCCGCTGCTATTTAACGCATTTATTACGGCCATTTTGTTTACGTGTTTAAATGGATGGATGATGATGGTCAGAATACAAACAGAAGAAAAAGCACTGAATCAGTATTTACTAAATTAATATTGAAAATCATTATCAATTGTGCTACACTTTCATTAATGATAAACATTCTCAATCATGAAGGATGGATGGTGATCACATGACAATGATTTTCTTACTCGGTACGGTCTGTGTATACAGCTTATTGATTGGCTTCGTATTAAAAGGTGTTTCAAAAAAATCTGCTTCCTGATTGCAGTCCATTGTGACTGATCGGGCAGCAGTTTTTTTTATTTCCTCAGATCAGAAGAAAAATCTCTTTATTTTGTGTAAAATGGTACACATACATAACTGACTTTTCTAAAAACAAAGGGGTTTATCGTCATGAAAGACTTGTCTATTCGAGATTCGCTCGTTCAAACTACAGGTGCTTTATACCAAAGCCTTCTGAAAAGGGGTGATCACGAGCGCGCAACCAAACTTGCATCTATTATGAAAAAGGAAGCTGAAGAAGAAGTATATATCGCATTTACCGGCCACTATTCTGCTGGTAAGTCATCACTAGTGAATCATCTTCTTCATGATCACATCTTGCCCACAAGCCCAATTCCAACGAGTGCAAACTTGGTTGTTGTCAGGAAAGGGGTAAGTGAAGTTCAGCTCCATACGTCAGATGGACGTTTTGCAAAAATGAGCGGTTCTTATGATAAAGAAGCGGTGCAGCGTTTTTGTAAAGATGGGGAACAGATTGAGATGGTGGAAATTAGCGGTGATTATAGTGGACTTGAAGAAAAAGTGGCACTCATTGATACACCGGGAATTGATTCAACGGATCATGCGCACTTTTTATCCGCTGCCTCCATTCTTCATCAAGCGGATGCTCTTTTTTATGTTGTTCATTATAACCATGTCCATTCTGAAGAAAACATTCGCTTCATTCGCTCGATTAAAGAGCAAGTACCAAATCTTTATTTCATCGTCAATCAAGTGGATCGGCACGATGAACAAGAGACAGCTTTTAAAGATTACAAAAAACAAGTCGTTGAGATGCTTTTAAAAGAAGGCATTGAGGAAGAACATCTATATTTTACTTCTGTGACGGATGAGGCACACCCAAAAAACGAAATGGTCCGTCTATTGAAGAAACTACAAGAATTACAAACCATGCCTAAAGCATCACTTCGAGCCTATACAGAGCAGAAAATTGAACATGTTTTAAAAGAACATATGGACTCGTTAAAAGAAGAGCTGCATGATGAGAACCTTGATAAGCAACTTCAAGAAAAAAGGAATGAAGTGAAAGAACTAGAAGAAAAACGCCGATTTATTGAAACTGGTGCAAAACAGGTAGAAGATGAAGTGTCTTCTGAAGTAGAGAATATCTTAAAAAACGCAAACCTTACGCCATTTAAGATGCGAGAGCTTGCAAGTAACTATATCGAATCGAAAGCACCTGGCTTTAAAGTGGGTTTACTTTTTGCCAAAAATAAAACCGAGCAGGAAAAGGAAAAGCGGGCAAATGATTTCTTAGCAGATGTAAAAAAGAGAATGAAAGCGGAAGTTGACTGGCACATTGCCGAGCTCCTTAAAAAAGAAATAAAACAGCATCAGCTTGGCGAAGCGTTATTAGACAAAGCCATGGCATTTGAGACACCTATTGAAGAATCCCTGCTTAAAAAGGTCATTCACCAAGGGGCAACTTTTTCTAACGAATACGTTCTTCAATATGCGAAAGATGCTGGTGAAGCATTGAAAAGACAGGCAAAACAGCAAGCGCTTCAATTGATTGAACAGATGATTGAGACCTTGAAAGACCAGCTCCGGAATGAACAAGAGAAGCAAGAGGAAAAATGGGAGCAAGCGAAACAAGAGCTTCAGAGCCTTGAGGGGTATAACGAAAAAAATGAACAAATAAGACAGGATATTCAGCATATATGGGATATTTGGCAAAACGGAACGGATGAGCATATCCCAGGTGACTGGTTTTATGCGAAAAAGCAATGGATGCAGCACGACCAGCTGGAGAAGAATCACGCATCAATTCATGTTGAAGAGAGCGATCAAGCTGCTGAACGGACAGAGCGCAATCAATACCGTCAATCACAGCATTTAACAACAGCACAATCAATTGCACAATTTAAAAAGCTTTCCCGCATTTTATCGCCTTTAGACATTCTAAAGTCTCAAAGAGATTCCTTTGAAAAACGAACAGAACGGCTGCAGGCAAAAGAATTTACACTCGCATTATTTGGCGCTTTTAGTTCTGGAAAATCTTCTTTTGCCAATGCGCTTGTTGGACGGAAGGTGTTACCATCATCTCCTACGCCAACAACTGCAACAATTAACAAACTGACACGACCTACGGAAGATCATCCTCATGAAAGTGTCAAAGTGGTGTTTAAAACCAAGCAGGACATTCTAGAGGAACTCGATCAGATTCTTGGATTTTCGATCACAACAGAAAAAGGAGATTCGTTTCAGGCAAAGCTGGAAAGAGTACTGAAAAAACGGCAGCTCGAACAGGATCACCGAATCATTGTAGAACATTTTCTACAAGCCTATGCCAAGTTTCATGATGACATTGACAACCAAACCAATGTACATGTCACACTTCAAGAATTAAAGCCTTATGTAGCGGAAGAATCTGTTTCTTGTGTGGTGAAGGAAGTGACGGTGTATTTAAGTACACCTTTGACAGATAAAGGACTGACGATTGTCGATACACCAGGTGCAAGCAGTATGAATAAGCGTCATACAGAAATCGCCTTCCAGTATATGAAGGATGCAGACGCCCTTCTTTATTTAACGTATTATCAGCACTCTTTCTCAAAAGCTGATCGCTCATTTTTACGGAAGCTTGGACTCGTAAAAGATTCCTTTAGCATGGATAAAATGTTCTTTATCATCAATGCAGCTGATTTGGCTAAGGATCAAGCAGAGCTTGAAACCGTATTTCACTATGTACGAAGCGAGCTTACAAAAGAAGGCATCCGCAATCCAAACCTGCATCATGTGTCTAGTAAGGAAGAGATCGAAGGGAAAGAGCCGACATCTTATAATCAATATGCAACACTGAGAAAACAGCTCGACTATTTTATTGAGGAAGAATTAACGAAAGATGCCATTGAACTTTTGCATTTTGAAGCTAATACATTATGTACAACGGTCGATAGACTACGTGCGACCTTGCATCAATCAGAAGATGAGAAAGAAGCTGAAAAGAAAAACATCAAGACATCCTATGAAGCCATTCTCGAAAAAATGCAAGATGTGAAACGGTCTAAGCTAGTGACCGAAAGCGTAAAAAAAGACGTACATGAACAGCTTTATCATATTGTACAGCGGCTTTCATTATTTGCGAATGATCTGTTAAAGTCGGCCTTTTATCCTGGCATATCTCAAGGGAATTTTGGTCAGCAGTTAAAAAAGGCACTTGAGAAAGCGTTAAAGGAGTATGAATTTGAATTTGTGCAGGAGCTCAAGGCACTTGATATCCGAATGGAATCGTTTATCCACCATTATTTCCAAGAGGAGTGGGAAAAAGGGATGCAGGCTGCATGTGCGGAAGATCCTTACTTTTCTCTCAGCCTGTCAGCCCCTGAGGAGAAAAATGCTGAGCTAAAACAAATTGAAGTCGAAGCAGAGATTGCACCATTTGAGCCGCTTTTAAAGAGACAAAAATCAGCGAAAGCCTTTTTTGAACAAAATGAAAAGGCTGCGTTTATTGAAGCCATTCGAGATGTTCTACATCAAATGACAACATGGTGGGCAGATAAAGAAAAAGAAGAGTTGCTAAGCAGATATGAAAAGCTAGTCAAGATCTATACGGAAAGATACGAACAAGATGCTCTCCAACAGCTCAATGAGCAAAAACAGACATTTATGACGAGCCTTATAACAGATGCTGAAAAACAGGCGATCATTGAACAAGTTTATGAACAAACAAATGAATGGAAGAACCAGTTGAAAACGATATGATTCATGATAGACTATATAAAAAAGAAAGCAGTTGATAGACGATGACGAGCGTACACGAAGAAATTTCTGCACATTCACAGAAACAACATGCTCACATTCAATCTTTTCTTGCACTTGAACAAAAAAGAGAGCAGGCGATTGAATCGGCTGTGAAAAAATGTGAACACAATGAACCATTTTCAACAGATGAGATCAATGCCATTACTTCTAAAATGAATGAGCTTGCCCGAGGCGGAATTGTTCCGCTTCGTAAACATGTCACGATTGAGATGGTGGAGGAATACACCCAGCGTAAACAGAAGTAAAGAGTAACTTTCTCATTTTTGGTCATCTTAACAAATGAACCAGAAAGGGGAATGATCATGGCAAAAAAGCAAAACGTAAAGCAGCAGGAGGAGCGCATGCCGAAAGAAAAAGACATGCCATCCTACGCAGAAGCGGAAACGAAAAAAATGCAATATGGTAAAAAGTAATCGGGCTGCCTCTTCTTTATCAAAAAGAAGAAGGCGCCTTTTTTATGTTCGTTTCGATGTTCTATGATAGAATAGGAGTATTGTTTATAAAAAGGGAGTTTAGATGAATGAATAAACACGTATTACTTGTAGATGGAATGGCCCTTCTTTTTAGGTCGTTTTATGCGACGGCTGTCCATCGCAATTTTATGATAAATGATCGTGGTGTGCCGACAAATGGAGTGAATGGTTATTTGAAGCATTTGTTAACAGCTGTCCAAACATTTGAGCCGACTCATATCGTTTGCTGCTGGGATATGGGAAGCCAGACATACCGGAACGAATTGTTTCAAGATTATAAAGCCAATCGAGGCGAGGCACCTGTTGAGCTTATCCCACAGTTTGATTTAGCAAAAGAGGCGACAGAAGAACTGGGGATCATGAACATTGGTGTGAAAGGTTTTGAAGCAGATGATTGTATTGGAACGCTTGCATCAATCTATCAAAACGAAGCACATGTGACCGTCTTAACAGGAGATAAAGATTTGCTACAGATCTTGAATGAACAAGTGACCGTGGCTTTAATGCAAAAAGGCATCGGGAATTATAAGCATTATACAAAAGCCCTTTTTGAAGAGGAAATGGGCATTTCTCCAAAGGCGCTGATTGATATGAAAGCACTGATGGGTGATGCTAGTGACAATTATCCTGGTGTAAAAGGAATCGGAGAAAAAACAGCATTAAAATTTATCCAAACATATCAAACGATTGATCGACTATTAGAAAATGTTCATGCATTAACGGCAGCTCAGCAAAAGAAAATGCAAGCAGGTTTAGAAGATCTGAAGCTTTCTCGTATACTGGCAGAAATTAAATGTGATGTACCACTCAGCTGTCCGATTGACGAAACAAAAATAAAAATGGACCCAGAGCGGGCAGCGGCAATGCTGCGCTTGCATCAAATTAAAGGGATCGAACCAATGGTTAATCGCTTAAGTCAATTAGGAATCAGCTAAGGTTGTTCTTACGCAGAAAAGAAACAAAGGGCTACATGTATTAGCCCTTTGTGTTGCTTTTTTTTGCCTTATTTTCTAATTGCGATATTGGCTGTTTATCTTTTGTCTGCGCATCACCTTGAGGAGTCGTTCCGTTTGTGACACGGCCTCTGTTCTCTTTATCCAATTCGTATCACCTCACACATTAGCATAACCAAAAGAAAAGCGATTCATCCTTTTGAAAGGTGAATCGCTTTTCTAGCGAGCTGATCAGCCACTTGATTTTCCTTGCTCGGAATCCACTTAATGAAAAATAAATCAAATTCGCTTTGAAGCTGCATCATCTCTTCGATAAAATGACGAAAAGCTGGATTTTTAGCAAATCCTGCATTGGCTGCACGATCCACTACTTGTGAATCAGTGCGGAATGAAACAGTCCGCAATCCTTTCTCTACGCAGATTTTCATTCCTTCAATGAGCGCGGTAAACTCTGCTTCATGATTGCTCATGCTGCCAAGTGGGATGGAGAAAGACTCAGCTTTTCCGTCATATTTCAAGAAAATGCCGATGCCAGATGGACCTGGGTTTCCGGCACTAGCACCGTCAATATATATTTCAGCTGGCAATTTATTTCCCCCTTTCATCAATCGGAACCATTTTTTTCGCCGCATACGCATAAGGTGTGCCAATTGCAGCGACGATAAATTTAATCACATAAGTCGTGATGAAAATTTCGATCCATATATGGAATGGGTAGGTACCAAGAAAGGCAATGGTTGTGAAAACGAGTGTATCAAGCAGCTGGCTAATCATTGTACTCCCCGCATTTCGCAGCCAGAGCGCACCGTCTGAAGGAAATATCCGACGAATAAACGAATATACATAAACATCTAACATTTGACTGATGATATAAGCAGCAAGACTACCAAGAGCGACCCTTGGCATAAAGCCAAAAATCGTTTCTAATGATGATTGGGAAATGTCAGATGAGGCGGGATGGAAAAGCAAAGCCTCCTGCATGACAACAGTTAATGTCAAAAGGGTGGCAAAGCCAATCCAGACAGCTTTTTTCGCTTCGGTTTGTCCATATTTTTCATTTAGGACGTCCGTTGCAAAGAACACACTGCCGTATAAAATGTTGCCAAGTGTTGCTGTTAAGCCAAATAATTCAACGGTTTTGACCACTTGTAAATTAGCAGCAACTGTTGCAAAACCAATCCAGACGAAAAGCCCCATCTTGCCAAATCCTTTATAAAATAGAAGAACAATGATAAAATTAATGATCGCAAATAAGATCCAAATACCTTCATTAAACAAGTGACATGAACTTCCTTTCTGATTGTAAAATGTAACTTTTTGATTATAGCATAACGAACGTTAACCTTAAAAGTACGGGAAGGCGATGTGATCAATGAAACTAAGAGCACACTATACAATGAAAGTGAAATCAATTGGGTCCATTGCTTTTCTCCAAGAAGATTGGATGGAGCTCAAAGAGGCCTTGCTTTTAGCAAAACATATAGACAAAAAAGAACCGCAGTCACTTCTATCATTTGAAGATGAAAAGGGTGCGATGTGGTCGATGAAAGAACTTGAAAAGCTAAACGAAGAACTTAGGCTTGAACCCGATCAGCTTCAGGTCTATTTTGATGCGAATTTTCGTAAAGAAACAGGTGATGCTGGGCTTGGAATTGTCGTGTATTACCAGCTTGGGCAGGATGCATACCGATTAAGGAAGAATCAGCCTTTCCAGAGCACCACGAACAATGAGGCAGAGTATGCGGCTTTATTTGAAGCAATAAAAGCTTTAAAAGAACTGGGAGCCAGCAGAAACTCTGTTACGATTAGAGGAGATTCTCTTGTGGTGATGAATCAGCTCAAAGGGGAATGGCCTTGTTATGATGATATACATAACAAATGGCTCGACCGAATTGAGGCTGCGATCAAAGAGCTGAAGCTCACGCCAACATATGAAGTCATCGATCGTAAACAAAATGCAGAAGCAGATCAGCTTGCCAGACAGATACTTGCAGACGTCCCCATCGAAAGTAAGTTGAAATTAGAAGCAGACGGAGCTGAATAAAGTGGATAAAAAAACAGCAGTAAAAGAATTAACAGATCTTCAAGACACGTATTGTTCAGATTGCTTGATTAAGAAGCACTTTCGTAAAGAATTTGGCAAAAAATACGCGCACTCCTTTTGTATACAGCAATGCACGGTAGGAGAGAAGATCAAACAATACGGGAATGAATTACTCAAAAAATAAGCGTACACTCCGGTTTTTCCCTAGATGTATCATACGTTCACGAAAAAAAACGAATAGAATGTGTAAAAAAAGAACATATTCTGAAAAATGAGCCGATATAACTATAGAAAGTTTTGGTTGAGTTACTTTTTGACTAAGTGACGGATAATAGAGGAAAAGGGGAAGGCCGGCATGGATAATAAGGATTTTGAAACGGTATTACATCGGACATTTCAAGAGGTGTACAGTGATCTAGAGCAACTGGTAGATGTAGCAAAGAAGGGAAGACCTTTTCTCGAAAAAGATATCTCTGAAATTGAACAAAGATTAAAGCAAAATATTTTAGCGATTGAAATTCAGCTGAAAATCAAATAAGAGAGGCATACGCCTCTCTTTATTTTGTCGTTTCATCATTGATTGAGTTGATTAGATTTTTGTTACGTTTGCAGCTTGAGGTCCACGATTACCTTCAACGATTTCAAAAGAAACTTCTTGTCCTTCTTCTAGAGATTTGTAACCGTCACCTTCGATAGCTGTGAAGTGAACGAATACGTCGTCTCCGCCTTCAACTTCAATGAAGCCGAAACCTTTTTCATTATTGAACCATTTTACTTTACCGTTTTGCATATTGCTTTTTCCTCCTAGTACTGTAGCACACCTTTTGGCATACTAAAAAAAATTTTTCATCACCTAACGACTTAAGCAGTTGTTAAATGATGGTTCCACTATACACCATCAAAAGTAAAGCGTCAAGCAGGCAAGCCAAATTTTGAGCAGAATGTTTGATTTTTTTGTTTTTTTAGTGAATGACATTTATCTATAAAACGTCCTAATCTCATGAAACCTAACGTATAACTTGTCCGTATATAGTAAAAATACAGAAAGAGGTGCGTCATGAATCGTTACACAATTGAGGAGTTTGTTCAGAATACGCAGCAAGAAGACAAAGGGGAAGGGGTCTTCGAACTTGAAACATCAAGATTGTTAGAAATTAATTTAACGGATACTATTTGGGCAAAGACAGGCTCTATGGTTTCATATCGCGGGAAAATAAAGTTTGAACGTGAAGGTGTATTTGAACACGGTGTGTCAAAGATGTTCAAAAAAATGTTATCAGGAGAAGGAACCTCTTTGATGAAGGCCACAGGTGATGGGAAATTATATGTAGCAGACCAAGGCAAAAAAATCTCGATTCTTCGATTGGCTCAAGGGGAGTCTATTTTCGTTAATGGAAACGACCTGCTCGCATTTGAACCGTCAGTTCGATGGGATATTAAATTAATGAAAAAGGTATCTGGCATGCTTGCAGGTGGATTATTTAATGTCAAACTTGAAGGACCAGGTCTTGTGGCAATCACAAGTCATTACGAACCGCTGACGCTGATTGTTCAGCCAGGTGATTCTGTTTATACAGATCCGAATGCGACGGTCGCATGGTCAGGAGATTTGCAGACTGAATTTGTAACAGATGTATCGTTCAAAACGTTTATTGGCAGGGGAAGCGGAGAGTCCATTCAAATGAAGTTTAGCGGAAGTGGCTTTGTTGTTGTTCAGCCGTTTGAAGAAGTGTATACAACGAATGGAAATCAAGGTTAAAAGAAAAAAGGTGTCCGTCAATGACGGGCACCTTTTTATGATAATGCTTGAGCATACGATTTGTTGCTCATGATCAGATCTGATTGTTCGACGATATCTTCTAAAATGGTTTGAGAAGATTGTTTTAAGTGTAATTTTTTGATGTTTTGTTTCATGGATTCTAATTTTTCTTCGTCTTGCAGCAAGTTGGTGACAGATTCTAAAATGTCTTCGTGTCTGTTGATGACAACGGCAGCGCCGTAATCTTCAAAGAAAAGAGCATTTTCTTTTTCTTGTCCTGGGACAGGTTTATAAAGAATAACTGGGACACCGATTGCTGTTGCTTCTGTTAATGTAATCCCGCCCGGTTTTGTAATCATACAGTCCGTTACTCTGAACAATTCATCAATTTGTTCCACATATCCAAGCGCCTTCAATTGATTTGGGTGTGCTTGTTCAAGTTCGCTAAGCGATTGCTTCAGCGCTGCATTCTTACCGCACACAACAACAATTTGTACTTCACTGTCAAGAAGTAGTGCTTCACACAGTTCCTTCACATTTTTTAGTACACCATGGGCACCCGCCATAATGAGAAGGACTTTTTTGTCTGATGATAATCCATATTTTTTATAGATGATCGATTTTGGCACGTCTACTTCAAATTGTGGTCTAATCGGAATGCCTGTTACCTTGACATCGCTTGGATGTGTGCCGATTTCTACTAGCTTTTGTTTCACATAATCGGTTGCAACATAGTATCGGTCAATGTTTTCATGTACCCAAATTTTATGAAGACAAAAGTCTGTCATCACATTAAATGTTGGAATGACTTTACCTGTTTTGTTTCGGTATTCAGGTACAACAATCATCGGGAATGTAATGATAATGATATCCGGATTGTGTAATTGAATTAATTCATCAAGACGCTTATTTCCCATCTTTAAATAAATGTTAAATTTGCGTTTATTGTAAATTTTATCTACACCGTAATAAAACAAGCGATAAAATTGTTTCCCAATGGAGAAGCTCTTTAAATATAAATATTGAGTCACTTCAGACACAATGGGATTTGATTCTTGATACAAATTAGAAACTATCACATGTTCAAACCCTTGGGATTTGCATTCATCATACAGTGTTTTTGCAACCTGCATATGTCCATTTCCATAATTTGCGGTCAAGATTAATATTTTTTTATTGGTATTCAAGAATATTCACCTCAAATGTAATCAACAACAACAAAACTTCGTACGAAAACTATAAATCTCATAGGTCTACATATACATAAAGATAACATATAAACAGCGAGAGCATATCATTCGTTACGAAAGAATTAAACTAATTTTAAAAAACAAACAGACTAAATTGATAATGGAAGACAGAGCCATTTGTATTTTAACACATTTTAAGCATTTATCATCAGACTACAGTCTATTTTATTCCCACACATATGGTGTTTCTTGATAAACGTAATAATTAAGCCAATTCATAAACAGCAAAGTAGCATGGGCTTTCCAGCGGTTCACTGGGATTAATGTGTCTCCATCTTCAATGAAATAGTGGACGGGTTTTTGGACTGTATCATGTTTCAACAAATCTCTTTCATATTCCTGCTTCAATGTATCTGTATCGTATTCAGGATGTCCAGTTAAAAATACTTGTTTATCATCATCTGAAACAACTAAACAAACACCAGCTTCCTCAGACATGCTCAATACTTTTAGATTCGGCGTGTTTTTTAATTGTTCTGTATTAATATCTGTATGCCTAGAATGTGGGACATAGTATACTTCATCAAAACCTCTTACTAATCTTTCTTTTTTCTCTTTGACAAGATGCTCAAAGACACCGAATTTTTTCTCTGGAAGCTTGATTTTTTCAATGCCATAATGATGATATAGGCCTGCCTGTGCCCCCCAGCATATATGGAGAGTAGACGTCACATTTGTTTTACTCCAGTCCAAAATGTCCTGCAGTTCTTTCCAATAGGAAACTTCTTCAAAAGCTAAATGCTCAATTGGTGCACCTGTAATGATCATGCCATCAAATTTTTTATGGCGAATCGAGTCAAAGGTCGTATAAAATTCATCTAGATGCTCTCTCGATGTATTCTTCGGTGTATGTGTACTTGGAATCAAAAATGTAAAATACACTTGCAAAGGAGAATTCCCGAGCATTCTCAGCAGCTGCGTTTCAGTTTGTATTTTTTTTGGCATTAAATTTAAGATCACGATATTCAAAGGACGGATATCTTGCTTGAATGCCCTTGTCTCATCCATGACGAAAATGTTTTCGCTCTCTAGTATTTGTTTTGCCGGCAGATGAACTGGTATGTTAATAGGCAACTCGCCACCCCCTGAATCAAAGCTAATTTCACTTCATTATAGGAACTTTCTGGCGATATTTCAATGTTTCAATTATGTTACAATGAAAAATAGAGCAAAAAAGAAAGCTGTTTCTGTCAAAAAAGGAGGCCATTAAACATGATCACAAAGCATTTATCAGATATTGACATTGCCCAAAAGGCAAAGCTGAGACCGATTCAAGACATCGCAGCAAAATTACAAATACATGACGAAGAATTAGAATGCTATGGTTTCACAAAAGCGAAAATATCTTTGACTATTTTTGACCGTTTAAAGGAACAAAAAGAAGGAAATGTGATTCTTGTGACTTCGATCAACCCAACGCCAGCAGGTGAGGGGAAGTCCACCGTAACAGTTGGCCTCGGTCAAGCCTTCGAGAAAATTGGAAAAAAAACGATCATTGCCATGCGTGAACCTTCACTAGGGCCTACAATGGGTATTAAAGGCGGTGCAGCTGGAGGCGGATATTCACAGGTGCTGCCTATGGAAGAAATCAATCTTCATTTCACAGGGGATTTTCATGCGATTACGTCTGCACATAACGCTTTATCTGCTTTCATTGATAATCATATCCATCACGGAAATGAACTTGGGATCGACGCACGCCGAATTGTATGGAAACGAGTGCTAGATTTAAACGACCGTGCTTTAAGACAAGTGGTCGTAGGACTTGGCGGTCAATTAAATGGGTACCCTAGAGAAGATGGGTTTGATATTACGGTTGCATCCGAAATGATGGCCATCCTCTGTTTAGCAGATGACTTAAACGATCTAAAAAAACGTCTTTCTTCTATTGTTGTTGCTTACAACCAAGAAGGTGAACCGGTCACAGTTGAAAATCTAGGATACGAAGGCGTATTAACCTTGCTTTTAAAAGATGCGCTGAAACCAAACCTGGTTCAAACAATTGAAGGAACTCCAGCCCTTGTTCATGGTGGTCCTTTTGCCAATATTGCACATGGATGCAATAGTTTAATTGCCACAAAAATGGCGGCGAAACTAGCAGATTACGTCGTAACAGAAGCGGGATTTGGTGCAGACCTCGGCGCGGAAAAATTTCTTCACATCAAAACAAGAGCCGGTGATTTTAAACCAGGCGCTGTTGTCATTGTAGCAACTGTCAGGGCGCTTAAAATGCATGGCGGAATGCAGAAAACAGAGCTCAAGGAAGCAAATGCACAGGCTGTATTAAAAGGTATACATAATTTAGAGAAGCATATTGAAACAGTGCAAGCTTTCGGTCTACCATATATCGTTGCGGTGAACCGTTTTATTACCGATACAAAAGAAGAAATTCAAGCAATAGAAAACTGGTGCGAAACGAATGGACATCCAGTCAAAGCTGTCAATGTATGGGAAGAAGGAGGAACTGGCGGCATCGCACTTGCCGAAGAGCTCACGACACTCATTGAAAAGAATGAAAACAGCTTCTCCTATTTATATGAGGAGCAAGATTCCATTGAAGAAAAGTTGTCAAAAGTCGCCAAAGTGGTTTATGGTGCAGACGGCGTCAACCTTACATCAAAAGCAAGAAAGCAGCTGGCTGCAATCGAGAAAAATGGCTGGGCCCATTTGCCGGTTTGTATGGCAAAAACGCAATATTCACTATCGGATGATCCGGCTTTAATCGGCAGACCAAAAGGCTTTACCGTGACGATTCGAGAGTTAAAACCATCTGTAGGAGCAGGTTTTATCGTTGCACTAACGGGAAGCATTCTGACCATGCCAGGTCTCCCTAAAAAACCTGCGGCACTTGAGATGGATTTATTAGAAGACGGCAGTGTGACTGGACTTTTTTAGCAGAAAGCATAAAAAGCGATTTTCTAAAAGAAGCATGTTACGATAGGGAAAAGTGAATCCTAGGAGGCTATGAGATGTCAATTTATGATATTCAGGTCAAGACCATTAACGGTCAGGAAAAATCAATGGCAGATTACAAAGGGAAAGTACTGATCATCGTTAACACAGCGAGCAAATGTGGACTGACCCCTCAATTTAAACAATTACAAGAGTTATACGATCAATATCATGAAAAGGGCCTTGAAATTTTAGGATTTCCGTGCAATCAATTTATGAATCAAGAGCCAGAAGGGGAAGAAGCAATTCAAGAATTCTGTTCGTTGAACTATGGTGTGACCTTCCCGATGTTTGCAAAAGTAGATGTCAATGGTGACAATGCGCATCCGCTTTTCAAATACTTAACGAGTCATGCGAAAGGTGTGCTTGGTACAAAAACGGTGAAATGGAATTTTACAAAATTTATCGTTGACCAAAACGGAGAAGTGACTGAACGATTCTCTCCTAAAACACCACCAAAAGAATTAGAAAGCTCCATTATCGCTCTTTTGGAGAAATAAACATGTATTCTAACAAGCAGCAAGAACAATTGGAGGCAGCTGCCTCCTTTGTTTCAAAACAGCTAAAGAATGAACCGACTGGACACGACGAAGCTCATATCAATCGTGTGCGCCAGCTTGCCGTCCATATTGCACAACAGGAGGGCGGGTCGCTTTTTGTCATTGAAATGGCGGCGATTGTCCATGATGTCATTGATGAGAAGCTGTCTAGTGAATGGAAGCTTTCACCGCATGATCTCAAGCAGCAGCTCCTTTTGTGGGAAGTGGACACGCGAGATATTCGCTATATCATGGATATCATTACAACGATGTCTTTTCGGCACCGGCATATGCAGCATAAGCCAGTGACATTAGAAGGGGCCATTGTTCAAGATGCAGATCGGCTGGATGCGATAGGAGCAACTGGGATTGCAAGGGTGTTTACATATGCAGGTGCAAAAGGGGAGCCTCACTATACAGAAGGTGCTCACCAAAGCACAGTACTTGTGCATATGCAAGAAAAGCTGCTTCGATTAAAAGACTTGATGAACACACGTGCTGGAAAGCAGCTGGCTCATGAGCGGCATGAGTTTATGTGTCTATTTATCAAGACATGGAAAGAAGAATGCGACCTTACAGATGAGTAGGGTCTTTATGTGTGTAAGGAGGATGTATAGATGAAAATAACTGCCATAGAACCAACGCCAAGCCCGAATACAATGAAAGTCATTTTGACAGAAGCGCTTGCAGGCGGTAAAAGCAACAACTACAAAAAAGATCAAAAAGACGAAGCGCCAGAGATGATCAAGCGCATTTTAACCATTGAAGGCGTAAAAGGTGTTTACCATGTAGCTGATTTCTTAGCGGTTGAGCGCAATGCGAAATTTGACTGGCAGGGTATTTTACAGCAGGTCAGAGAAGCCTTTGGACAAGAAACAGAAGGTCTTCAGGGAGAATCGCAGTCAGGTGATGACACATTTGGAGAAGTCAAAGTGTTTGTTCAAATGTTTAATGGGATTCCGATGCAGGTGAAGCTGACAGACGGTGAAAGAGAAGAACGATTTGGAATGCCTGAACGTTTCCAGACAGCGATTTTAAAGCTAAGAAGCAGTTCAGATAATGTTGTATTTGAACGTGTGTGGAAAGAACATGGCGTACGTTTTGGAGAATTTGCTGATATCGGTCAAGAAGTCACAGAAGAGCTGCAAGCTGCATATGACGACGAGCGTTTATCCCGTTTAACAGAGGCAGTGAAGGAAGGTCAAGAGGCTGTAGATAAACAAGTGAACCGAAAAGCATATGATGTGACAGAAGAGATGCTGCGCGATGAAGATTGGAAGAAACGTTTTGCTCATTTAGAGCAAATGCAGCCGGAGAAAAAAGATATACCTGTTTTAATGAAAGCGATGGAGGATCCAAAAACATCGATTCGCAGACAGGCTGTTGTGAATGCCGGCATGATTGAAGATCCAGACATTTTGCCTATTTTATATAAAGGGCTTGAAGATAAAACAGTGACGGTTAGAAGAACTGCTGGAGATTGTATTTCGGATCTTGGTGATTCTAGTGCGATTGAAGTGATGATCGAAGCCCTAAAGGACCCAAGTAAGCTTGTCCGCTGGCGTGCGGCCATGTTCCTTTATGAAGAAGGTGACGAAACAGCACTTGAAGCTTTAAAAGAAGCGGAGCAAGACCCTGAATTTGAAGTCAGTCTTCAAGTCAAGATGGCCATCGAACGAATTGAGCACGGAGAAGAAGCAAAAGGCTCTGTGTGGAAGCAAATGACAGAAAGTAGAAAAAATGCATCAGAATCATAAGAAAGACAAGCGGGCTGCCAATAAAAGGCAGCTTGTTTTCTGAAAAGGGTTTTTTTATTGGCAGAAAAATTTTTTTAGAAAAATTATTTTGAATATTGTTGAAATATGAGAAAAAACTCTATATAGTAGTACCAATATAGAATATTGGAGGTCAGATTTTATAACACAATCCTTGCTGAGCACTTGCTTCAGCAGAGAAATAAGTCACTATCTATTATAGGTGGCTAAATAAACAGAAAATTTGTAAAATAAAATGAACTCAAAATCATACAGTCAACAAGACTAGTAGTATAGGAGGCTTTTTAAACAGATGGCAGAACTTCGCAGTAATATGATTAAACAAGGAATTGACAGAGCACCTCACCGAAGCTTACTAAGAGCAGCTGGGGTAAAAGATGAGGATTTTGGCAAACCGTTTATTGCCGTATGTAATTCCTATATTGATATTGTCCCAGGGCATGTCCATCTTCAGGAATTCGGAAAAATTGTGAAAGAAGCCATTCGTGAAGCTGGCGGTGTTCCATTTGAATTCAATACAATCGGGGTAGATGATGGTATTGCGATGGGGCATATTGGGATGAGATATTCATTGCCAAGCCGTGAAATCATTGCTGATTCAGTAGAGACCGTGGTCTCTGCACACTGGTTTGATGGCATGGTGTGTATTCCTAACTGTGATAAAATCACGCCAGGTATGATGATGGCTGCCATGCGTGTAAATATCCCAACTGTATTTGTCAGTGGTGGACCGATGGAAGCAGGGAGAACAAGTGATGGCAGAAAAATTTCGCTTTCTTCTGTCTTTGAAGGCGTAGGGGCATACCAATCAGGGAAAATCAATGAAGAGGAATTAAATGAATTAGAACAGTTTGGCTGTCCGACATGTGGATCTTGCTCTGGTATGTTTACAGCAAACTCAATGAACTGTCTAGCAGAGGCGCTTGGGATTGCTCTTCCTGGAAATGGAACCATTCTGGCGACTTCACCAGAACGAAGAGAATTTGCGAAGAAGTCAGCAAAACAATTGATGGAGCTGATCAAAAAAGACATTAAACCACGTGATATTGTCACTGAAAAAGCGATCGATAACGCATTTGCTTTAGATATGGCACTTGGTGGTTCAACAAATACAGTTCTTCATACATTGGCGATTGCAAACGAAGCGGGCGTTGAATATTCACTTGAGCGTATCAATGAAGTAGCAGAACGAGTGCCGCATTTATCCAAACTCGCTCCAGCTTCAGATGTATATATTGAAGATTTACATGAAGCTGGCGGAGTGACCGCTGCACTAAATGAATTGTCCAAAAAAGAAGGGGCTATTCATTTAGATACCATGACGGTCACGGCGAAAACGTTAGGCGAGAACATCGCGGGGCATGAGGTAAAAGATTATAACGTCATTTATCCAATTGACAAGCCATTTACTGAAAAGGGCGGCTTAGCTGTTTTATTTGGAAATCTTGCGCCAGATGGAGCAATCATTAAAACGGGCGGTGTACAAGACGGCATTACGCGTCATGAAGGACCTGCGATCGTATTTGAATCCCAAGAGGAAGCGCTTGAAGGGATCATTAATCGAAAAGTAGAAGCAGGACATGTTGTCATTATTCGTTATGAAGGACCTAAAGGCGGTCCTGGTATGCCTGAAATGCTTGCACCAACTTCACAAATTGTCGGAATGGGACTTGGTCCAAAGGTTGCTTTAATTACAGACGGACGATTCTCAGGTGCTTCTCGCGGATTGTCTATTGGACACGTCTCTCCAGAGGCAGCAGAGGGCGGCCCGCTTGCCTTTGTTGAAAATGGTGATCATGTCGTTGTCGATATCGAAAAACGCATTTTAAGCGTAGATGTCCCGGAAGAAGAATGGGAAAGAAGAAAAGCAAACTGGAAAGGCTTTGAGCCAAAAGTAAAAACAGGTTACCTTGCCAGATACTCAAAACTTGTGACATCAGCCAATACAGGCGGAATCATGAAAATTTAATCTGAAATCGAACATTTGAAAATTGGCTCTCTCTATAGTATCCTTTATTCACAACATAAGGATTATAGAGGGGGCTTTTTTATGTCAATGGCATATGAAGAATATATGCGTCAGCTCGTCGTACCAATGCGCCAAGAACTGACAAGTGCAGGTTTTCAAGAATTGACGACTGAAGAAGAAGTAGAAAAAACGATGCAGGAAGCAGAAGGAACAACATTTGTTGTCGTCAATTCCGTATGCGGATGTGCTGCCGGTTTAGCACGCCCTGCTGCTACTCAAGCTGTCATGAAAGCAGAAAAAGCACCAGATCGAATTGTGACGGTCTTTGCTGGTCAGGACCGGGAAGCAACGGCTAAAATGAGAGAATACTTCACAGGTGAGGAGCCATCTTCTCCATCTATGGCACTTTTAAAAGGAAATGAACTCGTCCATTTTATCCCGCGTGACGAAATTGAAGGTCATGAAATGGAAGATATTATGAAGAACGTCTTATCTGCATTTGAAAAACATTGCTAATACAAGTGTTGAAATGTCCTGTGATCCAATCAGGGCATTTTTTCTTGATCATGATGGAGGAACGACATGCTCATTACAACAAGCTTTAGAGCAAATGAACAAACAATTGAAACGGCAAAGGCCCTCGCAAAGGATTTGCATGGTGAGTATATCGAGCGGCGCAAACAATCTGTCAAACAGCTTGCGATCAAGCGGGGGGATGTACTCGTTGTTGGGAAAGAACGATTTGAATGGTATCAGTCAAATGGTGAAAAGTTCTTTTTCCATCCAAGCTCAGCGATGTTTAGGGTGAAGCGGGTCCTTCGTGGTGAAAAAGATCCATTAATAGAAGCAGCGCAATTAAAGCCGGGCGATTCCTTTTTAGATTGTACGCTTGGGTTAGGATCAGATGCGATTACCGCAAGCTGCGCTACAGGAGCCAATGGAAAAGTGGCCGGTATTGAAAAAAATCCGATGATGGCATTGCTTGTTCGAGAAGGACTCAGTACGTGGGAAACGGGTGTGATAGAGGCAGACGAAGCGATGAAACGGATATCTGTCATCAGCGGGGACAGTATTGAGCAATTAAAGAAGCTCCCTGATCGATCCTATGATATTGTCTATTTTGATCCAATGTTTGAAGAAACCATACAAGAGTCTGCTAGTATGATGCCGCTTCGTCATGCAGCTGAGCATTATTTTGACCATGAAACCGCTGTGAAAGAAGCAATGAGAGTGGCTAGAAAAAGAGTGGTTTTAAAAGATCATTGGAAAAGCACACGATTTACCACTGATTCCTATCAATTTCAGGTGATGAAACGTAAAACCGCCCAATTCCATTACGGATATATCACAATAGAAGAAGACAAATCAACACGACTTTAATCACTCTTAACAATAAAAAAAGCCCTATTTCAGGGCTTTTAATCGGTGATCTCCATATAGACAAAATAAAATAACGTCAGCAAGGAAGCTGTGATGAAAAACCCTTCAAGCATATCCATTCCTCCTAAATTTTAGTCGTCGTTACTGTCATTGTAAACGTTTTATCATGAAAAAGAAAGTCTCAACTCAATGACCAAATTGAATGACTGAAAATTCATTATATGCTAGAATAGCAGTATGATAACTTATGGAAGGAATTAGATATCATGAAAATGTGGATGAGAAAAACGCTTGTTGCTCTCTTTACGATTGCGACATTTGGTTTAATCTCTCCTCCATCGGCTTTGATGACAGACAAGCCATCTGAACTTTCTTCATCTGATAAAGCACCTTATACAGCAGTTTATGATACATCAGATGATACGCGCAGCTGGGAACTATCGCAAGAAGACAACAAAGAGCGGGTAGACCCCTTTGAGCAATATAAGCAAGAGGTTCTATCAAGTGCAGAAAACCAATCCTTTCTCAAATTTGGTCGTAAAATCACACCTGTCATTGAGGACGAGTATAGAGAAGAGATTCAACCAAAAATTGAACAAGTGTTAACAGACTTTTTAACAAATTTCAAAGATGACGAAAAATTTCAAGATGTTGTTTTAACTGATCAGCCTTCAAGCGGAAATGGGGAAAAAATCTTCCACATTTATAATAGAAAGACTGGAGAAGATTTGCTTCGTTTTCATGTCAGGAGAGATCAGCCGCCTCACAGCGGATATTGGTTTAACTTTCACTACCATACAGCAGAAGATGGATTCCAGACGCATCATGAACTCGGTAATATTTACTGGGATAAAAACACCCCGCCGAGCTGGATGAGCCACTAGAAGGAGATGTCATGCCAATTGAAAAAGTATACAATGAACGAAATGGTTCGCATTACAAAACAGATGTTAAACGATCGCGGAGTGAAAATAGAAGATATTGCACACATTGTGCTGAAACTCCAAGAAAAATACAACCCAAATCTTCCACTTAGTGTCTGCATTGAAAATGTTGAAAAAGTGCTGAATAAAAGGGAAATTGTCCACGCAGTCTTGACAGGACTTGCTCTTGATCAGCTGGCAGAAAAAAAGCTTTTGCCAGAACCTTTGCAGCATTTAGTTGAAACAGATGAACCGCTATATGGAATTGATGAGATTATTCCGCTTTCCATTGTCAATGTATATGGATCAATCGGTTTGACCAACTTCGGTTATTTAGACAAAGAGAAATTTGGTATTATTAGAGAATTAGATGAAGGTCGTCCTGGTGAAGTGCACACCTTCCTTGATGACCTTGTCGCTGCGCTTGCCGCAGCAGCAGCAAGCCGCATTGCTCACTCTCACCAAGATATTAAGGACGAAGAGCAGGATCGAGTGAATCAAGCATAAAAAGAAAAACATGTCTGCTCATCATGCAGACATGTTTTTTGGTTTCAACAAAAGCAGAAATAAGGTAAACTACAACAAGAACATAAATAAAGGATGAAAAAAATGAAACAATACAAAGAGTTATGCCGTCATGTATTACAGCACGGGGATGAAAAAGGTGACAGAACAGGAACAGGCACTATCAGCACGTTCGGTTACCAAATGAGATTTGATTTACAGGAGGGGTTTCCTTTATTAACAACAAAGAAATTACACCTGAAATCAATCATTCATGAGTTACTGTGGTTTTTAAAAGGTGATACAAATGTCAAATATCTTCAAGAAAATGGTGTCCGTATTTGGAATGAATGGGCAGATGAAAATGGAGAGCTAGGGCGTGTGTATGGAGCGCAGTGGAGATCATGGGCGAGTGGAGACGGAGAGACAGTAGATCAGATCAGCAGACTGATCCATGATATTGAGAATCATCCTAATTCGAGAAGATTGATTGTCAGTGCGTGGAATCCAGGAGAGATTGATCAGATGGCGCTGCCTCCTTGTCATTGCTTGTTTCAATTTTACGTATCAAACGGTAAATTATCGTGCCAGCTCTATCAACGTTCGGCAGATATCTTTTTAGGTGTGCCTTTTAATATTGCTTCGTATGCACTTCTAACGATGATGATTGCCAAAGTGACAAACCTTGAGCCAGGAGAGTTTATTCATACGCTAGGAGATGCTCATATTTACCAAAATCATCTTCCGCAGGTCAAAATGCAGTTAGAGCGTGAGGAGCGTACACTTCCGCAGCTTCGCATCACTAGAGATGTCAAAAGTATTTTTGATTTTACGTTTGATGATTTTGTACTCGAGAACTATGATCCACATCCGCATATTAAAGGAGAAGTCAGTGTATGATTTCCATGATAGTGGCGACAGGAAAAGACAGAGTTATTGGCAAAGATAATCAAATGCCTTGGCATTTACCCGCTGATTTAGCGTATTTTAAAAAAGTCACAAGTGGCCATACCATTGTCATGGGCAGAAAAACGTTTGAATCAATTGGACGAGCGCTGCCTAACCGGCGGAATATCGTGTTGACCACAAGTTCTTCTTTTCAAGCTGAAGGATGCGAGGTGGTCCATTCAATCGATGATATTTTAACCATTGCGAAGACTGAGGAAGAATTATTGATCATTGGCGGGTCTAAGTTGTATGAGGAAATGATGCCATACGCAGATCGCTTATATATCACGCATATTCATCATTCATTTGAAGGCGACCGTTTCTTCCCTTATTACGATGAAGATGATTGGACCGTTGTATCACGTGAAAAAGGCCATCGTGACGAAAAGAACCCCTACAATTATGAATTTGTCGTCTATGACAGAACAGAAGGATAAGTGAGTAGGAGGAGTACGGTTGTTTCGTTATTGGTTTTTAACGATTTATGTTGTTGTATCTTTTTTTAAAAGTATAAGGCATTTGTACGATCATGAATTAACAGATCCACGCATTTCCTATACGAAACGAATGCATTTCATTCATGAGCATGCAAAAAGGTTTGCCAGAGGATGTATTGATCAATCAGGATCCGTCATGACCATTCATCAGCAAAAAAAGCTGCCAGATGGCGCTGTTATTTATGTCACAGAAGCACATCATCCAGTGACGACGACATTGCTGATTGGTCACTTAGAGAAGCCATTTGCTTTTATGGCAAAACCGCATCTGTTTCGCTATCCCATCTTAAAACAATGGTTGAAGAAGATGGCGGTGATCAAGCAGAATCAATCTGATGAGGCGTTGTTAGAAGAAGCAAGAGAAAGAGTTCTATCTGGCCAGAGTCTGTTGCTTTCTGAACAATATCGTGTCATGGCAGAAACGCTTGCTGAAGAGTGTAACTGCCCACTTGTTCCGGTTGAAACAAGCGGCACAGACCGCCTTTTAACAGGGAAGATCATCAAAAGACTTCGTCCAGTTAATGTCGATATCCATATAAAAGCACCGGTCAAGATGAGTGATTACGCACAAAAGCGTGCATAGAAAAAACCAGCATCCGAATGTGGATGCTGGTTTTTTGATCATGATGGGATGTTGACACAATAAAATAGAATACAGAAAAACATGGATGCACTTCCGCCGAGAACAAAGCTGTGCCAAATCGCATGGTGATAGGGAATTTTCCGCCAAATATAAAAGATCGTTCCGACTGAATACAAAATACCGCCTAATAGTAAGAGGCTGAATCCAGCTCCTGTTAATTGAATGTACAGAGGTTTAATTGCGATGATAATCATCCAGCCCATCAATAAATAAACAAGGGTGGATACAATGATAAACCGTTTGACGAAAAAGATTTTAAAAACGATACCGCCTGCAGCAAGCGCCCATACGATTGCAAGAAGAGTATAGCCAAGTGCGCCTTTTAATGGGCCAAGCAAAAATGGCGTATATGTACCAGCAATCAATACATAAATCGCAGAGTGGTCAAGGATTTCAAATACATCTTTTGTTTTTTTGTGCCGAATGCTATGAAGCAAAGTAGAGCTTAAATAAAGCAGCAGCATCGACGCGCCAAATATCGAAAAGCTAATAATGTCAGTGACAGTGCCGTATTGAACAGCGAATAAAACGAGAAAAACAATGGCGGGAATGGATAAAATGACGCCAATGCCATGTGTAATCGCGTTGGCAATTTCTTCTTTTACAGTAAACAATGGATGTCCTCCTTTATTGAACCGGTATATAACCATCAAGCGACTTCAGAAATGAGAGACCTTCAAGTGTAATCTTCGTTCCAGCTCTGCCTTTCCCTTTCGTCACATAGGCTTTTTTCTCAAGATCATCTAATCGACTCCTGACTTGTTGAGGGGTCAGCGGGATGTCGCCTTGTTTGCTTAACTCAGACAAGATACGTCTGCTGGCTGCTTCTCCTTTTTCATTTAGAGACTTAATGGCTTCGAGTAAGAAAACAAATTCTTGTTTCTCCATAAGCGTAAGCTGGTGTTCTTCTTTTTTTCCTTTACCAGCTGTTTGTTGAGGTAATAATACAAAAGGTGGCAAGTGATGCAAGAAAACCGTTTGCCCTTCGAGGATCGCAGCTGCATAATGAACGATATTTTTGAGCTCTTTGACATTCCCTTCAAACGAATATTGCTGTAAGACTTCCCACACACTTGAATCAATGTCAGGTGTCATGTTCAGTTCTTGAAAGAAAGCAGCGGTTAAAATAGGAATATCTGTTTTTCGATCTTCTAAAGGCGGGAGAGAAAGATGAAGCACATTGAGCCGATAAAACAGCTCAGGTAAAAAATTGGATGAAACGCTCATCGCCTCTAATGATAAAGACGAAGAAGCAATGATTTTTGTTGCAGGAGAAACTTCGAGAAAACGAATGACCTGATGCTGCATAGGAATACTCAATGCGCTGACTTCGTCTAAATAAAGCACATGATTTGCCGCATGAGTGAATGCTTCCTGCAAAGTCACTTCATCTACAATGGGGCAGTATATATGTTTCATGGAAGCCTGCGAAGCAAATGTATTGGCCATTTCTTGTGCAAAGCGTGATTTACCTGTTCCGATTTCACCTGTGATCAACACAGGCTGATTGTTTTTCGTGAATTGTTTTGCCAAATGAATGGCGTGTTTTATATCTTGGTGTTCTCCATATATAGAAGCAAACGGATGTGTGGTCATCGAGTGATTCCTTTCTTTATGGTTCTAATTGGTTTTATTATAACACCCAATTGGAACAAATGTATAGAAAAACGAAAAAGTTCATGAAATTTATATCCGATCCATGATCTATTGGTTTATTTTTTGAATATTCATGTTATAATGACAAATTAAATAAGGTTAAAGAGAAAGGATCTTGTACATGAAACCGTTGCTCAAAGAAAACACGCTAATTCAAGTGAAAGACATCTTAAAAGCCCATCAAAATTTGAAGGATGTTGTGATTCATACACCACTTCAAAAAAATGAGCGACTTTCTGATCGATATGAATGTAATGTCTACTTAAAAAGAGAGGACCTGCAAGTAGTTCGTTCTTTTAAATTAAGAGGCGCTTTTAATAAAATGAGCCAGCTGCCAAAAGAAAAACTAGAAAACGGCATTGTCTGTGCCAGTGCAGGAAATCACGCACAAGGCGTTGCCTATTCTTGCAAATATTTGGGTATCCACGGGAAAATCTTTATGCCTGCTACCACGCCAAGGCAAAAAGTATCTCAAGTGGAGCTTTTCGGAAAAGAATATGTTGACATTATCTTAACCGGAGATACCTTTGATGATTCATATCACGAAGCAGTCAAATGCGGAGATAAAGAAAAGCGGGAATTTATCCATCCATTTGATGATTTAGATGTCATGGCAGGACAAGGAACAACTGCTGTAGAAATATTAAATGATATCGAAGTGGAGCCTCACTTTTTATTTGCAAGTGTCGGGGGCGGAGGTTTGTTATCTGGTGTTGGCACGTATATCAAAAATATTGCACCAGAAACGGAAATTATTGCAGTCGAGCCGCTTGGAGCCGCCTCACTTCATGCTTCCCATGAGAAAGGGGAGGTTGTCACACTTGATTCAATTGATAAATTTGTAGATGGAGCAGCGGTTCAGCGGATTGGTGAAAAGACGTTTACGTCGCTTCAGTCCGTTGTCGATAAAATTAGTCTTGTACCAGAAGGAAAAGTATGTACAACCATTTTAGAGCTGTATAATCAATGCGCAATTGTAGCTGAGCCAGCGGGTGCTTTACCGATTGCGGCTTTAGATGCACATCGTGAGGAGATTAAAGGGAAAAATGTCGTTTGTATTGTCAGCGGAGGCAATAATGACATTGGCCGGATGCAAGAAATCAAGGAACGCTCCATGATTTACGAGGGTCTCCAGCATTATTTCATCGTTAATTTTCCGCAAAGAGCAGGTGCTCTCAGAGAATTTTTAGATGAAGTGTTAGGGCCAAATGATGATATCTCACGTTTTGAATATACGAAAAAGAATAATCGAAGCAAAGGACCTGCGCTTGTTGGTATCGAATTGAAAGAAAGAGATGACTATGCAGCGCTGATTGACCGAATGAATAAAAAAGGCTTCCACTATGTTGAAGTGAATAAAGATCAAGATTTATTCCACCTATTTATTTAGGCTTAACAGATAATTGGAAAAGAGGATTGATCATTTGTGTTGCTCAAAACAATATGTTTTAGACGGATGGATGGAGCTCAGATCAAGGTAACAGAAGTTCCTGTTTTAAAGGGAGATGAGCCTCACTGTTTCATGCTCACCTTTAGACTTGAAGCTTTCTTGAAAAAAGTCTATGTATCTAAAGGAAAGAGACATGTGTACTCTTTCAGGGAGGATGTGAAACGTAACGTCAAGTGGAGCACATATGAACAGATCTATCAAGAGCCTACACTAAAACACAATGCGTAAATTGGAATCTTTGTCAAGGAGAGTGAGCGGCCATTTTGAAATGGCGGCTACTCATCTTGGCAAGGATTTTTTACATGAAAAGAAGAAAATGTGACAAATTCAAAAACGTTCTGACAGTTGTTTTCAAGTATGCACGAAATAAGGTAATATCATATGTAAAGACTAAGACAGCAAGGATGAGACGATAGTGAAACAAATTAAAATTGTAACAGATTCAACTGTGGACCTTCCGCAAGAAAAAATCAATGATCTTTCCATTCATGTTATTCCGCTTAATATCTCCATTTCTGGGGTTGATTATATTGACCGAGTGAACATACAGCCAGATGAATTTATTGAAAAAATGGAGGCCGCTGAGGAACTGCCGAAAACGTCTCAACCTGCGATCGGTCAATTCGTTGAGTTATATGAAAAACTGACGGCAGATGGAAGCGAAGTCATTAGTATCCATTTAACTGGTGGGATGAGTGGTACGGTTCAAACTGCTGAAAGCGCTTCTAAAATGGTAGACGGAAATATCACTGTCATCGATTCAAATTTTATTTCCTATGGTTTAGGGTTTCAAGTCACCAAAGCAGCAGAGCTTGCAAAAAAAGGTGCAAGCCGTGATGACATCCTCAAAGAAATGGACAAAATTCGTCTTAAAACAAAGCTATTTGTCACAATCGATACATTAGAAAATCTCGTGAAAGGTGGACGAATTGGAAGAGGGAAGGCGCTGATCGGTTCACTTCTTCATATTAAACCAATTGCCAGCTTAACAGACGGAATATACACACCAGAAGCGAATGTGAGAAGTTACTCCGCTCTTGTCCGCTATTTGACAAAACAGTATGTACAGGCGGTGAAAGGGAAAACCGTTCAGGCCATTGGGATTGCACATGCAGATGCATTAGAACTTGCAGAAAAGCTTAAAGCAGCACTGCTTGATCACACACCAGATGCACTAGTTGACATCGCTTATACAACACCGATTATTTCCTGTCATACGGGTAAGGGCGCTATAGGCTTTACTTTTTATACCGATTGATTGAAAAGGGGATGTTTTTGTCATGTATACAAAAAGGGGAGCCTTATTTGGTGCGCTTACGATTATAAGCGTGCTTCTTTTAGTCTCATGTTCAAATGGACAAATCAAGGATGCATTAAATTATCAAATCCAGCCGTTTGAATATCAAAACCAGGATGGTCAAAAGGTGTCGCTCGACGATTTAAAGGGGAAAGTCTGGGTGGCAGATTTTATTTTCACAAGCTGTGAAACGATTTGCCCGCCGATGACGGCACATATGACAGAGCTGCAAAAACGGTTAAAAGAAGAAAAATTGGATGCGCACATCATTTCATTTAGCGTCGACCCAGAGGTGGACTCACCGAAAAAGCTAAAGGAATTTGCAAAAGCATATCCATTATCCTTTAAAAATTGGGATTTTCTCACTGGTTACTCGCAGTCAGCGATTGAAAAATTTGCAATGAAAAGCTTTAAGACGATTGTGAAAAAACCTGAAGACGAAGACCAAGTGATACATCAATCTCTGTTTTTCCTCGTTGATCAAGAAGGAAAAGTGATGAAAAACTATGATGGTGTTCAAAATACGCCATATGATGAAATCATCAAGGACATCAAAACACTGAATCGAAGCTAGCATAAGGATGTTCAAATGAGCGAAAACATGATACACTTTTTTAATCAGAAAAAGGAGGGACATCATCGTTTGAAGGCTCGTTTGATTTTGATTGTGATGTCTCTAGCTTTTGTTCTTTCTGCATGTTCCGCGCAAGAGGCTGGCATAAAGGATAAACTAGAAGACACACAAAACGTAAAAGAACATATTACGATCGCAGCGGTTGGAGATTCCTTAACAGAAGGAATCGGAGATCAAAATAAAAAAGGGTATGCCGGCATCACCCGTGACAAGATAGAAGCGGTGGACGGTGTACAGTCTGTTACATTAAAAAACTATGCCATTAAAGGCAGTAGAACGGTAGATTTATTAAAAAGATTAAAAGAAAAAAAAGTGCAGGATGGACTGAAAGACGCTGATTATATTTTCTTTACGATCGGCGGAAATGACTTAATGCATGTCGTCCGTCAAAATGTGCTCAACTTGACATTTGCTCCTTTTCAAAAAGAGCAAGGTCCTTTTGAAGAGCGTTTTAAGACCATTCTTGCTCAATTAAGAGAGCATAATGACCATGCAAAGATCATGTATGTCAGTATGTACAATCCTTTTAAGTTCAGCTTATCTGAGCTGAGAGATATTGATGAGGTCGTCAAAGACTGGAATGCTGCTGCCGAAAAAGAACTAAAAAAAGACGGCAATGCTGATATGATCGATGTAGCAGATTTATTTGAAGATGATAAAGATGAAAAATTACTGGCAGATGATGATTTCCACCCAAACCAAAAGGGGTACTCTCTTATGGCAAATCGTTTATTCTCAGAAGTGAAAAAAGAAGGACTGCCGAAGGAATAGGGTGAAAAGATGAAAAAATGGAAGAGTTTATTTTTTATTTTACTGTCAATTAATCTATTGATTGTTCTTGTGTGCGGTATTTTTATGCTTCTGCCGAGCGATCAATCCGCTTCAAAAAACGAAGTGAAAAGCGAGTATGCTTTTAAC
The DNA here is from genome assembly GCF_038050255.1 of Bacillus sp. FSL M8-0077. NCBI lineage: Bacteria > Bacillati > Bacillota > Bacilli > Caryophanales > Bacillaceae > Bacillus > Bacillus sp. FSL M8-0077. Next base: position 2,082,692 of record NZ_JBBPAF010000001.1, on the reverse strand, counting down.
ATTTCTAGTTCAAAAGAATCGCTCACCAGCTTTGTCAATGATTATTTGAAAAACCAAGGATCAAGCGATATGCCCGACTTTCATGTTGCGATTGACCAAGATGTGAAAGTAACAGGTGCAATCAAAGCTTTTTCTTCAACAATTAATGCAAATGTATCATTTACACCAACTGTTGAAGATAACGGGGATGTTCTGCTGAAAGTAGATGACTTTTCAATTGGACAATTAAGCATCCCAATCAGTTTTGTTTTAAGCTACATGGGTCAATTCTATGAACTGCCTGATTTCGTTCATGTGAAACCAGACCAAAAAACGGTGGAAGTGCGCCTTTCAGAAATGCCGCTGACGAATGATATGTATGTCAAAGCGAACAAAATTGACCTTGAGAATGATGAAATTGAATTCTCATATTATCATCCAAAGCAATAGAACGTGTAAGTCAGGAGTGAAACTATGAAGCGAGTCTATCAATATTTTAGTTTACTGTCGCTCTTATTTGCTACATACTTTGGCATGACAGCTGCCTCTCATTTAAAAGCAGAAAATATCGACCAGTTTTACTTAAATATCGCCTATTGTGCATTATTTTTAGGTACCATGATTCTTGCTTTTGATTTTCAAAAACAAGAAAAAGCTGAAGATGTCTCGTAAATAGCCTTTTCCATTTGGAAAGGCTATTTGTCTTCTTTTCAGCGTGATTGAAAATCTTTGCATTCTAGGAAGGACGAGTACCGGAGCGGAGCGAATTTTACATTCGTGAGCACCGGCACGCAGGACTGACACCGAATGCGAAGGTTTGTCTACACGCTGAGAGCCTTTTCCATTTGGAAAGGCTCTTTTTACATTTGGTGAGACAAGACGACTTTTGCCATAAGCTCTGGTTCTCCGTTTGCAAATCCATGAAGTAAAATAAGATAGGCCCGCTTTGTTTGCAGGTGAACTTTCGGAATATCTAGCAGTACACTTTGAGTACCGGCAGCTTTTAATTCAAAGTGATACTTATTAGGAGAGAAGTGGTGGGTTTGGGTGCCGTTCACATATCCGAGTTCCTTTGATAACATGCCTTGATCTCGCTCATATATATCAATGAAAGGGAGGTCTGGTGACAACTGGATAAACGTGAGTGCTGATAGCTCTTCTTGCTTAATCAGCGAGTCTTGCTTTTCTGTGAGCAGCGCAAAGCCTGTATGAGCTCCTGTGATACATAGCGTGTAAGTCTCGTTTCCATTAATCATCATACGAGAAGAAAGAATTCTTTCTTTTGTAGACAGCTTGAATACTTCTATTTCATAAACCCCCTCATCCCATTCCATATAAGCAGACAGCTGACCGTATGGCAGCTTTTTTTGGATTGGATGCTGATTCACAAATACAGCAAGCTCATTTAAATCCGGTGCGGCGTGAAATAATCGAATAACGGCTTTGGAAATGGTGTTTCTCGGATGGTATGGGGGGGAGGTAGCTAACGGACGATATAGAAAGTGAGGCATTTCGTAGAGCTGCTGCAAGTCTTCATCCCTTCTTTCTCTACAATGTGTTTTTTGTAGCGTATGCAAGAAAAAGGCGATCTGTATAGGCAAAAGAAACATAGAAAAAAGCCTGACAAAAAGCGTCAGGCCCTCGTATTAAGAAGGAGATGAATATTGATGATATTCAGCCAGCTTAATGAACGTTTTTTCATCCTCAATTAATCCGCAAACGCCGCACTGGACTTTGATTTTCGGCCCTTGATAGTTCATGTGAAAAGGAGAAAGCTGATCCCCTTCGTATGTTTCGACAATAGCTCCAGTAGCTGGATCAAGTTTCACAGGTTCTGAATGCTGCTCGATGAGGTTAAAACGCGTTCTGTTGGTTTTGCAGTTCGGACAAAGATATGGACTTGTCATGGTTTATTCCACCTTTTTATCCGTAGCATGTCCTCCTCGCTAAATTCTATGCTTAATCCTTTTGATTTTTATCCAGCTTTTTAAACAATTTGATCATTGTTTTAAGTTCTTGATCATCAAATGATTCAAATCGTTCCATGAAGTATTCTGTTTTCTTTTTCTCAAAATGCTCAGTAATTTCCTTACCCTTATCGGTTAAGTGGATTTTGATGATGCGGCGATCCTCTTTTGAACGGATACGAGTGATCCAGCCTTTTTCTACAAGTGTGTCGGTTACAGCTGTAATATGGCTTGCTGATACACCGAGAATTGAGGCGAATTCCGTTACTTTTTTTGCACCTTGTTCACGCAGCAGATTTAAAATGAGAAATTCATTCCGAGATAATTCGTTTTCAAGCAGGCTGTTAATTTCATAACGTATTTGCTTAAATACGGTTCTCAGTAAAGTATCCATTTCATACATCATTTGTTTTCTTTGTTCCAATCATTAAACCCCCATTATATTTTAAGATACGACAGAACGCTTTCTTTTGTTTTTAGGTATACAAGTCGTATCATTTTCATTATTTTTTATCATGTTATAATATGATGATACCATTTTTTAAATGAAGGGGGCACTAATATGTCTGAAAAACAAGAATTAGCCACATTTGCTGGAGGCTGTTTCTGGTGTATGGTTAAACCTTTTGATGAACAGCCCGGCATTATCAAAGTTGAATCAGGGTATACTGGCGGACATACAGTGAATCCAACCTATGAGGAAGTATGTACAAATACGACAGGCCATAGAGAAGCCGTTCAAATTACGTTTGATCCAGACGTTTTTCCGTATGAGAAGCTATTAGAACTATACTGGCAGCAAATAGACCCAACAGATGATGGAGGACAATTCGGTGATAGAGGAGAGTCCTACCGTACAGGTATTTATGTCCACAATGAAAAACAAAGGCAGCTTGCAGAAACATCAAAAGAGCAGCTGAGCCAAAGTGGAATTTTCCAAAAGCCAATCGTGACAGAAATTTTAGAGGCGGGTCCTTTTTATCCTGCTGAGGAATATCATCAGCATTATTATAAAAAGAACAAAATGCACTACGAACGATACCATGTCGGTTCGGGCAGAGCAGGTTTTATTAAGTCTCATTGGAGTGATCAATAATGGCTAACGAAAAAGAGCAGCGCATCAAAGAGTTAAACCGAATGCAGTACGAAGTGACGCAAAATAATGGCACTGAGCCGCCATTTCAAAATGAATTTTGGGATCATAAGGAAGAGGGCATTTATGTAGATATCATTTCAGGCAAACCATTGTTTTCTTCTTTAGATAAATTTGATGCCCATTGCGGCTGGCCAAGTTTTACAAAACCGATTGAAGATCAAGAGGTAGAAGAGAAAGTAGATACGAGCCATGGAATGGTGCGGACAGAAGTTCGCAGTAAGACGGCCGACTCTCACCTTGGTCATGTATTCCCTGACGGCCCAGGGCCAAACGGTCTTCGATATTGTATTAATTCAGCCGCTTTAAAGTTTATCCCGAAGGATGATCTTGAAAAAGAAGGCTATGGCCATTTGAAACACATCTTTCAATAATTGATTTTAAAAATCGTCACATGGAAGTCAGCTGCTTCCGTGTGACGATTTTTTTATTTTTTATGGTGTGTATGATGTAATTGTTCAATGATGTGAAACAGCTTCTCTTTTGTAATGAGCGGTGCTTCGTTTGATGTGTAATGGGTCAAATGGACTTTTTGAAAATGAGGGTGAAGATGTGGTCTTGGTAAAATGGCATAAAATTGTTCATGTTCAAACAGTGCATCTGCCTCGTGAGGGAATGTGAGTTCCTCGTGAAGCTTTTCTCCAGGTCTTTTGCCGACAACGAGAATATCAGGAGAAGGAACGTTGATCTGACCGGCATATTCATGAAATGCTTTCAATAGATCTGCGAGCTGTAATGACTCCATCTTGAGAATGAAAGTTTCGCCGCCTTTCATCATGATAGCTGCTTCAAGCGTGAGGAATACAGCTTCTTCGATAGACATAAAAAAGCGTGTCATATTAGGATCAGTTACAGTTAGAGGTTGTTCATTTAACAACTGTTGAAGCATGATGGGGATGACGGAACCTCTTGATCCAAGCACATTGCCAAACCGGACAGAGCAAAACCTCGTTTTCTGATTTGAAATACTTTCATTCGCTTGAAAAAACAATTTTTCTGAAATTAATTTTGTAGCTCCCATTGCATTTGTCGGAGAAACCGCTTTGTCGGTTGAAATGTTGACAACATGACTGACTTCGTGTTCAAGTGCTGCTTCAATGACATGCTGTCCGCCGATGATATTGGTTTGGACAGCTTCAAACGGATTATCTTCGCAGGTGGGTACTTGTTTGAGTGCAGCTGCATGGAAGATGATATCTACCCCTTTGACAAGCTGCCTTACGCGGCTTGCATCCCTCACATCTCCAAGTGCAAATACGACCTCTGGATTTCCCGCATATTCATTTTTCATCATGTATTGTTTACTGTCATCTTTACTGAAGACAATGACCTTTTTAGGAGAGCAGGCTGTTAATTTTTTCACAATCTGCCGGCCGATCGAACCCGTACCGCCTATGACCAAGATGATTTTGTCACGAAAAAAGGTCTTCAAACTCGTTTCTATTTGTTTGGACATATTTAATCCCCCAACTCTCAATTCTCTACTTTGCATCATATGTGAAAGAGTGGAAGACGTTTGAGGAAAAGAACCACTTCATGCATAAATTAGGTGAACCAATTATAACCATCTGCTTGACGATTTAATAGAATATGTAGAGATAGAAGATTAAGTAGAATAGTGAGGCACCTGAAGACTTCAGTACGGCGATCAGTTCAGCTCTCAGAATTTATTCACTGATACTGAGCTGCGCGAGGGGAGAAGATCATACATGTATAGGGGAAATCGTATTTTAGCGATGATACCAGCTTTTAGCAGCAAGCAAGGGCATCATGCTGAACACATTCGCGTATTGGCGGAGCGGCCGCTGATCTATTGGACCATTCAGCCATTATTACAAATGATTGAATTAGATGAAGTCATCGTATCTTCAGAGGATGTGAATACTCAAATCATTTCGTCCCACTATGGAGCAAATGTGATTGAACTGCCAAGCACACATGTGACGGAACAAACACCTTCTTTAGTAGCTGTGAAGCATACGCTTGCTTATTTAGAACGAGAGGGAAAGACATTTGATATTGTTTTATATTTGCATCCATCATCACCACTAAGGCAGACGGCAGATATTGAGAACTGCTTGCAGCTTCTAGTAGAAGGAGGATATGATTGTGCGGCGTCTTTTACAGAGGCGTTAGAAAATCCAAATGAAACTTGGACACTTCATGACACCAATGAAGCCAGTCTGTATAAGGACAATCATTATTTTTTTGTACCAACTCAGGAGCACCCTTATACGTATGGGCGTTTAAATGGAGCTGTCTATGCGTTTCATGTTCCATATGCAAAAGAATGCATTCATTCCTTTTTAGAAGGATCTGTTGGTGCATATATGATGGATCATGCGCAATCGCTTGTTGTGAAAAGTGAGGAAGATCGGAAAAAGGCAGAGAAGATTTTATTGGCTCGACAAGATGCAGAAGGAACGGTATAAGATGATGTCAATTAGAAAAAGCGCCCGGTCATAGGGCGCTTTTGACTATTTCATAAAGTCTGTATGGCAGCGTATCAAATGTGTTCCAGCGAACGACTTGCTCGTAATTGTTCTCTGCAACCGATTGTCTTTGCTGAGGGTTTGTTACATAGTGCTCGACCTGCTCAATCAAATCGTTTTCATGTGTGTAAAAAGCGAAGCTTGAAAATGCCTGTGACGGTTGTAGATCTGTCAACTGAAAGCCTCCGCTTGCAGCGATATCAAATGCTCTGTTGTTGAGACTCATATTTTGAACATTGGCTTTGTTTTGATTATAGGCAAATTGCGCGGGCCTGTGCGGATTCAGAACAATGGCTGATGTTTGATAGATGTCTGCCATCTGCTCGGGACTCAGCCAGTGGGTCATCAGTGAGAGATCACGATATCGTCTGCGTGATTTATTCAACACGCGATGCCACTCTTTTCCTGCTACGAGAATGCGCCATTTGTTTTGATGTAAGAGTGTATCGATGGCTTTGATGCGGTTTGGATAAGGGTAGCCAATGAGTGCAATGTCATAGATGCACGACTCATGTGGTGATTCTTTTTTCTGAAATACGTGTGTATTGGTCGGAATGGGAAAGTAGTGCGTGTGATGAGCGCCTAGTTGTTTGTAAAATGACAAAGCACCTTCGTCAATCGTTAAGATCAGCTGTGCATCATTTGCACATGCAGCTGACACATCTATATAAAAAGGGTCTTCTGTCATCCATAGTACAACAGGGATCTTTTCTTGTTTGAATTGATGAAGCAGTTCTGTTGGAATATGATCACCGATCATCATGAAAACAAAATCCGGAGAAAATGTCCGGATTTTGTGCATATGAGCGGGGAGAGTTTCCCTTTCCATCTTGACGCATGAAAAGGGGGAATCAATGAAGCTATCTTCTAACCATTGATCGAACATCCGATAGATTCCACCGTAGCCAGAGCTGATATAAAGAAGCTTCATGATGGCCCTCTCACATTAAGATGTGAACGTAACACTTTCTACTTTATCTACATCTAATAGAGTCGTTGCAGAGCCCGTAGGTGTCACAGAGCTTTCTTGTGAGACGAAAACAACACCTGTTGAAGCATCGAATGATACGAATTGAACGGGTCCGATTAAGTCACCTGAGTCCATGACAATGCTAATGACTGTTCCAGGTGTAAGTCTTGCAAAAATCCATCTTGCTGGTTGAGATACGTCGAGTGTTGTAGCAGAATCTGAAGGTGATGCTTCAGCTGCCACCTCACTAAATAAATCGTTCAATTTTTCTTCCACTTGAACTCCTCCTTCTTCGAGATTAACTGTTAACGCATGACTAAGCGGTTTGAAAAACAGCTTTAATAGCTCTTTTTTTAATTCGGCACGCTTTTCGCTCATGTTTTCCCCATCCTTTCTTCATCCATTCAAACACACCACTATGTATATGCCGTTCTCTTTTTTTGGTATAAGCTGAATGCTCATTCCTTGTTTTTTTTTCATTTAATGACTTCACACATTTTTGAAAAATGTTTTCAAATGCTGATGCTAAATGAGGTGAACCTCATACTCTAGTAAAGATTAAACGAGAAGAAAGAGGGAATCTGAATGGAATTTGAACAACTATTAAATGGCTGGAACGAAGAATTACTAGAAACAGAAGGAATACTTGAAGTTGTGTTGATCATACTTCTTCTTCATCTTTTAGGGGAAAGTGAGGAAGGGAGTGCGTCAGAGATTAAAGAATTGCTGCGCCCATGGCTTGAGCTCGGGATTCCGCTACCGCGTGTTCATTTAGTCAATGGAGATGTGCTGCAAAATGTGGTTGTCGTACAATTGTTTGACTCAGTAGCAGTCTTTAAAAATGCGACAAATCAGCTAAGAGTAAGTGTTCCTTATGTGAACATTGTCAGCTGGGGGGCTTTTTAATCTATTTAAAAAAGGATAATGGTCATGAAAGTATCAGTGATATTAACAAGCTACAACAAACCTGATTTCATTGAACGTGTGCTAAAGAGTGTGGTAGAACAAACGTATCAGCATTGGGAGCTTTTGATCATGGATGATGGCTCTGAACAAGAAACGATCCAAAAGATGCAGCCTTATTTAGTGGATAAGCGCATTCAATTGTATTCTCATCAAATTCATCCTGCAGACCGGCTGAAGACTGTACGTTATGCAACGCTAATCAATGAAGCATTAACACGTATTACAGGTGAGCTGGTTTGTTATGTAACTGATGATACAGTATACAGAAAAGATCGTTTAGAGAAAATGGTCGAGGTTTTTCAATCGAAGCCTCACATAGATATCGTCTATTCCTCGCAGCGTGTCGTGCATGTGAATCAGCATTTGGTGGAAACGGCGAGCTTCGTTCGAGAAGCAGATCAAGTGTTGGAGCATGCATCCTTTCAAGTCGACCATTGCTCTGTTATGCATAGAAGCCGGCTGCTTTCGCTTATTCATGAAAAATATGGACAATACTGGGCTGACGAACCAAAACATTGGCATCATGCTGACTCTGTTTTTTGGATGAGACTGAATCATTTTTCTGTGTTCTTTCCATTGCAAGAAGTACTTGATACCACATATAAAACGCCGCAATCATTCCATCATATGTTTTCGAGTATGCCATACGATTTAATTGACGGAGCTGTGATTGAAAGAGAAGGCGCTTATTATCAAATCGCTCACGGATATCTTCATCAAATTGACAAGCGCTGGGTGAATGAAAAGAACAGGCGTGCGATCCGTGTTCCTTCCTTATGTTCGATGAAATATGAAATGAGAGAGATGCTGACAGTGCCAAATTATACAGTTGTCACCGCAGATAACGGCAGAACATTTTATTATATTGAACATCAGACAAAAAGACGGTTTGCTTCAAAACGTGATGTGCAATATTTTCAGTTTCACCAAAAGGAGATATACACGGTAACAAAAGAGCAGCTGGAGACGTTTGAGGAAGGCAGCATCATTCAAGTATCTCCAATATTCAGCCCGCCAAATAGACGGCTGTTTAAATGGAAACAAGATGTCTATTTATTTGTGCATGATACCTTTTGCAGAATTGTCCCTGAGGTAGTGAAAATATTTGCGTTTTACCATCAGCCAATCAAACTACAGCCTTCTCAATTTGCATTTTTTCAAGAAGGAAAGCCGATTGTGCCGCTGTATATGGAGTCCCTTCAGGAATTTGACTTGTCTCTTTATCAAATATCAGGGCGAAAGCACTCCTCATAAGAGGGGTGCTTTTTTTAGAATAGACGAAAAAAGCAGGAGATCGAAAGGAAAAAGCGAAACGTGAAAAGGATAGGGGAACACGTTGAACATCATCAAGCCGCTGAAAATTGGGCAATACGTGCCGGATTTTCGGCATAGAAAGTGAGGGGGAAATAGTGGGGAAGGTTGTCGAAAGAGCGGATTGGTTTGAATTAATTTTAGAAGCCATCGATGAAGCGATTCACGTTGTAGACGATCAGGGGGTCACCATCTTTTATAATCATAATGCAGCGAAGTTTGACTGTTTAGCGAAAGAAGAGGTGGTTGGCAAGTACATACTGGATGTGTATCCTTCATTAACTGAAAAGACAAGTACACTCATGCATGTACTCAGAACGGGGAAACCCATTTATCATTCTTTGCAAACTTATTTGAATAAAAATGGAGAAAAAATTGAAACCGTCAACACCACATTGCCCATTAAGGAAGGCAGCAAGTTAATTGGGGCGGTAGAAGTAGCGAAGGATGTGTCGAAGCTGTCGGCACTTTCAAATCGTTTAGATCAAAAAAAGCGAACGGATGGTGTGCCCGGCACCACTCAAATGCATGATTTTTCTTCATTTTTAACAAATGATCCACACCTAAAAGAGATGCTGGAGAAAGCTAAAAAAGCTGCTGCATATCCTTCATCCGTTGTGGTCTACGGGGAAACTGGGACAGGAAAAGAGGTACTCGTACAAGCGATAGTTCATGCATCTGATCGAAAAGATCAAGTCTTTATCCCACAAAACTGCGCTGCCCTTCCAGAATCGCTGCTTGAAAGTCTTTTATTCGGGTCTGTCAAAGGAAGTTATACGGGCGCAATAGATCGCAAAGGGCTGTTTGAGTTAGCAGATGGTGGTACGCTTTTTCTTGATGAGCTACAAGCGATGCCGCTTACACTGCAAACAAAACTACTGCGTGTGTTAGAGGATGGTGTTGTCCGCCGGATAGGTGATGCAAAAGCGGTTCAAGTAAATGTCAGAGTGATTACTGCACTCAATATTAACCCATTTGAAGCCGTTAAAAAACAAATGTTAAGAGAAGACTTATTTTATAGACTGCATGTGTCATCATTTCATATCCCGCCGCTTCGCACAAGGAAGCATGATATCCAGCTGTTATCCCGCCATTTTATTCAAACGTATCATCAGCAATTTTCTAAAAACGTCAACCGCCTTTCTGAAGAAACTGTCCAAGTATTTATGGCCCATCAGTGGCCAGGGAATGTCAGAGAATTAAAACATACGATTGAGCATGCCGTCTTGATGATGCCAAAGGAAGCAGAAGAAATTACCCCAGCATATCTCCCTGCCCATTTGCGGACGCATCAGATAGAAAGTCATCCGCCAGAGTCCTCATTAAAAAGTCAAGTGACGTCATTTGAACAAACGCTGATTCAAGAAGCTTTACGAAAGCACGCAGGGAATATTAAGCAAACGGCAGCCGCTTTAAAGATTCCTCGACAAACATTGCAGTATAAGCTAAAAAAATATACAGATGCCGAAAAGTAGGCACTTCAAACAGATGAATGTGATGGAAAAGCTCCTTTTGTAAAGAATAGGGGCATTTTCCCATGTTGGCACATAACTTGCATAGTATAAAGTGAATGCTGATAGGGGGAATGGATATGAATCAAAAACTGTATCAACCTGCGCGACATTGGAAGGACATTGAACTTTGGAAGGATGTACCCGAGGAAAAGTGGAACGACTGGATTTGGCAGCTGACGCATACGGTCAAAACGCTTGAAGATTTAGAAAAAGTCGTGAACTTAACAGAAGAGGAAAAAGAAGGGGTGAAAATTTCTACGAAAACCATTCCACTCAACATTACACCCTACTATGCCTCACTGATGAATCCAGACGATCCAAGATGCCCAATTCGTATGCAGTCTGTACCGATTGCAGAAGAGCTTCATAAAACAAAATATGACCTCGAAGATCCGCTCCATGAAGATGAGGATTCACCTGTTTCTGGTTTAACGCACCGCTACCCAGATCGTGTGCTGTTTCTTGTCACAAATCAGTGCTCCATGTACTGCCGCTATTGTACGAGAAGACGTTTTTCCGGTCAGATCGGGATGGGCGTGCCGAAAAAGCAATTAGATGCCGCCATTGGATATATTAGAGAAACCCCTGAAGTGCGGGATGTGTTAATTTCAGGCGGTGACGGGCTGTTAATTAATGATCAAGTGCTTGAATACATTTTGAAAAACTTACGAGACATTCCTCACGTTGAAATCATTCGAATTGGAACACGTGCCCCGGTCGTGTTTCCGCAGCGAATTACAGATGAATTGTGTGAGATCTTGAAAAAATATCACCCAGTTTGGCTGAACACTCACTTTAATACAAGCATTGAAATCACCAAAGAAGCGAAAGAAGCATGTGAGCGCCTTGTCAATGCTGGCGTGCCTGTTGGCAATCAGGCGGTAATTCTAGCGGGAATTAACGACAGCGTTCCAATTATGAAGAAGCTGATGCATGATCTCGTGAAGATCCGCGTCAGACCTTATTATATTTATCAATGTGATTTATCTGAGGGGATCGGCCACTTTAGAACACCGGTTTCAAAAGGCCTTGAAATCATTGAAGGCTTAAGAGGGCATACGAGTGGTTATGCTGTGCCGAGCTTTGTTGTAGATGCACCAGGCGGAGGAGGTAAGATCGCCTTACAGCCAAATTATTTATTATCTCAAAGCCCAGAGAAAGTGGTCCTGCGTAACTTTGAAGGTGTGATCACCTCTTACCCAGAGCCGGAACATTACGTTGCCGGCCAGGCGGATGCGTATTTTAATGAAATCTATGAAGAAAAGAAAGAACCGGCCATTGGCGTGACAGCTCTATTTGAGGACGAAGCAAGATCCTTTACGCCTGAAAATTTAAGCCGAATGAAACGAAGAGAGTCTTATGAAACGAATCCTGAACATGATACGCTCAAAAACAAGCGAGAAAAACGAGATGAGTTAAAAGAAAAGAAATATCAAGCCCAGCTCAAAAAAGAACAAACCGTAAAGGAGGAGAAATAACGTTGCTGACATGTGATTGGTGTGAGGAGAAGAAAGCGAACGCAGGACAGACCACAGTCTATTGGGAACTCATCACGGGCACACAATCGATTGAGATTTTGGAAACGCCTTCGATTTCTTGCACGCATTGCGGGATGACGTATCAGAAGGATGAGACAGTAAAAGAGATAGAAGATCAATTAATTTTAGTCGATCAAACAAAGCTTCCAGAAAAAATCTCATATGAAGAATTAATGAGCATGGAGCGGTTATTAAAGCGTAATTACTTTGATTTTTCTTCATAAGTTGTACCTCCGCCTATACAAGTCATCAAATTCCTGTATAATATAACAACAAAATAGAGTGTCGCGGAGGGAAAAACAGGTGAAGTCGTTTTACCATTATTTAATGAAGTACAGACATCCAAAACCGAAGGATGAAATCAGTCATTTTGCAAATGCTGCTTATGAAGATCACAGCTTTCCTAAAGCATCCACTGATTATCATGAGCTATGTGCCTATTTAGAGTTAAATGGGGACTATTTAAGCTCCATGACGACATTTGACGAGGCTTTTGAGCAATACGAAGTAGAAGTCAAAAAAAAATAACACACACAACCGCTTGTTCCGTATGGAAGAAGCGGTTTTTTCATGAAGAAATAAAATGGCGTTTTGCATGGTGTGGTTGCCCATGCAGAATTCCTTGCGCCGGCATACGATACGTTAAGACCAAAAGTCGGGCAAGGGGGAGACAGAATGAAGGCGAAAGCACCAAAATATAAAGTAGGGGATATTGTCGTCGTTGTCATGTACGGCACAGTTGGAACGATAACAAAAGTCCATCAAATTGACCAGCATTATCTATATGAGGTCAATCATAATGAGGTGCTTTATTTTGAAACATCACTCCAGCTTTACGATGAGTACGACGGGGTGATAGTGGATACAGAAAAGCTGGACATTGAATATGAGTTCCTCATTGGCGATGTTGTATATGTAAAGGATTATGGGAAAGAGCTATTTAAAATCATTGGTCATCGGACTGAAATATGGCGCTACCTTGAAGATGGCTGGGAAGATGTCATTTATGAACTCACAAGGTTAAAAGATGGAGAATGGCTGGAAACAGAGGAAGAAGACTTGACGCTTGTCCTAAGGAAATATGAGATGGATCAGTTTGTTCATCAGCTTCTTTTTGTGCATTACGTTGGAGAAACCTCAAAAGAAATAGAGGAAGATATGGTGCAAACCGCTCTATTACAGTTAGAAGAGAAACAAGAAACGGAAGCATCACTAGAATTTCTCGCTGTATCTATAGTGGATGAGCTTCTTGATATTTACAATGATTATAAAATTCTCTATGAATTTTTCAAAGATCCAGAATATAAGGATATGATGGACTTTATTTTGGAAAGTTTAAACGAGCATTTTGGTTAAAAGAAGACTTGTCCTAACACGAATAAAAAGTAAGGAACACAGAAAAAAGCAATCACATAAAACCATCCCCTCAAGATACGGCCCATTACCTGATCAAAAGTATGTCCATCTAATATGCTTAACCATTTCATTGCCTCGTGCCCCTTTTCTTTTCGTTTACTGCATTTATATGTATGGAATAAGCCATTATGACAAACTGTAATAAAAATAAGGCGGCGTTCATACATCATAAAAAAGGAGGCGGAAAGCAATGAAAGAAGCAGATTTGGTGATTGATACAGAGGAAATTGCAGAATTCTTCTACATGGAGCTGGTCAAAAGAGGGTACATACCATCTGAGCTGGAAACGTTTGAGCTTGCCGATATTACATTTGAATATCTGCTGAGGAAAGCAATGATAGTTGAAGAAGAGGCAAGGTAGGCACTATACTTTGAAGAGATTCTGAGTAGAAAGGGAGGGGAATTGTTTCGCGTGTATGTCATCATTTTTTTCCTTTTGTTTGGCGCCATCGCTGCGCTTATGGTATCTGGTATGTTTCAGGAATTGGACAACCAGATCATCTTATCGTTTGAGAACATCAGACTTCCTTTTTTAAATGATGTCATGCTGACTTTGACTGACTTTGGTATCAGTGCGCTGCTTGTCCCAATCATGCTCATCTTTAGCGTGATGCTGTTTATGTATAAACGCTACCACTCTATTATGCTGCTTTTTCTACTATATATGGCAGAAAAAACGGTCAATCATGAACTGAAAGGACTGTTTGCTAGAGAGCGTCCGGCCTTTGATCATCTAGTGAATGAGACCTATTACAGCTTTCCGAGCGGTCATTCTATGAATGCAGCAACGATCTATCCATTTATTGCCTATCTATTCATTGAAATGGTTCCGTGGCTGAAAAAGAGACAAAAAGCAGTCTACATGGTGACAGGATGTTGTGTGCTGATGATCGGCATCAGCAGGATGTATATCGGTGTTCATTATGTCACTGATGTAGCAGGGGGCTTTGCGATAGGACTAGCTTTATTTCTCATATGTAAAAAGATTGACGAAAAATTGTCCGTCATTCGACAAAAATAGAAGAAGGAAATTCATAGATCCTAGCCAATTTTATATAAAAGGGGAGGGATTTGAATGCAATTGACGTTGAGATTTTTTCAAAAGAAACCTTCAGCTTATCACTTAACCATCTACCAAACACCTGAATATGGTGCTGCAAGCGGACATCAGCCTGTGTACCGGACAAAGATTGGCGGCAGGACACACCTTGATGTACTGGAAAAAGCATTCTCGACATTTAATGTACAAGATACAGTCCCTAATGATTACAATGCACGGTTTATCACAACAGGCGATATCGTTGTGATTGATGACCAGAAAAAAGGGAAGTGCTACTACCAGCTCTTTCCGGCAGGATGGAAACGCAGTGAACGCCTAATAACGATGAGTTAAATATAAACGATGATGCCAGCTCTACTTTTAGCTGGTATTTTCTTTTTTGATCTCAATCGTTTATAATAAATGGGACTAAACACATGTTAAACGTAAGTGGAGGCTAAAAAATGAGTGTACATATTGGAGCAGAAAAAGGACAAATTGCAGAAACGGTATTGCTTCCAGGCGATCCGCTTCGTGCGAAATATATTGCAGATACATATTTAGAAGATGTTGTGTGCTATAACGAAGTGCGTGGCATGTATGGTTATACTGGAACATATAAAGGAAAACGCATTTCTGTACAAGGTACTGGAATGGGCGTACCGTCTATTTCGATCTATGTGAATGAGCTGATCCAAAGCTATGATGTTCAAAACTTAATCCGTGTCGGTTCTTGCGGAGCGATCAAAAAGGATGTCAATGTACGCGACGTCATCTTAGCTCAAACATCATCAACAGATTCTCAAATGAACCGTGTGGAATTTGGACCGATTGATTACGCACCATGTGCTGATTTTGGTTTACTGAAAAAAGCCTACGACACAGCAGAAGCGAAAAATGTAGCTGTGCGTGTTGGGAATGTATTTACAGCAGACCAATTTTATAATGAAAAACCACTTGAGCTGATGGATCAATATGGAATTCTAGCGATTGAAATGGAGACAACGGCTCTTTATACGCTTGCTGCAAAATTTGGCAGAAAAGCGTTGTCGATTCTGACAGTGAGTGATCATGTGCTAACAGGAGAAGAAACAACTGCTGAAGAGCGTCAAACGACATTTGACGAAATGATCTTAATTGCACTAGATTCTGTTTTATAATAGTATAAAGGGTGTGCTACGATGTAGCGCATCTTTATTTTTTTAGTAGAGCAAAAGGAAGGTATGTCATGAAGAAAAGCTATAAAATACTCTCAATCGCATCGATTCTTGGTTTGACGGCCGCATTATCAGGCTGCCAGTTGCTGGATCAGAAAAGCGGTACCACTGAATCTAACAAAACAAACGAACAAAAGAACGCAGCAAGTTCATCACCCCAGCAAAACTCAAACGATACGGCAGATTCATCTAATCAAGAGCTGACGTTAAAGAGTGAATATTTCAATGACATCAAGGTAGTGAGCGGACTGAAGACCATTCAAAACCCTGAAAATGTGCTTGCTTTAGTGAACAAAGAATATGCACTGCCAGGAACCTATAAACCTTCTGATCTCGTTGTACCAAAAGTGGAATTCTCTTTTTCAGAGGATATTGAAAAACGATATATTCGAAAAGAAGCAGCGGAGGCACTTGCGAAGTTATTCAAAGGTGCTAAAAAGGAAAACTTTGAGCTTGCTGCAGTATCGGGCTATCGTTCCTATGACCGTCAAAAAGTCATTTTTGATAGTGAAGTGAAACTAAAAGGGAAAGAAAAAGCCCAAGAAGCCGTAGCCTTACCAGGGGAAAGTGAACATCAAACAGGTCTAGCTATGGATATTTCCTCAAAAAGTGCCGGCTTTGAAATCTCTGAAAAATTTGGTGAAACACCTGATGGTAAATGGGTAGCCAAAAATGCTTATAAATATGGCTTTATCATCCGTTATCCAAAAGGGAAAGAAGACATCACGAAATATGAATATGAGCCGTGGCACTTGCGCTATGTAGGGAAAGAAGCTGCAAAAGCGATGCATGATCATGATTTAACATTCGAAGAGTATATGAACAAAGTGAAGAAAATATAAACAAATAAAAGGCCTCCCGAAGCTGGGAGGCCTTCTTTTATACGCCGTTTTAAAAAAAGAACAAACCTGCTAAAGCGAAGCCGGTAATAAAACCGAGACCGATGCCATAAGCTGCACCCCAGCCATAATAACCTCCGTAATATCCATAACCAAAGCCCCCGCGGGACCCGCCGACTGGACGGATATAAACTTTGCGGTTTGACACCCGCTCAATACGTCCAACATGTACTCTGCCATTTCGATCGGTAATTCTAGCTACTTTCCCCATATGCTGCTGACAAAGTTTGTAGTAGCGCTCCATGTTTTTCCTCCTTATGACAAACTCTTTTCACTCTTATCCTATGCGAAAGACTTCATAGAGTTTGGACAAAACATATAGGAGATTCGCTCATTTTATACTGTACATTCAAATACAAGGTGACTCAGATGTTCTCGGTGTGTTTGAATCAGGTCATAGTGTGTCTGTAATGTATCATAAAGAGAAGATGGTATTTGATCTGATAATTCCATTTCGGTCGGCTCCTCCTGCACCATGTGCTCATCGAATGAGAGAATCTGAATGTCACGGAATCCTGCGGACGCTAACTGCTTTTGCCATTCAGAAAATGAAAAGAGGGAGTGAAACCCATAAAACTCCCGAATGGCTACCTGTTCTTTTGAGGTAAGCGGCACTTTTAACACAGCCTCATTAGCGATCAATTGTTGTCCAGGAGCAAGCACCCGTTTTATCTCAGCAAGCGCAGCAGGTAAATGGGTGAAGCTTAAAACAGATTCACTGATCAGTAGAGAGAACGAGTCATCCGCAAAAGGCAGGTGTTCGATCGATGCTTGCTGTGCGCGGAAAGGTAGTTGTTCCCGCTTGAATCGCAGATTGGCTTTTTCAATCATCAAAGGATGTGTATCAATCGCCTCTACTTCATAACCTAAATGTCCTAAATATGCGGCTGTTTGTCCTGTGCCGCATCCAACATCCAGTATACGATCGCCAGACGCCAGGTTGAGATGCTCAATCATCGTTTTTGTTAGCTCAATTCCACCAGGATGGGCACCTGATACACCAAAATAGGCAAGCATTTCTACATAGTCACTCATGGAATCCCTTCTTTCTTTATCATGTTTCTCTCTAAAGATTATGCATTGCAGGGCTAAATGGCTTATCTTTTCAAATAGAAGTTTGATCCTTTGGTTGACGGATGAAGAATCGTCCTTGATAATAATGAAAGGAGATAAAGGTGGTGTTTTTTTGAAAAAACAATTCAAGTTCGTGATCGCCATTCTGGTGACAGCAGCGCTTTCCTCAGCGATTACATTTGTTATGACAAAACAAGGTGCTGTCAGCGTTTCAGGAGATGAGAAGTTTAGTAAACTCATGGCTGCATATACGAAGGTAAAAAACGAGTATTACGAAAAAACGGATGATCAAAAACTAGTAGACGGTGCGATTCAAGGAATGATTGCATCACTTGATGATCCATACTCTACATATATGGATCAGGAGGAAGCCGAAGGGTTTAACAACACGATTTCATCTTCATTTGAAGGAATTGGTGCACAAGTAGAAGAGAAAGATGGACAAATTTTAATTGTCGCACCGATTAAAGGCTCTCCTGCTGAAAAAGCTGGTTTGAAACCTCATGATCGTATTTTAAAAGTGGATGGTAAAAGCACAAAAGGCATGTCAGTGAATAAAGCCGTTTCTCTTATCAGAGGGAAAAAAGGAACGGATGTCAAACTGCATTTGAACAGACAAGGTGTTGGAAATGTGGATGTCACGATCACAAGAGATACCATCCCGCTTGAAACGGTGTATGCAAAACTAACAAAAGATAAAATAGGCGAAATCCAAATCACTTCTTTTGCTGAAACCACCTCTAAAGAGTTGGATAAAGCGATTGATGACCTTGAGAAAAAAGGGGCAAAAGGTTTTGTCATTGATCTGAGAGATAATCCAGGCGGCATTATGACAGAAGCGATTGAAATGAGCAATGACTTTATCGATAAAGGAAAAGTCATTATGCAAGTTGAGGAAAAAGGGAAGAAACAAGTGTACAAAGCGGAAAAAGAACGCAAAGTACATCAGCCGGCAGTTGTTCTTGTAAACGGCGGTTCAGCGAGTGCTGCTGAAATCATGGCGGCAGCTCTGCACCAATCCTCTAGCATTCAACTTGTTGGAGAAAAGACATTTGGTAAAGGAACTGTTCAGAATGCGCAAAGCTACAATGATGGTTCTAGTGTGAAATTAACCATTGCCAAGTGGCTGACACCAGACGGGTCTTGGATTCATAAAAAAGGAATTGAGCCACAAGTGAAAGCATCTCTACCGAGTTATGCGAAGCTACCATACTTAAGTCCGAAAAAGACGTATCAACTGAATGATCATGGAGATGAAGTCAAAGCAGCTCAAAAAATGTTCCAAGCGCTTGGTTACAAAGCAAAAGCCAATGGAGAATATGATCAAGCATTCCAGTCGATGGTGAAAAGTTTCCAATCAGATCACGATCTAAAGGCTGATGGTATTCTTACAGGGGACACAACGACAGTATTAATGACAAACATCCAAGATAAGCTCAAGAAAAATGATACGCAAATGAAAAAAGCCATTGAAGTGTTGAAAAAAGAAATGAAATAGAAAAAGCAGTCCTCATCAGGGGACTGCTTCAAATTGTTGACAAAGGGCTACAATGAACTTTATTTTAGCCCTTTGTCTTCTTTTCAGCTCAGCGTGATAGAATACCTTTGAAGTCTAGGAAGGACAGCTACTTTCGCGGAGCGAATTTGACATTCGTGAGCACCAGCACGCAGGACTGACAAAGAATGCGAGGGTTTGTCTACACGCTGAAGCAGTCCTCATCAGGGGACTGCTTTTTTCTTGTGTTACGCTTTGTTAGCCACAGGTTTTGTTGTTTTCCTATTTTTTTCAAACAAATCACTTGTCACAGAATTAGATGTGAGATTCATCTGGAAGAATGGATTCAATATCAAGATGACCACAATGTTTGCTAGTAAACCAAGAAAGCCTTCATAAAGGCCGAATGTCATTTGTGTCATATTCGCTGTAAAGGTAACGATAATTCCTACGATGAGCCCTGCGATCGTTGCTTCTCTAGATTGTTTTTTCCAGAATAAGCTGATGGCAATGGCTGGGAAAATTTGAACCATTCCAGAAACACCGATCAGCTGAAGCGTGACAAGCGCAGTCGGGAACAGCATACCGAATAAAAGAGCAAGCCCGATCACGATAAATACCATCGAACGTGTAATGATCGTTAACCGTTTAGGTGACACATTCGGATGGATTAAATCACGGTACAAATTATTGGCAAATAAATTCGACGCCCCAATGGCCATGATCGAACATGGAATGAGAGAAGCAAGTGCAATCGTTGAATACGCAAGCCCCTGCATCACGCCGCCATATGACGTCTGAATTAAATGAAGAAGAGCAAATCTTGGATTTGTATCTTCCGGTAAGACTAAAAAGGCAATGAAGCCAAGGAAGATGACCAAAATCAATACAATGTTGTAAAGAGGTAAAAACATACTGTTTTTACGGATGGCATCTGCGCTTTTTGCAGTGAAAACACCAGTTGCTGCATGAGCCCACATAAATAATGCGAGTGCAGAAACACCTGATGCGGTAATAAACCACAAAATGCCTTTAGAGCCGCCTTCAGGTATCGTCAGAAGCTGTGGGGCCTCCTTAGCTAACGTATTCATCATTGGTGTCCAGCCGTTAAAATGAATAATCGGGAGGGAAACGACCATAAAGAGCATGATCACCCAAACAAGAATATCTTTAATAATGGCTGTATATGTAGGACCTTTAATACCACTGAAAAATGTATAAAGTGCAACTAAAATAAATGAAATCATAACAACTGCATTCACATTAATATAACTCGTTCCAGCGACAGTTAACGTATCTTGAATCCCGCTCAGTTGAAGACAAATGTATGGAATGAGCATGAGTACACCAACAATGGCAATCAAACTGGATAACAGCTTACTGTCAAATCGCTCACGTGCATAATCAGCAAGTGTTGTCAACTTGTGATTTTTTGCTACTGTCCAAAGTTTCGGTAAGAAGAAATACGCAATAAAATAAGCAAGAACTGAATAGGGGATAGCGAAAAAAGCAACACTTCCAGCTGTATAAGCTGTACTTGTGAGCCCTAAAAAGGTATAAGCAGTATATAAGTCTGCGCCAACAAGGAACCAGACGAGAAGCCCACCAAATTTTCTCCCGCCAACAGACCATTCTTCAACTGATTGTCTTGATGATTTATCACGACCAGCGGCAAAACCGATGACCACGACGATGAAAATAATACTTGCAGTAATCAATAAAGCTGTTAAGTTTCCTTGCATTCGTCAGTTCCTCCATTTGAATGTTGCATCCTGTAAATGATAAATGTGCAAACGGGTGTGAGTACAATCCATAGTAAGAGCCAGAAGTGGAAAAAGGGCAGCCCGATGACAAATGGTTGAATACGATTCACAAAGGGGAGCAGTGCAAGCTGTCCAATGAATGGAATCGTAATGAGTAGCGCCAGTATCAGTTTTTTGTTCATGATTTCCTCCCCTAATATTTTGTAATTTCATAATAATAGCAGTTGTCAGATTAGATCACAAGACCATTTTCAGAAAAAACAATCATTTTTATGAATATCATACTAATATAACGCTTTCATTTTTAAAAAGAGGTAAATATTGAAGAATGAGAAAGGAAGACTTGAAAATAAGTATGGAAAAATAATATTTAGAGCAAATAAAAAAGCCCCAGCATGAAGCTGGGACTGTGCCGTTTTTTATAGGAAATCAGATACTTCTTCGATGTCAAAACGATTGCTTTTATGAGCTTCTTTTGCTGCTTTTCCGACAGAAATCAACATCACTGGTTCGTATCGACCGCTCACATTGAATTCTTTCACGTACGCTTCTTTGCTGAAACCGCCCATTGCGCATGTATCATATCCCATTGCTTTCGCAGCAATCATTAACTGCATAGCAGCTAACGAAGCGTTTGAATACGCAGCTTCACGTGCATATTGCTCGCTTTGGTAAGCACCATTGATTTGCGTCATCAGTGTTTCTTTAATATCTTCTGTGATGAAGCCTTGTTCTGCTAGCTCACTGTAGATTTTTTCGCCATTTTGATTGGCTTCAAGGTCACCAAGCACTGCAATTACAGCTGATGCTTGTGAGACTTGCTTTTGGTTGTAAGCAATTGGAAGAAGTTTTGCTTTTGATTCAGCACTATGGAAAACAGTGAAATGCCAATGCTGAAGGTTCCAAGCAGATGGTGCTTTTGTTGTGATATCAAGAAGCTCTTTTAACTCTTCTTTTGTCATTTCATGAGTTGTATCATACTCTTTTACTGAAGCTCTTTCTTTTAAAATGTCAATCGTTTTTTGATCGCTCGCCATATGGATATTTCCTCCCGTTTTTGCAAATAGTATGGTACAATAAATAAAAAAGTGAGAAACTTACTTATTGTAACTAGAGATATATTTTAAATTGTATACCGTTAGTTTGTCAAATGATCATGAAAAGAAAGGCTGAAATATATGGAATTTCAATTATGTCCAAACATTCAGCAAGCTTTTTTACTTCTTGGCAAAAGGTGGAATGGTCTCATCATTCATGTATTGCTTGATGGTCCGAAGCGGTTTAAAGACCTGACGGACATTATTCCATCCATCAGTCAAAAAATGCTCGCAGAACGCTTAAAAGAGCTTGAGCAAGAAGGAATCATAAAGCGCACTGTACTTCCTGAAACGCCAGTCAAAGTCATCTATTGTCTAACCGAAAAAGGAAGTGCATTACATGGTGTGTTCGCAGAAGTATCGCGCTGGGCAGGGGAGTATGCTGGATCTCATGAAAAAAAGGAGCAAGCCTAGTTTTAGGTTTGCCCAAACGTTTTGTCTCCTAATGAATATGCTGATGTTAGGCACATGACAAAGGAGGAGAAATGCATGTACCCTCATACTCCGTATTTTCGAGGCGGTGCCCCCGGCATTCCGCCATATGAATCTAGAGTCCCTTTGTTTTTTGGTTTTGGCGCTCCTTTAGTCGGCGGACTGCTTGGCGGATTTCTAGGAAGTGCGATTTTTAATTATCCTCGTCCATATTACCCGCCACCACCACCGCCTGTTCCACCACCTTATGGCGGCGGATATCCACCATATTATTGAGAAAAAAGAGTAAGCCTGCTTCCATTTCAAAGCAGGCTTTTTATAATGGAATATCAATTTCAGAGATGCCTGGATCATCATGCTTTAAAAACATAATTTCTAAAATACCCTCTTGATACGAAGCCTTCGTTCCTTTTCTTTTCACAGCAGCAGGCAGGACAACCTTCTTTTGTTTATTCTCTTCAGGAAAATGATCAATAAACAGCAGATTGGCTGTATGTTTGATTTTTACTTTTTCAGTGTTCGGACGATCGAGCTCTATTTTGACAAACACGTGATCTGTCGTCTCAAATACTTCAACATTCGGCTCTTTCTTTTTTTTATCGTCTGTCTCTCTTGCTTTCTGCTTCTGAGACAGCGGATCCTGAAAGGGGAATTGAGCAGAATAATTGGAGCCGAAAACACTTTCCATGACTTGATTGACATATTGCTCAACGTCTTTAGGATCTGAATTTTTTAACGCTTCTTTTGAAAATTGCTTTTGAAAAGGGAATAATCGGTTCCAGTCAAACATGCAAATCATCCTTTCTAAATGCCCTGAATTAGTATATGCCCATAAAGTGATGTGCGTGCTATAATATACGATAGGTTTAGAAAGGAATGGTTAGATTGAACGAACAACAATCAAAAGGTGTCTTATATACGGCTGCATCTTTTACATTATGGGGGTTATTCCCATTATATTGGAAACTGATGGAGCATATTTCGTCAGGCGAAATTTTAGCGCACAGAATCGTATGGTCCTTTGTTTTTATGTGCGGTATTCTTTTATATTTAAAGCAAGTCCGTCCAGCGATGCAGACTGTGAAAGGTCTGATGATAGATGGAAAAGCACTTTTTTCATTACTTTTATCTGCTATTTTAATATCGGTCAACTGGTATGTATACATTTGGGCGGTAAATCACGATCTTATGCTGGAAGCGAGTTTAGGGTATTATATTAATCCGCTTGTATCAGTTTTACTAGGCATCATTTTCTTAAAAGAACGACTGAATAAAATGCAAACCACCGCCATTCTCATTGCCGCAGCTGGGGTCATCATCTCAACTGTTCAGTACGGCTCATTTCCTGTCGTGGCTTTCGTATTGGCTTTTAGTTTTGGGTTCTATGGACTGATTAAAAAAAGGATGAGTTTTACGAGTGCCATTGGATTAACCATTGAAACACTGCTTCTTGCACCAGCTGCGCTTGTTTACTTATTCTTCTTCTTAAAAGAACCTGTTGTCACAATGAATCCTAGCAGCTTCGGCTCTCTTGGGCTATTATTTTTTGCAGGTGTCTTTACAGCTGTACCGCTTCTTTTATTTTCTGAAGGGGCCAAAAGAATTCCTTTATACCAAGTTGGTATTTTGCAGTATATTGCACCGACCATTACACTCTTTTTGGGGCTGTTTGTGTATCACGAACACTTATCTGCAGCAAAAATCGTGACATTCCTCTGTATTTGGGTGGCGATTTTACTATTTACAACCTCTCAACTGCGAATGAAAAAAACAGCGAATTCTCATTAAAGAGACGAAGCAGTTTGCTTTTTTTTGCAGGCGGATCATGTCATAATAAGTTGTTACCAAAACTGTAGAGGTGATCACATGTCATCAGTCGATGAGCTTGCACACGCTTATCAATCTTTATGGAAAAATCGGCAGCTTGATGTAGTGGATATGACTTCATTACACGAGGCGATACGAGATGATTTGCTTGATGCACGCACCCATCCTCGCGCAAGAAAGTCATTACATCAAAAGTATGTACTCGCTGTGGAAAGAATTTTAGAAAGCACGATTGAACAGGGTCATCAACTACAGCTGATCAGCTTACATACGAAAAAGCTGCGAGAACTAATTCAAAATGAAGGAAGGAACCACTCATGAAACCAATTCAAACGGAAGATGTCACAGCACATCTTGAATCGTTTTTAAATCGGCCAGTCTTCGTTCATCTTGAAACGACAACTGGTTCTTATTCAGCTCATGTGAATGAGCAAAATATGACGGTCGTGGCGTATATCCGCAACGCAAAAGTCGTCTATTCACAGGCGAAAATAAAAGGACAAGGTCCATACCGAGTCGGAATGAAAACAGAAGATGGCTGGATTTACGCAGAAGGTTTAACCGATTACGTGTTTGATGAACAAGGCCGCCTGCTGTTAGCAGGACACCTGCCAGACGGAAAACTAGCGATCTCATTACAAATTAGTGAAACACCATTTCAGGTGTAGGAGAGAGGGGAACAGTGATGAACGAACATGTACTTGTGATGCTGCCTCACCCCGACGATGAATCCTTCGGGGTCGCAGGGCTCATCGCGCAAAGCAGAAAACGTGGAATTCCAGTGACGTATGCATGCGGGACACTTGGAGAAATGGGAAGAAATATGGGAAGTCCAACATATGCTAACCGTGAGACACTTCCTGAATTAAGAAAACAGGAATTAATCCATGCATGTAAAGAAATGGATGTCACAGACTTGCGTATGCTTGGTCTTCGGGATAAAACGTTAGAATTTGAAGATGATGAGTATTTAGCGGATGTGATGGAACGCATAATTGATGAAGTGAAACCAACTCTTATTGTCACATTTTACCCAGGTCATGGTGTACACCCTGATCATGATGCGACAGGTGAAGCGGTCATTCGTGCCCTATACCGCAAGAAAAAAGAAGACCGTCCCGTCACATACTGCATGGCCATTACGAAAAATCGAGAAGAAGTGCTAGGAAATGCCGATATTGTGATTGATATTACGGATGTAGCAGATATCAAATTAAATGCGTTAAGAGCGCATAGAACACAAACAGAAGGCATGCTAAGAGAGCTTGAACAAAAGCTGAAAAACAAAGAACCGGTCGTCCAAAAATGGTTTGATGAAGAAATTTTCTGGACGTATCAATGGAATGACTAAATGAAAGGCAGTTGACTGAGGTCAGCTGCCTTTTCGTGTTGTATCAGAATGCATACGTCTTTCAATCAACCTGAGACGAACAAATAGGACGATTGCACCTGCGGCAAGTCCAGCAATCAGTCCAATCCAATAACCAAACGCTCCAAATGAGGTATATGTGCCAATCAGGTAGCCAGCTGGAAGGCCGATGACCCAGTAAGAGACAAACGCAGCAATGAGTGTATAATTCACATCTTTATAGCCGCGCAGAGCTCCTTGAATGGGTGCAGCGATCGCATCTGACAGCTGGAAAAAGATCGCATACATCAAGAAGTGCTGTGTCATTTGTAAAACAGCTGATTCAGTTGTATATAAACCAGCGATCTCAGGTCTAAATAACAAGATGAGTGCTGCGGTACATAATGAGAACAAAACAGCCGTTGCAATGCCAATATAGCTGTAGCTTTTTGCGTCTTTATACCGCATGGCACCGGCTTCAAAACCTACAACAATCGTTAAAGCCATTGAAATACTGAGCGGCAGAATATATAAAATAGAAGCAAAGTTCATCGCTGCTTGGTGACTGGCGATCGTCACGGTATCAAAGTGACCCATTAAGAGCGTGACAGCTGCGAAAATACTTGTTTCAAAAAAGATCGCAAACCCAATAGGGATACCGATTTTCAGTATTTGACCCATTCGGGAAACGTTGAAGCGAGGTAATGTCTGAAACAACCGAAAGGACGCAAACGGTTCAGCTTTGATGACAATACAAATACTCATGATGAAAATCGCCCAATACGTCATCGCAGATGCAAGACCTGCCCCTGCACCGCCAAGCTTTGGAAACCCAAAGTTCCCAAAAATAAAGAGATAATTTAAAACAAAATTAATAGGAAGTGCGGTTAACGTAATGAACATCGTCACACGTGTTTTTCCTAATGCATCAATGAAAGATCTCATGACTGAATAACCAAAAAGTGGGATGATTCCAATAGCAAGGAAGCTGAGAAAATGACGGGCAATGGTTTCTACGGATGGTTCAAGCCCAAGTCTCCCTAAAATAAAAGGAACACACAACGATCCAATGACAATCACCACGATACTTAAAAGAAAAGATAAATAAATGGCCTGGAAGACTGCACGAGGAACGTCTTCCCTGCGGCCGCCGCCCATCAGCTGAGCCACTATAGGGGTAACAGCCATTAAAATACCAGCAAGACCAGTATAAACAGGTGTCCAAATGCTCGAACCGATCGCTACACCTGCCAGGTCTTCTGCACTCACTTTTCCAGACATGACCGTGTCTAAAAATGTGATGAGCGAAAGACCTGCTTGTGTAATTAAAATCGGAATCAATATGGTTAAAAATTGTGCCAACTTTGCTCGAATACTATTCGTTTCTCTCATCATAAGTTCCTCTCTGAACAGAAATAACGAGAGGAATTATATCACGCTATGTAAAAAAATCAATTCTCTGTCGGATTATTTTTCTTTGAGGGCTTCGTTTTTTTGAACATTTGGGCATAAATAAAAGAAAGACTGACAACACCTAAAATGCTGCAAGCATATTGAATCACTTTTTGAATGGTCATATTGAATTCACCTCCATACAAATAGAATGTGCACAATTTGTTATTTTATGACACAAGCGAAAGAAGGAGGGACATGGTGAGATGATCAATCGCACAAATGAAGAAGCGATGTTTAAGTTAGAAATGAAATCTCATTTAACGCAAATTATGATGGATGCAAGAAAAATCGTCGATTCGCTTGACCAGACGGAACAATGCCTTCTTTGTGAACTCGAATCATTGCATGATCAGTTTAATGAAATGCATGCAGAGGCTTCCTCGTTTTATTTACAAGCGTATATGGAAGAATTCACACCAGGTTTTGCTCAATTTTCTTTAGCCATTGAGAACTTATCAAAACAAAAGCATGGCGCACTGATTGTGATTCAAAGGAGAGACGAGGTTGAGGATTATATACAAAAAGGGACAAACCTTCATGCGAAAATTAGTGCATCATTAATAGAAAGCATTTTCTATCCTGGAAACCCACTTCACGATGGCGCCCTTTTAGTAAAAGAAAACACGCTTGTTTCCGCTGCAAATGTCCTGCCGCTCACCTCGAAAAAAGTCAGCCCTTCTCTAGGCACAAGACACCGGGCAGCCATTGGACTTTCAGGCATGACCGATGCCCTTGTTCTTGTGGTATCAGAAGAAACAGGGAAAATGTCGTTTGCGAAAGAAGGAGTCCTCTATCCGTTAACTGTAAAAGATCAAGAAATCAGAAAGTAAACATGTACACAGCATTCTTCATTGGGAAGGGTGCTTTTTTTATTGAGGAGAAAAAGCAGGTAATTAAGTAAAAAGTCATTTGATACAGAAAAATTTGTCATGTAGAATAGAACTATGAAACTAGCAACGTGCTTGTTTTGACAAATTTCTAAACGTCAACTTAAAAATTCCTTAAAAAATGTTGATAAATACAGCAAACAGCCGATAGAAACGATATGGCTTTGTTTTAGCATTTTGAGTTGGCTGCTCTAACCTATTTAGTATTGCCCAACGTCTTCATGTCGAGTAATATAATAGAAATAAAGATAAAATAGTGCAAGAGAAGCAGAACCATTAAATGCTAAACTCAAAACTAGTACATAAGTCTTGTGGAACGAAATCATGAAAGGCGGAGATTCATCTATGAAGAAAAAAGTAGTAACCGGCCTCACAGTTTCAGCGATCGCAGGCTCAGCTGTTATTGCTGCACCGGCAGAAGCACAGACGATCAAGGTGAAAAGCGGTGACTCACTTTGGAAGATTGCCGAACAGTACAACACAAGTATTTCGGAACTTCAATCTCTTAATCAATTAAAAACGACGATGATTTTTGCAGGACAAAGCTTAAAGATCCCTGGTGCAAAAAGTTCGAAATCCAGCTCATCAACAGGTTCAAAAGCAACGAAATCAAGTGCTTCAACAACATCTAGCTATACAGTCAAGCTTGGGGATTCATTATGGCTGATTGCGAAGAATCACAAAATGTCAGTTGCAAGTTTGAAAAGTTTGAACAGCTTAAACAGTGACCTCATTCGTCCTGGACAAAAGCTGAAAGTGTCTGGAACGACGAAAACGAGCGGCAGCCAGTCCTCAAATTCAAACTCAACATCTAATTCCAGCTCAAGTAACAAATCAACGAATTCTAATAGTTCGTCATCAGCATCTAGTACATATAAAGTGAAATTAGGCGATTCACTTTGGAAAATTGCCAATTCGTTAAATATGTCGATTGGTGAAATTAAAACATTGAACTCGCTAAAATCTGATACGATTTATCCAAATCAAGTATTGAAGGTAAAAGGAACGGTGACGTCAAAACCAAGTCAGCCGAAAGCACCTGCTCAACCTAGCACGCCTTCAAACAGCAATCAGTCTTCAAGTAGTAAAACAACATCTTATACGGTTAAATCAGGTGATTCATTATGGAAAATTGCGAATCAGTTTAAGGTGCAGGTTCAATCAATCCGCACAGCAAACAGCTTGAAAAGTGATGTGCTGAGAATTGGACAAGTATTAAAAATCAACGGAACAGCTTCCGGTTCAACTGGATCTAATGGTTCTACGTCAAACGGTTCAACAACACCGGTCAACAATAATAAAAATGACGTTCCAATGAATGCAAAAATCACGACAATGATTCAAGAAGGTAAAAAACTCACAGGCATTCCTTACAGATGGGGTGGCAATACACCAGCTGGATTTGATTGTAGCGGCTTTGTTTACTATCTCATTAATAAGGTTTCATCAGTATCTAGATTGAGTACAGCAGGATACTGGAATATGATGACGCCTGTCAGCACACCACAAGTTGGAGATTTTGTTTATTTCACAACGTACAAAGCAGGCCCTTCTCATATGGGACTATACCTAGGTGGAGGAGATTTCCTTCATGCAAGTGACAGTGGAGTAGGGATTTCAAACTTAAGCAATCCTTATTGGAAAAAAGCCTACTTAGGTGCGAAACGTTTCTTCTAAAAAAGCCGATTTTCGGCTTTTTTTGTTTGCCTTCTCATCAGTTTGTCCATACTGATAGCAAAAGGGGGCAGTTAGATGAAAATGTCACTGAGGATGGTCTTGATATGTTTGGTTTTTCTCGTATCAGCATGTCATGCTCCGCCAAAAAAAGAAACAACTGAAGAGAGCCAGGAAGTTGCAGCTCCTAAACAATCGCCAATGACGACTTCATTAATCAATGAAAGCGGGCAAAAAATAGGGAGCATCGACATCAGGGAATCGACAGAAAATGGACTTGATTTACATGTGAAAGCGAAGGGATTACCTCCAGGTGCTCATGGCTTCCATATCCATGAAACAGGTGTATGTGAGGCGCCAGACTTTGAAACAGCAGGTGCGCATTTTAATCCGACCCATAGAGAGCATGGCTTCGACAACCCAAAAGGGCATCATGCTGGAGATATGCCTAATTTAGAAGTAGGGGCAGATGGTCAAATTGACGTCGTTGTGAATGTTCCAAATGTGACAGTCAAAGGAGGCCCGAATCAATTGGTTGATCAAAACGGGCGAAGTTTCATCATCCATGCAGAAGCAGATGATTACTTAAGCAACCCTTCTGGCAACTCAGGGAAACGCATTGCTTGCGGAGCCATCACAAAAGAAATGGTAAAATAACAGAAGACGAACCTTTATGTATTGAGTGCATAAAGGTTTTTTTAGTATACTTGGTGAGGAAAATGATCGAAGAGAGGAATTAATCATATATGTTTAACCAACAATCACTCCCAGAAGAAATTCAAGCAATGATCGAAGCAAAAGGAAAAGTTCTCGAAGAAGAATTTCGTCCGCTTATCGGAACAGGCGGCTATGAATCACAAGATACGTCTATTATTCAAGATGCCATGATTGCACTTGCCCTAGGAAAAAATGTTCTGTTAAAAGGACCGACGGGCTCAGGTAAAACAAAACTAGCAGAAACGTTATCCGCGTTTTTTCAACAGCCGATGCACAGTGTAAACTGCTCAGTTGACCTTGATGCAGAAAGTCTTATTGGCTATAAAACCATCCATAATGATGGACAAGTTGCTTCTATAGAATTCATTGAAGGACCCGTTACAAAAGCAATGAAAAAAGGACACCTTTTATATATTGATGAAATCAACATGGCAAAACCAGAAACACTGCCTATTTTAAACGGTGTGCTTGATTACAGAAAAATGATGACAAACCCATTTACAGGTGAAGTCGTTAGAGCAGAAGAAGCTTTTGGCGTGATTGCAGCAATCAATGAGGGATATGTTGGGACAGTGCCGCTCAATGAAGCGCTGAAAAACCGTTTTGTCGTCATCGAAGTTCCTTACATTGGCGGCGGCATTTTAAAAGAAGTACTGCACACTCAATCCGTTTTAAAGGATGAGCGGTTAATCGATCAATTCGTACAGCTCTCATCAGATCTCATCATCCAAGCACACAATGGACAGGTCAGTGAAGAAGCCGCATCCATTCGCGCACTGTTAGATACATGTGATCTTGCGCAATATATCCCTCCGCTTCGTGCAATTGAACGAGGAATTGTAGAGAAGCTAGAAGATGACCGGGAAAAAGCAGCGGTAAGAAATATCGCTCAAACATTATTCGAGTGAGGTTCTGACTTTTGAAATTCATCAAATTTAATGACAGCAGAATCGATTCATTTTTATTTATGGAATTAACAGATTTAGCCAAAACACTTGCCAAAAGTGATGATGTGGAGCTTGAATACGGTGTGCAGTCCTACTATGAACCGTTTGAAAAGAAAATTTTCATCAGCCATTTTTGGGATGATCGTCATCAGGAGGATATGATGGCAGGCTTAAAAAGTGATGTGTTCTTGCGAGCAGTAGGGACGGTATATAGCGATCTTTCAGTATTTGAAGACATCATTCGCTATGCCCACACATTATCCATTCCTGATGTGTGCAAACAATTGTTTATGCTGTTTGAAGATATCCGAATTGAAGAGCGGATTAAACGTGACCGCCCAGGAACAAAAAAGGTATTTAAACGGAGAAGAGAGCTTTACAGACGTCACTTTAAGACACAATTAACGATTAACCAAGAACGCAGTATTTTAACAGATGCACTCTTTTGTGCGATATACGTGAAGCTGACAGCCGAATCTCCTCTTGAAGAAATTCCACCCCTTCATGAGCGGATAGATCCAATGATTCCGTTTATTGAGTCAAGTCTTGAACGTGTATATGACGCACGCTCGACATCTGATATCGCCATCATTGTCAAAGAATTGACAGAAGGCTTCGATGAGCTCCTTGAAAAGGATATGCTGAACACATACTTTTTCTTCCCAGAATTGGACTATGAAAAAGCGGCAAACGAACCGCTTTTCCATGACCTCAAAAGAAAGCCTAAATTAAGTGAGGAGATAAAAGTCGATCGGGAAAAAGAGGGGGATGAAGACATCCATAATGAATATATGGAAGTATGGCATAGAGAAACGGAAGCACCATCTAAAAGCTTCCTTCAATTTGATTTAGAGCACGGTGGCAAAAGCGATCTCGGCAAAGATGCGGCAAGAGAAGGTGACGATGGAGATCAGGCGCTTGGAACGGTTCAAGGTTCAGCCAAACAAACCCAACGAAAAGATTATTCAAAGCTTGAAGCACTAGAAGAGGCAGAAGGAGAAGAAAGCGGTGCAGATGCGCATGAGAATGGAAAAGAAAACAAATATGCATTTCCAGTCATGATTTCACCAGAACCTCCTGCGCCAGAGCAAATAGATGTGTACAAGCAGCACGCAAAGGCAATCGAGCCTTATCAGAAACGCTTAAAACAAATGATTCAAAAAACACTTGAGCATAAAAAATCATGGCCAAAAACAGATCTTCATGCAGGACGTCTCAGTAAAAAGCTCATTCGTTATTTTACAGAGTCCAATCCTCGACTTTTTTATAAAAAACAAGCCCCATCTTCTCAAATTGATGCTGTGTTCACTTTATTAGTTGACTGTTCTGCGAGTATGTTTGACAAGATGGATGAGACAAAAAAAGGGATTGTTCTGTTTCATGAAGCTTTAAAATCAGTGCAGGTACCTCATCAAATTGTAGGGTTCTGGGAAGATACAAATGACGCAACTGAAACAAGTCAGCCGAACTACTTTAACACCGTCGTATCGTTCAAAGATTCCTTATTTGACGCAGGACCTTCCATTATGTCACTTGAGCCAGAAGAGGATAACCGGGACGGATATGCGATTCGCCAAATGACAAAAATGATTTTAAAACGAAGAGAAGAACAAAAATTCCTCATTGTTTTCTCAGACGGAGAGCCGGCTGCCTTCAGCTACGAACAAAATGGGATCGTGGATACACATGAAGCGGTTCTCGAAGCGAGAAAAAAGGGAATTGAAGTCATCAATGTATTTCTATCCAATTCTCCGATTGAAGAGGCGCAGATGAAAACGATCCAAGATATGTATGGCAAGTTCAGCATTTTTGTACCGGATGTCGATACATTGCCAGATGTGCTATATCCATTACTCAAGAAATTGCTGCATAAAAGCATTGGGGCATAAGGTTTTGCCCCTTTCTTTAAAATATTTTTCGGAATGATTTAAATTTTTTGTTTTTCTTTGAATTTTTTATCTTTAATTGAACAAAGAATGTAGAAAGTAATCTGAAACAGTGGTAGAATATGATTGGAAGCGTTTTATTACATAAATTTGGTCATTTTGTTCTGGAAGTTATATCGAAATAGTGTTCAATCACTTGATGATCAAAGTTGGGGGTAGTGTTCAAAATGTTTCAAAATGATGTGAAACAACCGTTGAGTTGGGAAGAATTTCATGGTCCGAACCTCGGCTACGTGCTCGAGCTCTACGATCAATATGTCCAGGATCCTACTAGTGTTGATGAAGACATAAGAGGCATATTTGATGAACTTGGTGCACCACCGAGTGAAATGAAGGAGGAAATTGGGAAAAAAGAAAATAGCGTAGTTACTTCTGAACAAATCCAAAAGATAGCATCAGTCGTTAAACTGGCAGAAGACATCAGAACGTATGGCCATTTAAATGCTTCCGTCAATCCTCTTCGCAAAGAAAAGGAACTACAAGAGCTGTTTCCTTTAAAGGAATACGGTTTAACTGAAGAAGACGTTAAGAATATTCCAATATCAATTATTAGTCCAGATGCACCTAAACACATTTCAAACGGCATAGAAGCCATTAACCATTTGAGAAATACGTATAAGCGTACCATTTCATTTGAGTTTGATCACGTACATGACTTCGAAGAGCGAAACTGGCTCTCTAAATCTATTGAGTCTGGTGAATTATTCAAGAAAAAACCAGCAGATAAACTAGTTTCTGTACTCAAAAGATTAACAGAAGTCGAGCAATTTGAGCAGTTCCTTCATAAAACATTTGTTGGACAAAAGCGTTTTTCTATTGAAGGATTAGACGCACTTGTTCCAGTACTTGATGAAATTATATCCGAGTCTGTTACACAAGGGACTTCAAATATTAACATTGGAATGGCACATAGAGGCCGTTTAAATGTATTAGCACATGTGTTAGGAAAGCCATATGAGATCATTTTCTCAGAATTCCAGCATGCGCCTAATAAAGAGCTTGTACCATCAGAAGGCTCTATCGGCATCAGCTACGGATGGACAGGGGATGTAAAATACCATCTCGGTGCTGACCGCCAAATCAAAGATGAAGCTACAAAGAGTGCAAGAGTCACACTTGCCAATAACCCAAGTCACTTGGAATTTATTGACCCGATTATTGAAGGAAGCACTCGTGCCGCGCAAGAATCGCGTACTCAAAAAGGCTATCCAGTTCAAGACGTTGAAAAAGCGTTAGCCATCTTAATTCATGGGGATGCTGCATTTCCTGGAGAAGGGATTGTCGCAGAAACATTAAATTTAAGTCAATTAGTCGGCTATCAAGTGGGGGGAACAATCCATATCATTGCCAACAATATGATTGGATTTACCACGGAAAGCAATGAATCTCGTTCAACGAAATACGCTAGTGATCTTGCAAAAGGTTTCGAGATTCCAATTGTTCACGTCAATGCAGACGATCCAGAAGCTTGTTTAGCAGCCGTTCAGCTGGCGGTAGAATACCGTAAACGGTTTAAAAAGGATTTCTTAATTGACTTGATTGGCTACCGCAGATATGGTCATAACGAAATGGATGAGCCTTCTACTACTCAGCCAATGCTGTACGATGCGGTCAGAAAGCACAAAACGGTCAAGAATATCTTCGCAGATAAACTTGTCACCGAGGGCCTTCTGTCAAAAGAACAAAGAGAAGAAATTGAACAGGCTGTTACGGCAAAAATTGAAGAAGCTTATAAAAAAGTGCCTTCAAAGAAAGAACATACGATTCAAGAAATCGAACTGCCAGAGCCTGTCTCTAACGGCTTCCCTGCAGTTGATACATCTGTAGAGTTTGATGTATTAAGAAAGCTGAATGAAGAATTGATTAGCTGGCCGAAAGACTTCCAAGTATTCGGTAAGCTAAAGCGGATCCTTGAAAAACGTGCAAAAGTGTTTACAGATGATCGCAAAGTGGAATGGTCACTTGGTGAAGCACTTGCATTTGCATCTATATTAAAAGACGGTACGCCGATTCGAATGACCGGACAGGATTCTGAACGAGGAACATTTGCTCAAAGAAACCTTGTTCTTCACGACAGTCAAACGGGAGATGAATTCATAGCTCTTCATGAACTGAGTGATGCAAATGCATCATTTACAGTCCATAACAGTCCACTGTCAGAAGGCTCTGTCATCGGGTTTGAATATGGTTATAATGTCTATTCTCCTGAAACATTAGTTATTTGGGAAGCTCAATTTGGAGACTTCGCAAATGCGGCTCAAGTGTATTTTGATCAATTTATTTCAGCAGGCCGCGCCAAGTGGGGACAAAAGTCAGGGCTTGTGATGCTCTTGCCACATGGATATGAAGGACAAGGTCCAGAACATTCTAGTGGAAGAACAGAGCGCTTCCTGCAATCAGCTGCTGAGAATAACTGGACAGTTGCGAACCTGACAAGTGCAGCTCAATACTTCCATATTCTTAGAAGACAGGCGAAAATGCTGCTTCGTGAAGAGATTCGTCCTCTTGTCATCATGACACCGAAGAGTCTGCTTCGTAACCCGAACACATTATCCGAAGTCCAAGAACTAACAGATGGACAGTTCCGTCCAGTTCTTGAACAGCCGGGCCTTGTGCATGATCATGAAAAAGTAACACGCCTTGTTTTATCGAGCGGGAAGGTATCGATCGATATTAGTGATCGTTTTACTCAAATGGAAGACTCAAAAGATTGGCTTCATATTGCGAGAGTGGAACAATTATATCCATTCCCAGCCAAAGATATTAAAGCTATTTTATCAAAACTGACGAACTTAGAAGAAATCGTATGGGTGCAAGAAGAACCGCAAAATATGGGCGCTTGGGGATATATTGAGCCATATTTACGTGAAATTGCATCTGAAAAAGTGAAAGTACGTTACATCGGCCGCAGAAGACGTTCAAGTACGGCTGAGGGTGATCCAACTGTTCATAAAAAAGAACAAGAACGAATTGTATCTGATAGCTTGACTCGCAAAAACTAAGGGGGAAATGAAAAATGGCGGAAATTAAAGTACCTGAACTAGCGGAATCAATCTCGGAAGGAACAATTGCTCAGTGGCTAAAACAGCCGGGCGATTATGTTGAGCAGGGGGAATACCTGTTAGAACTTGAAACAGATAAAGTCAATGTCGAATTGACAGCTGAAGAATCTGGTGTTCTAAAAGAAGTACTGAAAGATTCTGGTGACACTGTCCAAGTTGGAGAAGTCATCGGAACGATTGCAGCAGGTGAAGCTGGCGGAAGCGAGTCCGCAGCTCCAGCACCTGAGCAAGATTCTGCACCAGCTTCAAAAGAAGAACCAGCAGCTGAACAAAAAGAAGAGGCAGCAAAAGAAGAGCCGAAATCTGGTAATGGCAGA
This sequence comes from Bacillus sp. FSL M8-0077, assembly GCF_038050255.1. Taxonomy (NCBI): domain Bacteria; kingdom Bacillati; phylum Bacillota; class Bacilli; order Caryophanales; family Bacillaceae; genus Bacillus; species Bacillus sp. FSL M8-0077. Next base: position 2,046,190 of record NZ_JBBPAF010000001.1, on the reverse strand, counting down.
ACGATCGCTTCTCCTGCAGCTAGAAAACTAGCAAGAGAGAAGGGATTAGACTTATCTGAGATTCCAACCGCAGATCCACTGGGCAGGGTACGAAAGCAGGATGTAGCTTCTTACCAAAAGAATGAAGCTCCTGCAAGTGCACCGAAAGCCGCGCCAAAAGCAAATGCTGCGGTGCAAAATGATCAAACAGGGAAACCAGTTGAGCGTGAAAAAATGTCACGCCGCAGACAAACGATTGCAAAACGTTTAGTTGAAGTTCAACAGACAGCAGCGATGCTGACAACATTTAATGAAGTCGATATGACAGCTGTAATGGATCTAAGAAAGCGTCGCAAAGATGCCTTCCTTGAACAAAACGATGTGAAACTGGGCTTCATGTCCTTCTTCACAAAAGCAGTGGTAGCAGCACTTAAAAAATATCCACTTCTCAACGCAGAAATTCAAGGTGATGAGCTTGTCATTAAAAAATTCTATGACATTGGTATCGCTGTAGCCGCCAATGAAGGACTTGTGGTACCAGTTGTCCGTGATGCAGACAGACTTTCATTTGCTGGAATTGAAAAAGAAATCGGTCATCTTGCGAAAAAAGCAAGAGATAACAAATTATCGCTCAATGAATTACAAGGTGGATCATTCACGATCACAAACGGAGGAACATTTGGTTCTCTGCTTTCAACACCAATTTTAAACAGTCCTCAAGTTGGAATTTTAGGTATGCATAAAATTCAGCTTCGTCCTGTTGCGATTGATGAAGAACGCTTTGAAAACCGTCCAATGATGTATTTAGCTCTTTCATACGACCACCGTATTGTCGATGGTAAAGAAGCTGTTGGGTTCCTTGTCACGATTAAAAATCTACTTGAAGATCCTGAACAGCTATTGCTTGAAGGATAATCGAAAATAAAAAGCTAGTACCGATGAGGGACTGACCCCCGTTTTTGAGACAGGGATCAAAACACCTTTATGAAACAGCCAGTTGCCGAAACTCTTTTGGTGACTGGTTGTTTAATTTCAATTGAATTCGGATATTGTTATAGTAATCAATATACTCCCTGACTGTTTTTTCTACAATGGCTGTTGTAGTGTTTGTCAGGTGGTGGAGATAGAATCCTTCTGATTTTAAACTGGAGTGGAAGGATTCGATGGGGGCATTATCAGCGGGCATTCCCTTACGGGACATGCTCATGGTAATGCTTTTTTCCTTTATCTCCTTTTGATAAGCATAAGAAGTGTAGACCGAACCTTGATCACTATGAAGTACGCAGCCTTTAGGCAGTGCCTGTAGCTGATTCAATGTATCTAGAACAAGCGAAACATCCTGTTTATCACCAATCGTATAAGCCACAATCTCACTTGTATATAAATCTTTTATGCTAGATAGATAAAGTATTTTTTGACCAAATGGCAAATACGTTATATCTGTCACCAGTTTTTCAAGTGGCTTAGTCGCAGTAAAATCCTGTTTTAAGTGATTTTCTGCAATATAATAAGGTTGACCAGTCTGTTTACGCTTTTTTACTTTCACACGACACTGTAAACCGTAGGTTTGCATAATACGTTGTACGGTCTTATGGTTCATTTTCATTTCTTTTCGCAGTAGAGCCGTTATTTTACGATAACCATACGTATATTGGTGTGCCTCACAAAGAGACGATATGAGGTCGATTAACACTTGCTGTTTTGGCTGGAGATCTTGTTTTTTCCAACGATAAAATGTTGATCTTGCGACCTCAAACATCTGACAGAATGTACTTACACTTACTGTGTCTTTTACCGTATCGTAAATCGACACGAACGCTTCTTTTTTCACTTCCTTTCCCATTCCATGTACTTTTTTAATAGGTCAATTTGTTGTTTTAGAAAACGATTTTCTGTTTTTAACTTTTCGTTCTCATCTTGATATTCAGGTCCTTTACCATATGAATACTGTTTGCCTACCGGCTGTCTTAAACGATGAATGTCTCCAGATTTATACCATTTCATCCATGTTTTAAGTTGGGTCACATTCCGAATATTTAATTCCTCCAACACTTTTTTAACTGGTACTCCCGCCAATCGCATTTCAATTGCCTTCATCTTCACTTCAAATGGATAACTAACTCTTGAACCCATAGAAAAACACCTCCAAATTGTTTTCAGGTATTCTATACCCGATTTTCAACTTAAAGGTGTTTTTATCTGTCTCACTTTATGGGGTCAGTCCCATGAAGGTACTAGCTTTTTTGGTCTTTATTTTCTGGGAATCCTCTTTTTGACCAAAATGTTGCCAGCCACGAGCCAGATAAATTATGCCACACGCTAAAAATGGCACTGGGGACGGCGGCAAGTGGAGAAAAGTGTGCTGTCGCAAGGGCTGCGCCAAGTCCAGAATTTTGCATCCCTACTTCTATTGAAATTGCTCGTTGAGAAGGAATGTCCATTTTACACCATTTTGCAATGAGGTAACCCAATAATAGACCAAGAGCATTATGTAAAACAACAACGGCAAAAATAAGCAGTCCAGTTTGCAGAATCTGTTCTTTATTTGCGCTGACAACAGCTGCAATGATGGCGACAATGCCAGTAACAGATACAAGTGGAAGTGCTTGTACAGCATACGTCACTTGTTTTTTAAAAAACAATTTGACGATGACACCTAAAATAATCGGAATTAAGACAACTTGGACAATCGACAAAAACAAAGCACCCGGTGATACAGATAACCAAGATTTTGCGAAAATATAAATAAAAACAGGGGTTAAAATAGGAGCAAGCAGGGTCGAGATCGTTGTCACGGCAAGAGATAAGGCCGTATTTCCTTTCGCCAAAAAGGTCATTACATTGGATGCAGTCCCGCCTGGACAGCAGCCGACGAGAATGACACCGACAGCGATTTCAGAAGGCAAATGTAACCCATAGGCCAATAAAAATGCTATGAGTGGCATCAGTGTATACTGCGCTAAAACCCCGATCAATACATAAAGAGGCTTTCTAAAAAGCTCTTTAAAATCTTCAGAAGACAGCGTCAGCCCCATGCCAAACATAATAATGCCAAGTAAAAAAGGGATATAAGGTCCAATCAAAGAAAATGTCGCAGGAAAAGTAAAACCTAGACAAGCAAAGACAATGACCCATATAGCAAATGTTCTTCCCGCAAAGTGACTAATGTGTAAAAGGGTGTTCATACTCTCTTTCAACTCTCTTTCTTTTCATATCTTTTCTATTTTAAATGAATTTTCTGAAAAAACAACCTATGATTTTGTAATGGGTACTCATAATATTATTATGTAAACTAATAAAAACCCACATAGTAAATGAACTATGTGGAGTATGCGATCAAAAAGGTGTCCATTTCACTTGTTGAGCCTGTTTTAGTCTTGCTTCTGGCTCACGCCAGTCAACGACATTCCACCACCGGTCTACATATTGCGCCTTTTCATTTCGATATTGGAGGTAATAGGCATGCTCCCACACATCAAGAGCAAGAAGGGGGATGACGTCCCATTGAGAGAGGAACTGATGGCGCTCTGCTTGTAAAATGTCTAAACGCTGAGATCGCGGGGACCATACAAGGATCGCCCATCCAACACCTTCTACTTGTTTGGCAGCAGCTGAAAAATGTGACTTGAACGTCTCATAGCTGCCTAATGATTGATCAATGAGACGAAGCATTTGACCAGTAGGTTTTCTTTTCCCTGAAGGACTCATGGAAAACCAAAAGATACAATGTAAATAATGTCCTGCCCCATGAAAGGCAAGCTCACGTTCCCAATGCTTGATCATCGTAAAGTCGTTGGTTCTTCTTGCTTTTTTTAGCGCAAGTTCAGCTTGATTTAGCCCATCAACATAAGTTTGATGATGCTTTTGATGGTGCAAGTACATAATTTCTTTTGAAATATAAGGTTCGAGCGCGTCATACCGATAAGGCAGTGGTGGTAACTGATGATTTCCAGCTGCTACATCGCGCACTTCTTCGTGTGGCTTCATGTCTTCTGCAATCCTTTCGGCTAGTTCGTACCATTCTTGTTCACTCGAATGGTCATCCTCCATTTTGAGTCGTAAATGTTCCACTTTTCGATGAATTTTATCATCTTGCCACACATGTTGAATGGTGCTAAGCCACTCGTTGAGCTGTGAGCGATATTCTTCTTTATTCATGTATACGCCTCATTTCGTCTAAAAATGTAGAACAAGTCATCATCGGAAACACAAACGGGTAGCTATGATAGGTGATGTAAAATTGTTTTGGCAGTCCAATGCCGACCGGATAGTACATGGCTTCTTCAGTATGGTGATGGTTCACTAAAAAGGAGACAGCTTTCAAAATGGCTGCGCTATTTGCTTTTTCATATTGGAGGAGTGCCTCTGTTGCCCATGCGGTTTGAACCACTGTGCCAAAGGGAAGCGGGATATAGGTTTTCAGTTCTGCACTTTTACACGATTCTCCGAAACTGCCATCTTCAAGCTGAATCTGCTTTAGGAAACGGCACGCTTTTTGCACAGCAGGGTGTGAGGAGGGGATGCCGGCTGCTTTCAGTCCCGTTAATGCTGCCCAAGTTCCATAAATATAACAAACACCCCATCTGCCAAACCATGATCCGTTTTTCTCCTGGTGGTCAAAGAGCCATTTCACACATCGATCTTTTTGCCTGAGAATCGTGGGAGAAGCAGTATCTTTTTCTTCTAAACCAATCAGATGGAGCACACGGCCAGTAATGTCGGGAGTTGACGGGTCAATCGCTGCATCCTCCGCAGATTCAAGCGGAAGGTGACGAAGCAGAAAGTGATCTTGATTTTTTTCAAAAGCAGAAAAGCCGCCATCACGGTTTTGCATGGAGAGAAGCCAGTCATATCCTCGTTTCCACTGAAGTGGAGTGTATTCCTTTGGGATCGCTTTTAACACAATTTGCGTGTCATCACAATCAGGATTATTCGTATTGATATGTGAGAAACCAAAGCCTCCCGGAGCAGCATGCCGGTTATGAACCGACCAATCCGCTTTCTTCATTTGCTGCCGGTCCAGCAAATAGGTGAAGGACTTCATGATCATGGGATCTTCTCGTTTTCTTCCTGATTTTTGAGAAGCGTAACTGACAAGCGCTGTATCCCACACAGTCGAGGTGGAATTCTCAGCATATATCTTGCCTTGACAGGAGGTGACGAGCTTTTTCATACCCCTGACTGCTTTTTGGATGAGATGATGTCCAGGGGAGTACCCAAGGCTCATGAGGGCATAGACCATAAAGATGGTTGCACTTAAGTAACTGTACAGCGTCCCATCTTTTTCAAGACGGTCAAACATGTATCGCTTCGCTGCTTCATATCCGAAAAAGTCGAGCCGGCTGTCGAGGGCTGTATATGACCGCATATACATGAGGAAGTGATCAGTCGAACGTTCTTCTCTTGCCATAAACCAGTCAAATGGATTTTTAGACATGTTTTCATCAAGATGGGCTAATGATGGAAACACAGCATGAGAGGTATACCGTTTGTTCAATGCAATCATCATAGGCACAAAATGAATCCTTGCATAGGCACTAAGGTGGAAGAAGTGAAGCGGAAAGGAAGTAGGAATGAGTAAAAATGAAAGCGGTGCATAGAAGTAGGGCCAAGGGTGCATGCCATTTACGGCAAGCATCCACTTTGTCATAAAATGGACGTCCTTTAGGCCACCTTTTGAGCGAATATATTGTGCTGCTTTTTCCATATGGGGCTCGTCTTTTTGAAATCTGCCAGATGCGAGCATGCCGCAATAACCTTGTACTGTAGCTGTGAGATGTCCCGACTGGTCATGATACAAAGAAAAGGAACCATCTTCATTTTGTTTGGCATGTATTGCTTCGGCCAATTGATGGATCAATTGCTGATCAGGGTCACCAACGGCTTTTAGTAGCATAATGAAAAAAGAATTTGTCATCATAGGTCCTTCAAAGCAGAAAACAAATGCGCCATCTTCTCTTTGTCTGCGTTCTACCTGCATGTGCAGTTCATCGATATATTCGTTGACTCTCGTTTTTAAATCTTGCATTCGGCCATGCTCCTTTCCTTTATCACTATATTCAGGAGTCGGCCTGTCACATGCCAGCACAAAAAAAGCCGATGACATCGGGACTGACCCCATAAAGTGAGACAGATAAAAACACCTTTAAGTTGAAAATCGGGTATAGAATACCTGAAAACAATTTGGAGGTGTTTTTCTATGGGTTCAAGAGTTAGTTATCCATTTGAAGTGAAGATGAAGGCAATTGAAATGCGATTGGCGGGAGTACCAGTTAAAAAAGTGTTGGAGGAATTAAATATTCGGAATGTGACCCAACTTAAAACATGGATGAAATGGTATAAATCTGGAGACATTCATCGTTTAAGACAGCCGGTAGGCAAACAGTATTCATATGGTAAAGGACCTGAATATCAAGATGAGAACGAAAAGTTAAAAACAGAAAATCGTTTTCTAAAACAACAAATTGACCTATTAAAAAAGTACATGGAATGGGAAAGGAAGTGAAAAAAGAAGCGTTCGTGTCGATTTACGATACGGTAAAAGACACAGTAAGTGTAAGTACATTCTGTCAGATGTTTGAGGTCGCAAGATCAACATTTTATCGTTGGAAAAAACAAGATCTCCAGCCAAAACAGCAAGTGTTAATCGACCTCATATCGTCTCTTTGTGAGGCACACCAATATACGTATGGTTATCGTAAAATAACGGCTCTACTGCGAAAAGAAATGAAAATGAACCATAAGACCGTACAACGTATTATGCAAACCTACGGTTTACAGTGTCGTGTGAAAGTAAAAAAGCGTAAACAGACTGGTCAACCTTATTATATTGCAGAAAATCACTTAAAACAGGATTTTACTGCGACAAAGCCACTTGAAAAATTGGTGACTGATATAACGTATTTGCCCTTTGGCCAAAAAATACTTTATCTATCTAGCATAAAAGATTTATATACAAGTGAGATTGTGGCTTATACGATTGGTGATAAACAGGATGTTTCGCTTGTTCTAGATACGTTGAATCAGCTACAGGCACTGCCTAAAGGCTGCGTACTTCATAGTGATCAAGGTTCGGTCTACACTTCTTATGCTTATCAAAAGGAGATAAAGGAAAAAAGCATTACCATGAGCATGTCCCGTAAGGGAATGCCCGCTGATAATGCCCCCATCGAATCCTTCCACTCCAGTTTAAAATCAGAAGGATTCTATCTCCACCACCTGACAAACACTACAACAGCCATTGTAGAAAAAACAGTCAGGGAGTATATTGATTATTATAACAATATCCGAATTCAATTGAAATTAAACAACCAGTCACCAAAAGAGTTTCGGCAACTGGCTGTTTCATAAAGGTGTTTTGATTCCTGTCTCAAAAACGGGGGTCAGTCCCATCGTCACCGGCTTTCTTAAATGATTAGTCTTGCAGATTAATCCACACGCTTTTGACTTCTGTATAGTTGTTAAGGGCATATGATCCCATTTCTCTGCCAAGGCCTGACTGTTTATATCCGCCAAACGGGGAGGCGGCATCAAAGACATTATAGCAGTTGACCCAAATGGTTCCTGCTTCTAGGCGTGCAGCGATATCGTGAGCATGCTTTAAGTTTTCCGTCCAAAGTCCTGCCGCTAACCCATAGTCAGATTGATTGGCCCGTTCGACGACTTCATCAATGGAATCGTAAGGAATCGCAGATAGAACTGGACCGAAGATCTCTTCTTTTGCGATTGTCATTTCATCTTCTACATCTTTAAAGACAGTAGGGGAGACGAAATAGCCTGCTTCATAAGGGCAGTCACCACCGACTACGGCTGTTGCACCTTCTGACTTCCCTTTTTCGATATAACCTAACACACGTTCATGCTGCTCTTTACTCACTAGAGGTCCAATTTGGGTATCGCGGTGAAGACCAGCTCCTTGTTTTAATGATGTCGCATATTTAGCCATTTGATCGACGACTTCATCATATTGGCTCCGGTGCACAAAAACCCTTGACCCTGCACAGCAAACTTGACCTTGGTTAAACATCACGCCGTTTAATGCACCTGGAATGGCTTTCTTTAAATCGGCATCTGGCAAAATAATATTCGGCGATTTTCCGCCAAGCTCTAATGTAACACGCTTGATGGATTTGGCTGCTTTTTCCATGATCAATTTCCCAATACTTGTTGATCCAGTGAAAGCCAGCTTGTTGACATCAGGGTGATCGGTTAATGCTTCACCGGCAGTTTCACCAAATCCAGGAACGATGTTAATCACGCCTTCTGGGAATCCGGCTTTATCCACTAATTCAGCTAAATATAAAGCAGATAGTGGTGTTTGTTCGGCTGGTTTTAAAACAATGGTGCATCCTGTTGCTAGTGCAGCACCCATTTTCCACATGGCCATGAGCAGCGGGAAGTTCCAAGGAATGATTTGTCCCACAACACCAACAGGCTCATGGCGGGTATAATTAAAATATCCCTGACTGACAGGAAGGGTTTGTCCAGTCATTTTTGTGGTCCACCCTGCATAATAGCGCATGTGCTCAATGGCAAGAGGGATATCCGCATTGGTTGTTTCATTAATTGGTTTTCCATTATCAAGTGTTTCCAGCTGAGCCAGTTCTTCCTGGTGTTCTTCCATTAAATCTGCAAGCTTAAACATCAGACGGGCACGTTCAGCGGCAGACATAGAACGCCAAGGTCCATGGAAAGCCTTTTTAGCAGCTTTCACTGCTTCATCAATGTCGGCTGCACCTGCTTCATATACATCAATAAGGGTTTCTCCTGTGACAGGGTTAGGTGTAGAAAATGTTTTGTTATCATGGCTTGTGACAAACTGACCATTAATGTAGAGTTTTTTCGTCCCTTGGAGAAAAGATTCGAGTTTTGAACTAATTTGAAGTGTTGTAGAGCTCATAAATAAACAAACCTCCTTAAAGATATGGGTTGTTCTGCGAGTTCTAAGGTGGAAAAAGTGGACATGAAGCAATTTGTATACGCACACTAATGTAAACGTATACATTTATCATATTACACGACATGTTTGAAAGCAATCGATAACACTCATTGCATTTCACGAAAAATTGGCTACAATAAATGTATAGATGAAAAAAGGAGTTTTTAAATCATGATCCATCAAAATTGGCAGACAGCTGAAACGGTAAAACAAGTAAAATGTGTACATACAAATGCGAAAAAATATATGGTCAATCAGGCATTAACGGTTGGGCACACATATGATGTGAAAAATGAAACAGAAGAATTTCTCTTTGTCGTTGATAATACGGGTAAAGTAGGCGGGTATTACAAAGAGTATTTCGAAGACAACTCTGCTGAATGATTTTAAGGGTCATCACTCATACTAAGAAAAACAGTAAAGGGTGATGATGATGAAAAAGCAGCAGCAAGAAGAGCAGAAACATCAAAATGCTTGGCATGACAATGAAGATGCTGATATGGCGATTACACTTGAGCAAATTTCTGATGTGTATGCCGAAGGAACGATTGATACCCCGAAAGATGAATAGTCATTTAAAACAGTGATTTTACATAATCACTGTTTTTTTATGGTCTATTTCTTGAAAAAAACTGAAACTTTTTTCCTGCTTTAACAGTCTAAATAAGTAGAGGAAAGAGCATCGGATCAAAAAGAAAAAGTTAAATGAAATTTAATCTATTCGTAATGGAATAACGACGATTTATAGCGTATTCTATAAGTGAGAATAAAACGTACCCACAGAGCCATGTGGCCGTTTTGTCATAAAGGAATTTGATGCAGGAAGAGGGGGTTTACGTGGGTATTTTTTCTGTCAGTAAACAAAATGATCATAAAAAATTCGAATCCTTATTAATTGAAGGGGAAAGAATTGAGGCTGTTTACAGACTGCGTCACGACCAAATTTGTTTCACTAATAAACGACTGATCTTTGGCGATAACCGCGTATTTTCTAAAAAGAAAGTCAGGGTCTCCTTGCCGTATCGATCAATTGAAAGTTTTGCTATTCAAGAAGCTGGCGTGTTTGATCAGGACACTGGTATGCTGCTTGTTACAAGCTCAAAAGTATTTGAACTCGATTTTTCTAAAGATACTGATTTGAGTGACGTGCAGGCCATTTTAACAAAACATCTTTGCTGATCAACTTTGCGATTACATAGATCACATGCACTTTTCTCATTCTTTGTTCTTATTTTTATCTATCGCACATCTCTTGAGCTTTTCCCACTACAGTGGGGAAGGCTTTTTTCTATTCATGTGTTTGAATCAAAGCAAAAAAGGATAAAGATGAAACAGATACAGAAAGGAGAATGGACAATGAAAGTATTAGTTGCTGGAGCAAACGGACATACAGGGAGACTTGTCATTCGATATTTAAAAGAAAAAGGACATGAGCCACTTGCTCTCATTCGAGATGAAAAACAAGCAGATGCGCTAAAAGAACTTGGGGCATCGCCTGTCATCGGTGATCTTGAAAAGGATGTGACAGATGCTGTGAAGCAAGCAGAAGCTGTCATCTTTGCAGCTGGTTCAGGCTCAAAAACAGGTGCAGATAAAACCATTGCTGTTGATCAAGAGGGGGCAAAACGCCTCGTTGATACAGCCAAAAAAGAAAATATTCAGCATTTTGTGATGCTGAGTTCTTATAATGCCGACGATCCTCATCAAGGAAAAGGACATGGCAGTATGGAGATTTATTATGAAGCGAAAAGAAAAGCCGATGAACATTTAAAACAGTCTGGTCTTTCTTACACCATTGTGCGGCCAGGAGCACTGCTGCATGAGGAGAAGACAGGGAAAATAGAAGCGGCTGCTCATATTCCAGATGATCGTGACATTGAGATTTCAAGAGAAGATGTAGCCACTGTCTTAGTGGAAAGCTTAACGGAATCCAATGTGAGAAATAAGACCTTTGACTTAATCAAAGGTGATACACCAGTAGAAGAAGTACTTCGCAATCTTTAAATGAAGAAAGCTGCTGCCAAAGAGGCGGCGGCTTTTTTGATGTTTTCATTTCGCATGGAGCGGGAAGGTAAAAAGAAAGGAGTGATTGACCGTGAGCTTAACGAAAGAGCAAAAAGCTGATTTATATGAAAGACTTATTCAATTAAAAGAAGATGTGAAAGGATCAAAAAAGAAAGAAGAATCCATGCTGGCCGAATCGAATGAGATTTCAAATGGTGTTGGAAATCATATCGCAGATCACGGAAGCATCTATTTAGACCGCATGACCGAACAAACGCTGGATCAAGTCGATGATCAGCTTGAAGGTGAAATTGATGCAGCGCTTAAGCGGATGGAAGACGGGACATATGGAATTTGTGAAAAAACAGGAAAAGACATTCCATATGAACGTTTGAAAGCAGTACCCTATACTCGTTATTCAATTGATGCAAAGAAAAATGAAGAAACCAATCAAGATCCAAATGAATTTGACCGTTCGTTCTCTGAGCAAATGCGTGATTTAACAAATAGAGAAACAATGGATCAAATGCATTCAGATACGTATGAAAGGCTAGAAGAAGAGCAAGATGTTGATGTAGATGAGGAAAAATAACAAATGAGAGGAATTTATGTTTTCTCAACATAATGTTTTCCCCCATCTACATGGACAAATATCTTGTATACATGAGTATTTTTTTAGAAAAAACATATCTTGAAATTTAATAAACTTTCGTGTAGTATAGTTTAAAGGCTGCGATGCGCGTAATGTTAATTAAGTTTTAACCTTTAAGCTGTAATAGGGAGTTTTATATTGAAGCCGGAATGTCACGCCTCCTTCGAGAGGAAGACAGGAACGTTTCTGCAAACACCCACTTTGAGGAGTGGTGGTTTAAAACTTTCTTACTTAGATTACGGCATCCGCAGCTTTTCCTAGGATGATTCAAGCCATTTTCCTTTTTTGGAAAATGGCTTTTTATTTTGCCCAAAACACGATTTTGAACAGACTGAATGTGGATGTACAAATGTATGTTAAAATAGACAAAACAAACGACGGAGAGGGAATTGGATGTTACAACAAGCAGAAGCACTTCTTAAACAATATTATGGCTTTGACGCCTTTAGGCAAGGTCAAAAACAAGCCATTGAATCGATTGTGAATAAACGGAAGGATACGGTCTGCATTATGCCGACAGGCGGAGGGAAATCGGTTTGCTACCAGATTCCTGCCCTTATGATGGAAGGAACGACAATCGTTGTATCTCCGCTTATTTCTTTAATGAAAGATCAAGTTGATGCATTAAATGAGATGGGAATACGATCGTCCTTTTTAAATAGTACACTTTCAGCAGGTGAAATGAATACAAGGCTGAAAAAATGTGAACAGGGGGAGTATGATTTGCTTTATATCACCCCTGAACGCTTACAAAATGAACGTTTTTTTCAGCTGCTTGATCGATTGACGATTCCTTTAATGGCTATAGATGAAGCGCACTGTATATCTGAGTGGGGACATGATTTTAGACCGAGCTATCGCTTTATACAAGAATGTGTAAACAAGCTGTCGAAAAGGCCCGTTATTGTAGCATTAACAGCCACTGCTACAAAGAAGGTTCAACAGGATATATGTGAGCAGCTTGGCATGGAAGAAGAAGAAACGATCTTTACTGGTTTTGCTAGAGAAAATTTATCCTTTCAAGTGGTGAAAGGGCAAAACAGCGACCAATTCATCACACAATATATGAAGAAAAACAGTCTTGAGTCAGGGATTATCTATACAGCCACACGAAAAGAAGCAGATCAGATTTATCAACGTTTAAAAAAGCAAAAGATCAAAGCGGGCGTTTATCACGGAGGATTAGATGATGAAGTGAGAGAAGAGCAGCAAAATCTTTTTTTAAATGATGATATTCAAGTGATGGTAGCTACCTCTGCATTTGGTATGGGGATTAATAAGTCTAATGTACGTTTTGTCATTCATCATCAAATTCCAAGAGATATTGAAAGTTACTACCAAGAAGCAGGGCGTGCCGGCAGAGACGGGCTTGAAAGTGAATGTATTTTGCTGTTTTCACCGCAAGGCGTACGGGTGCAGCGCTTTCTCATTGAACAATCAACAGAAGATGAAGTACGGTATCAGCATGAATTGCTCAAGCTAAGACAAATGGTAGACTACTGTCATACGGAGCAGTGTCTTCAGCAATTCGTAATGGACTATTTTGACCAATCAACAAGTGCCACCTGTCAAAAATGCAGCAATTGTCTAGATGAGAGAGAGCGTGAAGACGTCACAAGAGAAGCACAAATGGTTTTGTCGTGTACCGTTAGAATGAACGAACGATTCGGAAAAATGATGATTGCTCAAGTATTAGCTGGCTCTAAAAACAAAAAAGTGCTTGATTTTGGTTTCGACCGTCTTCCTACTTATGCTTTAATGAAACAGCATTCAGCCCAGCATATCAGTGATTTCATTGAATTTTTAATTACAGAAGAGTATTTACACATGTCTGAGGGGGCTTTTCCAACACTAAAAGTGACACAAAAAGGAAAGAAAGTGCTAGTGGGGCAGGAGACCGTCTATAAAAAGCAGGCGATAAAGGCAGAAGCTATTCAAGAAAATGATGCATTATTTGAACAGTTAAGAATGGTCAGAATGAAGTTGGCAAGAGAGCAGGGCGTTCCGCCATTTGTTGTCTTTTCTGATCAAACATTGAAGGAAATGTCAGCAGTAGAGCCTAAAACAGAAGAAGAACTTTTAAATATTAAAGGTGTCGGCGCACAAAAAAGAGAGAAATATGGAGATGTTTTTTTAGAAGAAATTCGTTTATTTATAGAAAAAGAGAAAAAATAAAGAGTTTGAAGAAGAGAAATAAATTTTTTTCGTTTCACTTGGACGCGTTTTCATCATGATGATTTCCCTCCCTACAAAACCTTGATATGATGCGGAATTGAGCCATTTAGTGGGCTGATTTACCAATGGAGAGAGATGTTTCATGTAAAGGAACTGTAATCTAAAACATATCGTTTTGTTATTGAAATGACATTTACATATGTTACGATAGCACTCGTTAGCCGCCATAAAAAGCTAACAAGGGAGGATTTACTTTATGAAGAAGACTATTATGTCCTTGGTTGCTGTTGCAGCAATCTCAACAACAGCATTAGGAGCACAGCAAGCTTCTGCAAAGGAAATCACTGTACAGAAAGGTGATACACTTTGGGGAATCTCTCAAAAAAATGATGTGTCTCTAAAGGACCTAAAGGGTTGGAACAATTTATCTACAGACATGATCTATGTAGGAGATAAATTGACAATCTCTTCAAAAGAGAAAACTCAGGAGCAGTACAAAGTCCAGAAGGGGGACAGCCTCTGGAAAATCGCTCAAAAATTCAATGTGTCAATTAGCGATCTTAAGTCTTGGAATAACTTAAACTCAGATATAATTATGATTGGTTCAACACTAAGTGTTGCTGGTCAAAGCTCAGCTCCGGTAAGCTCAGAACCTGTTCAAAAACAGGCACCTGTCCAAAAAGAGCAAACAACGAAAAAAGCTGCTCCTAAAAAGGAAACAGCTAAAGCAGAATCATCTTCTGCTAGTCAAAGTGTTCAAAAAGAAATGACTGTAACGGCTACGGCTTATACAGCAAATGATGGTGGCATCTCAGGTATCACTGCAACAGGGGTAAACTTAAACAAAAACCCAAATGCAAAAGTAATCGCAGTAGATCCTAATGTCATTCCATTAGGAAGTAAGGTTTATGTTGAAGGCTACGGTGAAGCCATCGCAGCAGATACTGGCGGCGCAATTAAAGGTAATAAAATTGATGTACACGTACCAAGCAAATCCCAAGCTAAAAATTGGGGCGTAAAATCAGTCAAAGTAAAAGTACTTAACTAGTAGTCTATTGTTTTTGGAAGAAAGCATCAGGTGGCGGCCTGATGCTTTTATTATACCTTTTTTTGGTCAGAAATACACATATTTTTCTGAAAAATTTGCATTTTCGACAAAAACCAGCGTATAAGCTCATCTCAACGCTGGTTTTTGTGTCGTTAGCTGTCCACCCAATAAATTTCTCCGCTTTGCTCTTTCCAATTGATTTGGACATCAAAATGGTGTTTTTCATAAAAATGAATCAAACGGTCCACATGATTCCAATCTCTTTTGACAAGGTCGCCAGTAATGACTGGAATGTTTTGCTCTCTTGCGATTTCTTTTAAATGTTTCATACAAATTGATCCATAGCCATTATCAGGCGGGCCTTTAATGTCGGCAATGTGAATCTTTCCTTCTTCAGGATATTCCGCGATTAAGGAAAAATCAGATTGTCCGCGAAAAGCTTTTTCACAATCGCTTAACATGATTTTGCACGTATCTGCATTCTCAATTGCTGAGACGATCATCCATTCATCTTCCTTCGCTTGATCAATGCCAATAATCTTTGCTTTTTTTGAAATATCTTTTATATTTTCTTGCATTCGATACATTTGGAACTGCAACTGCTGTAATTCTTGCTCTAATGTCTTCACATCTTTTGTTGTTTCCTGTAAGATTGACAAGTCTATTGCTCCTTTCATAGAAAAGTTGATAAAAAACCACACAAATTCCCATTCTAAAGGAAGTGAGTGGATCTTTCAAGCCGCTAAAAGGCAGGCAATCGGCAAGTTTGTCTAAAATTCGACGAAGACAGCGAATTCATTGACTTTAGAGAGAAAGTTAAATAACATACTCTTAGTCGGAACTAATAAAGAGAGGTTTTCAAACATGAACGAACAGAATCAAAAACCGAAAAATTTCACCGGCATTGTTGTCTTTTTAACAATTGCCATAAACGGCTTAATTGCTTTATTATTTTTGATGCCAAAAACAGATAAATTTAGTCATCTGGATATTACATTTCTGCCGTTACTGAATGCTGTGATGAACAGTTTTACGTTTATCTTTTTACTTTCAGCGCTCATTATGATTAAACAAAAGAACATTAAAGCCCATAGACGATTTATCTTTGCGGCTTTTTCAACAACACTTGTCTTTTTAATTTCGTATGTGACGTATCATTCAATGGCAGCTGATACACACTTCGGGGGAGAAGGAATCATTCGTCCGATTTACTTCTTTATTCTCATCACACATATCGTCTTATCTGCCGTCATTGTACCGCTTGCACTGATCACTCTCTTTAGAGGCGCACAAATGCAAGTCGAACGTCATCGTAAAATTGCTAGATGGACCATGCCTCTTTGGCTCTATGTCAGTCTAACAGGTGTCATCGTCTATATCATGATTTCTCCATACTACAGCTAACGTATGTCCATTTGGACATACGTTCTTTTATTTACAAGATGAATTGCTTTGGATAAAATGGGAATTGGGTATCCGACTTGCACGGTATCTTCCCACCTATAGAATCACATCATGTCTGGCCGTTTGCTCGTTTGGAGAACACAATTGAACGAAACGGGGGTTATATGATGACTGAACAATTGCAGTATAAACCGGGGCTTGAAGACATTGTGGCAAGCGAAACGTCTATTTCTTACTTAGATGTGCAGCAAGAAGAAATTGTCATTCGCGGTTATGACCTCATTGAGTTGGCGCAAAACAAGACATACTTGGAAACAGCCTATCTGCTTATTTACGGAAGATTACCAGATGCAATGGAATATCATCAATTTCAGCAAGACATTTCCTCACAAACAAACATACACCCAACCATTCAAACCATTTTGACAAAACTGCCAAAAACCACTCACCCAATGGATGCCATGAGAACGTGTTTATCTGCTCTTGCAGGGTACGATGAACAACTGAATGATCGATCAGAAGCATGCCAACAAACGCGTGCTGTTCGCTTACTTGGCCAGCTGCCAGCGATTGTTGCGGGAAGCTATCATATTCTCACACAAGACACCACACCTACTCCTGACCAGACCAAATCCTACACTGAAAATTTTTTAGCCATGTTAACTGGCCGTACTCCTGTACAAGACGAAATCAAAGCATTTGACCAAACGCTTACACTTTATAGTGAACATGAGCTGCCGAATTCAACATTTGCAGCAAGAGTCATTGCGTCTACTCATTCTGACATGTATGGTGCTTTTACTGGAGCGATTTCTTCATTAAAAGGCGACTTACACGGAGGCGCAAATGAAGCCGTCATGCACATGCTGCTCGAAGGCAAAACAACAGAAGGTTTCCTTGCGCTCATTGAACGTAAATTAGCCGCAAAAGAAAAAATGATGGGCTTTGGCCATCGGGTATACATGAGAAAAATGGACCCGAGAGCGGCTCTTTTAAAACAATCATTGAAAACGCTTACTGAGTCAAAAGGAGACACGACGCTGTATGACATGTGCGTCGCAGGCGAGGCATACATGAAAGAAAAGAAAAACCTCTATCCAAACCTTGATTATTACGCAGCACCAATTTATTACGTGCTCGGGATTCCTATTTCACTTTACACACCGATTTTCTTTGCTGCGAGAGCAAGCGGATTAGCAGCGCATGTCATCGAGCAGCATTTATACAATCGGATTTTTAGACCGAGAGTACGGTATTTAGGACCAAGAGGATTAAAAGTCTCAAATGATGATGGAAAAACGGGGGAATGAATATGAATAAAACAGCAGTAGCCAATCAAACAGATCAACTATTAGAAGACATTGCTGCCTATGCCGTTGATGGAGAAATTACGAGCAAAGAGGCAATTGAAACAGCTCGGTATGTACTTATGGATACGCTCGGCTGCGGAATGCTGGCGCTCAATTTTCCAGAATGTACGAAACACCTTGGCCCGATCGTACCTGGAACCGTTGTCCCTAACGGAGCAAGAGTGCCTGGCACTTCATTTGTGTTAGATCCTGTTCAAGCGGCTTTTAATATAGGATGTATGATCCGCTGGTTAGATTATAATGACACATGGCTTGCACAGGAGTGGGGCCATCCATCAGATAACCTGGGCGGGATATTGGCTGTAAGCGATTATATCAGCAGAACGAGGCTTGCAAACGGAGCAGAACCGCTTTCGATGAATGACGTACTGCATGCGATTGTAAAGGCACATGAAATACAAGGTGTGCTTGCTTTAGACAATTGTTTGAATCGAAATGGCTTGGATCATGTTCTTTTTGTCAAGGTGGCCTCAAGTGCAGTCGTTTGTGCAATGCTTGGCGGAACGAAAGAAGATGTGCAGCATGTGTTATCACAAGCTTTTGTGGATAATTCCCCGCTTAGAACGTACCGGCATGCCCCGAACACAGGATCAAGGAAATCGTGGGCAGCAGGGGATGCCACAAGCCGTGCAGTGAGACTAGCGATGATGACATTGAAAGGAGAAATGGGCTATCAAACGCCCCTCAGTGCAGAAAAGTGGGGTTTTGAAGATGTGTTAATGAAAGGAAAACCACTCACACTTGCCCAGCCGCTCGGGTCATATGTGATCGAAAATGTACTCTTTAAAATTGCTTATCCAGCAGAATTTCATGCGCAAACTGCCGCTGAGGCCGCTGTCATTCTACATGACGCGGTAAAAGACCGTTTAGATGAGATTGACAGGATAGAGATTACGACACATGAATCAGCCATTCGAATTATTGATAAAAAAGGACCGCTCTACAACCCGGCAGACCGTGATCATTGCTTGCAGTATATTACGGCCATTGGGTTAATCTATGGTGAGCTGACCGCTGATCATTATGAAGAAGAAACGGCGCAGAATCCGCTCATTGACCGTTTGCGTGATCAAATGATCGTGAAAGAAGATAAACGGTATACAGAAGACTATTTAGATCCAAAAAAGAGATCAATTGCAAACTGTGTTCAAATCTTCTTTAAAGACGGAACGATGACAGATCGAATCGAAATTGAATATCCGCTTGGTCATCGCAGAAGAAGGCAGGAAGGGATCCCGCTGCTTGAAAAGAAATGGGTGTATCATTTGAAAACGAGATTTCCACAAAAACAAGTCGATCAAATTGTTTCACTTTGTCAAAATCCAAATCAATTAAAAACAACGACAGTACCAGCATTTATGGATTTATTTGTCATATAAGGGGGAGCTAGTGTGTGGATCGTGAATGATGAAGTAAATCAAGCTGACTTAGCCGCAGCTTTTAAAGAGCAAATGCACAAATCCGCTTTATTTCAAATTCCAGGCGTTCACGATGGAATGTCTGCGCTCTATGCGAGGAAAATGGGATTTCAAGGTCTTTATTTATCGGGTGCCGCTTTTTGCGCAAGCAAAGGGCTTCCTGACCTTGGTATGATTCATTCCACTGAAATGGCGGAAAAGGCAAAGGAAATCATTCGAGCTTCTCAACTGCCTCTTTTAGTTGATATGGATACTGGTTATGGCGGTGTATTAAATGCAGCCAGAGCAGCAAAGGAAATGGTTGAGAGCAAGGTAGCTGCTGTTCAAATTGAAGATCAGCAAATGCCGAAGAAATGCGGACATTTAAACGGAAAGTCACTTGTTTCTGTAGAAGACATGATGGCGAAAATCAAAGCGATCAAACAAGCGGCACCCACACTTCTCGTCATCGCAAGAACGGATGCGAAGTCAGTAAACGGGATGGAGGATGTAATTCACCGGGCGAATCTCTATCTAGAAGCAGGAGCAGATGCCATTTTTCCTGAAGCGCTGATCACAGCAGAAGATTTCACGTATGCTTCGAACAATATAAAAGGGCCGCTTCTTGCAAACATGACGGAGTTTGGAAAAACACCTTATTATCATACAGACGAATTTTCTATGTTTGGCTTTCAAATGGTGATTTATCCTGTGTCATCCCTGAGAGTTGCTGCAAAAGCGTATGAGCGTTTATTTACAGAGATTAAGGAAAAGGGGACGCAGCAGGGGATGCTGGAGGACATGCAAACGAGAAAAGAGCTATATGAAACGATTCATTATGATGAATATGAAGAAATGGATCAGCATTTAGCCAAAACGATCCTGCCGGAAATCGGGAAAGAACATTCATAAGATGAAAAGAAGACAAAGGGCTAAAATAAAGTTCATTTTAGCCCTTTGTCAACAATTTGAAACATTTCCTTCACGGAAGTGCTTTTTTTACGATGATGGTGTGGATGATGAAGCCAATTTCATTTTTTCTTCAACTGTTTTCGTTTTTTCTTTTACTTTTTCAGCATAAGTGAAATCACCGTAGCAATACGGATAGCGGAAGTTATCTTTGTCGCCCCCACATGTATAGACTTCTGGGTTTCGCTTCACTTGCTTTTTGGAGTATTGCTTTGCCAATTCTTCGGAATGTTTTCCCCCGTTTTTTGCAACAAAATCAATATAGCCGATTCCCATGTTATAGCTTTGAATAATGGTTTCCAAATCAACGCCTTTTTTCTTCCCATGCTTGTACATGGCTGAAAAATGATGGACTCCTTGTTTAATGCTCTTCTGAGGATCATTGATTTCATTTCGTTTTAAACCAAGAGATTCAGAGGACTGCATTGGATCTCCGCCTCTGCCTTTTGATTCTTGATACATCATACCGAGAATTAACGCGGTATATTGATCTAAATCTTGATCTCTTAACTCTGTCTCTACAAGCGGTTTGTAATCATCCAATCTCGACAAAACAATTGATTCCGTATCAATCGGCAGCTTTTTTAACTCCTTTTGATTAAAGGAAATGACAATGGCTGCTAATACGCAAACAAACAGAAAAATCGTGAAACAGCCTGAAATGGCAAAACATCCTGTTTTTTTCTTTTTCAAGGTCAGTTCACCCCTGTTTTGCCCCGCTTTTAAAAGGGAAGTACAGCCTTTATATTATGCCATATCCTGCACAGGATACCAAGTGAAAACCTTATATTCAATCATAGCCAAACGTAAATTCTGGTCTTGTTTTCAGTCTATAGCAGAAGTAAACAAAACCGATCATGAGCCACACCATACCAATGATTAATGCATTTGTACTGATGCTTGTTAAGAGCCAAATACAAAAGGCCGTTCCGCAAAGAGGGATGATTGCATATCTCAGTGTGTTTAATACACCTCTTTGTTTTTGTTTGATGAAATAGTAGGCGAAAACAGATAAGTTAACAAACGTGAATCCGATTAATGCCCCGAAGCTGATAAACGAGTAAATGACCTCAAGCTCACCAAGGACTGCGGTTAACGAGAAAACACCAATTAATAAAATATTAAATACAGGTGTTTTCAATGTTGGGTGAATATAACCGAAGAAACGTTTTGGTAATGATTGATCTCTTCCCATCGCATACAAGAGTCTTGCGGCACTCGCATGTGATGATAGGGAGGAAGAGATGACAGCGACCATGGTGCCGGCTAAAAAGAATGAGTGGAGAAACGCACCGCCCACAAATTCCGCAATTTCAAGTGATGCTGCATCTGGATGCTTGAACTGTTGAAAATTTGGAAATACCTGCTGTAAAAAATAAGAGGTGAGGGTAAACAGCACACCTCCAATGACGACCGTTAAGAAAATGGCAAGAGGAATCGTTCTTTTGGGCTTAATTGTTTCCTCAGACATGGTCGAAATCGCATCAAATCCTAAAAAAGAAAAACATAAAATCGTCGCCCCGGAAAAAATAAGGGCGGGATCTAAGCTCGCTGAATAAAATGGACGGGTTGACAGTAATTCTCCGGTACCTGCATGCTGCGTGAGCCCATAAATAATAAACCCAACAAATGTGACAGCGACAATCACCTGAAAGGTCACAAATAGCGCTGTAATGTTGGCTGTAAGACGTATACCGATTACATTGACAGTCGTTATGGCGATAGCAAGTATGATGATCCAAATGTAATGAGGTACATCGGGAAAGGCTGCAGTTAAATAAGCACTTCCGATTGCAAAATTCACCATCGGCAAAAATAAATAGTCCAGTAAAAGTGTCCAGCCTACAAGGAAGCCAACGTGAGGATGAATACTTTTTTGCGCGTATGTATATGCAGATCCTGCTTTTGGAAAAGCCTTCACCATATTCCCATAGCTAAGCGCTGTCAATAGTAATGCCAGTAAAGTAAAGATATAAGCTGCAGCAACGTGTCCTTTCGTCAGCTGAGCAACAATGCCGTATGAATCAAATACGACAAGTGGGTCCATATAAGCAAGCCCGATCACAACAAGTGGAAAAACAGTCAGGCTGCGTTTTAGTCTTGGCTCTTCAGTCAATTTGCCTATCAGCTCCTCTGAAAAAATGAATAAATAATGCTCATTTTAAAAAGAATGCTACCACGTGTCAATGCTATTTGAATAAATCTTTTTTCAAAAGGTGTGGAAGCTTTGCATGCTACACGTTTTGGTATATGATGATACATAGAATAAGTCGTGAGTTGACTGACAAGAAAGGTGAAGCGAAATGAAGGAAGAACTGAATACAAATCAAGAACAGGAACGGATGGAGCTGGACGAAGAAAGTCTATTTCTTGTCTCCCAAACATTTAAAGCCTTATCTGATCCGACGCGTATTCGTATTCTGCATTTGCTGTCTCAAGGTGAACATTCAGTAAATGATATAGCAGAAACACTAAACCTTATGCAATCAACCGTATCTCATCAGCTGCGCTTTTTAAAAAATCTTCGTCTCGTGAAATCTAGACGAGCAGGGACCTCGATTTTTTACAGTCCTGAAGACCAGCATGTGATGGAAGTGCTTGAACAAATGATCCACCATGCACAGCATGATTGAGAAAAAACCTTCCTACTTTTATATAGGAAGGTTTTTTATGCATGATGTACATGGGTTGATCGTTTATTTGCTTTCATCATTTGATAAGAAAACACAATATAGTAAGCCGCTAGAAGGAAAAAGCTGAGCATTGTCAGCGCATCATCGCTGACAATATGCTGATACAATTCAACGATATCCATCTTGGTGATCGCATGTGTTGTCAGATTGACCGATTTAAATGCAAGCCTAGATAAAAACAAACATAAAATAAAGCTTTCAATCCATTTACTTGTTTTCATATACAGCCGGCCATTTTCTAATTTCATCTGAATCGTCTGATAGGCGTGAATGGCGAGACTGCTCCCGAAGATCATGCCAATGACGGCATAGATAAAAATACTGTGATTTTGCCATCCTTCAGTTAAGAGAATAAGGGCAGTGAGACTAAATACATACATTCTCATGAAAAGATTTACCGGGCGTACAAGCTGATAGCGTCTCATTCGATTCATTCGAATGATGATCCAGACGAGCATGACGATCCCGATCATGAACAACTGCCATACGTGATGTGTCATGATGCAACCTCCTCCTGCACAGGCAGGGATGTAAACGAATGCTGGCTGTTACTTATCATTACCATTCTTTCTTTTTTTATCAAATCAAAACCTATATTTATGAAAAAGAGGAAAAGTCATGAAAATCGATCGCGTTTTGTCCATTGTGATGATACTGATTAGTAAACGGCAAGTACAGGCGAAGGACCTCGCTGAACTACATGAAGTGAGCGTGAGAACCATATATCGTGATATTGATACCATTAATCAAGCGGGGATTCCAGTTGTGACAAAGCAAGGCGCAGGCGGCGGGATTTCACTCGTCGACGACTATCGTCTAGAGAAAAAATTATTCACCGATGATGATATTGAACTGATTTTAACCGCTCTTGAAAGTATCACGAGTGCATACACCTTTAAAGAAAGTGAACATGTACTAAAGAAAATGAAATCCCTGATTCCGCCTCAAAACGAAAAACAGCACCATGTATTTATTGATTTAAGCTCTTGGGGGAAAGACAGCTACTTAGAAAAGAAGCTCCAGCTCATTCATACCGCTGCCTCAGCGCATCAATATATCCAGTTCATCTACCGCAATGCAAAAGGCGAAACACTTTCTAGAAAAGTAGAACCTTATACACTTGTCTTAAAAGGAAGGCACTGGTATTTGTATGCGTATTGCTGCGTGAAAAAAGCTTTTCGCCTGTTTAAACTCAAAAGAATGTCAGACCTTATCACGCATTCAGTATCTTTTCTTCCTAAACGAATAAAAAATGAAGAAAAGCCTTGGAATGATTCTTGGCACGAAGAACCTTCCGTCAGTACACTAACGCTCAAGTTGACTGAAAATTCGGTTGGTAAAGTGAAGGAATGGATAGATGAAAATGAATTCACCGTATGTGCAGATGGTACCTATCTTGCCACAATCACGTTGCCTCAAGATGATTGGTTATATAGCTTTCTTTTTTATTTAGGGCCAGATGTTGACATTGTCTCTCCGCCATCCGTTCGGGAAGCGTTTGATCTCAAGTTGAAACAATTTCAAAAACCAAAAGGAACTTGACACATTGTTGTCAGGTTTCTTTTTATATGATGGAAAAAAAGGAGATGAGAATGTATGTACGATATCGTGATTTTACAGAAACAATGGATCAAGGGATTATCTGCTCGAACAACAAATGAGATGGAGCAAACAAAAGAGCGGAAGATTGCACCGCTTTGGCAGCAATTTTTCACGCAGCAGCTCGACGGGGGCCATGCGCCAGTCATAGGGCTGTATTCAGATTATGAAAAGGATGAAAATGGCACTTATTTGTTCACAGCGGGGCAATTGGTTGACCGGCAGCTAGAACAAGATGCAAAAGAGATTCCAGGCTCCACCTACGCAAGATTTCAAACGAGAAAGGGCCCGATTGAAGAGGTTGTGTTTGAAACATGGCAGCAGATTTGGAGCTGGGATCAGCGTCATTTGCGAACATATACTGGCGATTTTGAATGGTACGATGAACGATCGATTGATCCAAAAGAAGCGCAAATTGATATTTATATTGCAGTCGATGAAAAAATAGTTGCTAAAACTAATGGTATTAGTTAATATAAAACTAACGATATTAGTTTTAGGAGGAAAACAAGATGAGATTGACAACATTTGACCGTTTGCACCAGCTTACATTCATGCCGCGTATTTTTCCGGTAAATTGTTATGTATTTGAGGAAGAGAATGGACTCATCTTAATTGATGCAGCTTTGAAAATGGCAGCAAGCTCGATGATTGAATTTGCACATAAATTAAACAAACCCATTAAAAAAATTATTCTGACTCATAGTCATATGGATCATATTGGTGCACTAGATGAAGTGAAAAAGGCTTTTCCAGATGCAGTTGTTTATTTATCGAAACGAGATGCTCGCCTGTTTGCTGGCGATTTCTCTTTACTTCCTGGTGAGCCGAAGAAAAAAGTCAAAGGCAGTTTTTCAAAAGACATTCACACAAAACCAGACGTGCTTGTCGAAGAAGGGGACGAGATTGGGTCACTTAAAGTCATTGCCACACCAGGACATACACCAGGAAGCATCTCTTTATACGATGAAAAGTCAGGGGTTGTCATTGCGGGTGATGCAGTTGTGACAAAAGGCGGTTTATTTGTAACGGGTGAGTTTCGCTTCACCTTCCCATTCCCGGCTTTTGCCACTTGGGATGCAGAAACAGCACTAAAAAGCGCTGAAAAATTACTGGCATTTCCCTTGTCTTGTCTCGCAGCAGGGCATGGTGATCTCATGATAGAGCCTGAGACAAAGCTCAGAGCTGCTATCGAAAAAAGGAAGCATCAGCTACAAAAAGGAGGGCAGTAAACCATGTCTCCAAGAATGGGTATCACACAAGAAAAAATTGTTGAATCTGCCATCGAATTTGTCGATGAAGAGGGCTTTTCTGCTTTGAGCATTGCTACATTGTCCAAACGGCTTAACATCAGACCGCCTTCTCTTTACAACCACATATCCGGTCTTCATGAAATACAGGCAGCTCTTGCTGTCAAGGGGCTGACAATGCTTTGTGAGGCTGGTAAACAAGTAACAGCGGGGCTGGAAAAAGAAGACGCTGTTTTAGCATTTGCAAGAAAATATGTTCAATTTGTTCGTCAGCATCCCGGCCTTTATGAGGCTGCTTTTTCACATATGAATGAAAGAGAAGTCAGTGTGGCTGCAGAGAATCTTGCTGATTTTGTCCAATCCATCATGTCTCGTTTTGGTGTAAAAGAAGAGGACATGACGCATGTCGTCAGAGGTCTCAGAAGCTTACTGCACGGCTTTGGAGATATTTCAAACAAGAAGGGATTTCAACGGAAAGAACAGCTTGAAGATAGTGTGAGCTATGCGGTCCGTCTTTATATCACAGGGATCAAGATGCAAGAAGATCTGTCTTAATGACAGGTCTTTTTTATGTATCGAACCGATATGATGAAGGAGGTATAAACAAATCAAAACATTTTTTGGGCAAAAAACCAATAAAGATTTGACAGTTTTGTGAAACATGGTATGCTTATTATGTGAAATAATTCACATAGAGGAGTAGAGGCAGATGAAAAGAAAGCCTGTTTATGTGGAAACAACCATTCAAGCACCTATTGAAAAAGTATGGGAGTATACGCAAAATCCAAAGCTTCATGAACAATGGGATTTGCGATTTTCGACCATTTCATTAAATGGACCTAGAGATGAACAGCCCCAATCCTTTTTGTATGAGAAACACCTTGGATTCGGCATTAGTGTGACTGGGACAGGAGCGTATCGAACGAGCGTGAAGGATGAGCGTCATGAAAGAGCATCCTCACTTCAATTTAAATCATCACACCCGTTGTCTTTCATAAAAGAAGGCGGAGGGTATTGGAAATACTTGAAAACGAATGACCACATTGTTTTTCAAACGCAATTTGATTATGAAACAAAGGAAGGAAAAGGGTGGAGATGGGCAGACCGTGTCTTTTTTCGGCCAATGATGGGTTTTATGACTGCCTTTAGCTTTGGCGCATTAAAGACGTGGCTTGAAAAGGGCACGCATCCCCGTTTGCTGCTAGAGAGAACACTTGCCCATTATGGTATTTGTTTGTTGTTTGCTATCGTCTGGTTATGTCAAGCATTCATTCCTTTTTCACCTTCTGCTTTTGATCATAGCACCGGATTTCGATTGTTTTATGCGCTATTAGGCGTATCATGGCTCATGCCTAAGCTTCCAAAGAAATATGTATTCATCCTTCAAAGCATCTTTTTGCTGATGATGCTTGGTATAGGGATTTTATCACCAGAAACGACTCTGCACGAGCCGCTGGTGCTGAGTGCATTTTTCATTTTATCCGTTGCAGGAATGATCAATTTAAAAGATTGTGTAGATGTGTTTTCGATCAAACGAAAAAGGGGAGGTAGACATGGTCGTTCATCATCATCAAGTAAAGGACTACGATAGGCTGCATCCGACATTAAAAGAACGGTATAACCGTGCGTTTACGGCCGAAGGCATCATGGAGGAAATAGGAGGCGGGACAAAGCTCATCCGATTGTTATTCAAAATCGGTCCATTGTTTCGCTGTTTTTTTCCTGAAAGAGGGCGGAATATTCCCTTCCAAATTGTGAACAAGCCTTTTATGACAAACATGGGAGAAGAAGGGATGCACTGGTTTCGTACGTTCTATTTTCCTGAAAAGGAAAGACATTTTGATGCAGATATGATCATTGATCAGAAGAGTCATCAAGTACTGGACTACTTTGGAAAGCCTAGGCTTCTTATGTCAGAGCTTCATTTTACAGTCACGGAAAAAGGGTTCTTGCACATTCAATCAGGTAAGCAAAAGTTTTTGCTGTTTGGGCGGGAGTGGCCACTGCCTTCTTGGCTTTACGGTGAATCTGATGTAACAGAAGGTTACGATGAGCGTGCAGGTGAGTATACCATTGATGTACAAGTGAAAAATCGCCTTTTTGGTACTCTTTTTACATATAAGGGCCGGTTTACGGAAAGGTTGTCACCTCATGAATAAATGGCATTTGATGTGTAGTATCGTGTTGATGTCTTGCTTTCTCGTTACACGTTTGACGACAGCTCCCATACCAGAATTTTTTGTTTTGATTGCGATTTTATTTTTTCTTCCCGCTTTCTTACACTTTTTTTATCAGGAAGAGAAGAAACGACAGCAGGAGGGGCTGATCGGCTTCATAATGAAAGCCTTTCCAATAGCAGCTCTATGTGCAACAGGCGCATTCATCTATCATTCTCTTTGGCTTGCATTTGGATGGCTTTTCTTTACAATGATTCTGGCTTTATTTGGTTTCACCCGTTTGCTGAAAAGAGGAGCCCATCCGCTTCATGAGCTGATGATCGATGGCGCATGTATGTATATCGCTCTAGGCGGGCTTTGGTTCTGGCTATACACAGCAGATATACAAGTGATGACATTTTCACCGATGATTGTTCTTTTGACTGCTATTCATTTTCATTACTCGGCTTTTTTTATCCCTATCTTTTATGGATTATTGGGCAGGCAGCGGAAAAAAGAGACAACGCTATACAAAGTGGGCGGCTGGGTTATTTTACTGTCGCCAGTGATGATTGCAGTTGGAATCAGCTATTCCCGCCTGTTTGATACGTTCAGTGTCATTTTGTATGTGATCGCACTTTATTTGTATGGAATTTTATGTATGACAACTTCTTTTCGTTCAACTGCCGCAAAAGGGTTCGTTGTGTTCTCTAGCATCATGTTAATGGGAACCATTGTTCTTTCATTCCTTTATTCTGCCGGAATGCTTTTACGAGTTACCTACATCAGCATGGATCAAATGATTTGGTTTCATGGCAGTATCAATGCAAGTTTGGTTATTTTACCAGGCGTCATTGGATGGTTGATTGAAAGACCAGCTGATCGATTGAAACAAAAGCGTTTTCCGGTATCGAGAGTTCACGGTCGTTTTCAGGTCATGTCTTTTCAACATGACCACAAGCAGCATGACGAGAAGATAGGTTTAGTTGATTCTCTTGGCCAATTAAATGGAAAGGCATTTTCAGCAGAGCGTGTGTCACCTGTTATTCGCAGATTTTATGAAGACCCGATGTCCTTTACGTTAAAAGCAGCCGTCTGCTTTCATTGGTGGGTAAGGCCATTTGTCTTTTTGCTTCAACCTGTTTTTAGACAACTAGGACAGCTCTATTTAGGGGCATCACGAATGCCATATGAAATGCCGGGGAGTCTTTCAAGATTTCAACATCCTCTTGAAGAAAGGGAGAATGTACGTGTGTGGATCAGGCGCAATGAGAAAGGCAAGCAAGTCTTTTATGCGCTCTATGCCCAGCACCATGATGAAGAGACGGTCTATATGAATATTGCTTTGCCGCTTCCTTTTTCACAGCTTACGGCTATTTTAAAACCTTTTAATGAAAAGGAAGATTTTCTATTAAAAAGTAAAAGTCCAAAAGGCAGTACGGGCGATGAAGGATTGTATTTGCATACGTCTTTCATCACCATGAAACTGCCAATGGAAGAAAGCTTTCATATGAAACCAGAGACGGAAAAAAGTCTCACAGCAATTCATCAAATGAAGCTATTCGGTATTCCTTTTTTAACGATTCAGTATCAAATCGCCAGTGAAAGCCCCTCATCTTAGTCAATGATGTCGCATGGTTCACCGTGACGAATGATGTTCACAATCGCTTGCCCATCACTCGGATGATGATCTGCATACTGTACTGGCAGTAAAGCAAAAAATACATAGTAGACTGAGAAGTAAGCAAATTGATAGAAAAATTGATGTTCTGGCAGGAAATCATTGGCGATCATTGTGTTCAATATAAGAACACTGAGCAGGTTGCATAATGATCCGCCTAAGTAGACAAGTATGTGTGAGAAACGGTTATTTCTCCTCATTTCTTCATAGTGGCAAAATGCATCTAGAAAATAGATTCTTCTAATTTCAACGACGCCTATTTTCAATACTTTTTTGCCTCGGCCAAGCGCAAACGAAACCTTTGCTCCAAACAGCCAGGCGACTACAATATGGCCCAGCTGATGCAAGATGGCAACGATAGGAAGAATGACGAAAAACGACCAGCAAAACGTCCACATATTCGATAATGTAAACAAGTGTTAACCCTCCCTGAAATATTCGAGAGGAAGCAGTAGGATTATTTGCCATTTTACCGAATTCATTTTTATGATGCAAACATTTAATAGACTACTATAAATTTATTATGTAAACTAATGAAGATTTTCAATGAATAGGCTTTTTCACCCTTTCTTTTAGAAGAGTAGGCTGTGCTACAATAAAGAAATAAGTGGGAGACAAGTGCTTATCTAGCAGAAGAAAAAAGTGACCTTTTTTATGAAAGAATGAAGGGGAGAGAGATTCTGATGGCAGATATTGAACAGTTTTTAGCGTTAGACATTCGTGTTGGGACGATAGTAGAAGCAGCATTTTTTGCAGAAGCAAGAGTACCTGCTTTTAAGCTGAAGATTGATTTTGGGGATGAGATTGGGATCAAACAATCTAGTGCACAGCTGACAAAACGTTATCAGGCTGAGAATCTCACTGGGAAACAAATTATTGCAGTGGTCAATTTCCCGCCAAGAAGAATTGCTGGGTTTAAATCAGAGGTGCTTGTCTTAGGAGGCATGCCGTCAAAAGAAGACGTTGTTTTGCTTGCCACAGATGAGCCAGTTGAAAATGGAACAAAAATAGGATAAGAAAAAAGACATCTTCATTAGAAGATGTCTTTTGCGTATTGAGGCGGAATAACCACACGCCACATTCGTGTGTGTCTCAAAGAGACATGTTACCCGACTTACACAATTCAGCTCATCGCTTGATTAATATAGCATGGGAGAGGTATGAATGCAACCATTATTTGAGTTCTCTTTGTTTTTGGAAGATAAAAAGAGGAGTCATATCCTCATATCATAGAAAAAATGACAGGAAATCAATTATTTGGATTATTTTTTCGAAAAATATTGAAAAGTCAGATCAGATTTTATAAAATGAATTCATCTTAGTTTGTTTAATCGATAAACTAAGATGGTGATCATCTATTGACCTATTGTTTAATCAAATGATTTGCTGCTATTTGGGCTAAGCTGAAAGAAAGAGATGTTCAGCTTCATTATTGCAACGAATTGAAAGCGCTTTATTTTTGATCTATTGATTGCTGCTGCCCTACATCATCTGTCCGTTAAAAGAGGCTAAGTGAAGAAGGGAGAAAACTCATGGTGAGTGAGAATTTAAAGAAGATTCGTATGTCTGAAAAAGTGGGGTATGCTTCAGGAGATTTCGCATGTAATTTAATTTATGCAACTGTCTCTACGTATCTATTATTTTTTTATACGGATGTGTATGGATTATCAGCAGCAGCAGCAGGGACGATGTTTTTGGTGGTTCGGGCCATCGATGCGCTTGCAGATCCGTTTATTGGGGCGATGGTTGATCGGACGAACAGCCGTTTTGGCCGGTTTAGACCTTATTTGTTATTTGGTGCGTTACCTTTTGCTGTTCTTGCCATTCTTTGTTTTACGACACCGGATTTTTCCGAAATGGGAAAACTCATTTATGCGTACATCACGTATGTTGGTTTATCGCTTACATACACGTTCATCAATGTTCCTTATGGTGCTTTAACTTCCGCGATGACAAGAAATAACCAAGAGGTCGTCAGTATTACGTCTGTTCGTATGCTTTTTGCAAATCTCGGTGGTTTAGTTGTTGCTTTTTTTGTTCCGTTTCTAGCCACTTTTTTGGGTGATACAACAGGAAATACAGCGCTTGGCTGGCAGATGACAATGGCATTTCTCGGCGTTCTTGGGGGCGGATTACTTATTTTCTGTTTTAAAAGTACGAATGAGCGCGTCACGCTTCAAAAGCCAGAGGAAAAGATCAAGTTCAGTGATCTCTTTGTCCAGTTACGAGTGAATCGTCCGCTTGTTGTGTTAAGCATTTTCTTTATCATTATCTTTGGTGTGAACTCGATCAGCAACTCAGTCGGGATCTATTATGTGACGTATAACCTCGGCAGAGAAGATTTAGTGAAATGGTACGGTCTGATTGGCAGTCTGCCAGCTTTAATGGTGCTGCCGTTTATTCCAAAGCTGCACAAACTATTAGGAAAGAAAAAGCTGCTGAATTATTCACTATTGCTGAATATTGTAGGTCTTCTTGCATTACTTGTGATCCCGCCGAGTCAAATCACTTTAATACTTGTTTTCAGGCTCGTTGCTGCTGCAGGAAGCATTACAGCTGGTGCTTACATGTGGGCACTCATTCCTGAAACTGTAGAATACGGTGAATATAAAACAGGAAAAAGAATGGGCGGATTGATCTACGCAGTGATTGGATTCTTCTTTAAATTTGGTATGGCCTTAGGTGGCATCGTTCCAGGACTTGTCCTTGACCGTTTTGGTTATATTGCAAACCAAGTGCAAACACCAGAAGCTTTACTTGGCATTTTAATCACGACAACGGTGATTCCTGTATGCTTACTAATTTTAGCGATGGTTGATATTAATTTTTATAACCTAGATGAAGAAAAACATAAAAAAGTCGTACGAGAGCTTGAGAATAGAGACAAGGTGTATATCGATCATATGGACGATTTTAAAATGTAGCTCTCTGAAAGAGGAGGAAGTTCAATGAAGATTACTAATCCAGTGCTCAAAGGGTTTAACCCCGATCCAAGTATTTGCCGTGTAGGAGAAGATTATTATATGGCGGTCTCTACATTTGAATGGTTCCCGGGGGTTCAAATTTATCACTCGAAGGATCTCGTCCACTGGCGACTCGCCGCGCGTCCCTTGCAAAAAACATCTCAACTCGATATGAAAGGAAATCCTGATTCCGGCGGGGTATGGGCGCCGTGTTTAAGTTATGCGGATGGTCAGTTTTGGCTCATCTATTCAGATATTAAAGTAGTAGATGGTCCGTTTAAGGATGGTCATAATTATTTGGTCACAGCTGACGAAGTAGACGGCGAGTGGAGCGATCCGGTTCGGCTCAATAGTTCTGGGTTTGATCCTTCCTTATTCCATGATCCAAGCGGAAAGAAATACGTGTTGAATATGCTGTGGGACCATCGAGAAAACCATCACTCCTTTGCAGGTATTGCCTTACAGGAATATAGTGTGTTTGAAAAAAAACTGGTCGGTGAGCGGAAAGTCATTTTTAAAGGCACGCCAATCAAACTGACAGAAGCTCCGCATCTTTATTACATCAATGATGTCTATTATTTATTAACAGCTGAAGGGGGCACACGTTACGAACATGCAGCAACGATTGCCCGTTCCTCGCATATTGATGGGCCGTACGAGGTTCATCCTGACAACCCAATTTTAACGGCTTTTCATGCGCCTAGCCATCCACTACAAAAATGCGGGCATGCATCAATTGTACAAACGCATACAAATGAATGGTATTTGGCTCATCTGACTGGCCGCCCAATTCATTCAAGTAAGGAATCCATTTTTCAGCAAAGAGG
The DNA here is from genome assembly GCF_038050255.1 of Bacillus sp. FSL M8-0077. Classification (NCBI taxonomy): domain Bacteria; kingdom Bacillati; phylum Bacillota; class Bacilli; order Caryophanales; family Bacillaceae; genus Bacillus; species Bacillus sp. FSL M8-0077. The sequence goes on along the minus strand of NZ_JBBPAF010000001.1, from coordinate 2,013,085 downwards.
CTGGTGCCCTTTAGGAAGAGAGACGGCCATACAAAAGCTTGAATGGAAAGATGGCTGGCCGTATGTGGTAGGCGGAAAAGAGGGGCTCCTAGAGGTTGAAGCGCCTGCGATAAGCGTAGAGGAGTTCTCTCCAACCTATCACATAGTCGATGAATTTAAAGATTCATCGTTAAATAGACATTTCCAAACATTAAGAATCCCATTTACGGATCAGATTGGTTCAGTGACAGAAAACCCACATCATTTAAGGCTGTATGGGCAGGAATCTTTAACGTCTAAATTTACACAAGCGTTTGTTGCGAGGCGCTGGCAAAGCTTTTATTTTGAAGCAGAGACAGCGGTTTCCTTCTTTCCAGAAAACTTTCAGCAAGCGGCAGGTCTTGTGAATTATTATAATACGGAAAATTGGACTGCACTTCAGGTGACATATGACGAGGCGTTTGGCCGTATCCTTGAATTATCTGTGTGTGAAAATCTTGCCTTTTCTCAGCCGCTAATTAAAAAAATCATGATCCCAGACGAGGTCACGTATGTGTATTTAAGAGTAACTGTTCAGAGAGAGACGTACACGTATTCTTATTCTTTTGATCAACAAGAGTGGAAAAAAATAGAGATAACGCTTGAATCGACCCATTTATCAGATGATTTTATTCGAGGAGGGGGGTTCTTTACAGGGGCTTTTGTCGGAATGCAGTGCCAAGACACAAGCGGCGAACGTCTGCCTGCCGATTTTAAGTATTTTCGATACGAAGAAACAACTGAATAAAAAAAGACAACACTCTAAAGGCTGTCTCTCTTTAACGTGTATTCCATTATGGTGAAGGCGTGACATCACGTAAAAAAGCTTCAGTGACAAGAGATGTCATCCCTAAGGCTGGTGCGTTTTGTCCTAATGACGAAGGAAGCAGCTCCACCCGTGAGCTGAATTGTGCATCCATTCTAGAGGATACTTCATCTTGAATGACACTTAGAACGGCCTGCTCAGATTCAATGACCTTGTTTCGTAAAATAACGGCTTGTGGGTTGAAGGTATGCAGAACGTTTGTAAGACCTACTCCAATGTAAAAGCCAAAGTTACGCAAGGCATTGAGTGTTTTCATATCATTTAACTTCGCCAGCTGCTCAATGTCTTGATAGGTGAATGGCTGACCATCTGTTTGGAGCGATTGGAACAATGCTTTCTCAGATGCATACAGTTCCCAGCAACCACGATTTCCGCAGCTGCATGTCGGTCCATTAAAGTCGATCGTCATATGTCCCATTTCACCAGAAAAACCGTTTGTACCTCGGTATAAATGTTGATTGATAATGATGCCTATACCAATACCAGTGCCAATACTTGCATAAATCAGATGGTCATAATGTTTAGCAGCACCAAAGATTTTTTCACCGTACGCACCGGCATTTGCTTCATTCTCGATAAAAACCGGTACTTGGAATGTGTCTTGGAGACTTGTTTTTAGATCGACATTTTTCCATTTTGAATGAGGCGTAAACACAATTTGTTCATCTGCATCGACCAGACCAGGTATACAAATCCCAATACCAATCAGCCCGTATGGGGAAGAAGGAATATGTGAACGTAACTGCTGGATCAATTCAATTAATATACGGACAGTCACTTCAGGTGTGCTGGATGGGAGCTTGAGTTGCTCATCATGAATAATCGATCCTTCAAGGTCTGTTAAAATGCCGTTGACATAATCAACACCGACATCAATGCCGATAGAGTAACCTGCACGTTTATTAAACATGAGAAGCACGGGTCTTCTTCCGCCGCTAGATTCGCCTTGACCGATTTCATAAACAAGATGTTCTTTCATTAATGTACTCACTTGAGATGAAACGGTCGATTTATTTAACCCAGTGCGTTCAGATAATTTTGCTCTGGAAATTGGTGCATGGTGCAGAATTTCGTTGAGTAATAGCTTTTGATTTATTTTTTTCACAAAGTTCTGATCCGCAATATCCATTGTATCCACTCCATTTGTTTCGTCTTTAGATTAAGTGAAGAAAAGCCACTTTTTATCGTGTTCATTCTCTATAAAACATGCTTTTCACTTTATTATAACGAAAATATTTCTAAAAAACTAAAAAATATGGAAAATTCAAAGAGATTAGTTGGTAAACTAGCTCATTCGTTTGTTGAATCAACTTACTAAGTGAATATATAGGGGGAATCACTTATGGTCAAATCAAATATGACTTCGTTAAGTCGTTTACAGGGGATTGGCAACATTCAATATGAAGGAAAACATTCAAAGAACCCATTCGCATTTAAATATTATAATCCGAGCGAAAAGATTGGCGGAAAGACAATGAAAGACCACCTGCGATTTTCCGTCGCTTATTGGCACACACTGACTGCTGATGGAACAGACATGTTTGGAACTGGCACGATGAAAAGAGCTTGGGATTCTTATAGCGGAATGGATTTGGCGAAAGCTAGATTGGAAGTGGCTTTTCAGCTCTTTGATTTATTGGATGTTCCGTATTTTTCATTCCATGACCGTGATATTGCACCAGAGGGCGATACGCTTCAAGAGACCAATCAGCAGTTAGACATCATCGTAGACAGAATGAAAGGTTACATGCAGCAAAGCGGGGTTCGGCTTCTATGGAACACGGCTAATATGTTTAAACATCCAAGATTTGTTCACGGTGCAGCGACATCCTGTCATGCAGATGTATTTGCCTATGCAGCTGCACAAGTGAAAAAGGGCATCGAAACAGCAAAGGAACTCGGCGCAGAAAATTATGTTTTCTGGGGAGGACGAGAAGGTTACGACACACTACTGAATACAGATATGAAAAGAGAGCTTGACCATTTGGCGACCTTTTTGCATATGGCGGTCGATTATGCAAAAGAAATTGGATTTACAGGTCAATTTTTAATTGAACCAAAGCCGAAGGAACCGACAACTCATCAATATGATACGGATGCAGCGACATCAATCGCCTTTTTAAAACAATATGGATTGGATACACACTTTAAATTAAATATCGAGGCCAATCATGCGACATTAGCGGGTCATACGTTTGAGCATGAGCTGCGTGTAGCAAGAATTCATGGACTGCTCGGTTCCGTTGATGCCAACCAAGGAAACTCCCTTCTAGGCTGGGACACTGATGAATTCCCAACGGATTTATATGCCACAACACTCGCCATGTATGAAATTTTGCAAAATGGCGGCCTTGGAACAGGCGGTCTCAATTTTGATGCAAAAGTCAGAAGAGCCTCCTTTGAACTGGAAGATCTTCTGTATGCCCATATTGCGGGGATGGATGCATTCGCAAAAGGGCTGCGGGTGGCTCATAGACTCATAGAAGACCGTGTGTTTGAAGATGTGATCAAGCACCGGTACCGCAGTTTTTCTGAAGGAATTGGACGAGAGATTTCAGAAGGAACGGCAAACTTTCATACATTAGAAGAATATGCACTGAAACATCCGCTCATCAAAAACGAATCTGGCAGAGAGGAACAGCTGAAAGCCAGATTAAATCAATATTTGTTAGAAGATTAATGGAGCAGGCGGATGTTTTGAAGGAGTGAACACATGAAGTATGTGATGGGAATTGATCTTGGAACGAGCGGAGTCAAAGCGATATTAGTAGATGAGAGCGGGAAGGTATGCTGCGAGACGACTAAATCTTACCGCCTCATTCAAAGCAAACCAGGTTATTGTGAGCAAAATCCTGAAGACTGGGTAGAGCAGACGATGGCCGCGATGACAGAACTTATGGAGAGAAAGCCTGTTCAGTCAAGGCAAGTAGAAGGCATCAGTTTTTCTGGACAAATGCACGGACTTGTTTTATTGGATGAATCCCTTCAGGTGCTCAGGCCTGCCATCTTGTGGAATGACACAAGAACAACACCGCAATGCGTGCGCATGACAGAAAAGCTAGGAGACAGGCTGCAAGCGATCACAAAAAATCAGGCGTTAGAAGGATTTACACTGCCAAAGTTGTTATGGGTAAAGGAACACGAACCAGAAATTGATCAACGAATCCATTTGTTTTTACTTCCAAAAGATTATGTCAGATATCGATTAACCGGCGCTATTCATATGGACTATTCTGATGCGGCTGGTACGTTACTGTTGGATATTGGAGAACAAACATGGAGTGAGGAGATTTGTCAAACCTTTGATATTCCGATTCGTATTTGCCCGCCGCTCGTTTCATCGGAGGCGGAGGTTGGAACACTCTTGCCGCAGATCGCAAAGGAAACCGGGATGACAGAAGAGGTGAAGGTTTTTGCGGGTGGAGCGGATAATGCTTGCGGTGCCATTGGCGCCGGCATTTTATCATCAGGTCACACACTATGCAGCATTGGCACATCAGGTGTCATTCTTTCCTATGAAGAAAATCATAACAGAGAGCTGAATGGAAACTTGCATTTATTCCATCATGCAAAAAAAGACGCTTTTTATACAATGGGAGTCACTTTATCAGCAGGTTATAGCCTCGATTGGATTAAATCTTTACTTGCTCCAAATGATTCGTTTAAAGCCCTTTTAGCCGGAGCAAAGGATATAGCGCCTGGGGCAAATGGATTGCTATTTACGCCATATTTAGTTGGGGAAAGAACGCCTCATGCAGATTCAGTCATTCGTGGAAGCTTCATTGGATTAGACAGCCGGCATGAAAAAGCGCATATGGTTAGAGCTGTGCTTGAAGGAATCACTTTTTCATTAAATGAATCGATCGCTTTATTCAGGCAGGCCGGAAAAAGAATAGATGCTATTGTGTCCATTGGTGGAGGTGCGAGAAGTCATACATGGCTTCAAATGCAGGCAGACATTTTTCAAGCTGAGGTGATTCAGCTTGAAAATGAGCAAGGGCCCGCATTAGGTGCAGCGATGCTTGCAGCAGTTGGATGCGGCTGGTACCAGTCACTTGAGGCGTGCGCGGATCAATTTATCCATCAAGCGGCCGTATTTACACCAAATCAACAGCATGTCGATGTATATGATCATCTCTTTCGTTTGTATCAAAGCATTTATACAAACACAAGAGACATTCATGCGGGTCTAGCAAAGTATCGATAATCTAGCAGTGAGTGGGGGCATGAAAGGAGGTGATGAATTCGTTTCATCTTAGAGATGACAGAATCAAAAGGATGAAAAAGGAGAGGAATGGACAATGAATTTGAAAAAATTAAGACTGTTGTTTGTGATGTGTATTGGACTGACGCTTATGCTGACGGCTGTACCAGCCCACGCGAGAACCATTACGAATAATGAAATGGGCAACCACAGCGGGTACGATTATGAACTATGGAAGGACTACGGAAATACATCGATGACACTTAACAACGGCGGCGCATTTAGTGCAGGCTGGAACAATATCGGAAATGCTTTATTTCGAAAAGGAAAAAAGTTTGATTCCACTAGAACTCACCATCAGCTTGGCAACATCTCCATCAATTACAACGCTAGTTTTAACCCAGGCGGGAATTCCTATTTATGTGTCTATGGCTGGACACAATCTCCATTAGCAGAATACTACATTGTTGATTCATGGGGCACATATCGTCCAACAGGAACACATAAAGGAACATTTTATGCAGACGGGGGCACATATGACATTTATGAAACAACCCGTGTCAATCAGCCTTCCATTATCGGGATCGCAACCTTCAAGCAATATTGGAGTGTACGTCAAACGAAACGTACAAGCGGAACGGTCTCCGTCAGTGCGCATTTTAGAAAATGGGAAAGCTTAGGGATGCCAATGGGGAAAATGTATGAAACGGCATTTACTGTAGAAGGCTACCAAAGCAGTGGAAGTGCAAATGTGATGACCAATCAGCTGTTTATTGGCAACTAAAAAAGTCAAAGAAAAGAGCCGGGAGCAAAACTAGACTAACCTAGTCAAATGGGACATAAAAAAACACCCTTCAAGTGATACACTTAAACTAAGTGATAATTTGGAGGGTATTTTTTATGAAAAAAAACAGATATTCAGCTGAAATAAAATGGGCGGTTGTGAAAGATAAATTAAGCGGGCAGTTTACCAATCAACAAATTATGGATAAATATCATATAAAGAATGTATCTCAGATTAAAACATGGATGAAGTGGTATCGAGAAAATCAGTTACATCGATTCGATCAGCCAATTGGAAAACAATATAGCTTCGGACATGGACCTGACAATGTATCCAAAGAGGAAAAAGTAAATAGGCAGATTGAACACCTTAAGATGGAGAATGAAATTCTAAAAAAGTATTTGGAGATCGTAGAGGAGTTGAAAAAGGAGTAGCCTTGTATTTGATCGAGAGATTACGGAAGAACTATACAGTAACGTCTGTCTTAAGTATTTTGCAGATCGCCAGATCGACCTATTATCGCTGGGTATCCGAAGGAATACGTGAAAAATCACAAGTGGAGAAGGCTGTTATTTCCTTATGTACCGAAACGTCGTTCCGGTACGGCCACCGTAAGATCCGAAAGCTGCTTCAGCGCCAATATGATATCAAACGAAACCGAAATACTGTACAGCGCATCATGCAAAAACACCATCTTCAATGTCGTGTGAAGCGTAAAAGGAAATGGAAATCACAAGGGGAATCTGTCATCATTGCCCCAAATATATTAAATCGGAACTTCACCGCAATACACCCGAATTTAAAATGGGTAACCGATATTACTTATATTCAGTATGGACCGAGAACGCTCTATCTTTCGACCATGATGGATTTATACAACAACGAAGTTGTTGCCTATACCCTAGATGATCACCAACAGACATCACTCATATTGGACACACTGAGGGCAGCTTTAGAGAAAAGGAATTCACCTAAAGATGTACTTGTGCATTCAGATCAAGGAAGTGTATACAGTTCGTATGCATATCAAAAGGAGCTAGGGGTAAGGAACCTCACAAGCAGTATGTCTAGACGAGGCAACTGTTGGGATAACGCAGTGATTGAATCATTCCATTCTAGCTTAAAATCAGAGGAATTTATGTTTACAAAGTTCAACTCTATATCAGAAAAAGATGTCAGGCAACGAATCGATCGTTACATCAAGTATTATAATGAAGAGCGTATCCAAGAAAAATTAGGCTACCACGCACCAAAAACATTTGGTAGCATGTCAGCCTAATAAGGGTGTTTTATTCGTGTCTCATTCTGCTATGTCAGTCTAAACTCCTGGCTTTTTCTATCATAATTTTTCAACTTCGACTCTGCCGGAAAAGAACGTCGCACCACCGCCCATATCTGCCAAACGATCAGGTGTGAGGCCATTCACCAAATGTTTTTTGCCTTTTTGGTCTGCCCATAATCCCTGACTGACAACAACACCAGATAACACATTTTGTCCGACTGACACGATCAGCTCGCATTCTCCTCGATCATTCAGCACACGAACCATGTCCCCATCTTCAATCTGTCTTTCTTTTGCATCTTGTTCATTCATATGAAGCTTCGGACATTTCTCAAGCTTTTGATGCTTCTCATGAAGAGAGAAGGTGGAATTAAGAAAATTATGGTTTGGTCCCGGTATAAACGTTAGTGGATAATCACTTTCCTTGAATAAAGGTACATAGGTTGGAAGGGCTGGATATCCATCTTTTTTCATTTGTTCAGAGTAAAGTTCAATTTTCCCGCTTGGGGTAGGGAGCTTTAAATCTTCGAAAGGCCCTCGTTTTGCTTTGATCCACTTTTTCTCTTTTAACGCTTGATATGAAATGTTTTCATAGTGCGGGTTTTCAGGATGATGAAGAGCTTGTTCCATTAGTTCCGCATCTGTCTCTTTAAAGGCTTCATCTTCAAAGCCCATCGCATGAGCCAAAAGACGAAACACTTCAGTGTTTGATTTGCTTTCTCCATAACGTTCTATAACAGGTTCTTGAATTTGAATGTAATGATGCCAGTAAGAAGTATAAAAATCCTCGTTTTCAAAGGCAGATGTCGCTGGCAGAACAATATCCGCATAATTGGCTGTCTCTGTCATGAACAAGTCATGGACAACCGTAAATAAGTCTTCCCGCATCAAACCGTCTCTTACTTTATTTGCTTCAGGGGTCACAACAGCCGGGTTGCAAGAGTAGACAAAAAGAGAATCAATTGAAGGTTCTGCGTTCGTTAGCACGCTGCCCAGCTGATTCATATTAAATGTTCTAGGTTCGTGTTCCTTTAATAATTCCGGTCGCTGAAGAGCGGTTTCATTATAACTAAGAAAAGAAGAGTTTGATTTCATCGCACCGCCGCCTTTGTGCAGCCATTGACCGGTGAGGGCAGGGAGGCAGGAGATGGTTCGAATACTCATACCGCCATTATCGTGATGCTGAAGCCCATTGCCAATACGAATGAGAGACGGCGATGTCTCTGCGTACATTCTCGCAAGTGTGATGATGTCTTCTTTAGGGACACCCGTGATCTGTTCAACAGTTTCTGGATCATACTGCTTCACATGCTCGCGAAGCTCATTATGACCGACCGTGTAAGTCTCTAAAAATGACGCATCTGTGCGGTCTTCTTTAAAAAGGACATGCATGATCCCAAGAGCTAGCGCACTGTCAGTGCCAGGGCGAAGTGGAATGAACCAATCTGCCATCCGGCCCGTTTGGTTTTTGTGCACATCAATGACGACAATTTTAGCCCCTTGCTTTCGAGCTTTTTGTGCCAACGTGATTTGATGCATATTGGTTGAAACTGCATTGATGCCCCAAAAGATAAATAGTTTTGTATGAATGGTTTCTTCTGGGTCTGTCCCAATGCTTGCGCCCATTGTATATTTATAGCCAGTTGTTCCGGCTGACTGACAAATGGTTCGGTCTAGCTGACTTGAGCCAAGTCGATAGAAAAAGCGGCGGTCCATGCCTTCTGCATTGAGATTCCCCATATTCCCATAGAAGCTGTAAGGCAAAATGCTTTCTGGTCCTTTTTCTTCGATCAGCTTTGTCCATTTTTGACGAATGGTTTCAATCGCTTCTTCCCACGTAATTGGAGCAAACTGCCGGTCACCTTTTTGACCTACACGTTTTAATGGTGTTGTCAGACGTTTTTCATCATATAAACGAGCTGTGACATTCCGCACTTTATTGCAAATGTTTCCTTGAGTGACTGGATGATCTGGATCTCCTTGAACTTTAACAATCTTTCCGTTCTCTTTATGGATTAAAAGACCGCACTGATCAGGGCAATCTAACGAACAAACTGATTTGAATATTCCGTCTTTCATTGCTGTGTAATCGGTCATACGTTTAGCTTCCTTTCCGAATTCCGTGATCACTGTACATATGGATTTTATTTTAGCATGTTCAGACGAGGAAGGTAAGGATAAGCACATGAAAAAAGCCCCTAATGAAAGGGACTTTAAAAACGGGTGACCTGCACAGGGAATTCTTTGACCCCAAACACAAACGTGCTTTGAATCGGTTTCAGCTGATCTGCCGCACAGGTGATTTCTCGAAACGTACGGAGTAAAATCTCAAGTGCTAGATGAGCCTCAAGCCGGGCGAGAGGAGCACCAAGACAAAAATGGATGCCGAAACCAAAGCTCAAATGCGGATTTGATTTTCTGTCAAGGCGAAACGTATCTGGATCTTCAAACTTTCGTTCATCACGATTCGCAGATGCCACCCAGCTGATGAGATAGTCTCCTTTTTCAATGTGAGAGCCAGCAATCTGAACATCCTCTACTGCAACTCGCCCAATCGCTTGAACAGGCGGATAATAGCGCAGCGTTTCCTCTGTCAATTGAGGAATGAGAGATAGATCTTGCCGCACTGATTCGGCGATATGCGGCTTTTCTGTTAGAAGTCGTACTGCATTTGTGATTAAATTCGTCGTTGTTTCATTACCAGCAACGAGTAAGAGTATACAAAAGCCAAGCAGTTCATTTTCTGATAAATGCTCACCGTCAATTTCCGCTTGGATGAGAAGGGAGATTAAATCATCAGCCGGCGTTTCTTTTCGTTTTTGGATCAAATGAGCAAAGTACGCTGACAGCTCTTTTTCTGCTTGTTTTTGCATGTTAACAACGGCTTGAACAGCTTCTTTTGAATCATCTTTGGCTCCTGCAACTAGAGCATCTGAATGTGTTTTGATCAGCTCTCTGTCTTTCACCTCTGCACCAAGAAGCTCAGCGATGATCATGACAGGCAGGGGAGCGGCCAGGTCTTGCACAATATCAAAGGTCGGTTGATCTTTTACTTGATGTAATAGATCATGTGTCAAGTCTTTGATCTTTTCTTCTATTTGTTTGATCGCTTTTGGCATGAAGGCTTTGTTAACAAGTGCTCTCATTTTGGTATGTTTTGGAGGGTCCATTGTTAAAATACTCGTTTTAGATGTACTTCTTCCTCGCTGTGATGAGAACACTTTTGGCTGCTTCAGAACGGACTGAATATCAGCATATCGAAAGAGATCCCAGCACTTTCTCGTTTCATCGTATCGAATATCACCCTGCGACCGTAATTCATTGTAGATAGGGAATGGGAAAAGAAGGTCATCAGTAGATCGAATTTCTTTCATTGGGATGACATTGACGTAATTTTCCTTTACTTTCATTCTGAACGCTCCTTTTTCGCTTGATTTCCCTTTCACGGTATCACCACGAAAAACGCATTTCAACGGACATGTTTTCTAAAATATGTCAATAGTCTAATCGGAAGATTCAAACACATTCATCCTATAGGAAAATAGAAAGTCATCAGAAATGATAGCGCTTTCTAAAAACTAGAATTGAAGTCACCGAAACCAAAAATAAAATGGTGAATGCAGTCGAACGAAAGGGTACTATGATTCAAATTCGTATAGTTCTTTTGGTCTAAATTGATGATTTTGAAAAACACGTCTAACATACATACCGCAAGCTGTTCAGCCTGTATTCGGGACTTTTGAAAAGCGCTGGCTCTTTCTTGACACGATTTCTCATCATGTTACGATAACTAACGTGCGAAAAACACGAACAAAAAGCGAACAAGGGAGAGGATCAATATCATTGATCAAAAGAAAGTTGCTTTCATTGGAGCAGGTTCTATGGCGGAAGGAATGATTGCAGGTATTGTGCGATCAGCTCAGATGCCGCTTAGCCACATTTACGCAACAAACAAGCAAAATAAGCAGCGATTAAACGAACTAACAAAACGCTACGGAATCCAAACAGGCACAATGGATTCATTTCCTTTTGAAGAAATGGATATGTTGATCCTGGCAATGAAGCCAAAGGATGCTGAAACAGCACTTGAATCATTAAAACCTCATATTCAGAAAGATCAGCTCATCCTGTCTGTACTCGCAGGTGTGAAATCATCGTATATTGAAGACATGCTGCATGAAGGGCAGCCCGTTATGAGAGTGATGCCTAATACGTCAAGTACGATTGGGGCGTCGGCGACCGCTTTATCTGCTGGACGTTATGTAAGAAAAGAACATGTGATCATGAGTCAGTCTCTTTTATCTGAAATGGGAGAAGTGTATACCATTCAGGAAGAACAAATGGACATTTTCACAGGAATTGCCGGAAGCGGTCCAGCTTATTTTTATTTCTTAATGGAAAGAATCGAAGAAGCTGGAGAAGAAGCTGGCTTATCAAAAGAAATGTCCCGTCAAATCGGTACACAGACACTTCTCGGTGCAGCGAAGATGCTGCAAGAAACAGCTGAAAACCCTTCTGTCCTCAGAGAAAAAATTACGTCACCCAATGGAACAACTGCTGCAGGACTAGATGCATTAGATGATTTTGGCGGAGGAGAAGCCATCAAGCAAGCTGTCAAACATGCCGCCAATCGATCAAAAGAAATAAGTGAACAGCAAAAACAAAAAGTAACGATATAAATAGAGCCTCAATACAGGAGTGATAAGGTGTACGCAGATAAAGAGAGAAAACGAATTGTTGTGAAAATCGGAAGCAGCTCTCTTACTAGCTTTCAAGGTGAGATTAGTTTGAAAAAACTAGAAAACCTCGTCAATCAAATTGTGAAACTCAAAGATGAAGGGCACGAAGTCATTTTGGTCTCATCTGGTGCGGTTGCAGCTGGTTACCGAAAATTAGGATTTATTGATAGACCGAAAACACTGCCAGAAAAACAGGCGTCTGCCTCAATAGGGCAAGGGCTTTTAATGGAGTCATATTCCACTTTATTTTTATCGCACGGTTATATTGCTTCACAGCTATTAATTACAAGAAGCGATTTTTCAGATGAAACGCGCTATCAAAATGTGCGAAATACAATGAATGTGTTATTAGATCGAGGCATTATCCCTATTATTAATGAAAATGATACAGTGACGATCAATCGTTTGAAGTTTGGAGATAATGATACATTGTCTGCAAAAGTAGCTGGACTGATTGATGCGGATTTCCTCGCTATTTTATCTGATATTGACGGCTTGTATGAAGATAACCCTCATACAAACCCGAATGCGAAGAGAATTCTCGAAGTCACAGAAATCACAGAAGACATCGAAGCAGCCGCTGGAGATGCGGGAAGCAGCGTTGGCACAGGCGGAATGAAATCAAAACTCGATGCCTTTAAAATTTCAATGGCCGCAGGCATCAATGGCTTTTTGGGAAAAGCCGATACGCCTCACATTTTAGACAAAGCCATCAATGGGACAGAGGACGGCACTTATTTTACAGCTGACGAAAATTTAGCGCCGCTGAATTATAAAAAACAGTGGATTGCTTTTCATTCTGGACCAAAAGGCGAAATCGTTGTTCAAGAGAAAACACAGGAGCTTCTCATGCATCGTGAGAAAAGTCTGGATTCTGACGGCATAGTCGATGTAAAGGGTTCGTTTAAAAAAGGCGATGTTGTCCGTATTTTAGATCAAGATGAAAGAGAAATAGGGCTTGGCATTGTCAATTATGCATCCGACGAACTTGCGCTAAACGGTGACTTGCTACAGGATGAAGTGGTGCATGTCGTAGATCTTGAAGCATTTGTTTGTCATTTAGATTTATCAATACCAGTTTGCTAATCATAAGGGAGGAATTTCATGACACTGACAGCTGAAGTTGTCACATCGGTCAAAGAAAAAGCGAAAAAAGCAAAGCACGTATCAAAAAAACTAGGTTTACTTCAAACAGAGGAAAAAAATGAGGCGCTGCTGAAAATAGCAGAAACACTCGAACAGCAAAGTGATTTTATTTTACAGGAAAATCAAAAGGATTTAGATGCAGGAAAAGAAAAGGGCTTTTCTGAAGCATTAATGGATCGATTAATGTTAAATGAAGAGAGAATTCATGAGTTTGCAGAAAGTTTGCGGCTTGTGACGAGATTAACAGATCCTGTTGGAGAAATATTGGATGAATGGACTCTTGAAAACGGCTTACATGTGAAAAGTCGAAGAGTACCGCTCGGCGTGATCGGGATGATCTATGAAGCGAGACCGAATGTCACTGTCGATGCAGCAGGGCTTGCCCTTAAGGCAGGCAACTCAGTGATTTTAAAAGGCGGTTCCTCCGCTATTTCTTCCAACAAAGCCATCGTCTGCGTCATTCATGAGGCATTGGATCAAACAAAGATCCCTCGTGATGCGGTACAGTTTATTGAACAAACAGACCGTTCATCGGTTCAAGCGATGTTTCATCTAAAAGAATGGATCGATGTTTTAATTCCGAGAGGCGGGGCTTCTTTAATCAAAACAGTTGTAGAAGAATCGACCATTCCAGTTCTTGAAACAGGGACAGGGAACTGCCATATCTTTATTGATCAAACAGCGAATGTAGAAAAAGCCATTCAGATTGTGATCAATGCGAAAACAAATCGCCCGGCCGTTTGTAATGCGCTTGAGACTCTGATCGTTCATCGCGATTGGCTGAAAGAAAATGGTGCAGCATTGAATGAAGCATTGCTTCAGCACCAAGTCACTGTGCATGGGGATCAAGACGCTCAATCTTTCTTTTCCGAAGCGGTTCCTGCGGAGGAAGTGGATTGGACAGATGAGTATTTAAGTCTTGATCTTGCGGTGAAAGTTGTTGACTCAATTGAGGACGCCATTCACCACATTGATCAGTACGGGACCAAACATTCAGAAGCCATCGTAACAGAGAATGAAAAAAACGCACAAATCTTTCTAAACGAAGTCGATGCGGCCGCTGTTTACCATAACGCATCTACACGTTTTACAGATGGCGGTGCACTAGGATATGGCGCTGAAATTGGCATTTCTACTCAAAAGCTGCACGCAAGAGGGCCAATGGGACTTCCTGCACTGACAACAACAAAGCTGCTTCTATCTGGTGATGGTCAGATTAGAAGCTAGAATGAATGTAAAGAACACTACCTATCTAACTAGACTAACCTAGTCAAATGGGACATAAAAAAACACCCTTCAAGTGATACACTTAAACTAAGTGATAATTTGGAGGGTATTTTTTATGAAAAAAAACAGATATTCAGCTGAAATAAAATGGGCGGTTGTGAAAGATAAATTAAGCGGGCAGTTTACCAATCAACAAATTATGGATAAATATCATATAAAGAATGTATCTCAGATTAAAACATGGATGAAGTGGTATCGAGAAAATCAGTTACATCGATTCGATCAGCCAATTGGAAAACAATATAGCTTCGGACATGGACCTGACAATGTATCCAAAGAGGAAAAAGTAAATAGGCAGATTGAACACCTTAAGATGGAGAATGAAATTCTAAAAAAGTATTTGGAGATCGTAGAGGAGTTGAAAAAGGAGTAGCCTTGTATTTGATCGAGAGATTACGGAAGAACTATACAGTAACGTCTGTCTTAAGTATTTTGCAGATCGCCAGATCGACCTATTATCGCTGGGTATCCGAAGGAATACGTGAAAAATCACAAGTGGAGAAGGCTGTTATTTCCTTATGTACCGAAACGTCGTTCCGGTACGGCCACCGTAAGATCCGAAAGCTGCTTCAGCGCCAATATGATATCAAACGAAACCGAAATACTGTACAGCGCATCATGCAAAAACACCATCTTCAATGTCGTGTGAAGCGTAAAAGGAAATGGAAATCACAAGGGGAATCTGTCATCATTGCCCCAAATATATTAAATCGGAACTTCACCGCAATACACCCGAATTTAAAATGGGTAACCGATATTACTTATATTCAGTATGGACCGAGAACGCTCTATCTTTCGACCATGATGGATTTATACAACAACGAAGTTGTTGCCTATACCCTAGATGATCACCAACAGACATCACTCATATTGGACACACTGAGGGCAGCTTTAGAGAAAAGGAATTCACCTAAAGATGTACTTGTGCATTCAGATCAAGGAAGTGTATACAGTTCGTATGCATATCAAAAGGAGCTAGGGGTAAGGAACCTCACAAGCAGTATGTCTAGACGAGGCAACTGTTGGGATAACGCAGTGATTGAATCATTCCATTCTAGCTTAAAATCAGAGGAATTTATGTTTACAAAGTTCAACTCTATATCAGAAAAAGATGTCAGGCAACGAATCGATCGTTACATCAAGTATTATAATGAAGAGCGTATCCAAGAAAAATTAGGCTACCACGCACCAAAAACATTTGGTAGCATGTCAGCCTAATAAGGGTGTTTTATTCGTGTCTCATTCTGCTATGTCAGTCTATAACTTAGGGTAGTGTTCTTTAGTGTATGATAAAAAAAGAGAGAAAAAGGGGAACGACATGAAAACGATGCTGAAGTACTGACAACCCTTGAAAAAGAAGACAAAGGGCTAAAATGAACTTGATTTTAGCCCTTTGTCAACAATTTGAAATTCTCCATATGAGGGGAGTTTTTTATGAACTTGAACGGTCTTTTTTCATGACTTTCTCAAATTTGAAAAATTCAAATGTCTCAGGCGCTAAAGGGTCATTTTCTTGATCCTTCGCATGAGGGAAGCTCGGATCTGGATGGTGTAAGTGATAAAACTCAACAATCTGAAATCCGCATTTGTTCACATAAAAATGAATGTTGCGTTTTTCAAAATAAGGAGTGACAACTTCCCACACCTTCGTTTCTGGATATTGCGCTTCAATGGCTTTCCATGCTGCCTGACCAATGCCGCGGCTATGAGATGACGAAGAGATGTATAATAGATCCACCGAATTACGGTGTGTATACGGGTTGATTTTTAAGACAACCCCTCCTGCCTTTTGATCATTTAGTAAAATATGATAGACAAGGTTCTCAGCCGAATAAAAAGATTCATCAATCGACTCATCAGGTGGAATTGGTCCGCCTTCTGCATCGCCAAATGCATCAATGATGCCAGCTGTAAAAGCTTCTTGCAGTTCTTTTTTCATCAAAGGGAAGTCCTCTTGTTTTGCAAGTGATAATGTGACTTGATCTTGTGCGATTTTGTTCATGTTTAAATCCTTTCTCCACATACGTGGTGTTTATGCATGTTATCATAAAGGATGGAGTAACTCCATAGTCAAGAAAGGAGCCCTAAAATGATGAGCGATGGTCAAAAAACATTTTTAACTGGAGAATTTGCGGCATTATTTGAAGTGAAAAAAGATACACTGCTCTATTATGATAAGATCGATTTGTTTAAGCCGGCAGGTGTTCAGGAAAACGGGTACCGTTATTATACATTTGAACAATTTGATCATTTCATGGCTATTCAATCCCTTCGCGCTGTCCAATTTCCGATCAAACAATTAAAACAATACTTCACTGAGCCTTCTCTAGATAAATTGCAAAGCCTTGCGGTTGAGCAAGCAGAAAAGGTCGGGGAGGAGATCCAAAAACTACAGGATATTCAATCCTTTCTTTTTCGTGTGATCGAGACAACGAATGAATTATCATCAGTGAAAACAGGGGAGGTCTTATTTCAAGAACTGCCAGAGGAACCGATCGTCCTCAGTACATCAAACCCGATTGATTCAAACACACCTGTAGAAGAAATTTCTCGAATTGTAGGAGAATTTCTGAAAGGGATTGGTATTAAAGGTGCCGCGGCAAATGGTTCTGTTTTAAACAAGGAGCAGTTTTTGCAGCGTCATTATCATCAGTCTGATAGGCTGTTTTGCCGAATGGAAGGGCCGGATGCAGTCAAAAAGCCAGCGGGCCTTTATGCAGTCATGTATCAACAAGGCACATATGAAGAAATGGAGACTGCCTATTCACGTTTATTAGATCAAATCGAAGCAGAGGATATGATACTGGATGGAGATGTCTTTGAGGAGTATTTACTTCATTCTCTGATGTCTAAAAATGAAGCAGATTACATGACAAAACTCAGTGTGAAAGTCAGAAAACGGGAAGCTTAAAGTATCACAAAAAGGATAGACATGCATTTTTACATGCTGTCTATCCTTTTTGGTGCTGTTTAACCGACTTGGTTTTCGGCAAATTGACTCATATAGAGGTCTGCATAAAAACCTTTTTCTTTCAAAAGCTCACGATGAGTTCCTTTTTCAATAATCGTGCCATCTTTCATGACTAAAATGAGATCGGCATCTTTAATCGTTGAAAGTCGATGTGCAATGACGAAGCTTGTTCTGCCGTTCATTAATTCATTCATCGCTTTTTGAATATGCATTTCTGTCCGTGTATCGACACTGCTTGTTGCTTCATCTAAGATTAATATCTTCGGATCAGATAAGATGGCACGTGCGATGGTTAACAGTTGACGCTGACCTTGCGAGAGGTTGCCGGCATCTTCTGTTAAGAGTGTGTCATATCCATCTGGAAGGGTGCGGATGAAATCGTCTGCATAGGCATGTTTAGCGGCCTTCAACACATCCTCTTTTGAAACATGTGGTCTGCCATATGCGATGTTGTCATAAATTGTGCCTTCAAAGAGCCACGTATCCTGAAGAACCATCGCAAATAAGTCACGCACTTGCTCTCGGCTGAGGTCGGTTGTTTTTACGCCGCCAATGCGAATGGAGCCTTGATCTAGCTCGTAAAAGCGCATTAACAGATTAATAATCGTTGTTTTTCCAGCGCCTGTTGGCCCAACAATGGCAACCGTTTGTCCTTCTCGGACATGTAAATTCAAATCTTTAATAATGGGTTGGTCTTTCTCATAACCGAAGTGAACGTGCTCAAAGGCCACATCTCCGGAAAGGGATTTAAGATCAATCGCTGCATCTTCTTCCGCATGTTCTTCTTCCTCATCTAAAATGTCAAACACCCGTTCAGCAGAAGCGATAGCAGATTGAACTAAGTTTGCAACACTGGATGCTTGCACAAGTGGCTGCGACAT
The DNA here is from genome assembly GCF_038050255.1 of Bacillus sp. FSL M8-0077. Taxonomy (NCBI): domain Bacteria; kingdom Bacillati; phylum Bacillota; class Bacilli; order Caryophanales; family Bacillaceae; genus Bacillus; species Bacillus sp. FSL M8-0077. Next base: position 1,994,947 of record NZ_JBBPAF010000001.1, on the reverse strand, counting down.
TTGCTGTGTGTATTGGATAAATGCTTGCACATCCCCAACACGAATATTCCCGTTAATGACAAGAATTCCGCCAGCAACACTTACCGCCACATAGCCAAGATTCCCAATAAAGGTCATCATCGGCATCATTAAGCCGGAGATAAATTGTGCTTTTCTTGAAGATTCATATAGTTGTTCGTTTAATTGATCAAATGTATCAATGGCTTTCTTTTCATAGCCATACGCACGAACCGTCTGATGTCCTGTGAACATTTCATTAATATGTCCATTGATCATCCCTAGTTCTTTTTGCTGTGCTTTAAAATACTTTTGTGAAAATGATGTAATGCCTCGAATCGCAAACAAACTAAGAGGTAGCGTCAAACAAACAAGCAGCGTCAGCAGCGGACTGATGAAAAGCATCATCACGACAATTCCAATGACTGTAATGACAGATGTGATCACTTGCGTGAGTGCCTGCTGTAAAGAAGTATTAATATTATCAATGTCGTTCATTACCCGGCTCAGCGTGTCTCCGTGTGTTGTTTTATCAAAATAACGAAGGGGGAGACGTGTGAGTTTGTCACTCGCTTCTTGTCTTAGTTCAGCAATCGTCTGTTGCGAGACACCTGCCATTACATATTGCTGCACGAATGAGAAGAGAGAAGCCACGACATATAATAGAACAAGTAGCAATAAAATGCGTGAAATGACATCGAATTGAACACCAGTTCCTTGTGTAAAACTTTCAAATAGGGAAGAGGTGGCATCCCCAAGTAATTTTGGACTGATGACATTAAAAACGGTTGAACCGATCGCTGCAATCAGGACAATGATCAGCTGAAATTTCCTCGGTTTTAAATAGCCCGTTAAACGAAGAAGTGTTTTTTTAAATTCCTTCGGTTTTGGGGCCGGCCCCCTTGGGTGACCGCCTTTATGTCCCATTCCAGAAGACATTTTTTTACTCATCCTTGCTCCACCTCCTGACCTTCCTGTGATGCGACGATCTCTTGATAGACAAGATTATCTTTCAGTAACTGTTCATGTGTACCGATACCTGCTATTTTTCCATCATCTAACACAATGATTTTATCGCTATGCTTCACTGTGCTGATTCTTTGAGCCACAATAATCAAAGCAGCATGCTCTTTTTCAGCTTCTAGCGCTGACCGAAGTTTTGCATCCGTTTTGTAATCAAGGGCAGAGAAGCTATCGTCAAACAAGTAGAATGCAGGTTTTCTTACGAGTGCTCTTGCGATCGAAAGACGCTGCTTTTGACCGCCAGAGAGATTCGAACCCCCTTGGTCTATCTCTGCGTGAATTCCGCCATCTTTTTGCAAAACAAATTCTTCGGCCTGTGCTGTCCGCAGTGCCTGCCAAATCTCGTCATCTGTTGCATCGTGTTTGCCAAAGCGCACATTATCAGCAATGGTTCCGCTAAATAAAATGGCTTTTTGAGAAACATAACCCATCTGACTTCTCAGTTTCTCTTGAGGCAATTCTCTAATATCGACACCATCTAATGTGATTTTTCCTTCTGTTGCTTCATAAAAACGTGTCATCAGCTGAAGAAGGGTCGTTTTCCCGGAACCTGTACTGCCAATGATCGCTGTCGTTTCACCCTTTTTGGCTTCAAACGTCATGTCTTGAACGGCTGGTTTTTCAGCATTTGAATAATAAAATGACACATTCTCAAAGCGAATGGACTGGGCTGGCTGATCAAGTTTAGTGACAGCTTCTTTTTTGTCTTTAATTTTGGGTTCTAGATTTAACACTTCATTCATCCGTTTAGCTGATGCCTGAGCTCTAGGCACCATAATAAAACTCATAGAAAGCATAATGAGTGCCATTAAAATCATCATCGCATATTGAATGAAGGCGATCAGATTCCCGACTTCCATCTGTCCGGCATCAATCCGATTAGCGCCAATCCAGACAATGCCGATATTCGTGAAGTTCATGATAATGAGCATAAAAGGGAACAAGTACGCCATTAATCGATTGACCTTAAGACCAGTATCCTTATACGATGTATTGGCTTCTTGAAAACGTTCCTTTTCGTCATCTACTCGGTTAAACGCACGTATGACCCGAATACCTGAAAGCGACTCTCTCATAATCAAGTTCAGCCGGTCCGTTTTTTTCTGAAGCTGGCCAAAGAGGGGGATCGCTTTTCTTGACACCAAATAAATGAACCCACCAAGAAGGGGAAGAGCTGCTAAAAAGATGAGAGATAACACAGCATCTCTAGATACAGCCAAAATAATTCCACCAACGAGCATTAGAGGCGCCCGTGTCATCATTTGTAAGATCATGATCGTGACATCTTGAACTTGTTTCACATCATTTGTTGATCTTGTAATAAAGGAAGATGTCCCGATTTTTTGAAATTCTTCTAATGAGAATTGTTCGACATGCACAAACAGCTGTCTTCTCATATCACGCCCGAAGCCTAGAGCTGTCTTAGATGACAAGTAGGACTTCCAAATCGTGAGCAAGATGGCAAGTAAAGAACAAGCCACCATCCAGCCACCAACCTTCCATATATAAGCGACATCTCCTTGGACGATCCCGACATCAACGATATCTGCTGTAAGCGTCGGTAAATACAGCTGGAGCATACTGCTTAAAAAGGTGAGAATCACAATGGACACAACGGATAGCCGATAGGGCTTTAAAAACGATAAAATTGATTTCATACGATTACCTTTCTTCCATATAGTCTGTTGTTCTGTAACTCATCATATACAAAGAGGGATTATTTCTACAAATGAAATGTCTTGTTTTAATGAATTATTTATATTGTTCAATTTTTGAAAAGAAGTCCTTTACAAACATATAAAAATCATGGGCAGAAGGAGACATCTCTCTCGATTTAGAAGCAATAATTCCGACCGTTCTCCTCACTTGAGGGAAATCAATGGGAATTTTCACTGTAAATCGCGGTGTTGTTTCATAAAAGGCACTTTCGGGTAATAAGGTAACGCCCATACCCGCTGACACGAGACCTTTAATGGCATCCAAATCTTCTCCTTCAGATGAGATAGTAGGCTCATAGCCAGCCTGCTTACAGGCATCAACCGCAATTTGTCTCAGCACATATCCTTCAGGAAATAAAACGAAATGGTCTTTTCTCAAATCACTTAAATGAATACTTCTTTGCCCACTAAAGGGGTGACTAATTGGCAAAAGGGCATAAATGCTTTCGGAAAACAAGATATTTCCTTCTATTTGAGGATCGTTTGTCGGGACGGGTCCTAAAAAGGCAAGATCAATGTCTCGATTTTTGACAGCTTCAATCAGAAACTTATAGGAACCTTGACGAAGTAAAAAATCGACCTCTGGATATTCCAGCTTAAATGCGGAAATGACAGAAGGGAGCACTTGGCTTGCTAGACTTGTAGGAAATCCAATGTTCACTGTCCCTTTGTGGGGGTCTAAGTATTCATCAATTTGTTCTTTGGCGTAATCTATCGCTTTTAGGGCGGTTCTGACATGGTCCAAAAATTGTCTGCCGATTTTCGTTAATTTGATATTTCGTCCTTCTCGTTCGAATAAAGCCACTCCAAGTTCTTCTTCTAAATTGGCAATCTGCCGGCTGATGGCAGATTGGGCAACGTGTAAGTTTTCAGCCGCTTCTGACACGTGTTCACGGTCAGCAACTTCTACAAAATAACGTAATTGACGAAGCTCCATTTTTGCACTTCACACCCATCTATCTCAAAAAGAGATTGTTTTGATCTAAATTATATATTGTTTATATTAATTTGAAAACTTAAAATAAGTTACAGAGTTTGTGAGATTTTATTACTGTGAAAAAACGGATCTTTTAAACGGGGGAGAGAAACGATGACTTATAATCAACTACCACAACCACAAGGTCTCTACCGTCCTGAATTTGAACATGATGCATGTGGAATCGGACTGTACGCCCATTTAAAAGGGGAGGCGACACATAGTATCGTCAAAAAGGGATTGCAAATGCTGTGCCAGCTTGATCACCGCGGTGGGCAAGGCAGTGATCCGTATACAGGTGATGGTGCCGGTTTAATGGTACAGCTGCCAGACGCTTTCTTTAGAAAGAACTGCAAAGAATTTGCACTTCCAGAAAAGGGCCGTTACGGGGTAGGAATGGTCTTCTTTTCAAAAGATGATGACGAAAAAACGCGTCACGCCATTGAACAGAAAATCAACGGGTTCATTAAACAAGAAGGTCAAACATTAATTGGTTGGAGAACGGTTCCTGTCGATGCAGGGAAAATTGGTACTGTCGCAGCGAAGAGCTGTCCGGTTGTGAGGCAGGTCTTTATCGGAGCAAACGACAACGTAACAGACCGTTTGTCATTTGAACGAAAATTATATGTCATCCGTAAGCAGGCTGAAAATTGGGGAACAGCAGAGGAAAAACAATTTTACTTTGTCAGCCTGTCTAGTCAAACCATTGTATATAAGGGACTTTTAACATCAGATCAAGTTGATGCTTTTTATCTTGATCTACAGGATGAAACATTTGTTTCTGCATTTTCACTCGTTCATTCAAGATTTAGTACAAATACTTTCCCGACATGGGAACGAGCGCATCCAAACCGTTACTTAATTCATAACGGAGAAATCAACACATTAAGAGGAAACATCAATTGGATGAGAGCAAGAGAACAACAATTCGTGTCTGAAGCCTTCGGAGAAGATCTAGACAAGATTTTGCCAGTGCTGAATGCAGACGGAAGTGATTCATCCATTTTAGACAATGCCTTTGAATTTTTCGTACTTGCAGGGCGTACTCCTGCTCATACAGCGATGATGCTGATTCCTGAGCCTTGGACGGAGAATACGCACATGTCAAAAGAGAAACGGGCATTTTATGAATACCATAGTTCGTTAATGGAGCCGTGGGATGGCCCGACAGCGATTTCGTTTACGGATGGTAAACAAATCGGCGCCATCTTAGACCGTAACGGATTAAGACCCGCTAGATACTATGTGACAAATGACGATCATATCATTTTCTCATCTGAGGTCGGCGTCATCGACACGAATGAAGAAGATGTGAAGTATAAAGACCGTCTTGAACCAGGTAAAATGCTGTTAATCGATTTAGAAGAAGGACGCATTATTTCTGATGAAGAAGTGAAATCTTCGATTGCGAATGAACTTCCTTATCAAAAATGGCTCGATGAAGAAATGGTTCACGTCAATCGCTCGGAAGAAAATTCAGAAAATTCTAGTATAATGAGTGATTTGTTAACGCGTCAGCGTGCTTTCCATTATACGTACGAAGACATTCAAAAGTATTTAATTCCTTTACTAGAAGAAGGCAAGGACCCAATCGGCTCAATGGGAAGTGATACACCGCTTGCTGTGTTATCAGATCGTGCGCAGTCGCTGTTTTCTTATTTCAAACAGCTGTTTGCTCAAGTGACGAACCCGCCAATTGATGCCATTCGTGAGCAGCTTGTCACATCGACCATGACTTGGTTAGGTGCTGAGGGAGATATTTTACATCCAAATGAATATTCATGCCGAAGAATTAAACTTTATACACCCGTTTTAACAAGCGGGCAGTTCAACGGATTGAAAACGATTGTTCATAACGCCTTTAAAAGCAAAACGATTCATACACTTTTCACTGATGACCTAAAACGTGGTCTTGATGCGATGTTTGAAGAGGCAGAAAAAGCCATTCGTGAAGGGGTATCTTTACTAATTCTTTCCGATCGTGACATGACGGAAGAAAAAGTGCCGATTCCACCACTTCTTGCATTGAGTGCACTTCATCAGCATCTTGTGCGTCAAGGCTTACGAACAAAGGTGAGCTTAATCGTCGAATCTGGAGAAGTAAGAGAGGTTCATCATTTTGCCGCACTGATTGGCTACGGTGCAGATGCGATCCATCCATACCTCGTTTACGAAACATACAAACAGCTTATTGCTGAAGAAGCGATTGCGATTAGCTTTGATGAAGCTGTCACAAAGTTTGGGAAAAGTGTGACTGAGGGCGTAGTTAAAGTAATGTCTAAAGTGGGAATTTCCACTGTCCAAAGCTATCGAGGCGCACAAATTTTTGAAGCAGTCGGCATTAGTGAAGATGTCATCCAGGCGTATTTCACAGGAACAGCTTCTCAGCTAGGCGGTATTGATCTTGACACCATTGCAAGTGAAGCAAAGCTTCGTCATGAGGCTGGGTATCAGGCATCAACTGATCAAACGCTAGAATCAGGCAGTGAGTTCCAGTGGAGAAAAAATGGAGAGCATCATGCCTTTAACCCAAAAACCATTCATACCCTTCAGTGGGCATGCCGCAACGAAGATTATGATCTATTTAAGCAATACACGAAGGCAGCAGATGAAGAACGAATTGGTTTCCTTAGAAATCTATTTGCTTTTCGTTCAAAACAAAAGCCAGTTCGTCTAGAAGAAGTTGAATCTGCTGAATCCATTGTCCGCCGCTTTAAGACAGGTGCGATGTCATTTGGTTCACTAAGTAAAGAAGCGCATGAAGCACTAGCGATTGCGATGAACCGAATTGGCGGCAAAAGCAACAGCGGAGAAGGCGGGGAAGATCCTGCTCGCTTTACAGTAGATGAGCACGGAGATGATCGCAGAAGTGCAATTAAACAGATTGCTTCTGGCCGCTTTGGTGTGAAAAGTCATTATTTAGTTAATGCAGATGAACTGCAAATTAAAATGGCGCAAGGTGCAAAGCCGGGAGAAGGCGGACAGCTGCCAGGCAATAAAGTATATCCTTGGGTCGCAGACGTACGTGGTTCTACGCCAGGTGTTGGCCTAATCTCACCACCGCCTCACCATGATATTTATTCAATCGAGGATTTGGCTCAATTGATCCATGATTTGAAAAACGCAAACCGTGACGCACGCATCAGTGTCAAGCTAGTTTCTAAAGCTGGCGTTGGTACGATTGCAGCAGGTGTCGCAAAAGGGACAGCGGATGTCATCGTAATTAGTGGATATGATGGCGGTACTGGGGCTTCTCCGAAAACAAGTATTAAACATACAGGACTTCCTTGGGAGCTTGGATTGGCAGAAGCGCATCAAACCCTTGTCTTAAACGGCCTTCGAGAGCGAGTCGTTCTTGAAACGGATGGAAAATTAATGACAGGACGCGACGTTGTCATGGCTGCGATTTTAGGAGCAGAAGAATACGGCTTTGCGACAGCTCCACTTGTCGTATTAGGATGCGTCATGATGAGAGCATGTCATTTAGATACTTGCCCAGTCGGAGTCGCTACTCAAAACCCGGAACTTCGCAAAAAATTCATGGGTGACCCTGATCACATTGTCAATTTCATGATGTTTATTGCAGAGGAAGTAAGAGAAATTTTAGCTGAACTTGGCTTTACATCAATGGATGAATTGATTGGGCGTACGGATGTTTTATCAGTAAGTGAAAGAGCAAAAGCACACTGGAAAGCAGGACAGCTGAACCTTGAAACCCTGCTTTATCAGCCAGAGGGACCACGCACATTCAGAACGCCACAAAATCATAAAATTGATGAATCACTGGATATGAATGAGATTCTTCCTTATGTACAGGAAGCGCTCGATCATCAAACACCAGTTGATCTGTCACTAAACATTCGCAACATTCACCGTGTAGCTGGAACGATTACGGGCAGTGAAGTGTCTAAGCGCTACGGAGAAGAAGGTCTGCCAGAGGATACGATCACACTTCGGTTCACTGGTTCAGCTGGACAAAGCTTCGGCGCATTTGTTCCAAAGGGGATGTCTTTATATTTAACAGGTGACTCAAATGACTATATCGGCAAAGGACTCTCTGGAGGCAAAATTGCTGTCAAAACATCTGATCACTTTGTACAAAATGGACATGAGAACGTGATTGTCGGTAACGTTGCATTTTACGGCGCGACAAGCGGAAAAGCTTATATTAACGGTCGTGCAGGTGAACGATTTGCCGTGCGTAATTCAGGTGTCAATGTGGTCGTTGAAGGAATCGGTGATCACGGCTGTGAATACATGACTGGCGGACGTGTTGTCATTTTAGGTGACGTCGGGAAAAACTTTGGCGCAGGGATGTCTGGCGGTATCGCTTATGTGCATACATCCGATGCAAAACAGTTCAAAAGAATGTGCAACATGGAAATGATCATGTTTGAAAAACTCACAGATCACGAAGAAGAACAAGAAGTGAAGCAAATGATTCAGGAACACCTTGATTATACAAACAGCTCAAAAGCAGCAGCGCTTCTCGAGAACTGGGCACAAGAAAAGAATCAATTCATTAAGATCATTCCGAGAAATTACAAAATGATGCTTCAAAGCATTGAGGAACAAAAACAAGCAGGCCTCAGCCACGAGGAAGCTGTTATGTTCGCATTTGAAGCAAACACAAAACCGAAAAATAAAGAAACGGCAAACGGGCAAAAAGCAGCCCTCGCTCATTAAGAAAGGGGAGAGGACAATGGGCAAAGCAACAGGTTTTATGGATTATAAAAGAGAAAAGCCAAATGAACGTGACCCTCTCACTCGTCAAAATGACTGGAAAGAATATTCAGTTCCTTATACAGATGAGGTATTGAAACAGCAGGGTGCTAGATGTATGGATTGCGGAACACCGTTTTGTCAAATTGGGATGGAGATCAGGGGCGGCGTTTCTGGCTGCCCGATCTACAATTTAATTCCAGAATGGAACGACCTTGTCTACCGGGGCAGATGGAAAGAAGCGCTTGAAAGACTACAAAAAACGAACAATTTCCCTGAATTTACTGGAAGAGTATGTCCAGCACCTTGTGAAGGCTCATGTACCGTCGCGATCAATGATCCAGCAGTATCGATTAAAAATATCGAACGGACGATCATTGATAAAGGTTTTGAAAATGGCTGGATTACACCAAGAATTCCTTCAAGCCGTACAGGGAAAAAGATCGCCATTGTCGGATCAGGACCAGCAGGACTGGCAAGTGCAGACCAACTAAACCAAGCAGGCCATGCTGTAACCGTGTTTGAACGATCTGATCGTCTAGGCGGACTGCTCACTTATGGTATTCCGAATATGAAACTCGACAAAGAAGTCGTTGAGCGCAGAGTCAAACTTTTAAGACAAGAAGGCATTGACTTTGTGACCAATACAGAAATTGGTGTGGATATCACGGCTGATGAACTGAAAGAGCAATTTGATGCGGTCATCCTTTGTACAGGTGCACAAAAGCAGCGTGACTTGTTAATTGAAGGCAGGGAAGCAAAAGGGATTCACCTGGCAATGGATTATTTAACACTCGCAACAAAAAGCATGCTTGATTCAGGATTCAAAGATAAAAACTTTATTGACGCAAAAGGGAAAGACGTCATTGTGATTGGCGGAGGAGATACAGGCGCTGACTGCGTCGCAACTGCACTTCGCCAAAAAGCAAAAAGTGTTGTTCAATTCGGAAAGCATCCAAAGCTTCCAGATACACGTGTAGGGGATAACATGTGGCCAGAACAGCCTTATGTCTTCTCTCTAGATTATGCTTACGAAGAAGCACAAGCAAAATTTGGAGAAGATCCGCGGCAATATTCGATTCAAACCACAAAGATTGTGGCTGATAAAAATGGGAAGTTAAAAGAGCTTCATACCATTCAAATGGAAAAGGTGAAAAACGAGCAAGGGAAGTTTGAATTTCATGAGATTCCAGGAACAGAGAAGGTATGGCCAGCTCAGCTAGTCTTTATTGCGATTGGTTTTGAGGGAACTGAACAGCCGCTAGTGAAACACTTTGGCGTGGACAGCAAAAACAATCGGATTGACGCAAAATATGGGGAATATACAACGAATGTAGAAGGCGTATTTGCAGCGGGAGATGCAAGACGCGGTCAAAGCTTGATTGTCTGGGCAATTAACGAAGGCAGACAAGTGGCGCACGAGGTAGACCGTTATTTAATGGGGAGTTCGGTTCTGCCAAAATAGGTCAAACAAAGGGTGTTTACCATATATAGAGAAAAGCCATGACCAAAGAGTGGTCATGGCTTTTTATGATTCAGACATGGTGGGATTTGAAATTCTAGATGATGGATCTAACAAAACGCTTGAGGGAGACGACGTCTTTATTTTACTGCCTTCATAAATGGTTTAGAACCTTCCTTTCCTGTACATGCTGTAAGTACATGCAGTGAGAAAGGAAGGTATATGTGTGCCATTTTTTAATATTTTGATTGAACTCTTTATCGGATTTTTCGCTTTATTTTCCATTACAAAGTTATTAGGGAAAACACAATTTGCACAAATCACGCCGTTTGATTTTATTTCTGCACTGATTTTAGGGGAGATGGTCGGTAACGCCATTTTTGATCCAGAAGTCAGCGTGCTACATATCCTTTTTGCAGTTGCAGTCTGGGGCGTTTTAATCTACACAGTTGAATGGCTTTCACAAAAATTCAAATCCATTCGCGCTTTCTTAGAAGGAAGACCGACTCTTGTGATTGATAAAGGAAAGATTCACTATAATCGATTAAAGAAAAATATGCTCGATTTAAATCAGTTGCAGACACTGATTCGAGCGAAAGGGCATTTTGCTCTTAATGAAATTGAATTTGCCATTTTGGAAACGGATGGGTCTGTGAGTGTGCTTCCGAAAATGAAATATGCACCAGCTACAGCCGAAGATGTGAACGTGAAAGGAAAAGAAGTCACATTGCCTAGAACGTTTATTATCGACGGAGAGATTTTAAGAAAAGATTTAAAGGAAGCTGGATTTGATGAAGCGTGGCTGAGAGAGCAATTGAAAAAGCAGCACATTTCCTCCTATAAAGACGTCCTATTTTGTGAATGGATTGAAAATGAAGGAATTTATGCGATGAAATATGAAAAAACATCCACAACCTAACACAGTGGATGTTTTTTTGTGTTTTTTTGTTTTATCACTGAATAGGATCAAAAAGAATACGTCAATGAAAACGTTCACAATATAAGGGGGAGATGTGTGATGAAGTATGGAAAACGACTGCTGATGATGGTATTGGCCTTACTGCTTTTTGACTCAGCTTATGCGCAAGCAGCTGGACACAACCATCAAACAAACCGCGTGCTTATTGTCGATCAAAAAGGAAATGGGACATTCCGAACGGTTCAATCTGCCATTGATGCGATACCAGTGAACAATCAACAGCAAACGACGATATATATTAAAAATGGTGTGTATAAAGAAAAGATTCTCCTTCCGCAAAATAAGCCGTATGTGTCCTTTATTGGAGAAAATCAGTATCAGACGATTCTGACGTATGATGATACAAATGCAAGCAGCGGGAGCACAACCAATAGCTCTAGTACAATGATTCGGGCAAATCATTTTTACGCAGAAAATATCACGTTTCAAAATACAGCTGGCCGAAACGCAGGGCAGGCGGTTGCCCTTTATGTATCCGGGGACCGGGCTGTGTTTAAACACGTACGTGTTCTCGGTTATCAAGATACACTTTATGCCACAGGCACAGGGAGACAATATTATGAAGATTGCTATATCGAGGGCACGGTTGACTTCATCTTTGGTTCAGCAACGGCTGTATTTAAAAGAGCTGAAATAAAAAGTCTTGGAAATGGGTATATTACAGCGGCATCCACAACAGAAGCGCAAAAGTATGGCTACGTTTTTATTGATTCCACATTAAATAAAGGAACGGCTTCGTCTCAATCTGTGTACTTAGGCCGTCCATGGAGACCACATTCGGCTGTCACGTTCCTCCAAACAAAAATGGATGAACATATTAAAGCTGAGGGATGGCATAACTGGGAGAACAAAGACAACGAAAGAACGGCTAGATATCAAGAATATGGATCAACGGGCGCAGGGAGTCATATGGCAAACCGGGTGAAGTGGTCAACGATATTAACAAAAAACGAAGCAAGTCAAATCACCGTTCAATCCGTACTTAGCGGAAACGATGGCTGGAATCCTGAAAAAAGGTAAAAGAGGCTTGTCAGTTTTCGTCAAAGAAAGCTGACTTTTCTGTTTAAAAAACCTTTGAGAACAAACGTTCTTTTGTGTATAATGAACATAATCTGCTAAATTTGGCTGCTTTTCTAAAAAGGAGGGATTTCGTGAAACGTTTCTCACAGGTCATGTTGTTACAACTATGTATTTTGTCGATGTTATTTCTCCCTTTTTCAGTGAAGGATGAACAACTAACGGCTCATGATGATCAATCAAATTGGATCACTTCTTTAGACGAATTCATTCGAACAGCACCTGATCTAGAGGGCGCGATTGCTGGCATCAGCGTACGCGATACTTCTGACACTTCTCTTCTTTATGAACATCAAGCGGACATCCGTCTGACTCCTGCTTCTAATATGAAATTACTCACATCTGCTATCGCACTCGATCTACTGGGTGAAACACACACTTTTCCAACAGACGTTTGGATAGATGGTTCAATTCACAAAAAAACATTGCACGGCAATCTTTATCTCCGAGGCACTGGAGACCCGACATTGTTAGAAAGCGATTTTGCCGCATTAGCCAAACAAGTCAAAAAGGCCGGAATACATACGATTCGTGGACAGCTTTTAGCTGATGATACTTGGTTTGATGACACAAGGTATTCAATCGATCTGCCGTGGAGTGATGAAGATCAATATTACGGCGCTCAAATATCTGCTCTTACTGCTTCACCGAATGAGGATTATGATGCAGGGACGATCATTCTCGAAGTCAATCCGGGAAAGAAAGCAGGGCAGAAGGCCAGCTATAAGATGATCCCGAAGACTGACGTCGCTCAAGTTATCAATCAAGTGAAAACTGTGCCAGAAGGCGGAAAGAAGAAAATATCTTTTAAACGCTCTCACGGTACAAACAAAATTACACTGACTGGGACGATTCCGCTAAAAGCATCTTCGTCTAAACAATGGGTCGCATTATGGGAACCGACAACGTACGCTTTAGACTTAATGAAACGAGCATTAAAGGCTGAGGGGATTGAGCTGAAAGGATCACTTAAAACAAAACAAGTTCCTAAAAAATCGAAAAAAATCGCTTCCCATTCATCAATGCCTTTATCCGATCTTCTTGTTCCGATGATGAAATTAAGCAACAATACACATGCAGAAATTCTGTTAAAAGAACTTGGGAAGCGGGTAAAGAACAAAGGAAGTTTTGACAAAGGGCTTGACGTGCTGAATGAACGTCTTCCTGCCTATGGCATCGATGCATCTATGACTGTGTTGAGAGACGGATCAGGCATATCACCCATTAACCTTGTTTCTGCAAACCAATTCACTTTATTTTTGACAAACATTCAAAAGGAAAAATGGTTTAACACCTATGTCCATGCACTTCCGTTAGCTGGGGCAAGTGAGCGTATGGTGGGAGGTACATTAAGAAACAGATTGAAAGAACCAGCTACACTAGAAAAAGTGCGTGCAAAAACAGGTACGCTATCAACGGTCAGCACACTATCTGGATATATTGAAACGCAGAGTGGAAAAACGCTTGCTTTTTCCATCTTATTGAATCATCTCGTTGATGACGAAAAAGGAAAAGAGATAGAAGACCGCATTGTCAGCATATTAGCTGAGGATCTTTAGACAGAGAAGGAGAACCATCATGACGTTAGATAATAATCAATCTTTAGTAAAAACCATGTCGATCTTTCTAATTCCACTTTTATTAAGCAATATTTTGCAATCAATTGGACAGCTTGTTTCCATTGTGCTTGTCGGTAGATGGATTGGAGAGGATGCAGTAGCTGCGATTTCTGCATTCTTTCCACTTTTCTTTTTACTTGTTTCTTTTTCCATTGGGATTGGATCAGGAAGCTCGATCCTTATTGGACAAGCATACGGAGCAAAAAATGAGCAGAGGTTAAAGGAAATTATCGGTACAACGCTTTCGTTCACCTTTTTAATCGGACTTTCTTTAGCTGTCATTGGAGGTTTTTTTGCCACAGATATTTTACATCTGATGGGGACACCTGCAAATATTGTGGAGGAAAGTGCGGCATATGCCAGAATCCTATTCATCTCCATGCCCATCTTATTTCTTTATTTTGTCTATACAACTTTTTTACGAGGAACAGGAGATTCAAAAACCCCATTTTATTTCTTAATGATTAGTACAGGAACCAATATTTTATTGCTGCCAATTTTATTATTCGGCTGGCTTGGTTTACCGGCATTTGGTTTATATGGTGCTGCGTATTCTTCTGTGATTTCTACAATCGTTACGTTTATCATTCTTCATATCTATCTTTATAAAACAAAGCACCCGCTGCGCATTGATGCGTCGGTTAGAAAGCATTTATTGATGAAAGGGGATTTATTAAAAACGCTTTTAAAGTTAAGTATCCCATCTAGTATTAATATGATTCTCATTTCTTTATCAGAAATTGCTGTCATTTCTTTTGTCAACGATTATGGATCACAGGCGACCGCAGCTTATGGCGTTGTCAATCAAGTCGTAAGTTATGTACAGATGCCTGCAGTGAGCCTTGGTATTGCGGTTTCTATCTTCGCCGCACAATTCATTGGCGCAGGAAACATGAATCGTTTGAAGGATGTCATTAAAATTGGGCTGGGGCTAAACTTTGCAATAGGTGGATTGATTATTATTTTCGTCTATATTTTCGCACCGCAAATTTTATCTATCTTTTTAACAGATCCTGCAACGATTGACATTGCATATAGTTTGGTCGTGATTACCCTATGGAGCTATCTCATTTTCGGAACAGCACAAATCGTTGCAGCCACAATGAGAGCAAGTGGCACAGTTCTATGGCCGACCATCTTTAGTATTTGTTCCATTTGGCTTGTTGAAGTACCAGTGGCTTATGTGCTATCACACCATACATCGCTTGGGATCAAAGGAATCTGGATAGGATATCCTGCAGCCTTTTTTGTAAACTTATTGCTCCAATATGGCTATTATCGACTGGTATGGAAGAAAAAGCAGATCGTTGCACTTGTCCAATCATAATGTGAGCCTATCATCTGGCATATACATACGAAGATCGATTACTTTGTAGGGGGTCTGATCTTCTATGTTTTTAAACCAAAGAAGTGAGCTCAGTTCTTATGATATCGGTGACTTCACTTATGCTGGACCAGATTTTCAAGTCTTGACGTGGGGAGAAGGAACAACGCTGAATGTGGGGAAGTTTTGTTCTATCGCAAACGAAGTGAAAGTTTTTCTTGGTGGTGAACACCGAACAGACTGGGTCACTACATATCCCTTCAATCAAATTTTCACAGATGCTGCTCATATTGAAGGACATCCACGATCAAAAGGAGATGTGTGTATAGGGCACGATGTTTGGATTGGATATGGAGCAACGATCATGTCAGGGGTACATATAGGAAACGGGGCAGTCATTGGAGCAAATAGTCTGATTACAAAAGATGTGCCACCATATGCGATCGTCGCAGGGAACCCGCAGCGGCTCATGAAATATCGGTTTTCTTCTGATATCATTGAAAAACTTCAGTTATTAGAATGGTGGAATTTAGAGTTTTCGATCATACAGTCTATTTTTCATCTCTTACAATCTCATGATATTGACCATTGTATAAGCGTAATTGAAGCTAGAAAAAAGAAAGGCTGACAGAGCCTTTCTTTTTTCTAGCTTAGTTTCATTTAGCTGAGTCTGATGATGGTAAGTGATGCACCGGTTGCACCACCACCTATTAGAATGGCTGTTACAATCGCTCCGAAAAATTGTAATGAAATTGTATTTCCTGCTGTTAAATTGACAATAACTGTATTGCTCATAAAAGTTGTGGATACGGCAGACGATTGAATTGAACCTGGAATAGCAGTTGATCCATTCAACCATAGCCTTGTGCTCACTAAAAGTGCAACGGTGGTATTTACTTGATATGTGATATAGTATTTACCTGTTTGCTGGACTGTGAATGTATCATTTGAACCATTCGGCGTAAATCCATTAATATTTTGATTACTTGGTAAAGCAATGTTCGTACCACCTACAATAGTAATGATTGTAGGACCTGTTGTATTTCCAGCATAAAGTGCCGTATCAGTAGGACCGCTAGCTCCAGTGGCACCAGTAGGTCCGGTATCTCCAGTAACACCAGTAACACCAGTAGCTCCGGTAGGTCCGGTATCTCCAGTAACACCAGTAACTCCGGTAGGTCCGGTAGGCCCGGTATCTCCAGTAGCACCAGTAACTCCGGTAGGCCCAGTATCTCCAGTGGCACCAGTGGCTCCGGTAGGCCCAGTATCTCCAGTAACACCAGTGGCTCCGGTAGGCCCGGTATCTCCAGTAGCACCAGTGGCTCCGGTAGGCCCAGTAGCACCAGTAGCTCCGGTAGGCCCAGTATCTCCAGTGGCACCAGTGGCTCCGGTAGGCCCAGTATCTCCAGTGGCACCAGTATCTCCAGTGGCACCAGTGGCACCAGTGGCTCCGGTAGGTCCGGTATCTCCAGTAACACCAGTAGCACCAGTAACTCCGGTAGGCCCAGTATCTCCAGTGGCACCAGTGGCTCCGGTAGGCCCAGTATCTCCAGTGGCACCAGTGGCTCCGGTAGGTCCGGTATCTCCAGTAACACCAGTAACTCCGGTAGGCCCAGTATCTCCAGTGGCACCAGTGGCTCCGGTAGGCCCAGTATCTCCAGTGGCACCAGTGGCACCAGTGGCTCCGGTAGGTCCGGTATCTCCAGTAACACCAGTAGCACCAGTAACTCCGGTATCTCCAGTAACACCAGTAGCACCAGTAACTCCGGTAGGCCCAGTATCTCCAGTGGCACCAGTGGCTCCGGTAGGCCCAGTATCTCCAGTGGCACCAGTGGCACCAGTGGCTCCGGTAGGTCCGGTATCTCCAGTGGCACCAGTGGCACCAGTAGCACCAGTAGGTCCGGTATCTCCAGTGGCTCCGGTAGGCCCGGTATCTCCAGTAACACCAGTAGCTCCGGTAGGCCCAGTATCTCCAGTAACACCAGTGGCTCCGGTAGGCCCGGTATCTCCAGTAGCACCAGTGGCTCCGGTAGGCCCAGTAACACCAGTAGCACCAGTTGGACCAGTAGGTCCGGTATCTCCAGTAGCACCAGTTGGACCAGTAGGTCCGGTATCTCCAGTAGCACCAGTAGCACCAGTAGCACCAGTGGCACCAGTGGCTCCGGTAGGCCCGGTATCTCCAGTAACACCAGTGGCACCAGTAGGTCCGGTAGGCCCAGTATCTCCAGTAGCACCAGTAACTCCGGTAGGCCCAGTATCTCCAGTGGCACCAGTAGCTCCGGTAGGCCCAGTATCTCCAGTAGCACCAGTAACTCCGGTAGGCCCAGTATCTCCAGTGGCACCAGTAGCTCCGGTAGGCCCAGTATCTCCAGTGGCACCAGTGGCTCCGGTAGGCCCAGTAACACCAGTAGCACCAGTGGCTCCGGTAGGCCCGGTATCTCCAGTAGCACCAGTAACTCCGGTAGGCCCGGTATCTCCAGTTGGACCAGTGGCTCCAGTAACACCAGTGGCTCCGGTAGGCCCAGTATCTCCAGTGGCACCAGTAGCTCCGGTAGGCCCAGTATCTCCAGTAGCACCAGTTGGACCAGTAGGTCCGGTATCTCCAGTAGCACCAGTAACTCCGGTAGGCCCGGTATCTCCAGTAGCACCAGTAACTCCGGTAGGCCCGGTATCTCCAGTAACACCAGTAGCACCAGTAGCTCCGGTAGGCCCAGTATCTCCAGTAGCACCAGTTGGACCAGTAGGTCCGGTATCTCCAGTAGCACCAGTAGCTCCGGTAGGCCCAGTATCTCCAGTAGCACCAGTTGGACCAGTAGGTCCGGTAGGCCCGGTATCTCCAGTAGCACCAGTAACTCCGGTAGGCCCGGTATCTCCAGTTGGACCAGTGGCTCCAGTAACACCAGTGGCTCCGGTAGGCCCAGTATCTCCAGTGGCACCAGTAGCTCCGGTAGGCCCAGTATCTCCAGTAGCACCAGTTGGACCAGTAGGTCCGGTATCTCCAGTAGCACCAGTGGCTCCGGTATCTCCAGTAACACCAGTAGCACCAGTGGCTCCGGTATCTCCAGTAACACCAGTAGCACCAGTGGCTCCGGTATCTCCAGTGGCACCAGTAGCTCCGGTAGGCCCAGTATCTCCAGTAGCACCAGTTGGACCAGTAGGTCCGGTATCTCCAGTAGCACCAGTGGCTCCGGTAGGCCCGGTATCTCCAGTAACACCAGTAGCTCCGGTAGGCCCAGTATCTCCAGTAACACCAGTGGCTCCGGTAGGCCCGGTATCTCCAGTAGCACCAGTAACTCCGGTAGGCCCGGTATCTCCAGTAGCACCAGTGGCTCCGGTATCTCCAGTAACACCAGTAGCACCAGTTGTACCAGTAGGTCCAGTATCACCGGTTGATCCTGCTGCAGCCAGTAATGTGTAGTCTGGGGAAGTATCTGGTGTACCTGTTGGTGGTGCAGTATTTACTACATACGTACTGCCATTAAAGGTCACTACTTGCCCTACTGGGTAAGTAGGACTTACTACCGGATCAAACGCTTCAATTCCTGTTAATCCTGCACCAGTAGGTCCGGTAGGCCCAGTATCTCCAGTAGCACCAGTAACTCCGGTAGGCCCAGTATCTCCAGTGGCACCAGTAGCTCCGGTAGGCCCAGTATCTCCAGTGGCACCAGTGGCTCCGGTAGGCCCAGTAACACCAGTAGCACCAGTGGCTCCGGTAGGCCCGGTATCTCCAGTAGCACCAGTAACTCCGGTAGGCCCGGTATCTCCAGTTGGACCAGTGGCTCCAGTAACACCAGTGGCTCCGGTAGGCCCAGTATCTCCAGTGGCACCAGTAGCTCCGGTAGGCCCAGTATCTCCAGTAGCACCAGTTGGACCAGTAGGTCCGGTATCTCCAGTAGCACCAGTGGCTCCGGTAGGCCCGGTATCTCCAGTAACACCAGTAGCACCAGTAGCTCCGGTAGGCCCAGTATCTCCAGTAGCACCAGTTGGACCAGTAGGTCCGGTATCTCCAGTAGCACCAGTGGCTCCGGTATCTCCAGTAACACCAGTAGCACCAGTGGCTCCGGTATCTCCAGTAACACCAGTAGCACCAGTGGCTCCGGTATCTCCAGTGGCACCAGTAGCTCCGGTAGGCCCAGTATCTCCAGTAGCACCAGTTGGACCAGTAGGTCCGGTATCTCCAGTAGCACCAGTGGCTCCGGTAGGCCCGGTATCTCCAGTAACACCAGTAGCTCCGGTAGGCCCAGTATCTCCAGTAACACCAGTGGCTCCGGTAGGCCCGGTATCTCCAGTAGCACCAGTAACTCCGGTAGGCCCGGTATCTCCAGTAGCACCAGTGGCTCCGGTATCTCCAGTAACACCAGTAGCACCAGTTGTACCAGTAGGTCCAGTATCACCGGTTGATCCTGCTGCAGCCAGTAATGTGTAGTCTGGGGAAGTATCTGGTGTACCTGTTGGTGGTGCAGTATTTACTACATACGTACTGCCATTAAAGGTCACTACTTGCCCTACTGGGTAAGTAGGACTTACTACCGGATCAAACGCTTCAATTCCTGTTAATCCTGCACCAGTAGGTCCGGTAGGCCCAGTATCTCCAGTAGCACCAGTAACTCCGGTAGGCCCAGTATCTCCAGTGGCACCAGTAGCTCCGGTAGGCCCAGTATCTCCAGTGGCACCAGTGGCTCCGGTAGGCCCAGTAACACCAGTAGCACCAGTGGCTCCGGTAGGCCCGGTATCTCCAGTAGCACCAGTAACTCCGGTAGGCCCGGTATCTCCAGTTGGACCAGTGGCTCCAGTAACACCAGTGGCTCCGGTAGGCCCAGTATCTCCAGTGGCACCAGTAGCTCCGGTAGGCCCAGTATCTCCAGTAGCACCAGTTGGACCAGTAGGTCCGGTATCTCCAGTAGCACCAGTGGCTCCGGTAGGCCCGGTATCTCCAGTAGCACCAGTAACTCCGGTAGGCCCGGTATCTCCAGTAGCACCAGTTGGACCAGTAGGTCCGGTATCTCCAGTAGCACCAGTGGCTCCGGTATCTCCAGTAACACCAGTAGCACCAGTGGCTCCGGTATCTCCAGTAACACCAGTAGCACCAGTGGCTCCGGTATCTCCAGTAACACCAGTGGCACCAGTAGGTCCGGTAGGCCCAGTATCTCCAGTAGCACCAGTAACTCCGGTAGGCCCAGTATCTCCAGTGGCACCAGTAGCTCCGGTAGGCCCAGTAGCACCAGTGGCACCAGTGGCTCCGGTAGGCCCAGTAACACCAGTAGCACCAGTGGCTCCGGTAGGCCCGGTATCTCCAGTAGCACCAGTAACTCCGGTAGGCCCGGTATCTCCAGTTGGACCAGTGGCTCCAGTAACACCAGTGGCTCCGGTAGGCCCAGTATCTCCAGTGGCACCAGTAGCTCCGGTAGGCCCAGTATCTCCAGTAGCACCAGTTGGACCAGTAGGTCCGGTATCTCCAGTAGCACCAGTGGCTCCGGTAGGCCCGGTATCTCCAGTAGCACCAGTAACTCCGGTAGGCCCGGTATCTCCAGTAACACCAGTAGGTCCGGTAGGCCCAGTATCTCCAGTAGCACCAGTTGGACCAGTAGGTCCGGTATCTCCAGTAGCACCAGTGGCTCCGGTATCTCCAGTAACACCAGTAGCACCAGTGGCTCCGGTATCTCCAGTAACACCAGTGGCACCAGTGGCTCCGGTATCTCCAGTAACACCAGTGGCACCAGTAGGTCCGGTAGGCCCAGTATCTCCAGTAGCACCAGTAACTCCGGTAGGCCCAGTATCTCCAGTGGCACCAGTAGCTCCGGTAGGCCCAGTAGCACCAGTGGCACCAGTGGCTCCGGTAGGCCCAGTAACACCAGTAGCACCAGTGGCTCCGGTAGGCCCGGTATCTCCAGTAGCACCAGTGGCTCCGGTAGGCCCAGTATCTCCAGTGGCACCAGTAGCTCCGGTAGGCCCAGTATCTCCAGTGGCTCCGGTAGGCCCAGTAGGTCCGGTATCTCCAGTAACACCAGTAACACCAGTAGGTCCAGTAGGCCCTCTTTTTACAATCTTAGTATTTGTTTTTTTTCGTCCTTTTGCTTTAGCACAAGTGCTGTGATGTTTAACAACTTTTTTCTTTTTACATTCTCGTTTAAGAAGAGGGCAATCATCAAATGGAGGTCTATCGTGACGAGATTTTCTGTAATGAGGTTGCCAATCATGCTTTTTTCCGCAAAAGGGACATTTGTTATCGTACTGATTATACAAATTCCCCATCTCCTAAAAGTTAATATTTTATTCTATGTGGAAATTTTAAAAGCGGAATTGAGCTTAATGATATTTTTTAGTTCGAAGTTCATCGAATCAAATCATTTAAAAGTTAAATCGTTTTATGTTATGGTGTGGAAAGGATGAAACTAGTATGATTTTTGACAGAAATGGGGCATCATGTATGAGTCAATCAGTTTTACAACACACAGCATATTCCGTGTTAAATTTATCCTCTGTAACAGAAGGTGGCACAATCAAAGATTCATTTGAACATAGTATGGATTTAGCAAAAAAAGCTGAGAAGTGGGGCTACCATCGATATTGGCTTGCGGAGCATCATAATATGGAAGGAGTTGCGAGTTCAGCAACGTCTGTTTTGATTGGATATATTGCTGGAGGGACCGAAAAGATCCGAGTTGGTTCTGGGGGGATTATGCTTCCCAACCACTCTTCACTTGTCATTGCAGAACAATTTGGAACACTGGAGACTTTGTATCCAGGGAGAATTGATTTAGGTCTAGGCAGGGCACCAGGAACAGATCAGTTAACGGCAAGGGCACTTAGACGTAATCTTCATAATGGGGAGGATTTCCCTGAGCAGCTTGAAGAACTTCGGCAATATTTCAAACCGACTGGTCAGGTCAAAAAACATGTCAGAGCTGTTCCAGGAGAAGGGTTGGATATACCAATTTGGCTTCTTGGTTCAAGTGGTTTTAGTGCAAGGCTTGCAGGGGAACTCGGGCTGCCATTTGCTTTTGCGGCACATTTCTCACCTAAAAATACCATTCCTGCTTTAGAATTATACAGACAGTCATTTCGACCATCTGATGTGTTAAAAAAACCTTATGCGATGGTTGGTGTGACGGTTTTTGCTGCTGATCAAACAGAGCGGGCTGAGTATTTGGCGACGTCTCATTATCAGCGGTTTTTGAGTCTCATTCGCAATACACCAGGAAAACTCAAAGCCCCTGTTGAAAGTATGGATGGGCTATGGAGTCCATATGAGAAGGCGATGGTGGACGAACAATTAAGTTCGACGATGATTGGGGATAAACAAAAGGTGAAAAAAGAGTTAGAAGCCTTTATTGAAGCGACTCAAGCAGATGAAGTGATGATTAATTCGGATATGTTTGATCATCAAGAAAGAATGCGCTCTTATGAAATCATTGCAGACATATTTCAAGGGGAACAAGAAAAATAAAGGTGTCCTTCTCTTGATCCACTTATTTTGTTCAAAATGATGTTTATCGGATACCTAAATGGTTACCGTACTGAAAGACAACTTGAATAAGAAATTTACTATAACATGCTTTGTATCTCCTGAATTTATGTATCAATTTATATTTAAAAGCACTATGAAGTAAAGTTTCTTCATAGTGCTCTTTGTATCTCATTATTCAACTATTGGTGTAAGTGAACTCCCGCTCCACATTTCACCCTTATTCAGTGTCCAACCATCATTATAAAGATTAGAGGCACCTTGATTAGCCACAGGACTCCAACCATCATCCCAAGCTAAGAAATAAATGGTTTTAGGATATTTTTGTTTAACTGCATTGATAAATTGTGAATAATCAAGGCTACCATTTGCTGTTTGCGGACCAACTTCTGCGAAAGCAAATGGCTTATTCAGGGCAGTTAACTCGTCATATCCTTTAATCGAATAAGCATCTGAGAAATACGCATCTAATCCCACAATGTCAACATAAGATGATCCAGGATAAAAATCTACCTTAAAGTCTCGGTTTGCGTCTGGGGAATATACCCAAATTAAGTTATCCAAACCTCTTGTATCAGTCATATAATGATAGACTTTTTGATAAAGCTGTTTGTAAAGTGAAATGCGTTGGTTGTCTTTTTTGTTATATTCAGTTAGACCCCACCAAAACCATTCTCCATTCATTTCATGAAGAGGTCTGAATAGAACAGGAACACGTTCATTTTCAAACTGCTGAAGACCATCTGCAATTTTACTCAAAACAGCGTCAAATCGCTTGCCCTCAGTAGTTGATGAGTCTAAGATTTTTTGGTATTGACTGTTTGAAATTGGAGTTTTATAATGCCCAGATTGAAACGCAGGGTTAGGAAGATGCAAACTAATCTGAGGTATACCTCCGTTCTTCCAATAAGAAATTAAATTACTGTTGCAGCTGTAATCAATTGCGTCAGTAATACTGGCTGACTCCAACCATCCTCTCGAATAATCACAAGCATATACTGCAGGTGACTGGCCAGTAGCATTTTTGATTCGATCAGCTTCTGACATTGAAAACGTTGCATTTGTATATCCGCCGAATGCACCTGACAGTATGCGATCCTCAGATCGGTTTGGCAGGTGAGCTAGCCAATTCAGCAACTCTTTTGTTGTCGCCTGAGCATTAGGATTCACGGGGGTCACTGTATGAGCAGATGCTTCCTGAGAAAAAGCTGGAACGATTAATAAAGAAAGTAATATAAAAACACCCATTTTTTTAATCATACTTATTCTCCCAATTCTTTTTTATTATTCTTAATACTGTTAAATAATGCTATAAAGCGCAGAAGCCATTACTTTTAATCTCCATCTCCTTGTAGTGTAAGAAGTGTATCATCCCCCTTGTTTTAAATTGGTTTTCTCTTCAAAATATATACATTAACCCTTGTGAAACCAATTTCAGGGTAAAAATTAGGTTAAACTAAAAAATACATTTATACATCAGTCATTTTTCCTGTTTTTTAAAATAAGTTTAAATACCTCCAATAGCATTTAACAATAGGTCTCAATAATACTTTGGTAACATGACTCTTTCAACAATTTTCCATATTCGTTTTCATTCTAAAAGAGAATTATTTAATAAATGGAAAATACGGAAAATGAAGTGGCGTTCTAAACATGCATCTTGTACAGCTTTAAAGTAAAGGGGGCGGTATGCATATTTTTTGTATCTAATTTTTATGTAGAATCTGTAACCATTACGATCAGTTGTATTATAATCAGGCTGTCAATACAATAAAAGAACATCAATATTTTAAAAATAAAAAAGATTGTAGAAAAACATGAGTTTCTCTACAATCTGAGTACTGACACAGAGCAGTTCTTTTTTATTTATTCTTTTGTAAAAACGCGAAATGGTTGTCCAACTGGCAGTACTGTACGGCCAAAATGTGTATTGAGTACAACAGCTGCAGAACCATAAAATGAAAGAAGAGAAATAATCAATTCTGCAATACCAGCCATCGTATGAGTCACATCGTACATCACACCAAACGAGCTTAGGGACAGGCCAATGAATAAGAAATCAATAAAGACGAAAATCAAAAACAATACTTTATGTGTTTCCATTGCACCGATCGTCATAAATAAGCTGAAAATCAAATAACCAATAAAAGCGAAACCCAGTTGTTTTGGGTCGGCAGCTCCCGCAAGCGTTTTCCCAAAAACGCCAGCTTGAATGAGCCAAGTGGTTCCAACGCCCATCCAAAAAAGACCGAATGCGCCGAAGGCAGTGGCTCCAAAAATATTATGATGCTTTGAATCTTGTATGGACGCAATCAGCTGCGCGATTCCCCCAAGGAAGATAGCCCAAGGTAAAATCAGGGATGTGCCATCTGTGATTCCTAGTTTTTGTGAAGACGCAACAAGCGTCACCATTGCTAAACCAAACAAACCAAGTGGTGTTGGGTCTGCGATTGATAATCGAATTGCTTGAACATTCTGTTTTTCCATAATGACCTCCTACAATTTGCACTTACAAAAGATACTCGAATTCGATAGAAACGTCAAGCTCTTTTTTAGTAGACACTTGCAACGTCTTCCAAATAAATCTATATTTAATACAATACATCATACATGTGATAGAAAAAGAGGGATGAGAATGAGTAAAGGCTTAGCTGGAAAGACCATTGCCATATGCGGAACAAGAAAAACAGAAGAAATGCGTACACTTGTTGAAAAGCAAGGAGGACAGGCTGTTATTCGTTCTCTTCAGGGCACAGTATTTTTAGCCAAAGAGGAATTAAAGCCAGGTATAGAAACCTTTGTAAAGAAGGGAACTGACTGGGTCATTTTAACAACGGGTATCGGCACAGACACATTAATTGAAAGTGCAGAAGAGCTCCAGCTTGGAGAAGCATTTATGAACATTTTATCAAGTGCCCATATCGCTTCAAGAGGATACAAAACGTTCGCGGCTCTAAAAAAACACGGCATTCAGCCAGATGTTTCTGATGAAGATGGAACCGTTCGTGACCTCATTTCAAAGTTAGAAGACAAAGAGCTTCAGGGTAAACGTGTCATGGTGCAGCTTCACGGCGAAAATGCACCAGCTCTCATTGACTTTTTACATCACAAGGGAGCAGATGTTTTGCAGCTCATGCCATATCAGCACACGCCCCCTGAACCAGAGGCGGCGGACACTTTGCTTCAAGAAATGAAAGAAGGGAAGGTCCATGCCGTTTGTTTTACAACTGCTGTTCAGGTCCATGCCTTTTTCAAACTAGCAGAAGAATGGGGCCAAAAAGAATCACTGCAACTTCTATTCGAGCAGCATGTATTAGCTGTAGCTGTTGGAAAAGTCACAGCTGAAGCTTTAAAAGAAGAGGGGATAAGCCGAATTCTAGCTCCTTCACATGAAAGAATGGGTGCAATGATTATGGAATTATCTCAATATATGAAAAAACAATCGACGTACTCATAGAAAAAACGCCTTTCACATGACGAGTGAAAGGCGTTTTCGTTAGATTGTCCGTTTTCGATTTGTGCGAATTTTTTTCAAAACGAAATACAGTACGATCAGAACGATGGCAATGACCATGATCGGTGTTGTATACGTATGAGCGACACTTTGAATGTGATCCCATTTTGTCCCAAGCTGTATTCCAAGGTAAATAAATAGAATGGACCAAGGGATGGCGGCTAATCCGGTCAAAAGAACAAATTTGAGAAATGGCATCTTTGCAATACCAGCTGGAATCGAGATCGCATGGCGCACGACTGGGATAAAACGAGCTGTAAATACGACGCCTGTTCCATATCGGTCAAACCAGCGTTCTGCTGTGGCAATATGATGCTCATGGATGAATAAATACTTCCCGTACTTTGTTAAAAAAGGTCTGCCGCCGTAAAGGCCGATCCAGTAAATAAAGCACTGGGCAAGTGTTCCACCAATAACCCCAGCGATGACGGCTCCAACAAATCCAATGCTTCCTGTTGACACCATATATCCGCCGTAGGCAAGTACAATTTCACTCGGAATAATTTCAATCATCAGTCCAAGTGCAACACCTGCGTAACCAAGGCTTGTCAGCCAGGTTAAAATTTCATTAAACAAGGTTCCCATTCATTTCACTCTGCCTTTAAATACGAATTTTCTTCAAGCATCCTTATAAGAGCCTATGCTTGTTTTGCTTCTCTCATGAGTATGCTTTGCATATATGCTAGCATGGCTGGCCGCATATCATGACGCATTAATCCAATTTCAGCCGCTGCCTTAAATGAGCCCAGCTTATCACCAACGTCAAATCTCATCCCATCTAATTGTTTTGCATAAATGGGTGATTCATGTGCAATGATTTTCAGCGCATCTGTCAGCTGAATTTCGTTCCCAGCACCTCTCTCGATTCCTTGTAGAATAGGAAAAATCGATGGTGTTAACAGGTACCTGCCCATCACGGCTAAATCGGAAGGAGCTTCATGAATAGCTGGCTTTTCCACTAAGTCTGTGACTTCAAACACTTGACCGTCTACTCTAGCTGGTTTTATCATACCATACTTACTGACATCTAGACGATCCACTTGCTGGACGCCAATGACCTCTCTTTGTTTGTCTTCAAAGACTTCCATGAGCTGAGAGAGTGCAGGTCTTTCAGACACCATGACATCATCACCTAAAAGGACCGCAAAAGGATCATTGCCAGTAAAATGACGTGCACATAATACCGCATGTCCAAGACCTAAGGGCTCCTTTTGACGAATATAATGAATATTGGCCATATCCGCAATATGTTTGATTTCAGCCAGCTGTTCATTTTTTCCTTTTTCAAGCAACGTGTGTTCTAGCTCAATCGAACGGTCAAAGTGATCTTCAATCGATTTTTTATTTCTTCCTGTGATAATTAGTATATCTTCAATGCCTGATTGAACAGCCTCCTCAACTATGTATTGAATGGCGGGTTTGTCGATAATCGGCAGCATTTCCTTTGGCTGTGCTTTCGTTGCGGGTAAAAAACGTGTGCCTAATCCGGCTGCTGGTATAACGGCTTTTTTGATATTCATTGAATCATCGCTCCATTTCTGATGGTTTATTTTCTGATGGAAAAACCCATAGGCGGCTTCCAGTAAAAGTGATCATCATGCCAAGAAGGGTACCAATCGCTTTACTAATGAATAATGAGAAACCTGCTTGCTGCATGACATATAAGACAACATAGGTGAGGAGGCACGCTGCGCCGTTGACTGTGGCCCACTTGATCCATTCCCACTTGTCAGCTTTCTTTTTCACTTGGAACGTCCATTTTCGATTCCAAACATAACTGTTCAGCATTCCTGCAGTATAGGACAGGCATTGTGCAAGAAAAGAGGGAACAAAGCAGGCAGTTAAAAAAAAGAAGAGCAGAAAGTCAATCATCGTATTGCTAGCGCCTACAGTTAAAAATGCGGCATAGGTCCGAATATTTTTCTTTGTCATGCGAAGGATCATCACCTCCTAGTGTTTGAGTGGGTGTATGAATACTGTACAAAAGCGAGTTGACGAATCAATGAAGAAAAGATGAAAAAAACATGAACAAGCGATATCTGTTTTTTCAACAGCTCGTGATATAATTTATAAGATGAAACGAACGGTGGTGCACATGCATGTATTTAACAATTGGAGAAACAGCTGAATACTTAGAAGTATCTGAAGCATATGTTGAAAAATTAATTCAGCAAAAAAAGATTCGTTACGTATTTGACGGGGAATCGTATCTTATTTATCAAGGGCAGTTTCAAACACATATGAAACAGCTAGAACAATATAAAGAGCTCATTCAAGACATCTTAAATGAACCGATCCCTGAGGACCCGGACGTAAAAGATGAAGATTAAAAAAGACTGTATGAGAAGGGAGAACCTTTTCATACAGTCTTTTTTATTGACTGACTCCTGTTTGGACAATCTTCATATGACAATTCACTTGAACATCTGCATCAGGATAGAGTTTTTGCCATTTCTCCGGTGTCATCGCTTTATCTTTAGAGCGATATCTCAAACCAAGTCCAAGCGGATCAATTTTTTGTTTTTTAAAGGAATGAACAAGGTCTCTTCCTTGCTGGGCCACACGCTCCTCAACTTCTTTTTCAACATGCTGCAAGATAGAAGGAGTATCGATTTTTTTCGATTTCATGAATTCTTTTAATTCACCTTTCAGCTTGATATCAATCGTGATATGAGGCTTTTTTGAAAGGTTTTCAGTTGGTTTAATGTGAAAAGACACATGTGATTTGATATTTTCAATGACAACATGGGTTTTCTTTCTGTCATTAAATCGAAACTCATAAATCCCATTTTTATGATTTTCAATCATGGCTTTAAACGTAAATGTTTCTTCTGCAGGAATATGCCCAACCATTTTTTCTTGATCAAAAAGAGCGACACCTGACACTTTAATAGAGTTGCTTGTATTTTTAATGTAAGGGAGGTAGGCATCTACGCCTTTTGCCATCATCTGATTCATAAAAATATGCTGATTCGTGACAGGTTCATTGCCGTTTCGCATGTTTTGGGCCAGCAAATCTGAAAGATATACACCTATATTTAAGTTGGTTTGATTCATCTTTGTATACAACAAATCTTCAACTTCTCCGCCTACTATGGCAAATACTTGACGTGACCCAATGATCGGATCACGATAGATGTAATTCATCAAATCAATCATACCCACTTCTTTCGCCAGCTTTTCACTTATTAAAATCACGAGTACTTGTCCCATGACAACGGGGAAAGGCGATTTTTCTGAAACGAGAAACTGAATATTACTAATGGTATTTGACTTGGCACTTACAATTTGGTAACTTCCTTGCTCTTCGCTTTTAAAAACAGGGAAAACAAAGAAGCCTTTCATTTCTCCATCATCCAATAAGTCGAATCCCGCCGCCTGCGAGATACTTAATTCATCTAAGAGACGAGGCTGTGCACAGCTTGTTAAGAATAGGCTCAATAACATAAGACACACGAGAATATAATGTTTCATGCGCGTTTTTTCACCCACCTTTTTTTCAGCAGCAGCCCAATGATCATACATCCAATCAATCCATAAATGAGGATGTATCCGCTATATTCCACCCATTTATTAAACGTCTTAAAAGAGGTGGCCTCGATAAAAAATGAAAACATAACGAGAATGAGAAGGCTGAGAACAATTAACGTCACGCGCTGGCTCTTGTGAAACACTTGTTTCGCCATTCTGCTTGCTGCCCATAATGGAATGGCGATATTTGGAACGATGAGCAAAAGCCATAGTGACACTTCAATAAATTCAAAGCGCTGGATAAACGGAAGTTTGACAATGCTGGTTAATGTCAATGTCGGCCATTTCGTTAGTTCGAGCTGAGCACTTGAGTAGTACGCTATAGAGACGAGAAATACAAGCAAATTGAGGCATGTAGTCAGCAACACTCCCATATGTGCAAATTTTTGCGACGTTTGTGCCTTTTTAATAAAGGGATAATAGACAAGCAATGTTCCAAAACCAAACATGGATAAAGAGGCATCTTTGACCCCCATCATGAGTTGTGAAAATGAATGATCAAACATGGGGAACATAAACCGGATGTGACTATATTTCATGACATAAAAACAGATAAAGGTCATCCAGTACGTTAGGACAATGCTAAAGAATGCCCAACCGGCGATTGTTCTAAATCCGCCTGTGTGAATGTAATAGACGAGGATGAGCAGCACTGATGCAAATAAAAGACCAGGAATTTCTTTAAACAGCCAAACATGGATCACATCCATATAATGAATAAGCACAATCAAAGACAATGAAGAAAAATATAAAATGTAGAGAATGTTGATGAATTGTCCGAGCCATTTACCAAACACAGATTGCGTAATGTCACTAAATTCGTCAGTAGATGCTTTTTTAAACAAAAAGTAAATGAGGAAGATCATCAAATTGACGCTTGCACCAGCAATTAAAATGGCGATCCACCCATCATTATTAATCGTCCGGACAAGATTCGTCTGGAAATTTAAAATACCAACACCTACTTGATTGGCATTGATCAGAAAAAACACAAAAAAAGGGGATACTTGAAATTTTTCTTTCACAGAAGAAGAGCTCATGCCTTCACTTCCTTATTCATAAAAATCATTTTTCCCCTTACGGCCCTGCTTTGGCTTTTGGCGGTGTATCGTTTCATTTTGCGGGCGTAAATTTTGTGGACGTTTTTTCAAAAAGCGGAGTTGGGGCCGAATCAAACTACCCTTTAAATCGGCCAATCGAAGTGGAAAGATTGGCTCTAAGTAAGGCTGGCCTATAGACGTTAATTTCATTAAATGTGTAAGAAGAAAAGCCCCCATTAGCGCAATCCCTAGCGCTCCCCACACTTGTGCAGCAAAAAGGAATGGGAAACGTAAGAGACGAATGGTCGTCCCCATTTTATAAATAGGGGTGACAAAAGAGGCAAGAGCTGATAATGCGACGATAATGAGCAGGATATTACTTGTTAATCCCGCTGCAACCGCAGCCTGTCCGATCACAATACCTCCAACAATCCCGAGCGTCTGTCCGACTTTTGCAGGAAGGCGAGACCCGGCTTCCCTAAGCAGCTCAATCGATATCTCTAAAAATAATGCTTCAATAATAGGCGGAAAGGGCACGAGATAACGTGATGCTACAATCGTTTCTAATAAGTCCTTGGGAATCAGTTCATAGTGAAACGTTAAAACTGCTACATACAAAGGGGTTGCAAAAATAGAAAATATCACAGCAAAAATGCGTAACAGCCGAAAGGAGGATGCTGCGATCCAAGACATGTTATAGTCTTCCATTGTAGAAAAATACTCGAGTAAAATTGTAGGTGCAAGCAGGGTATGAGGTGAACCATCAACCATGATGGCTATTTTTCCTTCCGTTAGACCTGAGGAAACCCTGTCTGGCCGTTCTGTATTTAAAAACAATGGAAAGATTGTATTGGACACATCATAAAGCATTTGCGCAAGATAATTAGAATCTAGAATTTGGTCGTAGTCAACATCTTGAACCCGCTGAAGAACGGTTTCAATGTTCTGCGGGTTGGCGATATTCTCTATGTATACAACGGCTACTTTCGTTTGAGAAAGGGTACCAACTGTGTGTTCAACTACTTTAAGTTCAGGAGTGGGTAGCCTGCGTCTGAGCAAGTTTAAGTTTGTATCCAGCCCTTCCACAAAGGCTTCCTGCGCACTAATGATACCGAATTCAATCTCAGGTTGACTCACTTGTCTGCCTTTCTTTTCTTCAATCGGCAAAAGGAGCGCTTTGCCCCAGTCTGTCTCAATTCGAACAGCAATACTGCCGCGATGAAGAGCTTCTTCCACTTTTTGAAGATCCCTCGTAATCACAGCTTGTTCAATTGGGATGTGTTCTTTCAGCTCTTCAAGGGTTGGTGTCAGATGCAATTGTTGAATAAAAGGCAAGATTTGTTCATGAAGGAGATTGCCATTAATTAAAGAACGAAAAAAAGAAATTCTATAAAGAAAACCTCCCGAACTGGATAATTCATTGATAAAATCAGAGGAACGCGATAATGCTTCAAATACTGAATTCGGGTCCTTTTGATGAGATTTGTTTTTCTTCAGCACTTGAACCATCTCCTTCCGTGATTTTCCTCTATTATCCAACCAATCGTCTGAAGATATGCATAAAAAAAGCGTTCAGCTTCACGAGCTGGACGCTTTTTTTCCATATTGAACGGCTTCTAATAAAAAGTCAGCCAGATGAATCGCTCTCATGCTATGCATATGTCCTGCCTTTTTGACACCTGCTGCCATTTGTAATTGACAGCCTGGATTCGACGTCACAATGGCAGCTGCAGCTGTGTTGCTCGCTTCCGTCATTTTATGATCTAAAATTTGCATCGACATGTCTGGCTGCAAGATATTGTAGATTCCTGCAGATCCGCAGCAGCGGCCGGCATCTTTCATTTCTTTAAACGTTACCCCTTGGATGGCTTTCATGAGCACCCTCGGCGCCTGTTGTACATTCATCCCATTTCGTAAATGACAGGAGTCTTGATAGGTGATTACTTGCGCTGGCAAAGCCAGTGGCACGCGGCGGTGAAACTCCAGCTCCACAAGGATGCTTGATATATCGGTTATTTTCTGTGAGAAGGCTTTACTTCGTTTTTGAAAATCTGGGTCATCCTGAAGCAAATGACTGTAATCACTTAAAAAGGCGCCGCAGCCGCCCGCGTTCATGACAATCGCATCGGCATCTGTTTCCTCGAATGCTTCAATATTCCGCTTGGCTAACTGTTTTGCTTGGTCTTTTTCTCCGCTATGACCATGTAGCGCGCCGCAGCACGTTTGTATAGGAGGAACGATCACATCGCAGCCTGCCAGCTGCAAGAGATGAATGGTCGCTTCATTGGTGCTTGAGAAAACAGTATCCATTAAACAGCCAGTAAAAAACGCCACCCGTTTTTTTGCCTGACCAATGGCTTTATATTCATTCAAACGTTTTTTCTTTTGAGGCGGCACCTTTGGAAATGCCTGTTCCATCAACTGTAAATGGGAGGGAAGCACCTTCAGTATGCGAGTCTTCCTGGCGGCTGTTTGCAGACCAGATGTTTGATAAAATCGAAGAAGGCCAGCAGCTTGCCGCATACGACTTTGTGAAGGAAAGAGACCTTTAAACACAACACGTCTCATCAATTTGACGGGAAACGATTGTTTCTTATGCTGTTGAATAATGTCTCTTGCATCTTCTAGCAGCTGTCCATACTTAACGCCAGAAGGGCAGACCGGTTCACATGCACGGCAGCCGAGACAAAGATTGAGTGAATGTTCAACATCTTCATCTGGCTCAATGACGCCATCTCTGACCGCCTTCATTAACGCTATTCGGCCCCGAGGGGAGTGCGTTTCTTGTTGTCCAGATTCAATATAGGTAGGACAGGAAGGGAGGCAGAAGCCGCAGCGCATACAATTAAGCAGCTCTTTTTCATCCATTTGCTCCTGAAACTGCTGCTGGATCTCTTTTTGCTTAGAAGAAGAACTCATGAGACCACCACTCGCTTTCTTGAGGCTTTTCCAAACACTTTATCTGGGTTCATGATATGTGCTGGGTCAAGTGCCTGTTTAATCGCCTTCATGGCAGCGATTCCTTCTTTTTTGACCTTCAGCTCCAAATAGGGGGCTTTCATGAGGCCCACGCCATGTTCGCCTGTAATCGTGCCGCCAAGGGCAACGGCTTTTTCAAAAATGGCCTGAAAGGCAGCTTCTACCCGTTTCATTTCTTCTTCATTTCTTGCATCTGTCGCACAAGTGGGGTGTAAGTTGCCATCACCTGCATGACCAAACGTACAAATGTTCACCTCGTACTTTCGGGCAATGTCTTCGATTGCACGAACCATATTGGCAATTTCAGACCGGGGGACGGTAGCATCTTCTAAAATCGTTGTAGGGCTTAATCGAGCAAGGGCAGATAAAGCAGAGCGTCTCGCTGTTAAGAGCGCACTTGCCTCTTCTTCTGAATGTGCAATCTTGACGCTTTTAGCCCCGTGCTGCTCACAGACTTCTGCGATTTTTTGGATATCACGAGAAACAGCTTCAGGGTTGCCGTCCTGTTCAATTAATAACACAGCTTGAACATCGGTGGGCAGGCCGATGTTTGCAAAATCTTCAACGACTTCAAGGGTCGGCTGATCCATAAATTCTAATGTAGCAGGAATGATACGCTCAGCAATGATGGCCGATACAGAAGTCGCAGCTTCTTCAAGGCTTTCGTATAAACAAAGCATTGTTTGTTTCGTTTCTGGAAGCGGCAGGAGCTTTAGCACTGCTTCTGTGACAATCCCGAGTGTTCCTTCTGAACCAACGAACAATCGAGTCATATCATATCCAGCGACATCCTTTGCCAGCTTTCCGCCTGTTTTGATGATGTCACCATTTGGCAAAACCACTTCAAGCCCAAGGACATAATCCCTTGTCACTCCATACTTTAACCCCCGCAGCCCCCCTGAATTTTCGTTAATATTGCCGCCTAGTGTGGAGATTTTCATAGAGCTTGGGTCAGGCGGGTAGAAGAGGCCTTTTTCCTCTACTTGTTGAATGAACGCCTGTGTAATTAGGCCAGGCTGCACCGTTGCAGTGAGATTTTCTTCGTCTATTTCTAAAAGCTGGTTCATTCTAGTAAAGAGAATCACCAATCCGCCTTGGGTAGGACATGTTCCTGCGCAAAGATTCGTCCCTGAACCTCTTGGGACGATCGGTACCTTGTAAGAGGCGCACAGTTTCACAATTTGCTGCACTTCCTCTGCCGTGTGCGGTGTCACGATGGCATCTGGCATCTGTTGAAAATTTGGTGTCGCATCATAAGAGTAGGCAAGACGATCTGCCTTGCTGTCTTGGACATAGGACGCGCCGACAATCTCTTTTAATTGATTTGAAAATTCTGAATCCAGCATATACAATCACTCCCATTCATTTAACGTCTCGTTTCTATCAGTATAAAAAAAGAACCGTCACATGCCTATGGACGATTCTACAAAATATCTGGCTGTTTTATCGTATTTTTTGTATCATGATCTAAAAGCAGCAATGCCAAATAAAAAAGCATCGCATCTTGCATGCGCTTTGGATCAAGTGTGGTTAAATCCTGGATTCGTTTTAATCTGTAATGAAGTGTATTAATATGGACATGCATGGCTTCCGCTGTATGTTTCAATGAGTAATCCGAAGCGATGAGTACCCGCAAAGTTTTCACTAGTTCAGGATAGGGGAAAAGGGACGCAATCGTTCGATCAAGAAACGCATCTTTTGTTTCCTGACTGATTTCCTCCATAAAAAGTTCAAGCGTCAAATCTTCATCAAACACAATGGGTGTTTCAGCATGCGCCAATTTTAAAGCGCGAAAGGCTTGGTGAAAGGACTGCTTCATGACATGAGAAGCTGCTGGTTTTCCTGCCCCCATTAAAATCCTCGATGGTGACAGCGCTGCGAGCGCAGCATGGATATGGAACAGGCGCTTGTGCCATGTATCACGACCATCTGGTGTGGCTTGCAGCATGAGCAAAAAACGTGCATGCCCCCAGCGCACAATGATCTCCTGATTGGTCAGGTGCAATTTGTCCTTCATCAGTTTGTATTGATCCTGCTTCATAAACGATTCATCTTGACAATCAATGAGAATAGCGACACGCTGCTTGTTGACATCAAGGCCAAGCCGCTGCGCTTTATCAGTCATATCAACCGCTGTCTCTGGCAGATGAAGCCAGTCGAACACAAAGGCTTCAAGCTGCCGTTCATCTGTTTCCGTTTCTTGAAAAAATTCATGTTCTTGAATGAGTAGCTCTGTCATTTTACGTAAAATGTCGCCAAAAGGGGACACATGCCTTGGATCGCCTGTCATTCCAATGACCCCAATGACTTCTTGTTTAAAATAAATAGGCAGATTGATACCGGCTTTGACGCCTTTCATCTGCAGCACATCATCCTTTGTGAGAATTCGTTTCTGCCCTTCTAAGGATGTGACATATGCTCCTTCATGAAATTGACCAATGCGTGCTGGATCTGTTGCAGCAATAATGGTACCGTTTGTTTGTGTGATGATGATTTCTTCCGTCAGTACCTTTTTGACCTCATCTACGATTTTTTCTGCCAGTGTCATTGTGAGCAAAACGGTCCCCTCCGAGATGTTTCTTTTTACACTATCATACCATCATATGCTCAGGCATATCTTTCTTTTCATGTGTTATGCTAAAATAAAAAACGCATATGAAGTAGATGAAAGGAGACACAGCCATGTCACTGCAAAATCGCTTACAAGATTTACTGAAAGAAGGGCAGGCGCTCACCGACTTTGAATATAACAAAGCCGCAAGTCAAAATTGGCCGCTAGAAGGGGCAAAAATGAAAGAAGAAGCACGCTTTGCTGATGTTTATATAGAACGTGTAGACAAGGAAACGGAGGAAATGATTCAAACAGAAAATGCCTCCTTTTTAAATACACCTCTTACATACGTAAAAAAACAACAAAAAGAATTCATTTATATCGAGTCGAAGTGGTTTGATGTGGTGAGAGCCGACGGACTTGCCATAGAATGGGATGAAGTATTTCAAACCTATACCGTGTTATTCGGATTGAAGCGTCCCAAAAAAGATACTGGAATACTAAAAGAGATGCTCTCAACATTAAATGGGGCTCAGCTTCAATTTAATGGACAAGACGGGTTATTTGATATCAACATTCCGCTTCTTGAACTAGAGGACATCAAAGAAGATACACCTTTGATTGGTGTGATCTCAGCAGTGTACCGCTATTTATTCAACTTGCTCATGCAGCTTGAAAATGAATGAATCAAAAAACGGCTCAAATTCCTGAGCCGTTTTTTTGAGCCATCCTTTTATGAATTGGGCCTCACCCATCCCGAAGCTCCAATCGGCGTCTCCATTTTCGACGATGGAGATCATCAACCCCACATTCTGTTTTTACACGTTCTGCGATTTGAGCATAAAGCTTTTCCTTTTGCTCTTTCGTCCATTGTTTACTGACAACAAGATCTTTTGTTCTCGGATAACCGAGCCCAGTGTCTTCAATCATCATCTCTTCTAAGGCAGTGCTGATGAACAATTTGATAGCGATCTCGTTCAGGTACCCCAAAGGCATCAACTATTTCTTCATGGCAAGTGCCCAGCCGTCAAGCCAACCTCCAAACATCTATTAGATGTGCGATAGGCATAATGTATCTAGAAGGACCGTGTTCCACTCATGCAAAAAAAGCCAAAAGACTGGCGTATGGCTTTTTCGCTCTGGACTAAGGCGTGACAAACTTCACATCATGCTCTTTTCCATATTGAAGGTAATCTTCATTTGGTTGTTCGTTCGTCACGACGATGTCAATATCTTTTAAGTCACAAAACGTGGTCAAGGCATAATGGTCGAACTTACTATCATCGACTAATAAAAAAGTTTTGGCGTTTTTTTCAACGAGTGTCTTTTTAATATCTGTCTCAAGAGGGGAGGAATTCGTGACGCCGTGATCAATGGATAAACCAGTTGATGCAATAAAGGCTTTATTGACATTGTATGCTTTTAGACGCTCAACACTTTGATAACCAACGAAAGAATTTGTTTTTCGCTCTAGCATACCGCCGGTTGAAAAGATGGTGAGGTGTTCATAAGGCATAGCTTGTGTAATGAAATCCACGTTATTTGTCACAACGGTAATCCGTTTCTCCTTCAAATAAGGAAGCATCTCAAGCGTTGTTGTACCTGAATCAACAAAAATCATATCACCCTGTTCAACAAATGCGGCGGCAGCCTGTCCGATCAGTTGTTTTTTACTCAGCTGACGAGTTTTTCGCTCCTGATACACCACCAATGTTGAGTGATTCACAGCGACGCCCCCGTAGACTTTCTTTAGCACGCC
This sequence comes from Bacillus sp. FSL M8-0077, assembly GCF_038050255.1. NCBI lineage: Bacteria > Bacillati > Bacillota > Bacilli > Caryophanales > Bacillaceae > Bacillus > Bacillus sp. FSL M8-0077. Next base: position 1,957,211 of record NZ_JBBPAF010000001.1, on the reverse strand, counting down.
GGATTCTACCAATGCTTGTACATCTCGGCGTATTGTGTTTTTTGAGACGCCAAAATGCGTCACAAGCTCATCAAGAGAGGCAGATTCCCGGTCAAATACATACTCTTTTATTTGCTGAATACGTTTTGTTTTTATCATGCTACAATCTCCAATCAATACGAATATGCTGATTCTATTATAACAATAATTCCACGCAAAAGATGTCTCTGATCAACATGGGAGGAGCGAACGATCTTTTTCTCTTATCTTTTCTCATTTTTCATAAAAGCGTATGATAGAGAAAAGAGGATAGAAAGGATTTTCACTTCTATGAATCAACCCAACATACAATTTTCAAAGCTAGCAAATTTTAGAGAGGTAGGCGGACTCCAAGCAACGGATCAGATGGTGATCAAACAAGGAATGATTTATCGATCTGCCGATTTATCACGTCTCACGAAGCAAGACATATTGACGTTCTCAACACTTGGAATTCAAACAATTTGTGACCTGCGTACAAGCTCAGAACGAAAATCACACCCGCCAAAGATCATGGAACATGACAAAATTGTTCATATCCCTATGCAGCCTGACAGCATGATGCCTAGTAAATGGACGATGTTTCGTATACTGATAGCAGAAGGAAAGTCTCTATCCTTTACGCTGATCATGAAAGATTTGTATCAAAGCATGCTCAATGAGCGAAAAAAAGAGATTCAGCAATTGTTTACACTCCTATCAGATGAAAAAAATTATCCGCTGATGCTTCACTGTACAAGCGGGAAGGATCGCACAGGCTTTTTATCTGCTCTTATTCAATTAGCAGCAGGTGTGCCAGTGCATACCGTACTAAGTGAATACATGCGTTCCAACGAAGGCGTGCAAATGTTAGTAAAAAGACAAGAACGATTTGTTCGCATGATGAGTTTATATCGGGTGTCAAAAGAACAAGTTCAACCCCTGCTTGGTGTGCAGCAAGATTATCTTGAAGATGTACTGAAAGAGATGATGGATACATACGGAAGTGCAGAGCAGTATTTACTAGAAGCCTGCGGCGTCCCGAAAGCTCAGCTGCTTAAAGTAAAAAACATCTTGCTTACACCATCTGCTGGCATTCCATCACAAAACGCAGAATAAACTTAATATGAGGTGATGCAAAACATGCTGAAAAAGATCAGTATGACGGTTCTGACACTAGTTTTCATGGGTGTCTTCTTATTGATTCCGTCTAGCAGTCTAGCTCGTTCGATGCCAAAAGGGAAGCTTGAGAGCACAAGAGAGATGCGTGCAGTGTGGGTCGCATCGGTTTATAACTTAGATTGGCCTTCAAAGAAAGGACTGCCCAGAGATGAGCAGAAACAAGAGTTCATTCAACTGTTAGACGACATCAAAGCGATGAATATGAACGCCGTCATCATGCAAATTAAACCAACAGCAGATGCCTTTTATCCATCGAAATTCGGGCCATGGTCTGAATATTTGACTGGTACACAAGGGAAAGACCCTGGATATGACCCGCTTGAATTTATGATAGAAGAAGCACATAAACGCGGCCTTGAATTTCATGCTTGGTTTAACCCTTATCGAATTACCATGAATCATACTGATCTCAACCGATTGTCAGACGATCATCCTGCAAGAGCACATCCTGAGTGGACCATCGCCTACGGAAATCAGCTGTACTTTAATCCAGGCATTCCTGATGCTCAGGATTTCATTGTAGACGGGATAGAGGAAGTAGTGAAAAACTACGATATTGATGCGGTGCATATGGATGATTATTTTTACCCGAATAAAATCGCTGGTGTGCCATTTCCAGATCAAGAAACGTATGAAACTTACGGGCAGAAATTCACACATATAGAAGATTGGCGAAGAGATAATGTGAACGAGCTAGTGAAGCAGATCAATGACACCATTAAAAAAGAAAAGCCGTATGTGAAATTTGGTATCAGCCCATTTGGTGTGTGGCGCAACATAAAAGATGACCCAACCGGTTCAAACACAACAGCAGGGATGACCAATTACGATGATTTGTATGCTGATACAAGAGAATGGATACAGCAGCACCATATTGATTATATCACCCCGCAAATTTATTGGAGTATCGGCTTTCAGCCTGCTGCCTATGATGTGCTGACGAAGTGGTGGTCAAATGAAATGAAGGGGCAGCCTGTTCACTTGTACATTGGTCAAGCGACGTATAAAATCAATCAAAACAGTGATCCTGCTTGGTCTGATCCCGAAGAGTATTTTCACCAGATCAAGCTGAACAGAGAGTCACAGCTCGTACAAGGAAGCATGCATTTTAGTTTGAAGGATATGAATCGGAATCCCTTGAATGTAAAGAAACGATTAATAGAAGAAACCTATAGCAAACCAGCTCTTATACCAGAGATGCCATGGCTTCATCAAAAAGCGCCAAAAAAACCAATCATCCAATCTGTGAAAAAGACAGAGGATGGCGTAGTTTTACAGATACAAAATGATCTGCGCTCTAGTGCATCCTATTATGCAGTCTATCGATTGTCGAATAAAGAGACATACGAATTTGTGCAAACGGTCAGAAAAGAAACAGGTTCCTTCACACATACGAAAGACATTTTAGCGAATCAAAAGAAGAGTTATACCTACAAAGTGACAGCACTCAATCGCCTTCATCATGAAAGCAAGCCTTCTACAAAAACAGTAAAATAACAAAGACAGCATAAATGAGGGTTATCCTCTATTTATGCTTTTTTGCTTTCTCTATTTTCCTACTATTTTTATTTTAATTTTCTGAATTCAATCAAGCTTGGCATGAAGCAGCTATTTCAATAATAAATATGATAGAAAAGCGCCAAAGGGGGAAGCAAAATGGATTTTGAATTAACGAAAGAGCAGCAAATGATCCGTCAGATGGTCAAAGAATTTGCAAAAACAGAAATTGCACCACACGCTCAAACAGTTGATGAACAGGCAGTATTTCCCGTGAACACTTTTCAAAAAATGGGGGAGCTCGGTTTAATGGGTATACCCTTTCCAGAGAAATATGGAGGTTCTGGAGGAGATACGATCTCGTATGCACTGGCAGTAGAAGAAATTGGAAAACAGTGTGCAAGTACAGGTTTAAGTTATGCCGCAGCGGTTTCCTTAGGCGCAAGTCCACTTTATTACTTCGGGACGGAGGAGCAAAAGATGGACCATCTTGTTCCGTTAGCCTCTGGAACAGCACTCGGCTCCTTCGGATTAACAGAACCAAACGCCGGATCAGATGCAAAAGGAACAAAAACAAAAGCCATTAAAGACGGACAAGAATATGTCATCAGCGGGGAAAAGTGCTGGATCACAAATGCCAATTATGCCAGAACGATTATTGTCACCGCTGTAACAGATCATGATGAAAACGGACGTCCGATCATCTCCGCCTTTATTGTGGAGAAAGGGCAAAAGGGACTGTCGATTACAAACCCATATGACAAAATGGGGGTCCGAGGTTCAGATACGGCTGAGATCATTTTAGACGAAGTGCGTGTATCAGCCCATCAACTATTGGGAGACAAATCGAAAGGATTCAAGCAATTTTTATATACATTAGACGGCGGACGAATTTCCATTGCAGCCTTATCTGTCGGAATTGCGCAAGCTGCACTTGATGCTTCACTTTCCTATGCAAAAGAAAGAAAGCAATTTGGAAAGGCGCTCTCATCCTTCCAGGCCATTCAGTTTAAGCTGGCGGATATGGCGATGCAAATAGAGCTTGCAAGACAAATGGTCTGGAAAGCCGCTTGGCTGAAAGATCAAGGCAAACCATTTACAAAAGAAGCGGCCTTTGCCAAACTGTTTGCTTCAGAAATGGCCACAAAGGCAAGTCTTGATGCGGTCCAAATTCATGGCGGAACTGGCTATATGAAAGAATGCGGTGTTGAACGGCTTGTGAGAGATGCCAAGCTCATGGAAATCGGAGAAGGAACCTCTGAAATTCAGCGTCTCGTGATCGCAAGACAGCTGTTAGCGTAATACCTTAATGAAAACGCTTACTATACGTGAGGGAGGAAAGCAATGATGTCGATTCACCCGCAAACGATTGGCTCCCTTTTAAGAGAAAAAAAAGAGCAGCACCCAGCACATGAAGCCATTGTTTACCCAGAACGTTCTTTACGTTATTCGTACGAAGCGTTTTATCGAGAGGTCAAGGAAATAGGTAAAGGTCTTATGGCATTAGGGATTCAAAAGGGCGATCACATCGCCATCATGGCACCAAATATACCTGAATGGCTCATTCTTCAATTTGCCTGCGCCTCCATTGGTGCTGTTCTTGTTACTGTGAATACCAATTTTCAATCACAGGAACTCGCCTATTTACTCAAGCATTCTGACAGTAAAATGTTGTTTATTGTAGACGGCTTTAAAGAGACGTCCTATGTCAACATGCTTGAAGAACTGATTCCAGAACTTCAAACCGCTCATCAAGAGGAGATCACATCCCCACAATTTCCTTATTTAAAAAGATGCATCTATATCGGGCAGCATGTACCAAACGGCATGCTTAGCTGGGATCGTCTTCAAGTGGCTGCAAAAAGAACCGAGGATCATGAATGGGAGAAGCGAATGGATGAGCTCACGCCTGATGACGTTATTAATATGCAGTACACTTCAGGCACAACCGGCTATCCAAAAGGCGTCATGCTCAGCCACACAAACATCGTCTGTAATGCAAGTCAAATCGCAGATTGTATGAAATTAACAGAGCAAGACCGTATGTGTATCCCTGTGCCGTTCTTTCATTGCTTTGGCTCTGTTCTTGGTGTACTTGCTTGTCTCACAAAAGGGGGAACGATCATTCCACTTGAATCATTCCATCCAGAACGAGTCCTTCAAACAGTAGAAAAAGAAAAATGCACCGTTCTTCATGGTGTACCAACCATGTTCATCGCAGAGCTCGATCATCCAAATTTCCACTCTTATGACCTGTCCACATTACGAACGGGCATTATGGCCGGTTCACTCTGCCCATCCCATGTCATGAAAGCAGTCATTGAAAAAATGGGACTTAGAGAGCTCACGATTGCCTATGGTCAGACCGAAAGTTCACCCGTCATTACCCAAACAAGAACCGATGATTCGTTTGAAAGACGAGTTCAAACGGTCGGACGTGCGCTTCCTCAAATTGAAGTGAAAATTGCCTTGCTAGGGACGTCAAAAGAAGTGCCAAGAGGGGAGCAGGGGGAGCTTTGTACAAGAGGGTACCATGTCATGAAGGGCTATTATAAAAACGAAGAAGCAACAAATGAAGTCATTGACGAGGACGGATGGCTTCATACAGGGGATTTAGCTGAGATGGATCATGACGGCTATGTGAAAATCACAGGACGGCTTAAAGATATGATCATCAGAGGCGGAGAGAATGTGTACCCGAAAGAGATTGAGGATGTCCTATACACTCACCCTGCCATTCTTGACGCACAGGTCGTTGGTATTCCTGACGAGACATACGGCGAGGAAGCAGCCGCATTCATTCGGCTGAAACAAGGGAAGTCGGTCTCAATTGAGACATTAACGAGCTATTGTCAGTCGCAAATGGCACGCTACAAAATCCCAAAATACTTTTTCATTACAGATGAGTATCCAATGACCGCCTCAGGCAAAATTCAGAAGTTTCGCTTGAAAGAGCAAGCGCTTGATCTAATAAAGGAGTGAAGGCAGCGATGTTTCAACAAGTATTGATCGCCAATCGAGGCGAAATTGCCCGTAGAGTGATTCGGACATGTAAACGGCTCGGAATCAAAACCGTTGCCGTTTATTCAGAGGCTGATCAGCATGCACTTCATGTGCAAGAAGCAGACAGCGCCTATTATATCGGCGGCGCTAAAGTATCTGAAAGCTATTTAAACATGGAAGCAATCATCAAGATTGCCAAACAAACAAATACAGATGCCATCCACCCGGGTTATGGTCTTTTATCAGAAAATGCGGCATTTGCTGAACGCTGCCGGAGCGAAGGCATTGCCTTTATTGGACCATCTTCACAAGTCATTCAGCAGATGGGAAATAAAATTGAAGCGAGAAAAACGATGGAACAAGCGGGCATCCCAATCGTTCCTGGTGTTTCAGCCCCGCTCCATGATGCAGACGAAGGGGTTTATAAAGCACAGACACTCGGCTATCCCATTATGCTAAAAGCATCGAGCGGCGGCGGCGGGATTGGTATGCAGCTCGTCCGCAACGACGAAGAGCTGCATCGAGCGTTTGAAGGAAATCAAAAAAGGGCACAAAGCTTCTTTCAAGACGGTACTTTATACATGGAGAAGGTGATTGAACACGCACGGCACATCGAAATTCAAGTTCTTTTTGATTCGTTCGGTCACGGCGTTCACTTATTTGAAAGAGATTGTTCACTCCAAAGAAGACATCAGAAAATTGTTGAAGAGGCACCAGCCGTCTGTCTTGAAGAAACTGTGAGACAGCAAATGGGACAGATGGCCGTCAAAGCTGCCAAAGCGATTGGGTATGAAAATGCGGGCACGATTGAATGTTTAGTCGATCAAAACCAGCAATTTTATTTCTTAGAAATGAATACGAGATTGCAAGTAGAACACCCTGTCACTGAAGAAATTACGGGGATTGACCTTGTCGAGGAGCAGCTAAAAATTGCAGCATTAGAGCCCCTGTCTTTCAGCCAAGAGGATATTCATCAAATTGGGCACGCGATTGAAGTTAGAATTTACGCTGAAGACCCTGTGACATTTTACCCTTCGCCAGGCACGATCACTCGGCTTTCTACACCTGATGCCCCATATATCCGTCATGAGTCAAGCGTAACGAGCGGAAGTGTCATTACCCCATTTTACGATCCAATGATTGCGAAAATGATTGTGTACGGTGATACTCGAAAACTCGCCATAGAACGATTAAAAGCAGCATTACAAGCATATGAAATAGAAGGGATCAGAACCAATCTGCCGCTTTTAAAAGAAATGGCCGAATCAACTGCCTTTTTCCATGGCAGGATCACAACCGATTTTCTGATGAAAAAAAGGGAGGAAAACCGTTCATGAAAACTGTCACGATACAAATGGCCGGAAACCTATGGAAGCTTCTTGTAAAACAGGGTGATGACGTGCAAAAAGGACAGGAAGTCGCCATCTTAGAATCCATGAAAATGGAGATTCCCATTGTTGCAGAAGAAGCAGGTGTGATCAGTAAAGTGTATAAGGCGGAGGGGGAATTTGTTGACGAGGGAGAGGTACTTTTGGAGCTGACAGAATAGGGGGAAAACCGCATGGCATTACCAAAAAACGTACTCATTAGAGAGGTCGGCCCGCGCGATGGCCTGCAAAATGAATCCGTTTGGCTGGACACAATGGAGAAGCGAACATGGATCCATTTACTCGAAGAAGCCCATCTTCCATATATTGAAGTTACCTCATTTGTTCATCCAAAATGGGTTCCATCTTTAAAAGACGCCAAAGAATTAGCCCAATCATTAAACAAAAAAGATGATATCACCTATGCTGCACTCATCCCAAATGAAAAAGGATTAGCTCATTTTTTTGAAGCAAACCTTGAGGTAGGGGCTATGTTTATCTCATCGAGTGAGACACATAACAAAAAGAATATGAACCGATCTATACAGGAAACACTGCCTGTGATCAAACAAATGACAGCCGATTTAAAAGCAGAAGGACGACAAACGCGGGCCTATATTTCAACCGTGTTTGGATGTCCTTATGAAAAACAAGTGCCGATGGACCAAGTGCTGCGATTAATGGAACAGCTGCTGTCCTTCGGCATTGATGAAATATCACTCGGGGATACCATTGGGGAAGCCCATCCGCTGCAAGTAGAAAGACGGTTAGACCTTTTACTTGAACGCTTTCCTGCTGATAAAATCGCACTTCATTTTCATGATACGAAAGGAATGGGGCTTGCCAATATTTATACAGCATTAAAAGCCGGCATCACCATATTTGATGCCTCTAGCGGGGGGCTTGGCGGCTGTCCTTATGCACCTGGATCCAGCGGAAACGTGGCGACAGAAGACGTGGTGCACATGCTTCACAAACTCGGGATCGAAACAAATGTCGACCTCCCTCGCTTGATTAAAGCGGCTGAATGGATTGAAGCAAAAGTGGATCGAACCCTGCCAAGTCACTGTTTACGCGCTTTTCAGTCTCACACTACTTGATAAAGGGTGAATCACATGACTTCATTGATCCATTTTTCAATACAAGATGATCATATTGGCATCATGACATTAAATAGACCAGCGCAAGCCAATGCTCTCTCAGCTGCTATGCTAGAGGAAATCAATCAAACGACTCAAGAAATCAAACATGATGAAAACATCCGCTGTTTGCTTATTACAGGAGCTGGCGCTAAAGTTTTTTGCGCAGGAGCAGACCTAAAAGAACGGCGATTGATGACAGAACAAGAAGCCAAAGAAGCCGTTCTGACCATTCAGCAAACCTTTACAGACATTGAATCTTTGCCTGTTCCTGTCATTGCCGTGATAAACGGACACGCACTTGGCGGAGGTCTTGAGCTCGCGCTCGCCTGTGATCTCCGCATCGCAAGAGCGGGTGCAGCGCTCGGCCTGCCGGAAACAGGACTAGCTATCCTGCCGGGAGCAGGGGGCACACAAAGACTTTCGCGCCTGATCGGACCCGGGAAAGCGAAAGAAATGATCTTCACAGGCACTTCTTTACGAGCAGAAGAAGCCGTTCAAATCGGGCTGATTGAACGTATCTCTACAGCCGATTCACTGATGAATGATGCCATCACACTCGCAAAACAAATCACCAAAAATGGACCGATTGCTTTAAAAGAAGCAAAACAAGCCATTCAATCCAGCCTTGATCACGATTTACAAACAGGTCTGACGAAAGAATACGAAGCCTATCTTCGGCTAATTCATACAGAAGATCGACTAGAAGGTCTCAAGGCTTTTCAAGAAAAACGAACGCCTCATTACAGAGGCAAATAGCAAGAAAGGGGAATGGTCATGATCGAAGAATATGAATTAAAAAAACAACGAATTGAAAAGGGCGGGGCAGAACGCTACCATCAAAAAAACAAAGAAAAAGGAAAATTATTTGTCCGTGATCGGCTTCATTTGCTATTAGATGAGGACTCTTTCATTGAAGATGCCATGTTTGCAGAGTGCAAAGATGAACATTTACCAGCAGATGGTGTCGTCACAGGAACCGGGCGTATGAATGGGCAGACTGTTTGCGTCATGGCAAACGACTCTACGGTTAAAGCAGGATCGTGGGGCGTCAAAACAGTAGAAAAAATCATTCGAATTCAAGAAACGGCCGAGAAGCTCAATTGTCCTATGCTGTATTTAGTCGATTCTGCTGGTGCAAGAATCACCGATCAAATCGCCATGTTTCCAGGCAGAAGAGGAGCAGGGCGCATTTTTTATAACCAAGTCAAGCTGTCTGGGCGCATTCCTCAAATTTGTTTACTATTCGGTCCTTCTGCTGCCGGTGGTGCCTATATCCCTGCTTTTTGTGACATTGTCGTCATGGTCGAAGGAAATGCCTCTATGTATTTAGGGTCGCCGCGAATGGCTGAAATGGTGATCGGTGAAAAAGTATCACTTGAGGAAATGGGCGGTGCGAAAATGCACTGCAGCATTTCTGGATGCGGAGATATATTAGCCAAAACTGAGGAAGAGGCCATTCAAATTGCACGTGATTATTTAACCTATATGCCTGCCAACTATATGGAAAAACCAAAAATGACAGCAGCAAAAGCACCTAAACCATCTAACATCACCATCCAAGACTTAATTCCTAAAGGCCAGAATACCCCATTTGATATGTATCAACTCATCGATTTACTGATTGATGAAGGGTCATTTTTTGAAATCAAAAAACTGTTTGCCGCAGAGTTAATCACCGGCTTTGGCAGAATGAACGATCAGCCTGTCGGTCTCATTGCCAATCAGCCAAGAGTAAAAGGCGGCGTATTATTTCACGACTCAGCTGATAAAGCCGCCAAGTTTATTCAGCTCTGTGATGCCTTTCATATCCCGCTGCTCTTTCTTGCGGACATACCAGGATTTATGATTGGGACAAAAGTAGAACAAGCCGGCATTATTCGTCATGGGGCAAAAATGATCTCCGCTATGTCAGAGGCGACCGTTCCGAAAATATCCGTCATCGTCCGTAAAGCATACGGAGCAGGATTATATGCAATGGCAGGCCCTGCTTTTGAGCCAGACTGCTGTCTAGCTCTTCCATCGGCGCAAATCGCTGTGATGGGTCCAGAAGCCGCTGTAAATGCCGTCTATGCAAATAAAATTGCAGAACTCCCGCCCGAAGAGAGGGCTTCATTTATACAAGAGAAACGGAAGGAATACCAGGAAGATATGAATATCTATGAGCTTGCCTCTGAAATGATTGTCGATGGCGTCATCCCATTTGACCGTCTAAGAACGGAACTTTGTCATAGATTACTAGCCTATTCATCGAAAGACATGACATTTACGAAACGAAAACATCCGGTCTATCCGGTCTAAAGGGGGCAGTCCTCATGATCAACCTGAAACCAGAATGGATACCGGAAGAAAAGCAGAGCCAAAAAACACGTTTGCATCAGTGGATGAAATCTCTTGGTTTTTCTACGTATGACTCATTCTATCAAGCCAGTATTGCACGCACAGACTGGTTTTGGAGAGAAGCGGAAAAGGCGGTTGGCATTCAGTGGAAAAAACCATATGAAGCGGCATTAGGTCACCACTCATTGATGTGGCCGAAATGGTATCAGGGCGGCACACTTAACATCACCGAAACGGCTGTGGACAAATGGGCAGAAAAAGAAGAGACGAAGCATCAGCCCGCCATCATTTGGAGCAATGAAGCCGGTGAAGAAAAGAAATGGTCATTTCTCGAACTTCAAGAGAAAGTGAGCCGTCTTGCAGCTGGCTTTTTGAAAGAAGGACTTCAAAAAGGGGATGTAGCCATCATCTATATGCCAATGCTTCCAGAAACGGTCGCCGTCATGCTTGCCTTTGCAAAGATTGGTGTTATTTTCAGCCCAGTCTTCTCAGGCTATGGAAGCGAGCCACTCGCTGTACGCATTCGTGCGTCAGGCGCATCCATTGTCGTCACAGCGAATGAAATGATGAGGCGAGGGAAAACGATCAACATGCGGGAATGTGTGGCGGATGCCATCAATAAAACAACAACTGTGCAAAAAGTGATTGTGCACACTTCCTCTCATACCGGATATCAGGGCGATGTCCTGCTGAATGATTTGTTACAAGAACAGCCGATCACCGGCGCGACCTATGTCACAAATGAAGATCCGCTGATGATCTTGTATACGTCAGGCACAACCGGCACACCAAAGGGAGCCGTTCATACACACGCAGGCTTTCCGATAAAGGCAGCTTTTGATGCTGGGCTATGTATGGATGTGGCAAAAGGAGACCGGTTGTTTTGGCTGACTGATATGGGCTGGATGATGGGGCCATTCCTCGTCTTTGGTGGCTTGATCAATGGAGCTGCCATCGTTTTATATGACGGCGCTCCCGATTATCCAGATGAGCAGCAGCTCTGGTCATTCATCCATCAGAAGAAAGTCACTCATTTTGGGCTTTCCCCTACATTTGTTCGTTCTGCGATGCAGCAATCGATTGATGGGGTCGAGCTATCGCATGTCAAAGCCATTATTTCTACAGGGGAACCATGGAATGAAGCTCCGTGGCAATGGTTATTTCACACCATTGGTCAAAAGAACATTCCAATCTTAAATTATTCAGGAGGAACCGAGGTTTCTGGTGGCATTGTAGGCAGTACGCTGCTTCGTCCCATCAAACCGATTCTCTTTAATGCGGCGATCTTAGGAATGGCGGCAGATGTATACAATGAAGCTGGGCAAAGCGTGATGAATGAAGTAGGGGAGCTTGTGGTGAAAAAGCCATGGGTCGGCATGACATGTGGTTTTTGGAACGAACCGGAGCGTTATGAAGATACGTATTTCAAACGATTTGATGGTGTATGGACACACGGAGATTGGGTCATGCAAACAGAGGACGGAGAATTCCACATCACCGGCAGATCGGATGATGTCATTAATACAGCAGGGAAACGCATCGGGCCAGCTGAAATTGAATCCATCCTTACCTGGCATCCTGCCGTGCATGAAGCGGCTGTGATTGGGGTAAAGGATGAGGTGAAAGGGGAGGCGCTCGTCTGTTTCATCGTGACCAGTCCGCATGCTTTTGAAGAAGCAGCCCTTATCCAAGAGCTTTCAGCCCATGTTGGTTCACATGCCGGAAAAGCGCTCACACCAAAAGAAGTTCATCTCATTTCAGCTTTGCCGAAAACAAGGAATGGAAAAATCGTACGACGTTTACTTAAAGGGGCGTTTGAAGAGCAGCCTTCACCAGATCTATCTTCATTAGACAATCCAGATGTATATAAGAGTCTGACCGAATACTTGAATAAGAAACAGAAAAAATAAAAAAGACAGGATGGTTCCTGTCTCAGCGTGTAGACAAACCCTCGCATTCGGTGTCAGTCCTGCGCTTCGGTGCTCACGAATGTCAAATTCGCTCCGCGCCGATGCTCGTCCTTCCTAGACTGCAAAGGTTTTCTATCACGCTGAAAAGAAGACAAAGGGCTAAAATAAAGTTCATTTTAGCCCTTTGTCAACAATCTGAGACAGGAAGGTTCCTGTCTCTTTTTATTGCACATGAAAATTCGTTCCATCTGTTGTCTCTTTCACAATCCCTGCACGAATGACATAATCGCCGAAATGTTCATTTTCTTCTCGTTCTTTTGCGTAGCGGGGGAGAATAGAGCCAAGTTCTTTTAAAATGTCTTCCTCACCCACATTTTCACGGTATAATTTACTTAATCTGCTGCCATCAAATGCGGCACCAAGATACATATTATACTTACCAGGTGATTTTCCGATAAATCCAATCTCTCCAAGCGCATGACGAGCACAACCATTTGGACAACCAGTCATTCGAATGGTGATTTCTTTATCACTTAATCCGTTTTCTTCAACGATGTCTTCGATTTTATCAATCAATCGTGGAAGGTAGCGCTCTGCTTCAGCCATCGCTAAACCGCAAGTTGGCAAAGATACACAAGCCATTGAGCTGCGGCGCAGGGCGGAGTGCTGCTGGCCGTCTGATAAACCAAACTTTTGAATCAGCTGTTCGATTTGTTTCTTTTTATGAGTTGTCACATTCCCAATGATTAAATTCTGATTGGCGGTTAGACGGAAGTCACCCGTATGCACCTTGGCAATTTCACGGATGCCTGTCATCAGCGGATAATCATCATAATCTGTGATGCGTCCGCCTTCTACAAACATCGTATAATGCCATCTGCCATTGATGCCTTTTACCCAGCCATAACGGTCACCGTTATGATCAAAGTGATAATCCTTTGCCTCTAAAAGAGTAAACCCAAGACGGCGCTCAAGCTCTTCTTTTACATTCTCAAGACCAAGGCGGTCCACCGTATATTTAAAGCGGGCATTTTTTCGCACGGAACGGTTTCCGTAGTCACGCTGAATGGTGATGACTTGTTTGGCAATTTCTACGACTTGTTCAGGTGTACAAAAGCCGATGACCTTTGCAAGCTGCGGATAAGTCGCTGTATCACCATGAGTCATACCCATTCCGCCGCCAATTGCGACATTAAAACCGACCAGTTGATCGTTTTCGATAATGGCAATGAAGCCTAGATCCTGCGAAAAGACATCAATGTCATTAGCAGGAGGGACGGCCACGCCAATCTTAAATTTTCTTGGTAAATAAAGCGGACCATACATCGGTTCAACCTCAGTATCAGGTGTTGCTACTACCTTTTCCTCATCAAGCCAAATCTCATGATAGGCTCTTGTTTGTGGAAGTAAGTCATCACTTAATTTCTTTGCCAGCTCGTACACGTCATGGTGCACTTCTGATTGATAAGGATTTGATGTACACATGACATTCCGGTTCACATCGCCGCAAGCTGCGATCGTATCAAGCATAGTAGAATGAATGTCTTGAATGGTTTTTTTCATATTCCATTTTAAAATACCGTGAAGCTGAAAGGTTTCACGAGTAGTCAGCTTTAACGTACCGTTTCCGTATTTGTGAGCAAGCTCATCCATCACAAGCCACTGCTTAGATGTGGCGATTCCGCCAGGCAGACGGACACGCAGCATAAATTGATAGGCAGGCTCAAGCTTTTGTTTTTGTCGTTCATTTCTCAGATCACGATCGTCTTGTAAATAGCTGCCGTGATGCTTCATCAGACGGTTGTCATCATCCGGAATTCCCGCTGAAATCGGATCAAGCATCACTTCTTTTAACGTACCCCGTAAATAATCACTTTTTTCTTTGATTTCCTCTACGTCGCTCGGAGGTCCATCCGGCGCTGTTAATGCTGTCTTCACCATGTAAGTAAAAGCTCCTTTCTTTCAAGCATCAAATCAATAAACGTCACGCTGATAGCGTTTTTGCTGCTGTAAGTTGGCAAGATAGCTTTCTGCTTTTTCTTTGCTCATCGCACCTTCTTCTTGAATAATGGATAGAAGGGTATTGTGGACATCATGCGCCATATGCTTTTCATCTCCGCAAATATAGACGTAAGCACCTTGCTCAAGCCATTCAAATAATTCTTTGCTTTGTTTCTTCATTTGGTGCTGGACATATACTTTTTCCTCAGTATCTCTTGAAAAAGCCACGTCCATTTTCGTTAAGACGCCATCCTTTAACCACTTTTGCCATTCTGTTTGGTATAAGAAATCCGTCACAAAATGCTGATCCCCGAAGAATAACCATGACTTTCCGTTTGCACCCATTTCCTCACGCTCCTGCATAAATGAACGGAAAGGGGCGATGCCTGTGCCTGGTCCTACCATAATGATCGGTGCATCTGGATCTTGAGGAAGCTTAAAGTTTTGGTTGTGCTGAATATAAACAGGTAACGTATCACCTGGCTGCAGGCGCTCTGCACATAAAATCGAACAGACACCTTGACGTTCTCTGCCGTGCGCATCATATCTGACAGCCCCTATCGTCAAATGAACCTCTTCGTCATTTGCTTTGAGACTGCTTGCAATGGAATAAAGGCGTGCAGGGATTTTTCTTAAAATGGACGTGAAATCTGCGGCGGTTCCTTCAAAAGGACCGAAATCACGAGCCGCATCTACTAGGTCCCGGCCTGCGATATATTCTTTCAGTTTTTCTTCGTTTCCTTCTTCTAAAAGGGCATGCAAGGATTCGCTTTTTGTCAGTTCAGCGATCTTTTGTAGAAGTGGTTTTGTTAACACCGTGATCTCAAAATGCGAGGTGAGTGCTTCTTTTAAAGGAAGAGTGTCTCCATTTTTATGAACGGTGACGGATTCTTCTGCATTCCACCCGCATGTTTGAATCAGTTCGTCGACAAGTGCAGGATCATTTGTCGGGTAAATGCCGAGACTGTCACCTGGCTCATACACGAGACCTGAACCTTCAAGCGAAAGCTCTAAGTGACGTGTTTCTTTATTAGATCCACGCCCATTTAGGTTGATATTTTCAAGAACTTCAGCATAAAAAGGATTCGTTCTTGAATATTCAGAAACGGCTTGATTGTTGACTCCCGCTGATTCTTGCGGAATTGATACAGCTTCACCTTCACTCAAAGAGGAGGCAACACCTTGAAGCCATTCTGAAAACGGCTCATCATAATCAAGGTCACAGTCCACTCGGTCATAAAGACGTGTACCGCCAAGCTCTTTAAAGCGTTCGTCAAATTCTTTTCCTGTCTGACAGAAGAATTCGTATGAACTGTCACCTAATGAAAGGACAGAAAAGCTTAAATGATCGAGCTTTGGCGCACGTCTGCCGTGAACATATTCATGGAACGAAAGGGCATTATCCGGCGGATCTCCTTCGCCATGTGTGCTGACAATGACCAGTAAATTGTTTATTTTTTTCAGATTATTCGGTTTAAAATCGGACATAGAAGAGAGCGTCACTTGAAAACCTTTCTCTTCAAGATGCTGGGCTGTCTTTTTCGCTAATCCTTCGGAATTGCCTGTTTGCGACCCATAAAGCACGGTCACATCTTTGCTCACAGGCTGGGCAGATGCTGCGGCAGAAGGCACCGAAGTGACAGCTTCTGAGCCGGCAAGCGCTGCCTGCGCTGATAAATAACCAGTAAGCCAAATTTTTTGCTGATCTGTTAAAGACGGAAGCAGCTGATTGAGTAACTCTGCCTGCTCCTGGCTAAACGGACTGTTCAATACATGAAGTTGCAACAATATCCACCTCACAAGGAATATAAACATAGATTAATTCGATAGGAATTATATATATAGGTTTAATTTGAACTTTACCGAAAGTTTGCCATTAAGTAAAATATATAATATTGATTGTCATGATTAAGATTTCTAATGACAAAACAAGGATGAATAGGAGAGAGGGCACAAAAAAAGGAAAACGGATCACCGTTTTCCTCTTTTTCGCCTGACTTACACCGTTGGAAGTCCCATCACAGCTTTCACTTCTAAATATTCCTCGATACCGAAGTCTCCCCATTCTCTTCCGATACCAGACTGCTTAAAGCCTCCAAATGGGGCAAAGTAATCTGTTTCAGCATTGTTAATAGTGATTTGGCCAGCGCGAATATGTTCAGCGACATATTTTAATGTTTTTTCATCTTGACCAACAACATACCCGGCAAGACCATACACTGTATCGTTGGCGATCTCAAGGGCATGATCGAGGTCTTGATACGTGATCACACTCATGACTGGTCCAAAGATTTCTTCTTGCGCAATGGTCATATCATTTTTCACATTGGTGAAAATGGTATGCTTGGCGAAATATCCTTTATCGATTCCGTCTGGCTTTCCAGTTCCCCCAGCAAGAAGGGTAGCACCTTCTTCGATTCCTTTTTCAATATAAGATTGCACCGTATCCCACTGCTTTTTAGAAACAAGCGGGCCAGTAGCGTGATCTTCTCTCGGATCACCAACTGTAAACTTCGTCAGGGCGTTCAGCAGCGCTTTTTCAAACTTGTCTTTCATTGATTCTGGAATCAGCACACGTGTAGCTGCAGAACACACTTGACCTGTATTCATCGCAATATGATGAATGGCTGTTTCTGCTGCTTCGTCCACATCTGCATCGTCTAAGACGATAAGAGGGGATTTTCCGCCAAGCTCAAGTGCTACTTTCTTCACATTGTCCGCTGCGTTTTCCATAATTTTAGAGCCGACGGCACCTGATCCTGTAAATGAAACGAAGTCAATATCAGGATGTGAGCTAATGCCGTCACCAATCACGTCACCCGTTCCGTTTACTAAGTTGAAGACTCCTTTCGGTACACCTGCTTCATCAATAATTTCTGCAAGAATCATCGCAGCAAAAGGGGTAATTTCCGCTGGCTTTAGGACAACTGGTGAACCTGCCGCAATGGCACCTGCAATTTTAAGAGATGTTTGATTCGTTGGGAAGTTCCACGGTGTAATCAATCCGCTGACACCAATCGCTTCTTTTATAATGGTATGTCCACCACGGTCTTCGGTAAATGTATAAGATTTCAGTGCTTCTGCTGCTTTAGAAAAATGTTCATAGCCCATTTTGTAATGAACTTCTTCGGACACTTTCAGCGGTGCACCAAGCTCTTTTGTCATCACTTCTACAAGTTCATCCTTGCGTTTTTCGTACCCGCGCACAATGTTTTCTAGCATTTTTACTCGTTCATTTCGAGATGTTTTTGAGAAAGAAGGGAAGGCGGCTCGGGCTGCTTTGACAGCTTGATCTAAATCTTCTTTCGTTCCTAAACTAATGGTGCCAATGACTTCCTCTGTCGCAGGGTTGATGACCTCCGTTGTTTCGTTTCCTGTTGATGCGACCCATTCTCCATTAATAAAGTGTTTCTCTTGATTTCTCATTCTGACATGTCTCCTTTTTATGTGTGATTCAATCCAATATTCTGTTTTCAGCTCATATAAAACTGTACCCACTGTGAAAAATCTAAAACGGAGAAACTGCATGAGAAAAAGTTTCTGATATAATACGCAAAGTGGGACATATGTCCTTTTCAACATGAGGGCATCTATCATTTAATGGAACTAGACTGAAAAAAGAAGGAGCTTTTGAACGAATGAAAGGTGTTATTTTCGCATTATTAGGCGGCGCTTGTATTACACTACAAGGCGTAGCCAACGCCAGAATTAGTCAAGATATCGGGACGTGGCAGGCGGCAACGATCACGCAGCTGACAGGGTTTATCATCTCTCTCGTCATTTTACTCATCGTACGAGATGGCCACTTTAAGGAATATAAAAAAGTGCAGCCTCTTTATTTAATTGGCGGTGCCTTTGCAGCCATTATTATCTTTAATGAGGTCACTGCCATTCAAATCATTGGTGTAACACTTACGATCGCTGCTTTACTCATCGCACAGCTTGCGTTTACCTTTGCCATCGATTCAAAAGGATGGTTTGGTGTTCAGAAGAAAAAAATGAAATGGCCTCATTATGCAGGCATCTTTTTAATGATTGCAGGCGTCATCATCTTAAAACTATAAAGGAGGGCATCAGATGGAGGAGCTGCATGATGAATCTCTTTTTTCCTCTTATATGAAGATGCATCAATTACAGAATGTCTTTCATCAAAGACTCATCTCACATGTGAGCTTGTGGCGCTATCAGCAAGGTGAGCTGATTTGTTCAAAAGGGGATAAAAGGGAGTATATGTACTTGCTCGTGAAAGGAAAATTAAAGATTTTCACCACCACAAAGGAAGGAAAAACGTTTATTCTTTGCTTTAAAAACCCTCTTGAAGCGATTGGAGATATTGAATACGTTCAGCAGACAGATATGGTGAATACAGTCGAAGCCGTCACAGAAGTACATATGCTGAGGATTTCTCATCAAGCCCTTATGCGGCATGCAAAGGACGATCCTCGAGTTTTAGCCTTTTTGCTTAAGGGCATCACAAACAAATTTTATACTAAATCAAATGATTTAAGCTTTCACCTTTTATATCCCGTAGAGGTCAGGCTTGCAAGCTATTTATTGTCTGTTTTAACAGGTGATGATGACGCGCGCGCGCGGCCGCTTCGCCTCACGGATGCAGCGAGCTTAATTGGAACGAGCTACCGACATATTAATCGGGTCATTCAGCAGTTCCAAGAAAAAGGGCTGATCGAAAGACGAAGAGGAAAGATTACGATTTGTGATCAAAAAAGGCTTTTAGAAATAGCAGAGCACAACATTTATGAATAGAAGAAACGAAGGGACTTATATATGATTATAGGAATATTATTAGCTGTCATTGCTGGGGCACTTGTCAGCTTACAAATCATTTTTAATAGTAAAGTCAATGAACATACAGGCTCTTGGTCAACAACGACGCTAGTTCTAGGAATGGGCTTTATCGCTTCACTTTTGATGGGTCTCTTATTAGAAGGAACCGGCATGTTTCAATTAAGGCATATGGAAGCCTGGTATTGGATAAGCGGTGCCATTGGGGTAGGCGTTGTCATCTGTCTTGTTCAGAGCATCAAACGACTCGGTCCCACTTATGGAATCTCGATTGTTCTCACCTCTCAGCTAGGTTGTGCGCTTCTATTTGATTCGCTTGGCTGGCTTGGGTTAGAAAAAGTAACATTTTCTTTTACAAAATTATTAGGTGTACTTGTCATCGTGGCAGGAATCCTCGTATTTAAATTAACCAAGCTTGAACCAGTAGAAGAGGGGCAGTCTCAAGAAAAAGGGCTGCCACAAAAGTAGCTGCCCTTTATTTAAATCAACCGCCGCCATAAAACTGTGATTGTAGATAAACCAGTTAAAAGGAGCCTTTTCATGAAAGGCTTTTTTTTCTGTCCATAGTCGCTTGCTTTATATTCTGTTCGATCTTTTGCTACGAGAACACTATAAGCGACTTTCCGTTCGATTGCTTCTGTAAGAGATGATGCAAATGGTGCACTATCAATCACCAAAATCGATTCAGTATTTAAAAAGCTGGATCTTGCATCTAGATTATATGTTCCAATAATACTTAAGTTATCATCAATGACCATTGATTTGGCGTGAATTGAATAAGGACCTTGATATTCATACAAATGAACACCCGTTTTCATCAGTTCTTTTTTCGTGCTTAAATATCCTGCAAATGCTAATGGATTTGGTGTCGCTGTAAGGGAGTTCGTCACGATCGTTGTTTGAATACCACTAGGTAATGGCGTGAGTCCGTCTTTCATTGGCCGTGTCGGTATGACATAAGGCGTCTGGATAAGAATAGAACGCTTTGACCGCTGAGCGAGATCGTTTAACTTTTTCAAGACGAGTGGACGTTTATTTAAGCGCTCCACTGGATTTGTAAAAAATGCAATCTGTTTTGCACGAATGGCGTCTTTTGCCCAATCATATGTGGACGTGACAAAGGGTTCTTTTGTGCGAATGGCTTCCTGATAAGATCTAAGCAGCTGTTTTCTTAGCTTTTTTCCTTTTTTCGCTTTTGCCTTGGAAAATACATCTTTCGTTCTTTTCGTAAAATCATGATTCCATAAATAAACGAAATACTGCTCCATTTCATCTAATACTTTTCCCTTTTTGGCGTTGTACAGCAGCACATCTCGGTCATATGCAAAGTCTTTCGGCGGCTGATCTGCAAAGTATTTATCACCAATATTTCTGCCGCCCATGACAGCGACCCTGCCATCTGCCAAAAGGAGCTTATCGTGAAGGCGGTTATGCCACGTCCACGGCTTGAACAAGCGAAAAGGCTCATAAAAACGAATGGCCATATTCGGGTGATTCGCCACAGCATAACGCAAATGCTTCAGTGGTCCACGCAGGCTATGGCAAATGCCATCTAACAACAGCTGAACTTTTACTCCTCGATCAGCCGCTTCAATTAAAGCACCAAGCACCCATTCGGCGGTTTTTCCTTTTTGAATGGAATAATAACTCAAACGAATGTTCTTTTTAGCCTCGCGAATCATTTGAACTCTCACTTGACCTGATTCAAACCCGTCATCAAGCAGCAAGACTTGATTTATGCCTTGGTCGTCTCCTGAGATGGAAGAAGCTTTATAGATGCAATGTTCTTTACATGTTTTTTGAAACGGTAAATAAAACAAGACAAATGCGGTCAAAAATACATACACCACATATAAAAGGATCAGAAAAAACAAGAATTGAAGCACAGTGATCAACTCCTTTCACACAAACCGTTCTTTTTGTTAGCTTATGTTAAAAACAAAATTTCACTCATCCAGCTTTCTAATAAAAAATACAGGATAAAAGAATCACCTTGTTTTCATAGGGCATTTAATTATAGTATGAAATGAGTAAGGGGGAATCGCATTGAATGAACCATTATTTAATATACCAAGTGATGTGTACCAAACGTTAAGTGAAACAGAACGTTATTTACTGCATTATATTCACCAGCATTTAGAGGATATCTCCACCTTATCCATCGTCACATTAAGTGAAAGAGCCAACGTGTCGACAGCGACCATTGTCAGACTGATGAAGAAAATCGGATACAATGGCTATACATCCTTTAAATATCGATTGAAACAAGAAAAGAAAATGACAGATGATAGTGATCAACTAAAAAATATTGATGAAGACATCAAACTTGCCATTCGAAAAAATGAAGAAGAGGTTTTAAAGACGATTCAACTGCAAAGTATTGGGCAAATTGAGGATGCGGTTCAAAAGATCCATGATGCGGACAAAATTTATATTTTTGGCAGAGGCTTTTCAGAGATGATCGCCAAAGAGATGACCATCAAATTGCAGCTCATCGGAAAAACATGTGAAGTTCATGACGACCCGAATATCATTCGGCTCAAATCGCGTGACATTGATAAAAATGAACTTGCCATCTTTGTTTCATTAAATGGAGAAACGTCGGAACTAGTAGAAGCGTGCCAAAACCTCAGTATGAAGCAAGTCACGACCATTACGATCACAACTAGAATTGATTCTACATTAAGTAAAATATCAGATATGACACTCGTCGGATATAAAGGGGAACAATCATTCTTCCCAGATTATGAAGTCAGGTCCCGCCTGTCGCTTCATGTCATTGCCCGTATTTTACTAGACGCCTATGTGATTCGGATGAAATAAATACTCAAAAAGCCTTCCACACTTTATGATGGGGGGCTTTTTACCGTGAAAACCTTTACACAATCTGAAAACATTTTCACTGAATCGTATGAGATACTTTCTTTAGAGAAAAGAAAGAAGGTGAAACCAATTGATTTATACCTGCACCTTAAATCCTGCTATTGACCTATATATTGCATTAAAAGAAATGCGGGCAGATACAGTTAACCGCACGGAAGATGAGGATTATCAGCCGAATGGAAAAGGTGTTAATGTGTCCATTATGCTAAAGAAATATGGCTTCACCAGCACTGCATTAGGATTTATTGCTGGGTTTTCAGGTTCATATATTGAACAATCGTTAAAAGATCTCTCCATTCAAACCGATTTTATCCCAGTGGATGGGATTACACGCATTAATGTATTTATTAACACAACGGAAGAATACAAGCTTGTGAATCAAGGACCTGCTATTGAGGCAAAAGCGCTTGATGCCTTTCGCGAGAAAATGTTAGCCATTCCAAAAGGCAGCATCTTCATTATGTCAGGTAGTCTGCCTAAAGGCGTCCCTGCCAGCATTTTCTCAGAGATAGCCGCTATTTGTCATCAAAACAACGTGAAATTTATTTTAGACACAAGCTCTAAAGCGGTTTTAGAGACTCTTCAGTACAAACCATATTTACTAAAACCAAATGAAGAAGAGATTGCCGCATTTTTTGGAAAAACCCACCGTTTATCAGAAACAGAACTCGTTGAATCAGGACGAAAGCTGATCGAGATGGGTGCAGAGCAAGTACTCATTTCTCGAGGAGGAGAAGGAGCACTACTCCTCACAAACGAAGCCGTATTAAAAGGAAATGCACCGATAGGAACGGTCGTAAACACGGCTTGTTCTGGTGATGCCATGCTCGCTGCATTTCTAAGTAAACAGCTGGAAGGACAACCTCATGAAGAATGCTTACGCTACGGCATTGCAACAGGGGCATCTACCGCTTTTTCTAAAGGGTTAAGTGATTTATATGACATTGATTCATTAATTGAGCAAATACACATTCAGAACATATAAGGGGGAGTTCACATGAGCCGCAAGAAAATTGTCGCTGCCACTGGCTGTCCAACAGGCATTGCGCACACATTTATGGCAGCTGAGGCATTAAAAATCGCAGCTGAGCAATTAGGGGTCGACATCAAAGTTGAAACGCATGGTCAAGTAGGAATTGAAAACGCTTTAACGGATCAAGACATCTTGGAGGCCGATGGGGTCATTGTCGCAGCTGACAAAGATGTGAATACAGATCGTTTTCACGGCAAACCACTGATTGAAGTTCCTGTAGCAAAGGGTATCCGCACACCAAATGAACTGATTCAAGGCATTATCAATGGAGAAGCACCCGTTCACCAAGTGAAAGGAAGAGCTTCTGGAACAGAAAAAACATCTGCGCCTTCATCAGCTCAACAAAAGTCCGCCAATAAGTGGGTACACACCATCTACAAACATTTAATGAACGGTGTATCACACATGCTGCCGTTTGTCGTTGGAGGCGGGGTCTTAATTGCCATTTCTTTCTTATTCGGTATCTATTCTGCTGATCCGCAGCATGAAACGTATCATCCGTTTGCTGCCTACTTGAAAAGCATTGGCGGGCTCGGCTTTAGCTTAATGGTGCCTATTTTAGCAGCATTTATCGCTGATTCAATCGCCAAACGCCCAGGGATGGTTGTCGGATTTATCGGTGGCCTGCTTGCAAACGATGGAGGCGCTGGATTCTTAGGTGGTATTATCGCAGGTTTTGCAGCAGGGTATATCATCGTACTTCTTCAATTCCTGCTTCAAAAATTACCTGCATCACTTGACGGATTAAAATCAATTTTTATCTATCCTGTCATTGGTATTTTCTTAATTGGGGCTGTGATGACACCGTTATTAGTTCCAATCACAGGGCTAAATAATTCATTAATGGATTTTCTCTCAGCAGTTCAATCCACGAATCCACTGCTCTTAGGTTTAATTGTTGGAGCAATGTGTGGATTTGATATGGGAGGACCTTTTAACAAAGCAGCCTATGTCACAGGAACGGCTTTACTCGCAGAAGGTAACCTTTACTTCATGGCAGGTGTGTCAGCAGCATGTATCACACCGCCGCTTATCATAGCGATTGCCACAACGATTTTCCGAAAACATTTTACACCGCAGGAACGAAATGCAGGGGCCATCAACTATATTCTAGGAGCGACACATATAACAGAAGGGGCCATCCCATTTGCGGCCAAAAACCCGGTTGTTGTCCTGCCAATTATCATGTTTGGTTCCGCCATCTCTGCTATATTGACGTATCTCTTTGGCGTACAGGTTCCAGCTCCGCATGGCGGATTCCTTGTTCTTCCAGTCGTCACAGGCGCATTCCAGTGGGTACTTTCCATACTGATCGGATCACTTGTAGGTGCCATTCTATACGGACTTTACCGCAAGAAAATAGACAAACCCGCAGTTTAATAGGAGGAAGAGAAATGATGGAACATATTTATATGAATCTACATGAAACGGCTTCTTCACAGGCTGGCGTTTTCGCAGCCATAGCTGACATTGCCTCTGAAGCAGGGATTTGTACATCTCCTGAGGCTGTCAAAAAAGGACTCGCTGAAAGAGAAGCTCTTAGTACAACTGGCTTTCAAGATGGATTTGCCATTCCGCATACACAGTCAGACGCCATCACAAAACCGGCACTCGTCATCGTCCGTACAGAAACCGGAATCGAATGGGACGCTTTTGATGGAAAGCCTTGCTTTTTCTTCTTATCCTTACTCATTCCAAAAAGTGAAGCAGGAACCACTCATTTACAAGCACTTTCTGCTCTTTCACGCGGATTAATGGATGAAACGAAACGACAAAAACTGCTCGAAACAAGAACAAATGAAGAAATGCTCACTTTATTAAAAACAGATATTTTGACGAGAGAGGATGTTTGACCATGTCTTTACTTTCAACAACACCCATGCTTGAAGTAGCAAAAAAAGAAAAATACGGAATTGTCGCATTCAATGTACATTCCTTTGATAGTATTTACTGGGTACTCGAAACGGCAGCTGAATTAAAGTCACCTGTCATTTTGCAAACAACGGTTGGAACGGTCCAATCGCTTGGCGCAAAAGCCATTGCAGATACAGTGAAGGCGGCAGCGGATCAATACCAAATACCAATCGGCCTTCATCTCGATCATTGCACTGATTTTGATGTAATTCTCACATGTATTCGAGCGGGATATACATCCGTCATGATCGATGCATCGATGCATTCATATGAAGAAAATGTTCGCCGCACAAAAGAAGTTGTGGACCTCGCATTAAAAGTAGGGGTGAATGTAGAAGCCGAGTTAGGCAAGGTAGGCGGTGTCGAAGATGATATCGTCGTTGATGAAAAGGATGCTCAAAAAGCCATTCCATCAGAATGCCGTCAATTTGTAGAAGAAACTGGTGTACCTACTTTAGCACCTGCGATCGGCACGGCCCACGGCATCTATAAAGGGGTACCGGATATCGACTTTGACCGCATTGAACAAATTGCAGCGCTTGTCGATGTGCCGCTTGTCCTTCATGGTGGTTCAGCTGTACCAGATGAGGATGTCAAAAGATGTGTTGCACTCGGTATGGCAAAGGTCAATGTGTCCACTGAACTGAAAAATGCATACTCTGAAGCGATTCGTGATCATTTCTCAAACGAACCTGAAAGCTTAGATCCGCGTATGTATTTACAAAAAGCAAAACAAGCAGCCAAAGACATGGTCACATCTAAAATAAAGATCGTTGGCAGTGAAGGAAAAGCCCAACCTTTATATCAATAATGTGAAAAAAGCAGAGCCACATCGCTCTGCTTTTTTCACATTATTCGCTTTCTTTCATTTCATTTGATGTACGTACTCGTGCATTTCCCATAAATATGACCGTAATCGCCGCAAGTGCAATCGGGAATAAAGCAATCATAAATACATACGTAATACTTTGTGACATCGCATCAATCACTTTATTTAAAATATCAGGCGGAATTTGTGAGCGTGCCCCCTCTTGAAAAATGGCTTGCGGATCACCAACTTGAGATGAAGCTCCTTTCATTCCGCTAAAAGCATCTGCTAAACGATTTGTCAGGACATTGGTTTGTATCGTTCCAAAAATCGTCACACCTAAAGTCATCCCAAGTGATCTCATGAACGAATTGGTAGAATTAGCACTGCCGCGGTAGCGCGGAGAGAGATCATTCATTGAAGCAGATGGCAGAAGGGAGAAGCTAAATCCAACGCCAAAACCTGAAATCATCATAAAGAGCGTAAGCCACAATCTTGCTGTATCTGGCGACATATTGGCAAGCAGCAGCATCCCAGCAAAAAATGAAATCACAGAGATCGTCATTAATCGTCTAAAAGGTACTTTCGTCTGCATCGTTCCGCCAATCATACTGCCAATCACGGACCCGATCATCATCGGTGTTAAAATGAACCCTGCACTTGTCGCAGATTCACCGTACACCGCCTGGACGAAGATAGGAATGAAGACAGCTAGGATAATAAACGTCCCGCCATATAAAAACGCCAAAATTTGAGATGTCGCAAACAAACGATTTTTAAACATCCAAAAAGAAATAATCGGTTCTTCGGCCTTTCGTTCAACAATGAAGAAGATGGTTCCGAAGACAACAAACACAGCAAATAGTGTCAAGATTTGAACAGAATCCCATGCATACGATTTACCGCCAAGCTCAAGGGCGAACATTAAACTGACAACCGCAACGACAAGTGTAATGGCACCTGACCAGTCAATTTTCTGCTTGCGATGCTCGAGCGATTCTTGATAAAATTTGGCGATCAAGAACACACTGACAATACCGATTGGTACGTTAATATAAAACACCCAATGCCAGCCGATCGAATCCGTAATAATCGCTCCTAACAGCGGGCCTAATACACTGGATAGACCAAAAACTGCACCAAACATACCGGACATTTTCCCGCGCTTTTCTGGCGGGAAGATATCAAAGATAATTGTGAAAGCGATCGGAAGAAGAGCACCGCCTCCAAGTCCTTGAATCGCACGGTAAATAATGAGCTGATCCATTGTTTGTGCGATGCCGCACAGCGCAGATCCAATTAAAAAGAAAATAAGTCCAAACAGAAAAAAACGCTTTCGACCATACATATCTGAAAGCTTTCCATAAATCGGCATACCGGCCATCACTGCCACCATGTAAGAAGCAGTCACCCAAGCAAATTTATCAAAACTGCCCAAATCGGCGACGATGCTTCCCATTGCTGTTGCGACAATGGTGTTGTCCATCGCTGCCATAAAAATCCCTAACAGCAACCCGATGACAACAAAGCGAGTGGATGCCTTGCCTTTATCCACATGATTCATTTCATTTACCTCCTGCTTACGTTCTCTTCTTATTTTTGCTATGATCAAGTTAATGATAAAGTAAGAGAACATTTATCTTGATGATCAAGATAAATTGATTTTAAAGGGAGGAGAACAAGTTGTCAATAAAGAACGAGGCAGAAGACCGAGCGGACCTGATCATTCATACGATGAGACGCCTTGCTACACGAACGGTGCTATTCCATCAAGCGGCGGCTCAATCGCTCGGCCTTTTCCCAACAGATCTCAAATCAGCTGATTTGTTAAACGAGCTCGGACCACTTACAGCAGGGGAATTAAGTGAAAAAACTGGTCTTAGCTCAGGTGCAGTCACCGCTCTCATTGACCGGTTAGAAAAAGCTGGCTACGTCAAAAGGGAGAAGGACTCAAAAGACAAGCGAAGGGTCATCATTGTTCCATTAACAGCTGGGAAATCACAAGTGAAACAACTCTTTCTATCTTTATCGGCATCCTCCAAAAAACTCACAAATGAATACAAGCCAGAAGAATTGGATTTAATCATTCAATTTATTTCAGAAGCAGCTGAAATCATGGATCAAGAGCTGCAATTGCTTAAGTCTAAATCGTAAGAAAGGACACTGTGAGGTCTTTAGACGAAGCGGTAATATCTTTTATGAGAGATGTGTTATGAGGGTGCAAGAAGTTCTCATTGAGAATAACAACATAGGATGCTTATCCAAATAAGGGGGGGTATACAGAAAGTGGAAATTATAAAGTTTAAGGAAACTGATACAAAAGAGATTGTTTCATTGTTTTATGAAACAGTTCATTCCGTAAATTCAAAAAATTATTCCCAAGTACAATTGGATGCTTGGGCACCAAGAGATGAAAAAGAATCTAAAATGAATTCTTGGAAGGAATCATTGAGTCAAAATATAACATTTGTTGCTAAAGTGAATGGTAAAGTTGTTGGTTTTAGCGATTTAACGCATACCGGGTACTTAGATAGACTATTCGTTCATAAAGATTATCAAGGACAAGGTATAGCCACAGCTTTAGTTGATATGCTCGAATCTGAGGCAAAGAAACTAAATCTTTTAGAAATTGATACCGAAGCAAGTATTACAGCTAAGCCATTTTTTGAACATCTAGGTTACAAAATTGTTTGTTCACAAACTGTGGAAAAAAAGGGGGTTAAGTTGGCTAATTTTAAAATGCTAAAAAAAATAAAATAATCATTTTCTTGTTATGCTAACAGGTGCGTTAGTTTAAGAAGAAAGGGTATAACATATTCGTCATATAAAATATGTTATACCCTTTCATTTATTTAACTTTTTTTCAATAGCAGAAAAGATATTAGAACTCAAATCAACAATGCTACCTTTACAGAACATGGTTTTAAACATGTAAAAGCCAAAACAGCTGAACAAGCTAAGCTATTTAGCGAAACAGGACGAAAGCAGGCACAGTATTTGCCTAATATAAAAAATAAAGTTATTGAGAAAAAAGCATTAAAAAAAGGGTTAATTGTAGAAAACGAGAAAGGTGCAGTATATTTTATTGATAATACTGGTCGTCCAGTTGGTTTTGATTTAGAGTATTTAAAAATGGCTAAACCAAGATCAAAAGGCTCAAAGCACACTCATGCGGGTGTGCTTTTTCTTATGGCAAAAGAAGCACCCAAAAGCTTCACAATACTTACTGAAGACATTTGGACTTCTTTGGCGCATGTGAGTTGATTAGACTTATAACCAAAGGGAAGAAGGGAGGGATTCTATCTGTATTTAACCAAGAGGGGCACGACTTTATTATCGATGCTGCTTCACACGACCACTTATCTATCAATTGAAGATTTACAGAATCGATTGAATGTCTCTACTCGAACGGTCTACGCTGAAATCAAACGAATGAATAGCTGGCTGGCAACCCATCAGCTTAGTGGCGTTCAGCGAAAAGATCAACGGGGCTACTATTTAAATCCACACGAGAAAGAAGTCATTATCGAAAAAGCTGACACTGTTCTCGTCGGTTATGACTATGAACCATGTGTAAAAGAAAGACGTGCCATCTTGCTCCTATCCATTGCATGCAGTGAGAAGCATCTAAAAATTGATGATTTTATGGAGATGACGAAGGTAAGCCGTAATACACTGCTTGAAGATATGAAACAACTAAAAGAAGCACTTTCAAAACAGCAGCTTACACTTCACTATCAGGCGGCCAGCGGCTATTTAATTTCGGGAGAAGAAAGAACGATTCGATTGGCGCTGAAGCCTTATATTCATTTCATTCGCACCATGATAAAAAATGAAAAAACGTTTCCATCGATTTGGTTAAAGGGTCCTATTTCATATAAGAGAATACATGATCTCCTTCAACAGTCCGAACAAGATCTGAAACTTGAGTTTGCAGATGACATGCTGGATCAGCTGTCTATGGATCTCTTTTTCTACTTCAAACGGATGAAGCTAGGATGTACTGTACACATTTCAACAGAAGAAAAACGGACATTGCAGGAAACAGATGAATGCTTGGCTGCTATTCGTTTCATGGCGCAAATTCAAAAAGAAACCAGTCTTTTGGTTCATGATGATGAAATCTATTTTCTTAGTACGCTATGGCTCAGTGCCAAAAAACAAAAACTTCCAACAAGTCAAAAACCAGAAGAACATCTCATTCGAACCATTGCGAGACAAATGATCATTGACTTTCAGCGTTATGCGTGTATTTCCTTCCAGGAAGTAGAAGTCTTGGAACAAAACTTAACCATGCATTTAATTCCGGCCTATTATAGGCTCATCTATCACATTGAGATCATCAATGAATTAACAGATTCAATGAAACATGCACAGCCAGAGGTGTTTGACATCACGCAAAAGGTTGCTTGCCATTTAGAGAAGGCGACCTGTTCAAAGATGAGCGATCATGAAATTGCCTATGTGGCGATGCATTTTGGCGGCTGGATGAGAAGAGAAGGGATTTCATCGATTGCGAAACGTTCTGTTTACATTGTCTGCGGAGAAGGAATTGGCACAAGTCACATGCTGAAAACGCAGCTTCTTGAATTAATCGGCTACATTGACATACGCGGACTGTTATCAAAACGTTCATATGAAGAATTAACATCCATTGATGCCGACTTTGTTGTGTCAACGACACCTATTTCGTTTAAAGGAAAACCTGTTCATCTCGTTCACCCTATTCTCACTGCTTATGAGAAAAAAACATTGCTTCAATATGGAGAAGGCTCAGAACATATGCTTGATGAGCACCATGTGAATGCTTTATTCAATATCATTCAGCAGCATACCATCGTTCAAAATAAAAAAGCATTGCTTCATGACCTGAAGGAGCTGCTTCATCCCACATATGTATCACACCAGAAAGGGTGGAAACCAGTGTTAAACGATTTATTAACAGAAGAAACCATTCAGCTCCAGCAAACAGCAGACACATGGCAGGAGGCCATTACAAAAGCAGCGCAGCCTTTGCTTGATCAACAAGCGATTCAGGAAAGTTATGTGAAAGCGATGATCCAGTCTGTTCATCAAA
The DNA here is from genome assembly GCF_038050255.1 of Bacillus sp. FSL M8-0077. NCBI lineage: Bacteria > Bacillati > Bacillota > Bacilli > Caryophanales > Bacillaceae > Bacillus > Bacillus sp. FSL M8-0077. The sequence goes on along the minus strand of NZ_JBBPAF010000001.1, from coordinate 1,926,257 downwards.
ATGGCCCTTATATTGTGATTGCGCCACAAGTGGCGATTCCGCATGCAAGGCCAGAGGATGGCGTGAACAAATTAAGTATGTCACTTATGTCATGTCATCAGCCCGTTTCCTTTTCAAAGGATGGAAAAAAGCAAGTTCGGCTCATCATTGTATTAGCTGCCATTGACAGTATGACCCACCTGAAAGCACTCAAACAGCTGACGATGCTGTTAAGTGAAGAAAAACGGGTGAGACAATTGATTGAAGCAGAGGAATTCGCAGCCATTCAACAACTAATCAATCAATTTTCACAAGTATAAAGGAGGAAAAAGAGGATGAAAAAAATTCTAGTTGTATGCGGAAACGGTTTAGGAAGCAGCTTTATTGTTGAAATGAATGTCAAAAAGGCATTAGAAGAATTAGGACTTTTAGCGGAAGTGGATCACACCGATCTCAGTACAAGCAAAAATGAACAAGCAGACCTCTATATTGGCGCAACAGATATTATCGATCAGCTGGATGACGGCACAAGAAAGGTCGCTGGATTAAATAACTTGTTAGACCAGGAAGCCATTAAAGACGTCCTTCGTAAACACATATAATCGACAGAAAAAGGGGGATTCACATCATGATAGAACTGATCATGAACGATATATTGGGCACACCCGCAATTCTCATCGGTTTGTTTGCACTAGCTGGTTTACTTTTGCAGAAAAAGTCAGCTGCCGATACTGTATCAGGCACCTTAAAAACAACAATGGGTTTTTTAATATTAGGAGCGGGCGCCACAGTCGTATCTGATTCACTTGGGGTTTTCAGGAAGATGTTTGAAGCAGCCTTTCACATTCAAGGGGTTGTCCCAAATACAGATGCCATGGCGGCCATTGCCCAAAAGGAATTCGGTACACAGACAGCGCTCATTATGATTTTTGGTATGGTGGTTAATTTGCTTTTGGCAAAATTCACACCCTTTAAATACGTCTTTTTAACTGGTCATCATACGCTATATATGGCGGCTATGCTTGCAGTCGTTCTGTCAACAGCTGGCATGCAAGGAACGCTACTGATCACCACTGGTTCAATCGTATTAGGTGCAGCGATGGTCATTGCTCCCGCAATCCTTCAGCCGTTTACAAGGAAAGTCACTGGAAGTGATGATCTGGCGCTCGGTCATTTCAGTACGTTCGGCTATTTTACAGCGGGAATGATCGGCAAATGGGTCGGGCGCCCAGAGAAATCAACGGAAACCATTCAAGTGCCTAAGTCACTCGGTTTTCTAAGAGATACATCGGTGGCCATCTCCATTACGATGGCTTTGCTTTTCTTTGCGATTGCACCGTTTGCGGGAATTTCATTCATAGAAAACATTAGTGGTGGTACGAACTTTGCTGTCTTCATTCTCATTCAGGCCATTACCTTTGCTGCTGGGGTATACATTATTTTAGCAGGTGTACGGATGGCAATCGGTGAAATTGTGCCTGCTTTCAAAGGGATTGCCGATCGCTTCGTGAAAGGGGCAAAGCCGGCACTTGATGCGCCAACTGTTTTCCCATTTGCTCCAAATGCGGTGATCATCGGTTTTTTATGCAGTTTTGCAGGAGGCATCTTGTCTATTTTCCTTCTTCCTTTGTTTGGTTTAACTGTCATTGTTCCTGGACTTGTGCCGCACTTTTTCTGCGGTGCGACAGCGGGCGTATACGGCAATGCAACGGGGGGAGTGAGAGGTGCTGTCGCCGGCTCCTTTGTGAATGGAATACTCCTTTCATTTTTACCAGCTTGTTTACTTCCTGTGTTAGGCACTCTTGGCTTTGAAGGGACAACATTTGGAGATACAGACTTCGGTATCATTGGAATCTTGATTGGATTGATCAAATTTTTATTTCATCTTTAAAAAGGAGGCATTTCAGGATGACAGCTATTTTCTCACCTTCATTGATGTGCATGGATTTAACGCACTTCCGTGAACAAATTCAGCTTCTGAACACAAGGGCAGACCGTTATCATGTCGACGTCATGGATGGTCATTATGTAAAAAATATGACCTTATCACCCTTTTTCATTGAACAACTTCGGAAACTGACAGACGTTCCGATTGATGTTCATCTAATGGCCGAACAGCCTCAGGAATTTTTAATTGATGCATGTATTGATGCAGGCGCAACGATGATTTGTTTACATCCAGAAGTGGTGCAAAAAGACGTTTTTCGAATCATTCGGCATATTCACGAAAGAAAGTGTGAGGTCGGCTTTGTTCTCAATCCCGCCACACCAGTTGCAGCATTAGATGCTTTTATTCATTTAATAGACCGGGTGACGATCATGACAATTGATCCAGGGTTTGCTGGTCAGCCTTTTATCAAAGAAATGCTTCCGAAAATGAAAGAGGTGAAAGAAATCAAAGAGAAGGGAGGATACTCGTTTTCAATTGAGGTAGACGGCTCTTGTAATGAAAGCACGTTCCGGCTGCTTGCTGAGGCAGGAAATGAAATTTACATCATCGGCACCTCAGGTTTATTTGGACTTCACGAAGAATTAGATAAAGCATGGGAAACAATGAAGCAATTGTTCGCAAAAGAAACAGCCACAATGAAATCACCTTAGTAAAAAAGAGGATGAAGTCCATCCTCTTTTTTACGCAATTTTACTAAACAAACTATCTCCTTATCAAAACATACTCAAAAACTTCAAAAAAGCACAAATTTATAATTGAAAGCGCTTTATTTATGTGGTATTCTTCAAATATCTTTAGTAAACATTTAGTCAAAAATATTGAGGAGTTTGCCTATGACCACACTCAAAGATATTGCTCATGATGCAAAAGTATCCGTCTCTACTGTATCCCGTGTGTTAAATGGCGACCAAACGCTTGCCGTTTCACACGCAACAAGACAAAACATCCTCGACATAGCCAAGAAATTAAACTATACCCCAGTCAGAGCAAGAAAAGCCGATCAAGCAGAAGTAAATAGCCCACCCGCATCCCCAGTCATCGGTGTCGTTGTCGCCCAATCCATTGACGAAGAATTAAATGATCCTTTTTTTTCATCGATTCGAAAAGGAATTGAAAAAGAATATGCCAAACAAGGTCTGTCCACTCTCCATACCTTTCGCCTAAGAAACATGGATAAAGGGGCGATACTAAAGGATATTGACGGTTTGATCGTCATTGGACGAATCAGCCCTGATACGGTTGAAAAGATGACAAACCGAATGGAACATATTGTTTTTATCAATCATTATGCGGATGAAGATTTGTATGATTGTGTACATGTGGATTTTGTCAGAGCGGCAGATCGTGCCATTCGTCATCTGCAATCTCTCGGCTATACACATCTAGGATATATTGGCGGGAAAGAGAGGGAGCATTATTTTGAAGGAAATGCTGTGATTGAGGATGAAAGACAAACAACTTTTATCAAAAGAATGCAAGAAGCGGGAACTCTTCATATGAATGACATCCACATAGGCGAATATTCGATGCAAGAAGGCTACTCGCTTATGCAAAAAGCCATTCAGAAAGGAAATCTTCCAGAAGCCTTTTTTATCGGAAGTGACTCTATGGCAATAGGCGCTATGCGCGCGCTACATGAAGCCGGTCGTCGTGTACCTCAAGATGTCTCAATCGTGGGGTTTAATGATATCGAAGCCGCTTCCTTTTCAAGCCCGCCGCTCACAACGGTTAAAGTATATACAGAAGAAATGGGGGAAGTGGGCCTAAAGCTTTTGCTTGAGCGGATAAAAGGAAGAAAGCTTCCTCTAAAAGTCGTCGTGCCAACAAAACTCATGCAAAGAGGCAGCACATGCCCAATCCATGAAAGGGGGTGAACGAGCATTTCAGTAAACAAAAAAAGAGACAAAAAAGCAGGAAGGGAGCTGCTGAGCATGATGGCCAGATCATGCTGAAAACAACGCAGTTCACCCAATTGCTCTCTTATCTCTTTGAAAAGAATAGAATTCCAGTATAATGGACTTCTTTTGTTTCCGCAACTGCATGAATTCTACCGATAATCATCTGAATTTTCAGTGATCAAAAGGAGGAAACGATGAGTAAAAAAATTCTGATGCTGTGTGTAGCTCTAGTTTTGTCGATGATCTTGTCTGCTTGCGGCAATAACGGTGCGTCTGAAGCAAACGGGAAAGTGACCTTGACCCTATTCTCCACAATGAGTAACAGCGGGGAGAGAAAGGCATTTGAAGAAGTGATCCGTGACTTTGAAAAAGAACATCAAAACATCCGAATTGATGCCAACTTCCCTGGCAACAGCTATGAAGATATGATACGCGTCAAAATGGGCGCAAACGACATGCCGGACCTATTTGATACACACGGCTGGGCCAAGCTGCGATATAGCGAATACGTGGCTGATCTAAAGGAGATGGACTGGGTAAAACAACTCGATCCGTCACTCGATCAAATTTTAAAAGACAAAGATGGCAAAGTCTATGCCTATCCGCTGAATCAAGCAAAAGACGGACTTAGTTTTAATGCCAATCTATTAAAAGAATATGGCATAAAAATTCCTAAAACACTGAATGAACTGAAAAGTGCTTTACAAACTGTCAAAGAAAAAAGTAAAGGAGACGTTGTGCCGCTCTGGGTCCCAGGAGGCGATAATTCAAATATTGCCCAAGTCTTTGATGAGCTGGCAACGCCTTTACTCATTACCGATCAAAAACATCAATACGGAAAAGACCTTGAAAATGGATCATTTGATTGGTCTCACTATACACCGCTTGCACAGTTTATGAAGGAGCTGAAAGATCAAGACCTTTTAAACAAAGATGTACTCACGGCGAAACTATCTCAAGCACCTGAGCTGATGGCACAAAACAAAATCGCTTTCACCTTTGTGGGAGGATCTTTAGGACCTGAGGCGACTGAACTCAATCAATCGATCAAAGTAGGCACCATGCCCGTACCAGCGATTCATGAAGGAGATGAGCAAAGCTGGATTGGCGGGGAACGCTTTACTGTCGCGGCATGGAAAGACTCAAAGCATCTAAAAGAAGCAAAACAATTCATTGACTTTCTAGCAAAGCCTGAAAACGCAAAGAAAATCGCAGAGGGCACTTCCTCTGAAACGGCTTTAAAAGAAGTCAAAGCCAAAAACTATTACTCTACATTTTACGAGCAATATGAAGATATTAAAATTGAACCATATTTTGATCGAAAATACTTACCGAGCGGCATGTGGGCTGTCATGGCAACGACCGGTCAAGAATTATTAGCAGGCTCCATCACACCGGAACAACTATCGAAGAAAATGGAAGAGGAATATAAGCGTCTGAAAAAACAATAGCAGGCTCATGCTGAAACAGGAGTGAAGCCAATGAGAGACATCACAAAAGAAAAACAGGCGGCGACATTTACCTCTTTTCCAAAACAGAAGATGAAAAATAGCCAAAATTCTTCACTTTGGTGGATGTATCTGCCTGCTGTTCTCGTTGTCAGTACCTTTATCATTTATCCCTTTTTTAACGGGATTCAGCTCTCTTTTACAAATTGGAACGGTTTTTCACAACAGTATGAGTGGATTGGGCTGGATCAATACAAACGACTACTGCAAGATCCAACCACATGGCTTGTTGTGAAAAATACCCTTCTTTACGGCATCGGGAGCACCCTCTTACAAAATATGATTGGACTTGGATATGCACTCTTATTAAACCAAAGTTTAAAGATGAGAGCCATCACAAGAACGGTGATCTATTTACCCGTCATGATCAGCCCGATTGCCATGGGCTATATCTGGTATTTTGTCTTTGCGTACCAAGGTGGTGCATTAAACGACGTTGTCACCTTTTTTGGATTTGATCCAATGAACGCACTTGGTAATCCGCAGCTAAACACTTGGATCATCGTGTTTGTGAATACGTATCAATTCGTCGGGATTGCCATGATCATTTATTTAGCAGGACTCCAAAGCATTCCTAAAGATTATTATGAAGCAGCACAACTCGATGGCGCTTCAGGTCTTCAGCAATTTTGGCGCATCACATTACCGCTTTTAATGCCTTCTATCACCATCAATGTTGTGCTCAATGTGATCGGTGGACTTAAATTATTTGATGTTATTGTCGCGCTCACTGGCGGAGGACCCGGAGATTCCTCGCAATCGATGTCGACCTTTATGTATGATCTGTATTTCAAACGGCAGGATGCAGGCTATGCAGCGACGCAAGGTGTCTTCATGGCTGTCATCATCCTTGTCGTTAGTGTCGTAGCGCTCATTTATTTCAAACGAAAGGAGACCGAGGTGTGATGGATAACGCCTATAAACGAAAGAAAAGATGGTACTCCTTACTCGCCCTTTCGATTACATTGCTTCACCTGATTCCATTTTATATTTTAGTCACGACATCTCTAAAGGGTATAGGAGATTTTAGCTCAAAATGGCTGTTCCCATCAACGCTCCATTTTGAAAACTTTCGGATGGCATGGACAGATGCTCAGCTTGGCCAGTCCTTTTTGAATACAGTGATCATTACGTTCAGCTCGGCTGCCCTACTCATCATCTTTGGATCACTTGCCGCCTATCCGCTCGCAAGAAGAGGAACAAAACTGAATCAAGCGGTGTATCTCTTATTCATTGCCATTATGGTGATACCGCCGCTCACCGCCCTTGTCCCGCTATACAAAATGGTTGTACAAATTGGCATGATGAATACTTATCAAATCGCTATTTTAAACAATGTCGCTGCTTTTTTGCCACTGACGATTTTTCTATATGCCGGTTTTATCCGGTCGACGATTCCAAAGGAGCTTGAAGAAGCCGCTCGTATTGATGGCGCGGGAACACTCAGAGTCTTTTTCACCGTCGTTTTTCCGCTGCTGAAGCCGATTACCGCTTCTGTTTTAATCATTGCCTGTGTGTATATTTGGAACGACTATCAATTTGCCATCTTCTTCTTGCAAGATAAAGAGATGCATACACTTACAGTCGCCTTATCCAATTTCTTTGGTCAAAATCAACACCAGCTCCAGCTCGTTGGCGCCGCTGCTCTCATTGCGATGTTGCCAATGGTCACGATGTTTTTACTTTTGCAAAAATACTTTATCGCAGGGCTGTCTCAAGGCTCTGTTAAAGGGTAATCCAACCTTGATGTAAAAAGGAGTGTCGTCTATGTCTAAAATTACATTTATCGGTGCAGGAAGTACCGTGTTTGCTAAAAATATATTAGGAGATTGTCTGTTCGTTCCCGCACTTGCCGGCTTTGAATTTGCGTTATATGATATCGACCACAACCGGCTGAAAGAATCAGAAACGATGCTGCGTCACTTAAAAGAGAACTACGGTGCACATGTGACCATTCAGTCCTATCACAACCGGAAAGAAGCCTTAAAGAATGCGAAATATGTCATCAATGCCATCCAGGTGGGAGGCTATCAGCCAAGCACTGTCATTGATTTTGAGATTCCAAAAAAATATGGATTAAGACAAACGATTGCGGATACGGTTGGCATCGGCGGCATTTTCCGTTCACTTCGAACCATTCCTGTCATGCTGGACTTCGCAAAGGATATGGAAGAGGTATGTCCACACGCTTTATTGTTAAATTACACGAATCCAATGGCCACACTGACTGGCGCTATGCTGCGTTATACTCGGGTTCAAACGGTTGGTCTTTGCCATAGCGTACAGGTGTGTACGAAAGATTTATTTCAATCACTTGAAATGGACCATGAAGGCATTGAAGAAAAAATTGCTGGCATTAACCACATGGCATGGTTATTAGAAGTGAAACGGGACGGTCAAGACTTGTATCCAGAAATCAAAAAAAGAGCAAAAGAAAAACAAAAAACGCGGCATCCGGATATGGTTCGTTTTGAACTAATGGATAAATTCGGTTACTATGTCACCGAGTCTTCAGAGCACAATGCAGAATATCACCCGTATTTTATCAAATCTCGTTATCCAGAACTGATTGGACAGTTTAACATTCCGCTCGATGAATACCCAAGACGCTGCGAGGAACAAATCAACAATTGGAATACGATGAAGCATGACCTTGTGGGAAACACACAGATCACGCATACGCGCTCTAAAGAATATGGTTCACGTATCATTGAAGCGATTGAAACGAACGTTCCCTTTAAATTTGGTGGAAATGTACTGAACACAGGTGGACTCATTCACAATCTTCCTGAAAAAGCCTGTGTCGAAGTGCCATGTGTTGCAGACCGGAGCGGTATCATGCCATGTTATATCGGAGAGATACCTGAACAATTGGCTGGACTCAACCGGACCAATATCAGCTCACAGCTCATGACGATTGAAGCTGCAATCAGCGGCAAAAAAGAACACATTTACCAAGCGGCATTATTAGACCCGCATACAAGTGCTGAATTATCAATTGATGACACCATCAAACTATGTAATGAATTAATTGAAGCACACGGGGAGATGCTCCCGGCCTATACAGAGCCGAGTCAATACGCAATTTCTTCTAAATAACAAAATAAACGGTCTAAGCCTGATGCACCTGGCATCAGGTTTTTTTAGATCAACAAACTGATCATTGACTGAAAGCATTTTTAATATTATGATTTTTCTAAAGTTAACCAACAGTTAACCAAAAACACATCATCAATTGATTAACATGATCATGCCACATGACACACAGACAAAACGACCTAAAAGGGGGACAGATCAGCGGAACCGAAAGAGCTGAAAGCGATAGATTTCACATGTTTTATCAGAACGTAAAGCAAAACTGTGGTTTCATTTGACATAGAGTGTATACAGATGAAGACCCCTCAGATGAGACAATGACGATAAATAAACACACGATTGCATCACAATCCAAACAAAGAGGAGAGAGGGAACATGACCAAAACAGATGTACAAACGTTGAAAAATTATATTGGCGGACAATGGGTGGACGCCGAAACGAATCAAACGGAAGCTGTTTATAATCCAGCTACTGGCGAAGTCATCGCAGAAGTACCGCTTTCAACAAAAACGGATGTAGAACATGCAGTCCAAGCAGCACAGGAAGCGTTCACCACTTGGTCTAAAACAGCTGTTCCCCGGCGGGCACGTATTTTATTTAAATACCAACAGTTACTCGTTGAGAAATGGGATGAGTTAGCTGAACTCGTCACGCTGGAAAACGGAAAAAGTGTAACAGAAGCAAAAGGAGAGGTGCAGCGAGGAATTGAATGTGTGGAATTTGCCGCTGGTGCACCAACCTTAATGATGGGGAAACAACTGCCTGATATTGCGACTGGTCTAGAGTCTGGCATGTACCGCTACCCAATTGGCGTCATCGGCGGCATTACCCCTTTTAACTTTCCGATGATGGTCCCATGCTGGATGTTCCCGCTTGCCATCGCTTGCGGAAATACATTTGTTTTAAAGCCTTCAGAACGGACGCCAATCCTTGCTGCACGGTTAGCAGAACTATTTGAAGAAGCAGGACTTCCAAAAGGTGTGCTCAACATTGTCAATGGCGCTCACGATGTAGTAAACGGTCTGCTTGAACATGAAAAGGTAAAAGCCATTTCGTTTGTCGGCTCTCAGCCAGTCGCAGAATACGTCTATAAAAAAGGGACAGCACATGGTAAACGTGTACAAGCACTTGCCGGTGCAAAAAATCACTCCATCGTCTTGAAAGATGCTGATTTAGAATCAGCAACAAAACAAATCATTGGCGCTGCTTTTGGATCAGCAGGTGAACGCTGCATGGCAGCAGCAGTCGTCGCAGTGGAAGAAGACGTGGCGGACGACTTGATTCAACAATTGGTCGATGAATCCAACCAGCTTGTCATCGGAAACGGAATAAATGAAGATGTCTTTCTCGGACCAGTTATTCGGAAGGAACATAAAGAACGAACTCTTCAATATATCCAATCAGGAATTGAAGAAGGCGCAAGCCTGATTCGTGACGGCAGACAAGATAATGAAACAAGTGGGGAAGGGTATTTCGTCGGACCAACGATCTTTGATCATGTCACAAATCAAATGAAAATTTGGCAGGACGAGATTTTTGCCCCAGTCTTATCCATTGTCCGTGTCTCATCACTCGCAGAAGCAATCGACCTGTCCAATCAATCAAAATTCGCAAACGGTGCCTGCCTATACACAGACAGCGCTTCAAGCATCAGAGAATTTCGCGAAAACATCGAAGCCGGCATGTTAGGCATTAACATTGGTGTTCCTGCTCCAATGGCTTTCTTCCCATTTTCCGGCTGGAAAGACTCCTTCTACGGAGACTTGCACGCCAATGGGACAGATGGAGTAGAGTTTTACACGAGAAAGAAAATGGTGACCGCTCGTTATATGTAGCCTACATTTATTGAACATTGAGGAAGAATGCAGCTCCGTCATGGAGACTGCATTTTTTTGTTGTCTTCTAGTTAAAAAGTAAGGGTTTTCATCGCACTCTTTACAGGGATTCACAGGGAGAAATCATTCTTTGTATTCATTCTTCATCACGAAACATCAACATAATTTGAAATTGGGCCTAAACCCCAATATCAGGAAGATGAAAACAGGAGGAAATGACACGATGAGGACGAGGATGAAGTGCAGCGTTTGTTTATTGATTTTCACTTTGGTACTGAGTTGTTTGCCGGTATATGAAGCGAATGCGGCAAGCACTCCTATTGCCAAGCAAGTAGGAAATGCAAACCCGCTCATTGACCATCACTTAGGAGCAGACCCGTTTGCGCTTACCTATAACGGAAGAGTGTACCTTTATATGTCGAGTGATGACTATGAATATCAAAGCAACGGAACGATTAAGGACAATTCATTTGCGAATCTGAATAGAGTATTCGTCATCTCTTCGGCGGATATGGTCAACTGGACCGATCACGGAGCGATTCCAGTAGCGGGGGCAAATGGGGCAAATGGCGGCAGAGGCATTGCCAAATGGGCAGGCGCTTCTTGGGCTCCAGCCGCTGCTGTAAAGAAGATCAATGGAAAGGATAAATTTTTCCTTTATTTCGCTAATAGCGGCGGAGGGATAGGTGTCCTTACAGCAGACAGCCCGATTGGCCCATGGACTGATCCAATTGGAAAAGCGCTCGTTACGCCAAGTACACCTGGCATGTCCGGAGTTGTATGGCTTTTTGATCCGGCCGTATTTGTAGATGATGACGGCACTGGCTATCTATATGCCGGCGGAGGCGTTCCAGGCGGTTCCAATCCAACGCAGGGACAATGGGCAAATCCTAAAACAGCAAGAGTCCTGAAGCTAGGTGCTGATATGACAAGTGTGGCCAGTAGCGCATCCACCATTGATGCTCCTTTTATGTTTGAAGATTCGGGGATGCATAAGTATAACGGAACCTATTACTATTCCTATTGCATCAATTTTGGCGGCTCTCATCCTGCTGATAAACCACCTGGTGAAATCGGCTATATGACGAGCTCAAGTCCGATGGGACCCTTCACGTATAAAGGACACTTTCTGAAAAATCCGGGTGCTTTTTTTGGTGGCGGCGGTAACAACCATCATGCGGTGTTCAATTTTAAAAATGAGTGGTATGTGGTGTATCATACGCAAACCGTTAGCTCTGCTTTATACGGGGCCGGCAAGGGTTACCGCTCTCCACATATTAATAAGCTTGTGCATAATGCAGATGGCTCCCTTCGAGAAGTAGCAGCCAATTATGAAGGAGTGAAACAGCTATCTAATCTGAATCCATATCAACGTGTTGAAGCTGAAACATTCGCTTGGAATGGACGCATTTTGACAGAAGCCTCGTCAGCACCAGGAGGACCAGTGAATAACCAGCATGTCACCAACATTCAAAACGGCGATTGGGTGGCTTTAGGGAATGTAGACTTTGGTTCAAATGGTGCTAGAACATTTAAAGCCAATGTCGCATCGACAGTAGGCGGGAAAATAGAAGTACGCCTTGGCAGCGCGAACGGCAGACTGGTCGGTACACTTGATGTTCCTTCCACCGGTGGAACACAAAACTGGCGGGAAATAGAAACATCGATTAACGGCGCATCCGGAGTGCACAACGTATTTTTTGTCTTTACCGGAACAGGCGGGGGAAATCTATTCCAATTTGATTCTTGGCAGTTTACTCAAAGGTAGCGAATAAAGGTGCTTAAATGTTTGATAGAGGAGTGGGAAATTTGATGTCATGTATAAAAAAACCAATGCTTGCTTTATTGGTGTGTTTCACCATGCTATCTGTCATGTTCATTGGACCCGGAGCAGCTGAGGTATCAGCAGCCAGTGACGCAAACATTAACCTCAACGCAGAAAGACAAGTGATTCGTGGTTTTGGCGGAATGAACCACCCAGCTTGGATTGGTGATTTGACAGCACCACAAAGGGAAACCGCCTTTGGCAATGGACAAAATCAGTTAGGGTTTTCCATTCTTAGAATATATGTAGACGAAAACAGAAACAATTGGAGCAGAGAAGTCGCGACGGCCAAACGAGCGATCGAGCATGGTGCTTTAGTCATTGCTTCCCCTTGGAATCCTCCAAGCAGTATGGTTGAAACATTCAACCGGAATGGATCACCTGCCAAACGGCTTAAATACAATCAATACGCAGCATATGCTCAGCATCTGAATGATTTTGTCACCTACATGAAAAACAACGGAGTCAATCTTTATGCCATTTCTGTTCAAAACGAGCCTGATTATGCACATGAATGGACATGGTGGACGCCTCAGGAAATCCTGCGATTCATGAGAGAAAATGCTGGCTCCATTAATGCACGTGTGATTGCACCAGAATCCTTTCAATACCTGAAGAATATCTCAGATCCTATCTTAAACGATCCGCAGGCGCTTAGAAATATGGACATTCTCGGCGCTCATCTATACGGAACCCAAATCAGCCAGCTTCCGTACCCTCTTTTCAAACAAAAAGGGGCAGGGAAAGAGCTATGGATGACAGAGGTCTACTATCCGAATAGTGATAACAATTCAGCGGACCGCTGGCCTGAGGCATTAGGGGTATCAGAGCATATTCACCATTCAATGGTGGAAGGGGACTTTCAGGCGTATGTGTGGTGGTACATTAGGAGATCATACGGTCCTATGAAGGAAGATGGAATGATTAGCAAACGTGGATACAACATGGCGCATTTCTCCAAATTTGTGCGTCCAGGGTACGTCAGAATTGATGCAACGAAAAGCCCTGAATCGAATGTTTTCGTCTCAGCCTATAAAGGAAACAATCAGGTCGTCATTGTGGCGATTAATAAAAACAATGCAGGGGTCAATCAACACTTCGTCGTGCAAAATGGCTCTGTTTCTCAGGCGTCTAGATGGGTGACGAGCGGCAGCAGCAACCTTCAGCCTGGTACAGATATCACGATTTCGGGCAATCAATTTTGGGCTCATCTTCCGGCTCAAAGTGTGACAACATTTGTGGTCAAACGCTAGAGAAACACGAAAAGCCAATTTTCTCATTCAAAAAGAAAATTGGCTTTTTTCTGTGTAAATAGTAAGTTGATTTTTCACGACGTCAACACTTTGGGTATAATAATAACAATGACTTCAGGAGAGTGATCATCATGCCAAAGGTTCAAAGCAAAGTATTGATTATAGATGACGAAAAAGAAATATTGGAATTAATCCATACCGTATTAACAAGAGAAGGCATTGACCAGGTGTTAACAGCTTCAACTGCCCGTGATGGGCTTTCGCTATTTCATCAAGAACAACCAGATCTCATCATACTGGATATTATGCTGCCAGACGGTGAAGGCTACGATATTTGCAAACAAATCAGAGATGTCTCGCATGTTCCGATTATCTTTTTATCAGCAAAGGGAGAGGAATCAGACAAAATTGTAGGACTTGCCATTGGCGGCGATGATTACATTACAAAACCGTTCAGTCCAAAAGAAGTCGCCTACCGGGTAAAAGCCCAGCTAAGACGGTCATCATACTTACAGCCTTCTCAAGAGGAGCCCGTGATCAAAAAAGGCCCATTTGAGTTAAACGAGCAGCAAGCCGAACTGACGAAAAACGGAGCGGCGATTGAGCTCACTCCGAAAGAACTTATGTTAATGACTTATTTCTTGCAGCATCCGAATCGCGTGATCAGTAAAGAAACGCTTTATCAAACGGTTTGGGGAGAGGATTTCTTCGGTTCTGATAATACGGTAATGGTCCATATACGAAGACTTCGGGAAAAAATAGAACATTCCCCATCTACACCAGAATTTCTCGTGACGGTCAAAGGGCTTGGCTATAAATTTGTTGTAAAGGATGCATAAAGATGAAATGGCGATTAACAGGCAGATACATGGTCTCTGTCATTATCGTGACCATTATCACGGTCTTTATTAACTTATTTGGATTCATGATATGGCTTGTACTACAAGCAAGCAGTCAGCAAAACGAAGAAAATACGCCGGAAACCTTCACAAGAACATTTGAACAATACATCACCTTGTCTGATCAAAATATCACTGTGAGTAAAGAAGGACAGCAAGCCTTAAAACAACAAAATGCGTGGATTCAAATATTAGACGAAAATGGACAAGACGTCTATCATGCACTAGCACCTAAAGGCTTAAAGAGCAAATACACACCTATAGAAATCGTGAACTTACATAAATATAAAGATAAGCAATTGATGTCGACTATTTATGCTGGGGGGAAAAACGGAAAGGGCAAGGAATACAGCTACTTTATCGGATTTAAGGACCCTTCCATCGGAAAATATTTATTTTCTTTTGATACGAAAGAATTAATATCGCAATTCAATATCGGGACGATGATTTTATTATCGATTGATGCCATCATTGCCTTATTCATTGGATACTTATTCAGCCGGCAGCTCATCAAACCGCTCGGCCGTGCCATTTACGGCATCCAGCGACTCGCAAACGGAGATTATACGACGAAGCTGCCAACGAAGGGAATCTATAAAGATGTATTCTATAATGTCAATCACTTATCAGAACAGCTCGCTTCAAGCCAAAAAGAAAAAGACAAATTAGAGCAAATGCGAGAAGAGTGGATCAGCCATATTTCTCATGATATTAAAACACCATTATCCTCTATTCAAGGCTATGCAGAAATCATGAAAGATCCAAATTATCCTCTTTCAAATCAAGACATTAGACATTATGCCAGCATCATAGAGAATAAATCACTTTACATCAAAGATGTGATGGAGGATCTCAATTTAACAACAAGGCTGAAAAATAACGACGTGATGCTGCATAAAGAGCTTGTGAACATTGTGCCATTGCTGCGTGAAACGTTAATTGATATCCTCAACGATTCGAGATATGCAGATCAGACCATTGAGCTGCAAACGAATGTAGACAAGCTGATGCTGAATATTGATACGATCTTCATACGAAGAGCGGTCACCAATCTCATTTTAAATGCCCTTGTTCACAATAATGCTGATGTGAAAATCATTGTACAGCTTGAACAAAAAGAACATACCCACATCACCATTCAAGACAACGGCAAAGGAATTGAAGAGGCAGAGCTAGAAAAAGTGTTTGACCGCTACTATAGAGGGACGAATACTGGAGGGACACATGCAGGCTCAGGTCTTGGAATGGCGATTGCAAAAGATATCATCCAAAAACACGGGGGAGATATTACAATACAAAGTATGATAGGAGAAGGAACAACGATTGATATCCAATTACCCGCTTAAACGGACATACAAAAAAACGGTTCTGCTCAATCACAGAACCGTTTTTTCTAACTCTTATTCTGAAAACACTTTTATGCCTTTCACAATGTTCCAAATGAAGAAGTAGATCGCCACAAGGAATGTCACAGCATAAGTTGCAATTAAGAACGGACCAGCATGACTGATATCGTTCATGCCAAGTAAACCTGAACCGGCAATACCAAGACCGAAAATCAAATAAGGAATAATATGTGTCCATAGTGATTTTTTTGCATGGTATTTCACTTCGTCTTTTCCTAAGAAATAAACGATAATCGGAAATAGAAACGGTGCAAAAAAGATACTGAAGTAACATAATGAAGACAAAATTTTATTTTCTCTCAAAGCTTTTCACCTCTATGATTGATTTAGAAGAGGGGACCATTTGACTCATCCCTCAATTCCTTACAAACCCATTGTACAACCTCAACCTTAACTTGTATTAATCCGAACCTTACAGCAACCTTAAATATGTTAAACTGTAAAATGACAAGGAAAGATAAAATGATTCTGGGTATTTCAATCTATTTTTTCAGAAAAAATAGTTGACTTTGGTCATCCCTCTATTTAAAATAAAGTCGTAACCGATGCAGGAGTGTTACTGATATGATCAGGCACCACCAAGTCAGGTAAACAGTTTGTACATTTGTACGTTGTTTGCTGAGATTTTGGTGTTTTTTTATGCTTTTTTTAGCATTTTAGGTAAGGTGGGATGAGGATGTTCACCGTCGTTAAAGTTTTAAATAATAATATCGTATTAGCTCTAACAGAGGCTCAAAATGAAGTCGTTGTGTTTGGAACAGGAATAGGTTTTAAAAAGAAGAAAGGTGATACACTAGATGAGAGCGCTGTCAGTAAGACATTTTATTCTGATCAGACGTCTCCATTAGAATCTCAACTTGCCGCTATCCCAACTGATATCCTTTTATTAACTGAAAAAATCATTCGCGTAGGCGAAGAGATGTTGAATAAGAAGTTAGGTTCCAGCGTGCTCTTTTCGCTATCCGATCATCTCACCTTCGCTATTCAAAGGCACGAAGAAAAAATGGCGTATGAAAACCCCATTGTGTGGGAAATTCCACATCTCTATTTTCAAGAATATCAAGTCGGGAAAAAAGCACTGACAATTATTCAAAAGATGATGGGCATTTCTTTTGAAGATACTGAAGCTTCACTCATTGCCCTGCATTTTGTAAACGCTCAAATAGATGGTCAGTCTATGGGAGACACCATTAAGATGACTCACCTCACGAAAGAAATCGTCAAAATCATTCAAAATATTTTCGAGATGATATTGGATAAATCATCCATTAATTATTCGAGGTTTATTACCCACTTGAGATATTTTATTGTCAGGCAGGAAACCAATCAACCACCGCAGCAGATGGATGACTCGTTAAAAGAATTAATACAGGATCGTTATATGAAGAGTTATGCCTGCGGATTGATCATCAAAGAAATGTTAAAACGAGAATTCAATTGGAATGTGACAGAAGACGAACTTGTTTTTTTAGTCATCCATATTGAGAGAATCACAAAGGAACACCAAAAAAATAAATGATTTCTTTTAGGCGTGTTATGAAAAAGCATTAACCTAAACAAATCTCCATGAGAAAGAATGATCTTTTCTATGGTGGATTTTGTTTAGGTTTTTTTTGTGAAAATGAAGGGGTGAAAGCATGGAAAACAAAGAATTGGCTGGAAAAATTGTGAAATTAATCGGTGGAACCGAAAATATATCTCAAAGTTGGCATTGTATCACACGGCTAAGATTTAATCTCAACGATGAAAGTCAGGTAAAAGTAGATGAGCTGAAAACATTAGATGGTGTTTTAGGTGCTCAATTCCAAAGTGGACAGTTCCAAGTCATTATTGGAGCAAAGGTAGCAGAGGTTTATGAGGAAATCGATCATCTGGCCGGTCATAGTAGCAATGATTCTGCTCCTGTTAAAAACACGTCAAAGATGAACCCAATTGAAGTCGTATTCGATGTGATCAGCGGGATTTTCACACCTATTTTGCCAGCGATTGTTGGTAGTGGATTGATCAAAGGGATCATGGCACTGTTCGTTAGCTTAGGCTGGCTGACGGAGACAAGTTCTACCTATCAAGTACTTCAAATTTTTTCAAATGCTGTCTTTTACTTTTTACCTTTCCTCATTGCTTATTCGGCAGCGAAGAAATTTAAAACGCGAGAATCTCTTGCGCTCGCATTAGCAGGGATTTTACTATATCCAACGATGATCGAAGGTGCAGCAAAAGGAGCAGACCCGTTAAGTTTTTTAGGGTTAAGTATTCCACTAAATAATTACACATCTTCTGTATTACCAATTATTTTAGGTGTGCTATTACTAAGTTTTGTCGATAAGTGGATAACAAAAGCGATCCCAAAATCCTTAAGTATCGTATTTACACCGGTACTGAGCCTGATGATCACGGCTCCTCTTACACTGGCTTTTATCGCTCCTATTGGGAACGTTTCTGGGCAATATTTAGAAATCTTTTTCACGTCTTTGTTCAATTTCGCTGGTCCGATTGCCGGTTTATTAATGGGAGGTTTGATGCCACTCATTGTGTTAACTGGAATGCATTACGCATTCTTCCCAAGCACGTTAGCCAGCTTTGAAAAAGTGGGTTACGATATCATGCTGCTTCCGATGAATTTCATTGCGAATATGTCACAAGCAGGCGCTGTGTTAGGTGTCATCATCCGCACCAAGCGGGTAGAAACAAGGTCTTTAGCGCTTTCAACATTGCTTCCTAGTTTCTTCGGGATCACAGAACCAGCCATTTATGGAGTCACACTTAGACTAAAAAAACCTTTTTATGCTTCATTAATTGGCGGCGCAGTCGGTGGATGTTTTTACGGTTTATTTTCAGTTAAAACGACAGCCTTTTCGATCCCAGGCATTACTTCACTGCCAACTTACATTATGAAAGGGACAAATAATTTTCAGCTGGCTCTGATTGGAATCGCCCTTAGCTTCATCGTGTCACTTCTCATCACCATTCTCCTTGGATTTCAGGAGTCTGTCACGGCCGCTACCGAGCAAGCAGCAGAAAAGCCAAATCACACTGAGAGTACAGAGAATCAACAAATGTCTAAGCAAACAAGTCCTTATGAAGTTCAAGCACCTATGAGTGGAAAGGTCATTCCTTTATCTGAAGTGAATGATTCCGTGTTCTCAAGTGAAATGATGGGGAAGGGAGTCGCAATTTTGCCTGATAAGGGGGTGGTACAAGCACCGTTCTCAGGAAAAGTAGTGACTGTTACACCTACTAAACATGCCATCGGACTCGTTTCAGATGATGGGATTGAATTATTGATCCACGTGGGGATTGATACCGTCAGCCTAAATGGCCAATTCTTTGATGTACTGGTAAAAGAGGGCGATGAGATGAAGACCGGTGATCATTTATTATCGTTTGATATAGAAGGAATTCAATCAAACCATTTAGATGTAGTGACACCTATTGTCGTCACAAATTCAACGCAATACCTTGATGTGATTCATACAGGTGACGCTCATGTCACCGCAGGTCAAAATAAGCTCTTAATGCTTATTCACTAATATAAAGAGAAGGGATGATTGAAATGAAAGAATTAAAAAAAGGATTTTCAGATAATTTTCTATGGGGTGGCGCAACTGCTGCCAATCAAATAGAGGGCGCATACTTAGAAGGTGGCAAGGGCCTGTCGACATCAGACTTTGCTGCATATAAAGATCCTTATGAAAAAGGAAAAGTGAACAACTTTACTTTCGATGTGAGTTCAGCTGAATTAACAAGATACAAGGAACAACCCGATGAATTTGATTTCCCGAAAAGACGCGGAATCGATTTTTACCATCGATATGAAGAGGATATTGCACTATTTGCAGAGATGGGCTTTAAAGTGTTTCGCTTGTCTATTTCATGGGCAAGAATCTTTCCAACTGGTTTAGAAGACAAGCCGAACGAAGAAGGATTGGCTTTTTACGATAACGTATTTGATGAGTGTGCGAAATATGGAATTGAACCGCTAGTCACAATGTCTCACTATGAAATGCCGATTACTTTAACAGAGAAATATAATGGCTGGATGAGTAGAGAGCTTGTCCCGTTGTTTGAAAAATATGCCCGCGCCATTTTAGAAAGATATAAAAATAAAGTGAAGTATTGGATTACATTCAATGAAATGAATATGAACCTCAACAGCCTTTACACCGGTGCTGGAATTTTAGAGGACCTAGTAGACCATAAATTACAGGCTGCGTATCAAGCATCACATCACCAATTTATCGCCAGCGCTCTCACAGTGAAGGCTGCAAAAGAAATCATTCCACATGCACAAATTGGCTGTATGATTAACCAAATTGAAGCCTATGCAAAAACAACGAAACCAGAGGACCAGCTGCAAGCGGTAAAATCGAACCAATTGAATATGTTCTATCCGGATGTTCAAGCTAGAGGTGAATATCCAACATACATGGTGAAATATTTTGCTGACAACGACATCAAACTTGATATCGAAGAGCAGGATGAGCAAATTTTGAAAGAGGGCATCGTTGATTTTGTGGCGATCAGCTACTATATGTCCCACGTAGCAGAAGCCCGAGAAGATGCAGCCGAGCTAGCGGGTACATTTGATAGTCCAATTAAAAATGAGCATTTGGAGTTATCACAATGGGATTGGCCAATTGATCCAATGGGTCTGCGCATTTCATTAATTAAACTGTATGACAGATACCAAAAACCTTTATTTGTTTGTGAAAACGGACTTGGCGCAAGAGATACATTGACACCAGACGGAGAAATTCACGACGATTATCGAATTGATTATTTAAAACAACATATTGAACAGATGAAAGAAGCAGTCAAAGAAGGTGTCGACTTAATGGGGTATACACCATGGGGTTGTATTGACTTAATTAGCTGCGGAACATCTCAAATGAGTAAACGCTATGGTTTGATCTATGTAGATCAAGACGACAGAGGGAATGGGACATTAAATCGTTACAAAAAAGATTCCTTCTACTGGTACAAAAAAGTGATTGCAACAAATGGGGAAGATTTATCATAATCCAGATGGAATGATGATGACACCATTGCATCCGCCTTAATTGGCCAGGTGCGATGGTGTTTTATTTGTTTACCTTACCGAAAAGTAACCCACATCATGTCATAGCAAGCACTCGGGATCTCTTCGCTCCACTAATCTGATAACAAAAGTTGGCCGAAAAATGTTTCACCTTGACCTTGAAGTATAGTTCAACCTTTATAATGTACATATAGTAAAACAAAATAATAAAAAAGGAGTAACGATGGAGTTGATGACTAGAGGAGAACTTGCCAAAAAAACAGGAGTGAGTCCTGCCGCAATTCGTTACTATGAAGAGCACAACATATTACCTGCTCCAAGACGACGTTCAAACGGTTACAGACTCTATACAGACGACTATGTTGTGAAAATTCAATTGATCAAAGATGCGAAAACGCTCGGTTATTCATTAAAGGAAATAGCTGAAATTATGGACATGCTCAGTCAAGACATAGACCTTGATACCCTAAGACAAATTGTCCATCTTAAACATGAAGAAATTGAAAAGAAAATTAAAAGCCTTCGTCTCATTCAAGACCTTTTATCTAACTTATTAAAAACCCCTGAAAAAAAAGTACAAGTCTACCTGGAATCATTTCGTGTTCCAAAGCAGGATGATCAATAAACCTATTAGGTGAAGGAGAGAAAAAAATGAGTGTACACATTTTTAATGGAGAACGTTCTGAAGAAAGTATTCAATTTGAAGCATTATTCGCTTCGCAAAGTAATAAAGAGAGCTTTTCTAGTATCGAACAGACAAAAAAATTTCTTGAGCAAAAAGGAATTGAAAATACGCAGCCTTATGCCATTGGGGATGATGTGAAGTTAATCAGTGAGGTACAAGAGCAGACATTCGAAGGCATGCAAGTTTTCACATTGAATGAACAAGCATCAAAAAATCAAAAAGTCATTCTCTATCTACATGGTGGCGCGTGGACAAATCAGCCTTTGAATGTCCATTGGTGGTTCATGGATAAAATGGCGCAATCACTAGGTGCGAAAGTAGTCGCTCCTATTTATCCAAAAGTGCCTCATTATAGCAACCAAGATACGTATCCGAAAATTCTTAACCTATATAAAGACCTTCTGAAAACTGCTGAAAGTGCCAATCAACTGACGATCATGGGAGATTCAGCTGGTGGAAACATCTCACTTGGTCTGGCGCACCTTTTGAAGAAGGAGGATCTGCCGCAGCCGAAGGATATTATTTTATTATCTGCATGTGTTGACATGAGCTTAAGCAATCCTCTCATGTTTGAATATGCAAAGAAGGACCCGATTCTAGGTCATGAAGGAATGGAAGTCATTGCAAAAATGTGGGCAGCTGATCAAAGTCTCATAGACCCATTGATCAGTCCCATTTACGGTGACTTTAAAGGGCTCGGGAAGATCACTCATTTTATCGGAACACATGATATGTTATATCCAGATGCCATAAAGCTCGATGAAAACCTATCAGAACAAGGAATAGACATCAAAACCTTTGTTTATCCTGAAATGCTGCATGTGTTTGTTGTCATGCCAATTCCAGAAGCGGCAGATGCTCTGAAGAAAATCATTCAAGTGATCAATCGTTAGGGATTCAGTTCACACCTAGAAAGGGTACATGTTCTGATGTAAATAGGCGAAAAGGCTGCTTACTTGAAAGCAGCCTTTTTCAATTGAATATGAAATACATTCAGAATGGCAATTCACTACAGATCAAACGGTCTTTTGGCTGGTTAGTAAAGGAGAGTGAAGCTATAAAGGATAAGAAGATGATGATATGTACAATCATAGGCTGTTTTTTCCCTATTCAGTTCATCACCTCATGTTTGGTATAATACATACGAGCAGTAAGGTGAAAGGGGGAACGCGATGAAAACGTTTGATCTATCACAAGAAGATATAGAATTAATAGACGAAGCAAAAAAGAAGATTATCAGTCTTTATGAAGATGACAAGCATCATGTAGGGGCAGCGATCCGCATGAAAACAGGAGAAATCATATCAGCTGTCCATATAGAAGCCTATATCGGACGGGTAACGATTTGCGCAGAAGCCATTGCGATTGGTAGCGCTTTATCGAGTGGATATAAGGATTTTGATACCATTGTTGCAGTGAGACACCCTTATTCAGATGAAGAAGATAGAAGAATTAGGGTAGTAAGCCCTTGCGGCATCTGCCGAGAGCTCATTTCAGACTTTGGACCAACATGTTTTGTCATCCTTGATATGGATGGGGAGCTGGTCAAGGTGAAAATCGAAGAACTCATTCCGCTCAAATATACTCGAAGCTGATGTACTACATAAAGATAAAATAGGAAAAAGGATGTAGCAAACGTTACATGTGATCCTTGCTACATCCAAGATGACTGAAAAATCGTTCAACAAAAGCAGCCCCATATATTTTCTCCATATATTTCGTGTTAAAAATATACTGTTCCGTTTGTTCAAGCTTGCGCAGACTGCGTACTAGTATTTTACGGTCATCGTCAGAAAGAGTAGGATCATCATCATCTATCTTCTTCAAGGCCTTTTTCACACGTGCAGATACCTTTTCAACATATAGATGGTTTTTGGATGCTGGAGGAATACATGCCGACAGGTCACAGCCTATAAAACGAACACCATCAAGGATGCAGTTTTCAAAATTGGCGATCAGCTTTTGTTTACCATTTCCCTCAAACGTTATATCTATTAGCTTACCAGCAAAGGTACAATTGACGATGTTCCCTGCCTGTAAAACGCGGTCACTGAATCGACATTAGAGAAAGTACAATCGATAAACGCAGCATTCTCCAATGTCATTCCTCTCATATCACAGGAAGAAAATACGCAATTGGTGAAGACGGCTTCGTTTTTGCCAATGCCCACAGAGCGCAAGTCGGAACGAAAAAAAGTACAATGATCAATCGTACTACCGGCAAAAAATCTTGCATTCGTGAGATCACACGTATCAAATAAAAGATGCTCCAGGTGACAGCTCCAAAAAATAGGAGAACGAACATTTGAGTTGATGATCGTCGTTCTGCTGATTGTTTCGTTTTCATATCTGGCAACATCAGAAAATGTTTCGTTGTCTATTGATATACCAGACTCAAGTCTTCTCATCGCTATCACCCTATCATTTCTTCAGAATTTTTCACAATCATGATGTCCATTCAGCAAGCTCATTTCATTTTTCTGAGCGCTTGTTCAAAGATTTTCGCATTGATGTCTATTATGCCAAAGCTAGTGATTCGTTTAGAGTGCATATCGTGATATGTTTCAGCAGTTTCTTTGTTTTTCCCTATCGGGGTCAGCTTGGATACATTCTTTGACTGAACACTAAGGTAAATCACAAAAACCTAAACACATCTCCATTGTTATAAAGATGGATGTTGTTTAGGTTTTTTAGCGATTGAATTGCTTTCGAAGCACTAGGCATGAGACAGCAAATACTGCGAAAGCGCCCAATGATCCAGCAGCAAACAACAGCTCAAATTGTTCTGGTTTCGGTTTGAATAACAAATGGACTGAAAGAATGAGTGCGGCACCACTAAAGCTCAATCCTAATATCAACATGGCCAATAATTTATTCATAGAAACACCTCTTACACTTAGAATGAGAACAATGGAGATCTACTGATCCAAGTATCGTTGTGATGATTTGACAACCTTTAACCGTCCTAAATGGAGTGTATCATATGATGGTGAGCGATTGGTTTCTTTTCATTAAAACACAATCGTAAAACAAACGATTTTTAAACGAACACTGTTCTTTACGAACGATGTTCGTTATAATATAAATGAAATGTAATTTAAAACGATTTCTACAAAGGGATGAGGAGATGCAGAAGATGACGTCATTATGTAAGGATCAAAAGCAAATCGCTATCATCGGAGGAGGACCTGGGGGACTAACACTTGCCTTAATTTTGCAAAATTACGGTATACAAACAACCATCTACGAACGGGAGATGCATGACAAGAGTCTTGAACGAGGAGGCTCACTGGATATTCACGAAGAAACAGGCCAAAAAGCATTAAAAGAAGCAGGAGTTTATGAGAAATTTCAAAGGAATGCCCGTTATGAAGGAGAAGATTTCCGATTACTTGATAAATCAGGAAGAATTTATTTAGATGAAGAAACGGAATCAGATCAAAAAGGTACTCGCCCGGAAATTGATCGTGGTGTGTTATGTGAACTACTGTTAGAACAAATTGATGCTGAAACCATCAAATATGGATATAAACTAGAAAGATGCGTTTCATTAGAATGTGGTATGACAGAGCTTCATTTTGAAAACGGAGTTGTCGAGACAGTTGATCTTTTGATTGGGGCTGATGGTGCATTTTCTCGTGTGCGTCCTCTGTTAACAGACATGGAGATTGAATACTCTGGGCTCACGATGCTGGAATTAAATGTCCTAAGCGTAGAGATGAACCACCCTGATTTAGCTAAATTTAATAAACGTGGGAAGTTGTTTGCTCTAGCAGACCATAAAGGACTGATTGGGCAGTTAAACGGAGATGGCCGAATCAAAGTGTATGCAAGCCTTATGGTAGAACGCAGCTGGATCGAGACTTGTGGTATACCGTTTCATCAAGCGAAAGAAGCAAAAGAACAAATATTAGCGTTATTTAGTGATTGGGATGATCAGTTGAAAAATTATATTCGTTATGCAGAAGATGCCATCATTCCAAGACGGATTTATACGCTTCCTATCGGTTTTAAATGGAACCGTCATAAAGGAGTAACGCTTATCGGTGATGCAGCTCATGTCATGTCACCATTCGCAGGCGAGGGTGTAAACATGGCGATGTTTGATGCAAGGGAGCTAGCACTTGCTATTGTCCGACATCCTCATGATATTGAAAAGGCCATTGAGGAATACGAAGACATGATGTACGAATATTCATCGGAAAAGGCACATGAATCGGAGAATAGTTTAAAACTGTGTTTTTCAAAAGACGCTGCGGTCAAGCTTGCAGATATGATGAATTCTTTTCAAAAGGATGATGATTGATGCTCAATTTACTATTTTACTTTGACATGTTATAAAGAGAGTATGAACAATTCAAATCGTCGTATGATCAGTCGCCGGTCTCGGCCGGCTAAAGAACCCTTAAGCCGTGAGCTTATTGTGAAAACAGCCTATGAGCTTCTTAAGGAGCAAGGAATAGAGGGCATGAGCATGCGTAAGGTGGCTAAAGCACTCGATACGGGACCTGCATCCTTGTATGTCTACGTGAACAATGTTCAAGAACTCAGTGCTTACGTATTGGATTATGGTCTCGGACAAATGGTTTATCCAGATTCAGAGGATGGCACATGGAAAGAACAGTTATTCGACATATTGCATACTTATTTCCTACTGCTATTCGAAAAACCTGGTCTCGCTGAAATTTCTCTTTCCACCATTCCACAAGGAACGAACTTTCTTCAGTTGACCGAACATCTTCTCGCTGCATTGCATGAAGGCGGGATCAAATCTACATCCGCAGCATGGGGAGTAGACCTATTGCTGTTATACGTATCTTCGGTAGCATACGAAAAGGTCTCTTGGAAAAAACATGACTCTTCGCAGATTTCAGACACAAAAAAAGCATTTCATGATGCAGACAAAGCGCGATTTCCTTTCATTCATCGTGTAAAAGAAGAAATGTTTGCAGGTGATCCCGTTTCAATGGAACGATTCCGATGGGGAATTGACGTCATTTTGTATGGAATCCAGCAGGAAGACAATTAGAAAGGAGCACAAGAAAAAAGCAGTCAATGGCTGCTTTTTTTATATGGTAATTTTCATATTTATGATCTTGTGAGCATCATGATATATAAATAAATCTATATATTGTTTTTATGTATAAAAAATTATATAATCTAGTGGAATAAAAAAATGAGGTGCTTAGGCATGGAACATATTAAAAAGTTATTAGAGAGTTATATTCCTTTAGCAAAATCTACTGCAAAAATGTTTGGACCAAATTGTGAAGTGGTGATTCATGATTTAACGAATCCTCAAGCATCTGTCATGTTTACAGTAAATAACCATGTGACAGGAAGAGAAATCGGCCAATCATTTGATCATCTCGTAAAGACTGTATTACAATCAGAAGATTTTAAAGAAGATTATTTGGCTGGTTATACATTTGTAACAGAAGATAAGCGTACGATTCGTTCTTCGACTTCATTAATACGTGATTCAAAGCAAAAAGTAATCGGTGCTTTCTGTATCAATTTTGATGTTGAAGCACTAAATCAAATGCAGCAATTTATGGACACATTTCTTTCTACACAAGTGGAAGCTCAAGGAAAAGAAACAACATCAAATGATGATCTTGAAAATGTGGAAGAAATAGTGGATCAATTGATTCAACAAATCATTCAAAACAGTGTTCATCCAGTCATGAAACGTCATGAAAAAATTGAACTAATTAAATTCATGGATGAAAAGGGCATTTTTTTAATGAAAGGATCTGTTGAGAAGGTCGCATCTATGTTAGGCATTTCCAAAGTAACCGTCTATAGCTATTTGGATGAAATCAAAAATAAATCGAGGTAAGGAGTGTCAAAATGGAAAGCGTACTCGAGGTAGGAAATCTAAAATCAAACGGACACTATGCATTCGCAACCATTCATCAAAACACGGTCTATGTTTCGGGACAATTTGCTATCAATCCCGAAACGACAGAAAAAGAGTTCGGCCCCATTGAAGAAGAAACATTACAAGCGCTTAAGAATGTGGAGATGATTGTAGAAGCTGCAGGAAGTAAAAAAGAAAAGATTTTGCGCATGACATTATACATTTCAGATATTGAATTATGGGACAAAGTAGATGCGGTTTATACCGAATTTTTCGGTGAACATAAACCAGCTCGTACGGTTGTGCCAACGAATGCATTACATTTTGGATTCAAAATTGAAATGGATGCCATTGCATATGTTTAATATATTTTTTTGCCCATTCCATATAAAAAATTATATTTCGTATAAAAAAATATTTATAGGGGTTGATGATTGATGAATCAATTGATTTGTAACCATTGCGGGAAAAAATATGAGATGACACCAACTCTATGGAAATGTGATTGTGGTGGAGTATTAAATCTAGTAAAAGATACCCCGAAAATAGACGTCGCAGCTTGGGATCACTATCCAAATTCATTATGGCGTTATGTTGAAACCATGCCATTTCCAAAAGGTTCTAAGACGTGGGAATCTGTCACCATGGGCGAGGGGCAATCGCCATTCATCCTTTTAGATTCTAGTGAGCCAAATACTTATGTAAAAGTTGATTATATGATGCCTACACTATCATTTAAAGACCGTGGAGCAGCTGTGTTAATGACAAAAGCTAAAGAATTAGGAGTAACAAAAGTCATTGCTGATAGCAGCGGGAATGCAGGAACGGCAATTGCTGCGTATGCGGCGCGTTGTGGTATTGCCTGTGACATCTATCTCAGTGATCAAACGTCACCTAAAAAAGTCGCTCAAATAAAAGCACACGGAGCAACGATTAAAGAAATTCATGGTACACGAGAAGACATTGCAGCCGCGGCCCAAAAGGCAGTAGATAATGAAAACGTTTTTTATGCAAGCCATGTCTATAACCCTTACTTTTTTGAAGGAACAAAAACATACGCCTATGAAATCTATGAACAACTAAAAGGAGCACCGGATGCTTTAATCATTCCGGTTGGAAACGGGACTCTGCTCCTCGGTGCGTATTATGGCTTTAAAGAGTTATTCGAAAATGGTCTCATTCATAAAATACCGAAAATTGTTGCCGTACAAGCAAAGAACTGCGCACCACTTGTGAAAGCTTTTCAACATGCGGAGGAATCAGCAACGCCTGTGACGAATAAAGGAACCTTAGCAGAAGGGATCGCCATTGCTGCACCGGCACGCTCCAAACAAATTTTAGAAGCTGTATACAAGACGAATGGTACGTTTATTGATATTGAAGAAGAAGAAATTCTACATGCACGCTCTAAACTAAGTGAGAAAGGATTTTATGTCGAAGTGACATCTGCCATCAATTTTGCTGGCTACATGAAATATCAAAAGGAATCAGCAGAAACCATCATCATTCCTCTTTGTGGTGCAGGGATTAAATCAACATAAACCTATAACGGAATTTTACTTTTTACCAGTTCAATCATTTAAACGTTTCCGAAGAAAGAAGGGGGCGAAAGTAAAAACTGCAAAAGCCACTGCAGTCCAATATATATTCTTTGATTTTCTTGTGTCCGTCAAGAAAAACTCTGGAATTGATGTTATGTGGTTTGTAATGAACCAATTGTCGAATAAAGAGGAATTTAGGCAGTGAAGATAGAAATAATGTTTAATTGTTACGAGAAGTGGGACTTATGTTGGCTCGTTCAAAAAGTAGAAGTACTAGAAGACGTTGAACAAGGAAGGGGAAAGATGATGGGATGGGATTGGATTTTACTCATTGCGAAGCACATTGGTCATACACCGACTTCCATGATTTTAGATGCAGGTTAGCAGCGTGTATTGGGATGAATTTAGATAATATGCAAGGGTTTGGCGGAGAAATACCATTTGAACATTATACAGATGACATCATCCCGTTGTTAGAACAACCAGATTCCGACAGTTACTTAATGCCAGAGGTTTGTCAGACCGTTGCAGTTAGATTGCGTCAACTGATCCGCAATTGGCCAGATGATGATATTGATAAAATGAACGCTCTCCATCTAGCAGAGGGAATGGAACTGGCACATCAACAAAATGAGCCTTTGGGATTTATATAAAGTAAAGAGAATCTTTACGTATCAATTGATTCTTTCCCTCAATAAAATAGAGGTCAAGGATAAAGTTTTTCATTTGTGTTCATGACGTAAAACCATGTCTTAAGTGACATGGTTTTTTGCTTGCAATAAAGTACGAAAGCGATATTAGAACATATTCAAACAGCTCGACATTACACAATAATCAAAGCATAAGCAGAAAATTGGTTTGCAAAAAAATGTTGGTACTGGTACTTAAAACACCCAAATGACTCATGATAGCATAAATCCAACAGCATGCTGGCACAAAAATGATAGCTATTATGATCCAAAAATAGAATTTCCTTAAGGTGAAATGAAAGGGGAGCATAACTAGCAGTCATGATATCTCGACTGTTTCGTGCTAGAATTCCTGCTTTGTTCGCTGTACCGTTGCTGACCTTTGTATTTCCTGAAGAAAACATTTGGACTCTACCTATTGCCACATTTTTTGCATGTGTGTTTATGTTCAGCTTTATATTGTTATATAAGAAGGGAAAAGAGAACTTCGATCCGGAGAAAACCGGTTTGCATCCGGAATTCAATGACGCCATTCAGCAACTCTTTTTTCATTTTCAGTCATAATCCCTTCAGCATTTATTGGGTTAGGAATTTTCAAGAGAATAAATTTTTGTTTAAATTCATATAATCAATTGATTATATAAGTTTTCAGTTATATACTGTTGAAGGAGTTGATAACAGGGACCGACACCAATATTTGAAAAGAGGGGGTAATCATTGTGACTGCAGATGTTTCAATTGGTGTGACACATATGTCGAATTGTTTAAAAACACTCAGTGATCAAACAAGACTGATCATGATGAAATTATTTTTGGAGAAAGAATATTGTGTGTGTGAACTGGTAGATATGTTCGAAATGAGTCAACCAGCTATTAGTCAGCATCTACGAAAATTAAAAAAAGCTGGATTTGTTCATGAGAACAGAAAAGGGCAGTGGCGTTATTATTCAATCAATACACTGTGTCCAGAATTTGAGACCATTCGTATCATCTTAAATCAAATTAATAAAGAAGATGACCTTTTAAAAAGAATACAACAGAACGCAACAAACATTTCTTGTTCGTAAGGAGGGATGGGTTTGAGTTTTGCCGTTTTATCGTTACTTATATTTCTGTTCACTTTGGTATTGGTTATTTGGCAGCCAAAAAATTTATCCATAGGTTGGTCCGCATGTGGAGGGGCTATTTTAGCATTAATCGTAGGTGTTGTGAATGTTGACGATGTGATCACCGTGACAGGCATCGTTTGGAATGCGACTTTAGCTTTTGTCGCCATTATCGTCATTTCACTCATCCTTGATCGAATCGGCTTTTTTGAATGGGCAGCATTGCATATGGCAAAATCTGCAAAAGGCAGTGGGTTGCGTATGTTTGTGTATGTGACCATCCTTGGTGCAATCGTCGCTGCTTTATTTGCAAACGATGGTGCAGCACTTATTTTGACACCCATTGTTTTAGCCATGGTCAGAGCATTACACTTCAATGAAAAAATTGTATTCCCTTTTATTATCGCGAGTGGGTTTATTGCAGATACAACGTCGCTCCCTCTTGTCGTAAGTAATTTGGTGAACATTGTAACAGCCGACTATTTTAACATTACGTTTATTGAATATGCATCAAGAATGGTGGTTCCAAACCTTTTTTCGTTGCTTGCGAGTATCACTGTACTGTACCTTTTCTTTAGAAAGAGTATACCTAAACGCTATGATATGAATGAGTTAAAACACCCAAGTGAAGCAATAAAAGATCCAAAGATGTTTAGATTATCTTGGTATATATTAGCTTTTTTATTGATTGGTTATTTTGCAAGCGAATTTTTATCTATACCTGTATCGGTCATAGCTGGTGTGATTGCCATTTTATTCTTGGTCATTGCACAAAAAAGCCCTTCTGTTCAAACAAAAAGCGTTCTAAAAGAAGCTCCCTGGGCGATCGTTTTCTTTTCCATAGGTATGTACGTTGTTGTCTATGGCATGCGAAATGCAGGGCTTACTGATGCTCTTTCAAGCGTGATTCAAGCTGTAGCAGATCAAGGTTTATTAGCAGGGACTCTTGGTATGGGATTTATCGCAGCGATTCTTTCATCTGTCATGAATAATATGCCGACGGTCATGATCAATGCATTGGCCATATCCGGCACCGATACACAAGGAATGATGAGAGAAGCGTTAATATACGCAAATGTCATTGGTTCTGATTTAGGACCAAAAATTACGCCCATTGGCTCCTTAGCAACACTACTGTGGCTCCACGTCCTTTCTCAAAAAGGTGTGAAGATTTCCTGGGGGACATATTTCAAAATAGGGGTCATTTTAACTGTACCAACACTATTCATTACACTTTTAGCGTTGTATTTCTGGCTATTGATTATACATTAAAGGAGACGATCAACATGTCAAAGAAAACAATTTACTTTTTATGTACCGGTAATTCTTGCCGCAGTCAAATGGCTGAAGGTTGGGCTAAAAAGCATCTTGGAGATGAGTGGAAGGTTTATAGCGCTGGTATTGAAGCTCATGGATTAAATCCGAATGCTGTAAAAGCAATGAAAGAAATAGGGATTGATATTTCTAATCAAACGTCTGACCTGATTGATCAGAACATATTGCATCACGCTGACTTAGTCGTCACACTATGCGGTGATGCAGCTGATAAATGCCCGATGACTCCACCTCATGTCAAACGTGTCCATTGGGGCTTTGATGATCCAGCAAAAGCAGAAGGAACAGAAGAAGAGAAGTGGGCATTTTTCCAAAGGGTAAGAGATGAAATTGGAGATCGATTGAAACAGTTTGCTGAGACTGGAAAGTAACTTCTTGTAATGAAAAATGGATTCACCTTCAGCATGGTGAATCCATTAAAGTTTATTTTCACTTTAACCGACAAACACTTCTCCCTCTGGATAACGTATTGGGCTTTTCGTTCGTTTCATAAAGATAAATACGATGGTTAGAGAGCCTACTCTACCAATAAACATAAGAATCGCCAGAATAACCTTACCTAAAAACGTTAAATCCGGAGTCAACCCCATTGAAAGACCTACCGTACCAAATGCTGAAAGAGTTTCAAAGACAATATCAATAAAAGGAGCTTTTTCAGTCATAGTCAATAAAAAAATAGTGATAAACACAAAACATAAACTGATAAAGCTAATAGATAATGCTTTAATAACTACATCATGTTTTATTGTACGTCTATAGATAACGGGTTCTTTATTCCCTTTCAGAAAATGCAGGACAGAGATCAAAATGATCATCATCGTTGTTAACTTAATCCCGCTTCCTGTAGACGCACTTCCCGCACCAATAAACATAAGAAGCATGATAAGAGTTAAAGAGCTTTCATGCATATGTGCTATATCAAGCGAATTAAAACCTGCAGTTCTTGGTGTCACAGCTTGAAAATAAGAGGCCCAGAATTTATCAAGAAGATTCATAGGACCTAGAGTATGGGGGTTTCCAAATTCCATTAAAAAGATGAGTAAAAGCGCAACACCATTTGTTATGAGGGTTCCTATGATCATCAGTTTCGAATGGATTGATAACAATTTAAATCTCCGCTTATTCCAAATGTCAAATATCACTGTAAATCCAAGACCACCAATGATAAACAGGAAGGTGATGGTCAAATTAATCAGTGGATCATGTACATAGTCCATCAAACTATTTGAAAAAAGAGAAAAACCAGCGTTATTAAAAGCAGAAATGGCATGAAATAAACTGATGTACATCCCTTTAAAAAAACCATATTCCGGTATCCACCGAAATGATAATATACACGTAGCCATTAACTCGAATGTTATTGAAAAGATAAACAAAACCTTTATAAGACGTACAATACCACCTATATTTGTCAGATTAAAAGCCTCTTGAACCAATAATCTCTCTCGTAAACCTACCTTTTTACCAAATAACAAAATGACCATGACAGCTAAAGTTAGAAAACCAAGCCCACCAATTTGTATCATCAGCTAAAATTTGAGGAGGCGTTAATTTTACTGATTTTTTTAAAAATTGATCATATTTAAACATTTCCTAGCCTACTTTCACTCACCTGAAATTTTAATGTTATTATATAACGAATAGGGATACGAATGTTTATCTATGATCAATTTATTTAAATAGAAAAAAGATTTGATAGACAACAAAAGGAGTCATTAAAATGCCTAAAAAAGAATTTGCTGTTATCGGGTTAGGTCGTTTCGTGGGAAGTATATGTAAAGCATTAAGTGAAGAGGGACTTGAAGTGCTAGCTATGGATCTAAATGAAGATCGTGTAAACGAATATGCGCAAATCGCTTCGCATGCAGTCATTGAAGATTCAACAGATGAAGCCGTATTGAAAAACTTAGGGTGAAAACATCCAGGCTAGTGTTTTAACAACCATTATATTATTGGAGGACAATGATGTCGTAGTTATGCTACGAAAATGTATATCGCTCTTTTAAACGTTTACAGGGTGAAGGGGAATGATTATTGATTGCTATTGGAGAATTTCTTCGAGCAGCACATGCAAAAGCTCGGTGTTTTAATAATGATAGTGATGATCCTTTATATTTTCATTCTATTAGTTTACATAATATATATTCTAGGAAGTTAAAGAACAATTGAATTTTCTTCGTCTCATTATTAAGTATACTTATCTTATTGAGATAAAACGAAAAATGAAAATCTAACGGTTGATTCGTCAGATTTTCATTCCTCTAAATGTTTTAAAATTTTTGCAGGATTCCCGCCAACAATCACATTTGCCTGAACATCTTTCGTTACAACGGATCCCGATGCAATGACAGCATGATCTCCGATTGTCACACCTGGATTGATAATGGCACCGCCGCCAATCCATACATGATGTCCAATTGTGACTGGTTTGCCGAATTCAATACCTGTTTGACGCTCTACTGGATTTAACGGATGTCCAGCTGTATAAATATGTACATTCGGACCTAACAAACAATGATCTCCAATTGTAATCTTGCAAACATCTAATAACACTGCATCAAAATTTGCAAAAAAATGCTAGCCAACCTCGATATTGTATCCATAATCACTTTGTAATGGCTCATTTGTTTGCTGATAGGCAAATGTCAATTGTCGCGCTTTTGCTCGATCTGCCTTCAATGTGTGGTCATTTGGGTGATAGTATTCTCCCTTGATCATCTTTTCTTTTTCTGTTTTCATGTTCATCTCCCTTTTATTGAAACTTCATTCATCGTTTGAATGAATGCCTCGGTGAATTGTGTCGTCGTCTCATTTCCTCCTAAATCCTTCGTTTTCAAGTTCTTTTTTAAGGTCTCATCAAGAGTATGTTCGATCAGACTGGCTGTCTGTTTTAATCTTTCATCTTGATATTTCACATGTAGCCAGTTACAAAGCATCACTGTAGAAAGAATCATGCCCATTGGATTGGCGATATTTTGACCAGCAATATCCGGTGCTGAACCATGTGCCGCCTGTGCCATCGCTTGATTTTCATTGCAATTTAATGAGGGTGCCATTCCTAAACTGCCGACTAGTTCCCCTGCAAGATCAGATAAAATGTCGCCAAACATATTTTCTGTCACAATCACATCAAAATCACCTGCACGTCTCACTAAATGGGCAGCCATCGCATCAATATGAATATCCTCAACCTCCACTTGCGGATATGCTTTCGCTACCTCTTGACATGTTCGTAAAAACAAGCCAGATCCTAATTTGATCACGTTCGCTTTATGAACAATGGTGACTTTCCCCCTCCTCTCCACTGCACGTTGAAAGGCTGCGTGGGCAATACGGGTAATTGCTTTTTTTGTAAACACACCTGTAGATATGGCGACATCTGGTGTAATCATCCACTCTCCTGTCCCCTGATACATATTTCGATCTGGATAAAAGCCTTCTGTATTTTCTCGAAAAATGACAAGGTCGATGCCACTGGCAACGCTTTTTACACCTGGCAGCGATTGCGATGGACGAATATTTGCAAATAAATCAAATGTATGACGAAGTTCTCCACTTGGATTTCTTCTTTCTTTCAATAGATCAGGATATGAAGCTGAATCATGAGGTCCTAATATCCAGCCATGGCATTTTTTCAAGGCGGCTATCGTAGATGCTGGCACTGGATCTTGATGAGAATGAATGGCTTCAGCACCAATGGGACACTCTACAAATTCCACAAATGGTTCATTGAACTGTGACAGCGCTGTCTTTAAAATACGCATACTAGAATTAACAATTTCCGGTCCAATCCCGTCTCCCTTTAAAACACCCATTCGATATGACATATGTATCGCCCCTTTTGTCTTTATTCTATCAAAGAAAGATGAAGTTGGAATATTTTCTTCATGATGATCCTCCCTCATGTTATTTACGAATCAGGAAGTCTCCTTTATAATCGAGTAGATTTGTTCTGTATGACTACATAGATATGAGGGATTAGATGAAATTAAAGTGGTATAAAGCGATCATTGTTATTTTTACGATGTCTGGGATCTCCATCTCCACTTGGTTTTCAAGAACACCAGAAGTGAGAGATTTGTTGCAAGCAGATACAGGCACCATGGGACTCATTTTACTCGGCCTATCTGTAGGTTCCATTGTCGGGCTGATTCTTTCCAATGTATTCGTTCGCAAAAAAGGCGGCCGAGTGGCGATTGTGGTCAGCGCTTTTTTGATGTTTATTGGATTCTCAACCCTTGCAATCGGCGCCGCCCTCTCTTCTACGCTAATTGTCACTGCTGGTCTTTTTCTTTTTGGTTCAGGCTCAGGCATGTGCAATGTAGCCATGAACTTAGAAGGAACGGAGATTGAGTATCAGATCAAGAGAACGATCCTGCCAATTTTGCATGCTTCTTTCAGTATTGGAACGTTAATTGGTGCAGGTGCCGGAATTCTCTTTATTTATTTAGGTGTGTCTGTCCTCATTCACCTTCTTACCATTGCACTCCTTTTCTTTCTCAGCATCCTGATTTGTACACGGTTTATTCCGCACGGGACAGGAAAAGATTCGGATGAGACGCAGACAGAATCAGTTGAGGCTTCTCAAACATCATGGCTGAACAAACGGACGATCTCATTAGCGATGATTGCCTTATGTCTCGCATTTGTAGAAGGTTCTGCAAATGATTGGATTCCACTAGCAATGGTTGATGGCTATCAGGTTTCTCATTCAATGAGTACGGTCATCTATGCATTATTTTTGTGCGGGATGATTAGTGGCAGACTGGTAAGCGGACGTTTCATTGATCGCTTTGGCAGGGTGCTATTGCTAAGAATCGCGATCTTATCTGCTGCCGCCGGACTATTCTTGGTGATTTTAAAGATTTCACTCGTCGTGTGTATGATATCTATCTTTTTATGGGGACTTGGCGCGTCCTTAGGCTTCCCGCTGACCATTTCAGCAGCTGGTGATGATAGCCGCTATGCTGTCAAACGTGTCAGTATCGTCACTTTATCTGGGTATACAGCCTCTCTATCAGGGCCCCCTGTTTTAGGACTGCTCGCCAATCAAGTCGGACTGCTTCATGCGTTTATTTTTGTTCTGTTTGCCATTTGTATTGCGGGAATCTTCACAAAAGCTGTTGCAAAACCGACATCAATACATTCTTTTTGACAAGTGCCAGATCTTTGATCTCGGTACTTTTTTTAAATTTAATAAATAAAATTGAAACCTTTCATGAAGTGAAACAGTCCTATAGATGTCTTGATGTTTAGCGCTTTTTTAAAGAGGGAAAGTAAAAAAATAAGACTTTTCAAATAACTGAAAACGTGGTAAGATCATGAAAATAAACAGGAAGGGGTGAGATAAATGAAAAAAAATATGCTGTTAAAATTAGCAGTCTTATTCATAGCACTTGCAAGTTTTCATTTGTTCTCAATGCCTCATTCCGTTCAGGTATACCATCATGCAAAGGTGGTTGCTGATCAAGAATCACATGAAATGAAAATCGTTCAGACAGCAGGCGATGATAAAAAACAAAAACATGTGAACGCAGTATTTGCGGCATTTACAGCACTGTTAGTCATTGGCAGTATGGCAGCTGGATTTGCACGCATCACTTATACTGATCGATTTGACCGGAAAAAGAAGCATTTACTTGCAGTGTTCTACCAGTCTTCGAATTTCCGAGTAGCTCGTGTTAACCCAACCATTTAATCAAACAAAAATTGGGAGGTTTTACACGATGTTATTTTTCTTAAGAGTATTCATTCTAGGTCTATTCTCTGTCACTTCACTTTCTCTTTTCGTTTACCAAGGAATTGAAGTAGTGCATGCCATCACAAGCATGTTTGGCAATCACGAGAGTTAAATTGACCTCATCATAAAAAAACCCTCTGCCTTAGGGACGGGACTGACCCCCGTTTTTGAGACAGGAATCAAAACACCTTTATGAAACAGCCAGTTGCCGAAACTCTTTTGGTGACTGGTTGTTTAATTTCAATTGAATTCGGATATTGTTATAATAATCTATATACTCCCTGACTGTTTTTTCTACAATGGCTGTTGTAGTGTTTGTCAGGTGGTGGAGATAGAATCCTTCTGATTTTAAACTGGAGTGGAAGGATTCGATGGGGGCATTATCAGCGGGCATTCCCTTACGGGACATGCTCATGGTAATGCTTTTTTCCTTTATCTCCTTTTGATAAGCATAAGAAGTGTAGACCGAACCTTGATCACTATGAAGTACGCAGCCTTTAGGCAGTGCCTGTAGCTGATTCAACGTATCTAGAACAAGCGAAACATCCTGTTTATCACCAATCGTATAAGCCACAATCTCACTTGTATATAAATCTTTTATGCTAGATAGATAAAGTATTTTTTGGCCAAAGGGCAAATACGTTATATCAGTCACCAATTTTTCAAGTGGCTTTGTCGCAGTAAAATCCTGTTTTAAGTGATTTTCTGCAATATAATAAGGTTGACCAGTCTGTTTACGCTTTTTTACTTTCACACGACACTGTAAACCGTAGGTTTGCATAATACGTTGTACGGTCTTATGGTTCATTTTCATTTCTTTTCGCAGTAGAGCCGTTATTTTACGATAACCATACGTATATTGGTGTGCCTCACAAACGATGAATGTCTCCAGATTTATACCATTTCATCCATGTTTTAAGTTGGGTCACATTCCGAATATTTAATTCCTCCAACACTTTTTTAACTGGTACTCCCGCCAATCGCATTTCAATTGCCTTCATCTTCACTTCAAATGGATAACTAACTCTTGAACCCATAGAAAAACACCTCCAAATTGTTTTCAGGTATTCTATACCCGATTTTCAACTTAAAGGTGTTTTTATCTGTCTCACTTTATGGGGTCAGTCCCTTACGCAGGGGGTTTTCGTTTTGCTTATTTATTGTCATCTTGGTCAGATGCAGCAGGTGTTAGAAGAACTTGAGTTACTTCTCCCTGCTCTTCCTCATCTAAAATAAACGATCCATTGCTATAACGATCATTTGCCCTCAGTGTGGAAATATCGAGCGGAATCGTGGCACCCTTTTCCGTATCAATCTCAAGTGTATCGTGCAGTGAAGCAGCAATCACAGCAACAGTTCGGTGAGGGTTTTTCTTTAATTCTCTTAGCATGATCACTCCGCGCTTTGCTCTTGATGTCTTATCAAATTCAGAGAGGTTCATCCGCTTCACAGCACCTCTTTGTGTCGTGAGCACAAGCACATTGTTCTTCGGATCAATGATTTGTCCAGAGACCACCTCGTCTCCGTCCTTCAAATTGATGCCTTTCACACCAGCCGCTCTCGGACCGACCACACTCACTTCTTCTTCATCAAACCATAATCCATAGCCATTTTTCGTTGCAATAAACAATTCTTGCTGACCTGTTGTGACATGAACATCTACAAGTTCATCATCGCCTTTTAAATTCAAGGCGACAAGCGGTTTTGAATAACGCTGCGCTTTATATTGGAGAAGCTCTGTTTTCTTCACCATACCGCCTTTTGTAAAGAACAGGAGATACGATGATTCATCGAATTCTTTAATTGGGATCGCTTTTTGAATGGATTCATCGCGATCAATCGAAATAATATTCGTAATATGCTGCCCCATGTCTTTCCAGCGTATATCTGGCAACTGATGAACTGGGCAGTAAATGTAGCTCCCTTTATTCGTAAATAGCAGAAGAACATCTGTTGTATTCATTTCAAACTGGTGAATCAGTCGGTCTGTATCCTTCATACCGAAGTCCTTACCGTTTGATGCGGCATAGGAACGCTGGCTCGTCCGTTTGATGTAACCATCCTTTGTGACTGTGACGTAAACGTCCTCTGATGCAATCATCACTTCAAGGTTAATCTTAATTTCTTCAATTTTTTCCTCAATGACGGATCGTCTTTCATCAGCATATGTCTTCTTCAACTTCTTCAAATTGTTCGTAATGACTTTAAACAGCTTCTTCTCATTCGATAAAATGTCTTCAAGCTCTGCAATTCGCACGTCAAGCTCTCTTGCTTCGTCTCTTAGTTGGGTGATATCTGTATTTGTTAAACGATATAACTGGAGAGAAACAATCGCTTCTGATTGTGCTTCTGTAAAATCATATTTCTCCATCAAGTTGTTTTTCGCATCACGCTTATCATTAGACGAGCGGATCGTCGCAATGACGTCATCTAAAATGGAAAGAGCTTTAATTAACCCATCTACAATATGATGACGTTCTTTCGCTTTTCTAAGCTCGTATGCTGAGCGGTTCGTCACCACTTCTTTTTGATGAGCAATGTAAGCGTCTAGTACAGTTGTAAGCGTCATTAAAGTCGGTCTTCTGTTATGTATCGCGACCATATTAAAGTTATACGGGATTTGCAGATCAGAATTTTTATATAAGAAATTCAAGACACCATTCGCATCTGCTTCTTTTTTCAGCTCTACAACAATCCGAAGGCCGGTACGATCCGTCTCATCCCGAACTTCTGAAATTCCTTCTACTTTTCTTTCAATGCGGAACTCGTCCATCTTTTTGACAAGATTGGCCTTATTCACTTCATAAGGAATTTCTGTGATCACGATTTGCTGACGTCCACCACGAATGGTTTCAATCTCCGCTTTTCCGCGAATCATAATCTTTCCTTTTCCTGTTTCATATGCCTTCTTAATACCGTCCACACCTTGAATGATCCCGCCTGTTGGGAAATCTGGCCCTTTGATGACTGTCATTAAATCCTCAACCGTACAATGCGGCTGTTCGATTCGCTTAATCACGCCATCAATCACTTCTCCTAGATGGTGCGGTGGAATATCAGTCGCATAACCGGCTGAAATCCCTGTTGAACCGTTCACAAGAAGGTTGGGAAACATCGCTGGTAAGACAACAGGCTCTTTGCTTGTATCATCAAAGTTCGAGACAAATTCGACTGTCTCCTTGTCGAGGTCCCTTAAAAGCTCTGATGCAATGGCAGAAAGCCTTGCTTCCGTATAACGCATGGCAGCAGGAGGATCTCCGTCGATACTCCCGTTATTTCCATGCATCTCAATCAGTACATTTCGCACTTTCCATTCCTGGCTCATTCTCACCATCGCTTCATAAACCGAAGAATCACCATGCGGATGATAGTTACCAATGACGTTACCGACTGTTTTAGCAGCTTTACGGAAGTTTTTATCTTGTGTATTTCCTTCTGCATACATCGCATATAAAATTCTACGTTGCACAGGCTTTAATCCATCACGTGCATCTGGAAGTGCACGATCTTGGATAATATATTTACTATAACGACCAAAACGGTCCCCAATCACTTCTTCTAACGGTAAATCATGAAATCGTTCTTGTTGTGCCATGTTTAAACCTCCTCAGCTAGCGACAAGTTTTCATTTTCAAGAATGTTGCTTTCCTCATCAAGTCCAAAGGCGACATTCTTTTCAATCCATTTACGGCGTGGTTCTACTTTGTCACCCATCAGTGTCGTGACGCGGCGTTCCACCCGTGCAGCATCATCGATCTTCACCCTGACAAGCGTTCTCGACTCTGGATTCATTGTCGTTTCCCATAGCTGGTCGGCATTCATTTCACCTAAACCTTTATAGCGCTGAATCGTATATCCTTTTCCAACTTTCTTTAGTACGTCATCCATTTCTTCATCAGACCAAGCATATTCAATGACTTCTTTCTTCCCTGAGCCTTTGCTGACTTTATATAAAGGCGGAAGGGCAATGAATACTTTGCCATGCTCAATCAGCGGCTTCATATAGCGGTAGAAGAATGTAAGCAATAGAACCTGAATATGCGCACCATCTGTATCAGCATCTGTCATAATGACAATTTTGTCATAATTGATGTCTTCTACATTAAAATCGACACCAACCCCGCCGCCAATGGCATGGATAATGGTATTGATTTCTTCGTTTTTGAAAATATCCGCAAGCTTTGCTTTCTCTGTATTAATGACCTTACCTCGAAGCGGCAGCACCGCTTGGAATTTCCGGTCACGTCCTTGCTTGGCTGATCCACCCGCTGAGTCGCCCTCTACTAGATACAGTTCATTTCTTGCCGGGTTTCTAGATTGAGCAGGTGTTAATTTTCCGCTTAGTGTTGCTTCAGATTTTTTTCGTTTCTTGCCACTCCTTGCTTCTTCTCTTGCTTTTCTAGCCGCTTCTCTTGCCTGCTGCGCTTTAATCGCTTTTTTCACAAGCAGTGTCGCCGTTTCACGGTTTTCTTCAAGAAAATAAGCCAACTTTTCAGAAATAACGGCATCAACAGCTGACCTTGCCTCACTCGTTCCAAGCTTTCCTTTTGTTTGTCCTTCAAATTGAAGAAGTTCTTCAGGAATTCTGACAGAAATAACAGCTGACAGGCCTTCACGAATATCTGTGCCTTCTAAATTTTTGTCTTTTTCTTTTAAAAGGGCCACTTTGCGTGCATATTCATTAAAGGCTCTCGTCATGGCCGTTTTTGCACCAGACTCATGCGTACCGCCATCTTTTGTTCTGACGTTATTGACGAAAGAAAGAATATTCTCTGAATAGCCATCGTTAAACTGAAAGGCTAAATCTACTTCAATGGACTGATGTTCCCCTTCAAATGAAATGACTTCACTAAGTACATCCTTTTCCTCATTTAAATAAGCAACGAACGCTTCAATACCTGTCTCATAATAAAAGGTTTCCTGCACATCATGGCGCTCATCAATCAACTCTATTTTTAGCCCTTTTAATAAAAAGGCTGATTCTCTTAATCGCTCTGATAATGTATCAAAATTATAGGTGGTGACACTGAACATCGTTGGATCTGGCTTAAAATGAATCAGTGTACCTGTCTTTTTCGTTTTCCCGATTTTTTCAAGTGATGTGACGGGCTTTCCGCCATGTTCAAAGCGCTGGTGATAAATAAATCCATCGCGTTCTATTGTCACGGTGAGCCACTCTGAAAGTGCGTTTACAACGGATGCCCCAACCCCGTGAAGTCCACCACTTGTTTTATAACCGCCTTGACCAAATTTTCCGCCTGCGTGCAGGACCGTTAAAATGATCTCAGGTGTCGGTTTTCCAAGCTTATGCATACCAGTAGGCATTCCGCGTCCTTTATCTTGGACGGAAATGCTATTATCTTTATGTATTTTGACAATGATATGATCTCCATGGCCAGCGAGCACTTCATCGACAGAGTTGTCTACAATCTCATAGACAAGGTGATGAAGACCGCGGGAATCCGTCGACCCAATATACATCCCTGGACGTTTACGGACCGCTTCAAGTCCCTCTAGCACCTGAATAGAATCATCGTTATAATCTACTTGCTGCTTTTTAACCAAATGCTTAATCCCCTTTCACTAACAAACATAACCGGCTAATCATCAATGATCTCTCTAGATTTTAATGATGATCATGCTGCTCATTACTGTCCACTTTAATAAGCTGCATCATCACCATGCATGTGTGATTCAGTAATACATGCTCTTTTGCACGGTTATGAATCATGTTCTACATTCTGCAATCAGAACTAGAAGTCCATTATAAACAAGACTGTTTCATAAGCCAAATGCAATCATATGATGGTTTTAGCAAAAAAGAACAAATGTTCTACATTTATCTTATCGCTCTTTTTCTCGATATGCAAGGTCACCGATATGTCCCTGTCGCCTTATTTTATCGCTTTCTTCTAGAATCGCAAATATATTTCTGCAACAAAAAAGCAAAAATCCTTGGTTTTTCAAGGATTTTTGACGATTTAATGAGTTTTTGTCATCGCATGAGCCACTTTGATACATAAATCCATGATGGCGACCTTGCCATTTTCCTCAATCAGCCTTTTCGCATCTTCATGATATACGCCTTGCTGTGCCCAAAAAACAGGTGCATTTATTTCAAGAAATTCTTTCGCCACTTCAGGCAAAAACTCTGAACGTCTAAAGACATTGACGATATCAACAGGCCCATCTATGTCTTTTAAAGAGCCTACCGCTTTTACCCCAAGTGCTTCATCAATCGTTGGATTGACAGGAATGATGTCATAACCGGCATCCTGCATGGCTTTTGAAACCATATAAGACGTTCGATGCGGCTGATCTGACAAACCAACAACCG
Organism: Bacillus sp. FSL M8-0077; assembly: GCF_038050255.1. Taxonomy (NCBI): domain Bacteria; kingdom Bacillati; phylum Bacillota; class Bacilli; order Caryophanales; family Bacillaceae; genus Bacillus; species Bacillus sp. FSL M8-0077. The sequence continues at coordinate 1,882,272 of NZ_JBBPAF010000001.1, read as the reverse complement.
CAATTCGCTTACTGCTTTTTAATATACGCCCAATTTCTTGTTTTGAAGGATGATTCATCCAGACACTCCTTTTCTTCTATTTTAGCGAATTTCTTGTTAAAAACAAAGCCGAATTCATCGGCCGTCGATTTTTTCAAAAAAAGATCGACATGTTTTTCATAAGATCATGTTAAAATGTAAGACAAGAGGGAGAATATAAAGGAGTTATGCAGATGTTAATTGCTTTGATGTTTATTTTGGCTTATCTACTCGGCAGTATTCCATCAGGTCTCATTGTCGGGAAAGCTGCAAAGGGAATCGATATCCGTGAACATGGCAGCGGAAACCTAGGTGCAACGAATGCATTTCGTACACTTGGTGTGAAAGCAGGGTCTATCGTTATTACTGCTGATATTTTAAAGGGGACTCTTGCTTCGGCTTTACCGTTTTTCATGCAACTGGACATTCATCCCTTATTAGCAGGAGTTGCTGCTGTTATCGGTCACAGCTTTCCTGTTTTTGCAAAATTTAAAGGGGGAAAAGCGGTCGCTACATCAGGCGGCGTGCTATTATTTTATGCCCCGTTCTTATTTATTACGATGATCGCTGCTTTTTTCTTATTTTTATACATTAGTAAATATGTTTCATTATCATCTATGCTGACTGGGATCTACACATTCATTTACAGCATATTCACCCAAGATTTATTTTTAATTATTGTTGTTGCCGTTCTTGCTGGCTTTGTAATCTTCAGACACATTGCCAACCTCAAACGGATTTTCAACAAAACTGAACCGAAAATCAAATGGCTTTAGCCGTTTCATCAATTTAAATATGTGGTAAAAGTAAAGAAAAGCTGTTTTTGTTATCCTGCATTTAAAAACAGCATGACTTCAAAAAGGGGCGATCACATTGAAATTAACAATAAAAGATGATGCACTCAATTGGTACAAGAATGAACTGGATTTAGAAAAAGGTGATCATGTTCGCTTTTTTGTCAGATATGGCGGATGCAGTAATGTACAAAAAGGCTTTTCTCTCGGCGTCGCAAAAGATGAACCTCAAAATGCAGGCGCAACCGCTGAAGTAGAAGGCATTACTTTCTTCGTGGAAGAAAGTGATATTTGGTATTTTGACAACCATGATCTGCATATTGATTATAACGAGTCCGTGAAAGAACCAGAGTTTCATTATGAATAAACAAAAAAGATACCTCATCCCTCGGGTATCTTTTTTGTTTATCACTCAATATAAAGTCCATACTCCTGAATGTTTCCTAACAGCCGCTCTTTTTGCAAAATCCGTTTTTGCGAATCACCGATGAGATCAAAATGAGGAAAACCTTCGCGAGCATGAATCCATTCTTTCTTTAATCCATGCTTTTGTCCCCAAGCGATTAATTGCTCCATATCCTGACAGGCTGCCTTTGTGACAGTATTCGCATGCGGAAAACGGTCATCAAGCCAATAGTGTGTCAAAAAGGCCACATTTCCTTGCCGAACAGCTGATTTCCAAGCATTCAAATCTTTTCTTTTAATACCAAATGCCATGAATCAAACCTGCTTCTTTGACTGTTCGTATACGCTGTGCCATGCAGGGAAAGCTTTTCTAAATTGAATCGGTCTAAAGGTTTCTTTGTCCACACAAATATGTGAGGTGGTCCCTGTAATAGCCGTTTGTCCATCAGGTTTTTGTATTTCATAGCCATACACCGTTTTCACGCCGTTATATTCTTCAATCCATGTGTGAACTGTAGCCGTTTCACCGTACAGTAGTGGTTTCTTATATTGAACCTGAAGATCGACAACAGGTGCAAGGACACCGTCTGCCTCTAACTGGGCATAGGAAAAGCCTAATTCTTTAATTAACGCTGTTCTGCCGACTTCCATCCAGATTAAATAGTTGGCGTGATACACAATGCCCATTTGATCTGTTTCTGCATAACGGACTTCTATTTCTTTTTTAGATACATACACGTTTTCATCGCTCTCCTATCAAAACCTAACGTCTCTGACATTTTACCACATTCCAAATGGTTCTTCTAAAAAGAGGCAATAAAATAAACCAGGAATCCCTGGTTTATTCAGTGTAACCGCTCTTTCTTGCTGCTTCTTCGTCCTTTATTTCAGAACGCATTGCGTCAATACTTGTTCTACGGTTTTCATTTTTTTGCTTGATCATCTGCTTTTCTTCCTCTGTTGAAAGACCCATTGCTGCTTCAGATTCATCAATATTTTCAAGTGTGTTTTCGATCATATCCTGAAGCTTCTCAACATTATCAGAACGATCATCTGGATTGGATTGATATGACTTGTCATTCATCATGCTTCCCTCCTATTATTCGCCCTTCGTCTGTATCACATCAGGCTGTTCATTCGATTTATTATGCATCTTTTTGCCTTTATTTCGTTTGTATGCTACAGGTTTTGTCCCTAAATGGTCTGGTGTAAACTGCGCTTGTTTATCATGCTCTCTACCCATCATTCATCCCTCCCTCTTCTTTAGGATGAACGAAAAAGGATAAATCATAACTTATTTCTGTCTAAATCGCTCTTCCAACTTTTCTTCAAGCTGGTTTAAAAATTCCTCATTGCTTAATAATTCTTTTTTATTTTCAAGCACAAGTTCTTCAAATGTACGGCGCTTTCTTCTTCTCATTTTTATCACCACCTCCACTCTGTTCATACCATTTTCGCCAAAACATTTAGAAAATAAGCAAAAAAGAGCTGAATCATTATAGATCCAGCTCTTTTTCAATTTCTTTTTTTGTGAGCATTTGATGCTTTACAGAAAGGATACGCCCTTTTTCATCTAGTATGTATGTTGTCGGATATGAAAGTACCTGATATCTCGCTTGAATACCTTTTTGATCTAATAAAACAGGAAAACTAACCTTAAGTTCATCAATAAATGAGGCGACGTGATCCACACTTTTTTCAGTGTTCGTCAAATTCACCGCTAGTACCTCAACTTGGTCATTTTCACTTCTAATTGCATCTAGATCTGGCATTTCTGTTCGGCAAGGCTTACACCATGTCGCCCAAAAATTGAGGAGTACTTTTTTTCCTCGATAATCAGATAACGATGCCGTTTTGCCATCAAGGGTTTTGAGCTCAAAATCAGGGGCTTTGTCCCCTGTTTCAAGACCGATGGCAGGTTCTTTTGGTCCGAATACATTCCATGCAAGTAAACCAATCAACACAAGTAAAACAGCGCTTGCCATTCCTTTTTTCCACATGATTGATCCTCCACTATGTTAAAAAAGAAGAGAAAGCTGTCTAAGCGCCTTCTCTTCTTTGCTTTATTAGTTGCTTGCCAATTTCTCACGCAGTACCATTTGAAGGATACCACCATGACGGTAGTAGTCAATTTCGACTTCACTGTCAAAGCGAACAATTACTTCAAATGTTTTCTCGTTGCCATCTGTATCAATTGCTTTTACAGTGACAAGATCACGCGGACGAACTGTTTCATCAACATCTACTTCGAATGTTTCTGTTCCTGTTAGTCCATAAGTTTCTGCACTTTCACCGTCTTTAAACTGTAAAGGAAGTACGCCCATGAAGACAAGGTTACTTCTGTGGATACGCTCAAAGCTTTCCGCAAGAACGAATTTAATTCCAAGAAGATTTGTTCCTTTTGCAGCCCAGTCACGTGAAGAACCCATTCCGTAGTCTTTGCCTGCTAAGATTGCAAGACCAGTTCCATCTTCTTTATAACGCATGCATGCATCATAAATGGATGTCACTTCACCAGTTGGCCAGTACGTTGTATACCCGCCTTCTGTTCCTGGTGCGATTTGGTTCTTAATGCGGATGTTTGCAAAAGTACCTCTCATCATAACATGGTGGTTACCACGACGTGATCCATATGAGTTAAAGTCTCTTGGCGAAACGCCTCTTTCTTGCAAGTATTTACCTGCAGGCGTGTCTTTACCAATTGCTCCAGCAGGAGAAATATGGTCTGTTGTGACAGAATCACCGAACTTCGCCACTACGCGCAGTCCTTTAAGTGGTTCAACTTTACCAGGTTCAACTGATAAGTTTTCAAAAAATGGCGGGTTATCAATATATGTGGAATTTTCATCCCATTTATACAATGCATCATCCGTTGTTTTAATTTCATTCCAGCGGTCATTGTTGTCAAAAACAGTTTCATACTCTGAACGGAATAGCTCAGGTGTGACAGTGCTTTTAACGACGCTGTTGATTTCATCCATTGATGGCCAAATGTCATTGAAATAAACGTTCTCGCCATTTTTATCGACACCGATCGGATCTTTTGTTAAATCAATATTCACCGTACCAGCAAGTGCATAAGCCACAACTAATGGTGGAGATGCAAGGTAGTTTCCTTTTACAAGCGGGTGGATACGCCCTTCAAAGTTACGGTTACCTGATAAAACAGAAGTGATCAGCAGATCATTTTCAGAGACAGCATCTTCAATTTCTTTTTCAAGCGGTCCTGAGTTTCCGATACATGTTGTACAGCCATACCCAACAATGTTAAATCCGAGGTCTCTTAAATATGGAAGAAGTCCCGAATTCACAAGGTACCCTGTTACAACTTTAGAACCCGGTGCTAGTGACGTTTTCACGTAATTTGGCACCTTCATACCGAGCTCACTTGCTTTCTTCGCAACAAGACCTGCCCCAATTAAAACGTATGGGTTAGAAGTATTCGTACAGCTCGTAATCGCTGCAATGGCAATCGCACCTGTCTTCATAACAGCTTTTTCACCGTTTTCAAGATCAAATTCGATTTGTTTGTCCAGCTCTGATTTTTCTAAACCAAATCCTTGGTTCCCAGCTGGGCTTTCAATATGCTTATGGAATGTTTCTTTCATTTCAGAAAGCGGAATCAAATCTTGTGGACGTTTCGGACCAGATAAGTTTGATTCAATTTTAGAAAGATCAATTTCCACAACATCTGTAAAAATTGGTTCCTCAGCATCAGGTGTATAGAATAAACCATTTGCACGAGAATATTCTTCAACGATGTTGATTTGCTCTTCGTCACGGCCAGTTAGGCGAAGATATGCAAGAGCTTCCGCATCTACTGGGAAGAATCCGCAAGTTGCACCGTATTCAGGCGCCATGTTCGCAATCGTTGCACGATCAGCTAATGGCAGCTGGGCAACTCCTGGTCCAAAGAACTCAACGAATTTGTTAACAACGCCTTTTTCACGAAGTACTTGTGTCACTTTTAAGGCAAGGTCAGTTGCAGTCGTTCCGTTTGGAAGCTCTCCTACTAATTTAGCCCCAATGACTTCTGGCACTGGGAAATAAGAAGGCTGACCAAGCATACCAGCTTCTGCTTCGATACCGCCAACGCCCCATCCAAGTACACCGATACCGTTTATCATTGTTGTATGAGAGTCCGTACCAACTAATGTATCTGGGTAAGTGATGATCTCGCCATCTTCTTCGATTGCATGAACAACACTTGCAAGATACTCTAAGTTCACTTGGTGAACAATCCCTGTTGCAGGCGGAACAGCTTGATAATTGTTAAACGCTTTCTTTGCCCAGCTAAGGAAGTTATAACGCTCTGCGTTACGTTCGAATTCTAAATCCATGTTAATGTTTAATGCATCTTCAGTTCCAGCTTTATCGACTTGTACAGAGTGGTCAATGACCAGGTCAACTGGAATTTCAGGGTTGATTTTATCTGGATCTCCGCCCACATCTGCCATTGCTTTTCTTAAAGAAGCAAGGTCAACGACAGCTGGCACACCCGTGAAGTCTTGTAAAATAACACGAGATGGTTTAAATGGAACATCAATTTCTTTTACCTCGGCAGTTCCCCATTTTGCCAAGTTCTCAACGTGTTCCTTTTTGATCACTTTACCGTCTACTTGGCGAAGCACTGATTCTAACAATACCTTAATGGAATAAGGCAATTTAGAAACATTTCCGATTCCTTGTTTCTCGAGTGCTTCTAACGAATAATAGTGATACGTTTTCCCATTTGTCGAAAACGTTTTTCTAGATTGAAAAGCGTCTTGTTTAGCGACTTGCTGCTGTTTCGACATGTCCAAAATCCCCCTTTTGATGATCAAGATCAATTTCAATTCTCAGAAAAATCGTCGTATTTCACCACAATTTTCTCACAATTTCATCTTAAAACAAATTCATACATAAGTAAATAACAATGCTTTTATTAAATTCAATAAGTTTAGCTTATCATGAGGAAATGATTACTCTTCATAAACTGAGCAGCACGGGTTCATACTAATGCTGAGGTGATAGAACATGACAAAAAGAAAAGCAAATCATGTAATTGAAGGCATGAACGCAGCCAAAAGCCAAGGAAATGGTGCAGGCTATATAGAAAATGATCAGCTCGTTTTAACAGAAGAACAAAAGCAAAACAATAAAAAGCGTAAAAAAAATCAATAAGAAAGGAGTGAGAAATGATGACGAACAAAAACACTGGGAAAGACATCCGTCAAAACTCTCCTAAAGAGCATCAAAGCGGACAGCCTGAGCCGCTATCAGGCAGTAAAAAAGTGAAAAACCGTAACCATACAAGACAAAAGCACAATTCACATCATGATATGTAAACATATTCTCCAAAGGCCCGTGACCAAACGAAATGTTTTAGGTCTTTCACACATTTCAGCTTTCATCATATGATTTATTATGAGATGTGATGGAGGAGTGTTTATGGGAAATGAAAAGCAAGTGAATTCCTCTGATTTTCTTGAAATAGATGATTGGCTGAGTGTATTAATGGACGATCCTTTTGTTTGGTATGACGAACAGCTGCCAATAGATCTTTACGAAACAAGCCGTGATTATATTATTGAGATCGACCTCTCCACCCTATCGATCACTGATTTAAAACTGACCTTTTCCGGATATGAGCTCATCCTCACTTATTTGATTGATGAAAGAGAACAACCGATTGAAAAAAGCGTCATGCTCCCTTTTTATTTGAATGACAAAGACATTGATACAGATTACGAAAACAGAATCATATCAATAAAAATCAAAAAGAATGCCCATCGTCAAGACGGAGCATTTTCCTTTCAAATGCCGCACTTCAAACATTAAGAGCCCGCCTGTATACAGGTGGGCTCTCTTCCGTTCGTTTCAAGTCAATACCTTGTGCGAGCCACCATGGCCAAATAGTAGAGTCGCTATACAATAATGTATTCCGTTTCTACTAAATGGTTTGGGTCATTCTAGTAAATGGGCACCTCTTGATCAAAAAAGGCGTTTATAGAGAAAAAACACATACATTTTTGTTATTTTCTTCTACCTTTCCTTCATGTAAAATAGAATAGAGAGAAGGGATATAGGGAGTGAGAACATGTTAAGCGGCTGGTTTTTGTGGTTCATTTTATTTTGGGGTACAGTGATGATTGGATTACTAGCAATCGGTGGCTTTTTTATGTTTCGCAAGTTTTTAAAACGATTGCCGAAAGAAGACGGGAAATCAGAGCTTGATTGGCAGGATGAATATATTCAAAAGAGCCTGCACCTATGGCGCGATGAAGACAAACAGCTATTAAATGAGCTAGTATTACCGGTTCCAGAGCTGTTTAGAGATGTCGCCAAAGAAAAAATCGCCGGTAAAATTGGCGAGCTGGCACTAAAAGAACAAGCTGCCAGCATTAATTTAGACTTAATCATTCGCGGCTATATTATCGCTACACCAAAGCGGGATCATAAATTTCTACTAAAGCGCCTTCAAGAAAAAAATATCGACCATTCGCCATATGAATCTTTATTAAAATAACCTCCTTTTTAAAAAGGAGGTTTAATTCATTTGGGCCTGCTGCAGATCTAATTGTTTAGATATCTTTCTAAACGACAAATACATCGCAACCCGCCAAGGGACAATCATGCCAAAGGCTAAAATCCAAAACATCCCGCTGAGCGCACCATAATCAATAGAAGAGCTTAAAATCGTCTTCATTCCGATACGGAGGACAAGAAGCCCGATAAGAATAAACACAAATGCTTTTGAACGCTTCAAATAGATTTCATTGCCTCTAATTTCAAATTTCGATGTTTTAATTAAGAAGATAGAGAAAAACATCCCTACAGTAATCGCTTCTAAAAATTCAGCTCCAGTTACTTGAAACATTGGGACAAAAAACATCAGTGCACCAGTGCTCATGAAGATAGGAGGTAATATAATTTTTTTTGCGGTTGCAGGTTTTGCAGATGATTTAATGCGAATAAACATGACAGCTACCGCCATACATACCGCAACTATAGAAGAAATTATGATCATCATATCAAATCATTCCTTTATTCTTTAAGGTCAGCCTATGTATAATATACTCCAATTGACGAAAAAAAACCATTCGCCGCGACTGTAGAAAACGATTTCAAAAACCCGTAAATCCTCCAAATAATGATGAGAACATAATAATGATCCATGTCAGAAGATCAAAGAACAGCAAGATCCCTACTACGATCATAATAATCCCGCCAGTTTTCATGATGAGCTGCTGACGCTTTCTGATCCAAGCCATTTTTGTGATGAAAAAGGAAAGAACAAAAAACGGGATAGCAAAACCTAATACATATGCAATCATGTAAGTCACAGCGGACTCTGGCTTGTTGCTGGCAAGTGTGATGACAGCTGATAAAATCGGGCCGGTACATGGTGTCCAACCAGCAGCAAAACCCATTCCGATGAGAATCGATCCCAAAAAACCGGCCGGACGATTTTTAAACTGCAACCTCTTTTCTCCCATTAAAAAAGAAGGCTGAAATACACCAAGAATCATAAAGCCAAAGAAAACAATGAGAATGGCACCAATTTGACGAATCGCATGCTGATATTCAATGAAAAACTTCCCAACAAACGATGTCCCAAAGCCAATGGCAATAAAAATAAGAGAGAACCCAATTAAAAAGAATAATGTATGAAGAAGACTTCTTCTTCTCAGCATCACCTTCTCAGATTTCACTTCATCTATACTAACGCCCGTAATATAGGATAAAAAGGCTGGATAAAGTGGCAGACAGCACGGTGAGATAAAAGAAAGAAACCCTGCTCCAAACGCTAAAAAGTAATTCAAATCTGACAAAAGAACACCCCCTTCTTACAATATACAATAAGAGATGACAAATTCATTTCATTTTTTTTACATCACCTCAATAAAGATGGTCTAATCTCTTAAAACCTTATATAATTTAATTTGACATCAAGATACCAAACCCTTTAAATTTGAAAATAAACCTTAAAATGGATATAATAGAATCGATTCTTTTTATCAAGATTTGCATGAAAGGAACATGACTTTGGTAAAAACATCATTATTAACTCAAATTGAAGAAAAAAGAGAAGAGCTGATGAAAGTTGTCTTGCATAATGGGATGACATCAACAGTGACCATCGAACATAGCCAGCAGCTAGATCATCTCCTCTTACAATATCAACGACACTTACACTCAAACTCAGCCAACTAATGATATCTCAAGATAGAAACAATGCCGCACGATTTTTAGAAAAGTTGATATGTGTGACAATAAACGAAAACCTCTGCTCACAGGGGTTTTTTGTTTTTGTCTTTAACGGATGGTTCACGGCAAAATAAAAACCACTTTCCCTGCTTTATTCATGCAAGTACAGTGGTTTTATGCGTCTGATGAAGGTGACTTCAATAAAGACAGGACATCGCTTGTCCAATCTTTAGGGACCATGTTCCATCTATGATCATAATAACGTACGTATTATTTCGCTTGGTTGTTCATGGCTTTCATCATTTGATTGATTTTCTTTTGGGACGGTTTCATGCCCATTTGCATCATCATCATTCGAAGCATTTGTTCATTAATTGGTGGATTCTTTTTCAAGTAGCTCATCATATACTTACGAGCAATAAAGAATCCGAGTGCAACTCCTGCAAGCAGTGCAACAACGCCTACAAGGATGACAACCCATAAATCCATAATTCTTCCTCCTTCATGTTGTCTCGTATAAAGTGTACTAAACAAAAGGCTATTATACAACATTTCACGTTCAATTTTATTTTTTTAAACAAAATTCCTCACTTTTACCGGATTGAGCCACCCGTGCTTCTTTGATCCAAAGTCCATAGCCAGGAAACAAGGACTAATTTTTCTTAGCACTTCAAAAAACACCGCTTCTGCCTCATAGCTTCCTGTGGCAGACATTTGAATATAACGGTCTTTAATAATGAATGCGGCTGTGCCTTTTCCATCTGGTAGCGATGCACTGTAAATTGAGCCTATTTGTGTATAGTGTATGTTGGTTAAATTGTTCATTAAACGCTGATGCATATGAAAAGCAGGGATTCGTTTCGTTACATAATCCACTTGCTTAACAAGCATGACTAATTCGTCATCACTGCGGTTCGTCCAGTGTAACGATTCAAACAAATGAAACAAAATAGATTCTCTACCAAAATAATGATGAGCAAACTCATCCTCAATCCAATAAATATAATAATGGCGTTCCATGTCTATCCCTTCCTTCCACATTTCGTCAATCTCGCTTATTGCTTGTATTATACAAAAATGTGAAAGAAAGAATTGTCTATATATGAAGCAAGAAGAAACTAGTTTTGTCAAAAAAACAAGAAAAAAGAAAAAAGTTTGCAGAGCATAGTGAAAAGCTCTGCAAACCGACTACAAAAAAGCATGATGCTTGGAGACTGATTATTTATTCAGCTTTGCTTTTACGCGGCTCACCACGTTGCTGACAGTGAAACCGTATTTTTCAATAATGGTTTCGCCTGGTGCAGAAGCGCCAAATTTATCAATCGCAATCACATCGCCATCAAGGCCAGTGTAACGTTCCCAGCCAAGTGAAGCACCCATTTCGATTGCAACACGTGCTCTCACTGCTTTAGGAAGAACGGACTCTTTGTATTCGTCTGACTGCTCATCAAAGCGATCCCATGCAGGTAAGCTCACGACAGAAACGCGAATGCCTTCTTTTTCAAGTGCTTTTTGCGCTTCAATGGCTAAACCTACTTCAGATCCTGAAGCAAGTAGAAGAGCTTCTGGCTGTGCATCAGCTGCTTCAACGACGACATATCCACCTTTTTCTACGCCTTCATATGCCTTCTCTGGTGCTTGATCAATCGTTGGAAGGTTTTGACGAGTAAGAACAAGCGCTGTCGGTTTATTCGTTGAAGATACAGCAATTTTCCATGCTGCAGCTGTTTCGTTTCCATCAGCTGGACGAATAACAGAAAGGTTAGGCATCGCACGTAATGAAGCGAGCTGTTCAACTGGCTCATGCGTTGGTCCATCTTCCCCAACCGCAATACTATCATGCGTAAATACATAAGTGACAGGAAGTCCCATTAATGCAGCAAGACGAATGGCAGGTCTTAAGTAGTCTGAGAAAACAAAGAATGTTCCACCGAATACACGAAGTCCGCCGTGAAGTGCCATACCGTTTAATGCTGCACCCATTGCGAATTCTCTCACACCAAACCAAATGTTTCTGCCAGCATAATTCTCTCTACCAAAGTCATTTGTATCTTTGATTGTTGTTTTATTTGATCCAGCAAGGTCAGCAGACCCACCAATAAAGAATGGTACTTGCTTTGCAATGCCATTTAATACTTCTCCAGAAGAAGCACGAGAGGCAAGGCTTGAACCTGCTTCATAAACAGGAACTTCTTGATCCCAATTCTCAGGAAGTTTTCCTTCAATCGCAAGCTTCAGCTGAGCTGCCAGTTCTGGATATTCTTTTTCATATTGCTCAAACAGTTCATTCCACGCTGATTCTTTTTTCTGTCCAGCGTCTTTAACAGCTGTTTTGAAATGATCGTACACTTCAGAAGGTACATGGAAATCTTCTTCAAACGTCCAAGAATAAGCTTCCTTCGTTAGCTTCGCTTCCTCACTGCCAAGCGGTGCACCGTGCACCCCAGACGTTCCCGCACGGTTTGGAGAACCGAAACCGATTGTCGTCTTCACTTCAATAAGTGTAGGTTTGTCTGTACTTTGTTTGGCTTTTTCAATGGCAGCCGTCACTTCTTCAATGTTATTGCCGTCTTTTACATAAAGAACTTCCCAATTCATCGCTTCAAAACGATTCTTCACATTTTCAGAGAAAGAACGATCGAGGTCGCCATCTAAAGAAATGTCGTTTGAATCATAAAGAACAATTAAACGGCCTAAGCCTAAATGACCAGCAAGTGAAGCAGCTTCAGAAGAAATGCCTTCCATTAAGTCTCCATCTCCGCAAATGCTGTATGTATAGTGATCCACAACATTAAAGTTGTCTTTGTTATACGTTTCTGCAAGATGTCTTTCTGCAAGTGCCATTCCAACAGCCATCGCAATCCCTTGTCCTAAAGGACCTGTTGTCGCATCTACACCCTCTGTATGTCCAAACTCAGGATGTCCAGGTGTTTTGCTTCCCCATTGGCGGAATTGTTTTAAATCTTCGATGCTCAGATTGTATCCGCTTAAATGAAGCATGCTATATAAAAGCATAGAGCCATGTCCCGCAGATAGCACAAAACGGTCTCTGTTAAACCAATTTGGATTTTGCGGACTTACGTTTAAGTGATTCGTCCATAAAGCGTAAGCCATTGGTGCAGCGCCCATCGGCATTCCAGGGTGACCTGAATTCGCTTTTTCAATTGCGTCTATGGAGAGAGTACGTATTGTTGCAATAGATTTCAATTCAATCGTTTCCATATAAATCCCCTTCCGTATGTTGTGTACTCCATTATCATAAATCTACTGTCCTTTTTTCACAACTATTTCACGCCGAAAAAGAAGGATTTTGTCACATTTAGTTTATCGATCACCTAAAAACTTATGCAAATATGAAAAAAGATGAGAATATTCCTCCCATCTTTTCAAAAATAAAGAAATGATGACCTTTAATGAAGATTCTGGTCTCTTTCTCTTTTTAATTTTTCTGGTGTGACATCGTTTCCTTCCGGATCGACGATTTTCACGGTTTTGAGTGTATTTTTCATAGAAGAACGAAAAGCCTTTAAATATTCCTCTCTTAATTGCTTCTGTTCTATTTTTTCAGCGTCCGACAAACCGGCCTCTTTCGACTTTTTTGAAAGCTCATTGATTCTTGCAAGCTGTTCTTTAGAAATCATGACAAACTCCTTTAAAACATTTTCTCTACATACTACTAAATATCAGTCATTTTTACAACAAATCACGCTTTAAGTCGCAAGTCCTTTTTCATATTCTTGGTACCTTCTATGGACGGTTGCTTTTGAAATGTCAAAACCAAGTGCCTGCAATGTCACTGCAATTTCAGCGAATGTCATGTTGTTTTTTCTTAATCGAACAATTTCAGAAATCGGTACTTCAATACGTTCGCGGCCAGGCGCCTGCTCTTGGTGTTTTAAATTCAGTTCGGGTTGATACCCTCGCTCAACAGCTTTTTTCATCCCGCGCTTAATTTTCAAATTATGAATTTTCCGCTGATACTCTTCTACAACGCCTACAATTTCAATGACCATCTCGTCTGCTTCTGAAAGCTCAAGCTCTCCTCTATGAAATACGCTGTACACCTTGACTTTTTCTTTAAACAGACAATGAAGAAGAGCGATTTTCGCCTGCCCTCTTCCAAGGCGTGTCTCATCTTGAATGAGAACAGCATCGATTTCTTCCTCTTTCAGCGCAGCCAGCATGTCAAAAACACCGTCACGATCAAGATCATATCCACTCGCTTTTTCTTTAATCACTTTGACTACATTCATCCTGTGCGCTGCAGCTAAAGCGAGCAGTTCTTCTTCTTGTCTTTTAAGCGAGGTTTCTTGCTCTTCTTTGGCAGTACTTACTCTCGCATAAATGATTGCATTCATGTCTTCAATCGACCTTTCTACTGTACTGTTGCAAGTTGATATACGACTGGATGCTCTTTTTTAACTGGAATTACAAGGATGTCTCCAGGCTGAATGTCAGTTGAAGCAAGATCATTGTGTTCAGTTACCCAGTCAATAAAAGCATTTTTATCGATTGATTTACTGTCATTTACTTGGTCAGCTAATCCCCAAAGAGTATCACCTGATTGAACCTCTATTTTAACATATTGATTTGGATCATTATGGCTAGTGACTGCAATAAGTGAGAGAAATATGCCAACGATGAATGAGAATAGCCCAATAAAAATAATAGATTCCTTTAACCTCATAATGTCATCTCTCCTAATAGAATGTGTGTTCGCTCTTTCTGTCACTTATTATAAATACGAACAAACGTTTCTGTCAAACGTTTTTTTCGAACCTATGTTTGTACTGTTAGGAAAAACATGCTATAATTTCTTTAAAATTGACGTTTTGAGGTGCAAAAGATGACGAAGCTATCAAAAAGACAACTCGATATCCTGAAATTCATAAAAGAAGAAGTAAAAAGCAAGGGTTATCCCCCATCCGTTCGTGAAATTGGCGAAGCTGTCGGTCTAGCATCAAGTTCAACTGTCCATGGACATTTAGCTAGACTAGAAACGAAAGGTTTAATTAGAAGAGACCCAACGAAACCTAGAGCGATCGAAGTACTAGATGAAGAGGAAATGAATATTCCAAAGAGCGCTGTTATGAATGTTCCAGTCATCGGAAAAGTCACAGCAGGCTTGCCTATCACGGCTGTTGAGAATGTAGAAGAATATTTCCCACTTCCAGAAACTTTTGCAGCGCCAGATGAACAAGTATTTATGCTGGAAATTATGGGAGAAAGTATGATTGATGCAGGTATTTTGGACAAGGACTACGTCATTGTGCGTCAGCAAAGCACTGCCAACAATGGAGATATTGTGGTGGCTATGACAGAAGAAGATGAAGCAACAGTGAAACGTTTTTATAAGGAAGATACACACTTTAGATTACAGCCTGAGAATCCATCAATGGAACCGATTATTTTACAGAATGTGAGTATACTAGGTAAAGTGATTGGCGTATTTAGAAATATTCATTAAAAAAAGCCGGTATTTCATCAACTGCTGATGGGGACTGACCCCCGTTTTTGAGACAGGAATCAAAACACCTTTATGAAACAGCCAGTTGCCGAAACTCTTTTGGTGACTGGTTGTTTAATTTCAATTGAATTCGGATATTGTTATAATAATCAATATACTCCCTGACTGTTTTTTCTACAATGGCTGTTGTAGTGTTTGTCAGGTGGTGGAGATAGAATCCTTCTGATTTTAAACTGGAGTGGAAGGATTCGATGGGGGCATTATCAGCGGGCATTCCCTTACGGGACATGCTCATGGTAATGCTTTTTTCCTTTATCTCCTTTTGATAAGCATAAGAAGTGTAGACCGAACCTTGATCACTATGAAGTACGCAGCCTTTAGGCAGTGCCTGTAGCTGATTCAACGTATCTAGAACAAGCGAAACATCCTGTTTATCACCAATCGTATAAGCCACAATCTCACTTGTATATAAATCTTTTATGCTAGATAGATAAAGTATTTTTTGGCCAAAGGGCAAATACGTTATATCAGTCACCAATTTTTCAAGTGGCTTTGTCGCAGTAAAATCCTGTTTTAAGTGATTTTCTGCAATATAATAAGGTTGACCAGTCTGTTTACGCTTTTTTACTTTCACACGACACTGTAAACCGTAGGTTTGCATAATACGTTGTACGGTCTTATGGTTCATTTTCATTTCTTTTCGCAGTAGAGCCGTTATTTTACGATAACCATACGTATATTGGTGTGCCTCACAAAGAGACGATATGAGGTCGATTAACACTTGCTGTTTTGGCTGGAGATCTTGTTTTTTCCAACGATAAAATGTTGATCTTGCGACCTCAAACATCTGACAGAATGTACTTACACTTACTGTGTCTTTTACCGTATCGTAAATCGACACGAACGCTTCTTTTTTCACTTCCTTTCCCATTCCATGTACTTTTTTAATAGGTCAATTTGTTGTTTTAGAAAACGATTTTCTGTTTTTAACTTTTCGTTCTCATCTTGATATTCAGGTCCTTTACCATATGAATACTGTTTGCCTACCGGCTGTCTTAAACGATGAATGTCTCCAGATTTATACCATTTCATCCATGTTTTAAGTTGGGTCACATTCCGAATATTTAATTCCTCCAACACTTTTTTAACTGGTACTCCCGCCAATCGCATTTCAATTGCCTTCATCTTCACTTCAAATGGATAACTAACTCTTGAACCCATAGAAAAACACCTCCAAATTGTTTTCAGGTATTCTATACCCGATTTTCAACTTAAAGGTGTTTTTATCTGTCTCACTTTATGGGGTCAGTCCCGATGAGAGCCGGCTTTTTCTTTTATGAACAAGAATATGCAAGAATACTGGAGCTTGGGAACGAGCCAAATGTAAAGTTCGGCCATATGAAACCCGTTGTACGGCCAAAAGGCTGCGAGGAAAGAACATACATGAGAAATACTTGACCGTTTCTAAGGAACACAATGGTCCACCTTCTATTACAACCAGCTGCAAATTGAACCGTTTGCTGGCTTCCGCCTACACTCTGCCCTGCAATGAGCGGCTGCATACTTTGAGGCTGAGAAACTGCTTGTTGATATTGCGAGATGATATACTGCGGCGGGGCTGGCGGGACCGATTGTCCTCCTGAACCTTGCCCTTGCCCAGTCCCTCCCAATGGCAAGCCGGGAAATCCTCCAACTTGAGAAATAGGAAACGCCGGCATGCTTTGTACCTGCCGATCGTACAAGTACCCATTCCACGTACCTTCATATGGATTATACATACTAA
This sequence comes from Bacillus sp. FSL M8-0077, assembly GCF_038050255.1. NCBI lineage: Bacteria > Bacillati > Bacillota > Bacilli > Caryophanales > Bacillaceae > Bacillus > Bacillus sp. FSL M8-0077. Next base: position 1,865,615 of record NZ_JBBPAF010000001.1, on the reverse strand, counting down.
ACACCACTTTCTTAGACATTCATCACGACAGTATATGTCATACATAAAAAAAGAGTGTTGAGGAGACAAATAGAAATCTTTCCAAAAGACGTTTTATTCTTCTTTAGAACGGTTAAATACTAATGAGGAAGAAAAAAATAAAAAAATGAAAACTTTTTGTCTCCCTCAAACGTTATATAGATAGAAAGAAAAGAAATAAAAAACATTTAGATTTAATACTTGTAATATACCTGTAACTATTGTAACATTTGTAACATAAGAAGTTTTCATTGAGAAAAGGAGGCAATTGCCTTGAAAAAATTATTTGTTTTATTAACCGCTATTATGCTTATGATCTCATTACAAACAACAACACTGGCCGCTTCCAAAAAATCAGCCGCTTTGACAAATAAAGAAGCGTTACATATTGCCCTTGATGCAAGAGAACACTTTTGGAGTGCGATGTCAGGCTACAACATTAAAGAGCATTCAGATTACAAATTAAAATCATTTACTCATAAAGATATGACTTACAACTACCTGTCTAAAACATTTGATACAAAGAAAAAACTAAACAGCTATCTATCTCAAGTTTTCACAAAAGATGCCATTACTCACGGTTTAAAAGACTATCAGTTCATCGTTCATAAAGGAAAAATGGCTGTGCCAGTTGGTGACGGAGACAATATGCTTAATTGGGATAAGGCAACACCTAAACTCGTCTCTAAGAAAAGTACAATCCGCACATACGAATTCACAGTCCCAACACTTGATGGACGCAAAGTAAAACGTACTGTCACTTTCGAGAAAGTACAAAACGATTGGAAAGTAACAAAAATTGACGCTGTGATCTAAATAAAAACCAGGCCGTTCACTAGGCCTGGTTTTTATATGGATGAAAATTCAGTCATACGATCTAAAGCGTGAGCTAGTGATGACATCGTTTGAAATTCATTAAAAGGAAGTCCAAGCTGTACAGCCGTTTGAGCAATTTCTGGTCTAATGCCTGAAATGGTCGTATCAACCCCGATTAACCGAAGTGACGTGACAAGATCAAAGATTTGATGTGCTACCATCGTATCAATGATGATGACACCCGATAAATCAATACATAAATGTTGAATACCTTTTTGCGAACACTGTTTTAATGTATTTTCTAAGATAATCTTTGCTCGCGCAGTGTCAATATCTCCAACTAAAGGCAATAACGCAACATGACTTTTTAACACAATGACTGGGGAACTCAGCTCATAAATCATGTCTCTTTGAGCAACAAGTTTTTTGGTGGTATTTTTCACATATTGCTGAATAAAGACATGAATTGAAATATTAAATGCCTCAGATATCAAATCATACCAATAAAATATTCGGTCAATGTCAATATCACCTTGATGCTGTTTTATAAACTCTTTTAAGTAATGAAGAACCACTCTTTGATTGGACATATATTCTCTTACGACATAATCTAATGGCGTGTTCAAGTGCTTCGGATCACTTGCTAAGTCTTCAGACCATTTTTTAAATTTTGTATGTAAATACGTCTTGTCTTCAATAAGTGCGCGTATAAAATGCTGATAATAATCTTGATTTTGCCGTTTCAGTTCTGCTATGATACTGGAATCTGTTGAACGATAAATGGATTCTGGATCATCATCTTCAATTGATTCATACCATGTTTCAGTCAGTTTCTCTGCATGTTGCATGAAAAAATCGTATAATGCACGGTTCTTTTCCATAAGCATATGTCCCTTCACATTTTTTACTTGTCAGTCTTTGTACTTGATGGATTGATTGTACCATTGAATCTTTTGTACCTGCTAGCTCGAATACGCTCCTGTTGAACAAAAAGGCCCCTCTCAAGGAGCCTCTTGTCTACGTTTATTTGACAATAAATAAAATTCGTTTCCCGTCAGGATACCCGCTGATTTGATGTCCGACCCATGAACCAGCGCCTCTATTATCTGATGGACTGACATATTGAACGCTCGCCCCCTTTCCTCCTTCAAGACACACCGCCATCGGCCATTCATCCCGGTCAAAACCGGGTTTTGTGGGAATTCCTTTTAATGATTCTTGCCTGCGGGTATCTGCCCCATTTCGGTCAATGGTACACACGTCTGAGTGCCCTTTTCGAATAGCTTCTTGAATATGACTGCCTGTTTCAGGATACCGTTCCTTAGGAAATTGAATCACATGATCATAACGATCTGCCCCTTTTGCGGAACGATCCTCTCCAAAACCACCTAATAACACACCCATCCAAATGACAAAACAAAGAATGACAGCAGCGATCCAGCCTTTTCTCATCTTCAAAAGCTCGTGACCTCCTCATACTTCTGATGAAATGATGTTGACTTGAAGGGAATGAGTCATTTTTAATGTATGAGTGGCTGCGTGATGACATGTGAAAAACATGAGCTGAATCTCCCTAGATACTGATCCATAAGAAAAAGCGAATGATTTCTTCATCATTCGCCTTGTTCTACTTAAGATATTTCATCTACTCTATATAATGTTTCATTTTGTGAAGACATCTCCGACGGCATCCCTTCTTCAGCTGATGAGGATTGTTTATATTCTTCTGATGAGATGACTGTACCATGTGATTTAATCCAGCTCACCAATTTGCTGTTAGCTGATGACTGATTGTCTGGTAATAAAAAGTATTTCACCTTTCCTTGTTGAATAAGTGCTTTTAATTTGTTGACAGTCAAAATAGGATCTGTCCCATTAAAACCGCCTAAGGCCATGACATTCTCATCTTCATCAATAATATATGGCGCTGCGGTCACAGTCGTAAGCGTTGCAAATAAATACGTTTCTCCTGTTTGATGCGCCTTTAAATAAGTGAGTAAGCCTTGATCGACACTAGATGTAAACATGTTCCCTCCTCGTGAACTAGCCAGCTGAACACCTGCCTCTGGAAGAACAGCATTTCCACCATATATGATTGGGGTGGCGGACCAAAAACCTGGAATCAGTAACAGCGTTGTCAAAGCGGTGATGAGCAGTCGTTTCATGATCAATTGTTTTTCTCTGTACATCAGCAATAGGATAGCGATAATCATCCCTGCAATCGCAATGGCATACATCCAAATACTACTGATTTGAGTCGTATAGTTACTCAAAATATACCCTTGGAAGATGGCTGTAACAGCGATTGCTGCTGGAAGCAAATACGCAGATACTCCTTTGTTGGCCTTAAATAACTCTCCCATCTTCTTAGCTCCTATGCCGCATAGTGCTGCAATAGGCGGGGCAAGCATAATGAGATAGTAATGGTGGAAGAATCCCGCAATACTAAAGAATCCTGCAACAGGAATCAGCCATGCTGTCCAAAACATCGTTTGTTTCCATTCGTTTAATTGAGCTTTTCTCTCCTTCCACCAGCTGATGATCATCCCTAAAAGCCCAAACAAAGCAAACGGCAGCATCCAGCTGATTTGACCTGACAATGCAGATTGAAATAAACGAAATATGCCGGGATTCCCAGTGCCATACATATTCATGCTTTGTTGACCTACAGCACTGCCAGGCGGAGAACCACCACCTGGACCATGTTGAGGTGGCGTCATTTGATTTTGGGATGGAGGCGGCTGATTTCTGTTTGACTGATCCTCTGACGAATCGCCTAATCCAGAATGATCTGGCATCACCATACCCGCTTGCTGGTTCATGTCACCAAAGGATTTCCCTGTCGTCTGTCCAAGCAGCCGTTCCGTGCCGTTATAACCAAAGGCAAGTTCTAACACTGAATTTGTTTGGCTGCTTCCCACATAAGGGCGCTCACTTTCAGCTGTCATATCTACAGCAACTGCCCACGATAGAGATAAGCAGACTAATACGACCATAGAGCATAAGAGAGAGAAAATTTTCTTTTTTAACGGTACGCGAGCAGCAATAAAATAGTAGAAAATAAATGCTGGAACGACCATAAACGCTTGCAGCATCTTCATATTAAATCCTACCGCTATCAAAGCGAAGGCAATAAGAAGCCAGCGCATCTTTCCGCTTTTTACAGCACGCATTAAGAAATACGTACCCGCAAGTAATATAAAGACAAGCATACTGTCTATATTGTTCGTTCTGCTCACAGCTGCGGCAATTGGCATGAGAGCCATAACGGCCGCTGACACCCTTGCAGCACCTTGACCGAAAGCCGGTTTTATCATGAGATAAAGAAGAAGAACAGACCCCACTCCAGCAAGTGCCTGCGGCAATATCACACTCCATGTATGAAAACCAAAAATAAGTGCACTAATGGTTTGAATCCATAAAACGACGGGTGGTTTATCAATTGATACGAATCCAGTTGCATCAAATGAGGCATAAAAAAAGTGATGGAAGCTTTTGGACATACTTTTGACTGCAGCTAAATAATATTGATTAGCACTATCATTCTGCCAAATTTGATAGGTGTAGAGAAAAGCTGCAATAAGTAAAATCACCAACAATATCATATCTACTTTTTTGTTTTTCACTCATATCTCTTCTTTCTTTTTCATTTATTTCATTCAGCATAGCTTTTAAATATGAAATAGTGATGAACAAAAAAAGAAACTTTTCTGCATTTGACAATAAAAAAAGCCTGTCCCCTTCACAGGAAACAAGCTGAATGCTCTATATTTTATTGCGCCTTCGCATAGTTGATAAATTCAACAAAGGCAGCAGTAGCTTTTGGTCCGCCGTTGATCGTTCCGTTTGAATAACCCGCATTATGGACCCCGACGATTTGTTGATTCTGATCTAGCATCGCAGAGCCAGAGTTTCCGCTAAATGTATCAATCGTGTAGTATGCGAGATTCGTATCTTCTCTCGTGACTGGACCTGACATTTCCCATTGTGACACTTTGCCAGTCGATCTCATTTTATCACCTGGATATCCAGAAATTTTAATCGTTGTACCTGTTAGATTTGTCACTTGACGAATAGAGCGGTAGCCGACCGTATTCCCGATGTTCGTATCTGTTTTAATGACGGCAAAATCATATTGACTCGCCCCCGTGTTGATATATCCGCTTGGTACATAGAATTCGGTCATGTTTGCTGAGCCGTTCACGGCCGTGCTGTCATTCATGCCTGGGTAGACAGACCCTTTTGCACTATAGCTTCTTGTGGCTGTATTGTAGACGCAGTGTCCGTTTGTCAATATTTTGTTTGGAGCAATGAGTGTTCCGGTGCAGCTAGAACCACCAAATGTAATATAAGCAATAGAATTGTAGGGTGCTACTCTTGTATTCGTCACTTTTGTTCTACCATCGTCTCCAATGACTACTTTTGTTTGAAAGTCTTTTAAATATGTTGTGAGTGGTTTTACTTTTTCGCCAATAGTAGAAGAGAGATCATCCACTTTGTCAAAGGATGAGGGGGTTTTCATATCGTTGTGGAAGTCAGCTGAAGAAATCACCTTTCCGTCAGAAGTCACCATGTCATAATCAGACGTTAGTACTGAATCAGATGCTGCATGGGCAAAACTAGGTACACTTAAAGCACCAAAAACGAGTAGAGAAGGGATTAATTTTTTCACCTTTTTCATCATATTCCTCCTTTATGTCCTATATCAAAAATGATACGATTGTTTCATATTGGAGTAAATGAGAGAATATTCTTATTTTTTCAAAATATTTCATTTGTAAATTAGGCGTTTTGAATCTTCCAAATATTTATTCTATCGATCTCTCTTTGAAAACAGAAAAACCGCCAAATTGGCGGTTTCAAGATAAGGGTTAAATTGTGATTTATGTTAGCCCTTTGTCTTCTTTTCAGCTGATAGAAAACCTTTGAATCAGCTCCATACATCTTTTACATATCTGTTGTCATTGGCTAGTGATGTCAGCCATTGTTCAGCTGTTTCTTTTGCACACTGTTTCTCAGACTGATACAGTTCAATCATTGTTGCCTCGACATCTGGTGCCATGACCTTTCCATCCCCGCAAATATACAAGTAGGCGCCTTTGTCGAGCAATTCAATGAGCTTGGCTCCATCATTTTTAATGAAGTGTTGGACATACACTTTATGCTCCTCGTAGCGAGAGTAAGCACGGTGAATGGTGACGACTCCTTTTTGTGCTGCAAGCTGCAGTTCGTCATAATACAGATCATCTTCATGTGGGTGGCGGCACCCAAAATAAAGATGAGCTTCACCTAACGGCTTCCCTTCATTTTGCCATGCTTCCCTTGCCTGAATGAACCCTCTAAATGGGGCGATACCTGTTCCTGGTCCAATCATGATCATTGGTATTTCAGGAGAAGGCGGCAATTCGAATCCTGCTTGAGCTTCATGAAGGAAGCAGGCCACTTCATCTCCTTCTTGCAGCCCGCATAAATAGTTTGATGCGACGCCTGCGTATTCACCGCGTCCGCTCCATGATTTTCCTTTCACAACAGCTACTGTGATACTAAGCCTCTTTTCATCTACCTTTGGCGAACTGGAGATCGAGTAATAACGAGGCTTCAAGCCTGGTAAAAGGGCTAAGAAATGATCAAATGGCAGTTCACATGCTTCGTATTGTTCTAGTAAATCCAGCATGGTCACACGCTTCTTTAATACAGCTTCTTGATAAGTTTCTCCCGCCATTTGTTCAAGTTCAATACGATGAGGTGGGCATACCGTATATTTTGCAAGATCTCTTAGCTGAGTACGTGTCACAGGCTCTTGCAGCTCTACATGTGACACCAGCAATTCTTCGACTTGAATTGGCTGATTTAATGGTAAATGACTTGCTTCTTTTTCCGAAGAGAGTATCATGTGCTGCTCTGGATCCAGCTTAAAACGATCGGTCACCCGCTGAACGAGTGTTGCATTATTTTTTGGCACGATTCCGATATGATCTCCTTCTTTATAATGCTTGCCTTCGGGTAATTGAAGTTCGATATGCCTTGTTTGGCGGGTACTTTTTTCAGATTGTAATTCTTGATTTTTTAATACAACAGCTGAAAAGGCACCGTATGTTTTAGCTACAGGACGATCCACTAGTTCATTCGTATATGCAATGGATAGGTTTGGCTTTTCTTGACGTTGCTCCTGCAAGGTCAAATTGAATTCTTTTGCAAGCTCGTCGAAGACTGTCTTCTGGAATGTTTCTTTATCTTCATCCATATCACCGCCCGCATCTCCTTCACCTATATCCGTTAAACGTTTCGCCCCTTTTCTTTCAAGTGCTTCATCAATCAGACGAGGAATACGCTGATACGTGCTCGCCCAATTTCGATCCCCGCACCCAAAGACTGCAAATGTCACGTTTGATAGATCCTGCTCCTCATCCTGCATCACCCAATCCACAAACTGTTTCGCATGGTCAGGCGGATGGCCGTTGTATGAAGCCGTTACAATGAATACTGCGCCTGACTCTGGTAACTTTCGGGTATAATCATCAAGTGGTGCCGTTGTCACGTCAAACCCTTTTGCTTTCCCGTCTTCAGCAAATTCGTTTGCCATTTGCTTTGCTGTACCAAGATTTGATCCATATAAGACCAATAGCGGCGTTCCATGACTCGCTATTTTTGCTTCAGCAGATGCCATGTTTTTCTTCACTTCTTCTTTCGGAGGCGCCATAAAGAATTGCTGCTTTCTTGGCCGCACTTTGATTTTAAAATCATTCGGCTTAATTGTCAGGGATTCTTTTAAATCCAGTTCATACGACGTATGGTCAATCAATTCAAGGTTGTGCAGAACCATCGCCAGAACCATCGTGGCTTCATGAAGGGCAAATTGCATCCCAATACATGCACGCTGGCCATTTCCGAACGGTTTATAGGCATGCTGTGGAATTTTTTCAGGATGCATAAAACGTTCAGGCTTGAATTCTTCTGCATCCTCCCCCCAAACCGCTTGATCTCGATGTAATTTAGGAAGCAGCACATTGACACTTTGATTTTTTTTGATCGGATATTTTCCTCCAATGACTGTATCCTCTTTCGCATAAAGAGAGAACGTAGGTGCCGTCGGCCAGAGGCGAAGTGCTTCGTTTAAGACCATACGCGTAAAACTTAGTTTTTGAACCTGCTTAAATGTCGGTAGTCCGCCTTGCAGCACGTCGTCTGCTTCTTGTACGGCTTTTTTTAATTTGTCTGGATTCTTTAGTAAGAAATAAATCGCAAATGACAACAATCCGCTTGTTGTTTCATGACCCGCTATTAAGAAGGTAATGATTTGATAACGAATATTTTCATCTGACAGGCGTTCACCTGTTTCAGGATCCTTTGCATGTAGCATGAGAGAAAGTAAATCATTGCCCGTTTTATCTTGTTTTTTCCGTTCTTGAATAATGTCATCTACTAATTGCTTCATAAAATCAACGTCTTGTTCAAATTCTTTTCTTCTTTTGATCATTAATTTATCTGCAACCGGCAATCTGCTTGCTTGATCCATCGCTTCATTTAAACCATTCAGCATGCTTTCAATAAATGGATGCTGATTTTCTTTGTAAAAGCTGTTAAATCGAAAATCAAAACCGCATAGCCCGATCGTATCTAAAGTGAGCTTTGTCATATCCTCTGCTACTTCAATTTCTTCATCACGGCCCGTTCTTTGCCATTTTTGTACAAGCTGTGTGGCAATATCAAGCATCATCTCATGATAGCCCTTCATGGCCTGCTGGCTAAACGCCGGCATCAAGATGTGATGAGCCTTTCTCCAGTTCGGCTCTTCTGTCCAACTTGTGAATAACCCATCCCCTGAAAATGTTCTCACTTTATTGAGACTGCTTCCAATGAATTTATCAAAACGCCTCTCATCAAATACTTCTTTGGCAAGTTCATGGCTGGAAACAAAAATACTTGTTGCTTTTGAAAATTCAAACTGAAAGATCGGCCCTAATTCATCTGCCAGCCGCCAAAAGGTTTGAGAAAGCTCTCCTTTTTTGATATGAGGAATATTTTTTAAAGGTCCGTATGTTTTTGGTTTTGGAATGATTGATGTTTGTTGCATGTGCCCACTCCCTTTATTTCTTTATGATGCAACGCTAATGGCACGCCATAAGCATTGCTCAATATCTTCTAAAAATTCAATCGTTGGCTCAATTTCCTCTGCTAGAATCTGTTTATGAAGCTGAACGAACGCTCCAAATACAATGGATAAAATCGTTCTCCCTGAAAGATTTGGATGAATTCCATCCTTTTTGCCTTCTTCAAAAATATGAAATAGCTCATTTAATAGCTGCTGCATCTTCTCTTTACTTGTCTCATCTAAATAGTGTGAGCGTTTGTCAATTTCTAAGAAGTACAGACCACTTGGATTCTCTTTCGTAAAGAGCACTAAGCAGTAAAAGACATGTTTGAAATAAGCCCTGATACTTGCTTTAGGGTCTGGACTGTTTGTATTCACCTTGTCGATAAATGCAGTCAGGCTTCGCTGGTATAAAATGTTCACAAGAGCCTCTTTACTATCAAAATAACGATAAATGGTTCCTGCTCCAACATTGGCTCTTTTCGAAATCATCGGCATCGTTGTACCGTCAAAACCCCGTTCAATAAATAAGTCCAGAGAAGCCTTCATAATCTGCTCCTGTTTATCAGTAGTTGCTGCGGGCATTTCATCCTCTCCTTTCGTTATATCAGGAATGAACGTTCATTCCGTTTAATGTATATTATATTAATATTTTTAAATTCTCTATTTATACTAAAACATACTTATTTTTATCCGTCACCACATTTTCTGAAAATAATAATAATTGAGAAATGATACCTAGAGAGATGACATCCAAACGACTTATAAATATTGGCATTTTTGTGACGCGCGGGTGTCGTCTGTATTATATGTTCATTCTTGGTCAATTGGAGAATGGATGTGATCGTCATATGTATCAATATATAAACTGCCATTACTTGAACGAACCGCATAAACAATGTCTTTTAAAGACAGCTGCCTATTTTGAATTTCTTCATATATCCACTGCTCAGTTAATTGGTTTTCATGGAGGTTTTTCAAAATGAGCTTTCCGTCCATAATGACTTCAATGGGCATGTAACGATCTACCTGCATCCACAGGTTAAGATCTTTTCGCGTGACATGATCAAATGAAGGGTATTTTTTCACTGACATATGCCCATCTGTTTCAATCATTGCAAATTCAACTTCACTAATGTCAAACACATTCTTTTCTCTGAGCTGTTGATTTAAATAATCCAGTGTATACCTCATTCCTTTCATATTCTCTTCAAGGATTTTGCCATTTTGAATCACAAGCGTTGGTTTACCGGCCATAAATCCTCTCACATTCCGGCTTCTTAAAGCAAGTAAAGAAATCACATAAATAATGATCACAAGTGTCACAAAAGATATGGTTGTGTGATGAAGCGGAAGCGTAGTATTAAACGCCAGGTTCGCTGCAATTGAACCTAGACTGATCGCTGCAATGAAATCAAAAATATTCATTTGCGCAATGGTTTGCTTTCCAAGAAGACGAGCACCGCCGAATAAAATAGCAAAAGCAAACATGGTTCGAAGAATGACTTCAATATGATCTGGCATTTCAGCTTCCACCTTTCGATTTCATGAAAAAAAGCCTTTTCTTTAGAAAAGACTCTTTGTTAGACTATGCATTTATTCCATCATTATTCAAATGGGCCGCTTCCGTTTGCTCAAATTGTGAACGCAGCTCAATGATTGAGTAGTTTCTCACGTTTACTGGATCTTGCTCGAGCAGCCATGTATAAAATCTTGCTTGCTCTGTTGTTTGCAAAGCCTGCATATATTTTTGGGTGGAGCGCTTGTCTGCAACACGCTGTTTAATGGATCGCATTTGCTTCCAAAATTGATAATAAGGAAGCTTTAACTTGGTCATAAAGCCGCTGTTATCCTCAATGACATATCCTTCTTCTTTGATTGTGTCATCATGTGATACAGATTGATACCATTTATAGAAAGAGGTCCAATCATGAAACACTGCCACTTTCTGTTTGCACCGCATGCCAAGCTGTTCACTGAGCCTTTTCACTTCAGCAAATGGTTCTTTTTCATAGCTCAGCTGACGCTTCACGATATCTAGTAAAATGAGTTGATCATGATCATATGTGATAATATGCGGATCTTTCTCTGGCAAAATGACTTCAAATACAAGGGATACATGGTTGTCACGTACGTATGATTTGATGTAATCGACCTGTACCTCGTCAAAGGTCGCATAAAATAGCTCTTCGACCCAAGCAGCATGCTGATTTTGCTTCACATGTGACGTATACGATTTGGACGTAAACACCAGTTCATCTGTTATTTCGTTAAACCCAACCGTGCCTAAGTATCCATTTGCTTTATCATAGACCGTCACAGGAAATCGAAGATGATTCACTAAATGATGCATTCTTGTTTCAGGACGTTCATCAATATTAAAGAACTTATTATAACTTCTAGACACAATTTGCTTTGAAGTCATATTGATAAACAAACCTCTTGCTTTGACATTTATTTCATCCCATTGTCTTTCACTAAAAGCTTTTTTGGTGAAATTAAAAGATGAAATATCGTGTGGCAGCTTTAATTCCTGTACATATTCATGCTGATCTAAATGGGCTAAAAAATCATCCAGCGTCAAATTGGGCTGAACAAAGACCGGTTGCTTGTTTTCAGAAGCTCTGTAGACAGGATTGTCAATTTCATGTGTCTCAATCCCGCCTGCTGTGATTTTTAACACACGCAGCTGTCCGCCAAATTCAACCTGACCTTCGAGATTATAAGATCTTTCCGCCGCTTGGATAGGCAGTCTATATAAATTGCGATGACCGTGAATTTGAATGATATCTAATCCAGAAGTGTTTTGCACAAATAAGTGATCAATGTCATCTGAATATTCACCTACTCCGTGAATAAGCTGCTGCGCTGAGACATGCAGAAGCTCTTCTGGCAAATGAGCAAGCCCACCATGCGTGACAAGAAATGTCTGACCATGATACGTAAAATAGGTGAGCTGATGAAATGTTCTGACAAACTTCCTTAATTCTTTTAGGTCAAAACCTGCTTCCGCAATTTCAGGCGCAGTATGACGGTTAAACATATTACTTCTCACTTTTTCTTCATGTGCATATTTGTAAAGATGCTGGTCATGATTTCCTTCAATTACGATCACATTGCGGCATTCTCTATGTGCCAGCATCCATTCTAAAACTTCCTTGTTTTCTATTCCTCTATCAAGCAAATCACCTGCAAAGATATAAAGCTCGTTTTCTTTCAAGTCTCCTTGCAAATAAGTATTTAGAGCTGTGAAACAGCCGTGAATATCACCGAAGACGTGAATGGCCTCATACTGATCAAAAGACCTGGGCTGATAAGTCATAATGGCTGGATATTCCTCAGGCGTCAAAACGGTTACCCATGAAGGCACCTTCTCTGTCTTTAACCGTTCATTCATTTGATATAACACAGATTCCTTCACTACTTTGTGCGGCTCTCGACTGCGATTTTGCAGCAGGGCTGTTTCAAGAGGCACTTGCGTAAAATCGACGACATACACTCTATAGCGGTATGAAGTAGCTAATGACTTATACTGCGAAATGGACTTACTTGTGACATGTGTTGCATCAATGACAGTAAAGTCTCCTCGTTCCATCCGGGCTGTGAGGAGTTCAAATAATAAAGACCAGACTTTATGATCATGTTTGCTTGAAATTTCCGGTTTCCCATTGACTGATAACTGCGGAGGCTGGGTTAACAGACGGATCTGATCCGCTGATAATGTATATGGTTCTAAGCCTTGTTCTTTGATCCAAGTTGATTTACCCGCACCTGGGAGACCTCGTAAAAGGACTAAAGTTCTCATAATGGTTCTCCTTTAATGAGTGATATTTTACCTATTATAGATAAATTATGGATAAATCTCAATCTTTTATTTAATATGGTAATATATAGATATCAAAAGGAGGGGTTACATATTATTAAAGAGAGTGCTGCATTCAATATTGGGGATATCGTATTCCAAGTATTTTCTCTTCTATTCATCGCATTGATCGTGACCATCATTGTGATTGCCATTCGAATGATAAGAAGAAAACAAGTGGAATTAAAGAAAGTAGAGGCTAGATTAAACAAAGTAATTGAAAAAAATCATTTAAAAGAGTAAAAATCCGGGAGTTAACCGGATTTTTTTGTTTTCATCACGATCCCTTGTCGCTGCTGCATCAAAAAGAAAAAGACACCTAAAAGGACAAGTAGACCACCGAACATTTGCAGCAGTGTGACTTTCTCTCCAAGCAGTAAAACAGCGAGTATCGTTGCCCCAACAGGTTCGCCTAGAATACTCATTGAAATAGTTGTCGCATTCACATAGGTTAACAGCCAGTTATTAATCACATGGGACATGGTAGGAATAATGGCGAGAAGTAAAAAAATCCCCCATTCTTTACCCGAATAGCCTACAAAAGGCGTTTGCTGTACAAGGTTAAATAAAATTAAAAAAAGGCCGGCAAAACCAAATACACAAAAACTATAAATCCAATGAGATATCTTTCTCACAGCTTGTTGACCGATTAATAAATAACAAACAACTGCGATTACACTGAAAAAGGATAAAATGTCTCCTATAATGGCGTCTTGGCTATGTCCAATATCCCCCCATCCAATCATGAGCGCACCAACAATCGCCGCACACATTGTGAAAATGGCTGACTTCGTTGTTCGTTCACGAAAAATGAGAAATCCGCCTAATAATGACACCATCGGCTGAAGTGCAATGATGATCGTCGAGCTTGCCACTGTGGTGAGCTTCAATGAGCCGAACCACAAAACAAAATGGAGTCCTAAAAAGAAACCTGACATACATAAAAAAAAACAGTCTCTACGCTTTAACGAGACAAACTCTTTTTGACGCGGCAGAATAAACGGAAGCATCAAAACCGCCGCAAATATCATTCGATACATACTTAAAATAGCAGCAGGCGCACTAGACCACTTCACAATAATGGCCGAAAACGAAATCGCAATGATTGAGATCACAAGCGGCACCGCAATTGACTTCTTTGGAGCATTTGTCTTCATTTCCATTAGCAGCTTCCTTTACAATCAGCAGTAGATGAGTTTCTCATCTTGTATGACGTCATCTTACTATGACTATTCGCCTAGATCAAGGTGAATTTTTAGAATGTTTACATAAAAAAAGCTTTCTTCACGAAAGCCCTTATTCATCATCTATTAATACATACACAGCCCGCACCGGACCATGAACACCAACGACTAAATTCATTTCAATATCAGCAGAATTACTTGGACCTGATATAAAATGAATGGCGCCTTTCGTCTGCTCTCCTTCTTCTACTAGGCGATGAAGAGCTGAAACAGCATGAATCATCCGCGGGACAATTGTGCTTTTTTCAATACATACGATATACATCATCGGTAAAAAATGAAGTGCTCTCCCTTGACCTTGATGGGAGGAAAGAACAACCGTTCCGGATTCTGCAAGTGTGTAATCACTGAATACCACTGCATATTTCGCTTGTTCTGCCTGCCTTATATTTTCTTCTCTTGATGTATCTGCATTCCAGCTAGTGACTGAGATTCCTTCTTTCCGCCAGGCTTGAAACATAGGATGACATTCATATTGTGCAAAACGTCTATCGCTCGAAGTCATCACAGGACCTTCTCCATACTCTTTCATCAATAATCGTAATGTTAAGGGTACTTCTTTTGGCTTTGTTTCTACCACTCTCGTATGAATTTGCTGACATTGCACCTTCAATTGCTCCACCAATTCTTCTTTCGACAGACCTTCATTTGTTTCCCAATTGACTCGATGCTTCCAAGCCGGACGCCGAATAGATGCAGGCTTGGAGGAGCTTTTGCCTAATTGTTGCTGGATATGTGCTAAAAATGGATCTCGATGAGAAATGATTCCTTTCATTGCCGCTCCTCCTTTTGTTTTTTTTTAAACCAATCCCGAAACCTTTCTTTGCTTGGCGCCGGGAGGTCACGAATTTCTGTCCAATTCTTTAAAGGGCCCGCACCTTTTGAAATCTGTCCGTTTGAAGCCATACGTTTCAAGAGCAAAGGGGCTGCTTTTGTTCCAAATCGATACATTCTAGGAGTGGATACGCCCATTCCGAACATTTTCATTGCCATCATTTCCGCTTTAGGCGCTCTCCCCTCTTTTTCAACGATGACTTGTCGATGTTTGATTAATAATTCGTGAAGTGGAATTTTCACTGGACAAGCATCTGTACAGGCTGCGCACAAACTTGAGGCGAAAGGAAGCTCTTGGTAGTCATCATAGCCGCCAAGAAGCGGCGAAAGAACAGCGCCAATCGGACCCGGGTAAATCGATCCGTACGAATGACCGCCAACATGCCGATAAACGGGGCACACATTGATACAGGCTGCACACCGAATACATTGCAAAACTGGCTGAAATTCCGTCCCTAATATATTTGACCGTCCGTTATCCACAATGACCAAATGGAACTCTTCTGGCCCATCGACCTCTCCTTCTCCTTTTGGTCCCACGACAGAGATATAGCTTGTTAACTTTTGACCGACTGCGCTTCTGCACAATAGACCGACAAGGACATCGAGCTCCTCCATCGTTGGTACAAGCCGCTCCATCCCCATGACTGCGATATGTGTCTTTGGAATGGACGTGACAAGATCCGCATTCCCTTCATTCGTCACAAGACAAATCGATCCTGTGTCAGCCACAGCAAAGTTACAGCCCGTCACACCAATATCTGCTTCAAGAAATTTTTCTCGTAACAAAGCTCTTACAAATTTGGTCATTTCTTCAGGAGTCTCTGACATATCATATCCAAGCTTTTCGTGAAAAACTTCCCGTATTTGTTCTTTGGTCATATGAAGGGCTGGTGCCACGATATGTGAAGGTGGTTCATGGTCATCAACTTGGAGAATATATTCTCCAAGATCGCTTTCAACTACCTCGCAGCCAATCTCTTCTAGCGCTTGATTCATTTCAATTTCTTCTGTGACCATTGATTTTGATTTCACGATCTTTTTTGCTGCTTTTTTTTGTGCTACATCTTGAATGTACGCCGATGCCTCTTCCTTTGTTTTTGCAAAAAACACATGACCTCCACGTTTACTCACGCTCTCGCTTAATTGATATAAATAGTCATCAAGATGGGTGAGCGTATGCTGCCTGATCTCCTCCCCAAGTTCACGCCACTTTTCCCAATTTCCAAGCTCTTCACTTGCAGTCATCCGCCTTTTATACAGACGCTCCTGTGCCGATGAAACAGCTCCTCTCATCACAGCGTCTTCTAATCCTTCGCCGATCCGCTCTTTAAATGCCTTCTCTCCAATTTTCATACTCATGTGCCGTTCCCCCTCTTAGCTTCAGCGGCTATTCAACACTTCTGCGATATGCATCACTTTGACTGGCTTATGAAGACGATTCAGCCTTCCTCCGATATTCAGCAGACATCCACAGTCAGCACCAATGATATATTCAGCGCCTGTCTCCTCTATACTCTGTACTTTTTCATCGACCATTTGCTCAGAAATGGATGTCATTTTGATTGAAAAGGTTCCTCCGAATCCGCAGCAATTTTCAGCGCGAGGCAATGGTTCCATCACCAAATCTTTGACATTTGACAACAGTGTGAAAGGCGCTTCCTTAATTCTAAGCAGTCTCGTCATATGGCAGGAGGTATGATAGGTGGCTTTTCCTTTCAGACTCGCGCCTACATCTGTTACATGTAATATATCAACAATAAATTCCGTTAATTCATATGTTTTCGCAGCAAGTGCCCGAGCTCGGGCAAACCACGCTCGGTCTTCTTTAAAAAGATGCGGATATTCTAAAAACATGGCCTTACAAGAACCTGATGGTGCGACGACATATTCAGCTGATTCAAAGGCTTTGATCATATTTTTGGCCGCTTTGATTGTTTCTTTTGTATAGCCGCTGTTAAAGGCGGGCTGCCCGCAGCACACTTGTGCTTCAGGGAATGCCACTTCAACACCAAGCCGCTCTAACACCTCAACAGTCGCCTTTCCTACATGTGGCTGCATAGTGTCAATTAAACAGGTGACAAATAAACTGACTCTCATCGGCGAACTTCCTTTCTTTTGCTGCACCTTGATTTATGTCTGGTCATCTGATGACTAAATAATGGACCTTTATTTCATTTTAATCCCAAATTTCTGAAATTTCAACGAACGGATATGTCTAAAATTTGGACATCCTGCTTGTGTAGATACATGAAAAAACGCCCTTTTACAGGGCGTTTTTTCATGTCAGCTTGTAGACAAAGTCTACAGGCTTTTTTGTATAATAAGGGTAATAACACTAATCTGTGGGGGATAAATATGTTATCGAAACGTGAAGAAGAAAGACGAAATCAATTAGAAGTAGTGGCTTTAGATGAATTAGTGCCTCAAGATCATCTTGTACGAAAAATTGATCAAGCGATCGACTTTGATTTCGTTTATGATCTTGTCAAAGATCATTATAGTTCTGACAATGGTAGACCAAGTGTTGATCCCGTTGTTCTCATTAAGATGGTCTTAATTCAATATCTATTTGGCATTCGCTCTATGCGGCAAACCATTAAAGAAATTGAAACCAACGTGGCTTATCGTTGGTTTATTGGATATGGATTTTCTGAGAAAATCCCGCACTTTTCTACCTTCGGTAAAAACTACGTGAGACGCTTCCATGATACAGATTTATTCGAACAAATTTTTTACCGAATCTTAAGAGAAGCGATGAAAAAAGGACTCGTTGACCCTTCTATTGCCTTCATTGACTCCACTCATGTAAAAGCGAATGCCAATAAGAAAAAACTTGAAAAGAAAATTGTTCGAGTAGAGACGAGAAGTTATCAAAATCAGCTTCATGAGGAGATCAATATTGACCGTGAAGAACATGGAAAAAAGCCTTTACCCCTACAGAATAAAGAAGAGACAAAAGAAATCAAGGTAAGTACGACTGATCCAGAGAGTGGCTACTATGTGAAGGATGAGCGAGAAAAATCATTTGCCTATTCATTTCATACGGCTTGTGATTCTAAAGGATTTATTTTAGGATCACTGGTCACTGGTGGAAATGTTCATGATAGTCGTATGTTGGATTCACTCGTATTAAAGGTGACAGAAAAAGTCGGAAAACCATTTGTAGTCGCAGTAGATGCAGGATATAAAACACCTTACATCGCTAAGTTTTTAATGGATCAAGAGATAAGACCTGTCATGCCTTACACTCGTCCAAGAACAAAAGCTGGTTATTTGAAAAAGAATGAATACGTGTATGATGCATATTTTGATTGTTACATTTGCCCCAACGGGCAAATTCTCTCTTATCGTACAACGACTAGAGAAGGCTATAAGCAATATGCGTCTGATTCAGAGGTATGTAAATCCTGCTCGTTTTTAAATAACTGTACACAAAGTCAAAATCACACCAAACAAATTCATCGGCATATTTGGCAGGACTATCTAGATGAAGCAGACCATCTGAGACTGACACAAATGAATAAAGACATTTATGCAAAACGGAAAGAAACAATAGAACGCGTTTTTGCGGATGCAAAAGAAAAGCATGGTATGCGTTGGACGAAACTTCGTGGACTCAAAAAAGTTTCAATGCAGGCGATGCTTACTTTCGCTGCCATGAATCTCAAAAAGCTAGCAAACTGGACATGGAAAGGACCATGTCCAGCCTAAGACAACAGATAAATTTTATCAAAATCAGTGAAAACCCCACTTTTACTTTAAGTAAAAGTGGGGTTTGTCTACGGTCTGACATGAAAAAACGCCCTTTTACAGGGCGTTTTTTCATGTTTAGTTTGACATCATTTCTCGTATTCTATCTTCAATAGGTGTTAAAGAGCGTCCTAATAGTTTTTCGAAGTCATGGCTTTCGACCGCTAATGCCCCATCGCGAATTCCGCTTTGCATCGCTTTGACAAATGGAACAGCTTCTTTCGGTACACCATTTGACGCTAAAAATTCTCCAAATGTATCTACATCCATATGCTCTACTTTGATTTCTTTCCCGCTCACTTTGCTGACCATTTGTGCAAGCTCAGTGTGTGTGCGAAGAGGTCCTGACAATTCATAGATTTCCTGATCATGTGCCGGGAGTGTTAACGCATTTGCTGCTGCTTCTGCATAGTCATTTCTTGTTGCCCAGCCGACTTTACCTTCACCAATTGGGCTGATAAATGGCGCTCCGTTCACTGATGCCAGAATCGTATCTTTTTCATTTTCCACATACCAATTGTTTCTTAAAAAAACATGGGGGATGCCAGAGGCCAAAATTGCTTCTTCTGTTTTTGCATGGTCATGTGCTAGGTTAAGCTGACTTTCTCTTGCATTGACAACACTTGTATAAGCAATAAATGACACATTCGCTGCTTTCGCTGCTTGGATCGCATTGATATGCTGCTTCACGCGATCTCCATCCCCAGACGAAATGATCAAAAGACGATCAATCCCTTGAAACGCTGATTGAAGTGTATCCGGCTGTGTGAAGTCTCCCTTGCGCACATCCACCCCAGCTTCCTTTAGATGTACTGCTTTTTGCGGATCTCGAACACTGACCGCCAATTGTTCAGCTGGTACTTTTGCGAGCAAATGTTTGACGACGAGCGATCCAAGTTGTCCTGTTGCACCTGTCACTAATATTGTCATTGATTTGACCTCCTCATTTTCGTTTAACGGTGATGTTTCTTGCATCAGATCATTCGTTATAATCAAAATGGTTACAACGAAGGGGTAAAAAAAGCTCCATGTATGAGCTTTTTCTACTCCGCCTCGATTAATAATTGCTTAATTGTCACTTGTTTTAGGTGACGCTCAAGTGCAGACTGTGCTTCTTTGAGTTCTTGCCGCAGTCTCGTATCCATCGCTTGACCAATTGGACATGCAATGACTGGTTGATGAAAGTTAAATAACTCTTCATCTGCGCTTACATCCACAGCCCGGTACACATCTAGCAGTGTGATGTCCTCTGCCGGTCTTTTTAAGGAAGCACCGCCAACTCCGCGGCGAATCTCAATGAGATCCGCCTTTTTGAGCATAGCCATCATTTTTCTAATAATGACAGGATTTGAATTGACACTTTCTGCAATAAAATCCCCTGTGCACTCTTTTGAAACACCTGCAATAAATGACAAAATATGAACAGCAATGGTATACCTGCTGCTAATTTGTTTCACAATCTTTCACCACCGTTGTAATCAATATAGTTACAATGAGTGGATTTGTCAATCAATAAACGGATGTTTCTTTCTTTCCCAGTCCTCAAATGTCATCATCTCATGATGTTTTGCTGCATCGATTTCTAGCGGTGCGATACATTCAAGCAGATTCCCATCGGGGTCAAGAAAGTAAATGGCGGCATGAAATTGTGGCGGATTATCGAGAACTAAAGGCTGCTGCTCTTCCGAAAAACCGAACATCGGATGAATGCTGATCCCTTTTTCTATCAGCCATTCTTTAATGTGCTCAATGCTGGATGTTTCCATTTGGAAGGCAACATGGCGAGTGGCTGGATGATATGGAACAGTGGACATGTCAACCTTCCAAAGGCCAAGCCAGCTCTTTCCTTTCTCAATCCATAAAAAGGCCACTCGTTCATTTTCATGAGCGAGAGTTAATTCCAATTTTTCAAAAAAAGAAATGGATGCCTTCAAATCAGTCACAGGTAAATGTGCTTCATACAACCCTTTCATCATCATTTCAATCACTCCTTTACTATCTTCTATTGTGCAGGAATTGAAAACATTCTTCCTCAGCAAAACGATGTATTTCAACCAAGCCATTGGATTGAGATGATTAAATGTTTGGTCAATTGCATATGAAGGAGTGTTCAATATGCCTTGGACAATGGAGGATTATCTAGCTTCATTTCAATCGTTAGACAAAGTCATTCGAAAAAAAGTACTTGAGATTGCCAACAAAATGGTGCAGGAAGGCTATAAAGAAGGTAGAGCGATTCCAATTGCGATCAATCAAGCAAAAGAGTGGAAAAAGAATGCGACGGAAAAAGAAATGGAGGACTTTGACTCTCATGGTTCTGTGACACCTTCTAAGAAAAGCAGCTCTGCACGACCAGAGCTCATGGACCATGCGCAGCATGTCGTGAAACATGATGAAGGCTGGGCAGTTCAAACTGAAAAAGCGAAGCGTGCAAGTGAGGTAAAAGAAACGAAACAGGAAGCCATCGACCGTGCGAAGGAGATTTCATCTAAAAAAGGAACAGCAGTTGTCATCCACCGAACAGACGGGACGATTCAGGATGTGGTGAAGCCAAAATAGACCGCCCTTTGGCAAGCGGTCTTTTCTTTATGCATTCTTTTCTTTTTTAGCGGGTGCTTTTCTTTTCTTAGGTGCTGCTTTTTTCGTTTTTGCCGGTTTTGATCGATCGATAGAAGCCTGCAAAGCGGCCATCAAATCGGTCACATTGGATGAAGCCTCTTTTTTACCTGTCGTATCTGGCTGAACAGTATGTTCTCCAGAGATTTTGTCTCCAATTACATTCATCAGCTGCTCTCTGTATTCATCCCGGTATGCGGCAGGATCAAATGTTGTTGTCAGCTGCTCGATTAAAAGGAGCGCTGTATCCAACTCCTTCTTTACGATGTTTTCCTCTTGCGGGATATTCGGGACGTCTGATACTTGTCTAATTTCGTCAGGGAAATGAATGGTTTCCATTAGTAAAATATGTTCGTAGCACCTAACAATCGCTAATTGCTCCTTTGAACGAATCATGATCTTGGCTACACCGATTTTCCCTGATTCTTGCAACGCTTTTCTTAATAATGAATAAGCCTTTGCTCCACCGGTATCTGGAGATAGAAAATAACTTCTTTCATAATAGATGGGATCGATTTCTTCTATCTTCACAAAATCAATGATTTCTACGGCTTTGTCTTCATTTTCTTTTCTCAGCCTTTCGAGTTCTTCCTCATCCAATTCAATGAATTTATTTTTGGCATACTCGTACGCTTTCACAATTTGCTCTGGCGCTACCTCCTCACCGCAGTTAGCACAAACCTTTTTGTAGTTAATCGGCGTATGGCATTCTTTATGAAGCTGTCTTAATTTAATATCTTTGTTTTCTGTAGCGGTAAACAGCTTGACTGGAATATTCACCAGTCCGAAGCTAATGCCACCCTTCCATACTGTATGCATCGTAACGCCTCCGTTCTTTTCTCCTTACTATGCAATGTTTTCATCTGAGTTATGTATGTTTATGAAAATTTCATCCCACTCTAAGAACACATGATGTAAGGAAGTGAAAAACACAATGAAACCGATGCGTTTAACGTCTGCACATGATATTCCTGTTGGAGCAGACTGGCTGTATGAATTAAAATATGACGGCTTCAGGGCCATTCTTATATGGGAAAAAGACACAATCTATTTAGAAAGCAGAGCGGGCAAACGATTAAACGAACAATTTCCTGAAGTCATTGATCAGTGCGAGCAAATAACGAAGCAGCTTGCACCTTTTTTACCGCTGACCCTAGATGGAGAATTGGTCTTTTTACTGAGTGAACAAGAAAGTGATTTTACAAAGGTTCAGCAAAGAGGCCGTCTGAAAAACACAGAAACCATTCAACGCCAGGCTAAGCGGTTCCCATGTCATTTCATTGCATTTGATTTATTGAGATGCAAAGGGAAATCCCTCGTTGATTTACCGCTGATAGAAAGAAAAGCTGAGCTGCATGAGGTGTTCCAAGCTGCAAATCTTCCTCCCTCCGTTCAGCTGAATCACCCCTCTCTTCTTCAAATCATCCAAACCGATAGCAGCCCTGATTATATGAAAAAAATCATGCTGACCTATTTAGCGGAAGGATTAGTTGCTAAAAAGAAGATGAGTAAATGGCAAGAGCATACCCGCTCGAAAGATTGGCTCAAAATTAAAAATTGGCGGTATGTATCGGTCATCGTGACCCGTTTTGATAAAGACAATGGCTATTTTCAAGGATGTCTTTATCAAGAAACGAATCTCATAGAGGTTGTCCAATTTAAGCATGGTTTTTCTAAAGAAGAAGAACAAACCCTGCGCACCTTATTCCTAACCAAAGGTCAAATGACAGGAGCTTCACAATATGAAATCCCGCCATCTATTGTCGCAAAGATTGCCTGTATCGCTTTTGATGGATCAGCTTTAAGAGAGCCCCGGTTTTCTTCGTTTTTATTCGATGCAGATCCAGCAGCGTGTACCTTTCAGCACATGCTCAAACAGCTTTATCCGCTCCCTGCTATGATTGACGTCACCCACCCAGAGAAACCGGTTGTACCTGCCCTTCATATCACAAAGGCAGATTACTTACTTTATTTGAGACAAGCCGCTCCCTATTTATTACCCTTTTTACGTGAAAGACGTCTTACGTTAATTCGCTTCCCTCATGGCACTCGTGGAGAATCTTTTTATCAAAAGGCAACGCCCGATTATGCGCCTGATTTTGTTGAGACAGATCAAGCGCACGATATTTCATACACAATCTGTAATGATCCTAACACGTTGCTTTGGCTAGGTAACCAGCTGGCGATGGAATTTCATATTCCTTTTGAAACGAGAGATACAGATCGGCCTGTAGAAATTGTATTTGATTTAGATCCGCCATCTGTTAAAGAGTTTCACTTAGCAATAGAAGCAGCCAAACGAATCAAGGTCATTTTAGATGGACTCTTTCTCACCGCATTTATTAAAACAAGTGGTGGGAAAGGACTGCAAGTTTATATCCCATTGAAGAAAAATGCCTTCACATATGAACAAACTAGACAATTCACTGCGTTCATCTGCCAATTTTTATGTGAACAAGCACCCGAGCTGTTTACGCTAGAGCGTCTAAAGAAAAACCGCGGCAATCGTTTATATTTAGACTACCTTCAACATGATGCTGGAAAAACGATCATCGCCCCCTATTCCCCGAGAGGAAACGAGCTTGGACTTGTTGCAACACCGATTGAATGGGAAGAATTGAATAGCGAAGAATGTCACCCTTCTTTATTTACGATGCCGGCTGTTATGAAGCGTCTAAAGGAAAAAGGCGATCCATTCCGGCAAATGAGGCACCATGTGAATGATGATTGTTTTCGACAAGTTTTATATCAGCTGCAGGACATTTTACCAGCTCATAAAATGGACATACGCGGTCATTAAGCGTTACACTTATTCATCAGAGAGAAAGAAAGGGATGACCATTTTGACCGCACACACAATACGAAACATTGCGCTGATTTTCTTATGCCTTACCGCAGGGATAGTAGATGTTATTGGCTATTTAAGCCTAGGGCATGTGTTTACAGCGAATATGACGGGAAATATTGTACTGCTTGGCATTGCAGCAGGCAGTTCATTACAGTTAACCGCTCTTCATTCTATCACTGCACTTAGCGGATTTCTTCTAGGTGTTTTACTAGCTGTTGTCATAGGTGGAAAACACGAAAAAACATTTTGGCCAAAAGCCGTTACACGCATCTTTTTCATAGAAGTCATCATCTTGCTTCTATTTGCTCTTATGACCATTTTTCCTTCTACACAAGATGCTTATTTTATGCTGATTATCCTTTTAAGTATGGCGATGGGCATGCAAACGGCGGCCGCACGTAAATTAAATGTCGCTGGCATTTCTACTATAGTTCTAACTAGTACACTTGCTAACCTATTTGAAGACTTGGTCCAGCGCTTATCAAATCGAGAAAAAAGAAAAGCTCCTATTCAGCATGTGAGCTTGCTGCGAATCGGTTCTATTGTCTTTTACTGTCTAGGAGCGGCTTTAGCTGCGTATACAGATACTTACGATCCGTTTATCATCATTTGGCTGCCTATTTGCATCCTAGGAGTTATTGTGATCACGTCTACATTCAAGCACTTTCACCAATTGAAATAGCCAATCTTTAGATGGCTATTTCAATCACTGTGATGAAACACTAATAACTTCTGACATAAAAACCAGGAGGACGCCCCATAATGAACGTGGAGCCATATGGAGAATAGCCAGAAAATGTCCCATATCCCCCATATCCAGGGTAACCTCCTAAGCCCGAGAACACGCCAGGGCTCACATAATACCCGCCAAAGCCAATATGAGGTCCCACTGCTCCGCCGCCAAAACCGCCGCCATGAAAGCCTCCATACACCCGTGGATCCATACAATCACCTGCCTTCAACTTACACTTCATCTCATCATATGCGTGACAAATGGAGCGGTGTTCCCTCTTTTGTAACAATTTCTATGTACAATAGACCAATTTGATAAAATTTGAATGAAAAGTCCTGCAAAAAATTAAATTAAGCAAAGAAAGGTGACCTTTTTAACTTGTTGCTCTGCCCTATGTTTATTTAGAATAATGGAGCAGGTAACAAATTTGCACACCCCCTTTGTTGCGAATTCTTCTTATTAAACGTTCTTGCAGCGTTTAATAAGAAGAGCCTATTTTCACCCATATAAAAAACCCTTGCTGATGATCATCAACAAGGGCGAGATATGATTGGGTGATTAACCACCAATGATTTTTTCTGCTACTTCGAAAGAACCCGCTACATTTTCAGTTAAAACAGCCGCAGCGACCGCTAAACCCACAACGAATAATACTTTTAATCCTGTTTTCATCTTATATCAACCCCATTCTTTTCATATGTAAATCCGCTTCTAAACTTTTATTCAAGTAAAAAACAGACTGCTCATAAAGTGCTTGCTTTTCACAATACTTTGCAGAAAAGTGAGAAAGCTCTTTCACTTCATGATATTCATTCTTTTCTTCTAACTTTCTTAATTTCTCATCAATTTGCTGAAATCTTTGTGGTACATTCGTTAAGTAAAGATCATGTACGATGCCTATTTTGAGCTGAAACACTTCATGAGAAGCATCTTTCATTCGGGCATATGCAGCCTCAATATACTGGCTTGCACGCTGCTTTTCACCAATCACACAGAGTTCCCGGCTGATCAGATACGTAGAATGGAAAAAGAAATCTGAATCATAATACTCTTGATGAGACAATGCTTTTTCAAGATGTCGTATAGATTCTTTCGGTTTATTCCAAAATGAATATAAAATGGCCACATTATGGTGGTGCTGAGCCAGCATAAAATCATCATGTTCGCTAGTTAACACCTCTTCCGCCATACGATAATTCTCAAGCGCTTCTTCGTACCGGCCAATCTCTGTAAGGTTGGCTGCAATAAGAGAATATGAAAGTGCAGTTCTTCTTTCATAGTGCTTGTGACGTTTATAGACGTGCAGAGCCCTGCGAATATAACTTAATGAAAGCATGATATGACTCAGGCGATAGTAAAGCCACGCGATCTTAAAATCGAAATCAGCGCGTTCGATTTCACTTGGAATTTTATCTAAGAGCTTTTCCGCACTTTGATACATCTGTAATGCAACCTCATAATTCCCCTGATGCTGTTCATACACACCCTCATAAAAATCAAAATAGTAAGCAAGGCGATTAGATAAATCATCATCTTTTTTCCCATAATGACCTTCTATACTTTTCGTTGAAACATTGCCTTTTTGCCCTCTTAAATTGTACATCAGAATGTGATGCCTTTTCTCAAGAAGAGAATAATACATGAGGATATCAGCATCATCAATTTCCTCTACTGCTTGTTTCGCTTTAGCAAATAGCCGTTCTGCCTCATCTGCATGATCTTTTTTGATTTCCATGTTCCAGTCATTTAATAGTGATGCCAATTCCGCCACAGGAACTTTGCTCATTCTACACCCCCAATCACCTTCAGCTACACCACATGATTTCACTAAATATGGAACTTCTATTAGCAATTGCTAATTCGTCCATTTGACATCATTTTAATATGAATCACTTGAATCTTCAATAACTGATTCCTTTGTTATTGCGTTTCTTTCTCCTAGTCAATGATGTATACACTAAAAATTCCGTCTTTTTTCTTCCAAAAGATACGGTTGAATTGAAAAAAGCCCTTATTGGGCTTTTTGGATTTATTCCATTGACTATTTTGTGCGATGGCCCTGAATCATGAGCACTGCTTTTCATTTTTCAAGTTTCTCTATATAATATGAACAAGAACTTCCGTGCCTCAGTAGCTCTAGAAGGGAAGAGCGCCGTAAAACAATTGTAGCTAGCGGGTCGCAAGGCAAGGGTTTCAGAAGCACCGAAAAGCAAATGAGCTGAGACAGGTGAAACTCCTGTCGGTGAAATTCCGTAGGGAAGCGTGTTGCCCCCTAGCCTATGCTTACGAAAGGAGTGCGGGTTCGAATCCCGTCTGAGGCTTGATGAATATGGAGGATGAAAACAATGCAGGTTTTTGAAGAATATGTAAGCAATATCGGTCATCCAGAGCTGAAACAGCGCATGCAAGACATCTTACAATGGATTGAAGACACATTTCCTCAATTAGAGCCAAGAATTGCATGGAATCAGCCCATGTTCACAGATCACGGGACGTTTATTATTGGGTTTAGTGTTGCAAAACATCACATTTCTGTCGCACCAGAAGGAAAAGGAATTGATCACTTTTCAGCTGAAATTGTACAAGCTGGTTATGATCATGGAAAAAAGATGTTTCGCATGAAAGAAAGCTTCCCCATTGATTATCCTCTACTTAAAAAAATCATTGAATTTAATATTGAAGACAAAGCGGATTGTTCAACGTTTTGGCGAAAATAATAAACACCCCGATCTGATTTCATAACAGATTGGGGTGTTTTTTCGTGGACTTACATTTTATTTGGTTCTCTCTCCTGTCCATTTCTGCTCCACCCATTCATAACACGACAGAAGTACATTTACGCCCTTTTGGAATAGCGGCAAATAAACAACCGTTACCGCCGTTAAACAGGCGATCACAGCACCTGCCAACACATCAAATGGATAATGAACACCTACCCAAATCCTTGAAAATCCTACAGCGCAGGCAATGAAAAGCCAATAAATATGACGCTTGTGGAAAAGCCAAAAGACCATACAAATGGAAAAAATAAAAATGGTGTGATCACTCGGAAAAGAGTTATTCACTTCCTTTTCGATTAAAAGATTAACTTGATTCAATTCTGCAAAGGGTTGCTGATTGGAATAAAAGATCCCAGCGATTTTCCCTAGCATCTCTGCCAAGATAAAGGTCAACCCAGCAGATATCATCATCCACCTGTTTCTTCTCCTCCGGTTTTGAAACCACATGATCAAAACCATGATCGCAATGAACATCACTGAATGTTCAGCCAACCCAATAAGAACTGGATTTAAGACATCGTGATTCATACTAAGCTGATTAATCGACCGAAATACCCGTTCATTAAACTCCTGCATCTCATTTCATTCCTTTTGCTTCGTTTAGGAAAAGGATAAATGAAAAAAGAAGACCGTGACATCGATCGAGCGAACAAAATAAAGGGATCATCTCACATTTTTGTCACTTCGTTGTCATTCGGATACCAAGAAACAAAGCACTATTTAGAATGATACTGCTCCCATTCTTTTTTCAGCAAAGCATATTGATAGGTGTTTTCATATTTAGGGGTGCCATCCTCATTTGTAGTAAATGAAACAAACTCAAGAAAGAAGCCTTCTTTCCTCATACCTAAACGTTCGCATAATGTTTGAGATCGATCATTGTCATCCTCTACATATGCATATAAACGCCTTGCTCCTTTATTGACAAATAGATATGACAAGAGCGCTTCAGCACTTTCACGGGCATATCCCTTTCCTTCATATGACGCATGAAAATTTCAGCCAATCGAATACGTGTCCGGTTCATCTTTTAAATGAAACAATTCACCGATAATCAACTGACTTTCTTTTAAACAAACCGCCATATAAGAGTGATCTGCTTTTCTTTTTTGCACCTTAGCGACCGCTTCTTCTAATGTAGAGATTTGATCATCCAGAAAACAATTCACTCTTGGTTGAGACAAGTATGCAAGCATTCCGGGTGCATCTTCATCACGAAATGGTCTAAGAATTAAACGATTTGTTTCTATTTTATCCATAAGACTCTCCTTACTGTATCTTCTTTATCTTTCACTATTTTAGATGACATGCACTGTTTTTGACAATTTGATCGTATAGACTACTCCATTTTTTAAAGCCCAAGCGCATTTTGCAATGAAATAATGTCTTCAATACTGCTATAATAGAACATAAGTTTGTATTTTGTTGAAAAGGGATGACTTAAAATGATTAAAACGGTAGAAGGCAACATCTTAGAGGCAAAAGAAGACATCATCTGTCATCAGGTGAACTGTAAGGGTGTCATGGGAGCAGGGTTAGCAAAGCAGATCAAAAGCAAATATCCAAATGTGTATAAAGACTATAAACGGTTATGTGCAGAACAAGGAGATGATTTATTAAGCTCCGTTCAGCTCATCACAACGAGCGACGGAAAAACCATTGCCAACTTATTCGCCCAAGTTGGATACGGAAGAAAAACAAAACAAACGGATGACGACGCGTTACGCAGCTGCTTTGAACATCTAAAACAGACAGTGACAAATCCAAATGAAGAGAATCCCCTTCATTCTATCGCCTTTCCTTATGGGATCGGCTGCGGCTTGGCAGGTGGCGATTGGACGGTTGTTCGAGAGATGATGGAAGAGGTCCTTGGTGAGTGTGAAGTGACGGTTTATCGGTTTAAATAGGTGAAATGAGAAATTCTAGAGTGAATAAGAGCACCCTTTCTGCTTGGAATGAGTGCTCTTATTATGTTCTCTAGTCTGTATTTCTTTAATATTCTCAGAACGATTTTTACTTCAAAGTAGAAAGGTACTTTTCTAAATGTTTTTTACTCGAATTGCTTTTAGGTATAATGCCTAGATGATTATATTTCCAAATAGTTTTTCTTTCATGAGGGTTTGTATTCGAAAGGTCATCATAATTAAACTCTATATTTAAATATCCTGTTTCATCAATTATCATTGTAAAATTTGTCCAAGGTGCTTGACCACTTTGTTCAAACACTCTCCCAAGTTCTTGGATGTAGTCGACTAATTGATGCCACCTTTCTTTGTATTCATGTTCACTCACTTCAAACAATTCAGTTATCTCATGACTATATACCGGCTTACTATCATTTTCTTCAGGTAAAAAATAAAAGTAAGCAGTCTGTGAACCTTCAACTACCTCACCATATAAATAGACCTTTTTCCACTTGACCGGTATGGTTTCCACTACAACATCAACTATCAGCTTATATACATATTCTAGTTCTTCTTCTTTCATTACTTTTTACCTCCATACACATTATCAAATCGTCTGATTTCCCATTCATCATCACCGATTTTATACTTAATATCAAAAGTTTCAGGACGTAGAGAATCAGCCTTATAGTTAGGAGTTATTTTCACTTTAACTTCATCACCATTTTGAAGAGCATCAGCCCAAGTGTTCTCAAGTTTTTTCCATTCACCTTTGTTTAAATTTCCATTCATTGGAACAAGATTATCAATATCGCCTGACCCTTTGAAAATTGACGCAATTAAATGTCCACCATCATCATCCAGTAATCTGTCCGGCTTACCTGAATTGGATTGAGCATATTGATTTCTTTTGACCTCTCCATATTTTAAATCACTTGCTTCGACTTTGACAATGCGTCCGTAGTGATCTGTTGTGTAGGTGTAACCTTGCTTTGTTGAATAAACGACATTCGGTTTTAATACCTTTTTGCGTTTCCACCGCACACAGTGATCTCCGTAACTGACAACGGTCGGTGGTGATTTGGGTGCTGGTAATCTTCTGCCTGTCTGAGAGATTCCGTATCCTGAATTGTTGTCTAGTCGCTTTGCCATGGAGAGAAGTTTATTTTTGAGATTTTCTCCGTCAAACACGTTATAAGGGAGTTTCCCTCCACCTGCTAGTTGAAACTTTGGTGAATATGGCAATAGATTCGGAATAGAGACTCTATTTAATGATTTTGCTCCTTGTTCAAGGCCTTTCTTCACTGTTGTATTGGCCGCTGTTGTCCCTGTTTTTGTGATGACTCCTGCACCTTTAGAACCAAAGACAATTTCTACTAGAGAACCAGTCGCATATGCGAACCAGTGTGATCTCGAGTAGGCATCACCTTCAATGACCTCTTTTTGGAATGAATCAGAAATAGATTTTCCAATCGCTTTCGATGTTTCAATTGGATGTGAAACAGCTGTCACAACTGTCTCTCGTTTGGTTAATTTCTAAAAAGGACGTAATTTCATTGGTTAATAGAGCTACTTTTAAAGCGACCTCGGAGGTATTCTACCGATACTTAGTGTTATTCTCTTTGAAAAATCCTACTTCCTTTTTCTGCTCGTTGAAAAACTCTTTTCTGCTGACTTATCTCACTGTCTCTTCCTTTCAGCCAATGAATCTAGTGGTAAAGAAAAAGCTCCTCCAATTTGCGGCTTTTTCCTGATGGTTCCTTTTTCATAAATGAAAACCACTTGTTGGCCATTTGCGAAGTAAAACTTCATTATCAAATTTCCCTCATTTCTTTCTTAAGGATAGTGCAAAAACAAATATTGTTATCTTTTAAAGATTCCTTATTTTTCATGAACTAATTCTGTAATTCCTCTAATAATCCATTTTGATATGTGGTAAATATAGCAAGAGTGTGATTTTATCCCTTACTTTACCATTGCAAACTTTTAATAACGCCGAATGGCAAGAATAAATAAAGAGTTGGATTGATTATATGCTCCATGGCACAACTATTTTCCAAATTTTATTTTCTATCTATACCGCAGTTATTTCATTTGGAATAGACAGTTTCCCAGCAAAGTAAATTTGTAAGATAGATAAAAAATATTCTTACCCTAAAATTTATAAATTCGACTAACACTAGTGCGAAAAGCACTAGTGTTAACTGACTTACTTATTTTTGTTCAAGTTTAAGCTAAACAACTTACCCTTACAATATCTCCTCTAATATCTGATTGGAAATTAATTCCTCCATTAAACACCCATCTACCATTTATATAATTCAGATTAGCTGTGTCAGGATGCCCTCCTGCAGTAACAGTAATTTGTAAGCCATTAATATTTTGAAACTCAAACGATGCTTCCTGAGTAAATAGTAATAGTGTGCTCGGTTTTCCATCCACCACCCAAGTTTGCTGTTGATGAACATTGCTTAAATTATCACAAAGTAGCCTCATTTTTTATTCCTCCTCTAATAATGACTCTAATAATGATTATTTTTTCACAAATTCAGTATAGGAAGTGAAACTCTTTTGGTGTTATGTTTAAAAACCATGTGGTGCTTCCTGTAAGCTTTTATATAACATGTTATATGCTTTAATATTTTTAGGGACTATACTGTCTACATTGTTATTGGTTTCTTCATGAGCTTTTTTATCATCTTCAATCTGTTTTATCAAATCTTCACGAAGAGCTTTTTCCATGCCTATATTTTTCAACATCTGATCCACAGTACTTCTATCCAAATCTTTGTAATTGATAAGAGATTTTTTCGCAACATATACAATTGCATTTTGTGCTTCATCTACTACTCCAAAACTTTTTAAATCATAAGTCCAAACACTTAGATCAATTCTAACGGGCACAAATGATTCTTCTTGTTTACCTGGAATAGCAGCTTTACCGTCTAAAGCAATAAGATAAGTATCTTCCTGACTAGAGGATCCACTTGCATTTCCTAAAACCGTGTCTAAAACTGTTTTTACCATGTTACTTAAAGCTTTTTTCCAATTCTCTTCAGCACGCTCAAATAATAAACTTAAACCCTGATCAATGCCATCAGCAGGTCCTGAAGAAGCCATAACATGAACCGAGTTTTGTGTTAATAATGCGCTTCCAGGGGGGATTTCATTGTTAACAAGCGCAGACTTCATTCTTTCTTTCATTGAATTTTCCATATTTTCTTTCTTTGATTCTGAAAGAGCTACTAACATTTGAAGTGAAGCCATTATTTTCTTTGATACTTCATCTTGCTTTTTTCCAATTTCATCAATCGCCTTATTTACCATTGACATAGAACTACCTCCTGTATTTTAAATTTTTTAATATTTAACACTCAATTTCTTTTACACCATTTCGACATTAATAAAAAACCCCTACGATGTTTTCTTTCTTAAAATTTCGAATTAGTAAATATTAGAATCCCCCTCTTTCCAATCCATATCGAGAAGTTTTACAATTTGAAGTGGAATTCCCTTGCCGGCCATCAACTATAATCCTTCTCTTCTCATACTCTTCTCTTAAAACGTTGCGAATATACAAAAAAAAATAAAGATGCAAAATTGTTAAAATTGTTAAAATTTTTTAAAAATATTTAATTTTAATATTTTTAAAAATCTAAACAAAAAAACCCTCGATCTAAGGGGTTAAAAAAGGTGATGATTGTCATCGTTTCTTGATTTAATTATTAATTCGAAATGGTTTTTCTATTTGGCGGGAAATGTTTTATCCCCTATTGAATATCCAAAATATTCGCACGCCCCTGTTAAGTTAATTAAGAATGAGACATAAAAAAGATACTTTAAATAAAAAAAGGTCCCTAAAAAGTTGATTACCTACTTTTTAGGGACCTTTTTTGGAATTAGTTTATCTTCTAAATAGAATTTGATGGTTGAGCCAGCATGTATTCAATGCTTAAATTATTATTTTTCCATTATTCAGACATATATATAAAATTAGTTGAAAATTGTTTCTAATGGATTTATTAGGAATCCGATAATCCTAATTTACTTGATGATGTAATTGTGATTGCTCCACCATCGATAAAGTCTATACCATGTACCCATCCACCTTGACCTTCAGCACAAAACAATGGATATGATCCTTCTTTTACTAATGCCGCAAATTCATCTCGTTCCTCTTTAGGTATGTCAGCATTCAGTTTTATGGTCAGATGTATACCATCAACCACAACTAATCCAGCAATTAAGTGATTATGGCTACCGTTGGTTCCAAACATACTCTCCCAGGAAGGAGAGGAGCGTTTCCAAACCTTATTATTGTTATTTTCTTTGGCTAACTTTAGAGCAGCTGGCTCAAACCAAAGGTAAGACTCCTTAAGTTCTGGTAATTTACCATCCTTTAAACGAAAGGGTTCTCCTGGCAACATTACAAATTGATTAAAATCAGCTTGAATTCGAATACTGTTTCCGTCAATTGCATCTGAAAACTTTTGCACCGAAGAATTTTTTGATGCGAAAAAACCAGCAGAAATATCGACTACACCTTACACCCATGTATTTGATACATTCTCACTTTTTGCTTCACTGTTCAAGTGTAAGAATTTTTTACTACTCATGTCTAAGCTGTTTTGAAGTGTGTCAGCTATGGCGGTATAGACATAGTTACCTTGTGCCGGTGCCGATCTCCACTTAGCAATTGCCTCGGCTACAATATCTTTTTGTCTTGGTATTGCTGAACCAGTCTCAATTAATTGAAACTCAACTGTTTTTATTGCCCAATTTTGGAACTTGATTAATTCAAACTTCGAATAATCTTGTTTTCCATCTACAGTATATTCCTCAATTTTTGGATCTGTAGTTTCATTATCTCTGTATGCTTCCCAACTCATAAATTTATCTTTAAGTAATTTTTTCATATCATTATCAGTTTGTAATTCCAAGCTGTTAATAACATTTCGATACTGATCAGAGAATGTAATATGGCTTCTTGGTTGGTAGTTACTATTATTGAAACGGAGGGTACTGTATTAAAGAAACGCCATATTTCTTGTGATGTAACTCTTTCCATAGAAATTGACCCTTGTACTATTTGAAAATGTTGAGGATCTAATCCTAAGTCTATTATTAAGGCATTGTACCATTGTGAATTTATTTTATCGTCTGTCGCTGTCAAATTAAAATCTCCTGATATTATGTGTTTTTTATACACTCATTCGGTTCTTGTCAATTGAGTCGGTATGATGTTATTCTCATTTAAGATTGCTAAACCTCGTTGTGATTGTATTTATATAATAAAAAACCCGAAATCATAATCACGTTAAACAACAATCGCAAACTACAATAGGAGCTGAACATTCGTAACAAATTTATCAATGTAACAATATACAAAAGGAATATTAATTCCTCTCATGATTCACTTCTGAATTTCTTAATATAACTTTCAAAGTCCCACGTTTTTAAAAATTTCGTAGCAGCTTTATAACCAGACTGAAAAAGCCATGCTTTTTCTTCTTCATTTAAATGAAAGTCAGTACTTGTAATCGTTCCAGTTGGAATTTTAATAGTCCTTACTTCGGTTTCTTTATCTAAGTAATACAAGTCATGTGCTTGCATCATTGTTTTAAAAATAGATTTATACATACCAATCAGACCAAAATTCTTGATTGGTATGGGGGTTATCTCTTCTTTAATTAACCGAAATCCAAACGTGGGCCATTTAGGTGATTTTTTAGAATCAAATATCCAAATTGGAAAATTGCTTAGAATCCCACCATCTACTATGTAGTAAAAGGTCTTTTGGTTTTTCACTTTCCATTTTACTGGTCGAAAAAAGAAAGGAATTGTACTGCTCATTCTAACAGCCTTAGCGATAGAGAATTTATTCGATTCACCATATCTCACTAGGTCATCTGGGATAGTAACCATTCTACCATTTGAAATATCAGAAATTATAATTTTTAATTTACCTTCTTCAATGTCATCAAAATTTCTAATCCCTTTTTGTTTTAACAGGTCATCAAGCCATTCTTCTTCGTAGCTATTGTCATATAAGCCTTCATTTAAAAAGAGATTTAAACCTTTCCCTATTAGAGGGACTTTGTCAATCCAACTTCCCTTCATAAATCTTTTGTAATCCAAACTCTCCATAACTTCTTTTATTTCTGAACTAGAGTATCCACTAGCTAATAAAGCTGCAATTATAGAACCAGCAGACGTACCTGCAAGACGGTTCCATTGATATCCATTTTCTTCAATAGCTTGTACCCCACCTATGTGAGCAATTCCTCTTACTCCTCCGCCTTCAAAAACCCCATCTACAAGCATTTTATCATCTCCTTTTTTTTTAGTATCTCCTACTTCAATTTTTTATTCGGTCTTTTTCTTAGTCTACGCGATGTAATATTGTCTAACTAAATACATTCTGAACATTTTTTCTAGACAATTCGAATTACTTTTTAATTTAATGTATATGGCTGAAAATTTATGAATATAGGCAGCTAGGTCTTTACATTAGATTCTTTTTTTCATACAACTTGCCACACACACTGTAAGTTTCGTGTTTCGTGACGTTCCTATCTTGATTGTCTTGATCACAATCGATTGATCCCAATGCATATTAAAAATAATATAAAGAATATATAAAATATGTCTTACAGTAACATTCTATCGGTGGATTTTGGTTCTGTATTAATTAAAAAATGAAATGAACCTAAATGACCAAAACCAAAGCTACGCCAAAGTTTCAATGATGTTTTCGAATGGCTCGATTCAGCGACTCCTTCCCTATCAGGTGAACTACATCAACTGATGAAAACTGAAAGGGTTGGTTCCCAATCCGACCCCATAAAAAAACAGACCCTGCAAGGTCTGTTTAATTCTGCCTATAATCTTTTGGATGTTGTATTTCGGTCGATCATAGTCGAGTTTCGATCAGTTTTTTAAGAAAATACAATGGAGATTTTTTCAAAAAAATTGTCATTGAATAAACCCTGTTCCTAAAACAGTAAACACACATGATCAACAAGAGGCGATTATGACCCTTACTTACGACTACAGCATCATTGAAAAGATTAAGGTTATTTTACTGAGGAGTCAGAATGGGCATTTTTAATGCAGCCGTAGAATTATGAAAGCAACATTGTGTTCGCTAATCCTTTTCGAATGATTAAATTAATAAAGTACAAACGTTCTTTATTAATGCGTTTTATGAGCTTGATGTAAATATTGGTACAGGCGGGTAATGTATTAGTTGTTTTCTTCTTTATTTTTAATATAATTCAGTACTGCTTCTTTATCTTCCTCATCTTCAGGTAGAATTCCAAAAGTTTTATATTCCCAAACCTCTCTTCTCTGAATACCATAAAGCCCTGTATTGAGAATATCTTCGTATCCATAATCAATTGAGAATCTCCCCGATCTCTCCAGCTCCAGAGTAGCTGTTGTCCAAGTACCTAAACCATTTTTTATATATTCCTTTTTCAATTCTTCAAAGTCTTCACTGAGTTCGACTAATAAATGGTCGTAAACATAGTCACTTACACTATATCTCTCAGGAATGTGATGCCCATAAATACGTTCTTCATTATTAGTTTCAGTAAAATAAAAATTAATTCCAGCTGAATCATCAAGTATTTCTGCATACATCCAAACTTTACCCCAATCACATGGGATCATTTCATTAATTGTTTCTGCTATTTTTTTGTAATAGCGTTCTATAGATTCCATTTTCTTTAACCTCCAGGTTGATTTTTAATAGTCTCACGTTGTTCGAATTTTTCACCAATTTTATATTGTACTACGAACTTATCAGGTCTTAATGAATCACCCTTATAGATAGGTCGAATACTGACCTCTACATGTTTAGGGGGATCTTTCCTCAAGGCTGCCAACCATTCCTGTTCCATAGTGTACCATTTCCCACCACTCCGATTAATCTGTGAACTCATTGGTACAAGATTATCAATATCTCCAGACCCTTTAAAAATAGAGGCTATCAAATGACCTCCATCATCTTTTGATAATCGATCCGGCTTACCTGAATTGGATTGAGCATATTGATTTCTTTTGACCTCTCCATATTTTAAATTATTTGCTTCAACTTTGACAATGCGGCCATAGTGATCTGTTGTGTAGGTGTAACCTTGCTTTGTTGAATAAACGACATTCGGTTTTAATACCTTTTTGCGTTTCCATCGCACATAGTGCTCTCCGTAACTGACAACGGTCGGTGGTGATTTAGGTGCTGGTAATCTTCTGCCTGTCTGAGAGATACCGTATCCTGAGTTGTTGTCTAGACGCTTTGCCATGGAGAGAAGTTTATTTTTGAGATTTTCTCCGTCAAATACATTGTACGGGAGCTTCGGTCCACCAGCCATTTGAAACTTTGGTGAGTATGGCAATAGATTCGGAATAGAGACTCTATCTAATGATTTTGCTCCTTGTTCAAGGCCTTTCTTCACTGTTGTTTTGGCCGCTGTTGTCCCTGTTTTTGTGATGGCTCCTGCCCCTTTAGAACCAAAGACAATTTCTGCAAGAGAACCAGTCGCATAGGCGAACCAGTGTGACCGAGAATACGCATCACCATTTATGACTTCTTTTTGGAATGAGTCTGAAATCGATTTTCCAATCGCTTTCGATGTTTCAATTGGATGTGAAACAGCCGTTACAACTGATTCCACAGCCCCACCAGGATCAGTGACAAGATCATAGATTCCGGTCACTGTATCTTTTGCCACATCATATAGACCCACTGCAGCACCTTTTACACTATCAATAAATACCTCCGATGCTTCTTCCTGAGCTTTGATTTGGAGAAGCTGGCTGTAATACATTTTTTGATCATATGTGAGATTCTCATAACCGATCTCATCTACAATCTCAAAGTATTTCGCTTCTGATAGACACGACGGATCATTGAGCTTTTCTTTCAGTTCCTTGATTCTTCGTTTTTCTTTTTCTTCTTTTTTCACCTTTAAATAGGCTTTCACTTGAGCATCAATTTGATCATGGTTCTTGTACACGTCTGTCTCATGAAATGCTTTTGCATCATAATACATTGGCTGAGCATTCTTTCCTTTTCCAGTAGCAGCCATCATCTTTGCATAAAAAGTGTTGAGGTGATTCTCAACCGCTTCTGACTTTGCGTATTCCGTTTTCAAATCATTGTCTATTTGATGTAAAACTTCAATGGTCTCTTTTCTTTTTTTGTTCGCATCGTCTAAATGTTCATTGACCTCTTTACTTGAAAATGTATGTAATTCAATTAAATCACTAATATCGTCAAAAATAGTGGAAAGTGCCTCTTTTTGTTCTTTGACCATATCTTTATTGTTCTGAATCCCTTGTTTCAATTGAGTGTCTAAAAAGTGCTCATCAATAAAAGTACTCCCGCCTAATGATTCATCATCAAGCTTTCCTTTCACCCCATCTAAAAAAGCTTTCTGCATATCGATAAAATCAAGATATGTGTCTGTGTACAGCGCAAGATCCTCATAAAAAGATTTGATATTGTCTGCACCTTTTCCAGTAAATTCATCACCTAAGCCCGACACACTTTTTAATGCTTTTTTCACAAGTTTCATTTCTTCTTGAAGCTCATGATAGGCCTTTGATCTCTGTTCTACAGCTGATAGTAAAGATGGAGCATCTAATATTTTCATATAAAAAAGACTCCTTTTATGGCATATTCTTTTACTAGAATACCATAAGGAGCCTGACACTTTAATCCACTTTATCGTTTTTTAACCAATTATCCTCCGCAGTGATGGATTAAAACCCCATCCCTTTTATGATCCTGCACCTCTTGAGGAAAGTAACACTATCTCATTTTTAGCATCTGCCTGAGTTTGTTGTACAACAGGCATTCCAAGAATTGTACCTAATAGCAAAGCAGTAGTAATCATCATCATTACTTTTTTCATGATCATATGACCTCCTTTCCTATAAGCGTACAAGATTTTAAAGCCAATTCCAAGAAATAGTTACTTTCTTCATAAAGATTTAACTTCTTATAAATGGAGGCAACATCAGGAGCTAAAGCCTCTATATCAACATATGCTTTTCTTTCTTCCAAAAGTCCTAGTTCTTTCTTAATATCCTCATAGCTTTCCTGTGGTGTTGTATAACATTTCTCAAGGATATTGAATTTCAAAATAAAGTTTGTGTTCTGCTGTTCTTTAGAAAAGGTTTTCCCCTCAGCAACCCAACTTACTGCCTGATTCAACTGATTTGATTTATAGCTTGATCTTGCAAATTCATACGCACATTGTAAGTAGGAAACAGGAGCTGACTGTTTTAGATCATCTGCGGAAATTGCTTTGTTGAAATATTCAATTGCTTCTATATGGTGGTCATCCTGAATTTTTAGAAATCCTAGATCATAATAAGCTAACGCTAACAATCTCTTATCATTCTTTTCAATCAGTTTATCAATACAATCCAAAAGCATTTTTTCAGCTTTATCTAGTCTACCATCATCAATCAAATTCAGTGCCAACAACATATTACAGTTTATGGTCTGTATGCTGTAGCCTTCATGACCCTTATAGATGTCCTTTGCTGTTTGTAGATGATGGTGAGAAAGGAGGGTGACCTTATTGAAATAGTAGAGTGTACCAATTTTATAATGGAACTCAGCCTTTTCAATTTCATCATGTACCTTGTCCAATTGTCTCTCAGCTACTCTGAATAGGACTAGAGCTTCTGAATAGTTATTCTTTGCACTCTCATACATACCTTTAAAAAGATAAAAGTAAAACCTTAGCATGTCATCTGTTTTGACTCTTTCACTTTCTGTGATTGTTGGTTGCCCCACTAAATCTTCCATCAGTACCTTAAACCTGTAATCAAGAATATTGAAATAGAGTAAAACATCTTGATTTTCTTCCATTTCGTCTAACATATCTTGAATCTCATCCCTCAACTCTACTGCTTGTGAAACTTCCCTTTTTTTAATATGTAAATACCATTTGTTGAGAGTGTTTGCTACATCTACAGAAGAAATCAAATTCGACATTCCATTACCCCCTTGCTATCATTTCCTTTGTATAATTTTAACACGGAATTTACAACATATGTAAAGACAAGGTGGTTATTTTAAAAGTTTTCGGTATCCCGCAAAAATGCAATAGTGTGCATTTATAAAAGGTATGTTTTGTGTAGAACGCATTAAAATAGGAATGACATGGCAGTAAATAGTTAAACATAGGTATACTGTAACACAAGAAGTAACAAGTGTTTTCTAAGGTAGATTTATTACATAGAAGAAGCATTTCCTCTACAAAACATGATTGCT
Organism: Bacillus sp. FSL M8-0077; assembly: GCF_038050255.1. Taxonomy (NCBI): domain Bacteria; kingdom Bacillati; phylum Bacillota; class Bacilli; order Caryophanales; family Bacillaceae; genus Bacillus; species Bacillus sp. FSL M8-0077. The sequence continues at coordinate 1,824,822 of NZ_JBBPAF010000001.1, read as the reverse complement.
TAGAAGTGATATTGAATTTAGTAGTGGAGAAACAACTATAAAACATTTTCTATAGGAACACTTATTCTCTTTTTTAAAACACTGAAGCAAATGAGTTCAAGGGCTTTTCTTTATTAATATTGAGGCATATACTGATCGCGTTCCCACAAGTGTACTATATTGTCTTTATATGTCTTCGTGGATCATCAACGTTGATTTATTGTTTTTTAAAGCACTGAATTACTGATTAATAAAAACTGATGTAATATAGAGCAACTCTAGACAGAATGCTCTCTTTTGCATTTTTCCTAAAATGAGCTTCCACCAGTATGGCCAACCTTTGCCAGCTCAAATCTTAATAAAGGAAACTTGTTTTCATTGCAATATGTTCTCCGAGATTCACTAATAGTGGTTCATCATTTTTTTCTAGAAATTTAGCTATTTGCTGTAAAATCTCATTAATTTTATCGTTGATTGGCATATTTGGATTCAATAAGAGAATGTTAATAATCGTATCAGCTACTTCATAAAGATCATCTTCATCTTTTGTTTTTTCAATGTGATATTGCATCTTTTTAAAAAACCATTCAATTTCGTTCAAATCAACCATCGGGTAATATTGAATTTTATACAAATTACCTTCATCAAGGACGTCCAATTCAAATATGGCTTCAAGTTCTTCTTTACTTAAATGATCTTCAGGAAGTTCATATTCACCCTCTGCTGCTTCCTCATCAACACTGTACTCAGCTGTATAAAGCCCCTGAATAAATTCACCAAAAGAATCTGCTAATTTAAAGTCTTCTTCCATCTCAACATCGAAATAATGAATTGCAGGATTCTCTTTCGTTTTTCGATAATCCATCGCTACCCAAGTATGTCCATCACCGCTAATTAGAACAAGCCCTTCTGGTAGCTCCCACTCTTTTATTAAATAGGGACTATCCATAATTCCCTCATCTTCAGCAATTCCCAGCAGGTGATTAAATTGAATATGATCCTCAGCCCATGAATTAGAGTGAGTGGTTGGAAAAGCATTATGAATGGTATAACCACCATTCTGTTCCATAATGAGCTTTTTATATGTATCTGGTAAAATGACTCCAAGTTTCTTTTCAGCTTTAGCTATTTCTGCTTCGTTGACCTTTTTTAACGTATAGTAACCTTCCTCGTCTATTTCCCAAAATGATTTCAAGGTAAATGCCTCCTAGTAAAATATGCACATAAGTATACCACCTTGATGAGTATATTTGACAATTCAGTCAAAATAAAAGAAGAATAATTGTTACTTAGTCATTCACAATGTCTATTTTTGTCGAAACGATAGTAAAAAGAAGGTACTTCATGTAAAATTTCCTTTGCACCTAAAAATCAGGAGGATCCAACATGAAGAAATTATTTGTATTCATTTTTACTTGTTTAATGATACTAACAGCTTGCAGTAGCGCAGCATCTAATGAAAAACAGCTCACCACAGGCAACATTATTGAAGCTTTTAAAAGTGCTGGACTTGAAGCAGAAAAACCATCTGATCTTAAACAAAAAGAGTTTGGAAATATAAGAGAAGAAGGAAAAAGAATTCTCGTTCCTTCCTTAGGTGAAAATGCTGGCGGAAGGATTTTTAAATTTGGAAATGAAACTGATTTACAGCAGGCGAAATCTTATTATGATGAGTTAGGCAATGCTGGATCTATGTTCTTCTCTCACACCTATTCAAAAGGAAACTTTTTATTACAAATGAACGGAGAAATGAAAGATGCTGAATTTGAAAAGTATAAGAAAGTAATGGATGAGGAAATAAAATAATTCCATATATTTCCAAAAGAAGGAAGGTCAACAAATGTCATCATTTTGGCCGATAACAGTTATCCTTACGATTGTTATACTAGGTGTTTGTTTTATCTTTAAAAGACAAAATATACCTTTACAGTATGGAATATCATCGATTCTCATCCTCGTAAGTATTATCTTATTATTAATAAGTTTTTTCGTAGGAAGTTGGGAAGGTTTAGGATTGGGTGCAATCAGTATATCTTTACTGGTTGCATCTGTGATCACTTTAATTATAAATGCCATCTTGAGTTATTTTAGGAGTGAATAACATAGAGCAACTTCCAATTCAGAAGTTGCGTACTTTTTAATCTTTATAGTACTCCAAGATATCCAGAATATCTTTTTCATCCATAAAAAAGTATCAAAAAGGGGCATTATTGTACATCCTTATCAATCTGTTTCATAATTAATTAGATCTGGATTCTTCATGCTAATTCCTTTTTCTCACGCTTTAAAAGTGCTTTAACTTTCCATCAAGAAATTCCTTAACATTTTCGATATTTTGATCTTCTTTTTTATTCAATCTAAAATTGACCTCTTTTACAAACGGTTCTGGGTTACCCAATAGATCACTGAAATTTATATCAATTATGTCTTTTTCTTTTTGTTCAAGCTCTTTTCGAATTCGTTTAAGGTTATCTTCATATATTTTTAAAATAAAAGCTGCAGTTCGCTCACCAAAACCCTCCCTTAAAGCAAGTGAAGAAACAGACTCTTCAATAGGGCGCCAAACAAATATAAAAGTGATATCAGAAATTTCCTCAAAAAAAGGCTTCCAAATATCGAAAGTTAGTGCTGTGCGAGGATCTTTTACTCCCCACGCTGGTTTTACTTGATTACTAAGAAAAGAACGAATTTGGTCTTTAGGAAATTGGTTAGAAAGGACACTTGATCGTGAAGGAGGCGCAAACCAAAAAGAGTTTAATGACTCCAATATCTTATCATTCATTATGACAAAATTAATATTCTCAAAATGCCCCTTCAGGTTCGAGCTAGATGGGCCGATTAAATGTTCCCCCATATGTATACCTAAATGATGCAACACCCCAGCTACAGCACTAGATCCAGACCGATGATTGCATAATACTAAAAACAACCTGCTGTCCATGTTACTCACCTTCTCACAATGTAATGATGTTTAAATGAATGTATTCAATCAGTATTCATTCCATTACACATTTTGATTTCCACACAACGAATTTTTAGTATGCATATAAATTGGTACTTTCTGATTCTAAAGACAAGTGGTGTCAACTACTCAATCATTTTTCAATAGTGATTTTATAAGACTCTTCTTCTAATCTCTTCTTTTTCCTCAGTTGACAACCCTACAATAACTGGATCAACCGCACAATGACAGTTCACTCGTTGATGCCAAGTACGCTCCATCATCAAGTAAAATGAAAAACTGTCCTCGATACGACCGCCGCAGACCAGCTGCTATGCTCAGAATGTACCTCTAGTATGGCCACATTCCTCAACACCTTTGTTCCGTATCCAGATACGCCATTGATAAGGGAAAGGCGCGTCTCCCAATAAAAAAGCGGACACCAATCAAGGCACTTAGAGTGGTCAACGATCAGCGTCCGCAGGTTCTTCCTTCTGGACAAAATATTCACGTTCGTTTTGCTTGTCTCTATCATACGATGATCCACTTAGGAAAAAAGGTCCCCTTTTTATCCCCCTTTTTGTCGGCTTTTTCTCGGTTTTTTCTCGGCAATGCAAATAAAAAAGTGCCCATAAAGATGGACACTCTAGTTTTAAAAATCATGTTCAAAATCGATGTCATATAAATCAACCCATTCAACAAAATCAGGCATAGTTTTTGTACTTAAAAAGTGTTGAACAATTCTATATGCTTCTTCTCGCCTTACATAACTGCATGATGGTACTTTCACTGGTTCTCCACCAACCAAATGCTCTATTGTTTCTATTTCAACATCCTTTTTCAAAGGGACTAAATAATCAGGATGTCTCATGATAAAGAATCCATATGGCTCATCATAAAAGAAAATAAGCCATTCATCTTCTCCTTCTACCTCAAAACAAGAATCTCCACTTCCTTGTTTCCAATAATCCGCTTCTTTTTCAAAGAAAATATTTTTAATAAATTCTTCTCCTGGGTTTTCAATTGGTTCTTCAACTGGTCCATTATATACAATCACGAAATTTCCTCCTTATTTAGTTGCTTTGATAACTAAAGGTTTTTCTAATCCACCACTATAAACTTCTAATTCATCAACCCCCAACCTTTTTAGCAAGGCTGGCATTTCCCCTCTACAAATATTGCAAGTCTTCCTATCTACAAACATAGTTACTTTTTTCGGTAATTGACCTTCCTTTTCAAAAGCTCTAATTAATGAATGAGATTCTGCATGTGTCAATGACTGAGCATGGCCTAAATGTTTAGGGGAACTCTTTTTAGGTGGAACCCATTGTACCTCTTTTGACCACTTTTGTCTTAGCTCCCTTGTTGCTTTTTGAGACTCTTTAGTGATCGTGGAATTCACTCCAAAAAATGTCCTATCGTTAACTTTAACTGCTGCTACCGTATCACCAGAATCAATAGCATAAGGTTTTAATCCTGCTTTTTCCCTGAATCTCTTTATTTCATCATAGCTTTCACTAATTTGTTTATTTGACTTTTGGATAACTCCTGGAGTTTTCTTTATAGTTCCTTTCATACCAAACGGTAAAAGCATTGCAAGCGCAGCATTCATACTTGCTTCCTGCTGTTCTTTCGAGACCTTGTTTCCAAACATGTCTCGACCTGTAATCGCTTCGCTGAAGCCGTTGGTCGCGGTGAGCCCGTATAAACCTTTTTGGGATGTCTTTAGGGCATCAAAAGATTTTTGTGACGTCTTATAGATGTCGACCGCTCTGACTGCGGCTGACGTGGCTTGGGTGGTTTTATAGACGGCTTTCCCGCCTTTAAAAATGCGTCCTGCCCAGCCGACGATAGGGATATAACCGGCTGCTGCCATGCCACCTGCAGCGACTCGTTGGCCTGCCGTAAGCTCTTCACCTGTGATTGGATCGACGCCCGTAGCTGCACGCTTTGATCATTCACACCTGTTAGCTCATTGACAATGTTTCCCCCATAATCTAGTGCTTTTTCATACCAAGGACGGTTGGCGAGTGCTTCTTGTTCCTTTGCGATTTTGCGGGCTTCTTCTTGATCTTTTTTGATTTTCAGATATTCAGAAGTTTGCTTCTCAATATCGCTTTTTGCCTTGTATATTTCGCTATTTTGATACGCTTTCTTGTCAAAATTCATAGGCGAAATGGATTTTCCATCATTTGTCGCATTCATCATTTCTGCGTACAATGCCATTGTAGCCTTCTCCTCAGTTTCTGACAAAGCATGTTCATCTTTTAAATTTTGATCAAGTTCAATTAAATCCTTAACCGTCTTTTTCCGTTCATCTTCCGCATCTGCAATCTTTTCCGTCAAAGGTTTTACTATCAAATACCTCCAGAGAAATGAGGTCATCAATATCTTGAAAAATCGTTTTGAGTGCCTTTTTTTGATCCTTCACGATGCTTTTGGCATTCTTGATTCCCATATGTACAGCGTTGTCTAAAAAGTGTTCTTCTACAAAGGTGTCGCCGCCAAAATTTGTATCATCAAATGTCCCAGAAACACCTTCATGAAAGGCTTTTTGTTTATCAATGTAGCTAATAAACATGTCCACATTTCCGGCGAGTTCTTTGTAGAAGCTTTTAATGTTATCGGCACCTTTTCCAGTGAAGTCGTCACCGAGGTTGGCAACACCTTGTAATGCCTTTTTTAAATCTATCATTTGTTCGCGGAGTTCCTGATAGTGTTTTGCCCTTGTATCCATGGCACTAGTTAGTGCTTTTGCATCAAGTATCTTCCTCAGCAGAAGTCACTCCCTCCTATTCATTGACAAGGTCAATTTTATCAACACAAAACTTATCATTAAATAGGAATAAAGATACAACATAAAAGCGGACACCCATTGTGGCACTTAAAGTGCCCAATGATCAGCGTCCGCAGGTTCTTCTTTCTGGACAAAATATTCATGTTCGCTTGTTCTCGGCAATGCAAATAAAAAAAGTGCCCATAAAAATGGACACTTTGGTTCTATTATTCCCAAAACGCATCGCCTTCAGAATCAATATACTTCTAGAAAAGTTTTAAAGTCTACATAACAGTCTTTAAACAGATAAAGATATCTTCTTCTATATCATTTTATTTATTGTAACGTATCACACAAAAACGCTATGCTTTTATTAAACCATTTTCTTTTAGAAATTGTTCGAACAATGCATCACCTTTATCCTCAATATCTTCATCATCAATATTAGACTCTCCAACCAACAAACCAAAATCATCATATTTTTCATATTTTTGTTTAAGTTTGATACCATAGCTTTCTTGATCAAAAAACAATAACCATTTCCCTGAATCTAAACTTTTAAAAAACACACCTTCATAATCTAAATCATTTTCATAATAGCCTACATGCAAATGCATTGTATCGTCTAAGTTAAGCAACGTTGATCTCCCCTTTAGAAAATAACATGATGATCTTTTAGATTAGGTGGAACATGATAATGCAGAACAGCAGGTCTTCCATGTTTTATAGGTGCATAATCTAGTCTGAATAGTGGTTTTTTGGTTTTTTTGCTACGTACCTGTATAATGCGCCTTCCTGATCCAGGGCCATCAATAATATAATTTTGAGGCGCCTTTAATGCTTTCTGTACATATGGTCTAGCTACTTTCCATCCTTTTTGCATTCCCTTTCAACGGAAAATAATAGCAAAATAAACAAATCATGAAAAGTATTACTAATAATATTCTTACTTTTAACAGATTTAAGTTTTGAAGGGAATTCACTGTTAATAGAATAAATTAAAAAAAAGTTGGAGCACCAATTGCAAAAAAAATTGATCCTATCATGGGAGATAAACCTGGATCCCCTGTCCAGGACGGTACGTCAAAAATATAAAGTATAGAAATTAATCAATACCCACCATAAAGTCTGTCCAAGATATTTAATACTTAATAATAGTATAACCATATCTTTAGTTAACAACTTTTGTTCAAAGATACTTGATGATAATAAATTAATAGGTCTTATTAATTTGAAAATGATAATAAAAAGTATAGTTGCAGCAGCCAAATTACCTGGTATCCCCATCGTTTTAAGAAATCCAAAATAGTCCATAAATACACACTTTTTCAATATTCTTCTTTATTAAATCGGCATTTTTTAGATTTTTTCAAGTAATTAGGAAGCTCTATCTTCTATTCTGTGAGAACTTGTATAATTTAAATTTGTGAACTGGCCATCACGTGTAGTGATCTCGGTTTTACCGTACATTGGTGTTTCAGCCAACACCACATTGTTGGAATGACCATCTAGGATAATGACTTTCACTTCTCCTTTGGTCATAAAGTTATCAATGGAGATATTTGAGTCCGTAAGTTTGTAAGGATTATTCATTCACAAGGCCTCCCATGTTATAATGAATTGTCGAGATTCATTAGAGCCGGAGCCTTGTGCTTCGGTTCTTTTTATTTGCCCTGAAGAGCTTGCAAATCACGTAAACACATTTTAAAGAAGTGTTCGTCCCTTAAATCTAAAGACAAATCAATCAAAGCCTTCAGATCATCTTCAGTAAGTGCCTCATCCAAATTTTCAGCCCAAGACTTTGGAACAACCAAGGTATTACCACTAAGGAACCTTACTAAAATGTCATCCTCGGCTACTTTAAGTACATAACAAGCTTTATTAAGTTGTTCTCTTTTTCCTTTCCTAGATGCTTTAATCCAGTCTCCTTCTAAGAATTTGTTTTTCATCTGATAATCCTCCACCCTTTCCTGATCCGACTAAGCAGTTCATATTTTTTAAGTGGTTCATAGAGATGAACACGATGTAAATCCTCTAAGCGATAAAGCAGGAACCACCGTCTTAATCGTTTGCGTAGCACCTTATGCATCCCCGTCTTCTCTTCCTCTTCTTTTTGATCATTCTCGTCAGAATCGTCTTGCACACTTTGAGGGCAATCTAATCATTAGCAGCTGCTTCTCATCTTTCTACATCGGTACAGCTTCGTTGGCTTGGACCTCATACTGGAAAAAATAGACACAGATTCAACGAATAAATATGAAGAGTATATCACCAAGATAATGGAGTGATTTTTTATCATTTTTTTGTGGGTGAATTGCGGGTGGCTGCTTCCTCATTTTGAAATATTAGAAACACCCTCAAAAACAAAATCCCCCTGAAGCCAATGGTTTCAAGGGGTTTCTTGATTAATACTGAGACATATATTGATCGCGTTCCCATGGGTGTACTTGGGTTCTAAACATATCCCATTCGATTTCTTTTGATTCGATGAAGTGCTCGAATAAGTGATCGCCTAGTGCGTTGACCATGACTTCGTTTGACTTGAGCAGCTCAAGTGCTTCTGCAAGTGTTGCAGGTAAGTCAGCAATACCGTTTTCAAGGCGCTCTTCTTTGTCCATGACATAGATGTTTCTGTCGATTGGCGCTGGTGCGTCTAGTTTGTTTTTGATGCCGTCAAGACCTGCTGCAAGTAATACGCTTAGTGCAAGGTATGGGTTTGCAGATGGGTCTACGCTGCGCACTTCTACACGTGTGCTGATGCCGCGTGATGCAGGGATACGAATCAATGGGCTGCGGTTTTGTGCACTCCATGCTACATAGCAAGGTGCTTCATAGCCAGGTACAAGACGTTTGTAAGAGTTCACCGTTGGATTTGTGACCGCTGTAAAGCTTGTTGCGTGCTTCACGATACCTGCGATAAAGTGTCTTGCCGTCTCGCTTAATTGTAAATCTGCTTTTTCATCAAAGAATGCGTTTTTACCATTTTTAAATAATGATAGGTTACAGTGCATACCAGATCCGTTTACACCGAACAATGGTTTTGGCATGAATGTCGCATGAAGACCGTGCTTTCTAGCGATTGTTTTCACAACAAGCTTGAACGTTTGAATGTCATCACAAGAACGGATCGCGCCTGCATATTTGAAATCAATTTCATGCTGACCAGGTGCTACTTCGTGGTGAGATGCTTCGATTTCAAAGCCCATTTCTTCAAGCTCAAGCACGATGTCACGGCGGCAGTTTTCACCTAAATCTGTTGGTGCAAGGTCAAAGTATCCACCTTTATCGTTTAGTTCGAGCGTTGGCTCGCCTTTTTCGTCTAATTTAAATAAGAAGAATTCTGGCTCAGGTCCAAGGTTGAAATCACTAAATCCTAGTTCTTCCATTTCCTTCAAGATACGCTTTAAGTTGTTACGAGGGTCTCCATCAAATGGTGTTCCATCTGGCTTATAAATGTCACAAATAAAGCGTGCAACTTTACCTTTTTCTGCTGTCCAAGGGAAAATAACAAACGTGTTTAGGTCTGGATATAGGTACATATCTGATTCTTCGATACGTACAAACCCTTCAATAGATGAACCATCAAACATACATTTGTTATCGAGAGCTTTTTCTAACTGGCTCACAGGAATCTCAACATTTTTAATTGTTCCGAGAATGTCTGTAAATTGCAGACGGATGTACTTTACGTTTTCCTCATTTACTAATTTTACGATATCTTCTCTTGTGTACTTTGCCATTTCGTAAAACTCCTCCCCTACAAAAGGTAAAATGTGTATAGCAATGCTTTTGCTAATTGGTTAACGGAAGAACCTTGACATATCCCCCTGCCTAAAGGTCGTTCCTTGTTGGAAACGTCCAGCCTGAATAAGTTCCTTCTTCAGTAGCTTCCTGAGTTCATCATCTGTCAAGTTGTGCTTCGCTGTGGTTTTCTCCTCTGTCTTTGTTTCAGACGATGGATTTTCTGCCTCAGCTTTGGCAAAAAGTTTTTTGATTCCTGCCATGTTTACACCTTGTTCGATGAGGTTTTTGATTTCTAGTAATTTATCAACATCATGGAAAGAAAATAATCGGCGATTCCCATCACTTCTAGCTGGAAATACTAAACCATTTTCCTCATAATAGCGAATTTGTCTTGCAGATAATTCTGTTAGCTGCATGACAATCCCAATTGGGAATAAAGGCATTGAGCGGCGAATGTTATCACTCATCTCAACTGTCTCCTCCTCTTTGCTTAAATTTATTATATGTCATGTTATATTATGTGTCAACGAAATGTTAGGAATATTAACATGGATTTTTTTATCGAGCAGGCACTTCAATAAAACCTTGCTCTAATAAGGCATCTACAGCACTGCAAATCGCATTTTTCACATGGGCATACGTGAGACCGCCCTGAACATAGGCTGTGTACGGCGGTCTGATCGGACCATCGGCTGATAATTCAATGCTGGCTCCTTGGACAAATGTGCCCGCTGCCATAATAACATCGTCCTCGTATCCCGGCATATAGCTCGCATGCGGTGTGACATGACTGTTAATCGGTGATGCATATTGAATGGCCTGACAAAATGCAATCATTTTTTTAGGGTCTCCAAATTCTACAGATTGAATCAAGTCGGTTCTTTTCGCATTCCACGACGGGTTTGTTTGGAACCCGAGTTTTTCAAGAAAACGCGCTGTAAACACGGCGCCTTTTAAACTTTGTGCAACAACATGCGGTGCTAAGAAAAATCCTTGATACATTTCCTGGAGCGCATACAGCGATGCACCCGCTTCACTGCCGATGCCTGGAGATGTCATTCGATAAGAGCAAGCTTCTACCCATTTTTCTTTTCCGACGATGTAGCCGCCCGTTTTGGCAAGGCCGCCGCCTGGGTTTTTAATGAGAGAACCTGCCATAAGGTCTGCGCCCACATGACACGGCTCTTGTAATTCAGTAAATTCACCATAACAGTTGTCAACAAACACTATGATGTCCTCATTGATGTCTTTCACAAATGAAATCATTTGTTCAATTTCTTCTATTGTAAAGGATGGTCTTGAAGCATACCCTTTAGAACGCTGAATCCCGATGACTTTTGTTTTTGGGGAAATAGATTCTTTGACTTTGTCGAAATCGACAGATCCATCTTGACGCAAATCAATGGCTTTGTAATCGATCTGAAAATCTTTTAATGAGCCTGTCCCTTCTTTGCCGCGAATCCCGACAATCTCTTCTAGGGTATCGTAAGGTTTCCCCGTCATGTAGATCAATTCATCGCCAGGTCTTAGCACACCGAATAAGGCGATGGAAATGGCATGTGTTCCAGAAATGATCTGCGGGCGTACAAGACCGCTTTCCCCTCCAAATACATCCGCATAGATCTTTTCTAACGTGTCTCTTCCCATATCATCGTAGCCATAACCAGTTGTCGGGTTAAAATGAGAGTCACTGACTTTATGTTTCCGGTAGCTTTCAAGAACCCGCCACTCATTTTGTTCGCTCTTTCGATCAATTTGCTGATGTATTTGTGAAATGTCTTGTTCTGCTTCTGCTGCTATTTTTTCTAAAATGGTGCCATGTTTTAAAGTGTGAAACATCGTGATTTAATTCCTTTCCTACAACATATACTTCTTGATTTGTCCTAATATGGTTTGCTCCTCACCACTAAATCCAGTGATGTCATAAAGCTCTGCTTCCTTTTGAAATTCCAATGATTCCACCAAGGTTTCTGACTTTAAGGCAGATATGAGTTTTCCTTCATATGCCGGAATCCTTACATGATATGGCTTTAAAAAATCTTTTTTCAGTTCGGCCATGATATCCGCTTTTAACCGCTTCACATCTTCCTCGCGCCTAGCACTGATTAAAATGTGGCGCTGCTTTGAGGAAGGGATAAAATCCGGCCGGATTTGGTCTTTTTTGTTATAGACAGTCAGCATCGGAATACGGTCAGCTTCTAATTCTTCTAAAAGCTTATGAACCGTTCGTTCGTGCCCTTCATAATCCTCATTTGAAGAATCGATCACATGAAGCAAATAGTCTGCTTCTTTTACTTCTTCAAGGGTGGAACGAAATGCTGCAATCAGTGTGGTTGGAAGGTCTTGAATAAAACCAACTGTATCTGAAATCAGCACACTGTAGCCAGATTCAAGTGTCATTTTACGCGTCATTGGATCAAGTGTGGCAAACAACAAATCTTCTTCATGACTATCCGCTTCTGTTAACTGGTTAAACAATGTAGATTTCCCGGCATTTGTGTACCCGACAATAGCGATTTGGAATACGCCATTTTTCTTACGGCGTTCGCGGTATCTTGTGCGGTGTTCTTTGACTGCAGACAGCTGTCCGTGAATTTCGTGTATGCGGTTTCGGATATGACGTCTGTCTGTTTCAAGTTTTGTTTCACCTGGACCTCTTGCGCCAATTCCGCCGCCTTGTCTTGAAAGGCTGATCCCTTGTCCACTCAGCCTCGGCAAGGCATACTGAAGCTGGGCAAGCTCTATTTGCAGCTTCCCCTCTCTTGTACGGGCTCTTTTTGCAAAGATGTCTAGAATCAATTGCGTACGGTCAATAATTTTCACATCTAAGGCAGTCGCCAAAGCTTTTAACTGGCTGGGCGAAAGCTCGTCATTAAAAATAATAACCTCACAGTCTAACTCCTCGCAAAGCACTTCAAGCTCTTCCACTTTCCCTTTCCCGATGTAAGTCGCGCTGTCCTGTCTATTTCTTTTTTGCGTCATAACGCTGACAGCTTCACCGCCAGCTGTTTTGGTTAAGGAAGCTAATTCTTCCATAGAATATTGAAAGCGTTCATCCGTTATATGCGGCAGTTGACAGCCGACAAGGATCGCTTTTTCGATCATTTCATGTTCATTCAACGTCAGTTGTTTCCTTTCTGTACTTAAGTTTCAGTAGTACCATCATACCAAACACATCACACGTATACCACCATTCGGAAGGTTTAATTTCTTGTCTCTTTACAAAAAGGATACGCCATTTCAAGAAGGCGTATCCTCTTTCATTTGCAGATCATGGCTTTTAATCGTAAGTAAATCTTTTTTATCATAATGATCCACAAGAAGCAGCCTCATCGCCTGAGTTCGGATCGCTTTTTCAATGGTGTTTCGTACAAAACGGCCGTTACTGAATTTGGCAGGACTCGTTGTGCTCTTGATGTGCATTAAATAGTCTCGCAGTTTCCATTCTGCCTCTTGGGTAAAGACATATTCCCGATCGGCCATCATTCGTTTTGCAATATCCATCAGCTGATCGACCGTATAATCAGGGAAGTTGATATTGATCGGAAATCTCGATTGCAGACCAGGGTTTAAAGAAAGAAAATGATCCATTTCCTTGGAGTAACCAGCTAAAATGAGAATGAATTCATGCTGCTTATCCTCCATATGTTTTACAAGCGTATCAATGGCTTCTTTCCCGAAATCCTTCTCTCCTCCGCGGGCAAGGGAATAGGCTTCATCGATGAACAAAATGCCGCCTAGTGATTTTTTAATCAAATCTCTTGTTTTTTGAGCTGTATGTCCAATGTACTCTCCAACAAGATCCCCTCGCTCTGCTTCAATTAAGTGCCCCTTTGAAAGAACATTCATTTCAAAGAAAAGCTTCCCGACAAGCCGTGCAACCGTTGTTTTCCCTGTGCCGGGATTTCCTTTAAACATCATATGAAGCGCTTGCTTTCCTACCTTTAATCCTTGTTCTTGTCTTTTTTGATTCACAAAAATCCAAGCATAAATTTCTTTTATGTTTCGTTTCATTTCATCCATTCCGACAAGGCTGTTCATTTCTCGTTCTATTTCTCGTAAGATGCTGTGTTTGGCCTCATTTTTTTGCAAGGCCTCTAAGTATTCTGCCTCTGAATCTGCATCAACCAATACTTGCTTCTGTCCATTAAGTATAATGTTGATTTGGCCGTTATTTTTATATGTGACAGCTCGCTCCAACGTATTCACCTCTCGCTCTTCTCTCTTTACTCTATTCGGGTGGAGCTGTAATCGTGACAATCGCCCGCATTAGATCGGTTTACTGTCAAAATGACCCGAGATACCGGTTATTGTAGGGGATTGTGCGGTTTCCCAGGAAATGATGTGCTATTTCCATTGTATTCATCCATTTCGGGCGGACAAACCAACAATTTGTTTTTTCTTAGAAAAATGGCGCCTTTTCATCCCAAATTGTGCAGAAAAGAGTCTCAATGATTTCCGCATTTTGTACAGGCAATTTTTCTATTTCCTCATAAAATAAAGATGAGGTGATGAATAGATGGTGAAAATTTTTATTGATCCTGGCCACGGAGGAACAGATTCTGGAGCTGCTGCTAATGGACTTTTGGAGAAAAATATCACACTGCAAATTGCGCTTTTTCTGAGAGATATGTTGATTAGTGAATATGATGGGGTTTCCGTCCGCTTAAGTCGTTCAATTGACCAATCCGTCACGTTATCCCAGCGTACGAATGCGGCAAACAGCTGGGGAGCTGACTATTTCGTGTCTATTCATATTAATGCTGGCGGAGGCACAGGTTTTGAAAGTTATGTGTACCCTGGCGTTTCAGCACCAACCACCACGTATCGCAATGCCCTTCATGATGAGATTGTCCGCTCCGTTGATTTTGCCGACCGCGGCAAGAAAACGGCGAACTTCCACGTTCTTCGGGAAACTTCTATGTCTGCTATTTTAACTGAAAACGGTTTCATTGATACGGCAGCTGATGCAAATAAGCTCCGTAACGCTACTTTCCTTCAAAGGATCGCTCGTGCTCATGCCATTGGATTAGAAAAAGCCCTTCAATTGAAAAAAAAAGCAAGTAACCTATATAAAGTACAGGCCGGGGCTTTCAAGGTCAAAGCCAATGCGGATGAACTAGCAGCTACACTCAGATCCAAAGGGTTTGAAGCGCTGGTCGTACTGGATAGCGGCATGTACCGAGTCCAAGCTGGCGCTTTCCGTTCAAAGCAAAATGCAGATGACCTCGTCGCTCGATTAAAGCAGGCCGGTCACGACGCATTCGTTTTTCAATAATCTAAAAAACAAACCGGCTCAAGTCATCTTTAGAGCCGGTTTGTTGTCTATCCAATTATGCTAAAATGTTCACGACAAATTGAGACCATGTTTCAAGACGATCGAAGTACTCAGGCTTTTTCAAATCTGTTACTTTCATCCATTTTCCTGAGATTTGATCTGTTTCTTTTACTTCTACATGAGCACCCGGCGATAATTCAAGGGCTGATAATAGTCCGATGTGCACACGTCCGACACTGTTGTCATCATCATTGATGAGCCCAAGGGTTTTCATTTCAAGTTTGTCTTCTTCTTGAATCGAAAGTTCCTCGTCCAGTTCACGATCGGTATTTTCTTTTAGAATCTCAGCAAATTTTTTTCCTTCAATGAAATTCATATGACCGCCAAAGCCAAGAGATAATTTATGATGTAAGCGAGTCTCTCCCCCGCCTTGAAGTCTTTCATATACATACACTTCGTCCTCACGCTTAATCACAACATAAGGTATCGGCTGTTTGAAGTCAGGATTTTCTTCTGCATCGCCTCTTCGCATCTGCTCGAAGTGCTCTTCGATTTCTTTCATAATGGTGCTGATTGTTTTCTCTTCACTATTCACACCATTAAACGCAAGTGTTTCGTTTTGGAACACGCGTGCGCGCGGTGCAACTAAAATCATTTCGTCCATTTTTCCCATGTTCGGTAACCTCCAGTATGTAACGCTTTATCTGAAATGGCAAAAAGCCAAAACGAGTGATGCGTTTTGACTTTTGCGTTTTACTTATGATTCATCTCCAAAGAAGAAATCGTCATCTTTTAACGGCTCAACTGTTGCTTTTTTGTAGCCGTTCCCTTTCATCGAGAAGAAGTCATGAGACTTTGTTTTTGTATTGAGTCCGTTCAACACAATCGGGTTAATCTCTTCTTCTTCAAAGTAAGGGGCAAATCCAAGGTTCATTAACGCTTTATTGGCATTGTAACGAATGAACTTTTTCACATCATGCGATAAATTGACTTGGTCATAAATATCCTCTGTGTAATGAAGTTCATTTTCATAAAGCTCATTAAGCAGATCGATAGAGAAATCATAGAGCTCTTTTTGCACGTCAGGTGTTTGTTTGTTGTAAATTTCTTGTGCTAACAATCCAACATAAACACCGTGAATCGCTTCATCGCGCAAAATCAAGTTAATGATTTCACCACTTTGCATAAGCTTTCCTTGACCGTAGAAATATAGCGGGTAGTAAAAGCCGCTATAGAATAGGAAGCTTTCTAAATACACGGAAGCAACCATTGCTTTAAATAAGGAGATCGGGTCATCCTTTTGAATGGAACGGTACAGACCTACAATCATATCTGCTTTCTTTTGCAAGAATTTATTTTTCTTGACCCATTCAAATACTTCACTAATCGTTTCAGTCGGTGCAAGCGTCATGAAGATATTTGAGTATGATTTCGCATGAACTGCATTTTCCATCATGGCCATAAAGTTTAACACGGCTTTACGCTGATGGCCGTCCACATGTTCAGCCACTATCGGCATTCCTGTATTTCCTTGTTCTGTATCAAGTAACGTCAGTCCAGCCAGTACCTTCATGTACGTATCTTGCTCTTTTTCGCCTAAATATTTCCATGTTAAGAGATCCCCGTTTAAGGAAATCTCCTCTGGAAGCCAGAATTGCTTGACGTTTTGATTGTAAAACATTTGTGTAAAATCGTCTTCGTGTTTTGACCAGTTGGCTGCATCATAAATTTTTGTCACGTTAAACTCTCCTTTAATCAAACAACACAAGAAAGACAGCCTTCCTGCCCTGTATCCTTCGTTCTTGCATAATAAAGTGTCTTAATGCCTTTATGGTGTGCATAAAGATCGATGCGATTTAAGTCACGCGTTGTCATCGTATCTTTTAGGAATAATGTAAAGCTGATTCCTTGATCGACGTGCTGCTGAATGGTTGCGATCATATCGACCACTTTAAACATGTCCATATCGTATGCTTCTTTATAGAAGAACCAGTTTTGTGCTGAAAGTCCTGGCATTGGATAATACGTTTTGCTGTTTCCGTATGTTCGTTCTTCGATACGTTCCATAATTGGCATCACAGACGCTGTTGCCGATTGAACATACGAAATAGAACCTGTTGGCGCAATACATAATCGATAGCTATGGTACATGCCATTTTCCGCTACAAAGTCTTTGAGTGCTGCCCAATCTTCTTTTGTTGGAATGTGCATGCCTTCAAATAGCGCAGCCGCTTTTTCTGTTTTTGGAGTGAAATCATTTTCTACGTATTTATTGAAGTACTCACCTGTTGCATAACCAGAGCCCTCATAACGGTGGAATGTTTCCCTTTTTTCTTTTGCAAGCTCACTTGAACGCTTAATGGAGTAATAGTTCACCATCATAAAGAACGTATTAGCGAAATCTCTTGCTTCTTCACTTTCATAAGCGATTTGGTTTTGAGCTAAATACCCATGAAGGTTCATCGCACCAAGTCCAATTGACTTCATCGCTTTGTTCGCTTTTCTAACAGCTGGTGCATTGCGGATATCTGTTGTTTCAGACACAAGTGTGAGTGAGTCCGTTGCAAGCTTGACTGTTTTTTCAATGGATTTGTTTTTCATCACGTTCATGATATTTAAAGAACCAAGGTTACAAGAAATATCAAGTCCGATCTCATCATCTTGATCATAGTCCGTGTAAGAAGAGACTTCTGATGCTTGAAGTACTTCTGAGCAAAGGTTTGAGAATTTCACACGTGAAATATGGTTCAGTGCGTGCTCTCTATTCACATTATCTTGGAACATGATATATGGATAGCCTGATTCTGAGCGCAGAACAGCTAATTTTTCAAGAAGTTTTCTCGGATTGACTTTTTCTTTTTTGACTTTCGGGTTTTCTACAAGCTCGTCATACATTTCTTCCATATCCATCTCATCAAGATGCTGTCCATAAGCTTTATAAACTGTATGAGGATAGAATGTGTAAGCTGTTTTATCTTCTCTAGCAAGCTCGATAAATTTATCTGGGATGACGACACCGATCGAAAGTGTTTTCACACGAACATCTTCATCCGCAGAGATTTTTTTCGTATCTAAGAAATCATTAATATCTCTGTGGAATATATTCAGGTACGCACTGCCTGAACCTTGTCTTTGTCCCATTTGATCTGCATATCGGAATGCATTATCAAGAAGTTTCATGACGCCTACGACACCTTTGGTCGCATTTTCTACATCTTTGATCGCTTCACCTTTCGCACGAAGCTTTGAAAGGTTCAAGCTGACGCCGCCGCCTAATTTAGAAAGCTGCATGGAAATATCAATGGCTCTTGAAATATCGTTTAATGAGTCATTCACTTCAAGCAAGAAGCAGCTCACCAGCTCACCACGTCTTTTACGGCCTGCGTTTAAGAATGTTGGTGTACTTGGCTGATACTCTTGGTTGATCATCAGCTCCACAAACTCAAGTGCTTTCTTTTTGTCTCCGCCCGCAAAGAAAAGAGCCACAACTGAAATGCGGTCTTCATAGCGTTCAAGGATTTTCTTTTTGTCATTTGTTTTCAGTGCATAATCATTGTAAAACTTAAACGCACTCATAAATGATGGGAATCTAAATTTCTTGGCATATGCAGCTTCAAATACTTCTTTAATATCTGACATGCTGTATTGTCTTAAAAATTCTTCCTCATAGTAGTCGTTTTCTATTAAGTAATCAATCTTCTCTTCTAAGTTGTGAAAGAAGACTGTGTTTTGATTAATATAATCTACGAAATAACTATGTACAGCTTCTTTGTCCTTGTCGAACTGAAACTTTCCTTCTTTTTGAATCATAATCTCGTTATTTAATTGTATCCACTTTGGAACCTGATTTTGTGACAATTCTTTCTACCTCCTGTGTAAACAATTCAACATCCCTTTTTGTTCCGCTTAGTTCAAAGGTGTGCAAAATAGGAACTTGATATTGTTTAGAAATCGTATCGGCGCTTTTGGCAAAGTTATCTCCCCACACTTTGTTCCCGCTCACCGCTACACCTAGTAAAAGGTGCGCATTTTTCTCTAAAAATGACTGCGTGGTACCAGGGACTTGTCCAAATCCTGTCGTAAAGGTGACGAGAATAAACGGCGTATCCAAAAACTCTTCTCCAGTCAATTTTCGTTTGTCTGTAAAAGGGGTCTTGTCCAAAAAGCGTTGAACATTTCCTGTTTTTGAATCAAATACGATTTGAATCAATTCCATCACGACCTAGTTTTTAGTATTGTTGATCATTCCGTTATTCACTATATATAGTATACTATGTTTTTTTAAAACACAATATATAGATGCTCAAAACGAAAAAAATCAACCAACCCGGCCGAACATTCATAGCCGAACTCGTACGTTCAAATAAATAGAGCAGAGCAGGTTCTAAAAATAGACTGCCCTACTCCCTATTCAACTGAAACCGAAATCTATCATAACACGAAAAAAAATCGCTTAGTAGACTAGACTTTTTGTTTTATTTTTTGTAGGCATCGCACTGTAAATCTTCTGACACTTCTGTTATTTCCACTTCAACACCTAATTCTTTCAGCACCGCTTCAAGCGCAGAGACGATCGAGGCTTCTCTTACTAACTCTTTCCCGTTTACAGAAACGCTTGTTCCATATTCGAAACAGGAGTCATCTTCACAAGTTTGTTCCCAATGATTAATTTTAATTTTGTGTGTCATGAACTCATCCTTTTCTGTCTAGATGTCTGATGCATGATTATAGTGTAGCGACTTCACAATCATTTGTAAATTTACGTGCTTACTCTTCATCGAAGTCTTCACTATCACCATCATCTTCATCCCATTCATCTATGTACTTTGAGGTAACGAGCGTCAGCTCTCCTTCTTTTTCATCAAACCGGTATACATATACTTCATCATCTTTCACAACAGCAATGTGATTATTTTTTAGCGCAACAGATGATGGTAAAAGACCATCAACATGGCTCCGATCACGCTCACCAGAATGGTTATGCCAACTTTCTTGTCTCGTTTCGATGTTCGAGATGGCGCATGATCCAAATAAGACAACGATTCCAATCAAAAGAAGAATCACTCGAATCCTTCTTAATTCAAGCTCTGCATTTTCCATATAAATCCCCTCACCTTTTCAATGTCCAATAAGGATTTATACGCAGCTTAGACAGAAAAGTTTCATGGCATGCAAAATAGCCCCTCTGCACTGACAAAAAACGTAGCGGGTTTCGGCCGGTTTATTCGCAGATGCATGGGGCTATTGGTGAAAATTGGTGTTTATTCTAATTCAAGATTTACATTTTTTTGAGGTGCAAATGTTGAAATCGCGTGTTTATAAATAAGCTGCTGCTTCCCTTCTGTCTCAAGCAGCACCGTGAAATTGTCAAATCCCTTTACTTGACCGCGAAGCTGAAAGCCATTCAGTAAAAATACGGTGACAAATGTATTGTCTTTGCGGATCTGATTCAAAAATTGGTCCTGAATATTAATCGGTTTCATGTTTCGTCCTCCTTGATTCTGATAACTACAGTTTCGCTTTAAGTCCAAGCTTTCCTGCTATATATGCGAAAATTTCCTCTTTTTTGTCTGAAAAGTGGCAAGGTGGTGTCATATCAAACCAGGTGACATCCATTTTATTACGGAACCACGTAAACTGACGCTTCGCATATCTTCGGGAATTTTGTTTTAATTGCTGGATGGCTTCATCAAGTGAGCAGTTGCCTTGAAAATAGGCATACAACTCTTTATAACCAATCGCTTGAACAGACTGACAATCTTTCAAACCAGATTGATAAAGTGCGCTCACTTCTTCAATTAAGCCTTCATCTAACATCATATCAATTCTTTGATGAATGCGCTCGTACAAAAGCTCTCGGTCCATTTTCAGCCCAATGAAGGCAGTGTCATACAGAGGAACTTCTTGATGCCCGTTTTGCATATCAGACATTTTCTGACCTGTTGTATGGATGATTTCAAGCGCCCTGATCACGCGGCGGACGTTATTCGGATGAATCGCTTTTGCAGCCTCAGGATCGGCTTCTCTTAGCTTTTCATACAGCTTGATCGGTCCATGCTGCTGCTTAAACAGCGTCATCTCTTCTCTAAAAGCAGGATCACTTTTCTCATCAGTAAACGTGTAATCATATAAAACAGACTGAATATATAGCCCAGTTCCACCAACAATCATGGGCGTTTTCCCTCTCGCAGCAATCTCTTTGATTTTTAAGCGGACAAGCTGCTGAAATTCAGCTGTAGAAAACGATTCGTCCGGCTGTTTAATATCGATTAAATGGTGCGGAACGCCTTCCATTTCTTCCAGGGTGATTTTCGCTGTGCCAATATCCATCCCTTTATAGATCTGCATCGAATCCCCGCTGATAATTTCTCCATTAAATGCTTTCGCTATATCAATGCTCAGCTTTGTTTTTCCGACAGCCGTCGGACCTACTAATACAATCACTGGTTGTTTTTTCATAACATCACTCTCTTTTACAAACTGCCTACAGTATAGCATAACTTCTCTTTCTCTCCTATATACTCCTCGTCACCAGCCAAGTGGTTCATTCCCGACCACTTCATATGTCTTTCCTTTTAAACGGTGCTTATGCGTCGGCCTTTCTTCATCTGGACTGTAAACGACTCCCCCGTATGGAATCGGGACAGAATCGGTATAGGCAGAAAACGTGACTTCCTCAATTTCATGATAGTGCGTCCCGTCCACTCTTGGGATAGCAGGTCCAGTGACGCCATAATATCTATGGAAATGCCCTCTTTCAAACGACGTGATCCCCCGGTAATAATGAGTATGTCTGTCAGTACTGCTTCCATTCACAGGCTGAGAAATACCTTCTATTAAATGATAATGTTCTTCTGTTACATCCGTTCGCGCTTTATAAGCATGAGCATGAGGTGGACATTTAGCCCAATCAGATGGATACAGGCCCATTTTTTACATTCCTCCTTATTTTAGGCATTCACCCAAACACATGTAGGCCATTCGAATACACTGATGTCAGTTACAGTGATTTTATGTGAAAGGAGCCTTTTTTTATGAATTATTTTGACGCACCGTTTGTTCAAGATGAGATGAGAAGACCTTTTGGATTTGGACGCCCTGGATTTGGTTTTGGAAGACCTGGGTTTGGATTTGGACGCCCTGGTTTCGGCTATGGGAGACCTGGATTTTTTGGACCGCCATTTTTAGGTGGTTTTGCTGGAGGGCTTCTAGCTGGGTCGCTCCTCGCTCCAGGATATGGCTATGGTTATCCTTATCCACCGCAATATCCGCCATATGGACCATACCCTTATTATTAAAAATGACAATTTAGTGAAAACATCCTCTTATAAAATGAATCGATTGACACGTTTGTTTTTCATAGGTTAACATTTACTTTACCGACCGTTCAGTAAAGTAGGTGTTTTTTTTATGTCTAAAACGAAAAAAGAACAAATTTTTGAAGCAGCAGCTCACACCATTCTAAAAGAAGGATTGGGTCAGCTCACCCTTCAGCAGGTGGCAGAACATGCAAATATGACCAAAGCCGGACTACTGTATCATTTTTCGAGCAAGGAAGAACTGATCCAGCAGATGAATGAGCATGCGGTTGCCTCTTTTCGTCAGCAGCTTGACACGTATCAGGAAACATACAAAAACGAAAAGGCGCCTTATGTACGTGCCTATATATTGGCCACATTAAATGATCTTGATAGGCAAAACACCACACAGCTATGTACAAGTATGCTGGCAACCATGTCATTTGATGAAGCGTTATTAAATCCTTGGCGTCATTTTTATGCGGAATTTAAAGAAAAAGCAGCCGAGGAAATCAATGATTCTGCACTTAGCCAGCTGATTCGTCTTGCCTGTGATGGCATATGGTTTTCAGAAATGTTTCAGCTTGAACCATTGAATCGAGAGGAAAAAACCCTTTTACTTCATCGAATTTTACACATTTTAGAGGAGGGATGATGATGATCCTCGGATATCTTTTTTTGGCTGTCGCCATTTTTTCAGAAGCGATTGGGGCAGCGATGCTGAAACTATCAAATGGTTTCACACGCTTTAAACCTAGCGCTGTCGTTGTCGCTGGCTATACACTTGCTTTTTACATGCTGTCATTGACCCTAAATATCATTCCACTTAGCATGTCTTACGCCACATGGTCTGGGGTCGGTACTGTCCTCACGGCTTTTTTTGGCGTGCTCTTTTTCAAAGAAACCTTAAACCGTAAAGCACTTATTGGAATGGCAATGCTTGTTTCAGGGGTCGTACTATTAAATATGTCTTAAAGGATGTGAAGTGATATGAAAGGAATGCTTTATTTAACAGGAGCCATTTTGACAGAGGTTTTTGGCAGTACAATGCTGAAGCTTTCGCAAGGTTTTACACAGGTGCTGCCGAGTATGGGAGTGCTGATCGGATTTGGGTGCGCCTTTACCTTTCTCAGTTTGGCACTCAAAACAATTGAGCTGTCATCTGCATATGCCACTTGGTCTGGGGTCGGTACAGCACTTACTGCTCTTGTGGGCCTCGTGCTATTTAACGAAACCATTCATATGAAAGGATTCATTGGTCTTGCACTTGTCATATGCGGCGTCATTGTCTTAAATCAATCCAAAAAACAAAAGGAAGAAAAGAAAGAACCACTCGATCAAACCGAATGGACGTCATAAAAAAAGTCATTTTCTCCATTAATCAAGAGAAAATGACTTTTTTATCTTAATAACCAGCTTTGATGGTTTCTTCTAAAGAAATATGGACATTCCCTTGCACAGCTCTAGAAATCATACATGAGCTTTCAGCTTTATGTGCAAGCATACGAGCTCGTTCTATGTCCTGTGCAGTAGCCGACTCTTTGAGAATGATGACAGGACGGTGAATGATTTTCTCATATGTAAACACACCGTTTGTCACATCGACAACTGCCTCAGAGCTCATCAATAGATCCTCTTTCTCTAATTGACTCCGCTCCATCATGGCTGCAAGTGTAATGATATAACATGTAGCCGCTGCACCTAGGAGCATCTCATCTGGATTTGTTCCAATACCCGGTCCATCCATTTCTTTTGGAATGGAAATCTTCGTCTTTAACTGTTCACATTCGATTGTCCCCACATCGTTACGCAAACCAGGCCAGCTCGCTTGAAGATGAAAATGATGACGTGCCATATCTGTCTCTCCTTTTGTTATCACTTTTTATAGTGTAACAAGAATTCATCTTGCTGTCTTAAGATGTGAACCATCCTTACGTATATTCTTCATCCAGCACCGTTCGAATCGCCCTGACATACCGGTAGAACGTCTCGTTTTTTGTACTCGATCGCTGCCGAAAATCGAAACTGTCAAATAACGCTTCCCGTTGACTTCTACTAATCTCAAGCTGTACACTTTGCCCTGTTTTAGTAAGATTATTAATATTATGATTGCTCGTTCCGCTTAGGGTTGCGTGTGCAACTGCAAGTTCAGCAGAAAAACCGTTGCGCTCTAATGAGTTCACGATTTTTTCAGCACGGTCATAGTCTGTTCCGCCAACAAGGGTGTGTTCAATTCCCGGCTCCCCTCTATACCCGTGAACAGCTAATACATAATCATGTGCTTTTGCCTGTGCGACTCCGATTGGTTCATCAAAGTTTGTACTTGTAATATGAAGTTCTGATGCATTTTCTCTAAAACCTTCAAATAAGTACGTAGAAAAATCATTATCAAAAAAATGGACAATCTCACTAACGCCGCCTTCGATTCTCCCGCCATGAGGCGACATTACTAGAAGACGGCTGCCGGGCACTGGATTGGATGTGATTTGATAATGATCTGTTGATTCATTCTCTTCCAGTTCTTTAAAATTACGATACATATCATTTGAACCGCTTTCGTCTTCTCCACCTGATGACACTGGCTCATCATGTTCCTGTGCTTGCATGGTATAATAGACGCCCCATCCGAGTGCAAGCAGGAGAAGCAAAGCAAAAAACTTCTTCATTCCCGTTCTCCTTTAACAGATTTCTAAGCCGTTTCTATGATTAATATTGAATCATCATTTCTTTTCATTTTTTCCACTTTTTCTCTTCAAATTTGATCATAACACTCTAGATCATGAGATTCCTCAAAAATAAGATAATTGCATTTATATACACAGAAACGCCTCTCCTGATTGAAAACAGAGTTAGAATAGTATGACAAACAAATGAAGTTATGTTTAAAATGACCTAGTCCTACCCAGTCTGTTTTCTTTAATTCGTCTTTTTTTTATGCGAATTTGATTTTTTTCATCTGGAATGAATCACATTTGTATGAGCATTGACCCTGTCTAGAACCCCCCTTTTTTCTGCAGAATCCTCTGTTTTACTGGTTCTCTAAGAAGAACTCTCCCACCTATCATCGGCAGTTTTGATATGATTTCCACCTTTTTCTATTATTTTACAAAATGTAAACGCTTTTTCTTTTTGGAGGAAATGAGTCAGACGCCAATATGAACAAAAGAAGGGACAAGAATCCGAACGAAGATGCTGTCATGTTCATAACGTAAGAGTGTACGAGAATTGAGAGCTAGAATGGAGGGCATCACATGTTTGGATTTTCCATGGTACAAATGGTCAGAACACATGCTAGTAAACTGGATCAGCCTTTAAGAGAGACCGTCCTTCACCTCTATAAACCTTTTAAGTGGACACCTTGTTTTCTTCATCGTTTTTTTGAAGGAAGGTTAAAGAAAAGAAAGCAGCTTCGGGTCATCATTGAATTTAAGGAAGATGCAGTCGAAGCTGGCATTCAAAGTACAAAGCAGCTAATGAAAAAAAGTAGAAAAACAAACATCAAAAAACACTTTTCACACATTGACTGCTGCGCAGCTGATCTTACCCCTGCTGCTTTAGAGGAACTCTTAGCGAATGGGGAGCATATTCGCAAAATATATTTAGATAGACAGGTACATGCACTACTGGATGTGGCGACACAAGCAAGTCATGCGGATGAAGTCGTTCGAAATGGCACGACCTTAACCGGTGAAGGCATTACGGTTGCTGTCATTGACACGGGCGTATACCCACATGAGGACTTAGATGGAAGAATTCGCAACTTTGTAGATTTAGTCAAACAAAAAACGAAACCTTATGATGATAACGGTCACGGAACGCATTGCGCTGGGGATGTGGCTGGAGACGGAGTTGCCTCAGACGGCTTATACAAAGGACCCGCTCCAAAAGCCAATATCATTGGGGTAAAAGTGTTAAATAAACAAGGCGCTGGATCACTTTCTACTATTATAGAAGGTGTTGAGTGGTGCATACAGTTCAACGAAGACCATCCTGATGACCCAATTCACATTATCAGTATGTCACTAGGCGGCGATGCGCAGCGTTATGATGACGAACAAGACGATCCGATGGTGCGCGCTGTCAATGCAGCTTGGGATCAAGGGATTGTGGTATGCGTTGCTGCTGGGAACTCCGGCCCTAACAGTCAAACGATTGCTAGCCCTGCCGTGAGTCAAAAAGTCATTACGGTCGGAGCCTATGATGATCGAAATACACCCGAATCAAGTGACGATGTCGTGGCACCATTTTCGAGCAGAGGTCCAACGGTCTACGGTGAAACAAAGCCCGACCTCCTCGCACCAGGAGTCAATATCGTCTCTCTTAGATCACCAAGATCATTCCTAGATAAACTAGATAAATCAAGTAGAGTCGATGATGATTATACGACGTTATCTGGCACTTCGATGGCGACGCCTATTTGTGCCGGTATCTGCGCACTATTATTAGAGCATTCACCAGATTTAACACCTGATGAAGTCAAAACTTTATTAAAAGAAAATACAAGCAAGTGGTCTGGAGAGGACCCAATGATTTACGGAGCAGGTGCCATCGACGCAGAAAAAGCCATCCAAGAATAAATAAAAAAGCCCTTTACGTTTTTCGTAAAGGGTGTTGTTTTGTCTGTTTTTATGTGTGAAGTCTTTCTTCTACTTGAGCAGCTGACATGTTATGCTTCGTTCTCATACATCTCATCTCCTTTTTGAATGTGCGTACGCGCTTCGATCACAATTTCAAAAAAAGTGGAAGATTCCTTGTACATGTCGCGTTCCTTATAATAATTAGCCGCATCAAGTGCCAATTCCTCTAAATCAGCAAACATTTTTTTGTTTCGTAGTCCCAAAAGGGCTGATCTCAATTGTTCAGAGCTGTCTGTTTCTATATAGAGTGCCTGTAAAAATTGGAATTTCAATTGATAAATTTCATCTCCCAATATAGAGGCCTGATTCATGCCTTCCTTTATAGCCTCACTCGCTCGCTCCATATCTTCGAGTTTAAAACAAGTAAGAGCCAGTGAAAACAATGATTTGATCATCGTTGCAGCTTGATCTTTTTGATAAAGTGAAATGGCTTGTTCAAAGAAGACAGTCGCTGTATGATAGGTTCCCATACTATAATGACAAGTTCCTAAGTTATTGAGGGCCATCGCCTTAAAATAAGATGTGCATTCTTTTCTTTCCATTGCTTCACACACTTTTAAAGCTTTTTCTAAATACGGGAGCGCTTTTTGATGCTGACTTACATCAATCCAATTACCTGCCATCACAAAATCGCATTGAATGCTTCTTTTTCCATAAAGCTGATGTTTCTTATAGATGTCTCTCGCTTTTTTCGCATAATGCATAGAAAAATAGGTTTGTTTCATATGATAGTATACTTCAGCAATTTTATAATAAAATTCCGCTTTTTCGATCTCATCTGTCACTAAGATCAGCTGATGTTCCGCATGCTTATAATAGGAAATGGCTTCGATATAGCGGTGCTGGATAAATGCATACATTCCATGGAAAAAATGAAAGTAATAGCCCATTAAACCCGTCAACTCGTCTTCTGCCTCTTCAATTTCTTTTGGAAAAGAAACCGCTTGAAGCGATTCATTCCCTGCATGGACTGGCGTTAAGTGCTGAAGCATCATTTGATGGCGAAAATCCATGAGAGAATAATAGAGTAATAAATCTTGGTCTTCTTCCATCTCATGAATGTCTTCTTCAACAAGGCGCTTCATATCGTTTGCCTGATCAACTTCAAATTTGCAAATATGTGTGTACCATTGATTGATTTTTACACCTACTTCGGAAGATGGTATTTTGTGTGCCATCCACTTCAGCCCCATTCTATCATATCAAACTGATAACTATTATTTTACATAATTTATGATTTTAAGGCAAATTGTCATTTATTTCATATTTTATGTTGATTTTGCACATTTCTATCTTTTTTACCAAGTTTAAAGAGAGTACTTTTGCCCATCAAAACCTTTTTTCTACGAAGAAGGGTCGAATTCTCTAAGCACTTCTTTTAAACCACTGACATAGCGACTAAATGCTTTTTTCTTTCCTTTTCTTGTATCGAAGTTGTCAAAAAAGGCTTTTCTCTGCGCCGTACTAATTTCTAACTGGACACTTTCCCCACTTGCATTTTGATTATTAATGTTGTTTGGATCCGTTCCAGAGAGGCGTTCGCCTTTTTGCACGAGCTCTGCGGAGAAGCCCCGGTCTTTTAGTTCTCGCACAACCGCTTTTTGCATTTTTTCGTTTGTCCCGCCCACAAGTGTATGTCTTCTATCACTGTTATAACCGTGGATAGATATAGAAAAGGGATATGTTTTAATCATTTGAACCAAAATGGGTTCATCGAATTTTGTACTAGTGATATGCAAGTCTCGGTTGTTGTCTTGTTTTGTCCCTTCAAATAAATACGTAGAGTACTTTTTTTGAAATGCTTCTACAATTTCACTTGTTCCTGGTTCAATTTCGCCGCCGTGAGGAGAAAAGACAAGTAAGTCACTTCCGCCTTTTTCGTGAAATTCTATCTCATAGCCGTCTCTTTCATGCTGTATGAGTTGTTTAAAACTTTCATATTGATCACCTTTTTTTCGCTCTTTCTTATACTTTTGTACTTCTTCATGATGTTGCTTTTGCTCTTTATTTTCTGGCATGGAATGGCTGCATTTCACCATTAAAAGAGCACACAGGATGAGAAAGATGAATCCACATATGAGTAGTCTTTTCATTTCACCGCTCCTTTTCATTCTCTTCGATGTCATCTTATCGCATTATTTTACTATCAATCGCTAAAAGAATTCAAAGAATGTCCGGCTCCTTTTCATAATCAGGAGAACTTACCTGTTTTTTTATGTTGTCCTAGGTATTTTCGGCTTCTTTAAAACGGTTCATGTGCAAGTAAAAACTAAATCCTATGACCTCATTTTAGTTTTAGTCAAAAACACCTACAAAATTGGGAATTTTCATCTTTTTTCAAATAAAAAAGCTGTAAACAAAAGGAATATCTCCTACTGTTTACAGCCAGTCTCTGTATATCGAGCATTAAACTCTTAATTCATTCTCTAATGCTGTCAGCACTTCATCTTGCGACATGCCTTGTGCAAGTGAAATTTCGCTCACTAACATGCCCCGTGCATCTTCAAGCATCTTCTTTTCGCTAGAATTTAAAGCTTTTTTCTGATTACGTCTCATCAGATCTTTGACAACGTCTGCGCCATCTTCAATCGAACCTGTTTTTAGCTTTTTCAGATTTTCATCATATCTTTGCTTCCAAGTAAGCGTGTCGTCGTTTGTTTCTTCTGCAAAATTGTTCATCACAACTTTCAGCGTAGCTTGATCAGCTACCGGACGTATACCTAGTTGATTGATTCTGCCTCTTGGGATCATCATCTGCATATTCGGCATTTGAATCAGAAAATATTCCTCCGTCTTACCTAAAATCTCTTTTTCTTCCATTCCTTCAATCACACCGGCTCCATGCATAGGATAAACAATTTTATCACCTATTTGAAACAAATCCGCCACCTCCGAAAGTATTCACAATATGATTATAACACATTTCAGCAGAGGATAAAAATTTATATTTTATCATGTTAATTTAGCACTAGTCAATTCTTTTTATTTGAGTTTTTAAAGAATTAGCCTTTTTTTACAAAAGGAGCGCCACCATCCAGTCCTCGTACACCTTTCTTGCATATACTAGCATTGAGTCACATTTAGGAGGGATGACAATGTGCAAATGCAAGAGCAAACATTCCCACTCAAAATGCTATAAAAAGCATGACGATCATCACCATATTGATCCGTGTGAAAAAAAGAAGTTTTATCATAAAAAAGATGATTGGTTTGAGAGCGATTTTTGGGATACTTCAAGAAGCTACGATCCCCATTATTATCCTAAAAGTGTCTGCAGCAGATGTAAGAAGCGTCGCAGAAAAAGACATAGCTTCTCATTTTAGTGTTTGACGCTGCACCTGATTTTTGTTTTCCCGGCTGAAAAGCCGGTTTTTTTGTTGGATGTCGTTCTTTTCTTTCATATGGATAGGCTCATGAAACAGGTGCAGTTCATAAGATATGGCAACCTGAAAAAAAGGATGAGATACAAAATGAACAATATGAATAACCAAACCAACCATTACCATCAAGGAAATCCCTATCACACGTTTGAAAATGTGTATACAGCCAATCATGAGCATGTGATCGCACCAAACATGCATGACCCTATGAATATGCCAAATCATTATCATACCGGTAAAAAAGATGCTTATAGCGGACACCATCCGCATCATCATTCAGCCTATTCCCCTTTTATGAAGCAGTATGAACCCTATTCAAATGTACAGATGAACGATCACCATCACTTCGGTCACTACGGCGGTTATGGTATGGCTCCCTACCAGCCATATGGCTATCATGATATGAATATGATGATGCCGGCAAATCATCATATGACAGGAAATGCTTACGGAATGAACCAATCAAATGCATTCCTACCCCGTTATTACTAAAAAACAAGCAAAATAAGGGTATAAAATACCATTTAATGACATATAGGAATATGGTAACCTTATAGGTAAATAATGGATGCAATCATCTATTATTTACCTATAATCAATCAAGGGGGAAGGAAGAAATGAAGAAAACATGGACAATGATTATGATGGGGATGCTTACATTGATCATGGCACTCTCAGTACCGCTAGCCGCATCAGCTGAAGGGGCTAAAACAGAGGAAGGCAAAGCTTCAACGAATGCACGACCAGCTGCCCTTTATGCAAAAATCACAGGAGCAAGTAAACAGGAATGGTCTTTTTCTGACATTGACCTAACTTACCGTCCAAATTCTGTTCTTAGTATTGGTGCAGTTGAATTTACTTTACCAGCAGGTTTTCAAGCCACAACAAAGGATATTATCAATGGAAAAGCATTAAAAGACAGTTACATTTTGAACAACGGAAAAACTGTCCGCATTCCAGCTCGTTTCGATTTATTCGGAAGTTCCCAATATACATTACAACTTTCACATAAAGTACTTCCTGCTGCAGGTACATATACGTTCCGCGCAGAAAATCGTGCGATCAGCATTGGTTCCACATTTTATGCAGAGGATACGATTGATATTAATAAACGCCCAGTTGTCGTCACACCGCCAAATCCTTGCGGATGCTAAACAAAAAAGCGCTCTAAGAGCGCTTCAGGCTGTCGAGAAAACCTCGACAGTTTTTTGAAGTTTTAAATACACCGTATATTGAATAAACTCCAAATGAAAAACACCATATATCGTTTCTTGAACAGTTCAAAAGACAAAAATGAGGGTTTTGTGGACATCTTGTCTTAAAAACCCTCACTTTCTCTTCACGCTGAGCGCTATTAGAGCGCTTTTTCTCATTCATCACATGACCCGTTTAAACATCTTCTCCATTTCATATGTGGAATGATGAATCATAATCGGCCGGCCATGCGGACATGTAAATGGGTCTTGTGTTTGCCGGAGTTCATCTAATAAGGCTTTGATTTCATCATGACGCAAATGACGATTTGCTTTAATCGAGCCTTTACAGCTCATCATGATCGCCGCTTCTTCTCTCAGTTTCTTAATATCTACTCGTTTCTCATCAAGCACTTGCTGAATGATTTCTTCGATGAGTTCAGCCTCTTCTCCCTTAGGAAACCACTGTGGATGCGATCGAACGATATAGCTTCCTGATCCGAACGGTTCTAAGAAGACCCCTACTTTTGCTAAAATATCGAGATGCTCTTCAATAATCAGCATATCGTTTTTAGAATAGTGAAAGGTTAATGGCACAAGCATTTCTTGGACTTCCTGTTCAATCTCTCCTACCTTCTCACGAAAGTACTCATACTTGATTCGCTCTTGGGCTGCGTGCTGATCGATGATATAAAGACCGCGTTCATTTTGAGCCAAAATATACGTTCCGTGCATTTGTCCAATCGGATACATGACAGGGACACGTTCACTTTCAGCCTGATGCTGAGCTGCACTGTCTTCCAGCATCACTTCCTCATGTTGTTCATGCGAAGCTGCAGATTCCTCTACATATACATGGTCAAACGTTTCTTCAGACGGTGCTGATAAAGTCTCTTCCAAGCTTTCCGGTTCAGGCATCCCGTATGTGTCCTTCTGACTTGTCTCGTATACAGCCGATTCAAGCGGGTACGCCTCATAGGAAACAGGGGTCTCCGCTCGGCTTTTCATTGTTTGTTTAGAATCAAAAGCTAAGGACTGCTGCTCATTTTTCACAGCTGGCATTGGCGCTTTTTTAGGCATGTGAGCACTTGGAATGAGCTGCTGCTTTTGAAAGACGTCCTTAATCCCTTGTTTGATCAGCTCATGAAGTTCCTGCTCTTTACTTAGTCTTACTTCAAGTTTTGATGGATGTACATTCACATCGACTAAAATCGGGTCCATCTTCATCTCAATAAATGTGATCGGATGACGTCCGATCGGGAGCAGTGTATGGTATCCTTCATGAATGGCTTTCACCAGCGGGAAATGCTTGACATATCTGCCGTTGACAACAGAAGACATATAATTACGAGATGCCCTTGTCACTTCTGGTAAGGAAATATAGCCTTTCACTTCAAAATCAAGTGATTGTACATGTAGTGGCAGCATTTTTTTGGCCACTGCCGTTCCATAAATGGCCGCAAGCACATGCCGCACATCTCCGTTTCCATTTGTTTGAAGCAGCACTTTTCCTTGATGTCGCAAGCGAATCGACACTTCTGGATGAGCAAGTGCAATTCGGTTCACAACATCAGAAATGTTGCCAAGCTCCGTATGAACAGTTTTCATATATTTTAGACGGGCTGGCGTATTATAAAATAAGTTGGTGACCACAATTTCGGTGCCGCGACGGCCAGAGGTTTTTTTCTCCGAAATGATCTTCCCGCCTTGGAGAGCTAAGTGTGTTCCAGCACCTTCACCGGTACTTGTCTTCATTTCTAAGTGAGAGACTGAGGCAATACTTGGCAGCGCCTCCCCCCTGAAACCGAGCGTCCTGACACGAAACAGATCATTTTCATCTTTGATTTTACTCGTCGCATGACGCTGAAAGGCGAGCTTACAATCTTCAGCATCGATTCCCACCCCATTATCAATAATTCTAATAGAAGAAAGTCCTGCTTCTTCTACATCGATTTCAATGACAGTACTACTAGCATCGATCGCATTTTCCACGAGCTCCTTCACGACAGAAGCTGGACGTTCGACCACTTCACCAGCTGCAATTTTATTTGATAGGTCATCGGATAACTGAATAATCTTTGCCATTTCTTGCTCACCTCACCTTACATTATAATTTCTTTTGCAATTCATATAGCTTTGTCATGGCTTCAAGCGGTGTCATATCCATTAAATTAAATGACTTCAATTCTTCGATCACTGCTTGATCTTTGTTTTTCAACACAGGTTTTGTTTGCGGTTTTTCTTCCACTTCAAAGAAAGAAAGCTGCTGTTTTTCCTCAGCCATCTCTTTTTTCGGGGCTTTAGAGACGCGCGGAACCACTTCATGTGATCCGCTCTCAAGCTCCGTTAAGATGGTCTGGGCTCGATCAATGATCGCATTAGGCAGCTCAGCAAGCTGCGCTACATGGATGCCGTAGCTTTTATCCGCTGCACCTTCTTTGATTTGATGTAAGAAAACAACTGTCCCTTCATGCTCTTCAGCTCGTACGTGGACATTTTTCAGCTCGCTTAATTGGGATTCAAGTACCGTCAGTTCATGATAATGGGTGGAGAAAAGAGTTTTGGCACCAATATGATCATGCACAAATTCAATGATTGCCTGCGCAAGAGCCATCCCATCATATGTACTTGTCCCGCGTCCAATTTCATCAAATAAAATCAAACTGTTCTTTGTCGCATGTACCATCGCATTTTTTGCTTCAAGCATCTCTACCATAAAAGTACTTTGACCAGAAATCAAATCATCTGCTGCCCCAATACGTGTAAAGATTTGATCAAAAATCGGAAGGGTTGCCTTTGATGCTGGCACAAAACAGCCAATTTGCGCAAGAATCGAGATCAATGCCATTTGTCTCATATATGTGCTTTTCCCTGACATATTCGGACCAGTAATGAGCAAGGTTTGTCTCCCTTTGCCCATTTGGCAGTCATTCGGTACATACTCTTGATGATCCATCACTTTTTCAACAACAGGATGACGGCCACCAATGACTTCCACTTCATCTTGTGAAAATTCAGGGCGGACATAACGCCGCTTTTCACTTACAGTCGCAAAGCATTGCAGCGCATCAAGCTCACTCATTTGTTTGGCGAGCAGCTGTAATCTAGGAATATACGCTTTTACTTGTTCCCGAAGCGCAGAAAATAGTTCATATTCCAATTCACTAATATTTGATTCCGCCTCAAGAATAAGGGCTTCTTTTTCTTTCAATTCAGGTGTAATATACCGCTCTGCATTGGCAAGGGTTTGTTTTCTTTCATAACGGCCTTCTTCTAATAAATGTGTGTTTGCCCGGGTCACTTCGATATAGTAGCCAAACACTTTATTAAAGCCTACTTTCAACGAACGAATGCCTGTATATTCTCTTTCTTGCTGTTCAAGACGAGCGATCCAATCTTTCCCGTTTCGGCTCGCATCACGATATTCATCTAATTTTGCATTGTAGCCGTCTTTAATCAAATTGCCTTCTTTTAACGTCATCGGCGGATTCTCATAAAGAGCATCTTCTAATAAATCAAGTAAATCACCGCATAGATCAATGTCATTTGCTCTAGATTTCGCCATTTCCTCTGGGAGAGAACGGACAAGCTCTTTAATAGATGGCACTTGCTTGAGAGATTCTTTCAATTGAATAAGATCACGGGCATTCACATTTCCAAATGCCACACGGCCTGCTAGACGTTCAAGATCATACACTTGCTTTAATCGTTCTCGCAGATCCTCTCGCTCAAAGAAATGTTCCATCAAAATTTGCACCATTTCCTGGCGTTCTTTGATTTGTGAAAGACGGATGAGCGGACGATCAATCCATTGCTTCAGCAGTCTTCCGCCCATTGCCGTTTTTGTTTCATCTAAGAGCCATAATAAAGAACCCTTCTTGCTTTTTGAACGGATGGTTTCTGTTAATTCAAGGTTTCTCTTTGAGTAAAGATCAATTTTCATCGTTTGTTCAAGCTGAAACACTTGAACTTGCTGAAGATGATCAAGACTCCTTTTTTGCGTTCTTCTTAAGTATGCATAGAGTGTTAAAAATGCTCTTTTAAGATGTTCGTCAAGATGAGCAACGAGGCGTTCAGTTTCATCTATTAATTCATCGCTATCTTCGTATGAGATGGTCGCTTGGCAGCGTTCCTTCAGGGTTTTCACCGTTTCTTCATCGAGCTGCTTTGATACCACAATCTCTTTTGCACCGACAGAATAAATTTCAGACACAACTTCATCTAACCGTTCAATGAAAGCCGCCATGTTTTCACCTGTTGATAAATCGGAAAGTGCAAGACCGTAGCCATTTTGAAAGCTGGAAACAGAAGCGATAAAGTTATTTTCGTTTTCATTCAGTCCTTTGCCATCCATGACCGTACCTGGTGTAATCAGTTGAACGACTTCTCTTTTGACCACACCTTTTGCCGTTTTAGGGTCTTCCACCTGCTCACAAATGGCGACTTTATAGCCTTTTTCAATCAGTTGTTCTATGTATGCAGCCGCAGAATGATATGGAACACCACACATTGGAATCGTCCCGCCATCCCTGCTTGTTAACGTAATTTCTAATTCTTGTGCTGCTTCTTTTGCATCATCAAAAAACATTTCATAAAAATCGCCTAAGCGAAAAAATAAAAAGGCATCTTGGTAATCTGCCTTGATTTTTAAATATTGCTGTATCATGGGCGTATAACTTGCCATATTTCTAATCCCTCACTATATTACTTTCGAATTCATACCATCTTTCATTATAGCATAAAAATTCACCTTTTTTCCCTGGATCAAGGCACAAAAAAACTAGGGGGGATATGCGCCCTAGTCATCAATTACTCTTCTGGATCACCCGCTAGGAATTCTGGATGAATATCTTCTAATTCCTCATCCACTTCTTCTTCCCATTCGTGATCATCTTTTTCTTTCCAGCTTGAATTGACTTCTACAACAATTTTGGTTTCCCCTACTACTTCAGCAATGAATTCACGCTCTGCTTGAACGACAATTTTATTGCCATTTGGAGAAATGGTCACTTCTAAGCAATTGGGCTGCTGCAAGACTTTCGCAATCACTTCGTGCTCATCATCAAGAAAGTTTTTATCTTTATATCTCAGTTTGATGATATCTACATATTTCACACGTTCTGTGACCACTTCGGTTTTCGTGTTGTCTGCGTAAGAATACCACACGTTAATATCAAACGTACCTTCAATCTCAACGGTTTTACCGACCTTTTCAGCATCATACTTATGATTAATGATCCAACCGCCTAGGATGCTGGTTGGTTTTTGCGATGGAGAAATGGTGTGTGTGCTTTGGGTAAATTTCCTCCCTTTTGCAACCACCGCTTTTGTAATAATTTCTCTGTATTCAGACATTCCGGCATGCCTCCTTGTTCTTGATCGTTTTATCTTATGCTGGGCATTCGTCTAGTGTGTCACGATTTTGAGTCTCATGTTCAATTAAATTCATTTCTGTTTCAGTGTATGCATGGTCGCCCATAAACTTGCCTTGAAAATTGGAAAAGTTGGAGAGTGAGAGATCGGGGTCAATGGAAGCTGAAGGAGAAGGAAGGTATGCAATTTTTACATCAGGAAACAAAAAACCCCGCATCTGCGGGGTTTTCTCATTTAATGGAGCAACTTTGGGATGAGTTTTTCACTTTTGAACCGGTTTCTCCTAATAAGAGATCACCGCCGGTTGAAAGAATGATTTCATCCGTTACTTGATTAGAAATCGTGTGCGCTACAAGCTGAAGCAAGGAATTAACCTCTGTTTGTGATTCTTTGAATTCTTGAATCACTGGGATCTCATCCAGTTCTTCTTGCAGGGCATCAATTTTTTCTTCCACTTGTTTTAAGGCTTCATGTTTACCATAATGCTTTAAATTCACAGCTTGCTTTTGAAGCGCCTTAATTTGATTAATGATCGCTGCAATTTTTGTATTTTCATTGATTTGCGCTTCTGCTTTTTTGAAGAAATCAACTTCTTCTGTTTCAGAAATCATTTTCGCGAGCTCTCTTGCGCGCTCGACAATCTCTTTCTTTGAATAAAGCGTCATTTTAATTCACCTCGATAGCTTCTCCAACCATTTCTCCGTCAAGAGACCAAGTTTTGGCTTGTGTGATTTTCACTTTGACGATGTTGCCAATCGCTTCTTTTGGTGCTTTAAAATTCACAAGCTTGCTTTTACTTGTATATCCGGCTAGGATCTCAGGGTTGTTTTTACTTTCACCCTCTACTAGTACTTCGACAGTCTGCCCTTCATATTCCTTCATTTTTTTCGCGGAAATTTCATTCACGA
The DNA here is from genome assembly GCF_038050255.1 of Bacillus sp. FSL M8-0077. NCBI lineage: Bacteria > Bacillati > Bacillota > Bacilli > Caryophanales > Bacillaceae > Bacillus > Bacillus sp. FSL M8-0077. Next base: position 1,787,315 of record NZ_JBBPAF010000001.1, on the reverse strand, counting down.
GTGCATTCAGGCGCTGCAGACGTTCTTTTTTTACACGCATTGGCACGTTGTCTTTCATATTGGCTGCTGGTGTTCCTTCTCTTGGAGAGTAAATGAACGTATAAGCCGCATCAAACTCAACCTCACGATAGAGGGAAAGCGTTTCTTCAAACTGCTCATCTGTTTCATTTGGGAACCCAACGATAATGTCCGTTGTTAATGAAGCATTCGGCATTGCCTCTTTGATTTTGCGTACTAGGTCAAGGTAACGTTCACGGTCGTATTTTCTTGCCATGAGTTTCAGCACTGAAGAACTTCCTGATTGAACCGGCAAATGAATATGATCGAGAAGGTTTCCGCCTTTGGCAAGCACTTCAATTAAGTGATCATCAAAGTCACGCGGGTGGCTTGTTGTAAAACGGATACGTGGTATATCGATTTTACGCAGCTCATCCATTAGGTGACCAAGACCATATTCCATGTCTTCAAAATCTTTTCCATACGCATTCACGTTTTGACCAAGAAGGGTAATTTCTTTATATCCTTCTGCTGCTAAGCGTCTGACCTCTTGAATAATTTCATCCGGACGGCGGCTTCTTTCCTTACCGCGCGTGTAAGGGACGATACAGTATGTACAGAATTTATCACAGCCGTACATAATATTCACCCAGCCCTTAATTTTTCCTTGGCGGGCTCTCGGAAGATTTTCAATCACATCGCCTTCTTTAGACCATACCTCAATGACCATTTCTTTTGACAGGTAGCATTCAGATAATAGCTCTGGCAGGCGGTGAATGTTGTGGGTACCGAAAATCAAGTCAACAAATGGGTGTTTCTTTAAAATACGGTTAACGACCGATTCTTCTTGCGACATGCATCCGCAGACCCCTAAGATTAAATCCGGCTTTTCACGCTTTAATGCTTTTAAATGACCAAGCTCTCCAAACACTTTGTTTTCGGCATTCTCACGAATAGCACAAGTGTTTAATAAGATGACATTCGCATCTTCAGTCGAATTTGTTGGTTCATAACCAAGCGCCATAAAAATACCAGCCATCACTTCTGTGTCATGCTCATTCATTTGACAGCCATATGTGCGAATATAAAACTTGCGGCCGTTCCCTAACCCTTGAAACCGCTCGTCAATTTGAAATTGATTGTATTCGACTTCTTCTTTACCCCGTTTTTTTGCATCTTTTAAGGAAGGCGGAATGTACACAGCTTCAAAATACTGGCTGTAGTCCTTCTCGGATTTTTTGTCCGATGAACTTACTTGTCCGCTCGCTTTTCTCTGCTCTTCATTCATGAATTTATACTCCTTTCAAACCAAGCTCCACCCTACAGTATAGACTATTTTGTCGTGAATTGAAAATAAATTCACACGTGTTTTTTCTATGAAAAATGTCTATTCATCTGGACAGTCATCAATACTCTTTATCAAAAGAAAAGAGAGCCTCAGCTCTCTCAATCAAGTATATTCAGTTTTTTTGCTTCTTCTTCGATGATTGTCAGTGCACGGTCAAGCTCTTCTTTTGTGTGCTCTGCTGTGATGATGGCTCTAATTCTCGCTTTTCCTTTCGCTACAGTTGGGAAAGCAATGCCTTGAGCGAAAACGCCGCGCTCGATTAATGCTTTTGAAAAACGGAAAGTGAGTGCCTCGTCTCCAATCATCATCGGAATAATAGGCGTTTCTGTTGGTGCCACCTCAAATCCAAGACCGATGACTTTTTCTTTAAAATAGGCTGCGTTCTCCCAAAGTGTTTCAATGCGTTCCGGTTCGTCTAACAGCACTTCAATGGCTTCTTCACAGGCTCTTGTGACAGCCGGCGGATGTGAGGTGCTGAATAAAAACGGTCTTGCTTTATGCTTTAAGTAGTCGATTAAAACAGCAGAACCAGCTACGTAACCGCCTAGCACACCAACTGCCTTACTAAGTGTGCCAACCTGAATATGCACTCTGCCGTCAAGTTGAAAATGATTCACCGTTCCGCGCCCATTTTCACCAAGTACTCCAGACGCATGGGCATCGTCTACCATCACAAAGGCATCATATGCTTCTGCAAGTCTTACAATCTCAGGAAGCGGTGCAATATCTCCATCCATTGAAAACACACCATCTGTCACGATAAGACGAACGCGGTAATTCATCGATTTCTTTAAAATTTTCTCAAGCTCTTCCATATTAGAATGAGCATATACTTTTTTATCTGCCTTTGTTAAGCGAATCCCATCGATGATTGAGGCATGGTTCAGCTCATCTGAAATGACAATATCGTCTTTTGTGAGAATGCTCGATAAGACCCCTTGGTTGGTCGTAAAGCCTGATTGAAATACAAGGGCTGCCTCTGTCTTTTTAAAAGCAGCGAGCTTTTTTTCAAGCCGTTCATGCATCGTCATCGTTCCAGCAATGGTTCGTACAGATCCTGTTCCAGCACCGAATTCATCAATCGCCTCTTTTGCCGCTTTCATCAGCCTTGGATGTGAGGTGAGACCTAAGTAGTTATTTGAAGAGAGTTGTATGACGGATTGTTCATTTAATGTCACCGTGGATGATTGTTTGGAATCGATTTCTTTCAGTGTTTGGTGGGTGCCTTGCTGCTTCATTGTGTCCAATTCATCTTGTAAATACGTAAATTCTTTCATCATTTCGTCCCCCTTTGATATGATGGCATGATGAGTACGACCTTCCCGCACGTACCATTTCTCATGAGTTCAAATCCCTTTTCAAAATCTTCAAATGGCAGCGTATGGGTGACGACCGGCTGTACATCAATGGTATTCGTTCTTAAAAGTTCAGATACTTGACGCCACGTCTCAAACATTTTTCTCCCCGTGATCCCTTGCACGGTTAATCCCCTAAAAACAATTTGATTCGTAATGTCAATGGTTACCGGCCGCTCTGGCAAACTTAGTATATTCACTTTCCCTCCATTTGCACAAGCTTCAAGTGCTTGATTAATCGCAACGGGATGTCCTGACATCTCACACATCACGTCTGCCCCTTCCATCCGCGTGAGCTGCTTAATCATGGCAACAGGATCATCTTTTCCGATATCCACGATATGATCTGCACCCATTTTACGGGCAAGATCCAGTCTGTATTCATTTTTATCAACAGCGAACACTTGGACAGCCCCGGCGGCATTTGCAACCGCAATCGCCATTAAACCAATGGGCCCGCAGCCAAAAATCGCCACTGATTTTCCTGATACAGGTGTATGCAGAACTGTATGAACAGCATTTCCAAGCGGCTCTTGAATAGATGCAATTTCCACTGGCATTTGAGCTGGATTATGCCACACATTTTGTTCTGGTACTTTGACATATTCAGCAAAACAGCCATCAATGTCTACCCCTAAAATTTTCGTTTCGCTGCACAAATGCTGCTGACCCGTTAAACACATATAACACTGATTACATACAATATGCGTCTCAGCCGATACAAAATCCCCAACTTTTGCTCGTGAGACTTGGTTCCCCGTTTTGACAACTTCCCCTGTGAATTCATGACCAAAAATGTACGGTGCTTTGACTCTCCCCTTCGCCCAATCATCCCAATTATAAATATGCACATCCGTTCCGCATATCGATGTAGCCTTTACCTGGATAAGCACTTCATGATCCCTTATTTCTGGAATCGGCATTTCCATCATCGCCGCTCCGTAAGCGCTTTCTTTTTTAACAATCGCTTTCATCGTTCCACACATGACGTACAACCCCTTTGTTAAAAAACTTCTCCCAATGAGATTTTACCATGCCTTTTTTTAACCGTAAATAGCACTGTCTATTGAGAGAAGACAAATGAGCACTCCACAAATTTTTTTGGATATTTTTCTAAAAAACAGTGCTAGTTCTAAAAAAAAACGAAAGAGAACCTCATAATGATTTGAAGTTCCCTAGTTATATTACAGTTCCATAAATATAAGATTTAGTAGTACTTCTTTAAGAAATCTCCAATATCATTGTTCATGTGTAACAGATGTTCTTTAGATGGGAAATGGCCCATATCGTACGCCTTAAATCCAGTCAAATTCGGAATGATGTCACTAGCTACTTTCATTAATGTACTTTCAGGGAAAAAGATATCCTTTTTTCCTGCTATGATGAGAGTGGGAGAACGGTAGGAAGTTAATTCTTCTTTCGTTGTTAACTTCGGCATTTCTTGTTCAAGTCTAATATATTTAAAAATATCACCAATCAATTTTTTATCCATTTCCCTCATGCTATTATCTGACATTGTATCAGTGATTTTATTGAGATATTTTTGTGAAGAAGTGGCTTTAAACAAGACTAAGGGAAGTAAAATATGTTGAATCATTTTAAACTTAGAGCCTAAACTTATGCCTGCAGGTGAGACCAAAACAGAACAGTCAATTTTTTCCGGCATAAAGGCAGCTAACCTCAAAATAATACCTGCCCCGTAAGATGGACCAACAAATGCACTTCGATCGATACTAAAGTAATCCATTAGTTCTTTGATCCACTCAGCAAAACTATTGTCCTTCGCTGACATTCTATTTTCACTGCTATATCCTGGATGACCAATTGTATCTGGAGCATATATTCTATATTTTTCTACAAGTGGCAAAAACCATGATAAAGTCATCGGGTTTATACAATTACCACCCTGAAATATAAAAATAGGTTTCCCTTCCGGTGGTCCGGCTATAAGTACATGCGTTTTTCCATAACTTGTATCAACATAAATCTGCTCAACATCAAAATCAAAAGACTTTAGATAATCATTATAATGTTGAGTAATAAGTTTTTTTCCTTCACTTTTATAAATACTCCGCATTTCCAAAAAAAGCCCCTCCCCTATAGAAGTAAGGTGTTATCAGTGGAATGATCAATCGTTTAAACGTAGTTCTAGATACTGACTGGTCTAATAATTGAAACGAGCTCAAATTTAGGCTTTTATTCCTATCATAACAAAGTTACTCCACATAAAAAAGCAAATCCCCGAATAGAAGGAGATTTGCTTTTCTCGTCAGCGTCTTTTTGAAACGGCAATATATAAGGCAGGCACAATTAATAATGTCAAAATTGTTGAGAAGAACACGCCCGATACAATACAGATGGCCAGCGGTTTAAAGAGCGGATCATTACTTAGTGCTACAGGCATAAGGGCGACAAGTGCTGTAAATGCTGTCAGCAAAATAGGTCTAATCCTTGCTCTCCCTGCTTCAATCACAGCTGCCTGTTGATCGAGACCTTGCTTGCGCCGCTGTTCAATAAATTCAAACAAAACGACCGCATTTCGGACAACAATACCTGCCAATGAGACAATCCCCATTGTGGCCATAAAGCTAAACGGCGTTTGAGTGACAAATAGTCCAATAATGGCTCCGGATATCGCTAAGTAAACCGTTCCAAGAACTAAAAGCGGAAGCAGGAGTGAATTGAACTGGAAAGCGATGGTCACATAAATGAGCAGAAGGACTACCCCAAATAAGAGACTAATTTCAATAAAGAATTGAGTTTGATCTTCATTTTCTCCACCCTGAGAAATGGTCAAATTCTTCGCTGCATCGCTTTTCCCAACTTCATTTATGACTTCTGTCATATCGTCTTTAAACGTATCTGATGTACCAGGATATGCCTTTAACGTGATCGTCGGTATCCCGTTTTCATGAGGAATGCTTTCATACTGCTCTGTTTCTTTTTCCTTTACATATCGGCTAAGCGGCTCCAGTTGAGGAATGCCACCCTCATTTGGACTCACAGGTACCTTGATGTCTTTTAGCTTCAGTCCGTTTTGATGTGTCCCCATGTCCTGTTTCACTACGAGGTCGATGTCATCTGTTCCTTGTTTAAAAGTGCCTAACGGAATTCCTTCTGTGACAAGGCCAAGCTGTCTGCTGACAAACTGAGCAGTGAGCCCATCCTCTGCCATTCGGTCACGATTTAATTCAAATGAGATGGTTTTCACCGGCTGATTGACATCGTCTGTGATCAGACTCGCTCCGCTTTCTTTCATTTCTTTTGTGAGCTTCTCTTTCACATCCACGAGCTTTGAAAATTGTTCTCCTGCAATGGTCACAGTCACAGGCGCTCCAGTTGGCGGACCTTGAACAATGGTTTTCATAAAGATATCAGCATCTTTAAATTTCTTTCGCAATGGTTCTGTCATACGATCGATCAATGCTTTGCTTGTCAGCTGATCATTGTCTACTCTGACAACAACCTGACCAGTGTGATCACTTGCGTTTGAGATACTTTCATTAAACAAGTTCGGCACACCGCCGCCTACAAATATGGCCGTCTCTTCAATGCCTTTTTGCTGTTTGATCTCATGTTCTATTTTCTCTAATGTGTCATTTGTTTTGTCTAAGGTTGTTTCACTTGGAAGTGTCACAGTGACAACCACCTCTTTCTTATTCGCCCCAGGGAAAAACTCAAATGGTGTTGCGAAAATAAGCAAAAAGGCAAGTGTGGCAACGAGCAAACCACTTAATCCAATGAGAAGTGGCCGCTTCACGATGTTTGTCAGTACTCGATCTGCATAAAAATCGGCTAATCTTTTTAATGGTTTGCCTAAAAAGCCCGGTTCCTTTTGAATCTTCTTGTTCTTTCTTTTTCGGTTTGCTGTATATTGATACACTGGCACAAGTGTCAATGAAATGACCATTGACGCAAGTACAGTTGTGACTAGAACAGACGGTAACGCTCGAATAAATGAACCGTTCGCACCAGAAAGGAAAACAAGTGGTAAGAAGGCAAAGACAACTGCCAGTGTTGACGTTAAAATGGATCCAGCCACTTCTTTTACACCTGCAATGGTTCCTTTAAGCGGACTTTCGTATTTTTTCATCTGCCTTAAAATATTATCATTGACGACAATGGCGTCATCTACAAGTATCCCTAGGGCAATGATAAAGCCAATAATTGAAATTTGATTAAGGTCCACTTGTAAAAACGGCAGCGGAATGGTTCCGATCGTTATGGATAGCGGGATTGCAAGTGAAACGATAAACGCACCACCAATGGTTAGACCAAGTGTGGTGACGATAATGACGGCGACGACGGCCACGATCGCTTCTTTGATTAAATCGTTAAAAATGGCATCTACTTCACTTTTTTGTGAATAGTAGTCTATCCAATCCACACCATTTGGCAGCTCTTTCTCTTTTTCAATGACCGCACTAACTTTGTCATACATTTTAGGAATATCCAGTCCTGGCTTGATATTGACTGTAAATGAATAGGCGGGCTTTCCATTATATGAAACGATATCACTTTTCTCTTTTTCTACTTCTTTTAAACGACCAAGCTGACCGATTGTAACAGGCTCTCGGCTCGTTTTTGAGAACATCTCAATCTTTTTGATTTGATCTAAACGATCATAGGCATCAATGGACAGCTTGACCTTTTCTCCATCTGCCTGGACGTCACCTAGAGGGGATGTGTCAAATTCTTGATTGATAGCATTTGTGACATCGGTCACGTTTAACCCATTATCCTCCAGTTTGCTTGAATCCAAGTTCAATATTGCTTGTTTGTCATTGAATCCTTTGATGACGACACCATCAACACCTTTGATGTCCTCCACTTTTTCTTTTAACGCACGCAGCGATTCCTGACTTTTTGCTAAATCAGATGAGTTACTTGCTACAATCATATAAGAACCAACTGGCACGTTGCCAAACTCATCCTTTACATCTGGCTCCATCACACCATCTGGAAAAGAAGAGGCGGCATTTGTGGTTTCACTCTTGATTTGACTTGCCACCTTTTGAAAATCGGCTTGATCATCAATTTCAAGCACAATATTTGAAAAACCAATGGCAGAAACAGAGCTTGTCTTCTCTATGCCATTGATATCAGAAATGGCTGACTCGAGCTTATTGGTGACATCACTTTCTACCTGTTTTGCATCAGCACCTGGGAAAACAGTCGAAATGGTCACAATATTCGCTTGAAACTCTGGCAATTCTCGTTTAGGTAGCTGTGTAAACAAATAACCTCCAGCAATGAGAACGATAAAAAATAAAATAAAAACAAGCTTTCCTCTTTTTAAAAAAGCTTCAATCATTATTTCACCTACTTAAATATTTATTTTTGATGAAGTATTTTCAACTTAATCTTAATTTATCATCATGGTGAAAAAATGCAAGCTCTAATATGTCATTTTCTATCTATTTTGTGAAAGAAATATGTTATATGAGAAATGTATAGCGGTAAACAAAAACAACCTGCTTACATGATGTAAGCAGGTTGAAAATAATAAAATTAGAATTATCGTGGTTCAACAATCAGTTTGATTGCTGTTCTTTCTTCTCCATCGATAAGAATGTCAGTAAAGGCTGGAATGCATATCAAATCCACTCCGCTAGGCGCAACAAATCCCCTTGCAATGGCGACAGCCTTGACCGCCTGATTCAGTGCTCCAGCGCCGATAGCCTGTATTTCCGCTGCACCGCGTTCACGTAAAACGCCGGCTAATGCTCCTGCTACTGAATTTGGATTTGACTTTGCTGAAACTTTTAAAATTTCCATTTTTGCTCCCCCTTAAATTTACAATGGATAAGTGAGTGTTCATTAGAACAATCTTTGTTAGATGTTGCTATTTTTTTGAAAATCCATCCCCAAAATGTTTTTCAAAAATAGCAGGCTACCTACCATTTTTACTATATTCACGATAGAGGGCGCATATTCCTTCTTTCTGATTAATATTTTTCTGAAATAAATATGTGAACATTTATTCAAAGAAAATATGGTCATCATTTATCAAAATTCGATCAATTTTGACAGCTTTTTTCGACGGTTCGTCAATTTCTACGATCACTGCACTTAATGTCGTGCGGCCTTCTGCAATTTCAAAACGGACAGGGAGGCTCGTTTTAAATCGTTTAATAATCGTTTCTCGGTCAACACCTAAAATACCGTCATAAGGACCAGTCATGCCAACATCCGAAATATAAGCAGTTCCTTTTGGCAAGACGCGGTTATCTGCTGTTTGAACATGTGTATGTGTTCCAACAACACATGATGCACGGCCGTCTGTATACCAACCCATTGCTTGCTTTTCACTTGTGGCTTCACCATGAAAATCAATAAAAATAAACGGTGTACGTTTTGAAGCTTCTGCTATGAGCTCATCTACTTTTTGAAATGGGCAGTCAATCGGAGGTAAAAATGTGCGGCCTTGCAAGTTGATGACAGCTAGTTCTTTACCTTGTTTTTTAATAAAAGTGAGACCTTTCCCTGGTGTACCTTGCGGGAAGTTTGCCGGACGAACAATATGGGGTGCATCATCGATGAAATCAAAAATGTCTCTTTTATCCCATGTATGGTTCCCCATCGTGAGCACATCAGCCCCAGCTTGAAGCAGCTCGTGATAGATTTTCTCTGTGAGGCCTTTCCCATGAGCCGCATTTTCTCCATTGACAATCGTAAAGTGCGGCTGATATTTTTTCTTTAGCTTTGGCAAGTATTCTTTCAGTGTATCTCTGCCAGGTGAACCAACGATATCTCCAACAAATAATATTTTCATACGTTTTGAACCCTTTCTCTTATAAAATGATCTTCTTATCAGTGTTGCATATTTACACAAAAAAATAAAGCGGTGCTAAGCGCACCGCTCTATTTTGCATACTCTACTGCGCGAGTTTCTCGAATAACTGTCACTTTAATGTGACCAGGGTAATCGAGCTCGTCCTCAATTCGCTTACGAATATCCCTTGCTAGACGGTGAGCCTCAAGATCATTAATTGAATCTGGCTTCACCATAATACGCACTTCACGTCCAGCTTGTATCGCAAACGATTTTTCAACACCTTCATAAGATTCAGAGATGTCTTCTAATTTCTCAAGTCTCCGAATGTAATTTTCAAGCGTCTCACTTCTTGCACCAGGGCGTGCTGCAGATAATGCATCGGCTGCCGCAACAAGAACAGCGATAATAGATGTCGGTTCTTGGTCACCATGGTGAGATGCAATACTGTTGATGACAACAGGATGCTCTTTATATTTCGTCGCAAGCTCAACGCCAATTTCCACGTGGCTTCCTTCTACTTCATGATCAATGGCTTTTCCAATGTCATGCAGAAGACCTGCTCGTTTTGCAAGCTTTGCATCTTCTCCAAGCTCTGAAGCCATGAGACCTGCAAGATGTGCAACCTCAATTGAATGCTTCAGGACATTTTGTCCATAACTTGTACGGAATTTTAAGCGACCGAGAATTTTGATGAGATCCGGATGCAGACCGTGAACTCCGACTTCAAATGTCGTTTGCTCACCCATCTCGCGGATATAATCATCGACTTCACGGCGTGATTTTTCCACCATTTCTTCAATTCGTGCAGGATGAATACGTCCATCCTGGACTAGCTTGTCCAGAGCTATCCTCGCTGTTTCACGTCTTATCGGATCAAAGCCCGATAAGATGACAGCTTCAGGTGTATCATCAATGATCAGGTCAATACCTGTTAACGTTTCTAACGTACGGATATTTCGTCCCTCACGTCCGATAATACGACCTTTCATCTCATCATTTGGAAGATTGACTACAGATACCGTTGTTTCAGCTACATGATCAGCCGCGCAACGCTGTAACGCAAGTGAAAGAATGTTTTTCGCTTTTTTATCAGCCTCTTCTTTCGCCCGGTTTTCAGATTCTTTCGTCATGACTGCAATGTCGTGGGAAAGCTCATTTTCAACTTGATCCAGAATGATTTGTTTCGCTTCATCTCGAGTTAGACTAGAAATACGCTCCAACTCGGCTTTCTGCAAACGAATCATATCATCCACTTTGCTTTCCATCTCTTCAATATGTTGTTGTCGTTCATTCAGAGAATGATCTCTCTTCTCCAACAGGGACTCCCGTTTATCTAAAGATTCATCCTTGCGATCAAGGTTTTCCTCTTTTTGAAGTAAACGGTTTTCTTGTCTTTGAAGCTCATTACGTCTTTCACGAACTTCTTGCTCCGCCTCTACACGAAACGAATGAATTTCATCTTTCGCTTCTAAGAGTGCTTCTTTCTTCAATGCTTCCGCATCACGCTTTGCATCCTCAACAATTTGTTCGGCCATGTTTCTTGCGCCGGATATTTTTGCTTCTGCAATGGTTTTACGAACAAAGTAGCCAACAACTAAACAGATTAGGCTCAGCAAAATGGAGATGATCGTAAACATCGTAGGCGACATATTTTCACCTCCTCTTGCTATGAACTTGGTTTTACAAATAAAGTGTCGGCATGTACATTGTTTTGTGTCTCAACATACAGGGCCTTCACAGGGAATGAGATCCTCACTGCCCTTGTCAAGTTTAAATTAGTTATCAATCATGTTAAGAAAAACAAGTGATACATTCCCATTGTAATTGTGTCGGAAATACTTGTCAAGCTAGTCAGACTGAGGCGTAAGTCGTTATTTCAAGCAAAGACAGAACTTTTGACCCGCTAGCTGTCATGTAATTGTAAAAAAAAGACGCTTTTCAGCGTCTTTTTAGTCATTCAATTCCAATTCTTCTTGTCCTTCTTCGTCAGTTGATTTCACTCCGTTTGTATCCAAACCGTAGTGCTCCCTGATCTGCTCCTGAATCATAAGAAGAATGTCTTTATTCTCTTTTAGGAATTGCTTCGCATTTTCACGTCCTTGTCCAAGACGTTCCTCTTGATAAGAATACCAAGCCCCGCTCTTTTGTACGATATCTAGTTCGCTTCCAAGGTCGATGATTTCTCCCTCTTTCGAGATACCTTCACCATACATAATGTCTACTTCGGCAATACGGAATGGCGGTGCCACTTTGTTTTTCACAACTTTAATTCTCGTTTTGTTCCCCATGATGTCGTTCCCTTGTTTCAACTGTTCAGCACGGCGTACTTCTAAACGAACAGATGAATAGAACTTAAGTGCACGTCCACCAGGCGTTGTTTCAGGATTACCAAACATAACCCCTACTTTTTCACGAATTTGGTTAATAAAGATCGCAATTGTTTTTGATTTGTTGATAGCACCAGATAGTTTACGAAGTGCTTGAGACATCAAACGTGCTTGAAGACCAACGTGTGAATCTCCCATGTCTCCTTCGATCTCTGCTTTTGGTACAAGAGCAGCTACTGAGTCAATGACAACAATATCAACTGCCCCACTACGAACAAGTGCTTCTGCAATTTCAAGTGCTTGTTCTCCTGTATCCGGCTGAGAAAGTAACAACTCATCAATGTTGACACCTAATTTTTGAGCGTAAACTGGATCTAGCGCATGCTCCGCATCGATAAATGCAGCTTGTCCTCCCTGCTGCTGAACCTCAGCAATTGCATGAAGTGCTACTGTCGTTTTACCAGAACTCTCTGGACCATATACTTCAATAATACGGCCGCGAGGGTATCCACCTATTCCAAGCGCAGTATCAAGTGCTAACGAACCACTAGGTACTGTTGAAATACGTGTATCTGTTTGCTCTCCTAGTTTCATAATAGAGCCTTTACCAAACTGTTTTTCTATTTGTTTAAGAGCCATATCTAAGGCTGCTTGACGATCACTCATTCTATTGTTTCCTCCTTTATCAATTCCACTATCTATACTATACCTTGTTTTACGTCATTTGCCAAGAAAAAAACGAACACATATTCGATTTTTTCTTGGCAGATTATTTAAGGAAAGAACTGTTTCTATTAGAAAAAACGCTCTTTTATAAAGGAGTAAACCTCATAAAAAACAAAATTAACTTTCTTTTAATAATTTGAGAAGATGGTGCAAACCATATTTCACAGCACGCTTGCGAATGCCTGATCGACTGCCAGTAAACATCCATTCAAACACGTCTGTCTGGTCTTTTGTCGATAGCCCGATAAATACTTTTCCAACCGGCTGTCCTTCGTGTGGTTCAGGACCTGCCACACCTGTAAAGCTAATACCGATATCGCTTCCCGTCAGTTTTCTAACGCCTTCTGCAAGTTCTAACGCACACTCTTTGCTGACAGCACCATGAGAAGACAATGTTTCTTCACGGCAGCCCAGCACTTGCTGCTTGACTTGATTTGTGTAACAAACCACACTGCCGTTTAAAATGGATGATGCCCCTTCGAGATCTGTCAGCCACTCTGAAAACATACCGCCAGTCAGGCTTTCAGCCGCTGCCACTGTTTTCCCGTGTTCATGCAAGGCCTTTGAAGCTTCAAAAGCCAGAGATGTATCACCATATCCGTAGAAGTACTCGCCGACCCGTTCTAAAATTTGTGCTTCTGTTTCTTTTAACAGACGCTCTGTTTCTTTTTCATCCTCATGCTTGGCTGTCAGCCTTAGCGTCACTTCCCCGTCAGCTGCAAGCGGTGCAATCGTTGGATTGGTCTGTGCATCAATTAAATCTTCAAGATCTGTTTCCAGTTGAGATTCACCGATGCCAAAGAAACGCAAGACAACAGACACGATTTTTTCCTTTAGGCCGAGTTTTTCAGAAATAAGCGGCTTCGCTTCGTTTTCAAACATCGGGTGCAATTCACTTGGCGGTCCAGGGAGCAGAATGTAAAACGTATCTCCCTCTTGTATAAACATACCAGGTGCCATTCCGAAACGGTTTACGAGCACATCAGATCCCTCTAGAACGAGCGCCTGTTTACGGTTGTTCGGCGACATATCACGTCCGGTTTTACGGAAGTACTCTTGAATAGACTCAAATGCTTCTTCATTTAGCACAAGCTCTTTACCGAGCGTATTTGCAATGGTTTCTTTTGTTAAATCATCTTTCGTTGGTCCAAGACCCCCTGAGAAGATAATAAAATTCGATCTTTCCTGTGCCACTTGAATGGCCCTTTTTAAACGCTCTGGATTGTCACCAACTGCTGTGTGGTAATAAACATTCACACCAATTTCAGCTAGTTGTTTGCTGATGAATTGTGCATTCGTATTCGTAATTTGCCCTAGCAAAAGTTCGGAACCGACTGCAATAATTTCTGCTTTTCTCTCTGACTTCAAAGCGTACACGTCCTTTTTAGTTAGAATTCTTTAAGGCTTCCCAGTTTTTCGCAAAGTAATCCCAGCCTGAGACAACAGTGAAGAACACCGCTACCCACATGGCAAGATCACCAAATGGGAATGATACAAGCTCAAACGGCAAGTTATGCAAAAGAAGTGCCGAAATCGCAATGATTTGCGCCCACGTCTTCACTTTTCCAAGCATATTGGCTGCGACCACTTCACCGCCTCCAGCTAAGACAAGCCTTAGGCCTGTTACAGCAAATTCACGGCTAATGATCACAATCGCCATCCATGCCGGTGTGAGGTTGTATTGAACAAGTATAATTAAAGCCGCTGAAACAAGCAATTTATCTGCAAGCGGATCTAAAAATTTACCAAAGTTTGTGACTAAATTGAGCTTACGTGCATAGTAACCATCAATCCAGTCGGTTGTCGAAGCGACAATAAACAAGATCGCTCCAACAAGGTGAGTGACTTCGATGCTGACATCACCAAAGCGCGCAACACCCCAATCTAATGGAGCAAGCATAATCAACATAAACACAGGAATCAAAGCGATCCTAGAAAGAGTAATTTTATTCGGTAAGTTAAACATGAATTCCAATCCTCCAATAAAGCATTTTTTATGTATATAATAGTAGGAACAAAAGAAAAGTCATCTACTTGCTTAAGATGACTTTTCCTTTCCTTTATTCACAATCACAATGTTTTGTGTCATGGTGTTTTTAGGGTCTAATTCGTACTTCAGCGTTTCGTCATTGACTTTGATATCGATTCCCGTTGCATTTCCTAAGCGGATATCGACTTGGGAAAGATCAGTTAAGTCTGTTTTAAACGATTCGCCATCTTTCAATTCACCCATCTTCAGCACTTTTCCAGATTCGTCTCTCACACGAAGCCATGAAGCTTGCGAGGAAGAAATGGTTAGCTCCATCTCTTCTGCACCTGATACTTCATACGTTGTCGTAGAACCCTCTGTATTCGTCGCCTTCAAAGAAACATCTTCATCGTCTTTAGATGAATCCTTTGAGGAATCGTCTTTTTCAGATGATTTTTCTTGATCATCTGACGAAGCTTTTTCCTTTTTCTTTTGATCCTTTGCAAGCGATGAATCCTCAGACACTTCGTATTTTGATTCTGATTGCTGAGGAGCCGCCTGATTATTTTTCTGTCCGCTATCATGATTAACCGCTTGAATGATCACATAAATGATAGCGATCACCACAAGGATTCCTCCAATGATTAAAATCGTCGGAAGTAGCTCCAGTACCTTTGAGGCAGGCTTTGGCAGCTCTCTTTGCGGTTTAATATTTGATAATTTATCAGACACTTCATCGTTATACGTACTTGGTACATCTTTACGGAACTCTTCGAACAATTGTTCAGGATTCAGTCCAACGGCTTCGGCATATTGTTTAATAAACGCTCTGACGTAAAATTTACCTGGAATGATATCATAGTTTCCTTGTTCTATTGCTAGCAAATAGCGCTTTTGGATTTTGGTAGCCGCCATCAGATCCTCCAGCGACATCCCTTTTTCCTCTCTGGCCTCAACGAGCCGTTTTCCCAATTCAGTCAAAACAAACACCTACCATTACCATATTAAAAATCGAAGCCAGAAAAACCAGAATGATCAAACACTTGTGGTTCTTCAGCGTGCTCGTATGTAATTTCTTCGTCTGCACTATTACGCAATTCAATGATGTAGTCGAAATCATCCATTGTATATTCTGAATTTTGAATAAAGATATCTGGATGCTCTACCACCTTTGTCGCAGGCAGTCTCATAATTTCTCTTAAAAGCTGCAAGTGCTTCTCAGAACCTCTTCTTGTCGACACAATCCCATCAATAATAAAGACGTTATCCGGGCTGTATTCATCGGCAATCAGCTGACTGCGAATGGTCTGTTTCAAAAGAGTCGACGATACAAACAGCCATCTCTTACTTGCACATACACTTGAAGCAACAATTGATTCTGTTTTTCCAACACGCGGCATTCCGCGAATTCCAATCAATTTATGTCCTTCTTTTTTAAATAATTCAGCCATAAAATCGACAAGAAGACCAAGCTCGTCCCTTTCAAAACGGAACGTCTTTTTGTCATCCGCATCACGCTGAATGTATCTTCCATGACGAACAGCTAAACGGTCACGAAGTTTTGGCTGTCTTAGTTTCGTTACTTTTATCGTTTCCATTGTATTTAAAATTGATTCAAGTCGCTTAATTTGATCTGTGTGGTCACATCGAAGAAGCATGCCGCGTCTTGATACATCAACACCATTAATTGTCACAATATTAATTGAAAGCATCCCCATTAAAGAAGAAATGTCTCCTAAAAGTCCGGGACGGTTCACCTGTATCTCATATTCAAAATACCATTCGAGCTTTGCCAAATGATATTACCCCCTTCATTGTGGCAAATTTTTACCTTCCTTTATCATAAAGCATTTTCACATTTTTAGAAAGCACAATGTTGTGAAACGGTTAAAATAAAAAGAGAGGCACAAACGACCTCTCTTTTTGTTTAGTGCGAGCTATTATTTTCAACTAGCTTGACCATCATGTTTGCAATGGCACGCTGCTCATCTTCTGATGCAACGCTCCAAAGGTCAGAAAGTACTCTTTCTTGCTCATTCTTTGCTTCAACTTCATTAGCTAGGTATCCTCCAATTTCATACGCAAGGTTATTGATGGTATCATCTGATAAACCTTTATCCTGTGCATGATTTAAACGGTCACCTAAAAAGTTTTTCCAATGGTCCCAGCTCTCAAGTACAGACATGTCGATTCCTCCATTCGAAAAGATGAATTACAGCCATAGCTTTTGTCATGGAGAGATGAATTATACACGTTTTTTAACAGTACCAGCCGCCATTTACAGATAAAATTTGACCTGTGATATAACTTGACTGCTTGGAGGCAAGAAACCAAATGGCATCGGCTATCTCGTCAGGTGCGGCAAGACGGCCGAGCGGAATCTCCTCTTCCATCATCGCAAGGTCTTCTTGAGTGAAGCTTTTCATCATATCAGTTTGAACAGCACCTGGTGAGACTGCATTTGCTCTAATTCCACTAGGGGCAAGCTCTTTGGCAAGTCCTTTAATGAAGGCATTTTGCGCACCCTTGACCATACTATACAGTACTTCACACGAGGCACCCGTTTCCCCCCATATCGAGCTAACTGCAATAATATGACCTGACTTTTTTTGAATCATGGCAGGCAAAATGGATTGGGTAAGCTCATAAGGACTTGTCACATGAAGCTGCACCATGCTGGCTAGAACTTCTTTTTCAGTATCTGTCACTAAACCAACATGACTCTTTCCGCTATTTAAAACAAGAATATCTGGATCAAGCGGCAGGCGGCTGACAAGCTCTGCTGCTCCGCCTGTTTTCGCTAAATCAGCTTGGACGACGTACGTTTCTACTTGATATGTTTCTTTGAGATAAGCGGAAAGATGACTAGCCGCTTGTTCATTTTGATGATAATGGAGCATCAGATGGCAGCCTTCTTGGGCAAGCTTTTTGGCTGTCGCCTGCCCAATTCCGCCACTGGCACCAGTAATCAGTGCCCAACGACTCATACTTTGTTCCTACTTTCTTTATGGAATCCTTATTCTTTTCGTTTAAATGGGAACCAATTCGCTGATCCGAACAATTTGACCATCACAGGTACGAACAATGGTAGCACAACGAGCGCATACAATAAAAGCCCTGTGAGAACAAGTGTTGCAATCTGTAAGAGTGACAATACACCTGATGGCAGCATCGCTGCAAATGTTCCTGCCAAAATGACGGCAGCAGACATAATAACAGATCCCATATTTTTCATTGATTCGGTCATGGCAAACTGGATGTCTTTTGTTTTGTATTCATTAAAACGTTCCATTAAGAAAATCGAATAATCGACTCCAAGCGCCATTAAGATGACAAAGCCAAAGAATGGAACAGCCCAGTTGATGCCCGGATATCCGAAGAAATGGGTGAAAATAAATTCTGTTACACCAATGGCGGTAAAGTACGTTAAAATCAGCGATCCAACTAAGTAAAGCGGCATCACGAGAGAACGGAACAGAATCACAAGTATCAGGAAAATACCGATCATCATGTAAAGAACCGTCTTATTGAAGTCTTGGTCTGACAGCTGTTTTAAATCAGCGTTCATACTTGAAACACCAGATACGCCAAATGAAACATCTTTTAAGTTTGTTTCAGGAAGTGCACGTTTGACGGAAGCCTCTACTTGTTTAATCGTTTTCATGGCGTCGTTTCCATATGGATTGTCTTCTAAGATGACGTCAATCTTTGTCATCTTGCGGTCATCCGACATATAGGAATCGAACACTTGCTTGAAAGCTTTATTTTTTAGGACATCTTTTGGAATAAACCAACCGGCCATGTCTTGATCTGGTGCGTTTTTCAGTTCATCTAAGTAGTCTCCTGCACCCATTAAGCCGTTTGAAATTTTCTCAAGGCCGTCGACACTTTTGTTTAGACCATCTGTCAGCTTGGTCAGATCGTCACCAAAGCCGCCAATTTTTTCTTTCATTTGTTTTTGACCATTAATGATGTCGCCGGCTCCATTTGCAAGTTTAGGCATACTATCAGCTAGCTGTCCTTGGCCTTTAGACGTTTGATCTAGCCCGTTTTCAATGGCTTCTAAGCCAGCAATCAGCTCATCAATTTGATCTGTAAACACTTTTTGCTGCTCTGAAGCTGTTGCGATAAAAGCATCTGCTGCTTCAAGCTGTTTTTTTGCTTCTTTTGCTTGTTTTGCATAGCTGTCAGCCTGTTTGGCTCCTTCTTGCAAGGTAGTAGAAAGTTCGTTATATGAAGCTTTGATGGCTTGATATGATTGATTTTCTTTCACCTGCGGAATTTGCTCTTCAAGTGTACTGAACTGTTTATTCGCTTGACTGATCAAAGCTTTTACATCCGCTGCGGCAGAGGATGACGTATCGACTTGTGCCAATGCTGCTTTTAATTCTTTGGAAATGTTTTTATACAGTGCCACTTGCTGGTTCACTTGTGCAACCTGATCCGTTAGTTCTTTTTTCGCAGCTTTTATTTCATTTTTAATTTTAGCAACACCTTGTTTATTCTGATCAATACCGTTTTTTAGTTTTCTTAACGATTTTTCAACATTTTGAATACCTAATTGTACGGATTCAGTTCCAGAAATCAGCTTGTTAATGCCTTTTCCAGATGCTTTAATTTGTGGTGTTTGATCCTCGATGGATTTACTCATGGTTGTAAGAGCATCTTGGATCTTTTTCAACCCTTCATTACTTTTATCAAGCCCGCTATTTAGCTCTTTGGCTTGAGATTTCACGTACAGATCATTCAGTCCTTTTCCAACAGGGCGTGTGGCACTTCTTACTTTACTCACGCCATCTGTTTGTTCAATGGCGCGGCTTAGTTTTTCAACAGCAATCAGACCTTCGTTATTGTCTAAAAGATCGGATGATTTCACGACAACGGTTGCTGGAAGGGCTTCACCTGGTCCAAATTTGTCAGAGATCGTATTAAATGCATTGACGGATTCGTATTTATTGCCGATTTCGTCTAGGTTGTTATATGAAAGTGTCCCTTTATACATGAGAATCGCTGGAAGGGTAATAATTGCAACGATTAACAAGCTGAGAAGTGGTTTCTTAAATGAAAAACGACCGGCTGTTTCCCACATTTTCGATTGCGGGTGGGCAATATCGCCTTTGATCGGCCAAAATAACACTTTTCCTAAAACCGCCATAAAGAATGGAACGACAGTGAGCAGTGCCACAATTAACACGGCGACACCAACCGCCACGGCGACAGCTGATTTATACAGTTGGAATTCGGCTAAACCGATACATGTAAAACCAATGAGGACAGCAATTCCGCTGAATAAAACGGTTTTACCTGCCGTCTTATATGTTGTAATAATCGCCTCAATCTTATCTTTTCCGTGAGATAGTTCTTCTTTAAACCGGCTTAGCAACAGGATGCAGTAGTCGGTTCCAATCCCAAACATGATGGCGACCATAAAAATTTGGGTAAAGGTCGAGAGCGGAAAATCAACATACTTTACTAGGTAAGCCACAATGGATTGGCTGACCAAATAGGAAAGCGCTACGGCCACTAAAGGAACGAACGGTGCCACTGCGGATCTAAAGACAAGCACAAGAACAATTAAAATAAACCCTATTGTAATGAATTCCGTTTTTTTCAGACCTTCTTGTGAGCTTGTGATGACATCATCGTCGATTAGCGGCTGCCCTGTCATTTCAAATTTCAGGTTCAGGCTCTTAAGCTTTTCATTGACTCTTTCTTTAAAATCGGATGCTTTGATTTTGTTCGAGTCGTATGTAACTGGAACAAGAAGTGTTGTTTGATCTTTAGAGAGCATCTGTTTTTTAATATCTTTGTTTGCATCAAAATAAGAAGTGATGTCTTCAACATGGAGATCTTGATCCTTTTCTAAAATCTCCATCGCTTTCTTTAAAGAAGCTTCTCTTTCTTTGACGATATCCTTTCCTTGAAAGACAATGACGATCGATTTTTCCGTATCCCCATTTTCAGACATGTTCTTTAATAATTGATCGGCGTAGGAAGAAGGATAACCATCTGGAACAGAAATCTGCCCTTTTTCTTTTGTTAATTGCGCCATATTAGGAGCGGTGATTAATAATACAGCCGCTAGTACGACCCAAAGGATCGTGATCAGCCATCTACCCTTTATGATTGCTCTCATTACTATGTTGTGCCTCCTCTTCGATGATCACTTGATAGATCTTTTCATATGTTTGAATAAATGATTCCATTTCTTTTTCTTCAAGCTTTTCAAAATAAGATCGAACTAGGTCTTGAAGCTGCTTCTCCATTCGACTGACTACATCTTTGCCCTCTGGCGTGACGTACAGGTGAACATTTCTTCTGTCAGCTTGATCATGTTCACGAAAAATATAGTTTTTCGTAAAAAGGCGATTGGTCATGGATGTTACAGCACTTTTGTTTACATTACATACATAAGCCAGGTCCGTTGATGTACACCCCGGATGTAAATTGATGTATCGAAGCGAGTAATATTGATCAAGCGTCAGCTCTTTATCAAGCTTTTCTGTGATCATACTCGATACTTTTTTCTCCATCATGAGATAGACATCTGCATACCTCTGAATGAGCTGGGCAATTTTATTTTGTTCCATAAGCTGCTCCTTTTTAGTTTAAGTGTTTAACTATTAAAGAGTTTAACTAAATCCCGAAACAATTGTCAATCAATATCCTCACATTTAAAGCGCATTCTTTAGCTAGACACAAAAAAGACAAACTCTTATACGTTGAGTTTGTCTTTTTTTCATTTATTTTGCTTTCGGCACGACTTTGAAAACTGACATTCTTTCTTCATCAATTTCTTCGTCTAAGATTTGCTGAATATCTGTTAATTGGATTTGCTCCAACACTGGCACGACATCAAATAAGCTCATTTCTAAGAATGCGTACCGAGTGAATTGATTGGCGATGTACTCTGGAGAGTTCATCGCTTTTAAAAAGCTGCCAATTTTTTTCTTGCGAGCAAGTTCAATCTTTTCTTCTGTAATCAGGCTTTTTGCTTGAAGAAGCGTTTCTTTTAATTCATCTGCGAGTTGATCAGGGTCATTTGTGTCTCCACCAACTGAAGTAAAGCCAAAACCGCCTTCTTCCGTATAATCGTAACTGAATGTCTCATCAATCAAGCCTTTTTCATACATACGCTCATATTGCAGAGAACTTTTACCAAACAATGTCTCTAAAATAAGATTCATGCCAAGCTCATGTTTGAGGAGCTGTTTTCCTTTTTTATGTGGGTTTTTCGTTTTCAAACCAAACATACATTTAGAGCCTTGTACATTCATTTTCAGTTCGTATTCTTTTCGGTATACACGATCAGGTTCATTGATCTCTTTCCGCTGAATTTCCGGCTGATCGGTAAATGGTTTTTTTGCCTGATTCGCTCTTACTTGGTCTAAAATTTGCGCCGGATCAACAGGACCCACTACAAAAAGAAGCATATTGCTTGGGTGATAGAACGTTTCGTAGCATTCATATAAATGGTCTTTCGTAATAGGCGCAATGCTTTCGACAGTTCCAGCAATATCAATTCTCACTGGGTGCTCTTGATAGAGGTTTTCGATCAGACCAAAGAATAAACGCCAATCTGGATTGTCATCATACATGTTGATTTCTTGACCAATGATGCCTTTTTCTTTTTCGACCGTTTTTTCAGTAAAATAAGGCTCTTGCACAAAATCGATGAGTGTTTCAAGATTCTGTTCGACATTGGCCGTGCTTGAAAATAAGTAAGCCGTTCTCGTAAACGTCGTAAATGCGTTTGCGGCTGCCCCCTGTTTACTAAATGTATGAAACACATCTCCATCTTCTTTTTCAAACAGCTTATGCTCTAAGAAATGGGCAATTCCATCAGGCACTCGGATCATGTCTTCTTTGCCAAGCGGCACAAATTCATTGTCGACAGAGCCATATTTTGTTGTGAAGGTTGCATAGGTTTTGTTAAACCCTTGCTTTGGCAGCACATAGACGTCTAGTCCGCTGTCCATTTTTTCGTGATACACCGTCTCTTGCAGCTGATCGAATTGAATTGTTTTCACTGTCATCAAGCACCCTCCGTTCCTTTAAGAAAATAGGTCGTATCCCATTCGATTTTTTGACCCACTTTGATGATGTCCTCTTTTGTCACTCTGTCTAACGCTTCTAAAAAGGAATCGAGGCTCTCCCCTGTTGGCACGACGGCATGCTGATATAAGTATTCCGCTGTTCCATAAGACGTATCAATGGTTTCGAGCAGCTGATTTTTGACAACAGCCTTTGTCTGCTCAATTGCTTCATCAGAAAAATCGCCTTTTTTCATGGCATCAAATTGTTCTTTAATGATGTCTACTGCCTGCTGATAGTTGCCGACTTCAATTCCTGACATGACCATCATCAAACCTTTAAAGCTCTCAAGTCTAGAAACAGCATAGTACGCAAGACTTGCTTTTTCCCGCACATTGATAAATAGCTTTGAATGCGAGAAGCCGCCGAATATGCCATTAAACAAATGCAGCGCCGGATAATCTTCATCTGCTATCGTTGTATGTGTGCGAAAGCCAATGTTCAGCTTTCCTTGTTTTACGTCCTCTTCATCAATGACTTCTTTTGGCTCTATTTGTGATCTTGATGATTCGGTATTTTGTTTGACCGGCTCTCTTTCACTTGTTTGAAAGTATTGCGAGACCATTCGATTGATGTCTTGTTCATCAACGTCTCCCACAATATAGAGATCCAGCTGATTTGACTGAAGTGCATGCTCGTATGCTTTAAAGAGCGCTTCTGCCGTAATCGCTTCGACGTCTTCCATTTCACCATTGACGTGCAGTGCGTATGGCTCACCTTTACACATTTCCTGCACAAGTCTTAAGTTTGAATAGCGCATTTTGTCATCATAAACGGCTTGAATGCGCTGTTTCAATGTTCGTTTTTCTTGCTCAACGTACAATTCATGAAATACCCCGTTTTCCACGTACGGTTGGAATAATAGTTCAGAAAGTAAGGCAATCCCTTTTTCTAGTAAAGGGGTTTGATCCTTTAAATATTTTTCATTCGCCATTTCTAGACGGAAGGTAATGATGTGATTTTCACCTTTTTTCGCCATGTCTGCGGAAACGGTCGCCCCATAGAGCTCGTCGAAATAAGCACGAAGCTCTCCCGTTTTCGGCATTTTTTCTGTTCCTCTTAAAAGTACATGCGGGAAAAGAGAACGCATGGTGACGTCATCTTTGGATAAAGACGCAAGCATTTTAAAAAGGATCGTCACGGTTTTAAATTTTTCTGTTTTGACAATATGAGTATGAAGACCAGGTGTATCAAATGTCTTCTCTTGTAAGTACGTCATGAGAAACCTCCTTTGTTCATCCTATTTATTATGTATTAGAACATAGCTGATATATACGTGAAACAGCCATTTAATAGTCATTATATCAATCAGAGGAAAGGATAGGAAATAAAAACGCCTCTGCTAAAAGCAGAGACGCAGGTTGTTATTTCATTCTAAACGGCCACCAATTCCATTTTCCAAAGATGCGAACCATGACCGGGATAAAGAGTGGTAGAACGACAAAAGCATATAATAAAAGTCCAATGAGTACGACCGTTGCAATTTCAACTAATGATAATACACCCGATGGCAGCATCGCAGCAAAAGTACCCGCTAAAATAGCAACTGCTGAAATAATGACGGACCCCATATTTCTCATCGCTGATATCATGGATGCTTGAACATGCTCTCCCTTCCATTCATTGAAACGATCCATCAGGAAGATCGAATAATCAATGCCAAGGGTCACAAGGATAACAAAGCTGAAAAATGGAACAGCCCAGCTGACACCATCGTAGCCAAAGAATGTTTTGAAAATCCATTCTGTTAAGCCAATGGATGTAAAATACGTTAATATGAGTGAAAGTGTTAAGTATATCGGCATGACGATTGACCTTAGTAATAAAACTAAAATAATAAAGATACCAATTAACATGAAAATAACCGTTCTGATAAAGTCACCGTCTGACGTTTCTTTTAAGTCAACATTTAAACTGGAGATACCAGATACACCGTATTTGGCATTTTTCAAACCACTTACAGGTAAATATTGATCAAGGGTTTCCTCGATTTTTGCAACACCTTTCATTGCTTCGTTGCTGTATGGATTTACGTTTAATATCACTTCAAAGGTTGTTAATTTACGATCTGGTGACATATACGTATTAAATATTTTCTTAAACTCATGGCGTTTCAGTACTTCTTCTGGTATAAACCAGCCCGTTATTTCTTCATCTGGTGCTTCCTGAAGCTGTTTTAAGTAGCTGTCCGCTTCGGTAAAGCCACTTTTTACTTGCTCAAGTCCAGAAATACTTTCATCTAATCCATCTGTTAATAGGGAGAGTTTAGATGATAGCTGGCTAAACCCTTTTTTCACGGCTTTTTGGCCATCTGTCAGCTGATCTGCGCCATCTTCAATTTTAGGCATTTCTTTGATGAGCTGTTTTTGTCCTTTGTTCGTTTCATCCAGACCATCATAAATTTGATCTAGACCTGTCATCAGCGCCTTTACTTGTTGTTTGATTTCTTTTTGCTTGCTTGAGACCGTTTGAATGACTTGATCTGCTTTCTTGATCTTTTGTTTAAAGGCAGATGCTTCCTCTTCATAGACTTTCATTTGCTCTCCAGCTTGATCGAGCATTCCTTTTGTGTCTTTGAATACTTTTTTGATTTCTTTATATTCAAGCATATCTTTGATTTCTGGAAGCCGGTTTTCAAGCCCTTCAAATGATACGTTTTCGTAGGATTGTTTCACTTTCATAATCGTTGTCATCAGCTGCTCATTTGATGTTGCGTGACCTTCCAGTGTGCTTACGACTTGTTCAAGATCTTGAATCATCGTTTCACTTCTGCGATATTCATGCTCTAATTCTTTTTTCGCTTGTTTGATTTCAGTGCGAATGGTTCCTACGCCCTCTTTACTGCGCCTCACACCATCCTCTAAAGAAATGAGTGATTTCCTCACTTCTCCGATACCGCCTTTGATGGCTTTTGTCCCATCAATCAACTGATCAATCCCTTTAGCGGATTCTTCAATTTTTGGCTTTTGTTTAAGAAGTGCTAAGTTTGTTTCGGTCAAGCCATCTGTAATTTTTCCGATGCCCTCGTGACCTTTCCCAAGCTCTCCTCCCAGCTCTTTCGCTTGAGAGGTAACATAGAGCTGACTTAACCCATCACCAACTGGGCGAGTGACACTGCGAACCGCTTTTACTTCCTCAATGTCATTTAACTTACGGGTCAGTTTTTCAATCATGACAATCTTTTCTTGATTATCGAGCTCATTGTCATTTTCGACAAGCACATTCAGCGGCAGCGCTTCACCAAAGCCAAATTGCTCTGATATCGTATTAAATGCAGACACTGACTCATACTTTGCCCCAATCTCATTTAAACTATTATAAGAAAGAGTGCCGTCATACATCAAAATAGGAGGAACAGTGATGAGTGCAACTAAACCTAAGCTGATGAGCGGTCTTTTAAATGAAAAGCGCCCAGCCCATTCCCATATCTTACTTTGTGGATGGCGGATGTTTTCTCTTTTAGACGGCCAAAAAAGGGATTTTCCGAAAACCGACATAAAAAAGGGAACGATTGTGACAAGTGCAATGAGCAGGATGCCAACGCCTACGGCAACACTGACGGCTGATTGGTACAATTGGAATTTTGCGAAACCAATACTTGAGAAGCCGACTAACACAGCTAAGCCGCTGAAAAAGACTGTTTTCCCTGCACATTGATACGTGATGATAATCGATTCTTTGACATCACGCCCCTGACCAATCTCCTCTTTAAAACGGCTTAAAAGTAATATACAATAATCCGTTCCTATACCGAACATAATAGCTACCATAAAAATCTGAGTGAAATTAGACAGAGGAAATGGTGTATATTCTACGAGAAAAGCCACAATACACCGGCTGACAGCATAAGAGATGCCAATCGTAATGAGCGGAACAACAGGTGCCAATATCGATCTGAATACAATTATTAAAATAAAGAAAATAAAAATCATCGTGATAAGTTCAGTTTTCTTCAGACCTTGTTGAGAGCTTTTAATGACATCTGAGTCCACAAATTTTTGACCTGTCATTTCATATGAAACGTTGTAGGGCTTTAAAACTTCCTCAATTCGTTCTTTAACCTTCACAGCTTTTGTTTCGTAGTGGTCGAATTTGAATGGAACAAGAAGTGTACTTTTATCCTTTGATAAAAGTTGTTGTTGAATGTCAGGATCTACATGAAAATACGAAGTAATTCCGTCAATGTGGAGTTCTGGGGCATGTGTCATGAGTGCAGCTAAAGCCTTTTTTAATTCCTGCTCTTTCGCAGGGAACAAATGTTGTTCGGAGAATACAATCACACCAGTATCTTTTTTCCCATTATGATCTGAAAGCTTATCCAATAAGTGAAGTGCCTCAGCTGTTGGTGTCCCCTCTGGAACCTTTAACTGCCCTTTTTCTCTTGTTAATTCCTCTAAATTGGGCGCAGTAATAAACAGAATCACAGCTGTTATCATCCACACCATTAATACAATCCATCTTGCTTTAATTATTTGCAACATAGCTGCTTCAAGCTCCTTCTAGTTCATCAATCAATTTGCTGTTTTTGAGCGTGTCTGAAGTGCTGACTTCGTCTCCTTCAACGTGCTAATGGCAGGATGACCTATTCAATTGTCCTTTCGTGTTGAAGAAACACATATTCATCATCAGCCACGAGCTCAATTTCTGCCCTAAACAAAGACAGAAATTGAATGTTTTAGTACACCTCCTATTTGGGATAATTTAAAAGATATTACTATACATTAGTTTAACTATCAAAATTTTACATGTCAATTTATAAAAAAGAAAAAAGATGGCAAAATACCGTCTTTTTTCTATGTTTAAACCGTTTTCAATTGTTCACTTTCATCCTTTTCATCTGGCTGGATGAAAAAGAGGACCAAAAATAATGAAATGAGACTACATATGGTCGATAGAATAAAAACGATGGCGTCTCCTTTATCCATAAGAAATGCGTAAATTGGAGGTCCTAAAGCAACACCGATAAACCGCATACTGCTATAAAATGACGTAATGGTTCCGCACTGCTCTTTTTCAATACCTTCTGTTATCAGCGCATCAAGTGCTGGAAGCACAATCCCAATCCCTACGCCGCCAATACTTAAGCAAACAAACAACACGTAAAAACTGTGATTCCACCATAAAAATATATACGAAAGTGATAAAAGAGCCATACCAACGATGAGAAATATCCTCATTTTCCCCTTTTCTTTCCCAATTGTTTTCCCCGCAATATACGAGCTGATTGATAAGAAAAGGAGCGGGATACTTAGCAGCAAGCCTTTTTTGACACCCGTTATTTGATACGCCGCCTCTAGGTTATCTGATAAATAAAAGAGCACGCCAAAAAGAAGAAACATAATAAAACCGCCAATAGCAAAAATGGCATAAAGCCAGCGTCCCTCATGCTTAAAAATCGTCTTTGTTGATTTTAAAAACTCCTTAAATGTAGGCGGATCTTCCTCTTTCTTTGCGGATTCAACCATAAACAGAACCATCACAAAACTGATGATTGAAAAGAATGGAATGAACCAAAACGGCACAAACCAAAACCAAGAAGCGAGAAGTGCCCCAATAATAGGACTTAGTACCTTTCCAGCTGTATTAGAAGTTTCAATGGCTCCAAGTCCCGCACTTACCTCTTCATCATCATGAAACAAATCGCCAATAAACGGCATGACGACAGGTGCTGCCCCGGCTGAGCCAACTCCTTGAAGGACCCTGCCAAAAAGAATCCACATATAGGGTTCTTTCATGATGGTAGAGGCAACAGCTGCCACAGCTCCTCCAAGTCCTGCGATTAAAAGACACGGTAAAAGGACCTTTTTCCGCCCAATTCGGTCAGATAAATAACCGGCAATCGGAATACACAAAATCGCCACAACGGAGTATACCGTAATAATGAGTGACACTTGAAAGGAAGTGATTGAGAGTTTCTTTTCTATCTCTGGTAATACGGGGATTAGCATCGAATTCCCAAGTGTCATGATTAGAGGCACTGATGATAATGCAATAATATTCTTTTTACTGACCGTTTTCTCGCCCAACATCATTCACCCAATTCTATATACTGTTACGTATTAGTGTGGCATGTTTCACGGGTTTTATGTATGGGCAAACAAAAAGCAACCGCCTATGGAAGCGACTGCTTTGTTAAAATCGTTTACGTATGACATGGAAGCTAAATTTATCCGCTCGAAAATAATTAAGCGAGTATAAGACCGGCTGATCATCTTGATCATAGTGCATTTGTTTCAGTAAGAGTAACGCTGTTTCTGGGTCACATTCTAATATCGGTGAAACCTGATCGTGATAACCAATCGGTTCGATGTCTGCCACTGCATATTTAATTCCGCTGTGCGGTTCTCTGCCAAACAGCTCAAAAAGCGATTCTTCCTCATGAGTAAAAGAAGCGGGAAGATGTTTGACTGGAATTTTATCTAAACAATAGACGACTGGCTGTCCATCTGCTGTTCGAACGCGTTCCATTGAAAAGACCTTCTCGGATTCATCACACTGAAAACGAATGACATCATTCTCTGTCGGCTCTCCTTCTTGTGAGGACAAAAAGATGGTACCTGGCGTCATATTGACCTGTTCAATCATTTTTGTGACACTTGTCAGCTGTTCAATGCCAGTAGAAAAAAGCGGTCTTGAGTTAACGAAAGTCCCCACACCATGCCTTCTAATTAAATACTTTTCTTCTTCTAATATACGAAGGGCTTCACGAAGGGTCGCTCTGCTCACGCCTAAAAGCTTTGAGAGCTCAAACTCAGAAGGCAGTTTTTCTTTTTCGGCATATACACCTGTTTGAATATCTTCTTTAATACGGTCAATCACTTTCAAATATAAATGGCGATTGTCTGTTTTGGTCGACATGTTTTCCCTCCGTCTAATCAATGCAAATGATAAGATGAGAAATCTCTATTCCGAGATAAGATGAACATAACTATATCATGTTTTTGCAAATAAATAAATAGTCTGACATCCAGTTAACATAATCAATATATCGTTAACTTCATGTTAGGAAAGCTCTCTTCGAATTATGAAGAGAGCTCGTCATGTTGTTCTTTTGAGAGTAGGACTTCTCTCGGCTTACTTCCTTCATATGGTCCGACAACACCGCGCTCTTCCATTGCATCAATAAGACGTGCGGCACGGGTATAACCGATGCGGAACCTCCTTTGCAGCATAGAAACAGAAGCCGTCTGCATGCCAATGATCAGTTCAACTGCTTCATCATATAAGTCGTCGTCCACAGCCCCAAGCTGATCTTGCGTTTCTTCACTTGGGATCATTTCTTCTTGATATTGTGCTTTTTGCTGTGTGATGACATGATCAACGACATGTTCCACTTCTTCATCTGATAAAAAGGCACCTTGTACACGAACTGGTTTGTTCGCACCGACAGGTAAGAACAACATATCCCCTCTGCCCAGCAATTTTTCTGCGCCTCCCATATCAAGAATGGTCCTTGAATCAGTTTGTGACGATACGCTAAATGCAATACGGGATGGAATATTGGCTTTAATGACACCAGTAATGACATCAACTGAAGGTCTCTGTGTGGCGATAATTAAATGAATCCCTGCAGCACGTGCCATTTGAGAAAGCCTTGTAATGGAATCTTCCACATCAGAGGAAGCAACCATCATTAAATCAGCAAGCTCGTCGACAATGACGACAATATAAGGCAGTTCTGGCTGCTTCGCCTCTTCTGATTGATTCATTCGTTTAATGTAATCATTGTACCCTTCAATATTTCTTGTGCCCGTATGAGAAAACAATTCATAACGGCGCTCCATTTCACTGACTACTTTTTTAAGTGCCTGTGAGGCTTTCTTAGGATCGGTCACAACTGGAGCCAACAGATGCGGGATGCCATTATAAACATTTAATTCAACCATTTTAGGGTCAATCATCATCATCTTCACTTCATGAGGTTTCGCTCTCATGAGAATACTTGTGATAATGCCGTTTATACATACACTTTTTCCGCTTCCTGTCGAGCCAGCCACAAGTAAATGCGGCATTTTATTCATTTCAGCCAGCACAGCTTCACCAGAAATATTTCGGCCCAGTCCGATGAGCAGCTTGGCATTTGGGCGGTCATTTTGTTTCGATTCTAAAACCTCTTTTAAAGAAACCATCGCAATTTCTGCGTTGGGAACTTCAATTCCGATGGCGGATTTACCAGGAATCGGCGCTTCAATTCGAATGTCTTTTGCTGCTAATGCAAGGGCTAAATCATCACTTAAGTTGACGATCTTACTTACCTTCACGCCGACATCAGGGTATACTTCATATTTTGTGACGGCTGGCCCTAAATGAACTTGTGTCACTTTTGCTTTTACACCAAAGCTTTGGAAGGTCTTTTCAAGCTTTCTTGCATTTCCATAAATATTCTTCTTATCTGTTTGCTGACCTGAATGCTGCGGCTCAGCTAAAATATCAAGCGATGGCAGCTCATAATCCTTGTTTTCAAGCTCCGTAAACGTCATAGGCGGAGCTTCTTTCGGTTCATCCCCTGTATCATGAGACGGAGTGCCTTGTACTGTTTCTTGAAGAGGATCTCGCTCTTTGACCGGCTGATCTTTTTGAACCGGCGGTGTGAACATGTCATCTCGATCAGCAAAACTTGAGATAATCGGCTGACGATTGTCAGAAGCCTGCTCTTCTTCCTCGATCAACATATGATCCTGATCCTCTTTGTCCTCTTCTTGCAAGCGTGAACGTTTTTTCTTTTCACTTGTTTTCTGCGCAGGTGCATTTTTTTTTGCCTGCCTTATGCCTTTCATATCTTCAATAAATGCTTTCCACTGCTTCACCAAAAATTGTGATACAGGTAGCGTCACTTTTTTGACCATTTCTTGCAGTGACCGGTTTGTGATCAGAACAATTCCGATCAGCATCAGCACAATGGCCATGATTTGAGACCCTGCTTGTGCAAACAAGAAATAGGAGGCAGCAAATAATACGGCACCGATCATACCGCCTCCTAAATCGGGCGAGCCTGTCTCACCTTTCATATCCATTAAGAATAGCTCAAATGTATTTCTGATCACACTTTGAGAGCCTATCACGCCTGCAGCTGAAAGATGCTGAAAAAGCTTCACATGTGACAAAAGCAAGATACTTGCAATCATGCAGTATAAACCTGCTTTTCTTCTTGTCAGTAAATCAGGAATTTGTTTTTTCCAAAAGATCGTCACACCAAAAAGAAATAATCCGATAAGGCAGAGAATAAACCATTCACCTGCAAAGAATCGGAATAGATGTACAAAGGTTTGTCCAACTACACCTAGCTGTAAAATGGCAATGATCGCTATGGCAATACAGACTAACCCATTTAGTTCATATTTCAGTTTTAGCTGTTTATTTTGTTTTTTTCTTGTTTTCCGTTTTCTCTTTTTTGCCATACTCATCACCTTACTACAAAAGAAAATATAACCTACCTGAAGATCAGAAAGAAAGCAGCCTGGTTTTGGCTGCATCTTGTTGTAAGTTTTCCCTTTATTATAGCATAGAATCATTCATATGAGTCGGTTTGATTGGCACCTAAATGTAACTTCAATCGCTTACCTGGTGCAAGCTCCTGATTCAAAAAGTCCATTGGATTCGTACTCATCACTTGAACGATTTCCGCTTCATCTTCTTTCATTTCAACCATCACTGGCACACCTTGAATGTGCACCTGCTGTAGTTTGCGTTCTCCTTGTTCCTCAGCGTAAATGGCTTCATAAGGCATAGGTGTATATAAAATCATTGGATCAGCCCCTCGTTTTGTGCAGCCCGTTCTCCAATAAGCTCGTTCAGCTTTTTAATCGCTTGTCCAACGCCGCCGACTTCATGCATCAGTCCGTATTCTGCCGCCTCATGGCCAACGACATTTGTCCCAATGTCTCTTGTCAGATTGCCTTTTGAGAACATAAGCTCTTTAAATTTCTCTTCTGTAATGTTTGAGTGGCTCGTGACAAAATTAATGACTCTTTCCTGCATTTTATCTAAGTATTCAAAAGTTTGCGGAACACCGATGACTAGACCGGTTAAGCGTACAGGATGAATGGTCATCGTTGCTGTTTCGGCAATGTATGAATAATCACACGATACGGCGATTGGGACCCCAATAGAATGGCCGCCGCCAAGCACAATTGATACAGTTGGTTTGGATAAAGAAGCGAGCATTTCCGCAATGGCTAGTCCTGCTTCTACGTCGCCGCCCACTGTATTTAAAATGATCAGAAGTCCTTCAATTTTTGGGTTTTGTTCAACTGCTACGATTTGTGGAATGACATGTTCGTATTTGGTTGTCTTATTTTGTGGCGGAAGCTGCATGTGCCCTTCAATTTGTCCAATAATGGTGAGGCAGTGTATGTTTGTATCTTGTGACAACTGCGGGACGGCTGTTTCACCAAGCTGTTGTATTTTGCTCATAATGCTATCTTTCTCTTCTGGTTTTCGCTCAGGCTGCTGTTCATTCTGTTCGTCCATTTGTCTCCATCCTTTCCTAAAAACTCTCCTCCTATTATGAACAAGATCGTCACATTCCATCCGCATTCATCACGTCACATCAAAAAAGCCCAAAGAGCTTGTGCTCCTTGGGCTTAGCGTGTAGACAAACCCTCGCATTCGTTGTCAGTCCTGCGCTTCGGTACTCACGAATGTCAAATTCGCTCCGGTGCTCGTTCTTTCTAGACTGCAAAGGTTTTCTATCACGCTAAAAAGAAGACAAAGCCCAAAGAGCTTGTGCTCTTTGGGCTTTTCTCATCACACTTCCATAATAATTGGAATGATCATTGGCTTACGTTTTGTTTTTTCATATAAGAATTGGTTTAATACATCGCGCATGGATTGTTTCAGTGTTGACCATTCAACAATTGAGTTTTCCGTTTGCTCTTTCACAATCCCCTTGACCATTTCTGTTGCTTTCACAATCAGCTCTTCGGATTCTCTTACATACACAAATCCTCTTGTGATGATCTCAGGTCCAGAAATTAATTGTTTCTTTTGTTTATCGAGCGTAATGACCACAATTAAGATGCCATCTTGGGACAATAGGCGTCTATCACGTAAGACAATATTCCCGATATCACCAACGCCAAGACCGTCGATCAAAATGTTCCCTTGATGCACTTTTTCACCGATCTTTACGTTTTGTCCTCTAAATTCCACAACATCCCCTTTATCAATTAAGAAAATGTCGCTTCGTTTCATTCCCACTTCTTCAGCAATACGAGAATGTGCTTTTTGCATG
This sequence comes from Bacillus sp. FSL M8-0077, assembly GCF_038050255.1. NCBI lineage: Bacteria > Bacillati > Bacillota > Bacilli > Caryophanales > Bacillaceae > Bacillus > Bacillus sp. FSL M8-0077. The sequence goes on along the minus strand of NZ_JBBPAF010000001.1, from coordinate 1,753,488 downwards.
CGATATTCGCCGTTTACTGGAATTAAATACTTTGGCTTCAGTAAATTCAGCATTAGTTTTAACTCTTCTTGACAGCCATGTCCTGATACATGAACACGTTTTTGAGCAAAAATCACTTGTGCTCCGCTTCTTGTAAGAAAATCCACCGTTTTTGAATATGTGAGTTCTTGTCCTGGAAGAGGTGTAGACGCAATCACAACCGTGTCATCTTTTTCGATATGAAGCTGTTTGTGATTTTGTTTCGCCATTTTTGTTAAAGCAGCGAGAGGCTCACCGTGGCTTCCTGCTGTGAGAATGACCACACTGTTTTTCGCCATTTTTTTCACTTCTTGGACTGGAACAAATAATTCTTCGTCTGCTGTCACATAACCAAGTTTGATCGCAAGTTGAAGAGTTGTCATCATATTTTTTCCTGCTACTGCAAGCTTACGGCCATTTTGGTTTGTGGCATTAATGATCTGCTGTACACGGTTAATATTTGATGAAGATACAGCGACAATCACACGATTTTCAGCATTGTACATCGCATTTGAGATTTCGTCTTGGACGAGCGCCTCAGAAGGTGTATAGCCTGGTTTTTCAGCATTTGCACTGTCTGAAAGAAGTGCTAAAACGCCATTGTTTCCAATTTTCGCAATCTCTCCGATGTCACAGGTTTGGTTAAGCGCTGGGGTTTGATCAAATTTAAAATCACCTGTGCATACGATTGAACCAAGAGATGTTTTGAAGCTGATTCCGACTGAATCAGGAATACTGTGATTCGTTCTAAAGAATGATACCTTTGTTGTTTCAAATGTAATAACCGACTTTGCATGAACCTCACGCAAATCAGCTTTTTGATTGAAGCCGTATTGCTTTAACTTTTCTCGAAGTAACGCAAGGGTCAGCTTCGTGCCGTAAACTGGTACAGACAATTTGCTTAAGCAATGGAATACGCCTCCGATTGCTTCATCATGTCCGTGGGTAAGAAAAATTGCTTTCACCCGATCAGCTCGTTCTGTTAAATAAGAGATATCAGGAATGACCACGTCAATGCCTAGCATTTCGTTTTCTGGATGCATGAGTCCTGCATCTACAACATATATGTCGGAATCAATCTCAATGACATATAAGTTTTTCCCTATTTCTCCAACGCCTCCCAGTGCAATAATTCTTACGTTCTCTGTATTTTTCTTTTTCAAAATTCTTATCCTCCTAGTCTCAAGCCCGTCCATCATCGCTTAATGCTATTATAACTGAATCTAATTTTAGAAAACAAGATGAAGTCACATTTTAAGAAAGTGTTTATGTATAAAAAACGGTCATACTCAGGGACATCTGAGAATGACCGCTTACGAATTTTTTTGTTTTGATCAGCTGTTTAATACGCTGCTTAAATTCAGTCTCTCTTCTTCTGATAAAGGTAAAAGCGGGAGTCGAACGGATCCGACATCTAATCCTTTCAGCTGAAGAGCTGTTTTGACAGGCGTTGGATTTGGCGCTGAGAACAGCTGGTTCATGATCGGCACCAGCTTTTGATGAATCAATGCCGCATTCGCTGTTTGTCCTGAAGCGTAGCTTTTTAGCATTTGCTGCATATCAAGGCCTACGATATGAGATGCCACAGAGACGACTCCTCTTGCACCAATCGCTGCCGCAGGAAGCGTTAGGCTGTCGTCACCAGAGTAAACGTCAAAATCTTCTGGTGTCTCTGCAATGATTTTTGTCATGGCATCTAGATCACCGCTTGCTTCTTTGATTGCGACAATGTTCGGTATTTGCGCAAGCTTAATCGTTGTTTCTGGTGCTAATGAAGCAACCGTTCTTCCTGGTACATTGTAAAGCATGACAGGAAGAGATGTAGACTCGGCAATTGCTTTAAAGTGTGCATACATGCCTTCCTGTGATGGCTTGTTGTAGTAAGGTACGACAAGCATCACTGCATCAACGCCCGCTTCTTCTGCTTTTTTCGTTAGTTTAATAGACGCATTTGTGTTATTACTGCCTGTTCCTGCAATGATTTTACAACGACCATTTGCTAATTTTACCGATTGCTGAAAAAGAGCGACTTTTTCTTCAGTCGATAAAGTTGGCGATTCGCCTGTTGTCCCTGCAACGACTAAAGAGTCACTGCCGTTTTTTAACAAGTAATCAATGAGAATTGATAGCTTTTGGAAATCAATGTTGCCCTTTTTATCAAAAGGTGTAATCATAGCTGTTGCGATATTTCCGAAATTCATTTTTTTCACCTCATCATGATTCAATCACATTTATCTTGAAAGTTCAAACACTTCATGAAGGGCATTGACAGCCGCTCTCATGTTTTCTTCGTTCACTAACACCCAAATCGTCGTATGACTGTCAGCGGACTGTAAGATCGGAATATTTTGCTCAGATAGTGCCGATACAATTTTAGATGTGACACCTGGGACACCCATAATGCCTGCTCCAACAGCTGATACCTTTGCACAGTTTGTCGTGACAATCGGCGTATAGCCCAGATCTTTTAGGATCGCCGTTGCTTTTTCAGTCATTGCACCTGTCACCGTATAGACGATTTCGCTCGGTGTAATGTTGAAGAAATCGACACTGATTTGTGCATTTGCCATTGCTTTAAAGACTTCTGTTTGTACGCTGTACTGTCCCTCTTTAGCTGGGACTTTGATTTGTGTGACATCATTGACATGTGCAATACCCGTAATCAGGCGGTCGTACACATCATGACTCATTTTATCTGAGTAGTGTGATGTCACGAGTGTGCCCTCATCATCAGAGTATGTTGAACGGACCCTCATTGGTACTTTTGCTTGCATGGCAATTTCAACAGCTCTAGGGTGAATGACTTTTGCCCCTTGGTATGCGAGGTTACAAATTTCTGTGTATGTCACGACTCTCAGTGGTTTTGCATTTTTTACGATACGGGGATCTGCTGTCATGACCCCTTCTACATCTGTAAAAATATCGATGAAATCTGCCTGCAATGCAGCGCCTAACGCAGCAGCTGACGTATCACTGCCGCCTCGTCCGATTGTTGTCACGTCTCCATTTTTCGCAGCGCCTTGGAATCCAGCAACGACAACCACATCATGCGCAGCAAGTGCCGCCTCAAGACGTTCACACTTCATATCAATAATTTTCGCATTTGTATGTTCTTGATCCGTCACAAAGCCTGCCTGTGATCCTGTCATCGCAACAGCCTTTAGCCCGTTTTCATTCAGCATACTTGAAAAAACAACAGCTGAAATATTTTCTCCGCAAGACACGAGTAAATCTTTTTCTCGGTTTGTCATATGCTGCGCACTGCCGTAAAGAAGACCAAGCAGCGTATCTGTCGCATAAGGATCGCCTTTTCGTCCCATCGCAGACACGACAACGACCGATTTATAGCCTTTCTCTTTTGCAGATAAGATATGTGCAAGTGCCCTTTTTCTCCCTTGATCATCTTTGACAGATGTACCGCCAAATTTTTGGACAATTATTTTCACTGTTTTCACTCCAAGTTCATTCTGACGTAACAGAAGAGAGTAGGCGAAAGATGCCTAACTCTCTTCTATTCGTCCTCATCATCCATTGAATGTTAAACTAATTTTAATGCTCGTAAGCTTTCTGCAATTTGAACGGAGTTCCATGCAGCGCCTTTTAGCAGGTTATCAGATACAATCCACATATGGAAGCCATTTGGACGATCCAAATCCTTCCGAATGCGGCCGACAAATACGTCGTTTTTACCAACAGCATCTGCAGGCATTGGATAAATTTGCTGAGACGGATCATCTTGTAATGTGATGCCTGGTGCATCTTTTAGGATGGACTTGATGTCATCAACCGTTGCGTCATTTGATTCAAGTTCAACGTAAACCGATTCTGAATGACCCGTTTCAATTGGCAGTCTCACACATGTTGCCGCTACTTGCAGCTCTGGCAAGTGCATGATTTTTTTCGTTTCATTGATCATTTTCATTTCTTCAAATGTATAGCCATTGTCTTGGAATTTATCAATTTGCGGAATCGCATTAAAGGCAATTTGATAAGGCATGACTTCTGGTTTCACATCTTCTTTATTTAAAATGGCTTGCGACTGGCTGTACAGTTCGTCAATGGCTTCATGTCCTGCACCTGATACTGCTTGGTAAGTAGACACAATGACTTTTTTCATGCCATACGCTTGACGAAGCGGTTCTAGCGCCGCCACCATTTGAATCGTTGAACAGTTAGGGTTTGCAATGATCCCTTGATGGTCATGCAAATCTTTTTCGTTTACCTCTGGTACGACAAGAGGGGTATTTTCGTCCATACGAAAAGCACTTGTATTATCGACAACAATTGCACCTCGTTTGACCGCTTCAGGAGCTAGCGCTTTGGAAACATTTCCTCCCGCACTGAATAGTGCAATATTGACCCCTTCAAAGCTTTCAGGTGTTGCTTCTTGAACGGTATACTCTTGACCTCTGAATGTCACTTTTGTTCCAGCAGAACGTTTTGAGGATAGTAGAGTCAGTGTATCCATTTCAAAATCTCTGTCAGCTAGTGTTTTTAACATTTGTTGACCGACAGCTCCAGTCGCTCCAACTACAGCTACATGCAATCCTCTTCCCATCAGTAAAACTCCTTCCGACCCATCCATGATTCTTTTCTTTCGGATGGCCATCCTATGACTTTTTACATTTTATTTTACCATAGAAAAGCAAGGCTTGAAGTACCTTTTTTGAATCTTTCATGATTTTCTAGTGAATCTATTATTCGTTTGATCCAATTAAAATGGGCTGTATTTGTCTATGCTCGAGCGCCTCTTCTACTGTTTTCGTCAGTAGATCCATATGCGCTACCATGGAAGTCGGTTTTTTGAATGGATCATCTTGGCCGAATGGAATAAAGAAAATGTTCTTTGTCGACATGAGTCTCATGAGATTTGTACCATTTAAACCTAGTGCATCATTGGTGGAAATGCCTAAAACGACAGGGCGATGATTACGAATGGTCGCCTTAGCAGCCATTAAGACTGGACTGTCTGTCAGTGCATTTGCAAATTTCGCCATTGAATTGCCTGTTAAAGGCGCAATGACCATACAATCAAGTGGAAGTTTAGGTCCGAGTGGCTCTGCTTTGACGATTGAGTCAATCGCTTGAAATCCTGTCAGCTTCTCAATCCGCTCAATCCAGTCCGCACCTTCTCCGAATCTCGTATTTGTATTTTGCACCGTATACGACACGACAGGACGCACTTCTGCCCCTTCTTTCACGAGTGATTCGATTTGCGGAAAAACGGCTTCGTACGTGCAGTGGGAACCTGTTAAACCAAAGCCGATTCTTTTCCCTTTTAGTGTTGTCATGATTCCATCCCCCTTTTTTCATCCGCAAGTTCACATAAGAGCCCAGAAAGCACTTTTGCAATGATCTGCCCGGCTGTCTTTGGTGCCACAATTCCTGGAAGTCCTGGTGCAAGAAGTGCCTTCACTCCATGCTTTTGTGCAAAGTCAAAGTCTGTTCCACCTGGGCGGGAGGCGATATCCAAAATGAGTGTCTTTGGTGTCATGCTGACGATGACAGATGAATCTAATACTAAGCTTGGAATCGTATTGATGATGATGTCGACATCCGTTACTTCATCTTTTAAACGGTCCATTGAAAATGGATCAAGTCCCATCTCAAAGGCTCGCGCTAAATGGGCTGTATCCGCAGCACCAACTTTCACTTCCGCACCTAGCGCCCGAAATGTGCGGGCAATGGTGAGCCCTGTTCTACCAAGCCCGAGAACAGCGACATGTGACCCATGAATCGTATAATCCGTTTGCTGAATGGCCATCATGATAATCCCTTCAACTGTTGGAATAGAGTTATATATGGCAATATCATCTCGCTCAAACAGCTTCACAAGCTTCCGGTTCACCTGCTTTGCCATATTGTCTAAGTACATATTAGAAATACCTGAGTACAAGGTACAATGTGCAGGGGTTCTTTCTAAATATTTAGCTTCTAGCACGACCTTCTCATTTGAAAAAACGGTGGCAACGACCCCTTCGTCTGTAGCACCTGATACCGGAAGGATCATACTGTCTACCTGCTCAAATGGAAGCTCTGACATTTTCAGCTTTTCAGCACCAATAAATCCATGATCCAGCTGATCAAAACCGACCAAAAACACTTTGGCATGCTGCTGTGACAGCTTGCGAATGATTTCAAGCTGCCTAGCATCTCCCCCGATCACCGCAACCGTTAAACCGCTCAACATACTGACCGTTCACCTTCTTTATTTAAAAAAGTCTGTAATATTTTCCGAATCTCCCTTTCAGCATATGAGGAGAGGATTCAGCCTGTGAACAAATCGGGGAGAGAAAAGAAAAAGAGCACCCTTTTATGATGGGTGCTCTTTTTCTCCGTGCGGCTGAAGTTCTTCAGGCACATCGAGAATGATCATATCTGATCCTATTTTTTGAATGTGATTCCACGGAACGCGGATGTCATTTCCTTGTTTTCGAAAGCCAAACCATTTGACGGAAGGTATGATGAGTGCTGTAATTTGACCGTCCTGTTCATTTATTTCAAGGTCTGTTTGTCCAAGCACGCCAAGCCGCTCCGCTCTTTTAATATCGACGATCTCTTTTCCTGACAGCTCACTTAGCCTCAAAATCGCATCACTCCCCTTCCATATCATATATGCAGCACGGAGGGGGAATAGACCGGGCCTCTTAATGACTAGTTTGGAGCGGAAGACGCGCCCCTTTTATATAGTGATCATGCCATAATTCCAAGTTGTAAAGCATCCACACTTTTTGGTCCGCTCCATTTTTGTTCTTCTGATTCGAATGATGTCGCAAAAATTGTTCTAGCGGCTCTTTTTGAAATAATTGTGTTGCAAAGCTTTGTTGATCAAGAAGTTTCTCTTCGATTTCTTCCATTCTTTTGTTCATCCAATGATACACCGGAACCGGAAAACCCATTTTTCTTCTATATAATATACGCTTATCCACCGTTTGCTCCATTGTCTTTTTTAACATATATTTCGGAATATCTTGGACCTCACTTGTTTTGAGGCTCGATTGGAAAAAAGCTTGCACCCTGCTAGGTAGCCCTTTATAAGGAAGTTTGTACTTGAAAGGCATTTCGTTGACAAATTGGATGATGCGATGATCAAGAAATGGTACACGTGCTTCTAGTCCGTGTGACATCGTCATCATATCAAGCCGGTCTAACAAGTTGGGTAGATGGATTTGTTGAAATAAATAGAGCAGTTTGTTTTCATACGAAGCTCCTTCCATCTCTTTAAAGCACTGGGCGATCAATTTGTTCATGTGCGAATCAGCAGAATCAATTGAATGAGCTTGCTGACCTAAGAGCTGCTCTTTTTCACTATCAGTAAACCAAGCATATCTTTTTTTATAATGTTCCATTTCCCCATCAAGATGGATAAATTGATGCACCTGTTGCTGAAAGGACGGTTCAAATAATACCTTTGAAAGGATGGATGACAGCTTTCGGTTTTTTTGAAGCCATAAAATTTTACGCCAATCTGAAGGACTCCTAAATACACGTCCATACCCTGCAAACAATTCGTCCGCTCCTTCACCACACAAAACAACCGTTACATGCTTTTTTGCTTCACGTGACATATGGTAAAAAGCGACTTCATGAGGAATGGAAAGAGGATGATCTCTTCGTTTCACAACTTCTGGCAATAATTGAAAGTACTCTTCTTCACTCATTCGATGCGAGTGAAGCTTGACGTTGTATTGTTCTGCTGCGAGCTTGGCATAGCTTTCTTCAGAAAAACCTTCCTCTTCAAAGCTGGTCGAAAAACAGTGAATATTCTCGTTCGCATATTTGGACATCAAAGCAACAATAGAAGTCGAATCCACTCCCCCACTCAAAAAAGCTCCTACAGGTACATCAGACATCATTTGTTTTTGCACACTATCTTGAAGTAATTCAAACAATCCCTTTTGATAATAACGTTCTCCTCTGTCAATTCCATCAGATGGGAAAGGATATTGCCAATATGCCTCTTTTGTCATTCCTGTTTCATCTATTTTCAAGATGACCCCTGGGGGTAATGTTTGAATTCCTTGAAAGAAAGTTTGCTCGCCAATCGCATAACGGAAGGATAAATAACTAAGGACAGCCTCTGGCTGAATGGCAATTTGTATATCTGGATGCTGAAGAAGAGCCTTCATTTCCGATCCGAAAATAAGCCCTCCTCTACATTCTGAAACATAAAGCGGTTTAATCCCAGACCGGTCTCTAAATAAAAAGAATTCTTTCTTCTTTTGATCCCATATCGCAGCTGCAAACATTCCATTTAATTGCTCAATAAAAGAAATCCCATATTCTTCATAGCCATGAACAAGTACTTCTGTATCTGTCAGCGTACGAAACGTATGACCTTTATTCCATAAGTCCTCTCTTAATTCTTGGAAATTATAAATCTCGCCATTTAAAATCACACAAATAGACTCATCTTCATTTGTTATTGGCTGCGGCCCAGATTGAATATCGATAATGGAAAGCCGCGTATGAACCAAACCAACTGAGTCGTCTTGATATACACCACTATCATCAGGCCCACGTACACTAAGTGCGTTTTTCATCTTCAGTAAAATGTGTGGATCAAGTGGTGCTTTGTTAAAATGACAATAACCTGCAATGCCGCACATAGACATGGCTCCCTTCCATCAATGATCTGACTGCTGGATCGTCATTGCAAAAATATGCATAAATGGATTATCTTGAAAGCGGATTTCATCAAAAACGATTTTTTGCGAGAAGGAAAGCGAATCAATCCATAGGTTTGATGTCAAATGATGATTGATGCCGGCTACCGTATGAATATAATCAAATGCATAAGCCAATCGATCATCAAATGCAGGTTCACGTTCAATCACATCGGTTAATGAAAGACGAGACTCCAAGACAACGGTCCCCTCTCGTAATAATGTCATCTTTTCGTAGAGATTACCATTAGATGAACAGCCAACGACATGGAGCGCTTCTGCTTCAACTGCCTGAAATTGAATAGACTGGCCCTCTAATTCAATATTGTCTCCTTGATCTTGATAAATAAACTGAAAAGGAATGCCTTCGACCAAAGAGTCTTTCACGTTCATGACCAGCTCAGCCGGCAAAGAAGCCCCGCCAATTGTTAATTGGCCTTTTTCATATTCATTTTGATATGTGATGCCTCTGTTATTGACATAATCATGAAGAGTGAGGGGTTGATAGGTTTTCATTTTGAATCACCTCTTTTAGTTGCGTGAGCAGGCTTGTCTCCACTTCTAATGTTTTTTGAAACCGATTCGACGTCCTTTCAATCATACTGCGAGGATTTTTGCTGAGACCTACTCTAGCCGTAAAATTAGCTAGCACTGTCCAGCTTTGATAAGCATCTTCAAATGCTTGAATAAGGGGTTGTAAATGCTCATTTTCATAAGATGATAAAAATGTCACCATATGTTTTCTGGAGTTGGCTACATCCTTTAGTCCTTCAAAATAAACATTATCCAATAAATTACCATTTTCATTATCTTTGATACTATCAATATAATCTCTTTGAATGACTGAGATAGCACCAAGTCCTGTGACAGCTCCAGGCAATTCAAAATGTGGCGGTGCACCTTCTAATATGGCGACATGTTCCTTTAAAATTTTCATTACATCCGGTTCTTTCTCAAGATCAACCTGTTTGATCCATTTATAACGATTTTCGGTTCGAGGCGTATGTTCGTACACAGAGCGTGCGGCTTTCATCAAATGATCTTTACTCAATGTGCCATGATAGGAATAAGCATGGTCACTGATCACCGCATGATCATCATTCACCTCAAGTACTTCCAATGTATGATATCCGTGTTCTCTTTCAAAAAATGGACAGTACGGTAATTCAAATATATCTAAAGAAACAGACACAGTGCCTCTCTTTGGATGCTGTTTAAATACCCGATTCATATAGAGGTCTAATTCCTCTTCGGTGTAAAAAATTTCTTCTAAATGAATGCCATTATGATGCAGAATATCTTCACGAAAGTGTTTAAAGGAACCGATCAAAACAAATCCTTGGTCTTGAGATCTATAAACAAGACCAGCTTGCCTCCAAATCCTGTCGATTTGAATTCCTTTTCTAAGAAGCATGGCTGCAATCGTTAATTGAGAACAGTTTAAATAATTGTTTCGGTAAATAGGTGCTGCAGTAGCCACATATGTCTCCTCCTTTTTTACGCCATCATACCCAGCGATTTTTTAACGGGATAATGCCCAGCTCTTTTTTCGCAATCACTTCTTTTAATACATCTTCTGAAGGTGGATGAAATTTTGCCGCTTTCACATCTCGGCTTAAGCGCTCGAGCAAAGATCCTTGCTGTAATGAAGAAAAACCCTCGACCTGAGAAGCCAGCTCCACGATTTCTTCTGCCGCCTGCGTCACAAAGTGTTTAGTAATAAGCGTCTTCGTATACAACTCACTCGAGTAATGAGTTTGTTGCTTTTCTCGATCTGCTTGCTGGGCACAGGCCATGAGCTGAGAATGTGCAACATCTAATTTCATTTTCATATCTGCAATACGAAATTGTTGACCTGGTAAAAAGGCTGATTTCTTCTTAGAAATTCGATCATTCCTTTTATATGCCATACCGAGGGCATGTTCATATGCTGCCTTTGCAATCCCGTAATAAACAGCGGTAACAGCTAAACGAAACCAATAGATTAAATGTTCAGTATCTTCTATTGCGTAGCCTTCCCGCCCGATGAGCTGATGATCGGGTATAAACACTTGATCAAAATGAATGTGATGACTCATCGATGCTCTCATTCCCGAATAATTCCACGATTCCTCCACCTCAGCACCTTCACTCGGTAATGTCATTAAGAGCGCCGTCATTCCATATTGAGATGTGCATGACGACGGGGCATACTCACAATAGATTGGTAAATATTTAATGCGCGGTGCACCTGTCACAGTAAACTTAGTTCCACTCACAAGATATCCGCCATCTGTTTTTTCGGCGGTGATGGTTGGAATTCCCTCCATTTGCTTTCGCTGATAAATAAAAATCACATTCGGATCGCTGACAGAAGCGATGAACTCTCCTGAATGCCGAATATCGTTAAATACCGAAGCCTGCTGCTCACTTGTCAGCACTTCAGAAAATGCGCCGAGCGAATAGTAATGCATCGCCATAATGAGGCCTGTTGACGCACACCCTTTAGATATGTGTGACAACAAGGTGATCGTTTCTTCAAATCCATATCCAAGACCTCCGTCTTGTTTCGGCATATTGGCGACATGTAATCCACAATCAATCAGCTCGTCTAGATTCTGATGTGGGAACCGAGATTCGGCATCTAGCTGCCCTGCTCTTTCTGAAAATTGGAGAATGAGACGATCAATCGTTTCTTGTCGAAGCTCTGTCAGTTTCATTTCCACCCCTCCTTTGTCTAAAGAGTGATCTATTTTGTTTCCATAAGAGATCTTCCGGGGTCCCTCTATCTCGCACAACATAATCGTTCCCCTCAAACAAAAGTAGCTCAAGCGGAGCAGAATGACCTAAAAACAAGGTAGGGCTGTAGCACAGTCCATATGCACCAGATTTCTCAATACAAAGAAGATCCCCTACTTCCCCTTGCGGAAGCTCCACCTGCCTGCCAATTAAATCTTCCGGGGTACAAAGTGGACCAACAATTGATTGTTTCACTACGTCTGCGGTGTTGCTGGAATGTTTGATGAGCCGCATAGGGTAATTATTGCGGAGCAGTCTGCCTCTAAACGTCATCGCTTGATGATGATGCATCCCACCATCTGCTATTAAAAACGGCTGCCCTTTTGATTCTTTTACATATTGTATGGTTGTTAAATAAACACCACATTCTGCTAAAAGAAATCTCCCCATTTCTATAATAAATCTCGGAAATTCAAGCTCCGTTTCATATGATCTAATCAAATCCGCTACGTGTTGAAATAGCCTTTTAGCATGAAGCGGGGTTTCATGCTGAAAATACGGAATGCCAAAACCGCCACCTAAATCAACCATCTGGCATGTTCGTCCATATTCATTCTTGATTCGAACAGCTGTGTTAAGTGTGTATTCAAACGATGATAAAAGCGATGTTTCATCAAGAACTTGAGTTCCCAGATACATATGGATACCTTTAAATAGCAGCGAATGATCATACTTCTGAAACAGATCAAATACATCATTCAGTTTAGATTCATCTATTCCAAATGGACTTGGAACTCCACCCATTTTTATTTTGGCTCGTGACTCAATTGATTCTGGATTGATCCGAATGCCTACTGATGCCTGCTTGTCTTGACGTTTTGCAGACTCAGCGATGTAGGTGAGTTCTTCCTTAGATTCGGCGATAATACAATAGATCTCATGCTGAACAGCGGTATCAATCTCTTCCTTCTGCTTACCCGGTCCAGAAAAAATGATATGCTGCGGTGAATAACCTGCTTTTATCGCCATGAAAAGCTCTCCTTCAGAAGCCACTTCTATACCAGCCCCAAAAGACCGTAACAATGATGCAATCGAGACATTTCCATTGGACTTAAATGAAAAGAACACCTCAGCTGTTTGATGGAGCCATGATGTAATGTGCTCATAGTGCTCTTTCAATGCATCTCCATCGTATACATACATCGGCGTCCCATAACGATTCGCTTTCTCTAAGAGCGTAAAGTCATTTTCCAGCACATCTCCTCCTCCTTTCTGATGAAAATTCCATCTCATCAAACATTGTCAGCATATGAATCTGCTTGTCCTTCTTCATATGGTAAAACAAGATAAACAATCGATAGTGCCACGTATCATCAGATCTCGTCTTACCAAAAGTATAAATAAAGAACCCGCCATCTTCTCCCGGATTGAGTGCTTCTGTTACCTCCGTTAAGACATCTTCAAATGGCAGGTCAGCGCTGCATGAGAATCGTTTAAAGCGGCTTTCGATATATTCGTAAGTTGAAAAAAAACGACAAATCAGTGGGAGTAAATAAGTGACCTGTGTGAACCGGGCATTTAGTTCGATGATCGGTATGAGCTGTTCATTTTCATCAATAATTGAATCGACACCAACCACACCACGATACCCTTCATCATAAAGAAGCTCTATGATTCGATGCATGCTTGCTTCGTATTCACGTTTTTTGTCCAATTCATACACAGGCGCAAAATCCGTGCCTAAGTAAATGCCGTCCTCATTGATTTTCTGCTCTGTAATGGAGAGTAAGTGTGACCCCTCCTCTTGAATGAGCAATTGGGCATTTAAGGACCGTTTAATCGGATGCCATCCCTCTAAGAGCAAATCCGTTTCGATATTCCTTCTTTCAATAAAGGTCAGCAGCTGCATAAATTCTCGGTCATTTTTTAAAATACGCAGCCCCTTCCCAGATGATCCATAAGGTATTTTCAGAACCATTTTTGAGAAATTCTTCGCCTTTAATTCTTCATACGTCTGTTTTAATTCGTCAGCATGATGACAGATAGCGCCGCATGTGACGTTAAACTGATGTTCTTCTGCCCATCTTCTAGTAGAAATCTTATGATTGAATCGCTTTACGAGTGTAGCATTTGAGCCGTATATTGTTCTTTTTTCAATCAATGCTTCTTTTTCAAGTGATTCATCTAAAAGATACGGTACAATAAGTCCAGTTAATTTAAATGAATGGTCTAGTTGAGTCATATGCGGAAGCTGGACACCTTGATTTTCCAAATAGGCTAAAAAAGCTTTATCAGGCTGATGATGCAAGATGACATGATGCTCTTTAGATGCAATCAAAAGCAGCTGCTGTTCTTGCTGAAGAACCAGTTCATTTTGAACATGATCTGTCATGACTGGTAAAGCTCTTGTTTGATCCCAGCTCTGTTCTTGATTCATATTCCCATACCAAATCACGTCATTTCTTCCCTTAAAATCAAATAGCGATGCCGGATCTTTCATGACACTACTCCTTATGCACAGAATGCTTTTTAATATCTAAAGATCGATTAATATGAAAGAATCGTTTACGAATTGGCTGATTCCAAGTATGAACGACATCATTTGCATCCAGCACTTCGGATAAATAAGTAAGCGATTCAGGCTGAAGTACGTTCATGACAAGTTCAGGAATCGTTTGAGGAAAGACCTCATTCACATAATGAAAAGCAAAATAGACCATCTTTTCAAAGCCATACGCTTTCGTCTGCCGGACAAACAAATCCACATCGAGTAGGTCTTCCTTCATAAACATGCCATATATATCTAGCAGTTTATAAAGCAGTAAGTCTTTCATTGACTCCACTTCATTTAAATAAATCGCTTCTTTATAAAAATGAATACATAGGAAAAGAAGCATATCCTCTTCTTTTAAAGACCATACATCGTGCTGATCAACAGATGTTTGAATTCGTCTAGATAGCATTTCTTTGACGATTGAATCCGTTCGGTTTCCTGTCATGAGGTCAACTGAAAACTGAACATCAATTTTATGACAATCAATAAAGCGGCAATCTGGTGTAGGTTTCATATAGGTGTAGGTTTGATGTGAGTTCATGATGAGGTAAAGGATGTCTTTGCGTTTGGCAGGTGTGACTGTCTCCGTTTCATAGTTCCAAGAACCTTGAATATAGCCTAATTCGTTTAATACGTGTCCAGTTTCTTGCAGCTGATCTTGTGAGATAAAGAGATCGTTGTCCCCAAATAAGCGAAGCCCAACATCACCGTAGGCCCACTGGCCAATCACACTTCCTTTTACAATGGCATACTCAATTCCTTTTTGATCAAGTGCTTGAAATAACTGATCGTTTAACTTGATATTGTCTCGAGCCGTTTCTAATTGACCCTTATACATAATCTCTAACGACTTTAAAAAATAAGTCGCTTTAAACTCTTTTCTTAAATGAATGGCATAACGTTTAATATTCTTCCACGCAATTCCTGCTGTCCGGTGAACATGCAGCATTCCGAGAATGACATTCCAGTCTTGCTGCTTATACAAAAGCTCCTGCATCTCTTCAATTTGACTCGCTTTTAAAAAAGGAGTGGATAAAGTGAGAGCTGTATGTTCTTCTTGAGTCAGATTACTTTGCAGCATAGCGCTCCTCCTTTAAATGACGCATATCTTTCGGCCAATCCTTTCGATTTCGACCGTATGTTTGTAAAAACACTTGAACCCAACGATCGATCCCAAATGCCGCACAACCTGAATAAAGCGGTAGACCATCTTCTCCGCTAATATGGAACCTTTCGCAAAGCATTTCTCCGCAGTCGTTAAAAGAAGCGATTGAAACGTCTTTCTTTTCTGTCACAGCGACTAATTCATATTTGCTATTAGCCATTAATTGATAATTCGCTTTATCCATATCATCATAAAAGAAAAAAGGGTCATTTGCGGTCGTAACCTTTCCACTTAGACCAAGTTGATGAAAGCATTCCCATGTGTGTTCAAGGAGTGTTTTTCTCGTTTCATTGATAAATTCTTGATGACCAATAAAGACAATTTCGCGCATACTAAATTCTATTTTCCTGAGAGGGTCCACTTTCCAAGAGATTTCATGTCTAAAACATTGCCCCGTTGCTGTCATCATTTGATTGTCTGTATACGTCTTCCCTTCCCATTCCTCATAGCAGTGATAACAAATACACGGCTGTAAAAAACGGCCTGCCTGCTGGAAGTGTTCAGGCTGAAAACCATGATGCTTTTCTCGAATATCATCAATGATTTGATAATCATGAGGGATCTCAAAAACAGAATAAATATTTTGCGGGAAATTCGTATGATACTTACATTTTTCCATTAAATCTTTACTGATCGTCGAAGGGTATCGCCTTACTTTTGCTCCAAGTGAAATCCCTATATTTAAAAATAATTGATCAAAGTAGTTTGAAAGTTCCAATTCAACTTCATCATAGAAGGTTCTTTTTTGATCTTCCTCGCTTAGTTTCGAATGAACAGGCTCACTAGATAAATGAATATTTGATTTTATTTCTTTTTCACGAAATCTCCGCAGCTGTGCGATATTTGACGATAGATTCGAAAACGCAGTTGATATTGCCTCTTTGTCTCCCATTTTATCTACGGTTACTTCAATCATAGATTCCTCTTTGTTAAGAGCCACGTGCACAATATGAGCAGATAGAAATGAAACTCTTTCCATAAAATCCGATATCATTGTATCTTCTAATGCTTCTGGCAAAGGCAGTTGAAAGGTCCTCAACTAAATACCTCCCTTTTCATTGATAACGTGCGTCGTTTCAAATGATTGTAAAACTTTATATAGATAATCAGAAATAGGCTCCTGTAAATGAACATCACTTAACTCAATCGCCGACGGATGACTATCTTGAACGGCTAGCCCCCACTTGGCCTTCTTCAGCATCAGCCTGTCATTATGACCATTTCCAAAGGCAATCACACGATCTAAATCTCTTTCTCCAAAACAATCGAATAAATGGTGCTCAAGCATGTCTGCCTTACAAATCCCTTTTGGAGATATGACTTGAGCATTTAAAAACTGGGCATCTGCTACGTCGCAATGACAATTTTTTAATTGTTGAGCAAGATCCACTTTTTCTTTTGGTAAAATAAATAGTTTAGTTACATGGTCAAAGTTGAATTCTTTCTTGTGACCAACCTCTATTTTTTCTCGTGGAAAGGTGTATAGCATGCAGTATTTCAACTTAGCGCTTTTACTTGATGCCATGTGCTTTCCATGAGATTCCATGACAAATTCAGCTTTTCCATCGAGTGATGCGATGATCTGTTGGCATAAAGCAGCATCTACATACCGCTTCACCTCAAATGTTTTCTTTTCATGATGACAAATGACATTCCCATCATTCAGCAAAACATCATGATGAAATAAGGCGAGTAGAGATCGATCTAAATCCAGAGAGAAGAAAGAATCATATGTTCTTCCTGTCACAATAATGGGAATAATGCCTCTTTGGCGCAGCATGTTCACTGCGCCATGGACATCACCAATGAGCTCGCCTCTGTCATCAATTAATGTTCCATCCAAGTCAAAAGCGGCAAATTTGATCTTGCGAAGATTGAGTTCCGCTTCCACTGGTTACACCTTTTTCAGCTCAGCATTTGCTACATATTCATTGAACAGACGTAATGATTCTGAATCGACTTGTCCAATTGGTGGACTCTTAAATAAGAATGGGCAGACGTCATGTATGACACCGCTATGATTCATATCTTTCGCTGCTTTTGCAACACGCATCGCATTCGCAATGACACCAGCTGAATTCGGACTATCTTCTACTTGTAAACGAATTTCAAGTGAAATGTCAGAATCTAATACCGAATTCCCTTCTAATCGCAGGAAGCAGACTTTATGATCCCCTAGGTAGCTGACATAACCATTTGGACCTGCTGCCACTTCACTGGCATCAATACCTGAAGCGAACAATGCTTTTCTCTTCGATTTTTGCTTACTCGTTGATCTCATAGGGTTGGCTAGGTTTAAAAAGTCCGTATTGCCCCCAACATTTAGTTGGTACGTATTGGTGATATCAATCCCGCGGGATTTTAATAGTTCAATTAAAGCTGTATGCAGTGTGGTTGCACCTAAGTGACTTCTTAAATCGTCTCCAAGGAGCGGGGTCTCCGACTCTTCAAACATTTTGACAAACTCAGGATCATTTGCCACCGGTTCAGGTGTCGCATTAATAAAGGCTGTTTGAGCGTGTGCACACGCCTCTGCGTACACACGAACTGCTTCAAACGAACCTGTTGGTAAGAAGCAGACGAGTACATCTGCCTGAACATCTTTTAACCTTTGCGTCACATCATGTGTTTTCATGTTCAGTGAATGTTCATGTGGTTGAATGCAATTGGACAAATCTCCTTCAAGTCCATCACATAAAGGACCTGCTTCGACGGTTACTTGGAAAAACGGAACATCGATATGTTTCACTGCAGCTGTTGGTTTAGTAAAAATGGCCTCTGATAAGTCTTTTCCGACTTTATTTTGATCTACTTCAAAAGCTGCAACAAATTCGACATCAGATAACTGATAGCCTCCAATGACGTCATGCATAACACCAGAGAGCGTATCCTTCTTTTCCTTAGCCAACTCCACAAATTGAACGATACTTGACGCACATGATCCTACTCCTGCAATTGCTACACGAACTTTTGTCATGTTCATAACCCCTTTTTTATGAATTTATAGAGCCAGTTTTCGCTTTTGACGAGATTGAAAAATACACCATTCCTGGTAACCTAATTCCTTCAGCGTTTGTTTCACTTTCAGCCAATCATCTGCCACGCGGGCGGGCTGATGAGCATCTGAGCCAAACGTGACATCCACACCATAAAATTTGGCTCGCTCTAATAGATCCATTGATGGATACCAGCCTCCGCAGTCTTTTGTTTTGCCAGAGGTATTCACTTCAATCACAGAACCACTCTCCGCAATGACTTTTAGCGCATCATCGACAGCTTCTGTTTTGAGATGAGCAATTTCTGGATAAAAACCTTTTAAGGCGTCAATATGACCTAAAACGTCGAACATTTGACTCTCAGCAGACATCTTAATCAACTGGTAATACGTCTCTTTTTCAATGATTGCTTGTTTCTCTGTGATTCGTTCCCAGCGTTTCCGGTTAAATAGGTCGTATCCATTACTGACATGAACCGAGCCAATGATATAATCAAATGGATAATGTCGATACACGTCTCGGTAGAGGGCTTCGTATTCTGGAAAATAGTCAGATTCAACACCTAACAACACGTGAATTTTCCCCTCATATTCCTTTTTCAATTGCAGGACTTCCTCTACATATGATTGAAATTCACTCTTAGCCATCGCTACCCAGGGTTTAAAATGATCGGCCTCTTCACCAAAAAACGGGGAGTGATCCGATATTCCAATAAATTCTAGGCCTAATTTGACAGCCTCATCGATATATTCTCTGATGTTTCCCTCCGCATGACCACAGCGCTGATGATGTGTGTGCAGATCAAATTTCATCAAAATGTTTACTCCTCTACATGGCAGTATAGCCGCCGTCAACCATTAAATTTTCTCCTGTGATAAAACTCGCTTCATCTGAGAGAAGAAAGATGACAGCAGATGCGATCTCTTCTGGATCAGCTGTTCGTTTTAACATGTGCATCCCTCCAATATCAGGGTGCTGATTTGCTTGATCTCTTGTCAACCCAAGTTCTTCCAAGTGAAATCGTTCGTTATTTTTGTTCCACACCGTACCGGGATTTACGGCATTCACACGAATACCTGCATCTGCCAAATCCATTGCCATGCATCGCGTCATATTCACAACGGCTGCTTTTGTCGCGTTGTATGTTAAATATTTCGGCTGGGCAATATGACCTGAAATGGAGGCAATATTTACAATGGATCCTTTTCCTATTTTCTCCATGTAAGGTGACGTGTGTTTGACACATAGCGCTTGCCCCATAATATTTAAGTCCATGATGCGACGCCATTCTTCAACAGTGGCTTCAAGGCCACGCATGATAAAAACGGCTGCACAATTCACAAGCATGTCAATCTTTCCAAAATGATCGACTGTTCTTTCTACCATTGAGACAATGGCAGCCTCATCAGCAATATCAGCTTCTATAAACAACACATCATATCCGTTTTCTTTGAGCCGTTTTTCTGCTGCTAATCCGTAATCTACATGGTGATCAGCAATGACGACTTGCGCCCCTTCTTGTGCTGCTCGTTCTGCGACCGCATATCCAATCCCCTGCGCCCCGCCTGTCACAATCACTGTCTTTTCTTTCATACCTCGCATGTAGCTGCCTCCTCTTACCACTGAAGTCTTTTACCCTCTCTTAGTAGCTCTCCTGTTGGTCCATCTCGGGGGAGCTGTGCCGCCCATACGATTCCTGATGCACCTTCCTGTACAGTTTTAACAGCCTCTGATGTCCCCATGTCCGTTTGTACCCAGCCAGGACACACCGCATTCGCAAGAATAGAAAATGGCGCCCCCTCTAAAGCGGTGACTTTTGTCAGAACGTGCAAAGCCGCTTTTGACATCCTGTAGTAAGGACCGCTTTTTCCGTCACGCCTAACATCGTTTGAAGCGGAGATGGCGGAGAGCCTTCCCATACCGCTAGATACATTGACGATTCGTCCATATCCAGCCTCTTTCATGTAAGGGAAAACCGCCTTGGTCATTCTAGCTGCGCCATACACATTGACATTCATCGTTTCTTGAAGTATCGATACAGGAAGATCTAAAAAAGATGGAAAGGCGTCATCCATTATGTTGTCAAGAAAGACTCCCGCATTATTAATCAGCACATCCACTCTCCCGTACGAATCCTCCATAAATGCCGACAGACGTTCAACCGATTCTTCGCTTGTCACATCCAACTGGTATGGCACAACCTGCTCATTCATATCAGAAGCAGCTAATTCAGCATTTTCAATCTGCCGTGCTGTTAAAATAACAAGCATGCCATCTCGTGCAAGCTGTCTGCACACCTCTTTTCCAATACCTCTATTTCCACCAGTGACAACAGCAACCTTCATATCCTCATCTCCTTTTGGAGATACCACTCTTCTTTCAGCTGGCTTGATGCAGATTCTAGTGCTTCCAAGGACCAATCAATATACCAGTTCAATAAGTGAGGTGTGTAAGTATGCAGAAGTGTTAAATACCGCCCTGTTGGAATATATAAAAGTCTGATAAAGCCAGATATAGAACGCCACTCGTTTTCAGATAAGTCATCGGCATATGCCTTTAAAAACTGAATCGTTTTCACAATGTCTAGTTGAAACGTTCCCCGCTTGATTCTCGTTAACAAAAAAGCAGATATGGCTGCATCATAAATTCGTGGTCTATAACCTGCTGTATCAAAATCAAGAACCATGGCGAGCTTCTTATGACGGATGAGCAGGTTGCCAGAATGAAAATCACCATGTGTGACAGCATGAGGTAATGCCTCATACAGACTAGGATTTAACAGCGTGAGTACATTCATCAGCTCCTGTTCATACACTTTAAGCAAAGAAGCAGCCTTTTTAGAAGAGACGACTTTCTTTAATACACTTGCCGTTTGATCCAGTGTTTCGTCCGGTGAAGTTATCCAGTTCTTCAATTCGCAGTTTGGGTTTACAGGCCCTTTCGGTAAGTTCTTTAATGAATGAAGTTGTCTTAATACCCGAATGGCTTCTTGTTCATCTGAACGATTTCCCATTTCATAGGGTCTTCCTTCAAAATAGGGCCGCAGCTGCCAAAAATGTTCTTTGAATAAAATGGTTTTACGACCGTTCTCTGCCTCTATCATGGGTTGAATCGGGAAACCATAATCAAGCAAAGCATCTGTTAAATCTTCTAAATATTGAAGCCACTTTGCATCATGATTTCTCGCACATTTTTTTAAGACAAAGCGGTTTTTAGCATCCTCTACAAGCCAGCCTTCATTAGGACTTCTTCCGTTTAAAGGTGTTAAACGGATTGGCTGTTCCGAAAACCAATTTTTCAGGACATTATCAGCATCATCAGATTTCATCATGTCCTCACCCCTTTTTCTCAAGGTTTTTGATTTTCCTAAGTACCAGATCTACCGCTTCCTGCTTGTCTATGCGCAGGCATTTCACACGTGATTCTTTTTTTAATTTGTGAAAAAGCTTCTCGTTTTGATGGAGCACCTCTGGATACACATGAAAGGCATATGAGAAAAATTGGAGCGCATTACCTATTCGCTCCTTATTTCCATTCCAAAGTTTCTCCCTTGTCATGAGCCGTTTGAACGTCCTTTTCATGAGACGGGGGAATGTCTTCCTTCTCTTCACATCAAGCCATATGATCGTATCAGCATATTCAGTCAAGATATGGTGAACAGATGAATATTGACCATCAATCACCCATTTCTTTTGTTTAACAACTTCATGGACGTTATCGATAAACAATTTCCGATCTGTTTTTTTCCAGTTCGCTTGCCAAAATAGGGCATCGAGCTCATAGTGAGGTAACATTAATTCCTGTTTCAAGTGATGGGCAAGGGTCGTTTTTCCAGATCCAGGTGGACCAACAATCCATATTCGCTGGCTAGCTCCTTCATTATTCAAGTGGTTCCCCCCCTGTTACAGAACACGTTCATGCTTTTGAATGTCGTTTCTCACTTTTGTTAACAGATCTAATGATTCATCCCAATTGAGGTTTTCAGTTAATTCAAATACTGGCACTTCGCTTGAATGAATGGACACATCTTCACATAACAGATCTAGTGATTCCTCCGAAAAGCCGTTTTTCTTTAACAACTGGCCAAAAAGTGTATGTGCGGGCGTCAGCCTTGTTTCAGGTGTACGAAAATAGTGAATCATTCCCGCCATTGCTTCTACAGGTCCCGGTGACAGGTGAATGCCATTAAAACGAGTACACACGTTCGTTAAACCAAACCGCTTTTGCTCCGACAGCAGCATGTGTTTAAAAGAACATGCTTTTGCCTCTCTAGGGTCCGTTGCACCGATAAAGTCTTCTCTTAGCATCCTCATAGGCTTCTTTGAAAAACATTCCATGACGATAATAGACTTTGCAGGTGCAGTGAACCACTCAATTTGACAAGGGTGGAATGAATTGAGCAGAAGCATCTGTTCTCCATCCACCTCGGCCTTTATGGCGTATGTGCCCGCACCTAGCTTGTCCACCTTCAAGTTCCGTGTAAGAAGCTCTAAACCATATGGCGTAAGCTCTTCGTACTTTTTTAAAAATTGATGGCCTCCATATATGAAATGTTCCTTCTGTTTAAACTCTGGGTATTTAAAGAACAGCATCTTTTTTGCCGTATCTGACAATTCACTCAGACCGTTTTTAGAGATTTTGTTCAGCATCCCATATTGTTTTTCTATTATTTTCTTTTCTTTCAAATATAAAGATGATATAACGCGCACGGCTCCTATTTCTACATCATGATTATCTAAGCGTAGGAGAAGTTCATCTAGTATTCGATCAAGCTGTACACCTTTATGGATACTGGTTAATTCAGGCTTTAGCATCAATAGAAGATGATGTTGATTCAATTGTTGGTGTTTTTCAATTTCATATGGATGAATGGTCACTGCCATGGGTTCTTTTGTATGAATACATGCATGAACGGCATCAATGACTTTTTCTTTCATCCTTATTACCACATTGTCACGCCTTTAAAAATTAAATCTTTTGTCACATCGCCCATCGAATGAACCGCATTCATGACAATGTCTTCAATTCTCTTTCTATCCACTTCATTTCCATCCCACTGTTCAATACGGACGGCAATTTCATCAGGGTTGTGGAGCGGTGCTTCTTTTGAAGTAAAGATATGCACTTCTGTTGGCTTTTGAATGGTCTCAAAAATTTGATCTGCCAATCGTTGTGCGAGCACTCCATACAATTTCCCTGTATGATCAAGCGGGTTTTTACCAGCCGGCGCTTCAATACTCATAGACCGCATTGGGGTGATCAATCCATTTAATCGATTTCCTCTTCCAACAACACCTACATCGCCTGTATCTGCTACAGAACCAAGCGCTGTTAAGTACGGGCGACCATTGCGATCTGTTGCGTTCAGCATAAGATCAGGGGTAAGTCCTAACGTTTCATGAATATAGCGTGCAATTTGATCCTGACATTCTTTTTTACGGGCAAAATATTCCTCAAGACTATGAATATCTTTTGCTAGAAAAGGCATGTTTACTATGAGTTTGAAATCTTCATGACGTCTGCTTCCAAATATTTTCACATCCCAGCCGGTATCTGGGTTCACCTTTTTAAATTCCGGTCCATTCACATAACGCTCTGTATAGAGAACTAGCTTCTCAAGACGGCTTAACGGGGCATGAGCATGCAGTAAATTACAGTCATTTGAAACAAGCTTTGGATCACCAATCTCGATCATGTCTGTTTCAACCATCGGACGATATCTTGAATTTTTACGGCCTGCCCCTTGATGATCAACAATCCGGCAGTCAATGACGAGATGTTCGTCAGCATCAAATCCGGTCGTCACCTCTGATAACACATCTTTGGCTGCATCGAAAAGAATCTTTTTAAGAGGAATAGGCTCATCACCGTATGCGTATGCCCCTTTTCCAGCAAACACAACTTGATAAGGTTTGACCATTGTTCCTTTCCCGTACGTTACATCAGCATCTCCGCCAAGAAGCATCACTTTGTCAAACCAGTGGTGTGCTACTCTGCCGAAATGCTCCATGCAATATTGAGAATAATATTGAGAAGCTCTTTCTGCGATAGCGTCACACATCGTATCTGGATGTCCTACTCCTTTACGTTCTACAAGCTCATATGGAATTTGTTCGATATCCTGGCCATCACCTTTTAAAATATCAAGAATGGTTTTTTGAATTGTTTTCATTATCAATCGCCCGCTCTCTTTTAAAATATAAAAATATTGATCCTTTACCTTAAAACAACATGAAACATTTGGTAATATATATATATTCTGTATGAAAGAGGTGTCTATTTTGATCAATGAATCGTTCCTACAACACTTGCAAGATACAACCACTGACATTAGGAAGTTATTGAATCAACATCAAATCCCTGGCTGCTCTATTTGTATTTCTCATGAAGATAAGCACATTTGGTCGTGGCATGAGGGCCTAGCTGATATTGAAAGCGGCACCCCTGTTACAAAAGACACAACCTTTCGAATTGGTTCTGTGACTAAGCCTTTTACTGCAATGGTCATGATGAAAATACGAGAGGAAGGATTGATTCAACTCGATGAGCCTATTCATACTTACGAACCTTTACTTTCTTTCATAAAAAGTCACATATCTAAACCAATTCCACTCACTTTCCGAATGATTGCCTCTCATATCTCAGGCCTGCCTAAAACACTCGATAAAGCAACTCATCTGCGAGATATGACATTAGCTCAGTGCATGGAAATACTGACTATTTTTACACCGCCTTGGTCTATCATCAATTATTCCAGTCTTGGCTATTCAATTTTAAGTAAAGTACTAGAAAAAGTGAGTCAACAGCCATTTAGAGAATTAGTGCATACCCACATACTAGAACCGCTCGATTTGCAGCAAACTGGATTTATTGAAACAGCATCCACAGCCAAAGGGTATACCCTTTCTTCCACTGATCTTTCCGGCATATCCTATCCAAGTGCTGAAACACCATCTTGGGAGGACGGTTCAAGCGGACTATTCTCTACAGCAGACGATTTGATTCGATTCATTCAAGCTCAATACGACGGAAACCGTCTGCTTCATCAGCATTCGCTAAAAGAAATGCAAAGCCCCGTTATGGTTGAAGAAGATTTCACTAGAGGTGTTGGTCTATCATGGTTTTTGAGACCTTTTAACGGATTCACCTTAGCTGAACATAGCGGAGAAATTAAAGGCTTCACCTCCTATATTGGCTTCATTCCAAAGCGTAAATTAGGTGTTTGCATTCTCTTAAACTCTGACGAAAGGCTCGCACGGCCGATTGCCGACATGCTCTTTCAAATCATGCTGCCAGCAGATCACGAACAGATAAAAAAGCGTGAAGACCGGCTCAAACGAATGTTTAGACAATCGTCTCTTTAAATGGAACTCACTTTTTTGTTTAATAGATCTGGAATCGCGTCCTGGAGATACCGCGGATCACCCTCTAAATAAAAACATGGCATATTGAATAAATGATGGATCAGCTCAGATGCCTTTTGTTCAAGAAAGGTATCTGACACATGCCGAAGGCCGAGCCAGCCTTTTAAATAGTCAGGATCTTCTGGTTCTCTTATATTGGCGACCATGATATCTTTTGCTCTCTGATCATCGTTTTTTACTGGTACAAGCCTGATCTCACCTGAACCTATTTTGAGTGAAGGAAAAATCACCATATTTACTTTCGTAGAGCTCCGAATCGTTGTTCCTGTCATGTCAGCAGCTTCTTTTGGTGTAATTTCAAACTTACAGCCGCTCGCCCATTTTTCTTTTGCCTCTTCCTCTGTTGATATGGTTTCATCCCATATTCTTTTATCTTGAGACCGGCTGAATTTTTTGTTTTTCAGTTCCTGTATATTTGTTGTGGCTTGGACGGTTCCTACTCCAAGCGCCAAGCACATCGGCCATCCATACACAGTAAGTTCCTGATCTTCAAGCACTGAAATGGAACGATCGTTTGTGATAAAATCTGCTCCCCCATGATGCAAAAACTGCCACATAGTAGTTGACTTCCCGGCACCTTTATCGCCAATAATGAGCGCTCCTTTTTGGCCATCTTCAAAAGAGACAGCCGCTGCATGCGTAAAGCATCCACCTTGGTTTTCTAATGTTCTAAGGGCAATTTCTCGAACGATTCGCAGTGGACAGCGTATTGCAGATTCATTATTGTTTTTTCCAATCACAGCATAACGCCCTTTATTGACCGCCACACTGTGCGGCTCGTCACCTTCATGCGAAGCAAATAATACTTGATCGTCTAATTTCAATCGTTTGTAAGTAAACTTCCTTTTTGCTGTAATCGTTTCACCCTTTTGAAAGCACGCATTGCGAACGGCCTGTTCAAGCTCAGGATCAATGATAAACCGTATATCAATCTGTGAAGGCATATCCCCCACAGGGCTGTCTGGTTCTTTCGGGATATAATGTTCGATATCTTCAATTGCCAGCGATTCGGTTGATAAAATGTTAAAATGAATACCTGCAAACACAAATGATTTTTCATAAGGAAAATCGTTCTTTGGCTTTTCAAAAAGCTCTTTTATCTCCATATAGAATCCTCCTCTTCATTTTGCTACTGCCTTTCAGGGAACAGCTGTATGACAGGCTCCTCTTCAAGCTCATCGCGATTATCCAAGCTGAAAAAACGCTCAACAAAAGATTTTTTCCACATTTTCGAAGAATCAAAATCATTTTCTCCATAAGCTTCTAAGAACGACTGGTCACTCATGTCTAACTGCTGCAATTGATCGATATAGGTCGTTTGATACAATAAATCTACAAACGTAAACGTGTAAAAAAGTGCTTTCTCGGCCCCTAATTCCTTCGCTCTTGCTTGCAAAGCATGCCAATCAAGCTGATTTTGCTCTTCAGCAAACTTGACGTACTCCCTTACATCGCAAAACTTAATCAAATTGAGGTCTGCGTGTAAATAGACATACTGTACATTTGTTGCTTCCTTGTATAAATGGAAAGCAAGGTGAATGAGAAAATCTAAAGGTTCTAGCATATAAGTATCCGTTTGCAAAAATGACTTTTCTTTAGCAGCGTCCAGCAAGGCATTTGTAGCGTCGTAGTTTTTTTTCAGCTCAACATCATATGAGAAATCAACACGGTGTACCTTCAAAAAGTCTTCTCCGCTTCGTTTAATATGTGAATAAAGATTCCCGGCATTCATTCTCCACATCATTTCTTCTTCTCGGGAAATCGGTATTTCTTGATCGGTTGTCCAGTCATATTTCCCGATGATAAACCCTTCCTCCTTGAGCAATGAAGAAGCTCTTTTTCGATCATCTGGATGAATTAAGAAATCAAGGTCTGACATCATTCGGAGTCCATAATCTTTGTAAACAAGAGGCGTTAAAATGGCTCCTTTTAGAGGGACTGCTTTCAGCTTTGCTTTTCGAAATGTTTGTAAGAGACGCTTTAATTCCTTGAACCTCTCGATATTTTTTTGACGATTCCCGATATAATGATAGTGAAGTAAAAATTTGTAGGTTGTCGTGATGTTTTTTTCATCATCAAGGCGAATCAAATGGGGCGTCATCAGTTGAAGTACCTTATGTCTTGATGCAAGTCCAATCATTTGAGGCACATCGATGCCATCTTTTAATAAATCTCTCATCAACTCTTCTTCTTTTTCATTTAATTGAATACGTGAGCCAAGTAATAGCAGCCTCTCTTCATTTGAGAGAGTGGATTGATCCAAAACAGCCCGCATGTGGATTTACTCCTTCCCGTATAGTGATTTAAATCTAGTGATAAATCGAGAGCGTTTCCCTTTTCGATTGGCTGGCATGTCCAAACCATCCGTTAGTCTATGAAACCATTGATCTGCCTCATATGCTTTTTCATTGTCATATTCAATTTCTAATTCATGATCTGTGATGCCAAGATAGCTGCTTTGATCCAAATCCACTTTGATGCCAGTCTCGATATAAAAGGTAGTTCGTTCAGTGACCAATAGTCCTAACAACTCTGGCTGTTCAGTCATTGTAAAAGGTAAAGACGTTATGAAGTTCTGTACATCTAGTTTTTGCGGTAGATCCTCAATAGGAAATGACATTTCTTCTCTTACTCTTTTATAGCCAGACGTTCGACTCGGACACTTGATCTCAAGTGTTTGTTTGCCGCTATTTTGACGGATACGTACGGTATAGCCATATCGTTTTAATAAAAAATCTGAGGTGTCGTAATAGTAATTGAAGTTCAGTAGATAAGTGGGTTTATGACTTTGACTTAACATGTTGTAGATGTATTGAAAATCTGTTTGTGACAACAAATATTTATACTCCTGCTCAACCATGACTCACCTCCAAAAAGTCTTACACGACAATATCGGATTGTTCAAGAAGCTCTCGAATGAGAAAGGTTCCTTTCTCTAAAGAAGTAAATGCCTGCTTTAATGAATAACAAGGGATCTTTTTCGCTAGATTTTCAAGAAATGGTTCTAGCTCTTCGGGTGTCGGTAATGTGAAATATGGTAAGAGGAATTCATTATGTCTTCCAGGATTAATCACTGCATGCTCCTTCAGACGTTCCGCCGCTTCTTGTGAACTGATTTTTGAAAGGGATGCACCCGTTTGCCCGTGAGGTAAAAATTCAGGAAACACCATGACATCGATTTTCCCTATTGTTTTGACTTCACGTGAAAACCATTTTTCTAACTCCTCCGGATAGACGAAATGATAGTTCTTATCATCTTCATTAAATGGATGACTCGATGTTTGAAGTCGATATGGTGTACCTAGCTTTTCAATGGCTTCAAAAGAATCTTTCCGAATACTCATAGACCTCGGCCAACCAGTTCCTTTGTACTCGTTGTTCGTATATGAAATCCCTATATCATCGTTTGTGATGTACGTTGCATCGGTTAATGATAACAAGGATAAAATGGTGGATGTTTTGCCCGCTCTTGACCCGCCCACTAGTGCAATCCCTTTTTGATTCATCTCCATCATGCCGCCATGCAAATAGACGAGTCCATCCTGATAACACAAAAGACGAAGCAGTACTCTTATTAAACGCAGTGCGTGCTGGGCTGTCCATCTGACATCTTTTGGTTCATCTATCACAACGACTTTCTTCTCTCCGTGATACAGGTAGCGGCAGCGAGGTTCCATCTTGGTTTGATAAAAGACTTCTTCAAGTGGCACTTCTGTTTGAATGTCTTGTGCATATTTGCTGGTTAAAATCGTCCAAACGTCTCCTTCAAGTCTGTCTGTTATTTGGCTGCACTCAACATAGGGATGTACTTTACTTATGACTAAATTCTGAACTGATTCATCTGCCCCTAATACCACACGAACATTATTTTTTTGATAGCTTACATATGACAATGAATGCCACCCCTTATGATCGATTTATAAAAATGATTGCAATTTTCTTCTTAATCCACCAAAATATAACACATATTAATCTTTTAGAAAGGAGCCACGACATGAATGAACTGACACGAACAGAAGTTGAAGAAAAAATTGTCCAACTTGTGATGAATAAGTTGTCGCTCACTGAGCAGCCAGGCCTTGATGATAGTTTAAAAGCTTTAGGATTAAATTCTGTCCAAATTGTCTCATTTGTTATTTCATTAGAGGACACCTTTCACATTGCGTTTGAAG
This sequence comes from Bacillus sp. FSL M8-0077, assembly GCF_038050255.1. Classification (NCBI taxonomy): domain Bacteria; kingdom Bacillati; phylum Bacillota; class Bacilli; order Caryophanales; family Bacillaceae; genus Bacillus; species Bacillus sp. FSL M8-0077. Next base: position 1,723,775 of record NZ_JBBPAF010000001.1, on the reverse strand, counting down.
ACGAAGAATTACACCCTGACCACTTTCGCACCTTAGATCGACTCTTTACTTTGGTCAAAAACAAACTGACTAAGACGCTGTGATGACCTGCGCCATAAATAAAGAGCGGTAATGCGAGGAGGCTTCCATCAGCTCCTCATGAGTACCGCAGCTTTGCACAGCACCGTCTTCAAGTACATAGATCATATCTGCATTTTGTATGGTCGATAATCTGTGTGCAATAACAAGCAAGGTGCTTCCCCCTTTTGCATCGTCTATCCCTTTTTGAACCTGCCTTTCTGTCTGCCGGTCAAGGGCCGATGTCGCCTCATCTAAGATCAGAAAATCAGCCTGTTTTAAAAGTGCTCTAGCGATAGCTAAACGCTGTCGTTGTCCCCCTGACAAGGAAATTCCCCTCTCTCCAATGACTGTATCAAATCCTTTTTCAAGTCCTTTAATGAAGGGAAGAATTTGTGCAATCTCACAAACCCGTTCAAGTTGTTCTTCGGTAATATCCGTTAGTCCCATGATGAGATTGAGGCGTATGGTGTCTGGGAAGAAATAGGGTTCTTGCGGGACAACGGCTACTCGTTTTAAGAAATGAGATGGCTCTATCTCTGATAATTCAACGCCATTTACTAAAACGTTTCCGCTATCCGGTTGATAAAGTCCAAGTGCCAGCTTTGAGATAGTCGATTTCCCGCTACCACTCGCTCCAACAATGGCCACTTTTTTCCCTTTTTGAATATGAAGATTCAAGTCGTTTAAAGCCCCTTTAGATGTCTGTTCATAAGAAAAACAAACATCTTCAAACACCACATCTTCCACAGAATGTATTCGCTTCGTTCCTTTTTCTTCGTTTTCTATTTGCAATACTTCTGCGATTCGATGAACAGATGCACGCTGGTGGAAAAATTCAAATACATACTGGAATAACTCCTGATAACTTTTCATTAATTGAGAAGCATATTGGTAAATGACGACAAACAAGCCGATTGACATGTTTCCTGCTGCTACTTGATATGTGCCAAACACGAGCACAGATAGTATTCCAAACCATTTCAATGGTTCTGTTAAAAATAGAAGCTTATTTTGAAACTTACCTTCTTTTATGACACGATCCATCATGTTGTTAAATAGCTTTTCATACAAACCGATTTCCCATTTACGTCGATCAAATGCAACAACTTCTCTTGTAGAAGAAATTCCTTCTTCGACATGCACGAATAAATCAGACTTTCTCTCTTGCACTTCTTTTGCGATGTTTGTTGCCGTTTTCGCCATTTTTTTACCGACAATGAAATAACACGTGCTTGCAAAAAGAAGCAAGAAAAATAATACAGGACTCACAGATAGTAAAATGATCGATAAAACAACGGCCATAAAAATAGTTTGTACAATTTTCGGTATATGCAAAGCAGATGTAACAGCGACTGTTTTTACATCTTGGTTAAGCTTGTGTAAATAATAACTAACTGGATGAATTTTATATGATCTCATTGATACTTGCTGAAGCTGATCTAACATCTTTTTCTGTAATGAATGGTGGATGGTAAGGTAGTTTTTGTGCATCACATATGGGCTGGCGACAAACATGACAACATAGACAAGAAAAATGATGGCAAACAGCATCAAAATATGGGGGAAATGTTGATTGCCGCTATTCAAAAGGACATCGTCAATGAGCCACTTTTGCAGCCCAATCATGGCTAAATTAGCTGCTGCTTCAATCAAAACGAGTAAAAGAGCGAGGATGAGCATCCATTTTTGCTTTGTGATCAAAAGAAACAGCCAATTTTTCCTCATGTTACACCTGCCTCCTTTTCTGAACGGTCAGACGCCAATTGATAAAAATGCCCCTTTTTCCTCATCAACTCATTAAAATGCCCAGTTTCTAACATACGACCGTCTTCTATCAAAATAATTCTGTCAAAATGTCTTACAGTAGATAAACGATGTGCGACTGCAATGACAGTAGATTCCTTAAATGTTTGATGTAATGCCTGCTGGACTTTTTGCTCGCTGACACTGTCAAGAGATGCTGTTGCTTCGTCGAGTAATACAACAGTTGGATTCTTAGCAAATAGTCGGGCAATTGCAATTTTTTGTTTTTGACCACCAGATAGTTTTAATCCTCTTTCCCCAAGTATGGTGTCGTATCCGTTTTCTAGTTCTCTTATAAATGAGTCGCAATCTGCTTTTTTAGCGGATTCAATGATCTGTTGATCTGAAAGACTTGTATCTCCAAAACGAATATTGTCCTTTACACTCATATTAAATAAAAACGTTTCTTGAAAAACAAACCCCATCGCATCTCTTATTTGGCTAGTAGGTAAACAGCGCAAATCAATTCCATCAAGTGTAATCATCCCAGATGAGGGATCATAAAAGCGTCCAATTAATTTAAGAAGCGATGTTTTCCCTCCACCACTCGTACCGACAAGCGCTACTTTCTCACCACGTCGAATATGTAGATTCATCCCCTTTAATAAAGGAGGGTGATTGGGATAATGAAAATCGACATCATGAAACACGATATCGCCTTCGACTTGATCAAGCTGCATTGGCTGACGAGGCTCTCTAATATCGGGTGTTTTTTTCATAAAATGATACAAAGGTTCAATTTGAAAGGTTAAGATTCGTTGTTCTGTTAGAAGTGTGACAATAGAAGTAAGCATATGCATTGCTGAAAAATAATATAGTATATATGCCACAAAACCGCCTGTCGTCAGCTGGCCATGATTTACAAGGTAGATGCCGAGTGCAAATGTAGCAAGAGCGCCAATATAATAAGTGAGCCTGCGGTTGCTTCCTCGTAAGTAAGCGAAAAAAACATTTTTTTCATGATCTTGGCGAACCTGTTCATGCAGCTTTTGAATCCGCTCCATGTCCCAATTCATATAACCTAAAATTCTAAGCTCTTCCATTGAAGCAAGACTTTCGTATAATTTTGTTTGCAGTGTGCGAAAACCTTCTGCACTTTGTCTTCCGTAGATCGTTGCCTTTTTTTCAAGCCAAGGGCCAAAGATATAGTAGAGAATAAAACTTGGAATGATAATGAGAGTGAGTAAGATAGAAATTTGTATCATAAAGTATAGTGAGATGGCGATAAATAGTGTCTGATTGATAAATTGTGGGAAGTATCGTCTGTAAATTTCTTGTACAGCTCGTGTTTGTGTGTTAACAAAGGAGAGTGTTTCACTAACAGAATGTTGTTCGTAGTATGAAAAACCGAGTTGACGGATTTGCTGGAAGGCAGCAAATTGTGAATCTCTTGAGGCTTGTTCGATTAATTTTCTTTGCCATAAATTTCGTGCAGCTGTCAATATAATACCAAGTGCTATCAAACCAGTCAGTCCTGACAATAATCCATTCATTTTAGAAAAGTCTTTTGCTGGCAAAATCGTTTCAATAAAATATTGAATAAATTTAGGTATAATGAGTTCGCTCAAGGTAATAACGAATCCACTCATAATGACTAGAATCACTTTACCTGTATAAGGCTTTAAAAATGAAAGTGTCCATAAATATACACGCCATAACTGCTTTGAATCCTTGTCGATTTGTTTCAATCCATCACCAGCCTTTTGCTCTTTTTCAACAAAAAACGGAATTTTTTTACAACTTTTTCGATCCTTGTTTGGATTATATAAAATGTTTCTACTCATGACAATGTGTAATTTGTATCATTATAACATAAAAGGCAGTGACTTCCATCACCGCCTAATCGTCCTATATTTCACTGTTATCTAGCGATACGCGTATACCAATGAGGTTCTATTTGACGAAAATAATCATGATCTTTTAATATATTTTCTAGTCTTTCGATCATCTCATCCATTTGACCTGGATCAAATTTAATGACCCACATAATTGATGAAAAGATGCTCATTGCGACATATAAAGAGTAAAGCTGCCAAAAATCTGCTGGTATTTCACCATCAAAATACCCATTGATTTGACCAGCCGCAAATGCTTCACTTGTTTCTCTACTGAAAAGAGCTACTTTATAAAAATCATGCATGGGGTCTCCCCAATCAAAATTGTTAAAATCAATAACGCCTGCATATTTATCATTCTTTATAATAATATTCCCTAAATGAAAGTCATCGTGCTGAAATTGGTTAGGCCTTCCCTTCACCATATCTATGTGCTGTGCGATAAACTGCGCAACTTTTTCATCTCCTTCTATGGTGATACCACTTTCCCGATAAGCAGCTAAATATCGATGATGCTTTTTCACAACACGCTCTTCCCAAGGTTCGATGTGTGATGGCGCTGGGTATGTATGCATGTTTCGTAAATCCCGTCCTGCACTTACCCCGATCGCATACTGCTGTTCTTCTGTTAACTGACTTATGATTTCTTTTGCTTCTTGACCTTCTACAAACGATAAAATATAGTACACTTGCTGTGTTTCATCTAGAACACCCATTTTCACTGGATCAGCACACTGAACACCGTGACGTCTTAATTGGGAAAGGAGTTCAAATTGCGTCTTTATTTTGTCATATTGGTCTTGATCTGTGAATCGAAGGACACACTTTTCACCTGATGACATCGTCACGACCCATTTTTCATCTCGAGAATAGCCTTTATCAATTTGGTCTATGGAGATCGCTTTTTTTAATAAGGGAATATGCTGCACAAGGTCTGTTTTATTCATGGATTGATCCATCCTTCCCAGTCTCTTTTCTTCTCACTCTACCAAATTTTTCATTTGAAGAGAATGATCAACAATTCCTATTTATGTCGAAACTGCTTTACAATGTTTTTTCATTCTAATATAGTTAATTTATGTAAAGAATAGAAAATTTGTAAAGAGGAGCGTTGCAGATGAATGAAACGACGGATGCCCTTTCACTATCAAGTCAAGTAAAAGATTTGGTCCTGCGTTCTTTAGACGATGATAGCAAGATTTCTATTGGTGCAGATGAAGAGTTAACAAATCAAGGTCTCGATTCAATTAAAGCAGTTTCACTCATTTTGGAATTAGAAGAGGTTTTTGATATTCAATTTGCAGATGAGGAACTATTGACAGAGCACTTTTCGACAATCAATAAAATTGTTCATCAGCTGCAAAACAAGTTAGCTGATTAATCTTTAGGCATGAAAAAAAGGCATCTCTTTTAAAAGACATGCCTTTTTTTGTTTAAGCAGAAGGTACATCACCTGTTGGACTAATAAGCGAGAGCGCATAATCTTCTGTAAAGATTCTTTTCGATAAATTATTCACGCCGTCTAATGAGACGCGATTGATTTCATCAATAATTTCATCAAGCGTACGATGCTTGCCAAGGAGTAATTCATTTTTACCATTTCGGCTCATCTTGCTGTTTGTGCTTTCAAGACTGAGCATGAGGTTGCCTTTCATTTGCTCCTTAGAGTTTTCAAGTTCTTTCTGCGTAATTCCCTCACGTTTTAAGACGTCTAATGTTTGTAAGATGGTTTCAGATAGCAGGTTCAGCTGCTTCGCTCCAGTTCCACCATAGATCGTCAGCATTCCGTTATCTGCAAATGAACTATGATAGCTGAACACAGAATACGCAAGTCCTTTATCTTCTCTTACGTCTTGGAACAACCGGCTGCTCATGCTACCGCCTAGAACATTATTTAAGACGATTAAGTCATAGATGCCCTGATCTCCAGCAGGAAGTCCGTTAAAGCCCATGCAAAGGTGCGCCTGTTCTGTTTCCTTTTTGCGTGTCAGTTTGTCATAGTGGAATTGCGGGGCTTCGACAGGCTGCTTTTTCCCCTTTCCTTCATACGAGCCAAATAATGTTTCGACCTCACGAATGAAGGTGTCATCGATGTTCCCTGCAACAGAGATGACGACGCGATCCGGTGTATAGAATTCGTCCATATATTTTCTAAGGGAATCACCGTTAAAAGTAGAGAGTGTTTCCTCTGTCCCCAGAATCGGATAACCTAATGAATGATCACCGTAAATGGCTTTGCTTAACAAATCATGAACGATGTCATCAGGAGTGTCTTCATACATTTTAATTTCTTCATAAACAACATTTTTTTCTTTCTTCAGCTCTTCTTCATCAAAAGCAGAGTTGAAAAACATGTCACTCAATACATCGAGGGCATACCCTGCATGTGAATCAAGTACCTTTGCATAATAGCAAGTGTATTCTTTTGACGTAAAGGCATTCACTTGACCACCAATGCGGTCAAAGGATTCTGCGATATCACGTGCAGATCTCGTCTTTGTCCCTTTAAAGAACATATGCTCTAAAAAGTGTGAGATCCCATTTACTTCTGGTGTCTCATGTCTAGAACCTGTTCCAATCCAGACACCAATGGCGACAGACCTTACAGTGGGATTGTTTTCAAGTACAATTCTTACTCCGTTTTGGCATGTATACGTTTTGACCAAGTTTTGCTCCTCCTATTCAACAAACAAATCGCATCACGGACGTCTTTTTTCACTTAGGAGGTCAGAAACCGTTCCTAATTCATATCCTCTTTCTTTGATTTGAGTGATAAGTGCGTCAAGACTTCTCGCTGTTGCGTCTGTTGGATGCATTAATATCATCGCCCCATTGTGAATTTTCCCAAGCACTCGTTTTTGTAATACAGCTGGTGATGGTTTTTGCCAGTCGATCGTGTCTACTGTCCACATAATGGTTTCCATTCCTTCTTGTTTCGCAAGCTTTACTGTTTCTTCTTTAAAGCTGCCGCTTGGAGGCGCAAACCATATCGGTTTTTTCCCAAGGGATTCTTCAATTTGGCGATTTGTTTTGATCATCTGCTCTAATGCTCGTTCTCTTGTCAGTGTGCGCATATCCGGGTGATTGTATGAATGATTTCCAATTTCATGACCATCTGCCACGATTTTTTTAGCTAGGTCTGTACTGTTTTTCACCCATTTGCCCTCTAAGAAAAAGGTTGCCTTCACTTGATGCTTTTCTAGTGTATTCAACATCTTTGTTAAATGCTCGTCGCCCCAAGCTACATTGATCAGGAATGCATTCATCTTTTTATCTGGATGTCCCTTATAGATGGGTTCAGCACCAAGTTCATGCAAATGGACAGATGGTTTTGTTTCTTTAAAAACAAGCAGCTTTTCATCGAAAGAGCCTCGTTTTTTCATTTTTTCGTAAGAAGCATCGATATCTACTGTCTGTCCATTTAAGCCAGGCATCTTTTTCCACACTTTATCAATCTTAGCATTTTGCGGCTTCTCTTCATAGTCAGAAGACTTCGATTCGATCTCTTGATACAGAATATCTTTTGAAACAGATGCTACCTCGGCGTGCTCTTTCATTGAATCCATATATGTAACAGCAGCCGGCTGCTTCATCGTTTGATATGACACGAGCAGTAAAAATACAAACACAAAGAATGGTATCGTTTTTTTCAATGGTTGTCCCTCCCCTTTACCACAAATTATGATGGGGAGAAACAAGCTAGAACTATTGTTACGCGCAAGAAAAGAAAGAAGCCTGGCACGGATACCTGGCTTCTAACACATTTTATTTGTTCTCATTAAGACTGCTTTTCTTCTTTTTCCTTTTCTTCACGTAAAACAGCTTTACGAGAAAGGTTCACACGGCCTTGTTTATCGATCTCAGTGACTTTGACGAGTAGTTCGTCACCAATCTTCACGACATCTTCTACTTTGCCAACACGTTCAAGTGCAAGCTCAGAAATATGAACAAGTCCATCTTTGCCGCTGAAGATTTCGAGGAAGGCACCGAATTTTTCAATTCGTTTTACTTTACCTAGGTAAAGTTGGCCAACTTCAACTTCTCTGACAAGATCTTCAATGATTTTCTTCGCTTTTTGGTTCATGTCTTCTTCAGTAGAAGAGATAAAGATTGTACCGTCTTGTTCAATATCAATTTTCACACCGGTATCTTCAATAATTTTATTGATTTGTTTACCGCTTGGTCCAATGACATCGCGAATTTTATCTGGATTGATTGTCATCGTTAAGATTTTTGGTGCATAACGTGACAATTCTCCTCTAGAAGCTGGAATCGTTGACAGCATGCTATCTAAAATTTCCATTCTTCCTTTTTTCGCTTGTTGAAGTGCTTCTTCTAAAATGTCTTTTGATAGACCATCGATTTTGATATCCATTTGAAGTGCTGTTACACCTTTTGATGTACCTGCAACTTTAAAGTCCATATCACCAAGTGCATCTTCCATTCCTTGAATGTCTGTCAGCACTGTGTAGTATTCACCGGATTTCACAAGTCCCATTGCAATCCCTGCAACTGGTGCTTTAATTGGAACACCTGCATCCATCATCGCAAGTGTGCTCGCACAAATACTTGCTTGTGAAGTAGAACCGTTTGATTCTAACACCTCAGACACAAGGCGAACCGTATATGGGAAATCTTTTTCAGATGGAATGACTGGCTCTAATGCACGTTCGCCAAGCGCCCCATGTCCAATCTCACGGCGGCCTGGACCACGCATTGGACCGGTCTCACCAACACTAAATTGCGGGAAGTTATAATGGTGCATGAATCGCTTAGACTCTTCAACACCAAGACCATCAAGAATTTGTACATCACCAAGTGCACCTAATGTACAAATACTGAGTGCCTGTGTTTGGCCTCTTGTAAACAATCCTGAACCGTGCGTTCTTGGAAGAAGTCCTACTTCTGAAGAAAGTGGACGGATTTGATCGACCCCGCGTCCATCTGGACGTACTTTCTCTTCAGTAATAAGGCGGCGAACTTCGTTTTTCACAAGCTTATTTAAGACATCCTTCGCTTGTTTAATCGTAGCTTCGTCACGCTCTTCTTCTTCAAATTTTTGAACGACAGCTTTTTTCACAGCACTGATGGCATCTTCACGAGCATGCTTCTCATGTACTTGAATCGCTTTCAGTAGATCCGCTTCAGCAAGTTGTTTTACTTCCTCTGCTAATGCTTGATCGACTTCATATAAAGGAATATCGATTTTTTCTTTACCGACAGCTTTCACAATTTCTTCTTGGAATTCGATTAAGCGTTTGATCTCTTGATGGCCGTACATGATGGCTTCAAGCATCGTTTCTTCTGGTACTTCATCAGCACCAGCCTCTACCATGTTGATTGCATCTTTTGTTCCAGCTACAACAAGGTTGATATCGCTTTGTTCAAGCTGCTCAACATTTGGATTGATGATTAGCTTTCCATCTACTCGTCCTACTGTCACGCCAGCGATTGGTCCCTCAAATGGAATGTCAGACACACATAAAGCTAAAGATGAGCCAAACATTGCAGCCATTTCAGATGAACAATCTTGATCCACACTCATGACAATACTAATGACTTGTACTTCATTTCTAAATCCGTCTGCAAATAGTGGACGGATCGGTCTATCAATTAAGCGGCTCGCAAGGATTGCTTTTTCACTTGGGCGGCCTTCTCTTTTAATGAAACCACCAGGAATTTTACCAACTGCATATAATCTTTCTTCGTAGTTTACAGTAAGCGGGAAAAAATCAAGTGGTTTTGGTTCTTTAGAAGCTGTTGCTGAGCTAAGCACAGCCGTATCTCCGTAGCGTACGAGAACCGCTCCGTTTGCTTGCTTTGCAAGCTGGCCAGTTTCAACTGTCAGTTGACGTCCAGCCCAGTCTATGGTGAAGACTTGTTTCTCTTGTCCCATTCTGAGATAAACTCCTCTCTTGTCGTAAAGTTTTTAGGTTATTTCTTATTATGAACAAAATGATTTTCACATATCAATGTGAAAGCTGTATGTAGAAGGGTTTTTGCCATTCTTTCAACATTTTAACCATAAAATATTAGTGATTATACGATAAAAAAGCGGGAATCCTCCCGCTTTTTACGATTATCGACGTAAGCCTAGTTTGTTAATTAACTCACGGTAACGAGTTACGTCTTTATTACGTAGATACGTAAGAAGATTACGACGTCTACCTACCATTTTCAAAAGACCGCGACGTGAGTGGTGATCTTTCTTATGAGTACGTAAATGCTCGTTCAAGTTGTTAATTGATTCTGTTAGGACAGCGATCTGAACTTCTGGAGATCCAGTATCAGATTCGTGTGTTTTGAACTCATTAATTAATTGAGTTTTACGCTCTTGAGTAATAGCCATCCTGTTTCACCTCCAAATCATGTTAGCCCCATCTACCTCGCAACCGTCGGTGAAGTCGGCCTGCCAAGTAAGTGGTTTTAAAGCTACAGGAATTATCATACTAAAAATATGCCGATTTTGCAAATGATAGAGCGGTTTTTCTGCGATTTTTTTGTTTAATGAAGATGATCTTGAAAAAACTGAATCGCTTCTTCTTTATCTTGACTAATTTGAGCCGTTAATTCTTGGATGCCGTTAAATTTTTGTTCACTGCGGATCCGTTTGTACCACTGTAATTTAATCGGTTCACCATAAATTTCTTCGTTAAAATCAAAAAGGTTCACTTCAATCGCAGGCTGATCAGGACGTTTTTCGTAAAATGTTGGTTTATAGCCAACGTTACAAACACCGTCATACACCTTGCCTTTCACTTCCGCTCTCACTGCATATACGCCTGTTGGCGGGATGATGTATTCAGCAGATAAACCAACATTGGCGGTTGGAAAGCCAATCGTGCGCCCTCGTTTATCTCCATGAATCACAATGCCGCGCAGCTGATACGGTTTCCCTAAAAGCTCACTCACATATTCAACGTCTCCATTTTTCAATGCGGAACGTATAAGGGTTGAGCTGACTTTTCGGTCTTGGTTGGAAAGCTTAGGTACAATGGTCGCAGCAATCCGCCCTTTCCCGTATTCATCAAACGTTTCCATTGTGCCTGCGCCAAACCGGCCAAATGTAAAATCAAAACCAGCGACTGCATGCTTCACATTCAGTTCGTCCAAATATTGATCGACAAACTCTTGAGGAGACAGTGCTGCAAAGCTTTCGCTGAATTGCACAATGTATAAGTAGTCAGCACCTAATTGTTCGATAAAATCAATTTTATCCTCAAGCGGTGTAATTAAGTCTTTTGGTTCACGTGCTTTTTGCAGAACATGTGATGGATGCGGATGAAAGGTCATGACAGCTAGAGCTAAACCCTCTTTTTCCGCAATGTTTTTCGCTGCATCAATCACTTTTTGGTGTCCGAGGTGAACACCGTCAAAATACCCTAAAGCCATCACAGACGGGACTTGATCCTTTTGATTCAATGTATGTGGGTGTGAAATATGTATAGTCTTCACGAGATGGTCACCTTTTCTTTAAGATTGCTTGTCCTGTGATAAAATCTTCGCCGGCTTCATCAGGTTCTGTTTGGTCGGGTGCTTCATATAAATCGCCATACAACGGCCTGAAGGAGCAAAGACAGCGACACGATCTTCCTCTGCAAAATGAGCAAATTCATCAGGCATAGGTAGGACTGCACCGTTTTCCACTTTACTTGCTAATGTATCATTTATCTCCCATTTCGGCAAATGATTGAGCGCACGCTCGATTGGCACAAGATGTTCCTCAACTGTTCCTTTCTCGCTGATCTCCCGCAGCTCATCAAGAGTGATACATTCATCTAACGTAAAGTCGCCAGATCCAATGCGAATGAGGTGAGACATGTGGGCTGGAAACCCAAGTTTTTTTCCGATATCGACGGCTAACGTTCTCACATACGTGCCTTTTGAACACAGTACGGTGAATCTAAAGGATACCTTTCCATTTTCAAATGTGACAGGTGTTGTCCGCTCGATGCGATGAATGGTAATTTGACGGCTTGGACGTTCAATTTCAATGCCTTGCCTTGCATATTCATAGAGCTTTTTTCCGCCAATTTTCACAGCAGAAAACATGGGGGGAATCTGTTCAATGGTTCCTTCAAATTGTTTCAGCGCAGCATCAATGTCATCTTCTGACATTGGTTCTAGCACCTTTTTTTCTTCCACTACTTCACCTGTTTGGTCTTCTGTCGTTGTAGAAAATCCAATGGTGATTTCCGCATCATACGTTTTCGATTTATCTGTTAAGTACTCCACAATTTTTGTCGCTCGTCCAATACAAATAGGTAGAACACCTGAAACCTCTGGATCGAGTGTCCCTGTATGTCCCACTTTTTTTGTGTGTAAAATCTTTCTCACTTTAAACACACAGTCGTGAGAGGTCATGCCTCTTTCTTTATGTAATAAAAGAACACCGTTTTGCACCTGCGTTCTCTCCTTTCATAAACGATGAAAAAGGACAGACGATCATCGCCTATCCTTATTTCAACGTCTTATTCGTGATCTTTTGTGTTTAGTTCAGCAATCAGGCTTTCAATTCGGTTACCGTAATCTACAGACTCATCGAATTCAAAGTGAAGCTCTGGTGTTTTGCGAAGTCTAATTCGATTGCCAATTTCAGAGCGGATATACCCTTTCGCCTTTGCAAGGCCTTTTAAGGTTTCCTCTCTTTTCTTCTCGTCGCCAAGAACAGAAATGTAGACTTTGGCAATTTGCAAATCACCGGATACTTCAACATCCGTTACAGTCAAAAATCCGATTCTTGGATCTTTTAGCTTTCTGCCAAGGATGTCGCCTAATTCTTTTTTCATTTGCTCACCCACACGGGTTGCTCTCATACTCATGATCTTATCACCTCTAATTAAAACCACTCAGTTTTCGTGATCGTTCGTTCAATTTCCGGAAAAGAATCAATAAAGCTTAACACACGCTGAAGTTCCTTTTCCACTTGAACCCGGGAGGAGGAAATGACGGCGATTCCGATCGAAGTACGCTGCCATGTATCCTGATAGTCCATTTCAGCAATGGTCACATTGAATTTATGGCGCGTTCTTGTCATGATACGCTGCAGAACCGCACGTTTTTCCTTCAGTGAGGATGCATCATAGATCATACACTCACACTCGGTATAACCGATCATTTTCTTTCGATTTCTTGCATAACGAATGATTCCATGACATCACCTTCACGGATATCATTGTATTTCTTAATGGTAATACCACATTCATAGCCTTGTGAAACTTCTTTCACATCGTCTTTGAATCGTTTTAATACGTCGACTTCACCTTCAAAGATGACGACGCCATCACGAATTAAGCGGATACCACTGTCTCTAGTAATGGTACCTTCAGTGACATAGCCACCAGCAATTGTACCGATTTTTGATACTTTGAACGTTTGACGAACTTCAACTTGACCGATGACTTTTTCTTCATATTCAGGGTCAAGCATCCCTTTCATCGCAGCTTCAATTTCATCGATGACTTTGTAGATGATGCGGTGTAAGCGGATATCTACGTTTTCTGTTTCAGCTGTGCTCTTCGCATTGCCATCAGGACGTACGTTAAATCCAATCACGATCGCATTAGAAGCACTTGCTAAAATGATATCAGATTCTGTAATCGCTCCAACACCCGTATGGATGATTTTCACTTTTACGCCTTCTACTTCAATTTTTTGAAGAGCTGCCGTCAGTGCTTCAGCAGAACCTTGTACGTCTGCTTTTACGATTAAGTTGATATCTTTCACATCACCTTGTTTGATTTGCTCAAATAGGTCATCGAGAGATAATTTCGCTTTGTCTGAACGCTGTTCATCAAGTTGTTTAGACGCACGCGCCTCACCGACTTGACGAGCTGTTTTTTCATCTTTGAATACGAGGAACTGATCCCCTGCATGCGGTACATCATTTAAACCAGTGATTTCAACAGGTGTAGATGGTCCTGCTGTTTTCACGCGGCGTCCGATGTCATTGACCATTGCACGTACACGGCCAAATGTATTTCCGACAACGATTGGGTCACCTACTTGAAGTGTACCAGTTTGAACGAGAAGGGTTGCAACAGAACCTCTTCCTTTATCAAGCTCAGCCTCGATCACAGTTCCTTTTGCCGCACGATTTGGGTTGGCTTTTAGTTCTGCTACTTCGCTGACAAGAAGGATCATTTCGATCAATTCGTCAATGCCTTCACCTGTTTTTGCAGATAAAGGAACGAAAATGGTTTCGCCGCCCCAAGCCTCAGGTACAAGACCATGCTCAGTTAATTCCTGCATCACGCGGTCAGGGTTCGCTGTTGGTTTGTCAATTTTATTGACAGCAACAATGATTGGCACCTCTGCCGCTTTGGCGTGGTTGATCGCTTCAATCGTTTGCGGCATGACACCGTCATCTGCTGCAACGACCAAGATCGTCGTATCTGTTACTTCAGCACCGCGTGCTCGCATTGTAGTGAAAGCTGCGTGTCCTGGTGTATCAAGGAACGTGATTTTCTTACCGTTTTCTTCAATTTGGTATGCACCAATATGCTGCGTGATTCCACCCGCTTCGCCTTCAACGACTTTCGTTTTACGAATGCTGTCAAGAAGCGTTGTTTTCCCGTGGTCAACGTGTCCCATGATTGTTACAACTGGAGGGCGTACTTGCATATCTTCTTCTTTATCTTCAACTTCATACTTTTCAAGTTCAGTTTCTTCTAAAATGATCACTTCCTCAACAGGAACGCCATATTCAGAAGCGATTAATTCGACTGTATCTTTATCAAGTTCTTGGTTGATCGTTGCCATGACACCAAGCATCATCAGCTTTTTGATGATTTCAGCTGTTTCTTTGCCAAGCTCGTCAGCAAGCTGACCGACTGTCATTGAATTTGTAAATTCAATTTTTTCAGGAAGCTCTTTTTTCGGCTTCACAGGTCTTGCTTGCTGATGCTGCGCCTTGTTGCCGCCGCGTTTATTTTTGTTTTTGTTTTGGTTGTTGTTTTTTTTGTTTTTATTAAATTGATTATTCTGCACGTCATTCTTCTTTCTATCATTGTTTTTGGTAGATGATTGTTTTTTTTGTTCTGCGGGTTTCTCGTTAGCTGTCTCTTTTGCTTTGGCTTTTTTGTAGATAGCGTCTAGCTTTTTCACAGTGTCGTCTTCAAGCGTCGCCATGTGGTTGTTCACTTCCACGTTCATATCCTTAAGCGCTGCTATAATATCTTTACTTGAAACATCTATGGCTTTTGCGTATTCATATACTCTCACTTTAGCCATTCGTTCACCCCCAAATAAATTAATCGAGCAAGCTTATAAGCTTCTTAGCGAAGCCTTGGTCAGTGACAGCGACAACTACGCGAGCTTCTTTCCCAATAGAACGTCCGAGAACGGAACGGTCTTCAACTTTTCTAACCGGAACATTGTAAAATTTGCATTTGTCAGATACCTTTTTCTCTGTGTTGGATGAGGCATCTGCTGCAAGAAGAACCAGCTTAGCACGCGCATGTCTAATTTCTTTGATCACCAGATCTTCTCCTGACACGACTTTACGAGCTCGATTTGCTAGACCAAGCAAAGGATACCATTCAGATTCAGTCATTTGGTTTTTTCACCTTTTCAGCTAGTTCTAGTAATTCTTCAAAAATGTGATCGTCAATCTGTGTCTGAAATTGCTGCTGTAAACTACGTTTGTTCTTCGCCGCAAGAATGGTTTCTTTATCGAGAGAAAGGTAAGCACCGCGCCCGTTCATTTTTCCGGTTGCGTCAACAGACACTTCACCTTCTTTTGAACGAACCACGCGAATCAGTTCTTTCTTTGGTTTCATTTCTCCCGTCACGACGCATTTTCTAAGCGGGATTTTTTTTCGGCTTTTCACCTTTTATATCACCTCTTATTCGTCAGATTCCTCAGCTACTGGTTCAGCCTCTAAGAAAAGAGATTCAGAGTCTTCAGTTCTTGGGAAAATACCGAGTTCTCTTGCATCTGTTTCGCTTTTAATGTCAATCTTCCAGCTCGTTAATTTCGCTGCAAGACGCGCATTTTGACCTCTTTTACCAATGGCTAATGACAGCTGATAATCAGGTACAATGACAGTTGTCGCCTTATCTTCTTCATTTACAATGACATCAAGTACTTTTGATGGACTTAACGCATTGGCAACAAATTCAACAGGGTCATTAGACCAATGAACGATGTCAATTTTTTCGCCTTTCAGCTCATTGACAATTGCTTGTACACGTTGACCTTTAGGTCCAACACAAGAACCAACTGGATCAACATCAGGATCATCTGTACGAACAGATATTTTAGAACGGTCCCCTGCTTCTCTAGCGACAGATTTAAGCTCTACAGTACCATCATAAATTTCTGGCACTTCGATTTCAAATAAACGCTTTAAAAGACCTGGGTGTGTTCTTGATACATAAATTTGTGGTCCTTTTGTTGTTTTTTCTACTTTCGTAATGAACACTTTAATGCGGTCATGTGGTTTGTAATCCTCATTTGGCATTTGTTCATTGACCGGAAGAAGGGCTTCGATTTTGCCAAGTGACACGTAAATGAATTTACTGTCAATTCGCTGAACGATTCCCGTCATAATGTCTTCCTCACGATCGATAAACTCAGTGTAAATCACACCTCGCTCTGCTTCTCTCACTCGCTGCGTCACGACTTGTTTCGCTGTCTGAGCTGCAATGCGTCCGAAATCTTTTGGTGTGACTTCAATTTCAACGACGTCACCAACCATGTAATTCGGGTTCATATTTGCTGCATCATCTACAGAGATTTCAAGGCGAGAATCATACACTTCATCTACAACATCTTTTCTTGCGAATACGCGAATCGTTCCCGTTTCACGGTTTAAATCAACACGCACATTTTGTGCTTGATTAAAATTACGCTTGTATGCAGAAATGAGTGCAGCTTCTATCGCTTCAATAATAATTTCTTTACTAATGCCCTTCTCTTTCTCAAGAACAGTCAGGGCATCTAACAACTCACTACTCATTTTTATGGTTCCCCCTTATATCAATGAAAAGGTTAATTGAACGAAACTGCTAATCTTGCGTTAGCGATTTTTTCGTATGGAATATTGATCTCTTTCTTTCTTGTCTTGATCTTCACTGTCACTGTTGCAATCTCACCATCAAAGCTTGTAAGCTCACCTTCAAATGCCTTTTCACCATCAATTGGTTCGTATGTTTTCATGAAAACATTTTTTCCAAGTGCTTTTTCAAAATCAGCTTTTTTCTTTAATGGGCGCTCCGCTCCAGGAGAGGACACTTCAAGAAAGTAGTTTTGGCTAATTGGATCTGCCTCATCAAGCTTTTCGCTTAAGGCTTCGCTCACTTTGGCACACTCCTCGATATCGACGCCTTTGTCAGAGTCAATAAATACGCGAAGGAACCAGTTTTGACCCTCTTTGACAAATTCAACATCAACGAGTTCAAGCTGTAAGCCATCTAAAATTGGCTGCACCATGTCGCTTACGATATCCACTACTTTTTTGCTCATTCTCTTCCTCCTTGTGCTTTCGATAAACGCTCTTATCAATCATTCTGCATAAAAACCCTGCTTTATTGTGAGCAGGGGGAGCAGAAAACGGATGAATAATGTCGAGACAAAAATTGCCTGTTCAATACAAAAGAGCGGGTTTCCCCACTCTTGTCTCGGTAATCGTTAGCATTTCCATAAAAACTATACCATATCCAATTTTTTTATGCAAATGAAGTTCCTTATAAACAGGCATTCTTCATCAGTTCTTTTCATTCATTCTTTTGGCGTGTTCACGAATAATTTCTGCCTCCCGGCTCTCCTTTAAAACTCGAAAACCGTCATAATCCGGGTAGAGGGAATCATCGTCTTGAATGCTTGTTAAAATCCAAAATTGGCTGCCTGCGCCTCCGAGCTGTTCAATTGTCTTCAGCCAGCTATCATATACATCAGGACGGGCGGTTTGATTTTGATAGCCAAACTCTTCTAATACAACAGGTTTTCCGATTGCGTTTCCTTGGGTGATATGATCTTTGATCCATTTCACTCCCCATGCAGCAGACTGATTCCAGTGATCCGGGTATAAATGATAGGTTCCATAATCAATATGAGGGAGAGCAGTCAAACGATCCCAATCAACACCTTCTCCTCCACTGTAAAACCAGTCGTCATGACCTGTTATGCGAAAGAACCCTTCGTCTCCTACAGCAACAAGATGATTCGAGTCAATTGATTTGATCCATGCACTCATTTCATCTGCCCAGTTTACTAGTATATCTCCCGAAGGGTCTGACTGAACGCGCGGCTCATTGGCGAGCTCCCATGTCATAATAGCAGGATCATCTTTATATTGAACACCTGAGTACGTATTGGTTCTCTCTAATACATAGCGCACATAGTTTTTGTAAGCTGTTTTTATACGAGAATCTGTATAAAAGTGATCATGTGATCCTGCCTGAAACCACTTCACATATTGATTCATCCCGCCAAAATCATCCCAATTGTTCACGAGCGGAATGACCAGCTTGATTCCTTCCTGCCCTGCTTTATGAATCGCATAGTCTAGTTTTTGAAAGCCGGATTCTTCATAAACGCCTGGACGAGATTGTAAGACTGAGTTTTCTTGAGGGGTGCCATCGTGAAATCCCCAAATACGAATAACCTTTAAATCCATTGCCTTCATATCGTCAAAAACAGCATCTACCATCTTTTTTGATTTGTAATGGAAATAATAATTATTTGTGCCAGCAAAGTAAAATGGGTGGTTGTTCAATACAAAATGTGTACCAGATGTTTGCACGTAGGAGGAGGCCTTTACGGTAAGTGAGAACCATCCTGCCCATAGCGTGATCAGTAGAATCAAACAAGACACCCGTTGAACCCATGTTTTCATTCCATTCTCCTCACAATCTCTTATTCTACTGGTACGATGATATCTAGTTGAAGAGGTGTTTGTTTAGTTGAGTCAAGTTCAATCGTCTGCTGCTGCAACATTTTACTTTCTTCACCGATTTGAACCTCATACGTCCCGTGAAATGCTGGGCATGTCACTTGGCCATTCGCATCTGTTTTGACCACTTTTTGTGTCGTCCACTCCTGTAGAAGCTTTTCATAACGCCTGCCTGCTTCATTTAACGACCAATCATGATTCACGATGGCTGCGTGCTCACCTCTCCAATGCGCACCTGCCCAAAATCCCCACATCAATACACCTTTTACGGCTGGATGACTAAAGGCAACCCGATATAAAGCTTCTAAGTTATCCGCTCGTCTATTGGCATCTGCATGAACAGAGTCATACTCTGTAACCCATATTGGCAGACCAAGCTCAGCAAGCACATCTAGTCTTTGTTTTACAACGACTGGATCTACTCGATCTGCAAAGTGACCTTGAACTCCAATGGCCTCAACTGGTGCCCCCAACTGACGAAGTTCATTGATATGTGCTTTATATGCATGATGTTCGCCGTATGAGATCACATTATAATCATTGACAAACAGCAAGGCTTGAGGATCTATTTTTTTCGTTTCTTCATACATCCACTTCCAAATCTGTTTCCCAAACCGGTCTTTAAAAAATGAACCATGCATCATTTCATTGTTTACATCCCAATGACGGAATTTCCCTTTGAAATGATTGCCTGCATGCTCAAGCCGCCTTTTCATGGCTTCATATACTTCGTGATTCGGTAATGATTTCAGCCAGTTTGGATTCGCATCCTCTACCTCCCAAAATAAGGCGTGACCTCTCACTGGAATTTGATGTCTATTCGCGAAATTCAGCATTGCATCTGCTTTTTCGTAGGTAATTCTCCCTCTTTCCGGCTCATTTGCATACCATTTCGCCTCATTTTCAAACACAGCCCAATTAAAATGTTGAACAAAAAAATCAGCGTAAGTTTGGTTGAATAACACTTGGTCATTCATCGCTGAGCCAAATGCAAATTCATGTCTGATTTGTTTTATTTCCACCTCTATTCCGGCAACTGGCTTTTGTTCCTTATTGATGACGTTTATGATAAGTTCCCTTTGTCTATGTTGTAAGATTCGATCATTTGCTTCTTTTCTCCAGCTTTGATTTTCTTGTTCCTCTGATCCGCCATTGAATGAATGATTCATAAATTCTTTCTTATTAACCATGATGACATCACCTTTGCTTTCTATTCATTTATCTTATGAGGAAACCGCCGGCTAAAAATGCCGGCAGCTGCACTAGGTTCTATTCGTTTATGAGACGATGGTATTCTGCATAAGCGGTAGCCATATCAACTTGCGACCAGAAACGGTGATAGGTGAAACTTGGCGCTCCGTTTTCCCATTTGCCTGTTGCTTCATTAAAAGATGCTTGATACTTACTCTCTAGTGCTGACCAAGCTGGGTCTTGCTTGATTTTCGGACGAAGATCTGCAAAGCTCGTATACACTCCGTTCCCTCCTCGCTGCGGGTCAGAAGGAATGGTGCTGGAACCAGGGATCTGATTTCCTTGACCAAATGTTCCATTCCAGCCATTTGGGAAGTACACTTCTTTTTTAAAGAAACGGTGGTAGTCTTCTCTGTCTTCCTCTGTAACAATCCCTACGCCATCATTGTAATTCCACGCAACCTCAAGGAGCTGTGCCGCTGCCTCTTTTGCTCTTATGCCAAGTGCTGTGTAGTTTCCTGTCTCTTTCTGTGTTGCAGCAGCAAAGAATGTGAGTGCTTTGATGAGACTGCCCAGTACACCAGTATCTTGAGTAGGATCTTTTGTAACTGCCGTTAAATTTGGATTACCTGTTGCAGATTGGAACCCGCTCCAAGTGTCAGGCTGGCCGCTCCATTCTATATTCCCAGGAATCCAAAACTCTCCAGGTGCACTCGTCGTAGCAACAGCAACATTTGTCCCCCCTAGAATTCTTTGACCCTGACCATCTAAAAAATATCCATCTTGATCCGACACAGGACGAGTGCCAATAAAAATATAATCTAGTGAATAGTTGACCCATTTTGTGATGACAGATTTGGCCATTTGGAAATTTTCAGATGTTTTGTCGCCATCTTTTGCAAAGATATAATAAAGCTCTGCTACACGCTCAATCGGCCATGCTTGCATTCCAAACCAGTTATTGGACGGAGGATCATGGTAAACAGGCGCATCTTCATAAGCCATATCATAAAATGTGCTTCTTCCTGCTGGATAAGCGCTATAGTCTCCATTCCAGCTGTTGGTAGCACCTCCTGCAATCGCTCCCTCTTTTGATTGAAGCCAGACGTAAAATTCAAGCTGTCTCTTTAACGTCTTTTCCCAATCACTTGCACCAGTCGGTGACGATGGCTTTAAGCCTCCCTTATCTGAGGATAAAGCGTAGGCAGCGACTGGGTTTTGATACCCTTGATGACAATGGCTCGCTCCGATACGCCATGACCAATTCGCATATTCTCCAAGTCCCCCGCCCCAAGAGGTATACCATGCCATTAAGTGATGACATGCACTTTTTCCATTTCCAGGATACGGATTACCTTGCTTGCCGCTTCCGATTGTTTGAAAATATTTATCGTACATTCCGTAACGAAGGAAATCACCCATCTTTTTCGCTTTATCAAGATAGGCTGACCCATTATAGCCAAGTTCCTTTGCCCAATACATTGCCTGTATCGCACGTGCATCAGCGTCCGTCGCATTTGTGTAGCGCCACTGGGCGGCTGGCGCTTGATTTTCTTTTGTGAACAAGCTCATGAAACCTTCATTGGGCTTTCCGGCCGTTTTATCATCTTGTGATGGATGAGGAATAGCCTCCCATACGGATTCTTGAGGACCCCGCTGGAATGTGTTTACATATGCGGCTGTATGTGATGGGTTGAGCAAATTCCCATATTCATACCAGTTGTCTACATCAAGAAGCCAGTGCATTAAATACGTTTCATTCGTTCCGTAAGTTGACCTCAGTTCATGATCAATCGGATCTTGACCAGCAGGGCGAGCACCCGTCAACTGGCTCGGATATTGATCTGGATATGGTTTTTCTGAAGCGTATGTGGCTGGGCTAGATGGATTGTAAGAGCTCATATGCGGCTGTTCGTCATGTCCATCTTCGTTTACTGGAATGATAAACTTCTCCATATTATCCCAAGCAGCTTCTAGTTTGCTCCAATCGCCTGTGTAATGCCCATACAATACTTCAAGCCATAACCAGTAGCTGTAAGCTTCTGAAGTTGTCATATGCCCGTAATCAGGCGCCTCGCAAATGAGTGTCTCAACGGAATGATACGGAATGCCTTCTTTTGAAAAATACCCATTCGCATCGTTTTTCATTTGATGATAAAGCGTTAAAAACCGTTCTTTATTTGTCATGTCCTCACCCTTTATATTTATTTATTCGGAAGCGTACCAAATGCTAAAATACCTTGATCAAAAACAGGAATTCTCGCTGTTTTCTGCATATTGGATGTTAATCCTTGAAAGGAATAATCATTTGAGGCATCCCATATATTCGCACCATTTGGCGCAGATAACCGGAACTGTATTTCCTTCTTATGAAGCGATTCGCCTCCTGGAAAAATAGCTACGCCAGTAAAATCGATTTCTGTAAAATAGATATGGGATGATGCGTCATACACCGTTAACGGAGATAAGGAAGCGCCTTCATTGTAGACAGCTGTCACTTGAATATCTTTATCAGTGAATCCCTTCGCAAATATCTCGCCCAGATTGACATAATATCTAAAAGAAAGTGATTGACTACTTCTTGCCGGCCAGCCTGATCGATTGTATAGAATGGCTTTGATCTGAGTAGATGTTGTATCGTTACTCATGACAGCTGCCTCTACAAAAAACTCATCTTCCACTTTTTCTTTAGGCGGAAAATTCGGCAGCTTTGACTGCCCCTGACCAAACAGCTGCACCATTTTGGCTACATTTCCAGTAAAGGCGGCATTATAGTCTGTTGCTACCTCGTTTGATACATAGTCAGAGATGTCATCGGTATACTGATCCTGTGCATTAGGCCCCCCAACAAGCGCTCCATAAAGCGTGTGCCGATGAGAAGAAGGAGTTGTCAGCTGATTAGACCATGAGCCATGTGCAGTTCGATGGTGTGGATGCATCGGCGGATTTTTGCCAAATCCAACGACATAGCTTCTATTTTGCGGATTATCCCCTAACATATAGTGTGTTTGCCTGATCGCAAACGTTTGATATCGATTCTTTTTTTCTTGGTCGGAGATCCAATCTGCGTATACAAACGCTAAAAATGCGGCATTTGCTGTATAACGAAGTGACCCCCATTGATCTAACCACGCTAGTCCGCCAGGCGTATAAGTGATTCTTTCTACTTTTCCATTTTGAACAAAACCCGTGGACCAATAATCGAGATTACGCTCTGTCGATTCGATAAATCTTTTCTCCTTTGTGATTCTCGCAAGTAAAATTTGCGAAGCAAAAAAGGTATTGTCCCACGACATCGTAAACGTATAATCCCAATCCTTCGGCCATTCTTCTACTGCTTTTAGTGCTTTGTTTAAATAGGTCTGGTCATTTGTCGCCAAGTACAGCCATATTCCACCCCAAATGAGCTCATCAATATAGCCGCTCCAGGAGTTATAAAATGGCTGCGCATTGGTGACACAATCTGTATACTCACCGCGATATTGGTCAGCAAATGCATAAAGCTGCTTTGCATGGGTGAGAAGCTTTGCTGCATATGGCGCGTCTGTTTCTTTAAAAATAATTGAACCCGCTGCTAAAGCGGCTGCGGTTTGTGCGGCTACTTCTGTTCCTGGGCAATGTTCATCAATTTTAAATGCCGGCCGGTTCATCGGCATCACTTCTGCTGGACCCCACCAGCCATGATCAGCGTTCCCATCACCTACTTGTGCCCAAAATTCATTTGGACCTGTATGGGCTTTCAAAAAATAATCGGTTGCCCACTTGATCTGATCTAACATATCATCAAGCAGCTCTGCCTTTTCGTAAGCTTCTCGGTACTCATAGACTGTCCATGCAAGCACGGCTGCAGAGTAAGCCATCGGAAGCCCAAACTTCACATGATCACCAGCATCGTACCAGCCGCCTGTTAAATCATGACCAACATCTTTCCCATCCTCTAGTCCAGAATCCCCTCGCCAGTTAAGACGATTGCTTTCAGGAAGCTTTCCGGAACGCTGGGCTTCGTAAAACAAAATTGATTTTTGAAGCACCTCTACATAGTTGTAATCTGACATGTACCTACTTCTCACCCTTTCTTTTTTTAAAACGTGAAATATTGAACAAGAAATGACCACCTCCTTGCCACTCCGTTCGTGTTTTGTACAGTGTTGAAAAGAATCAAGCGTGTTTCAAAAATGTGCATAGTAAACAGCCATCAGTTTGACGCTCACCGAGGGTTTTCTCTTGATTCTTCATGTGACTGTACCCAAAATGATCATATGTCGTATGAGAACATTTCAGACGGCTAAATTCTCTTTTAAGCTCTATTTAGGTAGAAAGAATGACATACAATCTCTTCTCTCAAAACACGACGTTAAATCAAGATATATGAACCAACAAGAAAATAATTCCAGTTAAAATATTTTAGTTTACATAATAATTTTATTGTATATATAAAAAGAACGCCCTTTAAGGGCGCTCTTCATTTTTCACATTAGAACAAAGAAAGCTGGTTTTGATCAGGAAGTGCTTCTAAGCAGCCTTGACGATCCAAATACTCAAGGATGGTCTTAGACACTTTTCCTCGTTTTTGTAAATCTTCTTTTGAAAGGAATTCACCATCTTGGCGTGCACGTACAATATTTAACGCAACGTTTGTTCCAAGTCCAGGGATGGAATTGAATGGCGGGATTAACCCGTCTCCATCAATGATAAACTCAGTGGCACTTGATCGGTATAGGTCTACTTTTTTAAAGTGATAGCCTCTTTCACACATTTCAAGTGCAAGCTCTAGTACAGTTAATAGGTTCTTCTCTTTCGGTGATGCATCAAGACCTTTTGAGTTAATATCGTCCATGACCGCTCGAATCGCATTCGATCCTTTTGTCATCGTTTCGATATCAAAGTCATCTGCACGAACGGTAAAATAAGCCGCGTAGTACAGAAGTGCATGGTGCACCTTGAAATAAGCGATCCGAACGGCCATTAATACATAAGCAGCCGCGTGGGCTTTAGGGAACATGTATTTAATCTTTTTACAAGAATCAATGTACCAGTTTGGTACGTTATTATTCTTCATTTCTTCTTCCCATTCAGGAGGAAGCCCCTTCCCTTTACGAACAGATTCCATGATTTTAAAGGCGAGTGACGGCTCTAAACCTTGATAAATCAGATATACCATAATATCGTCACGACAGCCAATCACTTCACTTAGTTCACACGTTTTATTATGAATCAGCTCTTGGGCGTTGCCGAGCCATACATCTGTACCGTGAGATAGACCAGAGATCTGAACAAGCTCAGAGAAGGTTGTTGGTTTTGTATCCTCAAGCATCTGACGAACAAACCTTGTGCCAAACTCTGGGATACCAAGTGTTCCCGTTTTACATCCAATTTGTTCTTCTGTGACTCCAAGAGGTTCCGTTCCTTGGAAGATTTTCATGACCTCAGGATCGTCTGTCGGAATCGTTTTTGGATCAATTCCGCTCAAGTCCTGAAGCATCCGAATGACCGTTGGATCATCGTGCCCAAGAATATCTAGTTTCAGCAAGTTATCATGGATTGAATGGAAATCAAAATGCGTCGTTTTCCAATCAGAACCTGTCGCATCTGCTGGATATTGAATTGGTGAGAAATCGTAAATGTCCATATAATCCGGCACTACGATAATACCGCCTGGATGTTGGCCCGTTGTCCGTTTGACCCCTGTACAGCCCTGTACGAGCCGGTCAATTTCAGCACCTCTCATATGAAGGTTATGATCTCCTGCGTAGCCTTTCACGTAACCATATGCCGTTTTTTCTGCAACGGTACCGATTGTACCTGCGCGGTATACATACTCTTCACCAAACAGCTCTTTCGTATAGTTATGGGCAATCGGCTGATATTCTCCTGAGAAGTTCAAGTCGATATCAGGCACTTTATCTCCTTTAAAACCTAAGAACGTTTCAAACGGAATATCGTGTCCGTCTTTTTTATACGGCGTGCCGCATTCAGGACAGTCTTTATCAGGAAGGTCAAATCCTGAGCCAACCGATCCGTCATTAAAGAACTCAGAATGCTTGCAGTTTGGACATACATAGTGCGGCGCAAGCGGGTTCACTTCTGTAATCTCTGTTAATGTCGCAACGAGGGATGAACCAACTGATCCCCTTGAACCAACTAGATATCCATCATCAAGTGATTTTTTAACAAGCTTATGAGAAATTAAATAAATAACAGCAAAACCGTGACCAATAATACTCTTTAATTCTTTCTCTATTCGGTCTTCTACAATTTTCGGTAAATTGTCACCGTAGATGCTGCGAGCCATGTTATAGCTCATTTCCCGAATTTCTTCATCTGCACCTTCGATTTTTGGTGTATAAAGGTCGTCTTTGATTGGTTTAATACTTTCGACCATCTCAGATACTTTTTGCGTATTCGTCACGACAATCTCTTTCGCCTTTTCGTCCCCTAGGAAAGAGAAGGCTTCTAGCATTTCATCAGTTGTTCTAAAATGAACTTTTGGCAGTTCATTACGGTTAAGCGGATTCGCCCCGCCTTGTGATGAAATTAAGATTTTCCGATAAATTTTGTCTTCTGGATGCAGGTAGTGCACATTTCCAGTCGCCACGACTGGTTTATTCAGTTTTTCACCAAGTTTCACAATGTTTGTGATGATCTCTTTTAATGCACGTTCATCCCGAACAAGCTCCAGCTGGAGTAAATGCTGATACACTTCTGGCGGATGAACTTCTAAATAGTCGTAAAATGCGGCAATGTCTTCTACCTCATCAGGTGACTTCTGCATCATCCCTTCAAACACTTCACCCTTATCACAAGCAGACCCAACAATTAAACCTTCTCGACATTTCTCAAGCTGTGAGCGAGGGATACGCGGCACACGATAGAAATAATGAATATGAGAAAGTGAAACAAGCTTAAATAAATTCTTTAGACCCGTCTCATTTTGTGCAATCACCGTTGCATGGTAAGGACGTGAGCGCTGATACGCATTGGACTGCCCCATGTTTTCATTCAATTGATCGTGGTAGGCAATCTCTTTTTCAGCCGCATCCTTTAGCATCTTCAGCATGAGGTACCCAGTTGCTTCAGCATCATAAATCGCCCGGTGATGCTGCGTGAGTTCAATATCGAACTTTTTACACAGCGTGTTCAGCCGGTGATTTTTAAATTCAGGATAAAGGAATCGGCCAAGTTCTAGTGTATCAATGACAGGGTTTGACGCTTTATCTGTTTTTAACAGTCGCTTATATGCTGCATT
The DNA here is from genome assembly GCF_038050255.1 of Bacillus sp. FSL M8-0077. Lineage (NCBI taxonomy): Bacteria > Bacillati > Bacillota > Bacilli > Caryophanales > Bacillaceae > Bacillus > Bacillus sp. FSL M8-0077. The sequence continues at coordinate 1,696,743 of NZ_JBBPAF010000001.1, read as the reverse complement.
TAAAAAGCCCATATCAAAGCTTGCATTGTGAGCAACAAGGATATCTTGTCCAATCCACTCTTTGAAATCCCGAACAACATCGACCACATCTGGTGCATCTCTCACCATGTCATCCGTGATACCGGTTAATTCAATGGTTGTCGCTGATAACGGATGATGAGGATTTGCAAATGCCTCAAAGCGGTCAATGATTTCCCCGCCTTTAATTTTCACGGCTGCAAGCTCAATGATCGTATCATAAACAGCAGAGAGTCCTGTTGTCTCAACATCAAATACGACAAACGTCGCATCTTCTAACAAGCGGTGCTCTGGATTATACGCAATCGGCACCCCGTCGTCGACTAAATTGATTTCCACCCCGTACATCATTTTAATGCCATGCTTTTTACTTGCTGCATACGCATCTGGAAAGGACTGTACAACGGCGTGATCTGTCAGGGCAATGGCCTCATGCCCCCATTTTTTTGCTTGTTCAACAAGTCTACCGATACCAGTAACAGCATCCATCTGGCTCATTGGAGAATGCAAATGAAGCTCAATGCGCTTTTCTCCCTCTGGTGCAGTATCTTCTTTCAGCTGAGGTTTCATTTCATTGACGTCATTTGCGATCATGACAAGATCTCTCACAAACGTATCGTTTTGAATGCTTCCTCTTGCTTTGACCCACATCCCTTTTTTCAAGGATTTCATGAGCTGAGCATCTTCTTTTTCTCTCGCAAACATTTTGATCAAAATACTATTCGTATAATCGGTGATTTTAAAGATACAAAGGGTTCTGCCGCTTTTTAGTTCGCGCGTTTCTGCATCGAACACGTACCCTTGGACGGTGATTCGTCTTTCTTCGTCCATAATACTATCAAGCGTACGTATTTCTTCATTGTCTTTAATTTGATAGCCAATCATCAGAGGGCCAGAAGGAGCTTCCTCTTGATCCTCACTTTCCTTCTTCTCCATCTCAACAAGGGCTTGCATGGCTTTTTCTTGATCTTCAGCAAGTTTTTGTTCTCTGAACTTCTGAATCTCTTGATCTGATACAAAAATTTCTGTATCAAATTGAAGTTCTGGAAAACCAACTTGTTTAAATGCAGCCTGAAGCATTGGGCTGTATTTCTTCTTGATGGCCAGAGCCTCAGTTTCGCTTTTTGTTTTGATGATGATCTTATGTCCAGACAGCGCTGGTTTTTGCTGTTGAAGCAAGCTGATGATTGGGGGAGAAATTCCTTGAAGCTCTTCCACACAATGTGACCAATACGATTGAACGAGCTCTTCAGATATGTGCGGATCATTGACTTCAATCGTACAAGTGACTTGTGCGATATGAGAAAATGCATTTGTCAGCCTGCTTAAAAACATTGCATATACTTTGTAAGGTAAAAGCGCCTTAAATTTAAATTGGAAATGCCACGTTTTTGCCGCCTTATGCACCGTCAATTTGACGATCTCGCCTTCTTCAAAGTAACGACTGAGGTCATCATCTGTCATTTGAATCTGATTGAGTAATATATGAAATTGCCGCCGGGTAATCGGTAATTGTTCATCCAAGACAGGACCCTCCTTTTGCAAATCAGAAAGGTACCTCTTTTTTGCAGGAGGTACCTTCATTTTTTTGTTCGTTTTTTATGCTTGGCGTATAAATGAAATCAGTTCATCAACAGATACTTCGTGTGATTCACCTGATTTTCTGAATTTCACTTCGACAATACCTTCTTCTGAACGTTTCCCGCAGCTAATGCGAATTGGCAGTCCAATTAAATCACTGTCGGCAAATTTGACGCCTGCACGCTCTTGGCGGTCATCGAAAAGGACATCATAGCCCTCTTCCTGTAAACGCTCATACAGCGTTTCAGCCAGTTCCTTTTGTGCATCGTTTTTCATATTTAAGGCAAGTAGATGAAGATCATATGGCGCAACTGTTTCTGGCCAAATAATCCCCTTGTCATCATGATGCTGTTCAACAATTGCAGAAAGGGTTCTAGAAATTCCAATACCATAGCAGCCCATGATCATTGGCTGCGCACGTCCATTTTCATCGAGGTATGTTGCATCCATTGCCTCTGAATAACGCGTGCCTAGTTTAAAGACTTGTCCTACTTCAATTCCTTTTGCAAACTGGATCGTGCCTTCACCATCTGGAGAAACGTCTCCTTCTTGAATCAAGCGAAGATCTGTATATTCCTTTACTGACAGATCACGAGTAGGATTGACATTGACATAGTGATAATCCGATTCATTTGCACCTGCAACTGCATTTGTCATTCCTTTTACAGCGTGGTCTGCATAAATCGTTACTTCCGCTTCAAGTTTCACCGGTCCAACAAATCCTGGTTCTGTTCCGATCACGTCTAGTACTTCCTCACGTGAAGCAAGCTCTACAAGCTGTGCTCCAACTAAGTTCTTCACTTTCACATCATTTACTTCATGATCGCCTCTTGTCAAGATAAGTACATACGCGTCGTCCGCTTTAAACAAGACAGATTTGATACATGTAGAAGGAGCCACTTCTAAGAATGCCGCAACATCTTGTATCGTCTTCACCTGCGGCGTGTGAACTTTCTCAAGTTCTTTGAAGTCCGCAGGGTTTGCTTCTTCTCCGTGATACACAGCCTCAGCCATTTCAATGTTCGCAGCGTAAGAAGAGGTGTCAGAGTATGCGATTGTATCTTCCCCTACTTCTGACAGTGCCATAAACTCATGTGTATCTTTTCCTCCCATTGCACCAGAATCGGCAATGACTGGTCTAAAGTTAAGACCTACTTTTGAAAAGACATTTGAGTAAGCTGTAAACATTTTGTTGTATGTGTCATCAAGGCTCTCTGATGAAGAGTGGAATGAATAGGCGTCCTTCATAATAAATTCACGTCCGCGCAATAACCCAAAGCGAGGTCTTTGTTCATCACGGAATTTAGATTGGATTTGATATAGTGTCAAAGGAAGCTTTTTATACGATTTTACTTCACTGCGTACGAGTGATGTGATCACTTCTTCGTGTGTTGGGCCAAGTGCAAACTCGCGGCCGTGGCGATCTTTCATACGCATGAGTTCTGGACCGTATGTATACCATCTTCCTGACTCTTGCCACATTTCTGCTTGCTGTAGCACTGGCATTAACAGCTCAGCTGCTCCCGCCTTTTCCATTTCCTTGCGAACAATAGATTGAATGTGCTGAATCACTTTATGTGCTAGCGGCAGATAATGATAGATACCGCTCGTGTTTTGTCTAATAAATCCAGCTCTTACTAAAAGCTGATGACTTTTTGCCTCAGCATCTGCCGGCACCTCTCGAAGAGTTGGAATGAAAGTCAAGGATTGTCTCATGTCGTTACACCTCATTTAAGAAATAGGACTTCTCACAAAAACTCTTGTTTCCCAGAATGAGAAACAAGAGACATTGGTTTTTATAAAAATAATCGCTGGATGTCATTCCATGTCACTACTAGCATTAATAGCATGAGGAACGCAACACCAATGAAGACAACAAGTGCCTCTTTCTCACGATTAATTGGTTTGCCGCGAATGGCTTCAACGAATAGGAAAAGTAATCTTCCTCCGTCTAATGCAGGAATCGGTAATAAATTCACGATCCCTAAGTTGATACTAAGAAACGCAGCAAACTGCATTAATGTTAACACACCTTGTTTCGCTACTTCTCCTGTCATGTCATATATTCCAACAGGGCCTGCAAGCATATCTAATGAAAATTGTCCGGTGACAATCTTTTGCAAGTTCGTTAAGATGAGACCTGCTGTAGATATCACTGTAGTTCCTGAGGATGAAATGACTTTGAGAAAGCCATTTTCCGTTGGTGGATAAGAGCCAAAACGGCCAATGGTTTTTCCTTCTGCCTTCACAGCTTCCGGTACAACTTGAATGGTGCTTTCTTTGCCATCTCGGTCAATGACGACATTCATTTTTTTATCTGGGTTTTTTTGAACCGTTTGAACAACGTCTGTCCAAGAATTCATTTTATCCCCGTTAATTGAAACGATTTGATCTCCCTGCATAAGCCCAGCTTGCGCTGCCCGGCCGTCTTTTGTCAGCTTACCAAGTACAGGATCATCCACGGTTACACCTTGAATAAATCCTAAAGCCACTAGAATCACATATGCCAGGATAAAGTTCATAATCGGTCCAGCTGCAATGGCTTTAATACGCTGCCATACTGTTTTTGAACCAAACTGACGATTGTATGGCGCAATTTGAATTTCTTCGCCATCTGCAATATAGAAGCTTGTTTGGCTTACATTGTAGCCAGTGAGAATGTCTTCATTTCCAGCCTCATATCCTGAAATTCTCATCGCATGATCTAAATCAATTTGTTCAACTTCAATGACAAGTGCATCAGGATATTTCTCTTTATCATTTAAAATGATTTTTTCTACTTCATTTTGCTCATTGAATAAGAGCCCTACTGTATGACCCGGTTTAATTTCAATGACTTCAGGGTCTTCTCCAGCCATTTTAACAAATCCGCCGATTGGCAGAAGTCTGATGGTATAGACGGTTTCTTTTCGTTTAAAGGAGAAAATCTTCGGTCCAAAACCAATTGCGAACTCGCGGCATAAAATGCCTGCGCGCTGCGCCATAATTAAATGGCCAAGCTCGTGGAAAAAAACGAGCGTTCCAAAAATAATAATAAACGCAATCACTGTATTCACGAACATACCACCTTATGCGAGGATTGATTGAACAAAGTCTCGTGTATCTTTGTCCACTTCATGGATATCTTGCAAACTAGGCGTTGAAATCACATGATGTCTGTTCAGTGCCTTTTCAATCAATTCTTCAATTTGCAGGAACGTTACTTTGCCTTTTAAAAATGCATCAACAGCTATTTCATTGGCTGCATTAAGCACAGTCGGCATTGTCCCTCCTATTTTACCTGATTCATAAGCAAAATGTAAGCAGCGATACCTGTCAAAATCCGCTTTTTGGAAATTTAATTGTCCAATCTCCCAAAGGTTCAATGATTTCGCTTCTTTTAATGGCGCTCTATCAGGGTAAGTGAGCGCGTATTGAATCGGAACCCTCATGTCAGGTGTACCTAACTGAGCCATAACACTTTTGTCATGGAATTCCACCATGGAATGGATGATGCTCTCTTTATGTAACAGCACATCAATTTGATCGTATGGGATATCAAACAGCCAATGCGCCTCAATCACCTCAAGCCCCTTATTCATCATGGTCGCTGAATCGATCGTGATTTTTGCGCCCATGGACCAGTTCGGATGATTCAGCGCTTCTTCAACCGTTACACCTTCAAGCTCCGTGCGTTTTTTATCTCGGAAACTGCCGCCTGAAGCTGTGACGATTAAGCGTTCAATGTTTTTAGCTTGTTCACCTTGCAGGGATTGAAAAATAGCGGAGTGTTCACTATCGACAGGAAGTAAAGGCACGTCATACTTTTTGGCGTACTCTTTTACTATATGACCAGCTGTCACAAGTGTTTCCTTATTTGCAAGTGCGATCGTCTTTTTTTGTTCAATGGCTTTTAATGTCGGCACAAGTCCGACACTTCCTACCAGTGCATTGACCACAACATCCACTGCATCATAGGTCGCTGCTTCGATATTCGCTTCATCACCCGCAGCCATTTTGACATCGTATTGAAATGAATGACCTTTTAACGTGCGATAGGTCTCTTCGTCTACACATCCAACGAATTCAGGCTGAAATTGTTCAATGATGGGGATGGCCTTGTCTATATTTCTGCCAAACGTCATCGTTTTCAACTTGAATTTGTCTGGATGCTGCCTGATCACATCTAATGTTTGTTCTCCAATTGATCCTGTTGCGCCTAATAGCGAAATATATTTCAAATTGCCACTCCTTCTCTCGTTCAATTAGTTTCTATGAGGTTAGCTGGCAAACGTGGCCAGCAATAAATATAAAAACGGCAGAACGAATAAAAAGCTGTCAAACCTGTCCAAAATTCCGCCATGACCCGGAAGTATTGTCCCTGAATCCTTCACATGGTAATGACGCTTTAAAGCAGATTCAACAAGGTCGCCAAGCTGTCCAAAAATACTGAGCAAAAGAGTAATAAATATAACAAGCAGATATGATGGCAAAAATCCTGTAACCGCCTGAAACACAAGTGACAGCACGACCGCTGTGACGATTCCACCGATAAATCCTTCTACTGTTTTGTTTGGGCTGATCTCTGGCCAAAGCTTTCGTTTCCCCATAGATTTCCCAATAAAATAGGCACCTGAGTCAGTCGACCAAATAATCACCGCTGCGAAGAAGATCGCACTCATGCCATACAAGCCTCTAATTTGAATAAAATAATAGAAACTAACGCCAATATATAATGTGGCTAATATAACAAAAGCAACCTCATCGAATGTGAAAGAGTTTTTGCTCAGAACTGTATAAGTTAAAAGGATTAAGACTGCAAATAAAGCAATCTGCATTTTTGATGCGTCTACGTTCGGGAAGAAGCTATTTTCTCCGCCCATTAACAGCCAAAGCAAAATTAAGCTGACAATGCCAGGAAAGCTGAAAATCGAAATCTTTTTCATTCTAAGAAGCTCAAAGAGAGCGACACTTCCCATTAAATAAATCAGCAGGGTAAATGGCATTTGTCCATAAATCACTGCAAGTAAAAACACTGCAGCTGCCAGAACACCCGTCAAAATTCTTTGTTTCATCTGCACCACCCTCTAAATTCCACCGAACCTCCGGCCGCGGCGCTGGTACTCTCCGATAGCGCCTATGAGATGCTCATCAGAAAAGTCAGGCCAAAGCACATCCGTAAAGACAAACTCGCTGTACGCAATTTGCCAAAGCATAAAGTTGCTCAATCTAATTTCTCCACTCGTGCGAATAAGCAAATCCGGATCTTGAAGAGATTCTGTCATTAAATAAGCTGAAAACATCTCTTCTGTGATGTCTTCTGCTTGAAGCTTGCCTTCTTTGACTTTTTCAGAAATTTGTCTGCATGCAGAAATAATTTCTGTCCGTCCTCCATAATTGAGCGCAAAATTTAAAATGAGTCCGTCATTATTCGCCGTACTCTTCACTGCGTTCTCTACCGCTTTTTTTGTATGCTGCGGGAGGCCGTCTGGATCTCCTGTTAAACGTACACGGACATTTTCCTCGATGAGTTCAGGCAGATAAATGTTTAAAAATTCTTCAGGAAGCTTCATTAAAAAGTCTACTTCTAGTTTTGGACGTTTCCAATTCTCTGTAGAGAAAGCATACAAAGTCAACACTTTGACATTCAGCTCATTTGCAAGCTTTGTCATGCGCTTGACGACTTTCATTCCTTCATGATGTCCTGCTACCCGTGGAAGAGCACGTTTCTTCGCCCATCTTCCATTCCCATCCATGATAATGGCGATATGTTCAGGAATTTCTCCATTTAATATGTCTTCTTTTGTCAGGCTTTCTAAGTTGGAAGCTGCTGTTTGCTGATTCTTCCAATTTTTGAGTATATTGAGCATGAGATTCCTCCATCACCCAAAAAGGTTGCGTTCCCGCTATTAATATAGTCCTCAACAGTATTAACAAAAAAACCCCCTGTAAACATGAAGAGGGTCTTTTCACTATTATCTATTGTACATAGTTTTTTCTTAAACTTCCATGATTTCTTTTTCTTTATCTTTTGTCACTTCATCAATTTTAGCGACATATTCATCTGTCAATTTTTGAACATCCTCTGTAGATGACCTTAATTCATCTTCAGTGATCTCCCCATTTTTCTCTAGCTTTTTCAATTCATCGTTTGCATCACGACGAACGTTACGAACAGCTACTTTTGCTTCTTCTGAGTATTTTCTCACAACTTTTACAAGTTCTTTACGTCTTTCTTCTGTTAGTGCTGGGATCGCAATACGGATCACGTTTCCGTCACTTGTTGGTGTGATACCAAGATCAGACTTTTGGATCGCCTTTTCGATATCACCGATCGCTGTTTTATCGTAAGGTGTGATAATCAGCATACGTGCTTCTGGCACTGTAATTGACGCAATTTGGTTAAGTGGTGTTTGTGCGCCATAGTAATCCACTGTTACTTTGTCTAAAAGGGAAGCATTAGCTCTGCCCGCACGGACAGTTGCTAGTTCACGTCCATATGCTTGAACGGCTTTTTCCATTTTTTCTTTTGTTTGGTTCAACACTTCTTTTGACACGTTATTTCCCCCTCACGATCGTTCCGATTGATTCGCCATTGACGGCACGTTTAATATTTCCTTCTTCCATAATAGAGAAGACGATTAATGGAATGTCATTGTCCATACATAATGAGGACGCAGTAGAATCCATTACAGCAAGCCCTTCTTTTAGTACATCAAGATATGAAAGCTTATCATATTTTACTGCATCCGCATCTGTACGAGGATCAGCACTGTAGACACCGTCTACATTGTTTTTCGCCATTAAAATGACATCTGCTTCAATTTCAGCTGCACGAAGTGCTGCTGTTGTATCAGTAGAGAAATAAGGGTTACCAGTACCTGCAGCAAAAATCACGACACGTTTCTTCTCAAGGTGACGGATCGCTTTTCTTCTTATGTATGGCTCTGCAACCTGTCTCATTTCGATAGAGGTTTGTACTCTAGACTGAATGCCAAGCGTTTCTAGGCTGTCTTGTAATGCCAATGAATTCATCACTGTTGCAAGCATCCCCATATAGTCTGCTGTTGCCCGGTCCATTCCTAAGTCACTGCCTGTCTTACCACGCCAAAGGTTTCCTCCGCCTACAACGACTGCAACTTCAACATCAAGTTCTGCAATTTCTTTTACTTGCTTTGCAATTGATTGAATGACAGTTGGGTTAATTCCATTTCCAGCATCACCAGCTAGTGCTTCTCCACTTAGCTTCAGTACAATGCGATTATATTTCGGTTTGCTCATGATAACCTCCAAGTGTAAACTATACCGTCTCTTATTATGCGTAAGAAACCGTCTTTTGTAAATCAATATCCTCTAAAAAATAGGGAACACAGTGCTTGTGCTCCCTAAAAAAGCCCCAGAGAGCTTTTCAAACATTATTTTTTCACTTGGCTCATGACTTCTTCAGCAAAGTTGTCTTGACGCTTTTCGATACCTTCGCCCACTTCATAGCGAACATAAGTTTGAACAGTTGCGTTTTTCGCACCTACAACTTGTTTCACTTTTTCATCTGGGTTTTTAACGAATGCTTGGTCAAGTAAGCAAATTTCTTCGAAGAATTTGTTTAGACGGCCTTCTACCATTTTAGCAACGATATTTTCAGGCTTTCCTTCTTGAAGCGCTTGTTGTGTTAATACTTCACGCTCACGGTTTGCTTCTTCTTCAGACACTTGGTCACGAGAAATGTATTTAGGGTTTACAGCAGCAACGTGCATTGCGATGTCTCTCGCAAGCTCTTCATCAGTTGTTCCGTTAAGAACCGCTAATACACCGATGCGTCCGCCCATGTGTAAGTAAGAACCGAATGCAGCGTTATCTTCTTTTGTGATGACTGAGAAACGGCGCAGCGTAATTTTTTCTCCGATTTTCGCAATTGCAGAAGTAATATGTTCTTCAACTGTTGAACCATTTTCCATTTTAGAAGCATGTGCTTCTTCAATTGTTGCAGGTTTCGCAGCAAGTAAATGATCAGCAAGTTCGTTAAGAAGATTTTGGAATCCTTCGTTTTTAGCAACGAAATCAGTCTCAGAGTTCACTTCTAGGATCACGCCAGTGTTGCCGTCAGTTTTAATAAGAGTTAATCCTTCTGCCGCAATACGGTCTGCTTTTTTCGCAGCTTTTGCGATTCCTTTTTCTCTTAGAAGATCGATTGCTTTATCGATGTCACCATCAGTTTCTGTTAACGCTTTTTTACAGTCCATCATACCTGCACCAGTTTTTTGACGCAGTTCTTTTACTAATTGAGCAGTAATTGCCATTTTACATTTCCTCCTTCTATGTTAAAACACGGATTACTAGGTGAAAAAAAGGTGATAAAAGGCAGTTCCCTCTTATCACCTTTTGAATAGGTTACGCAGTTGTTGTTTCAGTTTCTGTCGTTTCTTCTACAACAGCTTCTTCTTCGCCTTGTTTAGACTCAAGAATCGCATCTGCCATTTTAGCAGTTAGAAGTTTTACAGCACGGATTGCATCATCGTTTGCAGGGATCACAACATCAATTTCGTCTGGATCACAGTTTGTGTCAACGATACCGATAATTGGGATATTCAATTTACGAGCTTCTGCAACTGCAATACGCTCTTTACGAGGGTCGATAATGAAAAGTGCATCTGGAAGACCCTTCATGTCTTTGATTCCGCCTAGGAATTTTTCAAGACGTTCTAATTCTTTTTTCAGTTGAACGACTTCTTTCTTAGGAAGAACTTCGAACGTACCGTTTTCTTGCATTTTTTCAATATCTTTTAAACGTTTGATACGTTTTTGGATTGTTTCAAAGTTTGTTAACGTTCCGCCAAGCCAGCGTTGGTTTACATAGAACATACCAGAACGGATTGCTTCTTCTTTCACTGAATCTTGTGCTTGTTTTTTCGTACCAACGAAAAGGATTTTTCCTCCGTCAGCAGCAAGGTTTTTCGTGAAGTTGTAAGCTTCCTCTACTTTTTTCACCGTTTTTTGAAGATCGATGATGTAGATACCGTTACGCTCTGTAAAGATGTAACGCTTCATTTTTGGGTTCCAACGGCGTGTTTGGTGACCGAAGTGAACACCAGCTTCTAGCAATTGTTTCATAGAAATAACTGACATGTTGTTGCCTCCTAATATAATGGTTTTTTTTCCTCCGCTTAAGTCATGTTCACATAAAACTGCGCCACGGCAGCACCTTCATACGAATCATTAAGCGTGTGTATTTAACACCAAGAAATAATATAACACATGATGGACTGACAATCAAGAATCCTTTACAGCTTTCCGCTAAATTTTAATAAAAGCTCGATTTCTGTCTTGCCCGTTTTTAACTCTTTCGCTATTTCTTCTAATGATAGCCCTTGATCATATAAGGCCTTTACTTGATTCTCGAATGTTTCTTCTATTTCACTTTCAGAAGGCGCAGAAGCTTCTGTTTCGAGACTTGAAACGGGTTCGTTTACCTTCTCTTCCTGCACCTCAACTTCGCTAAGGAGAGCCGACAGGTGCTCTGGAACTGGATCTTCACTTTCTACCGATTGCTGGGATTCAATTGGTGGTTGTGGCTGCTTTGGTGTCTGAAGATCCGATTCCAGCTCTTCAGCAGAAAAATCAGGGGAAGTGGCTGCTGCTTTTGATAGTTTTTCATTCTCTTCTTTAACTTCCATCAAAAATGCAGCCAGGGTATTTTCCGTTTCTTCTAAAAGCTCTCGCTGCTTTTGTTCTGTTGCCTTCAGCGAATTCATTCTCGTGTATAAAATGATCACAAAATAAATAAGTGCAGCATGAAGCAGAAAGCTAATCAGCCATAGCATATTTTTTCACTCACTAACTCTTTAAGATTGAATGGCTTTATCAAGCAGATGCTTAAGCTTGAACAATGCCTTTGAATGAATTTGCGAAATGCGGGAGGTCGATAAATTAAGCACTTGACCAATTTCCGTTAACGTCAATTCCTCTTTATAGAAAAGACTAATCACAAGCTTTTCTTTTTCGGAAAGCTCTGTCATTTTTTCGGCAAGCTGTTCAATTAATTCATCTTTCAGCATTTTCTCTTCAGGTGTCACAGTCTTTTCGTCGCGAATCATGACTTGAACGTTTTCTCCGTCTTCTTGATCATGCAGCTTCTCATCAATCGAGAGCAAATTCGCAAAGAACCCTTCATTCATCGTTGTGACCACATCTTGTTCACTCATGCCGAGTTCTTCAGCAACCTCTGTTGGTGTCACATTTCGCAAATATCGCTGTTCAAGCTTTTCAATTGCCGCTTCTACTTTTTTTGTTTTTTCTCTTGATGTACGAGGCAGCCAGTCCTCTTTACGAAGACCGTCGATGATGGCCCCGCGAATTCTGAAGGATGCATATGTATCAAACTTCAGATCTCTTCCGGGGTCAAATTTTTCAAGGGCATCATATAAACCGAGCATCCCTAGACTGATCAAGTCTTCTTTGTGCACTGACTTCGGGAGACCGATGGAAATTCTTCCAACATGATATGTGACGAGCGGCATATAGCGGCGCATAAGATCATCTCCAGCAGCTGGGTCCTTCCACTCTTTCCATCTAGCCCATAGCGCCTGATCTTCGTAATTTAAGGATTGCATCTTTCTCCCCCTATACTTCCTTAGTTATATCTTCATAATGCCTTGTTTCACAGTGCGGATCTCAAGTTCTGTTGTAAGCGGATCGAATTCAATCGTGCGTCCGTTGTTCCCGCCCGTATCCTCACTAATGATCGGGATATGATGAAGAGACAGATGTTCTTTCACAGCTGATACATTTCTAGGCCCAATTCTCATCAGATCATTGGTTGACTTAAATTTAAACATTTCCGCGCCGCCAGCAAGCTTCGCTTTTAGCGCATGTTTACGCGCTCCTTCTTTTAAGAGCAGATCAATTGTGTGCTTGACACCTGTATCTGCATACTTAGCCAAGTTCTCTACCGCTCCTTTTGAAAGAGAGGAGTCTGGAAGCATGACATGGACAAGTCCTGCCAGTTTTTTTTCTTGGTCAAAAAGGACAAGTCCTACGCAAGAACCGAGACCGGATGTCCGAATACGGTCCGGTGTTTTCACAAGCTGAACATCCGCTATACCAACCTTTACAACTGCCGGAATCTGCACGTTCATTATAGGTTACCTAATGCTTTGAACAGTTTTTCAAACGATTCAAAGTCTGGTAATAGAAACATATTTCCTTTCAGCTCTTGCTGATTTTGATCATCAAAAATAGATGTATCAATCACAATTGCCTGATCGCCGAGAGGACTAAACTGCATTAATCCTTCACTAATGACAGCCCCGAACATGTCGAGCGTGACATCTGGAACACTTGGATGAAGCTGCAGTTTTGTTAAATCGGCAAGTGCTGATAAATAAGAGCCTGCTAAAATATTTCCTAGCTCATGAAGCGCTGATGTTCCTAGCATGTGTTCATGAATCGTATCAATATCAAATGCTGGGTCCTGAACAAGCTCTCTTACAAATTGTTCAGCTTGTTCAAACGGCATAATGAAAAAGATTGAACCGGTAAGATCACCCTCCATTCGCAAAAAGATACTGGCAACTGGAAGGTCTGCTCCACCAAAGAAATCCATTAAATCTTCAAACGAGAGAACTTTGACAAAAGGAACAGCCATATCAATTTTGCGATTCAATAGGCTGGCAAGAGCAGACGCTGCATGGCCTGCTCCGATATTCCCAACCTCGCTTAATATATCTAGCTGTTCATCTTTAATTTCATTGAAAATGCTCATTTCACATCCCCCTTAATGAACAGGTGCATCTTGCACGCTCTTGTCGAGGACCGCACCAGCATGAATGATATTGAATAGACGCTGATCATGCTTAATAATCCCTGTCACCCATGACAGTCCTTCTTTTTCAGCTGAATCAGTAGAAGATTCTACCTCTTCCTGATGGACAGTAATGACATCATTTGCTTCATCAACAATCCAGCCGACTTCAATGTCACCAACTTGTACAATAATCATTCTTGTTTCGTCCGTAATCTCGTTGTCAGTTGATCCAAGTCTCACTCTAAGGTCAATGACAGGTGTCACGACACCCCGTAGATTAATGACACCGCATATATAAGGGGCAACGCCAGGAACTCTCGTCGGCTGCTGCCATTTTTCAATGGACTTTACTTCTGATACTGAAATGGCGTATTCTTTTTTGTTTACGATAAACACAATCATCTTTTCGCCAGTTTTGATATCTGTACTCATTTCAGACCGCTCCTCTATTGTTTTTTACTTGATCAGTGCATTACAGTCAACGATGAGTGCAACCTGACCGTCACCTAAGATTGTTGCGCCTGATATCGCAAATACGTTTGGTAGGTAATCTCCAAGTGATTTCAATACAACCTCTTGCTGACCTATAAACGAATCGACCACAAATGCTGTTAGCTTGTCTCCTTTACGGACAACAATAATGTGCAGTTCTTCTTCTAAATCATTCGCATTTGGTACGTTGAACTGTTTCTTCAAGTACACAACCGGTACAATAAATCCGCGGAAATCAATGACTTCACGATCATGCGTTTGAAGGATGTCACTCTTCTTAATGACAGCCGTTTCTATAATAGAAGAAATCGGAATAGCAAATGTTTCTTCCTCTAGTTTCACAAGAAGTACGGAAATGATCGATAATGTGAGTGGAAGCTGAATTGAGAACAGTGAGCCTTGACCTTCTGTTGAGTTAATACTCACAGAACCACCTAATGATTCCAGCTTGTTTTTCACAACGTCAAGACCTACACCTCGGCCCGAGATATCAGAAATCGTATCAGCTGTAGAGAACCCTGCTGCAAAGATCAATGAATCAATTTGGTGATCTTCAAGCGTTTCCGCTTCTCTTTCCGAAATAACCCCACGCTCTAATGCTTTTTCAAGGACCTTTTTACGGTTAATCCCGCCGCCATCATCTTCTACTTCAATGAAGACATGGTTTCCGCTATGATACGCTTTTAATAGAACGGTTCCTTTTTCCGGTTTGCCTTTTTTCACACGTTCTTCTGGTGATTCAATCCCGTGATCGAGACTGTTTCTAAGTAAGTGTAAGAGCGGGTCGCCAATTTCATCAATCACTGTTCGATCAAGCTCTGTCTCAGCACCTTCAATGATCAGTTCAATTTTCTTATTGAGCTCTTTCGTCAATTGACGAATCATACGTGGGAATCTGTTAAACACCGTTTCTACAGGCACCATTCTCATGTTCAAGATGATCGATTGCAGGTCTCCAGAAATACGGGACATTCTTTCCACTGTATCCGTGAGTTCGTTGTTTTCAAGTTCTTTGGCAATCTGTTCTAAACGTCCTCTATCAATGACAAGCTCTTCAAACAGGTTCATAAGTGAATCTAGACGATCGATGTTGACACGGATCGTTTTCGTTCCGCCGGCAGCTGCACCGTTATTGCCATTTGCTTTTGGCGCATCGTTTGCTGGCGCTTTAATAGCAGGCGCCGCTGCGGCTTCTTCATTTTTCTGCTCAGGTTTCTCTGCTTTTGTTTCAGCCGGAGCCGCTTCTTCAAAGGCAGAGACTTCGGAAATCTCCACTTGTTCAACCTCTGAGATCGCTGTCACGATTTTTTTCACTTCTTCCATCGGCTGTTTCGATAAGTAAGAAATGCTGAATTCAGATTCAAAATCTTCTGATTCTAAAAGTTCTGCATTCGGAACCGTTTTGACAACTTCTCCTGCTTCGTTCAGTCTTTCAAAAATCATATAGACACGAACGGCTTTTAATAAGCATGCGTCACTTAATGTCACGTTCAGCTCATAACATTTAAAGCCTTGTTCTCTCGCTTCATCAAGAACTGTTCGTTCAAATTCGTTATAATCTAGGTCGCTTGCAGCTGATGATGCTTCAGCAGTCTCAACGGCAGATGCTGTTTCTGCATGACTTCCTGTCACATCTAGTTTTTTACTAATCTCTGTGACATCACGTTTTCCATCCCCGCCCTCTGCAATCGATTGAACCATTGCTTCCAGGTGATCAAGTGCTTCAAACATCGTATCCATTGATTCAGGAGTGACAATCATTTGTTCGTTTCTGATGGCATCAAACATGTTTTCTAAATGATGTGTTAATTGAGCCATATCATCAAAGCCCATCGTTGCACTCATGCCTTTCAGTGTATGAGCGGCTCTGAATATATCATTCACTAGCTGCAAGTCTGTTGGGTTCTTTTCTAATTCAAGAAGTTTTTCATTACAAGTTTGTAAGTGTTCTCTGCTTTCATCTAAAAAGATATCTAAGTATTGGTTTACATCCAACGTGTTCACGCCCTCTCTTTTTTCATGGAGCTTATAATTGCATGTGCGATGTCATCCACATGCCTTGTTTCATGTGCAAGGCCTGCTTTAATGACTGATTTAGGCATTCCGAAAACAACACATGATTCTTCTTTTTCTGCAATGACTTTTGTATGACCGCTTGCGACCATTTTTTTGACACCTTCTGTGCCGTCACTACCCATCCCTGTCATAATGACAGCGATTTTCTCGTAGCCTTTTATGTTGCTGATGGATTCAAATAAATAGTTAACAGAAGGTTTGTGACGGCTGTCAGTGTCTTCTGGGGACAGCCTGATCACTAAAGCTGCCCCTTGTTCATGAAGTGACATATTCAATCCACCAGGAGCTATGTAAGCCACTCCATTTTTAGCGATGTCTCCATCTTGAGCTTCTTTGATCGTAATTTGTGATAAATGATCTAATCTAGTAGCCAGCGATGCCGTAAATCCGGCCGGCATATGCTGCACAATCAAAATCGGCGCCTCTATGTCTTTTGGCAGCTTCGTGACGACTCGTTGAAGCGCCCTAGGCCCTCCCGTAGAAGTTCCGATTGTAATAATCTTTCGGAGCGATGAGCCGCTTCTTACTTCTTGCAGGCGGGGAGCGGCCGCTGGAATTGGACTTGGCGGCTTCATGAACGGCTTAGGAGAAACTTGTTTCTCAGTACGTTTTCTAGACAGGCCTGCCGCAAGTACCCGCTCTACAATTTGACCTCTTACTTTGTGTAAATCGAGCGAAATACTTCCTGAAGGCTTTGTCACAAAGTCAAAAGCACCGAGTTCTAAGCAATGGATGGTTAATTCCTTCCCTTGCTTCGTCTGGCTTGACACCATAATCACAGCAAGGTCGTGTTCAGCCAGAATTTGTTTTAATGCTTCTGTTCCGTTTAGAACAGGCATTTCCACATCAAGTGTGACAACATCTGGATTCAATTCCTTAATCCGCTTTAAGGCATCTTCTCCATTTCGCGCCGTTCCGACGACTTCAATTTCTTGCTCGGCACTTAGGAAATCACTGATGAGTTTTCTCATAAAAGCCGAGTCATCTACTACAAGCACTCTAATCATGAGTCCACCTTCCTCCTTTTAAAAAAAGAGGACAACTTATCTATAAACGTATGCTGCTCTCTCTGTGCCTCTCTTATCTGCTGATGATAAAGTGTTTCAGCCAGCATTTTAATGGTTTTACTTAGCCTTGAATGAGGCTGCTTCATATAAAATGGCATTTGTTCAATGACTGCTTTAGGAACAGCAGGATCATCAGGTACCGCCCCAGCAAACACAAGCTTTCGGTGTAGAAATGACGTCACCACTCCCGCTAATTTCCGGTACGTTTCAGATCCTTCCGAAGGGGTTTTACACCGATTGACAATGATTTGAACAGACTGTTCAAACTGATGAATGGCTAAGTGCTTAATTGCGCTGTAGGCATCCATGATGGATGTTGGTTCTGGCGTTGTCACGACGACCACTTCTCCTGCCGATAAGACAAAGGGGAGTTGATCTTTTGACAAGCCTGCACCCATATCAAAGAATATACAATCAAAGTCATTCAATATTTTCCCCATCTCTTCTAAAAAGAACGACCATTGATCTTTGTCTAAAGAAAACAGCTGTTCAAGCCCGCTTCCGCCAGAAATGTAATACAGATTGTCCGTTCCTTTTGTCATAGCCGCTTGGAAGGATTTTTTTCTAACAAGCACGTCTAATATAGAGCTGGTCGATGTTTTCCCTAGTAAAATATCAATATTCCCCATGCCAAAGTCGAGATCAATAATGAGCACTTGTTTGCCTGTATTTGCGATAGACAGTGCCATATTCAGCGTCAAATTCGATTTACCTACCCCGCCTTTACCGCTCATGACAGCAATGGTTTTCGCCTGTCCATTCGCATGAAGAGAGTTCGGCACAATCATTTGATTCTGCTGAACAAGCTTTCTTAAACCTTCGGCTTGGTCAGGCTTCATCATTGTAAGACCATCCTTGTCAAATCAAGGGGAGAACTCTCAAGAATATCCTCAGGCACATTTTGGCCATTTGTTAAAAAACCGAGCCCAATTTGAGATTCTGCAATGATTTGAAAGATCGTTCCCATCGTGTCTGTTTCATCAACTTTTGTGAAAATAAATTGATCGATTGGAACAGGCTCAAAACGTTTGACCATAGCTCTCATATCCTGATACTTCGACGTTGCACTCATGACAAGAAAACTTTGAATGCTTTCATCAAATGGAATGATATCTGTCAGTTCTTTAATATACGCCTCTTCTTTAAAGTTACGGCCTGCTGTATCAATGAAAATATGATCATAGTCTTTAAAGGTCTGCTGTGCTTTCACAAAGTCCTCTCTTGAATAACAAACCTCAAGAGGTGCATTCAGCAGTTCAGCATATGTTTTTAGTTGTTCAATCGCTGCAATCCGGTACGTATCTGTTGTGATAAAAGCAATTTTCTTTTGCTGCTGAATAGCCGTTTTCGCAGCAAGCTTTGCAATCGTTGTCGTTTTACCAGCACCAGTTGAACCAAACAGCACAATGTATTTCGAACGAATCATCGGCTCATCAGAAGTGTGAGCCGGCAGCATCCCTGTGAGCAGTTTTTCAAGTTCTTTTTCAATCTGCTCTTCTTTCACAGCACCCTTTGTTAAAAGACCCTTTAAGCATTCATCTCGAATCTCATCATCAAGACCTTGATCTTTTAGCTTTTGATCAACCTTGATGAGAGAATCCGGCAAGATCCCAGCATGTCGCTCGTTTCTTGCATATTCTAAAGGCTGAGAATGAGAAGGCGCTGCTTTGATTGCTTGAGCGGCAGCCGGCAGCTCTTGCGTAAGATGTTGAATCTGCTCCTTTTTCGGTAACACCGGGATAGGCGCTGCTGCTGGATGTAATCCTTTCCCCGCTCTTTCTTCAAAATCTTGATCCAGCACTGCAATCACTTCAACCATTTGCTGTTTCTTTAAACCGAACAGCTTTCGTTTGACAACGGTTTTCGAATTTAATATGACGGCATCCTTCCCAAGCTGCTGCCTGATTTGAATCGTTGCCTCCTGCATAGAATTCGCTGTGATTTTTTTCATTTTCATTAGATATCCACCACTCCGATGCTCTGTACTTCCACATTTGCTTCTAGTTCGTTATAAGATAGTACCGGTAAATCTGGGAAATATCTTTCTAACAACTGTTTGACGTACATTCTTATAGGAGGTGAGCATAATAGAACCGGCGTTTCCTGACGAAGCGAAAGCTGTTCAATTTCTCTCGCCACTGATTGAATCACACTCTCAGAGGATTCTGGATCTAACGATAAGTAGTTTCCATGCTCTGTTTGCTGCACGCTGTCTGCAATCACCTTTTCGACTCGGCCTGAGCATGTTACGACTTTCAATGATTCATTTTCTCTTGCATATTGTGCAGTAATCTGTCTTGCAAGTGCCTGTCTAACATACTCTGTTAGCAAGTCTGTATCAGTCGTTAATTTTCCGTAGTCTGCAAGGGTCTCAAAGATGGTCACAAGGTTTCGAATAGAGACCTTTTCTTTCAGAAGCTTTGCAAGTACTTTTTGGATATCCCCGACTGCTAGCGGATTCGGTGTTACCTCATCTACTAGAACAGGATAACTTTCTTTCAGATGATCGATTAATTGCTTCGTTTCTTGGCGTCCAAGCAGTTCGTGGGTGTTTTGTCTAATCTTCTCTGTGATGTGGGTAGACACAACAGATGCTGGATCGACCACTGTATACCCAAGCATTTCAGCCTGATCTTTTTCTGCTTCTGATATCCATTTTGCCGGCAAACCAAAGGATGGTTCGATTGTTTCAATTCCTTCAATCGGATCATCATCAGGCGTTGGAGACATTGCTAAGTAATGATCAAGCAGCAGCTCTCCTTTTGCCACTTCGTTCCCTTTTATTTTGAGTCTGTATTCATTCGGGTTCAGCGCAATGTTGTCTCGAATACGGACAACTGGAATGACAAGACCTAATTCAAGAGCAAGCTGCCTTCTGATCATGACAATTCGGTCTAGGAGGTCTCCGCCTTGATTGGCATCTGCAAGCGGGATCAACCCGTAGCCAAATTCAAATTCAATGGCATCCATTTGCAGGAGATGAATGACGCTTTCTGGACTTTTCATCTCTTCTACCTCTGCTTGCTCTTCCAGTACTTCTTCGATCTCTTCTTGATCCTGTTTGTTTTTCGACATCAAGTATGCACCGAGTGCAAGCAAACCTGCGATCGGCCCTGTCAAAAGTATGCCAATCGGCGTAAACAATCCAAGCAGGAAGATCGTGCCTGCTGTGACGTAAAGCATGGCAGGGAAGGCAAAGAGCTGATCCGTAATGTCTGAACCAAGGTTTCCGTTAGAAGCCGCTCTTGTGACAACAATCCCTGTCGCTGTTGAGATGAGAAGTGCAGGGATTTGCGACACAATTCCGTCCCCCACTGTTAAAAGAGTAAAGTGGGAAGCTGATTCTTGAATCGACATTCCTTGCTGAATCATCCCAATAATAATTCCAAAGATAATATTGATAATAACGATGATAATACCTGCGATGGCATCCCCTTTAACGAACTTACTTGCACCATCCATTGCACCATAAAAGTCTGCTTCTCTGGCTACTTTTTCACGGCGGTTTCTAGCTTCACTTTCTGTCAACATTCCTGCATTCAAATCTGCGTCAATACTCATTTGTTTACCTGGCATCGCGTCGAGTGTAAATCTGGCCGCAACCTCTGATACACGCTCTGCCCCTTTGGTGATGACAACAAACTGAATGATGATCAGAATAAGGAAGACAACCAGACCAACGAGTATATTGCCCCCAACAACAAATGATCCAAACGTTTCTACAACCTTACCAGCATCTCCAGTTGATAAAATAGAACGTGTTGTAGAGATGTTAAGCCCTAATCGAAACAGTGTTAAGAGCAAAAGTAACGATGGAAAAATGGAAAATTGCAGTGGTTCTTGCATGTTCATTGTGGTGAGAAGCACGATAAGCGCAAGAGAAATATTAATAATGATTAAGATACTTAATAGGACGGGCGGAAACGGTATGACCAGCATCGCCACGATTAAAATAACACTGAATAAAACAGATAAATCTCTTGCTGACATGCCTGTTCTCTCCTTTTAAAACCAAAAATTCATAAAATCTTTTGTTTCGTTTTATATACATAGGCCAAAATTTCTGCGATCGCCTTAAAATATTCTTCCGGTACCGCTTGGTCGATATCCACTTGATCGTAGAGGGCACGGGCGAGCGGCCGGTTCTCTACAGTCATGACATCGTGTTCTTTCGCAATTGTTCTAATTTTCAAAGCCAAAATATCCGTTCCCTTTGCCACTACATAGGGCGCGTCCATCTTTTCTTCGTCATATTTCAAGGCAATTGCGTAGTGGGTCGGGTTTGTAATGATGACGTCCGCTTTTGGGACTTCCTGCATCATCCGTCTCATGGCCATTTCCCTTTGCCGCTGTTTGATTTTTGATTTTATGAGCGGGTCACCCTCTGATTTTTTATACTCATCTTTGATGTCTTGTTTAGACATCCGTAAGTTTTTTTCATAATCAAATTTCTGATACATATAATCAAGCCCCGCTAAGACCATGAGAGCACCTGCTGCATATAGACCCATAATCAAGGTCATATTTGCCACAAAATGAAGAGTTTCCTCTGCTGTTAATAAAGGAAGCCTCAGGATATCGTCAAAGTGCATCCAAAGTGCAATAAATGTCGCAAAACCAATTAAACCAATTTTCAAAATGGATTTTAATAGCTCTACGAGGGCTCGAATACTGTATATTCGTTTAAACCCTTTGATTGGATCAAGTTTTTCTAATTTCGGTTTGATTACTTCTGTCGAAAAGAGAAAGCCAACTTGCAAATAGTTACTAATGATCCCTGCCAGCATACCAACACCAAGGATTGGCATGAGGAGGAGTCCTGTTTCCTGAAGTAATTCCACAAATAGTTGATGAATATTAGATGTGCTAACCTTCATTAGCATCGTTGTTGAATAAAAACGTTCAATGAGCGCAATAATACGCTCTTTCATAAAAGGCCCAATAAAAAAGAATGATAAAAAGATTAGTAGAAATGAGATGGCTGTATTGACGTCGGTACTTTTGGCAACCTGCCCTTTTTTACGTGAATCCCGTCTCTTTTTCGGTGTTGCTTTTTCTGTTTTTTCACCTGCGAAAAATTGCAAGTCGAGTCTAAGTCTTGTCGTCATGACGAACCACCGACCAATTCCAAGAAATTCCTCATGGTAAGCACAATCGTTTCAAATGTATTTTGGACGACCCCGAAGATGACACCCATACAAATGATGATCATAATAAAACTCACGCCCATTTTAATGGGAAGTCCAACGACAAATACGTTCATTTGCGGAACTGTACGTGCCACAATTCCTAATGCCAAATCGACTAAAAACAAACTAGCCACAACAGGTGCTGAGATTTGAAAGGCTATGATGAACATTTGGTTGAAACTCTTTGCGATAAAGTAAGCAAAGGATTCACTGCCGAAGTTCAGCGCATACTGATCAACTTGAATATATTGGAAACTGTAATAGATTCCATCAAGCAGCAAATGATGTGCATTTGTTGCCAGCATCAGCAGCAAGGTAACCGTATAAAAAAACTGCCCCATTAGCGGCGTTTGCGCCCCTGTTTGTGGATCAATAATATTAGCGATTGCAAAACCCATTTGAAAATCAATGAACGAACCGGCAATTTGAACAGCGGACACCATGATATATGCAATCAGTCCAAGAAGAAGTCCGACCATTGCTTCTTTCACGGCAAGCATCATGTAAAGACCGTCGATATCGAGTGTTGGCGGTTCTTTAATTGTGCTAAAACTAATGACAGCCAAAAACAGTGAAAAACCAACTCTGTGAACTGCTGGTATCGTTCGATGCGCTAATAGCGGCACTGTCACAAAAAAAGCGGTAATCCGAATGAAAACTAGAAGAAAGGCAGGAAATAATTCTATGATTGACATCTCTGATTAACCTGCAAATCGATCTAAATTCGAGAACAGCTCTGTTGTAAATGACACAATTGTTGAAAGCATCCACGGACCAAACACAACAAGTCCAATGAGCACTGCAACAATTTTTGGAATGAACGCAAGCGTCTGTTCTTGGATTTGGGTTGTCGCCTGAAACACACTGACAATTAGTCCCACGATTAGTGCGAGCGCTAGAAGCGGCCCGCTGACAAGTAATACAACATACACTGATCTTTCAGCCATCGTAATGACAAATTCTGAACTCATGTTTTAAGCACCTACTCTAAAAGCTTTGCAGCAAAGATTTAACAATCAAATACCATCCATCGACTAATACAAATAACAATATTTTGAAAGGGAGCGATATCATAACCGGCGGAAGCATCATCATCCCCATCGACATCAGGACACTTGCGACCACCATGTCAATAATTAAAAATGGAATAAAGATCATGAAACCAATTTGAAATGCCGTCTTTAATTCTGAAATTGCAAAAGCTGGTACCATCGCCGTTAAGGGAATATCTTTAATCGATTCAGGGGTATCCATTTTTGCGTAACTAAGAAATAAAGCCAAATCTTTCTGTCTCGTATGTTTACTCATAAACTCTTTAATTGGCACTTCGGCTTTTTCATAGGCCTGATTTAACGTAATATCATCATTTAAAAGCGGCGTGAGTGCCTCTTTATTAATCTCTGAGAACGTGGGTGCCATAATAAAAAATGTGAGAAACAAAGCAAGTCCTACAAGCACTTGGTTTGGCGGCATTGAGTTGGTTGCAAGTGATGTTCTGACGAACGAAAGTACAATCACAATCCGTGTAAAACAGGTCATTAAAATAAGAATGCCTGGTGCAACTGAAAATACAGTTAACAATAAAAGTAGACGGACAGATGTGCTAATATTCCCTGTGCCACTGGAATTAAATAAATCGATAAACTCATTCATTTTGTTTCGGGCCTTTCTTTCTGACTTCTGATTGGGTCTTTTTCAATTCGGCTAGCTGCGCCTTTAAATTGGCTGAAAAAGAAGAAGTGGTCGGCTGATCGTGTTTCTTCACTTGCGATGTTAATTTTTGCATCATTTTCGGTAAGTCAGTCTTACTTTCCATCGCTTCTTCGTATTGTTTCACAATCGCTTCGCATTCTTGTTCATCATCGATTTCTTTTAGCAGCTGGATTGAGTCTGCTACGCCGACAACTAATACTCGTTTGCCCACTTTAATCAGCTGTACTGAACGATTTTGACCAACCGTCGTACCGCCAATATTTTCAACATAGCGAAATGGCTTGAGTAAGCGGTTTTGCTTGCCTACAAATCTCACCAATCCGTAAATGAGCAGGATGACAAAAAGTAAGGCACCAATCATTTTGACAAAATCCATAATGGAGACAGAAGAAGAGGGAACTTCTTCTGCCGGATTCGTTTGATTGTCAGTGGTTTTCTTTTCTGTATCCTTTTTGCTTTCTTTCTCATCTTTGAGCCATTCATTCACTGTGCCATTTTCAGGATCTTTTGTTTCAGCAAACAGTGAGGCTGGCTGCGCTGTTAAGAAAAGCATAAAACTGATCATTGCTATACATATCAAACGTTTTTTCAACAAGTCTTACACCCTTTTTTAGCCTAACGTTTTATTAATTGCTTCAAGTACACGGTCTGCCTGGAATGGCTTCACGATAAAGTCTTTTGCACCTGCTTGAATGGCATCAATAACCATTGATTGTTGTCCCATCGCTGAGCACATAATGATTTTTGCAGAAGCATCGATTTGTTTAATTTCTTTTAATGCTGTGATCCCGTCCATTTCTGGCATTGTGATATCCATTGTGACTAGATCAGGAGATGTTTCTTTAAATTTTTCAACAGCTTGTGCGCCGTTTTCTGCTTCTCCTACTACATCAAATCCGTTTTTTACAAGAATATCCTTAATCATCATTCTCATGAATGCTGCATCATCTACGATTAATACCTTAGTAGCCATTTACTTATTCTCTCCCTATATGTTTGTTTATTTTAAATTAGAAAGTCTTTCAGACTGACTTAAAATGTCAGTCACACGTACACCAAAGTTCTCATCAATGACAACAACTTCTCCTTTGGCGACGATTCGTTTGTTGACCAGAATGTCGACTGGCTCACCTGCAAGTTTGTCCAGTTCGATGATACTTCCAGCGGAAAGTTCAAGTACTTCTTTCACACTGCGCTGCGTTCTTCCAAGCTCCACTGTAATGGAAAGTGGAATATCCATCAGCATATCAAGATTACCGAGCTGACTTGTTGTATGCTGAGGCTCACTGAATGCCTCAAATTCAACTGGCGCCACATTGACAGGTTCTGCCGGCTTTGGCTTCGCCTGTCTTTTCGGTGGTGCCGATTGCTGCATAGGAGCAGATTGTGCTTGCGGAGCAGCCTGCTGTGGTTCAGGCGCACTCTGAGGTGCTTCTTGAACCGGCTCTTCTTCCGCTGGGTCTGTTAATTCTGCAATCAAATCTTTCGCAAACGTAATAGGGTAAAGCTGCATAATATTTGAATCTATGAGTTCACCTATTGTTAATCTAAAGGACACTTTGACAAGCATTTCTTCAGCTGGAATGCGGTCTGTGCCTTCTCCTTCTTTCACATCAAGCAGCTCAACGCGAGGCGGGGAAATATCAATCTTTTTATTAAAGACTGTTGACATGGACGTCGCTGCAGAACCCATCATTTGGTTCATCGCTTCTTGTACTGCACTTAAGTGAATTTCACTTAACGACGGGTCAGCATTTGTTCCATCTCCGCCCATCATTAAATCCGCAATGACTGCCGCATCGGTTTGCTGGATAACAAGCAGGTTGCTTGCACTAAAGCCTTCCGTATAATTCACTTCAATCGCGACATACGGATGAGGAAATTCCTCATTCAGCTTGCTTTTTTGAATCACTGTGACAGTTGGAGTTGTAATCTCCACTTTTTGACTTAATAGGGTTGAAAGTGCTGTTGCAGAGCTTCCAAATGATATATTTCCGATTTCTCCAATGGCATCTTGTTCCATTGCAGAAAGGAGTGTCTCAGGCTCTATATCGTCATTACTGCCTCCTTTAAGGAGCGCATCGATTTCATCTTGTGATAATTTACTTCCGTTATTCTCCATCTTCTTCACCTCTTATGTCGTGATCTAGAATTTGAATCGCCTGTTTCCGATTCACGCGGCCGGCCTGTCCCAAGAATTTCGGTTTATTTCCGACCATAACAGTAAGAGGCGCATTTACTGGTTTGTCCAAGGCAATACAATCACCAATTTCCAAATTCAAAAACTCTTCCACCGTCATCTCCGATTGTCCAAGCTCTGCGACTACCGGTATTTTCGCCGTCATAATCCGTTTTTCAATGGCCTTCGTTTCTTCTTGTTTCGGTTCATTTCGTTCAGATTGCATCCAGTAATGTACAGACAGCTTCGGAATAATAGGCTCTAATACTACGTGAGGAATACAGAGGTTAATAACCCCGCTTACCTCACCAATTTGTGTATTAAGAGAAATGACGACAACTGTTTCGTTTGGTGACACCATTTGAACAAACTGGGGATTTACCTCGAAATCTGCCATTTCTGGCTCGATGTCGGTTATGGACTGCCACGCTTCTCTGTAGTTTTCCAAAGCTCCCTCAAACATGTTTGAGATAATCTTTGTTTCGATTTCTGTCAGTGATTCTGTCTTATTATGACTAATGCCAATCCCGCCCATCAGCCTATCCATCATGGCATAGCCAATCGTTGGGTTCACTTCAAGCATGATTCTTCCTTCAAGCGGGCTGACGTAAAATAAGTTTAATAATGTCATATTAGGAATCGAACGAATAAATTCTTCATATGGCACTTGGTCAACCGAGCTGACAGAAATTTGAATATATGATCTTAGCTGCGCTGAAAAGTGTGTGGTAAGCAGTCTAGCGAAGTTATCATGAATTCTTGTTAAACTTCGAATCTGGTCTTTTGAAAAGCGCAGTGCACGTTTAAAGTCATACACTTTCACTTTTTTCGTCGTTTGTTCTTTTTTCAGCTCTTCTGCATCCATTTCGCCTGTTGATATGGCGGATAATAATGCATCGATCTCATTCTGGGAAAGCACTTCTCCTGACATTTCTTCACCTCCATCGTGTCAATTAATCGCCTCTATTGCAGACTAAAGGAGGTTATATAAACTTCTTTCACCTTGCCATCTTGCAAATAGTTATTCACTTTGTTTTTGACCTGTGTTTTAAAATGGTCTCTGCCTTTTTTGCCATCAAGTTCATCTGCATTCGTATCTGATAAAATGTCGATCACGGCATCTTTCACTTGGAAGCTTCTTTTTTCAAGCTCGTCTTTGGCTTTTTCTGAATCTGTTTCAATATTTAGCACAAGTTTAACCGCATTTCCTTCAGATTTTAAATTGGTCACAATCTCAGGAATTTCAACAGAAGCTTTTACGACTTCATCTGCTGTTGGTTCTTTTTCTGCTTTTGCTTCTTCTGACCCATTTAGCAGAAAGAAAATGCCTGCTCCAATTCCGACGATAGCAATAATCATGATAAGCATTACTACGACTAATTTCTTCTTCATTCAAACTCCTCTATTCCTTGATTCAATGAAATGACTTGGATTTTTCTATAGAAAGAAATGATTTTCTCCTGAAGCTGCTCTTCATCTTCTTTCACAACGAATTTCTTTCCATTGGCGAGTGTAATGGTCGTGTCTGGAAAGCTTTCGATTTGCTCGATATGGAGAGCGTTGAGCATAAATCCTTTGCCATTTAATCTTGTCACTTCAATCATATTAAGCAGAGAAGCGATAAACCGCTCCCCCTACCTCCTATCGTTTCAGATTCACAAGTTCTTGCAGAATTTCATCAGATGTTGTGATCGTCTTTGCATTCGATTGGAATCCACGCTGTGCGATAATCATTTCGGTAAACTCTTCTGTTAAATCAACGTTTGACATTTCAAGTTTACCTGTTTGGATGACACCCGTTCCTTCTTCACCAGGAACGATAGGATTACTTGGTGCACCTGAACTTAACGTTTGGCGGTAAAGGTTGTCACCAACTTTGTCTAATCCTCCTGCATTACGGAAAGATACGAGCGATACTTGTCCAACTGTTCTCGATACATTGTTTTCAACTACCGAAATCGTTCCATCAGGACCAACACTTACACTTGAAACGCCTTCTGGAATCGTTATTTTTTGTCCATCCATTCCAAGCAGATAGTTCCCATCAGGAGTAATTAAGCTACCCTCTGAGTCAGGTTTGAAATTCCCGGTTCGTGTATAAAGAATTTCTCCTTGACTTTGAATACGAAAGAACCCATCACCATTGATATAGAAATCATAAGGTTGATCTGTATTTTGAGAAGAACCTGATGTCATGATTTTATCAATAGAAGATAAAGCTGATCCTAAACCAACTTGTTTTGAGTTGATTGAACCAGAGTTATTCGTCGGTCCACCAGAACTTGCAATGGTTTGACTGACCATATCTTTAAAAGTGATACGGCTTTTTTTGTATCCGTGTGTATTGACGTTGGCCACGTTATTGGCTACAACATCTAATTTTGTTTGGAAGTTTTTCATTCCGCTAATTCCTGAGTAAAGTGAGCGTAACATTTATTTTCCTCCTCGATTTGCTTACGATTTTTCTCCAACAGTTGTAACGTCCCAAGGGCTGATTTTCGTCCCATCTTCTAGATATAAGAAGTATTCGTTATTTATGTTTTTCACAGATTTCACAGTGCCAGATATGTCTTGATCATCTTGTTTGCCCGCTACTTCTTTACCAATCCAGCCTACATATGTCGTAAACGGATCTTGGTGTGCAACAAATGTAGACATGATCTGATTCATTTGAGTGATAGATTCGTTCATATTCATTTGCTGTTCTAAAGAAGAAAATGTTGCAAGCTGTGTGACAAACTCACGGTCATCAATCGGGTTTGTCGGATCTTGGTTTTGAAGCTGCGTAAGCAAGATTTTCAAGAACTGATCTCGCCCAAGCGTGTCTGTTTTTTTTGCTGCGCTTGAAGAAGTGTCTGTCGTTGCAGTTGTTCTATTCGTCGCATCAACAGTTGCCATTAAATCTCCTCCTCATCTTCATCTGATCCAACAAGAGCATCCAGTACATCTTGGAATTCAGCTTCCTGTTCATCAGGCTGCTGAAAACTTTGTCCTTTTGATGGCTGCTGCTTGCCTTCTTCATTAAATTGTCCAAAAGACGGCTGCTCATTTGACTGAAGCGGTATATGGAAACGGTCAACTTGAACCGACATGTTCGGTAACGCCTGCTTGAGCTGCGGCAGATGATGCTCGAGCAGCTCTTTTGCTGCTTGTGTTGAAGCTGTAATTTTACTCGCATACATCCCGTTTTGTTTCGTTAGCTGGATGGTAATAAAACCGAGATTTTCTGGATTTAATCGAACGGTAAACCGTCCGCTTGAATTGCCAAATGGTGTGAACTTCATTTGTTTCCACGTATTTAAAATCTGCTGATCAACCGTGCCTGGCTTTTCGTCAGTTGTTTGCGTCTGCTGCACAGGAGCTGCTGATTGCAGTTGGAAAAACTGTTTATGCCCTGGAAGCAGCGTATGGGTGATTGTTTTTTCAGAAGCAGGTGCCGCAGTGCCTTGACCCTTGATGACTTCTTTTTTCATGAGCCATTCAAGTGAGGCAGCACCTTTTGCTGGAGATGAGAAGGAAGATTCTTGCCTTGGAGCAACCATTTCTTTTAACTCTCCTAAGGAAATTTTCCACTCTTTATCTGACCCTTTCGCATTCGCCATCATATGATCGATTAATTGATTAAAGTGTTTCAGCTCGCTTTGCGACATATTATTCAGCTTAGGTGCCGATCCTTGCGAGAAGAACTGCTCTTTTACTTGTTGAATGAGCTTTTCATCTGCTCCGTTTTTCGTTAGAAACTTGATGAAATCTTCACCTTTTGCTTGAATATCCTGTACAAGTTTTGCATCGAAGCTCACTGGCTGCTGATTCAGCAGTTGATATAAGAAAAAGTGGACTTGTATGAGCTGTTCACTATGTTCAGCAACTGGCTTCTCATCCTGATCGCCATAGATAACCGATTCCATCTTTTGAAATAGCTCTTCAAGTGACTTTAAGTCAGCCCCCTCAAGCTTTTGACCTTGCAGCGCCTGAAGTGCCGCAAGAAGATCTCCATCTATTCCTTCATCAGGTGATTGCATCCATTTTTCAATGATTTGCATCGCATCATTCATGGATAGAGTGGTTCCCGCTGGCTGAGAAATAGCTGGACCACTTTGAATACCTGCGCCATTTAACAATTGTTTAAATAGGCCGCGAGCAGATACTGCACCCTCTCCCTTTAGTCCAGAGAGACCTTGGGAAGATTGCTGTAAGGCTCCAATATCCAATAGCTTCACTTATTGTCCACCCCCATCTTCACTTTTTTCTTTTTTGGCAAGCTCCTTCGTGAACGTTGCTGCCTTCTGAGGTGTCAGTTTTGCTAATATGTCCGTCAGCTTATTTTTACTCAGCTCTTCAAGGATCTTCAAAGCTTCTTTATCACTTAGCTCTGATAGAATTTTGGCAGATTTCCCTGCATCCATGCTTTCATAAATGCTGGCGACCTTTCCTTTTGATTGCTGATTAGAAGATGCTGACGTATCAGATGACGATCCTGATGCGTTACCACTTGATGATGTACTGTTTGATGAACTGTCACTTGCTGACGTATCCTCATTTTCAGATGTTTTTTCAAGTGAATTGATTTTTTGATTCAATCGTTTAATCTCTTCATCACTTGTCTTCAAGTCTTTTTGAGCAATTTCGAGTTCATTCTCTTGTTCTTTAATCGTCTTTTTCAACGCTTTCAACTCTGTATCACGTTGATCGTTATTTGAAGATGACGTTTTTGAGGTGTCATCTGATCCAACCAAGCTGCTAATTCCTGGAATGTTTTGGAGCGGTTTTTTTAGATCATAACCCGCCATATAAAGGATTGTGCCCACCACGATCACAAGCACAACCAATGGGATAATAACAATAAACAAGATCCATTGAAATTTACCGCCGCTTGATTCCTTTGTTTTTTCCTTCTTAGGCATTCATCTCGACTCCTAATGTCCTTGAAACATGAATTGGCTGATAGAGATATCATCCATTTCTTTCATTTCAATTGCCTTATGTTCAAGGGAGAACTTTTCAAATTGCTTTTCTTTCATTTTTTCAAACTTTTTAAACTCAATATTTTTTTCAGTTAAATCAGATTGTTTTTCATTCATTTGATGGCGTTTCATGATCACAAGCTGCTGATAATGATGAATGGTGTTATCTAAGTTCGTCACAAATTGCTGATAATGACGCATTTCTTGAACACTCATCCCACTTCTCAGCTTTTCTTCTTTGCTCTTTTCCATTAGCTCTTTTTTACTCATATTTTCATAGAGTTTTTCAGCGGCTTGCTCAAATGCCGAAACGGATTGTTGATACGCTGCGAGTGATTTGTCTTTTTCACTTTCTTTCAATTCTAAGAGCTTTTGAAATTTGTATTGATATCTCACTGTTTTTGTCAATCCTCTCTATTCATCAAACTGAGCAATATCCTCACGCTGTCTTCAATCGATACAGCCTCTTCAACGTCCTGCTTCAAAAATGAAATCAGTTGTGGGTAAGCTTGCATGGCCTCATCAATATCTTTAGAGGAGCCTTTTTTATATGCTCCAATGTTAATGAGGTCTTCAGCGTTTTGATATGTGGATAAAAGCTGGCGGAACCGGTTAGCCGCTTCCTTGTGATCATGACTTGCGATATTACTCATGACACGACTGATACTTTTCAGAATATTGACAGCTGGAAACTGTCCTTTGTTGGCCAATGCACGATCAAGTACTATGTGGCCATCTAAAATCCCCCGCACTGTATCAGCGATCGGCTCATTCATATCGTCACCATCAACAAGCACTGTGTAAAACGCTGTGATGGAACCAAGTTGATTTGTACCAGTTCGTTCAAGCAATTTTGGCAGTATAGCGAACACTGAAGGCGTATATCCTTTTGTTGTTGGCGGTTCGCCGGTTGCAAGTCCTATTTCTCGCTGTGCCATGGCGATCCTTGTGACAGAATCCATCATAAACATGACATTTTTGCCTCTGTCTCTGAAATATTCGGCAATGGCTGTTGCCGTATAGGCTGCTTTTAATCTTGTCAGTGCGGGCTGATCTGAAGTTGCGACAACAACAATCGAACGCTTCAGTCCTTCAGCTCCTAAATCTTTTTCGATAAATTCGCGAACTTCACGTCCACGCTCTCCAACAAGTGCAATGACATTGAGATCCGCTTCTGTCTGCTTGGCTATCATCCCCATTAAGGTACTTTTACCAACACCGCTTCCCGCGAATATTCCGATTCTTTGACCAGTGCCGACTGTGAGCAAGCTGTCGATCACTCTGACACCAACGCCCATTTTTTCACGAATAGGCGGTCTGTCCATTGGGTTTGGAGGAGATTGATCTGTTGAGACAGGTGCAAGTCCTTTAGGAAGCATGCTGCCGTCCAGTGGATCACCGAAAGCATCAACAACCTGCCCGATTAAACCAGTTCCTACTTTGACCTTTAACGACTCACCTGTTGCTTCAACAAGACTGCCTGGTGAGATGTTAGAGGCTTCTACATAGGGCATGAGCAGAATGTTTTCATCTTTAAAACCAACGACTTCTGCTTTGATCGGATGATTCTTACTCCCTTTTTTGTGAATAAGACATACATCACCGATTGAGCTTTCTGGCCCCTTGGACTCGATCATCAGTCCAACAACTCGATTGACTTTACCAAAACGTTTATAAGGATCGGCGGTTTCAATCGTTTCTTTTAGCACATCTATGTTCATTTGTGATCACCTGAATCAATGACTTCTAATAACTTTTCCTTTAACTGATTCATTTGGGTATCAACACTCGCTTCCACTTTTCCAAAGCTTGTTTCGACGTAACAAGTACCTTTTGGTGCTTTTTCATCCGAGTAAATGGCAAGATGTGTATTTTTTTGAAGGATTCTATTTAATTCGTCTTTATATTCCATCACATGTTCGTAATGTGCAGGGTCGACATAGATGGAAATATCGTCATATTCTTTCACTTCTGAAATGACCTGCTTCACTAGCGTTAAAAATTGTTCTTTTGTGTCCTCAGCTGCATTCCATACTCGTTTAGCGAGCTCAAAGGCAAGTTCGACAATTTCTTCAGCAGAGCTTTCAATTTTTGCTTCATAGTCCTGCTTTGCAAGGCTGACAATGTCATTCGCTTGATGAAGAATCGATTGATACTGTAAATTCGCATCTGCTTCGCCCTTTTGAAAACCATCTTGATAACCTGTTTGTTTCGCTTCTTCAATGAGCTGTACTCTTTCTGCTTCAAAATCAGATCGCCGCTGATTGATTTCAGCCATTGTTTGTTCCAGCTCACGATTTGCTTGTTCTAAAATACGGCTTGCTTCATCTTGTGCATCACTTAATACAAGCTGAGATGCTTCTGTTTCGTTGACAAGCTCTTCTTCGTGGCGTTCTCTTTTGAATTCCACTTGCTGCAAGGGAATGGTTTGACGGCCTTGTTCAGGAATAACAGATGTTTCATGTTTGATAATCCTAGACAATGATATCGTCTCCTCCACCTCGAGCTATGACGATTTCTCCAGCCTCTTCAAGTCGTCTTACGATGCTGACAATACGAGTCTGTGCTTCCTCGACATCTCTAAGCCGGACAGGTCCCATAAACTCCATTTCTTCTTTGAACGTTTCGACCATACGCTGCGACATGTTGCGGAAGACAATTTCTTTGACTTCTTCGCTTGCCACTTTGAGTGCAAGTAGTAAATCGTCATTTTCAACATCTCGAATCACGCGCTGAATGGCTCTGCTATCAAGAGTGACAATGTCTTCAAAGACAAACATACGTTTCTTAATTTCATCAGCAAGCTCAGGATCTTGTATTTCCAGTGTATCTAAAATGGTTTTCTCCGTTGCACGGTCTACACCATTCAGTACTTCGACTACCGCTTCGACTCCGCCCGTTTGGGTATAATCTTGCGTAAAGGTTGAAGAAAGCTTTTGTTCAAGAATACGTTCCACCTCATTGATGATCTCTGGAGATGTGCGGTCCATTAAAGCAATTCTTCTTGCAACCTCAGTTTGCACTTCCTCGCCTAACTCAGATAAAATCTGTCCAGCCTGTACTGGATCTAGGTAGGATAGAATGAGCGCAATGGTTTGTGGATGCTCGTGCTGGATAAAGTTTAAAATTTGCTCTGGGTCAGCCTTTCTAGCAAAATCAAATGGTTTCACTTGAAGTGAGGATGTTAAGCGATTTAAGATGCTGTCCGCTTTGTCCTCACCAAGCGCTTTTTCAAGCACTTGTCTTGCGTACATAAGGCCGCCTTGTGATATGTAGTCCTGCGCGATGGCAATGCTGTGAAATTCTTCGATGATCTCATCTTTTTTAGCAGTATCTACACTTCTTACATTTGAAATTTCTAATGTTAATTTTTCTATTTCGTCTTCAGACAGATGTTTGTATACAGATGCTGACACGTCTAGCCCTAAGGAAATCATTAGGATTGCTGCTTTTTGTCTGCCTGTTAGTCGATTTGGATCTTTTCTCGACATGTGTATTCCTCCTAATCCTCGGACAGCCAGCTGCGTAGCAATTTAGCAAAGTCTTCTGGTTTATCTTTCGCCATTTTTTCAAGCTGATTTTTTCTCACCATTTCTTCTGTTTCTGGCTCAGTATCGATATCAGGAACATGGATTGGTGTACGTTCATCAAACTCAAACTCTTCTTCCTCTTCTTTTCTTCGCTTACGTACGAGAAGAATGATGAGAGCGATAATGGCAAGTAGTAGCACACCACCAACAATATAAACCCAAATCGGAATATTGTTTGAAGGGTTTTCTGCTGTCGTTTGCTGTTTACCGTCTAATTTTGATACAGATAAAACGATTTTGTTATCCAAGTCAGCTTGAGTGAGTGCTTGACCGTTTGTGTATTCTTTATCAATCGATGTACTGATGATGGTTGAAAGAATTTTTTTAATATCATCCTGCCTTTCAGCAGTTAATGAGGTCGGATCATTTGCAGTAGGTGGTTCCACCAGTGCCTGAATGCCAACGTCTCTGATTTTATAAGGACTTTCTTTGATATCTTTATGAATGCGGTTGACTTCATAATTGATGCGATCTTCGCTCTTTTCGTAATCTCCGCTTCCATTCGTTCCATCGGCGCCTTGATAATTTGTGACATCATCGTCACCTGTTCCAGCGGTGCCTCCAGCTGCTGCGCCACTACCTGAATAAGTTTCAGCAATCTTTTCAGCGCTGACAGCAATTCCTTGCATGTTTTCTTGATCAACTGGTTCGACAAGATCTTCTTTTCTTTTTTCTTCAGTAAAATCAATGTCTGTTGTGACCGATACGGCAACTTTCTCTTGACCCATCATCGTTCCAAGCAGCTGTTGAATTTTTCGTTGAAGATTCTTTTCAATTTCCTCTTTTTTCTGCTGCTGTGCATCCATTCCACTTGCATAGGAATCTGAGCTGCTGTTTAAGTCATAGTAGTTGGAATCTTGGTCCATAATGACAATGTTTTCTGTTTTTAAGTTCGGCACACTTTTTGAAATAAGATGATAAAGGCCTTTTACTTGTTGCTGAGTAAGCGTGTAGCCTGGTTGAACTTGCAGCACAATTGATGCTGATGCATTACTTTGCTCTTCTCCAACAAAAACGGAATCTTTTGGCAGGTTAATCATAACCTTTGAATCTTTAATCCCATCAATCGTGTTGATCAGATTGGATAGTTCTGTCTGAGTTGCGTCTACTTTCAGAACATCAAATTCATTATCTGTTAAACCGAAGCCGGAATTATTTGCAAAGAAGGAGTAGTCAATATTCCCCGTTTTAGGAAGTCCTTCTGATGCGAGTGTGACTTTTAAAGTGTCTGCTTGCTTTTCTGGAACTAAAATCGTCGTTCCGTTATTTGCAAGTTCCGATTTAACGTTTTTGCCATCCAGTTCCTGTTTGATTTGCCCTGCTTCTGCCTCAGACAAATCTCTAAACAACGGAACCATTTTTTCAGAAGAAGCAAAGATGCTAACAACCGTAATAATGATTGCTAGGGCAGCTACGCCGCCAATCATGAGTATTTTTTGTAATTTTGATCGATTTCGCCAAAACTCAACTGTTTTTGTTCTTAATTGCATTAAAGTACGATTCATCTTAACCCCCGGTCATTCCATTCAGTCTATTTTTTGTCCACCAGCACCTCCTACATCTGCATTCTCATAATCTCTTGGTACGCTTCGACTGCTTTATTCCGAAATTCGGTGGCAGCTGTGAGTGTCACACTCGCTTTTTGTGAAGCAATCATGACTTCATCGAGATTGACATCTTTCCCTTGTGCGAGAGCATTCGTATACTGGTCTGATTTGAGCTGTGATTGATTTAATGCCTCAATGGAATTCTTCAGCACATCAGAGAAATTCGTTTGGCTTTTAGGTGCAGCCGCCTGCACTGACGATGCATTCGTCAATTCACTTGCTTGCTGAGCAGTTTGAAGCTGGAAAGGAGATATTGCGTTAACCAATTCTTTTCACCTTACTTTCCTATTTCTAAAGCTTTCATCAACATGCTTTTATTCGCATTCAGCGCAGTCACGTTTGCTTCATATGACCTTGAGCTGCTGATGAGATCAACCATTTCCTTTAATGGATCAACATTCGGTGTTTGAACATATCCATTTTCATTGGCATCGGGATTTGTAGGATCATATTGAAGGTTGAATGGAGTTTCGTCTTCAGTAATCTTTGTTACTTTGACGCCGTTTCCTAATTTGCCGCTCGAATTCATGCTTGAGTTCAATATAGATGAAAATGATTCACCTGACGGCTGTAATGTGACGAGCTTGCGTCTATAAGGCTCCCACTTGCCATCAACCTGTTTCGCTCTTGTTGTATCCATATTCGCAAGGTTCGAGGATACAACGTCCATTCTGAGCCTCTGTGCTGTTAATGCTGAGGCCGAAGCGTTAACGCCTGAAAAAATCGACATCACTTACCTCCTGTCAAAACTGTTTTAAGAGAATTGAACTTTCCGCTCATTCTTTCAACCAACGCATTATACTGAATTTGGTTTTTAGCGAGTTCACTCATCTCTTGATCAATATCGACATTATTTCCGTTTTCTTGATAAGAAGTACGGTTACTCGTAACAACTGAATAATTTGACCCTGTTTTAGAAAAATCAATGTGACCTTGGTATGTTTTTTTAGCGTCTAATTTGATTGACGCATCATTTAGCATATCGTGGAATGCAACTTTTTTAGACTTGTAGTTCGGTGTGTCTATATTCGCGATATTATTGCTTATGACTTTTTGCTTAACATTCGCTCTGCCCAAGGCATTCTCAAGGTTGCTTATCGTTCCAGAAAATATATCCAAAACCATATACCTCCAATCATATGTATTTCATTCCATTTAATCATGTCGAGATTTGTAAAACCATATGTTCATTGTAAGAAATAATAGGATTAAAGTCTATGATGTAATTGTAAAAAAAACTCGTAATATATATCTATTTTACGAATAGGTACAAAGACCTAGATTCAAAGCACTACAGAATTGTAAGGGGTTTCTTGGAAAAAAGCGTGTCATTTTTCGGACAATTCCTCTTTTTTTATACAAAAAAACCCTTTTCAGCGTTTATTTCGGCCAAAAAGGGTTTTTTGATTAATGAGATTTTAAATTTTCAAGTTCAATTAAAAATTTGTTGTTTAATACTTTAATGTATGTTCCCTTCATTCCAAGAGAACGAGATTCAATAACGCCTGCACTTTCTAATTTACGAAGTGCGTTTACGATCACTGAACGAGTGATTCCTACACGGTCAGCAATCTTACTTGCCACAAGCAGCCCTTCGTTTCCATCAAGTTCTTCAAAGATATGCTCAATCGCTTCAAGCTCACTATAGGAAAGAGAACTGATTGCCATTTGAACAACCGCTTTACTTCTTGCTTCTTCTTCAATTTCTTCCGCTTTCTCGCGAAGAATCTCCATTCCAACAACTGTTGCGCCGTATTCAGCAAGAATTAAATCATCATCTTTGAATGTATCTTGCAAACGAGAAAGGATTAACGTCCCTAAGCGGTCTCCGCCTCCGATGATTGGCACAATCGTTGTCAAACCGGATTGGAATAAATCACGGTTCTCAATCGGGAAAGCTGTGTACTCACTGTTGATGTCAAGGTTTGAAGATGTTTCAGGGACATTGAATAAGCTTTTTGTATATTCTTCAGGGAACTGACGATCTTCCAGCATTTTTTTCATACGTGCATTTTCAATCTGCTGGTTAATAGAGTAGCCAAGAAGCTTCCCTCTTCTGCTTAATACGAAAATGTTTGAATCAATGACATCTCTCAGTGTTTCTGCCATTTCTTTAAAATTAACCGGTTTCCCCGCTGCATCTTGCAGCATCGAGTTAATAATCCTTGTTTTTTGTAGTAACGCCATAATAATGATCCTCCTAGATTACTTTATTCATTTGTTAAAGTATAAATTGACTTAAGTCTTTGTTATTTGCAATCTTTCCTAGCTTCTCTTCTACATACTGAGGGGTAATGGTCACTGTTTCCATTGTAATATCAGGCGCCTCAAATGAGAGCTCTTCTAGCAGCTTCTCAAGTATGGTGTGAAGCCTTCTTGCACCGATGTTATCTGTCTCCTGATTGACGTGATAAGCCACTTCGGCAATCTTATGAATAGCATCGTCAGAAAATTCAAGAGATATACCTTCTGTTTCAAGCAAAGCCTTATATTGCTTTAATAACGCGTTATCTGGTTCCGTTAAGATTTTCACAAAGTCTTCTATACTTAATTTATCTAATTCTACACGGATTGGGAAGCGTCCTTGAAGCTCTGGAATCAAATCCGAGGGTTTCGCCATATGAAAAGCGCCTGCTGCTACAAATAGTACATGATCTGTTTTCACAGCCCCATACTTCGTCATCACAGTAGAACCTTCTACAATCGGTAAAATATCACGTTGAACCCCTTCACGAGAAACATCTGCAGACGATGCACCACCGCTTTTGGCAATTTTATCGATCTCATCGATAAAGATCATTCCTTGCTGCTCTGCTTTTTGCACAGCTTCCTGACCGACTTCATCCATATCAATCAGTTTTGAAGCTTCCTCAGCAGTTAACGCTTTTCTCGCTTCTCTGACGGTCAGCTTTCTGCGTTTTTTCTTTTTAGGCATGAGATTGCTAAGCGCATCCTGCATGTTCATACCCATTTGCTCCATACCCGATCCTTGAAGCATATCAAACATGGACGGCTGCTGCTCTTCAACTTCAATCGTGACGTAATGGTCTTCAAGTTCGCCCATCGCCAGCTGGTGTGCAATGCGTTTTCTTGTCGATTCAAGCTCTACTTCTTCACTTGAGTGATCTCGATCACTGTCATCATCATCAGAACCACCAAATAGCATCTCAAAAGGATTTTTCACAGACTGACTTTTTTTCTTTCCAGGAACAAGTAGATGAACAAGCCGTTTGTTTGCTTGTTTTTCCGCTTCTTCTTGCACATCTTTCATTTTTTCTTCTTTGACTAGTCTGATTGCCGTCTCCACTAAATCTCTGACCATTGATTCTACGTCACGTCCGACATATCCAACTTCAGTAAACTTCGTCGCTTCCACTTTAATGAAAGGCGCACCAGAAATCCTTGCAATTCTGCGGGCAATTTCTGTTTTCCCCACACCTGTCGGACCAATCATTAAGATGTTTTTAGGAACGACTTCATCC
Organism: Bacillus sp. FSL M8-0077; assembly: GCF_038050255.1. Classification (NCBI taxonomy): domain Bacteria; kingdom Bacillati; phylum Bacillota; class Bacilli; order Caryophanales; family Bacillaceae; genus Bacillus; species Bacillus sp. FSL M8-0077. The sequence continues at coordinate 1,657,006 of NZ_JBBPAF010000001.1, read as the reverse complement.
TTTAGCTTATCATGTAAAAGACTTCTTCTGTAACGGTTTCTTAAAGCCACCGCCACTGCTTTTTTCGCATCAAGCTGACCAATAATGTACTGATCGAGCTTTTCAACTATCTCTCTTGGGGTGAACGGCTTTTTCTCCATACGTCTCATGTCCTTTCTATTCAAGCTCTTCTAAAGTGATTTGATCGTTCGTGTAGACACAGATTTCTCCGGCCGTTTCAAGAGCCGCCTTTGCAATCTCTCGAGCTGAGAGATGATCACCTGCATGTTTCTTGAGTGCTCTCCCGGCGCTAAGCGCGTAGTTACCGCCTGAGCCGATAGCCAAAATGCCATCGTCTGGCTCGATGACCTCTCCTGTTCCAGATACGAGCAGGATACTTTCTTTATTCATGACGATAAGCATGGCCTCAAGCTGCCTGAGCATCTTGTCACTTCGCCATTCTTTCGCCAGTTCTACAGCTGCTCGTTTTAAGTTACCACCGTATTCTTCAAGCTTCGTTTCAAACTTCTCAAAAAGTGTAAATGCATCTGCAACTGAACCAGCAAAACCTGCGAGCACTTTGCCTCCGAAAAGACGGCGCACTTTTTTTGCTGTGTGTTTCATGACGACAGCCTGCCCAAAAGTGACTTGACCGTCTCCAGCCATCGCACTTTTTCCTTTATGTTGAACGGCAAAGATTGTGGTTGCATGAAATGATGACATGAAAAAACCTCCTTTTAGGATCGTTTAAAAGCCCTTGGGTGATGAGACATGTACGTTTTTCTTAAAGAATCTTTTGATACATGCGTGTACACCTGTGTTGATGATAAATTTGAGTGACCGAGAAGTTCTTGAACACTTCTCAAATCGGCTCCCTCGTTTAAAAGATGCGTAGCAAAGGTGTGCCTTAACATGTGAGGATGGATATGTAATGTGCCAGACGCCTTTTTCATTAATTCAGTTAGAATGAATCGAACGCCTCTATCTGTAAGAGGAGCTCCGCGCTGATTCAAAAACACATGTGAATCAGCACGATCCTTTCTCTTCACTTTCAGCTTCTGCCTTCCATCCTCTAAATATGTGGAGAGCGCTTCATGTGCATAAGAGCCGAAAGGTACATACCGCTGTTTGCTGCCTTTCCCATGAACAAGCACTGTATCCATCGATAAATCAAGATCAGATTCTTTTAATGAACATAACTCACTGACCCTCATACCTGTTGCATAAAGAAGTTCTAAAATGGCTTGATTTCTTTGTCCAAGCGGTGTATTTACATCAGAAACTGTAAATAGCTCTTTTAGTTCCTCTTCATACAAAAATGAAGGAATTCGCTTATCCTGCTTTGGTAAGCTAACGAGTAAAAAAGGATTTTCTTTCACAAGCTGTTCTCTTAATAAAAATTTATAAAAGCTGCGAAGTGCAGAGACTTTCTTACTAATCGTTCTTCTTGTAAGGCCTTTTTCATAAGCTTCTGTTAAATAAATTCTCGTATCTTGATAGGATACCTCTTCAAAACCGTCTATTCCTTGAATGTTCATAAATCTGACAAACTCTTCAATCGCCTCAGTATAACCTGAGATTGTTAAAGCTGAATAGTTCTTTTCAATCTGCAAATATTCAATGAATAAGTGGACAAGACGCTGTTTATCCGTCATTTTTACACCTCTTTAAGGCTTTTAAATGGTATCACATATCTTGCTTTCCGTGCAATGTTTTACTACAGAGATTTCGAAATAGTTTGAATAGTTCCGATTGCGCGTTTAGCGTACTCTGCATAGCGCTCTTGTTTGTTTTTAATTCGAACGCCAAGATCTTTCAGCAAGCCAAAGTTTGCATTCATCGGCTGGAAGCTTTTCTTGTTTGTGGATGTGATGTAGTAAGCCATACTGCCAATTGCTGTTTCTTCTGGGAGTGTCACAAGCTCTTCTCCTTTAACAAATCGAGCTGCGTTGATTCCAGCCACTAGTCCTGAAGCTGCGGACTCAACATATCCTTCAACACCAGTCATTTGTCCGGCAAAGAATAAGTCGTCTCTATTTTTAAATTGATACGTCGGTTTTAGAAGGCTTGGCGAGTTAATAAATGTATTACGGTGCATTACACCATAGCGAACAATCTCTGCCTCTTCAAGACCTGGGATCAAACGGAATACTTCCTTTTGATCGCCCCACTTCAGATGAGTTTGAAAACCAACAATATTATATAAAGTACCTGCCGCATCATCCTGTCTTAATTGAACAACAGCGTAAGGTCTTTTCCCTGTTTTTGGATCTTCAAGACCAACTGGTTTCATCGGTCCAAACAGCATGGTTTTTTTCCCTCTTTTGGCCATGACTTCAATGGGCATACAACCTTCGAAGAAGATTTCTTTTTCAAACTCTTTTAACGGCACAGTTTCAGCAGAAATGAGCGCCTCATAAAAACGATCGAATTCTTCTTCTGTCATCGGACAGTTTAAATAAGCCGCTTCTCCTTTATCATAGCGTGATTTCAAGTACACTTTATCCATATCAATGCTGTCTTTCTCCAGGATCGGCGCTGCTGCATCGTAGAAATATAAATACTCTTCACCGGTTAATGATTTTAATTCTTTTGAAAGGGCTTCTGATGTAAGAGGACCCGTCGCAATAATCGTCGGACCTTCTGGAATGCTTTGCACTTCTTCTTGAAAGACCGTCACATTCGGGTGATTTTTCACACGGTCTGTGACGTTTGCTGCAAATTCATGACGATCTACTGCAAGCGCTCCGCCAGCAGGAACCGAGCTTTCATCTGCTGCTGCGATAATGGCTGAATCTAAATGACGCATTTCTTCCTTTAGAACACCTACTGCGTTCGTTAAAGCGTTCGCACGCAATGAGTTACTGCATACGAGCTCCGCAAATTTATCTGTGTGGTGAGCTGGTGTTTGTTTGACAGGTCTCATTTCATACAGATGGACTTTAATTCCGCGCTTGGCAATTTGCCATGCCGCTTCACTTCCTGCTAAACCTGCTCCGATCACATTTACAAATTGACTCATTGTACAACTCTCCTATTTTGTAAGTTCTGTTTGATGACATAAAAAAGCAGGTGAACAAGGCTGCTCACCGCTATTTTTGTTGTTCCTCTTTATAATCACAGGACACACATTGAACTTGAATGCCTTTTTTCAGCTTTTTCTCTACAAGCATATTTTCGCATTTTGGACACTTTCTTTCAATTGGTTTGTCCCAAGAGACGAATTCACACTCTGGAAAACGATCGCAACCGTAAAAAATGCGGCGCTTCTTAGATTTCCGTTCAACGATATTTCCTTCGTGACAAGTCGGGCATTTGACACCAATATCTTTGACAATTGGTTTTGTGTTACGGCAGTCAGGGAAATTAGAGCAAGCCATGAACTTACCGTATCTCCCCATTTTGTACACCATTGGATGACCACACTCTTCGCAATCAACTCCGGCGTATTCAGGCTCGATCTCAACTTCCTGCATCTCTGCTTCTGCTTTTTCTACCCGTTTTGCAAAGTCTTGATAGAAACTGTCGATAATGCGTACCCATTCAATCGTACCTTCTTCAACGCTATCAAGTTCTTTTTCCATTTTCGCAGTAAATTCTACGTTAATGATTTCAGGGAAGAATTCAATTATTAAGTTGAGCACAATCTCTCCAAGCTCTGTTGGAATAAACCGTTTGTTATCAAGTGCCACATAGCCCCGCTTTTGAATGGTATCTAATGTTGGTGCATACGTCGATGGGCGGCCAATACCTAGCTCTTCAAGGGTTTTGACAAGTCTTGCCTCAGTGTAACGTGGAGGCGGCTGCGTGAAGTGCTGCTCTGGTTCAATATCTTTTGAAAGAACGGTATCCCCCTCTTTCAGATCAGGAAGCATTTTGTCCTTTTCTTCTAACTGGTCGTCCTTCCCTTCAACATATACTTTCATAAATCCAGGGAATTTCACCTTACTTCCATTTGCACGGAAAGTAAGCCCGTTATTTTCAAGATCCACACTCATTGTATCAAGAACAGCTGGTGCCATTTGGCTTGCCACAAAACGTTCCCAAATCAATTTATAAAGACGAAGCTGATCTCTGCTTAGCACGTGTTTGACATCTGCTGGTTTTCTTAGCGTAGAAGTCGGGCGGATGGCTTCGTGAGCATCCTGTGCATTTTCGTTCTTTTTGGCAGTACGTTTTGTTGTATTCAAGAAATTCTTGCCGTACGTTTGATCAATGAAAGCAGATACTTCTTCAATTGCCGTATTGGAAATACGTGTTGAGTCCGTTCTCATATATGTAATGAGACCTACTGTACCTTCTTTACCAAGATCAATTCCTTCATATAATTGCTGTGCAATCATCATTGTTTTCTTCGCACGGAAATTTAGTTTTCTTGCTGCCTCTTGTTGTAAGGTAGATGTTGTAAACGGAACAGCTGGGTTACGTTTACGTTCTTTTTTCGTCACTTTTTCAACAGAAAACTTGCTTCCTTTTAATTTCGAAAGGATTTCTTTTACATCTTCTTTTGTTTTTAGCGGATGTTTTTTGCCATTTACGCCAAAGAAACTCGCTTCAAAGCTTTCTTTCCCTTTTAGGAAGGTGCCATCAATTGTCCAGTATTCTTCTGGTTTGAATTCATTAATTTCATTCTCGCGGTCAATAATCAGGCGGAGTGCAACTGATTGAACACGACCGGCGCTTAAGCCCTTTTTGACTTTCTTCCATAAAATCGGGCTAATTTTATATCCAACGAGACGATCTAAAATCCGTCTTGCCTGCTGCGCATCCACCAAGTCCATATTGATCATACGTGGATGTTTAAAGGAATCTTTAATTGCATCTTTCGTAATCTCGTTAAAGACAACGCGGCAATCCGAAGAGAGGTCAAGGTCAAGGCTGTGAGCTAAATGCCAAGCAATCGCTTCTCCCTCTCTGTCGGGGTCAGCTGCGAGATATACTTTTTTTGCTTTCTTCGCTGCTGTTTTTAATTCTTTTAAGACTGGACCTTTTCCTCGAATCGTAATATATCTCGGTTCGAAGTCATGCTCAGTGTCAACACCAAGCTGACTTTTCGGTAAATCTCTTATGTGCCCCATTGAAGCCTTTACTTTATACTTTTTTCCTAAATAACGCTCAATCGTTTTCGCCTTTGCTGGCGACTCAACGATGACTAAATAATCAGCCATACTCAAAATCCCCCTTAAGAGGTGTTCTCTCTTTATCCATTTCACAAATTTATATTTATGTTAATTGCACCTATCTAACAGGCAATCGTTAAAAATTCTTTATGATGAACATCATTATAAACACGAAAAACAAAGTGTAAACTTAAATCCTCACTATTATTAAATATTCCGATGTCTTTTGTCAAACGATATTTTTATGGGAGTTCAGTATATTGAACACCACTCAAGGAGAATTCCTCTAAAATATCCTTCGTTGAATGAACAAGCTTGGCACCTTGCTGAATCAGTCTAGCTGGACCTATAGAATTAGAATCAAAGATCGATCCTGCAACAGCAAACACTTCTTTTCCTTGCTCTAATGCCTGGTAGGCTGTAATAAGCGAACCGCTCTTTTCTTTGCACTGGATCACGATGGTTCCTCTTGTCAGGGCACTAATTAATCGGTTTCTCATTGGGAAATGCCATTTTTCTGGTTTGATATAAGGCGGATGCTCTGACAACAGCAAATGATGTTCTCCCATATATTGAGCCATTTGCACATGTTCTTTTGGATATACATGTTGAAAGCCGCCAGCTACAACACCAATCGTTTTTCCTTTTTTCCGTATGCATTCTTTGTGTGCAAGTCCATCAATTCCTTTTGCTAAACCACTTACAATCATCCAATCTTCCTCTACAAGTTCTCCAACAATTTTCTTCACGCACGCTTCTCCATAAGAGGATGGCACTCGTGTACCTACTACACCTAAACTTTTTTCTTCATTTAAATAGGTAACGTTTCCTTTTAGGAATAATACTGGGGGAGGATCATAAATGTGTTTTAGTGAGCTGGGATATAAAGGTGATGTGATGGGAATCATGTGAATATTTTGCTTTAAATAGGCTTGAACGATGTGTTGAAAAATGGGGAATTCATTTTCTTCAGCTTGTAGTAAGCGGGTAAAGTCGATCTTTTGTAATGATCGATCCTGTTTGAAATGATGTGTTTCTTCATTTATATATAGCTTAGGATCGACTTTCCACCATTTTGTTAACAAAGAGGGTGAGATGAGGCCTTTTAAGCGGTGAAAAATCATTCTTTCGGACACGTTGTACATACCATTCCTCCAGTTTAAGATAGAAAGAAGAAGACTTGTCAAAGAACAAGTCTTCTTGTGTCATTAATGCGTTTTACAAGCTTCGAAGAGATTCTTCTCTTTTAACACTTTAATTAAGGTTTCTCCCATGACAGATGGTGTCTCTGCCACTTCAATTCCACATTCACGCATTGTTTTTACTTTTTCATCAGCAGTTCCTTTACCACCAGAAATAATGGCACCAGCATGTCCCATGCGTTTTCCTGGAGGCGCTGTTTTACCGCCAATAAAGCCAACAACCGGCTTGGTCATATTTGCTTTTACCCATTCAGCTGCTTCTTCTTCAGCTGTACCACCGATTTCACCAATCATGATCACTGCATGCGTTTCAGGATCTTCATTGAAGGCTTTTAATACATCAATAAAGTTCGTGCCATTGACAGGGTCTCCGCCAATTCCTACAGCTGTTGATTGACCAACACCAGCCTCTGAAAGCTGATGTACCGCTTCATATGTAAGCGTTCCAGAACGAGACACAACACCAACATGACCTTTTTTATGAATGTAGCCAGGCATGATGCCAATTTTACATTCTTCAGGTGTAATCACGCCAGGACAGTTCGGCCCAACAAGTCTTGTCTTCTTACCTTCCATATAGCGTTTCACTTTAACCATATCCAGAACTGGAATGTGTTCTGTGATACAAATCACTAGATCCACTTCTGCATCAACAGCCTCTAAAATGGCGTCTGCTGCAAACGGTGCTGGTACATAGATAACAGAAGCATTTGCTCCAGTTGTCTGTACTGCTTCAGATACAGTATTAAATACAGGAACTCCCTCTACTTCAGTTCCACCTTTTCCAGGTGTGACACCGCCAACGATATTTGTTCCATACTCAATCATTTGTTTTGTATGGAATAATGCGGTTGAACCGGTAATCCCCTGAACAATTACTCTCGTATTTTTATTAATAAATACACTCATTTAGGTTCCCTGCCTTTCTGCTCTACTTGACTAAAGATACAATCTTTTCTGCCCCGTCAGCCATAGACTCAGCAGAAGTGATATTTAAGCCTGAATCACTCAGGATTTTCTTCCCTAATTCAACGTTTGTTCCTTCAAGACGTACAACGAGTGGTAATGTTAAGCCGACTTGTTTCGTCGCTTCAACAACACCTTCTGCGATGACATCACATTTCATGATGCCGCCAAAAATGTTCACGAAAATCCCTTTGACATTTTGATCAGATAAGATGATTTTAAATGCTTCCGTTACTTTTTCAGCAGTTGCACCGCCGCCAACATCAAGGAAGTTTGCAGGGTCCCCGCCGTAATGCTTGATGATATCCATTGTAGACATCGCAAGGCCTGCTCCATTCACCATACAGCCAATATTCCCGTCTAGAGAAATGTAGCTTAGGTCATATTTAGATGCTTCAATCTCCTTTGGATCTTCTTCATCAAGGTCACGGTATTCTAATATATCTTTTTGTCTATATAAGGCATTGCTATCAAAGTTTAATTTTGCATCAAGTGCCATGACTTTTCCATCACCTGTTACAACAAGAGGATTTATCTCGGCAATTGAACAATCCTTTTCAATAAACGCATTGTAAAGGCTTGTCATAAACTTAACAGCTTGACCAACTAATTTTGTTGGAATATTAATTTTAAACGCGACTTCTCTCGCCTGATAGGCTTGAAGACCAATCGCTGGGTCGATGACCACTTTCACGATTTTTTCTGGCGTTTTTTCTGCTACTTCTTCAATTTCAGTACCGCCTTCTTCAGAAGCCATCAAAACAATTCTTGATGTCGCTCTATCCAAAACGAGTCCTACATAGTACTCTTTTTGAATATCGCAGCCTTCTTCAATAAGTAAGCGTTTTATTTCGCGCCCTTCAGGCCCTGTTTGATGTGTGACTAGTGTCTTGCCGAGCAATTCCTCTGCAAACCCTTTCACTTCATCTTTTGTTTTTGCAATTTTTACCCCACCTGCTTTACCACGGCCGCCTGCATGAATCTGTGCTTTTACGACATATACAGAGCTTCCTAGCTCTTCTGATGCTTTCACTGCTTCATCAGGTGTAAATGCTACTTTACCATTTGGAACTGAAACCCCATATTTTCTTAGGATTTCTTTTCCTTGGTACTCATGGATATTCATTTCCCATCCTCCCAACATATGTAGAAACAAAAATTATAAAATAGACTGCGCTTTCATTTTAAAGAATAAAAAAGAGAATGTCTAGGGTTCTATGTAAAATCGTAAAATCCTTCTAAACATTCAAACTTTTATTTTATTAAAAATATAAATTTTTCAGTCAAAACACTTATTTTACCTTATTTTTTCATTTTTTGATCCAATCGATAGATAAATGAAAATATTTCTGCTACAGTATCGTATAACGCTTCTGGGATTTCCTCATCGAGCGTTAAGTGGCGCATCAGTTCTACTAAATTTCGGTCTTCTTGGATAGGGACCCCAGCTTTTTGAGCTTCTTCAATAATATGATCAGCCACATAGCCGCTGCCTGTTGCAACGACTTTTGGCGCCTTTTGTTTTTCTTCATCATAGTGTAGAGCGACCGCTCTTCTAAGCGGTTTTGAATTCTTCATACTCGTAAGTCCAGCCCTTTCTCGCTGATTTTATGAAAGTGTTCATCTAGAAAGTGAGACGGATCAATTGGCTCTTCTCTCTTTTTCGCTGTAATCCCTGTTAAACTATACCCTAGGGCATTTAAATTCTCTCGAACAGCTGGAATCATTGGATTAATGGTTCCTTGCAGTTCGTGAGCCGTCTCGACTGTAATTGACATCACTTTTTGCTGAATCGTACAGTCTATTAACGTTTCTTCTAAGTTTTCCATGTTTAAATAAAACATTAAACGGCACTGAGAAATATCAATAGAGCCATCTTTTTTCTTATGCCCTTTTAGAATAAAGGTTAAATCTTGAACACTATGTTTTGAGAAAAGAGGGTAAGAGACCATCATTTGACTAACTGTTTGGTTTTCCTGATGCACTAGTAACTGCCCATTTAATCTATGAAATAATTGATCCACTTCTTTTTTTACGGGCTCCGGAACATCAGCTTGCCTCGCATCATTTAAAACCATCTTTAATTGGTGAAGCTCTTGGCTTTTGACATCTTGGCTGCCCTTTTCCAGTAATTTCAGCATCCCAATTTCATCTCGTACACCTATCGCTTTTTTCATCGTCATCAGTAAATCGAGTACATCGGTTTTATTGCTTAATGCTGGTTCAGTCTGCTGAATGACCTTTGCCAATGCGTTTGCCTCTGTTTTTGAAAGAAACGGAAATTCCTTTTGAAGCACGGCTGCCTTTGCGTCAGCCTGTGGTCCTGCCTGCTGGACTGCTTGAACCAGTGATGTGAGCTGTTTTACATCAAGCTGCTGCTGTCCGTCTGCTCCTTGCTTTGTGATGCTTGTCAGAATGCGTTCTATTTGCTGAAGCGGGAGCTGTTTTGGACTTAATAATTGCTGCACGCTGTTCTGATTCACTGTATCCGCCTGTCGCCCTTGTTGTATAGAGGCGGGCTGGCTCTGCTTTGTTTGCTGAGCCGGATTGATATGAGGCTGCACCTGCAAGCTTTCTCCTTGCTTCGTTTGGCCTTCTTTTGCTCCTAGAAGCACCGATAAGAGCTTTTCTGCATGAACGGTTGTCTCAGTATTTACGACCGCACGAACGGCCTGTGTAAGAGCCTGTGTGGCTTCTGATTGCTTCGGAAGCTGTGTTAATCGATCTAGCAGTGCTGTCACATCCTGATGAAGTGCAGAGGGGGATTTCATCGCTAATATTGATTGGAGCACTCCTTGCTGAATCGGCAAATCTTTCTTTAAAGCAAAAAGAAGTGCCTGCAGACCTTTTTTGATATCCGTGCCTTGAAGTTGTTCAATCCATTTTACTGCCGTTTTTAACTCTGCTTCGTTGATGACCGGTTTTTCTTTTAAAAAGGCTGTAGCTGTTAACATTTGTTCAAGTCCATTTTTAAGCGACAAACCTTCTAGTAGTTTAGCTGCGGCATCCTTTAATGTTTTAGGATCTTGGTCAAATTGCTGAACAGGTCTTAATTTACTCAGGCTGCCTCCACCTTCTTGTTCTAATTGGAACCAGTAGAAAGAATCGGCTTTGAGCTGAGCCGCTAGCTGCGCTTTTATTTTGGTAGCGCCTATTTGAACAAGCGCTGTATCATCACCAAGCATTTTTAGTACTTTGCCAAGAATGAGCCGGTGAATATTTTCCTTTCCTTCCGTGTTAAGCGGAACAGATTCTACCGTATTCAGCCGACTATTCAGTGCAGTATGTATATCTTCAACTCTTGTCATCACAGGCAGCCTCCTTGTGTCAAAATATTTATGAAATAACAGATTTCACTGGTGCAAATGATAACCGGTGGATAGGTGTGGCGCCATGTGCTTGAATGGCAGCCAGGTGCTCTTTCGTTCCATACCCTTTATGTTTTTCAAATTGATACTCAGGGTACTGTCGTCCATACTCTTCCATCATCATGTCCCTTGTCACTTTGGCAATACATGCACCAGCTGCGATGGATGCGCTTTTAGCATCTCCTTTGATGATATTCTCCTGTTGAGTAGGAAGCGGGAGCGTCATCGCATCTATGAGTAGATAATCAGGTGTGTGAGTGAGCTGCTTTACAGCCCTCACCATCGCCAGTCTTGATGCTTCGTATATATTGATTTCGTCAATCGTTGCCGCATCAACAATGCCGATGCCGATGTCGAGTGCTTCCTTTTGAATGAGCTCATAATAGGTCATTCTTTTTTTCTCAGATAGCTGTTTTGAATCATTTAAACCGAGTAGGACGGTATCTTCTTTTAATATCACAGCTGCCGCAACAACTGGACCAGCGAGTGGTCCTCTTCCCGCTTCATCTATGCCTGCAATATAAGTGTATCCTTGCGCTTTTGCTTTGGTTTCAAATTGAAGCATTTGCTTCCATGCTGCATGCAGTTCTTGCTGCTTTTCTCTGTCTTTGTTCCATTTGTCCATCAGCTTCTGGACACTTATTCTTGTATCGTCTTTCAATAGTTCACGAATGTATGACTCGTCGTCAGCATGTTGTTCTATTAATTCTTTTATTTGTTTGACCGTGTACATTGGCTTTTCCTCAGCCTCCTTCTTTATATCGGCAGTTTTTCGCAAAAAATAAAGACCCGCATGAGCTGCGTGTCTTTTAGCTTTCAGGCTTCTCAAAAGTGAGGGGACCAAATTTTTCCGTTCGAATATCCCGAATAATGATTTCGGTCGTTTTGTCGTAATTAATGAATCCTCCACTCATCAGACAGCCGCGTTTTGTGCCAATAGCATCAAACAGCTCAACTGTATCTTCAGGTATTTCTGCTAGATCATAGCGTTTTTTTAATCGCTCTGGATAGTGCTCTTCTAAAAAGCGCAGCGCATAAACTGCGACATCCTGCAAGTTGATAATTGAGTCTTTAATCGCTCCGGTGACGGCCAGTCTAAGACCTACTTGTTCATCTTCAAATTTCGGCCAGAGAATTCCGGGGGTATCGAGCAGTTCAAGTTCTTTTCCTACCTTCACCCATTGCTGTGACGTCGTAATACCAGGTCGATCTCCTGTTTTCGCAATATTTTTCTTTGCCAACCGATTGATCAGTGTTGATTTGCCGACATTGGGAATTCCAATAATCAAAGCTCGAATGGCACGCGGCTTAACGCCTTTTGCTTTCATTCGATCGAACTTTTCTTTTAAGATTTCTTTTGATGTCGTAATGATTTGATTTAAACCTTGTCCATCGACAGAATTAATGGCAAGTGACCGTACACCTTGCGCTTCAAAGTGTGCCTGCCACTCTTTTGTCATACGAGGATCTGCTTTATCTGCTTTGTTTAAAAGCATAATTTTCGGTTTGTTTTGGAGGATTTCTTCAATCATTGGGTTTCTAGAGGACATCGGAATCCTTGCATCGGTTAATTCAAATACGATGTCGATGAGCTTTAATTTTTCTGTGACTTCCCGTCTTGCTTTTGCCATATGGCCTGGAAACCATTGAATTGTCATATGTGCACCTTCTCTCTTCTAACGGTTGTCTCTATACATTGTACAAAAAAAGAGCCTGTTACAGGTAACAAGCTCTTTCCTTTGATATCATTATCGTCTGATTTCTTTGATACGAGCCGCTTTACCGCGAAGTTCACGTAGGTAGTAAAGTTTCGCACGACGTACCTTACCGTGACGTACAACTTCGATGTTAGCGATTTTTGGTGTGTGTACAGGGAATGTACGCTCAACGCCTACACCGTAAGAGATCTTACGAACTGTGAAAGTTTCGCTGATTCCACCACCACGACGCTTAATTACAACACCTTCAAAGATCTGGATACGCTCACGAGTACCCTCGACAACTTTAACGTGTACACGTAAAGTGTCACCAGGACGGAACGCAGGAAGATCAGTGCGCAATTGTTCTTTTGTGATTTCTTCAATCAAATGTTGCATCGTTTTCAACTCCTTCCAACAGATGCTCATGTCCTCTTTCTTCATTGCAGCGGAACATCGTTTTCAAACTTGAATCGGCAAGCCGTCCAAGTCACAAGTAGTATCATACCACACCTGTATACCTTGTGCAATACAATCTAGTCATTATGAAGCTGCCAAAGCCATCTTTTTTCTTCATCCGTTAATGTTTTGCAAGAATCAATCAAATCTGGCCGTCTTGTATAGGTTCGCTTCAACGATTCTTTACGCCGCCACTCTTCAATTTTGGCATGATTTCCAGAGAGAAGCACATCCGGTACTTTCAATCCTTTATAATCAGCTGGTCTTGTATAGTGCGGGTGCTCAAGCAGACCTGTACTAAATGAATCTTCGATATGAGACGCTTCTTTTCCAAGCACATGAGGCAAAAGCCTGACCACACTGTCTGCAATCATCATCGCCGGCAGCTCTCCGCCTGTGAGAACGAAATCTCCGATTGAGATTTCATCTGTGACAAGATGTTCCCTGATGCGCTCATCGTAGCCTTCATAGTGGCCGCAAATGAACATAAGATGCTCTTCTTTTGCAAGCTCTTCTGCTTTCTTTTGTGTATATCTTTCTCCTTGAGGACAGACAAGAATAATACGGGGCTTCTTGTTTGCTTTTTTCGTTAAATCTTCTACCGCATCAAATACAGGCTGTGCTTTCAGAACCATGCCAGCACCGCCCCCATACGGATAGTCATCCACTGTTTTATGTTTATGATCCGAATACTCCCTGAAATTCACGACATCAAATGAGACCGCATCTTTTTCCTGAGCTTTTTTTAAGATCGATGAGTGAAGCACTCCTTCAAACATTTCAGGAAACAGTGTTAAAAAGTCAATTTTCATTCGTCAATGAGTCCTTCCATCACTTCAATGTGTACTTTCTTGGATAAAATATCAACTGTTTTGACGACAGATGGAATATAAGGAATGAGGGCATCTTTTTTGCCTTTTCTTCCAACCACCCATACATCATTTGCCCCTGGCGTTAAAACCTCTTTGATTTGGCCAATCAGTTTATCCTCTTCATCATATACTTCACAGCCGATGATTTCGTGGAAATAAAATTCCCCTTCATCTAATGAACCAAGATGTTCTTTTTCTACTTTTAAAATCGACTCTTTTAATTGCTCAGCTTCATTTAATGAGCCGACTTCTTCAAATGTCAGTAAATCAAATTGTTTGTGCTGTCTATGTGATGCGACAGTCACTTTTAGCGGTTCTTTTTGGTTTTGTTTGAAAATATAAAGGACGCTGCCTTTTTTGTAGCGTTCTTCTGGGAAATCAGTCTTTGACACGACACGTACTTCTCCGCGCACTCCATGTGTATTGACAATCTTTCCGACATTCAACCATTCTAGCTCCATGTTCTCAATCACCCCTGACGTATTTCCACAATGGTGCCGTCTTTCACGACGATGACATTGTCTTGCATTTTGTCATCCCATTTATCACCTATTTTTACTTCAACCAGCGCATCCACTTCTGTTTCTTTCATTTCACTGCCAAGAGGCAAGATATGCAGCTGCTCGACTTGAAAATCAATTTGCCTCATTTTTTCTTGTCTTTTTTCAATGGCTTTTTGAAATTGAGGGATGGCTTCTTGCTGATGTGGTTCTTTTTCATGCTTTTTTAGTTGAAAATATAGTTGATTGCACTCACGTTCTAGTCTTTCTTTTTTCTCCAAAAAAGTCGTTAACAGTTTGTCCTTACTGCTTTCAGTTAATACTTGCATGACGGTGACATGTTGAATGATCTGCATCTTCCTTTTTGTCCCCCTATCCGAAGGCATTTGTCCTCTACAGTATAACGAAAAATAGATTTAAACGTGTAAAAAAAGGGGAGGTCCTAAGCCCTCTCCCTTTTTAGTCAGCAATCTCAAGTTGAACTTTCTTAGAAGACTCTGCACTTGCTGCAAACATGACTGTTCGTATCGCTTTTGCTGTGCGTCCCTGCTTTCCGATCACTTTTCCGGTATCTTCAGCATTGACAGACAGTGTGTAAATGACCTGCTCATCTTTTTCTAATGAAGATACGTGAATATCTTCAGGGAAATCAACAAGTGGCTCGACGATGGACACAATCAATTCTTCCAAGGACAGCTCATTCATTATTTGCTGTTTTTCGCATTATGAAATTTTTCAAGAATTCCTTGGCTTGAGAAAAGGTTACGAACTGTATCAGATGGTTTCGCACCATTTTGAAGCCATTTAAGTGCTAATTCTTCGTTGATTTTCACCTCAGCTGGTGATAAGACTGGATTGTATGTTCCAACTGTTTCGATGAAACGACCGTCACGTGGTGAACGAGAATCTGCTACAACAATACGATAGAAAGGAGATCTTTTTGATCCCATACGTTTTAAACGAATTTTTACTGCCATTTTACTAGCACCTCCGAAAATATTTCAACAAGATAGTATATTAACAATGATAAAAGGGTTTGTAAAGTGTTTTTTCTTAACAACGGTTTTATCATGTATAACCAATTACATAAATGGTAATTTAAAGCCGCCTTTTTTCTTTCCTCTGGACATGTTGGTCATTTGCTTCATCATCTTTTTCATTTCGTCAAATTGTTTTAAAAGGCGATTGACTTCCTGTACAGATGTTCCGCTTCCTTTTGCAATCCGTTTTCTGCGGCTTGCATTGATGACCTCTGGCTGTTCTTTTTCCTCGGTCGTCATTGATTTAATGATCGCTTCGATGTGATTGAGCTGCTTTTCGTCTACTTGGACGTTTTTGAGCCCTTTCATTTTACCGGCTCCCGGCATCATTTGGATCAGTTCGTCAAGTGGACCCATGTTACGAACCTGCCCAAGCTGCTCGAGGAAATCATCGAGCGTGAAGCTCATTGTCCGCATTTTTTGTTCAAGCTCTTTCGCTTTATCTTGGTCAACGTTTGCTTGTGCTTTTTCAATAAGCGTGAGCACATCTCCCATGCCAAGAATTCTCGATGCCATCCGCTCCGGATGGAATGGTTCAATTGCATCAAGCTTTTCACCTAGTGCGGCGAATTTAATCGGCGTATTTGTGACTGCACGAATTGAAAGTGCTGCCCCGCCTCGCGTATCACCGTCTAGTTTTGTAAGAACAACACCTGTTAAACCAAGCTGTTCATTAAAGCTTTTTGCGACATTGACAGCATCTTGACCAGTCATCGAGTCAACAACGAGGAAAATCTCTTCTGGATTTGCGACTTCTTTTACTTTCTGAAGTTCATCCATTAAGTCTTCATCAATATGAAGACGTCCTGCTGTATCTAAAATGACATAATCGTGATGTTCTTCTTTCGCTTTTTCAATTGCCTGTTTGGCAATTTCGACAGGACTAACTTGATCACCTAATGAGAATACGGGCATATCAAGCTGTTTCCCAAGCGTTTGAAGCTGCTGGATCGCTGCTGGTCTGTAAATATCAGCGGCCACCATCATCGGCTTGCGATTATGTTTTTTGCGAAGTAAGTTGGCAAGCTTTCCAGTTGTGGTCGTTTTACCTGCCCCTTGAAGACCAACCATCATAATGACAGTTGGAGATTTTTTCGCTACAGCGATTTTGCTCTCTTCCCCGCCCATTAATTCAGTGAGTTCTTCTTTTACAACTTTAATGACCTGTTGTCCTGGGGTAAGACTTTGCATGACCTCTTGCCCAACTGCCCGCTCGCTTACTTTTTTCACAAAGTCTTTGACTACTTTAAAATTGACGTCAGCTTCAAGAAGGGCAAGGCGTACCTCGCGCATCATTTCTTTTACATCTTGCTCTGACACTTTTCCTTTGCCGCGGATTTTTGAAATCGTCTGCTGCAGTCGGTCGGCTAATCCTTCAAATGCCATACTGTGCCGCCTCCTAATCTAATTTCTCAAGCGATTCAATTAAAGCTTCTGCTTCTTCCTTTTGCGCGGAATCTGCTACAAGCTCTCTCATTTTTGTGAGAAGTTCTTTACGCTCTTTAAATTTCTTAAACAAGAGCAGCTTTTCTTCATATTGTTCAAGCATCGCTTCAGTCCGTTTAATATTATCATAAACAGCCTGTCTTGATACTTCATATTCATCCGCAATTTCACCGAGGGAAAAATCGTCTAGGTAGTAAAGCGACATGTAGCTCTTTTGTTTTGCGGTCAACAACGATTGGTAGAAATCAAACAAGTAGTTCATTCTCGTTGTCTTTTCAAGCGTCATGGGCTCTCTCCCCTTTGTTAAGTTCATTCCCTTTACAACAACTAAGTTTACACGGTTCTGATCTATGTGTCAAGTTTTTATCTTGTCACTTCCTGCGGCGATATTTAAATAAAAATGCCGGCAATTTTGCCGGCATCTTGATTAGTCTTCTTGATCAATGATGTCTGAGAATAATCCGTACACATACGATTCAGCATCGAACTCTTGCAGATCGTCTACTTTTTCACCTAATCCGACAAGTTTTACAGGGATGTTGAGCTCATTGCGAATGGCAAGAACAATCCCGCCTTTTGCAGTACCGTCAAGCTTTGTTAATGCGATACCTGTCACGTTTGTCGCTTTAGAAAATTCCTTCGCTTGCGCCATCGCATTTTGACCCGTTGTCGCATCAAGGGCAAGCAGTACTTCGTGAGGTGCATCGGGCACTTCGCGTTCAATGACTCTCTTGACCTTCTCCAGCTCTTTCATCAAGTTGACTTTGTTTTGCAGTCTGCCTGCTGTATCACAAATCAGGACATCTGCTTTTTTGGCTTTAGCTGATTGAACGGCATCATAGATGACCGCTGCCGGGTCAGAGCCTGCTGTTTGTTTAACAACAGGAACACCAGAGCGCTCGCCCCATACTTCAAGCTGCTCAATCGCCCCAGCACGGAACGTATCACCTGCTGCTAAAATGACGGATTTCCCTTCATTTTTCAGCTTGTTTGCCAGCTTACCAATAGTTGTGGTTTTACCGACACCGTTCACGCCTACAAATAAAATAATATTTAAACGGCCGTCTTCAATGTTCAGTTCAGAGATTTGTTCCTCGCCGCTATTATAAATCTCCACGAGTTTTTCAGAGATGACTGCTTGTACTTCACTTGGGTCTTGAATGTTTCTTAATTTCACTTCTTTTTTCAGCTCATCAATCAGTTCCATCACAGTCGTGAAACCAACATCAGCACCGATTAACACTTCTTCTAGTTCTTCAAAAAAGTCTTCATCCACTTTACGATAGCGAGAAATGAGTTCATTTACTTTTCCCTGAAACGAATTTCTCGTTTTTTCAAGTCCATCTTTAAACTTTTCTGATACTGAATCGGTTTGCTGCGTAAATTTTTCTTTTAATTTCTTAAAAAAGCTCATTGGTTCAAAAACCTCCTTTAATTACTGGACAAGCTCTTTCGTTTCCTCTAGTTTGACAGATACTAGTTTTGAGACACCTGACTCCTGCATCGTGACACCGTATAGAACATCTGCTTCTTCCATGGTTCCTTTTCGGTGTGTAATGACAATGAACTGTGTTTCTTGGCTGTATTTCTTTAAATACTGGGCAAAGCGGAACACATTCGCTTCATCAAGCGCCGCTTCTACCTCATCCAGCACACAGAATGGAACTGGTCTCACTTTTAAGATCGAGAATAATAAAGCGATGGCTGTTAATGCTCTTTCTCCGCCTGAAAGCAGGCTTAGATTTTGAAGCTTTTTCCCCGGCGGCTGCGCCACAATATCGACGCCTGAGTTTAGTAAATCGTTTGGATCTGTCAGCTTAAGGTCTGCTCTTCCCCCGCCAAATAATGCTTGGAAAACAGATTCAAAATGCCCGCGGATTTGAGAGAATGTCTCAGAGAAACGTTTCGTCATCTCCTGATCCATTTCTTCAATAACTTGGAATAACGTATTTTTTGCTTCTGTCAGATCATTACGCTGTTCTGTTAAGAAAAGAAAACGTTCATTCACACGTTCATACTCGTCAATACTGCCTATGTTCACTGTTCCAAGCTCTTCAATGGCTAGTTTGATCAATTTTACGCGTTTTCTTGCTTCATCCGGCGATAGGGTCAGATGATACATTTCTTTTGCTCCTTCAAACGAAAGGGCATACTCTTCGTTTAAATAGGCGATGAGGTTATCAAGTTCAACTTCCATGCGGCCAAGCTTGATCTCTTCATCTTTTAAGCTTGTCGTGAGCTGTTTATATAGGCGTTTTTGCTCTTTCAGTTCACGTTCTGCGAATTCTAATGTTTCAGAAAGAGCCAGGCGCTGTTTGCGCCGCTCTGAGATAAGCGCTGTCGTTTTGTTTTTATGTTCCAGTTTCTCTTTTGCCGCTTCTTCCAGTTGTTCTGCACCGCTTGAGCTGGATGACATTTCACTTGTTAAGAGGGACAAATCTTCTTTTGTTTCCGTCAGCGTCTTTTCAGCCTCTTCTAATTCAGCCGTTAAGCTCGAAAGTTTTTCTTGTTCATTTGCTAAAGACTGCTCTTTTTTGGCAAGCGAGATTTTCAGCTCTGTTAATTCGGAAGAAATGGTTTCTTTCGTTGAGCTTTGGGTCTGCTTCCGTTTTGTTAACGTGTTGATCTCTTCGTCAAGAGAGGCCAATTTCTCACCTATAGATGTTTCAAGGGCTGCCTGCTCTTTGTCCTTGCTCGCAAGTTCGCTAGAGCGCTGCTGCAACTCTTCTTTTTCTTGATCATAAAGCTCTAGATGAGCGTTAATATTTTTTTCAGCTACTTGCAGTTCATATAATGTCCCTTTTAACTCTTGCTGCTTTTCTCGAAGAATTTCGCCGCGCTGACGCAGTTCATTTAACTGGACTTCGCTTGCGGCAATCGATTGCTTCGTTTCTTTTGTTTCTTTTTCAAGGATCGTTGTTTTTTCTTCCATTTCGACGAGCTGCTTTGTTAATGTTTCAATCTCTCGGTTTCTGGAGAGGAGGGAATTGTTCTTTTTCTTTACGCCGCCCCCAGTCATTGAACCGCCTGGGTTCACGACGTCCCCGTCAAGGGTCACGATCCGGTAACGATGTCCAAGCATTTTTGCCAGCTCATTGGCACCTTTTAAGTCTTGAACAATCAGGACCGTTCCAAGCAAATTCTGTATGACTTTTTCATACTTTTCGTCAAAGGAAACGAGGTGACTCGCTACGCCGATAAATGCGTCATGCTGCTCAGCTGTTTGAATATCTCTGAACTGAATGGTTCGTTCTTTGATGACGTTCATCGGCAGGAAGGTCGCACGCCCAAAGGAATGCTGCTTTAAGTATCCAATGGCCTGTCTGGCAGCCGCTTCATTTTCAGTAACGACATGCTGCGTGGCTGCGCCAAGTGCAATTTCAATCGCTGTTTCATGCTGCTGCTCTGTTTGAATCAGCTCTGCAATCGCCCCGTGAATACCACCTAACCGATCCTTTGCCTTTAAAACCTCTTTCACTCCTTGGAAAAATCCTGAGAAGTCTTCCTGCATGGATTCAAGCATTTCTTTTTTAGATTTTGCCTGCTGTACATATTGATAGGCTTGGTAAAGAGCCGTTTCTTTTTTCTCGTATTGACGTTTCATCTGCTCTAGCTTTTGTTCCGCTTCTCTAAAGCGTTTCACCTGAGCCAAAATGTCTTCTTCTCGTTCTGAAAGCTGCTGCTCGGCTTCTGTTTTCTTTTCCTTCACAGATACCCGTTCTTCGATATGTTTCTGATTATTTTGCGTTAACCGCTCTAGCTGCAAGGCTGCTTGGCGCTGCTGTTCTTCTAGTAATTTACGTTCGTTTCGGATAGAAGCTTGCTCGTTTAATAGGTCAAAATAATCGCTTTTCAGCTGTTCAATTTGCCCTTCCACATCTTCACTATGAAGAGACAGCTGATGCTGTTTTGTGTTCACTTCATCTTTTAGCTGCTGCACTTCTGTTTGCAGGCTGTCACGTGTGACTTTCTGCTGTTCAATCTTTTCCGTTAACAACGCCTGTTTTTCGGTTAAACGCACGAGCGTGTCTTCTAGCTGCCCTTGGTTAGCGGCCGCATTTTTTTTCCGTTCTTTTAGAACTTCTTTTTTCCCTTCAAGCTTTTCTAGTTCTTCACTTGTGAAAAGGAGGACTTCTTGTAGGTCATGAATCGAATCGTCAAGCGCCTGAATACGGTCTCTCGATTCTTCGATTTTGGCTTCCTTCGCTTGAATGTCTGTGGACTGCTTCATTTCATCCTGTTTGAACCGCTCGACAGCTTCACCAAGTGTTGTCCATTTTTCGTGCAGTGCTTCAATATCATGGACGGTGAGAGCAATTTCTACATTTTCAAGTTCTTCTTTCTTTTGCAGATAGTCTTTTGCAATAGATGCCTGCATTCTTAGTGGTTCTACTTGATCTTCTAGTTCATGCAGAATATCTTCCACCCGGTTTAAGTTGTCCTGCGTTTCAAACAGTTTATTTTCGGCTTTTTTCTTTCTTGTTTTATATTTCAGGACACCAGCTGCTTCTTCAAAGATGCTACGTCTTTCTTCAGCTTTACTCGATAGAATCTCTTCTACCTTCCCTTGGCTGATGATCGAAAAAGCTTCTTTTCCAAGACCTGAATCCATGAAAAGATCAATAATATCCTTTAAGCGGACAGATTGATTGTTAATGAGAAATTCACTTTCTCCAGAACGATAGACTCTTCTTGTCACACTGACTTCGTGAAAATCGATCGGCAAAAAGTGATCTTCGTTATCGAGCGTTAATGTCACTTCTGCTAAGTTGACTCGTTTTCTTGAGTCACTTCCTGCAAAAATGATGTCTTCCATTTTTCCTCCGCGGAGGCTTTTCGCTGATTGTTCTCCAAGTACCCAGCGGATCGCATCGGTAATATTACTTTTGCCGCTTCCGTTTGGTCCAACAACAGCTGTAACCCCTTTGACAAAGTCTACGGTCACCCGCTGTGCGAAAGATTTGAATCCTATCACGTCTAAACGTTTGAGGAACATGAGAGTGATCCTCCTTATGTATTTAAAGTACTATTATCTTACCATATGAACTGAAAAAAGATGATGGAAAACAGAGTGAAATCCCCCTGAATCACGAGGGGGATTTTATTGGTTCATATGATGTTTCTGTAATTTAGCAAGTGCTTCCTGTGCAGCATGCTGTTCGGCTTCTTTTTTTGAACGGCCATTTCCAATCCCGAGCACTTCTCCCCTAAGGGATACATTTGCTTCAAATTCCCGGTTATGTGCTGGACCTTTTTCATGCAGGATTCGGTATTCAAGCACACCTTTTCCATCTCGCTGAACAAATTCTTGAAGCTGGCTTTTAAAGTCCATGACATGTGAGAATGCTCCGTCATTAATTTTAGGGTACACATAGGCTTCTAGGAATCGTTCAACAGGCTCAAGTCCTTGATCTAAATAAAGCGCTCCGATAAACGCCTCAAATACGTCTGCTAAGAGTGCCGGGCGCTTTCTGCCGCCTGTCATTTCTTCCCCTTTTCCTAAAAGAACAAGGTCTCCGAAGGACAGCTCATGCGCTAATGACACAAGTGATGGCTCACATACAATCGCCGCTCTCAGTTTGGTCAAATCTCCTTCGCTCATGGCTGGATATTTTGCAAATAAGAACTGTGAGATCGTCAATTCTAAAACAGCGTCTCCTAAAAATTCAAGTCTTTCATTATCCTCATAAGGTTTTTTCCGATGTTCATTCACATAAGAGGAATGTGTAAAGGCTTGATAGAGTAGTTTTTCATTTTTAAAGTGTACAGAAATGCGCTGCTGAAATTCTCTGAATTGCTCTAGTTTTTTGCTCTGTTTCTGTTTGTCTTTATATTGTTTTGGCATAGCAACCTCCAGGTAGGCGTCATCGCCTTTAAGGATACTGATTATATGGAGTCTCTCTTTCTACATGCAAGGAAACCGTGCTCCTTAGCATCTGAAAAAGGCTGACAATTGATCAGCTGAATATGTTGAAACTAACATAAATTTTCAAAGTCCCGCCATGAAAATAGACGGGACTTTGTTACGCTTATTGCTGGCTATTTATGTAGTTCACAGCGTCACCGACTGTTGCAATTTTTTCAGCATCTTCGTCAGAAATTTCCATATCGAACTCATCTTCAAGTTCCATAACTAGCTCAACTACATCAAGGGAATCAGCGCCTAAATCTTCTTTAAATGAAGCTTCCATTTTCACGTCAGCCTCATCAACGCCAAGGCGGTCTACAATAATTTTTGATACACGCTCTAATACGTCTGCCATTGCCTTTCACCTCCCCTCAAAGTATTATAGTTGATTCGTTTTTAAAAAACTAGAGAAAACCTAACGAAATTTTGATATTTCTTAAGACATGACCATTCCGCCATCCACTTGGATGGTTTGGCCTGTAATATAACCTGCTCCTTCTGAAGCTAAAAAGACAACAACGTTGCTTATATCTTCAGGCGCACCAAAGCGTGCGAGCGGGATTTGCTTAAGCATTTCTGTTTGAACATTGTCATCAAGCTTGTCTGTCATATCAGTAGAAATAAAGCCTGGTGCTACGGCATTGACTGTAATATGACGGCTTGCCAGCTCTTTCGCTGTTGTTTTCGTTAAACCGATCACACCAGCTTTTGCTGCAACATAGTTTGCTTGTCCAGGGTTTCCACATACGCCGACAACAGAGGCTACATTGATGATTCTTCCGCTGCGCTGTTTCATCATTTGACGTGTTACAGCTTTTGTACAGTTGAAGACACCTTTTAAGTTTATGTTAATGACATCATCCCATTCATTTTCTTTCATTCTCATGAGCAGGTTGTCCTTTGTAATGCCAGCATTATTCACAAGAATATCGATTGAACCAAATGTATCAACGGCTTGTTTCATTAATGCCTGTACTTCTTCTGCATTTGACACATCCGCTTTGACAGCAAAAGCCTGCTGGCCAAGCGCTTTGATCTCATCGACGACTTCATTTGCTTTTGCTTCGTTGCCTGAATAGTTCACCACAACATTGGCACCTTTTTTCGCCAAATCGATCGCAATCGAACGGCCAATACCCCGTGATGCACCTGTTACAACGGCTGTTTTATTTGTAAGCATCAAGAATCCCCCTTGAGTGTTTGAATTGCAGCTTCAATTGTTTCTTGATCTGATACAGAGATGGTCGTCAGGCGGCGATTGACTTTTTTCACAAGACCTGAGAGCACTTTACCAGGACCAATTTCAATAAATGTTGTCACGCCTAAGTCAATCAAGCGTTCTACACTTTCTTCAAATCGAACAGGAGAATACAATTGTTCAATCAGCTTCGTTTCAATTTCATTACGTGATGTCACGATGTCTGCTGTTACGTTTGAAATGACTGGCGTCGCGGCATCAGAAATGTCTAATTTAGATAATACATCTGTGAATTTTTCAGCTGCTGGTTTCATTAATGCAGAATGGAAAGGTCCACTCACTTCAAGTGGAATTGCACGTTTTGCGCCCTTTTCTTTCGCTTTCTCTGATGCAAGTTCCACACCTTTTGCTGTACCAGAGATGACGATTTGGCCCGGACAGTTTAAGTTCGCAAGTTCTACAAGATGACCGCTTTCTGTCACTTCTTTTGTCACTTCTACAAGCGCTGCTTGGTCTAAGCCAAGAATCGCCGCCATTGCGCCTTCTCCTGCTGGAACGGCTTCATTCATTAATTCGCCGCGCTTTCTCACTGCGAAAACGGCATCTTTAAACGAAAGAGCTCCCGCTGCAACAAGGGCTGTATATTCACCCAGGCTGTGCCCTGCTGCATAATCTGCTTTGATTCCGCTCTCTTCAAATTTCTTTAAGATCGCGATGCTTGTCGTTAAAAGAGCTGGCTGTGCATTATATGTCAGCGTCAGTTCTTCTGCATCTCCTTCAAAAATCATTGAAGATAAATCAAAACCAAGGGTCTGATCTGCTTCTTCAAACACAGCTTTAGATGCTGCTTCTTGGTCAAATAAATCTTTTCCCATGCCAATTTTTTGAGAGCCTTGGCCTGGGAATAAAAAAGCAATTTTACTCATGCTGCTCTACCTCCATTACGACTCATTCGTGTCTTCTTTTTGAACTTCTTGATGAATGATAGCTGAAACGTCTTTTTTAACGATATCGCGCGCCTGACGAATGGCATGAAAAATCGCATTTTCATCAGAGGAACCATGCGCTTTAATAACGGGTGCTTTTAAACCAAATAAAGCGGCACCACCATATTCGGAGTAATCCATTTTAGATTTCATCTGCATTAATTTTGGCTTCATCATACCTGCTGCTATTTTTGCTGTGAAGCTGGATGTTAAGGTTTCTTTCAGCATTTTAAAAACAGAAAGGGCTGTGCCTTCGATCGTTTTAAGGGCGATATTCCCCGTGAAACCATCTGTGACAACGACATCTGCTACACCTTCTAATAAGTCACGCGATTCTACATTTCCTATGAAATTCAAATTTGATGCTTTTAATAATTCAAAGGTTTTTTTCGTTAAATCGTTGCCTTTTTTATCTTCTGTCCCGACATTTAAAAGTCCAACGCGTGGATTGCTCTTCGGGAAGACATGCTCTGTGTAAATAGATCCCATCATGGCATATTGCACAAGATGCTCTGGCTTTGCATCAACGTTTGCGCCGACATCCAATAATAAGAACCCGCTGCCATCAAGTGTTGGCAACGTCGGAGCAAGTGCTGGTCTGTCAATGCCATCAATTCTGCCTACGATAAACAGACCTGCTGTCATGAGTGCCCCAGTATTTCCAGCTGAAATACAGGCATCTGCTCTTCCTTCTGAAACTTCCTGCGCCATTTTCACCATAGAAGAGTCCTTTTTACGCCTAACTGCACGCACTGGTTCATCCGTTGGTTCAATGACTTCTTTTGCATCTAAGATCGTGATGCGTTCATGATTTGTTATGTATGATTTGATCTTGCTTTCATCGCCGACAAGTGTAATCTCGATATCTGAAAATGCTTCTAAGCTTTTTTGCACACCGTCAATAATGGCTTTAGGGGCATGATCTCCCCCCATTGCATCGACTGCAATTCTCATGTTATGTGCCACCTTTTACTTTTGTTTTGAGCGATACATGACGAAATCGCCTGAGAAGACAACTTCCTCACCTACATAGCTGTTTACTTCAACTACGGTTCTGCCTTTTTCTTTATCATGTGAGGCAACTTTGGCTTTTGAGACAACTCTTTCGCCTTGTTTGACCTGCCTTGTAAACTTAATATTTGCTTTTGCTGTCAAAGCCAGTTCATCGTCGATGACGGCTACTGCCAGCGAATTTGCCTGGGCAAAAAGATGATGTCCCCTGGCAATTTGGTTACGGCTGAATACATGCTCTTTTCTCACTTCAAAAATGGAAATCGCTTGATCATCAAGCTCTACATCAATCATTTCTCCAATGACTTCATCCAGCGGAAGAGACTTCACTTCATCCTCTAATGTCTTTTCGGCAACGTGCTTAATTCGTTCACGTAATTCAGGGATTGACAGTTCCAAACGGTCAAGACGAACCGTTTGAATGCTTACACTGAATTTACTTGCCAATTCTTCATCAGTAATGAACGGAGTCGAGCTGATCGTTTGCTGGAGAAGCCTTTGTCGTTCTTTTTTATTTAGTTTCATATGCAGACACCATCCGTACATTTATGACTAGGTACTAATAGTAGTATATAATCTCATAGATGATAAATCAATCCTTGTTTCAAAAAGACAAGTAAATTCCCCCAGCGCTTGATCAGCTCAATTTATCTCCGCCAAGCACACCACTGTCTACAAGAGTTTGCCTAAGTTCTTTGTATTCAGGGTCTGTCCAAAAGGCTTCAGACTGCACGAGCTCTGCCGCATCTTTTCTAGCGGTTTCAAGTGCTCTATAGTCATGAACCATATCCGCCACTTTGAATTCAGGCATTCCGCTTTGTTTCTTGCCAAAGAAGTCGCCAGGGCCTCTTAGTTCTAAGTCCTTTTCAGACAGTTCAAAGCCATCCGTTGTTTCAGACATGATCCGCATACGCTCTTTACCGGTCTCTGATTTAGGGTCCGCCATTAAAATACAAAAAGATTGATGCTCTCCGCGTCCGACCCGGCCTCTTAACTGATGAAGCTGTGACAGTCCAAAGCGGTCCGCATCATAAATGACCATGATGGTCGCATTTGGCACGTTGACGCCAACTTCAACAACTGTCGTTGACACTAGGATTTGCACTTCATTGGAAGTGAAATCTCTCATCACTTGATCTTTTTCATCACTTGCGAGTTTCCCGTGCATTAAGCCGATCGACCACTTGCCGCGATACGCCTCTGTCAGCATGCTGTGAACATCAATCGCATTTTGCACATCCAGCTTGTCTGATTCTTCTATAAGTGGACAAATAATATACGCTTGTCTGCCTTTTCTCAGCTCTTTATCAACAAAAGCAAGAATCCGCTCAAGCATGTCATGCTTCACCCAATACGTTTCAATCTGCTTTCGGCCAGCTGGCAGCTCATCAATGACAGAGACGTCCATTTCTCCAAATACTGTAATGGCAAGCGTTCTTGGAATCGGCGTTGCGGTCATAAACAAAACATCTGGGTCCTGTCCTTTGCTTCGCAGTTTTTTCCGCTGTTCCACGCCGAACCTGTGCTGTTCATCTGTAATGACAAGACCAAGCTGCTGAAATTCCACCTCGTCCTGAATAAGGGCATGCGTGCCGACTAAAATATCAATCTCGCCCTCCTTCAGACGTTCAAGCAGTTCTCTGCGACGCTTTCCTTTCACTGAACTCGTCAAAAGAGCAATATTTAGCCCCCATTTTTCAAATAGCTGATACAGTGAATCGGCATGCTGTTCTGCCAAAATTTCAGTTGGCACCATCAGCGCACCTTGAAAGCCGGATAAATGAGCGGCGTAAAGGGCAATTGCCGCAACAGCTGTTTTCCCCGATCCAACATCCCCTTGAAGAAGCCGATTCATTCGGTACGGGGATGCCATATCTGACATAATTTCATCAAGCACTCTTGATTGTGCTTTTGTCAGCGGGAACGGCAGGCTATGAACAAACTCAAAGACCGCGTCTTTTGAGAACGGATGCTGGATGCCTGTTGTCTTTTCTCGTTCTTTTTTTCTGATCGCCTGCATCTTCAGCTGAAAGATGAGAAACTCCTCATACACGAAGCGCCGTCTTGCTTGCTTGAGCGAGTCTCTTGTTTCAGGGAGATGAATGGTTTTTAGTGCTTCTTGATAAGACATGAGTTTATAAGCAGTTACAAGCTGTTTTGGCAGTGGATCTTCTGCGTGGTCTACATAGAGTGACAACGCTTGTTTCACAAATCGCCTCATCATCTTCACGGTTACATTTTCTTTGACCGAATAAACGGGTTCTATGCTGCCATCTTGTTCGTGTGTTCCTTTTTTAAATTCCTGCACCATAATGGATTGCCGGTTTTTATCCCACTTGCCTGTGACAGATACCGTATCGCCTAAAGCAAGACTTCGTTTTAAATAGGGGCGATTGAAGCATATGGCTGTAATCAAAAAACGACCGACAAGCAGCCTGAATGTCAGCCTGCTTCGTTTTTTTCCATAATAGGTGAGAACGGGCTCACTGTGCACTTTTCCTTCAACTGTGACACGTTCGTCATGCCTGACTTCTTCTAAGTAGCGAAGCTCATAGTCGTCATATCGATAAGGAAAGTAGCCGAGTAAATCAGCTACTGTGTAGATTCCAAGTTCATTTAGTGTTTTTTCTGTTTCTTCTCCAATCCCTTTCAAGGCAGAGATATTATCTTGCAGTTTCTGTATCACGAGATGAGGTCACACCTCCGAAAATCTTCTTTTCAAGCTCCCTTGCTGTCGGTGTTGCAGCAAGTCCGCCTTGTGCGGTCTCACGAAGAGCTGTTGGCATCGTTTGACCAATTTTGTACATCGCATCAATGACTTCATCACAAGGGATGCGGCTTGTAATACCGGCAAGTGCCATATCTGCTGCAATCATCGCATTAGAAGCGCCCATTGCGTTTCGTTTCACACATGGTACTTCCACAAGCCCTGCGACTGGATCGCAAACAAGAC
Organism: Bacillus sp. FSL M8-0077; assembly: GCF_038050255.1. Taxonomy (NCBI): domain Bacteria; kingdom Bacillati; phylum Bacillota; class Bacilli; order Caryophanales; family Bacillaceae; genus Bacillus; species Bacillus sp. FSL M8-0077. The sequence continues at coordinate 1,628,301 of NZ_JBBPAF010000001.1, read as the reverse complement.
CTAGCATATTTTTTAGGGTGATGGCCATAGCTTCAGCGGATTGCTGCGGCGTACCGCCTGCCATTTCTACAATGGCGGCAGCTGCCATACCTGATGCTGATCCTACTTCTGCCTGACAGCCGCCTGCTGCACCAGAGATACTTGCGTTATTGGCCACAACAAAACCAAATGCACCAGATGTAAATAGGAATCTGACCATTTGTTCCTTTGTGGGCTTTAATGTTTCTTTCACCGCAAAAAGCGTACCTGGCACAACACCTGCTGAGCCAGCTGTAGGCGTTGCACAGATCGTTCCCATTGCTGCATTCACTTCATTTGTTGCCACTGCCTTACTGACAGCATCTAAAATGGTATGACCAGACAATGTCTTGCCTGATGCGATATATGCTTGAAGTTTCACAGCATCTCCGCCTGTTAAACCAGATAATGATTTCACACCTTTCAGTCCGTTTTCAACAGCCTGTTCCATCACTTCTAGGTTGCGGTACATCTGCGAGAAAATGTCTTCACGTGATTTCCCTGTCACTTCCATTTCTTGAGTAATCATAATTTCTGAAATGGAGGTATTCCGTTCTTCTGTTAGCTGCACGAGTTCTTTGACGTTTTTAAACATCATACATAACCTCCTTGTTGTTACTCTGCTATTTGTGTGACTTGAATAATGTTTGGCAGCGTCTCAAGCTCTGTTAAAACCGCTGGGTCAATATTCTGATCCACTTCAATCGTCATGAGTGCTTCTTGCCCGACCTCTTTACGTGCCACTTCCATATGACCAATATTGATGGCAAATTTCGCTAACACATTGGCAACTGCTGCAATTGTCCCGTAGCGGTCGTTATGCACCACAAGAATGGCCGGGTGATTCCCTGAGAGTCTCAGTTCAAAGCCATTTAATTCTGTGATTTCAATTTTACCTCCGCCAATGGAAATGCCGATTAATTCAAGGCTTCCATTCGCATCTGAAATTTCTACTTTTGCTGTATTCGGATGCGCTGGTACCGCATCTTCTTCTTTAAACTCAATCTCGATTTCTTTGCTTTTTGCAATATCGATCGCTGTTTTGATTCGTTCATCAAATGTATCAAAGTCAAGAACACCGCCGATAATGGCTACATCTGTCCCGTGTCCTTTATACGTATCTTTAAAAGAGCCATAAAACGACACAACCATTCGTTTCGGTTCCCTTCCGAACAAGCTGCGAGCCACTCTTCCAATACGAGCCGCACCCGCCGTGTGCGAACTTGATGGACCAATCATGACGGGTCCAATAATATCAAACACACTTCTAAATTTCATAGGTCTTCCCCTCTCATCACCAATCACAGATTGGTTTGTTACTCCCTTTAGACTAATGGATTCATTCGATTCCCGCAACTCATTTCACCGATGAACACATAGTAAAAAAATGCAAAAGAAGAAGAAGGGCTTCATGTGCCCTTCTTTCTTTATTCAACAGCCAAAATATATGAATAAAGCGGCTGTTTTCCATCGTGGACTTCAACTTCTACATCTTCAAATGTTTCTTCAATATATGCTTCTAAAGCTTCCATCTCATCAGATGATGCATCTTCCCCTTTGATGATTGTGACAATCTCATCATCTTCTGTCACCATTTGGGTCAAAAGCTCTTTTGCTGCATCTAATTGATTTTTAGCTGTTAAGGTGATTTTTCCATTGAATAGGCCCATATAATCGCCTTTGGCAATGTCGATCCCATCAATTTGGGTATCTCTCACTGCAAAGGTAATTTGGCCGCTTTTCACATGATCAATCGCTTCTAACATCGCTGCTTCATTGTCTTCATTTGAAGCTGCTTCATTTAGAGAAAGAAGTGCCGACATTCCTTGAGGAACGGTCTTTGTCGGAATAACAACGACCTCACGACTTGAGACAGTTGCCGCCTGTTTAGCTGCCATGACAATATTAGAATTATTAGGTAAGATAAAGACGGTTTCGGCATGAATGCTATCAATTGCTTTGACAATGTCTTCTGTGCTCGGATTCATTGTCTGTCCGCCTTCAATGACGACGGATGCCCCGATACTTTTAAACAAGTCAGCAATCCCTTCTCCCATTGCGACACTCACTACTCCAAAACGCTGTTTTTCAGCAGCTGTTGCTTTTGGTGCAGCAGGCGAGTGATCTTTTTCTTCATTGACGATCGAGCTATGCTGCTCTCTCATGTTTTCAATTTTCATATTAATCAAGCTGCCGTAGCGCTGGGCATATGATAAGACATCTCCCGGCTGCTCTGCATGAATATGAACTTTTGCAAGCGTATCATCAGATACCACAAGAAGGGAATCTCCGAATTCGCTTAATTCTTCTCTGAAGGCATTTTCGTCAAAGGACTGTTTGTCTTCTTCAAATTTCACCATAAATTCTGTACAATAGCCAAATTCAATATCTTCTGTGTTCATATGGCTTTGTGCACTTTTATGATGCTCTGCACTGACTAGTTCTTTCAATGTTGGCAAAGAGGCTGTTTTAGGAGGAAGTTCTTCTCCTCTTAATGAAGCAAGAAAACCTTCATATACACAAAGAAGTCCTTTACCGCCGCTATCTACAACGCCAACTTCTTTTAAAACAGGAAGGAGATCTGGCGTACGGTCAAGTGATGCTCTTGCTTCCTCAATCGTTAATTCAAGCACACGATCGATTTGATCTTCTGTTGCTGAAACAGCAACCGCTTTCTTTGCTGCGTCTTTTGCAACCGTTAAGATGGTTCCTTCAATCGGTTTCATGACGGCTTTATATGCTGTATCAACACCGGCCTGCAAGGCAAGCGCAAATTCTTTTGCGTCAATTGTTTCTTTTTGTTCTATATTTTTGCTGAAACCTCTGAAGAGCTGAGACAGGATCACACCTGAGTTTCCTCTTGCCCCCATTAAGAGCCCTTTCGACAGAGCCACCCCGACCTTACCAATGTGATCGGTATTTGTTTCTTCAACTGCTTTTGCCCCTGAAGTCATTGACAAATTCATATTTGTCCCCGTGTCTCCGTCTGGCACTGGAAAAACATTTAACGCATCAACAATTTGTGCGTTTTGAGAAAGATGGTGAGCACCTGCAAGAATCATTTTTGCAAATGAACGGCCACCCAGATTTCTAATAGACAATATATTTCCTCCTTACTACGGGTTCGTAACTTTTACTCCTTGTACATAAATGTTGACTGAGTCAACTGAAAGTCCAATCGTGTGATGAATCGTATATTTGACTTTCGTTTGAACATTATGTGCGACTTCTGATATTTTTGTACCGTAGCTGACGATGATGTACATATCAATATGAATGCGATCTTCTTTTTGACGCACAAGAACACCCCGGCTGAAGTTCTCTTTGCGGAGAATATCCGTCAAGCCGTCCTTTATTTGATTTTTGGACGCCATGCCAACAATACCATAGCAATCGATCGCAGCGCCTCCTGCCACCATTGCAATGACTTCATTTGATATATCAATTTGTCCGTATTTCGTTCTAAGTTCAATGGACACATTGGTTCCCCCTTTTTGAGAAATTGCCCTGAGTTATCACTATTTTACTATAAGACCCTTCTTTTTAAAAGAAATCATTCAATCCGACCCAATCCTACTTATACTATAGCCTTGATTTTTTATCAAGATGTCAAGGTATTTTTCTTGAAAGAGGAGTAAACAATCCTTGCAAACCCCTTGAAGCTGTGGTAAATTATTAAAGTATCTTGAGGCATCTCTAAGTACGTATATGAAGAATATGATGATGTTTTCGCAGTTAGGAGGGAAACAAATGGCACGTAAATGCGTTATTACAGGCAGAAAAACAAAAGCTGGGAACAACCGTTCTCACGCAATGAACTCTACAAAACGTACATGGGGCGCGAACCTTCAAAAAGTTCGTATTCTAGTGGACGGTAAGCCTAAAAGAGTATATGTATCAGCTCGAGCTTTGAAATCTGGTAAAGTTGAGCGTGTATAAGCAAGAGTAAACGCCTGCTACAGTTAAATGTAGCAGGCGTTTTTATGTGGAAATAAAGGAGATTACTCATTAATCTTTCTTAAATGAACCAAGCATCGCACGGACAATGCCGCCAAGAAATCTAGGCAGTTTGATTGTATAAAATTTCATTTTGTCCCCCTCCTAAAAGTACCGCTTGCAGCACAATTGAGCTTAATCAGCCATCCACATTGATAGGTTGGTCAATCTTTGCTTCTTACCATTATTAATATGCCTTCATGAAAAGAAAAAGTACCATTTGAGTGGATGAGTTCGTTACTAATACATAGTGTGGAACCAGGCTCAATATGACAATTTTTCAGAGGATATTTGAAACCTTTTAATGTCAGCTTTTCAACCGATGTACCGAAGGGCAAAAACGACACATATTTTTTATCCGGGTCTTGTTTGATGTCGTATGTACCAGGTCCAAACATTTGAATGATATTTTGCTTATCTACAAGGGTCATGCTCTGTTTGTGCTGAATGCCTTTATAAAGGAGATGGATATTTCCAAGAAAATGATCTGCTCTTCCGCCTGTGATACCGTAGATTTGAATATGTGCTGGATTCTGGCGCAAAGACCAGTTCAGCGCAAGTTCTAAATCCGTTTCATCTTTCTCTGCCTGAAATAGATTGAGCGCAGGCAATTTCTTTTTCAGTTCATGAAGCTCTTCTTCTGTCACACTATCAAAATCACCAAATGCTCTGTCAGGTACAATGCCATGCTCTAGTAAGAAAAGGGTTCCCCGGTCTACACCGACCCAGAGAATGTCCTCCTCAGATGCTTCATGATCAAGCGACGGAATGTACGCAAAAGGACCGCCGGCTACGATATGTATGTGCATGATTACGCTCCTTTCCATTGAAAAAGAACCAAAGATCACAATGACTTTGGTTCTTTTTCTTATGCTTCTCGAATGGCCTGAATGGCCGCCGCGCGGTCGTCTTTCCCATATACCGCTGAGCCGGCAACAAGTAAATTAGCGCCTGCTTCTTTGCAGCTCTTTGCTGTCTCTACATTGACACCGCCATCTATTTCAATGAGTAAATCAGTTAAGCCTTTTTGTTCACTAAGTGTCTTTACTTCTTTTACCTTTGAGAGAACAGAAGGAATAAACGCCTGTCCGCCAAAACCAGGGTTCACCGTCATGAATAAGACTAGGTCAACATCCTCTAATACATGCGCGATTTGAGCAACGGGTGTGTGCGGGTTTAAAACAACCCCTGCTTTGACACCTTGTTCTTTTATATGCTGAATCGTACGATGTAAGTGTGGACAAGCCTCGACATGAACAGAAATAATATCAGCGCCCGCTTTTGCAAATGCAGGGATATACTGGTCTGGCTGCTCAATCATTAAGTGAACATCGAGCGGCAGTTTTGTATGTGGCCTGATCGCTTCCACTACATTTGGTCCAAATGTCATATTCGGTACAAAATGACCGTCCATCACATCAATATGAATATAATCCGCTCCACCTTGTTCCACATCACGGATATCTTTCGCAAGATTGGCGAAATCGGCTGATAAAATGGATGGGGCAATATAAACCATGATTTAGTACCTCGGCTTTCTGTCTTTAATTTCAGTTAAAAACTCTAAATAATGCTGATAGCGATACTCTCTGATGCGATCGTCTTCTACTGCCTCTTTTACCGCACATCCAGGCTCTTTTACGTGCAAACAGCCCCTGAATTTACATTCTGCACTCTTCTCTCTGATTTCTAAGAAATAGAGCCCTAAATCTTCCGCTTCGATACCTGTAAATTCAAGTGAGCTGAATCCCGGTGTATCGGCAATAAGCCCTTCAGCCGTTCGAATGAGTTCCACATGTCTTGTTGTATGTTTCCCCCTGCCAAGATGGGAGGAAATATCATTTGTTTTCAGTGCTAAATCAGGACTCATCGCATTTAAGAGAGAAGACTTCCCTACACCTGATTGACCTGCAAATACAGTAATCTTGTGATGGAAATGCGGAGTCAGCTTTTCAATTCCATCCCCTTCGATCGTAGATGTTAAATGAACGTCGTATCCAATTTGGCGATAGTCTTCTGCATAGGCTTGAATCGCTTCTCGCTCTTGCTCTGTTTTCAGCAAGTCCATTTTTGTGATGCAGATAATCGGTTCAATCTGGCTCTCTTCAACAAGCACTAGGAATCTGTCTAAAAGCGATGTACTAAAGGTCGGCTCCGCTGCTGAGAAAACGAGCACCGCTTGATCAACGTTGCTAATAGGCGGTCGAATCAGCTCGTTTGTCCGCTCTTTTACTTCAAGCAAATAGCCTTCCTTATCGTTATCTGCTTGATAGACGACATAATCTCCAACAAGAGGAGTTATTTTGTTTTTACGAAAAATCCCTCTCGCTCTACACTGAATTACTTTGCCACTTTCTAGAGACTCATCTAGCACATAATAAAATCCGCTTAATGCTTTAATAATTTTGCCCTCAGGCATAAAGTCCCTCCTTTATTCATCATCAGGGTATTCAATCGTTTTGGAGCTCACTACTTTATCATCCACTGTCACCTGATAGTATCCTTTTTGACCTGGTTCTATCTTAAATTTAATCGTTCGCTCAGTGGGTGCAGTGATTTTAAAGGTTTCATATAAATCAGAAATGCTATGCTCTGCGTCATCAATAGATATTTGAACATTCATTTCTTGCCCTTCGGTTTCTGGTTCATATGGGATCGCAATCTTTTCAGTCACTGTTTTGGCTGGTTTCTCTTTTGGTCCAAGAGAGAAGGTAATTTTGACCGTATCACCAGGTTTAACAGCTGTCCCCGCTCCCGGTTCTTGCTTCATGACCTCACCTTTTGGCACATCGTCAGAATACGCTTCTTTTTCATCTAACTTTAGTCCATTATCCTCTAGATAATTTGATGCGGCCTGTTTACTATACGTCGTTAAATCCCGTAAGGTAATATCGGCAGGGCCTATGCTGACGGTCAATGTGACTTCTTCATCTGCTGCGACAAGTTCTGTATTTGCGGAAGGTGTCTGTTCCATGACAATGCCTGATTCTGTGTCATTATCATTCACTTCCTCCACAACAACCTGTTTAAACCCTTTTTTCTCTAATAGTTCTTTTGCTTTCTCGACCTTTTCACCTGTTACATCAGGTAATTCGGTTTTTTCTTTACCTGTACTTTGATAAAGCTGAATTTCTGTCCCTTCTTTTACCTTAGTTCCGATTTTCGGGTCTGTTTTGACAACCAGCCCTTTTTCAATGGTTTCATCGGCAATATCAATGGGTTCAGAAGCGACGGTAAATCCAGCTTTCTTCAAGGTGTCTTCCGCTTTTTCAACCGTCATGCCAGAAACATCGGTCACCTCTACATCTTTTGGAAAGAGTAATCCTGGGAATACCGTGATCGCTAAAATGGTCGCAGCCGTCAAAACAAATAAGATCGACGCTACAATCCACGGCCATTTTTTCCGTTTTTTCTTCGGTTTTTGTTTCTCTTTCTTCTTTGGTTTTTGAACCGGGTGGACGGCTGTTTTTTCATTGTCTTGATCGACTTGATGATCTTTTATAATGGGAATGGCTTTTGTTGCTTCATGATCTTCTTCAATGACAAAGCGCTTTTCTTTTAGTCTTGCAGGGTCAAAAGCCGTTTTTAAGTCTTTTTGCATTTCAGATGCATCTTCGTATCGATAGAATGGATCTTTGGCCATCGCTTTTAAAATGATGTTCTCCACGCTTTGTGGTACAGAAGGATTCCACCTTCTCACAGATGGCGGCTCTGATTGCAAATGCTTCAGTGCGACACTGACAGCGGATTCTCCTTCAAATGGCATGCGTCCTGAAATCAGCTCATAAAGAACAATACCAAGTGAATAAATGTCTGACTTTTTCGTTGCAAGACCGCCGCGCGCTTGCTCTGGGGACAAATAATGCACGGAGCCAAGAACAGAATTCGTATGGGTAATGGTCGCTGAGCTAAGTGCCATGGCAATGCCAAAATCAGTGACTTTGATATTCCCCAAGTTGTCTATTAATATATTGTGAGGCTTAATGTCTCTATGGACGAGCTGTTTCGCATGGGCTTCTTCCATCGCCGCAACGACTTGCTCCATGATGCGAACGGCTTCTTTTGGATGAAGTGGTCCATTGGCGTGTATGTATTCCTTTAGCGTCATCCCCTCGACATATTCCATGACAATATAATAAATGTCATCTTCTTCCCCTACATCGTAGATACTGACAATATTCGGATGATCTAAGCTGGCTGCTGATTTCGCTTCTCTCCGGAACCGTCTAATAAAATCATCATCGCTTGCAAAGTCAAACCGTAAAATTTTAATCGCCACTTCGCGATCTAAAATCATATCCTCCGCCAAATAAACGTTGGCCATTCCGCCTCCGCCTATGGCGCGAAGAATTTGATAACGGCCGCTGATCCTTTTTCCGATCAACACTTGCTGTCACCCTCCTCTGTTTGGGAGGAGATTTCTAACAGTACTGCTGTAATGTTATCTTCACCGCCGTTGTCATTCGCTGTTTGAACTAACTCTGTTACTTTTTCATCTGGTGCGGTTGTTTGCGATAATATCTGAATCAAATACTCTTCTTCTACTTTATTCGATAACCCGTCTGAGCAAAGCAAAATTTGATCTCCTGGGTCAATTTCAAAAGTTCGTGCATCAATTTGAACGTGTTTATCCGTTCCTAACGCTTTGGTGAGCACATTTTTTCTTGGATGATATTCTGCATCCGCTTTTGAAATCTCTCCTGTTTTCACTAACTCATTCACTAGTGAGTGATCATCTGTTAATTGGGTCAGTGCGCCTTCTCTTAGCAAGTAGCAGCGGCTGTCACCAATATGGGCAATTGTGACCGTTTGCAAATGAACGAGCGCACAAACGATGGTCGTCCCCATTCCTTGGCACTCCTCATTGTTTTTCGCATGTTCGTATACTTGGTCATTAATTTCGCTAATTTTTGAGATTAACCAATTCTCTTGATCGGCTGGTTTATTTGGAATTGAAGATGTTTCCTGCCAGTATTCTTTTAAAGAAGAAACTGCCATCTTGCTGGCTACATCACCAGCAAGATGACCTCCCATTCCATCTGCTACAACAGCTAGAAGTGTGTCTTCTTTTGCTTCAAAAATACCTGCATCATCTTCATTATGCTGACGGACTTTTCCTGTATCGGTTTGAAAGGCTGCCCTTATCAACATTCGTCACCTCGTCTCTTCCTGACGCTCCTTCGCTCTTAGCTGACCGCAAGCAGCATCAATATCATGGCCTTGCTCTCGTCTAATCGTTACGTTTACGCCTCGTTCTTTCAGCGTTTTTTCAAATAGGAAGATTTGTTCTCTTGGTGTTCTCACGTAATCTCTTTCTGGTACATAGTTCACCGGAATGAGGTTTACATGACATTTGATTCCTTTTAATAAGTCAGCAAGTTCTTCTGCGTGATGAACTTGATCATTGACTCCGCCAAACAGACCGTATTCAAAGCTAACACGTCTTCCTGTTTTTTGAATGTAGTATTCAATGGCTTCCATTAATTTTGGCAGCTTATATGCCTTATTGATCGGCATCAAACGGCTTCTGATTTCTGTGTTTGGTGCATGCAGCGAGACAGCAAAATTGATTTGCATTTGCTCATCAGCGAATTGATAGATCTTTGGAATGATTCCGCTTGTCGACACTGTAATATGACGCGCGCCAATATTTAAGCCGTTGTCATGATTGATGATTTTAAGGAAAGCAAGCATTTCGTCAAAGTTATCAAACGGTTCACCAATTCCCATGATGACAACTGAGCTGACTCTCTCATCTGTTTCATCAAGCGCCTGCTGCACTTTCAATACTTGAGCAACGATTTCTCCTGCTTCAAGGTTTCGTTTTAACCCGCCAAGTGTAGATGCACAGAACGTGCAGCCAATTCGGCAGCCAACCTGAGTTGTGACACAGACAGAGTTGCCGTATTCGTGACGCATCAGCACTGTTTCAATCGTATAACCATCATGTAATTCAAATAAAAACTTGATCGTTCCGTCTTGAGACGTTTGTTTGATCACAGTTTTTAATGTGGTGATCGCAAATTGATCTTTTAATTTCTCTCTTAATTCCTTTGAAAGGTTAGACATTTCATCAAAGGATGTGACGCGTTTTTCATAAAGCCACTCAAAAATTTGTGTTGCACGGAAAGGCTTTTCGCCTTGTTCCTTTAACCATTCTTTGATTTCGTTTAGCTCAAATGAGTAGATCGACGGCATATCTGTCTTCAGTTCTTTTCTTACTTTTTGTTTTTGTTCTGTCATTTTTTATCCCTTCTTTCTCATGCTGCAAATAAAGAAACCATCTGTTCCGAAATAATGAGGAAGAATTTGTACACTTCCGTTTTGAACAAACGGAGCAACCTGCTCAGGCAGCCGTTCATTAAGAGATAGATCGGGTTCGAAGTCTTGGTGTTCTTGTAAAAACGCATGAATCACTTGTTGATTTTCTGTTGGATCCATTGTACATGTACTGTATACAAGGGTTCCGCCTGGCTTTAGCAGCTGGGCTGCTTCATGCAAGATCGATTGCTGAATTGTCGCAAGTCTTGCTGAGTCTTCCGAGGACTTTGTATATTTCATATCTGGTTTTCGTCTAATGACGCCAAAACCTGAACATGGTGCATCAATGAGAATACGGTCAAACGAAGCATCATCATAATGGTCGGATGCTTTTCTTGCATCAAGCGCTTTTGCCTCAATGTGCGTTAAGTTTAGACGCTTTGCTGCCTGTTTGATCAGTTTTACTTTGTGCTCATGTAAATCAAGAGACACAATGTTCCCCTCATCGTTCATTCGCTCTGCGATATGTGTTGATTTACCACCAGGAGCAGCACAGGCATCAAGCACCATTTCTCCCGGCTGAGGGTCCAGCGCTCTTGCAACAAGCATGGAGCTTTCATCTTGAATCGTGACAAAGCCCTCTTGAAAGAAAGGAGTAGATACGATAGATCCTTTCATGAGTTTGAGTGCATCCTCAGATAAGTCGCCGAGCTCTGTTTCAATTCCTGCATCCATGAGTTCTTGCTGCAGTGCAGTGCGGTCTTTTTTCATTCGATTGACACGCAATGTCTGCTTTGGCGGGACTAAATGAATACGGCACATGCTTTCTGCTGCTTCAAAACCGTACGCCTCTACCCATTCTTGTACGAGCCACAATGGATGGCTTGTCTCAACCGATAGCCGTTTGACCGGATCTTTGATCGCATCAAATGATGGAACTCCCTCTCTTTGCACGGAACGAAGAACGCCGTTTACTAGTGAAGAAATGCCTTTATGTCCGCGCTTTTTCGTTAGTTCCACTGCTTCATGGATGGCTGCACGATCTGGAATTTTTTCGAGATAAACCATTTGATAAAGAGACATCCGCAAAAGCTGCATGACCCACGGAGCCACTTTTTGCGGTTTTTTCACAAAGGGTGTGAGCATATAATCAAGTGCCAGCTTGTTTTGCAGTGTACCGTATACAAGTTCTGTTAATAGCGGTTTGTCTTGATCGGAGAGTTCTTTCTCTTTCATCACTGACTGCAAAAGCAAGTTACTGTAGGCTTGATTTTGTTCGAGTTTGATTAAAGCGTCCAGCGCTACTTCTCTCACATTACTTTTCTTCATTGATTAACCCTAATTTCTGTCCAATTTCGATATTTGCGCCTCTTAGGAAGTCTTCACCGCTCATTTTTTTCTTTCCAGCGGGCTGTACACTCGTTAATAAAAGGCCTTGCTGATTTCCCGTTCCAATGACTGGTCCTTCTTTTTGAAGCTCAATCACTTTCCCAGGTTCTTCTGGCGCTTGAAGCGGAACTTTTTTCGCTTCCCATACTTTTAAGTTGGCGCCGTTCCATTCAGTATAGGCAACTGGCCATGGGTTTAAGCCACGAACTTGGTTGTAAAGCTCTTCTCCTGGTTTTGTCCAGTCTAACCTTTCCTGCTCCCGCTTAATATTTGGTGCATATGTTGCTGCCTCTTCATTTTGCGGAATTGGCGAGATGGACCTGCTTAACACATTTGGAACTGTTTCTTTTAATAAGGCCGCACCAGCCACACTTAATTTATCGTGCAGTGTTCCGACATTATCTAATTCATCAATTTCTACTTCTACTTTGCTAATCATGTCACCTGCATCAAGCTTTTCCACCATATACATGATCGTCACGCCTGTTTTCTTTTTGCCTTGCAAGATCGCATAATGGATCGGTGCACCGCCTCTTAGTTCTGGCAAAAGTGAGGCATGAACGTTGATACAGCCAAATTCAGGCTCATCAAGTAATCTTTTTGGCAAAATTTGTCCGAATGCTGCTGTTACGATCAAATCTGGCTTTAACGCAAGCACTTTATCAATTTCTTCATCAAGACGTACCTTTTCAGGCTGTAAAACTGGAATGCCATGTTTTAAGGCTTCTACTTTTACAGGTGGCGGCGTGAGCACTCGTTTTCTGCCTTTCGGGCGATCTGGCTGTGTGACGACCCCTACCACTTCGTATCCTTCTGTGATAAGTGTTTGCAGCACAGGTACTGAGAAATCAGGGGTTCCCATAAATACGATACGTGCCATTTTCTTCACCCTTCCATTTCCGCAAGTTCTTTTTCTGTATAGGTTTGAATGATCTTCGACGTGAATAATACGCCGTCTAAGTGATCAATTTCATGCAATAAAGCTCTTGCTAAAAATCCTTCTGCTTCTATTGTAAATGGTTTGCCTTTCTTATCAAAGGCTTTCACCTTCACATAATTTGGTCTTTCGACCGTTCCGTACAAAGATGGAAAGCTCAGGCAGCCTTCAATGTCTGTCTGGCTCCCTTCCACTTCAAGAATCTCAGGATTAACTAAGTCAATCCTCCCAGAATCTTCTCCGATATCGACCACGGCGATTCTTTTTGAGATGCCGATTTGTGGTGCGGCTAGGCCGACTCCATCTAGTTCAAGCATTGTATCATACATATCATCCAGCAGTTTTTTGAGTTTTTTATCGAATGTATCAACAAGCTCTGTTTGTTGTTCAAGCACGTCTGCCGGATGTAAGACGATCGGTTTGATTGCCACGAAAAGACCTCCGTTTTACATCATCATATATGGATTCATATCGATTGATATCATCAACTGTTTTTGTTCCATTTCTTTTTGATAATGATCTTGTATTTTTCGTAATAAACTTGCCAGTTCATTTTCCCTTTTGTATTTTATCACGCATTGATATCGATATCTATCTTTGATCTTAGCGATTGGAGAAGCAGCAGGACCGAGAATTCTTGTATTCGGTGCACAATTCATTTTTAGGAACTGAACAATTTTGTCCGTGACATGCGCTGCCTTCGTCACTTCTTCATGTGACACAGTCACCATAGCCAAAAAGTAAAACGGCGGATAGGACTGATGACGACGGTGCAGCATCTCCTGCTCATAAAAGGCTTCATAATCATGCTGTTTCGTTAATTCAATACTATAATGCGAAGGTGTATATGATTGAATAATGACTGACCCCGCTTTTTCATGACGTCCCGCCCGTCCGCTTACTTGTGTAAGAAGCTGAAACGTTTTTTCACTTGAACGAAAATCAGGGATGTGCAGAGACGTATCCGCGCTGAGGACACCGACCAGTGTAACATCTGGGAAGTCTAATCCTTTTGCTATCATTTGCGTCCCAAGCAGAATATCCGCTTCTTTATTGCCAAAGGACGTGAGAAGCTTTTCGTGCGCGCCTTTCCGAGAGGTTGTATCTACATCCATTCGGATGACCCTTGCTTCTGGCAATACCTTCGTCAGCTCTTCTTCCACACGCTGCGTGCCTGTACCAAAATAGCGAATATGCTCACTATGACATTCTGGGCATTCTGCAGGTACAGGAGCTTCGTGACCGCAGTAATGGCACTTCAGCCGTTTTTGAAAGCGGTGATAAGTGAGAGAGATCTCACAATGTGGACATTGTTCCACATATCCGCAATCACGGCACATCACAAAGGATGAATAGCCTCTTTTATTTAGAAATAAAACCGCCTGTTCTTTCCTTTCAAGTACTTCTTTTAACCTGAGCATTAATTCTTCTGAGAACATGGAGCGGTTGCCGTTTCTTAATTCTTCTCTCATATCAATTAACGAAACGTGCGGCAGCTGCTGCTGATTGACGCGCCGTTTGAGCGTCAGCAGCGTATACACACCCTTTTTCGCACGTGCATATGACTCAAGTGAAGGCGTTGCACTGCCTAATACAACCGGACATTGGTGCCGCCCTGCTCGTTCAATGGCAACATCTTTTGCATGATAACGAGGCATTTCCTCTTGTTTATAAGACGATTCATGTTCTTCATCTATAATGATCATTCCTAAATTCTCAAACGGGGCAAAAACAGCCGATCTTGCGCCAACGACAAGCTTGACTTCCTTGCGGTGGATTTTCCGCCATTCATCGTATTTTTCCCCTGTCGATAAGCCGCTATGAAGGACAGCCACATTGGACCCGAAGCGCTCTTTAAAACGCTGGACCATTTGAGGGGTTAATGAAATCTCAGGAACTAGTACGATCGCTTCTTTTCCTTTTTGGAGGACATGATCAATTGTCTGTAAATAAATTTCGGTTTTACCGCTTCCTGTGACTCCGTGCAGTAAAAACGTTTCATGTTTGTCATCGCTCACTGCTTGATGAATGGGTTTTGCCGCTTCTGCTTGCTCTGTTGTGAGATCAAGAGGAGTAGATGGTGTAAACTCCCTATCCCGATAAGGATCTCGATAAATCTCTTCATAGCTTTCTGTTAACAGACCTTCTTGAATCAAGGCTTTTATCGTTTGAGAACTAGCACCTGTTTGCTGCTGCAAATCTTTTGCTAAAAACGTGGTTTCATTCGTTTGAAGTAAAAAGGCAAGCAGCGCCTTCTGTTTCACCGCATTTTTCTTTAACTGCTCCTGCTTTTCTTCAAGTTTTTCTTTCGCAACTGCTATCTGAAGTGTCCGCACCTTTTTCTTTCCGGATTTTTGTGAGACGTGATATCTGACTTCTAGATGGCCTTTTTGGACATGCTTTTGAATAGGCTTCAGCTGTTCAGGCGGAATGTCAGCGTAAAGGATGCTCTCTTGCTGACCGAAAAGCTCTTTCAATGACTGCGGAAGTTCCTCAGCTGATAACACCTGAATTTCTTTTTCATATTTGGCTTTCATCGCTGCCGGAAGCATCGATTGAAGCGCCGTAATATGATAGGACAATGTTTTTTCCGTCAGCCAGTGGGAAAGCTCCAATAGCTCATCTGTCAGAACAGGAGATAAATCAAATAAATCGACAATGTCCTTGATGTTTCCTGACTGTACGTCTGTTTCTTCTTTGATTTTTGTCACAAACCCTTGAATCTTCCTTGGGCCAAAAGGAACTACTACCCTCATACCAGCCTTGACAAGGCCTTTAAAGCGGTCTGGCACACGATAGTCAAATGGCCGGTCAATGGCTTTCGTTGTGACATCGACAATCACTTCAGCAATCATGCTCGATCACGCTCTTTTGGCAGCAGCTGCTTTGCCTCCTGTAAGATTTCAAAGGCAAGGTCTTTTTTGCTCATCATTGGCAGCTCTTTTTTTGTGCCGTCTACTTTGATCAATGCTGCGACATTTGTATCTGTGCCAAAGCCTGCGCCCTCTGCTGCAACATTGTTCGCGACAATCATATCTAAATGCTTGGATTCGATTTTCTTTTTCGCATAATATTCTACATCCTGCGTCTCAGCTGCAAAGCCGACTAGCACCTGATGTTCTTTTCTTTTCCCAAGCTCTTTTAAAATATCTTTCGTCCGCTTAAATTCAACCGCTAGTGCACCATCTTGTTTTTTCATTTTATGAGAATACGTCGTGACAGGCGTATAATCGGCAACGGCCGCTGATTTAATCACTATATCTGCTGTCTCGTATACATTTAACGCTGCTTGATACATCTCCTCAGCCGATTCCACGTGTACCACGTCCACATGCTCAGGCGCAGTTAACGAAACAGGTCCTGAAATGAGCGTGACATCAGCGCCCATTTGCTCGGCAGCTTCTGCAATGGCATAGCCCATTTTCCCAGAAGATCGATTTGAAAGGAAACGAACAGGGTCGATCACTTCTCGTGTAGGGCCAGCTGTGACCACGACTTTTTTACCTGAAAGCGGCAAGCTGGTTGGCTCATCAAAAAATGCACGAATGTGTTCAACAATTTTTTCAGGCTCCTCTAAGCGTCCTTTTCCAATGTAGCCGCATGCTAAATAGCCTTCACTTGGCTCTATAAACCGGTAGCCGTCTTCATATAAAGTGCGGATGTTCCGCTTGACAGCTGGATGGTCATACATGTGCACATTCATAGCCGGTGCAATCCATACAGGAGCAGTTGAAGCAAGCAAGGTCGTTGTGAGCATATCATCAGCAAGTCCTGCGGCCATTTTACCAATGGTATGTGCTGTTGCAGGGGCAACAAGAATGAGATCGGCCCAGTCAGCTACATCAATATGTGCAATGACTTTTGGATTGTTTTCTTTAAATGTATCCACATACACCTCATGCCGAGATAGGGCTTGAAAGGTGAGCGGAGACACAAACTCACGGGCAGATTCTGTCATAATCACTCTTACGTTTGCGCCTGCCTGTACGAGTTTACTAGTGAGTGCAGCTGCTTTATATACGGCGATTCCTCCGCTGACGCCGAGTAAAATATTTTTTGACTGTAACATTTGTTTGTCCCCCTTAGCGGCCTTTTTCACAAATTCGTCTACAATTCAAAAAAGTCAAAACCAATCATAGTTTTGACTTTTTTGAACGTATCGTATCTGCAATAGCAGAAGCGATGTTATTCTTGCTCTTCTTTTTCAAATGTCAAAAGACCAGCATCGATTTCTTCAAGAGCCTTCCCTACAAATTTGTAGGATTTTGTGTTTTCGATTTGTTGATCTTGATGGATTTGCATTTCACGTGCACGGCGTGCAGACACTGTGACAAGTGTATATTTTGAGTCAAGTTTGTTCATCAATGAGTCAATTGAAGGATCTAACATAGTTTATTCTACCCCCAGCATTTTTTTATATCTTGGTGCGACTCTGTCTCTTCGCAGGTGCTCTGCAAGGACGATCGCTTTAATTCTTTCACATGCAATCTCGACATCGTCGTTTTCAACGACATAGTCATAAGCATCCATCATTTCAATTTCTTCTTTTGCAGCAGCCATTCGGTTACGGATGAGGTCCTCAGATTCTGTCCCGCGTGTAATAATGCGGTTTTGAAGTTCTGAAAGACTTGGCGGTGCAAGAAAAATAAAGAGACCTTCCGGGAATGCTTCTCTTACTTGAAGTGCACCTTGCACTTCGATTTCAAGGAAAACGTCTTTCCCTTCGCTCAATGTTTGTTCTACATAGTCAACAGGCGTGCCGTAGTAATTCCCGACATATTCTGCCCATTCTAACAGCTTTTTGTTTTCAATCATATGTTCAAATTCTTCCCTGGTTTTAAAGAAATAATCTACACCATTTCTTTCACCTTCACGCGGTTTGCGGGTTGTCACAGAAATAGAGTATTCAAATTTCGTATCTTCCTGGGAGAAAATGGCTTGTCTGACCGTTCCTTTTCCAACTCCCGAAGGTCCAGAGAGAACGATTAAAAGTCCTCTTTCTTTCATAATGGCGTATTACCCCTGCCCTTCATCTATGATTTCTTCTTTTACAGAAAGTCTTTGCGCAACAGTCTCAGGCTGAACGGCAGATAAGATGACATGGTCACTGTCCATAATGACAACAGCACGGGTTCTTCTTCCGTATGTCGCATCAATGAGCATGCCTCGATCTCTTGCGTCTTGTATCATTCGTTTAATCGGTGCTGATTCCGGACTGACGATCGAAATCATCCGATTCGCTGAAATGATGTTTCCAAATCCGATATTGATCAACTTTATGGTCATCTTCTTTCGTCCCCCTGTAATATAAACGTCTCTAGTCTCGCCGAAAGAGACGCACTGTAAACAGCATACACAATGACTATTCTATATTTTGCACTTGTTCTTTTATTTTTTCAATAGCGCTTTTCATTTCAACCACCAGCTTTGTTAAATGGTGATGGTTTGCTTTAGATCCAATCGTGTTGACTTCACGGTTGAGCTCCTGTACAAGAAAGTCAAGCTTTCGACCGGCAGCGCCGCCTTGCGTCAAAATTTGCTGGAACTGCTGAAAATGACTTTTCAGCCTCGTAATCTCTTCTGTAATGTCACAGCGATCCGCAAAGATGGCCGCCTCTGTGGTTAGTCTGCTCTCTTCAAGCGCCTCTCCGATCCATTCTTGCAATCTTTGATTCAATCGTTCTTTGTACTGGCTCACAACCTCTGGTGCAAACACTTTGATTTCTTCTGTAAATGCCTCAAGTTCAGACAGCCTGAGTTCACAGTCTTTTTGAAGTGATGTGCCCTCTTGCTCTCTCATAAAGCAAAGCTCCTTGACAGCTTCTTCACAAGTGTCTATCAGTAATTGCTCCAGCTGCTCATTTCGGCTGACTGACTCTTCCACCTGAACAGCCTGTTCCAGCTTCAGTAAGTCATGTGCATGCTGAATACCTGAAATGTGATAGCGGTCCTCAAGGTCTTTTGCGGCTTTCATATATTCATCAAGCAGCGGCCAGTCAATCTGTAAAGACCGGCTTGCAAGTTTACCGCCTTCAATCGTAACAAACAGCTCAATTCGACCGCGCTGCACGTGACGAAGAATGATTTTTTTCAATGTATCTTCGAAATATAAAAGCGGCCTCGGCAAACGGGCATGAACCTCTTTAAAACGGTGATTGACCGATTTTAGCTCAACTGACACTGTCAGTTCTCCATCCGTTTTACTCGCTTGGCCGAATCCCGTCATACTGCGTATCATGTCAAAACACCCAATTCTTTCATATTAATAAAATGAAAAAGGTAATAGCAGACACTATTACCTCAAAATTATACCATAACCAATTATTTTTTTCTTGTCAAAAGTGATCCTGCCAGTAAAAAAGTTGGCAATGCAGACATACCGATGATCAGAAGCCAATCGACTGGTGCGACCGCCACCGTTTTGAAAATTGGCTGAAGCGGCGGATAATAAATGACCACAAGCATCAGCAGCAGGGAAGACACAACAGCGCCGATCAAGTACATATTCCCAAATGGATTGCGTTCAAAAATAGACCGTTCACTGCGGCAGTCAAACACATGAATGAGCTGCGCCAAAACGAGTGTGCTGAATGCAACCGTCTGCGCATATTGAAGATTGTTCGGATCACGGTGATACACAAACATAAAGGCTAACAAAGTGGCAATCCCGATCAGAAACCCTCTTGATACGACCTTCCAGCCAAGCCCTCTTGCAAAAATCCCCTCTTTCATGTTCCGCGGCTTTCTCTTCATGACATCGCCTTCTGGTTTATCCATTCCAAGTGCCATAGCCGGCAAGCCGTCTGTGACAAGGTTTACCCACAAAATTTGAATTGGAACGAGAGGCAATGGAAGCGCAAGAAGCATCGCAAACAGCATGACCAAAATCTCTCCCACATTCGATGCCAGCAAATAGCGGACAAATTTGCGAATGTTTTCATAAATATTCCGGCCCTCTTTAATAGCGGATTTAATGGTCGCAAAGTTGTCATCAAGCAAAATAAGAGAAGAAGCTTCTTTGGCAACGTCAGTTCCGGTAATCCCCATGGATATACCAATATCCGCCTGTTTAATCGCTGGCGCATCATTCACCCCATCACCTGTCATCGCGACAATATGGCCATTTTTTTGATAGGCCTTCACAATTCTCAGTTTATGCTCAGGTGATACACGGGCAAAGACGTACACATCTTCTGCTGTTTGCTCCAGCTCTTTGTCGCTTAGCTGATCCAGAGCTTTTCCATCAAGCACCTTTCCTTGCTTCGGTAAGAGACTTAAATCTTTAGCGATCGCTTTAGCCGTTTCTACGTGATCGCCTGTAATCATCACTGTTTTAATGCCAGCATCCCGGCATTCTTTGATCGCTCGTCTCACTTCAGGACGAGGTGGATCAATCATGCCCTCTAGACCGATGAATGTGAGGCCAGTTTCTGCCTGCTGAACAGAGGTGATTTTTTCTGTAAGGCTTACTTTTTTATATGCAATCGCAATGGTTCTAAGCGCTTGTCTTGCTAAACCTTGAATGGCAGCTTCTGTTTCTTGCCGGTGGACCTTTGAAAATGAGGCGGTACGTCCGCCGTGCATCATATGACTTGAACGGTTCATTAGCACATCTGGCGCCCCTTTGGCAATGACATACCGCTCCTTCTGATTCGTTTCCACGACGACTGACATCATTTTTCTTTCAGAGTCAAAAGGGAACTCCTCCACCACACGAAATCCTGCTTCGATGAATTGCTCTGTAAAACCCGCTTTACGCGCAGCGGTGAGAAGTGCTCCTTCTGTCGGATCACCATCAAGTCTCATCTCTCCATCTTTTTCAACGATGGTCGATGTATTACAAAGCGCTCCGTATAATAGCACCTTTTGCAGGCTTGGATGTTTGTCTACATGAACAAGTTCTCCGTTTAAAGTAAAATCACCTGACGGCTCGTACCCTGCGCCAGAAATATTCCACGTTTTCCCCTCTGCCCATACATGTGTTACTGTCATTTTATTTTGTGTCATTGTGCCTGTTTTATCTGAACAAATAATCGAGGCGCAGCCGAGTGTTTCGACGGCCGGCAGCTTTCTGACAATGGATTTTTGTTTAATCATCCGCTGCACACCAAGGGAAAGTGCGACAGTGACGATCGCCGGCACTCCTTCTGGAATCGCAGCAACCGCGAGAGATACACCCGCCAAGAACATATGATACAAATCATGACCTTGCACTACACCAAGAACAACCACAAGCACAGTTAAAAATAAGGCAGCAACAATCAAAATTTTCCCAAGCTGCTCAAGGCGCCTTTGCAGCGGTGTTTCCATATTACCTGCTGAATCCAGCATACCGGCAATTTGTCCCATCGCCGTATTCATCCCTGTACCGATGACAACACCTACACCGCTTCCTCTTGTGACAAGAGTCCCCATAAAGGCCATGTTCGTCAAATCTCCAAGCGAGACATGATCTCGCGAGAGCGGACTCGCATGTTTGACCGCTGGGATGGACTCTCCAGTGAGGGCAGATTCTTCGATTTCCAAACTCTTTGTTTCTAGTAATCTGATATCTGCCCCAATTCGGTCCCCGCTTGAAAACTTCACAATATCTCCCGGCACGAGGTGCTTGGACGGGATCTTGACCCATTCATTGTTTCTCCTTGCATAGACATGCGGCGTTGATAATTCCTTTAGTGCTTGGAGGGACTTTTCCGCACGGCGTTCCTGATAAAAGCCAAGCACACCATTTATCAGCACAATCGCCACAATCGCCACAGCATCAATGTATTCACCTAAAAAGGCAGAAATAATCGTTGCCGCAAGCAGGATTAACACCATAAAGTCTTTAAATTGCGCTAAAAAAATAACGAACGCCGACGCCTTTTTCCCTTCCTGCAATTCATTTGGCCCATGCTTTTCAAGCCGCTTTTGCACATCTTTTTCTGACAGTCCGTCACCTATCGATGTATTCATTGTTTTTAATAAATCGGTTTGGTTCAGTTCATGCCAATTCATTTGACCTCGTCCACTCCTCTTTTGTTCTCTCTCTTATGCAGTGTTCTATAAGCCAGTTTATTCAGACTCGTCCTAAATCATGCTATAATAATAAGACTGCCTAAAGAACGAGAAAACGTAAGGTTCTTTCAGTAGATTTGTGTGAAAGAAGAGGGTGTATCCAACATGTCATTTGACGGCATTTTTACATACGGTATGACAAATGAATTGCAAGAAACATTAACTGGTGGAAGAATTTCGAAAATACATCAGCCATACAAGCATGAGCTGATTTTTCATATCCGATCAAAGGGGAAGAATCATAAGCTTCTTTTATCCGCTCACCCGAGCTATGCAAGAGTACAGCTCACTGAGCACCATGATGATAATCCGAGCGAACCGCCAATGTTTTGTATGCTTCTCAGAAAACATCTTGAGGGTGGGTTCATTGAACGTTTTGAACAAATTGGGTTAGATCGGGTGATCGTGCTGCACGTGCGAAGCCGAAATGAAATTGGCGATGAACAAACCCGTAAGCTATATATTGAAATTATGGGCAGGCACAGCAACTTGATCCTCGTGGAGGACGAAACGGAGCAGATCATTGACGGACTGAAACATCTTTCTCCATCTGTGAACAGCTATCGAACGGTGCTGCCCGGACATCAATATCTTCTGCCGCCGGCACAGCAAAAGCTGAATCCTTTTGACGTGACGAAGGAAGATATTTTAAAGCATTTACGTTTTCAAGAAGGGAAAATCGCCAATCAAATTGTCGATACATTCTCCGGAGTTTCTCCGCTGTTTGCTAAGGAAGCTGTCCACAGGGCCGGTCTTGCCAATCAGGAAACGATTCCAAGTACATTACTCGAGATGTTCCAGCTCATACAGGCGCATTCTTTTACCCCTCAGCTCACGAGAAAAGATGGGAAAGAGTATTTTTATTTATTAGAACTTCAGCACGTCGATGGTGACATGAAGACATTTGATTCTCTAAGCGAGCTGCTTGACCGCTTTTATTTCGGAAAAGCTGAAAGAGACAGAGTCAAACAGCAGGCGGCTGATCTTGAACGCTTTGTTGCAAATGAAAAAAAGAAAAATGAAAAAAAACTGAAAAAACTAAAAAGAACGCTTGAAGAATCTCAAAATGCGCATAAGTATCAGCTTTATGGTGAATTGCTTACTGCCAATATATATGCGATTAAAAAAGGGGATAAAGAAGCGACTGTCATCAATTATTACGATGAAGAAGGTGGAGAGATGACGATCCCGCTCAAAACAAACAAAACCCCTTCTGAAAATGCACAAGCGTATTTTACAAAATACCAAAAGGCAAAAAATGCAGTAGAGGCCGTAAATGAACAAATCGAACGAACACATGAAGAAATTGTTTATTTTGATGAGCTGATCCAGCAGCTGTCCTCTGCCTCACCAAAAGATTTAGAGGAAATAAGAGAAGAACTGGTGGAAGGAAAATATTTGCGTCCCAAACAAAAACGCAACGCCAAAAAGAAAAAACCATCGGCCATTCAGCTTGAAGCATATGAATCTTCTCAAGGTGTTCCGATTCTCGTTGGAAAAAACAACAAGCAAAACGAATATTTGACCACAAAGGCGGCAGCTCGTGATGACATTTGGCTGCACACAAAGAATATTCCTGGATCACATGTCGTCATTCGTCACCAAGCGCCTGATGAACAAACGTTGCTTGAAGCGGCACAAATTGCTGCCTACTTCTCGAAGGCAAAAGAATCAAGCTCCGTCCCTGTCGATTATACGAAAATCCGGCATGTGAAAAAACCAAACGGAGCAAAACCGGGCTTTGTCACGTATGATCAGCAGCAAACTTTATTTGTGACGCCTGATGAGGATGTTGTCCTAAAGCTGAGAAAATAAAAAAGAGCCGATTAAATCTTTAGATGAGATGGGACTGACCCCATAAAGTGAGACAGATAAAAACACCTTTAAGTTGAAAATCGGGTATAGAATACCTGAAAACAATTTGGAGGTGTTTTTCTATGGGTTCAAGAGTTAGTTATCCATTTGAAGTGAAGATGAAGGCAATTGAAATGCGATTGGCGGGAGTACCAGTTAAAAAAGTGTTGGAGGAATTAAATATTCGGAATGTGACCCAACTTAAAACATGGATGAAATGGTATAAATCTGGAGACATTCATCGTTTAAGACAGCCGGTAGGCAAACAGTATTCATATGGTAAAGGACCTGAATATCAAGATGAGAACGAAAAGTTAAAAACAGAAAATCGTTTTCTAAAACAACAAATTGACCTATTAAAAAAGTACATGGAATGGGAAAGGAAGTGAAAAAAGAAGCGTTCGTGTCGATTTACGATACGGTAAAAGACACAGTAAGTGTAAGTACATTCTGTCAGATGTTTGAGGTCGCAAGATCAACATTTTATCGTTGGAAAAAACAAGATCTCCAGCCAAAACAGCAAGTGTTAATCGACCTCATATCGTCTCTTTGTGAGGCACACCAATATACGTATGGTTATCGTAAAATAACGGCTCTACTGCGAAAAGAAATGAAAATGAACCATAAGACCGTACAACGTATTATGCAAACCTACGGTTTACAGTGTCGTGTGAAAGTAAAAAAGCGTAAACAGACTGGTCAACCTTATTATATTGCAGAAAATCACTTAAAACAGGATTTTACTGCGACTAAGCCACTTGAAAAACTGGTGACAGATATAACGTATTTGCCATTTGGTCAAAAAATACTTTATCTATCTAGCATAAAAGATTTATATACAAGTGAGATTGTGGCTTATACGATTGGTGATAAACAGGATGTTTCGCTTGTTCTAGATACATTGAATCAGCTACAGGCACTGCCTAAAGGCTGCGTACTTCATAGTGATCAAGGTTCGGTCTACACTTCTTATGCTTATCAAAAGGAGATAAAGGAAAAAAGCATTACCATGAGCATGTCCCGTAAGGGAATGCCCGCTGATAATGCCCCCATCGAATCCTTCCACTCCAGTTTAAAATCAGAAGGATTCTATCTCCACCACCTGACAAACACTACAACAGCCATTGTAGAAAAAACAGTCAGGGAGTATATTGATTACTATAACAATATCCGAATTCAATTGAAATTAAACAACCAGTCACCAAAAGAGTTTCGGCAACTGGCTGTTTCATAAAGGTGTTTTGATCCCTGTCTCAAAAACGGGGGTCAGTCCCGATTTTATCGGCTTTTTCTTTGTCTTTTTTTTCTTTCTATATAGAGCTCATCCAGTACATCTACATCCTCTTGTTCAAGCAAGGTCTCAATGGCCGCAGCCAGCTGTTTAGTGCGGGCTGGGCTTGCACCACTCGTAGATACGGAGATTGTCACTTTTCCTGCCCTTACAACCTTTGGCACAATCACATTGCCAAGCTCTGACTGGCTCACACAGTTGACGAGCTGATGAGGAAGCGCTGTTTGCGTCATCCACTCGTTTACTGAAGGATCGTCTGTAGCAGCGACAATGAAAAATGCATCCTTTACATCTTCCGCATCAACTTTCTTTTTCTTCCAAGTCAGCTGATATGTCTCAATGAGATTCGCCATTTCATCACAAATGTCAGGACTCACAATGGTTATGCTGCAAGGCTCAATGCATAGCGCACTCGTCCTTCTAGCCGCAACCCTTCCACCACCGGCAATCAGCACGTGTTTATTGGTTAGATCAAGATGAACTGGAAGCATGGCTTTCTCCTTGAAATCGAAACGCATTCTCTTTATTTAAAATCGTTTCCTGCACACGTTCAATATAAGCTGCTTTCACATGGGGATGAAACCCAATATACCGGCAGACACGGACATCTCGCAGCCGCTCTCTCGCCTGATCCGCTTCATTCTCAATCTCTTTCATTAAAATGCCGGTAAATAAAAGATAAGGCACGAGATAGACAGGCGTATCGTCATCTACTGTTAACTGTGCTAAGACGTCACGATAATTCGGTTCACACGCTGTAATAAAACACGGGAGAACCTCAGCACGAGGCAGCATGCTTCGGACATCATCTGCAATCCCAAACACATCCCGCTTTACATCTGGATCAGAGCTTCCGCGGCCAATTAAAAGAATTTTAGCGCGCTCTCCCTTGTATCCTGCTTCTTCAATCCTTGCGATAACCGCTTTCGTGACTTCTTGGTTCACGCCTATAGGTCTTCCATATGTCACCTTCACTTTTGGGAAATGTTTTTGTACTTTCGCAATCTCATCTGGAATATCTGATTTGGCATGCATGGCAGTTAAAAGGAGGAGCGGGACGATTGCGATGTGGGTTGCTCCTTTTTGCACACAAGTCTCAAACCCTTCTTCGATTGAAGGGTCCGTCAACTCTAAAAAACAAATTTCTTGTATATCTGCTTCCACTAACGGCATACAGCTTTTCATAAAAGAAATGGCTTTATCCTGCGCTTCTTTTACCCTGCTTCCATGCCCAACATAAAGGACAGCTTGTTTCATTTGACTCCTCCTTGCGACCTTGGTTTTATTCAGACGAAAAGACACGATGTCCCCACGTGTCTTTTCATCTTTGTTTTCATTTCTCAATCAGTGCTGGTTCAAACCAGTTCAACTTTTGATGAAAGTGAACGACATCTCCTACCACGATTAAACTTGGATGCTCGATTCCTTCTTTTTCAACCGTTTCAGATAGTGTCGCCACCGTACAGCAAGTCGTCTTTTGCCTTGTGGTCGTTCCCCAGTGAATAAAGGCAGCTGGGGTTTCAGGATTCCGCCCATTTTTCAAAAGCAGCCGCTGTACTCTTTCCACGTTTTTGACGCCCATGTAAATGACAAGGGTATCAATCCCCGTCGCCAGCGCTTCCCACTTTTCTTCAAAATGTTCATCCTTTTGATAATGCCCTGTCACAAACGCAACATTTGAGCTGAATTCTCGGTGCGTGACTGGAATGCCTGCATAAGCAGCCGCTGCAATGCCAGAAGTAATCCCTGGGACAACTTCATACGGAATACCATGCTCAGCTAAGCATTCGATTTCTTCACCGCCACGGCCAAATACAAAGGGATCACCGCCTTTTAGACGAACGACTATGTTCCCTTCCTTCGCATGAGCAACAAGTGCTTCGTTAATCGCTTCCTGTCTCATCATATGATGATTCGGCAATTTTCCGCAATAGATCAACTCCGCCTCCGGTTTGGCATGGGCAAGAATCTCTTGATTGACAAGACGATCATATAAAATGACATCTGCCTGCTGTATTGCCTTATGGGCCTTTAGTGTAATTAAGTCTGGGTCACCCGGTCCGGCACCAACAATGTATACTTTCCCCATCTTGCTTTCTCCCCCTGCCATCAGGCGATTATTTCGTTTTACCCTTTACATAATCAACAAGGCGCTGTTTTGACTCCTCGCGTGATAATTCACCTGTATCTAGGACGAGCTCAGGCGCAGCTGGCTCTTCGTATGGTGAATCGATTCCCGTGAAAAATGGAATTTCGCCGTTTCTTGCTTTTTTATATAACCCCTTTGGATCACGCTCTTCACACACGTTCAGATCACATTTCACAAACACTTCGTGAAACTCTCCGTCTTCGACTAACTGTCTCACGATTTGGCGGTCTTCTTGAAATGGTGAAATAAAAGCAGTAATGACAATCGTCCCTTGCTCAACAAATAATTTCGCCACTTCACCGATGCGCCGAATGTTCTCTTTTCTGTCGTCATCTGAAAAGCCTAAGTCTTTATTGAGTCCATGGCGTACGTTATCGCCGTCAAGAACTGT
This sequence comes from Bacillus sp. FSL M8-0077, assembly GCF_038050255.1. Taxonomy (NCBI): domain Bacteria; kingdom Bacillati; phylum Bacillota; class Bacilli; order Caryophanales; family Bacillaceae; genus Bacillus; species Bacillus sp. FSL M8-0077. Next base: position 1,600,958 of record NZ_JBBPAF010000001.1, on the reverse strand, counting down.
CACTTGGTACCCCTGTTTAAACAGCTCTCGAGCCGCTGCGTTGGCGATCGTCGATTTACCTGAACCGCTTAGACCTGTCAGCCAAATGATCCCGCTTGTATGGTTGTTTTTCTGTTGATATTCTTTTTTAGTAATAGATGAATCATGCCACACGATATGTTCGTTGCTCATGTCATATCCTCCTTTAAGACACCGTCGTTTTTAATCCTTCGATTAATGTTTCAATGACTTCTTTTCGGCTGAACGTGCTCGGTGGTAATTCACCATTTCTCAGCATCGTTCTGACTTTTGTACCTGAGAGAATGACATGTTCGCTTTTATCATGTGGGCATGTTTTTGGTGTAGCCATGGCTTCACATGTATTGCAGTAAAAGCTGTGTTCAAATTTTAATGGTGTAATCCCAATTTCTTCGCTTGTAAATTGCTCAAATAGCTCCTGCGCTTCGTATGTGCCATAATAATCACCAACACCTGCATGATCTCTGCCGACAATAAAATGTGTGCAGCCATAATTTTTACGCACAAGCGCATGAAAAATGGCTTCCTTTGGTCCAGCATAACGCATGGCAGCAGGAAAAACACCTAAAAAGACGCGGTCTTTCGGGTAATAACCGTTCAGTAACACTTGATAGCTTTTCATTCTTACATCTGCTGGAATATCATCAGATTTTGTTTCACCAACAAGCGGATTTAAAAATAGACCATCCACTGTTTCCAGTGCTGTCTTTTGAATGTATTCATGCGCACGGTGGACTGGGTTTCTCGTTTGGAAACCGACAATGGTTTTCCAGCCGTTTTCTTTAAAATGTTTTCTTGTTTCTTCTGGCTCATACGTAAATTGCGGGAAAGGTTTTTCACTGCGTTTTGTCAGTGTAATTTTCCCACCAATATACGTGTCACCGCGTTCAAATAATTTTTTCACCCCAGGGTGATTACGGTCATCTGTTTTATACACATTCACTGCTTCTTTTTCCTTATCAGGTGTGTATTGATCTTCCACCTCTATGACCCCGTATACTGTTCCATTATACGATAGACGAACAATGTCACCTTGATTGATCTCCGCTGCTTTTTCCTTCGTGACAGGCAAAGTAATCGGAAGAGACCAAACGACACCACTCGCTAGCCGCATAGTGCTGACAACTGCTTCATAATCAGCTTTCGTTAAAAACCCTTCAATTGGACTATACCCGCCAATTGCAATGAGTTCAAGGTCTGCAAAAGAAATGGCATCCAGCTCAATTTCTTTCGCAGCTGTGCTTAGATCAAATTCTTCATTTACTCGATTAATTAATACGCCACCATGTGGTGTTAAACTCATTTGTTCATCTTCCTCTCAATGTTCATATTTAGTAGATGTTAATAGTCGGATTTATATTTAAATCCCGCCGCCCTGTTCATGAATCGAGCTGCTCTCATTTTTAACTGCCTTCATAAGACTCAGTGCACCTAGTGAAGCAAGCAGTACACTCATCATGATAAAGATAGAGTAATAGTCTCCTTTTAACAAAAGGCTCACCAGCAAATACGATAGACTGAGTGATAAGAAAGGTGACACGACCCATACTTTCAGCATTTTTTTCACAACATGTTTATGAAAAATGTTCGGTCCACTCTTTGCCATACCAAGCCCAATAATGGACGAGGAGGTAATTTGAGTAAGGGGAACAGGTAGCCCGAAAATAGAGCTGGCGATGACAAGTCCTGCACCGGTGCTCGATAATAGAATTCCTTCACCCGTTTGATAGCGTGTAATTTTCTTTCCGTTTGTTTCTAGCACCCTTCTTCCTAGCAAAAGCGCCCCAATTGCCACAAAGATTCCGCCGTAAAGGGTTCCTTGCCCGACTGATAAAACACCTGACGCGACAAGCGGACCGACCGCATTGGCGACATTGTTCATGCCGGCTGAAAATGCTTCTAAAAACCCACTAATAACCAAAACAACAGATAAAATCAATGTACCTTTTTTGGATAATGTTCGTTTAGGGAACAATCTGATGATTTTGACAACAGCAAAGGTAAAAACAAAGGCAACAATCGGAATAATCACCCAAAAAGAGACAATGACTAAGATCGATTTCACATACAGCACTTTATATGCGGCTGCCACACCAACCACAGCTCCTACTGTGACCTCACTTGTGGATAAAGGGATGGCCAAGAGATTCGCTATGAAAAGTGATAATGCGGCCGAGCCAATGATGATACACACAATTTCAAGTGAAATGACAGATTCCGGCATAATCCCAGAGCTGATCGTTTTGACGACCTCACCGCCGCCAATCACTGAACCTGCTAATATTCCAACTGCACAAACGCTGAGAGCATAGATTGGCTTTTTGATCGCACCTGATCCATATGCGATGCCCATCGAAGCGGCTGCTCCACTTGCGCCAATGTTTAAAGCAAAGAATAAGCTAAATAAAATTGCGGCGATTTCCATACATTATGCTCCCTTACTCATGTAATCCGCACTCAGTCTTTGCTGTCCCTGACCATCTTCCAGAACGCAAATCATCAGCAGTAAATGCCGGCTGTGTACATGGTGCACACCCGATGCTCGGATATCCTTGGTCGTGCAGCGGATTATAAGTAAGATCCTCTCTAGACGCATATCTCCATATGTCCTTCCACGTCCAGTGGATGAGCGGACATACTTTGACTGATTGAAATTTTTCATCCTTATTTAAGAAATTCGTACCTGCTCGTTTAGGCGACTGCTCTCTTCTTAAACCAGACAGCCATGCCGGATAGCCAGATAGTGCCTCTTGCAACGGAATGACCTTTCGCATATGGCAGCAGCTTTGAGGATTCGTTTCCCATAATTTATCACCATGCTGCTCATTCTGCTCTTCCACCGTCAGCTCAGGTGTTTTCAGCACGATGTCTAAACCAGGATATCTTTCCTTAACTGCATCAATGGTGTCGTATGTTTCCTTAAAATGCAGACCTGTATCTAAAAAGACAATTCTTGCATCTTTTTTTACTTTCGCAATAAGATCGATCAGGACAATGCCCTCAATGCCAAAACTGCATGCATAAACGAGCTGATCACCATAGTGGCCGTACGCCCATTTCAGCACAGATAGGGCCCCTTTATACAAATCGTCCTCTTGAAATGTAATGGACGGCTCTTGCCAATTTTCATAAGTTAACATTGTTTCTCCCCTTCCGGAGTACTGCTTCTATTGCTATTCTCCGCACTACTTTAATCTGATTTTTTCATTTTTTTCCACTTGAATCACTTGACCGTCCTGAACGACCAACGTAATTGAACCGAATTTCATATCCCCAATCAGCTCTTGCATGTGCTTCACTAAGTCCTCATCCTGGTTTTGTTTCAGTTCCATCTCCTCTTCCTCCTCACCGTTAAAATAAAAAAACTTTCTTTCAGTCCGAAAGAAAGATGAGGAAGCTCACGATTTCCTTATCTTTCAAAATAGAATCATTTTGCAGGAAGTAGCACCTTGCAAATCGCAGGTTGCCGGGCTTCATCGGGCCAGTCCCTCCACCTCTCTGGATAAGAGTTTTAATTTGTATTAAATATTAACACAATTCAAACAAAAGTCAACCCGACTTTGTTGATAGGATTAGTTTTTATTTAAATTTGAGTCTATTTTACTATTTTTAACCAAATGAAAAAACTGTGCAGCGCCGCACAGCTTTTTTAAAACAAGACAAGCTTTTTAGACCGTTTCTTCCATCCAAGATTCAGACGAAGGATCCTGTCTCCAGCGTTTTAGTTTATTCATAGCAGAAGGCTCGATTGCTTTTAGCTCAAGTGCCACTTCTGTCAGCGTGTCATAGTCTGTCAGCGTGACATAGGGAATGTTTTTCTCTTGAAAAGCCGCAGTTGCTTTTGGCAGTCCATAAGTGAAGATCGCTGCAACTCCGAGTACGTCACAGCCTTCTTCTTCTAGAGCAGCAACAACTTCAAGAACGCTGCCTCCAGTTGAGATGAGGTCTTCTACGACAACCACCTTTTGGCCAGGCGATATAGCTCCTTCAATTTGATTTCCTTTTCCGTGTGCTTTTGGTTTACTTCTTACATAACACATCGGTACGTTCAGACGATCAGCTGCTAATGCCGCATGAGGAATGCCAGCTGTAGCTGTACCTGCGACAACTTCCGCTCCTTCAAAATGAGTGAGAATCAAATCTTTTAATCCTTCCGCAATATCCCCTCTGACCTCAGGATAAGACAAGGTGAGGCGATTGTCACAGTAAATCGGTGATTTGATGCCGCTCGCCCATGTAAATGGTTCGTCTGGTTTTAAAGAGACAGCTTTGATTTGTAATAAATGCTTCGCGATTTTCGTTTTCATCCGGCAGTCACTCCCACTCTTTCAAAATTTGTTGATAAGCTTCCACTGGGTTTGTGGCTTTTGTGATAGATCTTCCCACAACAATCTGTGAAACACCCTGCTCTTTGGCAAAGGCAGGTGTCGCCACACGCTTTTGGTCATCCGTTTGATCATTCGGTAAGCGAATTCCTGGTGTGACAGTGAGAAAGGAGGGAGAGATTTGTTCATGAAGCTGTTTTGATTCATGAACAGAGCACACCACACCATCAAGTCCACTTTCATATGCCAATTGTCCATAATGAAGCACAGCCTCTTGCAATGGGCGGTTAATTAGTAATTCTTTTTTCATCATATCTTCTGACGTGCTTGTCAGCTGGGTCACTGCAATAATGCCCGGGCGATTTTGCCCGGCAGGAGTTCCGCTTTCAAGCCCCTCTACGGCCGCCTGCATCATTTTTTTCCCGCCGGCTGCATGCACATTCACCAAATCAACCCCAAGTGCAGCAAGCCTGTTCATTGCTTTTTGCACGGTTGTTGGAATGTCATGAAGCTTCAGATCAAGGAAAATACGGCAATTTTTTTCTTTCAGTGCGTCAATAATGACAGGCCCTTCTTGGTAAAACAGCTCCATGCCAACCTTTACGAATAATGGAGTACCTTCAAAATGATCTAAAAAGGCGTGCGCCTCCTGTCCTGATGGAAAATCAAGCGCGATGATGGGCAAATGCTTCATGTTTCCAGCTCCTTCCGATGCATTCCTCTACAGATGAATACCCATAAGCCGCTAACACATTCGGCAGTTCATCAATGATTTCCGGGCAAATAAATGGGTTCACAAAATTGGCTGTACCAACAGCTACCGCACTTGCGCCAGCTAGTAAAAATTCAAGTACATCTTCAGCGCTTTGCACCCCGCCCATCCCAATAATCGGAATAGAAACGGCCTGACTGACCTCATGCACCATTCGGATGGCAACAGGTTTTACAGCAGGACCTGATAATCCGCCTGTTTTATTGGCAAGAATGGGTTTGCCTGTTTTTAAATCTAAACGCATCCCAATCAAGGTATTGATCATGGTGAGTCCATCCGCTCCAGCCGATTCAATCGCTTTAGCAATCTCAACGATATTGGCTACATTAGGTGACAGCTTCACATAAACAGGGACGGAGGAAACGTCCTTGACGGCTTTTGTCAATGTAGCCGCCATTTCTGGATCGGTCCCAAAGGCAATTCCGCCTGTTTTCACATTCGGACACGAGATATTCAGTTCAAGGGCGTGAACATTGCTTGCTTGACTAATTTGCTTTGCTACTTCAACATAATCATCAACTTGTGATCCAGCAACATTGGCAATAATAGGGGTATCGAACTGCTCAAGCCAAGGTAATTCATGTTCAAGCACGCCTTTTAGACCTGGATTTTGGAGACCAATCGCATTCAGCATACCGGCTCCTGTCTCAGCTACCCTAGGTGTCGGGTTGCCAAATCTCGGTTCAAGGGTCGTGGCCTTAATCATGATGCCACCCAGCAAGGAAAGGTCATATAATGAAGCGAATTCTTTTCCAAATCCAAAACAGCCTGATGCAGGGATGATTGGATTTTTTAAAGATAAGCCGGGTAATTCGATGTTTAGCATGATAGCGCCACCTCCTCCGCTTTAAATACAGGTCCATCCAGACAAACTTTAACGTACGGTTTCTCGTGCTGATCGGTATGACAAACACATGCAAAGCATGCACCGATTCCGCAGCCCATTCGTTCTTCCATTGAGATATAGACAGGCTTATCGGGATAAGAGTCTTTTAGTGCTTTTAACATAGGTGTCGGTCCACAGGAAAGCAAGACATCAAAATCCAGCTCATTCTCTTCAATGACATTTGTCACGAAACCTTTCGAGCCATATGTCCCATCAACGGTTGCGATAAACGTATCTCCGAGTGCTTGAAACTTCTCCTCATAAAATACATCCTTTTTCGATTGAAAACCGAGAACATGTTTTACGATGACGCCTTTTTTCGTTAACCGCTTAGACAGTTCATATAGCGGAGGCACACCGATTCCTCCACCGACTAATAATGCGGTCTGTCCAGCCTGAACGACTGAAGGGTCATAGCCGTTTCCAAGCGGTCCTAACACATCGACTGACTCTCCCGCCTGCTTTTGGGAAAGGAGCTTTGTGCCCTCTCCCTCTGCGCGGTAAATGATGGTTGCTTCTTGCTTTTCGGCATGAATGTTGGCAATACTGATCGGTCTTCTCAGCAGCGGTGTCATGGATTCACTGACCTTTATATGAAGAAACTGTCCAGCTGTTTGAAAGGATTCAACAAGATCACCCTTTAATGTCATTTCGTAAATATGATCAGCGATCTCTCGGTTTGAGACGACCGTCAAGTATGCTTTTTTCATATCGTTACTGTCACCTCAGCATTCGTTTTCACTTCTGGCATTTCATCTGCTCTAAATGTCATGCTCTCTAGCACTCTTAAAATCGCTTCCGCTGTATCTAGTGACGTTAAGCAAGCGACACCATTTTCAACAGATTCACGTCTAATTCTAAAGCCGTCTCTTGCCGGCTGTTTTCCTTTTGTTAAGGTGTTGATGACAAATTGGGCTTCACCATTTCGAATGACATCCAGCAGATTCTTTCCTTCTTCTCCTATTTTGCCGACAACACTTGATGGAATGGAGGCTTGTTTTAAGTAATTCGCTGTTCCTTCTGTTGCTAAAATATGATAGCCGATGGAATGGAATCTTCTTGCAATCTCAAGTCCTTCTTCTTTATCTTTATCAGCCACTGTCAAGAGAACCGTTCCGTCTTTTGGAATTTGAATGCCTGATGCAATCAACCCTTTGTAGAGGGCTTTTTCGATTGTGACATCTTTCCCCATGACTTCACCTGTTGATTTCATTTCAGGCCCTAGTGTAATATCTACTCTTCTTAGTTTTGCAAAAGAGAAGACTGGGACTTTAACATATACGCCTTCTTGCTCAACATGAAGTCCTTCTTGGTAGCCATAGTTTTTCAGTTTTTCTCCTAAAATAACCTTTGTAGCTAAGTTCGCCATTGGAATGCCTGTAATTTTACTTAAGAATGGGACAGTCCTGCTTGAACGCGGATTCACTTCAAGTACGTACACTTCTCCTTTTGATAGCACAAATTGAATGTTCAAAAGCCCAATGATGTTAAGGCCTTTTGCGAGTTTAATCGTATATTCTGCGATTTTCGCTTTGATGTCCTCAGACAAAGTTTGCGGCGGGTAGACCGCGATGGAGTCTCCAGAGTGAACTCCGGCTCTTTCAATGTGTTCCATAATGCCTGGTATGACAACCGTTTCTCCGTCAGACACAGCATCTACTTCAATTTCTTTTCCTGTCAAATACTTGTCAATGAGCACGGGGTGCTGCGGATTGACTTTCACCGCATTCTCCATGTAGTGAAGGAGCTCAGCTTCTTGATACACAATTTCCATTGCACGGCCGCCTAATACATAGGAAGGACGGACAAGCACGGGGTAACCGATTTGATTCGCAATGGCTACTGCTTCTGGCACAGACGTCGCTGTCTTTCCATTTGGCTGCGGCACGCCGAGTGTTTCTAATGTTTGTTCAAACTTGTCACGGTTTTCCGCACGGTCAAGGTCTTCAAGTGAAGTTCCAAGTATCTTAACCCCTCTATTTGATAATTCATCTGCTAAGTTAATCGCTGTTTGTCCGCCAAACTGAACAACGACACCTTCTGGTTGTTCAAGGTCGATGATGTGCATCACATCTTCTACAGTGAGTGGTTCAAAGTAGAGCTTATCTGAAATACTAAAGTCTGTTGAGACGGTTTCAGGGTTGTTGTTAATAATAATGGCTTCATAGCCTGCTTGTTTGATTGCCCACACTGAATGAACGGTCGCATAATCGAATTCTACTCCTTGTCCGATTCTGATTGGACCTGAGCCTAGCACGATGACACTTTTCTTATCTGTTCGTTCGGATTCATTTTCATCTTCATATGTGCTGTAGAAATACGGTGTTTCTGATTCAAATTCTGCCGCACATGTGTCCACCATCTTATACACAGGAACGATGCCTGCTTCTGTTCTTAGGTTATAGACATCTGCCTCATTCATATTCCATTCGCGGCTAATATAAATATCTGAGAAACCTTTTTCTTTCGCTTCTTTTAAAACGTCTACATTGCCTTTGTTTTCTTTTAGTGTCTTTTCAAATGCGATGATGCCTTCCAGCTTATGAAGGAAGAAATAATCAATTTTCGAGAATTCATGAATCTGTTCGACGCTATAGCCTCTTCTTAGCGCCTCAGCGATATAAAACAGACGCTCATCTCCTGCTTTGATAATCCGCTTTTCAAGCACTTCGTTTGTAATGTCCGCTTCGTCTTTTAATTCAATGTGATGCACATCCGCTTCAAGTGAACGCACAGCCTTTAAAAGAGACTCTTCTAATGTGCGGCCAATCGCCATGACTTCACCAGTTGCTTTCATTTGTGTTCCAAGTCGTCTGTTGGCAGATTCAAATTTATCGAAAGGCCAGCGCGGGATTTTTGAAACAATATAGTCAAGTGCTGGCTCGAACGCTGCATATGTTTTGCCTGTGACTGGGTTCATCATTTCATCAAGTGTTAAGCCGACTGCGATTTTCGCTGCAAGTTTTGCAATTGGATATCCAGTTGCTTTAGACGCAAGAGCAGAAGAACGGCTCACGCGGGGGTTTACTTCGATAATATAGTATTGGAAGCTGTCTGGATCAATCGCCAGCTGTACGTTACATCCGCCTTCAATGCCAAGTGCACGGATCAGCTTGAGTGACACATTACGAAGCAGCTGATATTCACGATCACTTAGCGTTTGACTTGGTGCCACAACGATACTGTCACCTGTGTGGATGCCGACAGGATCAAAGTTTTCCATGTTACAAACCACAATGGCATGATCTCCGCTGTCACGCATGACCTCATATTCAATTTCTTTAAAGCCTGCGATACTTTTTTCAAGCAAACATTGTGTCACAGGACTTAACTTCAGTCCATTCTCGACGATTTCTTTTAATTCTTGCTCATTTGTACAAATTCCGCCGCCTGTTCCGCCTAGTGTATAGGCTGGTCTAACAATGACCGGGAAACCGATTTGATCTGTGAATGCCATCGCTTCTTCAAGGTTATGGATGATTTCACTTTCTGGTACAGGTTCATTTAATTCATTCATTAGATTACGGAATAAATCTCTGTCCTCTGCTTTTTGAATAGCTGATAGCTTTGTGCCTAGTACTTCAACACCGCATTCAGCGAGTACACCAAGATCTGATAATTCAACAGCAAGGTTCAATCCAGTTTGTCCGCCAAGTGTTGGCAGAATCGCATCAGGACGTTCTTTTCGAATGATTCGTGTTAAAAATTCTGGTGTCAGTGGTTCGATGTATACCTTATCGGCCATTTCTGTATCTGTCATGATCGTTGCAGGGTTAGAGTTCACAAGAACGACTTCATAGCCCTCTTCTTTTAGCGCTAAGCAAGCCTGTGTGCCTGCATAGTCAAACTCCGCTGCCTGACCGATGATGATTGGACCTGAACCGATCACTAAAATCTTTTTGATATCTACGCGTTTTGGCATACTTCTTCCCCTTCTTTCTCAGTTGTATGAATCATGTCCATGAACTCGTCAAATAAGTAGTTCGCATCTTCTGGACCCGGTGATGCTTCTGGGTGATACTGGACAGTAAATGCTGGTGCTTCTTTATGTTTTAATCCTTCAATGGTGTTGTCATTTAGCGCAATATGTGTGACTTCAAGCACGTCTTCATTAATGGCGCTAACCGTGTAACCGTGGTTTTGAGACGTCAGAGTTACCTTGCCAGTTGCTAGTTCTTTGACTGGATGATTGGATCCTCTATGCCCAAATTTCATTTTTTCTGTACTTGCACCGCACGCAAGCGCGAATAACTGATGTCCTAGACAGATACCAAAGAGTGGTACCTTTCCAATCAGTTGCTGAATCATTTCAACCGCTTCTGGTACATCAACTGGATCCCCAGGTCCGTTTGAAAGCATGATGCCGTCTGGTTTTAACTGTAATACTTCATCTGCCGTGATATTGTATGGCACCACAATGACATCACAATCTCGCTTATTGAGCTCGCGTAAAATGCCGTGCTTCATGCCGAAATCGACAAGCACAATTCTTTTTCCTCTTCCTGGGCTTGGATACGCATTTTTCACAGATACTTGGCTTACTTGATCTGTTGGCAGCTGCATCGTTTGAAGGCGGCTCACAACGTCTTCTACTTGTTCATCCGGTCCTGCAAAAGCTCCTCTTAATGTACCTGCACTTCGAATCATGCGCGTGAGCTTGCGTGTATCAATGCCGCTAAGACCCGGGATATTTTTCATTTTTAAATACTCATCAAGTGAGTATGAAGAGCGCCAGTTTGAAGGCTTTTCACAAAGCTCTTTCACGATCAGCCCTTTCACAAACGGTGTGATCGATTCAAAATCATCACGGTTAATGCCGTAGTTGCCGATCAGCGGGTAAGTGAGTGTGACAATTTGTCCGCAGTACGACGGGTCAGACAAAATCTCTTGATAGCCTGTCATCCCTGTATTAAAGACGACTTCTCCGACTGACGGTTCTAAGCTGCCAAAGCCTGTTCCTTCGAATACTGTTCCGTTTTCTAGCACTAAGCGTCTCTTCATTTTACTAGTCTCCCCTCTTCATAAACGACTTTCCCAGATGCAAGTGTCATGACCGGCCATCCTGATACAGTCAATTTGTCAAACGGTGTATTTTGTCCTTTAGATAAGAAGCTTTTTTTGTCAATTGCCATTTCTTTGTTTAAATCAATCAGTGTGATATCAGCGATTTGACCTTCTTCCAGCTTTCCGTATGGAAGAGCAAAGGCTTCTGCTGGTTTAATGGTCATATAATCAACCAGTTCTTTTAATGTCCATTCCCCTGTTTTCACAAAACGTGTGTACAGAAGCGGGAATGCTGTTTCAAGTCCGACAATCCCAAAAGGTGCCCTCTGCATCGTTTCGTTCTTTTCTTCTTCTGTATGCGGTGCATGGTCTGTGGCAATAAAATCAATCGTGCCATCTAAAAGCCCCTCGATCAGTGCCTCGCGATCTTCTGCTCCTCTGAGCGGCGGATTCATTTTATAGTTTGTGTCAAGACCTGGAATGTCTGCATCACATAAGAGAAGGTGATGTGGAGAGACCTCAGCCGTCACACGAATGCCTGCTTTTTTTGCATCGCGTACCACTCGGACGGATTCCTTTGTACTGATATGACATACATGATAGTGACAATTCGCTGCTTCTGCTAAGAGGACATCTCTTGCAATATGCACCGATTCACAAATTGACGGTATCCCGTTTAACCCATTTGCTTTTGAAAAGTCTCCTTCATGAACGCATCCTCCATAGATGAGTGAGTTATCTTCACAGTGCGCCACTATGGCTTGATCAAGGCTTGCTGCCTTTTTCATTGCTTCGTACATCATGCCTGCTGTTTGAATACCAACACCGTCATCCGTAAAGGCAAAAGCGCCCGCTTCTTTTAACGCTGCAAAGTCTGTCATCTCTTCGCCAATTTGTCTCGTCGTGATGGAAGCGTATGGCAGTACTCTTACAGATGAGGTCTCTTTGATTCGATTCATCAGCCATTCCATTTGTTCTTTTGTATCTGGAACTGGTCGTGTATTCGGCATCGCTGCAATGGTTGTATACCCGCCTCTTGCTGCTGCCTTAGACCCTGTTTCAATGGTTTCTTTTTTCTCGCCGCCTGGCTCTCTTAAATGCACATGCAGATCAATCAAACCTGGTGATACAAATAGCCCTGCTGCATCAATGACTTCTTCTCCGTCTTCTCTTTCTAAGTGACCCATTGCTTGAATCACTTCTCCTTCTACTCTAATATCCTGCTGCACTTTTTCCCCTGTGCTTGTTAAGATAAAACCGTTTTTAATGAGATATGACATAGACAGAATCTCTCCCTTTTTGATGTAGTCTGCTATTTTGAAAAGCTCTTTTTAACACAGCCATTCGGATATACACACCATTTTCCATTTGTTTGAAAATCCTTGACTGTTTTGACTCTACTAATGAATCATCTATTTCAACACCTCTATTTACTGGTGCTGGATGCATAATAATTGCTCTTTCTTTCATTTTGCTTGCCCTGTCTACTGTTAATCCATAAGTCGATAAGTAACCATCATTGCCCATCTTTTCTGAGTGCCTTTCATGCTGAATTCTCAGCAGCATCACCACGTCAGACCGCTTCATGGCTTCGTCCACTTCGACATACGTTCCATGAGGATTTTGTTCATCTTGGAAGGAAGCTGGTCCTGAAAAGAGCACTGTCGCTCCTAGTCTTGCGAGGACTTCAGCATTGGACCTTGCCACCCTGCTATGTTTGATATCACCATGAATCGAGATCGTTAAGCCTTCAAAACCGCCAAACTCTTCGAAGATCGTCATCAAATCCAGCAATGATTGTGTAGGGTGCTGTCCGCAGCCATCTCCAGCATTAATGATTGGAATCCCAACCTTCCCAATCAGCTCTTTGTAATATTCGTCTGTACTGTCTCTGATGACACATGCCTTGACTCCGATGGATTCAAGTGTTTTCACTGTATCGTAAAGGGTCTCTCCCTTTTGAACAGAGGTACTTGCTGCGTCTAGGTTCAGCACATTCATTCCAAGTTTCTTCTCTGCCACCTCAAAGCTAAAACGCGTTCTTGTACTTGGCTCAAAGAAGAGGTTCGCTACAAATTCACCTACTAAACCATGTTCCTGTTTCCCTTTTTTCAATGCACATGCTTCTTCAATCAACTGTAAAATTTCTTCCTTTGACAAGCTGCTCATTGTCGATAAATCATTCATTTTTTCTGCCCCCTCTAGTTTTTCATCACTTTCAGGTTCAAAAAAACCCTAAGCCTCGGCAGCTTAGGGTTCTCCAAAAGAAGCAGGGGTGCTTTCGCACGTTCTGCTCCGTTTAGAACCCTTGTCAGCCTCACTGGACTTCTTTTAAAAGGTTTTCGGTATTCGATTCATTTGACTCATCATCTTCTGCCTTCTGATGCGGCAGAATCATGTTTAACAGGACGCCAGTAATGGCAGCGAGTGCCATTCCTGACAGCGTCAGATTGATTTGTTTCACCTCAATAAATGCCCCGCCAATTCCAATGACTAAGATAACTGATGCGATAATGAGATTGCGCTTTTCTTCAAAATTTACTTTATGATCAATCAGGATTCGCAGTCCGCTTGAAGCAATGATTCCAAAGAGCAGGAACGAAACGCCTCCCATAACTGCGGATGGTACTGTACTGATTAATGCTGAAATTTTCCCAACAAAGCCGAAGCAGATCGCAAACACCGCTGCTCCGCCGATGACGAAGATACTGAACACTCTTGTGATGGCAAGGACACCAATGTTCTCTCCATAAGTCGTTGTTGGAGGTCCGCCGATGAGTGAAGCGAAGATTGTCGCCGCACTGTCTCCTAAAATGGAGCGGTGAAGACCTGGTTTTTTAATAAAATCCTGCCCGACCACCTTACTTAACACGACTTGATGGCCGATGTGCTCAGACATGGTCACAAAGGCAACCGGCACCATCACTGTGAGAATGCTTAAAGTCACAGCAGGTGTATAGTCGACAAATGGTACAACAAAGTCTGGAACAGCAAACCATTTTGCATCAATGACCGGCTGGAAGTTCACAATGCCTTGTGTTAAGGCAAAGAGGTAGCCGCTGATAATGCCGATTAAGACTGGAATCAAGCTAAGGAATCCTCTTAGGAAGATCATACTGATAATGGTGACTGCGAGCGTGAAGCCTGCAACCATTAAGTGCTTAAGGCTGTAGACAAGCTCCTTTGCATTCGGATCCACGTACATCGCCATGTTAACAGCTGTTCCAGCGAGTCCGAGTCCGATAACCATAATGACGGGTCCTACAACGACAGGAGGCAGAAGCTTCATTAGCCAGCCTGTGCCGAGCCATTTGATAAATAATGCGATGAGTGCATAAGCCACACCCGCCATAAAGGCACCTACCATTGCAGCTCCAGGGCCGCCAGTGGCTTTTACATTCAAGATAGGGGCGATAAAGGCAAAGGACGATCCAAGATACGCCGGAATCTGCCCTCTTGTGATGATTAAGTACACAATGGTTCCAACCCCGCTTGAGATGAGCGCGACGGCTGGGCTCATATCAATGATCTTTGGTACAAGAATGGTTGCACCAAACATGGCAAACAAGTGCTGCAGGCTGAGTGACAGCCATGTGAACGGTTTTGGGATATCTCGAATGCCTAAATTGGCTTTTTGCTGACTCATGATTTTCCTCCTAGATGTGTCCTTTTTCATTAAAAAAGCCTCTTTGCGAGTATGCGCAAAGAGGCCTAGAAAAACCGTACACGTCACTTTAGCCGTGTGCTCGGTGTCTCTGTTATTGCCCTCTTTGCAAACTCTCTGGAATGCATTTAAAAAGGTTATTTTTCATATATAGCGACAAGGTCGTTTTGATCTACTTCATTGAGCTGAACCATGACTGTCTCTGCTTTTGATGTCGGGATGTTTTTCCCGATATAATCCGCTCGAATCGGCAGCTCCCGGTGTCCCCGGTCGACTAGAACAGCCAGCTGAATGGAAGAAGGTCTTCCTACATCCACAAGCGCATCCATAGCCGCTCTGACGGTTCTACCTGTGAACAGCACATCATCTACGACAATGAGTGTTTTGTCATTAATGTCAGCTGGGATGTCTGCACCCTTAACAAGCGGGTCTTGGTTCTCTGTCTTTTTTGTCAGGTCATCACGGTAAAGCGTAATATCAAGTTCACCCACAGTCACTGGGTTTCCTTCAATTTGCTCGATGCGCTCTGCAAGGCGCTTTGCAAGATGAATGCCTCTTGTCTTGATCCCGGCTAGGATGACATCCTTCATCCCTTTGTTGCGCTCAATCATTTCATGTGCAATACGGGTAAGCGCTCGTCTTATCGCTTGTTCATCAAGAATGACTGCTTTTTGTTCCATCTTTTACACCTCTTTTTGACAAATAAAAAGCCCCTTCTGCAAAGGGCAGAGAGGGGCGTTCATTTGTACATACACATGCACAAATTGATCCGTTATCCTTCTCAGCCTCTCTGGACTGTTTTAAAGAATCTCAATTTCTTCGTTTATTATTTCAAAAAAAGAATGGCCTGTCAATCGTTATTTCTTAATGAATCGATAAAGCCCCGCATATCAGCTGGAATTGGAGCTGTAAACTCCATATATTCTCCTGTTCTAGGATGATCAAATCCTAACACGCCTGCATGCAGCAGTTGTCCATTGAAATCAACCGTTTTTCTCGGTCCATATTTTGGATCTCCTGCAAGCGGATAGCCAATGTATTTCATATGAACACGAATTTGGTGGGTTCTTCCTGTTTCTAGGCGGCATTCTACAACGGTAAAGTCTTTAAAGCGCTCCATCACATCAAAATGAGTGACTGCCTGCTTTGCATTTTCTTTTGTGACCGTCATGCTCTGGCGGTCTTTTTTGTCTCGGCCAATAGGTGCATCAATCGTTCCAGTATCATGCTGAATGATGCCATGAACAACGGCTGTGTATTTTCTAGTGACCGTTTTCGCTACCAGCTGATTGACGAGTGATTCATGCGCCATATCATTTTTTGCGACCATTAAAAGCCCTGACGTATCTTTATCAATCCGGTGGACAATTCCAGGTCTCATCACACCATTAATGCCTGACAAATCATTGCAATGAGCCATAAGTCCATTGACAAGGGTGCCTGTCACATGTCCTGGTGCTGGATGAACGACCATTCCTCTTGGTTTATTGACCACTAGTACATCTTCATCCTCATAATAAATATCAAGATCCATTGATTCGGCTTCTACATCTAGTGCTTCTGGATCTGGAATCTCTACTTTGATTTGATCTCCGGCTTGTACTTTATAATTGGCCTTCACTTGTTTTCCATTTACTTCGATGAGCCCATCTTTCACCCACTGCTGGACTTGGGTTCTTGACCATTCTGGTTCAGTTGTGCTTAAAAATTTATCAAGCCGTTCACTCGTTTGTTCTTCTGTAACGGCAATGTTTACTTGATTCATGTAGTTGACTCCTTATTTTTCTTTCCATCTAACAGCATTTGAATAAAGAGCAGAATGACCCCCACACATAGAGAGGAATCTGCGATATTGAAGATCGGATAATGATAATCTCCGAATACGAAATGAGCAAAATCAACCACTTCCTGACGGAAAATACGGTCAATAAAGTTCCCAATCGCTCCGCCAAGCATTAAGGCAAGCGCTACACCAAGCAGCTTGTCCTTTTGTCCATGTTTTTGCAAATAATAAACAATTCCTGCAATAACAACGAGTGTGATCACATAGAAAAACCACATTTGTCCTTGGAGAATCCCCCATGCGGCTCCTGAATTTCGGTGGGATGTGATGTAAAAGAAGCCATCAATCACAGGAATAGAATCACCGAGCATCATATGTTTGACAATGAGCCATTTTGTTAATTGATCTAAACAAATTATCACGAATGCGATTATGTAATAGAACACACACGTTCCTCCATCTTCATACTTTGGTCTTTAAGCATTTTATCAAGAAAACAGGTAGGAGTAAAGAAACTTTAGTTGACAGACAAAAACCTCCCTACATGTGGAAGGCTTCAAAATGAGAATCGTTTGATTCGTAAGGATAAGGGGTGAATGCTTTTTTCTCGTATTGTTTATGATATAAAAAGTCGTCAGTCGTACGGGCCGTCGGAAGAATAATCATTTGTTCAATAGGCATTGTATGCCCTGTCGCCTCGCATATGCCATAAGTTCCTTGTTCAATTTTTGCAATCGCGAGCGAAACATCTTGTAGTTCTTCTTTGATGTGATAAAGAAGCGTGGTCGTTTTTGCTTGATCGAAAGTGACATGTTCAGCGGGTGAACGCAATGATGCATATTCAAACAGTTTCGATTGCAGTTCTTCTCTCATTTGAAGGAGTTCCATGTAAATCGTCTCTAGATTGCCATTCATGTCGCTGTTTCAACTCCTGCCCTGTCGTGATAATCATATTGTTGCCCCTCCTGTTCACTTTAAAGCCATAAGTTTTTTCCTTTCGTTCTAAACGCTGTCATTTTCTCTATATCAAAAACGCCCCGCTATATGCGGGGCGCTAGTTGGTGATATCGTGCTGTTAATTCTGGTAATATTTCTCCACAATTTCAGCATTTTTGAGCGACAATGTTGGGTATTTTGGATTTGCGCCAACATCTTTTGAAATAATGCGGGAGCGTTCGCACAGTTCGCCTTCTGCTTTTTGAACAACAATACGTCCTGATGTGTATTCAGGCGCTGATGCGTCTGCATGCTTCTCATCTTCTACTGTTAACTCAGAAATGATAAAGAGCTGCTTCACATCTTCTTTAATGGATGCAAGAAGGTTTTTCACTTCCTCTGTTGCATAAAGGGTCACACTCGCTTCAAGTGAACGTCCGATGACTTTCTCATTACGCGCAATTTCCAGCGCTTTTAGCACATCGTCACGTACTTCCATAAAGCGGTCAAACTTCACTTCTGTCGCTTCTGCTTGAGGAACAGCTACACCTTCTGGCATATCTGTTAACTGAACACTTGGCTCTTCAACAAAGCTTAAGTGGCTCCATAGTTCATCTGCTGTATGCGGAAGAATTGGTGCTGTCAGCTTCACTAACGCCATTAATGTTTCATAGAAGACCGTTTGCATGCTGCGGCGGTCTGGATGATCCGCATGCTCAATGTATACCACATCTTTTGCAAAATCGAGATAGAAAGAGCTAAGCTCAATCGTACAGAAGTTGTGGATGGCATGATAGACAACCGCAAATTCGTAATCATCATAAGCTTTTTTCACTTTATCAATCAATTTGTTTAATTTGATTAAGATATATTGATCCACTTCGCGAAGCTCTTCGACCGGTACTGCATTGACTGCTGGATCAAAGTCAAACAGGTTACCATGCAAGAAGCGGAACGTGTTACGGATTTTACGGTAAACTTCTGCGACTTGTTTTAAAATGTCATCAGACACTGGATGATCGGCTTGATAGTTGACAGAAGATACCCAAAGTCTAAGAATCTCCGCACCAAGCTGCTTCGCCACTTTCGTCGGATCGATCGTATTGCCTAATGATTTACTCATCTTGCGTCCTTCTTTATCAAGCGTAAAGCCATGGCTGAGAACACCTTTATATGGCGCTTTTCCAGTGACAGCAACTGCTGTAGATAAAGATGAGTTAAACCAGCCGCGATATTGATCAGAACCTTCAAGGTAAAGGTCTGCTGGACGAACAAGGTCATCTCGTTCTTCTAATACCGCTTGGTGAGAAGAGCCAGAATCAAACCATACATCCATGATATCCTGCTCTTTTGTAAATTCACCGTTCGGGCTGCCTGGATGCGTAAAGCCTGCAGGCAATAATTCCTTTGCTTCTTTTTCAAACCAGATGTTTGATCCGTGTTCTCTAAATAATTGAGAGACGTGCTGAATCGTTTCATCTGTGATGATCGGCTCACCATTTTCAGCATAGAAGACTGGGATCGGAACGCCCCATACACGCTGTCTTGAAATGCACCAGTCACCTCTGTCACGCACCATATTGAACAGGCGCGTTTCGCCCCAAGCTGGAACCCATTTCGTTTCTTTAATATTATCTAATAGTGCTTCTCTGAAATCTTTAATGGAAGCAAACCACTGAGCAGTTGCACGATAAATTGTTGGTTTTTTCGTTCTCCAGTCATGCGGATAGGAGTGCGTGATAAAGTCGAGCTTTTTCAATGCGCCTTTTGCTTCAAGCTGTTCTGTGATGGCTTTATTGGCATCCTCGTAGAACAGTCCTTCAAAACCAGGTGCTTCTTCTGTCATCACACCTTTTTCATCTACTGGACATAGCACATCAAGACCGTACTTCATACTTACGATAAAGTCATCTTCCCCGTGACCTGGCGCTGTGTGAACACAGCCTGTTCCTGCATCTGTTGTGACATGATCGCCAAGCATCACAAGAGAATCTCTATCGTAAATTGGATGTGCTGCAACGACCTTATCTAATTCTTTACCTTTTAAGGTTTTCACAACTTCGTACTCTTCAAAGCCAAGTGTTTTTGCCACTTGTTCAACGAGCTCAGATGCGATGACATATCGCTCAGCCCCCACTTGAAGCACACTGTACTCTAGGTTTGGATGTACACAAATGCCAAGGTTTGCAGGAAGTGTCCAAGGTGTTGTTGTCCAGATGATGAACTGCTCTCCGTTTTCAAGTACGCCTTTGCCATCTTTCACTTTAAATGATACGTAAATCGATGGTGAACGTTTGTCCTTGTATTCAATTTCTGCTTCAGCAAGTGCTGATTCACTTGATGGAGACCAGTTAACAGGCTTAAGACCTTTGTAAATATAGCCTCTTTTCGCCATTTCACCAAAGACAAGAATTTGCTGCGCTTCGTATTCAGGCTTCAATGTCACATATGGATTGTCCCAGTCTGCTCTTACACCCAAACGTTTAAACTGATTGCGTTGACCTTCGATTTGTTTCCAAGCATACTCCTCACATAGTTTACGGAATTCTGCTGTCGACATTTCTTTGCGTTTGACTTTTTTATTTTTCGTAAGGGCTGTTTCAATCGGTAAGCCATGTGTATCCCAGCCCGGTACGTACGGTGCATGGAATCCATTCATTGATTTAAAACGGACAATAAAATCTTTGAGGATTTTATTGAGTGCGTGCCCCATATGAATGTCACCATTCGCATATGGAGGTCCATCATGCAAAATAAAGGTTGGGCGTCCTTTTGTCCGCTCTAAAACCATTTGATAGATGTCTTTTTCTGCCCACTCCTCTTGGATTTCAGGCTCTTTGTTCGGCAAGTTTCCTCTCATCGGGAATTCTGTTTTTGGCATTAATAAGGTGTCTTTGTAGTTCATACCTATTCCTCCACATGCAAATTCGTATTAAAAAACAATAAAAAAAGCCCTCTCATCCCATAAGGGACGAGAAGGCTTGTCTCGCGGTACCACCCTTTTAGACAAGCGCTTTGAAACTGCCGCTTATCCACTCTAAAATCGTAACGTGATCAGACGCCTTTTCTTACTCATTCATTTCAGAAAAGGAACTAAAGGGGTGATCTCATTGCAGCGTCCCGTAATGTCAGGCTTCCACCGTCCCTGATTCGCTTAATTACGCATGTGACAACTGCGAGTATCCCTTTCAAACGTTTATCTCTTGTTAATTTATGATGGTATTATATGCAACATGAGCACGTCATGTCAAGATGATCCGCTTATTCTTTTTCGTCAAAGACAGCGTCAACTTCATATTCCAGCAAATGATCCCAATCATCATTTTTCAGAAGATCAAGCTGAGCTTCGATGAGCATTTGGAAACGAGTTCTAAAGACTTTCGACTGTTTCTTGAGCTCTTCGATTTCCATTGCAATCTTTCTTGATTTTGATAACGCTTCGTTGATAATACGGTCTGCATTTTTCTCAGCTTCACGAATGATCAATTTCGCTTCTTTATCAGAATGACGCTTCACGTCTTCTGCTGCTTCTTGCGCCACAAGAATGGATTTGTTTAATGTTTCTTCAATTGTTGCAAAATGGCCTAGTCTTTCATCAAGCTCGTTGACTTTGTCTTCAAGCTCATTCTTTTTGCGAAGTACGATCTCGTAATCTTTACGTACTTGGCTTAAAAACTCATTTACTTCATCTTCGTCATAGCCGCGAAAACTTTTTGTGAACGTTTTATTATGAATATCATTAGGTGTTAATGGCAACCTTGCCACCTCCAGATTCAAATTCGTTATGTCAGAAGCTCAAATGTTACTTTGAATTTATCTTTTTTTGTCTTCCCATCAATTGTTTTTAAGCTAAAGCGGCCAAATCCCCTGACAGAGAGCTGATCACCTTCACCAATTGTAAAGGAAGGGTCTTCAGTGACTTTCCAGTTTACTTTGACAAGACCATTTTTGACCAAAAGCTGTGCTTTTTGCCGAGACTGACGGCTGACAGCAGCACATACAGCGTCAAGCCGCAGTGAAGAAATCGTATCTTCTTTGATATCGGTTTTGCTGATGACTGGCTGAATATCTGTCTTGCTGATTTCCTCTAATGAAACAGACGCTCTGCCGACATGCGTCAGCTGAGCCCGGACAAAATCGGCGACATCGCTTGTACAAATAAATTGCACATTGTCCTCTGAAAATAACAAATCACCGAATTTTTGACGCTTCAGGCCTGTCCCAATGAGCGAACCGAGAAGATTTGGGTGTTCTATCGAAATAAACTTTTTCGCATAGTTCACCTGGAAATAGGACAGCTCGAAATCCTGTATAGACAGTGCTAAATAATCAGGATAGATCAAAGCCCTTTTTCGCTCCGCTTCCTCATACCCGCCAAAAAACATGAGACCGAGTTCATCAGAATGCTGAATCACGGACTGGGTAATGAACTGCTCACGCGGATCAAGAAAGTCTGTTAATTTCATTCGATATTGATCGAGTGCGATGTTTTTCCAGCCTAATACTTGGTCGACAAATGGCTGTTCGTCTTTTCTAAAATGTTGATAAATATCGCTCATTTTGTTCCCCTTTTATGTAAAAGAGCCTGGCAGATGCCAAGCCCGGCAGCCTGTTTACATGAATCGTACAATCATATTATAAAGACCAGTTAGTCCATACGATGATGCGAAACGAATCACAAGCAATGCCACAATCGGCGAGATGTCAATCATGCCAATTGGCGGAATAATTTTACGGAATGGTTCTAAATACGGTTCGCAAATGTTTGTCAAGAAGCGGCCCATCGATGTTTCTCTTGCAGATGGCACCCATGACATAAAGATGTAAATAATGATCGCGAATGAGTAAATCGTTAATACCGTACCCAAAATATTAAAAATGAAATTTAGAATAACTATGATTTACCACCTCTGAGGTTCTTCCTCTGTCAATAGCTCTGATATTGTGCCAGATACATCCACATTATCAGGAGTGCAGAGGAATATATTCGAGCCAATACGCTGAATGTCTCCACCGATTGCATAAACCGTTCCGCTTAAGAAGTCGATGATTCGCTTTGCTTGATCGTGCTGAATGCGCTGCAAATTGACAACGACTGCACGCCGATTTTTAATATGGTCTGCAATCTCCTGAGCCTCTGCATAAACACGCGGCTCACTTAACACCACTTTAGAGGATTTTTGCACGCTTTGCAAGCTGACGACATTTTGTTTTCCTGCCTGAGGACGCTCTTGAAATGCCGCTTTATCTTTTGTGTTTTTTTCTTCTTGTGCTGGTTCTCTTTCTTCATCAATATATTCGTACTCATACTCTTCATCATCGAGTGTGAAGAAGCTTTTAAACTTATTTTTTATGCTCATGTCACGCACCTCCTGTTTCATTTCCAACAAGTGAAGAGCCAATCCGAACAAATGTCGCACCTTCTTCAATTGCGATTTCAAAATCGTTTGACATGCCCATCGATAAATGCTGACAAGGTGCATTTACTTGGTTCAGTTGTTTTACCTCTTGTTGAAGGCTTTTTAATGTTTTAAAACAGTTTCGTATCACAGTATGATCATCTGTAAATGGAGCCATCGTCATGATTCCAGCAATTTCAATATGTTTGAAATCAGCCAGCTGTTTGACAAATGGAAGCACGTCTTCGCTTTGTAAGCCGTGTTTTGACTCCTCAAGTGATGTGTTCACCTGTACAAAACAGCGAACCGTGTGATCCGCTCTTTTTTCAATTTCATTCGCAAGGGACATTCTGTCGAGCGAATGTAAGTAGTCAATGGTCTGAATGACAGATTTCACTTTTCGCGTCTGTAAACTGCCGATGAAGTGCCAGCTAATGTTTTCATCGGTTATGGCTGCCTGTTTTTCAAGTAACCCTTGGTCACGATTTTCACCAAAGTGCAAAATGCCGGCATCCTTGGCTTCTAATGCTCGTTCAATCGAGACATATTTTGTGACAGCGACAACCGATACATCGTCTGGATGTCTACCTGCTCTTTTACATGCTTCGTTGATTTGTTCATTTATTTGTCTGAGATTCTCTCGTACATTCAATTGCACTTATGCCTCCTTAAACCCGACAAAGGACATCATACGTCCTGTTTTTCCTTGATCACGCCGGTGTGAGAAGAAATGCTGCTCATTGCAACTTGTGCACATCGAACTGACATGTATGTTTTCTTCTTTTAATCCTGCATGAAGTAATACGTTTTTGTTTAATGTTTTTAAGTCAATTTTGTATTGTCCTTGTGAAATCTCGGAATACACATCCTCTGTTGTAAAAGGAAGCTGTTTCACTTGATCTATGACAACATCATCTACTATGTAGCAGCAGCTGCCAATGGATGGTCCAATAACTACTTGTATATGATCGGCTTCGGCACCTTCTTGGCGAACCCATGCATCAACCATGTTGGCGCCAATTTGTTTGACGGTTCCTTTCCAGCCGGCATGAGCCGTTCCAATCAACCCAGATTGTGGCGCTAGAAAATAAAGCGGAACACAGTCAGCGAAACAAAGAGCGAGCATGATGTTTGGTTCAGAGGTGTATAAACCATCTGTTCTAGAGAGCGCTTCATCATACTGAAGACTTCCTCTTCCCTTATGTTCCTTCGTGACTTTCATGATGCGATCCTCGTGTGTTTGGTCAGCAAACACCCAATTAGAGAGCGGCACAGCAGTAGCATCTGCAATGACTTGACGATTCATTTGGACACTAGAAGCATCATCTCCTACATGGAGTCCAGTGTTCATTGATTGATATGGAGAAAGGCTAAAGCCGCCATTTTTTGTCGTAAAGCCGGCCAATATCTCTTTTCCAGAACATGTCATGTTCGTCCAATCATGAATCATCATTGCATAAGGTGATTTCTGCTGAAAGGGGTCATATTTGTCTATCAAAGCTGCCTCCCACCTTTCATTCATCTCTCTTTATATCGCTCCTATTTTACCACAAGACGTGCAAAGACAGTTAGTGGGATTCATTAAATATTACACTCAAATGTGCCCTTTCTACAGGTTTTTTTTCAAATTGATATGAAAACGTAATCTTTTTACCCGAAAAAGATATTGATTGCTGAGAATGGAGAGCTTATTTTAAGGAAATTTGACATATTGATTGAGGAGTTTACACGAATTAAGAAGACAAACGGACAAGTATCACATCTTCGCCAATTTTTACTATATTTCGCCACGGGACAATCATTTCCTCTTCTTTTCCGAAAAATCCCATCATTTTACCTGTACCGCCAATGATAATCGCTTGTATTTTACCACTCGTAACATTGATATCAATGTCTCCAATGGTACCTAATTTTTTTCCGCTGGACACATCGACGACATCTTTGATTTGGAATTCAGAAATACTGATCATCTGTCCTTCCCCGCCTTTCGTTTTCTACTATAATATGTATGATGGAAAAGCAGGGAAGCAGACCAATAGTTTCTCTTATCTACAATTTACTTAAGTGAGGACGGCCGTTTCTCCACATCACATCTACCGGGCATTCAAAGAAGGAAGAAAGCAAGTCGCTTGTCATCATCTCTTTTGTTTTCCCTTGATCAAAAACAGACCCCTCTTTTAATAATAGGGTGTGCTGAAAAACAGGCAAAATCTCTTCTGCATGATGGGTCGTGTAAAGCAAAGTAGGCGCATCAGGCTTTGAAGCAATGAATGAGATGGTCTCTAACACCTGTTCTCTTGCTAAAAAATCAAGACCCGTCACAGGTTCATCTAAGATCAGAAGCTTCGGATCATTCATTAAAGCTCTTGCGATCAGCACTTTTTGTTTCTCCCCTTGCGAGAGGGTTTCATACGTGCGATTGGCATATTGAAACGAGCCAAATGCTTTTAATAAATCAATGGCCTTCTCTCTTATCTCATCTGTCGGCGTTTCATAAAGGCCGATGGAAGCAAATGCCCCGCTCAAAACAATTTCAAATGCATTGTCGTCTCTGTGCAGCTTCTTTTCAAGACCAGCAGAGATGAGACCAATTTTCTTCCTTAGTTTTTCACCAAGCGCTTCCTTACCAAACACATGGCCTAACACCGTCATCTCACCTGACGTTGGAAAATAATACGAGCACAGCATATTTAATAAAGCCGTTTTCCCCGCACCATTTAAGCCATAAAGCACCCAGTGTTCCTGGTTTTTCACCTGCCAGTCAATAGAACGCAGCAGCCATTTTCCATTTCGTTTTAAAGAAACATCCTTCAAGTCAAGCGACACCATCTTTTCCTCCTGAATAAAAATTCTGAATATACAAATAATAACGTCTACAGCATATCGCAAATGTTTCAATCAGTAAACCTTACGTAAAAAAGCTGCTCCCTATAAGGAACAGCTTTTTTTGCATGGTTACGAAATTTCAATTCGTACGCCTTCTTTAATATCAGGAAACGTATGCGGGGATGCAAAGACAGCTCCCGGTAATACATCATCAAACGGCTCTTGGAAGTAGATCGAAATATGGCCGAGCTCCTTAAAGTTGTCATTTGCTTTATTGCCTAAAGCAGTAATGGTATAAGTTTGGTCGCCCACTTGAATCGTTCCGCCTAATTTCAGCGGCTCTTCTTCTAAGTGTTCAAACTCATGAATGACAGACATATCTCTTAATTCCTGCGGCGCTGCTGGTCCAAATAAAACAATCAGCTTATCTTCTTTAAATTGCGGGACTAAGATCCCAATTTCTTTTACGACAGATTGTGTTACCATGTATCTCGATTCCTCCTTTAATACGTTTAATACATACCGAAGCTGGCAACGTATGCGATCACAACAGATAGAACGCCTGTAATGAGACGGCTATACAAAACAGCTGGTACCCCATATTGTACCGTTTCCGGCTTCGCTTCACCAAGTGATAGCCCCACCGGGATAAAGTCACACCCTACTTGACCGTTGATCGCAAACAGGGCTGGAAGAGCAAATTGAGGCGGAATATTTCCTAGTGCGATTTGACTACCAATAAGAACACCGATTACTTGTGCAATGACTGCCCCAGGTCCTAAGACAGGCGATAGGAACGGTAAGGTACAGACAACAACGAGCAGTAAAAGTCCCCATAAAGATCCTGCCAAAGGTGAAAGGAAATGGGCAATCAGATCACCGATTTTTGTATAATTGATAATTCCAATTAACATACTGACAAAGGCCATGAATGGAATAATGTTTTTAAGGAGCATATCAACAGAATCACGACCAGCTTGATAGAATGTACCGGTTACTTTTCCGATTCCTCTTGAGAATCTCATGAGGAAATTTCCTTGTTCCTGACGTTCGATATTTTCCTCTTTCAGTTTTGAATAGGTTTCTTTGAAATTCTCTTTGTCAATTGGGCCGCTGCTTTCTTGACCTTCTACAGTCCCTTCACTATCAGATGCTTCCGCAAAGGAAATATCTTTTTCTGTGACACCTGATACGAAGATATCCTCTGTAATGTGTTTTGCAAGCGGTCCAGAAGGAGAGGATGCCAGCACATCGACAGTTGGAATGCGTTTCATTGGATAAAGTCCGATTCGCGCTGTTCCTCCGCAGTCAATGACAACACACATCATTTCATCTTCTGGTATAGAATTTTTAAAGCCATCACATGCTTCTGTCCCTGTCATTTCTGCAATTTTACGTGCAACTGGGTGAATGCCTCCTCCTGTAATGGAAACGACCTTTCTTCTTTTACCGGTTGGTTCAAGCTCTAATCCTTCTCCCCATCCGCCAGCACCTTTTGCAACAAATACTTTGTGGTTTGTCATGTCTAACCCTCCCCTATTGTGAATTCGCTTTCATTTTTCCTGCTAAGTACTTTGTGATCCATTCAGTAATGATTCCGCGAAGTAAAATGACAACGATCCCGACTAAGAAGTAACGAACAGCCAGCTCTGACATAGAATATCCAGCTTCTTTAATCCCGTTCGCAATTCCTAAGTAGACAAACAGTTCTCCTGCGTTGGCATACGGGAACAGTGATGTCACCGGATGAACAAATGAAACAGCTGAATCATAGAATGCTGGTTTTTGTTTTTCAGGTAAGAAGCGGCCAAACGTATAAGCCATTGGGTTTGTCAAAATAAGAACGGATAAGATCGGCATTAACGTATAGCGCAAAATGGTATATTTCGCTGCAAATTGAATCGCTCTATTCACTCGCTCTTCTCCAATAAACTTCATCACAGCATAAGTGAAAGTAAGTAACACAACAAGCGTTGGAACGATACCTGTAACAAGACCCATGAATTGCTTTCCGCCGGCTTCAAACATCCCGATAAAGTGCTCTCCAAACCATTGAATCCATTCCATGTTTCATCTCCCCTTTCTTAGTTCACATTTGTTATATTTTTTTTAGAAATCGAGACAAGCGCTTGCTCCGCTGCCATGGAGAGTGCTTGCATGACAGCTGGTCCCCTTTTGCGCTTTTTCAATGTTTGTTTCATCATGTGATGCTCATCAAGCACAGCCCCCACATGTTTCCCTTCATAGGAAGGCAGTTCCTTAAATTTAGACAAAATCGAGACGCCGCCAAGCACATGACATTTTTGAATAGTGTACGATTCATCGACAATGATGAGCGCAATGGCTCCAGGACCAAATTTGCGCCGCTCCATTCCTGAAAACAAGTGATAGCCTTGTTTTCCTTTATAGTCGTCAATCAGTGAATCCATGCTCTTACGGTAGTACTTGATTTGAATAAACGATAAACCATACTGCACAATCAGAATGATACAAAGTACGATTGCTAATTTTTCCATAGCCTCACGTCCTTATGATTGAAATAAGTGATCTTGTAATGAACGCAGCTTCCAGACCGTTGTGTTTGTATCAAGTTCTACATCATCGTGAGATAGGAATTGCCCTAATTTGATATCTTTTTTCGCTACCACTTTTCCGCTGATTAAGCCAATTGGGATGTGGCCGTTCGCTTTCATGTCTTGATGTGTTTCAAGTACACCTCTTACGGAGTATCCGCCAATACCATCAAGTGTTTCTCCTGCTTTAATATCTCTTTTCGCCACAGCGACAGTTTCTGATACTGGTACACCAATTGGATGGATTGAAGAATCATGTTGTAAGACTGCTTTAGCGATCGTCACTGGTGTTTCAAGACTTGCTAAGTGGAAAGGACGATACAGCGTGTAGTGAGGACCTTTTCCAACTTTTAAGTAGCGAAGTTCTTCATCTACTGGCTCAAGATCACTCTTGACGATGACAAAGACACCTGGTGCCAGTCCGTTTACATATTCAACGACTCCGAAGTTATCCAGTACGCCGCCTTGCTGTTTTTGATTCAATTTATCTGCTACATTTTCTAAATTCGCTTCTACTCCGTGCATGCCGACTTTATCAGGCAAAAGTCCTGTTGCATTACTTAATAGGTTCATTTCTGCCATCGTCTTTGTTCCGTCTTGGAATGCTGCCAGCATGTGGGCACTCATATGTTTACTATCTGCTTCAGCTTTACATGTATCTGGGTTTGCTTCTGGGAAGAATGGGTTGTTCTTACCTTTCCCAGCAACCAATACTTCAAGCCCCATTGTTTTTGCAAATTCGTATAGTTCTAGCGTTGCTGCTGGTTCATCTCCAGCTGATCCAGAGTACACAAGTCCTGCATTCGTGAATAATTTATGCATGACCAACCCGATTGTAATATCGACTTCTACATTTAAAAGAACAAGATGTTTTTTTGAATTAAGCGCTTCCAAAGAAATGTTAGCTCCAACCTCTGGAACACCTGTTGCATCCACAACGACTTCCACAGAATCTGACTGAATCACTTCTCTGTAATCATTTGTTACGACCATTTGATGTGGTTTCGCATGCTGCTTGTAAAAATTCGCTGCTTTCTCAGCTGCACTAAGGTGAATATCACAAACACCTGCGACAATCATGCCTGGAATTTTAGAAATTTGTGAAATGAGTCCAAAACCCATTTGGCCTGCCCCGATAATCCCAACTTTGATCGGATCTCCGCTGCGTTCTCGTGCTAACAATTGTTGATAAATTGACATCTAAATCATCCTTTCAGGTTTTCTTGCCTCACAATAGATTGCTAGAAAAATAATCTGAAACTTTTAACAAATGTTATAAAAATTAACAAAAATCTGTTTACTGTAACATTTGTTATTTTATTTATCATTTGTTATGAACTTAGTTTATATGATGTGTCAACTTTGTGTCAAGATAAAATCGATAAATTTTTCAACATTTTTGAGTCTAAAGACTCAAAAAAACTACCTAATCGGCTTAGGTAGTTACTTTAATAGGGCATCTCCCGTTTGTTCATCTGTAATTAACACATGAATTAATCCACCTTCTAACGCTGCCCTGATTGCTTCAATTTTTTCTTCTCCTCCAGCGACACCTATCACAAGCGGGATCTCTTTCAACTTTTGAGGACTGATCCCCATCACCCGGTCGTTCCATGGATGCGGATACACATCTCCTTTATGATCAATAAAGTTATAACAAATGTCACCCGCCACACCTTTCGCTTGCAGGATATCTTCCTCACCGCTTGTCATGTACGATTTTACCATCGTTGAATGCTGCGGAACCCCGCCTATTCCGACGACTGCGATATTTGAGGATTCTCCTAATTCAATGACCTTTTTGATCGACGGCTGTCTAATGAGTACATCTTTCGCTTCTTTCGTATCAAGCATGACAGGCACATGTAAAAACTCACATTTCGATTTGAGTGCTTCTGAGCATCTTCCAATAATATAGTTGGCATGAATATCAACATCCTCGTTCCCGACACCTCCGACAAGAGGAACAAATGTCACAGATGGAAAATGTTGAACAGACGTAAGCGCTTTCGCCATTTCATGCAAGGTTGTCCCTGATGAAAAACCGATGACTTGTCCATCCTTCATGACTTTTAATAAAAAGCCCGCAGCCGCAGCTCCTATCCGACTTTTTGTTGTTTCTTGACTGAGAGATTCCACACACACGACTTCCCGCAGCCCGTATTTTCGCTCTATTTTTCTTTCTAACGAACCATATTGTTGATTCACTTCATCATGAATAATGATTTCCACGATTCCTGCTTCACGTGCTTTTGCCAAATATTTCGATATGAGCGAACGGCTAACCCCAACAGCTTCTGCAATTTTAGATTGAGTGGCGCCTTCTTCATAGTACATATGCGCAACCTTAATGAGCAGCCTTCTTTCATCATGGAATGTCATAATAACCCTTCTTTCCGCTTCTCTATTCCCTCACAAATGATATTTCAAATAACATTTGTTAAAAACAGATTAAATGAAAAAAATAACAGAGTCAATACTAGAGGTGGGTTCTCTAAAAAGAATGAAAAAAGCCGCACATCAGCGGCGGCTTTAAAAAATATTTTTATTCATTTGTTTGATTGCTGCTTTTTCAAGCCTTGATACTTGCGCTTGAGAAATGCCGATTTCTTCTGCCACTTCCATTTGTGTTTTGCCTTGGAAGAAGCGTTTACGAAGAATCATTTTTTCTCGATCATTCAATCTGCGCATTCCCTCTTTTAAGGCCAATTCTTCTACCCATTGTGTATCTTTGTTCCGTTCATCACTAATTTGATCCATCACATAAATCGGATCTCCTCCGTCATTATAAATCGGTTCAAACAAAGAAACAGGATCTTGAATGGCATCTAGGGCAAAAACAATTTCCTCATGAGGGACTTCTAACACTTTGGCAATGTCTTCTGCCGTTGGTTCCTTGCTTGTCTCACTAATCAGTCTCTCACGGACTTGAAGTGCCTTATAGGCAATATCTCTTAGTGAACGAGACACCCGGATGGGGTTGTTATCACGCAAGTATCGACGGATTTCTCCTATGATCATAGGGACCGCATAAGTTGAAAATCTGACATTGTGGCTTAAATCAAAATTATCAATTGATTTCATTAATCCGATACAGCCTACTTGGAAGAGATCATCAACATACTCGCCTCTGTTGTTAAAACGCTGAATCACACTTAAAACCAACCGCAAATTGCCATTGACTAGCTTTTCTCTTGCTGTATCGTCACCTTCATCTTGCAGCTGTCTGAATAATTTCCTCATCTCTTCGTTTTTCAGAACAGGCAGTTTGGAGGTGTCGACTCCGCAGATTTCCACTTTATTTCTGGACACTTTTTTCCCTCCCTACAGGAGCTGTTGTACAAAGTTCAGTATCTCCGTGGGATGGAAAAATATGCACGCTCTATGATGAGAAATATGTGAAAAAATGGTGATCCCTTTGATAGTACAGGGATAGAGCTTTCAAAAAATTTTTTTAGACCATTTTATTAAATTCTTTTTGCAATCGTTTAATAATTCTTTTTTCAAGCCTTGAAATATAGGACTGAGAAATACCAAGCATGTCGGCAACATCTTTTTGGGTTTTTTCTTCACCGCCAACTAAACCGAATCTCAGTTCCATAATTTGTTTTTCACGATCGTTTAATTGTTCTAGCGCTTTTTTCAGTAATTTTTTATCGACATTTGCTTCAATATCTCGGGTGATAATATCATCATCTGTCCCAAGTACATCTGATAAAAGCAGTTCATTACCGTCCCAGTCGATGTTAAGCGGCTCATCAAACGATACTTCTGAACGGATTTTATTATTTCGGCGTAAATACATTAAGATCTCATTTTCAATACATCTAGACGCATATGTGGCCAGTTTGATCTTTTTTTCTGGATTAAACGTATTTACTGCCTTTATGAGGCCTATCGTTCCGATACTAATCAAATCCTCAATGTTAATGCCTGTGTTTTCAAATTTTCTTGCGATATAAACGACCAATCGCAAGTTTCTTTCAATCAAAATGGCTCTTGCTGTTTGATCACCTTTTGGTAATTTAACGAGCAATTCTTGTTCTTCATCCTTTGATAACGGCGGAGGCAGTGCCTCACTTCCACCAATATAATAAATCTCATCACTCTTTAGCCCTAGCTTCATGAGGAGTTTATACCAGTAGTAAGTGAGTTTAAATTTTAATTTTTTCATCTTCTTCTCCCTTCTAAATGTCCAGTTGACTTCGTAAGATAAAAGACATCACAAAAAAAACTACGACACCCCTTGTATCATTTTTCCGTCTAACATCTCTGGATGAATGATGGATTGAAATTCCTGATCTGCTGATAATCCACTTAGACTCATCCCAACAAAACACTTCGCTGGCTGGATCATATGCGTTTTTGTATAAAGGACGACCGTATCTGGTTTAAAGCATAGTAGAAACCCGTGATCATGACCGACTGCGCGATACGGAACGAGTCTTAAACGATCAAGCAACGGAAAATGGTCATCGAGCTTTTGCATCACTTCAACAGGATGAAACTGTTTCATTTTTTCTATAAATGGCTCTCCGAAAATAGAGGTGAGCTGATCGAGCTGGACGATCATGACAGGTGTTTTCGTCAATGGATCATACAGCTGATTCCCAGAATCGACCAGTCCGTTTAAGCGGATCGTTTCTCCTTGAATGTGTATCTCCACAAGCACTTGTTCATCATGTTGTCTTTTTTTCTCACCAACCTCTCCCAATCGTTTCTTTGAAAACAGCCAAATGGCCGGAAAGCCAGTGAGAACAAAAAGCCAGCTAATGGGATCACCAAATCCATCATTTTGTGAAATAAGCAGTCCATCTTGAATGACTGTATTTGTCTGCAAAAACGAATGAACCCCGATCATGCCCCCTCCCATCAAAAATGTGACAAAGTAAAAAGCAAACAGGTTTTGAAAAAAGGAACGAAATCTTTGAAAGCCAAAGGTTCCAAGCACGATCAAGACAGAAAAAAGCAGTTTGCCTAAAGGGTGCGACACAATCATTGCAAATGGTGTAAAGAGCAAGAGAACAATGCTCGATCCAATGAGAGCTCCTAACATATATCGCCTTTTTTTCACTTGTCGTTTGAGAATAAATGCCGTGAGTAAGAGCAGCAATAGATCAAAACAAAAGTTTAACAGCCAAATGACATCTAAATAAATGACCACCTTCTGCTCCTTTCATCTGAAACAAAGAATCAAAAGCAGTACTTGCACTTGTTTGTACCAGTATAAAACAGTCATCGGATGGAAGTCTGTCAATTCTTGTAGGGGATGATAGAGAACTTTTGGTGGATTGTTATCGTTTTTGTCGACGTATGAGACGGAGAGAACATCAGAATGATTTGTTGGACAAACGTCTCCGCCTATCAATTGCACAAAAAAAGACACGCTCCGAAGAGTCGTGTCTATTTCGCTGTCATTCTTTCTCATTGATGGTGAGTGTTCCTTCTGCCTTCTGTCTTGTGACATTTCCATAATCATCTTTGACAATGACTTCAATCACTGCACCTTTTGCTTTTGCAATAGATGTCGCCGTCCAGTAGCCTTCATACGTTCCCGGTGCTACTTCACGAATCGGCAGTTCGCTTGTGTTTTGAAGTTTTGATCGAGCATTTGTCAGCGGCATATGAAGAACAAAGGTGGCATCTAGCTTTTCCCTGCTTTTAAATGAAATCTTAACAGATTCACCTGATGATAGATTCATATTCTCTTTTGGTGTCAATTCAGAAATGACAGGTGCGTCGTATTGTACATCGATGTCGACCTTTTTAGTCGTTTTGTTTCCCGCCGCATCTTTTGCTGTTACTTTGATTGTATTTTTCCCGTTATCCAGCAGCACCCTTGCAGAATATGCCCCATCCTTTACGGTCGCTTTTTTTCCATTGACTGTGACTTGATCTAGATGATCGTCTGCTACCTTTCCTTCCACCGTGAGTGATTCTCTATTAGATTTTTCGCCTTTTTTCGGTGTATCAATGGTCAATGTCGGTGCTGTTTGATCGATGATCACCTTGACTGGCTTGGAATGTTTTGTTGAGCCTTTATCCGTTACGGTCGCCGCCGTGAAGACATGCTCTCCACTTGGAACAGATACATTTTCTTTGAAAGTACCCGCCTCATCTGATTTGACTTTGGCCACCTCTTCATCATTTTGATAAATGGCCACATCAAGACCCGCAGAGGCCGTGCCTTCAATCGTCAATTCACTTTGATTTGTAATGGTTCCTGCCTTTGGAGAAGTGATTTCTGGTACATCTGCTTCATAGTTCACGAGCGCGCGAATCATATAATTCCCCTCTTCTTTCGGAGAAGGAGAAAAAGCACCGCTCGTCAGCTGCCAGCTTCTTTCAGCATTTGGGCCATCTTCATCTGTGGCAAGTCCCGGAGATTCGGTATTCTTTTTTGTTTGAATGTAAACAAGATAGAAATCACCATCTACTGTAATGGCTTGATCTTCTAAATCTACTTTTGTCCATTCACCATTTCGCAGTGCATTTGCTTTTAATGGTCCTGCGATTTTCTCACCTGGTGCGCCACCCTTCCCAGAAGCATCATATACTTCAACAGCAAATTCATCGCCTCCAGGAGCTGGCCATTCTGCTGTCCAAAACCGGAAAAGACCACCTGTGACCTGTGCTTGTTTCTTTCCTTTTTCTAATGAAAACTTTACAGCCCAGCCATTGCCAGGATCGTAGAAAGCCCGTGCATTTTCAGCGGTGCCATCATCGTAGCCAATCTCTCCCGGAAAACCGATAAAAGGCTCAAGCTTCACTGACTTTTCAAGCGGCTTTTCCGTCACATCCGCTGTAAACGTATAGCCTTTAAACCCCTTTGCAACAATTTTGACTGTATAGACACCGCTTAATGCCTCTACTGAGAATTCACCGGATTCATCTGTTTTCACCGGCTCAATTTTTGCGTCCTCCACAAGATAAACAGTTGCATTCTTCACTTTTTCACCAGTCGTTTCATTGACAACCGTGCCAGAGATCGTTCGTTTCTCTAGCGGCTGTAAGGAGAAATTCGCTTCTGCTGTTTCTTTTGATGCCACTTTGACTTTTTGGGACCGTGATTCAAAGCCATAAGCTTCCGCTTTCACTGTCCATTCTCCTGCTCCTTGCGACAGCTGATATTTCCCTGTCGCTTCATCGGTGGAAGTTGATTTTCCGCTTTCTAGAACACTGATTTGCGCCTTCATTGGAAGAGCTTGAATAGACGGAGCATCATGATTTTTTTGTTTTTGAATTTGTACATGTTTATTTTTCACTTTAGCAGGCTTTGCCTTTTTTGGGTCAACAGACTTCTTATCTTGACTTACGGACTTTTCTTTTTTGATTACACCAAGCTGGTTCTTGGCTTTTTGAGGCAATGCTTGATCTGTGATTTTCACATCATCTAAATAAAAGCCGTCTTTTGTGACACTGCCATCTGTTCTTATCTGAAACAGGACTCTCACTTTTTGACCTTTATAAGCAGATAAATCAACTTCGCCTGCTGTCCATGCATTTGTTTTCCCCGTATAAGCTGTCACTTGAATGGCGTCTTCATCCTCTGGCTGTACATAGACATGCACATAATCATAATTGGCTTCGAGATCATGCCAGTATTGATATTGCAGATAGGAAGAACCTGCATCTGGTACAGCAATGAGCGGCATAGACAAATTGGCGTCGGTTTGATTTTCATAATGACTGTCTAAATGGGTGGCATAGACATGTTCCCCGCTAAATGCTTGTTTCGGACCTGTGGACGGTTTTCCCCACTGCCACGGATCTTTTGTTCCACCACTGAACCATCCACTTGGCCATGCTTCAAAATTTTGTGAGTAGCCCGTGGTGATGGATGTTTTGATTGGCAGCGTATAAGGGTCTGATGCCGCTTCATTTTCTCCAAAATCTTTCACCATCCATCGGTACGTGACGTTTTCCCCCTCAAGTTCAGGAAGCTGCACCGTATAGGTTCCTTTTAGATGATTTCCATCCATGCGGTTGGCTTGCAGCGTCTCCCATTCACCTTGATCTACTCGGTAAGTCAAAGAAACATTTGTCACTGCTACCCCATCTTCTGCAGTGATGGTTAATGGGGTTGGTGTTGCAGCAAAAATTTCGTTCGGTCCTTTATGTGAGAAAACAGGCGGTTCTGTATCTTCTCCCTCTTTTGTGACCTGACCTTCAATCGTACCGATTCCATCGGTTAAAGCAGTAATCGCCTCTTTTGCATCAACTAACCCTGCCCCATAGCCGTTGTTAGGGGATTCAGGAAATTGCTGATCTGTCAGTGGTTTCGCTGTCTCGATGAGAATTTGCTGAATTTCATCAACAGAAAGGTCTGATTGGACTTGGCGAAGAAGAAGAGCAACAGCTGAGACATGCGGACCTGCCATCGATGTGCCATTCCACCCATCTTCATACCCTTTTCCCGGGATCGAAGAACGAATGTTTACACCCGGAGCAGCAATATCTGGTTTCATTACGCCATATGGAGAAGGTCCTTGAAGGGAGAAAGACCCTAATTTATTGTCCTGATCTGTTGCGCCTGTAGCAAAGGCTTCTTGATAGTTAGCGGGATTTGCGATCGAACCCTCGCCGCCTGGATTGAATAAATCCGTATTACCGGCTGAAAATTCTGGAAAAATGTCTGCTGATCTCCAAGCATTTACCACATCTTTATACCAATCATCAAGACCTGGCCCACCGCCCCACGAATTATTCACAACATCAGGTGCCTTTTCTGGGTGAGGATTTCCGTTTTGATCTTTCGGTGCTAAAATCCACTCACCGGCATCTAACAGATCAGCATCTGTACCGCCATCTTCTGAAAAAGCTTTCACTGCAATCCATTCTGCTCCCGGTGCGACCCCAATTTGATTCTTTCCATCTGGCTCAGAACCAACCATTGTGCCTGTCACATGGGTCCCATGCTCCAAGTCATCATAAGGGGCTTCAGATCCTGTCGTGGCATCATACCAATTCAGTTCATGAGATGGTTCGTTCGGACGAGCAGGGTCAAACCCGCGGTATTTTTCTTTTAGCGCAGGATGATCCCATTCGACACCTGTATCAATACTTGCCACAACGGTTCCAGTCCCGTCATAGCCTAAATCCCACGCTTCTGGTGCATGCACTTGAGCAATATTCCATTCAACTCCATCTACTGCTTTGATTTGTTT
The DNA here is from genome assembly GCF_038050255.1 of Bacillus sp. FSL M8-0077. Taxonomy (NCBI): domain Bacteria; kingdom Bacillati; phylum Bacillota; class Bacilli; order Caryophanales; family Bacillaceae; genus Bacillus; species Bacillus sp. FSL M8-0077. The sequence continues at coordinate 1,563,605 of NZ_JBBPAF010000001.1, read as the reverse complement.
GTTTGGCTTAGCATGCTTCAAATCAACAGGACGATGAAGTTGACGTGTTTCATTCGGTAGCACTTGAGCTACTTCTGGAAAAGAAGCAACCTTTTCCATCACTTCTTGTGTTGCCGTAACAGCTAGACCATTCACAATATAGTAGGAATGAATATCTTTCACTTGCTTATTCTTTTTTTCCTTTTGTAAATACGCTAGGAGCGCTTGCTGCGTTTCATCAGATGTTGCTCTCAGCTCAGATACAACGGCTGATCTTTTTGTGTACTGCGTTTTAGCCGCGGTTAATTTTTGTTTTTTTGCTTTTGATACAGCTTCTTTTGCTACTTTTTGTACATTCGTTTGTTCCTTCATTTTGACTAAGAAGGTCACCTTATCTTCCTTTTGAAACTGCTTCTTTAATCTCGAAGAAATCTTGGCTTTTGTTGTCTTAGAGGAAACGGCTTCCTCCTGATATGAGGTAGAAGTCGATTTTGCTTGAACCATCCCAAAGCTTGTCATCGTTAAAGTACCAATCACCAAAAGACTCATGAAACGATAGACGGCGGTTTTGCGAAACTTCACTTTCAATAAAATCCCTCCTCCTCAAATGATCGAACAGTGTGTCCCCTGACCCCTCCCCTCTTTTTGATCATGACAAGATTCATGGTGTTCTCATTAATGTAGTCAAATAAAGTTCAACACTTTGTCGTTTTTTGTAAAAGGAATTAAAAATGATTCTTTTGACTTAAAAGACTCAAGCCAAAACACATACGATAGATCCAAATAACACAGAGAAAACAAGACTTTTATATCAAACAGACTCAGGATCTTTTCACCAAGACATAAAAAAACCCCTTCCAAAGGAAGGGGGTGAATCATGCTTGCTTATCGTTTGTTGCGGTTACGTAAGAACGTTGGGATATCCAATGTATCATCACTTGACTGTGTATTTTGTCTTGGTTGTGATGATGTTTGCTGATGTTCCTCACGTTTTACTTCACGCTTTTGTGGAATGGATTGATTTTGCTTTAATCCTTGTCCTAATGGATTTCTTTGAGGTTTTGTCACTTCCGGCTCTTGCTCAATAAAACCGGTTGCGATGACTGTGACCACAATTTCATCCTTCAAGTTATCATTAATGACAGATCCAAAGATCATGTTGACATCTTCATCAGAGGCTGATGCAACAATATCCGCTGCTTCTTGTACCTCATAAAGACTAAGGTTCGTACCACCAGTAATATTCATGATAACACCTTGTGCTCCATCAATCGCTGTTTCAAGAAGTGGTGAAGAAATGGCTTTTTTCGCTGCTTCAGCAGCACGGTTTTCGCCTGTTGCGACACCAATTCCCATAAGAGCTGAACCTTTGTTAGACATGATCGTTTTCACGTCAGCAAAGTCAAGGTTAATTAAACCTGGTGTTGCAATGAGATCTGAGATCCCTTGAACACCTTGTCTTAACACGTTATCTGCTGCACGGAATGCTTCAAGCATTGGCGTGTTTTTATCGACAATTTCAAGCAGGCGATCGTTTGGAATCACGATTAACGTATCAACTGCTTCTTTCATAGAAGCAATCCCTTCAACTGCTTGAAGCTGACGCTTTCTTCCTTCAAATGTGAAAGGACGAGTCACAACTCCAACTGTCAAGGCTCCAGAATCTTTTGCGATTTTCGCAATGACAGGTGCAGCACCCGTACCAGTTCCACCGCCCATACCGGCTGTGACAAAGACCATGTCAGCGCCTTTTAGGACTTCTTCAATTTGTTCTTTACTTTCTTCAGCAGCTTTTTTACCGACTTCAGGATTCGCACCTGCTCCAAGCCCTCTTGTCAGCTTAGCACCGATTTGCATTTTTGTTTCTGCTTTTGATAAGTTTAACGCCTGTGCATCTGTATTCACTGCAATAAAATCGACACCCTGTACGTCATTTTCAATCATTCGGTTGACAGCGTTATTTCCGCCGCCACCTACACCGATTACTTTAATTGATGCTAGGCCGTCTATATTTGTTTCAAACTCCAACATGCTGAATCCTCCTAATCCGTCGAAAATCTAGTTCTATTCCCAGAACATATTAAATAGTTTTTTCATTTTGCCCGGTTTTTTATTTGTCTCTTGTTGCGCTTTTTGTTTCACTTTCGGTCTTGGCTGAGCTTCTTTTACTTGTGGTGTAGAAGAAACCGGCTCCATGGACGCGCCTACTTCATGAAATGCTTCATCCGGCATTTGGAATCCAACCTGTCTGCCCTGAATCTTTGCATTGCGATAAGCAAAATGGATCAGGCCCACTCCTGTCATATATTGAGGTTCCCTGACCCCAATATAATTAGGACTTGCGATTCTTACATTGTTTTGTAAGACCGTTTGTGCCAGAGAAAGGATACCTGGTATAGCTGCCTGTCCACCTGTTAAAACGAATCCGCCAGGCAAATCATGGACACCCATATTGCGTAATTCCTCTGCCACAAAAAGCAGAATCTCTTCCAACCGTGCTTCAATGATATTGGCTGCTTCAAGTTGTGTATACGTCTGTTTTTGGTCCGTACCGATGACGGAAACTTCAAATGTCTCCTCAGACGATGCCTCATCATAGAATGCATGCCCAAATTGCTTTTTGATTCGTTCAGCTTCTTCAGTGGAAGTTCTAAGTCCTATAGACAAATCTTTTGTAATGTTCTCTCCGCCCAATGGGATACTGTGAGTAGAATAGAGATGCCCGTTTTCAAATACGGATATCGTAGTAGAGCCGCCGCCAATATCGACAAGAGCTACCCCTAGATTTTTTTCATCTTTCGATAACGCTGCTGATCCCGATGCGAGTGGCTGCAGACAGATATCCATAATTTCAATACCAGCCCGCTCTACACATCGGAGCCAGTTATGTAGAATCGTTTTAGAACCTGTGATTAACGATCCATCCACTTCTAGCCGTACACCTAGCATTTTTTTCGGATCTGTGATCTCATCTCTTCCGTCGACGATAAATTGTCTCGGAATGACGTCTACTACGAGATGTTCTTGCGGAATAGATACTACCTGTGCAGCATCCAAGACACGTCTCACATCTTCAGCATGTATTTCTTTATTTTCACTAGACACTGCGACCACGCCGCTTGTATTCTGAATATGAATGTGGTTTCCGTTAATTCCGACTATCGCCTTTTGTAAAGGAAAACCTACCATTCTCTCAGCCTGTTCAAATGCTTGTCTAATAGAATGAACTGTTTCATCTATATCAACAATCGATCCTTTTTTTAATCCCTCTGAAGGGACATTTCCAACACCTATAATGTTAAGCGAATCATCCGCCATTTCTCCGACGATGACTTTTATATTGGATGTACCGATGTCAAGGCTGACGTAAATTTCATTGTTGTTCATTCTATGGCACCTCCTCACATATCAATACTTTCTATTCTATTATTTGCTGAACAACAATACAATGAATGTGTTTTTACAAGTGTGTAACAAAACTTAAAAAATCAACATTTTTTATTAGGATTACTGAAAATATTCGTTACATCATATGTATATCCTTTTTTATGACTCACTTTTTTTCTTTTTTTCTCTAGAAATTGTCCATTTTGTTAGTAGAATTCTTCGAATAACGGCGATATTTTGAAACAATCTAACACCGAATGCAAACATTCCGACTAAATACAAGTCTACACCAAGATGGACGCCCAGAAAAGCTAAACTTATTGCGAGTATAATATTAAAGAAGAAACCTGATACAAACACTAGTTCATCGTATGCCCCTTGCAGATGTGCTCTGATTCCACCAATCAATGTATCAAGCGCAGCAAGTACAGCGAGGGAAAGATAGTTAGAATACTCATTCGGTATCGTAAAATTCGTTAAGAAACCGATCGCAACTCCTATGATTAAACCAAGTACAGGAAGCCACATTAAGATTTTCCCTCCTTTACATCGTCAAGAGGCTTCAATTCATTTAATTGAATTGTACCGTCAAATGCTTTTAAATGAATTTTTTTCTTCGGCGGGCTAATACTCAAACTGAAATTTTCCTGAGCAAACAAATCACCAATATCTGATACATTTAAACGGCTGTATAATTTATCTGCCTGCTCGCTGACCATCTTAATAGTGACTGTATCACCATCTATGCTGTAACCATCCATTTTCGTCGTACCATTAATATCTCGAATAACACTGGTGTTAATTACCCGGTGTTCATTAATGGAAATATGTTTTGCCCCAAACATATTGGCTTCGTTGATTAATTTTTTCAAAAGATCAGGTGGTATATTTTTGACTTCTTCTCCGGTAAGTTCCTTAGAAAAAAGCTGAGTAATTTCTATTTCAACTCCTTCACCCGTTACCTCTGTAAAACCAGCCTTTTCTTTCAAATCCTTCAACGTTTTTGTTAATTGTGCTTCTTTTGATTGATCTTCTTGGTTGCCATACTTTTTTAGCATTTCATCATATTTATCAATTTCTTTCAATAAATCCAGTTCCTTACTTTTAGATGCGGATAAATCCTCTCTTAATTCCCAAACGTCTCGAGTATCGCGAACTTTAGGTTTTTGTAAAGAGTTAAACTGGATGGAGACCATGATGCCAAATATGACCATCAGGACTGTCAAACTAAGTAATGGCTTCTTTTTCCTCAACACCACTCACCTTTTCACATTTAATCTTTGTTTCTTAGAAGAGGATTCATACGAATATCCTTCTTTTCAATCGTCATGGAAATATGATCACTTGTCAGCTGATCAACCACCCCGCCTGCAATGTTTAATGCAGGAATTAAAACAGCTGGATCTCCAATAGCAGAAATGACAAATGGTGCTGGATGTTGAACACCATCAACCGTGACGACTGGACCGTTACAATGTATGTATGATTGGTGTGTGATTCTTTGTCCGTTTATAGCTACAGCAGATGCCCCTGATATAAATAGTTCGTTTATCACATGGAAAATATGGCTCTCATGCACAATGTAATTATTGACATTTTGTCCACTCGGGATATAAGATGCATCTTCAAGAGATACTTTTACCCCTTTCCCTTTTACACCTATTTCTCCTGTAAACATTCTGTATTTCTCAACATCTTCCAAAACATTAAAATACTGCTCTTTTTCATTTTTCAAACTAAACTCTTTTGCTTGAACCTTTGATTGAAGACGATAAAGTTCTTTTTCAAGTTTTTGATTCGCCTTTTCTTGCTTTGTCAGCTGACTTTTCAAAGAATATTCTTTTTTCCATTGTTCTGTTCGATTGACATCTGCTTGATGCTGCTTAGTATATTGGTATGAAAAAGAAATCAGAAATCCAAGAACAAGCATTACAATTGAGAATATGACGGTTTTGCCTCTCAACGTTCATCTTCCTTTTTCTTAGATTTAAAAGCTTCAAAATACGTAGCTACTTCCATATGAATCGTCCCTTTCTCAGAGGACGAAAGTTCTTTGACAATGGCAGGATACGTTGTCATTTTATCTGCAAATGTTTTAATTGATGCAATAACAGTGTTTCCATCATTCATATAAAATTTAACGAGCCACTGATTGGAGCTAGTCGGTACGTAATATACTTCTGAGATAAGTTCCTGAATAGAAGCCGGCAATTGATTTAGAGCTCTCACTGTTTGCTTCAATTTCTCTTTATTGTCCCAATCGACAAAAATAGGTCCTGCGTGACTTGGCGTTACTTCATCTTGCAAAGCTGTACCATTTTCAAGAAGCTCATAATAAAAATGCCCCTTTTGCAGATACGCAATATTTGCATACTCTTTGATAGCAATACTGACCTTATTAGGGAAATGTTTTTTGATACTGACACTTTTAATCAATTTATTTTGCTTTATATGGTCTGCTATCATATCTTTATTTAAATTCCAAAACTCTGTCTCGCCTTCTTTAATTTGCGAAAGTTTAACGAGCTGTTTTGTTGGTACATGTTCATTACCGGTAATAGTTAAAGAAGAAATTTTACTGATTGGTGTTTGCAAATAGACAATAATTAAAACCATGATAAAAAACAGCAAAATAAAAGAGATTAATCTCCGATTCGCTTTCTGCTTCCTTTGTTCTTTAATTTTAGGGATTCGCTCTTCTATATTGACGATCTTTTCATTTTCATGATCAGGCCGCATATATACTCTTCACCTCATTCAAAGCTGCTTGTCCGCACCTTTGGATCATTCTTTATCTCATATTGATTAGAAAACAAACGGCATGAAAAAATGCCGTTTGTTTTCCTGTGATGCCACCATTCATAAGTAGCAGCCTTTAATTTGCTTCGCCAATAATTTCTACTTCTGTATGCATCTCTACATTGTATTCATCTTTGATTTTCTTTTGAATGTACTGAATTAAGTCCAGCACATCTTGAGCCTTCGCTCCACCAGCGTTGACAATAAAGTTTCCGTGCATATCAGAAATTCTAGCCCCGCCAATCTGGTATCCTTTTAAATTCGCCTTTTCTACAAGCTGTCCTGCATATTCAGGTAATGGATTTCGAAAAATACTGCCGGCGCATGGTTTATTATACGGTTGTGTTTCCTTGCGATAATCTTTATTTTGCTGCATTTTCTTTGTGATTTTTTCACGTTCGTCCTGTTTAAGCTTGAACACTGCTTCGAGAACAATCCCAGGACGTTCCTTTTGCAGCACAGAAGTTCGATAGCTAAAGTTCATTTGCTCATTAGTTAACCACTCGATCGTTCCATCTTCAAATAAGACTCTCGCTTTCACAAGAATCTTGCTGATGTCAGATCCATGTGCCCCTGCGTTCATATAAACAGCGCCACCAATAGAACCTGGGATACCAGCTGCGAATTCCAATCCTGACAGCCCCTGCTTACTAAGAGACGTCGCAAGTCTTACAACTGAATAGCCTCCGCCAACTGTAATTTCTTCATCATTGACAGTTAAGTGATCAAGCCCAGCGCCAAGCTTTAGAACGACCCCGCGAATTCCTTTATCAAGTACAAGTAAATTGGAGCCTCTCCCAATGACCGTCCATTGAGTATCATGTTTTTTCACCTGATCCATAATTGTTTTGACAGCATCGACATCTTTAGGGATGACTAATAGATCGGCCGGTCCGCCTATTTTCATTGTCGTATGATTTGCAAGCGGTTCATTTTCAAGTACTTTACCAACTTGCGCTTCTAATAATTCATTCTTCAAGTTCTCCATATTACCCTCCGCCTTACCTCATATCATTCATCATGAAGTCGTAATTTCTTTTAACACATTATATAAACGTGTGGCCGCATCTGGTACTCCGAGTTCTTTTGTTAAACGACTCATTTGATGTAGTTTCTCGTCATTACCAGCAATTTCATCAATTGCATGAAGCAAGCGATCTCCAGTAAGCTCTGATTCTCTTAAAACGATCGCAGCATCATGTTTTTCAAGTGATCTTGCATTAATTTCCTGATGATTTGCAGTCACGTATGGACTTGGAATGAAGATGGTCGGAATTCCAAGTGCCGTCACTTCAGCAATCGTTGTGGCTCCCGCTCTTGCAACAATGACATCAATTGATTTTAAATACTCCGGCATTTGATGCAAGAAAGGCTTTGTGATCATATTCGGTGCTTCACCTTTTTCTTTTAATTCGTTCAGCACTTTTTCATAATGAACCTCACCTGTAATATATAATAGCTGATAGTTCTTTGCCTTTAATTCATCTTGCATGTCAATCACTGCTTGATTGATTGGAGCTGCACCTCTGCTCCCGCCAAAAATGAGAACCGTTTTTTTCTTCTCATCCAGCCCGAACTCTTTAAGAGATTTCCCCTCTTTAATAGAGACGACTTCAGAGGCTCTTGGGTTTCCCGTAAAAACAACCTTTTCTGAAGGAAAGTGTTCCTTTGCTTCTTCAAAACAGATGGCTACTTTATTCACATATCGCGCCAGAAACTTATTTGTGATGCCTGGCAGGCTATTTTGTTCATGAATGATGGTCGGAATTTTCAGCTTAGACGCAGCATAAACAACAGGACCACACACATAACCACCTGTGCCAATAACAGCATCCGGCTTAAATTCTTTTAAATAAGATTTGCTTTTTTGGACGCCCTTTAGAAACCTCATCACTGTTTTTACATTATCAAAGGAAAGCTTTCTTTTAAAACCTGAAATTTCAATTGATTTAAAAGGGATATTTTCTCTTTCTACAATTTTCTTTTCAAGCCCATTCTCAGTGCCAATATATAAAAATTCCACATCAGGATGCAGTCTTTTCACTTCTTTAATAAAAGCTAGGGCCGGATAAATATGTCCACCTGTTCCGCCTCCACTAATAACTATACGCATTATACCATTTCCCCTCATTTTTTTTCTGCTCTGAACAAAGTATAAACCCTGTTTTAAACAACAGGGCTCCGTCAAAACCTGTAAAGAAGAGTCAATCATCATGTTTTCGAAACAGAAACTGCCATTTTCACTCTTCAAATCATTTTTTCATACTTTTGCAAAATAAAAGTCTATATGGTTTCATGAACTAGCAGCACATTAATATCTAGCATACCTGCTTACATTCAAAAGTACGCCAATTGCCATCAGCATTAATGTCAGTGATGAACCGCCATAACTTAAGAATGGGAGTGTGATGCCCGTCACAGGGATGAGACCAGTGACAACTGCGATATTAATCATTACTTGTATGGCAACCATTGAGATGATGCCCACTGCCAAGAAACTTCCATATAAATCTGGTGCCCCAAGCGCTATTCTAATGCCTCTCCACAATAGAACACTAAAGAGCAGCAAAATGAGTGATCCACCTATAAATCCAAGTTCTTCAGACAATATAGCAAAGATAAAGTCTGTTTGAGGCTCAGGCAAATAGAAGAATTTTTGTCTACTCTGACCTAGCCCCATTCCAAACAGACCGCCTGGACCGACAGCGTATAAGGATTGAATAATTTGAAAGCCGCTGCCAAGTGGATCCTCCCAAGGATTTAAATAAGATGTAATTCGTTTTATTCGATAGGGTGCTGATAAGACAAGTGCGGCAAACCCGCTAAGCCCTAAAAGACCGAGAAAGATAAAGTGACCGATTCTCGCACCTGAAACAAATATCATAATAATACAGGTTCCAACCATAACCGTTCCTGTACCTAAGTCCGGCTGCAGCATAATGATGGCAAATGCAGAAAACACAATGCCTAGTGCTGGGGCGAAACCTTTACGAAAGGATGTGATATTCTTTTGCTTTTCAGATAAGAATTTTGCAAGAAACGCAATCATCGCAAGCTTCATAAATTCAGAGGGCTGAATACTAAACGCACCGACACCGATCCAGCTTCTTGAACCATTTCTCTCCATACCGATTCCAGGAATCAAGACAAGCACGAGGAGGAGAAAACACACTGCAATCAGTATCTTTGACCAAGTCCGCCACGTCCAATAATCGACCCGCATAATGAAAAACATTGCGATAACTCCGATTCCGGCAAACAAAAGCTGTCTTTTTGCAAAATAAAACGAATCATCAAATTTATACGATGCCCACACAGCACTTGCGCTGTACACCATAATTAAACCAATCGTCAATAAAAGTAACGTAATGACAACAAGCAAAAAATCCGGAGAAGTTTTCTTATTCGTCAAGAGACCGACACCCCAAGCATAATTTCATTTGGGCTGTCAGTCATATGAGAGACAAGCCCTTATTTAAGCATATGCACGGCGTTTACAAACATGTCTCCACGTTCTTCAAATGTTTTATGCTGATCCCAGCTTGCACAAGCCGGAGACAATAAAATCACGTCTTCTTCTTCAGATATGCTAAACGCCGCAGGTACTGCTTGTTCAACATTATCGACATGTTTTACGTGATGTATTCCCAGCTCTTCACCAAGCTTCACAAACTTAGGCGCAGTCTCACCAAATGTAATCATTCCTTTTACATTCTTCATAAAAGGTTTTAATTCATCAAATTCATTGCCACGATCAAGTCCACCTGCTAGTAAAATGGTCGGCTGTTTGAAGGCAGACAAAGCTTTACTTGTTGCCAGTATATTGGTCGCTTTACTGTCATTGTAAAATTTTCTGTTTTGAATCGTCTCCACAAATTGCAAACGATGCTTCACCCCACTAAATGTAGTGAGAACTTGAACAATCGCTTCGTTTGAGCAGCCTGCATTTTTTACAACACAAATAGCTGCTAAAATATTTTCTTGGTTATGCTCACCAGGTAGGACAACATCCTTGAGGTCAATGACATGTTCATTCATATAGTAGATGGCACCATTTTTAATAAACGCTCCATGTTCTACCGGCTCTTTAACTGAGAAAAACACTTTTTGCGCTTTTGAATCTTCTGCTAGTTTGACAACAGATGGATCATCTAGGTTAACCACAGCTATGTCATCTTCTTGTTGATGTGCATACACTTTCTGTTTTGCTTTTTCGTATTCTTCACGCGTGTGATGATAGTCTAAATGTGCGTCAAAAATATTTAATATTAAGCTGATTTTAGGTCTGAACTCAACGGTTCCCATTAACTGAAATGAAGAGAGCTCAGTTACGATCCATTCATCGCCCGCTGCACGCGCAGCAACTTCACTTGCGACCGTTCCGATATTACCTGCTACCAATGTTTTTTGGCTGTCTTTTTTCAACATTTCATAAATCAAAGTGGTCGTTGTCGTTTTTCCATTTGATCCGGTAATCCCAATAAAAGGAGATGAGGTCAAATGATACGCCAATTCTATTTCAGTCCAAACTGGAATTTTTCGGCGAAGTGCCTCTTGAACCATCACATTCTCATAAGGAATTCCAGGGTTCTTAATTAAAATCGTAATTTCTTTATCGTCGAACATACGAAGAGGATGGCTGCCACAAATGACATCAATCCCCTTTTCAGAAAGTAACTGAGCAGGCTCGTTTTCTTCAAAAGCTTTTTGGTCATTGACCGTTACGTTTATTCCGTGCTCGTGAAGGATTGAGGCTGCCGCATATCCGCTTTTTGCAAGGCCTAGTACTAGTACATGTTCGTCTTTTAACATTTGCATCCTATTCAATTATAACCACACCTCGATGTAAATTCCTAAAACAGCAAGCAATAAACCAGCTGTCCAGAAGGTGACAACTACTCTCCACTCAGACCAGCCAACTAACTCATAATGGTGGTGAAGCGGGCTCATCTTAAAGATTCTTTTTCCAGTTGTTTTAAAGGAGATAACTTGAAGGATAACGGATAACGTTTCAACAACAAATACTCCTCCAATAATGACGAGTAAAATCTCAAGTTTTGTTAAAATGGCAATGGCCACAATGGCACCACCTAAAGCAAGCGATCCTGTATCACCCATAAATACTTTTGCAGGATGCGCATTAAAGACAAGGAAACCAAGGACAGCGCCTGCTACTGCTACCGAAAAGATAGCCACATCATACTGGGATTGATTCCAAGCCAGTATAGCAAAAGCTCCGAATGCAATAGCAGCTGTTCCAGATAATAAACCGTCAAGTCCATCCGTAAGGTTTACCGCATTAGAACCACCGACAAGCATGAAAATGACGAGGATAAAGTATGCCCATCCTAAGTCAAAGCTGACATCTGTTCCTGGAATGCGAATAGTCGTTGCAAACTCATAATAATGGAAGACTGCATAGAAAATGACAGCAATCACAATTTGCCCGATCAGTTTTTGTTTCGATGTTAAGCCAAGATTTCGCTTCATCGCTACTTTAATATAATCATCTAAAAATCCTAATAATCCGTAGCCAAGGGTGACAAATAACAATAAAAACATTTCTGGACTAATCTCAGAGAATTTGTTAATCATCACGATCGTTGTAATTGTAATAGAAAAGATAATCATAATTCCACCCATTGTTGGGGTACCAGATTTCTTTTGGTGAGACTGAGGTCCTTCTTCTCTAATACTTTGACCAAATTTAAGTCTTCTTAAAAACGGAATAAAAATCGGGGATAAAAGAACACTGATTAAAAATCCCATTATGATTGTAAACAATATCACCTGTTCAAGCATTGTTCTTTACTCCTTCCGAATTTCCAAAGCCGTTTTCCATTAGAAAATAGCATTCATTATTATGATATTCATTCGTGTCTTTCGTATGTTGTTTTTGTACAAAATGCTTCATTTCATTACACTCTTTTCATCATTTTTAAGATTTGTTTAGATCTAAAATAGCGTCCGCTGCCACTTTGGCATCATCAAAGTCATAGACTTGATCACCAACGATTTGGTATGTCTCATGGCCTTTTCCAGCTATTAAGACTGTATCACCCTTTTTTGCATTGGCAATGGCAAAAAAGATGGCCTGTTTCCGGTTCACGAAGCTATGATAATAGGCTTTTGGCACGCCATTTTCCATGTCTTTCAAAATAGCTGAGGGATCTTCACTTCTTGGATTATCTGAAGTAAAAACAGGCTCATCTGCATATTTCACAGCGATTTGGGCCATTTGTGGGCGCTTGGTTTTATCACGGTCGCCGCCGCAGCCAACTACACAGAAAATTCGACCTTCTGTTAATTCTCTACACGTAGTCAGTACATTTTCTAAACTGTCAGGTGTGTGCGCATAATCAACGATGACTGGGAAGTCTTGATCACAATTCACAAGTTCAAATCTTCCTTTGACTCCCTCAAGCTCTTCAATGGCACTGACGATCGTTTCAAACGATAAGCCTGATACGATTCCTACTGATACAGCTGCTAGAACGTTATACACATTGAACTTCCCAATAAGGGCAACCGTCACATTTTTTGTGCCGATTGGGGTGATCAAATCAAATTGTGTTCCCTTTGGTTTGATTTGGATGTTCTTTGCCATTACATCTGATTCTTGCTCTAATCCATACGTCATAATTTCAGCAGCTGTGACTTTTTCAAAATAACTAGACGCTTCATCATCTGCATTTAAAATGGCATGCTTCGGCTTATCATGCTGAAAGGCACTTCCAAGCTGGGAAAAGAGCAAGCTTTTTGCATGTTTATATTCTTCCATTGTGTTGTGGTAGTCCAGGTGATCTTGGGTGAGATTTGTAAAGACGGCAATATCATAATCACATCCATGAACACGCCCAAGATGCAAAGCATGTGACGATACTTCCATAATAGCTGTATTTACGTCTTGATCAAGCATCTGTTTAAAGGTCTTCTGAAGGGTGACACTCTCAGGTGTTGTGTTTTTCACTTCGAGAATTTCATCGTTTACCTTCATATACATCGTACCGATTAAGCCTGTTTTTTTATCGGCTTTTCTCATCATTTGCTCGATCATGTGTGTTGTGGATGTTTTCCCGTTCGTTCCTGTAATACCAATTAGATTGAGTTTATGAGTTGGCTGTTCGTAAAAAGCATCTGCCATTCTTGCAAGTGCTCTTTGAGAATGTTTTACAATAATGACTGGTACATCTGTTATGTGAAGTGGGTGTTCAGCTACGATCGCTGCAGCCCCGCTTTTCACTGCTTTTTCAGCGTAATCATGTCCATCTACTGTATAGCCTTTTATACAGACAAAAAGACTCCCTTTTTTCACTTCTCTTGAATCCATTTCAATGGAAGTAATCTCCGGATTTTCGTTTATCAGTTCATTGTTTTCACTTTTAAAGTATGTAAGGAGTTCTTGTAATTTCATTTCATATCAAACCTCTCAAATTCGTTCACGTGCATGTCTTGTGAAAAAAACACACAGTCTATATTTTATCGTAAAAAAAAGGATACATCCAGCGTATTCCTTAAGTTTCTCTTGGAAAAAACACACTTTATGCTCTTTTTTTTAAACGACCCTTCTCTTTCAACAAAAAGAGGCAGCCGAATGAGTGCGGCTACCCTCTGTTCATCCTTTATTATTCATCATTTAAGTATAATCGGATCGTGGAACCTTCTTTGACCTTTGTGCCGGCAGCAGGCGATTGTTTCACCACTTTACTGCCAGTTCCTGAAGCATCAATCTTTAAATTAATCAGGAGTGATTCAAGGTCAGAAACAGATCCTCCTACAAGATTCGGTACCTCAATGGTTTTTGTGTCCAGCCATTGGTACTTCTTTTCAATTTGCCCTTTTCTTTTTTTCACGCCTATTTCAGGCAAACTGTCTCGCATAATATGGCCTACAATAGGTGCTGCTACTGTTCCACCAAATTGAATCGTGCCTTTTGGGTTATCTACTGCTACATATACAACAATGCTTGGATCATCCGCAGGCGCAAAACCGATAAATGACACAATGTGGTTATTTTCCATGTACTTTCCGTCTTTTACTTTCTGTGCTGTTCCTGTTTTTCCGCCCACCCGATATCCTTCAACGAATGCATTCCGGCCAGTTCCTTGAGCGACTACACTTTCAAGGGCATATCTGATTTCTTTAGACGTCTCCGCTGAAATGACTTTCTTCTTAGCAATTGGTGATTGTTTTTTAACTACCTCTTTTGTTATTGGATCGATCCATTCTTTTGCAATATAAGGGGTGTAAAGCGTTCCTCCATTTACTGCAGCTGCCACTGCAGCCACTTGTTGAATCGGCGTAACAGATACACCTTGACCAAAGGCTGTTGTTGCCTGTTCTACAGGACCAACACGGTCAAGCGGGAACAAAATTCCTCGACCTTCTCCTTGAAGGTCGATTCCTGTCTTTTGACCAAAGCCGAAGTTTTTAATATAAGAAAATAATTTATCTTTCCCAAGACGGTCACCTAGCTCGACGAATCCTGGGTTACAAGAGTTTTGTACCACTTCTAGAAACGACTGTGATCCATGTCCTCCCTTTTTCCAGCATCTGAGCCTTGCGCCATCCACTGTCACTGATCCGCTGTCAAAAAATTGATCACGTTTTAAATTCACTTTATTTTCTTCCAGGGCAGCTGCCAGTGTAATGATTTTAAACGTCGATCCTGGCTCATATGTGCTCCACACCGGTAAGTTTCGATTAAATACTTTTGGATCAACTGATTGATAGTCAGCCGGATCAAAGTCAGGTCTGCTCGACATTCCCAGCACCTCACCATTTTTCGGATTCATGGCAATGGCAATCATGCCATCCGGGTTATATTTTGCCTGAGCATTGTCTAATTCTCGTTCGATGATCGTTTGCACTTTTGAATCAACTGTTAATTTCATATCAAGCCCATCTTTAGGCGGTGTATAATCATCTGCTTCATCTGGCATTTTCTGCCCTTTTGCATCAGAATAAAATTTCACAGAGCCTTTTTCACCTTTTAGGTCGTCATCATAGTACGCTTCTAGCCCAAGTAAGCCTTGATTATCAATTCCAGCAAAACCTAACACATGAGATAAGAAACTTCCAAAAGGGTAATGTCTGATGCTGTCCTCTGCTACATAGACCCCATCTAAATCAAGCTCCCTTACTTCTTTTGCTTTTTCATGAGATACTTTTCTCCCCTCTGGGGAAATTCGTTCTATAGACGTTTTCTTGGTGACATGCTTGTACGCTTTCTCCTCAGACATATTCAGCACTGCTGCTAATTTTTTGCTTGTTTCTGCTGGGTCTTTCACCTGCCGCGGCACGACTAAAATAGAGGGAGCACTTTTATTCGTCGCAAGCTCCACCCCATTTCGGTCCAAAATATCTCCTCGTTCTGGTTCAAAAGGAAGGTTACGGCTCCACGAATCTTTCGCTAAACTTGTCAGCTTCTCGCCCATAATAAACTGCACATATCCTAATCTAGTATCTATGATGAAAAAAATGATCACCCCAAACAGCAGCACGAAAAGCAATCGTTTTCTTACTGTTACACTTGACACTCGCACGCCCGGTTCACTCCTTACATATGGCTTGTTTTCATCATATGCAGGCTCGTCTTTTTATAGAACGATCTCGTCCTTCGCTCAAGCAAAAGAAAAAACCTAGCAATTGATTTGCTAGGTTTTCAAGTTAATTTGGACTTTTGAAGGTCACTGTGACCACTTTATCTGAAATCTCTGCTCCACTTTTGACGCTTTGTTTGACAGCATACCCTTGTCCGTTTGTTTCAATATGCACACCGGAAATAGACGCATATTGAAGAACTTCTCTTCTGGACCAGCCTGTCATATCAGGCATTTTAATGGTTTTCCCTGCTGTTTTCAAAAAGACTTTCTGGCTTTCAGAGAATTCAGAGCCCGCACTTGGCCATTGGCGTTTAATGGATAGACCGTCACCAATGACAACAGGTGTTAACTTTTTGTTTTTTGCTTCTGTTTCTGCCTGTTTCACTTCTAAATCTAGGAATGACGGCATTGTTTCTTGTTTTATTTTCTGTTTGCCAGATTTTTTATTGTCTGTTTTTGTTGGTGCGATATTTAAATAGAGCAAACTATTTTTCATCACAGGGTTAAAGATTTCCGAAACAGGGGCAGAGCCTGTTTGTGTTTCAGATAACTGAGGCTGTTGGACAGCCACATAAACGAGCAGCTTCGGATCATCTTTTGGTGCCATTCCCATAAATGAAAAGACGTAATCGTTTCTTCCTTGAAGATAGCCGCCAGCACCGCCAATTTGTCCTGTACCCGTTTTCCCAGCGACATCAAAACCTTTGATTTGATAAGGCTGGCCTGTACCAATTTTTGAGGAAACGACCTCGCCTAAAATGTCACGGACTTGCTTCGCTGTATCAGAAGAAATTGGTTTTCCTGCTACTGTTGGTTCGTGCTGTAAAATTGTTTTGTTTGTGTTCGGGTCTGTAATATGATCGATTACATATGGCTTCATCATCGTTCCACCATTTGCAATGGCTGTCGCCGCTTCAATTTGCTGAATTGGCGTAATCGCGGACGCCTGACCATAAGCAGTCGACGCTTTGTCATATTCGTATCTGAAATTAATTTTACTAGACGCTTCGTTCGGCAAGTCTATGCCTGTTTTGTCATAGAAATGGAATTTTTGCAAGTATTGTTCGTAGCGTGTGAAGCCTAGCTTTTCTTTTGCCAGTTTCGCAAAAGCTACGTTTGAAGAACGAAGAACACCTTCATGAAAATCAATTTTCCCCCAGCCATTTCCGTTGTTATGGTCTCTTACAAGACCGCCGCCTACTTTATAAGTACCAGACTGATACTTGTCACTGCCTTGGTACACTCCTTCTTGGATAGCAGCAGCGAGTGTAAAGATTTTCATCGTTGAACCTGGTTCAAATGCGTAAGAAATGACATCGTTGTTATAATTCGTAATGTCCAGTTCATTTAAATTAAAGCTTGGCCGCTGTCCCATTGCAAGAACTTTTCCAGTTTTCGGATCAACGACTGTCGCAATGATTTTCTTCGGCTTATATTTTTTAGCGACCTGCGTCATACTTTCTTCAAGAAATGCCTGAATTTTTTGATCGATGGTCAATGTGACGTTTTTCCCGTCTTTCGGGGCAACGATGTCTTCTTTACTATTCGGAAGTGCCCATCCACTTCTGTCGCTGTTATACGTTACATAACCATCTTTTTCTTTTAAATATTTATTCAGAGCCTTTTCTAGACCCATTGCGCCTGACATGTCCTTAGTTGCTTCATCTAATCTAGCATAGCCGATTAAGTTCGAAGCAAACATGCCGTTTGGATAATACCTCTTTGTATCTTTTTCAAAGGCGATCCCAGGAAGTTTTAGCTTTTCAATTTTTTCCTTTGTTGAAAAACTAATATCCTTTCCGGCTTTACCAAACTCGACTTGGAACGCATCCTTTGTATTCAGTCGCTTTAAAATTTCACTCTCACTCATATCAATGACTTTCGATAACTCTTTTGCTGTCTTTTCTTTGTCAACGACATGCATCGGATGCTTTGGATCGACCGTCATTTTCTTGCTCATGATTGCAATCAGCTTATACACAGATGTATCTTCCGCAATCACATTTCCATTTCTGTCTAAAATGGACCCTCTTTTGGCTTCAAGTGTTTTTTTCGATTGATATTGTTCATTGGCTTTTGCAGCTAACACTTGTCCATCAACGGTTCCCGTAATCTGAATATAAATAAAACGTGCAAGGATGATAAAGAAAAACAGGGCGAAGCAAATACTCGCAATTGCCGCGCCTCTGTTCATCATTTTATTCTTTTTAGGCATCGCCATGTTAATCGACCTTCTTAACATCTTTCGACATGCTTAAGCCTGCTTTTTTAGCGGCTTCAATGATTCTCTCTGGTTCACTTAGTAAATCTTTTTGCTTTTGCAGTTCAGTGATCTTTTTCGATTCTAAAGACACTTGCTGTTCTAGCTTCTGCACTTCGATATTTGCGTGATAAACAGCAAAGGCTTTAGAAATGATGAGGATCGAGCTGCACATGAGAGCCATGACAAACATGACAAGTAAGATTTTTTCACCAAGTGTAATAGAACCTCTTCTTCTAATAACAACCGATTGACCTTGCTGCTCGGTTTGATGTTGCTTTACTTCTCTTTGATAAGCCAAATTACTCATAAGAAACCTCCTTTTTATCATCATCTATGGTGTCGTTTACTTTTTTTCTGCAATTCGGAGCTTCGCTGAACGGGCACGGTTGTTATGTTCCAGCTCTTGTTCTGATGCAACGATTGGTTTTCTCGTGATCAGCTTCAATTTTGGTTCAAGCCCTTCTGGAATCACTGGTAGTCCGTGCGGAAGTTCTGGAAGAGAAGACATTTCTTTAAATGTACTTTTACAAATCCGATCTTCAAGTGAATGGAATGTAATGACAGAAATTCTCCCCTTCGGATTGAGTAACTCTATTGCTTGTTCTAGTGCTTCTTCAAATACTTTCAATTCGTCATTTACGGCAATTCGGATCGCTTGAAACACTCTTTTCGCTGGATGTCCGCCTTTTCGTCTTGCAGGTGCGGGAATTCCTTCTTTAATAATGTCGACAAGCTCTCCTGTTGTTTCAATTGGCGCTTTTTTTCTGGCTTCTTCAATTTTGCGTGCGATTTGCTTGCTGAATTTTTCTTCCCCATATTTGTAGAAAATCCGAACTAGATCTTCAAATGGCCATTCATTCACCACTTGTTTTGCTGACAAAGCAGCGGTTTGATCCATTCGCATGTCAAGAGGTGCATCATGATGATAACTAAAGCCTCTCTCTGGTGTGTCAAGCTGAGGTGATGAAACACCAAGGTCAAAAATCACACCGTCTACGCTTGTAATTCCTTGTTCATTCAGACGTTCTTTTAAATATCGGAAGTTGCTTTTTATGAAAAGAATGTTCGCTTTAACATGTGCGAGCTTCTCTCGTGCATGATCCAGTGCAGCATCGTCTTGGTCAAACCCAATTAATGTACCTTTTTCTGATAATTGAGATAGTAAATATGAGCTATGACCTGCGCCGCCTAGCGTGCAGTCCACATATGTACCGTCTTCTTTGACGTTTAATCCGTCAACTGTTTCTTTTAATAATACTGTCTCATGTTGAAACATGATGATATGGTCCCACCTTTTTCAAATAGAAATGAATGTGTAGAAAGCTTGCTGCACAAGGGATTATTATATATCAAATCCAATCATGTTTTCAGCAATTTCAGCAAAAGAATCTTCTTGCTCTTCTGTATATTGTTCCCAGATCGACTTACTCCACAACTCAATTCGATTTGAAACGCCGATGACCACACATTCTTTTTCGAGTTTTGCATATTGGAGTAGGTTAGATGCGATGTTAATGCGCCCCTGCTTGTCCAGATCACATTCAACTGCGCCGGAGAAGAAGAACCGAGTAAACGCACGTGCATCTTTTTTTGTTAGCGGCAGTGCTTTGAGTTTCTCTTCAATTAGTTTCCACTCACTCATAGGGTAGCCAAATAAACATTGATCAAGCCCTCTCGTCAGCACAAACTGTTCTCCGAGACCGTCTCTAAATTTAGCAGGGATGATCATGCGCCCTTTTGTATCAATCGTATGTTGGTATTCACCCATGAACATGATCATCAGAGCCCCACTTTCTCACCTATACTCTCCACTATCCACCACTTCTCTCCACAAAACTTATTTTACACTGTTTCTACATAAAAAAAAACCCTGAACTAGTCAGGGTTCATTAAAACTTTATTTCAAAGTTTGACAATTTGTTGCTTGTTTTGAAATGAAAATGGCAGATTTTTGAACGTTTTGAAGAATTCTGGACCATATTTGTTTAAAAAGTACATGATATTCCAAATTCTTTCTTGTGGTGCTTCGAGTGGTTTTAAACTATTTTCAATCCGTTCAAAATCTCGAAGGATGTATCCTTCCTTCTCTTCAACACGCTTTGCAACCTTTTGATAAACAAATTGAAGCTGGTCTTCTATAAATTTGGCATTTTTATCTAATAGCTGTTCAAAGTTTGGTTCGATCTCCAGCGCTTCTTGTCTCATCACCTCATGAACATTCGCTAATTCACGTTTGGCATGTTGAACCGATTGAACGAAGCTGTCTGGAAGACTTTGCTGAAAGTGCGCATCCTTCTTTTCTTTCACGCCTTTTGTCAGCACTTCTTCAACCGACAATTCTCTTATCGGCAGTTTCTTTTCAATGTGCCTTTCAAGAATGGTGACGTGCAGTCTTGGAAGAACGGGTGCCATTTTGACATCGAAGTACTCGAAGATGCCTTTCAGCTCACCCCAATAGTTCACTTCACCGTGTCCAGCCATAAAAGCAAGTGTTGGAAGAAGGGTTTCCTGCATCAATGGACGTGTCACCACATTATTGCTAAACCGCTCTGGGTGCTCCTCGACTTCCTGCAAAAGCTCATCTTTTGTCCAAGTAAGCCCCACTTCAGATATAGAAAATTGGCCGTTCTCTTTTTCAATGAGGAAACGCTCATCATCATATTCGTAAAACAAGTTGGCTTGATGGTCACCAGCTTCAATAATCGGCTGATACCCCGCTTGTTTCATGGCAGCCTGCGTGTTATTTAAGCGAGCCACGATCGCATCACTCGACTCCACAATTTGCTTGAATAACGTACGTTCAAGTGGCTTCACGCCGAAGTCTCCTGAATTCAATAACAGCAGTCCATCTTCTTCAAATAGATCGCGAACAATCCACTCAAAAAAATCAGTAAACGTTTCTGATTTGCGTAAACATCGAAGAAGCTGATCAAACAAATCATTTGTGTAAGCAGATTCCTCATAGGTTGAAAATACATCACGAAGCCATCTCTCTGTTTTCTCTTGGTGGAGAGGTGTTCTTTTCGCAGCTGTTTTTTTCACATGATGTAATGGAAGCTTTTGTTTGACTGGGCCTTTTTCGCCAGACGTGTACACAAAGTTAATTTCGTCTACATCGTGATCTTCACCCGCTACCCAAAAGACCGGAATAACAGGAACGCCAAGGGCTGATTCTTTTTCTTTGGCAAACTGAATAATGGAAATGATTTTATGTATGGTATAAAGCGGACCTGCCAGTAAGCCTGCCTGCTGTCCTCCAACCACCATGACGCTCCGTTCATCACGGATCTTCTCAATATTCTCACGCATCGCAGCCGAATCAAATTTTGCATGATATGCGCTCATATAATCCGCTAAAGCCTCGCGCGGGAAGCTCCTTTCCATGAGATCGTCGTATCTCTTTTTCCATGTGTGCTCAGAATGTATATCATAATCAAAAAAAGCAGTCATCTCTTTTTTTTCTTCTATATAATCACGTATGAATAAATTCTGACTTCGGATGGAAAGTTCAGTCAATTGCATGTTTAGAACTTCCTTTCTTCAATAAATAGTTAGTTTCCCGAAAAAAGTATAGCATGTAAATGAGCTCACTCAAAAGATTTTGTTTGCTTTTTTTCCAATACTTCCAAGCCTCTATTTAAGAAAGTGAGAAATGGCGGCGTCATCCCTTGACCTTGAGCTTTTTTTAAAAGGTAGCCAATGATTGCTTTTCTTTCAGTTTGGCGGCCTTTGACGATATCTTGCAGCATCGACGATTGATTGGCAGCCGTTTGATGGCAAATTGATTTCACATGAGCCCATAGACGATCTTTCTCATGCAACCCTAGAATGGAAACCGCTTCTTCAAATGCACATGTCATCATATGTTCATATGACGGGTTCGATACCAATTCCCCATTATTCACATGTAATAAAGCCGTCAACGGATTAATACACACATTGACGAGCAGTTTTTCCTCCAGCACTTTCTTCCATTCATCTGTATAAATGACTTGAAAATCGCCCATTGACAGTTCACTACTCATAGGTCCTTTTTCCTCATGCAGAAATGCTCCCCACTTGATGACACCAATTCCTGTATGGTTCACTGCTCGATCAGACACTTTCATTGCGCCATGCTCTACTACACCAATATATAACTGATGTGCCGTTTTCCAGTTCTTTAAATCGAGTAGGTGGGCCATTCCATTCTGCAAAAATAAGATCCGCTGACGAGGCAGTCCCGATAATTCCCCTAGAACATCTTGCAGATGATGATACTTCACTGTCACAATCAGCAAATCATATATTCCTTTGACTCCCGTGTCGGCCTCAACAGCTGATTGAATGGGTTCCCCTCTTACCATTCGTTCAATGCCTAATGCTCGAATTTCTTCTGCCTGCTGTTTTCTTCTTGTAAAGAGGGTGATGTCATGATGCTCTGATAAATAACTGGCACAAAGCAGACCAATCGCACCGCCGCCAATGATTCCAATTTTCAATTGCCGCACTTCCCTTTTTCAGTTTACCTCATGTTATCAACTATTTTACCAGTTTCGTGCTACGATGCAAAAAGCAGATAACGCGCTATGATTGAATTTTTTTAATTAAAAAACTATAATAATAAGTGTAAAAACTTTTTTAGGCGGATGGGATGAAAACGCCTTCAATGACATCACTGTCGACATTATGTGTGTAAGGGGGAAGATCACATGACACAAGTAAAACGTCTTCTGATTAACTACAAAACATTAGAGGAATTTAAACAATTTAAGGAATATGGCATACAAGAACTTTCCATGCTTGAAGACCTAGAAAGTAATATGATTGAAAATGACAGCAACTCTCCATTTTATGGGATTTACTTTGGAGATAAGCTTGTGGCACGTATGAGCCTCTATCAAGTAGATGGCTCGACGACGACGTATTTTGACCATAATCATGATTATCTAGAGCTGTGGAAGCTAGAAGTGCTGCCAGGGTATCAGCGTAAAGGGTACGGCGAAGCACTTGTTGATTTCGCAAAATCTTTCGGCCTTCCAATTCGAACGAATCCACGCGTCAAATCTGCCGGTTTTTGGGATAAAATGGGCTTTGAAGCGGTGAAATATGATATGGAACGCGATAAAGGAGAAAACCCACTCATTTGGGAGCCTGCACATATTCAAAAGAACACAGGTGAGTCCGCTTAATCATTTTAATCAATAAGAAAACGCCCCTCTTTCCATCTGCGAGGGGCGTTTTCTTATTTTGCGTAATCTTTTAAGCTGATATTCTGTTTGACTCTTTCAACAATACCAATAAGTGCCCGGTAATCTTCTTCTGTCATTTTTAATTGCCGCTTCAACTGTTCATTTTCTTCGGTGAGTGATTTTAATTGATGCTGTGCATCTTTAAGCTCTTCCCGTAAATAAGCTGGACCAGATGGTTCTTTCTCAAGCTGCTCTAGAAACCGAATCACTTCTCGAAGCGTCAGTTCAGTCTGATCAGAAGATGCCTTCTCCTCTATGGTGAACGCATGCTGAGGTAAACCCGAAGAATGGATACCAATTTTTTTACGCAGTTCTTTTCGCTGTTTTTTGGCAAGCTCAATGCCTGCCTGGTACTGCTTTCTGACGTAGGAATTCCACCTAAAACCACATGCTGCTGCTGTTCTTGACAATGCTTTCCCAACCTCTTCAAATGCTGAAAGCTGGGTACCGCCATCTCGGATATGCCTTAAGACAACTTCTGCTAAAAGTAAATCTTCATCTTGTGTCCATGCGTCCTGCCGTGTAATCGTCAACTCATCATCCCCCCTGAATCTGAATACCACATCATATGCGCTTACTAGAGTAGATAGACTATTTGCAGGAGAGAAACCTAAAAAATAGATCAATAAAAAAACGCAAGGGAAGATTCCCTCACGTTTTTTTATCAAGCATTAGTTGCTTTTTACGTCTTTGCCTTTGTATGTTCCGCAAGATTTGCAGACACGATGAGAAATTTTCATTTCACCGCATTCTGGGCAAGCTACCATACCAGGTACTTGTAGTTTGAAATGCGTACGACGCAATCTTTTTTTCATTTTAGAAGTTCTTCTAAAAGGTACAGCCATTATTCCCACCTCCTTAAAGAGTTAAGATTCATTATTTTCTTCTAAGAGCTTCTTCAAGCCTTCCAGACGAGGATCAATTCGGTTTTGATGTGCATCTTCCGAAATGACCGACCAGTCATTCCCTTCCTGTGGTGCAGCACCTTTTACGTCAGTTTGGTCGCAAAAGATTTGCATGGGCACTTCAAGAAGAATTTCTTCCTTGACTATAGGCGTTAAGTCGATGATATCGTCTTCTACAACAGATACGTCTTCATCTTCTATATCGTCTGTCTTATGAAGTACAAATAGTTCTTTTGTTGAAATCGCAAATGGATAATTTACATCAACAAGCGTTCTTGAACAAGGCAATGTCATTTCACCTGTGATGGTTAAATCAAATGCGACTTGCTTTGATTCGATCACTCCAGTCCCTTTCACCTCTACTGGTGAAATACGACGTATATCTGAATGAAGGCTAGTAAGTTCATTTAAGTCAACCGTCTCATGAAAATCGAAGCTGTTTTTAGCTTTTTGATGTAACTGATAAACTGTCCATTTCAATTGTATCACCTCTAAGAGCAACAAACATGATTATAGCTTTCATCATGCTATTTGTCAATATTTTTTCTTTACAGTCCTACATGACGTCAAAGGGCTGTTTGACATCAGTTCTCGGAATGCCTACACTGAAAAAAATGGTCTTCATTTTTCCCTTATGCTACTGTAGCACAGACCATTTAACCATAGCAAGAAAGGCGGAACATCTATTGAAAGCAGTGGGAGTCGTTGTCGAGTACAATCCATTTCATTATGGGCATGCCTATCATGTGAAGCAGGCGAAAAAACAAACCTCCTCAGATGTTGCCATTGCCGTCATGAGCGGTTCTTTCCTCCAGCGCGGGGAGCCTGCCATCGTCTCAAAATGGGCACGTACAAAAATGGCACTGCAAAACGGTGTAGACATTGTGTGTGAGCTTCCATACATATATGCCGTACAAAAGGCAGAAACCTTCGCAAGCGGCGCTGTGTCCATCCTCGATGCATTAAAATGCCATTCTCTTTTTTTCGGCAGTGAGGATGGAGAGATCAAAGCATTTGAGCGCACAGCACACGCTTGGCATGAAAAAAAGGCAGAGATTGACCTTTTAACAAAAGAAAAGGTGAAAGAAGGTCTTAGTTATCCCGCAGCAGCAGCTGGTGCGTTTCAAGAGGCCACTCATTCTGAACACTTACTGGATTTGTCCAAACCAAATAACATTTTAGGCTTTCATTATGTTAAAGCCATCTTAGAGAGAGCTCCTCACATGCAGCCTTTTACGTCTCAAAGAATTGCATCTGATTATCATGATGAAGAACTGCCTGACAACCAAAAAATCGCAAGTGCCACAAGTATCCGAAAAGCATTAAAAGAACAGAGCTCATTTCAAGCAGTCACGCCCTACCTCCCGGACGCTACTTTAAAGCAATTACACAACTATCATTCTTCATATGGTCTTTTACATACGCAAGAAGCCTATTTTCGCTTTCTGAAACATGTCTTTCATACAATGGATACGAGTGAACTAGAGGGCATCTATGAAATTGAAGAAGGCATTGAACACCGCATGCAAAAAGCCATAACACATGCGTCTTCCTACGAGGAGTATCTATCACTTGTCAAAACAAAACGATATACGTGGACAAGGTTACAGCGGATGAATACGCATCTATTAATGAACGTGAAGAAAAAGACGATGCACGAGCTGCTTGAAGAGAAAAAAGCGCCCTATATTCGTTTACTCGGAATGACAAGGAAAGGACAGCAGTACTTGTCTCTTGTAAAAAAAGAATTGGATGCACCACTTGTGAGTAAACTATCTTCCTTTTCACATCCCGCCCTTGATCTTGATATTCGGGCTTCAAGGGTATTCAGCCTTCCCATCTGTGAACCCATGCAAACAGAATTAACGAAAGCAGAGTTTAAAACATCACCGATTCGATATGATGAAGAGAGCGGGCTCTTTTCATCTCGATAGAAAAAAGCAGCCTGATTTGCAGGCTGCTACTCCAGATTGTTGACAAAGGGCTAAAAAGTTGTTTTATTTTAGCCCTTTGTCTTCTTTTCAGCATGATAGAAAACCTTTGCAGGAGGAAGGACGAGTACCGGAGCGGAGCGAATTTGACATTCGTGAGCACCGGCACGCAGAACTGACACCGAATGCGATAGTTTGTCTACACGCTAGAGCAGCCTGATTGCAGGCTGCTCTTTTTTATGATGCTTTCTCTTTTAATTTGTTTAAATAGTTTAGTGCGTCCTGCATGGTATCCACAGGAACGATTTTCATATCACTTTTAATATCTTTTGCTGTTTTGACTGCATTTTTGTAGTCAGAGTTTGGGTCACCTTTATCATTCGGTGCAAAGAAGATGTCTTTTCCTGCTTTGTCTGCTGCAACAACCTTTTGATCAATTCCGCCAATCGGTCCGACTGTACCGTCTGCATCAATCGTTCCAGTTCCTGCGATGGCATAGCCGTGTGTTTCATCTTCTTTTGTCAGCTGATTGTAAATTTCAAGCGACATCATTAAACCAGCCGATGGACCGCCGATGTTTTCGATGTCCACTTTCACAGTAGGAGACACTTTCACATGACGGTCTGTAAATAGTGATACGCCAATTCCCACCCGTTTTGGCTCTTCTTTAAATGGTTTTAACGTCACGTTCTGAGTGATTTCTTTGCCATTACGTTCAAGTACAAAACGGACAGTCGTGCCTGCTTTTTTACTGCTGATATAGGAAACCATTTTATCTGCAGACTCATATGTATGGCCGTCGACGCTTTTGATCTTATCGCCAACTTCAATCTTCCCATATGCAGGCATTCCTTTCATCACATAGCTCGCATATACCCCATTAAACGTATAATCTACTTTTTTGCCAGCTTTTGTATAAGCGGCAATCATCGCATTTTCTTGAGAACTTTTCATGAGCTGTAGCTGCCGTTTCATATAATCCTCATCAGACTCTCCGTCCGCTTTAATATTTTCTTCTGGAACGATTTCATCATACTTGTTCATTTTTGCAAGCAAATACGTATATGGATTGGCTGGACCTACTTTAATGGTCATAAGAGAAAAGCTGCCCTTCTCGCCATATCCTCCGTCTACTTGAATGTGTGGCGCAATCTCTGTTGCATCACCTGGCTTTGTGACGTAATAGGGCAGTTTCACAAAAGTTAAGCCAAATAAGACTAGAACAACAGCAAAAAAGCTGAGCCAGCGAATATTTAATTTTTTCATTCGATTAACACTCCCATTTATCAATGACATCTTTCAGTTTTTCTTTTTGTTGGTCGGCGGCGAGTTCACCTGCTTCAATCATTTCTTGAACCTGTGTAAACGCACTAGAGCTAAAGGTCTCGAGCTTTGGCCGAATCATGAGATCTGCATGAATGGTTTGGTGACGAACCAATTCATTTTGAAGGATGTCCAAACTTTGCATAATGACATCCGATAATCTCGTTGCCTTTTCTGTTTTTTTCACCCTTGATACATCAGAGGCGATAATGAGATCTGCCCCCATTTCTTTGAGAACAGAGACAGGAATGCGGTCCACTACCGCTCCATCCACCAATTGCCTGCCGCCTATTTCATGCGGAACAAACACACCCGGAATGCTAATGCTCGCCCTGACTGCTTGTGAGACAGACCCTTTTTTGAACACAACCTTCTCCCCTGTCTGAAGGTCACAGGCGACAATCGCAAGAGGCACGCGCATTTCTTCAATATTCTTCCCATATGTAAACGTGTGAATCAGCTGCAAAATTCGATTTCCTTTTAACAGACCGATTTTTGGCAGTGTATAGTCAGCATAATACTTTCTTCTGAAGACAAGTGCAAGTTTTTTCATTTTTTCTACGTCTTGTCCTGCCGCATAAAAGCTCCCCACAAGAGCCCCAATACTGCTTCCTGCGATCATATCCACCTGTATTCCTTGTTTCTCAAGACTAGATAAAACCCCGATATGTGCCATCCCTCTGGCACCCCCGGAGCCCAGCGCAAGCCCGATAATCGGTCGTTTCATGAATCCACCCTCCTCTTTCTATGCATATATACGAATCTATAGGTCTAAACATGCCCCTTCTCATCGTATAGTAATAGAAGACAGGCTCGGCTAGCATCTCTTTTTCTTTAATCACGAGCTCGCCAATAGATTATAACGGCAAGGGGCGACATCTCCATGAAAAAATGGAACACTCTGTTCATCGCTGCTTTTTTTATCTTTTTAACAGCCACTGTGATTACACATCCACAAGCCTCTTTGCAAGCATCGAAAAATGGACTTGCAATGTGGTGGGAAGTGGTTTTTCCATCGCTGCTACCTTTTTTTATTTTGTCCGAGCTATTAATCAGTTTCGGGATTGTCAGATTTGTCGGCGTGTTATTAGAGCCATTTATGCGGCCTATCTTTCGGGTACCTGGTGTCGGCGGATTTGTACTAGCGATGGGAATGGCCTCTGGTTTTCCTTCTGGCGCTAAATTGACGACAAGACTTCGGCAGGAAGGACAGCTGACAAGAATTGAAGCAGAACGCCTTGTGTCATTTACCAATTCTTCAAACCCTTTATTCATTTTTGGAGCAGTGGCTGTAGGATTTTTTCATCACCCAGCTTTAGGCATTGTGTTAGCCTGTGCACATTATTTAGGAAATCTCGCGGTTGGGGTAACGATGCGTGGATATAAAGCACGTCATGATGCGCACCTCAGAAGCCGAAAAGGATTTTTATTGCCTCCAATTCGAGAAGCATTCAGCGCTCTTCATACTGCAAGACTTGCAGAAAAAAGACCACTTGGCCAAATATTAAGTGACGCTGTCATGTCATCTGTTCAAACGCTCTTTATGATTGGTGGCTTTATCATTTTATTTTCTGTCTTTAGTCAAATGCTTGCTGTCGTGCATGTGACAGATCTTCTCTCTATTGGGATCGGGTATATACTGAAAACGATGCACCTTCCGCCAGAATTAGATCTAGCCATGATTGCAGGTCTATTTGAAATCACATTAGGAAGTCAACTCACAGGGTCACAAGAGGTTTCCCTGCTCGCTAAAACGATTGTGGTCAGCTTTATTTTAGGATTTAGCGGATTCTCCGTTCAAGCTCAGGTAGCCGGCATTTTGGCAGCAACCGATATACGTTTTAAACCATTTTTCTTGGCCCGTTTGCTTCACGGTATTTACGCAGCCGTCTTTGCCTTTTTGTTATTCAAACCCCTTTATGTCTCTAAAGCAGACATGGCGCTTCCAGCAGGGGCATTTGAAGCAAGCGAGCAAGTCGTGATGTTTACCAGCGTATTATGGAATCAGCTTGTATCTGCTGGTCCTCTCATCACCTTGTTCAGTCTGATCGTGTATATTGCGCTCTATTATCAGAAATTAAAAAATGGATGAGTGCACAGTGCACTCATCCATTAAATTTTTCTTTCAGCGCAGCTTCGACCTCTTGCGGTACAAGCTCTTTGACTGATCCATGATACTTCGCTACTTCTTTAACAATGCTTGAACTTAAGAAGGAGTATTGATTATTCGTCATCATAAAGAACGTTTCAATGTCATCATTCAACACTTTGTTCATTGATGTCCCTTGCATCTCGTATTCAAAGTCAGTCACCGCTCTAAGCCCGCGTAAAATGACTTTCGCCTCTTTTTGTTTCGCATAATCAACGAGCAGTCCATGAAAGGATTCCACTTTGATATTTGGTAGCTCCTTTGTTGCTTGACGAATGAGTTCACACCGCTCTTCAACAGTAAAAAGCGGCTTTTTTGATGAGTTATTGAGGACGCACACATATACTTCATCAAAAATCTTTGCGCCTCTTTTGATAATATCCAAATGGCCCAATGTGACTGGATCGAAGCTACCCGGACAAACGGCTATATTCCCCATGCTTTAATTTCCCCGCTTTCTATAGATCGTAACGCCAGTCATTCCGTACATTTCCTGCCTTGAGATATACAGCTGTCCTGCTTCCTCTGGCAGGGTCACATCTTTATCGTGCTCACACACAATGACGCCATCATCTGTTAATAAAGAATGCTCATCAATCATATCAAGAAGTGCTTTCAACTTTTGGTCTTTATACGGCGGATCAAGGAAGATGGCTTGAAAAGATTCTTCTCGCTTTACTACAGCGGCGAGTGCACGGTTTGCATCATTTCTAAACACTTCACTTTGATCCATCAGCGACAATTGATTCAGATTGCCTTTAATCGTCTGAATCGCCTTCATATCTCGATCCACAAATATACAATGGTCGAATCCTCTAGAAAGCGCTTCAATTCCCAAACCACCACTTCCAGCAAATAAATCAAGGGCCCATCCCCCATCAAAATACGGTCCAATCATATTAAAAATGGATTCTTTTACTTTATCTGTCGTTGGTCTTGTTGATTGGCCAGGTACCGCTTTAAGCGTACGGCCTTTTTTTGTTCCAGAAATCACTCTCATTTTTACACCACTTTTTCTGCTTGCATCTATTGAATATTGTTTCATGACAAAAAATTCAACATTATCTTACCATATCCACTCCACATGGGACAATGCACTGAATTCCATTCATTTTCTATGTATAGATCACAAAAGAGAGGGTCATACTACTGTTAACAGCATCTGATGTGGTGCTGTTGCCAACCGCGGAGAAGACTTACGTTTCCCCATAAGTTCTTCCTCCGGTTTCTCCTCTCCCTTTGCCTTCTCCTTAATGAATCATTAAGAATAGAAGGACCCCGCGGGTGATGCCGCGGGGATTTTTTTGTGTCTTTAAAAGCCCACCTTATAATCATACTCTTTTGCTTTGTCCAATTTGGATTCGTACTCTAATTTAATAAAAGGTTTATAGGAAGGCTCAACACGTTTTACAAATGGCAATGAACTGAGCTTTGCCATGTGGCGCTCGAGATCATTCATATCACAATAAATCACTGCATATTTCATTTTCCTTGAAATATAGTGAACATTCCCAAATTTCCTTAGCGCTTTTGACTGCTTTAACGAATGCAGCCAAACGACCATCCCTTGACGTTTGGTATCCATCTTTTCACCTGCCGCTTTTCAATTCTTTCCGTTCATTATGTAAAAGACGAGACGTTCAAGTCTCGTCAAGATACTTTACAGCCACAGCTGCCTCCTGATCCACAGCCACCGCCGCATGATGATAGACCATCAAAATATGGGTTCCCTGTTGGAACTTTAATATATGCTGATACAGCTTGACCGATTTCAATACTAATCTCATCTAAGATGGATTGAATCGCTGTTTCTGCTTTTTTGAAATCAACCACTGTATCGTGAAGATCTAGCTTTCTTTTGACCTCACGCATTTCCTTTGAGATCGTTCTATAGTCCGGATGGTATTTGCCGAACCGCTGCACATCTTCATATTGCTCTTTTACTTTTGTAAAATGGGCAATAATTTGTTGGGCTTCTTCGTCTTGCTGGAGACGCTTAAAACAGTTGCGGTAATGTTCAGCCTCCTCCGACTGAAGAATCATGGCAGCCAAATGATTTGCTTCCTCTTGGAGCTCCACGAATTCGATTGTCGCATACATAAATGTTGCACCTCCAATTCATAGTTTACCACGAAACCTATGGATCAGAAAATGCTTTTACATGACAAATACATCCCATGTCTCTCTTTTCTGCTTATATTCAGGGTGACGAGAATTCAGCACCACGGTCATTTTATGCTTTCCTTTTGAAAGGTGCTTGACCACAAACGCCGCAGTATATTCGTTGCCTGCCCGTTTCCCATCTACATACACAGTAAAATACCCTGTCTTTTGATCCTTTTTCAAAGGTGAGGGTTCAAGGTGAAAATCTTGAAGTGTGCTTTCTATATACACAACGGATCCCTGCACTTTGTATTTTAAAAAGCCTTGCTGCTTCATTTCACTTTGCGTCTGCTGCATGACTGGTACTGCTGGTTCTTGCTTAGTTACTTGCTCTTGAACATGTTGACTTTGACATCCGGTGAGAAGAAAAAGCAATGCGCATATTGACAGCATCCATTTCATGTTCTGATTCTCCTTTCGTCTACTTTCATAGGATGCTCATGAAATAGACATCTTAATCAACTCAAAAAAAGCCTCAACCGGCTCCATTTTGATTGCGCATTGCTTGGAACATCTGGATCATCATTTCAGCCATTTGGACACTATTGCTTAACTGGCTCACACGATGAGGAATGGTTTTTTCGTAAAAGTTCATTTTATCTAATTCAAAGGAAGTGACATTTTCAGGATGCCGCGTTAACTGTCTATACCAGAGTGGGCGCTGCCTGATGAATTTGATTCGATCCTCTTCGGCCATGACAAACTCTTGTACTTCTCTCCGCACCAAAAGCATCCCCTTTCAATTAATCTTTCCTGAAGGAGAATGGGTGCTGGCTGCCTCCAGATGAACCCTTCTTTGAGCCATTTGATGAAAATTGACCGAGTAAGCTTTGTAAAGAGGAAATAGACTGGCTCATTTTATTAATTTGTTCATTCATTTGATCAGCGTCCATTTTTTTCACTGCAGAAACCATTTTAGACATAAAATCTGCCTTTCCCGGTTCGCTTTGCTTAGCGGCTTTTTCTTCTTTTGCTTCTTCTATTTCTGTTTGCCGGTAAGGAGACCACATGTCATCTTCCTCACCAAACATGACCCAATTCTCGTATAAACTTTGCCAGCTTTTTTCTTGCGTCTGCACTTCTTGGATTAATTTCGGATGGCGTCTGACGAACTGTTTAAATTCATCAATGGATGTTTGCTTTTGCTTATTTGTCATATCCTCACCCCCCATACAAATGCCTACTATACTATATACATCTGGGTCTATTTTGGTGAGCCCTTTTCATAAAAAAACAGCCGCCATCTGTGCGCAGCTGTTTAGAGAATTAAGACGTTTTCTTAATGAAGTTTTGTGTATAGTACTTTTCTTTCACACCAACGCCAAGGTGCGTGTAATCTTGATTTAACAATGCCTTCCGGTGACCTTCGCTATTCAGCCAGCCTTCTACAGCTGCAGGGCCATCAACATAATTATAGGCAATGTTTTCCCCCGCAAGCTGAAATGCGACCTCGCCTCTTTCTAACCGGTCTTTCAGCGTGCCGTATTTTTTAGATTCATGGGAGAAATAATGATGATCTTTCATGTCCTCACTATGCATGAATGCCACTTCAGAGGTTTCATCGTCCCACTTTAAGGTCGGCAGGTTGTACTTATGGCGGATAGTATTGGTCATATCAAAAATTTGTTTTTGACTCGAAGCTTCAATATCCTTCCACTTTTCGCCTGATATCGCCTCAGGTTCAATTAATTGACCTCGATAAACGACTTCATACGGCTTTTGTTTGACAAATGTATCTGCGTTAAAGGCTCTAATGCTCGAAAGAGTGCTTTCAAACTTATCCATGTAGAGCTGGACGTACACATCATCTCCCACTTTCACCGTCGGCCTAGTATTCATATCATCTTCTGAGAATTCAAAGCGATATGAATTTCCCTCGTCCTCTACATGAATGTAAGGAGCGATTTGTGTTTTTTTAAATACTTCACTTGTGGCTTGACCGATTTTAAACGGCTCAACATTCAGCCCATCCCCTGTCGCAAACAAGGTCACCACTTTACTGTCCTTTACCCCTACTTGAATATAGTGTTTCTTCGATTGATTGTATATCCACCAGTCATAATCATATGCGGAAGGATCAATGCGATCTGGTTCCCCTAGCTGTTTAAGCACTTCGTTTGAAGACTTCCCCATAAAGGACATGAGACCTTTTTTCGGGATGTTGATCGGCTTATCGCTAGATGTTTCTTCATTAGACACCTTCGGCTCATTGCTGTTTTCTTTTTCTGGTGAAGATCCATATTGAATAAACAGAACGTACGTTCCGGATATAATCAGGAGGATGAAGAGTGTTTTCAGCACAGTTTTCAAATAAACACCTCCGTTAAATTGGCAAGGTACAAAAAGTACCTTCTACTGTCATTTAAACAAAACTTGCTCCATTTATCAACGACAATACAGCCTATTTAACACGAATTTAAAATATGCCCCTCCTAATGAAGAAATCCTTGGCCGTGATCCTGGTCTTGTTGAGAGATTTCAGTCAGAGCATCACCTGCACGATCGTTTGATAAATCTTCAACTGATAAATCCCCAAGGGCTACGATTCCTGTGAGTGCCCCGTTTTTGACAACCGGGATACGGCGGAGCTGATGTTCTGACATCAACCGGACAATTTCTTCTAGGGTTGCATCTTCTTCAGCTGTCAAAACTTCCTTCGTCATGAGGGCACCAACCTCTTGTGAGTTCGGCTTTTTCTCAGCAATACCTCTTAGTACAAGGTCGCGGTCTGTGACAATTCCAACAAGCTGATCTCCGTCGACTACTGGAATGGCACCAATGTCAGCATCTTTCATTTTGACTGCCGCTTCATACGCATTGTCGTCCTTTTTCAATGTCACTACTTTTTTCGTCATGATATCTTTGATTTTTTTCGTTTTCACATTGATTCCTCCATCCGTTATTTTCTCTATTACTGTAACCAGCTTATAAAAGAACATACCTTTCACAGTTGAAAGTTTAACGCTTTCATACTATGATTGTCAGTAAAGGGAATTTTTATAAGGAGGGGTTTTGGGTGAAGTTTGAAGGTACGGGGATTGAAAAGGTATCAGCTGACTTAAATAAATTGGATTTCATTATGGAAAGTGAAGGATTTGTACGAGCCGATCAATGGGATTATGAGCGTGTGACGTACGACAGGAAGTATAACATGGTAGAGGGGACGTTTTACTTACGGATCTCTGGCTACGCCACTGAGGGAGATGTCGGCTCCAAAAAAGCCCACATCCAGCTGCTGACACCTTTACTTGGAAAACACTATTATCCGCATGGTGTTGAATATGGAGAAGGTGAAGACTTCCCTAAATCTCTTATTCAATCCAGCAAAAAAACGCTGAATCAATTGAAAGAAAAACTAGAAGCGATAACTGCTGAAGCATAAAAGAAGCACAGCCCCTACGGCTGTGCTTTCAGCGTGTAGACAAACCCTCGCATTCGTTGTCAGTCCTGTGCGCTGGTGCTCACGAATGCCAAATTCGATCCGCTCCAGTGCTCGTCCTTCCTAGACTGCAAAGGTTTTCTATCACGCTGAAAAGAAGACAAAGGGCTAAAATAAAGTTCATTTTAGCCCTTTGCCAACAATCTGGAAGCACAGCCCCTGCGGCTGTGTTTTTCATTTATTCATATTTCGGAATGAGCGCATCTGGTACGGCATCTTTCGCTCTTTCTTTTCTCGCCCAGTCAAAGAAGACAACAGCAAGAATTGATCCGTATACAATCTCTTGAATGATTTTCATCAAAATAGCACCTAGTTGCTGATCTTCTAGCAGCGGCAATGTATGAAACATGTCAGGACCCGTAAGTGCAAGACCAGCAAGCATATCACTCGGTACGCATAGGTGCAGTGCTTGTATCCATGCCCCAGCATCTGAATAAGTTGCATAGATAGGCGCTTCACTAAACATAATGAGTGCGCAGGCAGGTGTCATTAAAATCCCATCTGCCATAATATACCCAAGCTTTAAAATGCCTGTAATCTGCGGCTGACTTTGCACTTTATGGACAAGCGGCCACCACATGAAAAAGGCAGCGATAAAAATCACAACCGTCATCAATGCGTGATAAAACGGATCTGTTTTGACAAAATCGAACACAAGCGGAATATGATACAGCGAAAACAACCCGTTAAATCCGAGCAAGGCAATCAACGGCTTAGAAAACAAGCGGAAAATCGGCTGAATGCCCCGTGTTTGAATGATCCGCTCCCAAATCGCCGCAGGTAAACCTGTAATAAGAAGCGGCGGGATGACCAAATAGAGCACTGCCATTTGCGCCATATGCGCACTGAACATAATATGCCCCATTAAATCAATCGGGCTCCCCTTCACTGCATAAAGCAACACAAGCCCCGTGAGAAACAGCGTTTTCTCTTTCACCGTCGCACGGTGCTTTCCCTTCGTCACGAGAAGTAGATAAAAAGCGGCTGCTGCTACAATACATGTCAAATAGTAAGGACTCCATAATGCACGAAATCCAAATATCTCTAAGTTTTCCATTGCTGCGCCTCCTTCAAGGGCAAAGCGAGCTTACCACCAAATAATGGTCAAAAAGGCTAAAACGGTAATAAACGCTACAAACACACCTGAGTAAAGAAACAACGCGGGTGTTTCATGCCCTTTTTGGTTCATGTGCATAAAATAATAAAGCTGAAAAGCTACCTGAATCACTGCAAGCAGTAAAATAAAAGGGACAGCGAACCAATTTCCGACGTCTTCAGAGGCGATTGTTAAAAAGGCAACAAACGTTAAACCAATCATCAAGCCGAAAGAAATGAGCTGATGCTTCATTTCTTCGGCATTTTTCTTTTTCCGATAGACAAGATCGACTTTGGACTGATTTGTGTTTTTATTTCCCATTCTTATCCCACCATTCCCATTAAATATACAACGGTAAAGATGAAGACCCACACAACATCAATGAAGTGCCAATAAAGGCTTGCCACATAATATTTTGGTGCATTGTATAAATCTAGTCCGCGTCTCATATTCCGAATGATCAGAGCGGTGATCCAGCAAAGTCCGAATGCGACGTGAGCCCCGTGTGTTCCAACAAGCGTATAGAAGGAAGAACCAAGTGCAGAGCTCGTAATGGTAAATTCATACGCATGCACATAATGATAAAACTCATAAATTTCTACCCCTAAAAATCCAGCACCTAAAAGAACGGTTACACCTAGCCAAAGCTGCATTTTTTTAAAGGCAAAGTTTTTCATATGATACATAGCATACACACTCGTTAAACTGCTCGTTAACAGAAGCATTGTGGCAATAAAGACAAGTGTGAGGTCAAACATTTCAGTTGTTGTTGCGCCGCCTGCATTTGAATTTTTCAGCGCCAAATAAGTGGCAAACAAAGATGCAAACAGGACCGTTTCTCCCCCAAGAAACAACCAGAACCCGACGAACTTATTCTTTCCTTCTAACGTGGCTTTCTCAGGAGAAGCCGGAAAGGTTTCCGCTGTCATTTTTTGTGGTTCCATTATGCTTTCACCCCTTTGTCATCGTCATCCGTCAAATCTTCTTTGTGAATATGGTATCCATGATCATCTTTAAGAGAGCGAACGAGCATGGTCGCAAACGTGATGCCAAGACCAATGAAGATCACCGGCAGACCCCAGCTGTGTTCTTGACGATACATAAAACCAAACGCTGACACAAATAGACCGAATGAGATAATGATAGGCAAGATGGAATTATTCGGCATGTGAATATCATCTAGCGGTTCAGATGCTGTCATTCCTTTTTTACCATCCATTTTCTCAATCCATAATGGATCAAGTCCCCGTACAAGAGGCAGCTGTTTAAAGTTATATTCTGGCGGAGGTGAAGATACTGCCCATTCAAGCGTTCTTCCATCTCCCCAAGGATCGCCCGATACACGCTCCCCTTTTGCTGTCGTCCAGATAATATTAATCAGCATGATGACAACAGCTACAAACATGAACAGTGCCCCAATCGTACTAACCAAGTTCCCAAGGTCTAGGCCCTGACCTGGCAAGAATGTAAAGACTCGGCGCGGCATGCCCCAAAGACCGAGAAAATGCTGGATAAAGAACGTTAAATGGAAACCGACGAAAAACAGCACAAAGCCAATTTTCCCAAGCTTCTCATTCAATATTTTCCCAAACATCTTCGGCCACCAATAATGCACACCTGCTAAAATACCGAAGACCACACCACCGATAATGACATAGTGGAAATGCGCCACAACGAAGTACGTGTCATGGAACTGATAATCCGCTGCTGCTGCTGCAAGCATGACGCCGGTTACACCGCCAAGTAAGAATGACGGAATGAACGCAACTGAATATAGCATCGGCGTTGTAAACTTCACATTACCACCCCATATGGTGAGCAGCCAGTTAAATACTTTAATTCCAGTTGGCACCGCAATCGCCATCGTGGCTACGGCAAAGATGGCATTGGCAATTGGACCAAGTCCTGTTGTGAACATGTGATGCGCCCACACCATGAATCCAAGGAAACCAATTAATACAGTTGCAAACACCATGGACGAATAACCAAACAGCCTTTTTCTTGCAAACACTGGAATGATCTCAGAGAAAATCCCAAATGCCGGCAAAATCAAGATATACACTTCTGGGTGTCCAAAAATCCAGAACAAATGCTCCCAGATGATTGTATTTCCGCCTAGCTCTGGATTAAAAAAGCTCGTATCAAACATTCGATCAAGCATCAGCATCGCAAGTCCTGCTGTCAGCGGCGGGAATGCGAATAAAATTAGTGCAGATGCCACAAACGTCGTCCAGGTAAAGAGCGGCATTCTCATATACGTCATACCTGGCGCTCTCATATTAATAATCGTTGCAAGAAAGTTGATTCCGGCAATTAGCGTACCAATACCCGCTATCTGCAACCCTAAAATATAGAAATCCATGCCGTGCCCTTCTGAATTCAGCGTGAGCGACGCATAGGCAGTCCAGCCTGCATCAGGTGCCCCGCCCATAAACCATCCAAGGTTTAAGAAAATACCACCGAAAAAGAACAGCCAAAAACCAAGTGAATTCACAAATGGAAACGCTACGTCACGTGCACCAATTTGAATAGGTACAACCGCATTCATTAATGCAAATAAAAGCGGCATTGCTGCAAGGAAGATCATCGTTGTTCCATGCATTGTCATGACTTCATTGTAAAAACCTGCACTCACAAAATCATTTTCAGGGATGGCTAGCTGAATACGGATAATCATCGCTTCCAGGCCACCAATTAAAAAGAAAAATCCCCCTGCCACTAAATATAGTATGGCAATTTTTTTGTGGTCAACCGTCGTCAAGTAATCCCATAAGACAGCGCCAAACCCCCGCTTTTTAGCTATTGTACTCACATGAAATCCCCCTCTTATCTCCCATTTGCCCCTTTTCATATCAATGTCTATCTTCACGTTCTAAAAACAGACTATATCTGACAGTTGACTTATTCTTGGATGTAGAGACTTATTCGGGAGCTCTTAACAAAAACTTCACATAGATCGTATACCCTTTTGAATGTGCGCAACTTCAAGCTGCTCAAGGCATTTACTGTATTTTAAGACCTTTTAAATACTCGTAGAGTGCATCTGCTTCTGAGTCATTTAGTTTAGGGTACGTCCCTGTCATCTTATTACCTGGTTTAAAGCTCTCTGGATCTTTCAGCCATGCTTTGACATTTTCTTTGTTCATGTCTTTAATTCCAGCTACTTTTGTCCGCTCTCCGAAGGTTGCAAGGTTTGGAGCAGTCCTTGCCGCCTCTGGCCGTTCATCTCCAGGCTCTACCGCGTGACAGCTTAAACAGTTTTTCTCTTTAAAGAGTTTTTCACCCTCAAGGGCTAGATCTGACGTAGATGCAGGCTTCTTATAATCTGCCATCTTTTTCGTCCAGCCTAAAAACTCATCTTGAGAAAGCGTTTTAACTTTAAAGTCCATTAAAGCATGTGATGGACCACAAAGCTCCGCACATTTCCCATAGAAATATTCTCCAGCATCTTTCGTTCGTTTTGAGTCAAATGTTAAATAAAACTTGTTCTCGTTGTCTGTATTTGTATCAATTTTACCCCCAGCTGCTGGAACCCAGAAAGAGTGTTTCACATCAGATGCTTTCAGTTTAAAATAAACCTTTTGATCAGTTGGAACAATCAATTCCTGACTTGTCACAATCCCATAATCAGGGTATTCAAATTCCCACCAATATAAACTAGCTCTTACATTCACCACAAGTGTCTTTTCAGGATCTCGTTTTTTCTTATCCATGGCGCTTGTATCCCCAAGCTCAAGCGTGTATGCCACAACAGGTACAACGAGAATAATGAGTAGAATTATCGGAATCGCTGTCCACGTAATCTCGAGGTTACGGTTCCCTTCTACCTGTTTAGGAATCGTATCTTCTCCCACTTTAGAACGTTTGAATTTAATGATGACGTAAAAGAAAATGATCGATACAACAATAACGACAAGAACCATAATAAGTGTACTCAGTACCGTTAGGAAAAACTGTTTATCTGCTACTTCCCCAACTGGCCTAAGTGTTGATAAGTATGGTTCACCGCAGCCCGCCAAAACGAGCGTCAGTAAGAGAAACAGTGAATAAACACGCCATTTTCTTATCATAATTTGTCCCAACCCCTTTTGCTTGATCTCCTTTGCCTTTCGCTTTTTACCTCTTATTTATAAAATCACCTTTCACCCATCCATAACCCCCGCCTCTTATAAAAGCACTTACATTTCCTCTTTTCATAAAAAAATGATTTTTTTACTCAAAATACCATCTATGTATAAACAGAAAGCCGCCTAAATAGAACTGAGTATCAGGCGGCTTTCATAGTTGTAAGAAAATGTTGTGTTATAAGATATAGCCATTGTTTTGATGTGATCAAAGTGTATTTCACTCTAGAATAGTGTAATAATAATCATTGCAACGAAAAAGATCGTTAAGTAGTTTAATGAATAAACGAACATGAGTGTTGACCACTTCATGATATCTTTCATTTTAAAGCCCATAAGACCAATGACGAGCCATCCAATGTTCAGTAATGTGCCAAGTGCGACAATCGGCCATCCTAATCCACCTAAGAAAAATGGAAGCGGGAGAAGACATGCTGTCCAAATGATGATTTGGCGTTTTGTGACTTCAAAGCCGTAAACAACTGGAAGCATTGGAATACCTGCTTTGCGGTAATCTTCCGTTTTCTTAATCGCAAGTGATAAGAAATGTGGAATTTGCCAGATGAACATAATCATAAACAGGACCCAAGCCGTTGTGTCGATGGTGCCTGTAACAGCTGTCCAGCCAATTAATGGCGGAACCGCACCAGATACACTCCCAATGACTGTATTAATGGTGTAATGGCGTTTAGACCACATCGTGTATAGAACTGCATAAGTAAAGACACCGATAAATCCAATCACTGCTGATATAACAGTTGTCATCAGAAGCATAATTAGTCCAAGTACAACAAGCAGAATACCAAATGCATACGCTTGACCTGGCTGAACTTTACCTGTCACCGTCGGTCTTGTTTTTGTTCTTTCCATTAGTATATCAATATCACGGTCAAACGCATTATTAATGGCGCATGAACCGGCAATAATAAGAGAAGAACCAATCATTGTTAATAGCACAATATCAAGATTCCCAAGGAAACTCATATCTGTAAAATAAAAAGCAAGCCACATTCCAGTAAATGTTGTAATGAAATTGGAATTGACGATGCCCATTTTAATAAGAGCAAGAAAATCTTTTAAAGCGGTTGTTTCTTCTATTTGTCCATGAATAGCTGCTTCCGCGGCTGTTTTGGAATTTGCCAATGTGTATAACCTCCCTTGCCCAAACCTTCAAACAAACGAATAAAACGTAAAATCGTTACAACTCTATCATACAAGATAAAGAGCTGTAAAAAAACATCCTATTAAATAATAAACGACAAACTTGAAGTTATTTGTGAACTTTTCGTGAATTTATTAGGA
This sequence comes from Bacillus sp. FSL M8-0077, assembly GCF_038050255.1. Lineage (NCBI taxonomy): Bacteria > Bacillati > Bacillota > Bacilli > Caryophanales > Bacillaceae > Bacillus > Bacillus sp. FSL M8-0077. The sequence continues at coordinate 1,521,909 of NZ_JBBPAF010000001.1, read as the reverse complement.
TGTGCGTTTCAGAAGGCGGTGCAAAATGAAATATTCTCTCCTCTATTTCTATCAGACTGTCAAAGAAAGATCAAGCACTCTAAATCTGTAAACTTTGTGAACTAACATATCATTTTTTTGTGAACTTTGGTCATTATGAATTGCAACAGAACACGCATTTGGCTTAAACTTGAGAGCATGTGAGGTTTTCATTTAGATCAGAAGTTATTTAGAGAAGGTGAAATCATTTGATGAAATTTGCTTTAAGGTTATTGAGCGTTGTCACAACATTTGTGATGCTGATCGTTCTGATTGGCGGTGCGCTTGTGACGAAAACTGGCTCCGGTCTTGGCTGCGGCAGACAGTGGCCCCTTTGCCACGGTCGTTTCTTTCCAGAAATGAACCCTGCTTCCATTATCGAATGGAGCCACCGCATGTCAACAGGAGTTTCCACCATTCTTGTATTGGCACTGGCGGTCTTATGCTGGAAAAAAATCAGTCCAGTATTCCGTGAAACCAAATTTTTGGTCATCATGTCCATTATATTCTTACTGCTTCAAGCGCTGTTAGGGGCACTCGCCGTTGTGTTTGGTTCTAACGCACTTGTCATGGCACTGCACTTCGGTATTTCACTGATTTCTTTTGCTTCCATTTTACTGCTGGCACTGCTTGTGTTTGAAGCAACCAGATCTGAAACAAAGCTTGTGAAGCCGCTTCATATCGGCAAAAGAATGCAGTTCCATATTTATGGGTTGATCACATATACGTATATTGTGGTGTATACGGGCGCCTATGTGAGACATACAAAATCAAGCCTTGCATGCTCTGTCTTCCCATTTTGTTCAAAAGACGGCGCACTTCCAGCGTATTTTAATCAATGGGTTCAAATGTCTCACCGAGCAGCAGCCCTTCTATTATTCGTTTGGATATTTGTTGCGATGTTCCATGCCCTTAAACATTATAAAGAACAAAAGCAGCTGTATTACGGATGGATCATTTCAGCCATTCTGATTACACTTCAAGCGATCTCTGGTGTCATGTCTGTCTATTCTCAGCTCGCACTAGGTTATGCGCTTGCTCATTCATTCTTTATTTCTTGTCTGTTTGGGGTACTATGCTACTTCTGCTTACTCATTGCCCGGTTTAAATATGAAAATAGAGAGCCTTTCAGATAAACATACAATCCCCCCTTTCATCCGAAAAGGGGGATTTCTTTTATGTTTGTTTCGCTTCTTCAAATAGCGAAATGACTTTTTTTCGTCTTTCTTGATGATCGACTGTAGGCAGAGGATATGTATCCCCCAGCACACATCCCGATTTCATTTGCTCAACTATCGGCATTTTACTCGGTTCATGAATCCATTTTTCATTCACATGCTGTAGTTCTGGTACATACCTTCTAATATATTCTCCGCTTGGGTCAAATCGTTTCGACTGGGTCGTTGGGTTAAAAATACGGAAGTAAGGAACAGCATCCGTTCCAACAGAGGCCGCCCACTGAAATCCTCCAATATTTGAAGCCTCATCATAGTCGACAAGTTTTCTCGCAAAATACGCTTCGCCCTTTCTCCAATCGATGAAATAATCTTTTGTCAAGAATGAAGCCGTCACCATTCTCAAACGGTTATGCATCCAGCCTTCTTCATTTAACTGTCTCATCCCCGCATCAACGAGCGGGAAGCCTGTTTGTCCTTTACACCAAGCTTCAAAAAGTGTCTCATCATCATTCCATTTTATATGTTGAAAGGAGGCGTTGATTTCTTTTTCTTTCATCTCTGGATAATGCGCAAAAATCATATGATAAAAATCGCGCCACGCCAGCTCTTTGATAAATGTTTCCTTGGCCTCATCTTCAAAAAGTTCTTCCTCATTGACAGCATGAAAGATCGTGCGAATAGAAATGGTCCCGGTTTTTAAGAATCGAGACAGCTTACTCGTCCCAAAAACAGACGGAATATCCCGTTTCTCATGATAATGCGTCAATCTTTCTTGAAGAAAGCTGCGTAGCGCACTCCTCGCTTTGTCTGATCCAATCTGATCGAATTTCCTTGTGCATTTCTTGATGATGTCCCTTAGTTTCTCATTTCCCTTTTCAGAAAGTGACTCATCACAAACCGTATGCTCGCTGTTCAGAAATGATTTGTCAACTTTTATCACAGACTGCTTCTCCTGCTTCCGCCACGCTTGATAGTATGGAGTAAACACTTGATAATGAGACCCATCCGCTTTTAAAATATCTCTCGCCCCATGCAGATGTGTATCTTGCCACTTTGACACATGAATGCCCTTTTCTTCTAAGAAACGAGTCACTTGCTCATCACGTGTTCGACCATTTCCTACTTCATCCTCATTAAAAAAGACCGCATTGATGTCATAAGCATTCATGAGCTTTTGAAAAGCGGACAAAATATCATCATGAATGAGATGAACATACATGTGAGATTCTCTCGCTTCCTTGACGAAATTGGCCAAGTTTTGAAAGAAATGTTCGTTGTTCAAATCCAGTTCCATTTCTGTAAAAAATGGATCTAGATGATAAAAAGCAAATAATCGGTACTGATGTTTTTTTGCATATGTGATCGCTTTTGATAAGGCGATATGATCATCCAATCGCATATCTCGGCGAAACCAAATCACGACAATTTCCACTCTTTCTTCACCTCATTCTATAGTGTAATCACTCTAACAGGCGGCTGCACATTTTAATGCGCTCAAAAAAAGACACATCACAGTGGATGTGTCTTGGATTGTTGACAAAGGGCTAAAATGCTCTTTATTTCAGCCCTTTGTCTTCTTTTCAGCGTGATAGAAAGCCCTTGAAGTCTAGGAAGAACGAGTACTGGAGCGGAGCGAATTTGACATTCGTGAGCACCAGCACGCAGGACTGACAAAGAATGCAAGGGTTTGTCTACACGCTGAGACACATCGCAGTGGATGTGTCTCACTCATTATTCAGGCTTTAAGACAATCAACAGGTCTCCAGTTTGAATTCCTTCTCCATTCGTGACATGAATTTCATCCACGACTGCTGAGAACGGTGCTTGTACCGTCGTTTCCATTTTCATCGCTTCATTGATCATCAAATGCTCACCTTGAGAAATTTTCTGTCCTTTTTCAACAAGTACTTTGATCACAGTGCCTGGCATTGATGCCGCAATGTGATTTGGGTTTGAACGATCTGCCTTCATTTTTTCTTGAACGGAGGATTTGATGCTTTCATCCTTAATGACCACTTCACGCGGCTGTCCATTCAGTTCAAAGTAAAGCACTCTTGTAGCGTCTGGATTCGGTTCTCCAATTGACACGAGTTTGACAATGAGGGTTTTCCCTTTTTCAATTTCTACCTCAATTTCTTCACCAAGTCTCATGCCGTAGAAGAAGGTTGGTGTGTCAAGAACAGAGATGTCTCCATAGCTTTCTGCTGTTTGAACAAACTCAGAAAAAACTTTCGGGTATAAAGCATATGCAATGGCATCTTGTTCTGTTAACGTCAAGTCATGTGATTCTTTGAACTGCTTTTTGATTTCTTCAAAGTCCACTGGTTTCAGTTTCTCACCTGGTCTGACAGTAAGCGGCTCCTCCCCTTTTAAAATCAGCTTTTGCAATTTTTCTGGGAATCCGCCATGAGGCTGTCCTAAATAGCCTTTAAACAATTCAACAACCGAATCTGGGAAATCCAATGTTGCTCCTTTTTCATAAACATCCTCTTCTGTCAGATCGTTTTGCACCATATAAAGTGCCATATCTCCGACCACTTTAGAAGACGGTGTTACCTTCACGATATCACCAAACATGTCATTTACACGTCTGTACATTTCTTTGACTTCATTCCAACGGTCGCCAAGGCCGACCCCTTTCGCCTGCTGCTGCAAGTTACTATACTGGCCACCAGGCATTTCATGCTCATAAATTTCTGTATGCGGTGAATTCATTCCGCTTTCAAACTCATGATAATATTTTCGGACGGAATCCCAATATTGAGAAAGACGTTCAACCGCTTGAACATTCATTTCTGGCTTTCTTTCATGTCCGTCTAAAGCATAATATAATGAGCTCGCACTTGGTTGTGATGTGAGCCCCGCCATAGAGCTGACAGCAACATCAACAATATCAACACCTGCATCAATTGCTCTTGCATAGGTGAAGAGTCCATTTCCGCTCGTATCGTGTGTATGAAGATGGATTGGAATCGTGAGCTCGTCTTTTAGAGCAGATACAAGTTCATAAGCCGCCTGCGGTTTTAATAATCCCGCCATATCTTTAATGCCTAAAATATGAGCGCCTGCGGATTCAAGCTCCTTCGCAAGAGAGACATAATATTTCAAATCATATTTCGGACGTGATGGATCAAGAATATCACCTGTATAACAAATTGCTGCCTCTGCTACTTTGCCTGATTCACGAACAGAATCAATGGCAAGCGTCATGCCTTTGACCCAGTTTAGGCTGTCGAAAATACGGAAGACGTCAATGCCTGCCTCTGCCGATTCCTTTACAAATGCTTTAATCACATTATCCGCATAGTTTGTATATCCGACAGCGTTTGATGATCTTAATAGCATTTGGAACAAGGTGTTTGGCACTTCTTGACGAAGCTCTTTCAACCTTTCCCAAGGATCTTCTTTCAAGAAACGATATGCCACATCAAATGTAGCACCGCCCCACATTTCCATACTGAATAATTCTGGCCATAAACCTGCTGTTGGCTGAGCAACTTTCTTTAAGTCGTGTGTTCTAAAGCGTGTTGCAAGCAGGGATTGATGTGCGTCTCTAAAGGTTGTATCCGTTAAGAGTACACTGCTTTGTTCTTTCACCCAATTGGCGAGCCCCTCAGGTCCATGCTTGTCTAACAATTGTTTTGTTCCAGAAGGAATCGTTTCATGGACAGCAAGTTTCGGCACATTTGGTTGATCAAAATGAGGCTTCTTATTTTCCGAAATACCAGGGAACCCATTAATGGTAACGTTACCAATATAAGTAAGCATTTTCGTTCCGCGGTCTTTTTGCTTAGGGAAGTTAAATAGCTCAGGTGTTGAATCAATAAACGATGTATCATATTCCCCTCTTAGAAACTTCTCGTGCTTTGCAACGTTTTCAAGAAACGGAATATTTGTTTTAATGCCGCGAATCCTGAATTCTTGTAAATTTCGGACCATTTTAGCCGCAGCTTGATCGAAAGTAAGTGCCCAAGTAGACAGCTTGACCAACAGTGAATCGTAATAAGGTGTAATCACCGCACCTTGGAAGCTGTTCCCTGTATCAAGACGTACACCAAAACCACCGCCTGAACGGTAAGCCATAATTTTTCCTGTATCTGGCATAAAATCATTCAAAGGATCTTCTGTTGTGACCCTTGATTGAATGGCAAATCCGTGTGTAAAGATATCTTCTTGCTTTGGTATCCCGACTTCTTTGCTGTGGAGGTCATGTCCTTTTGCGACAAGAATTTGGGTTTGGACGATATCGACCCCTGTGATCATTTCTGTGATCGTGTGTTCCACTTGGACCCTAGGATTGACTTCAATAAAATAAAACTCCCCATTTGCCACTAGGAATTCTACAGTCCCTGCATTGATATACGATACATTCTGGGCCAGCTGAACAGCCGCTTCACAGATGTCTTCACGTAATTGATTTGAAAGAGACACACTTGGTGCAACCTCAATGACTTTTTGATGACGCCTTTGAACAGAGCAGTCACGCTCATATAAATGAATGATATTGCCGTGATTGTCTCCAATCACCTGCACTTCAATATGCTTCGGATTTTCAATCAGCTTTTCAACATATACTTCGTCATTTCCAAAAGCTGCTTTCGCCTCTGACTTTGCACGGTCATAGGCTTCGTTCAGCTCCTCTTTTGATCTGACAATCCGCATACCTCGGCCGCCGCCTCCAAGTGAAGCTTTAATAATAAACGGGTAGCCGTATTCTTCACCGAATTTTTCGACTTCTTTGACCGAATCAACAGGCCCGTCACTTCCTGGAATGACTGGAATTCCTGCTTTTTTCGCTTCATCTCTCGCTTTTACTTTATCTCCAAACATATCTAAATGTTGCGAAGTTGGGCCGATAAATTGAATGCCTTCCTCTTCGCATCGTCTTGCAAAATGAATGTTTTCAGATAAAAATCCGTATCCTGGATGAATCGCATCCACGTCATTTCGTTTTGCAATTTCGATGATCCCCTCGATATCAAGGTAGGCATCAATCGGCTTTTTCCCTTCTCCAACTAGATATGCTTCATCGGCTTTATAGCGATGATAAGAGCCCGAGTCTTCTTTCGAGTAAATGGCCACTGTACGTAAGTTGAGCTCCGTACAGGCCCTAAAGACTCTGATAGCGATTTCCCCTCTGTTTGCAACTAGAACCTTTTGAATTGTTCTCTGTGACATTCTCACTCCTCCATATCCCTTAAAATTTTATATGTATTCTATAATAAAGGAAGAAATGAAAACTGTACACTTTTGTTTTCTAAAGATTCAAAGTTTTCTGCAATCCATTTTTTTGAATTGATGGTTTGCTGATTGATTTTTTCTTTTTATAACGCTCTTTATATTCAGTGAACATGCTGATATTCAGCAGCATTCCCATACATATGCTAAGTAAAATGATGGACGATCCCCCGTAGCTGATAAACGGAAGTGTGACCCCAGTAATCGGAATCAGACCTGAAACACCGCCCAAATTAATACACGTTTGGATGGCAATCATTGAAGAAATTCCTATTGCAAGCAAACTTCCAAAAGGATCTTCACACTTTCTCGCAATGTAAAAACCTTTCACGACAATAAAGCCAAGGAGAGCAAGGACAAAAAACACACCGAAAAAACCAAGCTCTTCCGATATGATGGCCATGATAAAATCTGTATGCGGTTCTGGAAGGTACCCATACTTTTGTACACTCTCTCCAAGACCAAGCCCAAAAAAGCCGCCTGATCCAATCGCATAATATGAATTAATCAATTGATGCCCAGAAGCGCCTGCGTCTTTAAATGGATCTTGAAAACTCTCAAAACGCCCAAGACGATTCTGTGTGAAAATCTTATCCCAAAAAAGAATAATAAACGGTGTCACAACAACCATCACCGCACTAAATAAAGCAAGCAGCTTGGCCAGCGTTTTACCGCTAAACCCTGAGCATAAAATCATCGCAAGGGCAATCATGCCGATGATAAAAGCTGTCCCATAGTCTGGCTGCAAAATAATAAATCCGCATAGGATGGAGACAACCACAATTGGAGGTGTCACCCCTCTTAAAATATGGTCAATATAATGCTGCTTCTTTGCATAGACAGCAGCAAGATAAATGATGACAACGATCTTCACGAATTCCGCTGGCTGAAGACTAAAAGGCCCAAATTTGATCCAGCTTCTAGCATTCCCTGCAATGTGACCGCCAAAGTACACATAAATGAGAGAAAACACAGATAGCAAAAGCATCACAATTTGGAATCTTTTATTTAAGAGCAGCTGATACGGAATGAGGGCTGTAAACATCAAGATGACCGCCCCGACAATCATAAATAAAAGCTGTTTCTTGAAAAAATTATCTGGCGCAGCATCATATCTGATCACAGATGTAATCATACTTGAGCTATACACCATCACCAAGCCGAATGCGCTAATTAATATAATGGCGAACAATAATGAGTAGTCATACGATTTTAGCATTCTCTTTAACATATAATCCTCTTCCTAACGTCTATTTCTACTGCTTGATATTCTCTTCTCTTAGCTGTTCTTATTCTACTACATTTTCTCCGTTTGATCCCGTTTTACCTCTTTATATTGTTCGTCTTTCATGAGACAATCAAGTCCGTTTGGCATCAAGCAAAATAAAAAGGCGGACAAAAAAACTCAAACTTTTGTTGTGGAAGTTTGAGTTTTCAATCATTATTTTTTTGTGAACGCATCATGAAGTGCGGATAGTTCTCTCTCAAGTTTATCGAGTAGTTTTTTGCCTTCATGTTGATCAACTAATCCAAGCCGGACAGCGAAATCAATTTCTCTCGATAATCCGAACATTTGAGTATCTAAAACCTCTTCATAAAGAGGACATTGCGGCATCGTTAAGTTGTCCATTTGCACTTGGATCAATTTTAAAATTTTATCTGCATCCAATTTTAATAAAGACAGTGCTTTTTGCCGATGATCGACTAAAATTTCTGACGCCAAAAGTATCCCTCCGTTCCCCAGGCGAGTACCTAATTCTTCTATTTATCATAAAGCGAAACGCCCAAAATTGCAAGCAGATTTGTACAGTTCGCTCTGTAAAAATAAAAAGAAGCCATTCGTCATTAAAAGATACTCATCTCATATTTTTCACTCATGAGCTCAAGCAGCTTAATACCCGCAATACTATTCCCTTTTTCATCCAAAGCAGGTCCGAATATACCTATCCCAAAGTCGTATGGCGCCGCCCCCATAATTCCGCCTGAAACACCACTTTTAGCAGGAATTCCGATATTGATCGCAAATTCCCCGCTTGCATTGTACATACCGCAAGTGACCATGAAGGTTTTACAAATTCTAGCGACATCTTTTGAAAGGATTTGCTTTCCTGTCTCTGGATGCCTGCCATCTAATGAAAAAACACACGCGATCTTCGCCAAATCCAGGCTGTTCATCATGACGGCGCACTGCTTCGTGTAGACGTCCATCACCTCTTCTACATTCCCTTTAATGATATGATATTGCTTCATATAATAGCACATTGCGCGGTTAATCATTGATGTTTCAAATTCCGATGCAGCGGTTTCTTTGCAATATGTAATGGTGGTGTCATTGGCAAGCTCTCTAATAAAACCGAGCAGCCGGTTCAGCTGATCTTGCGGCGTTGCCCCTCTTATTAAGCTTGTAACGGCAAGCGCTCCTGCATTAATCATTGGGTTAAGCGGCTTATTGGGGCTTGCTGTCTCTAGTTTAATCATCGAATTAAACGGGTCGCCAGTCGGTTCTTGTCCAACATATTGAAACACTTTTTTCGGTCCTTCTTCTGAGAGCACGAGCGCCAGTGCTAATACTTTTGAAATACTTTGCAGGGTGAATCGTTTATCAACATCTCCTGCTGAGTGGCACGTATTACTCACATGATAAACAGCGACAGATAAATCCGATTGATTCGCTTTACCGAGTGCCGGAATATAGGATGCTACCTTTCCATTTTTGGCCACCTTTTTTGCCTCTTCTACAAATCGCTGAAGCTCTTCATTGTCACGACATGCCATGCCCAAAATCCTCCCTGTTTTTCGTCTAATCGTAGTTTGTACAAGGAGGTGCATGTTTATGAAAGTGACAAAGCGGGCGAAAACTTCTATAATTTATGTTGGAAAGGGGTTGTCTTGAACATGAGCATTATTCAAATCAAGGGGAACGTACAATACAAGATCACCATTGATCCGAGTGTATGGATTTTTGATGACCGTAAATTTTTAATGGATTCATTTTTTGAGAAAAGTGCAGCAAACGAAGAGCAGCAGCTAGATCAGGAGCTTGATCAAGAGCGGGTCATAAGAGAAGGTCAAACACTTCCACCCACATTAAAAACAGAGAAAAAGTACGAAAAAGAAAGACTTGTCACAGGCAGCTTCGGGATGAAACTTGGCGACATGATAAAAAATGCAGAACCGCTCGAACAAGCGGAGACGTGTGAATTTGTCACAGAAACAGAAACAATTGCTGTTCCGCTCTCTAAGGCGATGGATAGCATTGCCCATTTCAGCCAAAATGGAAAACCTATAACAGAAGAAGGACCAATCCACGTTTATTTCGAGGATCAGTCCAACATCACTCAGCCGATTAAAGGCGTCAAAGAGTTAATCATTACATAAGATGGCGGGTCTGGACTATAATAAATCAGCTGCAAGCTGTGCAAGTCCAGACCTTTCTCCTTTGACAAGCTTGACATGTCCAGATATTTGCTGCCCTTTGAAACGCTCAATGACATATGTGAGCCCATTATTTAAGCTGTCTAAATAAGGGTGATCAATCTGCTCTGGGTCTCCCATCAGCACAATTTTACTTCCCTCACCAACCCGCGTTAATAATGTTTTTACTTCGTGTTTTGTTAAGTTTTGCGCCTCATCGATAATGATAAATTGATCAGGGATACTTCTCCCGCGAATATACGTTAAAGCTTCCACTTGAATTGAACCGATGCCCGCTAGTATCGCATCGAGTTCACCAGGTTTTTTTGTGTTAAATAAAAATTCTAGGTTGTCATAGATCGGCTGCATCCACGGTCTGAGTTTCTCTTCTTTTTCGCCTGGCAAATACCCTAAGTCCTTACCGACAGGAACAATGGAGCGTGCCACAATGAGCTTTTTAAACATGCCGAGGTCCTCTGTCTGCATTAATCCAGCAGCAAGTGCAAGCAGTGTCTTTCCTGTTCCCGCTTTTCCGATAAGTGTCACAAGCGGAATATCGCGGCGTAAAAGTAACTCAAGCGCCATCGTTTGCTGGACATTTTTTGGGCGAATTCCCCAAATATGTTCTTGGTCATAAATAAGCCGTTTCACATGCTCTGCTTTTTGATCAAGCATCCCCAAAGCAGAACCTCCCTCATTTCCCTTCATAATAACAAATTGATGAGGGTTTAATGGCGCATGCGTGACGTCTTTTATCGGTAACTGATTTTGCTTATAAAATGTATTCAGCTGCTCAGTCGGAATATAGAGCTCGTGATAGCCGTTATCAATGTCTTCATTTTGTAGCACTCGATCGCTTAAGAAATCCTCAGCTTGCAGACCAATGGCATCCGCCTTTACTCGCACTAGGACATCTTTGCTGACCAGAATGACAGGCCGGCCATCCGGTTTTGTATCTTCCTCTAAACTCAAATTCTTCGCAACAGCTAAAATCCGGTTATCGTTTGTTTTTTCGATGAAAATTTCTTGAAGCTCATGAAAAGAGCGATGATTTAGCTCAATACGCAGCGTTCCTTTTGACTCCAGCGTAATTTTTTCATGCAGTTTCCCTTTCGATCTTAACCCGTCAATCAAACGTGAGACACGTCGTGCATTTTGCCCAACCTCGTCCATATATCTTTTTTTCGAGTCTACTTCTTCTAACACTACGGCCGGAATCACGACCTCATTGTCTTCAAATGAAAAGATTGAATTCGGATCCTGTAATAACACATTTGTGTCTAATACATAAATTTTACTCAGGTCCTTCGCCTCCTGATCGGGGTTTCATTCATCCTTGTCTTTCCAAAAACGATTGTTAAAATATATGTTTTCATGAATAAAGTTAGAAGGTTAATTCAACAATAAAATAAATCATGCAGTTTGTGAAGGAGGGAATACACATGCGACTATTTTTGACGTTGTTCATGGTTCAAACCATTCTTTTATTAGGCGCTTGCCAGCATCAGGAGAAGCCTTTGGCAGAAGAGCATCAAGACGGAAACAAGCACTTAGTAAGAGTATCAGACTCATCCAAGAAAAACACTGAAAATGCCCGCCCATCAACAGATGTGGCAAAGCACCTAGTGAATGTGACTGAGCATGTAGCAGATGTAAATGACGCAACAGCGATCGTCATCGGCAAGTATGCTGTCGTCGGCATTGATGTAAAAGATGATTTAGATAGAAGCAAAGTTGAAACGATTAAATATTCAGTCGCCAAAGCACTGAAAAATGACCCAGAAGGTGCGAATGCTGTTGTCGTCGCTGACCCAGATACAGTAAGCCGTTTAAAGGAAATGGGCAAAGAAATTCAAGCTGGCAGGCCAGTAAGCGGTATTATGGATGAACTAGCAGCCATTGTGGGACGTGTGATGCCAGAAATGCCTCGAAATGAAATCGACCGTAACGAAACAGATCCGACGAATGATCCGAACCATCAGCTCAAACAACAAGATCAAAAGCAATTAGAAAAAAATCAAAATGATCAATCAAACCATCATATGAATCAGAAGAAATAATGAGAACGGCTTATATTTCTTGTGATATAAGCCTCAGATTATTGACAAAGGGCTAAAATGACCTTTATTTTAGCCCTTTGTCTTCTTTTCAGTGTGATAGAAAACCTTTGAAGTCTAGGAAGGACGAGTACTGACGCGGAGCGAATTTGACATTCGTGAGCACCAGCACGCAGGACTGACTAAGAATGCGAGGGTTTGTCTACACGCTGCGGCTTATATCTCTTGTGATATAAACCTTTTTTATGCTGATTTTAAGTGGCTTAAAAAACATGCTATAATGAAGGCATGACCAAAGTGAGGTGAAAATGATGAGAGTGAAGTGCTCATTATGTGAAAAGCTTGAAACCATTAATGATGATACACTTGTTGCTAAACGGTTAAGAAATCGACCGATTCATACATATATGTGCGATGACTGCCAAGAAAGAATTAAAGTAAAAACAGAGGCACGCATCAAAACTGGCAGATTCTCTCTTTATCAAGATCCTGCGACGAAAGAGAAAAAGAAGAAAAAAGGAAAAAAAGAACAGAAGACATAAAAAAGACCTGACACAAGTTCAGGTCTTTTTTACGTACTCACTGTTCCTTCTTTTTTCGCACGGTGCAGCCGTATTTTATAAATAATCAAAATGACAGCTGCCACAACCAGGCCTTCTGCTACTGGCAAGAAGATTCCTAGAAATGTGAGAAACGTGCAGCCAAAAATCAAAAACAAATAAATGACAAGTGCTTTTAAAATCGGTAAACGTCTAGCAAAGCCGAGCTTAAAAACAATAATCGCTAAAACAAGGATGGTGCCATATAGGAGCCACATCCCTGTTTGCGGATTTTCATCGACACGAAACAGCATCGCGAAAAAGGATAGATTCTCACTTACTTCCTGATCATTCAAAAGATTCCCTCCCCTTACCTTTCAGGGTTCTATCTTTTTAATTCTTCATGGAATTAAGATAATCCTGCTAGCTTTTTCTTCTTCGCAGCTTTCTCACGTTCATTTTTATCTAAAATTTTCTTTCTTAAACGAATAGATTCAGGTGTAACCTCACAGTATTCGTCTTCATTTAAGTACTCAAGAGATTCCTCAAGAGACATAATACGTGGTTTTTTCATACTAACTGTTTGATCTTTTGTCGCTGAACGTACGTTTGTTTGTTGTTTCATACGGCTCACGTTGACAACAAGATCGTTTTCACGGTTATGCTCACCAACAATCATTCCTTGGTACACTTCAGTACCCGGCTCAACGAAAATCACACCGCGCTCTTCAACACCTTGAATTCCGTAAGCAGTTGCTTTACCTGTTTCCATTGAAACAAGTACACCTTGACGGCGTCCGCCAACTTGACCAGACTGCATCGGCTGGTAGCTGTCAAATGTATGGTTCAAAATACCAAAACCACGAGTTAATGAAAGAAATTCAGTTGTATATCCGATTAAACCACGTGATGGAACTGTAAAGATCAGGCGAACTTGACCGTTACCATTATTGATCATGTCAATCATTTCACCTTTTCTTGCACCCATTGATTCCATAACAGAGCCAGTATGCTCTTCAGGTACATCAATTTGAACACGCTCTACAGGCTCACATCGAACACCATCTACGTCTTTTACAATAACTTCTGGCTTCGATACTTGCAGTTCAAATCCTTCACGTCTCATATTCTCAATCAGAACTGATAAGTGAAGCTCACCGCGTCCAGACACGACCCAGGCATCAGGTGAATCTGTTGGATCTACACGAAGACTTACGTCTGTTTGAAGCTGCTGCTCTAAACGCTCTTCAATTTTACGTGATGTCACGTACTTTCCTTCACGGCCTGCAAATGGGCTGTTATTCACAACAAATGTCATTTGAAGTGTCGGCTCATCAATACGAAGGATCGGCAAAGCCTCTTGGTGTTCTACCGGGCAGACTGTTTCTCCTACGTTGATGTCTTCCATACCAGATACTGCGACAAGATCTCCAGCTTTCGCTTCATTGATTTCCACTCGTTTTAACCCTTGGAAACCAAAAATCTTCGTCACGCGGAATTGTTTTACACTGCCATCCACTTTCATTAGAGCAACTTGCTGTCCTACTTGCATTGTTCCTCTAAATACACGGCCGATTCCAATTCTTCCAACATAATCATTGTAATCAAGTAGTGCCACTTGGAATTGAAGCGGCTCTTCATGGTTGTCAATTGGGCATGGGATATGGTTAACAATCGCTTCAAACAACGATTCCATGTTTTCATCTTGCTTACTAGCATCTTTACTTGCTGTACCATTGATTGCTGATGCATATACAACTGGGAATTCAAGCTGTTCTTCTGTTGCATCCAATTCAATGAACAAGTCAATGACTTCATCGACTACTTCAGCTGGACGAGCAAAGTCACGGTCAATTTTATTGACAACAACAATTGGTGTTAGGTTTTGCTCAAGTGCTTTTTTTAGCACGAATCGTGTTTGAGGCATACAACCTTCATATGCATCCACAACGAGAAGTACACCATCTACCATTTTCATGATACGCTCAACTTCACCACCGAAATCGGCGTGTCCTGGTGTATCTAAAATATTAATGCGTGTATCTTTATAATGGATCGCAGTATTTTTAGCTAAGATCGTAATACCGCGCTCTCGCTCTAAATCATTGGAATCCATGGCTCTCTCAGCGATATTTTCATTCGCACGGAAAGTACCAGCTTGATGGAGCAATTGGTCAACAAGCGTCGTTTTACCATGGTCAACGTGGGCAATAATTGCGATGTTGCGAAGGTCTTTTCGAAGTTTCACATTTTCATCTCCTAAAATAATTAGATAACTTTCATATTATATCACAATCCCCTTTAAATGCCGATCGTTTTTCTGTAAACTTATATTAACTCTAAAAAAAGGGATGGAGACAAATGAAACAAATCAAATGGCTTCTATTATTATGTGCATTACTTGCCGTCGTCAGTATGGCGTTTATTGGAGTGTCTGTAGCAGAAAAAAGCATACTGGGAACATGCTTAAGTATTGTGTTCGCCATGGTTTTTATGGGAACAGGATTTACATTAAAACGAAAATTAAACGTGCAATCATAAAATTTATGAAAAGCCTTTTACATTTTACATGTAGAAGGCTTTTATTTTGGGTAAAAACAAGACCAATCACCTATGTAATACTAATGATTCAACTAAAAACTTCATATAGAGTTGGCAAATGTAAGCAATCTGAACTCTCCCATTTTTCGACAAGAACTTTTATAGTTCTCCAAAAACAAACACAAAGTTACATTTTTCCTATTCTTCCACAAAGTTTCTCATGGTATGCTGTTCTTGCAACAAAATTTAACAGAAAAGGGAGAGAAAAGAAGCATGAAGAAGTTTTTGAGCAAATCGCTCAGCTCTGTTGTATTTTTCGCTTTAGCTATCATTTTTACTTTCACAACAGTAGCTCCTGGGCAAGCAAGCGCTGCAACTTTCAAAGGGATTCCTTTTGAGCAGCAACAAATTATTAAAGATTTATTGGAGAAAAACGAGCGTGTTATCAGCATTCTCATCAATTCATTTGTTGAGGAAGACAACAGCTACACATTTGATGTGAAAAAAGCTGTTGAGCTCGGTCTTACTGAAGAAGAAGCGGCGACTGCTGAGAAATTCTTAGATCGCGCAGCTGTTCTTACAATCGTTTTCAGTGAAAGTATCACTAAAAACGAAAAAGGAAAATTAGTTTTTGATGCAGAAAAAGCTGTTGAACTTGGTCTTACTAAAGAAGAAGCAACTAAATTCGAAAAGCTTTTCAAATCAGTGATCAGAATTGCTGATCTTGCTGGTGATGCACTTGTTCTAGACAAAAAAGGAAACGTTGTAATTGATTCTAAAATCGCTAAAGGTCTTGGATTCAGCTCTACTGAATTACTTGTTGTCAACCAATTGCTTAAGAAAATTCCTCAAGAGCAATTAAAAACGTTCTATGATGCAGTTCAAATTGCAAAAGAAAAATTGAACTAAGCTCAAAAACCCCCCATCCGGTTCATCCAGATGGGGGGTTCTTTCTTATATCCAATAAATCAAGAGCATGATGAGATAGACGATACTAAATACGATACTTGCCCGTAATAACAGTTTTCCATAGTAGCGCATTTCAAACTTTCTTTTTTCTTCTTTTTCATCTATGAACGGTATGAATTCTGTTGACTTTGCAATAGAGACTGGTTCTTTCATTTCTTCATATAGATGAAGGCATTTTTTGCATGAACGTAAGTGCTCATCCACTATTTGATTTGTTTGTTCACTCGTATCCCCTTCTATATAAAGTGGTAATAGTTCTTCAATCAAATAACAGCTCATTTGTTGAACTCCTCACAATGTAGCTTTCGTTTCAGCTCTAATCTTGCTCGATGAAGGGTTGTCTTAACTTTAGATAAAGTCCAATTCAAAATTTCCGCTACTTCTTCATACGATAACTCCTGAATATCTCTTAAAATGAGGACTTCTCGGTAAGAATCCTTCAATTGATTGATATGGCTCCAAAGCCTTTGAATATCAGCTTGCGTTTCTAAATGGTCTTCAGATGTCATGAATATCTGCTGCTCTAAAAAGTCAGCTTTTTCTACATCCGTAAATGTTCGTTTTACTTTTCGGCGATAGTCGTTGACAAATGTATGATAAGCAATGGTGTAAAGCCATGTTTTAATGCTTGAATGTCCTTTAAAAGAGGATAACCCATGCAGTGCTTTGATAAATACATCCTGCGCAAGGTCCTTGGCTGTTTCGACATTTCCCGTTCTGCGATATAAATATTTGGTGATTTCCTGAAAATATTCTTCATATATTTTTTCAATTTGATTGGTCGGTCTAGACATCAAAAATAAAACCACACAGTCATCCAAATTGATAAAACGATAAAAAAGAAGTATAACGAAGAAATAAATCACTTCATGCGTTTTAATTCATGATAATCGCTCTGATCCTCAGTGTGGACAGGAGCAAACTCATTTCCCTTAAAAGAATGCTGAAACTGCTTTTCATGCGCCTTCATCCAGTTAGCAGCCTTTTCTCCAAGCTCCCCTTCCTGATACAATTCATATAAATCTTGAAAGATGGCTTGTTTTTCTTTATCTGTCAAAACGTTGCACCTCTTTTGTTCGTCCATTTACTTCATATATTTTCCGCTCATTCGATCCGAAGGTTTGAATGATCACAAACCACGAAATGCTCATTTTCCCCTCTTTGTCGATCATTCTCACCGGCTTGATTTGCTTTTTATAAATGGCATAAGGTTTATACTTTTTGAGGACTTGCTGATAGACTTCATCACGTTCTTGATTCGACACCGTATGCGGTAAAGAAGAGTCTGATTGCCAATTCAACACAATTCCATCGGCATCTCTCGTCACATGAAGTAAATGGGATGACCCGTTAAAAGTATATTGTTTGTGTTCACGAGATCCTGTTTCTTTCTTGACGTCTTTTGACTGTTTCCCTATCATTTCCAACAAATCTTCGTCACTGATATTTTCTTTTTTCTGTTGAAGAATTGCTTTTGATAGCTGTATTTTCAGCAATTCTTTCGTTGAACCATTAAATACAAATGTAGATTGATCGGCTGTCTTTACCTCTACTTCATGCTGCCACTGAAAATAAAAGCCATCAACGTCTGTGATCTGGTAAGCTGGTGGCTGTAAATTTAGCTTTTTATAAATACGATTTATTTTCGTTTTCATTTCTTTGTTTGTTAAATAGATCCGTCTACATCCTTCAATTGAAAGATGGCGTTCCCATATTGCGCATGGCGAAGCGTCTCTTTTTTCCATGTGGCAAACGCTAGGCTCTCCTCTTTATTCTGAGACATTTTTGGCAAAAGAAGAACGCTTGTCTCCCCGTCTTCTTTTTCGACGACGACATGAATGCGGTCTAGATCAATGGAATGGCCGCTTCTTTCAAAAAATTCAATGGTTTTTTTTCTATATTCTTTATCGGTCAAACTCTGACCCTTTACACGACCACTATAAGAATAGCTGTTTAATTCACTTGTAAACGCAGACACATTCACTTCATATTGATCGGCTGCAAACACGTAGTTATAAGAGATCGGCTGCTTAATAGTCGTTGAATATAATGAAATGTCCGCTGGTACAAACTTTGAAGCGAATGCTTTAGCACTTGCTTCAGATAAAGGGCGATATTCTTCTGAAAAAGTATCTGTTAGTTCCGTTTTGGTGAATTGAAACATGATATGTGGAAGATTTAAGATCGGGTTCAGCATCAGCATAAAAAAGACGACAATCCCCCAAGCACCCCACCGTCTCAACTTCCCCTTGTTTTGTAGTAACACACATAACAAATGTAATGTCATAAAGCTTCCTGCAGCCGCTGCTAAAATCACAATGGATTTAAACGAAGATTGTAGCTCATACTTCGAGATAGCAGGATAAAAAATATACAGCAGGGCAGCGAAAATCAGGCCATAGAAAAACAGCAATTCTTTCCACTTCTGATGCCAAAACAAACGAAAGAATAGGTGAAGTACCAAAGCGGCAAAGCCAATCATAAGCAAAATGATGATCAAATCTCTCCATATCAGCTCCGTATCACCGCTGAGAAAGAACTTTTTGCTTTCAACTAACACAATAAATACCGTTTGACATAAAGGCAGAAGTAACACAGATAAATCAAATGCAAAAAAAATGCCCCTATTTTTTAAATAAGGAAGAGAAATCACATAGAAAAGTGATGCAAGTAAGACATATCCATAGATGAGAAATTGCATGAAATCTGTCAGCACTTCAAATGTTTCGATCGTATACTGTCTAGCTAGCACTTGGTGGATCATCTCAAGTGTCATACTCCCTAGCAGAACTACTCTTAATACGATTCCAGCATAAAATAAATAACTACTCTTCTTTTCTTTCCATATGGGAAGTGTAATGAAAAGGACAAATAGTCCAAGCACACACCATTGAATCATGTGGATACTGTACTCATTTAAAATAAAAAACCTTTCAAAATGGAGGGATAAATCACTAAACAAATCAAACATTGCTACACAATCCTTTACATCAAATTAAGGCCTCATTCGTTTAGACATCTGCCTTACCAAAAAGTTTCAGGAAAAACAAAAAATCACTTCATTCTCATGAAGTGATGTTGTTTATTTTTTATTTCCGCTTCCTTTTATGTAATCATGCAAGATTTTTTCACAGACGGATCGATTTCCGGCAACAATGCTATTTTTCTCTAGAAACGTTAAGCGTTCTCCGTGAATATTCGAGTAAACAGCGCCTACCTCATCAAGCAACACACATCCAGCAGCATAATCCCATGGCGCAAGCCTTAACGTGACATATGCGTCGCTTCTTCCGCTTGCAATATAAGCCAGTTCAAGTGCAGCTGATCCAATCGTTCTTGTTCCTCTCACATCGCGTACGAGACGGGCAAACGGCTTAGCGTCAAAATGGGGGCTTTCAATCGCCCATGTTGGGTTAATGCCGACAATGGCTTTTTCAATGGCGACATCTTTTAAAGGCGGGAGTAAGGTATCGTTCATATACGCCCCTTCTCCTTTGACTGCATGATAGAGCTCGTCATGAATGACGTCATAAATAAGACCGATTTTCCCCACACCATTTTCAAATATCCCAATTGAAATGGCAAAATTTCTTTTTTGATGGACAAAGTTCATGGTGCCATCAATTGGATCAATGATCCATACTATCCCGTCAAGAGAGGTCACTTCTTCCCCTTGGCCCTCTTCTCCTAAAATATGATGATCTGAAAATGTCGACTGAATCTTTTCAATGAAGAAACGTTCTGTTTCTTTATCGATGTTTGTGACAAGATCATTTGGATTTGATTTTGTTTCAATTGATAGACCTTCCTGCATGGATGCTTTAATGCGGCTACCCGCTTCTTTTACCCAAAGCTTTGCAAGTCGGTCAATTTCCACCCAGTTTGTCATCGGACTGTAAACCTCTTTTCTATGTAGTACCTATTTGTATTAGCATACTGATATTATGTACGTAAAAGCAAGAAAAAAGCAGCTTCATACAAAAACGAACCGATGAATTGGTTCGTTTTTACCTCACCTTGTTTTACCCTTGAAGCTGCTCCCATTCTTTTCTTAGGCGCTCAAGCTTTCGTTTGCTGCGTTCTACCTGGATATCATCTTTTTGCTCGATGGCTTCATGAAGCGTAGAAAGCTCATAATCAACCTCTAATCTCCACACAGCGATGCGATTCTTCTTCTCTTGTCTATACCCATGCTTCACGATTTGCTTCATTGGTCAACGCCCCTTCCAGAGAATGATTCATTCCTTGTCAGTTTTCATTGATAAAAAATACAATCGATAAGAGAAATGGTTCTTGCTTATATCGTATGAAGCGATCGCATAACCGCAACGACATTCTGAAAATTGTGTTTTTACCTATTTGTTATGTACCACAAAATCGATGTTTTTAAACGCCGCATCAAGGTCCCTGCTATCTTTCTCTTTAAAGTGCATCTTTTTTTGAGCTTGACCCAAGCTATGATAAAATATGATCAGCGAAAAGATACAGGAGGCATAACATGAGTGAAATGCGTTTTAGAGATGAAGATTTTGAAACATTCACAGTAGACGGTTTAGATGAACGTATGACCGTATTAAAAGAGAGAGTCCGTCCAAAGCTTGAAGCACTTGGTGAACATTTTGCACCGCTTCTTTCTTCTATTACAGGAGACGAAATGTTTGTCCACGTGGCAAAACACGCAAGAAGATCAGTCAACCCGCCAAATGACACTTGGGTGGCTTTCGCTAACAGTAAACGTGGGTATAAAAAGCTCCCTCATTTTCAAATTGGGCTTTGGAAAACTCATGTATTTGTATGGTTTGCGCTCATTTATGAATCTCCAGTGAAAGGTGAATATGGGCAATTATTCGAAAAAGAGCTGGACACGATCCAAAAGAAAATACCGCAAGACTTTGTTTGGTCTAAGGATCATATGAAACCGGACGTCCTCCGCCACAGCGAACTTGATGCTGAACAGCTGAGAACACTATTTGAACGTGTTCAAACAGTCAAAAAGGCCGAACTCCTTTGCGGCATCCAGCTTCCTAGAGAAGAGGTTGTTCAAATGAATAATGAAGAATTCTTATCAAAAATTGAAGATGCCTTCCGCACAGTAACTTATCTATACCGCTTTACACAAAAAGAATCTGTATAAAAAACGAGCCTATCTTTATAGGCTCGTTTCAGATTGTTGACAAAGGGCTAAAATGAACTTGATTTTAGCCCTTTGTCTTCTTTTCAGCGTGATAGAAAACCTTTGAAGTCTAGGAAGGACGAGCACTGGCACGGAGCGAATTTGTCATTCGTGAGTACCAGCGCGCAGGACTGACAAAGAATGCGAGGGTTTGTCTACACGCTGAAACGAGCCTATCTTTATAGGCTCGTTTTTTACATCCGTATCATAGCTGTTTCTTCAGCCTCTCTTGCACTTTTCACTGTGCGATAAGGGGAATACCCACTTCCCTTTTCAAACGCCGCACAATGCGTCTTTTCTTCTGCTTTTGATGGTACAACTTCTTTAAATCGTTTATAAGCCTCTAGTAACGCTTGTTTCGCAATTCCTGTTTCATAGGCTTTTTCAACGGCTTGAAAAAATGAAATGACCGCCATCTTTTCTTCAGTTGTCCAGTCGACGTCCATTGGATATTGATATTCCATTTACTTGTCCCTCACTTTAATCCACATTTCTTATTTGAACTTTTATTATAGCATCTGTTTGATCAGAATCCGATTGATTTTATGCTTTACATTCCGATCAGTTCATAATATAATTCTTTTGTTTTATGCAATGAAATCTGCTGTTATTGGGATAATAATAGCAGGTATTTCGATGAAGGTGGGAAAGCAATTGTCACAACATGATACACCCTTATACACTGGACTAAAAAAACACGCTTCAACCAATCCAGTCCAATTTCACATTCCAGGCCATAAAAAAGGAGCCGGAATGGACCCTGAATTTAGAGCATTCATTGGAGACAATGCATTAAGCATTGACCTTATTAATATAGAACCTCTTGATGATTTACATTCGCCTCGAGGAATGATCAAAGAAGCACAGGAGCTTGCAGCAGAAGCATTTGGTGCCGACCATACATTTTTCTCTATACAAGGAACAAGCGGCGCGATCATGACAATGGTGATGACCGTCTGTGGCCCTGGAGACAAAATTATTGTTCCACGTAATGTCCATAAGTCGATTATGTCTGCTATTGTATTTTCTGGTGCAGTACCTGTTTTTATTCACCCAGAAATTGACAAAGAGCTCGGTATCTCTCATGGTATCACGCCAGAGTCAGCTAAAAAAGCGCTGACTAAGCACCCAGATGCGAAAGGGTTGCTTGTGATTAACCCAACGTATTTTGGCATTTCAGCTGATTTAAAAACCATTGTAGAGATTGCTCATTCATATGACGTTCCTGTTCTTGTAGATGAGGCACACGGTGTGCATATTCATTTTCACGATGAGCTTCCATTGTCTGCGATGCAGGCGGGTGCTGATATGGCAGCAACAAGTGTGCATAAACTTGGCGGCTCTCTCACCCAAAGCTCGATTTTAAATATGAAAGAAGGACTTGTTTCAAAGGATCGAGTACAATCTATTTTAAGCATGTTGACAACTACGTCTACTTCTTATTTGCTTTTAGCCTCCCTGGATGTCGCTAGAAAGCGATTAGCGACTGAAGGAAAGGCACTCGCAGATGAAGCCATTCGATTAGCTGAATCAGCAAGAACCCGTTTAAACGAAATTGAAGGTATTACTTGTATTGGTCAAGAAATTCTCGGTTCACCTTCTACTTACGATTATGACCCAACAAAATTAATCATCTCCATTAAAGACCTTGGACTGAATGGCCATGATGTGGAGAAATGGCTGAGAGAAAGCTACCGAATTGAAGTAGAGCTCTCTGACCTATACAATATTTTATGTATCGTGACGCCTGGCGATTGTGATGAGACGATTGATACGCTTGTAACGGCTATGAAGGAAATTGCAGCCACCTCTGCACGTCAAGGCGGCAAACAAGCCGTGACAGAAGTGTTACTGCCTGAAATCCCTTCGCTCGCGATGACGCCGCGTGACGCTTTTTACGCAACAACGGAAGTCATTCCATTTAAAGAAGCGGCTGGCCGGATCATTGCAGAATTTGTCATGGTTTATCCGCCTGGTATTCCTATTTTTATACCAGGAGAAATCATCACAGAAGAAAATATCTCCTATATCTTTAAAAATATCGAAATCGGTCTTCCTGTTCAAGGACCAGAAGATTCCACACTAGATATGATTCGTGTCATTAAAGAACAAAAAGCCATTTTATAAAAAAGAAACATGCAGCCCCAATTGGAGCTGCATGCTTTTTTATTTATTCAGAGGCTTCATCACAGCAATGACAGTGACCACATGTTCCATAAAGTGTTGTCACTTTTTCATTTTCAAATTGATCAATGGTTTCATTGCAATCTTGACAAATAATTGTACCCACGTACATTCCCCTTTTCTTTACTCAAAGTTTGAAAGCGTTTAATCTATTTCATATCTCTATAATATTATGTCACATTTAAGTTGTCAACGGTTAATTGTATGACACATTGAATCATTTTTTATAAATAAATGCTTTTTTCTCATCATATTGAGGAAACGTTTCAATTGTATTTTGCTTCATATCAATTTTGTAACAATTGAGTAACAATCGAAAATTGTCAAAAAGGACGTGATACACTAGAGTGACTAACAGGGAACTGGCTCCTAAAAATGTTGGTACAACCCCAAAGGATTTTGAGGTGAATAGATTGAATTTTATGAGGACCCTTCTCATTATATTCCCTATGCTCTTTGTACTTAGTTCATGCTCATTTGCGTATATCATACCGAATCAGACAGACCAGGTCAGTAATATTCAAAAGCCGAGAATTCTCTTTTTTACTGATGCAGAAAATCTTGATAAAGAAAGTCCTTATTATGATGCAGTGCTCGATTTAAAAAATGAATATCCGAAGGAAATGTCCAAGATGATTGTGAAAGAAGATCGTACAGGCTGGAAAAATGAAGTAGACGAACTGCCGGCTATTTTACTTGTCAATAATGAAAAGGTCATTGTGAAGGTGGAAGGTAATGTCCGAAGTAAAGAGGATATCTTATCACCCATATGCCAAGCATTAGATCGAGTGAATACAAATTAACGGTTCGACTTTGCACTTATATATCCATATGAAAGAATCCCTCAGCTCATGAGGGTTTTTCTTTTTCAGCGACGTTTCACATACATAAAAAACCCCTCTCCGTGTGGAGAGGGGTTAAACGTTCATTATTTTACGATATGGATTGGGCTTCCGATTGCTACTTCAGCCGTTTCCATTGTGATTTCACCTAAAGTTGGGTGAGCGTGAATTGTCATTGCGATATCTTCAGCCGTCACACCAGCTTCAATTGCAAGGCTAAGCTCTGAAATCATATCAGAAGCACCAACACCTGCGATTTGTGCACCTATCACTAGACCATCCTCTTTACGAGTGATCATTTTCATGAAGCCATCAGTTGCATCAAGAGAAAGTGCACGTCCGTTCGCTGCGAATGGGAATTTCGCTGCAACGATGTCGATTCCTTCTTCTTTCGCTTCTGCTTCAGTATATCCAACAGTTGCAAGTTCTGGCTCTGAGAATACAACAGCAGGAATACCGAGGTAATCAATTTCAGCTGGCTCTCCAGCGATTGCTTCAGCAGCAATTTTACCTTCGTAAGAAGCTTTGTGTGCAAGTGGTGGTCCATCAACGATGTCACCAATTGCATAGATGTTTGAAACGCTTGTACGGCATTGTTTGTCAGTTTTGACAACTCCGCGGTCTGTCAATTCAACACCAACCTGCTCAAGGCCAAGCTCATCTGTGTTTGGACGACGACCAACAGTCACAAGTACGTAGTCAGCATCGACAGTTTTTTCTTCACCTTTTACTTCAAAAGTAACAGTGACACCGTCAGATTTTTCTTCAACACCTTTTGCAAGAGCGTTTGTATGAATTTCAACGTTTCCTTTTTTCTTCAGGTTACGTTTCACTAAAGAACTCATTTGCTTTTCAAAACCTGGAAGGATTTCGTCTCCACCTTCAAGGATGACAACTTCAGTTCCAAAGTTCGCATAAGCAGTACCAAGCTCAGTACCGATGTATCCACCACCGATGACAACTAACTTTTTAGGTACTTCTTTAAGCGCTAAAGCACCAGTTGAGTTGATCACGCGGTCTGTGTATTTAAATGTAGGCAATTCGATTGGACGAGATCCAGTTGCAAGAATTGCATTTTTAAATGTATAAGTCTGCGCTGAATTTTCATCCATGACACGTACAGAGTTGCTGTCTACGAAATAAGCTTCACCTTTGACGATGTCTACTTTATTTCCTTTTAGAAGACCTTGAACTCCACCTGTTAATTTGTTTACAACAGAAGCTTTCCACTCTTGAACTTTTGTGAAATCAACTGTTACGTTTTCAGCTTTGATACCCATGTCTTCAGAATGCTTTGCATTCTCGAAACGATGTCCAGCATTGATCAATGCTTTTGAAGGGATACAGCCGACGTTTAGACATACGCCGCCAAGTGTTCCTTTTTCAACGATTGTTACTTTTTGTCCTAGCTGTGCAGCACGAATAGCAGCTACATATCCACCAGGACCTGCACCGATGACAAGAGTATCTGTTTCGATTGGGAAATCTCCTACTACCATGAATTTACGCCTCCATTAAAATTAATTGTGGATCATTCAATAAACGCTTGATGTGGTTAAGGGCATTTTGCGCAGTAGCTCCATCAATCATACGGTGGTCAAAGCTTAGGGAAAGAGCTAAGACTGGAGCTGCAACGATTTCGCCATCACGAACAACCGCTTTTTCAGCGATACGGCCAATACCAAGGATCGCTACTTCTGGGTGGTTGATGACTGGAGTAAACCATTGTCCACCAGCAGAACCGATGTTTGTGATTGTGCAAGATGCACCTTTCATTTCAGCTGGAGCCAATTTACCATCACGTGCTTTTGTTGCAAGCTCGTTGATTTCGTTCGATACTTCGAAAATCGCTTTGCGATCTGCATTTTTCACAACTGGAACGAGCAAGCCTTTTTCAGTATCAGCTGCAATTCCGATGTTGTAGTAATGCTTTTGAACAACTTCATCTGTTTTATCATCGATAGAAGTGTTAAGTACTGGGTACTTTTTCAAAGCAGAAGTTAGAGCTTTTACAACGTAAGGCAAGTAAGTTAACTTGATTCCTTGATCAGCTGCAACTTGTTTGAATTGTTTACGATGTGCAACAAGGTTTGTTACATCAACTTCATCCATTAATGTTACGTGAGGAGCTGTGTGCTTAGAGTTCACCATTGCTTTCGCGATCGCTTTGCGGATTCCGCTCATTTTCTCGCGAGTTTCTGGGAATTCTCCTTCTAGAACTGGAGCTGCTGCCGCTTTTGGAGCTGCTTCTTCTTTCGCACTTTCAGCTGCTTGAGGTGCTGCTTCTTGAGCTGCAGAACCGCCATTAAGGAAGCTGTCGATATCTTCTTTTAGCACGCGGCCATTTTTACCAGTACCTGCAACTTTGTAAATTTCAACGCCTTTTTCACGCGCATATTTACGTACAGATGGCATAGCAATAACACGTTTGTTAGGATCAGCATCTACTTGCTCTTGTGCGCCAGCACCAGTTGCTGCCGCTTCTTCTTGAGCAACTTCTTTCTTTTCAGGCTCGTTACCAGCTTCAGCAGTACCTTGTACTTGAGCTTCAGTTTTCGCTTCGCCTTCTTCTTCGCTGCCTTTAAATTGAAGATTTTCGTAACCAGGTGCATCAAACGTAATGATTGTTTGTCCTACAGTTGCAACTGTTCCCTCTTCAACTTTTAATTCTAATACTTTTCCTTTAACAGGTGAAGGAATTTCTACAACTGCTTTATCATTTTGTACCTCTGCTAAAACGTCATCTTCATTGATTTCGTCGTTTGGTTTTACAAACCACTTAACGATCTCACCTTCGTGGATACCTTCTCCGATGTCCGGAAGTTTAAATTCAAATGCCACTGTTTTTCGCCTCCTAGATTATGTTAAACCCTTGTTCTGTCAACATTACACGGTCATGTAATTGATAAAGGGGAAGAGAAATAAATTCTTTTCCCCTCTGTCATTTAATTAAAATTCAAGAACTTTCTTAGCTGTTTCAAGCACGTCTTTATGGTTTGGAAGCCATACGCTCTCAGCTTGAGAGAAAGCAAATACAGTATCAGGTGCAGCTACACGAAGTACTGGTGCTTCTAGGCTAAGAATTGCTCTATCATTGATTTCAGCTACTACGTTTGCTGCAATACCAGCTTGTTTTTGTGCTTCTTGAACAACGATCGCACGGCCTGTTTTTTCAACAGAAGCGATGATTGTTTCAATATCAAGCGGGCTCACTGTACGAAGGTCGACGACCTCAGCAGAAACGCCTTCTTTTTCAAGCTCTTCAGCAGCTTTAAGTGATTCGTGAACCATTGCACCGTAAGTGATGATTGAAAGGTCAGAACCTTCACGTTTCACGTCAGCTTTACCGATTTCAATTGTGTACTCTTCTTCAGGAACTTCCTGACGGAAAGAACGATAAAGTTTCATATGCTCAAGGAATACAACCGGATCGTTGTCACGGATTGCAGAAATTAATAGTCCTTTTGCATCGTAAGGTGTTGAAGGAATAACAACCTTAATACCAGGCTGTTGTGCAATAAGACCTTCTAAGCTGTCAGCGTGAAGCTCAGGTGTGTGAACTCCTCCGCCAAATGGAGAACGGATTGTCACTGGAGAATGCCAGCGTCCACCAGAACGGTAACGCATACGAGCCATTTGTCCAGAAACAGAATCTAATACTTCGTAAACGAATCCGAAGAATTGAATTTCCATTACTGGGCGGAATTCTTGTAGTCCAAGGCCAATTGCAAGACCGCCAATACCAGATTCAGCAAGTGGAGTATCGAATACACGATCCTCACCAAACTCTTTTTGCAATCCTTCAGTCGCACGGAATACGCCGCCGTTTTTACCAACGTCTTCTCCGAAAACGAGAACGTTTTCGTCATTTTTCAGTTCTGTGCGTAACGCATCAGTGATCGCTTGAATCAATGTCATTTGCGCCATGGCTTACTTCGACTCCTTCTGTTTGTAAATTTCAAGCTGTTCAACCAAGTTGAATGGTTTCACATCGTACATGTTTTCAATCAAATCAGTGACTTTCTGCTTAGGCTGTTCGTCAGCTTCTTTGATTGCTTGTTTGATTTGTTCTTTTGCATCTTCGATGACTTTATTCTCTTCTTCTTCAGACCAAAGGCCTTTGTTTTCCAAGAATTTGCGGTAGCGTACCAATGGATCTTTTTGCTCCCACTCATTTTCATCTTCTTTTGTACGATATCTTGTTGGATCGTCACCAGCCATTGTATGTGGGCCGTAACGGAATGTAAGAGTTTCAATTAATGTTGGACCTTCACCATTTACAGCACGCTCACGAGCTTCAGCAGTCGCTGCATATACAGCTAATGCATCCATACCGTCAACTTGTACGCCTACGATACCAGCTGCAGCTGCTTTTTGTGCAATCGTCTGTGCAGCAGATTGCTTTTCAACAGGTGTAGAGATCGCATATCTGTTGTTTTGGACAACAAAAATCGCTGGCGCTTTGTAAGCCCCTGCAAAGTTAATACCTTCGTAGAAATCACCTTGTGAAGCTCCACCATCACCAGTGTAAGTGATTGCAACAGCATTTTTACCGCGCTTTTTCAAACCAAGAGCTACACCAGCAGCTTGAATGATTTGTGCACCGATAATGATTTGCGGAGAAAGTGCATTCACATCTTCAGGCATTTGGTTCCCAACAAAGTGTCCACGAGAGAACAAGAATGCTTTTGTTAGTGGAAGACCATGCCAGATTAATTGTGGTACATCACGATATCCTGGAAGAATGAAATCTTCTTTCTCAAGTGCAAAGTGAGTTGCAAGCTGAGAAGCTTCTTGTCCAGCTGTTGGCGCATAGAAGCCAAGACGTCCTTGACGGTTCAATGAAATTGAACGTTGATCTAATACACGTGTAAACACCATACGGCGCATTAATTCTTTTAATTGGTCATCTGAAAGATCTGGCATTGCCGCTTCGTTTACGACTTCGCCTTTTTCGTTTAAAATTTGGAACGTTTCAAACTGCTTTTTGATGGCATCGAATTGCTTTTTGCTATCAACAATTGCTTTTTTTGTTTTTGCAGCCATTCTAAAGTCACCTCTTCCTTTCTTTTAACAGTCAATTTGTCGTGAATCCATTTATACATACAGATATAGGATAACCCAAAATGCTCATATGACTCCTGTATATAATAGCCACACAGATCATTGTCGAAACATTGGATGACCGTTTGCTTTTGAGTTTTTTCTAACTGTATTAACGATAGTTCACAAAAAACTAATACAACTTCTGTTAACAAGGAATAGTTTACAACAAGAAAAATAGTCCGTCAATTGATTTAACGGCTTTATTTAAATAAATGTATTCGCTTTACTTTTTATGGTGACCTGTATCAATCTGTTTAATCAATAACACAAACTGTACTAGTATAGAGTGTGTTACTGTACTACAATAGCACATGTTTGTTTTTGTCGAAAAATAAAAAAAGAGCTATTTTCAGCTCTTTTGATCATGATGGACAAAGGGCTAAAATGAACTTCATTTTAACCCTTTCTCTTCTTTTCAGTTTGACATCTTGGAAAAACGAGTAACGACACGCAGCACTTTGTAAGTAGCAGCGGTAAACAGAACAACAAATATGCTAGTACTGTTTTTAACTGTTTTGTGATTCTTTCTGAGCCGTTTTGTATAAAGCTTGTTTATATTCATTCAATTGATCTGTATATTGATTGAACTTCTTGCTTTCTTTTCTAACTTTACTATAGGAACGATTGACTGTTTTCAGTTTGGATTTCAGCTCAGCGTATCCTAAGTCTTTTCTTTTTAAAGATTCATACAAGTGCTTGTCTTGTTTCAGCGCCTTTTGATACTCACGGTAAAGCTGATCATATGATGCATATCTTTTTTCAATTGATTTCACTGTTTGATCTGCTTTGTCTTTTACTTCCGCACCTTTTATCTGTCCAGCGAATTCTTTTACAGATTGAAATTCTTTTTTCGATTGATCCATGCTGCCTTTTTCTGTTTTTAAATGTTCTTCCCGCTTCTCTGCCGATGCTAATGCTTGATCAGACAAGCTTGAGACTGTTTTTGTGTGGTCTTTTGTTGTTTGAATCAT
This sequence comes from Bacillus sp. FSL M8-0077, assembly GCF_038050255.1. Lineage (NCBI taxonomy): Bacteria > Bacillati > Bacillota > Bacilli > Caryophanales > Bacillaceae > Bacillus > Bacillus sp. FSL M8-0077. The sequence continues at coordinate 1,491,679 of NZ_JBBPAF010000001.1, read as the reverse complement.
TTTTTTATACAACTGCTGCTCTTTTTCCTCATAGCTTTGCAGTGCGCCTTGTTCTTTTTCAAAGGTTGCTTCTTTTTCGCTCATTTTCGTCATGGCATCTTGCATCTCATGAAGCGGATTTTGACCTCCGCAGCCAGCAAGCAAAAGGGTACATATCCCCGCTAAAGCTGCACCTGCTTTTATTCTTCTTTTCATCTGTTTCAATTACAAGGTCCCCCTTTACATCTCCACATACCACTATAATTTTTCAGGACGGTTGTGACAAGGAAAGAGACTGGTTTTTTGAGGGAAAAGAAGATTTTTTTCATGCTCTAGGCTTATGACTATACAAATAGTGCATTCATACATAGTTTATATTACACGCTTCGCCTTCACTTATGAGAGGCCGAGTGTATTTCCAAAGGAGGTCAAAAGTATGTCTAATTATAGTCATGGAAGTATGTATGGTGGATACGGCGGTTACGGTTATGGATACGGCGGCGGTTGTTGCTATCCAAGTTATGGTGGTGGATACGGTTGCGGTTACGGTGGTGGACGTACATTCGCTTTAATCGTCGTCCTATTCATTCTATTGATCATTGTTGGCGCAGCATTCTTAGGCGGCGGTGGCTGCTGCTAATGGCTGAATAAGCCTCTGACCGGTCTCATACGACCGGTCTTCTTTATTTCATTGCATATGTTGTGTATCATTTTATATACTTTACATACAAAGGAAATAGGAGTGAAGTTTTGTGATTACCATGGATGATATCGTACGAGACGGGCATCCCGTCTTAAGACAAACAGCTGAAGCGGTTGAACTCCCGCCAACAGAGGAAGAAAAACAGCAATTAGCTGACATGATTGAATTTGTCAAAAACAGTCAGGATGCTGACATTGCTGAAAAATACGAACTTAGACCCGGTGTTGGCTTGGCAGCTCCGCAAATCAATATCAGTAAACGAATGATCGCTGTTCACTGTGAAGACGAAGGCGGAGAACTTTACAGCTATGCATTATTCAACCCTCGCATTGTCAGCCATTCAGTCAAAAGAGCTTATTTAGCTACTGGAGAAGGCTGTTTATCAGTTGATGAAGCCATCCCTGGATTTGTCCCGCGCTATGAAAAAATCAGGGTGAAAGGTACAACGCTTGAAGGTGAAGACATTGATATTCGCCTAAAAGGGTTTCCGGCCATCGTTTTTCAGCATGAAATTGACCATTTAAATGGCATTATGTTTTATGATCATATTCAAAAAGATCATCCATTCGCCGAGCCAGACAACGCAGTTGCGATCGGCAGATCATAAAATAAAAACAAGACCCGTCCATCAGCGGGTCTTGTTTTTTATTCTTCAATAAGGCCTAATTCAGTCACAGCGTGGAATATGCCGTCCTCATCTACAGGTTTGGTGACAAAGTCAGCTAATGTTTTTAATTCATTGACTGCATTCCCCATCGCAACGCCTGTTCCAGCAAACGAAATCATTTCTCGATCGTTCAGCCCGTCACCGAAGGCAATTGTGTCCTTTTGATCGTACGGAAGTCTTTCAATGACTCGTTTAATTCCTTCAGCCTTTGATCCACCTTTTGGCAGGACATCGGTAGCCAGTTCATGCCACCTGACTAGATCAATTTCTTCACGGAACGATTCATATTGGTATTCCTCTTCTGCTTTACAAAATAGCAGCATTTGATAAATGACGTTTTCTTTAAAGAATGACAAATCGTGCTCGGGATGCTCTGTTTTTAAAGTGCCAATCCCTTCATGGATAAATGGATGGTTCGGCACAGACGCCTTCATCGTCTTCTCTCCCATGAAAACAAGCGGATGATCATGTTGATCCGCTGTTTCATAAATTTTATCCATCAGCTCTTGCTTAAGAGGATTGCCGTAAATGACTTCTCCTTCGTACATGACATACTGACCGTTATAAGCAATAAATGAGTCAAGCCCTATTTCTTCTAAAATAGGCTGGATGAGAAAAGGCGAACGGCCAGATGCAATGAAGAGATGATGCCCTTTTTCTTTTAATAAACGAACAGCTCGCTTCGTTGATTCAGGTATTTTTTTATCATGGTCATATAAAGTACCGTCGATATCAAAGAAGATGACTTTTTTATTCATATCTCGTCTCCTGTCTCTTGTTATGTATACCCTCTCCCCTTCATCATACAGAAAGATCTTCACTGACGAAACCACTTCCTCTTAAAACGCCCATTTCCCACATATAACCATGTAACATTAAGTAGAAACATCATATAATACAAGTATATAGAGAGAACGGAACAAATGGCTGACTAATACTCAAACCGAAAGGAGGCGATCCGCGATGCTTCGTCGTCTGCGCAAGAAAATCCGAAGACAATGGAAGGACATGCTTCGTAAAAAATCGATTGCTTAAAAGGATCTTCCGCACATTTGCTGAAGGTCCTTTTTTCTCTGAGACTTTTCTTATGCGCGTTTTTTTAATATAATAGAATAAGCGAGTGTAACATACGGTATTTAAGGAGAGATTTGGATGATATATAAGGTATTTTTTCAGGCAAGTACGACTGAGGTACCTGTTAGAGAACACACAGATTCACTATACGTTGAAGCGGTTTCTGAAAGAGACGTACGCGATAAGTTGAAAAAACATAACTACAATATTGAATTCATTCAGCCTGTAGACGGTGCTTTTTTAGACTATGAACGAGAAAGTGAAAATTTTAAAGTATTGGAGCTATGAGAGGAATGAAATTTGTAAAAAACGATCAGGCGGCAGTTTTTGCGCTCGGCGGATTAGGCGAGATCGGTAAAAACACGTATGGCGTTCAATTTCAAGATGAAATCATTTTGATTGATGCTGGTATTAAGTTCCCTGAAGATGAACTTCTTGGAATTGATTACGTCATCCCTGACTATACGTATTTAGTTAAAAACGAAGATAAAATCAAAGGTCTTTTTATTACTCATGGACATGAAGACCACATCGGCGGTATCCCTTACCTTCTCAAGCAAGTGAATATTCCAGTTTACGGAGGCAAACTCGCAATCGGCCTACTTCGTAACAAATTGGAAGAGCATGGTCTATTAAGACAGACCAAACTTCACATCTTTGAAGAAGAAGATACGATCAAATTTAGAAAAACAGCTGTGTCTTTCTTTAGAACGACGCACAGTATCCCAGATTCTTATGGAATTGTCGTGAAGACACCTCCTGGTAACATCGTACATACAGGCGATTTCAAGTTTGACTTTACTCCTGTTGGCGAGCCTGCCAATTTAACGAAAATGGCTGAGATCGGGAAAGAAGGCGTTCTTTGTCTTCTATCTGACAGTACAAATAGTGAAATTCCAGAATTTACGATGTCCGAAAGACGTGTAGGTGAAAGCATTGATGACATCTTCAGAAAAGTAGATGGACGTATTATCTTTGCTACATTTGCATCTAACATTCACAGACTTCAGCAAGTGATCGAGTCAGCTGTTGCCAACGGTCGAAAAGTCGCTGTGTTTGGGCGCAGCATGGAGTCTGCCATTGATATTGGACAAGACCTCGGATATATCAAATGTCCAAAAAACACGTTCATTGAACACAATGAAATCAACCGCCTTCCAGCAAACAAAGTAACCATTCTTTGTACTGGTAGTCAGGGCGAACCGATGGCCGCTCTTTCTCGTATTGCCAATGGTACGCACCGCCAGATTTCAATTATCCCTGGAGACACTGTTGTCTTCTCGTCTTCACCGATCCCAGGTAACAATATTAGCGTAAGCCGTACCATTAACCAGCTTTATCGTGCTGGTGCTGAGGTCATTCATGGCTCACTCAATAATATTCATACCTCTGGACACGGCGGGCAGGAAGAACAAAAGCTGATGCTCCGTTTAATTAAACCAAAATTCTTCATGCCGATTCACGGTGAGTACCGCATGCAAAAAACGCATATTAAACTTGCGAATGATTGCGGAATCCCTGAGGAAAACTGCTTTATCATGGATAACGGTGAAGTTCTTGCACTGAAAGGTGACGAAGCAAGTGTTGCTGGCAAAATTCCATCAGGCAACGTGTATATCGACGGTAGCGGTATTGGTGATATCGGCAACATCGTGTTAAGAGACCGCCGCATTCTATCAGAAGAAGGTCTTGTCATTGTTGTTGTCAGCATGGATATGAAAGAATTCAAAATTTCTGCAGGTCCTGATTTAATCTCAAGAGGTTTTGTCTACATGAGAGAATCTGGAGACCTCATTAATGACGCGCAAGATCTCATTTCAAAGCATCTTGAAAAAGTAATGGAACGCAAGACGACTCAATGGTCAGAAATTAAGAACGAGATTACTGACACTCTTGCTCCTTTCCTTTATGAAAAAACAAGACGCCGCCCAATGATCTTACCGATTATTATGGAAGTGTAATGACGCACAAGGAGACACAGCCAATTGGCTGTGTCTCTTTTTTATGCGCAATAAAAAAACCCGCATATCTGTACGATACATGCGGGTTCGGTCATTGTTTTATGATTGAATCGGGAGATGTTGAAAACTTCTCACATCAAACAATCCTTGTGTTGTCATTTTCACATCTGGAATGACTGGTAGTGCCAAGAAGGATAATGTCAGAAACGGATTAAAGTCTAAGGCAAAGCCTGTTTCATTTAACGCTTCATGGAGTGCATGAAGGCTCTCATTGACCGTATGTGCAGGTTGATCTGATAATAAACCGGAAATCGGTAATGGAAGCGTATGAAGAACTTCTCCGTCTTTTACAACGGTTAAACCGCCCCCTGCTTCTTTTAACGTCTCAATGGCTTTAATCATATCCGCATCATTTGTGCCAACGGCAATTAAGTTATGCGAATCATGGGCAACTGTTGTTGCAATCGCCCCCTCTTTTAAGCCGAAGCCACTGACAACCCCTATCCCAATTTCAGATAGACCTTTATGGCGTTCGACAAGTACTATTTTTAATACATCTCGATCAGTATCACTAGTAAATTGTCCATCGCTACCAGAAGGAGATATTTGTTCTAATTTCGTTTCAAGTTGATTCGGTATAATGCGGATGACATTCATCTTTTGATGATTTGTTATAGGCAGCGTTAAATCTTTCTCTTGAACGTCCACTGCATGTACCGATTGCATGAGCGAAGAACTTGGCGTGATCTTGTCGACACTTGGCAAATATTCTCCATGATCAGAGACCAATTCTCCTGCGATAAAGACACTTGTCATTCGTACCTCATGTAAGTCAGAAATGAGCATAAAGTCCGCATCAAAGCCTGGTGCAATCGCTCCTTTTGTATTGAGACCGAAACACTCCGCTGCGTTTAAACTTCCCATTTGATAGGCTAAAAAGGGGTCCAATCCTTCTTTTATCGACATCCGTACTTGTTCATCAATACTTCCTTGAGCCATTAAATCATCTAAATGTTTATCATCCGTACAAAAGAAAAAGCGTCTTGCATTCTTCTCATTGACAGCAGGTAATACTTTTTTTACATTTTTAGCAACAGAGCCTTCTCTCAGCATGACATACATGCCTCTTTTGACGCGTTCAAGGGCCTCTTGAGCTGTTGTCACCTCATGATCTGTTTGGACATTAGCTGTTCGGTACACGTTAATTAATCGGTCCGTTAATCCTGCTAGATGGCCATCAATGAGTTTATGTTCATGTTGAGCATCAAGCAGTTTTTGAAGCATATCTTCTTCCGCTTGCTCCACCGCGACATAATCCATCACTTCGGCAAGACCAAGCACTTCTTTCTCCTCATAAAGAGGCTTTAAATCTTTTGCTTTTAGCGTAGCACCTGATCGTTCAAAGCTGACTGCCGGTACACAGGATGGCAGCATGAAATATATATTTAAAGCAGCTTTTCTCGCTTCTTCGAGCATAAAACGGATACCTGCAACACCGGATACATTGGCAATTTCATGCGGGTCTGTTACAACAGTTGTCACACCGTGAGGAACGACAGCTTTGGAAAATTCAGCAGGAGTCACCATCGAGGATTCGATATGAACGTGGCCGTCAATGAAACCAGGAACAAGCATCTGACCTGCTGCATCCAGCTCCTGTTCTCCCTCATACTCCCCAATTCCTACTATTTTTCCATTTTCAACAGCGACATCAGCGTCTATCCATTCCTGGTTAAACACGTCCATAACCTTCGCATGTTTAATCACTAGGGCTGCTTTTTTTCTCTTTGCAGCTACCTCAATTTGATGTCTGAAAAGCTCCTTATCCAACGACACTGCCTCCTCCGAGTAAACAATATAATGTTTCTTATCGTAAACGAATCTGTTTGCCCAGTCAATGACATTTAGAGAAAATCAACCATATCAAAAGATTGATTTTTATTTCTGAATAGTGATAATTGGCTGACAAATAACCATGATCTATTTTGCTGTTCTTTTAGAAAGTAAACGGGGTCATTTCCACTTTTTTCTCTTCCGCAATGTCCACCCGATATGGACACTTCTAAAGCAAAAAACACCCCTTCTCGGAGTGTTTAATAGTCGTTCTGCATTTCCCGTTTTTCAAAGCGTCCGATATCTGCCACTGCCCCAATGACAATGAGGATATCTTCTTTTTGAATCATTTCATCTGCGAGCGGTGAAACGATCACTTCTTTCCCGCGCTTAATTGCCACGATATTGATCCCGTACCTTGCACGAATGTCGAGATCAAGCAAAGAGTGCCCAGCAAGTCTGCTGTTGGCTACAATTTCAATGAGGCTGTACTCATCTGACAGCTCTAGATAATCAAGCACGTTGTTAGAAATAATTTTATGTGCAATCCGTCTGCCCATGTCTCGTTCAGGATGGACAATACGGTCCGCACCAATTTTATTCAAAACCTTTTCATGGTAGTCATTTTGAGCTTTCACTGTGACCATTTTGACACCAAGTTCTTTCAGCATAATCGTTGTTAAAATACTCGCCTGAATATTTTCACCTATCGCCACGATCACATGATCAAAATTGCGAATGCCTAGGTTTTTTAGGACTGATTCGTCCGTCGAATCACCAATCACGGCATGTGATGCGATTTTAGCATATTCGTTCACACGATCTTCATTCATATCCATGGCCATGACTTCAAGTCCTTCTTCGCTTAACGCCTTGCAGATACTTCCACCGAAGCGTCCAAGACCAATGACTGCATATTCCTTTTTCATGTTCAGACTCCTTTTATATCACTTACCATGCATTTTACTACGGTTTGATTAATGAATCCATATGCGACCGTATTTTTTTACGGAACGCTTCACTTAAGTAAAGGTCTGCTCCTTTTTCGATTTCACTGCGATAATGACCAGGAGGCGCAATTTCTTCGCTCTTTTTTAAAACGAGAAAAGTTAAGCAGTCCTCATACACTTGATCACCTACTGTGACATCGACAAATGCTGGACGATAAGTCCCTTCATTTACACCTTCTCGTTTGTACAAATAACGAATGGCATCAAAAGGCACTTCATATAGAACACCCTCTGTTTCTCCGCCGTCTTCTACCATATCTGCTCTTGATCCATCAGGACGCACCAATGTAAACCTTGTGGTAAAACGATCAAGTGTGCCGCCGCCGATGATTTGTTTGAAATAATGATCCACTTTCGCAAGCTTAAACCTTGCATCATCCATGCAAGACCCATAGGCAAAATAATAGAAGGAAGACGGTTTGCGCTCCCATAGTTGATATGACTTCCAGCAGCCGCTTTCAATCTCCTTCAGACTCAATGCCTTCTGCTTACCTATTGTATAAGCAACGGCAACCCTTGGCCCCTGGTCTGTCATAACTTCTGTTTCCTGCTGGTCATACCCTTCCTCTAGCTCATCTATCTTATGCAGCGTTTCATCACTGACCTCATACAATTCTCCATATACTGTGTTTTGTTCCGAGACAACACACACAGGGTAACCCTTATCTGTATCGTACAATCTCCCTTTTATCCAAGCAGATGCTGCCAATGGACTACTTTCTTTCATCAATACCTCGTGATATTTTTCATGCTTTAAAAGCGTCCCATACACAAATAAAGTCTTTGTCTCCTTCATCATCACACATCACGTCCTCTCACCTTCCTGCTATCTGCTTTTTTGATACACAGGTAAGTAAATATCAAAAGCCGTCCCTTTTCTGAGCTCGCTCTTTACATCCATTCTTCCATGGTGATCTTTTAAGATCGTCGCACAGATCGTTAAACCAAGTCCTGTACCTTCTTTTTTAGTCGAAAAGAAAGGATCATATATTTTCAGAACGTCCTCTTCGGACATTCCCTTTCCTTCATCTTGAATCGTGATTTTCCATTCATTCATTACTTTTTCTGTTGATATGTATATACTGCCACCTTGAGGCATCGCCTCGATCGCATTTTTGATTAAGTTAATGAACAGCTGCTTCATTTGATTGGCGTCTGCTAATATCGTGCCAGCATCCTGCTTTTTAAATGGCTGTTTGAGATCAATATTTGAAAGAATGGCATTTGTGTTTAATAAGGTAATCACCTGCTCTAGCAAATCATGGAGCTGTACTTCTCGAAATTGAACCGATTGAGGTTTTGCTAAGACAAGCAGCTCACTTAAAACAAAATCAATGCGTTTAATTTCAGAAAAGATGATATCAAAATAATCGGTTCTTTCAGGATATTGTGTTTTCATCAGCTGCAAAAATCCATTGACTGAGGTGAGCGGATTTCTGACTTCATGGGCAATGCCAGCAGCTATTTGTCCTGCAACAGCCAACTTTTGTGCCTGCATTTGTAATTGCTGATTTGATCTTTCAAGCTCAAGCTTTGCCTGCTTTTGTTTCGTGATATCTGCAACCGTTCCAATACCTCCAGTAAACTGGTGCTGTTCATCGAAATAAAGCTTATAATGCACATCTCCCCATACCTTTTTTCCTTCTTTATGGAGAAGCTGCAGCTCCACCCGCCCCTCATCCTTATGCTCTTTGATCACAGATAACAAATGCTGAACGACATGCTCTTCTTGATCAAAGTACTGATTGTACATCGTCCCTAGACATTCCTCTATGTCGTACCCCGTCATTTGTTTCCATGCTTGATTTAAAAAAATGATTTCACCTTTTTCATTGGTTTCAAAGACGATTTCTTGCAAGTTATCTGTTATTCGATTCAGCCGCTCTGTCAGTTCGTGTGCTTCTTTTTCTCGTTTATTTAAATCTGATACAAGTAAATTCAGCCGGTCCACATAGCCTGAGATGATCCAAATACCGGCCAAAACAACGACTGTAAAGGCTAGATCGAGCGGCCAATTAATGTGATAGCCACTAAGATAATAAAAGAAATCCCAGCTCAAAATTAATATAAATGCAAGAACGGATAACAGGATCCGTACTTGATATGTTTTGTTCAAATAATTCCACCTGCCGCCCTGAGATTCTTTGTCAATTGTACCATTTTCCACTTATTTTTTGAGGGAGATGCGGCATTTTTAAGGAACTTTTTTAGAAAAAATAGCCTGTTCTCAGCACAATGGGAGAGAACAGGCTATTATATTTACTGCTGAAGGGCTTCTTGAAGCTCTTTTAGCAGCAGTTCTGCGCCTTCAGCGCTTAATGTAATTTGACCATTTCCATACTCATGGTTCTCAGAAGTAATCTCACCAGTCATCAGGCAGACGCCCTCTGGCTGATATTTTTTCAAGACGATTTTCTCTCCATCTATAAAAAATTCCATACTGTCTTTAATAGCGATATCAAGTGCTCTTCTCAATTCGATTGGCATCACAATACGCCCTAGTTCATCTACTTTTCTTACAACTCCGATAGATTTCAATTTCGTTCCCTCTTTCTTTCATTTGCTCAAGATCAATCTGTTTTTCACCAATTGATATATCGTAGACGTAAGAGATTCTTAAAAGGTTTCTCCTGCATAAAAATTTTTTTCAAAATCGAAAAACCAAAGGGAAAATTTATTGTGATTGTCAAAATGAGACTTGAATTTTACAGATTCATTTCAAGGTGATCACACACCCCCACAAATGACACCCGGTCTTTGAACTTTTAAATGTAAAATTGTTTAATACAGCAAAAATAGAGATTGGGTGAAAACATGTTTCAAAATGCCGAAATTGGAATTGATTTAGGAACAGCTAACATATTGGTTTATAGTAAAAATAAAGGAATTATTCTCAATGAACCATCCGTTGTGGCAGTCGATACGGAAACAAAAACTGTCCTTGCAGTGGGGTCAGAAGCAAAAGAGATGATTGGGAAAACACCTGGAAAAATTGTAGCGATCCGTCCGATGAAAGATGGTGTCATCGCTGATTATGATATGACAACCGATTTACTCAAACAAATTATGAAAAAAGCAGGAAAAAATATTGGGTTTACCTTTAGAAAGCCGACTGTGGTTGTTTGTACACCATCTGGTTCAACAGCTGTCGAACGCCGCGCGATCAGCGATGCTGTCAAAAATTGCGGGGCAAAGCATGTGCATTTAATTGAAGAACCCGTCGCAGCTGCAATCGGTGCTGATCTCCCGGTGGACGAGCCTGTTGCCAACGTCGTTGTCGATATTGGCGGAGGCACGACAGAGGTAGCGATCATTTCATTTGGCGGGGTTGTCTCTTGCCACTCGATCCGAATTGGCGGAGATCAACTGGATGAAGATATCATTACTTTTGTGAGAAAGAAATACAATTTACTGATCGGTGAACGGACAGCTGAGCAGGTAAAAATGGAAATTGGTTATGGACTCATTGAACATGAACCTGAGTCATTAGAAGTACGTGGACGCGACCTTGTCACAGGTCTTCCAAAAACAATTACACTTGAATCAACGGAAATTCAAGGTGCTATGCGAGAATCACTTCTTCATATTTTAGAGGCGATTCGTGCTACATTAGAAGACAGCCCTCCAGAACTGAGTGGTGATATCGTAGACCGCGGCGTCATTCTAACTGGCGGTGGTGCACTATTAAACGGCATTCAAGAATGGCTCTCTCAAGAAATTGTCGTCCCAGTTCATATCGCAGCAAATCCACTTGAATCTGTTGCCATTGGAACGGGTCGTTCATTAGAAGTGATCGACAAATTGCAAAAAACATTAAAATAATCTTCATGTTCTACTTCTTTTTTCATCATTTCGATCATATCGTGATGAATGGATAAACGTGAAGGAGGAAGAACATGTTGCTTGATTTAGGTAAACGGGTCGTTGTCACAGTCATTTTAACCGGTATTATTTTAGGAGGAATGAGCCTGTCGTTTTCACATATGCCCCCTTCTAATGCACAGCCTGTGAAACAACTGAACCGCTAAAAAAGCCGCACGAAAGCGGCTTTTTTATTTTGCTTCGGGACGGCCCCCATTTTCCTTTTCGGTCTTAAATCTGATATGATGAACATGACTAAAGGAGGGTTTTTTATGAGTTCATTCGAAAAACAACTAGATCAATATGCAAAAACCATCGTTGAAGTAGGTGTAAATGTTCAAAGTGGTCAAGAAGTGGTCGTATCTGCGTTCACTGAATCTGTAGACCTTGTCCGCCTTGTGGCAAAACACGCATATGAGCGCGGAGCGAAAAACGTACATATCCGCTGGAGTGATGGCGTTCTTACCCGTTTAAAATATGAACATGCCCCACAAGATGTGTTTGAGCAATTTCCAGAATGGGAAGCACAGATGATGGAAACCATCGCAAAACGTGGCGGTGCTTTTATTACGATCTTGTCAGAAAGCCCTGATCTTCTAAGTGGTATTGACTCGAAAAAAATTGCTTCACAGCAAAAAGCTGCAGGTTCAGCACTTCATACATATCGTCAATACGTTCAATCTGACAAAGTCGCATGGACAGTCGTCGGTGCTGCATCAAAAGATTGGGCGAAAAAGATTTTCCCTGAGCATGCAGATGAAGACGCTGTTGCATTATTATGGGACCAAATCTTTAAAGTCGCCCGCGCTGATCAAGCAGATCCTGTGGAGGCTTGGAAAAAGCACGATGAGTCGCTAAATGAAAAGGTCAAAATCCTAAATGAGCGCCACTACCACAAGCTTCATTATGATGCTCCTGGCACTGATTTAACGATTGAGCTCCCTGAGCAGCACATTTGGGTAGGTGCCGGCAGCGTGAGTGAGCGCGGCGTCTCTTTCATGGCTAACATGCCGACAGAAGAAGTCTTTACTGTACCTAAAAAAGACGGTGTAAATGGGACTGTCTCAAGCACAAAACCGCTCAGCTATGCAGGAAATATCATTGATGAGTTTACTTTAACATTTGAAAATGGCCGAATTGTCGATGTGAAAGCGAAGGAAGGCGAAGACATTTTAACTTCGCTCGTTGAAACAGATGAAGGCTCTCATTATCTAGGTGAGGTTGCTCTTGTACCAGATGATTCACCAATTTCTAACTCCAATATCCTCTATTACAATACACTTTACGATGAAAATGCATCCAACCACCTTGCCATCGGCAGCGGTTATGCATTTAATATCGAAGGCGGTAAAGAGATGAAACGAGAGGAATTAGACGCAGCGGGTGTGAACAGCAGTATTACACACGTCGATTTCATGATTGGTTCAAAGGAAATGAATATTGATGGGATCACAAAAGATGGTAAACGTGAACCGATTTTCCGTAATGGAAATTGGGCTTTTTAAAGAAAAAAGACATCCTCATGTGGATGTCTTCAGGCTGTCGAGAAAATCTCGACAGTTTTTTTGTAGTTTTAAATACACCGTATATTGAATAAATCCCAAATGAAAAACACCATATATCGTTTCTCGGACAGTTCAAAAGACAAAAATGAGGGTTTTGTGGACATCTTGTCTTAAAAACCCTCACTTTCTCTTCACGCTGAGACATCCTCATGTGGATGTCTTTTCTTTATGTTTATGCATACAGCTCTTGTAGTCTTTTTTGGATGTCTTGATCTGATAAGAACTCATCATAAGTTGTTTGTTTATCAACGATGCCGTTTGGCGTCACTTCGATAATCCGGTTTGCAACTGTTTCAACAAACTGATGGTCATGAGATGAGAAGAGCATAGCCCCTTTAAAGCTCATTAGACCGTTATTCAGCGCTGTGATGGACTCTAGGTCTAAATGGTTCGTCGGCTCGTCTAACAGCAAAATATTCGCTCCAGACAGCATCATTTTTGATAACATACAACGAACCTTTTCTCCACCTGATAAGACGCTTGCTTTTTTCTTCACTTCTTCCCCAGAGAAAAGCATACGGCCTAAGAAACCACGCAGGAAGCTTTCACTTTGATCATTAGGAGAATATTGACGAAGCCAATCAACAAGATCTAAATCGCTTCCTTCAAAATATTCACTGTTGTCTTTAGGGAAAAAGGCTTGAGATGTTGTCACGCCCCATTTAAACGTCCCGCTGTCTGGCTCCATTTCACCAGCAAGGATTTTAAATAAAGTAGAGACAGCAAGCTCATTACGGCTTAAGAACGCAATTTTATCCTCACGATTCATAATAAAGCTGACGTTATCCAGTACTTTTACACCGTCAATCGTTTTTGATAGACCTTCTACTTGAAGGACATCATTTCCGATTTCGCGCTCTGGCGCAAAATGAACATAAGGATATTTACGAGAAGATGGTTTAATGTCATCTAGCGAAATCTTATCAAGCAATTTCTTTCTTGATGTCGCTTGCTTCGATTTAGATGCGTTCGCACTGAACCGAGCAACGAATTCTTGAAGCTGCTTAATCTGTTCTTCTTTTTTCTTGTTGGCATCCTGGCTGAGTTTTAATGCCAGCTGGCTTGATTCATACCAGAAATCATAGTTTCCGACATACACTTGAATTTTTCCAAAGTCAAGGTCTGCAATATGCGTACATACTTTATTTAAGAAATGACGATCATGCGATACGACGATGACGGTATTTTCAAAGTTAATGAGGAACTCTTCTAACCACTGAATGGCTTGTAAGTCCAAGTGGTTCGTTGGCTCATCGAGAAGGAGAACGTCAGGTTTACCGAATAAAGCTTGTGCTAAAAGCACTTTTACCTTTTCAGATCCGCCAAGCTCAGACATTTTCTTCGATTGCAGGCTCTCTGGAATGCCAAGACCTTTTAATAGGATCGCAGCTTCACTTTCCGCTTCCCACCCGTTTAACTCAGCAAACTCACCTTCAAGCTCTGCTGCACGAATCCCGTCTTCATCTGAGAAATCAGGTTTCATATAAATCGCATCTTTTTCCTGCATCACATCATATAGACGTTTGTGACCCATGATGACGACTTTTAACACTTCAAACTCTTCGTATTCAAAGTGGTTCTGTTTTAAAATCGCTAAACGTTCACCAGGACTCATATGAACATCGCCCGTTTGAGCTTCAATTTCTCCAGAAAGAATCTTTAAGAACGTTGATTTACCAGCTCCATTGGCACCAATTAGTCCGTAGCAGTTGCCAGGAGTGAACTTAATATTTACTTCTTCAAATAATTTACGATCAGCAAATCGCAAACTAACATTATTCACTGCAATCATTTATTAATCCTCCATCACTCATTCATCATTATGAAGTATAACATGAATAACGATTGATAGAAACGTCTCTCGCTAAGAACAAAGGCTTTTTGTCCAATATGGTATAATAAGTGGGAATGTTTTTATTGAAGGAGTTCGGGCGATTTGAGATTACTCACACTCATGGAATACTGTTTATTGATTTTCTTTATGGGCATTTATTTATCGGCGACTGGCTTTAATGCAAGGGACTTTGGCCTTTATATTGGGCTTGTCCTCATTTACACACTGGTCCACATCTTTTCAAAACGCTTTTTACAAAAGCGTGGAAAAGACAATGTGAAAATCGGATTATTCCGTTCTGTGTTGGCGATTACCGGGTCCGTTTTCGCTTCTGTATTGGCCATTGTTATCATTGTCACGATGCTCACACCAAATTAAAAACGACCCTACATGAAGGGTCGTCCATTCAAGCACCTTTCTTACGCATTGAGAAAGGTGTATTTATTGTGTTTGTCGAATATCGCCAAATGGGAAGAAAACAAATTCTGATGTGCCGACAATACGATCCTTTTCAATGAGTCCGAGTCCATTTCGACTGTCCATGGAATTCAGTCTGTTGTCACCCATGACAAAGTAATCGTTCTTCGGTACTTTCACTGGACCAAAATCTCCTGTTAAATGTACCTCATACTCTTTGGCATGCGCCTTGTTCTCTTTTAAATAAGGCTCATCTACTTTTTTACCATTAATGTAAAGCGTATCATCCTTCATTTCAATCGTGTCGCCTGGAAGACCGATCAATCGTTTGACATAATGAATTTTCTGACCGTCTTTTCCATTAATAATCACGATGTCACCACGTTTGACTCCTCCGAGATAGTTGATGGTTTTGTTGACAAACAGCTTTTCTCCATCATGAAGGGTTGGTTCCATTGACTCTCCTTCCACCACATACGGCTCAAAAATAAACGTACGGATGATGAGGACGAGGGCAAGTGCAATTAAAATGGCTTTGATCCATTCAAACAGAGAACTTTTCTTCTCTTTTTTGGCTTGTTTCGCATCAGATTGAATGTCATTTTCGTTTTGTTTGTTTTCTTCGTTCAAAATACTGCTTCCTCCTAAGACTTTCTGCTAAAAGACTTGAAACGCGAATTGAATAACTTTACTTTATCACATGTCATTTAAAAATTCACAAGACAACTATTCAATTAGATATTTTTTCCTAATTTATTGATAATTAAACAAAAAGAAGCACCGCTCTTCACGATGCTTCTTTTCAAATTAAGCTTCTTGTCGGACTGGTTTTTTTAGAATTCCGAGAAGTAGCGCTGTAACAATGGCACCGATTAAGATGCTGATGATGTAAAGAACTGGATGGTTTGTTACCCAGAAAACGAATAGTCCGCCGTGCGGTGCAGGGAGCGTCACTCTAAAGAATTCTGTTAATCCACCTGCAACTGCTGCACCAATCACAGCTGAAGGAATGACGCGCAGAGGATCTGCCGCTGCAAACGGGATCGCCCCTTCAGTAATGAACGCAGCTCCCATGAAGTAACATGTAATACCTGCTTCGCGGTCACGTTTAGAGAATTTGTTTCTAAAGATCGTTGTCGCTAGGGCAATTCCTAGCGGCGGCACCATTCCGCCTGCCATAATCGCAGCATGCGGTGCATAGTTGCCAGCAGCAATCATCGCAAGACCAAATGTGTAGGCCGCTTTGTTAATCGGACCACCCATATCAATGGCCATCATACCAGCTAAAATAATCCCCATTAATACAAGGTTCCCCGTACCAAGTGATTCAAGCCAGTGTGTTAATCCGTCCATCACCATTTTAACAGGTGTGTTGACGATGTAATGCATGATAATCCCTGTAAAGAAAATACCGAACAATGGATAGAGCAGAACTGGTTTAATACCATCGAGCGACTGTGGTACAAAGGTGAATACTTTTTTGAGCAGCACCACAATGTAACCAGCAAGGAAACCAGCAATCAATCCGCCTAAGAAGCCAGCACCTGCTGCAGAGGCCATAAATCCGCCAACCATACCTGGTGCGAAACCTGGACGGTCTGCAATACTCATTGCGATAAATCCAGCTAATACAGCAACGATTAAGGCAAGTGCATTATCTCCGCCAATCCCTTTTAATACAGCTGCAAATGAATTGAAAGAAGGATCTTTAGGGTCAGCTGAGTTAATTCCCCAGAAGAATGAAATCGCAACGAGGATACCGCCCCCAACAACAAACGGAAGCATGTTGCTTACACCGCTCATTAAGTGCTTATAGAATCCACTTCTTCCCTTACCTGACGATTCATTTTCATCTTTTGAAGAACTGCCGCCTGAACCTTTATAAATCGGCGCATCTTGATTGATGGCTTTTTCGATCAGTTCTTGCGGACGGCGAATTCCAGCTGTCACAGGTACTTCAATGACATGTTTGCCTTTAAAGCGTTCCATTTCAACTTGTTTATCAGCTGCCACAATAATAGCTGGCGCTTCTTCAATTTCTTTTGCTGTCAGGGCATGTTTAATTCCACTAGAGCCGTTTGTCTCAACTTTAATGTCAACGCCCATTTCTTTTGCTTTTTCTTTCAAAGCATCTGCGGCCATAAATGTATGCGCGATGCCTGTTGGACAAGCTGTCACCGCTAAAATTTTAGCAGGTTTTCCCGGTGCAGCCGGTTCCTCTTTGACTTCCTCTTCTTCATCGTCTTTATCATGTGTATTGATAATTTCAATGATTTCATCTTCAGTAGCCGCTTCAAGAAGCTGCTTTCGGATCTCTTCACGCATGAGAAGTGTGGATAAACGAGAAAGTGCTTCTAAATGCGTGTTGTTTGCGCCTTCAGTTGCTGCAATCATAAAGACAAGATGACTTGGCTGTCCGTCTAATGATTCATAATCTACACCGGCTGTTGAACGGCCAAATGCAATGGCAGGTTCTTTCACACTTGCTGTTTTCGCATGAGGAATCGCAATTCCTTCTCCGATTCCCGTAGAGCTTTGTTTTTCACGATTAACAACAGCTGCTTTGTAGCCTTCTTTATCATTTAATTTACCAGCTGTATCTAATACAGTGACCAGTTCTTCAATAACGGCTTCTTTTTGCTGGCTGTCTAATTGAAGCTTCATCGTATGCTTCGTGAGTAGTTCTGTAATTTTCATGATGACTCCTCCTTTAAATGCGTGTGACTTTTACTTGTGGCAATAATGTATCGACAAGCTCTTTTGTTCCAAGTTCCTCAGAAAATGCTGTAGCACTTCCTGATGTGACGCCAAGCTTAAATGATTCTTCTATGGAAAGGCCTTTAGAAACGCCAGCTAAGAATCCTGCAACGACTGAATCCCCTGCACCAACTGAGTTGATCAGCTTGCCTTTTGGAACATTAGATTGAAAGATCCCTTCCTTACTGAATAAGAGAGCGCCGTCTCCAGCCATGGATACAATGACATGTTCAGCGCCTTGTTCCAACAGCTTTTTCCCATAAGGAATAGCTTTTTCTGCAGATGAAATACTGGTTTCAAACATTTCACCTAACTCATGATGGTTTGGTTTCATTAAGAATGGTTTCAGCTCTGCTGCTTTTTTTAAGGCTTCTCCAGAAATATCAAGTACTACTCTTACCCCTTGCTTCGCACATACCTCACCAATGCGCTCATATGTGTTATGAGGCAGTGAAGAAGGAATGCTGCCTGCTAATACAACGACATCGCCTTCTGTTAATGAAGTAAATTGGGATAAAAACGAATCGAACTGTGCTTCAGTAATACTTGGACCGAGCCCGTTGATTTCTGTTTCTTCACCTGTTTTCAGTTTCACATTAATACGTGTATCTTCTGACACCTCATGAAAGGCTGTTTGTAATTGTTCGTTTTGTAAAAAGTCTTGAATATATTTGCCTGTAAAACCGCCAATGAATCCAAGTGCTTTTGATTCAACACCGTGCCGTTTTAAAAGCCTTGAGACATTGATTCCTTTACCACCTGGATATTTTTTGTCATAGGTTGAACGATTTAAACCGCCGACCGCAAAATCCTCCACGTGTACGATGTAATCAACTGATGGGTTTAAAGTAACTGTATAAATCATGTTTTCACTACCTTTATAACCGTTTTTTCATGGTAATTATCGAATGAATCCTCTTTTGCGTCGTTTGTGATAATGGTGGCTTCCTGTAAACTAGCAAAGGCTGAAAACGATATTTCGCCAAACTTTGAGGCATCTGTTAAGATGTAGGTTTTTTTCGCCTGCTTCATGGCTCTTTTTTTAATGAGCGCTTCTTCTGGATCAGGTGTTGTAAACCCTGCCTCGGGATGAATGCCGTTCGTCCCAACAAAGCTTTTGTCAAAACGGTAATTTTCCATAGCTGTCAAAGCTGCGGCTCCCACCATGGCTCCTGTTCGATGTTTCACCGATCCGCCTATCAGGTAAAAAGAAATGCCTTTTCTCATGAGTGCTTCAATGTGCATGACACCATTTGTCACCACCACGATATCTTGATCTGGATCGATAAAGTCAATCATTTGCTGTGTTGTCGTACCAGCATCTAAGTAAATACAGTCGCCTTGTTTTAAAAGTGACGCAGCTTCCTCTGCAATCAATGACTTTTCATGAAGGTTTTTGGCAGATTTCTCAAACACATCTGGTTCAAGACGAATACTAGATATTTTAGCTGCTCCTCCGTGAACTCTTTTAAGAAAGCCTTTTTCTTCGAGGGCTGATAAATCTCTTCTAATTGTAGATTCAGACGCATCCGTCATAATCGTTAAGTCCTGTATTTTGATGACATCGTTTTCTTCTAAATAGTCGATGATAAGTTGATGTCTTTCTGGTGTTAGCAATGAAAACACCCCCTTTTGAAAACGTATTCATTTTGCGCGCACCTTTATTGTAATCGCTTTTTTCAACATTATCAATACAAAACAATCAAATACATTCAATAACTATCAAAATCTTTCACAATGGTCATCTTACCTTTATATGTACCATTTGTAAACTGAAAAATATGTGACATTGAGAAGAAAGTCATGATATTAGCATTTCTATCATTTTTCATTTCATTCAATTGAACGAAAAAAAGCCTTTATGCGTTTTGCATAAAAGCTTCAGGCGCGGTGCAGCAGGCAACATATCTCGTTCTACCTTCTTGTCAGTCCCTTGGAAGTTAGCTTTAGGATTATTCATATCTAAGCGATTCAATAGGATTGAGCCTCGCTGCTTTATTGGCAGGAATCAGTCCAAAAATAATACCAATGAGCATACTAAACAGGACGCCTCCACATACG
Organism: Bacillus sp. FSL M8-0077; assembly: GCF_038050255.1. Classification (NCBI taxonomy): domain Bacteria; kingdom Bacillati; phylum Bacillota; class Bacilli; order Caryophanales; family Bacillaceae; genus Bacillus; species Bacillus sp. FSL M8-0077. Next base: position 1,471,957 of record NZ_JBBPAF010000001.1, on the reverse strand, counting down.
ATTTGCCACGATACAAGAGAAGGCCATCCTGCAAACAGTGACACAAGCGAAGCACCTCCTAAGCCAAGCGCGATTCCAAGTAACCCGCCGATCAGTGTAAGGACGACAGACTCAATTAAAAACTGAACGAGTATTTGAGCCCTAGTTGCCCCAAGTGCCTTTCGAATTCCGATTTCTCTTGTTCTTTCTGTGACAGATACGAGCATAATATTCATGACACCAATGCCGCCGACAAGTAATGAGATTCCAGCAATTGAGCCAATGATTGTTGTCATGACTGACGTAATTTGACCAATGCCTGCTGCAATCTCTTCCAGATTGATCATTTCGTAAGCATCTTCTGTATGGTGATTTTCATTTAAGCGTGCAGCCGCACTCTTTCCTACTTCTTTCATTTGATCAGCATGTGCGACTTGAATAGACAACTTATCATATTCTTTCACACCAAATGCAGTTGTCAGCATTGCAAAAGGGACATATATTTCATTCATATCAAATGAAAACAGCCCTTCCTGTTTTGCTAAAACTCCGATCACCTCAACCGGCTGTCCATTCATCCAAATCAACTCGCCTACTGCCTTCTCTCCATTAAATAATTCTTTTTGTATCCCTTCTGAAATAACAGCTGCCCTTCTTCCGCTCCTAAAATCGATTTCACGTAAGTCCTGTCCTTCTGCTATATGTAATGAGTGTACATTCGTGTAGCCTTCATTAATCCCATTGACCGTTGCATCTATTGTTGTATCTTGGAATCTTAATTGCATGCCTTGTGCAGTGGAGGAGGCAACCTGTTTAACCCCATTCAATGCTTGAACACTTTGAATGTCTTCTTCAGTAAATGTGGCTTCAAATAACACATTAGGATTCGCATTTAACTCCTCATCAGAGGGTGTATAGGTCATATCAATGGTATTGTTTGGCCCTGAAATTGATTCTTTTAGCATTTGCTCTCCGCCTTGACCGATGGCAACGACTGCAATCACTGATCCAACCCCAATAATAATTCCAAGCATTGTTAAAATAGACCGCAATTTATGAGCTAGGACAGAATTCAGCGCTATTTTGATATTTTCAAAGAGTTTCATTCATTGCGTCTCCTTGTATCAATCTATCTTGAACGAGGCGTCCATCTCTTACAACGACTATCCGGTTTGTATACGCAGCTATTTCTTCTTCATGAGTAACTAGCACAACCGTTGTTCCTTCCTCATTGAGCTTTGTAAACTGTTCCATAATCGAGCCGCTCGTTTTTGAATCAAGAGCGCCTGTTGGTTCATCTGCCAAGATGAGCTTCGGCTCATTGACAATCGCACGTGCGATGGCTACTCTTTGCTTTTGCCCCCCTGACAACTCGTTTGGCATATGCTTCATTCGATCTGCCAAACCAACCTTTTCAAGTGCCATTTCCGCACGTTCTTTTCTTTCCTTTTGACTGATACCAGCGTAAATCATCGGAAGTTCAACATTTCGCCTCGCATTTAATCTAGGCAGTAAATGAAATTGTTGAAAAACAAAACCAATGGATCGATTTCGAATCACTGCCAGTTCTTGATCCTTTGCTGCCGACAGCTCCATACCTTGAAAATGGTACTGTCCGGAGGTCGGGTGGTCCAAACAGCCAATGATATTCATTAACGTTGATTTTCCAGAGCCGGACGGGCCCATAATGGACATATACTCGCCTTTACCAATGACAAGGTCCACATCACTTAATACATCAAATGTCTCCTCAGCGACTTCGTAGCTTTTTGTCACGTTTGAAAGCTGAATCATTCAGCATTCACTTCCATTCCGTCATACATGTCATCTGATGGCTCTGCAATGATTTGATCTTCTTTTGTTAAACCTTTCGTCACTTCAAGATCATGACCTGACGTTTCACCTAATGTCACTTTTACTTTCTTCAGTGCATTCTTTTCAACAACATAAACGTATGAACCATCTTTCTCTTTTTTCACGGCTGTTTCAGGAATTGTGAGCACTTGACGCTTGTCCGTTTCAATTTCCATGATCATTTTAAAGCCTGGTTTTGCATCCGGCTTTTTCCCTTTTATTTCAATTTCGACTGGATATTGTACCGTTTGATCACTTGCAGCTGTTTCTGCTGTTGACTGGGCAGGCACAGCGCCCACTTTTTTCACCACTCCTTGCCAGCTCTTTCCGCGAATGACATCAGACGTTACCTTTACTTTTTGTTTCTTTTTGACTTTCATAGCGTCATACTCAGTGATTAAGCCTCGTACGATCATTTTTTTCTCATTGCCAATATGGATCACTGGCTGTCTCTCTTCTAGCTTCTCTGCGCCAGCATCTTGCTCTATGGAGATGACTGTTCCTTCAATTTTGCTATGTATCGTTAAATCTTCTATTTGTGCCTTTATTTTTTCTTGGTTAAGCTCCGCTTGTTTTTGCTCTAATTCAGCGGCTTTGAGTTCGAGTTCAAGCTGATCTCGCTCGTTTTTCGAATCAGAGCCCACCTTTTTTTCCTGGTTTTCATCTAATGTATTGAGTCTCTTTTGTAATTGTTCAAGCTTTAGTGTACTTGATTCAGCCGCAAGTGCTTGCTGCTGTTCTTCAAGCTCCAGTTCCTTATTTTCATATGTAAGGAGCGGTGTTCCAACTTTCACCTTTTCTCCTTCTTTCACAGCGATATGATTCAGGTTTCCCTTCTCCTCTTCTGTATAAATGAATTGCTCCTCCGAGAATGAAAGTGTTCCAGGCGTCATCACCGTAGAAATTATTTCTTTTGATGCAAGTTGGACTGTTTTATATGATGCCGTAGAGGCAGGCTTTGATTGGTTCTTTGCCATATTAAATCCAATAAATAGACCAATCACAATAATGATAATCGATCCGATGATGATTTTCTTTCTCATAAAAATATTCTACCCCCAGCTTAATGACATGTTAATAGTGATTGTGGTTCCTACATATTGAAAAATTAAAGATAGTACATAAAAGACGATTACAATGATCCAAGATATTCTTGGCGAAGTGCGACCGACTTTGATCAATAAAAAGCCTATTAAAACAAGATTCCAGATCACAAAAAGATCGATATTCGCTAACACGGCATCCCATGAACCAGACATTCGAATGAATGCGTTTAATGAGGTAATCGTGATATCTTTTGGCACATGAAAAAAAATGATCGCCAAATGAGAAATAATCGTACCAATGATCGTAATGGGCGTGATATACAGTACACCTGAAAACAGCTGATGGAATGTTGCATCACCTTTTGCTAAAAAGACGATGAGCTTGTATACGGCAGCGTTAATGATTATCCCAATGACCAGACCAATGAGCGTGATCACATAAACAAAAGGTATCGGCAAAATTAAATCTGCCCACAAGCCTTCATTCACTAGCTGAGACAAATAAGTGACCACTACTGTTAAAACAAGTACACATGATAAAGGCCACCAAACGAATGGATGTTCCCACACTCTTTTCAAATGCTCTGATGGTCTTATGCTTACTCCAATCATTGTGGGTTTTGGCGTTGTTTCTTTCATCAAATGTCATCCCTCTCCATGTGCTGTAAGTATGAAAACGTTTATTCATACTCTTGTTGTTTCTATTTTATCAAAAGATTGCCAAAAAGTGATAGATCATTTGATTTTCTTATTTTCATAGTGATAGGATGGAAATTATTATTCTATTTTCATGAACGACATCCTCAAAATGATACCTTGATCCGACCATATTCATATTAAAAAATCATGATTTTACTGACTTAAAAACATTTTATGAAGTAAACAACATGTCTTTCGGAATAAATATCCTTTTCCTTGGAATTCGGATGGTCTCAGTTAGACACAACGATTTTTTGTTATAATATTCCTAGTAATTTCGATGAATCCCGGCTTTATAGGACTAAGTTTAGCGCCTTTTATAGAACAGATGAGCCTTTAGTAACAATACTTTCATATTAAAAAAATAAAAATAAAAGGATTTTACTTGATCAAATGTTATTTTTTCATATAATGTAAAATAGAGGTAGGTTAAATGATAGTGGAAATGGAGTCAAGTGAATGTTAAGAGAAAAATTGAAAATGCAATTGATTTTACTTTATGAAAAGGAACAAGAAGCATGGCAATACTTTCGAAAGGAAAGAGAACTGATTTATCATGAGCTCAAATTACTCGATATGAAAGAGAGCAGACCTTCTAATGACAAAATATACTACGCTGCAAGGTGTGTAGATATTATTAAAGAAAAAAAGGGAAGCATCGTGAGCACAAAAGAACTAAAAGAGCAGCTTCAAGCGCAAACAGATTTCAATGTGAGACGAATCAGCGAATTGTATGACCTCATTCAACAGCTCGATCCTCACATTTCTAAAGCACGCCGGGGATGTTTTATTTACGAAGATCATTCCCAAGTACCTCTCCAAGCTTTTCACACATAAAAAAATTGGTTACAGCCGCTGGCCATAACCAAATCCTCTAATATCTATTATCCACCACTTACAGGAGGAATGAGTGCAACAGTGTCCCCGCTACGCACTTCAGCATTTCCCCTCGTATATATTTCGTTGACTGCAACCATCACGTTTTGTGCAGTATCAACACCATATACCTCCTGTAATTCTATTTTAATCTCATCAACCGTTGTTTGATCTTTTTGAATGATGATTTGTTGTTTACCGGCCTTCTCAGCAAGGCCGGCGAACAATAATACGCTAATCATGCCGCTTCCCTTCTTTCTCGTTAAGTTGGAGAGCACTAGGTTTTCCCTCAGGGTAAGAAACGGTTTCAAGCTGATCACCTATCCAAGCCTCCCCATCTTCCCAGTATTCCTTTTTCCAAATAGGAACAATTTCCTTTATTCGTTCAATCGCATATTCATTGGCTTCGTATGCAGCTTTCCGATGAGGGGATGAAACAGCTATTGCCACTGCAATGTCACATATCTCAAGAGTGCCAATACGATGCACAATGGCAGCTTCTGTTTCAGGCCAGCGTTTTTTAATTTCTTGTCCAATTTGACTCAACATATTTTCCGCCATTGGTATGTATGCTTCATATGTTAAACGCAGCGTTTTTTTGCCATTTGTCCATTCTCTTACCGTGCCTATGAATGTCGTAATGGCTCCCGCTTTGCGTCTTGTGACATGCTGAATCAATTCATTCACATCAATTGGCTCTTTTGTGATGTTAAAAAGTTCATTCATACGAGGCTTCCCCCTTCAATAAATTAAAAGCAAATGTGATCCCGCGCTTGTCAAATGCTGAAAACACAGGAAACGGGTATTTCTCAGTGAATTGTATTTCTTTATTGAAATAAATGGCTGCTTGTATATGAGAAAGTGTCGAAAGATCAATGAGTTCCTGTTCGTCTTTGACACACAGGATTTTGCGGTAAGGCGCCTGTTTGTATCCTTCGATCAAGACGGCATCTAAAGGAAGATGCTGACACATGTTGACTAGTTGTGCAAACGTCATGTGCTGCATGAAAAAGTGACATTCACCTTCTCCCTCCACACCAGCAGCAAACGCACCTGCTTGAATATATCGATCTGTATCTTTTTGTTTGAACAGACGGTCTGGTTTTCCGCCATGTCCATGATGTTTCAAGCAGCCTAGCTTCATTTCTTCTTCATCCGCCAGCTGACATAATTTTTCGACCAGCGTCGTTTTACCACTATTTTGATAGCCCACGACTTGTAGAATGTTTAATTTGTCATCCAACATGGAGCACCGCCTTCGTGGTGAAATAGCAGAACGCTGACTTTGTCACCTGCACTAAACCCTCTTGTTCCTCCGGGCAAAACAATGAAACAATCAGCATGAGCAATAGATGTCACCGCACTAGATTTATCAAGACCTGTTGGTGTCACACTCAGCTGGCTGCCAGCGAAATCAAGTGATGCTCTAACAAATCGTGTGAACGGATTGGCTTTTGGAAAATCATGTGTCAGCTTCGCCTCAGCAAAAACGGGAAATGGATTTTCTTTCAAACACCATTTATAAATGATCGGTTTGACAAATAGTTCAAAGCCAACAAAACAGGCAGCCGGATTTCCTGACAGACCATAAAGCAATTGACCATTAGGCAACGCAGCAACGGTCGTCACACTTCCAGGTCTCATGGCCACTTTATTAAACAACACATCTGAACCAAGTTTTTCATAAATAGCAGGTAAAAAGTCAAAATCACCTACCGATACACCACCTGTTGTGATGAGCATATCAACTTTGCTTAAGGCTGCTTTTACTGCTTCATAGCTTTGATCAAAATCATCGGATACACCGCCTAAATCAAGCGGTTCCCCTCCAGCTTCAAGAACCTGGGCGTAGACCATACTCAGGTTACTGTTTCTAATTTTACCGTCCACCATGGCATCACTTACTTGTAGGAGCTCGGTACCTGTTGAGATGATACCGATGACCGGTTTTTTGACGACTGGCACAACCGCATACCCGAACGTTGCCAATATCGCCGTCACGCCTGGGGTTACTTTTGAGCCTTTTTTGATCATGACGTTCCCTTTGAGGGTCTCTTCTCCTTGCCGAGAAATATTGTTTCCCTTTTTCAGAGGTCTTTTAAGTGACATCATTGATTTGCCGTCTTTTTCAAACGTTTTCGTCAATTCGAGCATGATCACAACATTTGCTCCTTTTGGAATCTTCGCTCCTGTCATGATGCGAATCGCTTGAAAAGGACCGATCGTTTTTGCAGAAACAATACCTGCCCCAATATGATCAATGACCTCAAATTCAAGTGGATTCTCACTTGATGCTTCCTTTGTATCTTCTGCTCGAAGTGCAAAACCATCATACGGAGAACGATCAAAGGCAGGAACATCGTGATCTGCTAAAATATCCTCTGCAATCCATCTTCCAAGGCTGTTCTTTAAAGGAACCCATTCGACTTGTCCATGTTTTTGAAATTGGTGGACTTTCTTTACTGCCTCTTCTACTGGAATTGGCTGTCGTCTTTCCATCACTTCTCACTCCTATATGCCTAGCAGTCTTGCTAGTAATGAATTGGCTACTTTTTCATCATTTGTCCCATGGATTAATACACGTCCTCCTTTAAAACAAACGATACGGTGTCTTTCATAGCGTATATGAATTAAAAAATCGTTCACTTCCACCTCACAAATAGAGGACAGACGCTCTTTTACATGCTGAAATGAAAGGTTTTCTAAATCCTTCGATATGATTTGAACGGTGTCACGTCCGCAAAGAACCGCTGTTTTTTTGCGCTGTTCCTGTAAATATGGATACGTTCTATTTGTGCCGCAAGAAGGACAGCTCTCCTGCTTCGTACGAGATACACCCATTTTAAACGAAGACGACTGCCACAAATCAAATGTGACAAACTTTCGCTCCATTTGCTCTTCATGCCCTGTTAAATATTTTAATGCCTCTGTTTGCTGATAAGCCGACACCATTTGGACAGCAGGAGAAATAATACCAGCTGTATCACATGTCAAACCCCCAACAGGCATTGAGGTAAACACACAGGATAAGCAAGGTGTTTTGCCCGGCAAAATGGTCATATACATTCCCTGACTGCTCACACAGGCACCGTAAATCCAAGGCGTATTTGTTTCTAAAGATAAGTCATTCATCACCATTCTTGTCTCAAAATTATCAGTCGCATCAATGACGATATTTGCTTTTCGAAATAAGGGTCTTAACAGCCCTACTCCTGCATCTTCAATAATGGCGTGTATGGTCACTTCATGGTTGATCTCTTGGAGACGTTTTTTAGCTGCTGCCGCTTTTGGTACATGCATCTTTGCATCGTGTTCAGTGTACAGCTGCTGCCGCTGTAAATTTGAGAATTCGACATAATCACGATCTATAATCGTCAAAGTGCCAATTCCTGACCGGACAAGCCCTTCAGCAGACGCTGTTCCAAGTGCACCAGCTCCAACAATAAGGACATGACTTTCGGCCAGCGCAGACTGCCCTTTTTTCCCTACCGGAGGGAACAAGATTTGCCTTGAATATCGCTCGTTCAATATTGTTCTCTCCTCCTCGTTTTTATGTATCATATCATACCGTTTTCAGGTAAATCGCTTCTTTTATTGATATTATGAAATTCATTTGGTGCCACGTTCAGTTCGTCGGCTAGAACAACCTGGACGTGAAGTTTTTGTAGTAAGTCTTTGATAGCTAATTGATTCTCTTGTAAACACGCAGAAATAAACGGAAGACTGCGGCGGTGATAAAGCGCAAATAACGGCTGTAATCTTCCCTGCACCATCGGGACAACAGCATCTACATGGTCATGGCAATAAGAAGATAAGGCGATGGCTGTCTTTTTTCGTATAAATGGCATATCACATGCCGTCACTAAATACCACTCTGCTTCTTGCTTTTGCATAGCGGTATAAATTCCTGCAAGCGGGCCATACCCGCGCACCTTTTCATTGTCTAACCAAACAGCTTGTTCCCCTCTTGCTTTGAAAAAGGGCAGAAGCTCCGGGTGACTGATGATGATGGTTTCCCCTTTCAAAAGCTGCTCTTTCACATGTTCATATAGTGGTTTCCCCTGATAGACATGACTTGCCTTTGGCTCTCCAAAACGTCTAGAAGCACCTCCAGCTAGTATGACATTCACTATACTCATCATCTCATCCCCTTTGATATGGCTGTTCTAATCGCTCTCTTTTCGCATACTTTATTGATAACATGAATAAGGAGGGTCTACCTATGAACCGGCGCCATGCTTCTCCCCTATTCCATGATCTGTCTCAAGAAAATCTATTTTTAAAAGCTGAAACGGCCAAATATCAACAGATGATTTCAGATTTACAGTCCACGTATACGTATGCTAAAAACAAGAAGCTATCTCAAGAATATCATGAGATGAAAAAGGATTTCACTCAATTAAAACAACAATTGGATGAAATGACCATTGATCAAGACCACGCATCGTCTAAAATACAGGATCTCTCTTATAGCAAATCGGAATTATTACATAAAATCGTCCTTCTTCATGAAATGCTGCAAAAGGAAACCTATCATAGACGAAAAGAAACAGAGGAAAAGCACCGATTGCATTTGAAGGTTGTAAAATATAAGGAAATGTCTCAGCAACTACATGAGCGGTTACTAGACCAAGATAAACGGCTTGCAAAAGAGGAGAAAAAAGGAAATACTTTATCCGCTGTGATTGAAAAATTGCAGCAAACTCTAGGCGATAAAAACGCAGAGCTTCATTTATTACAAGAAGGCGTTCGGCATCTACAGGAGCGCTTTTATGAAACACAAGAAAATTTACTGCAAATTGAAAAAGCAAAAGAAGCCATTTTTTATGAAACGCTCACAAGCTATCAAAAACAGTTAGCCGAAAGCGAAGAATGGATCGCTTCTCATTTTGCTGATATCGATCAGTCAGCCCAAACAAATGCCGAGCCGTTCTCACAAGAGCCTATTTTGCAAACAACCGAAGAAATAGGACCGATTTTGAAGGAACTAAACGAACAAGTAGAAACGCTCCAGGCAAAAGTTGATGCGGTGCAGCGGAGTGGAGAGGTCATGACAGTGAAGATCGATGGATTTAAAAAACAGCGCGACAACATGCCCAAAGAACGAAAGATTGTCTATACAGTTGATCAAAAAAAGTGATCCGTTCATCACGTACGCAAGAAAAAACTGCTGGCATTTACGCCCAGCAGTTTCTTTTTTATTTATTCGTCTTCTGTTTGAATGTCGCCTTCTAAAATATACTGTCCGCGATAAGGTTTCTTCACTTCTGGGTACATTTTAATTAAGCTTTGCATAAACGTTGTCATATTTGGAATTTCAAGACCGCTCTCTTTTTCAATCTCTTTTTGAAGTTCAGAGCTTTTAATCGCCGCATTATGACGCTTTAATGTTTTGATTGCAGCTTCACGAAGCTTAGCTGCCTTTGATCCAGGTCTAGCTGTACCTCTTCTTCGTCTTGTAGATCCTTCAGGAATACCTACAGGTGCACCATTTAGCTGACCTGTTCCTAAAGATGATGTAACGTTTGACTGCGTTTGCGTAGGCTGCTGGTAGCTTCTCATTTCTTGTGCAGCCAGCTCAGCTAATACAGGCAATGAATCCGTTTTTCTCTCTGTCCGCACTTCTTTTTTTGTATCTGTGACGAGACCTGTACCTTGACGGTCTAATTCTCTTAGTTTTGCGTAAATCGCATCTCGTTCAATTTGATATTCACGGATGACCTTTACTTCTGCTTCGTTTAATTGTTCCAATCGTAAACGTAACGCTTCCCTCTCATTAAACAATGGATTTCCCCCTCATCATATAAAAAATATTCTATAGTAAATATTAGATTAGAAAACTAATTTTATCAACTATTTTTTTATCATTTTACAGTTTGCTATCAGATAGGTATTTTCAACTAAAATTTTGCCAAAGAAGAAAAATCGGCACCCATTTCATTGCCACTATAGGCTTTTGACCACCTTTAAAATAATGTAAAATTTTTGAATAAATGCTTATACTACTTGATTTATATAGTTATTTACCAAACTGAAATTTCTTTTGTGCAAAAACGTTCTGAATAGTAAAAAGTTAAAATCTTTACATTTTCATTTCAAAATTAAAATGTAAATAGGTCATAATACCTTTTTGTTTCAGGAATTTTTTTTAATGAAATTCCTCATTTTCTCTTTTCTTAGGCATTCCACCTACAATCAAATTCATCCAGTGCAATATGTCTCCTATTTTTCCCCATGAAAAAACCCCCATTCATGGGGGGAAAACCTATTCTGCAGCCTTTTCAGACTCAGAAAGAACTCGATTGACGCGTTTTTCAAGCATTTTCATACCGCTTCCGCCAGCTTGGAAGTGGCGTAAAGCACCTGTTTTATCGAATACATAATAAGCTGGTACATATTCGTTCTCAAATGCTTCTGTTAGTTTATGGTCGCTGTCTACAAAGATTGGCTGTGTGATTTCATGCTCTTTCGCAACCTCTTTGATTTTTTCTAGATCTAGGTCATCCTCTGAACGTGGCATATGAACTGCGATCACGTTTAGTTGATCCTTGTATTCATCACGGAATTGGTTCACTTGTGGCATCGCCTCTTTACAAAGATGACAGCTAACTGACCAGAAGTGAATCAATGTTGGTTTATCACCAATTAATTCTTCTTTTGATACTTCTCCATTTAACCATTCTTTTGCACCAGTTAGTTCTGGCATTGGTTGACGTAATTTCATTTTGAAGCGCCTCCATCCATTGTATGTCTTGAAACAAAAAGGTCTAACATCAGTTAGACCCCAGCGTGTAGACAAACCTTCGCATTCTTTGTCAGTCCTGCGTGCTGGAGCTCACGAATGTAAAATTCGCTCCGCACCAGTACTCGTCCTTCCTACACTGCAAAGGTTTTCTATCACGCTGAAAAGAAGACAAAGGGCTAAAATAAACAACATTTTAGCCCTTTGTCAACAATCTGAAGGTCTAACATCAGTTAGATTGTTTCTTCAACTATCAATTAAAGTGTTTTTTGACCAGGTTTCCAGTTCGCTGGGCAAAGTCCACCAGTTTGTAATGCTTGAAGAACACGTAATGTCTCATCTACATCACGACCGATATTGTTGTGGAATACTGTTTGATATTGAAGTTCGCCTTCTGGGTTAATGATGAATAGACCACGAAGTGCAATTCCTTCTTCTTCAATTAAAACACCGTATTCTCTAGATACTGTGTGGTTTGTGTCAGCAGCTAGTGGGTATTTTAATTCTCCAAGACCATTGTCTTTACGATCTGTGTTGATCCAAGCAAGATGCGTATGGATTGTATCAGTAGATACACCAATGATTTCTGCATCTAAATCTTCGAACTCATCATAACGATCGCTCATTGCTGTAATTTCAGTTGGACAAACAAATGTGAAATCCATTGGATAGAAGAAAAGAACTGTCCATTTGTCATTCTTCATGTTTTCCTCTAAACTAACTTTACCAAATTCCTTATTAGCAAGTACTGCTTCCATTTCAAAACGTGGAGCTTGTTTTCCTACAAAACGCTCTGCCATATGTAAATCCCTCCAAAATAATATCTTTATACAGACTTCTTTGCTGTATATAAAATGAGAATCAATAGGTTAAATTCTCATTTAGTTAATAACTTCACAAATATAATTATAATACTTAAGCGATTTTTAGTCAATATTAATTAATAATAAATTTAATTAACGATTTGTCACAATCTCTCGCTCCAACTATTAAAAGTTTAACATGACTTGCATAAGGGAACAAATGATTAGCTTCTCATTTCGCACATACATAGAAAGGTTTTGAAGATCATGAAAGCACTTGAACAAGTAGATTGGGTTTCCATCATCATGAATATCAGTATGATTTCGCTAAAACTCATTGCTATTTTTGTGATTTATTTTATCATCAGAGCGATTGGAAACAAGATGATTAAGCGTGCCTATTCAGCATTCTCTGAGAAGCACGATGTCTCTTTATCACGAGCTCAGACGCTGCAAAGTCTCACTTTAAATATCTTCGCCTACTTGCTGATATTTATTCTAGTTGTTATGATCCTCGACTTATTTCATTATAACCCAACCGCCTTGCTGGCTGGCGCAGGTGTTGTAGGACTGGCCATTGGATTTGGCGCTCAGGGATTAGTGAGTGATATTGTGACAGGATTCTTTATCCTGCTGGAAAAACAATTTGATGTCGGCGAGTATATAACGGTTGCTGGTTTTGATGGGATCGTTGAACAAATTGGACTGAGGACAACACAGCTTCGAAGCTTTGATGGCACTCTTCATTTCATTCCGAACCGAAGTATACTCAATGTTAGTAATCATTCACGAGGGACGATGCAGGCACTCGTTGATATCGAATTATCCCCAGATGAAAATGTGGATCAGATGATCACCACTTTGCAGGCAGCCTGTGATGAAGTTCGTGAGAGCATGCCGCAAATCATCGAAGGTCCTCAAGTTGTTGGAGTGGAGGCTTTTGGCTCCTCATCACTCGTCCTTCGTATCATTGCAAAAACTGAAACGATGGAGCAGTGGCGTGTCGAACGAATTCTGCGCAAAAAAATGAAAGAAGCACTCGATCTAGACAAAGAGCAAAAAGAACCAGGATCATAATACCCTGGTTCTTTTCTGTTAGTTTTATTGAACGCGCTGTTCTACTTCTTGACAAATTTCATCAGCTGTCATACCTGACGCTGTAATGACAGATGCCTTTGTCGTTGTGTCTGAAATGCCAAGAACATTTGAATCTAACCCTGTGACCACATAACAGTCACACTGATCCATTTGCTGTTCATTTTGAATACGTACGACATCATACCCTTTTTGCTTCAAAAGTTCTTCTACATCGGATAAAGATGGTTCTACACCAATTCTTGTCATAATCAAGAACACCTCCTGTTCATAAGGTGTACAGGAGACCATTTGATTATTCATTCACCTGCTTGCTTTTTAAAATAAGCCGTCATAACGTTTACAGCTGTTTCAATCGCATTTTCATCAGGAGTAAGTTTTGCATGGTGCAGACCATATTCTGAATCTACCCCTAGCCAAAACATGAACCCAGGATATTTTTTCAGCATGTAGCCGAAATCTTCTCCTGTCATCGCTTCTCTGCATTCAATGACATTCGCAAGCCCTTCTTCGGCTACATATGACATAAAATCCTCTGTCAAATCCTTTGTATTGTCCACTTCGTAATAAGATGACGGGTATCGAACTGTTGCCTTGCATTCGTAACCAATTTCAATGCCCTTTGCAAGTGCTTCAATTCGTTTTCTCACCTTTTCCATAGACTCTGGCGAGAGCGTGCGAATGGTTCCGTCAAGCTTTGCGTGCTGCGCAATGATATTTTGAGCAGTTCCTCCTGTAATCGTGCCAACTGTAATAACTGCACTATCAAGAGGGTCTACATTACGTGAAATCACCGATTGCAGCTGCCCTACAAGTGAACTTGCAGCCACCACCATATCATTTGCTAAATGAGGGTAAGCGGCATGCCCGCCTTTTCCTTCAAGATCGATTACAAGCTCACTTGTATTAGCAAATAATAGGCCCGGCTTGGTTGCAATCGTGCCGACTGGATATTCAGGTGCAATATGCAGCGCTGTAATAAAGTCTGGCGTCCACTTTTTTAGAACATCACTTGCAAGCATTGGTTCAGCTCCGCCTGGCCCTTCTTCTGCCGGTTGGAAAATAAATAGCAGATCTTCTTTGATTGGCTGATGCACGAAATGATCAATGATACCAAGAGCAATGGTCATATGAAGATCATGTCCACATGCATGCATGTTGCCTTCATGTACGGATTGAAATGGATAGCCCGTTTCTTCAGGGATAGATAATCCGTCCATATCTGCACGATACGCAAAGACGCGCGTAGGATTTGTCCCTTTTACTTTCACAAAAATTCCAGTCCGCCATGTTTCCATCTCGATTCGATCTGTTGGGTACGATTCGAGATGCTTGATGAGATAAGCTTGTGTTTTAAATTCCTTAAAACCAAGCTCAGGAATTTGGTGCAAATCTCTTCGAATGGATATTAATTGCTCACGATTTAACAAGTGAACTCGCTTCCTTTCCTGTATACGAATAAGACGTGGATATATCATCCACGTCTATGTCTTCAGCTGCGAATTGTGTCAATTAAAGCTGACGCAGTTCTTGTTTGATTTCAGTTTTACCTTTTGTTTTTTCATCAATGTCTTTGATTTTCTTTGCAGGTGTACCTGCTACAACCGTGTAAGGCTCGACATCATTCACAACGATCGCTCCAGCTGCTACAACCGCACCTTTCCCAATGGTCACACCTTCTAAAACAACAGCGTTTGCACCGATGACAACATCATCTTCTACTACAACTGGCTTGGCAGAAGGCGGCTCAATGACACCTGCAAGAACAGATCCCGCACCGATATGACAGTTCTTACCTACTGTCGCACGGCCGCCAAGAACGACGTTCATATCAATCATCGTACCTTCACCGATGACTGAACCGATATTAATAGAAGCACCCATCATGATGACTGCATTATCGCCAATTTCCACTTGATCACGAATGATTGCACCTGGCTCAATACGTGCTTTGATGTTTTTCAAATCCAACATAGGAATCGCAGAGTTACGACGGTCATTTTCCACGACAACATCTTCAATTTTGTCTTTGTTTGATGCTAGAGCTTCTTGAATTTCGCTCCACTCACCGAAGACAACACCGGTGCTGCCTGTGATAAATGTTTTTGCATGTTCACCAAATTCAATACCTTCTAAGTCACCTTTAATGTAGACTTTAACAGGTGTTGATTTTGTACTATTTTGAATAAATGAAATAATTTCATTAGCGTCCATTTGTTTCATGTATGTATGTCCTCCTCTTAATTTATACTTCATTACTGTACCAAAGGAGAGTTTTAATGACAAGTGAAAGAATTGTCTTCGCCTTGGCAAATAAAACAAGCGGGCCTCTTTAACCCGCTTCTTGCTGGTGAAGATGAACAAATTGTCTACCAAAAGAAATCAATTCCTCTTCCTCGTTTCCTTCTGGATTCAGCTCAATTTTGATAGATGGCAGGACGATATCACCGCCCAGCTCCTTCACTTTTTCTTCAATTAAATCCACAGCTCCGCAAAAATGTTCATAAGATGTATCTCCAGAGCCAAATACAGCAAATGCTTTACCCGTCAAATCAAGCTCTTCCATGTCCTCATATAGATCAATAAAATCATCTGGAAGATCACCATCTCCCCAAGTATATGCACCTAACAGAATGTGTGAGTAATCATGAAGAAGTTCAGCATCTATATCCATCGCTTCATGCCGGTCCACGCTAGCCCCTGCTTCCTTTAATCCCTTTTCGATTAAATCAGCCATTGCTTCTGTATTTCCTGACATTGTGGCATACACCAATAAAACTTTTTTCGTCACTTTTTCTTCCTCCTTATTAATGAATCAGTGCAGGTTCCTCATAAGGCATGACAAACTTACTTTCATATAAACCTGCACAGAAAAAATTCTCATTTTGATTGGCAACACGAAAACCGTGCCCTTTGATCGTATCAAACCACTTGAGCTCTTTTTGCTCTATATCAAGCTGATACACTTTAGAAAAACCATGCTCGTCCTGTGAGGTGGTCACATACACAATGCCATTATCCTCTGACACATCCAAAAATGATTCCTCTCGCGCAAAAGCTTGTGATTGAATATCATGCAGCATATTTGTATGTAAGTCTAAAATTTGAACAGACCCTCTTTTTCCTTTTTTAGAGCCCAGCGCACAGACAAGGAGGTGTTCCCCGCAAAGCAGCATAGAAGCAGTCATTCGATGCTCTTCTCTGTTTAGGAGAAAAACCTGTTCACTTTGCAAGTCATACACCCATATTCCTCCATGCACCTCATGAATCTGCGTGCCAATATAAAGATAATCGCCCGCTACACATAATGAACGAATCACAGGGGGCTGATTCACATGAGCAAATGGCTTCATAATTTCCCAGGAAATTCCGAAATCGGTTGACACATAAATACTATGCTTTCCATGTGCGCATACAAACCCATCTTTGCGTCCTGTAATAGACCAAACAACTGCATTTGTCGGAAATGATGATAACGCCCAAGTATGGCCCTCATCCCCTGATCGTATGACAGTTCCATTTTCACCAACACCGAACAAATAAGGTCCAATATAACTGATAGCGTGGATTTTATGCTTGAGCTTAAAAAGCTGCTGCCATCCGCCCTCCACACTGTAATGGAAAATACCTTCTCGTTTGACAGCAACAAAGTAGCCGCCACTTTTAGACGCAGCAACAGCTGTCGCACCTTTATGAAACATGATTTTCAACTCTTTTCTCAGACAATGATGCCCACGTTAAAAAGCTCGTTGCAAACTCCTCACAGCACGCCACATCTTCATCTGTATCTGGCGCAAGTTCCATTTTCAATGTTTCAGGAAATACCGATGCACCTGTCGATTTCAGCATGTCATGAAAGGTATGAACAGCCTCGCAAAACTTTGGATAACTGTAATCGCCTGATCCAAATACCGCCGCTTTGATGTGACTAAGTTCAAGAGCTGAGACCTCTTCATAAAAATCCTCAGCTTCATAAGGTAGATCACCGTCACCCCATGTATAAGAACCGATCAAAACATAATCGTATGAAGAAAGATCTTCTGCGCTTATGTCGTCAAATTCCATCATTTCTGTGTCTATTCCTTTTCCTTCAAGCGTTTGTTTTAAGATCGCTGCCATATCTTCCGTATTGCCAGACATACTCGCAAATGCAATTAGTGCTTTCATCTATTGGTCACCTCATCTAAATGATAATCATTTTCAATTATTATATGTACACTTTAAATGATAATGATTTTCATTGTCAAATGTTTTATGAAAAGGTGTTGTTCAAAATAAACATGACGTACATAAAAAAACCGCTCATTCCAATTGGAAGGCGGTTTTAACTGATCATCACCCTATCTCTTTGTGATGTACTCTTTTTTTATTTCTGAATAAAATATGGACCACAATCAGTTTCGTGCGTCATCACAAATGTCCAATTTTCTTCCCAATCCATGACATACAGATCGCTATAGTCCATATGTCCGTCTGTATATGGCAATTCCTTCACTGACAGTTCATTCGCGTTTTTAAACAGATACGCTTCTTGAGCAAATTGATAAAAAATAGTACATGTATGCTTTGATTGCTGATGAAAGGCATTTATCGCTGCCTCTTTTTCAAGGCATTCAACTTTTCCCCAGCTGCATAAGTGCCATAGGAAGCCATCCATCCCAATCTCTTTTTGTTCTTCTAATGAAAGATGACTTGCAAAACGTCTACGCCATCTCTCGCGTAAATAAGTTCCCCACTTCGGTATATCCATCTTCTTTATTTGTTGATTTCTCATCATTTCTTCCAGCTTTCTGCTTTTTCAGTATGTATCAGGCAAATCTATTAAAAACCCAATCAAACCTCTTATCCTAAAAAAGCACCTCCTCTTCCAGAAGGTACTTACACTGCCTCACTTTCAAGCATTTCTTTCACCACACCAACAAATGCTTGAACCTGTTTTAACTGAAAAGAGGCTTCATATCCTAACAGCCATGTGTCACGTCCAATTTGCTCTCCATTTGCGTCTACGAGCGGAGTTTTGTGTACACTTTTTTCATGGTCATATAAGGTGACCGAAGGCAAAATGGCATAGCCGATACCGTGATAGGCCATTTGTTTACATGTCTCAATCTGGTCTACAAGAATCGTCTGCTTTGGCGACACTTTAAACTTTTGATGCCACCAGTGCTGAATTTCTTGATAATAGGTGCTATCACTTTTAAATTGAATAAACGGGCGTTCTGTCTCAATTAACTCATCCACGTCCTTGATGACAGAATCGACTAAATATAAATGATCGGTCATTAAGTATTCCTTTGTGCCCTTCCAATCAGGATTCCCGCGAATGATGCCAATGTGCACATGGTCTTCATACAGACTTTTAAGCATCTCACTGCTCCAGCCGGTCACAAGGGACACTTTGGCATTTGGGTATTTCTCGACATACCGCTTTAACACCTTTGGCAGCCAGTGCTGACCAATAATGGACGCAACCGCAAGCTTGAGTGTACCGTGTATGTCTCCTTCAAGCTCATCAATTCTCTCTCGCACTCGATCCTGCTCAGTCGTGACCTCTTTGGCGAATTGAATAATCTGTTCACCGGCTGAAGTCACTGTCAGGCCTTTTTGTGAACGAAAAAAGATTTTGGTTCCCCACTCTTTTTCAATCGTTTGCAGCCTTTGAGATAAGGCAGGCTGAGAGACAAAGAGCCGCTCTGAAGCCTTTCTCATATTCAATTCTTCACTAAGTACAACAAGCATATGTAACTCTTGAAGCTGCATGAACGCCCTCCTTCTCTTGATAAGTTTTTCTTATTCTATATGGTCATTATATAAATAATAGCTTATGAAGGCAAAAAAAATAAGCTGGGCTGCAGCTCATTTTTTTGTGGAATGAATGACCTCATTTAAGCGCTTTAATACAACACGCCGAGTGAAAATTCCTTCGAATACTTGCTCCTCATTTTCCACACAAACAAATCCATTATTCGTCACAGCGTGAACGCCTTTTAAAACAGGATCAGTCGTTTTTAGTCTTGGAATATCTGATAGCATGACCTCTTCTACCTTCAATTGGTCGAGCTTTTCAAATTCAATTCGTTCTAAACCAAAGATTTTATCCATGATCATATTTGTTCCAATTAACCCGTGAAGATGATAAGAAGCATCCAGAACAGGTATGGCTGTATATCCTGTTTTTGTCAGGACCAATAGCGCGTGCTCAAGATTATTTCCAATTTGAACGTGTGCCACTTTATCTGCATCAATCATATGCTCAGCTACTGTTGACTCAAGTAATTGAGCCGGTTCTATCTCTATCATATTTCTTCGACCCCTTTTCTCTCAATCATCAATCATACATTCCCCTTTAACATTAAGCATAAACTAAAACGAATTTTGTCGAAAGATTTTTTTCTGCATAAAAAAGATACTCAGCGTAGAGTATCTAATAGAATGTTTAACCGATATTAATTCTCAAACCTTACTCTGTCATACAATGTGATCAATTTCTTATACGTATTGTCGTCGACATTTTTTGTTCCACACTCTATATCATTGATCTCACTGCTTAGTAATTCGACAGCATATTCCTGATTCAGTAATACGTTTAATAATAGCTTTTTCTCTTCTTCATTAAAACGATTTTCGATGACGCTCATTCAACATCAGGCCCCCTGTTTCATATATGCTTTTATATTGATTAGCAGGCGTTTGAATGTCTGCTTCCTCTCTATACAGCTAGAATAAGGAACTAGAATCGAATCGTCAACCGCACGTTTCGACAACGTTTGGAGAAAAATGACGGAATTTATTTTGTGTATCGATTGGCGTAGCAAAATGCTGCGTATGAGTCGGGTTTTATTTTTGCTTCAATTCCCATGGCTGTGATCATTCCGGTCATTTCCTGGATCAGCTCTTTTGTACTTCCTTTTTTGCCAATATCTAGATGGACTTCAAAACGAAGGTCTGCCCCTTCCTCAGCAAACGGAAGAAGCAAATCCATCAGTTCTGTTAAAGGTCCCTCAAGGATGTCTGCACATACCTTTTGGCTAAACGCTGTCTCTAATGAAATTTTTTCTCTAAGACTTTGTACAGGCCGATTCAACACTTGCTGCGTGAGACAGCCCCAAGCTCCTTTGCCGATCCGGTGAAGATGAATTGCAGTCATAAATGTTGTGACATTCTGATTGACCTGAGAGTCCGTACCAATTGATAGTACATAAACAGATCTCGGGTCTTTTTGAATAAAGTCTTTCAATCTCATGACAACATCAGAAAACGCTAAATGCTCTTCAGAAAGATTAAAGAAAAAAGAATCACTCACAGAAAGGAACTCCTTTTCAATGGTCTCTTATCCGAATATTGCACTGAATAATCATCTTCCATTAGTCCATCACTTATGAAGTGTATGCTTCCGCAATCAACGAAGGAATTCTTAGAAAAAACATTTCATACGATTCAGCTTAGGATTGTAGAAGCTCAAAAATCTCAATCGAAATCATATCAATGTTGTCAAATGGGAAAGTGTTTGGCTTATCCCCTTGTTGAAAAACAGTCAATTCAAACGTTTGATTCTTTTCGAAATACTTAACACTACAGATTTTCTCACCGTTCACTTCGAAATAACGCTGTGCCGGCTCGTTTGCAGCTTCTGCTGTCTCTTGAAGACTTTGCAGCCTTGTAATGATACCCATTAATTGTGACATTCTAAAAAAAGACTCCTTTCAAAAAAACAACTCAAGATGAACCCGTATTGATTATACACAAGTCCTACAAAGCATCATACCATAAAGTGTTCTCAGATGATATTTTTCCTCTTGAATTCAAAAAAAGAAAAAGAATCTGTTTTTTTATTTTGAGTCTTTTTTCTTATCTCATGCATCTTGTTTTTTATAAACCGGCCGATCTCATCAGGCGTTTCGCAATTTCGTCAAAATCTTCTTTTGAAATACCTGGAGCAAACTCTTCCGGCAAATCTCTATAATCTGGCACGGGTGCACCTTTTGGCGTGCCCTCAATAACTGTAAGCGGCTTTCCATCAATCGGATGGTTTCCTTTCCAAATTTGATTGATATCCTTATAATCCGTGTCACTAAATGTATACAGTTTTGTATGAATATTTTGATCTTCAAACTTTCTTGCAGAGTCAAAGTATTTATTGTCGAGATTTGGAATTGGGAGCATCTTCCCTACATCTACCCCTGTCGCTACCTCAAGGGCTTTTGCATACGCCACAACATGTACGCCGCCTCTGACAAGTAAATAACCGATCATTTCTCTTGCCGTAGGGTGATCCGTCATTTCATATACGCGCATTTTATGCGTACGAGCTCCGCACTCTAGGAAGAAGTTATGAAGAAGATCCAGAATCAGATTACCACTTGAGAACACATTCTCACCTGTCCACGGCTTTGCCATGGAGTCAAACGGATAGCCAGTTTGGGCTGTTTGGATAAAATGCTGCGTATTTCGTTTATCAACAGCCGCTTTCATCGGGGTCGTATCTGGATCGCCCCCATGGGTGGTTCCCGTAATCATGAGATTGACTGCAGTTGTCACAAGCTCTACATGACCGAATTCTTCAGCTGTAATACTTGATACAAGATCATAAAATGGTTTGAGCTTTCGTTTCCCTCTAAAGTTAAACGATTGAAACATGTAGTTATTTAATGTGGACATTTCACCAAATTTTCCGCCGAGTAATTCTTGCACAGCCGCTGCACCATTTGCATCTGGGTGATCTGGCATTGGTAAATCAATCAGCAGCCGCTTGTCACGTTTGATCATGACTTTTCCCTCCTACTGTCTAACTATCATCATTTAAGATGTATGGATGAATTGGGATGTCCTATGCATGAAGGGAATGATTGGCGCACAAAAAAAACTTGGCGGGGGTAGCGCCAAGTTTTTTGGATCTTGATCTGATAGAGGGGTTGGGGAACAGAGAGTAGCTTCTCTCTATAACTAAATGATAATGATTATCAGTTTCATTGTCAACCATTTTTTCTATCTTTTTTCTAATAAAAAAAACAGCCATAACGGCTGCTTTCAAATTAATCCTTCTTGCTCATATAGATAAGCATACGGAAGATCTACAAACAAATACACATCTCCCTCTAACGGATAAGAAAACGTACGTATTCGTTCTCCAGTTTCTAAATCACTGTAGATATCGCTGAAAAATCCTTTTCCGCTAATTCTCATTTGAAGAATATTCGCTAGAAAATAAGGGCGCCAGCTCCAGTTTTTCTCTATATACTCTGGCTGAAACAGCCATTCTTTTTCTTTCTTAAACACATTTCCAGTAATTTGAAACCCTTCTTCATTACACATATAAATACGAAAGCTGCAATCGGTTAGTTCAAGTGCCAGTTTTTGTATAAGTTCATCATTTGTGCTGCATGATTTTTTTAACGTACTGACGGCTTGGTGAATTCGCTTATAAAAGGTTTCAGAATGTTCATAGACAGCTTGGAGTTTATTTTTCTCATGGGCAATGAATTGTTGAAATTCTTCTTTAAGCTGTTCTTTTCGTTTGTTACGGTCAATTAATTGTGCGGCAGGCTCGTGAAGGTAGAAGCCTTGAAAATATCTACCGCCATTTCTCCATGCATACTGCAACTGAAAATTCGCTTCAATGTCTTCATAGATTAAAGCTGCTCCTATTTTTCTTGCAAGCAGTGAAATGCTGTATAACACATATTCATAGGAAGGAGATGGAGACGAAGCCCTTAAAGCCTGTAGATCTATTTTTAATAGATCAGGTGAAAGCAGAGCAATCCTGTCAAGATTGCTGCTTTCTTTTCCTATATTAGATACGGCGATTTTGATCCCATATGTACGATAATACGTTAACGTATGGTAAAGCTGTTCAATGTCGCCGCTAAACGTATGTTCAGTTATTTCAATGACAAACCGACTAAGCTGAATGCCCCTTGCTTCATATTCTTTTAAAAGTTCTAAAAAACTTTCACCATGATCCAGCATGAGGACATTCGCATCATGATTAATAAAGATGAGCAAATCTTCATCTGCGGTTGTGAAGAGATCAAGCGCTTGACTTAATACTTTCTGATCTACTTCCAATTTATATTCGTCAGGAATAGATGAATCCGTAAAGAAGGAGCCTAGACTAACCGTTCCCGACTCAAGCTTCATTCTTCCTAGAATCTCATAGCCTATCACTTTTTGTTCCTCCGCACTGAAGATCGCTTGATAGTGCGGGAAAACATCTTCAATATTCGTTAAAATATCCAATGGATCGACCATTTTCATCACCTGCTTCTCTCTTTGTGTGATTATACCATATCAAAAGCAGGTCTTACACGGTCATTCAAAATGGTGATTGGTTGAGCCATTGCCCCCCATCCATCGTGATACAATCTCCATTCATATAAGATGCATGCTCAGATAATAAGAAACTCGCAAGCTCTGCAATTTCTTCCGGTGTGCCTAGTCTACCGAGCGGAACACTATCTAATGTTCTTTGTGCAGCCTCTTCAGATTCCCACAGTTTATCAGCACCACCTGTTCTTTCAATTGGCCCCGGCGCAATGGCATTTACGCGAATGTGATATTGCTTTCCCCATTCGACTGCAAGCGTTCGAGTAAGCGACAGTACGCCTGCTTTTGCGGCTGCTGAATGCGCTACACCAACACCAGCCCCCCATGCATATGTGGCGACCATGTTGATCATACTTCCGCTTTTCTTTTGACGAATCCAATAGTTGCCCACTGCATGGCTACAAAAAAAGGTGCCATTTAGCACAATATCAATGACCGCTTTCCAGCCGTTAGGAGACAGCTTTTCTGCTGGAACTAAAAAGTTGCCTGCCGCGTTATTAATAAGTGCATCCACATCACCAAATGTATCTACCGCAAACTTTACCATTTGATCAGCATCTTCTGGATGTCGCACGTCCATTTGAAAATAAGCGATCGAACCACCTTGCTGTTTGATTTCATTTGCCGTTGTTTCAAGGGTTTCTTCTGTTCTTCCAGTAATCACAACATTCCAGCCCCCGAGTGCCAAATGAGTCGCCATCGCCTTTCCCATTCCGCTAGATCCCCCTGTGACAATCACTGTTTGCTTCGTCATTTGTTCTCCCCCTTTGTGTATTTTGAATGACTATTCATTCATTATTCGTCTATCATATCATGATTTCCCCTCCATGCACCATATGGGAGATTCATCAAAAATCATGCTATACTTAATTTTATTTTTAAAGGAGACTTATATGAAGCAACTTTCCCGCAGGCAGTTTTTAAAAGGAGCAGCTGGTGCGAGTATTCTCGGTCTTTTGGCGACCACATCCGGTTATGGCTATGCTCGGTACATTGAGCCGCGCATGATCGACACCGTATCACTCACCATTCATGATGCTCAGCTACCAGCTTCTTTTGACCAATTTAAAATTGCGCAATTTAGTGACGTTCATTTAAGTGATACATTCCCGGCAAAAGATTTAGAGACTGTTGTCCAAAAGATCAACGCTGCATCTCCCGATCTCATTGTGTTTACAGGTGATCTTGTTGATTTTGAATCATCGATTGAAGAACATGAAAAAGCCAAAGCCTCTTTGTCTAAGCTTGATGCTCCGTTTGGAAAGTTTGCCATATGCGGAAATCATGACTACGGACCATTTGGCATTGATCTATATGAGGAAACGATGAAAGCTTGCGGTTTTACATTATGTAAAAATGAAGTGTTTCACTTAGAAAAAGAAGGCGGACGCATACAGATCGCTACACTGGATGATCTCATGATGAGTATGCCTGATTACCATTTCATCAAACGAGAAGTCTCTTCTGATCTCTTTACGTTATTGCTTGTGCATGAGCCTGATGCCGCACTAGAGCTTGAAACAACACCTATAAACTTGCAGCTTTCTGGGCATACGCATGGCGGTCAAATACAGCTTCCTTTCTATGGACCGATTCTCACAGCACCTTTTGGGCGTACATATGTCGAAGGCTTATACGGTAGCTATCAGCACCGTATCTATGTCAACCGCGGGCTTGGGACAACTAGACTGCCGCTTCGGTTTTTAGCCAAACCTGAAATCACTTTTTTCACCTTAACATCTCACGTGTAAAGAGAAGCCAAATCACCTTTTCCTGCATATGTATAAACAAAGATCATTCTCATGACAAATGTTAGGAGAAACCTTACTGGGCCTGATCCCGTCCATATAGTATATGTGAGGCGGGGATCATGGCTTCTTTTATTTGAGTAAAAGGAGTGTGCTTTCGTGCTGCGATACACAGTAAAAAGTGGAGAAACACTTGCTTCTATAGCCCTTGATTTTCGAACAACGACAGATGCTTTAAAGGCTGCAAATCCGTCACTTCAAGCCCGCGAGCCAGAACAAAATGAAGTCATCATCATCCCTGGGTTACCGGATCCTAACACGATCCCTTACCGCATATCTGTGTCAATTTCAGCGAAACGTCTCGTGCTGTTTTCTGGATCACAGCTCTTGCGATCATACCCGATTGCAACCGGCAGAATATTAAACATGACACCGACAGGTTCTTATTATATTGTCAACAGACAGCCAAACCCAGGAGGTCCCTTTGGCGCCTATTGGCTGAGCCTTTCAAAAGTTCATTACGGCATCCATGGAACGAATAACCCGTCTTCAATTGGTAAAGCTGTGTCTAGAGGGTGCATTCGCATGTACAATCAGAATGTCATCGAACTTGCTTCAATTGTTCCAAATGGAACACCTGTGACCATTAGCCAGTAGGAGAAATCAATTGTACGAATGGTTAAAATTTTATATGATAGAAAGTGGGATCTTCAGGTTAAGGAGCGTATTTATGGATATTTTTAAAAACAGAAATTTTGTTCGTCTCTTTTTTGCAGCACTTGCCTCGCAAATGGGGACAACAGTAGGCAATATGGCGTTTGCCTTTTATTTGCTAGACCATTTTAGTCATCAGCCCGCTTACGCCACTTTAGCAGAGTTAATGTATTCACTGCCTACGATCTTTGTCTTTTTTATGGTCGGTGTGGTTGCAGACCGTTTTGATCGTAAAAAAGTCGCAGAGAATTGTGATTGGATACGAGCTGGGCTGACGATCGTTTTATTTATCGTCATTTATTTTAATTCACTGCCGCTTATTTTCTTGATCTTGTTTATACGAAGTGCCATTACGAAGTTCTTCTATCCAGCTGAAGCCTCTCTCGTTCAGGCCATTTTAAATAAAGATCAATATGCAAAAGCGGCTGGTTTAAATCAGATGCTATTTAGTTTATTTATGGTATTTGGTGTTGGAATTGGTGCCATTATGTATAAAACGATTGGACTTCACGGTGCCATTACCATTGATTTGGTCAGTTTTATTGTTTCTGGTATTCTCATTCGATCATGCAATATTCCAATTGAAGCACGTCAGCCTAATGGACAAGCAGGCTGGAAAGGCATGACTGTTAAAACGTCTCTGAAAGATTTTAAAGAAGGCATTCTCTATATTTTAAAAAATAAATTATTGGCTTCTTTAATTTTTGGCTTTTTTGTTTTCGGTCTTGTGAATGGCGCATTTGCCGTTCTTCCGATGTTTACAATGAAATACGGTCTTTCACCGGACCATTTTGAACTGCATACATCCTTTTTTACGATCGCAATCGGTGCCGGACTTCTAGTTGGAAGCTTACTTGGCTCTATTCTTGCGAAAAAGGTTAAGATGCAATATCTCATGTCGATTCCAATTCTAGTTGCAGGTATTTTAATTTTTGTCCTTGGTTCTACCCATACATTATGGTTATTTTATGTCACGTCATTTGTCATTGGTACATGTATTGGTCCAGTCAACATTGTCATTGGAGGCTGGCTCCCAAGAATTGTTCACCCTCGTCTGATGGGACGCGTATCAGGGTGGGTTGATCCGCTCACCATGTTTGCCCAATCAATGACGCTAGGTTTAATTGCCGTATTATTTCCAAAGCTCATCACCAATGTTTCTTACATTTATTACGGAATGGGTATTGTTATTTTACTCGTCTTCCTTTTTTACTTCATTACACTGCCAAAGTTCAGCAGAGAAGCTGCCGACTTAGATGTGCAGCGTGAATTAAAAGGGCAAGGAGTACAATAGATGAAGCAAAAAGGGCTAAAATGATGTTTATTTTAGCCCTTTGTCAACAATCTGAGGACTTTCTTCTATAGAAAGTCCTTTTTTCATGGGCGTAACATAAACGACGCTTATTTTTTCTGACTCATCGAAATGATTCGAAGCAAAATGAACGATTCTATCGACTGTATAAATGCTAATAAATAAGCTGAGAAAAAGAAGAAAAGGATGAATCGACCGATCATCTATCACATACACAATGCCTCCAACGACAAAAGCGACCAATAAAGGTGTTAAAATATCTTTCAATCTAAACCGTCCTTTCTGTTCTCATTGACTTTGATCTTCTTAACTTATAACAAATTTTTCTTTTTATGAAATAAAAGGAATGTGTATAAATACAACATTTTTAATAAAAATTCTTTACAATATTGGAAATTTTATAGTAATATAGTCAGATTGGAGGTGAGATGTATGCTAAAAAGCTATTATTTTATTCATTCAAAAAATGAACAAGGACAATACGTTGTACATACAGAAGACTGCGCATTTTTAGGTGATGCAGCAAGCCGTACGTTGATTGGTCTGCACATGAATGGTGAAAGTGCCATGGAAGAAGCTAAAAAAATGACGAACGAAACGGATTTTAACGGTTGTTTTTATTGTGCTTATTCTAGCCATACGAAATAGTCCATGTTTTTAAGCCATATGTTCGACTTTGATTGTCTGACATATGGTAGATTTTACACGATGGAACATCTATACATTGATAAACTACCCATTGATTCAAATAGGTAGTTATCTTGTTATGATAGTTCACTTCATATACATTTCACTACATCCTCTAACGATCGAAAACAAACGACCTTTCAACATATACCCCCTACTGCATCTTCTGTCAACGTTCAGCCAATTCCTACCGTTCCAAACCATGATTGAAGAATGAAGGCAACTTGAACATATAACATAATGGCATGATTTTCATCTAAAACAGCGAGAAAATCATCATAAAAGTGATAGGAAGATGTGTCGACCTCTTCAAATTTCAGCAAGGTTTCAACATCATGATTTTTGGCTATTTTAAATAATAACGATGTAATCTCATGGCTTTTTACAATAAGTCTATTTGCAATTTACTAATAAAAACGTATAATTTATACTAAGCACAGGAAGACGAAAGACAAAGGAGAGAAAAAATGGACGATTATGCTCATACTAAAGACATAGAACCTACAGCAGAAAACATCGCAAAAGCCATTTATACTGTTAACCGCCATGCTAAAACCGCACCAAATCCCAAGTTTCTTTATCTTTTGAAAAAACGTGCGCTGCAAAAACTATTGCAAGAAGGTAAAGGAAGAAAAGTGGGCCTACATTTCTCTAACAATCCCAAATATAGTCAACAACAGTCCGACGTGCTGATTGAGATTGGAGATTATTATTTTCATCTGCCACCAACTAAAGAAGACTTCGAATTTTTGCCACACTTAGGTAATTTAAATCAATCATATCGCAATCCAAAAGCGAATATGTCATTAAATCGAGCGAAACAAATACTTCAAACGTATGTCGGTTTAAAAGAAAAACCTGCCGCCACAAAACAAAAATCACATTATACAAAACCCGTCTTCAAACGGCTCGGAGAAAGTTATTTTTAAACAGAAAAAACCACTCAAAGCGAGTGGTTTTTTAGATTATTGACAAAGGGCTAAATGTTGTTTATTTTAGCTCTGTGTCTTTTTTTCTTTAGATAATAAAATGATCTACCTTTTCAATCAACTGATGAATTTCTGGTTTACTAATTTGATCATCTGCACCGATGGTTTCCCCTTTATGACGCAGATCATCCGTAATTAATGAAGAGAAAATGAGAATCGGAATGGACTGTGTTAAAGGGTTGTCCTTCAATAGCTTTGTTAATCGATGTCCATCCATTTTTGGCATTTCAATATCTGTAATAATCATATCAATTTCTTCTGTCACACCGATGCCTTTGCTGACAAGGTCCATGACATGGTCATATGCTTGTTTCCCATCTTCAAAGGTCACAATGTTTTTATAGCCTGCCTCGGTTAATTCATTTGTTAATAAACGCATGAGAAGCGGAGAATCTTCGACAACATACAGCTTCTTCCCTGTTCTTCTCTCGTCTTTCTCACCGTCAAACATATGATATGTGTCTACGCCAGATGCGGATTCAATATCATAGATGATTTTTTCGTAATCTGGAAGGAAAATCATTTTCTCGTCAAGCTTGATGATCCCTGTTAAATGACGGTCCATTCCTTGATTGAGTGCAGTTGGTTTTTCAATCTCTTCCCAGCTGACGCGGTGAATTTGTGATACCGTTCCTGTATGGAACACAAATTTCCGTTGGTTGAATTCAGTCACAATGTATTTCTCTTGTTCTGACTGATCTGACTCGACATTAAAAAAGGAAAATAGATTGATGACTGGTAAAATCTCGCCTCGTAAACTAATCATACCTTCTACATCTTGGTGAGAGTGCGGTATAACTGTCACCTCAACTGGCTGAATAATTTCTCTTACTTTCATGACGTTAATGCCGAATTGATTTGAACCAATTTCAAACTTCACAATTTCCAATTCGTTTGTACCAGAGTCAAGTAAAATTTCTTGTTTGTTTAAAGCCACGGAAATCCCTCTATTCTTCAATATAAGATTGTACTTTTTATATCGGCAGCATGGGTAAAAAGTTGACGTTTCTTTACGCTTTCTCTCGCACGAATTGATGAATCACAAGTCCTATGGCTGCAAGGATGAGCAAAGACCCTAATGCAAGACGGCTTGCGAGATTCCCATGTGCTGCAAATAGCAGTGTGACGGAGCCATAAATGATGGGACCGACAATTGAAGACACCTTTCCCGAAAACGCAAAGAGACCAAAAAATTGTCCTCGTTTTTCTTTAGGCGTCAGCTCAATAATGAGGATTCGTGATGATCCCCAGCTTGCGCCAAGTGAAATTCCGAATAGACTGCCTGCTACCCAGAAGACCCATTCAGTTGTCGCTGTCACAGCTAGAATGAGCGCCACAATTAAAATGACATACACGACTGTAATCGATCGCTTTGCCCCAATGGCCTTTGTGACATACCCGAATAGAAAAGAGCCAATGATACTTGAAATCGTGGACACAAGATAAAGTAAAATAAATTGACCTGCCGTAAAGCCAATCATAATTTTCGCATAAACAGCCATCATCGCAATCGCTGTCTGCAACGCATCATTCATAAAAAAGAAGGCGATCATAAAAATAAAGGCCGGTTTGTACTGCTTCATCTCTTTAAACGTACGAATAATCTCTTTATACCCGCTGAAAAAAGACGCCTTTTTCTCTTGCTGTGGCAGAGGGTGGGGGTCCTTTATAATAAAGAGAAAGGGAAGAAAAAAGAGAAAGAATAAAAGGGCTGTTGGAATAAATGCTTCATGAAACTGGTCATTTCCTACAAGTAAATAAACAGAAAGGCCGACAAGTGTACCTAAATAGCCGACAGCAATACCGAATCCAGAAATGAGGGGGATTTCATCCTTTGTCCCAAGATCGGGCAAAATGGTGTCATAAAAAACAAGACTAGAGTGATAGAAAAATTTTGCGATGACGAACAAGGTCACTACCACCAATAAGGAGACAGGAAGGCCAAACCATTCGCTTGAGAAATCAATCCCAGCAAAAATCCCCATCAAAAACGTACAGGCAATACAAATCAGGGTAAACACCGTGATATACCGCTTCTTTTTCCCTGTACGATCAATCAGCACACCGTATAAAGGCGTAAAAATGACGAGGAAAAAGCTTGCAAGTGCGTTCGCATAAGAAATAAATGTACTGGCGATTTGGTCCATCCTCGCACTGTCGCCTATCGTCTCCTGTAAGTAAAATGGGAAGAAAATGGTGATCATATTCGATGAAAATATCGTATTTGCAAAATCATACAATGCCCAGGCCAAAACAGGTGCTGTGAAAAAGAGCCCGAAGCTTGCCCCTTTTTTCTGAACGGTCATTTTCCCTCTTTTCAATAGATTGACTCCCTTCTCTGCTTTATTTTCACTATCATTCTACTTTATGTGAATTTCCCCTCTTCCATACAAGCAATCTATACAAAAAGCACCCCTTACTATATAGCAGAGGTGCTTCTTTTCATTATTTCTTTACGACAATGGTACTTGCAATCAAATCGTGAAGTGCTTGTTTTTTTTCTGTGAAAAACGCAATGATGTAGCCAATACATAAGATTGGAGACAAAAAGCCCTTTGCAAAAAAGCGGCCTGTCGCACGCCCAAATGTTATTTTTTCACCCGTTACTTTTGTCACTTTGATTCCAAGAGCCATCTTGCCAAGAGTTCCTTGCAGCTTTGATGATTCCATGATCGCATAATACAGCCAAGTCACCGCGATACCGACTAAGATCGTTGCGCCATAGAAAAAGAGAAGGCCCATAATAACTGCCCATTCTTCATCCGTGATCACCGTTGAAGAGTAGTAATAGCTATCATCATACATCAAAGATGCCGCCTCAGGGCTTGAGACAAAAAAGAGTGTTGCCAGAATAAAAACAATGAATGAAAATGGTACACTAATAATGACACCGTCTAAAAGATGAGCAAGAAAACGATAACCCACTCCAGCTAGTTCAGGATGTTTTTCTTCTTGAATAGGTGCTTCTGACATGTTTGTTTCCATCCTATTTCTCCTTTATTATGTATGTTTTCTATAAATTTCTTATAATCATTCGTTATTATATCTTATGAATATCGCAAGATCAATGGAGCTTTACATTTTTACATGAATTTTAGATCATTTTTCAATGATGATTTATGTGATTAAATACTGAAAATTCACGAAAATTATGGCACATCTAGTTCTTTCAACGCCTGTTTTTTTAACATTTTGTGATATTTTCGTCTCATTTCAATTCTTCTGTTGACAATCACGTTTCACATGGTACAATAGTCAAGGATTTTTTAAAGAAAGGTGTTCATGATGGGAACTGTCGTACTATTAAAGAACAACGAAATGACTGTGATTGAAGATATTTGTGAAGCTGATTTTTTAGACATGAAACATGGTTTATCTAATGAAGATGCTGCTTATATCTCTTGGTATGAAGATTACGATACTGCTTATGGATATTGATTTCATTTCATAGATGAAGCGTAAAAAAAGGCGATACAACCTTCCAAGAGGTGGTATCGCCTTTTTTACGTTTGTGTGCTTCTTTCACTTTCAGGTTCTACATGAATAAAGATTTGTGCATGCGGAAACGCCTGCTGAATGTTCTCTTCAATTCGATCACATAATTGGTGAACATCTTCAATGGTTGTTTTTCCATGAACAATCAAATGGAAATCAATATATTCTTCAGCACCGGATCGTCTTGTTCGAAAGTCATGATATTCAATGAATTCTTGACTGAATGTTTGAATGATGGCCTCTATCGCTTGTTCTTCTTCCGGGGTTAACCGGGCGTCGACAAGCGGTGGGAAGGCTTCCTTCATGAGTTTAAACGCTTCACGCATAATATAGAGCGCTAGCACCATTCCAATAATCGGATCGAGGAAATACCAGTCCGTTAATGCAACAAGCAATAAACTAATGGCGACCCCTAGTGACGTAAACACATCTGTTAAAAGATGCAGCGCATTCGATTTCATGGCAACAGAATGTACACGCTCTGCCTCTTTGTTCACAACTCTCGACACAACAAAATTGATAAGTGCGCCAATCAGCATGACCACAATACCAAGTACCGGCAGTTTAACAGGCTCTGGATGCATTAATTTATGAACACACTCATAAATGATCCAAATCCCAGCAACTAAAATCAACAAAGTTTCAATCGTTCCAGAAATATTCTCAACTTTTCCATGTCCATAAGGATGTTTTGAATCTGCCGGCTTTCTTGAAATACGAACAGAGATAAATGCAATAAAAGAGGCCATTAAATCGAGAAAAGAGTGAATGGCTTCTGATAAAACCGCAACAGATCCAGTTAACACCCCTACAATGATTTTAAGGACCACAACAAACGTATTACTCATGACGGATAGAAAGGCTATTTTCGATGTCTTCGCTGATTGATCCATCTATTATCGTCCTCCTTCAGGAGATCGTATGCCTTTGAAAGCAATTCCCATGACTTGATTCTCTCGTTCTTTCAGTTTACACCGTTTTGGCTTATTCTAATCATCTTAAGCAGAGCTGTATTTTCCGAGCAGGTTACGCTATAATAAATGTTGCTCTTTCTTCATCTATCACTCATGCTGTGATAGGTAGGAGAATAGACTACATATAACGATATCCGAAGCCTTTCCGCAGGTGACATTTATGCAGTGAATGGTAAAATAGGATAAAAACATAAATTTTTAAGGTGATGAGAAATGGAGCATTTGCTGAATCCAAGAGTAAAGGATATTGAAATTTCAGGCATTCGAACATTTTCAAATCTCGTATCTTCATATGAGGATGTCGTTTCATTGACCATAGGTCAGCCCGATTTTTATACGCCGCATCATGTCAAAACAGCTGCCAAAACAGCCATTGACGAGAATTTCACCTCGTATACTCATAATGCTGGATTTTTAGAGCTAAGACAAGCGATCCAGCAGTACATCAAAAAGAAAGTCCATCTTGATTATGATGCAGAGACAGAAATCATTGTGACAACAGGTGCGAGTCAAGCAATTGATGCTGCGTTTCGAACCATTTTGACTGAAGGCGATGAGGTCATCCTGCCCGGCCCTGTATACCCTGGCTATGAACCGATCATTCGGATGTGCGGTGCGGTACCCGTGCATATCGACACAACTAATGCCGGTTTTAAATTAAATGTCAAGCTGATTGAAGATGCATTAACGGAAAAGACAAAGTGTGTGGTCCTTCCATACCCTTCAAATCCAACTGGGGTCACGCTATTAGAAGAAGAATTGAAAGAAATTGCACAGCTTCTTGAAGGAAAGGATATTTTTATTCTATCTGATGAAATTTATAGTGAGCTGACATTTGATCGTCCGCATCATTCCATTGCTTCTTTCTTAAAGGAACAGACGATTGTCATCAATGGACTGTCAAAATCTCATAGCATGACCGGATGGAGAATCGGCTTTTTATTTGCTTCAGCTCCTATTGCTAAACATGTATTAAAAGTACATCAATATAACGTGTCTTGTGCCTCAGCTATCTCACAAAAGGCGGCACTTGAAGCAGTGACAAATGGTGTGGATGATGCACTGATCATGAGAGAGCAATATAAGAAAAGGCTCGACTATGTATATGATCGGCTCATTTCTATGGGGCTTCCGGTCATTAAGCCTTCCGGCGCTTTTTATATTTTCCCTTCCATTGAATCGTTTGGGATGAGTTCATTTGATTTTTGCATGGAGCTGTTAGAAAGT
The DNA here is from genome assembly GCF_038050255.1 of Bacillus sp. FSL M8-0077. Lineage (NCBI taxonomy): Bacteria > Bacillati > Bacillota > Bacilli > Caryophanales > Bacillaceae > Bacillus > Bacillus sp. FSL M8-0077. The sequence goes on along the minus strand of NZ_JBBPAF010000001.1, from coordinate 1,437,394 downwards.
TCAAGACTTGCGGTCGTTCCTGGTTCTGCTTTCTCTTCACTCGGCGAAGGATATGTGCGCCTTTCCTATGCATATTCACTTGAAACGTTAAAAGAAGGACTTGATCGTCTCGAACAATTTGTTCTTGAAAAGCGTTCCATACTATCAACAGACGGATGAAACAACGGCTCTCTTGCCGTTGTTTTTATTTTGCGGGAAACATGATGTGAAACACAGTCCCTTTCTCAGGGTGGCTATCCACCCGGATGGTTCCGTTGTGATTTTCTAAAATATTAAATGTCACCATGAGCCCAAGACCTGTTCCCTTTTCTTTTGTCGTTAAAAAAGGTTCACCGATCCGCTTCATGACCGATTCTGGAATACCAATCCCTTCATCTCTAATCGTGACAAGTATCCCTTCTTTTTCGGCTTTGGCGGTAATGTCTACCTTCCCTCCGTCCGGCATGGATTCGACGGCATTTTTGATTAAATTGATAAACACCTGCTTCAGCTGGTTTTGATCCCCATTCATCAGGAGATCCTCCTCGATATCTCTTGTGTTCATCAAAATTCCATTTAAGTTGGCCTGTGTTTCTAGCAGAGCGGTGACCTCGCTAATGATTTTTTTCAAATCAAGCGTCTGCATTGATGCTGTTTGCTGAGGCTTCGCAAGCATTAGCAGCTCACTTAAGATGATTTCAATCCGGCTCAGCTCAGAGAAGACAATTTCAAAATATTGATCACGGTCTTTTGTTTTTGGTTTAATGAGCTGTAAAAAGCCCTTAATCGCTGTCAGTGGATTCCTTATTTCATGTGCAATGCCTGCTGCCAATTGACCTGCGATTGATAATTTTTCAGAGCGCAGCATGAGTTCTTCTGTCTGTTTTCGTTCAGATATATCTCTTAAAATAATTTGAACGGCTGTTTCACCAAAAAATGTGGTAGGGATACAAACCATTTCTGTATAAATTAACCGGTGTTTAAACGTATGGCAGCTCATCGTCACAATCTCAGAATCTGATGCTCTTTCGATAATACGTGATAAGCTCTTTTTCACTTTTTGCTGATCACATGAATGGATTTGATGAAAAATATCTTTTCCGATTAATTTATCGTAATGTTCGGCTTCAAATAATTTAATACCTGATTCATTCATAAATACCCATTTATGATCATGGATGACGGCAATGGTATCAATCGAATTTTGGATAAGCAGCTGATACCGCTCTCTACTTTTTTGAAGAACAGTTTGAAATTTTTTCCGAGAGGAGATGTCCACTAAGAGTAAAAGTTCCGCCCGTTGATTTTGATAAATTGCAGGCGATGACTTCACCTCAATATGAATCATGCTCCCGTCTTGTCTTTTCCATATTTGTTCAATCATTCCGACTGGAAGGCCTTGCTGCAGTCTTTTGATTCGGCTTCTCACAATGTCATGGTACTCCTCGGCAATAAAATCAAACGCAGACTTGCCGATCATTTCATCTTTTGCACATACACCCATTAATTGCAGCATCGCATCGTTGGCATACACAATTTTCCCAAGCGCCGTAATACATAACGGATTTGGCAGCATGGCAATCAGATTTTCAGCTTCACTGACATCTTGGAAAGCCGGTAGACTGCCTAACGACTGTTCTGACACTTCTGTTGGTTGAAATGCTGCTTTTTGAGGCTCTGTATTCATTACCCTCATTTTCAGGATCATTTCTCTACTCAAATCCTTGTCTAACCCATCACAAGCAACAAAATCAATGCTTGCTTCTACCCATACAGCTGTAAGATCACTTCTAAGCAGTCTAAAGTGGCAAATCTCTAGCATGTGCTGATTATAGAAATAACTTTCGACGAGAAATTGATCTTCGGTATGAACAAAGTCTTTCAAAAAACACCCTAGTAAATCCTTTTGTTCATAGAGCAAAAGCTGCTTACAATTGGAAGAAATGTAGAGAAAGCGGCCATTAGAAGAAAGAACGGCATGTAAATCAATATTCGAGTAAAGCTGATTCGAATCTTTCATTTTTTGTTCCATCGTCGTCCGACCCTCCTTTAATTTTTTTAGGGTTGTCCTTAGTTTGATGTATAAAAAGGATTCGCTAGAAAAACCGTATTTTCCTCCCAATCTCGTGTGAAACGTCCATATTTTCAGTAAAAAAGGAGCACTTTCTCTTGCTGTGCTCCGGGCTGTTTATTGCTTTTCATATTTCTTTTGTAATTCAACGTACTTATCAACAATTTTACTTGGAATGGTTTTAATGACAGAATCTTTATCTGACACATACGGTGTTACGACACTAAATGCCACTTTCGGATTGGAAGAAGGATAATATCCTCCAAAGGTTAAATTGTACGTGGCATTGCCCCACCAGCTCCGGTTGGCACCATAGTAGAAGGTTTGGGCTGTACCCGTTTTCCCTGCGACATCATGCTGACCGAACCGGCCAGCGGCAGTCCCGCCTGTTGAAGTAACCATTTTAAGTCCCATTTTGACGCGGTCGATATCTGCTTTCGAGTTGTTAATGGTGTTCAGCACCTTCGGCTCATATTTCTTCACAACAGGGCCTACTTCTTCCTTATTCGTTGGAAGATGGACACTTTTCACCACTCTTGGCTGTATGCGATTGCCTCCATTCGCGATAGTCGACATGTATTGTGCGACTTGAAGCGGTGTATACGTGTCATACTGACCAATCGCTTCATCAAGCAAGAGTCCGCCGACTGTCTTAGGATGCGTCTGCATTCCGCTTGATTCCTGCGGCAAGTCGATCCCTGTTTTTACGCCAAGTCCGAATTGCGCATAATAGTTTCTCATTTTTTGTAAGTGTTCAGGTCTTGCCGGTAACGGGCCATCTTTTTGATAGGTAATCCCTGCCATTCTCATCGCCACTTGGAACATGTAAACGTTGGAACTTTTTTGGAGTGCCTGAAGGTCGTTAACCCATCCAAGAACTTTGTAAGACTGTTTCGGCTTTCCTCCACTTCCCGCAAAATACAGCGGTGTATCCATATAGGATTGGTTGTGTGACATGCCATCTTGATAGCCAGAGAGGACAGTAGCTCCTTTGACAACAGAGCCCATTTCATACTGAGTCGTAAACGTTCCGATCGCATAATCTGTGACGTCTCTGCCGTCCATTTTCTTCCCTGACATCGCGAGAACATCACCTGTGTTAGGGTCCATCATCACAACAAAGGCACGGTCCATCATATAGTTTCTTGCACTAGCGGACCTTAGCTCTGATTCAACGATTTTGTCGACTTCCTTTTGCAGCTCCATATCAAATGTAAGTGCAAGGTCAAGTCCTCTTCGTCCTTCTGTCCGCTTTATTTCATCAAGCAGTTTTCCGCCGACTTGTGTATATTGAACAGTAGCTTTTTCTGGATTGAGAAAATCCTCATATTGATATTCTAAATAACTTTTTCCTACTCGATCATTTCGCGAGTAGCCTCTTGCCATATAGTAATCTTCACGCTCTTTTATAATGCCTTGCTCTGGGGTGGTGACACCGCCAAGGACATTATAGAGGGTTTTTTCATACGGATATTTCCTTGTCCAGTCATTGATGACATTTACACCAGGCAGTTCATCAAGATGCTCTGATACAAGTGAGATCTCTTCGTATGTCAAACTTACGGATGATGTCTGTTTAGATTCTTTTGTTTCATCAAGCAGCGCAACTTTTTCGTCCCCTTTTTTCTCTTCGTTCGGGTTCATTGCTTTCACGATTTGAGGTTCAAAGGCATATCCACCTGTAAACCTGCGATAGATCGCTGCAACTGCTTTTTCAGTTGCATCCTTTTCAATTGCTTTTACTTCTTTCTTTGGCACACGCTCCACTTGAAGCGGATAGACGTCTTTTGAATCAATATCCTTTTTTTCCGCTTTTGAAATCAACTTCTCAGCTTCTTCCGGGTGGCTGGCCAGCCAAAAATCTCGAATGTCGCGCTCTCTCAAAAAATCTGTATCCATTTTTATATAAGTCGCAAGTTTTCTTGCTACTTTAATCTTATCCTCCGCTTTCACACCGCTTTCTGATGTATAAACGATGGCAGGTACACTTTCGTTATCAACGACGACTCTGCCTCTCGCGTCATACATTTTTCCTCTTGGAGACGGGTATGATGCTGTTTTGACCTCAGTTCGGTTGGCTTGCTTTTTATAATCCTCACCATTGACGATTTGCAGCACACCGAGCTTGATGACAAGTCCAGCAAATAAACTAAATACAGCGAAGAAAAAGAGATTAATTCTCCAGGCGTTCCGGCGCTTCATTTTTTTCTGCTCGGCAGCACCTTGATGCTGTTTCTCTCCCACTTATGTAGCTCCTCTCATCCTTTCAATCTTTTACAATTACCACTCATTATTGTAACACTTTTGTAATAGTTGTTACAGCGAAACAAGCGAAAAAAAGCTGTCAATCCCTATTCTGCAAAAAAATATACTAACACTTTAAAATATTGGTATGTTTATGTCGTTTTCTTTAAATAGAAAGATTCTCCATTCATTGATATGAGGAGACTCTTTCTATGACTTTAACAAAAATGACAAATGGGCGTTGTCAATGGAGGATGCTGGTACGTTTATAACAAAAAGTTCATGTTATGATTTTCTGTGAGAAAACAAAACAAAGATTTTAGGAGGAGTTATAACATGAAAAAGAAATCATTCATTTTTTCAGCGCTGACAGCCACTGCATTAATCACGTTCACTGGAGGGCATTCAGCTGATGCGAAAGAGCTTAACCTGAAACAAGTCATAAACGTACAGCATCAAGCCATTGATCTTCATACATTAGCTGCAAAATTACATATCTCTTCAGATGTAAACAAGCTAAGCACATCAAACCAAAAAGAGATTGAAGCTCTATTAAACAAGCTGATCAAAAGTGGTCAACCTGTTACTGGAACAAAAGTGGTGAAAGAAGTAAACAAAGCAAAAAATGAGCAAAAACAAGAATCAGTGAAAAAACCGGCTGCTTCTAAACCAAGCACACCAGCAAAACAAAACACAACGAACAACAGCTCAAAATCTGATCAAAAAGACACAACTGTAACAAAAGCAGACAGCAGCTTAAATGCATTTGAACAAGAAGTGGTTGAGCTGACAAATAAAGAGCGTGCAAAACAAGGATTGAAGGCTCTTTCTGTCGATTCTAAATTAAGCAAATCTGCTCGCGCTAAATCACAAGATATGAAAGATAAAAACTATTTCTCTCATACAAGCCCAACTTACGGATCTCCATTTGATCAAATGAAGCAATTTGGTATCACGTACAAAACAGCAGGTGAAAACATTGCTCAAGGTCAAAGATCACCTCAAGAAGTAGTAACAGCTTGGATGAACAGTGAAGGTCACAGAGCGAACATTTTAAACAAAAACTATACACATATCGGTGTAGGTTATGTGAAATCTGGTAACTACTGGACGCAGCAATTCATCGGAAAATAATATCAAAAAAACCTGTCTCTATTTGGGACAGGTTTTTAGTTTGTCTTCTTTTTTCAGCAATGTGAGGGCTTGTTTACACGCTACAAACTGTTCCACCTAGGCGGGGCAGTTTTTTTATTTGACCCATAATTTATAGATGCTTTGTGTTCCGCTGTTTTCTTCGCCCTGTTCGCTGAGCTTTTCATATAATGACTTCGCCAGTGAAAGGCCTGGCATCTCTTCTCCCATCAGCTCTGCTTCTTCAAGTGCAATGCCCATATCCTTAATAAAATGCTTCACATAAAATCCTGGCTCGAAATCACCTTTCAGCATTCTTGGTGCAAGGTTTGACAAAGACCAGCTGCCGGCTGCTCCTGTTGTGATGCTTTTAAGTACCTGCTCTGGATCAAGTCCTGATTTTTCAGCATAGGCCATTGCCTCAGCCACACCTACCATCCCTGCTGCGATAGCAATTTGGTTACACATTTTTGTATGCTGACCACTTCCTGCAGGTCCTTGATATTGAATATTTTCTCCCATTTGCTGAAATAGCGGCAGGCACGCTTCATAGGCTGCTTTTTCTCCACCAATCATGATCGCCAGCGTGCCGTTTTGGGCTCCAACGTCTCCGCCAGAGACCGGCGCATCTAATGCAAATAGTCCTTTTCCCTTCGCTTTCGATTCAATTTCTTTTGCCAGCTGAGGTTTCGATGTGGTCATATCAATGAGGTATGTACCAGGCGCAGCATGTTCCGCGAGTCCATCTTCTCCTAAATAGACTTCTTCTACATCTGATGGATACCCGACCATTGTGATGACGGCATCTGCCTCCTTTGCGATCTCCTTTACGGTCGATTTCCAAAGAGCACCTTTTTGAACCAATGTGTCTGCCTTTGCTTTTGTTCTTGTATAAACGAGAACTTCGTAGCCAGCATCCATTAAATGCCCTGCCATACTACGTCCCATTACACCGATTCCAATAAAACCAACTGTTTTGATTTGTGCCATCACGAATTCCTCCTTATAGAGACTTTGTCAATCCACCATCAATGATGAGGGTTTGACCTGTCATATATGTATTGGCTTCAGATAAAAGAAAAGCCGCATATGCTGCAAATTCCTCTGGCTGCCCATAACGGCCCAGCGGAATCATACGTTCAGCTTGTACTTTGATCTCTTCAACCGATTGTTTCTCCTCCTGTGCACGGTGTTTGTCCAACTGTTTCACACGCTCTGTTTCAATTTTCCCCGGAGCTAAGGTATTGATCAAAATGCCATCCTTGGCAAGCTCCTGGGCAGCTGTTTTTGTCCAGCCGGTAATGGCCGGTCTAAATGTATTCGACAGCATCAAGCCTGGGATTGGTTCTTTGACCGACATAGATGCAATATTTAACACTCGTGCACCTTGTTTTTTTAAATAAGGCAAGGCTTCTTTTAATAACCGAATATAGCTGAGTAAATGAAGCTGAAATGATTCCATCCAATCTTCATCCGTTAAGGTTTCAAGTGTTCCTGTTTGAGGACCGCCTGTATTGTTCACTAATATATCAAGGCGTTTTTCATCACCTGCTGCTGCGACGACAAGCGCTTTAATTTGCTCGGCGTCAGATACATCACATACTTGATAAGTCAGCTTCCCTTTTACAAGCGGGGATAATTCTTTGACCGCTTCTTGCAGCGTGTGCTCATGTCTTCCCGAGAGCATCACATCTGCTCCCTCTTTTGCAAGATGAAAGGCAATGGCTTTACCGATACCTTGGCTGCTTGCAGCGACCAATGCTTTTTTTCCAGATAGATTAACATGCATGTTGGCACCCTCCTCTGTTCATATTTTATCATACAAAAAGAACCTTGCTCACATGGCAAGGTTCTTTTCTGCAAGATTACAGCTTAAACCGATCGACTGCCTGACGCAGTGCCTGACTTGATTCGTTCAACATTTCTGTTGATGTTTTCGTTCTTTCTAAAGCTTGTACTTGTTCGTCTGTTGAAGCATGTACTTCCTCAGCTGAAGCTGCGGATTCTTGTGAAATGGCCGCAATACTTTGAATGGAATCATTCATTTTTTGCTGTTCTTCAGTCATTTCATTGATTTGTGTGTGAATGCTGTCAATGGAGCCGACAAGTGCCTGCATTTCCATTGTGATACTGCTGAGTGCCTCCCCTGTTGCATTGATGGCACCACCTTGTTCTTCATTCATTTTGCTTGCTGCTGTCATCGCTTCAGCTGCCTTTTTCGATTCATCTTGAATGAGTTTTACGGTTTCACTAATATGTTTGGTTGATTCCGCAGATTGTTCAGCCAGCTTTCTGACTTCTTCTGCCACAACAGCAAACCCTCGTCCGCTTTCTCCTGCTCTCGCTGCTTCAATACTTGCATTCAGTGCGAGTAAATTCGTTTGATCTGAGATTTCAGAGATCGCTGTTACGACGTTTTCAATATTTTTCGTTTTATGCTCAAGGTCAAGCAGCATTTGCTCTACCTTTTTCGATTCTTCATTTGCTTGTGTTGATTTTTGGACGAGCAGACCAAGAGCATCAAGTCCTCTATAGCTTGCATCTTCTGATGATTTTGAGTTGGTTTGCATTTGCGTGGCAAGCTCACCCATATGACGAACTTTTTCATACAAATGCTCTGATTTTTCATTAATGGTTTCTGCTTCTGATGCCTGTTTCGTCGCTCCTACAGCGACCTCTTGAATAGCCGTTGCAATCTGTTCACTAGACAGCAAGGTCTCGTTTGAAATTTGTGTCACATCATCCGTTGATTTCACAACCTGATCTGAAGACTCTTTCACTTTTTCAATTAAGTCCCTGATACCTTCAGTCATTTGATTAAAGCTTTTCGTGAGGAAACCTATCTCATCCTGAGACTTCGACTCAAGCGAGCTGGTTAAATCGCCTTCAGACACTTTACGAACATGCTCGATGAGGCGTTTAATTGGTGTTGTAATGCTTCTAGCCAATAAGTAGCTTAGAATCATGGCAAGTATAATGGCAATGACAGATATGATGATACTTGTCTGATTCATTTGTTCAGTGATCCAAAGAAGTTTCTTTTTCTCAAAGCTAACACCTATTGTCCAGTTAGCTGCTTTAATTTTGGAGATGACAGTCAGCTGTTTGTCATCATCAATACCAGATTTGTCGATCGCTGTTTTCACAGAAGCAACTTTTGAGATATTTTTTCCTTGCTCTGTTGGATGTGCCAAAATAGTCCCTGTACCATCAACTAAGAACGCCGTTCCCATATAAGGAATCTTTTGTTCATTTATAAAGGACTGAATGGAAGCCAGTTTTAAGTCAAGTCCAGCGACACCGACTACTTTCCCGTTTCGTACGATCGCCTTCGTAGCTGAAACGACCATTTCATTTGTTGCTTTATCAATGTACGGATCTGTCCATAGGACTTCGTCAGGCTTTTCAGCGGCTTGAATATACCAGTCTCGTTTAGACGGATCATACCCTTCACCAAAATCGGACTCCGGGAAAGCGAACATTTTACCATCACTTGTTCCTATATAGGCAAGCGAGATGAGTTCATCCTGCTCCTGCAATCCTTTTAATTCATCGTTTTCAAATGCCAATGTCTGCTTTGTTTGTTTCTGTGCAAAATCTTCAGTAAGTGTACTTGTTGCCAATTTGTTAATCGTATCACCGTAATTCTCAAGCTTTAATGCTATGATGTCTCTCATGCTTTCTGCCGTTGCTGCTGTCGTTGTTTTCGTATCTCGTTCAATCAGTGGTCTTAATACTAAATTGGAACCAACTTGAACCGCAACAACAGTTAAAATTAAAATAACTGAGATAAATACAGCTATCTTCATTTGAAGTTTCTTAAACATCTCATCACCCCTACATCCTACTTTCGCATCTTAATGTGTATATCGGCAAAATTGGTACCGCATTCAATAGTTATAAGAAAATTTAAATAGAAAAAACAAGCCATAATGACTTGTTTTAAGTAAAATATTCAATTTTTGCAGACGGAAAGTACTGTTCGATATATGATTCTAATGTCTGTCTAAGTTCTTGTTCTTCATCTTTTTGATAGATATATTTTCCAATTCCGTATCTACCCCACTTATATCTTCTCTTTTCTTCATCTAGTTCTAGTTTTGTTTTTGGATAGTTTTTTTGGATGACACGCTTCGCCGGTTTTGTAAAACGGTGCTGAATCATTTCAAAGGTGATATCTTGTCTCACTTCTTCAGGGAGAGCTGCATCGAGTTTTTCAAATAGGACTTTATAGCCCTCTTGCCACCCTTCATGAATGTAAATAGGGGCAATAATAAAGCCAAGTGGATAGCCTGCTTTTGCTACCTTTACAGCCGCTTCAATCCGCTGATCGAGTGGTGATGTTCCGGGTTCGAAATATTTAATGACATAATCGGCATTGATACTAAAGCGGAATCTTGTTCGCCCATTGTGTTTTGCATCTAACAAATGATCTACATGATGAAATTTCGTAACAAAGCGAAGTTTACCTAGATCGGTTTGACCAAAGTATTCAATCGCTCGTTTGAGTGTATGAGTCAAATGGTCAATTCCTACAATATCAGATGTACACGAGGCTTCAAATCGCGTGATATCAGGCGCACGCTCGTTCATGTACTGTTCAGCCTGATCTAAGATCTCTTCTACATTGACATATGTGCGAATGTACGGCTTACTCCCCATCGTCGTTTGCAGGTAGCAATAATGGCAATGCCCCATGCATCCTGTCGCAAACGGAATGGCATACTCGGCAGAAGGTTTCGATGTATCAAATTTCAAGGTTTTTCTCACGCCGATAACGAGCGTTGATTTCGCATTACGATACTTTTGCAAGTCATTTTTTCCCGGAATATTTCTCACTTGGTTGTGTGAGGTTGTTTCTCTAATTTCAATCCCCATACCTTCAAACTTTTCTTTCAGCTCTTGTCCTAATGGGTACTCTAGCGCCCGAGGTTCAATATAAACAAGCTGGGGAACGAACGGTTTGATCATATTTAGCACATCCTTACCTTATAGGTTCATACCGTTACTTTAACCTCTCAGGATGGCTTCTATCCTTTCTAAAATCTCCCTTATTCAAACAAATCTTGATAAAGGGCATTTGCTTCTTCGTATGTTGGGAATACGGCATCATCAGGGGCTAATGGATGATATGTTTCAAGTAGAAATAACGCAAGCTCTTGTTCATTGTAAGGGTGTGAAACGATTTCCGCTTCTTTAATTTGTGCGACATTGGCTGCATGTGGGTTTCGATAAATCACATATACTTGATCACCTGGCTTATAGTTAGAGAAAGACAAACTGGTCACCTCCATTTTTTATTTTAGGATGCCCTTCTCTGCAAGCGATATGACTGATTATGATAAAATTCGACAAAAAAACCAGACAGTTTGACCTGTCTGGTTCACATCACCTAGTTATGCTGAAACGTTTTTTTCACGAAATCAACCACTTCTTCAGTTGTACTCAGTGATAAGATGTGCTCTTTAAATGATGCAGCTTCTTCTTTAGAAAGCTTGCTTAACTGCGTTCTTGCTGGAAGAATCGATGTTGCGCTCATTGAAAATTCATCTAATCCTAATCCAAGTAGGAGCGGGATTGCGATTTCATCTCCTGCCATCTCACCGCACATGCCAACCCATTTACCTTCTTTATGCGCTGCTTCAATCACAAGCGTTATGAGGCGTAGAATAGCTGGATTGTATGGCTGGTAAAGATAAGACACTCGTTCGTTCATTCGATCAGCAGCCATTGTGTATTGAATCAAATCATTTGTTCCAATACTGAAGAAATCTACTTCTTTTGCAAATTGATCTGCGATAACAGCTGTTGATGGAATTTCAACCATCATTCCGATTTCAATGGAATCAGAAACGGCTGTACCAGCGGCAACCAATGCTTCTTTTTCTTCAAGTAAAATAGCTTTTGCTTCTCTAAATTCTGATAACGTCGCGATCATAGGGAACATGATTTTCAAGTTTCCATATGTACTTGCACGAAGTAACGCGCGTAGCTGTGTTCTGAAAATCTCCTGCTCTTCTAGGCAAAGGCGGATCGCTCTATAGCCGAGGAACGGGTTCATTTCTTTTGGAAGCTGCAAGTAAGGAAGTTCTTTATCGCCACCAATATCTAGTGTGCGGACAACCACTGCTTTCCCTTCCATCTTCTCTAAAACGGTTTTATACGCATCGAACTGCTCTTCTTCTGTTGGGAGCTGATCTCTGCCCATGTATAAAAATTCTGTACGGTACAATCCAACTGCTTCGCCGCCATTTTCAAGTACACCTTTCACATCTTCAGGTGTTCCAATATTTGCAGCTAACTCTACGTGAACGCCGTCTTTTGTGACCGTTGGCTGGTCAACAAGTTTCGCCCATTCCGCTTTTTGAGCTAAGTAGTCTTCATGCTTTTTTTGATACGCTTTCACTTCATCTTCAGAAGGCTGAATGATGACGTCTCCAGTAATACCATCCACAATGATCAGATCATTGTTTTTCACCGTTTTTGTTGCTTCTTTTGTCCCAACAACTGCTGGAATTTCCATTGATCTTGCCATAATCGCTGAGTGAGAAGTACGACCACCGATATCTGTCGCAAAACCTTTGACGAATTGTCTGTTCAGCTGAGCTGTATCAGAAGGTGTTAAATCTTCAGCAATGATAATGACTTCTTCAGAAATCATACTTGGGTTTGGAATGTCAACGCCTAGCAAATGACCAGTGACACGTTTTGTAACGTCGCGAATATCCGCTGCACGTTCTTTCATGTATTCATTGTCCATTGCTTCAAACATTGTAACAAACATTGTTGCTGTTTCTTTTAAAGCAAATTCAGCATTTACTTTATCCGATGTGATTTTATCCTTCACTGGGTTGAGCAGCTCTGGATCACTTAACACAAGAAGGTGTGCAGAAAAAATATCCGCTTTATCTTGGCCAAGTTCTTTTAGCGCATGCTCTTTAATTGCTTCAAGTTCTTGCTTTGAAACATGAATTGCTTCTTCAAAGCGTTTCACTTCTGTCTCTGGATCATTGATGTCTTTTTGGTGAACTGTTAAATCTGGTTCTTCTAGACGATATGCTTTTGCAATCGCAACGCCTGCTGAAGCACCGATTCCTTTCAGTTGTTGCATTACTCGCCTAGGCCTTCACTTTTCATTGTGTCTTTTAGTGCAGCAAGTGCATCATTTTCATCAGAACCAGAAGCAGAGATTGTGATTGTGGCACCTTTCGCAATTCCTAGAGACATTACACCCATAATAGATTTCAGGTTCACTGTTTTACCATTATATTCTAAGTTGATATCAGCATCATATTTACTAGCAGTTTGTACAAGAACTGTTGCAGGACGTGCGTGAATTCCAGAATCTGCAGTTACTTTGAATGTTTGTTGAGCCATTTTTATCAATCTCCTTTTTATACATTTCATACATCCACAATATTATATCATACTGCCGAGCTTGTCATCTAACAAGAACGGCAGTTATGAAAATTATTTTGAAATTTTCATGATGTTTTCTTGGCCAGCTTTGATTTCACCGGATTCTTGAAGGTCAATAAATTGTCCTTCACTTAAGTTTGTAAATACAATTGGTGTCATTAAAGATGGTACTTCTGACTTAATTTTATCAATATCAACCTCTAAAAGTTTTTGACCGATTTCTACTTGATCTCCCTCTTGTACAAATGCTTCAAATCCTTCTCCTTTGAGGCTGACTGTATCAATTCCGAAGTGAATCAAGATTTCAAGTCCACCATCAGACTGGAGGCCGATGGCGTGTTTTGTTGGGAACACATTTAAGATTTTTCCTCTTACTGGTGAAACCACTGTTCCCTCTTTTGGCAAGATAGCAAAACCGTCACCCATCATTTTCCCTGAGAATACTTGATCTGGCACATCTGTAATTGGATGCAGCTCCCCTGTAATTGGTGAAGCAAACGTTTCTTTCCCTTGTTCGTTTTGAAGCGGTTTTGCAATGACTTCTTCAACCTGCTGGCTAACTTCTTCTTTTGCAGAAGGGTCTTTCGCTGGTCGAGGTGTGCGCCCTGCAATAATGTCCTGCATTTGTGTTTTTAAATTATCAGAGCGTGGACCAAAGATGGCCTGAATGTTATTCCCTACTTCAAGGACACCTGAAGCGCCAAGCTTTTTCAAGCGGTCTTTATCCACTTTTTTCTGATCATTTACAGTGACACGTAAACGCGTAATACAAGCATCTAGGTGTTTAATGTTTTCTTGGTCACCCATTGCTTCAAGAATTTCATAAGGTAAGTCATCGCCTTTTCCAGATTGAGCGCTGCTTGCACCGTCAGCTGCTTCATCTTCGCGTCCTGGCGTTTTCAGATTAAACTTGCGAATCGCAAATCTGAATCCAAAGTAGTAAATGACAGCCAGTACAAGACCGACTGGAATGACTAGCCACCAAGCGGTTCGGTTTGGCAAGATACCGAATAAGAAAAAGTCGATTAACCCTCCTGAGAAGGTCATTCCAATTTTCACGTTTAGAATATCCATTATCATAAAGGATAATCCAGCAAATACACAGTGAATCGCAAATAATATCGGTGCAACAAACAAGAATGAGAATTCAAGCGGTTCAGTGATCCCTGTTAGGAAAGAAGTAAGGGCCGCTGATCCCATAATGCCCGCTACAAGCTTTTTATTCTTAGGTTTTGCTTCATGGTAAATCGCAAGTGCTGCTGCTGGAAGTCCAAACATCATGAACGGATATTTCCCTGTCATGAATGTCCCGGCTGTCAGCTGAACACCATCTTTGATTTGCGCCATGAAGATACGCTGATCACCACGGATAATATCTCCTGATAAGCTCTTATAGCTAAAGAACTCATACCAAAATGGTGCGTAGAATATGTGGTGCAGACCAAACGGAATTAATGAGCGTTCAATGACACCGAATACAAAGGCAGCCAGCGGCTCATTCGCTGCAAGCAGTCCTGTTGAAAATGAGTTCAGTGCACCTTGGATTGGCGGCCAAATAACGAGCATCAAAAGCCCTAAAATAAGTGCTGAAATAGATGTAACAATTGGAACAAAACGCTTACCAGCAAAGAAGCCAAGATATTGCGGGAGCTCAATTTTGTAAAATTTATTAAACATATAAGCGGCTAATACCCCGACAATAATCCCGCCAAAAACGCCGGTAGACAAGGTCGGTATGCCGAGCATATTCACATATGCTGGATGACTTTCCTTAAAGAACTTAGCCAATTTGACTGAATCGGATGGAATAGAACCGTTGGCCATTAATACGGCACTCATCGTCACGTTCATGACAAGGTAACCGATGATTGCGGCAATCCCTGCCACACCGTCTCCATTGGCAAGACCGATGGCAACCCCTACAGCAAATAGGAGTGGAAGATTCGAGAAGACAATATTCCCCGCATTCTCCATAACACTAGCAACAAGCTGAATTGTATCATTGCTTAAAAATTGAGCGACATCAATCAGCTGCGGATTTTGCATCGCATTTCCAAGTGCTAGTAAAATACCAGCAGCAGGAAGGATCGCAACTGGAAGCATAAGTGCTCGTCCAATTTTTTGCAACACACCAAAAAGTGATTTAAACACTGGTTGAACCTCCTTTTGTTTTCGCTTACAACATACATTTCAATCACATATTGACGTACATTTCATAATTAACCGTTTACATTTCACTTTCAGAACACAAAAAAGGCATGGTGATATAAGGTTGCGCAAATAACAGGATCTTATCCTGTATTTACCTTAAGTCACTCATGCCTGATCGAATCAGTTACACGTTTCAAGGAAACTATGAAATTTTATTCGTCAATCTGTACAGGTGTAGTGTCAAATAGACAGCTTCGGCATCTTGTACAGGCTTTTTCAATGCATGTTGCAAAATTTTGATCATTTTCCAAGCAGTATTGTAGCATAAAGGATATTCATTTTTCAATAGATGAAGTAACTTTTCTGGCTCCTCTAATGATTCTTCCCGTTTAATACGCTCAATCGAAAACGTAATATGGCGCAGTAAGCGTAAATAATGAATACTTTCTCTATCTACTTTCATATGAAATGCATCTTCTATCACTTGGACCATTTGTGTCATGAGCTGCGAATGACGGTTGACCTCGGATAAAGGCCGGTTCGTTAAAGCAGAGTGAATGTGGAGCGCAATAAATCCAATCTCTCCTTCGGGCAGCTTTGTTTCAACATCTGGCCGCGCATTTATCAGTTCCACGACTTCCTTTGCGACCTCGTATTCTTTCGGGTATAAGGATTTCGTTTCAAGCATAAAAGGATTGGTGATATCATAGCCTTGCTTAACTCGCTTAAAGCTAAAGGCAATATGATCTGTCAGTGCAATATGAATATGCTCATTTAAACGATGCCCCATTTTTTCTCGTATATGATAAATGACGTCATTGGCAAGCTCAATCATGTCCTCATTAATGTGGTGCAGCAATTGTTTGTATTCTGTTTGCTCTTTTGTATTCTTTAACACAAACATTTTCTCAAATGCCGCTTGATCGAGAACGTCACCCGATTTTTTCCCAAAGCCGATCCCTTTATCAATCAGGACCACTTCACCTAAAGAAGGGTGTTTTGCGATGATGACATTATTATTTAACGCTTTATCAACGGTGAAGGATTCCATGAACATCCCCACCTCCTTCTTATTCAATCCTTCTTATCGTACAAAACAGATGAAACGTGCGTCAACGATTGTTTTTCAAAATAGTCGTTGTGCGCTCAACGAGTCGATATGACAGCACTCTTTTTTCTGGTGCCTCACCTTGTAATGCTTGCTTGAACAAGTCAAATGCTTCCTGCCCCATTTGTTTGAGGGGAATGTCTATACTAGAAATCCCCAATGCTTCACTCAATTGATCGTTTTGAAAGCCAAGTATGGCTGGTGATTCTGCAACGTTTATGTAGTGACGCTGTGCTTCTAGTAAAAAACCTGCTGAGACATCATCGTTCGTAATCAGTAAGGCTGTCGGACGATTTTTCATCTCTTTCCATTCTGTAAATAATTGCTTGCCATCAAAAATGGTCAGTTTTCCTTCAATGATCCATTCCTCATGAATGTCCTGCCCAAGCGACCGCATCATTTCTTGATAAGCCTGAATGCGAACTTGGCTATTCTCCCCCTCTGTTCTAGCAAGAACGATTGCGATTCGCTCATGACCACATGCCGCTAAGTGTTCAAGCCCTTCCTTAAAAGCCTGATCATGCGCAATCGATACCGATGAACATGTATCATGCGGAGTAGGATGACAAAAAATAATAGGACCAGATTCCTGCCACTTTAAAATGTCTCGATCACTTAACGCATTTGAACAAAAGATTAAACCATCCACACGCTGCTCTTTTAAGCTCATTAATGCTTCTTTTTCCTTTAATGGGTCATATCCTGTTTGAAACAAGGCAAAATGCATTCCGCGCTCCTGCGCTTTCTCTGCAATCCCTGTGACAATTCCGCTAAAATAGGAGTGATCAATTGTCGGAAGCACAATTCCAAGCATATTGGAATAGCCCTTTGCTAAATGCACTGCCTGAATATTTCGTGTATATTTGAGCTCTTTCATCGCACTAAGTACGCGCTCTCGCTTTTCTTCTTTGACATAAGGATGATCATTCATCACTCGTGATACGGTGGTAACAGATACGCCCGCTCTTTTCGCAATATCCCTTATGTTAGGCATTTTTTCTCCTACTTTCTCTTGATATGGTAAGCGTTTCATACTTTAAGATGTATGTGAGCTGAACAAATCACTGGGTGGAAAGGGGAATTCAAGATGGGTATTATCATATGGATCATATTATGTTTGACTGTTTTGTTTTCTGCTCGATTCGCACTACATCCTTTAGAAAAAGAACATAAAATCAAGCCGTTTCAATCAATTGATGATTTTTTTGTTGATAAGGATCGCAAAGAGTGACAAAAAAATCACGATGACGCTCCCAGTACATGGACGTTCATCGTGATTTTTTTCATTACTTGATGATCGTCAACTCTTTTGGATAATTCGTTAAGGTGACTGGGCCATCTTTTGTAATAAGAACATCGTCTTCAATTCTAACCCCGCCGACTCCTGGTACATAAATACCCGGTTCGATCGTATAGACCATCCCTTCTTTTAGAAGGTCATCATTTGCTTGACTCATAGAAGGGAACTCATGAACAGAAACCCCGAGTCCATGCCCTAGACGGTGCGGGAAGTATTCGCCATATCCTGCTTCTGCGATCAGCCCTCTTGCTTTTAAGTCAAGGTCACCAATTCTCACACCCGGCTGGCTCATATCAAGTGCTGCCAATTCGGCTTTCAAGACGGTGTTGTAAATATCCTTTTGTTGTTCAGACGCTTCTTGATAGATGAAGGTTCTTGTAATATCTGAACAATAACCATCCACAATCACACCAAGGTCAAATAAAACAAAATCGCCTTTTTTCAAGGCTGCCTGTCCCGGATTTCCATGAGGTTCTCCTGATTTTTCTCCGAATAGTACCATGGTTGAAAAGGACATGCCCTGAATGCCTTTTTTCTTCAGTTCATATTCGATGACAGCAAGAACTTCGGTTTCCGTCACCCCTTCTTTTAGGGCATGAACCCCAATTTTGACGCCTTCGTCTGCCAATTGAGCAGCTTTTTTCAATGTTTCAATTTCAGCTTCGTCTTTAATTAGTCTTAGCTGATTGAGCACATCTTCTACCCGGACGAATGTTTCTGCCCCAGTGACAGCTTGAAGCTGCTCTGCTCTTTGCAAAGGAATGGATTCTTTTTCAATCGCTAGGCGAGTCGCTTTTACTCCTCGTGTTTCTAGTGCCTTTTGTATGAAATCAAAGGGGTTTTCATGGTCTTCATATCCAATAAGATCTCCAGCCCATCCCGCATTTTTTGCTTGCTGAACTTCCATCTTAGGCAAGATGAAAAATGGATCTGCTTCCTGAAAAACAAACAGCCCCATCACTCTTTCATGCGGCTCTGTGAAGTATCCAGATAGATAGAACACATTCTCCTTTGTATGTATAAATGCCCCTTGAATGTCTTTTTTCTTAAGCCAAGAAGACAAGTTTTTCATTCGATTCATCGTGATCCTCCTCACACGTTTGACTACTGATCTATTGTATCAGTTTTCACTGTATTTCGCACAAAAGCGCACTGACCTAAAGCCAGTGCGCTTTTGTCATTTGCTTAAGAAGCACGAAGCAAACGAAGTCCGTTTAAAATAACCAAAATCGTACTGCCTTCATGCCCAATGACACCAAAAGGTAAATCAAGAACTTGTAAGAAATTCGCACAGATTAAGAGACAAATGACAGTTAATGAAAAGATGATGTTTTGTTTAATGATTCGGTTCATCCTTCTTGAAAGACGAATCATCTTTGTTAGATTGTTTAAGTTATTTTTCATTAAAATGAGATCTGCTGTTTCTAAAGCAACATCTGTGCCTCCGCCCATTGCGACGCCAACATCTGCTGTGGCGAGTGCAGGTGCATCATTGATCCCATCTCCGACCATAATGATCGAATCACCTTGTTTTTTCAGTTGATTGACTTCGTGTACCTTTTCATCTGGAAGACATTCAGCGACAACGGTTTGGATACCTGCTTCCTTTGCAATCGCTTCAGCTGTTTTTTGCTGATCCCCTGTGAGCATGACGGTTTGAATGCCTAAATCATTCAGCTCCTGGATCATTTTTTTGGCTTCAGGTCTGATTTGATCCTTCAGACCGAGACAGCCGACGACTTCTTGATTTTTTTGGACATAGACAACAGTATATCCTTGGGATGAAAGAACTTCACCATTCTCTTCAATGTCACGATCCATTGAAGCTTTTCCGGCAAAATCTTTCTTTCCAATACGCCATGTATCTCCATTTAATTGTGCTTCCACACCAAAACCTGATATTTCTTCAATGGTTGCGTGGGCTGCCCGCTCTGTTTGATGCTCTTTTGCCATATCAGAAATGGCTTTAGCTAATGGATGGTTCGACTGACTTTCAATTTGATAGAGCGCTTGATAAAAGGTCGATTCATCTTGCCCTTTTGCCAAGACCACTTTTTCAACAGCTGGTTTTCCGCTTGTAATCGTACCCGTTTTATCAAATGCAATCATCGTACTTGTGCCTAGTTTTTCTAAAAAGACACTTCCTTTTACAAGCATACCGTTTCTTGCACCGTTTGAGATGAGTGAAAGAGCTGCTGGCATAATAGAGGCAACAAGTGCACAAGGCGAGGCAACCACCATAAATACCATCGCACGGTAAAACGTTTCACTCATGCTCCAGCCAAGTACAAAATGAGGCAGGAACATTAAAATCGCCACAGTGATGAGCACACCTTTTACATATGCACCTTCAAATTTTTCAATAAATGCTTGGCTTGGTGATACACTTTCTTGTGCAGATTCCACAAGCTTAATGATTTTATGAAAAAGTGTTTCTTCATTATGTTTTGTTACTTCTACTGTTAATGAACCATTTAAATTCACTGTTCCTGCAAACACATCTTCCCCTTGCCCTTTTTCCTGAGGCACCGATTCACCCGTTAAGGCAGATTCGTCTACACTTGTTCTTCCGCTCATGATCACACCATCTGCTGCAATTCGTTCGCCCGCTTTGATTAAAATACGGTCGCCTGGCGTAAGTGAAGAAGCAGCGATTTGGATGGTGGTGCCATCTTCTTCAATTAAAGTGGCTTCATTTGGAGCGATACTCATTAAGGCCGTTAAGTCTTTTTTACTTTTATTTGACGTATACGTTTCTAGCGCACCGCTGAGCGAAAAAATAAAAATTAAGATGGCGCCCTCTGCCCAGTAGCCAATGATCGCTGAGCCTATCGCAGCAAATATCATTAAAAGTTCAACATTTAATGTCTTGGATGAAATGGTTTCTTCAATTCCTTCCTTTGCCTTTGCAAAACCACCAATAACAAAAGCAAGAATGAAAAGAGGAATACTCCACATCGTTTCATCCTTTAGAAACCATCCAATCAAGATGAGAATCCCCGAAATGCCTGCTGCAATTAATTCTCCGTGCTGTGCCCATTTATGAAAGAGCGAGTTGGATCCCTTTTGATCTGTCGTTTGATAAAGTACTGTATTCTCATTCATGATTACTTTCTCCTCTCTAATTGATAATGATTTTCACATTATCAATCGTTGCCCGTTCCGTTTATCATCTATATTTTCTGCTATTTCAAGCTTTTTATAGGTCTGTAACTCATTATAACAGGTTCTGATCAATTTTCAATTAATAATTATTATAATTTCTTCTTGATAATAATTATCATTATTATCGTCATTTATTTCTTTCTCTTTCTGAGCACATTTTATTCATCTGAAAGGTAATTGAACACAAAAAAGAACCAACGGATCGACCATTGGTTTTTTACAGAAAGCTTGTGTTCTATGAATTTGTCCACTCTTTGATTTGTTTTTTCGTCAGCGGACCTACATGGTTTTTGACCACTTCACCCTTTTCATTGATGAAAAAGGTCGTCGGGATCGTCATGATTTGGTATTTCTTCATCATTTCGCCGTGTTCATCGAGAACGATCGGAAATGTGAACTTTCTGTCTTTCACAAATTGGGCAACTGCATGCTTGCTTTGCTCAGCACCAAGTAAATTCACAGTCAGTATGTCTACATCACTTTGATTTTCTTTCACAATCTGTTCAAAGGCTGGAAGCTCCATTTTGCAGGATGGGCACCACGTTGTCCAAAAATGCAGAATGGTCCGTTTCCCTTTCACCGGGATCACCTGCGATTCACCTGTTAATGTAGGAGCTTCTATCCTCGGCGCCATGACAGGCTCTTTTGCTTCAGCCTCTATGTTCAACAGAAATAAAAGAAGGGTCATCATGAGAAGACTGGCGGGTAGATATTTACGATTCATCAGCATCTTCCTTCCTGATTTTCCTATAGCTTGCCCGCTAGCTGCACATGACATTCAAGCTTTTTTCAATGTAAGAAACATGGAGACGCCGAGTTCCTTGCAAATCGTCGCATAATGCAAAGCCGTTAATAGCAGCATCCCCGTGTTCATTCCTAAGATAACGCCCATCATATTTAAGGATTCGATGGATCCTAGGAAATACACCATAGAGAACGACACCACGTGCACCCATATATTATGTAGGAACACATCTTTAATAAGACCCATACCAATTAAACACGCTTGAAACGGCATCACGAACAAGTGGCATAAGAAGTATGGCCATAGCAGCTGCAAGTAGACGGCTGCTTGAGGTGAGTCAAAAAAGAGCTGCGTGAGCGGATAAGCGAAATAATACATGATCATCACGGCTGGCACCCCATAGCCAAACGTAATGAGAATCGCTTGTCTGACACGTTTTTTCACGAGATCATACTGCCCCAAGGCATAGGCTTCTGATACATTCGGAATCATCACAATCATAATGGAATGAGCGATAAACGCCGGAAAAAAACCAATCGACATCGCTACGCCAGCAAGCATTCCGTAATGATCAACAGCAAGCGTACCAGAAATGCCCGCTGCAACGAGGGCTCCTTTGATTAAAAACGGTTCAATCGCATTGGCAATGGCATGAAAGATACGCATACCTGTTGTCGGGATGGAGACTGCTAACAAACGTTTTCTGACGTCAATCCCTCTTAACTCAACCGATCTGACATTCACAGCATTTTTCGCCATGACGTATTGGGAATATAAATAGATAAAGACGACGAGATCACTTGCAACAATCACACCAATCGCGATAAGCACCGCTGTTTCAATATCAAACGAATACCAATGAAAAAACAAAAACAAACAGATAAGCTGGATCGTTTTTTTCAGCATATTGGCTAGAGCAATTCTGCCCATTTGCTGCTTGCCCATAAAATAGCCGCGTGCAATGGACGTAAATGCGATGATTGGAATGAGTGACAGAACCAAGCCCTTCATCAGCGGATGATACGATTGAAATACAGGAATGAAAGGCAGTACAATGGCTGCTATTGTCGTTGTTGTGCATGTCACCACAAGCGTCATTTTAAAGGCATGGCGAAGCATACTTTTATGAAGCCGCTCATGCGATTCTGCAATGAATTTAGAAATGGAGACTGGCAGCTCTAAGCTGGCGATCACAAGCACAAGCATGATGATGGGAAGGATGCTCATATATAAACCCATTCCATGTTCTCCAAGCTCTCTCGCTAAAATCATATTGACTAAAAACTCGATACACTCAGCAATGAAAGCTGCGACAGATAGCAGAATGACCCCTTTTACAAATCGATTCATGTAGCCTCCCCTTGTCTAAAAGCAAATTCTTTTCACATTCTATGAGACAAGTCCTGAAAATATTTTAATAATTGAAGACAAAAAAACAGCGACTGATTGATCGCTGCTTTTCTTTACACTGCAAACACATGACGGCCAATGCGTTCTACAATTTTACGAGAACGAATCCAGTTATCTGTCGCCGTTTTTGGATTATAAAAATAAATCGCCTTTGTTGTTCTGTCATCTTCTTTGACAACCTGCTTCACTGCTTTTACGGAATCCTGGTCTGCCTTATCATTGATACTTCCATTTGATACTGGCTGGAAGGCATTTCGCTGATAAATCACGCCTCTGACACTGTCAGGAAAAGAGCGGTGTTCCACGCGGTTTAATACGACGCTTGCTACAGCTTTTTTCCCGGCGTAAGATTCACCTTTTGCTTCGGCATGTACCAACCGAGAAAGCAAGTCCATTTCTTCATTAGAATAGTGTGATTGATTTCTTGAGCTTGCTGGCTTTGCCGTTTCCTTTTTCTTCGGCTTCGGTTTTGATGCCCTCTCCTCTGTTGACGTGCTTAGCATTTTCACTTTAGGCTGATGTTTCTCCTCTGAAAACGCTGGGATCACAGTATGCTTTTCATCTTGATCTATATATGAAAGCTGATGCTTTACAGGTGCTTGTTCAAGTTTCTGACTTAATGTGCCTTCTTGCTCTTGTATATTGTCCATCTTGATCGCTGAGATGAGCATAAGGATGGCAAAAAGAGCTGTATGAATTTTGATCATTCGCCTCATTCCTCCTTTAATCAATGTAGGCTGTAAGATACTTGTCCACTCTAACAAGAGCTTCTTCTATTTTCACGCACAAAGATTTTCATGCCTGTCCAAATTCCGTCATTAAATGGCATGTCCTAGTTGAAATACGCACGAACTGGAAATGTAAACGTTTAAAATAGTCCCTTTTCAGCCTATAATCATCCTTATGCTCCTGATTATGGGTTATTACATTTTCTTTTCATATGTATCAAGCTGGTTGGAAGTGTGACAAAAGAACCAAAATAAAAAGCTTTCTCTCATCAATGAGAAAAAGCTTTAGCTTCTTGCTTCTTTAAGATATTCAAAAATAACACCTCCACCATGCTTGGCGATTCCGCGAAAATGTTTAAAATCATCTTGATTGACCAATACAGAACGAAATGTTAAAAAATCACCCTTTTGAATGGTCGCTTGTTTTTCAGTTCCATTCCGTAATGATTCTAGTATTGTGTTGATGTGTTCTTCAGTCAAAAAAACCGCTCCTTTTCAGCCTTGATCAAATATTAAATATACCATTCGTTTTCAAAGCGTACAACGAAAACGAAAGAAAAACGTCTTTATCCTTTACATTGGTATGAAAATATTGCAAAATACTTTTTAATAGGGAATGAAATCTGTTTTTAAAGGAGAGGGATCGGTTGAAGATTGCAAAAATTGGGAATGTGATCGAATTTAGAAATGGTTTAACAGGTGTAGTTGAAAAAGTGAATGAAAACTCTGTTATTGTGGATGTCACCATTATGGACAACTATAGAGATTTAGAACTGGATTCACTAACAGTCGTTAATCATAAAAACTATAAAATCATCAAAGACTCCGTACATTAATTTGCAATCCTCAATTCAGTCTACCGTTACATAAGGATATACGAAGCACAGCTAATTCGTTTGACAGCTCTGTTCTCTTCTGACAATCACATATGAAAAAGGCTGACAACCATATAGAGTGGCGTCAGTCTTTTTGCGCGTGAAAGGTTTGCATTTCCGCTTTTGTTTTGTACATGTCAACTTCTTCAGGTGTTATCACACCTTTATCAATTAAAAGGGCGATCACTCCAAGTAATGTGGAGGCACTCCATTTATATCGTTCTTTGTTTTGATGCTCAAGCATCTGAAGCTCTTCCCTTAATTCCATCAGCAGCTTCTCTGTTTTGTCTTCTTTTGCCAACATAAACGCCTCCATTTCCATTCGCTCGTTTCAATTTTATCTTAATGTAAATATATAAAGAATAAAAGCACGATACACCTTTACAAACATACGTTCTGTCGTGTATACTATACATACGAGCTGGTAGCCCCCAGCCGTCCTAGCAAGTTCTATTCCTATTGGTATGAGAAGAGTGACATGACTCTTCTCTTTTTTTATGTGCCATCATGATCTATTCCATAAAAAAAGACATGTTATTCGCATGTCTTTCAGCATGTAGTCAAACCCTCGCATTCGGTGTCAGTCCTGCGTGCCGGTGCTCACGAATGTCAAATTCGCTCCGCGCCGGTACTCGTCCTTCCTAGAATTCAAAGGTTTTCTATCACGCTGAGCTGAAAAGAAGACAAAGGGCTAAAATCAAGTTCATTTTAGCCCTTTGTCAACAATCTGAAAGACATGTCATCCGCATGTCTTTTCTTATTTATTAGCGATTATCAATCGTTTCTGGATACATATCGTGATTCATCATACGATACGATGCCATTTCTTCATACTTTGTCCCAGATTTTCCGTAGTTCGTATACGGATCAATTGAAATACCGCCTCTTGGTGTAAATTTGCCCCATACTTCAATATATCTTGGGTCCATTAATTCAATGAGGTCGTTCATGATAATATTCATACAATCCTCATGGAAATCACCGTGGTTACGGAAGCTGAACAAATATAATTTTAATGATTTACTTTCGACCATGATTTCATTTGGGATGTAGCTGATATAAACGGTCGCAAAATCTGGCTGCCCTGTTTGCGGGCAAAGGGATGTGAATTCTGGGCAGTTGAATTTCACAAAATAATCTCTATTCGTATGTTTATTCGGAAACGTTTCAAGCACTTGAGGTGCATAGTCAAACAAGTAATTGGTCCCTTGATTTCCTAGTAAAGTGACACCTTCTAATTCTTCTGGTTTTCTTGTCGTCATTTTGTCTCTTCCTTTCTATACGCCTCGTTTATTTCCCCACAATAGCGTGTGCAATTGTGGTAGGACTCTCACACGATTCAAATCAGGATCTTGCGCTACTTGATCTACAAGCATTTCGTATTTCTTTAATAAGTGCGTTAATAGGTACGCATCATCAGCTGTCGTCGTATCATCATTTCCAACTTGCAAATAAAAAGGAAGTTCTGGGTATTTCGCATGGACATCCTTTGCATAGGCTAGATCAAGATCATCAAAGATGACGACCTTCAGGCTTGCATGATGCAATCTGTTTCCATTTTTCAATTCATCTATGATACGCGTTAGTTTCGTGAAATCGGTTTTCATATTAGAACTTGGTGGCTTTGGAGAAATGGTTAAATCATCTATCTTCAAAAACCAATCTTGATACATCGTTCCCTGCGTTTCAAGCGCCGTATCAATTCCTTCTTCATGCAATAAATCAATAAGTGATTCCATTTGTTTTAAAAGCGCAGGATTCCCACCTGAAATGGTGACATGAGAAAAAGCCTTTCCACCTATTCTCTTCAGCTCTTTTACAATGTCCTCTGCCTGAAGCCACTGAATATCATGCTTAGCTGATCCATCCCATGTAAAAGATGAATCACACCAGCTGCAAGAGTAGTCACAGCCAGCCGTTCTGACAAACATGGTTTTTTGGCCAATGACCATTCCTTCTCCTTGAATGGTTGGACCAAAGATTTCTAAGACAGGAATCGCTTTAGTCATTGAGCTCAACTCGTTTCGGTCGGTAAATGCAGTAGCTTGTTGGTGTCTCTCTGACAAAAACTTGAACACATACTGGTTTGTTCGCTAAAGTCGTTAAATATGCGGCCACTTTATCATACACAGTCTTTGCAACAACCTCAGTGGTTGGCATCGCATAAGGATCATTTGATGAGAATTCTTCATGGTCATTGAGCAGTGTATGGTCGTACTGCCCATGAATAAGTTTTTTTAGCGTGCTAAAATTCACAAGGAAACCTGACTCATCTAGATGATCTCCTGCAATCGTAATGTTGATCGTATACGTATGACCATGTACGCGGCTACAAGCGCCAGCATCTTCTCTTGGGATAAAGTGTGCTGCCGATACATGCATATCTTTATTCAATTCAAACGAAAATGGGTGATCCGTCTGTGGATAGATTTGAGAAAGCATTTAGTTCGCCTCCTTCATGTCCATATAAGTGTCATAGCCATTTTTTCGAAGCTTACATGCAGGACATTCCCCGCAGCCATCAGAAATGATGCCATTATAGCAAGTGAGCGTTTCATTTTTCACAAAATCTAGCGCATTCAGTTCATCCGCCAGCTTCCACGTTTCAGCTTTATTCAGCCACATGAGCGGCGTATGGATGACAAATGGTTTTTCCATTGCCAAATTCACCGTGACGTTGCAAGATTTCACAAACTCATCTCGGCAATCTGGGTAGCCGCTAAAGTCTGTCTCGCACACACCCGTGATAATATGACGTGCTCCGATTTGATACGCAAGAATGGATGCAAAGGATAAGAAAACGAGGTTTCTTCCCGGAACAAATGTAGAAGGCAGTTCTCCTTCTTTTTCCTCAATATCAATGTCATCTCTTGTTAAGGCATTGGGTGCAAGCTGATTTAAAAGTGACATATCTAATAGATGATTTTTCACACCTAGCTTGTCAGCAATTCTTTTGGCGACATCAATTTCTTCTTGATGACGCTGATTATAATGAAAGGTTACCGTTTCAACCTCTTTAAATTGTTGAAGTGCCCATAATAAACATGTCGTACTGTCCTGTCCCCCGCTAAAGACAACGACCGCTTTTTCATTTTTCATTTTTCCTATTCCTCCTTTTGCAGATCCGTACCACCGCACAAAGCTGCATCTGAAAGGCTCATGAAAACCCCTATTTTTCTCAAAAGAAAAGACACCTTTACATGTGTATGAGGTGTCCCAGCCATAAAAAATAAAAAATGCCACATCCAAGGATACGGCAAGTCCTTAGTTTTTTATAGAGGGTTTTGCTAGAACCTCTCCCGTTTCCACGGATTTTTGTTCAATTTTCACAGAGGATAGTGTACCACATAATTGGTGTACAAGCTATCCCTTCTTTACTTATCACGTGATGCAGGCACTTTTTTCAGACAAAGAAAGAGGATAAAAAAGATACTGACATAGCCAAAAACAGGGTAAACCGTTGAAATCAGTGTGCCGTATCCAATTTTACTGATTACATAACAGCAAAGCAGAATAAAGGATATCGTATACATACTGTTCAATCGGATATACGCCCTCACTTGTCTTTCGAGACCGTATAAATTCCCTATAACGGATGTAAAGACTTCACCGAAGATCACGAATAAATAGATGAGATGAATGGAGTTTGCGACTTGATACACCACTTGGGCCATCGGAATATCATACGCCTCCAGCATATCTAATGAAGAAAGGGATAAAAAGCAGGCGAGCAGAATGAGTGTCAGCATTAGACCTCCAAGCACCGCTCCCCTTTTTATGACGGCTTCGGATGTCATTTCGTTTGCGACCGGCACTAATACGGCTTGAGACAGCGCTATATTAAAGGCACCATATGAAATCGCAGACAACATCCATTCGCCCTCTCCCATTTGCAGCCCCAGAACGTGGCTTTCACCGCTGCTAAAGACAAATGAGTCTAGAAACACAATCAGTGAAAAGAAAATCAGCATTGGAACGACAAGTACATTGACACCAAATAACCCTTTTGAGCCTTTAAAAAGGACAATGACACTTAAAATAATCGTTAAAAAAATACCATATTCTTTTGAGATGCCAAGCTGTTCTTCAAAAATAGCGCCTGCTCCAGAAATCATCACTGACGTAACACCTAGTAAGATAAAAAACATGACGATGTTAATATATCGACTCGCAGCAACTCCAAATAAAAACCGATTCATATCTTGATAAGACTCCGCTTCAATTCGTTTTGAAATCAGCATCATTTTTGCGCCAAGGCCGGTAAAAATAACACCGCTAATCAAAATGCCGATCAATCCAATCCAGCCAAAACGAACAAAAAATTCTACGATTTCTTTTCCTGTCGCAAACCCAGCTCCAACCACTGTTCCTACATATACAAAGGCAAGCTGAAAAGCGGATTCATTTGAACGTTTCATATGACCCCTCCGCACCCATCACTTTCGATTGTCTCTTTTTTATCCTATGAGACAAGTTTCTTGAAAAGAAGGACAAACCATGATTAAATGCAAAAAAGGATTTTTCATTCAGCTGTGAGCAAAACAGTTGAAAGTCAAAATAGGTCAGAGTATACTATAGTCAAAGATGGTCAAACAACAGACCATTTTATTTAACATTCATTGGTCAAATAAAGTCAAACTTTATTTTAAGGAGGTCATGGCTCATGCGTTGTCAACATTGTCAAGTAAATGAGGCAACTATTCGCCTGAATATGCAAGTAAATTCGTCCCGCAGCCAAATGGTTTTATGTGAAGACTGCTATACCTCTTTGATGGAACAGTCAAAAATGAAAATGGGTCCTAACCTTTTCGGAGGCAGCTCATTCTTCTCTGAGCAAGCAGGACATGCGACGAGCCAAGAGCGGCCTAAACAAAAAGGCTTACTCGATGAGCTTGGCCGGAACTTAACGGATGGCGCACATGCTGGTTTAATTGATCCTGTCATTGGCCGTGATGAAGAAGTCACAAGAGTCATTGAGATTTTAAATAGAAGAAATAAAAACAATCCTGTTCTCATTGGTGAACCTGGTGTTGGTAAAACGGCCATAGCCGAAGGACTAGCACTAAAAATTGCAAATGGAGATGTACCAAATAAATTAAAGAACAAACAAGTTTATTTACTAGATGTCTCTTCACTTGTGGCAAACACAGGTGTACGTGGCCAATTCGAGGAACGGATGAAGCAATTAATTAAAGAATTGCAAAGCCGGAAAAATATCATCTTATTCGTTGATGAAATTCATCTTCTTGTAGGCGCAGGCTCTGCCGAAGGGTCAATGGATGCCGGAAACATTTTAAAACCGGCCCTGGCTCGAGGAGAACTGCAGCTAGTAGGTGCGACGACATTAAAAGAATATCGTCAGATTGAAAAAGATGCTGCCCTTGAACGCAGGTTCCAGCCCGTCATGGTTGATGAGCCAACACAGGATGAAGCATTCGAGATATTAAAAGGCATTCAAGATAAGTATGAAGCCTATCATGGCGTCACCTATTCTGACGAAGCCATTAAAGCGTGTGTTCAATTATCTTCGCGGTATATTCAAGACCGCCACTTGCCGGATAAGGCCATTGATTTAATGGATGAAGCAGGTTCAAAAGCGAACCTTTCCATCGATGCAGCAAGTGAAGATGAATTAACAAACCGTCTTGCGCAAATCGCTGCTGAAAAACAAGCTGCTTTAAAAGAAGAACAATATGAAAAAGCAGCGAAGCTTCGAGACGAGGAAGAAGCGATTGAAGCGAGATTGCAAAACAAAACAAATGACAAAGAACATGTCGTCACAGCTGAGGACATTCAGTCCATTGTAGAACAAAAAACAGGCATCCCTGTCGGAAAACTGCAAGCAGACGAACAAACAAAAATGAAAGAAATTGATGTCCGCTTAAAAGCCCGAGTCATTGGTCAGGAACATGCGGTTGAAAAAGTGGCGAAAGCCGTAAAAAGAAGCAGAGCCGGCTTAAAATCAAAACACAGACCAACTGGTTCCTTCCTTTTCGTTGGGCCAACAGGCGTCGGAAAAACCGAATTGTCTAAAACATTAGCGGAAGAATTATTTGGTTCAAAAGAAGCGATCATTCGTTTAGATATGAGTGAGTACATGGAGAAACACTCCGTGTCCAAAATCATCGGTTCTCCTCCTGGTTACGTTGGACATGATGAAGCCGGCCAGCTGACGGAAAAGGTTCGCAGAAAACCATACAGCATCATTTTGCTTGATGAAATCGAAAAAGCGCATCCTGATGTCCAGCACATGTTCCTTCAAATCATGGAGGATGGCCGTTTAACAGACAGTCAAGGCAGAACCGTCAGCTTTAAAGACACAGTCATCATTATGACAAGTAACGCTGGCAGCACAGATAAAAAAGCAGTCAAAGTCGGCTTCCAATCTGATCAAGAAGAAGCGATTGAAGAACAATCATTGATTGATTCACTGAGCGCTTATTTCAAACCGGAATTCTTGAACCGTTTTGACAGCATCATTCAGTTTGATTCATTAGATAAAGACGATTTAGTCAAAATTGTGGATCTTCTGCTTAACGATTTGTCAGAGCAGTTAAAAGAACAAAATCTAACTGTTCACATCACAAACGAAGCGAAAGAAAAAATCGCTGAACTTGGTTATCACCCGGCATTTGGGGCTCGTCCGTTACGAAGAACGATTCAAGAGCATGTTGAGGATCAAATGACGGACATCTTGCTTGAAGAAGAACAACTTACTGGATTTACAGTCGATGTTGAACAAGACGAAATTGTTGTGAAAAAGAGTTAAGTACATCCTAAGAAGGATCTTCAGCTCCATCATGTTGCAGTGTCTAAATTCGAGCGCCGACGCTCCCCCGCCTCTTTTCCTTTACGATAAAAGAAAAAGAGGTGGAACACATGGATCACATGATCAATTGGAACTACGATTTGATTAAAATCATACATGAAGAAAAATTAAAAGAATTGCTCTTAGATGAAACAGCTCAAAAAAGATGAAGTTGAAAACTCCCTTTTATATGAGGGAGTTTCTTTTTTTACGGCTTGCAGAAAGCGCTTTTGTCAAAATTTCTTCACATAAACTGTCTTAATTTTATATTCTGACTAAAACCCTTCTAGAAGACACCGATATTAACTATAGAAAAAGATAGTTAAAGGATTTGGTGAGATAATGGACAAAACATCGTTAATTGGTATTATTTTAGCATTTATTGCACTGAGTGTCGGTATGGTTTTGAAAGGTGTGAGTCTAACCGCTCTTATCAACCCGGCGGCTATATTGATCATTGTGGTTGGGACAATTTCAGCTGTTGTCATTGCCTTCCCATCTGGTGAAATTAAGAAAACACCAAAATTGTTTGGGAAAATTTTTAAAGATAGCAAACTTCCAACGATTCAAGAAATGATCCCTCTTTTTTCAAACTGGGCACAAATTGCTCGTCGTGAAGGTCTTTTGGCATTAGAAGCTAGCCTTGAAGAAGTCGATGATGATTTTCTAAAGAACGGCTTAAGCATGGCGGTTGACGGTCAAAGTGCCGAATTTATTCGCGACGTCTTAACAGAAGAAGTCGATGCCATGTCTGAAAGACATCAGTCAGGTGCATTAATCTTTACACAAGCTGGTACATACGCTCCGACTCTAGGGGTACTTGGTGCCGTTGTTGGACTTATTGCCGCACTAGCAAACATGGGAGACATTGAAGCACTTGGACATGCGATCAGTGCTGCCTTCGTCGCCACACTGCTTGGGATTTTTACCGGCTATGTGTTGTGGCATCCATTTGCCAACAAGCTGAAGCGTAAATCGAAGGAAGAAGTAAAGCTTCGTCTCATTATGATTGAAGGGATTCTTTCTGTCCTTGAAGGCCAGTCTCCAAAGGTCATTGAGCAAAAACTTCTGATGTACTTACCGGCAAAAGAACGTGCAAATCTTGTCATTGAAGAAGGAGAAAAACAGAATGGCTAGGAAACGTAAAAAACATGATCATGAAGACCATGTAGATGAGTCTTGGCTGATCCCTTACGCCGATCTTCTTACGCTTCTTCTCGCCCTCTTCATTGTACTGTTTGCATCTAGCTCCATTGATGCGGCAAAATATGAACAGATGGCTAAATCGTTTAATGTTGTCTTTACTGGCGGCACTGGCGTAATGGACCAATCAAGCATGCAGAGCACGGAGGAAACTGAAAACAGCAATCAAACCAAAAAATCAGCAGAAGATGAAGATGAAGAAGAAGCAAAAGCGAAAGCTCGTGACCAAGCGGTATTAACAAAGGTTAAAAAGCAAGTAGATTCATTCATTGCAGATAAAAAACTTGGTTCGAAGCTTGAAACAAAGCTTACGGATGAAGGTCTACTTATTACAATTGAAGACAGCATCTTCTTTGATTCTGGGCGAGCGGTGATCCGCCCGCAGGATGTTCCGTTAGCCAAAGAAATATCAAAACTGCTCGTCATTAACCCTGCTCGTGACATCGTCATTAGCGGACATACAGATAACGTTCCAATTCGGAATTCTGAATTTGAATCCAACTGGTATTTAAGCGCTATTCGTGCGGTCAACTTTTTAAATATTCTCCTTGAAAACAGCAACCTAGACCAAGAGAACTTTAGCACAAAAGGTTACGGTGAATTTAAACCGATTGCCTCTAACGACACCGCAAAAGGCAGAAGCAAAAACAGACGCGTCGAAGTTCTTATTTTACCAATTGAGAAAAAAGCAAAATAAATAGGAAGCCAGCAGCTTCCTTTCAGATCATGACAAAGGGCTAAAATGATGTTTGTTTTAGTTCTTTGTCTTTCTTATGAGCATGATTGAAAGCTCTTGTCGTTTATCAGTGCGCAGGACTGACACCGTATTCGAGGGTTTGTCTACATACTAAAAAGGAAGCCAGCGGCTTCCTTTTTTATGTGTTTATTCTTTATGATCATATAAATGCTTGGCACGTAGTCCTACATGTTTGAGCATATCGATGCAGGCATCCTTCTCCTCTTCACTAAGCACACTGATCATCTCGTGAATCTCTTTTGCATGATCTGGGAAGATGTCATCAAGCAAAGCTCTTCCCTGCTCCGTAATATGTGCAAATGTCACCCTGCGGTCTTCTGCACAAGCTTTCCGGCTAAGGAGTTCTTTTTTCTCCAATTTATCAACCACATACGTGATGCTTCCGCTTGCGAGTAAGATCTTATCACCTATTTGCTGAAGCGGCTGATCACCTTTATGATACAGCAATTCTAATACAGCAAATTCAGTCGGATTCAAACCGTGCTTCACAATATGTTTGTTCATGTGGTGATTAATGGAGCGATAGGCACGTGATAGTACAATAAATAATTTCAAAGATTTCTCAACATTATGATTTTCCATTTTTTATCATCCTTTATGAAATGCAACCCACTAATGTGACATTAATAAACAATAAGTAAAATGTCAACATGTTGAACCATTTTTAGCATGAAAAAGAGACCAGAACGAATCACCTAATTTTTTAAAAATCTCACAAGGCATCGTAATAAAGATAGGTTCAATGCTATAATAAGTCTATTAGGTAATACGTTGGAGCGATGAATCATGAGTATACTGAAAGGGTTTTGGAAGAAGATCAAGATTTACCTTATTTTGGTCGTGATTCCAACCCTCATCATTAGTTATTTTATCTACGAAAAAGAAACTGATAAAATTGATGTAAAAAACAAACAAACCGCAACACTTATGTTAAATATTCACAAAAACCAAATGAATTATTTAATCAGTGAAACAGAAGCGAGATTAACTTCCCTTGCCATGGGATTTGACCAGCCGCTTGAAACGAAAAGAGTACAAAACATCCTAGAGAAAATCTATAAACAAGAACCTCGTTTTTCAGGCCTGTATCTCCTAGACCAAAAAGGAACTGTCACAGCCAGCACCACACCATTAAAGGAAAAGGTCAACCTGTCATTTAGAGATTACTTTAAACGTATTCAAGTCACAAAACAGACCGTCATCACAGATAACTATGTAAGCCGCATTACTAAGCAGCGGATTCTCTCTATTTGCGTCCCTGTTTTGAATGAAAACGACGAAGTCACGAATGTGCTAGTCGCTGCGATTCAAATTGATTATTTAAGAAATATTATGAATGTATTAAACCCAGAGCTTCATTTTAAGATGCTGAATCAAAATGGAGACGTTGTGTTTACAAGTGGTCCACAGCCAGTATCTGAAAGTGATAGCACTGTGTCTACATATTTAGATGAAAATAGCTGGAAGCTGGAGGTTTTTCCGCAGCGTGCAACAACAAGTGAAGTCCTGTCTGTGATGCTGTTTCCTTTATCCAGTGCATTTATTCTCTTAAATATCTTATTCACACTCGTCCAATATATCATTTTAAGACGACAAACCCAGCAGGAACGCCACCAAAATGAAGCACAAAAACTTGAACTCATTGGAACACTCGCAGCAAGTACAGCGCATGAAATTCGAAATCCATTAACAGGCATTAGCGGGTTTATTCAACTTTTGCAAAAGAAGTATCATTCAGAAGAGGATCAGCTTTATTTTTCTGTCATCGAGGAAGAAATTAAACGGATTAACCAAATCGTCAGTGAGTTTCTTGTGCTAGGAAAACCAACGGCTGAAAAGTGGCAAAATAATTCTGTGAAAGAAATTGTCAGTGAGATTATGCCAATTGTATTTTCTGAGGCGAACCTTTATAATGTCGAGGTTGATTTACAAATCAATACCATTCAAGATGTTGGCGTGTATTGCACGAAGGATCACATTAAACAAGTGGTATTGAATGTAGCGAAAAACTCTTTAGAAGCGATGCCAAATGGCGGTCATTTGAAGATTGTCATTGAGGCTGAAAAAGAACAGGTCATCATAAAAGTGAAAGATACAGGTGAAGGAATACCAGAAGAGATGCTGAAACATATCTTCCTCCCTTTTATTACGTCGAAGGAAAAAGGAACAGGTCTTGGGCTTGTTGTGTGTAAACGAATCATTTCGATGTATGGGGGGACAATCGATATCGAGAGCGAAGTGAATAAAGGAACAACCGTGATCATCATGCTCCCTTCTGCACACTAATAACTGAAGCATTCAGCCGGTTTTGCTAATGGCAAGACCGGTTTTTTGATGTTAATAAGAAGGACGATTGACAGAAAGGAGATTCATTTGCGATACAAGATCATGAAAGGATGCAACAGATTGTTGTTCATGAAAAAGAAGATGCTGATACTCATTCATCAGGTTGTCCAGTTCTTGACTATATTTAATTGTCGTCTCACCTGTATAGCCTTCTACTTGAGCAGCTTCTACCATTTGTCTTCTCTTTTCATCAATTGACATTAATAGCTGTTCTTTCCGCACATAAATATTCATGATCTCAGCTCCCGCTATAAATTCGTCTGTCTACGCTCTAAATGATCCGACACCAAAATTATACTTTATTTGTAAATTAAATTAAATAAGCTTATTTTATTTAATTTTTTACAGCCTAAAGACCTTTTACCCAACGAATTCTGGGGGTAAACTTCAAAATTGGACAGGACTGACACATTGATTAAACAGAATTTTATCCTATGCAGAAGACCAAAATCAACTATTTTCTCTCTCATTTTATGTCTATTTTCCTAAAAAAAAGCTGATCTTCCGCCTCATGCGAAATGATCAGCTCTCACTATTAAACCGTTTCTTCTTCGTAAATTGGCACCCAGCCCTCAGTTGTGACAAATATGCGAACTGCGACGACTTGACGATCTTCTTGAAGTGTAAAGTAGTGACGAATATTCGGAGGCACAGAAATTAAATCACCTGGATTCAGTCTCACATCAAAAAAGACACCATCTTTGCCTTGAATGGCAAAAATTCCATGACCGCTTACGATAAACCTGACTTCATCATCCGTATGGTGATGCTCCCGTTTAAAGTTTTGAAGCAGCTCATCAAGATTAGGGGTCGCATCTGATAATGAAATCACATCCTGCGCTTTGTATCCTCTTCGCTCGGAGATACTCTTTATTTCTTCTTGAAACACAGTTAAAATTTCTTCCTTTTCATCATCAGTTAAATCGTACTTTTCTGATAACTGATTTGGTAGTTTTTCAATATCCCAATGTTCATAAATGACCCCTTGCTGTTCTAAATACGCCCGAACCTCTTGTTCGTTCTCAAGTGACGTGTTCTCTTCATTGTGAATGTAAATAGTTGCCATTTATTTTTCCTCCTTTTTATTTAACAAGCTGCTTTTGATAAAGCACTACTTTCAAATGATAGGTAAATAAAAATTCATAAGCCTCTAAAACTCGTTTGGCTTCAAATGCGGTTTTCCCCCAAACGGTGATGCCATGATTACGAATGAGTACAGCACCAGCATCCTCCGTCAAGTGCACTGCAAATTGTTCTGCAAGATGCGGAATATGAGCTGGGTTTTCAATAATAGGAACAGCGACTTCTGCATCCTCTTCCCAATAGCCAAGCGCTTTGATAATTTCATTGCCTTTAAAACGAACTTCTCCTTTATCGCCATACAACTCAGAAATGACATTGTTATCAATCGTATGGACGTGAAGACAGCAGCCTGCTTTCGTTCGCTCATAAACGTATGTGTGAAGCAGTGTTTCAGCTGATGGCCTGACCGGCTGATTTGGATGTACCGGCTGACCCGCTGCATCAACAAGAACAAAATCTTCGTTGGTTTCTTTTCTTTTATCTTTGCCGCTTGCCGTCACCAAAAACGTGATGGGATCATCCGACACTTTTATCGATAAATTGCCGCTCGTTCCGTAAAACCAGTCTCTTTGTGCCAATTCACGTTTGACGTATGCTAGTTCCTTCCAGCGTTTACTCTTCTCGTCTGCCATTCCTTCACTTCCTTTATTTGATCAAATTGCGCTTTTAGATCAACAAATGTTTCATACTCTTTATGTACGAGCCCTAGCTCTTTACATTCGTTCAGTAAATAGTCACGCGCAAACGTGAGATCCGCATGTTTCGCTGCCTCAATATCAGTCACTGAATCTCCAATCATGATAATAAAGTCATTTTCCTGCGTCAGCTCTCGAATAATGGAAGGCTTGCAGCAGCCACAGCCATTTTGGCATTCTGAATCACAGGCATGCGGCCATTCAATTTGAATATGGTCTTCTTTAAATGATGCATGGTTACAATAAATATCCTCTTGATCAACAATCCCTTCCAGGATGGGATAGACAAAAAAGTCCATACCGCCGCTGAGCACATAGAAAGAAATGTCTGCTTTTTTTACATCATCGACAAACTGTTTAAACCCTTCACGAATCTCTGTATCCTCTAAAATAAATGACCGAATGGCTTCCTTCTGATCACTCGTCAGTAATTGAAACATCTGTCCGACGCCTTCTTGGATCGTGATCTCCTTCGCTAGAACACCATCCTTCCATTTCGTCCATTCATTTGGAGCAAACTGCTTCATGATGCGAATGATATTATCATTTTTCGTAATCGTGCCATCAAAATCACAACATACAATTGGTTTTTTCATTTATTCTGCTACCCTTCCCCAAAGATCAAGTGCTGCTTGTAAGTCTTGACAAGTTGATGCTTTTTCTTCGATAGACTCTTTTTTGACCACCGCATCGATGATCGAGCGAAATGCATTCCCTCCTCCGATTGCTCCCCGCGGATGTCCATGAATTCCCCCGCCTGCATTAATGACATGATCAAGTCCAAAATCTTTGATTAAGACCGGAACCATTCCAGGGTGAATACCAGCTGATGGGACAGGAAATGTTTGCTGAACTGTATCCTTTTTCACACATCCTTCGTAAATGCCAAAGGCATCTTTTTTCGGAAGGGCGACTGACCCATAAGGAGAGGGGAAAAGACTTAAATCAGCGCCAGCATATCGATTTAATTTGCCTAAAAGAAGAGAATGCGAGAATCCATAGTCTGGAGAGGATGTCATTGCACCGCTCACTGCTGGATGTGCCATGATCGGCAATGGTATCTCTGGATCTTCAGCTAGGCTTTGCATGACATCAAGTCCATAGGCAAAAACATTGAATAAAAGCGCATCAGCCCCGAGTTCGGCTGCCTTTCTTGCTCGATCTTTTAAATCAAAAGTTCTGCCAGTTAAATTAACAGCATAAAGCGTGCGATGTCCTGTCTCTTCATATGTTTCTTTTAATATCTTTTTTCCTTCCTTGATTCGATCTTCAAAAGGGGCTAATGGGCTTTCAAATAAAATCTCATCATCTTTGATGAAGTCTACTCCACCTAGGGCCTGTAAACGGAGCTGTTCTTTTAAATCCTCCATATCACGGCCGATCACGCCTTTAAATATACTCATCAATAGCGGCCGATCAAACACGCCTACTTTCTTTCGTATCCCCTCAATGCCAAATACCGGTCCTGGCAGACAGCTTTTAAACCTTTCCGAAAATTCGATATCGACGAGCTTTACTTTCCCATCCAGTGAAAGCTTTCCAAAAATCGTCGTCAACACCGCTGGTATATCAGCTGAAAAGTTAGCCTCAGGATAAGCAATGGTCACCTCTGATTGATACAGACCACCAACTGCGGGAGACTGTTCTTTTACGCTCACCACACGGCCTTTATGTTTTTGCAGCTGCTCCTTTTTGAGCTGCGGCAAGTCCGTCCATGACCCGACCGTTAACCCAAGTGCGATCTGCTCTGCTTTTCGGTCTATTTGTTCATCCTCTCGATGTGTTAGTACGTATGTTGCCAGTAATTCACTCACTAGGAATCCCCTTTCGATTGCGTCATGTATATGGTCAATAAAAAAACCTCTTTAAGTGCTTGATCAGCGCATTAAAGAGGTTTCGTCTCATTCATCCGAATCTTATCTCTCAGCGCTTGCTGCAAGAATTAGCACCGTGCTTCATGGAAGTCGGTTGCCGGGCTTCATTGGGCTAGTCCCTCTGCCTACTCTTGATAAGAATATTCAATTTTCTTA
This sequence comes from Bacillus sp. FSL M8-0077, assembly GCF_038050255.1. Classification (NCBI taxonomy): domain Bacteria; kingdom Bacillati; phylum Bacillota; class Bacilli; order Caryophanales; family Bacillaceae; genus Bacillus; species Bacillus sp. FSL M8-0077. The sequence goes on along the minus strand of NZ_JBBPAF010000001.1, from coordinate 1,398,146 downwards.
AATATTGTCTGAATTATCGCACCGTTTTTTTACGTTGTCAATGGCTTTTTTTCAAATAACTGCAAAGCAGCGATACGATCAGCTGCTTCCTTTAGCCGCTCCTCACTTGTTAAAAGACCGACTCTGACGTAGCCTTCACCGTGAGCACCAAAGCCGCTGCCCGGCGCAACAACAACATGTGCTTTCTCTAATAATACATCAGAAAAAGTTTCAGACGTATACCCTTCAGGCACCTTTAGCCAAGCAAAAAACGACCCCTTTGGCGCACTGACGTCCCAGCCAATTTCTTTGCATGCAGCAATCCAAGTGTTCCGTCTTTTTTCGTACCGATCATTTTGTAATTGAACACACGTTTGATCGCTTAATAGTGCTTCTGCTGCTGCATCTTGAGTTGCTTTAAACAGTGACACAAACAGGTGATCCTGATAAAGCTCAATGGCTTCGATAACAGAGGCATTCCCTACTGCAAAACCGACTCTCCAACCAGCCATATTATACGTTTTGGACAATGTATAGATTTCAATACCTGTCTCTTTTGCTCCGTCTATTTGCAGGAAACTAAGGGGCTTTTCGCCGTCAAATCCTATGCCGCCATATGCAAAATCATGGACAACACACATCTTATTTTCACTCGCAAACGCAACAGTATCTTCAAAAAATGTCCGGTTTGCAGTCGCACCAGTCGGATTATTTGGGTAATTTAAGTACATCAATTTTGCTTGATTCTTATCTTCCTCAGACAGTTGGTGGTAGTCAGGCAAAAAGTTATTTTGTTCAAGAAGAGGCATTGTGACCATGCGAGCTCCGGCAAGCACAGCGCCTGACCAGTAATCAGGATAGCCCGGATCTGGAACAAGCAGCGTATCACCTGGATTCAGTAAACATTGAGGCAATTCGACTAGTCCCGCTTTCCCTCCAAATAAGATGGCAATCTCTGTCTTTGGGTCAAGCGTGACACCATATTCTCTTTCATAAAAAGCAGCTGCAGCTTTTTTTAGTTTCGCTGTCCCGCGGAATGAGGAGTATTGATGATTTTCAGGTTTTGCTACCGCTTCCTGCATCGCTTTCACAATATGTGGAGGAGTGGGCTGATCAGGATTTCCTTGACCTAAATTAATCACATCTGCCCCTTCCTGCACTTTTTTCTGTACTTTTTGTACAAGCGATGCAAAAAATTGTTTCGGTAAATGTTTCAATACATCCGATTGCTGGAATTCCATTTTTTCACCTTCTATTCAAGTTACGTGACAATACAATCACTGTAATGGATTGTTTTATGAATTGTAAAGCAATTTTGAAAAAAGATTGACATGTGAACTGCAGCTCTGATAATATCTAGAATTAAGAAATGCAAGCAGACATGAAACAATTACATATTGATTTCTCTTATCGAGAGTTGGGCGAGGGATTTGGCCTTTTGACCCCAACAGCAACCGACCGTTAATACCACTGTGAAGTGGGGCGCAGCAAGAACAGCGCCAAGACAATTCATTGTCTTATAGGGCACGGTGCTAATTCCATCAGACGTATGTGCTGAGAGATAAGAGAGGCTTCGAGCATACACGCCATCAAGCCTCTTTCTCTCAGGAGAAAGAGGCTTTTTTATATGATTTGGAGGGGAAGCAATTGGTTACACTTACGGCATCATATGAAGAATTAACAGAGAGTTCGGCAGTTGCATTAGCCATTAGACTTGGATTGATTCAAGAGAGCAGTCATTTGACCTGTACTGAAATTGGCGACGGAAATTTAAATTACGTCTTTCATATTTATGATCACAAACAAGCAAAAGGACTGATTATCAAGCAGGCTCTTCCTTATGCAAAGGTCGTTGGAGAAAGCTGGCCGCTGACATTAGACCGCGCAAGAATTGAAAGTGCAGCACTCATCAAGCAATCAGAGTATGCACCACATCTCGTACCAGCCGTCTATTATTCAGATACAGCTCTTGCTGTGACAGCAATGGAAGATCTATCACACCTTGAAATCGTCAGAAAAGGGCTAATTGCCGGAAAACATTATCCGTATTTATCAGATCATGTCGGAGAATTTTTAGGCAAAACACTATTTTACACATCTGACTTTGCCACAAATCCTAAAATCAAAAAACAATTCGTGAAGCAGTTTACGAACCCTGATCTTTGTGACATTACAGAAAAACTCGTTTTCACAGATCCTTTCTTTGACAGCGAAACGAATGATTTCGAAGAGGAATTAAGGGAAGAGGCAGAAGCATTGTGGGCTGATCTTGAACTGCAGGCAAAAGCAGCCGAATTGAAACGGATCTTCTTAACATCTGCTGAAACACTGGTACATGGAGACCTTCATACAGGCAGTATTTTTGCAAACGAAACAGAAACGAAAATCATTGATCCAGAGTTCGCTTTTTACGGTCCTTTCGGATTTGATATCGGCCACTTTATTGCCAATCTGTTCCTAAATGCTTTATCACATGAGAATGAACAGGATCAGCAGCACCTTTTTGATCATGTCGTCAATGTGTGGGCAACATTCAAAGAAGTGTTCACAAAAGCATGGAAAGAAGACAGTATTGAAGCGTTTAGTGTATCGGACAGCTTTTTAGAAACAACGTTTGAGCGTATTTTAAAAGAAGCCGCCGGCTTTGCTGGCTGTGAGCTTGTTCGCCGAACCATCGGCCTTGCACATGCGGCTGATCTCGATGCGATTCCATCACATTCTAGAAGGCTTCAACAGAAAAAAGCAGCACTTACACTAGGAAAAACATTGATCAAACAATATCATGCAGTGGAAACAGCGTCTGACCTCGTCGCATTATTCCAGCAAACTGTAAAGGAGTGACGAGTTTTGTCTAAAGAATTTGAAGTTCCCCGTTCCGTTGAATGGGAAGAAAACCGTATTAACATTTTGAATCAGCAAAAATTACCCGCTGAAACCGTGTTTGAGCATTTATATACAAAAGAAGATGTGTATGATGCCATTGTGACGCTAAAAGTACGCGGAGCACCTGCTATTGGCATTACAGCGGCTTTTGGTCTTGCACTCAGTGCTCAAGACATTGATACAGAAGACATTGATATCTTTAAACGAGAAGTCGCTCGCCTGAAAAAATATTTAAACAGTGCTCGTCCAACCGCTGTGAACCTTGCCTGGGCATTAGACCGGCTTTATCAGCGCATTGAGCGTGCTGCTTCGGTGAATGCAGCCAAAACTGATCTTGTCCATGAAGCCATTCAAATTCAAATCGAAGATGAAGAAACATGCCGGCAAATCGGTCAAAATGCTCTTCAGCTCTTTAAATCCGGTGATCGAATTATGACCATTTGCAACGCAGGCTCCATTGCCACAAGCCGGTACGGAACAGCGCTTGCACCCTTTTATTTAGCGAAAAAGAAAAACCTCGATCTTCACATTTACGCATGTGAAACACGTCCTGTCCTTCAAGGCGCCCGTCTGACGACATGGGAATTGATGCAGGGCGGTGTAGATGTGACGCTTATCACGGATAATATGGCAGCCCATACGATGAAAGAAAAACAAATTTCTGCCGTTATTGTTGGTGCAGATCGAATCGCTAGAAACGGTGATACAGCAAATAAAATTGGAACGTTAAGTCTGGCTATTTTAGCTAAACATTTTCAGATCCCATTTTTTGTGGCAGCACCTCTTTCGACCTTTGATGTGTCAACTCAGGATGGATCAGATATTCCGATTGAAGAACGCGACCCGCAGGAAGTAAAGGAATTAAACGGCATCCAAATTGCGCCTCCTGACGTGCAGGTATTTAACCCTGCCTTTGATGTCACCCCTCATCATCTCATTTCCGGGATCATTACAGAAAAAGGCATTATCACTTCCAACTATACAGAAGAGATTGATGCACTATTCACCGAAAGCGTGTCACTTTAATCAAACAAAAGCGCGGAGTTCTTATCATTTAAGAGCACCGCGCTTTTTTGTTTCGTTCGTTTTTGCTAATATTTCTTTTTTCTGTTCTTCTGTCAACACGTTCATTTTGACAAATAGTGATGTGACGGCGTACATTTTATCTTTTTTGCCCCATAACATGTTAGCAGCCTCCTTTTTCCCTAGACCAACTTTTTTAGCTTAATAAAAGGATATGTCGCTCGCTAAACATTTGGAACAGGTCAATTCATTTATTTTTGAACAAATGGGATGCCTTCTAATTCTAAAAGGATCGCTTTCATCCCTGTCTTCGTCCCTGCATAACCAGTCAGAGTCCTGTCTTTTCCAATGACCCGGTGACACGGGATAAAAATAGGCAATGCATTGCGTCTATTAGCTTGTCCAATGGCTCTGACAGCCTTTGGATTGCCGATCGCTTCTGCAATATCAGCATAGCTTTTTGATTCACCATACGGAATAGTAGAAAGTGCCTCCCACACTTGCTCTTGAAACGGAGAGCCTGCTTGCTTGAGCGGGAGATCGAACACTTTCCGATCGCCCTTAAAATATTCATCCAGCTGTTTTTTCGCTTCTTTTAATACAGGCGTGTCTTCTTGTTTAAAACGGTCTCTCTGTTTTTTGACCAAAAACGATTCATCATCAAACTTCACTTCAATGATGGCTCCATCTTTCTCTAGTATGTATAATGCCCCGATTGGTGCGGTATAGACTGTATAATACACATTAAAGCTCCCCTTCTTGTTTCTGCTGCCGGAGTGGAAGCGTGAGATGGAACACTGTTCCGACCCCTTCTTCACTCTCTACTTCAATGGTTCCTTGATGCTCTTCAATAATTTTATAACTAACCATTAACCCAAGTCCAGTGCCTCTTTCTTTTGTTGTATAAAATGGTTCTCCGAGACGCTTTAGTTTATCCTCTGTCATGCCGCAGCCTTCATCACGAAGAGAAATCACAATATGCTCCTCCCCCTTCCTTTGAATGCTCACGTAAACATTTCCTTTCTGAGGCATTACTTCAATCGCATTTTTTAAGATGTTAATAAAGACTTGCTTCAATTGATTTTGTTCACAGTAGATGAGCGGAATATCATCCAGCACATTTAAGTGCATTTGCACATTGCCAAGATTGGCCTGTGCGTGAAGAAGGTCCATCGTGTCTTTGACAATTTGCACGACATTTTTTTCTTCATAGATGATGGCCTGCGGTTTCGCTAAAATCAAAAATTCTGTAATGATGGATTCGATTCTTTTTAGCTCTGATGTGATGACATTAAAATAGAGCGAATACTCTCCTTCAATGTTTCCTTTGAGCAGCTGAATGAAGCCTTTTAAAGCCGTCATTGGATTTCTAATTTCATGGGCAATTCCAGCGGCAAGCTCTCCGACAACATGAAGCGTATCCGATTTTCTTACCCGCTCCTCTAATTCCTTGCGCTCAGTCACATCTCTAAAGATGGCCAAATTCATGTTATGAATAATATTTCGTTTAAAAGAAAACTCCAAAATACGTTGATCTGGATGGTTCAGCACAAATGGAACTTCATTGTCCATCTCATCTAATGACATCGCCTGAGCTGGCTGCGCCAAATTTTCAATTTGATATGGCGCAAGGATATGAAAAAGGTTCATTTCCGTTAAGTGATCATCTTTGAGGCCAAGCAGTTCACTTGCGGAAGGATTCACATCAATAATCCGGTATTGATTATCGAAAAGAACAATGCCATCCATAGAGCCATTAAATACTTTACGGAATTTGAGCTCACTTTCTCGCAGCTCCTCTTCCATTCGCTTTCTGTCACTGACATTCCGTAAAATGGTTAAATGCTGTCCTTCTAATACCGCATGCTTAGAGGTGAACTCAAGCTCTTTGAATTGGCCATTCGCCATTCTAAAGAGGAGTTCTTCTCTGATTTCAAGATTCCTTATATACCGTCTTCTTGTCGGCCGGTATCTGCGATCAGATTTGACTAGAAAATCCATGAGTTTCTTGCCAATCAGCTGCTGCATCGGCAATTCAAAAATTCGGCAGGCTGATTCATTTGCCCTAACAATTTCTCCATCATCCGCCCAAATGATGATGGCATCCATTGCATTTTCAAATATTTCTCTAAAACGTTCTTCACTTTTTAGCAGCTTTTCTTCCATTAATCTTTTTTCTGTAATATCACGCATGATGGACATGTAAAAACCACTCATCACATTTGATGTGATGGTCAGTTCGAATAATTTGTGCTGCCCAGATTGAAGGGTAACAGGAAGTTCTCCCTTTGCTTTCCCTGTTTCTTTCAATGAAGTTAAGAGCTGCTGGAGCGCTGGAAGGTTTTCTTCTTCAACAAATTCATTTAAGTAACGGTCTGTTAAATCCGTTTTTTGAAGTTCAAAGCTCTGGCAAAAAGAGTGATTGGCGTCAATCATACAACCATCCTGATCAAAAATGACCATACCGTCAATCGCTCGATCAAATAAATCTTTAAACAGCTGCTCATTCATTGAGCGTTCTCGCTCTAATATTTTCTTTGAAGAAATATCACGCATGACGACAATATATTGTTGATTCACCACGTCATGCTCTGCCGCAAATTCAATATATTTTGTCTCTCCATTTTCAAGTTGAATGGAGATCTCTCTTTTTAAAGTTCCTTTTCGAAAAAAAATCTCAAGTGAACAGTCAATTTTGTTTTTCGGTATGCCGTATAGGAAATCTAGAACGGATTTATTGAGGAGGTCTTCTTTTGGTGTTTGTACAAGCCTGCATGTCGCTTCATTGGCTTGGATAATGTTGAGGTGCTGATCAAATATAAAAATGGCATCTAACGTCTTATTTAACAGCATTTTGTGCTGTATCAATTCATTTCGCAAATATTCGTTCTCTTTTTCTAATTTTCTGATATTTTTCGCACCATCGAGCGTTTCAGTCATTCTCTTACACTCCTTTTCCAGCCTCATTCCTCTACAATATTTCTACAAGATTTTCATTGTTCCTTCATTCGACTCATAAAAAAAGAGAACTTTTTACACGAGGCTTGCTTCATTTGTTTCATTTGGATGACACGATTGTATAACGATTCTCTTTTCTTACGCTTCTTTTACAACCGCTCTACAATTTCACATCAAATAGCGAAATGAGCCAATTTGTATTTTAAAATGGGGCAAATGAGGGAACAGTGCACTTAGAACGTTTATGTTTGAAATAAAGCAGGAAAGGTGATGTTATGACGTCCACAAGAGACAGTTATTTTGATAATGCAAAATTTCTTCTGATTTTTCTAGTTGTTTTTGGTCATTTGTTACGGTCATTCATACATGATAATGACTGGATACTCTACTTATATAAATTTATTTATACATTCCATATGCCCGCTTTTATATTGGTGTCTGGCTTCTTTGCCAAAGGTTTTAGAAAACCAGGTTTTATGAAAAAAGTCGCCGTTAAGCTGATCATCCCATATTTGATTTTTCAGGTCATCTATTCTGTCTATTATTATTTCTTACAGGATCAAAGCATGTCTAACTTAAATCCGATTGATCCGCAATGGTCCTTATGGTTTTTAATTAGTTTATTCTTTTGGAATTTACTACTTATTCCTTTTTCAAAACTACCTTTCCACTGGGCAATGATCGTCAGTTTATCGATGGCGTTACTTGTCGGTTACGTGGACAGCATTAGCGACACGCTCAGCTTATCGCGTACGTTTGTCTTTTTGCCGATGTTTTTAGCTGGCTTTTATTTAAAAAAACAGCACTTTGAATTTATCCGAACAAGCAAAGGGAAAGTGACTGCACTTCTTGTTCTGATGGCCGTGTTCATGTTTTGCTATTTTTATGAATTCGATTATTCCTTTTTATTTGGGTCACAGTCGTACGCTTCTCTTGGAGATGAAGGATTCATGGCAGCTATGAAGCGAATGGCATGGTATTTACTTGCATTTGCTGCTACCTTTAGTTTCTTTGCATTAGTCCCAACACGCCGGTTCTTCTTTACCAAATGGGGCACAAGAACGTTATATGTCTACTTACTTCATGGCTTTGTGATTAAGCTTTTAAGAACGACTTGGTTTGATGAGTGGGCTCTAAATACGGCAAGTGTATTGATTCTATTGCTGCTTACGGTCCTCTTAACCTTTACCCTATCTAGTACATTTGTTAAAACTGTTGCACAACCAGTCATCGAGCTCAAAATGACCAGTCTGATGCGAACAATGACTGGCAGACAAAATAGTTATATTAAATAGAAAAAACGATCCTCAGAAGATCGTTTTTTCTATTTATTTCTGTTTTTCTGTTCAGTGTGACATTCATCGTCTTTTTTAGGCTTCACTAAGGTATCAATCCATTTACTACTGTTTATATCCCCCAGCTCACTGCCAAATTCCTCTTCTAAGATACCAGGGTTCATCGGCTTTTTATGGTCTTTTATATCTTTACTTTTCAAATGCTTTTTAGTCACGAGAGGCTCCCCCCTGTTTACCTTGATGAGAATTTCGGTTCGCCTGGCGGTCTTCTGATTGCTCGTCAAATTGTGTTTGTCCTTGATCGTGTGCCATGCTTTCTGTAGGTGTCATATTATTTGTGAGTGCTTCATTTTTCGCTGTTTTTCTTTTCATTTGTCATCATTCCTTTTTAACATGTTTAGTTCTTCGCTCAATTGATCAAACAGCTCTTTCATTTGTTTGACTGTCACTGGTTTTTCCTCAGGCTTTAACTCATATCCAATTTGCCCATTTGCTTCTAGCGTTGCTTTTTTGAGACTGCTGATGTCTGTGATGCCCTGCTGCTTTAAGCGCATTTTGAATTCGTCCCTTGTCAGACGCGTTTTTTTCAGCTTGTGATCAAGCATTTCTCCATCCTCTAAAATCACCACAGACTTCCCTGAAACCAATTTTTCAAAGAAATCAAACCGAATTGACAGCTTTTCCATCACCACAAGTGCCACAATAAAGATGGTCGCTGCATAAATGGTTTCAAGTAAATTATGCTCAATGAAGGGTTGGATAATAATCGATCCAATTGAAATCATGATGACTGTCTGTTGAACCGTTAATTGACTAATGGATTTAGGTCCTGCTATTCTCAGCAGCAAGGTACCAACGAGCAGCATAACAATTGCTTTCCATAACACATCCAGCACGTCTCTTTCACCTCTTACCTATAGATTGCGAACATCCTTTGTGATTTAGCCAGTTATATAATGGAAATAAAAAAACCAGCATTCAGTAGGAATGCTGGTTAGCCGATGATCACACGCTCTTTCGGATAATGATAATTCGCTTCACTTTCACGACGGCCAATTAAATACAAGAAGCTTGGAATTCCAATCCGCCCGATAAACATGACGACCATAATAATACACTTACCAAATACGGACAAGTCAGACGTAATTCCGAGCGACAGTCCCGTTGTTCCGAAGGCAGAACAAACTTCAAATAAAGTTTCAAGAAGTGTATGATGGTCTGATAAAGTTAACAGAAACGTAGCACCAAACACTAAAATAAAGGCCATCATCGTCACCATGAGGGATTTATTAATATCCGCTTGATGGAGCTCTCTTTTAAAAATTTTAATGGACTTATTTCCTCTCGCAAAATGAAACAAAGCAAGTAAATTAAGGGCAAACGTGGTTGTCCGAATTCCGCCCCCTACCGAGCTTGGAGATGCCCCGATAAACATCAGCAAACATAAAAATAACAGCGTCGGCTCTGTCAATTGCGTAATATCTAATGTCGAAAGCCCGCCACTTCTAGTGGCTGTTGATTGAAACAAAGAATAAAACAAGATTTCATGCCAGCTCTTCCCTAGAAAAGTAAACCGGGCTTCAAGTGCATAAATCCCAATTGCCCCAACGACAACAAGGAGGCCAAACGTGATCGTTGTAATTTTCGTAAACAATGAAAACGATGCATGTTTTCGGTCTTGATTGAATAAATAATCCTTTACTTCGACAAGTACCGGAAAGCCAATAGCGCCAAAAATGATGAGCAGCATCGTGATAAATTGGACGAAATAGTCATCTTTATAAGGAATTAACGAATTCCCTGTAATATCAAAGCCTCCATTAGTTGTTGCACTGATACTAGAGAAAAATCCGTGTAAAAAAGCGCCTTGCACATCGTAATACTTTAGAAAATACATACTTAAAATCAGACCGCCTACAAACTCAATCAGCAAGATTAAATACAAGACCTGCTTCATGAGTTTCACAATTCCTGATAAGTTGCTCTGGTTTTGGTCTGCCATAATTAATTTTCTTTCTTTAATGCCGATCCTTTTTCGCATAACCAGCCAGACGAATGTACCAAGCGTCATAATGCCGATACCGCCGATTTGCAAAACAAATGCAAGGATCCACATCCCGGTCACACTAAATGTTTGTGACGTATCGACAACAGTCAGACCCGTGACACTGACAGCACTCACAGCTGTAAACAGCGCATCAATAAATGTCCATTTGACTCCTTCTTGGTGAGCCACTGGCAGACTGAGTAGTATGAACGACACGGTCACAGCAAGAAAATAATAAAGGGCAATCAGCTGAAAAGCCGACAGCCGGTCAATTAGTTTTTTCATTGGATTCATGGTTATTCCTTCTTTTATCTTTCTTTTCGAATACTATATCATTTTAATGAAAAGAGAGAAGATTTTAAAGGTATTTTGTGCTTTATTTACTTTTTCATCAAAAAGAAAAAGACATCCTTACGCAGAATGTCTTTTGATCTTTCTTATTTTGCTTCGAGTCTTCTAATTCTTTCGTTTAAATCAGGGTGTGTTGAGAAAAGTGAAGCTTTTCTTTTACCACTGATTTTTAATGTAGCAACAGCTGTTTGATCATCATCTTTGATTCTTGATGTATACGCCTCTAGTGAACGAAGCGCATGAATCATTTTATCTTTTCCTGCAAGGTCCGCACCGCCGCGGTCTGCATGGAATTCACGATGTCTAGAGTAAGCAAATACGACAAGGCTTCCTAAGATAGAGAAAATGATTTGGAAGACGATCACAGCAATAAAGTGAACAACTGGCACAAGCTCTTCACGTGAAACGAAACGGCTTGCGATCCATGCCGCAATTCTTGAAAGGAAGACAACAAATGTGTTGACGATCCCTTGCAGTAACGTCATTGTGACCATGTCCCCGTTCGCAACGTGAGCGACTTCGTGGGCGATAACCCCTTCAACCGCTGCATCATCCATTTCATGAAGCAATCCAGTTGATACGGCAACAAGCGATCTTCTTTTAGAAGGACCTGTCGCAAAAGCATTTACTTCAGATGATTGGTAAATACCGACCTCAGGCATTTTAGAAAGGCCTGCTGCTCTTGATAGTCTGTGAACGCGGTCAACAAGCTGCTGCTCATCATATGTTAATGAATCCTTTTTTGGATTTAACACACGCACACCCATCATCATTTTTGCCATCCAGCGAGACATCGCTAGTGACATAAACGAGCCTACAAAACCAACAACTGCACTGAATACAAGAAGATAAAGGATATTAAGTCTTCCGTCTGCTCCTATATAAGAACCAACACCAGTCGTTGCACTAATAACCGATAGGACAATACCAATCGTAGTGATAACAAGAATGTTCGTTAATATAAACAGAAATATTCTTTTACCCATACATAACCTCCGCTGTCATATTAAGTTCATTTGAACTTATTAATAAAATTATAAAAATAAACGTCTCAAATTGCAAGGAAAAAGGAATCGTTTTCTATGTTTATCATACTGGCTTAATCCTCGTCATTTCAATGATTACGCTACTTCTATTCACTAAAAAGTGAACAAACTGTGACGCAGCTGTCCTGTTTTAGTTTATTTTGCATTTTCATCAAAAAGAGATTATGATGTTGAATTAGATCAATAATCACGTTTTTGACGTACAAATGAGGTGGAACATGGTGACTTTTAAATTAACGAGAATTGACATGACGAGACTTCTGTATTCTCTAAAAGGCGAGGGAGATCTGACTCCGCTTCAGCTTTTGAATTTATCTGTAAAAAGCGATAAGGAACATGAATATGATGAATTAAAAATCCCTTCGTTTTTTGAAAAACTCGAACGGCGGAAGCAAAAATCAGAACACGGGCTTTCAACGAACGAAATCGTTGAGCTTGGCAACTTGTGTGAGCTGACTTCTCTTAAATCGACAGCCATTCAAAACTGGATCAAGCGCGATATTAAGGATATGATCGGCCATCCAGAGCTTGGCAAGAAGTACTCCATTGATCAAGTCGTTATTTTATTAATTGTCCGGGATTTAAAATCAGTTTTTGATTTTGATTCTATTCGCACGATCTTATCTGCCTTATTTAATACGATCACAGATCGAACGGATGATGTTATCAGCCCTATCCGTTTTTATGAAGCATATGCGCACGTCCTTGATTTTATTTATCATCATACACATTTTCCATTAAAGGAAACGAATTTACGAGAAATGACAGAAGAGCAGACGGACAAGCTTCATGAAGATTTTATAGAATTGACGAAACCACAATGGAACTTGATTAAAGGCATTATCAGTTCTACAGTTTTCTCCGTTTTCACTTCTCACTTGCAAAGCACAGCGCAAGAAATGATGTTTAATACGCTACAGCTAAAAAAGGCTTAAACATGAACCCGAGGTGAACTTCATCACCTCGGCTTTTTTGTGCAGCAATTGCCAGCATAATTGCAGGCTGTTTTTTTCAAAATAAGAAGGCGCAACAAACATGAGGTGAAAGGAGGAATATGTGATGGCAAATCGAAATCAACTTCTTGTTCCTGGAGTAGAACAAGCTTTAGATCAATTTAAATACGAGATCGCTCAAGAATTTGGCGTGACTCTCGGTTCAGATACAGTCGCACGTGCAAACGGTTCTGTTGGCGGCGAAATTACAAAAAGACTCGTCCAGCAGGCGCAATCTCAAATGGGCCATTCAACTAAATAAAGACATGGTGAAATACGCCGGAACTATTCTGGCGTTTTTTTACTGTTCATATGTAGGCTCATCCCGGTTTTCACGGTATGAGGGCGGCGTGTTTTTTCCTTTTTGTTTGACGTCATCTCTGTTACGTTCGCCGTACGGACGATTCTGACCACTGTCGTTTTTTTTTACATGCTTTTCAGTATCACCACGTGATGTGCCGTTTGGATGTTTTTTTTCATCTGGATCAGTTGAGTGATTTTTTTTTTGCTCTTTGTCTTTTTCAAAAGAGCGATCCTTTTCTTCTTTTCCCTTTTTCTCTTTGTTGTCAAGATTAGGGCTTGTTTGGTGAGGCTTTTGAACAGAACCTTGCTCTTCCCTCTCAACTTCCTTCTGCTCTTTGTCTTCGCCTTCAGGAGCTTCTTTATCTGGCTGCATCTCATCGCTATCGTCTGTCTTTATGTCTTCTTTTTTGTCTTCGTCTTTTTGATCTTCATCAGCATTTTTCGGCTCTTCTTCTTTGACAGCCTCGTCATCTGCTGGATCTTCATCTTCTTTTTTAACGTCCTCTTGTTCGTTGTCTTGCATTTCTTGATTTCTAATATAAGTTCCTGTTGAAATGCCTGCTTTTTGTGCCTTTTCTCTTGTTTCCAGGTCACCTTCCACAGTTTCGAGCTTATAATTGCGCTTTTGATATTCCCCCGAGATGGTGCTGATTTTACTTTTTACGTTTGTTTTGTATGTATGATCCTGCTTGTTTTCATAAACAGTTGAAATATAAATGCTTTTAGAGTCGTTCACGTAACCTTTTTTATCACAATCATCGATGATTTCCTGCACGACTTTGGTCATGTCGTTTTTTTCTAAATCTTTCATACTGGCCAGTACTTGCTTCGCATCTTTATTCAGCGGAGTGACACCGATCACTTGATAATTGTGATCGAGTTTCAGCTCAAAGCTTGGGTTAATGTCAATCGTCATATATGCATACGCTTTTTGACTTGAGAAAGATGGCATCATAGTGAAAATCACGACAATAATTGCTGCAATTGATAGAATTCCTGCATTTAACGGACGTAAACGAAGCAGGTCAAAAAAACCGGCTCTTTTTCTTTCGAGACGTGATTCATTCGGAAACGTCACTTCTTGACCGATTTCATAGTCTTGCTGTTCATACTTTGTCCGCAGAAATTGTCCATCAGGGGTCAGCAGTGTGACATATTTTTTGTTTTTCTCTACTATAATGCCTCTTCTCATGAATTAAGCACCCCTTTAAGGTAATCTTTCAAATACACATAATCACCTGTCATAATGATCGCCATCGCAATAATATATTTTCTATTTCTCTCAATCGTTTTGCGGCTGACTTCCACTAGCTTTTCCAGCTGTTTGACTGGCAATTGTTTTTTCTGAAATAAAATGGTTCTCAGTTCATCGTGCTTAACGAGTGTATGGGCCACTTTAATGGCATTTTGTCTCGCATCCGCATGCTTTGGTGAATGCTCAAGCAGTTCTTGAAACGTAAGACCATATACTTTCAATCGTTCTTTAAAATGTTCAATCTCTTCTCTTCTATGTTCTTGTTCAATTAAACGCCTATATTCATTTGCAGAAAGCTCTGCTTCAATCATGCTTTGCGAGTATTCGCCATTCTCACTTTCTTGAAGGTCCATTTGAACCGTTGGCGCGTTTCTTGCTTCTTTTCGAATATAGTCGATTACTTTTCTTTTAATAATTAACTCCGCAAATGCAAGGAGTGAGTTGCCTTTTTCGGCAGAGTATTTTTCTATCGCTTCATTAAAGGCAATTAAGCCTACGCTGAATTCATCATCTTTTTCATCTATATATCGTTTACAAACGGATGAAACCGTCTTAGCGACAAATGGTTTGTATTGCTCTATTAATGCATTTTGCAGCTCGGTATCACCCTGTTGGATGTTGATTGCCGACTGCTCTAATGTTTGCTTTTTCTTTCCCTTTTTAAACAAAAGGCTAAGCAATGGTTTCACCTCAGTTCTCCCTATATTACTCATTTATGATAGCTAATTTATGAGGGAAGCGCAAAGGAAGAAATGAGGAATTCATTTCCTGTTACTCAATTGTGACATGTATTTCTTTATCTACTTTACAACGTTTCGTTTAAAAGCAAAGAAATAAGGGGGTATCCCCCCTTTTTTGTAATATACGTGTTATGAAAATGAAATGATATTTCTTTCAAAAAACCTACTTTTCCAGCCGCATCTCTTGTTTTTCCTCGTTTTGCTGGCCGCCTTTTCTTGATGGACTTGATAAAAACCAGCCAAATGCTGCAATTGTGAGAAGAACCGTCCAGAAAATGACTTTCCATAATGTTGAATGAATGAAATGAGAGGACACGATCCCTATGGCTGGATGAGAAAGTGTATAGAGCGTCAGCTTCACGCCAACCCATCCGACAATGACAAATGCTGCTGTTTCTAGGCTTGGTCTCGTTTTAAGCAGTTTCACAAATACAGTCGCCGCAAACCTCATGATCACTAGACCAATGATACCGCCCAATAGAATGACAATAAATTGACCGCCATCAAGACCACCAATTTGTGGAAGATTTGTTGCTGGCAGAGTCACAGCTAATGCAACGGCTGCTAAAATAGAATCTACTGCAAATGCAATGTCAGCAAGCTCAACTTTCACGACAGTTGCCCAAAAGCCGCTTTGTTTCATGTTTGTATCTGCTTCCTTTTTCTTAAATACGTGCGATTTTAAAATATGGTGAATCGAAATATATAGAAGATAAATTGCGCCAATGGCTTGAACTTGCCACACATCTACTAAAAACGAAATAAGAAAAAGAGAACCAAATCGCATGACAAATGCTCCCGCAAGTCCGTAAAACAATGCCTTTTTTCTTTGTTTTTCAGGAAGGTGTTTGACCATCACAGCCATAACCAGCGCATTATCAGCTGCTAAAATCCCTTCTAATCCAATCAATACGAGAAGAACCCACCCGTACTCTAAAATAATTGCTGCATCCATCATCATTCCTCCTTATTTTTTATCTATTGTCCCACAACAGACATAGGCTTATGAATGCAAAAAAGACCTTTGCCTGAAATGGCAAAGGTCTTGCTAGACATGTGATATGTAAATCATGCCAACAAAGCCGATGGAATGAGGTTCCATGTAATGACGACTTTGTTTCCGGTAAAAACCGGACGCTACTCCCCTTTGGTGGGATTAAGAATATTTAGATTACTTATATCATAATCAACAGACCCCGGATTGTCAACAGATGACTTTTTATCTTCACCCATTGATTAAGCCGTTGGTGTTTCTGTTTTTCTTTTTCTTCGTTTTAGCCACACGTAGACAACAAACAACAAGAGCACACCGATCCCAATTGGCAATACATATGGTTCTAAAATGGTTCCAACCTCTTGCCAGTTCTCCCCAAGGACAAATCCTAGATAAACGTATACAAATGTAATCGGCGTAATCGCCAAAAACGTATACAGGCAAAAAACCCACACATTCATCTTCGCAATCCCGCACGGAATGGAAATAAGGGTTCTGACACCTGGAATAAACCGGCCGCTAAACGCAACAAATCCGCCATGCTTTTCAAAAAAGGCATCCGATTTATCAAGTGACTCAGGTTTCACAAAGAAATACTTCCCATATTTATTTAAAAAGGGTCTGCCTCCATAACGCCCTAACCAGTACAAGGTCAAAGGGCCAGCCACCCCGCCAATAGAACCGGCAGCCACAACACCGATGAAGGCCATGTCCCCTTTTGAGACCCAGTAACCTGCAAGAGGCAACACCACTTCAGCAGGAACAAATTCAATGCATAATGCAAGAAAGATGCCGAAGTACGACAAATTCTTAAAAGCATCAGCTAATGAAATAATAAAATCTTCGATGTTTATCAATCCCTTTCACACATAATCAGTTTGACAGGCTATGCTTGCAAATCGTACCGTGCCACCTATTAAACGAATAAAAAACCAAAAACGATTCACTTTTCTTCGTTTTTTTACATTAAATCTGATTTTACTATAAAAAATGTTCAAAAAAAATACTGAATGCCCTTTTTAAGTAAAGGAAAAGTGAACACAGGCGACACTTGATCCGATATATTAAGTATATGTCTGCTTTTAGATACAGGAGGTTTTCTTACATGACACATTTAACAGGAAGCTACAATGGATGGCTTGTCTTTCTGTCAGTCGCTGTCGCCGCTGTCGCCTCCTACTCAGCTCTTCAATTAGCCAGCCAGGTGATCCAGTCAAGCGGCGCAAAGAAAAGAGTATGGTTGATCATTGGTGCGATGATCATGGGGATGGGAATATGGTCGATGCATTTTATTGGCATGATGGCGTTTCATCTACGCTCTGGTATCACATATGAAACACCCTTACTCATTTTATCGATTTTGGCCTCTTTTATCGGTTCTTTCATTGCTTTTTCAATATGTATTCAGCAGCAGCTTTCCACAAGACGACTTTTGATTAGTTCGATCACGATGGGCTCAGCTATTTGCAGCATGCACTACCTCGGATTGGAATCAATGGCCAATGTCACCATCAGCTATGATCCTGTTCTCTTTTTTCTTTCGTTTTTTATTGGTGCGCTCGCTTCATTCTTTTCATTACACCTTTTTTTCCGGCTCCATCGCTCTGAGAAAAGGCGGGAGGATCAGCTGTTAAAAATAGCGGGTGCACTAATGATGGGCGGTGCTATTGCGGGCATGCATTACACTGGCATGGCGTCTTCGACGATGTTTTTTCATTCAGATGGTCAGGTCGCTGCGGGTGGTTCTCTTGAAATGTCACCATTCAGCCTGTCCATTTTCATCGGCCTGATGACACTTATCGTCCAATCACTCATGATTTTCGGCGCCTATATTGATCACCGGATTATGTCACAATCAGATCAGCTAAAAGAAAATGAACAGCGGTTCCAATCACTGATCAAACATAATATAGATGGGATTATCGTGTTATCTGTTGATCGAAAAGTGATATCTGCTAATGACCCAGGCAAACACATTTTGAAAATGTGCAATTCCTGGATTGGTGATGATGTGAGTCAATACGTCATGCCGACTGAGATGTGGGAAGACTTTATTTATCAATCAAAAAAAGCAATTACGCGTGAAGCAGAACTGAAAGCAGCAGATCGTTTTTATTATTATCATGTTACATACATACCCGTACACGTCAACCATACACTTGACAGCATTTATCTCGTTTTTAAGGATTTAACCCAGCAGAAGATTGCTGAAAAAGAAATTCATGTGATGGCACATTATGATGCACTAACTGAACTTCCGAACCGTCGTCACGGAATTAATCATTTAAATGATGTTTTATCCGCTCAAGAAGAGACAAAAACGTCAACGGCTGTTCTTTTTCTTGATTTAAATCGGTTTAAAATTATTAATGATGCCCTTGGTCATAACATAGGCGATCTGCTGTTGAAAGCCGCCGCAAACAGACTAACCAAATGTTTGCCTGACAATGGCTTTATTGCAAGAATTGGCGGGGATGAATTTTTAATGATCTTTCCTCACATGGAGCATAACACACATAAAATTGAACAGCTTTTGAAAAACATCATTCGCCAATTTGAACGTCCTTTTTTCATTCAAAACCATCAGCTCATTACATCCATTAGTATTGGAATCGCCATCTCTCCGCAAAACGGAAAGAATGGTATGGAATTGATGAGAAAAGCAGATATGGCCATGTATTTATCAAAGAAACATAAACAAAGCCGCTATGAATTCTTTACTGAATCTATGGAGAGATTGAGTGAGGACAGACTTAATCGCGAACTGGAGCTACGAGATGCCATTCAAAGAAAGCAGTTTGTGCTTCATTATCAGCCGCAAATCAGCGCCAAAACAAGACAGATGACAGGTGTTGAGGCCCTTTTAAGAATGAAAGCACCAGACGGTTCTCTAAAATCACCCGAGGCTTTCATTGAACTTGCTGAAGAATCCGGCCTGATCATCGATATTGGAAGGTGGGTCATTGACACAGCATGTCAGCAGGCAAAATTGTGGTATGACAAGCAATTGAAAATTCCTGTAGCGGTCAATTTATCTGCTAAGCAGTTTAACTCTGAAGACTTAATTGATTTGATCAAACTAACGCTAAAAAAATACGACCTTCAACCATCACTTCTTGAGCTTGAAGTGACAGAAAGCATGACAATGGACAACATCAAGCAGTCAAAACAGGTACTGACGTCTCTAAAACATCTTGGCGTCCGTATTAGTATTGATGATTTTGGTACAGGCCACAGCTCTTTAAGCTATTTGAAGGATTTGCCGATTCACCGACTGAAAATTGATAAATCATTTATCGAGGATATTTTGAGCGATTCAAAGTCTGAGCAAATCACAGGGGCTATTATTGCAATGGGGCACCAGCTATCTCTAGAAGTCATTGCTGAAGGTGTTGAAACTTTTGCACAAGCGCAACTTTTATCTGCGCAGGGCTGTGACGATCTACAAGGCTTTTATTATGCCAAGCCACTTCCAGCTAGTGATATTGAGAAATTTATCGCCTATCCTGCTCATCAGCTGGATACATAAAAAAGGTGCCAACCATGGCACCTTTTCTTTTTATCTAAATAACAAATGCTGACTGTGAATACCTGCTTTTTTCAGCAGACTAATTAATTGCTCCTGTTCTTCACGCGAAAGACCAGAAAACGCCCGCGCAATTCGAAGAGAATGGATTGGATAAATTTTATCTAGATAACTGCGCCCTTTATCCGTTAAATGGGCATAAACTGACCGTTTATCCTTTGGGTCCTGTTCTCTTTCAATGAAACCATTTCGTTCTAACTTGTCAATTACGTACGTAACATTCCCGCTGACAAGCAGGAGTCTTGAGCCGATTTGCTGAAGTTTTTGAGCACCTCTCGTATACAGTAATTCGAGAACGGCAAATTCAGTTGGATTGAATCCATGCTCCTTGCTGTCTCTAATACTGTGTTCGGAAACGCTTTTAAATGCCCTTGCAAAAACTTTGTAAAGCGTCATTGAACGTTCTACTTCTTCTTCATTAAACGATAGTCTCATCACATATCTACCTCTTATAATATTTTTTTAACTTCAAGGCTTTCTTGCGGTGCAGTTGGAGCCTTTCGTAAAAAATAGAAGTACGTTTTTGAAAACCCTTTCAACCACATAAGTGACTCCATTCGTGTTATGTATAAGATTTCGATATAAACTTTTAAAATCCTTCTTATTTTTCACAATCATCTCGAAAAAAAGCTTTTCCAGCAAACCATCAAGTTACGACAAATTTTAACATAATCTGTAAAGGCTCTATATTTCCTTACATTTGATTCGTCAAATTTCTACAAAATTCAATATTGCTATAATATTAAACACGCAAAAAAGAACCCTTCATGTGACAGTGCACATGATAAGGGATGTTAAAGATAGCGGTCTGTTTTGTTGAAAAAGAAATGATACTCTTTTTTTAAGTCACTAATTGTCATGTTCTTGGTCATATCAGGGCTATACACCCCAAGTGAGCAAAGCTGCTTCGTATAATAATGTCTTTCTTTCGCTAAAGCTTCTTTTAATATACGCCGCACGACATCTCCCCTCCTATCAATGGATATGGATCGGGTGCTTATGAGGACTTTTTATACAAATCATTTTGTACGGCTCTAAGAAGAGCATGTGCATTCTGACCCGCAGCCTTCATGAACTGCTCCAGCAGTTCATCCCTCTTCACATCTAATGCGATGATTTCTTTTGCCATACGAATGATCTGTGTTTTCTCCATCAAGTGCGCCTCCTCCTCATTTTTTCTTTTTATTATCATATGTTCACGTGACATGATTTGCACGTTATATGTTAATTTTCCTTCCATTGTTTTTCACTTTTTTCATTTTTGTGTTATATTATCTAACAAACGTTAGGTTTTTTTACTGACTGTTCGATATAATATGAAGAAAAGACTTGCAGGGGTGAGGATATGACGCAGGAAGATGTATCTTATAAAGATAAAAAAGTCATTTCAATCGGGATTGTCAGTGAATTAACAGGGCTTTCCGTCAGGCAAATCCGATATTATGAGGAACGGAAACTCATCTATCCCCAGCGCTCAACAAGAGGCACACGAAAATATTCTTTTTCTGATGTAGAACGTTTAATGGATATCGCCAACAAACGGGAAGATGGTGTGCAGACAGCGGAAATTTTAAAAGACATGAAGAAAAAAGAACAGGCATTAAAAAGCGGACAATATAAGAAAAAAATGCTGGAAGGTCAAATTAACGCACACTTCCGGTACAAAAATCGATGAACTAAATAAAAATCGCTTACTCGGCAAAATTGACTTAGCACCTGATCGACCTGAATATGAAACGATGAAAGCACGAACTTACCCAAAGACCGATTCTTGCAGAAGAGTCTATTTCAGACAACGAAAGCCAATGAATCATTGAAACAGCAAAACGAGGCAGCAATTGCAGCCTCGTTATTAGCTAAAACAACCATTCAACTATTTATCACCTAGGATACTTGATCTTTAACGATTTAGTTTTTCAAATTTGTTCAGGAATCGAAACAGTTCGTTCATTGAGCACATTCCCCGTGTTTAGCGTCGTTTTGGGTTCAATTAAGAGCAAGTGAACTTCTTCTTCAGCAATTGGCTGATGTTCAACTCCTTTTGGAATCACAAGAAATTCTCCTTCATTAAGCGTTATTTCCCTATCCCTAAAACGGATGACTAGATTGCCTTTCCACACAAAGAACATTTCATCCTCATTATCATGGTGATGCCAAATGAATTCACCCTTAATTTTCACCATTTTCATGTATGATTCGTTCAACTCTCCACTTATTCTAGGATTCCAATAATCATTTATTTGCGAAAATTTTTCTTCGATATTTACCTTTGAAATCAACTGATTCCCTCCTCATTAAATAGAAACGTCTGTTTTAATTGTCATAGCTAAAAAATTCTCATTTTCTCCTCTCGATCAGATAAAAGGGACGCAATGAGCATCAACCTCTTCTATCATTCAGTTTACATACTTCATTGGATCACGTAAAATCAAAAAATAGCATATAGATCATCACAAATTATGATGCAAAAGGAGAGTTAGTTTGGATATTAAATCTTTGGAAGTATTTAAAGCCGTTGCCATTGAACAAAGCATCACAAAAGCTGCTCAAAAATTAAATTATGTGCAGTCCAATGTCACCGCAAGAATCCAACGTCTTGAACAAGAGTTAGGTGTTCCTCTTCTCTATCGATATCATAAGAAAATATCTTTAACGCCTGCAGGACGTGAACTGCTGCCCTATGTAAATAAATTACTATACGATTACGAAGAAGCGATAGAGGCAGTTAAGCTTTCCTCTACTCCGCGGGGATCTTTACACATTGGATCTATAGAGTCTACCGCATCTACAAGATTGCCCAGCATCTTCACAGAATATTACAAAAAATTTCCACAAGTTGAATTGAGCTTGTATATGGCACCTACAGTCGATCAGGTTAGCGCTATCCTCAACTACAAAGTAGACGGCGCCTTGGTAGATGGGCCAATTCTTCATCCAGAAATCATTGAGTATCCTGTTTTGGAAGAATCCCTCGTTCTCATTACAAGCTACTCCACGGAGCAATTCCAGGTAGAATCCATTTTACATGAACCATTGCTCTCGTCATTCGCCCATTGTATTTATGTAGGACGATGGCAAAAGTGGCTAGAGAACAATGGGTATCCTCCTATGAAGGTCATGGAATATGGTACGTTAGAGGGCGTCCTTAAATGTGTTGAAAGCGGGCTAGGAGTGACTGTATTACCAAAATCTATGGTTGAATCTCGGGGGCAAGGTAAATTTACCTGTCATCCATTACCAGAACCACATCGAATCGTGCCCACTGTGTTAATAAGGCGACGTGATTCGTACATGACCAGTGCCCTGTCACAATTTATGGAGTTAGTAGGTATTACGAATATGTGATCTGAGACAGATCATTGTTTTCATAAATAAGATCATTTGTGATAAAAAAAAGAGGATAGATAGAGCGACATTCTTTCAGCTCTTCTATCCTTTTACATCATCTTAACTTATGCCTGACTTATCATCATTCTTTTTAATTAGATGAAGCGTCAGTTCCTTCAACGACCCCTACAAAGTCAATCCGTACACCGCCTTTTTCAGGATCTTCTTTCACCCGAAAGGCAAGCGCCTTTTTTTCTCCAGTGTTTGCATCTTTATAATTCGCATGAAAGACGTGGATGCTGGCTTCTTCCAATTGAAAATCTTCATAAGAAAGCGTATCAATTCCCCATTCTTTTTTCGATTTAAGAATGTCATTGGGGCTTGGGACAGCGCCTTCGACATAGACATTTTCCATTTTTCGTTTATTTCCTTCAGTTATCGCTTCAAGCATATGCTCTGATGCCACAAGTCTTCTGTCTTTCCCCTCGTCTTCTCTTGAACATGCACTTAGCAAAACAATGCACATGAAAATGAATAAACACTTCTTCATTTTTCTCTCCCACCTTCTCCTTAAAATGTAAAGGATGGAAGCGCTATATGCAATCTTTATTCAAAAAAGACTGTAAAACGTTACATTTTACAGTCTCTTTTGACTACATCAGTGTATGAAGAAATGCTGTTGCAATTCCAAAATAGATGAGTAAGGATAAAATATCATTCAATGTTGTGATCAGTGGTCCAGATGCAATGGCTGGGTCCACGTTTAATCTGTGTAAAATAATCGGCACGACCGTACCTGCCATTGTCCCAATAATCAGTGTTGCAAGAAGCGAGGAACCAACAACAAAACCTAAAATCATATTGCCCTGCCATACCATGGCAACGACCGTAATAATGATTGAACAAACAATCCCAATATAAATACTTGTTCTCAGCTCTCTGAAAATCAAGCGCATAATGGTTTTTTTCGTTAATTCTTCTTTTGACAATCCTCTAATGACAACCGCTAGAGACTGTGTCCCTGTATTCCCTGTCATACCTGCAATCATCGGCATGAAGAATGCTAAAGCAACGACTTGCTGCAGGGTATCTTCAAAATAATTCAAGATACTGCCTGAAATCAGCCCAATGAATAGGAGCAAAATGAGCCATGGAAGACGGCGGTATGCCGCCACAAATGCCGGTGTGTCGAACGTGATATCTTTACCAGAGGCAGCAAACTTTTCATAGTCTTCTCCTGCCTCTTGAATCACAACATCAATGATATCATCGACTGTCACAATTCCGACTAGGACATTGTTCTCTTCTACAACAGGGATGGCAAGGAAATCATATCGTTCAATGAGCTTTGCGATTTCTTCCTGATCTTGAAAGGCACCAACGGCAATGACTCGTGTAAACATAAGATCCTGCACTTTTTCATCCGGTTCACCTAAAATAAGATCCCTGTATGAGAGTACCCCTACAAGCTGTTTTTGATCATTTATGACATATAAGTAGTTGATCGATTCGGCAATTTCAGCAAAGCTTTTCAGCTTCACCACGGCATCCTGAACCGTATAATGCTGCGGAATCCAAACGTACCGGTTGGTCATGATCCGGCCTGCTGTCTCAGCAGGGTAATTCATGAGAAGCTGGACGGCCTTGGATTCCTCTGCCTCCATGTTAGATAAAAGCTGATCCTTCAGCTCATCCTCCATCTCATCAAACAAATTGGCTAGATCATCATTATCCATTTTGTTTGTGACGAAGGTAGCTTTGTCTTTCCCTACTTTTTCAAGAACTATCTCTTGATATTCCCGCTCCAGTTCACCCATCATTTCTGTCACGTCATCGACTGTTAAAAAGCTGAGAAAACGGCCGCGGTGTTTTTCTGGAAGCTCCTTGAATAAGTAGGCCATATCATAAGGCTGAAGTTCTTCCATAATGTTTTTAAATTCTTTACGTTTTCCATCTCTTAGTAAAATAATGATGCGTAAAATGAGTTCATCGTACGTAATGTTCTGTATCATCGCTGTTACCTCCCCAAAATCAGGAGATACCCGAATCCCTTAGATTGTGCGGGGGTCAGGATCTCCTCTATCTGATGCGTCAATCTGATCTTTTGACATACTCTCTATGTGTCTCGAATCGGGATGATCCATCCCCACACCTCCTTTTCTCATAAAAAAGCACCTTCAACCGAATGAAGGCGCTTTGTAAGCATGACAAATAAACACTTGCTCCTTCAATCGTAGAGCTTTAGCACTGTATGGCATAGGATTAATCCAGCTGCATTAAAAATCACCTTATGTCGATGATTCCTGTTGACCCATTGGCGTCTTTGGACATTTTTGGGCAGCAGCGTATCTCCATACAGGAGCCTCACCTAACGAAGTCTCATATTGTTGACACACTGAGATTACAGAAAAAGCGCAATGATGTCAATAAGCAAGATGCCAAGTTTCCTGATGTATTCGCTTTCTTTTCAAAAAAAGAGCGATCGACAAGTTGACCATCGCCCTTTCATGTCTTTTATTCTTCTTCCGGCTGATTCATATCCTCTTGGGAGAGGAGATGAAAGGAATCATGCAAAAACAAAGCATATCCTTCTCCATCAGGATGGGGAACATATTCCGCACGATCCATCGTCTGTTCTTCTTCTTTTTTCTTCATCATATTCTCTCGCCTCCTTTCCAGTAGTTTGTCCCAATGAAAAAACCTTACACATAAAAGTGTAAGGTTCAGCATGTGCGTGCTGGTGCTCACGAATGTCAAATTCGCTCCGCGCCAGTACTCGCCCTTCCTAGGGCTGCAAAAGGTTTTCTATCACGCTCAAAGGTTCATTTATGGCTTAATCGTCCCATTCTTGCTTGAGGATTTTGCCTGTTTTAGCGGAAATCTCAAAATCAACTTCTTCACCGCTTGGTGTCGTAATTTCAATTTCATACAAGTACACACCATTTTCTTTATCTAATTCTGAATCTGTGACGGTTCCTTTTACTTTTGCAAGGGCAATTTGTTCAGCCTGTTTTTTGGTGATTTTTACATTTTGTTTCTTTTCTTTGACTGGATCATTGAGCGCTTTGCCTGTTTTGGCATCGACATATACTTTATATTCAAAGCCGCCTTTTTTAATCTCGACCTCATATACCCATTTTCCTTTTTTACGCTCAAGATCTACATCATCTACATAGCCTTTCACAACTTTTAATGCCGCTTTTTCAGCCTGTTTCTTTGAGACAAATGAAGATTTCTTTTGCACCACTTGTTCGGCATTTGCCGTTTGATTTGTATTTTGCGCTTGAAGCGTGAAACCACTTGCGACAAGTGCTCCTGTGAATGCTGTAGCTACTAGTACTTTTTTTATCATGTTTAATTCCTCCTCTGTTTGATTTCTCCTTTATCTTAAAAAAACAAGATGATAAAGGAAGGAAAGGAACATGAGAAAATCATGAGAAAATGATTAGTTTTCGTACGTAATGCCTTCAATATCTCCTGTATAGGCATTCACTAACACCTCTGCCTCTCTTCCATCCGGCAAATCGAGCTCTACCTCAAACACGAGCATTCCGCTAAAAGTTTCAAGATCCGCATCATCCACTGTGCCGCCCACTTCTTTTACGGCAATCTGAATGGCTTCTTCTACCGTTATTTTTGTCAGCTTCTTTTCTTTAGAGGTTGGCTGTTTCTTTTCTGCTTCAATCACCTTGAACGTGTCTTTCTCAACATCCACTTGATACAGTTCTTTTTTTGATTGAATCGTAAAGATAAAGCGATCCGATTTTTCTTTCTTTTGAATCACGGTACCCTTCACTTTTTTCACTGCCACTTCTTCTGCTTGGAGTTCGGCATTTTTCTCATTTGGTTTTTGATAGCTCTTTAACTGTTTCATCTCTTTCATTTGACCGCTTGAGGAAGATGCAATGATTTGATAGATGCCATTTGAATTTTCAAGCGTCAATGTATAGTCCTGTTTATGATTGATCAGATCAATATTTGTGATGTTTCCATTGTAGTCTTTTGCGATGATTTTTTTAATGTCTGCTTCGCTTAATATTTTTTTGTCAATGGTTTGAATCATGAGCATTGCAAAAGCCACAAGAATGAAAAGACATCCTACGAGCGTAAGCAGCATTTTCATTTTTCTAGACATGCAGCGCCTCCTTCCTATTTCCTATTTTATAAGGAGGAAATGAGAAATTGATGAGAAAAGACCTACTTATTTCTGAAAAAGAATGGTCATTACGGTTCCTTCACCGATACGGCTGTCTACCTTTAGCTCAGCCCCATGCTCTTCAGCCATTTGCTTCGCAATTGACAGGCCAAGTCCAGTCCCGCCCGTCTCACTGTTTCTCGCTTCATCCACACGGAAAAAGCGGTCAAAGATTTTCGGCAGATCCTCTTTTTTTATGCCAATTCCTTTGTCAACAACCGAAATAAACGGTTTCTCTCCTGCTCGTCCGCAGTTCACATCAACTGGCTCTGCACTATATTTAACCGCATTATCAATCAAGATGGTCAAAAGCTGTTTGATCTTCTCTTCGTCTCCTTCAGCAATAACAGGCTGACCCGCTTGTATATGAGTAAGGATGGTTCGATTGGTTGCCACTTCAAGTGTATGGCCAACTTGGCTGCACAAATGACCAAGATCAACCGGCTTCATGTCCAAGTAAAGCGGCTGCCCATTTTTCGCCAGTGTGAGTAGTTGATCTGTCAGCCTTTTCATTTTTTTTGCCTCATCATGAATGGCTTGAGAGGATTCTTCTACGACCTCTGGCCGGCTTTGCCCCCAGCGTTTTAGTAAATTGCTGTAGCTCATGATGACGGTAATGGGTGTTTTCAATTCATGAGAAGCATCGTGTAAAAATTGCTGCTCTTTCTCATAATGTTTCTCGAGAATTTCGGCCATTTCATTAAAGGTTTGACCCATTTGATACAGTTCATCCTTTGAATCGCCTGTTAATTCAATTCGTTTAAACGCCTTTTCTCTCATACTTGCTTTCATCGTATTGGTCATTCGACTAATTGGGCGGACAATTTGTTTTGTTAAAATGTGGCCTGCAAAATAAGAAAGCACAATAAACAAAACGCCAGTAGCGATTAAAATCATTTTTAATAACGCCAAGTTCTCTTCTGTATTTTCAATTTCTTCATATACTTGCAGCGACACAATGTCCCCATTTGTCCAAATGACAGGGATAGCCGCGAACGCAATCATATTCTTATTGTATTCTTGAATTTCCGCTGTCTGACCAGATTCGTATGTAAAAGGAAGTGAGCTAAACGTAGATTCCTTCGTGACGGTCAGCTTTGATTCACCTTTCTCTGTGACGACACGGATCATACCATTTTGAGGCAGATACGCTTTCAGAAGCTCTGAAGATGGAAGGCCCTCTTCTTCTGACTTCTTTAGTGCAATCGCAATATTTTCAGCTACTTCCGACAACCGTGACATATCTTTTTGCGTCAAGGTCATTGAAAAAATAAAATAAATCGCTGTATGAAACAGCAGCACCATTAAAAACAAGGACAACGATGTATAAAGCTGGATCTTATTTTTTAATCTCATGCTTTATCCTTTCATCACATAACCCACACCTCTCACTGTGTGAATCAATTGTTTTTCAAACGGGTAATCGATTTTTTTCCTTAAATAGCGAATATAGACATCAACCACGTTCGTGTCACCAAAATAGTCAAAACCCCAAACAGCTGTTAAAAGCTGATCTCTTGTGAGCACTTGCTGCTGATGTTTCAATAAATGAACAAGCAGGTCATATTCTCTCGGTGTCAGCTCAAGCGTCTGATCGCCTCTTTGAATTTCTCTTGTTTTCTCATTCACCGTTAAATCTGCAATACTTAGCTCAATGTCCTTTTCCTCTTGCGCATTGTGATTGAACCTCAGCTGTGCACGAATTCGCGCTAATAATTCTTCTATGTCAAAGGGTTTTGTAATATAATCGTTTGCCCCAAGATCAAGACCGCTGACCTTATCGGGAACACTTCCTCTTGCGGTAATCAAAATGATCGGTGTTGCCGTATTTGTCTTTCGAACCCTTCTAAGCACTTCAAGTCCGCTTAATTCTGGAAGCATGACATCTAGAAGCACTAAATCAAAACTCTCCTCCTCGAGCGCCTGGAGTCCTTTCATCCCTGTATCTTGGACTGTGACCTCATATCCTTCATATTCAAGTTCTAATGACAGCACTCTTGCAATTTTCTTTTCATCTTCGACCACGAGTATCTTCCCTTTGTTCATCTCTATCTCTCCTATCTAAAAGGCAAGCTTGTCTTTCCATTATTATATGTTGCCTTTCTCCATTGGAACAGTCACAATCTTCATATATTATTATTCAAAAGAAAATAGTTTATTATCGACAAAAAGGAACTTACGTTCTAAAATCAAGAGATGATCACCTTACATATAGGTTATGCTTTTTGAGTTTATTTATAGTTATGACAAGGAGGAACTTTACTTGATGATGAGAAATGATAATATCACATTAGCACACTTTTCAGAGGCATATATAGAGGGTTTAACGTCTTTTAATCTAAACAAAGAACAAGAAAAATTCACCGCTTTACCGAGTGAATATTTTGAGTTCACTGAAGGACAATACAGAATTGTGATCCTGAATGAGAAGGAACCGGTTGGCTTCTTTGTATTACATGCTACAGATCGTGTTAAAGATTATTCAAATAACCCAAACGCTTTGTTGTTAACTTCATTATCTATGCATCAGAAGCAGCAAAGAAAAGGGTATGCCAAACAGGCCATGTCGTTATTAAAACCATTCGTCACCTCTGAATTTCCTACCTATAACGAGATCGTACTGGCTGTGAATCATCAAAATATCCCTGCCCAGACTCTATATACACAAATAGGCTTTCAGGATACAGGTGGAAGAAAAACTGGCCCAATTGGTGAACAGATTATTATGAATTTGCTGTTAACCTAACTGTCCATGAAACGAACTCTAGAGAATAAAATGTTTTTTGGGGAAAATGTTTTCTCGTTCTCCCTTCTCCTCACTACTCACCTATCAATTAATTTTGTTGTTTTGCAAGATCATCTTTTTTAGTTCTTTTCACCCATTTTCATCTGTACAGGTACAAGCTCACTATGCAGCATTTCCTTCTTTTTCATATGATACTAAGAGTTTTCCTCAAAAGGTGACCTCTTTCGGCAAGATATGAGGAGAACTGCACATTGAATAATTATTTGATTATTTGAAAAATTATTACAATTGACCCTTTCCGATCAAACATTTGTTTTATACAATAACATTACGCAACCTGAATCTACTTTGAAAACAAAATAAGGAGGGCTTTCTTATGAAAGGTGAAATTCGCTTAATTCCGTATGAAGTAAAAGCCAATGTGATGGAAGCGAAAGAGACGCCGGAAAGTATTCAGGAGATTAAAGCACCCGAACTTTGGTCAAGTGGCTTCAAAGGAAAAGGCATAACCATTGCTGTCCTTGATACAGGTTGCGACACGGAGCATCCCGATTTAAAAGATCAGATTATCGGAGGAAAAAACTTTACCGATGATGACAATGGAGATGCTGAGAATGTAAAAGACTACAATGGGCATGGTACCCATGTATCTGGAACGATTGCAGCAACGGATCAAAATGGCGGCATTTTAGGTGTTGCGCCTGAAGCCAAGCTGTTGATCGTGAAAGTCCTCGGAGGGAAAAATGGCAGCGGGAAATACGAATGGATTATCAATGGCATTAACTATGCGGTTGAGCAGAAGGTTGATATCATTTCCATGTCTCTCGGTGGGCCAAGCAATGAACCAGAACTGCAAAAGGCCATCCAACATGCGGTAAGCAGCGGTGTTCTTGTTGTCTGCGCAGCAGGAAATGAAGGTGACGGAGACGAGCGTACTGAAGAGTTCTCCTACCCAGCTGCATACAATGAAGTCATTGCCGTCGGCTCTGTCTCCCTTGCAAGAGAATCCTCTGAATTTTCCAATGCGAATAAAGAAATCGACCTCGTCGCTCCAGGTGAAGACATTTTATCCACTCTCCCTAACCATAAATACGGAAGACTAACAGGCACTTCCATGGCTGCCCCTCATGTGAGCGGTGCACTCGCCATTATTAAAAATGCCGAAGAAGAAGCGTTCCAGCGTAAGCTGACAGAACCTGAGGTATATGCTCAGCTCGTACGGAGAACTCTTCCGCTAAAACAAACGAAAACCCTTGTAGGAAACGGGTTTTTATATTTAACTGCACCAGATGTGCTTCTTGAGAAAACATTGGAAGCAGAACTTTTGTCTCTATAGGTACATGTTAGGTCCTGAGAAAAGATAGAATTTTCTCAGGATTTTTTTAATTAAAATTATTCAAAATTTACTTTGACGAAATGAAGTGAACGTTATATAATCGAACACAATAAATTCATAGTTTGAGAGTCGGTAATTCGATCACACGTCGAATTTTAATTGGGAAGACCGGTGAAAATCCGGCGCGGTCCCGCCACTGTAAGTGAGGAGAGCTTTTCGTTAATAATCCACTGTCATGAGGATGGGAAGGATGAAAAGCTTGCAGATTCGCGAGCCAGGATACCAGCCGCTCTATCACATCAAACCCCCTACGGTTGATAGGAGATGTCGGAAAAGCGTTCGTCATTGATACTTACGCCTTCTTTCGCACACACATTTTGTCTTTTTAAACCAGACATTTGCCCTCATCAATCTTGATCATGAGTGTGAATGTCTTTTTATATTTAGAGGAGGAATTGGAATTGACAATTGTTAAAACAAGTAATTTAGGTTTCCCGCGAATTGGTTTAAACAGAGAATGGAAAAAAGCACTTGAGTCTTATTGGAAAGGTCAAACTGACCGAGAAACCCTCTTAAGCACACTCGATGAACAATTTTTAGCCGCTATTAAAACTCAAATTGATCAACAAATTGACGTTGTTCCTTCTGGAGACTTCACATTCTATGATCACGTGCTGGATACTGCCGTTATGTTCAATTGGATTCCAGAGCGCTTCCGCAGCTTGAAAGACCCACTAGATACATACTTTGCGATAGCAAGAGGAACAAAAGATGCTGTCTCAAGTGAAATGACAAAATGGTTTAATACAAACTATCACTACATCGTTCCAGAATACGAAAAAAGCACAGAATTCAAACTCACACATAACAAACCGCTTGAAGCATACGAAAAGGTGAAAAAAGCGTTTGGTGTTGAAACAAAACCTGTGGTTCTTGGCCTTTATACATTTGTCGCACTTTCTAAAGGCTATGAAGCCAATGAAGTGAAAGAGATTCAGCAGCGTCTCGTGCCGCTTTATACTCAGTTGTTAAAAGAGCTTGAAGAAGCCGGTGTAAAATGGGTTCAAATTGATGAACCTGCTTTAGTCACAGCTTCAAGTGAAGACGTGAAAGCAGTAAAAGCCATTTATCAAACGATTAAAGAAGCTGTACCTGCCTTAAACGTTCTGCTTCAAACATACTTTGACTCAGTAGATGCCTATGAAGAGCTTGTCACGTATCCAGTTGAAGCCATCGGTCTTGATTTTGTCCATGATCAAGGAAGAAACCTTGAACAATTGAAAAAGCATGGCTTCCCAAAAGATAAAATTTTAGCAGCCGGCATCATTGACGGCAGAAATATTTGGAGATCAGATCTAGGAGAAAGATTATCGTTTATTTCTGAAGTGATTGCTGACGTGCAGCCGAAAGAAGTATGGCTACAGCCTTCAAGCAGCCTGCTACATGTACCAGTTGCAAAACATCCGAGCGAACAGCTTGAAGAAAAACTATTAAACGGACTTTCTTATGCCACTGAAAAGCTGGCTGAATTAACGCTATTAAAAGAAGGCTTATCAAAAGGAGCGGCTGCCATTGATGCAGACATCCATGCAGCAAATGAAGCACTTCTGACGTTAAAAGAATTCGCGAAAGGAACGAATGCGGACCTGACAGCAGAGCGCAACAGTCTTTCATCAAAAGATTTTAAACGTCCAGTTGCTTTTGAAGAACGACTACGCATTCAAAATGAATCTCTTGAACTGCCGCTTCTTCCAACCACAACAATCGGAAGCTTCCCTCAGTCAGCTGAGGTGCGCAGTGCTCGTCAAAAATGGCGCAAAAATGAGTGGACAGATGCAGAGTATGATGAATTTATTAAAAAAGAAACAAAAAGATGGATTGATATTCAAGAAGAGATTGGCCTAGATGTACTCGTTCATGGAGAATTTGAACGTACAGACATGGTTGAATACTTCGGTGAAAAACTCGCTGGATTTGCCTTTACAAAATTCGCTTGGGTCCAGTCGTATGGATCACGCTGCGTGAAGCCGCCGATCATTTATGGAGATGTAGAATTTACAGAGCCAATGACAGTGAAAGAGACGGTTTACGCTCAAAGCTTAACGGAGAAAAAAGTCAAAGGAATGCTGACAGGGCCTGTCACGATCTTAAACTGGTCTTTCCCAAGAACAGATATCTCTCGTAAAGACATTGCCTTCCAAATCGCTTTTGCTTTACGTAAAGAGGTAGAAGCGTTAGAAGCAGCGGGTATTCAAGTGATTCAAGTGGATGAACCTGCGCTAAGAGAAGGTCTTCCTTTAAAAGAGAGTGATTGGGCAGCATACTTAAACTGGGCAGCAGAGTCATTCCGTCTATCGACATCGTCTGTTCAAAATGAAACGCAAATTCATACACATATGTGCTACAGCAATTTCGAGGATATTGTTGATACGATTGAAGACCTTGATGCAGACGTGATTACGATTGAACATTCACGCAGTCATGGCGGGTTCCTCGATTATTTAGAAAAACACCCGTATTTGAAAGGCCTTGGACTTGGGGTATATGACATCCACAGCCCGCGCGTTCCAGCTGTTGAAGAAATGAGTAAAATCATTGATGATGCACTGAACGTCTGTCCGACAGATCGCTTCTGGGTGAACCCTGACTGTGGACTGAAAACAAGACAAGAACCTGAAACCATTGCTGCTTTGAAAAACATGGTGACAGCTGCTGAAGTCGCTCGTAAAAAGCTAGCGCAGCACGCATAATTAACTCACTCTTCCCCTGCTGAACATTTGGCAGGGGTTTTTTATCCGTAAATTGTCCTGATCGGTCTCCTCCTACAATGATTCCTTTTCTATCATGATTCGTTTATACTAGAGAAGTCAGTCGAACAAAGGGAGGAAGACAATGAATCACGAAGCTTTTTTACAACGCGCAATTGATCTTGCAGTAGAAGGAGTAAATAGTGGCACAGGCGGCCCTTTTGGAGCGGTCATTGTCAAAGACGGTCAGATTATTGCAGAGGGAAGCAACAATGTCACAACGAGTAATGATCCAACCGCACATGCAGAAGTGACAGCCATTCGAAAGGCGTGCCAAACACTACATACATACCAATTAGAAGACTGTATTTTGTATACAAGCTGTGAGCCTTGTCCAATGTGTCTTGGTGCTATCTATTGGGCTAGACCAAAGGCCGTATATTTTGCCGCTGGACACAAGGATGCAGCGACTTCTGGTTTTGATGACTCCTTTATTTATGAAGAAATCAACAAAGAATACGAATCAAGAAACATTCCATTTTACCAGCTGACCCTTCAAAAAACCCTTGCTCCATTTGAAGCATGGGACACATACGACAAAAAGAAAGAATATTAAAAAAAGACACCTGCTCAACAGCAGGTATCAGTAAACGGACAAAGGGCTTCATTTTTAGCCCTTTTTTTCTTTTCATGATTCCGCCACTTCAAGCTCTACTTCGATGTTTCCTCTTGTTGCTTTTGAATATGGACAGAATTCATGTGCAGCCTCAACAAGCTCTTTCGCTTTGTCATGGTCAAGCCCTTTAGCGGAAACAATCAGCTTCACGCCAAGTTTAAAACCGCCATCACTTTCATCTTTTAATAGACTGACATGTCCTTCTACTTCTGATTCAATTTCGACACCTTGCTTCTTGGCGACTTGTTCAAGCGCCCCTCCGAAGCAGGCCGCATAACCCGCTGCAAATAATTGCTCAGGATTCGTACCAGTTTCTCCATCTTTCTTTGCGTTTGGCATCACAATGTTGTGGTCAAGCACACCATCATCCGAACGAACATGTCCTGCTCTTCCGTGCTGTGCTTTTACTTTTGCAGTAAATAATGGTTTCATCTTGATCTCCTCCTTCTTCTACTTATACCTTTCACGTTCTATTCGTTGCTCAAACATTTATGGCACATTGAAGAATTTTTCATTTTTAGTCTGTATTTATTTTAAAAAGGAAGAAAATCTTATACAATGATAAGTATGACAAAAAATAGTTGGTGACAAATATGACAAATGAATTTGAACATATGAAGCTGGAAAATCAGCTTTGTTTCTTGTTATATGCAAGTTCAAGAGAAATGACGAAGCAGTATAAACCATTATTAGAAGAGTTAAATATCACGTACCCACAATATTTGGCACTGCTTTTATTATGGGAGCATGGGACTTTAAATGTGAAAACAATGGGAGAGCTTCTCTATTTAGACTCCGGTACACTCACACCTATGCTAAAACGAATGGAACAAAATCGACTCATCATCCGTGAACGTTCGAAAGAGGATGAACGTTCTGTCCAAATTCGTTTAACAGAATATGGAGAAGCTTTACAAGAGAAGGCCACTTCGATTCCATTTCAAATGCTGTCTGGAACAGGCAGGTCAGAAGAAGAGCTGAAAACACTTCGCGCTTCTTTACATGAGCTTTTGCAAAAATTAACACAATCAAAAGGCTGAGGGAATATTCCCTCAGCCTTTTTTTGATGTCTATTATTGAGCGACAGCTACTAATTCTACTTCAATGTTTCCTTGCGTTGCTTTTGAGTATGGGCAAACGCCGTGTGCTTTATGAACAAGTTCATCAAGTGCAGATTGCTCAATTCCAGTTCCTTTTACTTCTAATTTGACACCTAATTTGAAACCGCCGTCTGAACTGTCTTTGACTAAGCTTACATGTGCCGTTACTTCGCTTTCAAAACGGATACGCTCTTGTCTTGCGACCATTTGAAGGGCTGAATCAAAACATGCAGAATAGCCCGCTGCGAATAATTGCTCTGGATTCGTTGCTTTCTCAAGCTTTTTCGCTCTTGGCGTTCCTGGCATTGCTACATCATGCTCTAGTACACCATCTGTTGAAACAACCTTACCTTCTCTTCCTCCTACAGCTGATACCGTTGCAGTAAATAAAACTTCTGACATGAATATAACCCTCTTTCGCTCTATTAATATTTTCTACAATTGAATTGTACACAATTTAAATTCGAGAGTCAATGAAAAACACTCACTTTCATCTTTCCTCCATTTTTTATTTTTATGAATGTGCAACCTACGATGATTGAAGCGGTCAATAAAAAAAGCCCTTTAAAAAGGGCTTTTTAGATCGTGATATGCTGCGGATTCGGTTTTTCTAGCGTATGATTTCTGTTATCGGGGTCGGCATTAGGTGATGTGATCCATAATGCCAAGATCGTGATGCTTGTACAGACGACTGCCCATTTTTTAAAATTCATATAAACAATCCCCTCTCTGAATATAGATACGAGCATGTTCCGCTTCCCCATAGAACATGGAAGATTTTTCATAATCCTCCATTTCATTATAATACTTTGCGGTGTCTAAAGCCAGCTCTTCTATATCTGGATATGCATAGGAAGATTCTAAAAAATGGAAAATCCGTTTAATATGCTCTGCATCCTGCCGTAAGTACAACGCTTCTAAAAAAATAGTTTTCTGAATATGAATGTCATCCTGCAGAGCTTCTGCTCGTTTCATACATTCTTCTCTGTAATATAATGCTTCATTGTTTTTACCTTGTTTGTATAAGATCTGAGCGGCTGTATAAAGAGGGTCTATCGATCGACGAAGATGATCAGATTGGTTTTGATCAAATAATGAGATGGATTCTTTCATTAAGTCGAGTGCGCGGTTCAAGTCTCCCATTCTGTAATAGCTGTTGCCCATATTAAACAAAGAAGAAGCAATAAAACGCACATTCTGAAAGTCTCTTGACCTTGCAAGTGCTCTTTCGAGATGTGGCAATGCCTTTTCATGCCTTCTCATATCATCATAATTACCAGCTACAATAAATTCACACTGAATGGTACGAAGCGCATATAGTTCGTGCTGAATATAAACATCCAGCGCTAGTTTGGCATGGTGCATCGAAATGTGTGTTTGTTTCATGTGATAATATATTTCTGACATTTTAAAATGAAATTCTGCACGTTCAATATCGTCTGATACAAAAGAAAGCTTGTGCTCTGCCTTTTGATAGGACGATATGGCAGCAATGTACTCTCTCCGGCCAAACTCATACATGCCTCTGAAGAAATGATAGTAATATTCAAGCATGCCTGTAACATGCGTTTGATGCTCATCTATTTCTTTCGAAAGCTCGGAAAAGTTGGCGCGAAGCTTTCCTTCCTTTAATGGCTTTAAATAATCGAGCATGACCTCATGCCTGAATTCCATTAAAGAAAAATAGAGAAGCAAATTCTGATCTTCTTCCATTGAATCAAGAGAGGTGCGAATTTCCTGCTTTAACTGTTCTGCTTGTTCTGAATCAAATCTGCGGATTAATTCATACCACTTGTTGATTTTCACTCCAATATCCGAAGAGGGAATGATTTTCGCCATACGTTGCCTTCTCCAATCTTCTCAAAATATAAAACATTACCATATTTTATCATACTTGACCGGAGAAATACAAAAATGAAAGGAAAAAGAGAGCCTTGTGCGATAAGACTCTCTTTTTGGATTGGTTATTCTCTTATTTGTCCTTGACCACGAATGACAAATTTTTCAGAGGTTAAGGCTGGCAGACCCATTGGTCCTCTAGCATGCAACTTTTGTGTACTAATGCCGATTTCCGCTCCGTAGCCAAATTCAAAGCCATCTGTAAACCGGGTGGATGCATTATGATACACAGCGGCAGCATCAACGGCTGTTAAGAAAAGTGCCGCATGCTGCTCGTTTTCCGTAATGATCGCTTCAGAATGCTTAGAGCTATACGTTTGAATATGCTGTATCGCCTCTTCCATGGTCTTTACGATTTTGATGCTGACAATCGGTGCTAAAAATTCCGTTTCAAAGTCAGTGGCCTTAGCTAATGTGGCACTCGGTGCCAGTGCACATACTGCTTCATCGCCCCGTATCTCTACATCATGTGTATGAAGTGCTTCAAAGAGCGAAGCGCCATGTTCCTTTGCCCATGTTTCATGAATGACAATGCTCTCAATGGCATTACAAACAGATGGTCTTTGTGTTTTCGCATTCAGAACAATTTGTTCAGCCATTTCTTTTTTGGCTGTTTCATCAATGTAAATATGACAATTCCCTGCACCCGTTTCAAGTACTGGAACCGTAGACTCTCTCACAACAAGGTCAATTAAATGTTTCCCGCCGCGTGGAATCAGGACATCTAGATAGTCATTTAAAGTGAACAGGGTTTTAGCCGTTTCACGGCCTGTATCTTCAATCAGTTGTACACTGTCTACTGGAATATCCGTTGGTTGCAGCGCTTTATGAATCACTTTCACAATCGCTTTATTACTATGGATGGCCGATGAACTTCCTCGAAGAATCACAGCATTTCCAGTTTTCAAGCAAAGAGTGGCCGCATCGACTGTCACGTTTGGTCTTGCTTCGTAAATCATACCAACCGTTCCAAGAGGTACACGTACTTTTTCAATGAAAAGCCCGTTTTCTTTTTGAATGGTTTCTAATGTTTCACCAATTGGGTCTTTGAGCTGAATGAGTTGATGCGTAGCGTCTGCAATCGCTTCAATTCTCTCTTCTGTTAATGTAATTCTGTCGATCACAGATGGCGTGAACTCTTTGTCTATAGCCGCCTGAACGTCCTTTTGGTTCTCGGCAATTAAATAAGCTGAAGATGCTTTTAATGCTTTTGCAATAGCGTCTAATGCAGCATTCTTTTGTTCAGTCGTTTTTAATAGCAGCTGATCTTTGGCTGAGCTTGCCTTTTTTGCTTTTTCTAGAACTTCATTCATCGTTTTCCCTCCTCAGTTTTGTACGTGCTGAACCCAGTGATCTCGGTGAATGACTTCAGGTTTTTCATGAGAAAGCTCATGACTTCGCATCCCTTTGATGCCAAGAAGCTCATCAGAATCATACAATGTTTGTCCTTTACCGACTAATCCGTTTGGACCAATGACTTCGACGACCTCTCCTTTAGAAAATTCACCAGCTACATCAATGACACCAGCTGGAAGAAGACTTCTTCCATTATGCAAAATCGCCGCCTCTGCCCCCGCATCAATCATGATCTTCCCAGAGACTGGTGAGTGGAATTGAATCCATTGGCGACGGTTATTAACTGATGATAAGTCTTGTTCACCAATATATGTGCCGTCCCCTTGACCAGCGAGAATGTGAAGAAGCTTGTCTTCTCCTGCACCTGTGCCAATGAAGACTTTGACGCCAAGAGAGAGAGCTGTTTGTGCAGCTGAAAGCTTAGATTTCATCCCGCCTGTTCCAACCTTTGAACCCGTACTCTTCGCATATGAGAACAATTCATCTGAAATGTGAGTCAGCACATCAAACCGCTTCGCATCAGGATTCTCACTTGGATTGGCATCATAAATTCCGTTGATATCTGTTAAAATGATCAATTGGTCTGCATGAATTAAGCCACTGACCAGTGCTGATAACATGTCATTATCACCAAAGGTAAGCTCCTCGATGGACACAGAGTCATTTTCATTAATGATCGGTAAAATTTTTCTTTCGAGCAGTTCCATCATCGTTGCGTAAGCATTTCGATATCTTGTACGATCTGAAAAGTCATTACGTGTTAAAAGCATTTGTGCAGGCGTCATCTGAAACTGTGAAAATAGTTCTGTATATTTCTGCATTAACAAGCCTTGACCAACGGCAGCAGCAGCCTGCTTCCCTTTTAAGGTCACAGGTCTTGACGGATATCCTAAACTGCCAAATCCCGCCGCAACGGCACCTGACGAAATGAGAATGATTTCATGCCCTGCCTCTTTTAGCTTTGCGATGGCTTTGACATGATCCTGCATTTTTTGTTCATCAATGGCTCCCTTTTGCTCTGTTAATGAACTGCTACCAATTTTTATGACGATCCTTTGCTTTTTCATCATTGATTCCCTCCGCTATACCTTTCACCACATAAAAAATCCCTTTTTCTCCTTATGTAAAGGACGAAAAAGGGATTTTCCGTGGTACCACCTTCATTGAATAAGCATACGTATGCTTATTCCACTCAACTCCTGTAACGCCAGGCATGCGCTTAGATTTTTCCTCTAAGGCTCAAAGGGTAGGTTCAGCAGCTGTCTGCGGCAAATGTTTCAGCATGTCATTTGCTCTCTTTACACAGCAGGTCCTGCTTACTATTCCTTCTCAACGCTCGTTAATTTTTTTATATTATCACCAATTGCTTCAGAAAAGTCAAGCGGTCAATTAAACACAATCGTTTTATTCTCATGGACAATGATTCGATCTTCTAGATGCCATTTGACAGCTCGGGCAAGCACGCTGCGCTCAATCGTGCGGCCAATATTTTTTAATGCCTCTGCATCATCTCTATGATCTACCCGCTCAATATCCTGTTCAATGATTGGTCCTTCGTCTAAATCATTGGTGACATAATGGGAAGTCGCACCAATTAATTTGACTCCCCGCTCGTATGCCCGCTTGTATGGGTTTGCACCGATAAACGCTGGCAGGAAGGAATGATGAATATTAATGATTTTGTTTGGGTGCTGTTCAATAAAGGCTGGCGTTAAAATTTGCATGTATCTCGCAAGAACAATCGCATCAATATCATATTCTTCTAATAATGCAAGCTGCTGTTTTTCTGCATCTTGACGAATGTCTTTATTTGCCTTCACAAAATGGAATGGAATGCCGAGTGCTTCGACTGTATCTTTTGCCGTTTCATGATTGCTGATGACAACCGCTATTTCAGCCATTAAATTACCGCTTTGCCATTCCCATAAAAGTTCATGTAAACAATGAAGCTCTTTAGATACAAAGATTGCCAGCTTTTTCAAATCACTTGCCCGTGACATGCTCCACGTCATGTGAAATGATTGCGCAATCGGCTCAAAGCTGCTTTTCAATTGATGTAAGTTGGCCGAGATGTCTTTCCAATCAAATTCAATTCTTAAAAAGAACCGGCCGCTCTCATGATCTGTTGTGTATTGACTAGATTCAATGATATTTGCTCCATGTTCAAATAAAAAAGTAGAAACAGCTGACACAATACCAGGCTGATCCGGACAGCTGACTAAAAGCCTGCCTTTTTGCTCATGCTTTTGTCTGTGTAATTCAAGTTTCTCTGTAATCAATGTTCTCATGTGTTATGACCTCATTTACGTTTTTCATTCTAATGAAATATTATACTGGACTGGAAAGAGAAAAAGCAATTCAGAGTCGTATTTTTTATTGAATATTCATTCAATTCTGCACCTGGCGTGCTATAATATGAATAGACCTTTTATCACAAAAGGAGTGATGGAGATGAAAAGCATGACTTTGTTTGGTAAAGTGAGCTTTTGGCTCGGCATCGTATTTCTCATCACGGGCATTTATCTATTTATGACCGGAGAAAGACTCATTCCTTTGCTTACATTTGGTGTATGTTTTCTGCTTGTGAGTCAGCTTTACCGCAAAAATGAAAACGATTCCAATCATCATTCGATGTAGCAAAAAGGCTGGCACATGTTTGCCAGCCTTTTCTTATTCAATGATTTTTAACCCGACCGCTGCTGATAAAATCAGTGCGATAAAGAAAATACGTTTTGCGTCTTTCGACTCACCATAAAACAGCATCCCAACAATCGCTCCTCCAGCTGCTCCGATTCCTGTCCAAATCGCATACGCCGTTCCCATCGGAATGGTATTCATCGCAAGAGACAGCATC
Organism: Bacillus sp. FSL M8-0077; assembly: GCF_038050255.1. NCBI lineage: Bacteria > Bacillati > Bacillota > Bacilli > Caryophanales > Bacillaceae > Bacillus > Bacillus sp. FSL M8-0077. The sequence goes on along the minus strand of NZ_JBBPAF010000001.1, from coordinate 1,356,458 downwards.
AGAAAGGATAGCGAAAATCCAGCTGCTATGAAGAAAATCCATTTGACATGGCGATCTTTCTGGAATTGATTCATCATGGTGACACAAAGCATTTCTAAGATGCCTGCCCCAATGAGTAAAAGCCAGCTCACGATTCAGCCTCCCCTTTCTTTTCACCTGTGGTCAATTTGAGTCCTAATACACCGCTTAAAAGGACCATGATTAAAAGTAATTTCACTAGCTGTACCGGCTCACCCATGACCATACCTACTATGACCGTACCTGCTGTCCCAAGTCCGGTGAAAACGGCGTAAAGTGTGCCAACTGGAAGGACAGTCGTGGCTTTCAGGAGTAAATAAAAGCTGACGACAATACAAACGATGGTTGCACTCCATTCCAATATAGAGCCAGCATATTTCAACCCCATCACCCAGCCGACTTCAAATACGGCTGCAATCAAAACATTTCCCCATTTCATTCGATCTCTTCCTTTCTTACCGATTCCAAGCAACAAAAAAAGCCCGGAAATCGATCATTTGATCAAATCTCCCGGGCTTTTATCCCTCCGTGTCCATACGGCCTATTCTCAGAGGACCCTATGTGTTTTCTCTCGGTCCAGACTGCGCTGCCGCACGGAACCCTAGAAAACCAATTCATGATAAGCAAATCTAGCGTAGAGCAGATTCTGTATAAAAAAGTGTATCACACCCTAATATGCCGGTCTACCACTTTGCTTTTCCCCTGCAAATATACTTGTTCATTTTCCGAAAGAAAGTGGATGAAAGCGAAGTATACTAAATGTTAGAAAGAGGAACGAGCACATCACTGATATAATAAAACAAGAGGTGGATCAAATGATGATGACCGACGAACAAAAACACGAATTTTATCAAGCACTTGTTGATAAGAATCCGCAATATGACGGCACGTTCTTTGCAGGTATTAAAACAACCGGCATCTTCTGTCATGCCACATGTACTGCTAGAAAACCAAAATATGAAAACTGCGAGTTTTTCTTTACAGCAGAGGAGGCTCTGCTTGCAGGGTATCGGCCGTGTAAGCGATGCACGCCTTTGACATATCCTAACAGCATTCCAGAAGAAGTCAAAACACTTGTATCAGCAGTTGAAGAGAGTCCTGAGAAACGATGGAAAGAAGAAGATTTTCGCCAATTAGGGATTCACTCTGCAACAGCTCGGAGAAAATTTAAAGAAATCTATGGAATGACCTTTGTTCAATATGCTAGATCACGCCGAATGGGGCTAGCGTTTAAAGAGATTCTGAACGGAAAAAAAGTCATAGATCAGCAAGTCACCTTCGGTTACGAGTCTTCCAGTGCCTTCAATGATGCCTTTACGAAAATCATGGGAAATCCACCCAAAAAGGCGCAAGTCAATATTTTGCATGCGAATTTTATTTCTACTCCGATTGGGCGGATGATTAGCATTTCAGATGCAACCCATGTGTATTTGCTTGAATTTATGGACAGGCGAGGATTAGAAAGAGAAATTGAGAACATCAGAAAAAAACATCATGCCCGTATTTTAGTTGGAGAAACAAACGTCCATCAGCAATTAGCAAAGGAATTGGCCTTATATTTTGAAAAGAAACTCACGCAGTTTACTGTGCCAATTTCTATACATGGCACCCCTTTTCAAAAAAGGGTATGGGATCTTCTATTACAGATTCCACCAGGCGAAACGAGATCGTATCGAGATCTTGCCATCATGCTTGGCGATCCCCATTTGGTTCGGGCAGTTGGAAATGCAAATGGTGCTAATCAGTTGGCCATCATCATTCCTTGTCACCGAGTCATTCAAACAAGCGGTGAACTTGGCGGATATGGCGGGGGAATCGAACGAAAGAAATATTTACTTCAGTTAGAACAGCGTATATAAAAGAAAAAGCGGCTCTCTTTATTGTTCAAGTGAGCCGCTTTTTCCATCACGAGTAACACTGTAAACATCAATAATTTGATCCCATTTTGAAATGGTTTTTTCTTTTTTCATCCCCATTTTCATTGCGACCTTGACTGACGCTTCATTGTCAGGGCGAATTAAGCTGACCATTCGCCTCACCTTCATTTCATCAAAACCATACGCAAGACAGCCTTTTGCAGCCTCAACAGCATATGCTTTTCCCCATGCGGATCTCTTTAGCATATAGCCAATTTCAAGCTCTGTTTGTCCTTCGACGTTTTGGAGAACAATTCCGCTTTGTCCAAGTGGTTCTTTCGTTTCTTTTTCTTCAATGATCCACAGGGATGTATGGTACGTGCGGTCATTCTTTTGATTCCAAGCAATCCACTCTTTTGTCTGCTTTTCATCCTTTAGTGAAGGATAATACTTCATGACCTCTTCATCTTGGAACAGCTTTTCATATAAAAAAGGCGCATCGTCTTCATCCATTGTTCTCAGTCTGAGGCGCTCTGTTTCAAGCACGATCCGTGTTTGATGTGCCATTTTTTATCCCCCCTGCTTACTTGCTAAAAATATCCCCGAACAACCCATTTGAATCTGGGGCAAAGTAATGGAAGCCCGCACCCGTTAAACTAGCTGCTAATACGGTCCACATGATTAAACTGACCGTCATCCACACAGCGACTTGTTTTCTTTTCGTACCGAAGCTCATACACATAAAAGCCGCTAAATGACTGCCAATAATAAAAGGACCAATAAGTGCCAGACCAGGGAGACCATACCGTTCCCAAACCTTTCTGGCTTTCAGCTGTTTTTTCTCTCCTTTTTCATCATGTTTCTCCTCTTTCCTCTTCAGCCACCACGCTTTAAATCGGTCCACGAAGACGATGAGTAGCAAGACGGTAAGAAAGTTGCCGACGAATCCAATAACTGCCGTTGTCACAGGATGTAGACCACTTAAAATCGCCAGCGGAACGACACCAACCACTTCAAAGAAAGGTAAAGCAGCCAATATAAAAACGAGTACATACCCCCATACAATATCCAATTACAGAACCCCTTTTCATTTTTGTCCTCTTCTCATTGTAAAGAAAAATGTGATCCCATATCTACATTTTTTTAGAAAAAGAAAAGCACATCGCAAGTGATGTGCTCCAGATTGTTGACAAAGGGCTAAAATGTTGTTTATTTTAGCCCTTTGTCTTCTTTTCAGCGTGATAGAAAACCTTTGAAGTCTAGGAAGGACGAGTACTGGCGCGGAGCGAATTTGACATTCGTGAGCACCAGCACGCAGGACTGACAAAGAATGCGAGGGTTTGTCTACGCGCTGAAGCACATCGCAAGAGATGTGCTCTATTTACATTAAATGTTCATTTTTCTTGTTTGTTTTCCGTAAAAAAGCGATTGTGAGCAAGACTAAAATGACAATGGATACCAGACTTGTGAAAAGAAGCATCAGAGGTGATGTCCATCCAAGCCATTCGAATAGGAGTTGCGGTCCAAAGAAGATCAGCGGAATGAGCGACATCATATTCGCCTTTAATATGGCATTCAATAAGACAATACACAGCAGCAACAGAAGAATGACGCCCCATCTTTGGCTCGAGGTCAGCACAAGTAAAGGAGTACCAAGTTTTTGGTCCAATAATTTCACTGTGATCAAGGCTGTCATCTGAAAAACACCTAATATCCAAAAGTAAAAGAATGCCCTCCTGCTTGTTTGAAAGGCAGAAGCTCTAAACATCACAATGGTCATGATCACATTGGCCACTATGATGAGCGGATAACCAATGAGTGCATACCAAGAATACGATAAACTTTGACTGATGGCATCTGCTAACATCATGTAAAAAAGAGATCCAATTAAAAAAGCACTGACAAACGGAACCCAGTCTTTATGATTTCTAGAAAGCTCTTTCGCTAGCTCATCAGCAAAGCCCCGTGGATCTCCGCCAAATACATCTTCCCCTGTTTTCCCATCTTTCTCAGCTTCGACAGCGTGTGTCGTTAATTCATCCATCACTTCGTCGATCTCGTCCTGATTTTTCCCTTTTGATATGAGATAGAGTTGCAGCTCTAATAAGATGTGTCTCGTTTCTTTTGTTACCATCTTCTCACTTCCCTTTATGTAATAATCGCTCTACATTCCCTGACAGCTCATTCCATCGCATGGTAAAATCCGTCAGCGCTTCTTCGCCTCTTTGTGTGAGCGTATAGTATTTTCTTTTCGGCCCACTCGCCGATACTTTTGTGGACGTATGAACCAGCTGTTCTTTTTGCATGCGCAGCAAGATCGGATAAATACTGCCTTCACTAATTTGATCAAACCCATAGTGCGCAAGCTTCTTTGTCATTTCATACCCATAAATTTCACCTTCAGAAATAATCGACAGCAGGCATCCCTCTAAAATTCCTTTTAGCATTTGTGTTGATTGTGTCATCATCGATCCTCCGCTTTCAGTACCTTGCATGACAAGATAGTTTGATCTTACCACACACTATCTTGCCATGCAAGATACCGACTCAGAAAAAAATCACCGCTTAAAGGGTGATTTTTACGCCCAAGGCTTATCCGTCCCAAGTGCGTCAGCCAAAGCTTTACTATGCTTTCGGCGGCTTTTTCTTTCCTCTGCCCGCTGCTTCGCTGTTTGATGAAGCATGATTTCTTCCTCTGTTTCCGGCATGACTTGTGGAACTCGTTTTGGCTTCCCGTTTTCATCAAGCGAGACAAATGTAAGAAATGAAGTTGCTGCGAGTCTGCGCTCTCCAGACATCAAGTTTTCCTTAATGACTTTGACGAATACTTCCATAGAAGATGTGCCGACCCATGTCACATAAGATTCTAAGCAGACGGACTCTTTCTGTCCAATCGGCTCTAAAAAATCAACTGAATCCATTGATGCGGTGACTGTTTCACTACGGCTGTGTCTTGCTGCCGAGATGGAAGCAATGTCATCTATATAACTCATTAATTTCCCGCCAAATAACGTTTGGTGGTTATTCGTATCAAGGGGGAATACCCTGCTGGTTTTCACAACTTTCGATTCCTTGCAGTATTTGAAATTTTCTTCACTCATCGTCATAGCTCCTTCTTGCTGTTTTCGTTGATGCGGAACGACTTTTATTAAACACTATTCTATTAGGTTTGTCTAAACTTTTTGCTTTAGTCTCTCATGAGAGATTTTCTTTCGGAAATGTTTCAACATTTACTAGAAGGAGGAATAATATAACTATCGATAAACAAGGAGGCCCTTTGATGGATTCTATGAAATCAGAGAAAGTGTACAAAACGCCGCAATGTATGAGTGAATATGATGATTTACAAGAAGTCCTCTTATGCAGTCCAATTTATATGGAAATTAAACAGATCATCAATGAAACCCAAAAGCATTTTGCAAGAGAAAATATTTCTCAAATCAAAGCCCTCACGCAGCATAAGCAATTCATCCAAACGCTGAAAAACCATCATGTCCGGCCTGTCCTTCTTCCTGCAAATGAACGTTTCCCTGAACAAGTCTTCACTCGGGATATTGGATTTACAATTGGACAGACTTTATTTGTTTCAAACATGGCAGCCCCTGTCAGACAAGGAGAAGAACATTCCTTAACAGAATGGGCACAAACAAAAGGATGGACAACCGTTACGCTGGATGCTGGAACGATTGAAGGCGGCGATGTGCTTGTAGACCAAACCCGGGTATTTGTGGGGGTCAGCAAAAGAACAAATCTAGCCGCCATCCAGCAGCTCAAAAAAGAACTGCCGAATTACGACATCATTCCTATTCATCTTCCTTCTCACATTTTGCATCTTGATTGTGTGATGAATATTCTTTCTCATCATGAGATATTGATTTACCCTGAAGCTTTTACGGAAAAGGATCTTCATATGCTCAAAAAGCATTATGATCTCATTGAAATAAGTGAGCAAGAGCAGTTCACACTTGGACCAAATGTTTTGTCCACTGGTCAGAAAAAAGTCATCAGCTTACCAATCAACCAGGAAACAAATGCTGCATTAACAGCCCGCGGCTACACCGTCATTGAAGTGGATTTTTCAGAAATCATTAAATCCGGCGGCTCTTTTAGATGCTGTACATTACCTATTAGGCGTTCATAAAAGCCAAAAAGCCAGCTTGTTTACTCGCTGGCTTTTTAAACGCTTGTCTTCTTCCCTCTATCTATTTCCTATCATATAAATGACAGGCCACTTCATGTCCTTCTTCGACTGCTTGTAATACTGGCTTTTTGTCCGCACATACATCCATTGCAGCAGGACATCTTGTCCGAAATACGCAGCCGCTTGGCGGATTCACTGGACTTGGAATTTCTCCCTTTAAAATAAACCGCTTGCGTTTATCTTCCACATCAGGATCTGGAATCGGGATAGCAGACAGCAATGCTTGTGTATATGGATGAAGCGGTGTTTTATATAAAGCATCACTGCTCGTCATTTCCACGAGATGTCCTAAGTACATGACACCAATTCGATCGCTGATATATTTGACCATCGATAAATCATGGGCAATAAATAAAAACGTCAATCCTTCTTCTTTTTGCAGTTTTTTCAGCAAATTCACGACCTGAGCTTGAACGGATACATCTAGTGCAGAAATCGGCTCATCTGCCACAATAAACTTTGGCGATAAGGCTAGTGCTCTAGCAATCCCTATTCTTTGCCTCTGTCCTCCGCTGAATTCATGAGGATAACGTGTAGCAAAATCATGACTTAGCCCCACCGCTTCAAGCAGTTCCTTCACACGTGCGAGCCTTTTCTTTTGACTGCCATACAATTGGTGGATCTCCATCGGTTCCAGCATAATATCTTTTACAGAGAGCCTAGGATTTAAAGAAGAATACGGATCTTGAAACACCATTTGAATTTGCCTATTGAAATCAAATGATTCTCGGTTCGATAAGTGATGGAGACTTTTCCCTTCATACAAAGCTTCACCTTCTGTCGGGTCATAAAGCCGCATAAGCACTTTTCCAAGTGTCGATTTACCGCAGCCTGACTCACCAACAAGACCAAAGGTTTCGCCTTGTTTCAGCTGAAAGGTGACACCATCTAATGCTTTTAACGTTCTTCCTTTCGATAGATGAAAATGCTTTTTTAAGTTGTTGACTTGCAGAAGTGGTTCACTTCCCATCACATCTCCCCCTCTCAGCTTTCAAATACCGCCTTGTTCCTGCCCATTCCTGTTCATATGAAGTACCAGAAAGAGAAAGAAGTTCAATCTGTCTGCCCGTTTTAGGCGAGTGAAGCATCATGCCATCTCCAGCATACATCCCTACATGGCGAACAGCTCCCTTCCCATTGTCATTGGCAAAAAACATGAGATCACCTGGCGCCAAATGGTTTGATGCGACTGGAGTTCCTTGAACTGCTTGGTCACTTGCGTCTCTCGGTAATAAACATCCACACGCTTTGTACATGCTGTAAACAAAACCTGAACAGTCGTAGCCATAGCTGCTCATGCCGCCCCACAAATATGACAGTCCAATAAATTGTTTTCCTATGGCTAAGGCATCCTTACCGCTCATTGAAGAAGGGGATGAAGCGCGGCGCACATCTTCTTTTTTGATTTCTCTTCTTCCTACTGGAGTCAGAACATCAAAGGAATCGCTTGTTTCTTCAACAGGTGCTAGTTCTGTTAAAAAACTAACCTCCATATCCGGTGCTCCGTTTTGATATAAAACCGCTTTTTTCTGACAAACAATCAAGGGACTAGCAGGTGGTTCACTCTCTGATACTTCTTTTAATTGCTCTACAGGGATATAACCTGGGTAGCCTTGCGGGTGTTTCCGGCTTGCCTGCTGCGGGATGACAACTTTCATCCAGCCATCTGTCTCCTCCAGCCCAATGACTCGTTCGCCAAGCAGTACTTGGGTTTGAATAAGGTTTTCCTCACATAAGGCCAATTTCTGTTCATATGTTTGCTGATCAATCCACTCTTCGATCTGGATGGAACTTTGAAGAACGCGTCGATCTATTTCTCTCGGCGACTGTGGTGCTGTCCATATATTTGCGACTGGAACCTTTGATTCATATAACATCATAAGACCCCTTTCACTCCTAGAATGCCTAACCCATGATGCGGCGGAAAGAGAATATTTTTTCCTTGATAGACAATTCCTCCGTCTATTAAGTCTTCTTTGAGCATAAGCGGCGCATCAAAATCATAACGGGTAATATTCGGCTGACTTGCAGCAAGATGAGCAGCTGCGGTAATCCCTAGTTTTGACTCGATCATACTGCCAACCATGCACTTGACGCCGTATGCTTCTGCTAAACTATTGATTTTCAGCGCTTTTTTGATACCGCCTGTTTTCATTAATTTTAAGTTGATGAGATCACAGCTTCTCGTTTCTAACACCTTGATGGCATCATGGAGGCTAAAAATACTTTCATCTGCCATAATCAATGTGTCTGTCGCTTCCGTCACCCGGCGCAGACCCTCGATGTCTTCTTTAGGCACTGGCTGCTCGACTAGTTCAATATTGAGCGCCTCCATTTTTTGAATGGCCACAATCGCTTCCTTCCATGTCCAGCCTTGGTTGGCGTCAAGCCTGATTTGAATATCCGGCCCGACTTTTTCTCGAATCCGCTTGATCCGCTGAATATCCGTATTTATATCATCTTTTCCCACTTTGATCTTTAAGGTGCGAAAGCCTTCAGCTGCATATTGCTTCGCATCCTCTGCCATTTCTAGCGGACGGTTGACACTGACCGTGTAATCCGTTTCCAGCTGATCACGATAACCGCCAAGATATTGATAAAGCGGCAGGCCAGCCTGCTTTGCTAAACCATCGTAAATCGCCATATCTATTGCAGCCTTTGCACTCGTGTTTCCTACAAGTACACGGTCGATCGCTGAAAAGATTTGTTCATATTGTGACAATGAGGCTCCAATCAAGATCGGCCTCATCACAGCGCAAATAGCATAGTCGATACTTTCCAGTGTTTCACCTGTAATGACCGATGTCGGTACTGCCTCTCCATAACTGATATCACCTTGATCATAGGTGATGATCACAATAAGAGATGCGGCGTCATATACCGTTCTTAATGCTGTTTTGAAAGGCTTCTTTAGCGGTACACTCGTTCTGCATGTGCGAACATCTACGATTTTCATTTGATCGCCTCTTTTGCTGCAACACCAGGAGAAATATGCAGTTTTTTCTCTGTAGCATCTAATGTAGCCTGCACACCGATTGGAATGGCGAAGTTTGGAGATGAATGACCGATCCGAAAGCCGCCAAGTGCAGGTTTCTGTTGCGGGACAATATACGTCTCCCATAGCTGATCGAGCGTTAACGACTGCTCTTTCTTTTTCGGCTCACATTGATGAAAATCACCAATGATAAATCCAGCCGCATCATGTAATTTTCCTGCAGATGCTAAGTGCTGCATCATTCGATCGATTTTATATGGTTCTTCGTCAATATCTTCTATCAATAAAAGCTTCCCCTTTGTATCAATTTCAAAAGGTGTACCAAGTGTCGTGACGATAAGGGCAAGATTTCCTCCGGTGATTTCGCCTGAAGCCGTGCCATGATAAAAAGTGTGAAGAGGTGACAGGTGGTTCGTATACGAAAAGGCTTTCGGAGTGAATAGCTGTAAAAAGGTATCTTTTGTATACGGATGAACCTCCTCAAGTCCCACATCAGAGGAGAGCATTGGACCATGAAAGGTCACAAGACCCGTCTGCTGCTGAATCGCTGTATGTAAAAACGTAATATCACTGTATCCCCAAAAGATTTTTGGGTTCCGGCGAATGAGGTCATAATCAATGGCTTCTGCAATTCTTCCTGTTCCGTAACCTCCGCAAGCACAAATCACTGCCTTCACGTCAGGATCTTGAAACATGTGATGAATATCTTCCACTCGTTCATGATCATGACCTGCTAAATAACCATACCGGGAGTCGATATACTTCCCCTTTTTCACCTTTAGCCCTAAGCTTTCTAAAAAAGAAATACCTCTTGCTAATTTCAGCTCATCAGGCGGGCTTGCTGGTGCAATGATTCCCACTGTATCCCCTGTTTGAAGTGCCACTGGCAAATGGTTCATGCCAATCCCCTCTTTCTTTTCGTTTCTTTCAATCTATGGGTATCTTCTTTATAACATGAACGAATAAAGGAACAGACGCTTTTTTCAAAGCGTCCCGTTCTCTCATTTTTTTCAATTACTCTCCATCTACCTGTGCCCATTTCAAATCAATGTAACCAACAGGATGACGAACAATGCCCTTTACGCCTTCTTTTTGTAAATAGACTTGGTTATAAAAATGAATGGGAATGATCGGTGCTTCTTCCATCAGAAGTGCCTCGGCATCATGCAGCATACGATTTCTCTTTTGTTCATCTGCTTCTTGGCTCGCCTTTTTGATCAGCTGATCATACGTATCATTTGACCAGCCTGTCCGGTTCATCGCATTTCCTGTTTGGAAGCTCTCTAAGAAATTGATTGGGTCTGCATAGTCAGCTAGAAATGAACTTTGCGAGAATTGGAATTTGAGTGCCTTTTGATCTTCTGCAAACACATTTGCTTCCATGTTTGCAAGCTTCACGTCTACCCCTAGCGCTTCTTTTAATTGCTGCTGAATGGCTTCTGCTTTTTTCTTATTTTCAGGCTTTGTACTATATGTTAATGTGACGGCCGGCAGCTTTGAATAGTTCTCTTCTTTCAACCCTTTTTCTAATAGTTTTACGGCTTCACTCGTATCATGTTTGACAAGGTCGCCGCCAGTTTCTCTGAAATCTTCACCCTTTGAATCTAAAATTCCTGGTGAAACGAAGGCACGTGCTGGCTTTTCTTCATTTTTCGTCACATACTCTACAATATCCTGAGGATTGATCGCCATTTGAAAGGCTTTGCGAATGTTCTTATTTTGAAAAGGCTCCATGTTGACATTCAGGCGATAAAAAAACAGCCCTGCTTGATCCTCAATTTGCACATCTTTACTTTTTAACAGGTCTTCACTTTGTTCTGCCGGAACGAAGGCCATATCTAAATCTCCTGATTGATACATTTGATAATCTGTGTTTCGATCACTGATCATGAGCCATTTCACTTGATCTAGCTTGACCGTTTGTTTGTCCCAATACGTGTCACTTTTTTCCATTGTAAAGCTTTCATCATGCTTCCACTCTGTCAGCTTAAACGGTCCATTGCCGACAAAGGTTTTCGCATCCTTGGCCCAGTTCGGGTCCTTTTCCGCTACCTTCTCATTCACTGGGAAAAAGGCAGGGTTTGCCGTCATATTTAAGAAAGATTTCTGCGGGTATGCTAGCTTGACCTCTAGCGTTTGATCATTAACAGCCTTGACTTTTACATCTTCTTTCTTCCCTTTTCCGCTGTTAAACGCTTCGCCCCCTTCAATCATATAAGCTAAGAATGCCGCAGAAGAGCCCGTCTTTGGATCTAGCAGCCGCTTCCACGCATATTCAAAGTCACTTGCTTTGACTGGATCACCATTTGACCACTTAATCCCATCCCTTAAATGGAACGTGTACGTTTTTCCATCCTTTGAAATGTCCCATTTTTCCGCCATGGCAGCAGATGGTTCGTGCTTCTCATTCAGTCTTGTTAATCCTTCCATTAAGTTATTGAGCCCTTGCCAGGACACATTATTAAAACCAATGGGTGGATCAAATGATGTCGGTTCGTTTTCGTTATTTAATGTTAAAATTTTCTCTTCACCCTTGCTTGAAGATCCTTTGCCTGCTTGCTCATTAGCTGTACATCCTGCAAGCAGCATCACTGCGATAAAGCACATACTGAGAATCCAACCTGTTTTTCTCATGAAAAACTCCCCCTTTGTGTTGAAGTTAAAACCATTTGCTTCGCTCGTTCATCTTGGAGCCAGCAATGTACTGCATGTGTAGGTGAACGCTGCGTTTCATGCGGCATGATATGATCACACACTTTCATCGCAGACGGGCATCGATCGGTATATGGACATCCTTTTGGCGGGGCAAATAAATCAGGCGGGCTTCCTTCAATAGGAATGAGTTCATCTTTCATATCCAGCCTTGGAACGGATTGCAGCAGCCCTTTTGTATAGGGATGCTGTGGACTGTAAAAGATATCTCGCCTTGTCCCGACTTCGACGATTTTCCCCCCGTACATGACGGCCACTCGATCAGCGACTTGTGCTACAACCCCTAGGTCATGTGTGATTAAAATAATCGTCACGCCTGTTTTTTTCTGAATCTCTTTAAATAGTTCTAAAATTTGCGCCTGTATGGTGACATCTAGTGCAGTTGTCGGTTCATCTGCAATCAGCACCTTCGGCTCACAAATAAGAGCCATTGCAATCATGAGCCGCTGCCTCATGCCGCCGCTGAATTGATGCGGATATTGCTTCAGCCTCTCTTTCGGCTGCGGAATCCCCACCAAATCAAGCATACGAAGCGCCTCTTCTTTCACTTCTTTTTTTGTCAGATTCTGATGCACTTTTGCAGCCTCCATCAGCTGATCTCCAATTGTCAGCGTCGGGTTGAGTGCCGTCATAGGATCTTGAAAAATCATGGAGATATCGACACCACGTATGCTGCGCATGTCTTTTTCAGATAATGACAGCAAGTTGCGATCACGAAACCAAATTTCCCCTTGATCGACTTGTGCGCTGTATGCAGGGAGAAGCCTCATGATACTTTGAGACGTCACACTTTTTCCGCAGCCTGATTCTCCGACAATGGCGAGGGTTTCTTTTTCATACACATCCACATTCACCCCGCGTACCGCTTGAACAGAACCGCCATATGTCCGAAAGCTAACATGCAGATCGATAATCCGAAGCATTTTTTTCATCACGCCATCACCTCTTCATCTTCGGATCAAGCGCATCTTGCAAGCCATCACCTAAATTATTAAAGCAAAACATCGTCAGCGAAATAAAAAATGCCGGAAAGAATAAACGCCACCAGTGACCATTGTCTGACAGCACTGTCGGCAAGGCATCATTGGCCATCACACCCCAGCTTGCAAACGGCGCTTGAATGCCTAAACCGAGAAAACTTAAGAATGCTTCAGCAAAAATCGCTGTCGGTACAGTTAGCGTCATCTGGACAATAATCGGTCCCATCGTATTCGGCAGTAAATTTCTGCGGATGATGCGCAAACTTTTTGCGCCAAAGGTTTTCGAGGCAAGGACATATTCTTGGCTTTTCAGCTGAAGGACTTGACCTCTCACGATTCTTGCCATCCCGATCCAGCCTGTGACAGTGAGCGCCACAATAATAGTGACAAGCCCTGGCCCCATCAGAACCATCAATAAAATGACGACGAGTAAATACGGCAGACCGTAAAGCACCTCGACGATCCGCATCATGACATGGTCATACTTCCCGCCTTTATATCCTGCAATACCGCCATAGATGACACCGATTGCAAAATCAATGAGAGCGGCCATCACGCCCACAAATAATGAAATGCGTGCGCCGTACCAAGTACGTGTAAACACATCACGTCCAAGCTCATCTGTTCCAAACCAGTGAGCAGCTGACGGCGGCAAGTTTTGCATAGAAAGCCGCTGTTCTGTCACACTGTTTGGCGCAAGGAGTGGACCTAATACAGCCATGACAAAAAGAAAAATCAGCACCGATAAACTAAACATAGCGAGTTTATTTTGTTTTAACCGTCGCCAAGTATCTGCCCAATACGAAAGTGAGGGTCTTTTAATGGCATGGACTTCAGATTTCTTTTGCTCTTTAGGAGCAAACCATTCATCTGGCACTTCATGCGCTTGATTCGTTTGATCATGCTGAAGGTGTATACTCATGCCTTTCCTCCTTTCTGATGCAGCTGGATCCTTGGATCAAGCAGACGATATGTCACATCTACAATGAAAAGAAGGGTAATTAAGATGATGCTGTAAAAAACAGTGGTTCCCATGATGACAGGATAGTCACGGTTATTAATACTCTCGACAAAGTATTTTCCCATTCCAGGGATCGCAAAGATTTTTTCAATCACAAAACTGCCTGTTAAAATACTTGCGACAAGTGTGCCAAGGATCGTGACAACAGGTAAAAGTGCATTCCGCAGGGCATGTTTAAACACAATTTTATAAGGGGAAAGTCCTTTCGCTTTTGCAGTTCGAATATAGTCCTGCGACAGCACTTCAATCATGCTCGATCTCGTTAACCGGGCAATGATCGCCATTGGACCTACCGCCAGTGCAATGGTAGGAAGCACCATATGCATTGGACTTGTCCACATCGCTGTAGGAAAGAGCTTTACATTCACAGCAAGCTGCTGAATTAATAAGGTAGCAAAGATAAAGTTTGGTATGGATATACCGAAAACAGCAATCGTCATGGCGATATAATCAATCAAGCCATTATGCCGGAGGGCAGCCATGATTCCGAGCAAGATACCGGAGATGACAGCAATCAAAATAGAGATAAGACCAAGTTCTAATGAGACTGGAAAACCTCTCGCCAATAAATCATTGACACTTTCAGAAGGCTTTTTAATGGAAGGACCAAAATCAAAAGTAACGATGGATTTTAAATAGATCATATATTGAACATAGAGTGGTTCGTCTAAGTGATAGTAGCTTTCGAGGTTTCGCTGAACAGTTTCGTTTGTATTTCGTTCTTCATTGAAGGGCGATCCTGGGATGACCTTCATTAAAATAAACGTTAAAGTTGTGATGGTTAAAATCGTGGCAATCATGGCAATCAAACGCTTGAGCAAAAAGCTGGCCATCTGCTGTCTCCCCCTCGCTTAACAAAATGTTGTACGTGCGGCAAGCTCTGTCATGACAAGCATGGCTTGGTAGGCTTCTAATATATTCTCTGCTTGGTACGTCACCGTTGTTGTCCCTTCGATGATGGCCGTACCCGGCATTAAATTCGCCCATTCGGCTTGTCCATAATTGGCAAACTCGATTTTCAGCACTGGCTGCTCAGGAGGCGTGAGCGGCTTCATTTGATGAATTTTTTTCATGGCAGCTTCCACTTGCTGCGAGATGAGGGTGCTCACTTTCGCTGGTGTTAAGCATTTCACAGCAGATCTTGAAATGGTTTCTTTCACCGCCACTGTTTTCACGCCAGGCATTAACTTTTCTGCTTCAAGTGCCGCTTGATCGTCTCCGCATACAAGAATGACCGGAACACCATAATAGCCTGCGACATACGCATTAAAGCCCATTTCACCAATCGGATGATCATTTATGTAAAAATGTCTGACACCAAAAATCATACTGTGAGACATCACACCTTTCATTGATGCCCTTGCATGATAGCCTAAAAAAACAGCGGCATCATACGTTTGATCTAATCCTTGAACCATTGAATAAGGCTTTACATCACCTGATATGAGAGATGCTTCCTCATGCAATTCTTCAATCAACAGATTATTCATTTTAGAATGGCTATCATTCACTAAAATATCGGTCGCCCCATGTGTAAGAAGAGCTTCTACACAGGCGTTCACTTCACCTGTCATGATTTTTCTCCCGCGCTCATAATTGTGCTGGCGGCTATCAACAAATGTATGATCAGCTAGACCAGTAATTCCCTCCATATCGACTGATAAATAGAGCTTCATCCCCATCCCCCTTTAATTAAACTTAAAATTTGTGTATATTTTTCTAAATTTTCTAAAAAATTATATGAGAACTTGATTGATTTTTCAATACAATGTCTGAAAATAAGGAAATTAGACTCAGGTAATACAGGTCAAAAGCATTGATGCGAAAGGATTTATTTTACAGAAAAAACACCACTAGCTATGTCTTTAGTGGTGTTTGTCTGCTTCATGGATTTGCGATTTTAGCTGCGCATATTTTTTCATCGTTTGTGTAAACAAGTCATCGAACATTTGCGGTGCCTGCTGCTGAATGACTGCAGCACCCTCTCCTGTAATCCCGCCTTTTGTTGCGACCCTGTTCACCGTTTCAGCAAATGTCAGTCCGCGTTCAACAAGAACCTGACCTGTTCCTAGCAGTGCATACGTTAAAAATTCATAGGCTTCTTCTAAAGAAAGCTCACTATTCCGTACAGCTGCTCTCGCCATTTCTTCAAAGATCGCTGCAATAAAGCCCGGGGAAGAACTTGTCAAATTACTCGCCGCATCAAACCGGTCCTCCTCCACTTCCCTGACGATACTAAAAGCTGAAAGCAGGCGGTGGAGCCGTTCTTGCGCCTCCTGTCCGGCCTTTTCCCCATGCGCCACAAGAGATACACCCGTGCCTACGGCTGATGTCAAAGTGGGAATGTATCTAGAAACCGGCTGATTCGTATGCTGCATTAATTTGTCTAACGTGACAGCCGCTGCCACTGATACAATATGGAGAGATTTCTTTGCGGGGCTCAGCTGATCTAAGACATCAAGTACAGCAAGCGGTGGTACACAAACAAACACGACATCACATGATGCAGAGATGTCATCTAACGAACAAATGTTTACATGCTGGTTCTTCTCTTTCAGCTGTTGCAGCCGATCCGTTTCACTTCTTGTATGGATCATAAACTGACTGGCAAGAAGTACTCCTTTGTCCAGCCATTTTTGTACCATCATATCTGCCATGCTTCCATATCCAATGATTCCAATAGTCTCCAAAGTTTAATCTCCTCTATTTTGCTTAGATTCACTACTTATTTTAACAATTTCCCACAATGTTTTCATTTTTATCCCACACTTTTTTCTTACGATAAAGTCAGTATCCACCACATACAGTCAAACACCTTGAACACATACATGTAAAAATCGATGAAAGAGAGTGATCTTGATGACACAACACAAAGATGAAAAACACACTTCTTATGAATTACAAACGATTGAACAGCCGAAAAAAAAGCAGAAGAAGCCAAGTGGCTGGTTGAAGCCATTTGTCAGCGGGATTGTAGGCGGTACGTTAGCGTTAGGTGTTTACGTTCTGACTCCATATGCTCAGCATTCAGAAAATAGTTCAACTGATTCGTCAACGAAAACAGCAGCTGTATCGACAAATGATACAAGTACAAATTCGTCAAAAACAACAGCGTCACAAACATCCAATTCGACCAGCAGTATTTCCAGTATGGTTGAAAACGTATCACCAGCCATTGTCGGCATTACAAACTATCAAACTCAAAGTCAAACAACCACAGATTTTGGCGATATGAACACACCGTTTGATGAATCACAGCAAAATCAAAACAGCAGCAGTCAAGAGCAAGAAAGCGGTACCGGATCAGGGGTTATTTTCAAAAAATCCGGCAGTAAAGCCTATGTATTAACAAATAACCATGTGATTGAAGGAGCAAGTAAATTAACAGTCTCCTTGCATAATGGCAAGACGGTGGAAGGTGAAGTGGTCGGTTCTGACCCGCTGACTGATCTTGCCGTCGTGGAAATTAGCAGCAGTGGCGTTACAAAAGTCGCTGAACTTGGAGACTCCTCATCTCTTCGTGCAGGAGAAACCGTCATCGCGATCGGAAACCCGCTTGGTGAAGATTTATCAAGAACAGTCACGCAAGGAATTGTCAGCGGTGTCGATCGAACAGTTTCTATGGATACCTCAGCTGGCGAAAGCAGTATTAATGTCATTCAAACAGATGCCGCCATTAACCCCGGCAACAGCGGTGGACCGCTTTTAACAACAGACGGAAAGGTTGTGGGGATCACCAGTATGAAAATTTCTGAAACAGGTGTGGAAGGTATCGGGTTTGCTCTCCCAATCAATGATGTCAAACCAATTGCTGAGCAGCTACTCACAAAAGGAAAAATCGAACGACCTTATATCGGTATCAGCATGCTGGATCTCGAACAAGTACCAGATGCTTATCAGAAGGAAACGCTTGGACTGACAAGCAGTCAGTTGGATAAAGGCGTATACGTAAAAGAAGTCGCCGCTGGCTCCCCTGCTGCAAAAGCTGGATTAAAGGCAGAAGATATCATCACCGCTATTAATGGTAAAAAAGTGACAACCGGCAGTGAATTACGCCACGAACTTTACACGAATGCAAAAGTAGGAGATACCGTCAGCATCACACTCGTTCGTAATGGAAAAGAAGAAACAAAACAAGTGACATTAACACAATCTGAATCAAAGCAAGTCAGCTCTTAACGAAAAAAGCAGCTCAATTTTTATGAGCTGCTTCAGATTGTTGACAAAGGGCTAAAATGAATTGATTTTAGCCCTTTGTCTTCCTTTCAGCGTGATAGAAAACCTTTGCAGTCTAGGAAGGACGAGTACTGGAGCGAATTTGATATTCGTGAGCACCAGCACACAGGACTGACACCGAATGCGAGGGTTTGTCTACACGCTGAGCAGCTCAATTTTCATGAGCTGCTTTTTTCATGTTCATTTGATTGGGGCTAATCTTTGTTCAATTTCTGCTCGTTTGTGCTCTAAAAACGGCGGAAGTGCTAATTGATCACCGAGCTCATCCACGCTTTCATCCACTGTAAATCCAGGACCGTCTGTTGAGATTTCAAACAAAATGCCGTTTGGTTCTCTAAAATATAGGGCTTTAAAATAAAAACGTTCTACGACACCAGAGTTGGTGAAACCAGCTTTGGCTATTTTATCATGCCATTTTTCAAGCTCTTCTGCGTCCGCTACACGAAAGGCTACGTGATGAACACTCCCTCTGCCAGATCGCTCAACAGGTCCTTCTGCTTTTTCAATGACATGAATCTCTGTGCCAGCTCCGCCTTGTCCTGATTCAAAAATCGTCACGATTTCACCATCATTTGATTGTTCTCGTGCTTTTTCTGTGAAACCAAGAATGCTCGTTAACACACTGATCGTTTTATCTGCTTCTGCGACTGTTAATTCTACTGGTCCCAAGCCTCTGATCGCAAAATCAGCAGGAATCTCATCATGCACTGGCGGCTTCGCTCCATCTTGCACGCTTGGTTCTACAGTCAAAAATAACTGCTGTCCTTCTGGATCTGTAAATTTCAAGGCAGGTCTGCCGCCTCTTAAAGAAGCTATTTCTTTCTTTACACCTTTTTCTTCAAAGCGCTTTTCCCAAAAGGCGAGTGCCTCTTCTGAAGTGACAATCAGACCTGTGCGCGAGATTGCATTTGTTCCGTCCAGCCGGCGAGCGAGCATCGGTATTTCAAAAAACGTCAGTTCTGTTCCAGGTGAGGCAACCTCATCTCCATAAAATAGATGATACATCGATGGATCATCTTGATTGACTGTTTTCTTCACCAGTTTTAAGCCAAGAATTTGGCGGTAGAAATCAACGTTTTTCTGAGCATTTGCTGTTAGTGCTGATACGTGGTGAATCCCATTTATTTTCATTATGTTCACTCCTATTATAAAATATCTCGAATTCAAGATAATATCCTTATGAATAAAATAGGCCATTTTAGAAGAAAAGTCAACCATTCGGCTGCATCTTTATTGGACGTTCGGCTTTCGCCTATTAAATTAACATTAAATCAAAAATATTCTTTTATTGTTCGTTTTTAAGGTAACATTCATCCTAATATCTCCAATAAACGAACACTTTTAAATACAAATACGAAAATCAGAAAATTTTTTTAATTCTTGTTTTCCTAAAATCGTATTACAATGAACAAAATACATGTCACAGTAACGTACGAAAGTGATGCAGGAGGTCGTGTGTAATGAACAAAGAACAACCAGCGTTAAAACAAGACATCGGCTTATTTTTTGCCCTATCTCTTGTCATCGGAACAATTATTGGATCTGGCGTTTTTATGAAGCCTGGCAACGTCCTTTCTTATTCAGGTAGCTCAGGCATCGCCTTATTCGCTTGGCTGTTAGGCGGGATCTTAACCCTTGCAGGCGGACTGACAGTCGCTGAAATTGGTACACAAATCCCGCGTACTGGCGGTTTATATGCCTATCTTGAAGAAGTGTACGGTGAATTTTGGGGCTACTTATGCGGCTGGGTGCAAATTATTATTTACGGGCCAGCAATTATTGGTGCTCTTGGTCTTTATTTTGGTTCATTATTAGCTAATTTATTTTCCCTTTCTTCTTTATGGGCTACAACGATTGGCATTATCACCGTTCTTTTTTTATGTGTGATCAACATCATGGGAACGAAATACGGCGGTTTTGTCCAAGGACTGACTACGATTGGAAAGCTTGTTCCAATTGCAGCGATTATTGTGTTTGGCTTATGGAAGGGAAATGAACATATCTTCACAGCCGTCAATGAGAGTATCGCTCAGATGAACTTCGGTGCAGCGATTTTGGCGACATTATTCGCCTATGATGGCTGGATTTTGCTTGCAGCG
Organism: Bacillus sp. FSL M8-0077; assembly: GCF_038050255.1. NCBI lineage: Bacteria > Bacillati > Bacillota > Bacilli > Caryophanales > Bacillaceae > Bacillus > Bacillus sp. FSL M8-0077. Next base: position 1,336,340 of record NZ_JBBPAF010000001.1, on the reverse strand, counting down.
CTTGGCGGTGAAATGAAAAATCCAGAGAAACTACTTCCTCGCGCGATGGCAGGCGGTATTTTAATTGTCACAGCTTGTTATCTCTTTATTAACATTGCCCTTTTGCACGTGTTGCCAGCTGATCAAATCGTTCAACTAGGTGAAAATGCAACAAGCACAGCTGCTACAATGCTCTTTGGTCCCATTGGCGGTAAAATTATTAGTATCGGAATCATCATTAGTATCTTTGGCTGTTTGAATGGAAAGGTTCTTTCGTTCCCGCGTGTCATTTTTGCGATGGCAGAACGAAAACAAATTCCGTTTGCCAAAGCCATTTCACGCATTCACCCTACCTTTCAAACACCTTGGATCGCTGTATTTGTACAGATTTTGATTGCCGTTGTCTTTATGATCGTCAGCAATCCCGAGAAGCTGTCAGAGGTTTCGATTTTTATGATTTACATCTTTTATGTGATGGCCTTTTTCGCTGTCTTTAAGCTAAGAAAACAAAACAGGGGAATGAAGCGCGCTTATAGCGTACCACTTTACCCGCTCACACCGATCATTGCAATTATCGGCTCTTTCTTTGTCTTAATCAGCACCATGATCACCGATTGGCAAAGCTGCCTGATCTCCATGCTGATCGGCATTGCCGGACTGCCGATTTATTACTATATGAAAAAAACACAAAATAAAGCAGAGCGCTAAGACAGCCTCTGCTTTATTTTTTATATTGCTTAATGACCTTATAAGATTCGTTTAAATATCTCATCAGCCGGTATGGCTTACTTAAAACCCGGATTGGGAGTCTTGAAATAAATCCATTCAGATTCGCCTTATACTCCTGCGTCATCCGCTTCGGCTTTGTGGCAATTTTTTCATATACTTCTTTGTAAAATTCCTTCATGATGTCGACTTTCACACTGATCTTCTGATGACACTCTGTACACTCAACGCTTTTCATCTGATCATTTACATAAACGATGCTGTGGAGGGTCTCTTCTTGGCACCGAGTACAGTGTAGATTTGCTTCCATTTCGGTTTTCTTCAAGATACACAGCTCCTTTCTCGTTTGATGTTGCTCTTTTTATACAATTCGATGGCTGTCAGCTGTTTATTGGACGGATGCTTCCTTTAAAATAGCTGCCGCAGTCAATTCGTCGGTGACGAGCACCTGAATAAAGCCGCCATTTAAAGCCCCTAAAATACTTTCAGCTTTATGAGTTCCTTCCACAACTGCGATGACTTTTTTCACGTTCTTTAATTGTTCTAACGATAATCCAATCACCTTTTGGTTCAGCTCATCTTGGACTGGTTTCCCTTCACCATCAAAGAAACGAAAACCAATATCACCAACAGCTCCTGATTGCCTTAAACCAGACAAATCCTCTTCTTTTAAATAACCGACTGTTTTCAATGTAGAGCCTTTATGCGGATTCCCAATACCGATCAGGGCAATATCAACATTTCTGCCTTCTTCAAGCACAGCTTCTATGTCCTGCATCGCCATCAGCCGCTCTTTTAATTCTTCTGTTTCTAAGATCGCAGGTGCATATAAATAGGAGCACGTACCATTCATCTTCTTTGCCAGCTCATATGCCAGCTGATTCGCGTGAATGTCGACTGCCTGCCTGCCCATTCCGCCCTCTAAAGGAATGACTTTGACATCGTTTCTTCGTTCAAATGGATATTCCTTCACGAGCTCGGCAAGTGTGGTTCCCCATGAAATACCGATTTTCTCAGCGCCTTTCATGTTTTTAGAAAGATAATAGGCGCCCGCTTGACCGACTGCCCGTTTGACCATCTCAGACATTGTCCCGACACTTGGGACAACGACAGCATCCGTTAATTGAAAGGTCGTTTCTAGCTGCTTTTCAAGTTCTACTGTATGAATACTTTCGTCTTTAATGTACACTTCAACGATTCCCACATCTTTTGCTTTTTGTAAGAGCTTTGAAATGACTGGTCTTGAGACATTGAGTTTTTTTGCAATCTCCTGCTGCGTCCACCCGTCTGTATAATAAAGATGAGCAACCTTGACGAGCTGTCGTCTTTCTTCCCAATTCAGCATGTGACATCATCCTTTTAATATACTATGATTACCAGTATACCAAACATTCGTTTCTAATTGGAACAATTGTTATGAAAATGACAAAAAGAGCGATCAACTTTCCGCTCTTTTTCCCTTGCTATATTTAGGCTGATACGTTCTTCCGCCGTCTAATAAGAGTATCTGTCCGTGCAAATAGCTTCCCTCGTCACTTGCGAGAAATAAAGTGACTCCAGCAATATCTTCTGGTTTTCCTAATCTCCCGATAGGAATGAGTGATCGAAGCTGACTTTTCTCAAACTCAGTTGGATAGAGCGTATCAAGCATCTGAGATTCAATGACGCGTGGTGCAATGACATTGATGCGGACATGATGGGAACCCAATTCCTTTACAAGCGAACGCATGAGACCAAATGCCCCGGCTTTTGACGCGTAATACTGGATGCCGCCGCCAGAGCCTGTTATCGCAGATCCTGATCCAATGATGACAACACTGCCTTCTTTCCGCTCACATAAATAGGGTGCTAATGCTTTGATGCAGTAGAAAAGACCATATAGATTCACAGCCAGTGTCTTTTTCCAAAGTGAAAAATCAACCTCTAAAAAAGGAAGGGATTTCGTCATTCCTGCTGAATAGACAAGATGCCCAATGCCACCCAGCTCCCTTTCAGCTACTGACGTCATCTGCTGAACACTTTCCCACGATGAAACGTCAGCTTGGAACGTCAGCAGCTGAGGATGCTGTTGTTTTAAAAGCGAAAGTCCCTGTTCATCTATATCTGATACAGCTACACGATGCCCTTCTTTTAAAAAACGCTGAGCAATTTCTTTGCCGATCCCTTGGGCGCCACCTACGATGAGAACTGGTTTTTGTTGATTAGCCAGCGCTCTCACCCCCATCGAGCATAATCGCTGCTCCATCTGTAAATGCGCCGTACGATGTACTCAAGAAAACCGTCATATGAGCCACCGTCTCCTTGATTTGCTCTTTGTCAGGAAGCAAATGGAGAGGCGGCGGAAGTAGTGCCAATACACGGATGCCTTTGTCTTTAAATTCGCGCGCTAATCCTTTTGTCATGGCATTCAACATACTATTTGATGTAGCATGTGAGATCCCGCCATCACCTGTTATGCTGCCTGATGAGGAAATATTAATGATGCAGCCCTGCTTCTGATCCACCATATGCCACACAGCGGCTTGACTGGAAAGAAAGACTGTATTTACGGACCTTTCCACTTCATCGACCCATATCTCAGGACTTACGTCATCAATCTCCCCATCTGCTGTTTGCTCGGCTTGATTGACTAAAATATCAAGCTTGCCGCATGTATCGATGACTTGTCTTAGCATAAGCGTGGCATCACGCGGTGTCTCAAGCGGATTGATGACAACAGTCGATTGGCCGCCTAATTTTTCAATGTTTTCGCTTATCGACTTTGCTTTTAATTCATCACGAAAAGCGTGTATAAAAACATGTGCACCTGCCTGGGCCAATGCCAGGCAGATGGCTTCTCCAAATCCATCTGTGCTATCTGTCACAAGTGCCACTTTCTGATGAAGCTGGACGTGCACACGGATCTCCTCCCTATCCCTTGTTTGGCATTTATTTTCTCAGCTTACTTACGATATTAAGAGCTGCTTCATAAAAGCCTTCTGAGATGGTTGGATGCGGATGAATCATTTTGGCCATCTCTTCAGCTGTTCCTTCTAAATACATAAATGAAGAAGCCTCTGATATCATCTCCGTTACATGCGGACCAACCATTGTAGCGCCAATGACTTCACCATATACGGTATCGTACACGAGTTTAATAAAACCTGTTTGAACACCTGCTGCCAAAGCTTTTCCGCTTGCAGCTAAATCAAATCGCTCTGTCCGCACGTTCAGCCCTTTGGCTTTTGCCTCTTTCTCAGTCAGTCCAACACTCGCTACCTCTGGTAATGTATAAATACATCTAGGAACGATGTCGTGATTCATTCTTTCAGGTTCGCCGCATATATTGCTGACCGCAACGGCTGCCTCTGCCATCGCCGCATGAGCGAGCTGATAGCCGCCAGCTACATCTCCAATTGCATATACACCTTCAGCACTTGTCTTCATCTCGTCGTTTACTTTAATAAAAGGACCATCCAGCTGAAGATCCAGCTGACTGACAGCAGAAACATTTGGTCTTCTTCCGACACAAACTAGCAGTCTTTCAGCCGTAAAGATGTGCGTCTCTCCTTTATCGTCTGTCGCATGAATCGCTTTGACTCCTTCACTTTCTGTTACCTCTGTCACAGTCGTTTTCTTTGCGATATGGATGCCTTTTTTCTTCAATTCTTTTTCTAGTAATTTCGACGCTTCTTCATCTTCCTGCGGAATAATCGACGGAGCGGCTTCTATAATGGTGACTTTTGATTGGAGACTATGGAAGATACAGGCCAGCTCAAGACCAATCACACCTCCACCAATAATGACGACAGATGCAGGAATATCTGGGATGTCAAAGATCGTATCACTTGTGTCAAATTGAATCTCTTTGAGCCCTGGAATAGGCGGAATAGCAGGTGATGAGCCAGTGGCAATGATCAGCTCTTTTGTTTCAATCGTTTCTGACCCATCTTGTTTTTCAATGTCAATGCGATTTTTTGTCACAGCTGTCCCTCTGCCGTTATATACATCAATCTTTCCTTGCTTTAATAAGAAGGCGATTCCGCCTCTGAGTTTTTCAATGACATCATCTTTACGTTTTCTCATTTTATCGAAGGAAAGAATCATCTCACCTGTTTCGATTCCCCAGCTTTTTGCTTTCTCAATTGATTCAATGACTTCTGCATGTTTGAGCAGTGTCTTTGAAGGGATACAGCCTCGATTTAAACAAGTCCCCCCTAGAAAATCCTCTTCAATCAATGCAACCTTGTGTCCACGTTCAGCGGCTTGAAGGGCGGCAGTGTACCCGCCAGGCCCTCCGCCAATGACTGTCAGATCATACGTTTTTGTCATCCGATTCATCTCCTACATTAGCAATTCAAATGGTTGTTCAAGCACTTTTTTAAGGTCTGTTAAAAAGGCTGCTGCTGGTGCACCATCTACCACTCGATGATCAAATGATAAGCTGACACCCATCATTGGCCGCACCTGAATTTCTCCATCGATCACTACAGGTTTTTCTTGAATGCGTCCAACACCTAAAATCGCCACTTCCGGCTGATTAATAATTGGGGTAAACGTATCAATGGCATACATTCCTAAGTTACTAATGGTAAATGTAGACCCTTTCAACTGGTCTGGCAGCAGCTTTTGATCGCGTGCATTTCGACCAATTTCTTTTGCTTCTTTTGTGAGCTGTTTCAGCCCTTTTTGATTTGCATGAGAAATGACCGGAACCATTAAGCCGTCTTTCACAGCAACCGCGAGGCCAATGTGAACATCCTCATGGAAATGGAGCTCATTTTGTTCAAACGTCATATTGATTTGCGGGTGGCGTGTGAGGACACTGCTGACCGCATGGATGATGATTTCTGTAAATGACAATCTGTAGCCTGTCTCTTTTTCAATCGTTGGGAGCAGCTGTTTGCGCACTTCTTTTGCTTTTGTCATATCAATTTCACTTGTTAATGTGACGTGCGGCGCTGTAAAGGCACTTTGTGACATGCGATCTGCAATCACTTTTCTCATCCCGGCTAGTTTTTGTGTTCTCACTGGAGCAGCGTCTGCTTTTTGTGCGCCTGCTGCTGTCACATCACTCTTCATGATTTTTCCGTGGGCGCCAGAACCAGCAACATTCGCTAAGTCGATTCCTTCACGAGCAGCCACCTTTCCTGCAAGTGGTGATATGCGCTGACCTTCCTCGCTCGTATGAAGGGCCGCTTCGACATCCCGTTTTTGAATTCTGCCTTTTGGTCCTGTACCAGATACTTCGTGAATGGCTACTTGGTGATCTTTTGCCGTTTTTCTCGCTGCAGGTGTTGCGCGTACTTTCTCACCCACCGCTGTTTCAACTTCAGTCGAAACAGATGGTTCAGATGGTGATGATGTTCCGCTGTCTTCAGAAGATGCTTCATCTGACTGCGCTGGCGGCTCGCTCGGTACCTGCTCATTTGCCTCTCCGATATATCCAATGACAGCATTGACTGGAATTTGATCATCTGCTTCGTAATATTTCTTTAGAAAAACGCCATCATCATAGGCTTCAACCTCGATATTGATTTTGTCTGTCATAATCTCAAATAGAGGCTCACCGATTTCAACCGAATCTCCTTCTTCTTTAAACCATTGAAGCAAGGTACCGATCTCCATCGTACTGCTTAGCTTCGGCATAAATATCTCTTTTGGCATGATCTTCTCCCCTTTACTTAAGAGCGCACGAGCTCTTTTGCTGCTTCAATAATATCTGGCACTTGTGGAATGACTGCTTTTTCCAGCGTTGGGTTGTACGGTATTGGGACGGCAAGACCGCCAAGTCGTTTAATAGGCGCATCTAAATAGTCGAAGGCTTCACTTTCCGCTATCATACTGGCAATCTCTCCGCCGTAGCCGCCTCGTTTCACTGCCTCATGCACAACGATACATTTGCCTGTTTTTTTCACAGATTCAATAATGGTTTCTTCATCTAAGGGGACGAGCGTTCTCGGATCAATGATCTCGACATCGATTCCTTCCGCTTCTAGTTCCTTCGCTGCTTCGAGCGCTTTGTGCACCATAATGGCTGTTGCGACAATTGTGACGTCCTTTCCGTTTCTCTTCACATCCGCTTTCCCTAAAGGAATCGAGTACTGCTCTTCTGGTACTTCACCAATTGTTTTATATAAAAGCTTGTGTTCATAGAAAATGACAGGGTTGTCATCATCCATTGCTGCTTTTAAAAGTCCTTTTGCATCATAAGCTGTTGAAGGCTGAACCACCTTTAGTCCAGGAATATGAGCCATCCACGCTTCTAAGCTTTGGGAGTGCTGCGCTGCGGCACCTGTCCCAGAACCTGCTGGTGTTCTGACAACAAGCGGCACCTTCCCTTTTCCGCCAAACATGTAACGTGTTTTCGCTGCTTGGTTTACAAGCTGATCCATTGCAATTGTAATAAAGTCAGAGAATTGTAGTTCTAAAATCGGACGCATCCCTGTCAAAGCCGCTCCGACTGCGCCTCCTGCGATGGCAGCCTCTGAAATCGGCGTATTGCGGACGCGTTCTGGACCGAATTCCTCGATCATTCCGCGCGTGACACCAAATGCGCCACCGTATACGCCGATATCTTCACCTAAAATGAAGACATCTTGATTTTTTCTCATTTCCTGACTCATTGCTTCTCGAACGGCTTCTAAATATGAAATCTCTCTCACTGTCGTGTTTGTCACGTGATTCCCCTCCTAATTAGGCGTATACATCCTCTAATAGTGTGTCGATTGATGGTTCTTTACTATTTTTCGCAAATTCAACAGATGCCTCGATTTCCTGCTTTGCTTCTTCTTGTAAACGAGTAGCCTGCTCTTCTGTTAGAACATCTAGCTCCATTAAGAGTGACTTAAAGCGTTTAATTCCGTCTTTTTGTCTCCATTCTGTCTCTTCTTCACGTGTACGGTATTTTTTCGCATCACTCTTTGAGTGGCCTTTCCAGCGATACGTTTTCATTTCAATGAGTGATGGCCCTTCTCCAGCTCTTGCACGGCTTACCGCTTCATCTACTGTATTCATGATCTCAACCATGTCATTTCCATCAACCGTTTTACCTGGCATTCCGTAGCTTTCTGCTCTTGTTGAGATGTCTTCAATGTTGATCATTTCTTTCACAGGACCAGACATGCCGTATTGGTTGTTTTCACAAATAAACACAACAGGTAAATCCCAAATGGAAGCAAGATTCAGCGCTTCATGGAAGCTGCCTTCATTTGTGGCACCGTCTCCGAAGAAACAAAGGACCACAAAACCTTCCTTTTTCATCTTGGACGTGAGCGCCGCACCAGTTGCAAGCGGAATACCGCCACCAACAATTCCATTTGCCCCAAGGTTTCCTTTTTCTAAGTCGGCAATATGCATGGAACCGCCTTTTCCTTTGCAGTAACCTGTTTCACGTCCGAACAGTTCAGCCATCATTTTATTGACCTCTGCACCTTTTGCAATACAGTGACCATGTCCGCGGTGTGTACTGACAATCTTATCTTCATCCTTTAACACAGCAATAGATCCAACAGCCGATGCTTCCTGTCCAACACATAAATGGGTCGTTCCATGGATTAATCCTTTAGCAAAGAATTGATCGACCTTTTCATCAAAATATCTAACTAACCACATTTGTTTATATAAATCTGCTAATTTCTCATGACTAATCTGTTCAGGCAAAGTGATTTGTTTTTGCATTTCTTCTCTCTCCTTTACATTTGTTCTTATGTGTAACATTTGTAATTATCATACGTTTAACTCTCATTGAAGTCAAGCATTTCCGTTTATTTTTTAAGCGTTTTCATCTTTTTTCAGAAAAAAAGAGAAAGGCAAAGCCCTTTTCCAAAGACCTTCTCTTTCTCTCCATCTCGTACATTCTCATTCATCTGAATACATCATGATTTTGACGCTTTCACCTTCTGGATGCCTAGCGCATTCTATCGCCTGACGAAGCTGACTTAATGGATATCGATGCGTCACCATTTTTTCTGTATGAACGACCTTTGCTTTTAAGAGCTCTAGCGCTTCACGATAATGATATGGATGCGAGGAATAAGCTCCGACTACTTTCACTTCATCATGGAAAAAACGTTCTGCTGGAATGGAGACATCCCCTTTCGAAAAGTGGGCAAAGACCAAAATCGTTCCGCCCCTTGCAACCACTTGAAATGCTTCTTTTAAAAGCGCACTGCTCCCCACAGAAATAATGACGAGGTCCGCTCCCTTTCCATCTGTTTCTTTCATGACCCGGTTTTCTACTGGCTCAGATGCTGGATGAAAAGCGACGTCCGCACCAAGATTTCTTGCTTGAAGGAGCCTGTTCTCATTTACGTCTGTGATCATCACTTTTCCAGCCAAATAATATTTGGCAAGCTGTAATTGAATGCAGCCAATTTGCCCCGCTCCAAGAATCAAGACCGAATCTCCAGGATGAACGGGCGCCCTTTCAAAGCCGTGAAGACAGCAGGCAACCGGTTCGACCATCGCTCCTTGTTCATATGAGACGCCATGTGGGAGCTTGCCCATTGTATGCTTCACATGTAAAGCAGGAACACGAATATATTCCGAAAAACCGCCCGGCTCTACATTTGTGGCTGAAAATTGCGGGCACATTGTATAAAATCCTCTTTGACAAAAGTCACAAGTAAAACAAGGGACATGATGCGCTACATACACCCTGTCTCCTGTTTGAACATGTGTGACGTGACGGCCTGTTTCGATAATGTCACCAGCGATTTCATGCCCTAGCACTGTGCCAGGAGGTACCGTCTCATGTGTCGCTTTATAAATATCCGTCCCGCATAAGCCGCAGGCACGCATTTTTAATAATACTTCATCATCACCAATGACTGGCCGCTTCCGCTCCTCGTAACGAATGTCCTCTGAAGAATAAAAGACAGCTGATTTCATTTAGCCGCATCCTCCTTTTCATCACATGTCGCAAGACTCTGCAAGGATTGAACAAGCTGTTTGTACTCACTCATCTCACTTGAAATCCAGTAGCGTCCGCCAAATATTCGCGCAGGTCCAACTCTGACATATACTTTCCCGATATGAGGATATGGCTTTAAAAACAATTTTCCTTTAATATCGGACACGGCATATGTGTGCCACCTGCCAAAAGCACCTATTTTCAGCTCATCTTCACTAATCATGATATTCGTTGGCTGATTCAGGCCTGTGATGCTAGAAAGCATAAGGATAGGCAGCGTATACACGCCTAACACAGCTAATGGCTCAGGTCCTGCCGACATCAACGTATACAGAGACCAGAGAAAAAACACACATATTAACAAGGCCGGAAGAAAAATAGAAAACATGGCAGACGTTCGGCTATAAGCATGCTGCTGCATGAGAGCTCCTCCTTTCAAATGACATGGAAGGAGCTTTCGCAGCTCCTCCACGCACAACCATCGTTCACTTAATATGATCGATAATCTTTTCAATATCATCCTCAATGCCAAATCCTGTTAAAAAGGATAACGTTTGAATCACAGGCGTTCCTTTTGTATCACTAACAGGCGTTGTCGTCACAATTAAATCAGCACCCTCCGCTTTCTGTGGAACCTCAGATGCCTTACACTGTTCAACGATGACATCGTATCCTTTTTCCTTTAATGTCTCTTCTACCTTTTTTGCCACAACCGTTGACGTAGCAACTGCCGTTCCGCAAGATACTAATATTTTTTTTGCCATAAGAATCCCTCCAGCTCGTTTATTGATCTTTCTGATCTAAGCCCATTTCTTTTGCATACTGCTTTTTAATATCATTTCGCACCCAGTACCAAAGAAGCGCATATGCCAGTGCACAGACAATCGCTGCAATGAAGTAAGGATTGCTCGGATCAAGAAGTCTCACCATGATCCAAGGAATGACGTGTGAACCAAGATCGATACCAGAGATCATATTTGCCCCTTCTGGGAAGTCGAAACCAACTGCTTTCCCCATTGTTGTGGCGAGTGGTGCAAGGTTCGTTGCAATGAAGAAGACAATCATTAAAGTAAAAATACTGTTAATGAGGCCGCGAATAATATTTCCACGAGCAGCTGCTACTGCCCATACCACTGTAAATGGCAGTACCGATAAGTCTGCAAACGGCAGCATACCATTGTAAGGAAGGACGACAGCGAGCAAAATGGTGATTGGCACCATCAGAAGGGCTACAGCCATATTCGCTGGATGGCCAATGACAATCGCTGTATCTAAACCAATATAGACATTTTTTCCAGGAAAACGCTTTTGAATATAAGAACGAGCACCCTCAGAGATTGGAATAAGTCCTTCCATTAATAAAGCAACCATTCTTGGCATTAACACAAGAACTGCAGCCATTTGAATCCCAAGGGTCATGACACCTTTTGCATCATAGCCGCCAAGAAGACCAATAATGATACCAAGTATAAGACCCATCACAAGCGGTTCGCCAAAGATGCCAAAACGTTTTTTTAAAGTTTCTGGATCCGCATGAATTTTGTTTAAACCAGGGATTTTATCAATCACGCGATTTGACGCATACATCAGCGGTGCGAAGTTGACCGTTTCAGCATGAGCCATCGATACGCCTTTTAATCCGAAATGGTGTTCAATCGTCGGTGCCGTCCAATCGGCGAGTTTTAGTGTAATCGCAGAAACGATTAAGCCAACGGCAAGGGCTAAGAACATATTATGATAAGCATAGTAAGTAACAGATGCAGCGAAAATCAAATGCCAGAAATTCCAAATATCCACATTCAATGTTTTCGTAAAGTTAACAGACAGCAAAATGACATTTAACAAGAGCACAAGAGGAATCATCAAAGGGGCAACAGGTGTACCAAATGAAATGGCGGCTCCAATCGGCCAGCCGACATCTAAAATATCAAGCTTTAATCCAAGGGAATTGACCATGGCTTTGGCTGCTGGTCCAAGACCACTTACGAGTAAATTAATGACAAGATTGACCCCGACAAATCCAATTCCGATGGTAATACCTGCACGGAAGGATTTTTTAAATCCTTGCCTTAAAATCATACCGAATAACGTCATAATAATTGGGAGCATAATTGTTGGCCCTAAGTCTAAGATAAAATCGACGGCTTGCTTGATCATACATCCACCTCCTGATTTTAGATAAAGCGCTTACATTATGTCGTGAATAACTATTGGTTTAATTCTTTTTGAAGTACATCAACGGCTTCTTCATACGATGTCATGTGAGATAAACTTGTCATTACTTCTTCTTTTCTGAAAAGCGTCATCAGTTTCTCTAACATCACGAGCTGCTTACTAGGTTCAGAGATTGCCAGAACGAACACAATTTTGGCTTGAACTGTCTCATGAGGGCTTCCCATCTTATGAAAAATAACAGGTTCCTTTAATGTCGCTACACTGATCGCCGGTTTGTTTACATGTTCAGGATCTGTATGGGGAATGGCTACCCCAAAAGTCGCAAGAGGAAGACCGGTCGGATATGTTTTTTCTCTTTCAAGCACTGCTGGTAAAAAGCTCGATTTAATATATCCTCCAGTTTCTAACCTTTCTGCTAAATAGGCAGTCACCTCCTCACTTGAAGATGCTTCGTATTGCAGCTCAATCAGCTGTTGATCTAACTCAAACAAGCTGTTCAAACAACCACCCCTTTCATTTGGTATAAATATGAACACATGTAACAAAAAGAATGAACATTTTAAAACAGAACCTTTTATAAAGCGTTTATAAATATGCGTTTTTTAAAATGTTCAATACTGTTACCTTTGTAAAGATATTATAATATTCGAAATTATAAGTCAATGTTCCCAGGAAACTTTTTATAAAAAAAGATGCAGCTTTTTGCCGCATCTCTTTCATAAAATCTCCTCAACTTCTTGTTAAATATGGCTTCCTACATCTAAAAATTCAGACACAAAAAGGTTGTCTGTCTGCTCTGTCATTTCTTTTTTTGTACCAATTTTTTCGATTCTGCCTTCATTCATCACCACAACACGATCAGCGATATCAAACGCTTCTTCTTGATCATGCGTCACAAAGATGGTCGTCATTTGAAATTCTTCATGTACTTTTTTCAGCCAATGTCTTAATTCTTTCCTCACCTTTGAATCTAGTGCACCAAAAGGTTCATCTAACAGAAGAGCTTTCGGTTTAACAGCAAGAGCACGCGCGAGTGCTACACGCTGCTTTTGTCCACCTGACAGCTGCTCTGGATAACGGTGTTCATACTGCGTTAATTGAACGACTTTCAGCAGCTCATGCACCCGCTCTTTGATGTCTTTTTTAGGCAGCCTTTCTCCTCTAGGTTTCATCTTCAGTCCATAAGCCACATTATCAAATACCGTCATATTCCGAAAAAGCGCATATTGCTGAAAGACAAAACCAATTTGACGCTTTCGCACTGGAATATCAGTATAATCCTGTTCTCCAAATAAGATCTGCCCTGTATTTGCATCATCAAGCCCTGCAATAATTCTTAATAAAGTCGTCTTACCTGACCCAGATGGTCCAAGCAAAGAAATCAATTCCCCATTTCCGATCGTCAAATTCACGTTTTGCAAAACCGTCGTCTGCCCAAATTGCTTTGATATTTGTTTCACTGTAATCCCCAAGGCTGATCCCTCCATTTATTTTGAACGCTTGCCAAGCCTATGATCCATTTGCTGAATGATCTGCTTGATCATTAATGTGATGACCGCTACAAACGCCATGAGAGAGGCCACAGCAAAAGCCGCTTGGAATTGATACTCATTGTATAGAATTTCTATATGAAGCGGCATCGTATTCGTCATTCCGCGGATATGACCGGATACAACCGACACTGCACCAAATTCACCAATCGCCCTTGCCCCTGCTAAAATAGTGCCGTAAAAAAGGGCCCATTTTATATTTGGAAGTGTCACAAGGAAAAAGGTCTTCCACCCACTGGCACCAAGCGTAAGCGATGCTTCTTCCTCATGAATGCCTTCATTTTGCATAAACGGAATTAACTCTCTCGCAACAAAAGGAAATGTCACAAAGATGGTCGCAAGAATCATCCCCGGTACAGAGTAAATCACTTTCCATCCATTTGCTAAAAGCCACGGTCCTAAAAGTCCATTTGAGCCAAATAAAAGTACAAATACAAGTCCTGCAATGACAGGTGACACCGCAAACGGAAGATCAATGACAGTCGTTAACAAACGTTTTCCCGGGAAATGAAATTTTGTGATGAGCCAAGCAGCACTGATCCCAAAAATCATTTGAAGCGGCAATGTGATCATCACAATGAAAACAGTCAATTTAATTGCCGCAAGCGTGTCTGGATGTGAGATGCCAAGAAGGTAAGAACTCCAGCCTTTCTCAAAAGCCTTTGAAAACACAGCAATCAGCGGTATGAGTAAAAACAAAATCAAAAAAGCATACACCACACTAATCAACATACGCTTCACCGCTTTTGATTCCGTGACAGGACTCCTGTACTTGATGCGGTGCTCTTTACGAAGCTCCCTTTCCAATCGTCTCACCTCACTTCCACTTGTTTTTTTCGCTCGACAAACCATTGCAATCCGTGAATCAATAACAAAATGACAAATGATAAGAGCAGCATGAAACAGGCAATGGCTGCGGCACCTTGATAATCGTACTGCTCAAGCTTAGACATGATCATTAGTGGTGTAATCTCTGTTTTAAACGGAATATTTCCCGCTATAAACACAACGGAGCCATATTCACCGAGTGCTCTTGCAAATGCAAGAGAAAATCCAGTCATCACCGCTGGAAACAAGGCAGGAAGCAGTACATGAAAAAAGGTCTGTTTTCTTGTAGCACCAAGTATGGCTGCGGCTTCTTCCACCTCCTGCTCAAGCCCCTCAATGACCGGTTGAACCGTCCTTATGACAAATGGAATGCCGATAAAAATCAGTGCCAAAATAATCCCGAGCGGGGTGTATGCCACCTTCACATGCATAAATTGCCCAATCCACCCATTCGGAGAATAAAGAGTCGTCAAAGCAATGCCGGCCACTGCCGTTGGAAGAGCAAACGGTAAATCAATGAGGGCATCCAAGATGTTCTTTCCTGGAAACGAGTACCTCGTGAGAACCCATGCGATCAGTACACCGAAACCTGCATTGATGAGTGCAGCTGCAAAAGAAGTCGTAACCGTAAGCTGCAGCGACTTTAGCACCCGTGCATCACTAAAAACGTTCCAAATCCCTTCTGCTCCTAATGAAGCCGTCCAAATAAATACCATAGATAAAGGAATCACGACAATCGCACTGACATAAACAAGTGTCACTCCGAGACTCAGCCCGAATCCAGGCAATACACGTTTTCTTTTATTGGCGGCAACATAGCCTTTCTTCATCACGTCGCCCCCTATTTTTGTCCGCTATATATTTGATCAAATAATCCGCCATCATCAAAAAATCTTTTTTGCGCCTTTCGCCATCCGCCAAATGCATGATCAATGGTCACCATCTCAATCTCTTTGAATTGGTCTTTAAATTTGTTTAACACTTCTTGATTTCTTGGTCGATAATAGTTTTTCACCGCAATTTCCTGTCCTTTTTTAGAATACAAATAATCCAAATAAGCCTTTGCCACTTTCTCTGTTCCTTTTCGTTTCACATTTTGGTCGACAACGGCCACGGGCGGCTCTGCTAGAATGCTAATGGAAGGACTGACAATCTCAAATTTGTCTTTGCCTAATTCATGCAGTGTCAAATAGGCTTCATTTTCCCAAGCAATTAACACATCACCAAGACCTCGCTCGACAAAAGTTGTTGTGGCGCCACGGGCACCTGAATCGAGCACCTCGACATGTTCATATAACTTTTTCACAAAATTCTTCGTTTTTTCTTCATCCCCATGAAAGGTTTTATCGGCATATGCCCATGCGGCTAAATAATTCCATCTTGCACCGCCTGACGTTTTTGGATTTGGTGTGATGATAGATACACCTGGCTGAATCAGGTCATCCCAGTCTTTAATCTTTTTGGGGTTCCCTTTCTTCACAAGAAACACAATAGTAGACGTATAAGGTGTGGACTGATTCGGAAATTCTTTTTGCCAATCCTTTGAAAGCAGCCCTCGATCTGCAATGGCATCAATGTCATACCCAAGAGCAAGTGTAGCCACATCTGCTTCGAGTCCATCAATAATCGATCTCCCCTGCTTACCTGACCCTCCATGAGACTGCTGTATCGTCACATCTTCACCGGTTTTGTCTTTCCAATAAGTCTGAAAGGCTTGATTGTATTCCTGATATAATTCACGTGTAGGATCGTATGACACATTCAACAGCTCAACCTTTCCCTTTTGATTTGAGGCTTCATTCGCATTTGAGCATGCAGTACTTGTGATGATGAAAAGTGTGATCGCAATAGAAATCCATATCCATTTTTTCACGTTATCCGCTCCCTTTCACATGGAATAGTGACACCAACCTTGCCGTTTTCAGTTCTATACGCAAAAAAGGCCCTCAGCGATTGAAGTACAAAAAAATCCTGTACGTCAATGCCAAGAGCCTTCGGTTGTCCGATCAGCTATGTATGATTGATGTTAGTCTATATATTATTCAAACTATTCACAGGTGTCAACTATGTTTTTTATAAATACAAAAAAGAAACGCCATCTTGATGAGGCGCTTCTTTTCCCGGGAAATGCTATTGATTTGCAGCTACTTTTAGATTAACACCAACAGCAGTGCCGTTTCTCGTTGAATCAGCTACTCCAGTAAATGTCCCTGCTTTTCGATCAATCAGTAAAGCTTGCACATTTCCTATATCAATAGGTGAACTGCCAAACTGGTGACCCATATCATTTAACTTTGTTCTTACATCTAGAGGGACACCTACTTCATAACGGTAGGAAGTTAAGCTGTTTGTGTAGATTCTTGGCTCTTCTACCGCATCCTGAAGCTCCATGTCATATTCAAGTAAATTGAGGATGGTCTGTGAAACAGAAGCAATGATCGTCGTTCCACCAGGAGATCCAACAGTCATGACAGGCTCTCCATCTTTAAAAATGATTGTCGGGGTCATACTTGATAACGGACGTTTATTGGGCTGGACTTCATTTGCCCCGCCAGGTCTTGCATCAAAATCAGTCAGTTCATTATTTAAGAAAAATCCATACTCTGGAACAAGAATCCCAGTACCAAATAACTGTTCAATGGTAGTGGTAAATGACACAACATTTCCCCACTGATCTGCAACAGTAAAATGGGTCGTCTCACCAATGGTTTTATCTTCTGGCTGAGGAACAATTGGGGATGGATTTTTTTCATCCTCATATGCCCAAGGATCTCCTTCTTTCGGGCTGCGATTCATTTGATCTAATTGAATGAGAGAGGCTCTTTCTGAAATGTAATCATCGTCTAGTAGTCCTTTTAGTGGAACATCTACGAATTCGGGGTCGCCGGCATATGCGGCTCTGTCAGCATAGGAGAGGTGCATTGTTTCAGCAAGCAGCTGATATTTTTCAAATGATTTGGGGTCATACTGAGACAGGTTAAAATGATCAAGTATTTTGAGTATTTGTAGCATAAACACCCCGCCTGAGCTTGGTGGAGGCATGCTTGCAAGCTGATAACCTTTATAGTCTCCCCAGATTGGCTTGTCAGTCTTGACTTCATAACGTTTGATATCTTTTGAAGTCATCGTCCCGCCAAAATCTTGAACTGTATTTGCAAGTGCCTTTGCTACTTTTCCTTCATAAAATGCTTTACTTCCTTTTTTCGCAATGAGTTTAAATGTTTTTGCAAGACCTGGCTGGACAAGCAGATCTCCTTCTTCGAGCGGCTGATCATTTGGAAGAAAAATTGGCGCTGCGGCTGTTTTTTTCAATTTTGCTTGATGATCATCAATCGCTTTTGCCAAGACAGAATCAATTTCAAATCCATCCTCTGCAAGTTGAATGGAAGGCTCAATCAATTCCTTCATAGAACGAGTACCCCACTTATCTAATGCAGCTTCGAGACCTTTTACAGTCCCTGGAACACCTACCGCATTTCCATGTGTAGATCGCTCAGCAAACGGAATCACTTTCCCATCATCTGTTAAAAACATGTCAGGTGTTGCGCCCTGTGGTGCTCGCTCTCTGCTATCGATGATGGATGTTTCTTTTGTCTTCCCATCATAAACCATCATAAATCCTCCGCCGCCAATTCCAGACATCATTGGCTCTGTTACGTTAAGTGCGTACTGAATGGCAACAGCAGCATCCACTGCGTTCCCACCTTTTTTCAATACGTCAGCACCAATCTCCGATGCAAGCGGATGTGCAGTAGCCACCATACCATCTTTGCCAACAGCTACTTTATTCCCATGAGTTTCGTTTGCAGTGACTTGGCTGACCGGCAGGAAAAACGAGAAAACAAACAGACATATGGATAAAACAGTTAGAGAAATGTGTTTCATGAACAACACCCCTTCCATATTCTTACTTTGACCTTACCGACTTCTTGACCAGAATACAATAGATTATTCTAAAATTTCAAAATTTTTCATTCTATCATCCTATATCTGCCAAACAAAACACATGTTTTCAAAACATATGACATGCACATCTTGTAGTAATAAAGACATACGTTTTTCAAGTAGGAAACTTCACGATATAATAAACTCATAACAAAGGGGGAAAAAGGATGAACCACAAAAGCACATTATTTTGGGAATCTTATTGGGAAGAAAAATCAGGAAAAACTCCTGATCACGCCTCTGTTTCTGCTTGGGCATTTGGCGCAGATCCAGATCAGTTGCTTGACCTTGTACAACAAGGGAAAAAAACAGCCACTTGTAGACTGACATAGCAGAATGAGACACGAATAAAACACCCTTATTAGGCTGACATGCTACCAAATGTTTTTGGTGCGTGGTAGCCTAATTTTTCTTGGATACGCTCTTCATTATAATACTTGATGTAACGATCGATTCGTTGCCTGACATCTTTTTCTGATATAGAGTTGAACTTTGTAAACATAAATTCCTCTGATTTTAAGCTAGAATGGAATGATTCAATCACTGCGTTATCCCAACAGTTGCCTCGTCTAGACATACTGCTTGTGAGGTTCCTTACCCCTAGCTCCTTTTGATATGCATACGAACTGTATACACTTCCTTGATCTGAATGCACAAGTACATCTTTAGGTGAATTCCTTTTCTCTAAAGCTGCCCTCAGTGTGTCCAATATGAGTGATGTCTGTTGGTGATCATCTAGGGTATAGGCAACAACTTCGTTGTTGTATAAATCCATCATGGTCGAAAGATAGAGCGTTCTCGGTCCATACTGAATATAAGTAATATCGGTTACCCATTTTAAATTCGGGTGTATTGCGGTGAAGTTCCGATTTAATATATTTGGGGCAATGATGACAGATTCCCCTTGTGATTTCCATTTCCTTTTACGCTTCACACGACATTGAAGATGGTGTTTTTGCATGATGCGCTGTACAGTATTTCGGTTTCGTTTGATATCATATTGGCGCTGAAGCAGCTTTCGGATCTTACGGTGGCCGTACCGGAACGACGTTTCGGTACATAAGGAAATAACAGCCTTCTCCACTTGTGATTTTTCACGTATTCCTTCGGATACCCAGCGATAATAGGTCGATCTGGCGATCTGCAAAATACTTAAGACAGACGTTACTGTATAGTTCTTCCGTAATCTCTCGATCAAATACAAGGCTACTCCTTTTTCAACTCCTCTACGATCTCCAAATACTTTTTTAGAATTTCATTCTCCATCTTAAGGTGTTCAATCTGCCTATTTACTTTTTCCTCTTTGGATACATTGTCAGGTCCATGTCCGAAGCTATATTGTTTTCCAATTGGCTGATCGAATCGATGTAACTGATTTTCTCGATACCACTTCATCCATGTTTTAATCTGAGATACATTCTTTATATGATATTTATCCATAATTTGTTGATTGGTAAACTGCCCGCTTAATTTATCTTTCACAACTGCCCATTTTATTTCAGCTGAATATCTGTTTTTTTTCATAAAAAATACCCTCCAAATTATCACTTAGTTTAAGTGTATCACTTGAAGGGTGTTTTTTTATGTCCCATTTGACTAGGTTAGTCTACTTGTTCTGGATGCCTTTTTTACGAAAAAGAACAAGAGCCGCTTCCAAAACCCGGTCAATATGCGGTCATTTTGGACAGCCAGGAGGAACCAAAAGCCATCATAGAGATCATGCAAGTAGATATCATGCCAATGAATGAGGTTCCTGAATCATTTGCAAGAGCTGAAGGTGAAGGCGATCTTTCATATGACTATTGGTACAAAGAACATGAAGCATTCTTCACAGAAGCACTTAAACCGTACGGATTAAAATTTAAGAAAGATATGCTTCTTGTTTGTGAGCGATTTAAGCTTGTTTATTCAGCTTCTTAATCTTTAAGCGGTGCCAAAAATGGTCCGCTTTTTTGCTTTCTTTTCTCCTTTCTGAAAAAGGTGAGTTGAGATCACATCTTTAGGTCAGAATAAGATCAAATAGAAAAAGTGAAGAAATTTTCGACTACACCTGTTTTTTTTCGACAAAAGAATATATAATTATTTGATGTGTGCATTGTCTCATTTATACAATGGAGGGTTTTTACATGTTAAAAAGGAAAAAAGACAAGTTTTCCGTCTTGTTAACGGAAATTGCTAAAAATTTAGATGAAACTGCTGAGTATTTTGTTAGCTATAAAGTAACAAATCAAACCACTCTGAAAGAATTTTCTGACACATTGAAGGAATATGAGACAAAAGGTGATAATCATGTTCATACCATGATTAAAGAGCTGAATAAAGCCTTTATTACACCGATTGAACGTGAAGACATTCTTCAATTGACGAATAGCCTCGACGATGTTTTAGACGGAATTGAGCATTTTTCAGCAACTTTAGAAATTTATTCAATTACAAGCTCTGACGAACATATCGACAAATTCAGCCACTACATCAGAGAATGTGCCAAAGAAATTTTAACGACTATTGAATTACTGGCTGATAATCGCTTGAAAGATATTCATCCGCACGCAATCAAAATTAAAGAGATTGAGCATAATTGTGACAATCTTCACCGCAAATCACTAAAGAACTTGTTTGGAAAAGAAACAGATCCAATTAAGGTCATTCAATACAAAGAAATTTACGAAACACTTGAAGAAATTGCTGATTCCTGTCAAGGTGTTGCCAACAATCTAGAAACAATCATTATGAAGAATGCGTAACGGGGTTAGTTAAACATGGACACATTACTCATCCTTACCATATTTATTGTCATTTGTGCACTTGCTTTTGATTTCATCAACGGATTCCACGATACAGCAAATGCCATTGCCACTTCGGTTTCAACAAAGGCGTTAAAGCCTAGACATGCTATTATTATGGCAGCGTTCATGAACTTCTTAGGAGCAATGACATTTACAGGTGTGGCAAAGTCCATTACAAAAGACATCGCAGATCCTTTCACACTTCAAAACGGTTCTGTCGTCATTTTGGCTGCATTAATTGCGGCTATTACTTGGAACTTGCTTACTTGGTATTACGGGATTCCGAGTAGTTCATCGCATGCACTGATCGGATCAATTGCAGGAGCTGTTATTGCCTCTGCTGGTTTTGGCGCTTTAAACTATTCGGGGTTCATTAAAATCATTCAAGCACTACTGCTTTCACCTATCCTAGCATTCGTATTGGGATATATCGTGTATACCATTGTCAAATTTATATTTAGAAACAACAATCTTGCCAAAACAAATAAACAATTCCGTCGTGTTCAAATTTTAACTGCTGCACTACAATCGTATACCCACGGAACAAACGATGCGCAAAAAGCGATGGGAATTATTACGATGGCTTTAATTGCAGGTAATTTGCATACAACAGACGACATTCCTTTCTGGGTACAATTCTCTTGTGCGCTTGCAATGGGACTAGGTACGTCTATTGGCGGCTGGAAGATTATTAAAACAGTCGGCGGCAAAATTATGAAAATTCGTCCAGTAAACGGAGTATCTGCCGATTTAACGGGGGCAGCTATTATCTTCGGTGCGACATTTATTCACTTACCTGTTAGTACCACTCACGTGATTTCATCTTCTATTCTAGGTGTAGGTTCTGCACATAGAGTAAAAGGAGTCAACTGGGGTACGGCAAAACGTATGCTTGTCACTTGGGTGATCACATTACCGATTTCGGGAACTCTAGGGGCACTTATATACTTTGTGTTAAATGCGATTCTCTAATATCAAAGACCTGTCTAACAGGTCTTTTCAGATTGTTGACAAAGGGCTAAAATGAACTTTATTTTAGCCCTTTGTCTTCTTTTCAGTGTGATAGAAAACCTTTGCAGTCTAGGAAGGACGAGTACTAGCACGGAGCGAATTTGTCATTCGTGAGTACCAGCGCGCAGGACTGACAAAGAATGCGAGGGTTTGTCTACACGCTGAGACCTGTCTAACAGGTCTTTTTTTATTTGTTTGCATCCTCAAATGCTCTTTTTCTGCAAGCCATTTTTTCATGAAGCAGGGTTTCCAATCATATCCATAGAAATAAATAAGTATCCATCTGTCTATGGGAGAGAAGAACATGCTATTATTTTTTCAATTGACTGTTTGGTTATTGCTAGGTGCTCTTGCTGTATATGTATTTGCGGTATGGCGCTTTGAACAAAAAGTAAAAGAAAAGATGTTTGCGATTCGTAAAACGTGGTATTGGATTTATGTAGCGGGTGCTGTAGTGTACTGGACAAATGATCCTTCTTCAATCTTCACCGATTGGATGCACTACCTGATTATTGCTGTTTTTTTCGCATTAACTGATGCCTTTATTTTCCTCAGCTCCTATATTAAAAAACTCGGAAATCATGAACTTGAAACCGACACCCATCAACTCCTAGAACAAAATAACGACCTACTTCATTCTTACCTCAATAAACTAAAAACGTACCAATACCTATT
The DNA here is from genome assembly GCF_038050255.1 of Bacillus sp. FSL M8-0077. NCBI lineage: Bacteria > Bacillati > Bacillota > Bacilli > Caryophanales > Bacillaceae > Bacillus > Bacillus sp. FSL M8-0077. Next base: position 1,313,772 of record NZ_JBBPAF010000001.1, on the reverse strand, counting down.
GAAAAACGAACCGATCCATGTATATTATGGAAGTATAGAAGCTTATATAGAGGGAATTGAACGACTGATCTATTCTTTTGCAGAAAAAATGAATATTCAAGCCGTTCTTTGTCCTTATGATACGCAGGAGCAAAAAGATGACCTGCTGCGGACACTTGATCAGAGAGCGCTCATTCAAGCAAAGCTTGACAGGCAGGAAGTATATTACGATGATTTCGGCAAATTGGTTCTCATCCCGTTTTCAGTAGCGGATGCACACTTTGTGATTAAGCTGACCTCTGAGGAAATTGTCACTGAATTCGACTATTTATTAATGACTTCACTAACAACGATTTATGACCTAATCTTGCCTGACGAAGAGGAAGGTGATGAAGATGGAACACGCACTTCAAGGGGATAATAACAATCGCAAGAAAAACCCTTTTAAGATTTTAAAGAAAAAACGACATATTAGTATGGCTGATTACAAGGTAAGTCCCCATACGGAGCGTATTTTCAAAAAGAATGAACAGCTCCTAGATGAGTATAAAAATAAAAAAGCTTGATTACACTAAAGGACGCGGAACTTCATCCGCGTCCTACTTCCGTTTTTACATCTACTTGCATACAATAAAACCAACTGCTGCAACGATTGAGGTGCCAATATGAAAAAGAAACTTAAACAATTGAGGTATGTTCAGTTTGCTGAATTTAAGCCATCCCCTTATATCTGCCGATTACATGAAAAAAGTGAAGCCGTCATTCAAGCGGCCAAAAAGAAAGACTCACTGATTTAATAGTTGAAGCAGCTTCACTTTTGTTTTAGGACCGTATACTCCATCACTTGTTAGACCATTCATCAGTTGAAATCGCGCGACGGCATTGGCTGTTTTTTCCCCATAAACGCCATCAATGCCCTTATCTGCAGCTGTTTTGTCAGGATAAAAATACACAGCAGCAAGCGCTTTTTGGACGAGACGTACATGCTCCCCCTTTGTCAGAGGTGATGTCACCTTTAACACCCCATCCGGCAGTTCATAACTGAGCTTTTCTTCTGCATGATAAATTTTGAGAACTTGTCCAACTCGAATCATGTTCGGGTCACTAATCTGATTCCATGTCTGTAAATCACTCACTGTGACACCATGGGCTTTGGCAATACTCGTTAGCGTATCCCCGCTTTTCACCACATATGTGATAACCGTTTCCGGATCACCTGCAGTCTCAATTCCTCTTTTAAATTCATCCCATGTAGCTAGCAGCAGACGTGGACATGTTTTTCCTGACCAATGCTGATGCGTCACCACATTTGCTAATGGAATGCCATGTTCTTTTAAAAGCTTCTGAATAAGCCACTGGGCATGTTTGACAGCTTGTTGAAAGTTTCCATCTTCGTTTTCACAAATTTCAATGCCAATCGATTTTCGGTTGCCATCTCCATGCCCATCCCCTGCATGCCACCCATTTTCATTTAAAGGGAGATGCTGAAAAATTTCTCTGTCATCCACTGTGAAGTGCCAGCTTACCTCTGTTGTTGAGCGTTTGACATATGCCGCATGACTTTTTGCGTCAGCTCCCTTAGATGTATTGGCTGTGTTATGCACAGTTACATAAAGCGGCGTCATAGCATATCCTGGCCGATTTCCGTTTCCAACTGGAATAAAATCTTGATAAATTTGTACCATGTTTTGCACTCCTTTTTGTTAAATTGATGTTTGATCTTGCTCATCAATCGGTGGCAAACGTAAGACAAATTTGTTTGTTTTCGTCATAAGACTATGGTAAAATTTGAATTCAATCGCCGTTTTATCTTTGTAAAAAATAAAAAAACAGAATAAAAAACAGGAAAAACTTCCAATTTTCTTTGATTTTATGTTAAAATTGTTAAAAATAAGCCGATATAAAAAGTAAGCGATAGCTTTATTAGCCATTTAGTCCTATATGGACTTTTCTTTTACGGCAAAAATAGAACATACGTTTGTATGGAGGTTTTGAAATGACTTATTTTTTAACCCATTTAGAAGAAGATATTAAACGGTTATACACTCAACTGCAAATAAGCGGTCCTGCCTATGTAGACATGCATAGAATCGCAGCAGAATTTCATGTATGGGTACACTACGAGGATACTGGCAGCATGATGATCAAACATCAAGGCCTTTACAGTATTATTTTAAACAGAGCCTTATCGTCAGAAGAACAGTGGCAGGATTTCGCCCACGAGCTTTGTCATGTGCTGAAGCATACAGGCAACCACTTTAACATGCACAAGCTCTTTCGAGAACTGCAAGAGTTTCAAGCAAAACAATTCATGTATCACTTTTGTGTTCCAACTTTTATGCTGCTACAAATGACGCTCCCAAACCTTAGGCAGCAAGCCATTTTGCATATTGCTCAAACATTTCATGTCACTCGGGCTTTTGCTGAAAAACGGCTTGCTCTATTTGAACAGCGAAGAGCCGGCATTCAATTTCAAAAAGAATTTACTTCTTATTTAATGAGAGCCGGCAAGGTCGCAGAAAATGAAGCTACGTATCAAACAAAAGCGTCAGCACACGTGACGTCAGAAGTTTATTCATAAAGGCTTAACACTTGTTTCAGTACATTTGTGTATTGATAAAATTGCTCGGTTTGTGTATCACGCCTACGGCTCCGCCTAAAGTCTTGAAAGAAAGCTCTTCTCTGAGCTTGGCTAATTTCAATTTGAACACTTTTTCCTGTGAGGCACTGATTATTAATATTTTGAGGATGTGTTCCAGCAAATTGATCCGATTCAGATAAAAGTAAGGCATGGAAGCCATTTTGTGTGAGACGCTTCACTGTTTCAGCAGCTTTTTCCCTGTCGGTACCACCAACTAAAGTTTGTAGGACGTCTGTCTCTCCATAGCCGTGGAGTGCAAACGTATAATGATGTGTATGCACTTGAGAAAGACAAATCGGCTCATCAAAACGTGTGCTCGTAATGTGAAGAACATGATTGCCTTTCACTTTAAGGCCCTCGAATAAATACATAGAATAATCGGTTGCTAATTCATGGGCCAGCTCGCTCACGCCAGATTCAATCCCTCCTGCATGAGGTGACAGGACGAGAAGCTGATCCCCTTTCCGCTGATGAAGAATTTGATAGTCGATCCCTTTTCTTTCATGAGCGGAAAGCTCTTCATAATTTTGATACGTATCTATGATTTGATTCATTCCATCTGCCCCATTTCTCTATATGAGCATAAGTCTACTGATCGCAAATTCTTTTGTAAAGTGTTTTCGAATGACCTGTATGATCTGAATACATCCTTAAATTTTCCTTATCTTTACGGGCTAACTGTTGAATGTTGAGAAAAAATGACCGATAATTGAAACGAATAGAACTTTTGGACTATATGAATCTTTTTGTAATCTCACTCATATATTAGAATATTGCGATCTACACTTGGAGGAATTCATGTTTAAAAAGAAAACCACCATCACCCTTGCCATCTTATGTCTTAGCTTCGCCGGAATTATTTACTGGAAATGCTTCTCTCTTCAAGGCGTGTCTCACGGAACATTCATCCGCTCGATATCATCACCTGATGGAACCTATACCATTAACACGTATCGACATAGCGGAGGAAAGCTAAAAGAGAATGCGGTCAGAGCAGAAATTGAAAACAAACTCACCCATCACAAGAAAACAATCTACTGGAAGTACCCTGATAAAGATCCTCTGATCAAATGGGAAAATGCACAGCTCGTACAAATTGGACATGAGTTTTTAAATGTGGTCAAAGGTGAAACATACGATTATCGCTTTGATCAGAAAAATAGAAAATAACGAGCCAGCAAAAAAAAACGAACCCTTTTTGGATTCGTTTTTTACGTTGACATCACCTTTTGCATAAATTCTTTCATTTCTTTGCTAACCGTCGTCAACCTATCTACAATTTCACTAAACTCCGTCACTAATAAAGCTTGTTCTGAAGATGACCCTTTCATATGGCCCATACTCTCAAGTAATGTATGTATATTAGAGGAAATCCCTTGTAATGAACTTTCTATGTTTTCTGTCGCACGTGAGGTTTCGCTTGAGAGCTTTTGAACCTCGCTCGCTACAACACTAAAACCCGCTCCCTCTTTTCCTGCCCTGGCCGCTTCAATTGAAGCATTCAATCCTAGCAAACTCGTTTGTTTAGAGATACCTTTGATCATTTTTGTAATATCTGAAGTTTTTTTCGAGCTTTCAAGTGTTTGCTGTGTTTGGAATGTCATTTCCTCACTTGTCGCAGAGAGCTCTTCTGAATGAGCCGCCACCACATGCACTTTTTCTTGAATACTTTGAATGATGTCGTTCAATGACTCCATATACGCCTCAAGTTCTATTTGATTTTTAAGTGGAAAACCTAAAGCGATTGCACCAATGACTTGTTGATTTTCATCGAAAATCGGCAATCCCATTGCATTTAAAGGCGTCCCATACACCGATTCAGGTACAAATGTACTTGATGTTTCGCCTCTAAGCGCATTTTTCATATTCTGATCATCTGGTTTAATGGGATCTCCTGTCCGTATTTGAAAATCCACATCTTTTGATGGCAAATACAGCAAGAATTTTTCTCGATCAATGACACCCATCGTCACTTCATTTTTTAAAATCTTCATCATATAAGGTGCTGCGGTTACAATACTCTGTAGTATATCCATCTTCTCTACCCCCTTAATGTATTTATCGGTCATTCCTCTTAAATTTGATTATTATTTTTTAAAATAATGATCATGATTGAAGTTTTTTTTCATATTTACGAGTAAAAAGTATGCCATTTCCTTTCTATATTCAAAAAAACGAGAATTTGCTATACTTAGAAAATCAACATATGATGAAATGGTCATGTAACCATTTTGTATATTCACTGGAGGCGCATGTTGTGACACAACTCATGAAGTATGAGCGGGCGATCGTCATCGGAGGCGGAATAACGGGAATGCTCGCTGCAAAAGTTTTATCAAGTTTCTACTTTGAAGTATTGATCATTGAAAAGGACGAATTGCCAGACGCTCCTGAGAATCGTCTTGGCACGCCTCAAGCCTTTCATCCACATAGAATGCTGCCACTAGGCAAACAAATAGTGGAACGTCTATTTCCAGGTTATACAAAAGAATTACTAGAATTGGGCGGGTACAACACATGGCATCAGACATCTCGATTTGTGACAAAAGATGGTGAGTTAGTACTCACCGATACTGAAGAAACAGCTGTCACACGACGTGCCATGCTAGAGTGGGTGCTGATGCAAAGAATGTTACGTGAGGAACGTGTTCATTTTTTAGAAAAACATGAAGCGATCTCTCTTCAATTTAAGGAAGAAACGACTCAAGTAAGTGGATTACAGGTCAAAGATCGGAGGATAAAGCCTGGAATCATTCACGAATTGAAAGCAGACTTAGTGATCGATACGTCTGGAAGAATGTCTAAATTGCCAAAATGGCTGAAAAGCGCAGGACGAACCTTGCCGCAGACAGATGAGCTAATCGTGTCTCTTGGTTATAGCACAAGATACTACCAAATACCACCTGAGGCACCGAATCTGGAACCAATGGTCATCGTTGGACAGCCAAATAAGAAAATTCCAACAGGACTGTTTGAACGAGTAGATCATGATTTAGCAGCTGTTCTTCTCTCTGCAGCTGGCGGCTCTCATTATCCAACAACGGACGCTGATCAGTTTGATGTAGAGACCGCTAGGCTGACCAATCCCTCTATAGCAGAAGCCATCACTCATTTAATTCCCTATACGAAACCAAAAGGATTTAGAGTTCCGGCTTGTGTCAGAAACCACTATGAACAAATGGAAGATTGGCCAAGCGGATTATTGGTCATGGGTGATGCCTTGTGCACATTAGATCCAATACATGGTCAGGGAATGACAAAGGCAGCTCTTGAGGCACAAACACTTGAGCGTATGCTCAAACAAGCACAAGAAGATGAGCTTATTTCTTTTGAACAGCATACCTTACAACAAATGCAGCACGCCAATGAGCTTGGCTGGTGGCTTTGTGCAATTGCGGATATGGCATGGGAAGGCGTCGAGTTAAAAGGAACCCCCATTCCCCATCTGACATTTGTACAAGAATTTTTAAATTATTATGTACAATATGCCGTTCAAACAAAACAAACTAAATACCTTGAGGCGTATCATCGTATGCATTCATTCTTAATAGAACCGAGAAAAATCATCAACCTAGAGCAGCTGCAAGACATGATTCAAGCTGACTCCACTGGTGATGTCGGCCACTGGTGGCATAGGTGGGATCAAAAGAATGAGGAATTAAATCGAGCTTTCTTCTATGAAGCTGTTCCAGACTTTCAATTACATCAATTGCTAAAATCAAACTAACATAAAAAAAGCCCCTCAACGGGGGCTTTTAATTAACGTAATAACTGAAGTACGTTTTGCGGCTGTTGGTTCGCTTGTGCAAGCATTGCTTGAGAAGCTTGAGAAAGAATGTTGTTCTTAGTGAACTCACTCATTTCTTTCGCCATATCAACGTCACGGATACGAGACTCAGCAGCTGTTAAGTTTTCAGCAGAAGCACCAAGGTTGTTGATTGTGTGCTCTAGACGGTTTTGGACCGCTCCAAGTGCTGAACGTTGTTTAGATACCGCACCGATTGCAGCGTCGATTTTTGCTACTTCAACGTCAAAGTCAAAACCATCTTCATTCACTTTAATATCTTTGACAGTCAATGTTTCAGCGTCCATTTTGCCGATCTTTACGTTGATATTTTGCTCAATGTTTGCTCCAATTTGGAACTGGAATCCATCCTCTACACTACCATCTAATAGATTCTTTCCGTTAAATGCTGTACGCTGAGAAATCCCATCAATTTCATCAACCAAAGCAGTAAGTTCTTCTTGAATCGCCGTTAAATCTTCAGTCTGCTGTGTACCAACGTTACCTGCTTGAACTGTCAATTCACGCATACGTTGAAGAATCGCATGAGTTTCAGTTAATGCACCTTCAGCTGTTTGAATAAGAGAAATACCATCTTGTGCGTTTTTAGATGCCATTTCTAATCCGCGGATTTGTCCACGCATTTTTTCAGAGATTGCAAGACCCGCTGCGTCATCTCCTGCACGGTTGATACGAAGTCCAGAAGAAAGCTTCTCCATGTTCTTTTGTCCTGCCCCATTGTTTGCAGACAAACGGTTCAGTGTGTTAAGTGCTGCGATATTGTGGTTAATTCTCATATTAAATGACCTCCATGTGTTTGAACCAATTAGACATCCATGTCCAAAAGTTCTAAATTAGAATTTTTTTGTAAGCCTTACAATCCATTTATCGAACTTTAATGGAATATGTTTAACAAAAAAGGAATAAATAAGTAAAAAGTCTTATTCATTATGATCGTTTCGCTAGAGTATGCCAAATTTAGAGGTCATTTTTCATGATTTATCAGAGGGATTTAAGAATCATAAGACTGGAGAAAATGCGAAGGAAAAAACAGCATAAAAAAAAGCCCCATCAAGGGGCCTTTCATTAACGTAGTAATTGAAGTACATTTTGTGGCTGTTGGTTCGCTTGTGCAAGCATTGCTTGAGAAGCTTGAGAAAGAATGTTGTTCTTTGTGAACTCACTCATTTCTTTCGCCATGTCAACGTCACGGATACGAGACTCAGCAGCTGTTAAGTTTTCACCAGAAGCACCAAGGTTGTTGATTGTGTGCTCTAGACGGTTTTGGACTGCACCAAGTTTACCACGCTCAGAAGATACAGTATTGATTGCTGCATCAACTTTATCTAAAAGAGCATCAGTGTTAGCTTTAGTAGCTACAGTAACAACATAATCTGCTTTCAACATTGCAAGACCATCAGTACTCATATCTCCAATAGTTACATCTAATTGTTGAGACTTATTAGCACCGATTTGGAAAGTGAATCCAGTTGTAGCCGTACCATCAAGTAATTTTTTACCATTGAATGCAGTACGTTCAGAAATTCCATCTACCTCATCAAGAAGGTTATCAATTTCATCTTGGATAGCTTTAAGATCTGTTGTTGCATCTTGAGTACCAGTGTTACCTGCTTGAACTGTTAGTTCACGAACACGTTGAAGGATTGAGTGAGTTTCAGTCAATGCACCTTCAGCTGTTTGGATAAGAGAGATACCGTCTTGTGCGTTTTTAGATGCCATTTCTAATCCGCGGATTTGTCCACGCATTTTTTCAGAGATTGCAAGACCTGCTGCGTCATCTCCTGCACGGTTGATTTTAAGACCAGAAGAAAGTTTCTCCATGTTCTTTTGGCTCGCACCGTTGTTTGCAGACAAACGGTTTAATGTGTTAAGTGCTGCGATATTGTGGTTAATTCTCATTTCCTATTACCTCCATGTATGTGGGACCTGACAGACGTCCTTGTCTGAAAAAAGTCCTTTATTCTAGGGCTTATCAACCCTGACAATTCTATTATCGGACGTGGTTATGGGATGTTTAGCAGATTTTTAAAAAAATATATTGTTTTTTTATGATGTTCATCCTAATTTTAACAATAATGCAAAATATAAAAAGCTGCTAATCTATTATCAGCAGCTTTCATTTTATCAATATTGCTTGATATCAAACATTAATATATTTTGGTACACCACATAATCTTTCTTACTTGTGAAAGGTCCTTTATTGTGTTCATCATTGATCTCATAAAAGTTCATTCCGATTCCAAAGCTTCTTTCTTTATACCAATTAAGAAAATCGTTGATTTCTTTCATTGAGAGCAGATAATCCTTTTGTAACCCATTGATCATGGTAATAGAAAGTATACCTTTCGCAGTTTCTTCGCCTGGTTTTGTTCCATCTTGGTCTTTCGGCTCTTCTGTTGTATCATCACCTGGCTTTGTTCCGTCCTGATCTTTCGGTTCTTCTGTTGTACCATCACCTGGCTTTGTTCCATCCTGATCTTTCGGTTCTTCTGTTGAATCATCACCGGGTTTTGTTCCATCTTGGTCTTTCGGTTCTTCTGTCGTCCCATCATCTGACTTTGCTTCATCTTCAGTCATTTGTAAGTCTTTTAATGGGATAGAAATCACTGATCTGTAATCACTTTTTACAGAAAGATTATTCATAGAATACGAGTAGTCACGTCCGCCAATGACATATAATTGATCATTAACAATTGCTGTAACAGCCGATACTCTTCCTTCTGGCAATTCATATGCTGAATTTTTAAATTGGCCATCTTTTGGATTAAAAATCTGAACTTCATTTAATAATTTACTTGAACGGTCACCAGAAAGTTGTCCACCAATTACAAAAAATTTCCCATTATACGTTTCATAGGCCGGTTCCACTGTATAAGAAGTTAAGTCGCCGCCTTTTAATGTACTCCATTTATCTGTTGCAATTTCGTACTGAAACAAAGACTTTTCACTACTATGCCCTATCGAATTTTCTCCACCTGCAACATAGACTTTCCCATCAATTGCAGATATAGCTCTCCCATTTCGAGGAGGTAAAACTGATGAATTCAGACTCTCCCATTCACCAGTAGTTGTATTGTAGCGATAGACATTATTCTTATAGGCGTTCTTTGATGATACAATATATATATTCTCATTTACCGCAACTGCTTGAAGAGTGCCCTTTCTATATGCTGAAAAAACAGGTTCCCTAGGTATCTGAATCGGCTCATCTGCCCATTGATCTAGTTTTGTATCATATATATCTATTGTATTATAAGCAACTTTTGTTTCTTCATTAATTCCACCTATTAAATAGATTTTGTTACCTACTGTAGCATAAGTACCCCCTGTTCTAAACCTTGGCATACTAGCTTTCTCTTCCCAAGCATCCTTTTTAGGATCATACATAAATGTTTGGTTGTTTAATGTATTTTTTTCACTTGCTCCACCAAACACATAAATCTTCCCATCAACGACTCCCACACCAGCATTAATACGTTCTTCTGGTAAATCAGCTCGTTTCGTCCAACCAGTTGAATTTGTCGCATGCGCTTTGAATGGACTAAGAGTACTCATTAATAAAAGTACCGTAATGAATAATAAAAACCTTTTTTTCATTTTTATTCCTCCAACTCTTTATATTCCCTCCTTTTATCGTTATATTTTTTACAAAGTTTACAATTTTAAAAGGTTTTTAATTTAATATTTTTATAAAATCAAATGAATTAACATCTAAAGTCACCTATTATACCTACCAATAGATCTATCATAACTATCAGCTAAGCATTACCTTTTCATAATCGCTTCTTCATCTTTCAACTGAATCATGAGTGAGGATTGAATATATAATAAATTGATAATACGTCGTGCCATTTCTGAGGGAGATGCATTGTAGTCATTTCTGATCCATTCAATGATAAAACCAAAGATGCCGTATGAGCGATACTGGACAAAATAACTGTCGTTGATTTCTGCATACTGATCACTCACAAACGACATTCTATTTTGGAAAATATATTGTATTTTCTTAAGCAATTGTTCTTGTATGTATGGAATTCGGTCTTCCATCACTAATAAATCATAATAGTCGCGATTTTCAACGATATATTGAAATACATCAGTGCCTTCTGGTTTCATGCGAGTTAAATCCAACAGTGGATTTTCACGAGTCGGCTTACAAAATTCATATTCGAAATCGACCATTTCCCGGTGAATAACATCTGCTGCTAATTCATCTTTACTTTCATAATGCACATAAAACGTTGTCCGATTATAGTTTGCCTTTTCCACAATATCCTTCACTTTTACGTGCGAATATCCTTTTTCTTTTACTAGTATTTTGAATGTTTGACGAAGTGTTTCTTTTGTTCGCTCAACACGGCGATCCTCTTTTTTGATCATGGGCCCCTCCTTTAGACACTTTTTAAAAAATGTTGATTAGAGATACATAATTTCATTTGTGTTGAAAACCTATACAAAAAAGATTTTTTGCTGATTGAAACGGAAAATCTTTCGTCCTACAATCAACTTAGTCATAAAGAAATGAATTTTTTGTGACATTTGATCTAACTTCTTTAGAATATCATACTATATAAAAAGTGAGGGCACATGATATGGAAATTCAAGCGATGGTCACAACAAATGAAAAAGATTTCGAGAAACAAACATTATTACTAGATGATCCAAAAGCAGATGAAGTGCTTGTTAAAATTGTTGCATCTGGCGTTTGTCATACGGATGCCACTGTATTAGATGGCACGCTTCCTGTCCCACGTCCTGCTTTATTAGGACATGAAGGCTCTGGTATTGTCGTAAAAGCAGGTTCTAATGTCACAACCGTTCAAGAAGGAGACCACGTTGTACTAGGTTTCGCTTATTGCGGTCATTGCCATAATTGTCTTGACGGGAACGCTGGTGGATGTGAAAACATGATTCCACTGAATTTTTCTGGTCGTAATAAACATAATGAAACGCCTATCCATACACATGATCATCAAGATGTATCACAATTTTTTGGTCAATCGTCATTTGGTACATATGCAACAGTTGATGAGAAAAATGTGGTGAAAGTAGACAAAGAAACTGATTTACGTTATTTAGGACCATTCGGCTGCGGCTTAATGACTGGGAGCGGTACTGTCTTAAATTCACTTGCTCCAGCTCCAGGTACAAGCTTTGTTGTGTTCGGTACAGGTGCTGTTGGTTTAAGTGGGTTAATGGCAGCAAAAATTACAGGCTGTGATCCGATTATTGCCGTTGATATCCATGATAGCCGCCTTGAGCTAGCAAAAGAATTAGGTGCAACACATGTCATCAACAGTAAATATGAGAATCCAACTGAAAAAGTTAAGGAGATCACAGAAGGAAAAGGGGCACATTACTCATTTGAAACAACTGGAGTACCAGAAGTCACGCTAGCTGCCCTTCACTGCCTGCGTGTCAAAGGAACTTGTGCAACAGTAGCAGTAGGAAAGCGCGATTTAACGTTTAATGTGACAAATGATCTCATGCTCAATGCGCTCACGTTAAAAGGTGTGATAGAAGGAGATGCCGTTCCTCAACTATTCATTCCTAAACTAGTCAAGTTCTTTAAAAATGGACAATTCCCAGTTGAGAAACTAGCAAAATTCTACGAATTAGAAGAGATTGAACAAGCCTTTGAAGATTCTAAAAATGGATCTACGATTAAACCAATTCTTATTTTAGATAAAGAGTATCGAGCTTAAGTCGTAATGAGACATGAAACTCAAAATCCCCCTTTCCATATAAAGGGGGATTTTTGGACTTTCATGCTGTCCTTACCTTCACACATACATCACCGGCGTCGATATTTTAATAATCTTCCCGCCTCGACGATAGAACCTTGGAACACGGCGGCTTAATGTTGCAATGACTTCATAGTTAATCGTATTAAGCATTTCAGCAATTTCATCAACAGAAATTTCTCCGCCCTTTTGACGGCCATAAATGACGACTTCCTCACCTTGCTTTGCTTTCATTTCCCCTAAACTGATCATCGTCATATCCATTGTGACTCGGCCCGCAATTGGCATTCGTTTTCCGCGGAAAAGCATAAACCCTCGATTGGATAAAGCACGTGAGTACCCATCTGCATAACCAATCGGTATGGTCGCAATGACTTCATCAGGCTTTGCCACATAGGTTGCCCCATAGCTGACCGTCCTAGGTTTTGTGACCATTTCTTTTACAAAAGCAATTCTTGCCTTTAAGCTTAGTGCCGGTTCCAATTGAACAGCGTCTAAGCTTTGAATATATTGCGATGGATACAGTCCATAAAGTCCGATACCAAGCCGGATCATATCGGCACTAAATTCAGGAAACGCAATCGAAGCAGCTGTATTGTTCATATGTACGGTCGGCAGTTTGATCCCTTCTTCTTTCAAAAACCGAAGAAAATCAATGAAGATGCTGTGCTGCAGCAACGTGAAATCAGGGTCAGGCTCATCCGCAGTGGAGAAATGCGTAAATATTCCATCCCACCTCAGGTTTTCACTCTTTTCAAGCGCCCTCACCACCGCTAACAGCTCTTCCTTTGTCCGTACACCTAATCGCCCCATCCCTGTGTCAACATTGACATGAATCCCAAGCCGGCGCTGGCTTTCTTCTTCAGCTAAGATCTCATTTGCTTGAGCAATCCAATCTTCACGAAGGCCAGATAGATCAATTCTCCAGGCTGCGGCCCTTTTCACACAGTCGAGCGGTGTAAATCCAAGCACAAGAATCGGTGCTTCAATTTTTGCTCTCCGCAATACAATGCCTTCTTCCAAACTAGCAACTGCAAGCTCCGTCGCACCGCTTTCTAGTGCCTGCCGCGCTACCTCCACTGAACCGTGTCCATAAGCATTCGCCTTCACGACAGCCATGATCTTACTCTTCTTTGGAATATGCGCTTGAATGGCTTCGATATTTCTTTTAATCGCATCAAGATTGACTTCAATCCAGACTTCTCTGCAAAGCTTTTGCATGTATGCTTCCTCCTCATCACATGAGTCATTTCAATATCAATGTTCGTTTTCATGTCTAGTCTATCTTTATTCATTTTTGAGAAAAACATTCAACTACAATGACTGGACTGGCTTTAACTTGATTGAGATAAAAAAAGAAACCACAATCAAACTGTGATTTCTTCTTAATGAACAGGAATTTAGTTAATATACAGATTTCATCATTGAATCAATTTGATGATAAATTTCCTCCAAATTTTCTCGTTCAATCAAATATTCAGCGGTGCTCTTACGAACTGGCACATCAAATTGCAGGAAGGTGATCGTGATCGTTGATGCTTCTTGATCATTCATCGTTAATCTTAATTGAAGTGTAGAAATCTCTTCATTATTATCACTCTCAGTAGAATGTTCAATCGGTATACCATCTTCTAACATGTCAACTTGTTTCAACTCTTGCAAGGAAAGTTCAGTGACTTCAAACCTGAATTTCTGAGATGAGCCGCCAGGTTGATATGTAATAAAGCGCATTTTCTTTCGCTCGTCATCAATCGCAAATCCTTTATCAACATTTTGCGAAAAGATGTATGTTGAGGACTGAAACCCGTCTTCGTGAAAGAGCATCATCATCTTATCTAATAAGATGTTTGGATCATTCTTTTCTTTTTGTCTTTGCAGCCTTCCCGCTATGAATAAAATGACCATTCCCCCAATGATGCTAAAAGCCGTTCCCAACCCATTACCTACATCTACGAAAACAGTAAAGCCTAAAATAGCAACAATAAAAGCAATTACAATTCCTATGATGAATATCACACCATGCTCCTCCTGACATGACCTTTCATTGTCATATTGGTTTAGCCATAGTATAGCATCTGGATTAAGTGCTTCAGAAGAAATCTTTTATTTGGACGTACCTTCAAATCGAGAAGAAGCATTTCAAGATACGAATAAGGATCAATATCGTTATTTAAAGGAACGAGTCCTAAATTATTTAAACGTGTAGATTCTATATTCATGAAAACAGACCACAAGAGGTCTGTTTTCATTGAAGTTAGATAAAATGTTTAAAAGATAGGAAGTAAGAATTCACACACCTTATCTTCGCCTTCTTCTTCTCTATATCTCTCCATAATAGGTGCCTGGCGTATGTTCAATTGATTGTGTTGGATCATTTGAGGTAATTGTCTCCAAAACAAATTCACTTTTTCGGCTGTATGTGTCACCGTGAACACAGCATACTTTCCTCCTTCAACATGACCAGTCTGAACCAGTTGATCTTTGGAGAAATCTCTATTTGTCATGAACATGAGGTCATATCTGCAATTTTCAGATAAAGTTCTGGCAGGATCATCTTGAGGGACACCGTATATGCCATGTTTCTTTAATTCATCATTGAATTGATGTTCGTTGATCCATTTTTTAAATTTCTTCATCATCTCCACGTTCTCTTTACTGCCATACGGTCCTATATTTCTCATATACACCATTTTCATATTCGTTAACATTTCAATTTTGTAATTCATGATTCCCCTCCAACTCTTATTGGAAGATTGGCCAATCATTCCTTACATCCAACGGTAACACCCTTTAAAATATAATGCATTAGGATATTAAAAATAATGGAATCTCATATTCTCATTGATACGATGTCCAATTTTTAATCATAAAAAAAGAACGGATTTTAGCCGCTCACTTGTTATTGGTTTTCCTTTGAAGAAATGACTTTAAGAAAACTGACAGTCAAATAGATTATTATTCCGAAAAACATACCATTTAACATACTGATAAATAACATTTTACAAACCAGGCCAACATAATAAGACGCTGGCGTCCCTGGAAACACAGCCATATTGAAGAGGCTAATCATAAAGGTTAAAACAAAAAATATACTGAAAACCCTTCGAAATAATGTTGATTTTAACATTGTCACTTTACTTCCTCCTCAATATATTCATAGCATATATACCGTCTTAAAATAAAAAGCCCTTAAGGGGCTTTTTATTTAAGCAGTATAACCGATACTTGCCGTATGACCTCTCCTAGCTACATCATGACTTGCTGTCACTTCAGATGTAAAATAGCTAACAATACTGATGACACTGATCACTGCGCATACTACTGATAACGTTTTAAATTTCATACTGACAGTCCCCCCGCTTTACTTGAGTTTGGAAATAAAGAATTTTTTCATAGAAATGCATCGCATTGTCTTTATCTCCCATCTCATTATAATATTTTGCAGCATCTTTTGCTAAGTCTTCAAGGTCAGGATACATGGACTTCATCTCTAACCATTCTGAAATTTTTTCTAGTTGTTCAAAATTGTTGTCAACGTATAGTGATTTTAAAAACGTAAAGATACGTAACAACACATGATCTTTCAGCTTTTCAGATAGTTCTATACCGTTATGTAATGCATACGTACCTAGATCCTGTTCGTTCTTTTTAAAATAGGATTTTGATAACATAACGAGAGGGTCTAAAATTCGATTTAAATGCTCGTACCCCTGCTCTTTAAATGCTCGAATCGAGTCATTAAAGTGAACAATTGCTTGCGCTAGGTCACCATGATGGAAATAACTCAACCCTAAATTATAGAGCGCTGACCCTTTTAGTCTTTTTGTTGAGTGATCGGCAGCTTGTTCAAGCGCACGTTCAAAATGTGGAATGGCTTTTTCGGGGCAGCCCATATCAATATAGTTTAATCCAATGACAAAAGAACACTGGATTTCTCTGACTGTGTATGTATCTTTTTCTCGGTAACATTCTATCGCCTGTGCGATATGGTGCATGGACATGTGGGTTTGTTTCATGTGGTAATAGATTTCCGCCATCTTGTAATTGAACTCGGCACGTTCAATATCGTCGCTGACAAGAGACAGCTTTTTTTCTGCTCGCTTATAGAAGGTAATCGCATTGAGGTATTCATAGTTTTCAAATTCATACATCCCATAGAAAAAATTAAAGTAATACTCAAGCAATCCTGTTAATTTCTCTTGATCTTTTTTTATCTTCACTGCAAGTTCCCTGAAGTTCGCTCGTTCTTTCCCATTTTCTAAAGGATTCAAGTAATCTAGCATTAATTTATGTCTGAACTCCATGAGTGAGAAATACAATAATAAATCTTGATTCTCTTCCATATGATCAATCATTGATTTGATTTCTTCTTTATATGCTTCGGCGTCCGGTACATTAAATCGTTGAATATGATAATACCATTCATTGATTTTCAAACCGACGTGAGAAGAAAGCACTTTCTCCATCAGCTCTTACCCCTTCCTCTATTTTCCCTATAATGACATATATTATCATTTTATGAATCATTCGACACCGAAAATAAACCGCAAAAAAGCCCTATAAAGGGCCGTGTGAATGATAGATAACATGACTTCTATTCATAAATAAGGACCCAGTACTTCGCCCCAGGCTCCCCTTCCTCTACTACAGCCTTCCAGCCTCTGTTTTGATAAAAAGACAAAGCTTTGTGATTTTCGGAGACACATTTGAGGGTGACTGGTGTTCCGAGCACTTTGATCGCATGTTTCAGCAGCAGATCGCCAGCCCCTTGACCAGCAGCTTCTGGATGTACAAACAAGAGATGAATAAAACGATCTGGTACATATAATGAGATGAATCCAAGGATTTTATTGTTCTCCTCAGCTAAGAAAATTTGCTCTTCCTGCGTATCTTGATCAAAATCTTGCAGATTGATTTCTTCTGTATTGAGCCAGTGAAAGCTCTGACGTCGGGATTCTAAATAGATTTGTCTTAATTGTGGATAATCTTCTATGCTTGCTTCTCTAATCAACATCGCAACATCCCCTATGTTTGTTCATTCCACTCTAAAATGTGTTTTGCCTGTGTTCTGCCTGCAAATAACAATTGATCACTGAACTGCGAGTCATTGACAGCACGCGCAAGAGCAATTGTACCAATCATGCTGCTTACTAGTGCGTAACTGGTAGAGAGATCTATGTTTCCCGTATCGGCTATAAACGCCATAAACCGTTTCAATTCATCGGTATAAGCTTTCCGTACCTCTTGCGATAATTGAGCAATCTCCCCTGCCAGTGCAGGCAGTATACAGCCGACTTCCGTCTGATCACGGTGAACGGAACTTAAATAAAAGTCAATGATCGTCTGAATTCGGGGCTGATCTGCCTTCTTGTCTGCAACACTTTGCAGCAGCTTGATCGTATCAGTAATAGCAAAATGAAAAGTCTCTATCACCAACTGATCCTTGTTCTTAAAGTGAGCGTAAAACCCTCCATGAGTTAGACCTGCCCCTTTCATAATATATGGCAAACTGATACTACGGACGCCATTTGTTCGAAATGCTCGTGCAGCACTTGCGATGATCTGCTCTCTCACTTTTGACTTATGACCTTTCGGATAAGGCATCCTCTTTCCCCCTCCTTCCTTTTAACTCGTCTAAGTATATTTATCAAAATATTATATTCATCATATTATCATGTGTCAATTGACTGAAATCTATCTTTCCTCACTCAGATGGGATTGACTTCGCTAAAATATGATGACTATAATATATTATGATCATCATATTTTGAAATTGGAGGTGCAAGAAATGATTCATTTTGAAACAGTAGATACATTAGTGATTGGATCAGGTCCGGGAGGCTACGTGGCGGCATTACGTTCAGCTCATCTCGGCATGAAGACAGCGATTGTAGAACGTGATCAATTAGGTGGCGTATGCACCCATGTAGGCTGTATCCCTTCTAAAGCGCTAATAGCAGAAGCAGAGCGGTTCAAACTCCGCACACAATGGGGTGGTTTTCAAGATGGCGGTTCTTTCAATGAAGCTCAAGCGTTCAAAAAAGCGGTTGTGGAAAAACAAGCTGGAGGCGTCCAATTTTTGTTAAAGTCAGCGGGAGTTACCATTTTGGAAGGCGATGCAAGCTTGTTCGATCAGCATACAGCGGTGATTCAACATGCCGAAAAAGGTGAAAAACGAATCAACTTCAAACACCTTATATTAGCAACCGGCTCTCGTCCAATTGAAATTAAATCACTCCCTTTCGGAGGTCGTATATTGTCTTCCACTGAAGCACTATCCCTTCCCGAAATCCCTAAAAGCCTTGTCGTAGTTGGGGGTGGATATATTGGTGTTGAACTCGGACAGATGTTTGCAAGGTTTGGATCAAAAGTCACCATTCTAGAAGGCGGCAATCAAGTATTGCCTGGTTTTGAAAGTGAACTTGTCTCTCCTGTTGTTCGACAATTGAAAGAAGATGACATCACCGTGATTACAGGAGCAAACGTCATAGGTGCCGATCAGCATATGAGCGGAATTGATCTTCATTATGAGAAACAGAAAGAAAGTTACACGGTGCAAGCGGAATATGCACTGATTACTGTCGGAAGAAAACCGAATACAGATGGAACATTAGGTCTTGATTCTATCGGGTTGTCTTTTCCCCCTCACGGACGTATTGAAATTGATGAACAATGCAGAACTTCCATTCCGCACATATATGCGATTGGTGATATCACCGAGGTTCCTGCTCTGGCTCATAAAGCTTCCTATGAAGCGAAGGTGGCAGCAGAGGCAATCGCTGGTAAACCTTCGATGATCGATTATAAAGCGATCCCACTTGTTGTGTTTTCCAGCCCAGAATTGACGAGTGTTGGACTGAGCGAAACGGATTGCAAACAAAGATCCATTCCGACTGTTATTGGAAAAACAATGTTCTCTATTAATGGTCGAGCGCTGGCATTAAAAGAACCAGAAGGATTTGTGAAGATTGTGGCCCATGCTGAATCTGGCCTTATTTTAGGAGCACAAATCGTAGGTGCAGAGGCATCTACTCTTATATCAGAACTTTCTCTCTCTATTGAAATTGGTGCTACAGTAGAAGATTTAGCCATGACGATTCATCCTCACCCAACATTAGGTGAAATGATCATGGAGGCTGCAGAAATGGCCACTCGTAAAGTTGAAAAATATCTTTCACGATAATTCATTCAGGTGCATCTTTTAAAGGTTGAGCAAAATAATCGCCATAGCCTACTTAGGAATAGGCTATGGCGATTTCAATTGAGTCATGATATAAAAGCAGCGGTATATTGACCTTTAATTGGATACCTCACGTTTTTTCCCTAACTTCATCGATAACTGAACACCAATCATCAGCACCACGATGGCGAGCATTGCGACAATAGCAGCTTGAAAATGTCCGCTGATATCGAAAATCAAACCGATTAAAAATGGACCAAATCCTCCCATGATGTACCCGCCCATCTGTGACATCGCTGACCATGTACCGGCTTCTTCTGGTGTACGCGTTTCAATAATAGGCAGCATAAGCGCCAAAGGAAATAATCCACCTGCTCCAATCCCTAGAAAAATAACAGCTGGCAGGATCGGCATTGGCAGTAGAAGGAATATGAGGCCAATCAGCTCTGACAAACTGCATAAGATCAGAAATAATTTCGGCTTTCCTAGACGATTGACGATGTTTGGAACGAGTAATGCCACTGGAATCTGAATGAGTGTAAATATCGTAAGCAGCATGGCGGCATACTGCGGACTATTCCCAAAATCAAGCGCAATGGGTGAAATCCACGCTGTTAACGAATAGAACATGCTAGACATAAAGCCAAAGAACAAGGTGAATTGAATGGCTTTTTTGTTTCGCAGCGGTAATCTCAGCGGCACGTCTGCAAGATCCGCTTGTTGGTTTTGACGAGCTAGACCGAGCCATAAGATCAGTGCAATAACGCCTAAAACTGCCCAGCAGGATAAGGCAAGTGGAAGGTTATGCTCACTGCGAAGGTAAATGGGAATGGTCAAGCCCGAAGCAAGTGCAGCTCCAACTGTCATCGATATAGAGTACACACTGACAATCCCAGGACTTTTCGGGAAATACTTTTTAATAAAACTAGACAACAATGGTCCGGCAAAACTAATTCCAACTCCTCCTGCAAAAGCAGTCATGAGAAGGATGGTAACCGTTTGACTTGTACCACGCAGTCCAGTCGCAATTGTGATAAGAAAAATCGAGAAAAAAAGAGTTCTCTCTAATCCAAACCGGCGACTTAGTTTCGTTGCTACAGGTGCAAACACTCCCATACACAAGACCGGCAAAGTGGTTAAAAGACTTGCCGTCAGTGCACTAACGCCAAAGTCTGATTGAATCATGCTCATCATAGAAGCTACGGATGTAATGATTGGGCGCAAGTTTAAGGCAGCTAAAAATAAAGCGGCTAAATAAAATACTTTTTTCATCAATACTCTTCTTCCTCTCTCATCTTGTTGAGGTTACTATGAGTATAAATTCGCTTCATTCATTGATCAATACAATAATTCGTATTATGATGATAGGAAAATACTATCATCAATGAAAGGATGGCATATGGATACTCGTCACATTACCTATTTTATGGCTGTTTTCAATCATTTACATTTCACAAAGGCTGCAGAGCAACTAGGTATATCACAGCCTACATTAAGCCAACAGATTCAACTGCTTGAAGCTGAAGTTGGGATGCCGCTCTTTGACAGAATCGGTAAAAAGGTAGTTGCAACTGAAGCTGGTACGCTTCTTTATCAATATGGCATGAAAATGCTTCAGGCTGAACGAGATGCAAAAAATGCCATGAAAGAACTGTTATCTGAACAGCGAGGTACCGTTCGACTTGCCGTCCTCCCCTCTGATCTTGACTTTCAGCTTGTTCCGCTTTTTGTAGAATTTAAAAAGCTGTATCCAGAGATCAACCTAAAGGCTTTTTCGACCATCTTTGTTCGTGACGAGGTGCTCTCACATAAAGTCGATATCGGAATTGGGCTGCACGGGCCTGCGGATAAACGCCTGATTCAAATTCCACTTGGCGATGAGCCCTACGAATTGTTTGTTCATTCAGACAGTGAACTGGCAAAAAGGCGTGAAGTGACGCTAAAAGAGCTGACAAAGCATGCACTGGTCATGTATCCAAAAGGCTACCTAGGAAGAGATTTGGTCGATGACGTATGTAAAGAACACGGTTTTGAATTGGACACGGTCATGGATGTTGGGTCTGCCACTTCATTATTGCAGTTGGTTGAAGCCGGGATCGGCGCCACCATCCAGCCAAGAGGGCTATTAAAGCAACATTCAGCATGGCCTAATATTGTCTCTATCCCTATTTCTGCTCCTGCTCCTGTTCGGCATCTTGAATTAACGTATTATGCCGATCGATTTGTGACCAAAGCGCAAAAACAGCTATCTGAATGGCTAATAGACTTTTTTAAATCAAGAACAAACTAAAAAGTGAGGGTAACACATGAAGAATGCAAACAGCATATTTACAAGAACAAACCGGGTTGTGATTCGTCAGTTTGATCAGCAGGATATTGAAGCATTTTATCAATACCGATCAAATCCCTCTATTGCCACATTTCAATCATGGGAAAACTACACGCACGAAGACGCTGAATCATTTGTTCAACACCAAATGACGCAACAACCTAATCAACCAGGGACGTGGTTTCAATACGTGATTGCCTTATCTGAATCCAATCAGCTGATAGGAGATTGCGCCATTCATACACTTGACAGCGAGCCTAGAATCGTTGAAATAGGATTTACACTCGCGCCTGACTTTCAAGGAAAGGGCTATATTCACGAAGCCTTGAATTCAATGATCGAATATATTTTCACTACACTGAACAAGCATAAAATCATTGCCTTTACTGATGTGCGCAACGAAAAATCCATTCGAGTGCTAGAACGTTTAGACATGAGGCGCGAAGGACATTTGCTACAAAATTATATGTCAAAAGGACATTGGGTCGATGAGTATCAATATGCCATTCTTCAATCCGAGTGGGCCGCCAAGCGTCATTAAACATTTATTTCCTATTCAAAATACCTAAATAAGCGCTCCAAGGGCCTACATCCTCTCTAAAGTTGAGTAAATTTTTTTCATGATACAGTCCTAATTAGAAAGGTTGTTTGACGATGAGATTCAAGAAAAAATTAGTTATTACCGTTCTTATTGCTTTTGTTTTGTTTTCTTCCTATTATTCACTTAAACATTTATTCATCAAAGAAGATGCTACAGCTGTATCTGAATCCAAACCTTCATTTCTAAATGACAAATTAGCTACTATCTACCTTTCAGCATCAATTGATTATCAGCGTGAAGGGAGCTACACAGTATATATAAATAAAAAAGGGGAAATAACTACCTCAAAAGGTGGCGCAATTGAATTAGGTTCTATTGCTCAAGGTGAACAGATGTTAATGAAAGAGAACCCTTCTGAAATAAATATTCTTGGAAAAAAAACTGCCCATTTTAAGTTTAAAAATAAAGTACATACTGGCTATGGCCAAGCTAATGGATATTTAAAAAACAAAAAAATATTTTATACATTAAACAACCAAGGTTTTGGAGAAAAGGATTATCAAAGTTTAATCAGATGGGGAAGCAGTAAAAAATTTCAAGAGCAGATTTTAAATGGATACTTTGTTAGTACAGGAAACGATGATGATAAAATTTACGTGATCAATCAAGATATGGACACTGATCATTCTACATTTCATGAATTGAATTTACAGAACAGACCGACTCTTAAAAAAGGTGGTCATGTTAAGCCCATCAACGAAGACTGGGAAGTTTATTCAAATATCATCATTAAGGACAAATTAGCTTATTTTGTCCTCTATCACACTCCTGAAGATTCTAAAGATGTGTCTTTTAAAGTAGCCGTATTTGATATAGAAAAGAACAAATTAAGGGGGACCTATTTACTTGGTAGTTATGAAAGTGAAGATCAACTAATACCACCAAATGAAAAGCACTTCTATATAAAAGACGATATTTTATATCATTTCACTGCACATTCTAAGATTTATACATTTAACACAAAAACAATGAAATCAGAAGGTTCCTTTTCCTTAGAACAAGAAGAAGGACTTGAAGTTAAGTTCGTTCATTTAAATTCTGATCATATATACTCATTAAACCAAAAAAAGACCGGAGAATATGAAATATCTTCTTATTCATACCAAAAGGGAGAAAGATTGAATTCTTTAAAGATAAAAGGTCTCGACAAAATTTTGGATAAGAATCATGTTTCTGAATATGACTTTTTCATGTTAGAACAAAATAGAAATGATGTTCTCAAAATATTTAATAGGTGATTCTAAAGGGAGAATGAAGATGACTCATTTAGAATTCGCATTCGGCTTGCTTCCATTAAGTATTTTGATCGCTTCATTAAGCGTCACATTGTTTGTACAAAAGGTTTATTTCATGCCAGTTGTGAGCTTTATCATTTTGCTCATTCTGACATTTACACTTTTTAATGTCTCTTTCTTTGGCTGGGCTGTTGTTTACACTTTAGGCTCATTCATTACTTCATATATAGCATTATTCATTATGAAAATTTTAAATAAAAAGAGATCATAAACTACATTCGAAAAACCCTAGAAAGGGCTTTTCATCTTTCACTATCGTTTTTTCACTGGATGAATGTCCTCTCCCAAAAAGGCGGTATTCGGATCTCCACTATTTTCTAGAATTTCAGCAATTTCTTGCAGCTCTTTATTGATACGGTCATTCCTTGGCATATCTGGGTTTAACAGAAGGTTGGAGTGAATAACAGTAGCTGTTTCATACAAGACATGTTGATCTTTTATCTGTTGAATGCACTGTTTCATGCGCAAGAAAAACCATGCGATCTCTTCAATGTCTTCCATCGGATAATGCGCCATTTTGAAGAGATTCTGCTGACGAAGGTCTCCTCTCTCAAAAATGTGTTCAAGCTCTTCTTTACTGATATATAAATCCGAAGCTTCCTCCTCAATCTCTACTACTTCGACCATCACATCTTCAGCTGTATATAACTTCTCAACAAATTCATCGAAAGTATCTGCCAGCTTAAAATCTACTTCCAGCTCTAAATCGAAATAGTGAATAGGAGGATGTTCCTTCGTTTCTCGATAATCCATGGCGATCCATGTATCTTCTTCCCCGCTGATGAAAATAAGTCCCTCTGGCAGCTCCAATTCATCACTTAACTGAACACTATTCATAATTCCATCATCTTTAGCGATTCCTCTTAGATGGTCGAATTGAACATGATCCTCTGCCCATGAATTCGGCCTTTCGGTTGGAAAAGCATTACAAACTGTAAAACCACCATTCCATTCTAAAATGAGCTTTTATATGTTTCAGGTAAAGTGACACCAAGTCTCGCCTCTGCTTCACGAATTTTTTCCTCATCTATCTTTTCTAATGTGAAAGGACTCTCTTCTTCTTTCTCCCAGAATGATTTCAAAGTGGTGCCTCCTCGTATTTATTGAGATAAGTATAACATTGACCAACTGTTCATATGCTCATTCTACTTCATAAAAAAACAGACCCATAAAGTCTGTTTTAATCTTGTCTATACGTTTTCAGAAGTTGTATTTCGATCAATCATAGTCGTGTTTCGATTTGATTTTTGTTCCTCCATTGTTGTATTCCGAATTGATTTCGTTTCAATGATTTTTAAAGTTTCTGCTGTTGAAACACTTAACAATACAATGGATAAAATGATTAGTAATTTTTTAATAATCATACAGACACTCTCCTTTTTGAATATCATTTTGAGCCTTAAGAGCCTTTCTGTAATATTCGGCAGCTTTTTCAAAGTCCCCTTTTTTTTCATAAAATAACCCGACACTTTGAGCAAATGCTTCCACATAGACATGTAGTTTCTTTTCTTCAAAAACATCAAACACTTCTTTCAAAGCTTGTTCATTAGTATCCATATAAATAGCTTTTAATGCTTTAAATAACAAGCCACTTAGCGAATCATTTACCTTTGAGGAATATATAAGTCCATCTTCAACGAGCATATCCGCTTCATCAGTTTGATTAGACTTGTACAACGACCAACACAAACTAAATAGAGTGATTGGCCTTATGTCACTTTTTTCCGAAGAAATAACATCTAACACTTCTTTATAATGCTTTATTGCCTCTGTATACTTTGATTGCCTATCATATGTATTACCAATATTTAATAATGTTTTTGCTACTAAACGTTGATCGTTTGCGCACACAGCTATTGAATAAGCGGTCTTTAAATGTTGCAACGATTTTTCATATCTCATGAAATCATCATAATTTCCTGCAATGACAATTAGACTTTGAATTTGGCGAACTTTATACTGCTCATGTTCTTTATAAATATCTAGCGCCTTTATGATGTGATGCATAGACACATGCGTTTGTTTCATAATATAGTAGGCTTCAGCCACCTTGAAGTGAAACTCCGCTTGCTCAATATCATCGACAACCAGTGCAAGCTGCCTTTCAGCGATCTTGTAATATTGAATAGCCTGTACATATTCTTTCTTACTAAATTCATGCATTCCTCTAAAAAAAGCATTGTAATATTGCAACATACCGGAAAGTTGATGATTAGAATTCTCAATTTTATCAACCAATTCAGAAACAGAAGGCGATCGTTTTTCTGACGGTTTAATATAATCGAGCATAAGCTGATGGCGAAAACACATCAATTGATAATAAATGAGCAGATCTTGATCCTCTTCCATTCGTTCAATTTCTCGTTCGACCTCAGCTTTCAAAATCTCTGCATCAGGTACACTGAATTGCCGAATCATTTTATACCATTCATTGATTTTCACACCTACATGTGAAGAAAGAACTATCTCCATCCCTTATCCCCCTTCCACTGAACTCCCTTATATGACATTTATTATCACATACAAGAATTTACAAAGCACCGAAAAGAAACCGCAAAAAGAACAAATATAGCCTTAGTAAACCTTTGGAACATTTTCATTCTCATCACAAAACAAAAAGGCAGACTCATTTCAGTCTGCCTTCATCTTCTAGATTTTCATGAGAACACCTTTTGTCTTCAGGTAATTTGCATTGAATCATTTAACCACTCTTCACAATGTTCAATAAGCCTCCTCATATATTCCACATATTGACCGACATGATAGCCATCACAAACAGCATGATGGACTTGAATCGCAACTGGCAAGATGATTTTTCCTTCTTTCATCTTAAATTGACCTAACGTAAATATTGGTAGTAAATAAGCTGCATCTGTAGATACATTAAGGTTAAAAGAAGTAAAATCAATCCACGGCAGACTTGAAATATTGAACATGTTTTCTGGCATATGAGGTTTCGGAAATAGGTTGTTACTTTTGCTGTAAGTGTCCATGTCCGCTACACAGTTTTTATAAAACCGAGCAAAGTTTTCGTCATAAGGCGTCCAAATACTTGAAAACGTCTTTGTTTCTTTATTTAAAATCGTATAACTAGGATGGAGAATCTCCCAGTTACCAAGTGCACCGTTCACTTGATCCATCCGAAATTCCGGTATTTTTTGCACAGCTCTTGCTAACAAATAAATTTGCACAGGATATACTTTTAGCCTTTTTTCTTTTAATATTGCATACAATTTTGTGATGTCTAGATCGATCACCAGACTATATGTGCATCGGGTTACCGTCATATAATGATGAAAGTGCTTTTTTCTCGGATAATTTTCATCTATTTGTTTAAACATTTTTTATCTCCTCCTGAATGTTATTTCATGTATTCAGGAGGAGACTTTATCTGTTTTCACCACCACAATCATCCTTTCAACCGGTAGGTTATGTTTCTGTCTACCACTACTCTAAGTTATAACGTTTTCATTCAATGGCTACCATAAGCTTTGCCTACGATAAAGCCTTCAGCAACTCTTCTTAAGTGATTTTGACTAATTTATTCTTTGTTAGTCATGTCTTTTCGTAATTAATATGTATATTGTACCATTCTATCCAATAACAAATAACCTATTTACTTCATTTATTTACAAATGATAACATTATTTAGAGAAGGAAGAATATTTCTAACAACTAAAACAATTATTGAATTATTAATTAAGTTGAAAGATTAATCTAAAAAATATTCCAAAGCAGGAGCTTATTATGGGAAAATCAAGTACTTCCAAAGGTTTAATATTATCAATGGTTGCAGGAATTTCTGTTTTTATACTCTCACCTTTTGCAGAAGCAAATGCATCTAAAGCTTTTGAGAAAGAACAGTTCTATTCTTATTCATTTGTAAAATCTTCTTTTGATCAAGCAAAAGAGCCTACAATAGATGAGATAACACAGTATTGGAATTTAAATGACGTAGAAACAGAAAAGTTCAAAAAAGCAATTAAAGGAGCTCAATCAAAAACAAATGGAGAAGCTATTACACACGGTAAATTCACATGGGCTATAAAAGCAATAAAAGAAGCTTATGATCAATTACCTACAAAACTGAAAGTAATGATAGGCGGTGTTACAGGGTTAGAAACAATTCTAATAACTATTGAGCATTATACAGGCACTCTTGAACATGGTATTTATTTAGGTGCTCTTAAAGTTACTGGAAGTGAAAATGCAGCATGGTGGGTTGCTAAAACCATAATGTTGTTCGTTTTTTAAAATGTACTAAAACATACCTAAATGCTGAAACAAAAAGGAGGTTCTTGGTTAATGACACAGGAAAATAAAGCATCCAAAAGTTTGTTAATTACTTTACCCATCGCTATTATAGCTGTTGTCTTGATTTTAGGGAAAATTGATACACCTGTAACAAATATTTTATTTTATGTAGTAGCTTTCGGTGTAATGGGTTTAACTGTTTCAAGCTTAGTAAAAGACTACAAAAAAAAGAAAGATTGATTCTGTGCAGGGAGCCACTTTATGTAGCTCCCTGTTTAAGAAAAACAGGTCGACGAACCACCACATATAAAAAATTTATTGTTAAATGGTGCACCTGTAAAAGCAATGAGTGAAAGACTAGGATACAAAAGTATAAAAGTAACGCTTCAAACATATGCTCATGTACTACCTTCAACAAGCCAACAGATAGCTGATCAAATGGACGTCATTTTAAATTAACCACACTATATTTTCAGTGTGGTTTTTATTTTGGTAATGTTACCTTTTTGGTTTTAAAAATACAAAACCACTCTCGATTATCTCGAGAGTGGCTCTGTATCAACATCTATGATTCCGACTGGGCTCGAACCAGCGACCTCTATCCTGTCAAGATGAATGGTCTTATCCAAAGCAAACGTAAGTTCTCTGAAAAAGACTGATTTAATAAGATTCTATGATGAGCCTTTCTGATTAAAAATTTTCATTTCTGAACAAAACTGAAAGGGTTGGTCCCCAATCCGTCTCCATAAAAAACAGACCATGCAGGGTCTGTTTTCATTTTGCCTATACGTTTTGAGAAGTTGTGTTTCGATCGATCATAGTCGTGTTTCGATCGATTTTTTGTATTTGTATCGATGTTGTGTTTCGATCAGTTGCAATAGTGTACACTCCTGCAGCTGCAACCACAGTAAGAGCAATCATCGTAAAACCCTTCTTAAAACTCATACAAACAATCCCCTCTCTGAATTTTGAGTTGTGTTTCTAATACCTTTTGATAAGCAGCTGTTGCTTCTTCAAATTGACCTTTTTTCCCATACTCATCTGCATACACTATATAGCATGCCTCAGCGTAAGCGAAAAGCTGTTTCTGCTCGAAATACTGAAACACCTCGGCCAGCTGCTCCTCATTTATATTATTAACATAAACCGCTTCTAAGAAGTTAAATAGATTTTCATAAAGCTTATTAGGGGCTTCCTCAAGTATATTAGTTCCTTGTTTTAAAGATGCTTCTCCTTCTTTAAGTCTTCCTGCTTTAAATTGCGTACAGCTAATCGCAAAATACAATTTGATAAGAAGCTCAGAATCATCATTTGCCTTTTGAATAGCCTTCTCAAAATAATTGATAGCCTCATCCCATTGACCGTCTCTATCAAATGTATGGCCAATATTCAAAAAGGCTTTAGTTAGGATTTTTTGATCACCAATTTCCTCTGCTATTTTAATTGCATTCTTTAGATGAGGAATTGATTTATCGTGTCGAGCCAAATCATCATAATTTCCTGCTATGACAAACAAACATTGAATTTTTCTTACTTTATACAGATCATATTGATCGTAGATTTCCAGAGCTTTTAAAATATGATGCATGGAAACATGGGTTTGTTTCATAATATAGTAGGCTTCAGCCACCTTGAAGTGAAACTCGGCTTGTTCAATATCATCTATAACTAGCGTAAGATGTTTCTCCGCCATTTTATAGTATTGGATAGCCTGTACATATTCTTTTATACTGAACTCGTACATCCCACGAAAAAAAGCGTTGTAATACTGCAGCATGCCGGATAATTTATGATTTGAGTTTTCTATTTTATCAACTAAGTCTGCAATAGATAAAGAGCGCTGCTCTGAGGGTTTAATATAATCAAGCATAAGCTGATGACGAAAGCACATCAATTGATAGTAAATCAGTAAATCCTGGTCTTCTTCCATTCGTTCAATTTCTCGTTCGACCTCAGCTTTCAAAATCTCTGCATCAGGTACACTGAATTGCCGAATCATTTTATACCATTCATTGATTTTCACACCTACATGTGAAGAATGAACTTTCTCCATCCCCTTACTCCCCTTCTACAATATTTCCTTATATTACATTTATTATGACATACAAAAATTTACAAGACACCGAAAAGAAACCGCAAAAAGAACCATTGTACATCAATAAACCTTTGGCACATGTCTTTATCCTCACAAAACAAAAAGGCAGACTCATTTCAGTCTGCTTTCATCTTCTAGATTTCCATGAGAATACCTTTTGTCTGCAGGTAATTTGCATTGAATCTAGCCTTTTTTCTTTTAATATTGCATACAATTTTGTGATGTCTAGATTGATCACCAAGCTATATGAGCATCGGGTTACCGTCATATAATGAGGAAAGTGCTCTTTTCATGGATAACTTTCGACTATCTGTTTAAACATTTTATATCTCCTCCTGAATGTGATTTACTGTATTCAGGAGGAAGCTTTATCTGTTTTTACCACCACAATCATCCTTTCAAAAGATATATCATGTTTCTGTCTATTCAAAGTCTACCATGAGCTTTGCCTACGTTAAAGCCTGCAGCAACTCTTCGTAAGTCATCTTGCCCAACGTGAATTTTTCTAGTGCTATATATGTTTTCTCCGCTGAGGTATTCATTCTATTATGACATTCATTCACTAACTCATGTTCATTTGGTAATGGTTCATGTATATGTTCTTTTTTTCGAAATGCTTCATAGTATCTTATACCAAATATTCTCTGGGACATCGCATTGAAGTGAATTCCATCCGGGTTAGGTATAAGACCTTTCGCAGTAACATAATAACAATTTTCATGATCATGTGCATATTTTTGTAGTTCCTCATTGACCAGTTGATATTCCACACATCCTGCGCCAAATGCTGTCTTTCCTAAGAAATCGCCCAAACCACCTATCACAAGCGGAATGTTAGGTACAGATAATTCAGTTCTCAGTTCATGAAATAATCTTCGTATTTTTTCATCGTATTCTTTGTATTTCCCATCTTGGCTGTCACTTTCTCCTTGATGCCATAATATCCCTGCCAATTCGCTATCTTCCCTTGCAAATTTAGCTTCATTTATTGCATGACGAAATAATGCCCCATCTCGTGACCACTCATCAATGGTACTGCCACCTTCGGCACATGGGATAAGACCAATCTTCTCTCTCTCATGATCTTTACACCAAGCCTCCGCAAAAGAAGCCGCTAGTCCTACGCCAGCTACCGGTCTATCAAAATGAACGGGTTCAGTCATCATTTGCCATCTACCGTTTCGCAGCATCATGATTCTATCATTATAAATCGGAGGCACTTCATGCTTAAAGCCGCGCCCCGCCATATTTGATTGTCCAATTAGTAAAAATGACTTCATATTTTTCTCCCCCTCTCTTTATTTTTCATATTTTCCTATTTTTGTTGAAAGAATAGTAAACAGCAATTACTTAGGGTAAGATCCTGATGCATCTATCAATCAGGTGGATCGACTATGGATCAATCCACTTAAACC
This sequence comes from Bacillus sp. FSL M8-0077, assembly GCF_038050255.1. Taxonomy (NCBI): domain Bacteria; kingdom Bacillati; phylum Bacillota; class Bacilli; order Caryophanales; family Bacillaceae; genus Bacillus; species Bacillus sp. FSL M8-0077. The sequence goes on along the minus strand of NZ_JBBPAF010000001.1, from coordinate 1,282,434 downwards.
ATTTTAACAAGAAGAAATCTCTTGCCCATGTTGTCATATTGGCTTACGTTAAACTTGTGCAAAAAACATATTCATGTATAATACAATTTATGTATCATACATGAATTGTAGGAGGGTGACCTTTTTGAAAAGAGAAGATGCCTTAAAACTAAGATCAGATATTAAGAAAATGATTATAATAACTGGGGTTTTTGAATCTCAAAATTTGCCCAATGGACCATTTGAAAAACCTCTACCAACCTCTCAAATGATGGCGTTAGAGGAACTAGAGATGGAAAAATTAACTGTTTGGCAACTATCCAATAAACTTAGATTAGAGACTTCAACTGTAAGTAGATTGGTAGATAAGTTAGTAAAAAAGGGACTTGTTTATCGTGAAGTAAATGAAAAAAACAGAAGAGAACTTTTTCTGCACCTCACAGAAAAAGGTCACATTACTGTTAATCGCTTAAGAGAACAATCCCTTACATTTTATCAACGTATCCTCAGTAATTTATCAGAATCAGAACAAAAAATAGTTGTGGATGGTTTTGAATTATTTATTGATTCTATTTCTAAGTCTTTTGATTAGAGTGAGGTAAATCATACCCTTTGGAGGATAAAATGAGTTTGGATTTTGAACGTCCTATTATTGAACTAAAAGAGAAATTTGATGAATTAAAGAAAATGATGAAAGAACATAATGTAGATTTATCATCAGAAATTCAAGAATTAGAAAAACGTTTAAATAAAATGCAAGATGAAATTTATTCTAATCTTACACCTTTTCAACGAGTTCAAATTGCAAGGCTACGTAACCGGCCCACGACATTGGATTATATACCTTTATTGTTTACAAACTTTTTCGAACTTCATGGTGATCGATTATATGGTGATGATAAAGCAATGATAGGTGGTATTGCAAAATTTAAAGGAATGCCCGTTACGGTTATTGGTCATCAAAGAGGGAGAAGTACAAAGGAAAATATAGAAAGAAATTTTGGAATGTCACATCCAGAAGGATATAGAAAAGCGCTAAGACTGATGAAACAAGCTGATAAATTTAATCGCCCTATTATTACATTTATTGATACAATTGGCGCCTATCCAGGCAAAGGGTCTGAAGAACGTGGAATTTCTGAAGCGATAGCTCGAAATCTATTGGAAATGGCTACACTTAAAGTGCCAATTGTTTGTATTGTAATTGGAGAGGCATCAAGTGGTGGAGCTCTTGGCATTAGTGTCGGTAACCATATCCATATGTTAGAGTATTCATGGTACTCGGTCATTTCGCCAGAAGGAGCAGCATCTATCCTATGGAAGGACGCTAAGTATGCTCCAGAAGCTGCTGAACATATGAAAATTTCAGCAAAAGATTTAAAGCATTTAGGAATTATTGATGAAATCATTCCTGAAATTAAGGGTGGAGCACAAAATGATATAAAATCACAGGCAAAATTGATTGAATCTGTGATTGAATCATCTCTAAAAAAATTGATACGATTATCCTCGGAAGAGCTTATACAACAGCGATATGAAAAGTATAGACAAATAGAGAATTATAAATGAAAATATTTAAAATCCGTATCGGATTATCTTCCATCAATACTTTTTCTGAAGGTTCTCAAATCCTCCTCATAAAAAACAGACCATGCAGGGTCTGTTTTCATTTTGCCTATATGTTTTGAGATTCTCCATCTCTCAATCGCTGCGCCATATCTAAAGCAAAATATGTCAAAATACCATCGCATCCGGCGCGTTTGAACGCCATTAATGATTCTTCAATTACAACATTTGCATCAAGCCAGCCATTCTGAATAGCTGCCATCAACATTGAATATTCTCCACTAACCTGGTAGGCAAAAGTAGGAACTTTAAATTCAGATTTCATACGTAAAATTCCATCTTGCCCATGAGTGGTGTAAGGATCTAATGCAACATCACCGATTAATCCCAGTTCCGGAAATGCCCTCTTAAGCTCGCGGGCAGCCCGACAAATCAAATTATCCGGATTTGTCGCCTCACTCCCATCAGCATCTTTTTTTCTGGATCGATAACAGGAAATAGCGCAACTGCTGGAATTCCCAATTCTACTGCCTGTCCCACGTGCTCAATAAGACGATCTAGTCCGACTCGCAACTGCCCTGGCAGCGAAACAATTTCTTCCTCTCCCGGTTGTTCCCGAACAAAAACTGGCCAAATAAAATCATCAGCCGACAATCGATTTTCGGCGACCAATCTGCGGCTCCAGTCATTGTTTCGATTTCTTCTCATCCGAATGGACGGAAAACTCTCCATCGATATCATCTCCTACTGTTTTTTACCTAGTGGTTTTATTATTGCTCAATTATATACCGACTTTAAACAAAAATCCCGATTTTCGGCTGGAATTAACTTTCTCCTGTCGATATAGTACCTTTAATTGCTGACTTAAACCTTAACAGACGTAACGATCCACTTTGCAGAACACTTTCATCGTTTTGGTCCTAAGAATACTTAGAAACAACCTGATGGATAAAAACTGAACAAATATTCATTACCCACAAAACAAAAAAACCCTTGCTAGGCAAGGGTTTAAACGATGATTCCGACTGGGCTCAAACCAGCGACCTCTACCCTGTCAAGGTGAATGACCTCATCCGAAGCAAACAGACCTTCCCTGAAAAAGACTGATTTAATAAGGTTCTATGATGAGCCTTTCTGATAAAAAATGTGCATTTCTGAAGAAAACTGAAAGGGTTCGTCCCCAATCCGTCCCCATAAAAAAACAGACCCTTAAAGGTCTGTTTTTAATTTAATATATCTAATGAGAAACCTTATCTGCACATAACTTTGTAGTTCAGCTCTTGCTTTAATCGTGCTGTCCATCCTCTGTCATTTTATTGGTTACACCTTGAGAAATCCCCTCGTGTAAATTATTATCACGTTTCAACTCCTTTCTCCAACACTTAATCAAATAGTGGTAACAATCATTAAGACGCTTATCAACATTTGGCCCTTCAATGATTTTGACTTCCATCTCAAATCACCTCCTGCAAGATTACGCAGCATTAACTGTCCCTATATAAAAAGAAAACGAGTTCACAAGTAGATATAAAAAAGACCTGACTGAGTTTCAGCCAGGTTCATGAAGGGGTCAATCTGATTATTATTATAATTTAAATGGAATCACAAAATGAACATTTGTTCTTATTTTTCGCATTTTAATTAACTTGAAACATACTATATAAAATTATGTTTGTTGTTCTATTACTACTCTTCTTCAAGAATACGTTCAATCTCTTCTTTTTCCCTTTGATTTAATAATATAAAATGTCCTAAATTATCTATAAAATTTGGATAAAGTAGTTCCTTATGGTTTAACCTAATAACTCTATTTTCAGTTGAAAGTCTAAGGTGTTGCAAATTTATTGGAGCAGGATTTCTTAAGAAATTCAAAAGCTTTTCAGATGTAATTTCCCCTTTATAGTCTTTCATCTTAAAAACATACTCTTTTTCTCCTAACATAATCCTTAATGGATTCCTATCTAAGAACCTTTTAAAAGATGAGTAATCAACAATATGGGTGTCGTTAATAAATATTGGTTCTCCTAGCATTGCAGTAGTTAGCACGACTTTATAAACCTTTTCACAAACCCAATCGTTTGAAATCCCCATTTTTGTTTTAACTAAATCCATATGATTCTTATAAAAATCAGCAATTCGCGACAATTGTTCTACTGCACTTTTTTCATTATTTTTTTTGCCCAATCGTTCATTTGGTCCTATTAGCTTCAATTGTAAATTATAGTAATCTTTTAGTGAAGTGGATTGACTAAACGCCTTAGCCTCTATAAGAAAAAGATTATTTTCTAATGTGAATGCTGCATCACACTGATACTCTTCTCCTTTATCCATTATTTTTATCATTGATGCTTTTAAACCTACCTTTTTTAAGTCAGCTAGTACGTCATTTTCAAATCCCGCTCCCTTAAACGAGACATCAGAACCATTTTTTGTCAATAAAGAAATGATCGATAAAGAAGGGTCTATAACACTTGAAATTGATGGAATAACACCTAAAGAATCTGAATGTTCTATAAATGGGCAATCTAACAGATCCCTCGAATCTTTACTAAAAGTAAGTTTATTAATAATAGACTCACTATTTTCTTCTGATATCCCTTTTGAAGAAAACAATCTAATCCACTCTGATTTTTGTTTATAAATAATCCAATTATTTAAATTAGTTGGTGGTACTACTCGTTTACTTAGCCTTTCATTCAACTCTTTTTTTGCTTCCATTATGATTAAAGTATAGGCTCGAATCCACTCAGCAATAGTTATATCTAAACATTTTATATTCATAATTCGGATGTTTAGATATTCACTTAATGCAATTGAAGAATACACTTCCTCTTTAGACAAGTATTCTTGTGGAGCTAATTTTATTGAATCGGGATTGATTGGCCTTTCAATCACTAATTTATTAAAACCCATAAACCACTTAATTTTTTGACTATCAAATCGTATTTTTGCTGTTTCAACACCCTTTAAAAATTGTTCATTATCCAAATTTATTTTAAATTGATTGTTTTGCTCAGTAATACTCGCTCCAGTAAAACGCCATATTTGTTCCACATTTAATAAAGCTGAAAACTTGTCAAATAGTTCAATGTGATTTCCAGCTAATTTAATATCACTCATTTTTAAAGTTTCCAGTTTATCTAAATCACCATTTTCATATAACAAAAATTTATATATATTACTGGCATACTCGACTATACTATCGCCAACATTAGATAATACTTGTTTGTATTTTTTGGTATTATAATGTCGTTTGTAGTAATCGAAATAACCAAAATCAGGATATACTTGTTCTTTACCTACTTTTTCCTCCTCAATAATTGAACCTAATAGCATTTCCACAGAAATAATAAATGAGGCTAACCTTCTATTGGCTTTCAACTTATCTAAATTTCTTAACTTTCTCTCGGAATTAAATTCTTGAAAAACATTTTTTAAAGTGTCTATATTATTTTTAAAATGTTTAATAGTCGTTTTATCATTACTTTCACTAAAGTGTATTTCAATTTCTGTTATAACTTGACTAAAAAAATCATTGTTTACATCATTTATATTATAGGGATTAAAGCAAATTCCAGAGATTCTTAAAACCTCTAGAGTTTTCTCTAGTGAATGATTTTTCATGAAATTTCGAATAAATAATAAAAAGCCATCTTGTTTTTTCGATAGATTTTCTATTTCATAGAAGTCCCAAAATAACATTGAACACACTCCAAACTCTTAATATTTCAAATTTACAGAAAGTTGAAGATGAAAAACCTAATAATAAAATTCGTCTCTTTAATATTTATATTCATACTAGTGAAAGTTGAGTATAATTCAGTAGATCTATCACCAACGTGTTTTTTACATCAATACCCATTATATCCTTTAAGAATGATGATTTCATCTAATTTCAAATTTTTTATATTAGCACTTCCCAACATATTATCTGCCCGCCTCAAGAATTACTTGATGGTAAAAACCGTATACTCACCAATCTGTTTTTAAAATGAGATTTTTTATATGTATCTGGCAAAGTGACTCCAAGTTTTTTTCAGCTTTAGTTATTTCTGCTTCGTTGTCTTTTTTAACGTATAGTAACTTTCCTCGTCTATTTCCCAAAACGATTTCACCAAAAATAACTCTAATATTTAGAAATTTATTAAAAGTAGAATAAGTCTGAGTAGATATGGAATCGTAATACTTGTATTACTAATCAAACTATAGGAGGAATATAAAATATGGCACCAAAAATTAGTGCTGCCACCTCAGTAAGAGGTGTTGTGGCTTATCAAGATGATCAGGACAGTTCTGTTTTTCATTACTATCCGCAAAATGCTGTATGTAAACTAAATGAAAATCTTGCTGAATTTAATGTGACATACTGGGGGATAGGTGAAGCTTATTATGCAAGAGTAGGCGAAAAATACTTTGACAGCATTGGTGCGACTCTTTCTGGAAAAGCAACCATCGACCTTACAAGTGAACAAAGGACTCAAATTATTGATCAAATAAAGAAAGATTATGAAATTGCTGATCCAAAATTACAACCAATATTATTAACTGATGTTCGCGTAAAACCCTATTTCGAAAAAGCGCTTATGATCGAAGGAGGGGACAAAAACTTCCCAGATACAATTCAATTTGGTACAGCGTTTCATTATCAACTCGGATGTCCACAAAATTCAGTATTTGCCTCTTATGTAGCAACAGAATCTGAATCAGGAATTAATCCAAATCCTTCTTTTGCTATAACTATGGAGGCTAAAGCTGAATTTCTAGGCGATCCTTGGATTGTTAAAGCATCAGCTGATCTTAGCCAAGTCTGGAGTTATATTAAACAAAAGTTTTCAGGTAGAGGAAGCGTCGGTTGGTTTACAGTAGCAAGCTTAGATTTCCAACAAACCATAATAGAAATGGAAAGAGATAAAATTTTGAAATTGGAGTTTACAGAAGGCTCCCTAGATACAGAAACATACGGACGACAAATTTTCGAACTTGGAAAAACACTATTCACATCACTTGATACACAAGGAGATTTTTTTAAATTCGAACCGGTTCCAAACATTGAAGAAGTGAATGTTACTGGCGTTTTCAGTTGGGGTTGGAATGTTTCAATCAATGCTTCATATATGACGATAGACATTAAACAAAACATACACTTTGAACAAACAATTTCCTATACGGGTAGGTTTAAATTAGATATCCCGGCATCAATGACATTAGCTGTCAATTGTAATGAACAAACAGCAATGTACTTTAAGGATCTAGCTGTAACAAATCAGCCTTGTATTACACAAAAGAAGATAGATACACTACAAGCACGGCTAAAAATTGAAGCAGAGAGACAAGAGCGATTAATAAAAAAATTACAAGAATCTTATGTAACAGGTGCAATCGATGACGAAGGGTTTAGAAAAAGATACAGAATTATCACTGGCAAAGATCCGATGCCTAGTTTGATGACTATAAAAAGTCAGTCAATTCATGGAATAACCTACTCTGAAGCACTTGTTGGTATTGACTCCCTAGAAACATAAAATATGCTTGTAAATTTTAACATCATTAAATACTAAAGAGCTTGGGATTCCCTCAAGCTCTTTTGCTCGTAACCAGCTTAAACCCAAAATTTTTGAGTAAGCTTAGCTTCTCCCCACTCTTTATCCTCGTACTAGTTTTCTTTCATCGTTTGGAGCTTATCGAAGAAAAATTCAATGGAATTATCCGCAATAACTTCTTGGTAACCAATTACTCTGTCCTACGTATCTAGCAATAATGCAAAGTATTCAACATCCTCTATTACAACAAGTCTTTTGGTTAAGTTATAGTGTTCTTAAAATTCGTTGGTATATTCAACAACTGATGTGTCTCCAAAATCATAGCCTAGAATATCAATTCCATAAACTCCACCAGAACTACCTTTCCTCAGAAACCATTTAGATTTTGTACTATTTTAGAGATTCTGTCCTCTTCAATTTTAGTTTAGCCATATTTTCTTTATCCAATCGCCCGAATACAGAACTAAAAGGGCTACTTCCAAATCTGAAGTTACCCTTTGTATCTTTCCGTTCTTCACATGCCGTAATTTAGCTTGTAATCTAAAAATTTTGAGTATAAAATCAATTCATTTAACAGCAAAACTTTGTTGTTTTTTTGCAGCTTGTAAAGAATTTGTAGACATAATTTTTCTTTTTGTTTCACTATAGTTACTTATTAATTCAGAACTTATTTTTTTAAATTTGTGTTTATGATCTTCACCTAAATATTTAAAATCTTCATCTTCTCTGTCCTTTAAGTACTTAAGGAATAGCTCAACACTTTTAAATCTCAGATCCCATTTCACTTTAAAATCAGTATTTTTATGATTAATTATTTTAAAGTTGTAATAAATTTTGTTAAATACATCTTCATCTTCAAATTTAGTATCATATAAAATCATTTCTAAATATTCATGACTCTTTAATAAAGTTTCTAAATGAAATTGAGCAGGAGGAGCAATACGTACTAAACTAATTTTATCTAAGAAGTTGTCCTCTCCCATTCTTCTAGCACCAATATCACTTTCGATTATATGTCTTTCTAACATTGGAGACAGCAGCGCCTTCAGAGAGTCCATATTATTGCAATAAATGGACAGATCCTTTAAAATATCCTCCAATGGCACGAAACCTTTGACTGTTCCTAATCTTATTTGTTTATCTTTATATGACATTAATATGTCGAGAATCCTTATGTTTATAAAGTGACTACCAAAACCATCAAAAGTATTGCTCTGAAATAGATTTAACAATTTTGATTTATGAGTATCATAATATAGCCCTGTTGAGAGACCTACACTTCTCACCAATCTGTTAAAAGGAATAGTTTGATTTTGAGGTTTCTCTTCTTCATATTTATAATTAAGTAATTGTACAAGTTTACTATGACCAGATGTAACAATATCTCTAAATAACTCTAATGAGTATCTCAAATTTCCGCTTGAAAGGTACACTAATAAATCTTCAACTTCTTCTCTTCTTAATGTCTGTGACAACAAATTGAGTAAATCTTTATATTTCAGCCTAACCGATACATTGTAGAAGTCAAAATGCACTTCTTCATTACCTGTAATTTCTTTAACGTAATTGATCCGTTTCATTAGTACTTCTCTTACACTTGGAGGTACAATCTGATAAGCAGTTATGTTTCCATAAGCGTCCATCGGAGGCTTTGTTTTCATTGACCAATATGTTTCATCTCTTAAAGATAGGATAGTTGTAATTCTTAACTCTGTACTTTTAGCCAATCCATAAAAGCTAGCCTTTTCTTGTACTTCAGTGGTCTGTTGATCTAGATTGTCAAGAACTAAGAACAATTCATAATCTTTTTCCACCAAATAAGATATAATTTTCTCGATATGTGATTTTCTGTCATTTTGTAATTCATCAATCAATTTACTAATGTTTTCGTTTTTTGCGACCTCTGTTAAATACTTCCATGCACCTCTAGTTTTTTTATCAATATCACTTTTATAAAGATCTACCAAAAAATCATAATCATATATATCAATTTGGTCAATATCTTCTAATGATTTTTCTAAATCTTGAAGTATTTTATCTTCAATCTTCTTTTGAATATCTTCGTCAGTATTATAAAAAGAACGAAAATCAACCTGACACCAAACTATTTTACTTGTATAACCTTTCAGAAAATGATTATAGAATCTATGGATAAAGGTACTTTTACCAGCTCCTAAATTACCAAATAAAACAAATACATGCCCTTGCTTTAGATGCTTTTTTTCTTGCATCCTCCTAAATATATCATTGTGAAACCCTCCAGCTGATTCATCCGATACCTCTAATGAGTGATTAGATTCGAAAGGAAGACCTAGTAACGGTATTCTGCCCTTTATGAAATTTTTCAAATCATTACCATAGGAATCTAATTTTACATTATTACAATATAGTTGCTTCAAAAGTTGCTTATCATGACTTATATCAGAAAAATAAGTTGTAAGTATAGTTGTCAGAGGAGCTGACAATGGATTGTTTCCAACATTATCATTTCTGTATGCCTCATCTGCGATGGATTTTCTAAAAAGAGGAGCTTGTCTATATACTTTTAATTCTAAAATTTCCTCAATATTATTAAAACCATTTTTATAAGGGCTAATCAGTTCATAAATATGGTGAAAATTCTTATTAAATGCGTCTACACCTGACAGTGCAAGTGTATCATAAGCCCGATCGGCAGGATAAGTTGTACAAAAAATTAAATTTAGACCATTGCTAATAACGCATAGTGACGATTCCTTCTCTTTAGCATAAGCTCTTGCCTGATCAATGGCATTCCATAAATCTGGCTTAGTTTTCTTTATTGCAGAAGAACTGTAACGTTGTAACTTACTATGTTTTGGAAGATTAAAATCAACCTTATTACTCTTAGCTTCCAAAACAAAATTATTATTTTCCGTCTTACAAAAATAATCGATAAAACCTGCTTTTATTTTTGGCTCTCTTTGTATATTTCTTTCCTTCCAAAAAAGAACTTTAGTTAGTAAATGATCTATAATTTTACACCTGATATCAGTTTCACTTTGTATTAAATTATCTTGGAAATCTGCTTCTTCAGAAAATTCATTCCATTTCTTTATCGAATCATTCAAAGTCATTCAACTCAGTGCCTCCAAAATAAAAAAAGATTAAGACTAATGTCTTAATCTAATGATATTGAATTATTCCAATTTTAGCAAGTATATCCAATGCCTGAAATCCTTGTTCTTTTGTATATTTTGGTTTTTCTAACACCAGTCTATCCATAACAGTTTGAACACCTAAATATGAATACTCTTCATATAAATAGTGAACAGACGCCAAGAGTTCAACCCAGTCTGCTTCAGATAAGTTTAAAGAGTTAAATTTTATAGCATCCTTTAGAGGAGTTAAAGTCCTTTGGATATCTTCTCTAATTTTGTATTGAGAATAATCAAATTGGTTTATTTGCTCTTTTTCATTGTAAAGAACTTTAGTTAATGATGGAGAATAAGGACCTTTCTTATACCAAGTAAACTGATAATCTCCACAATGTATACCAAATTGATTAGCAAGATAAACAACTTTTTGAGCTATAATACGATCATCAAGGCTTTGAACAGAAGGTGGACGATCCACTACAAATTCATGAATTAAGTGAACTGATAAATATTGTGTATTCATTTGCATTACCCCTCCCAAAGCACATAGTTAAATTATATTATATCCAAGAACACTCGAAAAAGAAACAAAATGTTTCTTTCCGAAACTTTTTTTCAATAAATTGGATTTTACACCTGACCATAACGGTATTATGAATTCAATTATAGGTGGCATCAGTAAGACACGTTTTATTTGAATGCTTTTTGAAGAGTCGCTTTAGTCTTTGGACCATATATACCGTCAGCGCTAAGTCCATGCATAAGTTGGAATCGTTTAACCGCATTCGCTGTCTTTGGACCATAGTATCCGTCAATACCGTTATTTTTTGCGCCTTTGTCCGGGTAATAATACACAGCAGCCAGAGCTTCCTGCAATGCTTTTACTCCAGCACCCTTTGTCAAAGGCTTGGTTACTTTAATAATGCCAGATGGTAAGTTAAATGATTTTTTAGGTTTACTCGCTTTTGGCTTTGTATTTTTGACAGGTGTCGCTTTCGTCGGCTTCGCTGTTGCCTTTTTACTCGTATGAGCGGTTGCAATACCCGCCTTGAAGCTGTCCCAACGATTCAGCAACTTTCGAGGGCAATTCTTTCCGCTCCAGCGCTTATGCGGTACAACGTTGGCCAGCGGAATACCCTGATCCTGCATCAGCTGACAAATTAACCATTGAACGTTCTCGACTGCCTTCTCAAAATTGCCGTCTGCATTTTCACAAATTTCAATGCCGATCGACTTCATGTTTCCGGTTCCTCGTCCATCTCCTGCATGCCATCCGTTTTCGTTTAGTGGCAAATGCTGATAGATACAATTTTCATCCACCGTGTAGTGCCAGCTTACACCTGTACTAGATCGTTTCACAAACGATGCATGACTCGCTGCGTTTGCCCCTTTTGCTGTGTTAGCTGTGTTATGAACCGTAATATATAAAGGCTTCATCCTATTTCCTGGTCTGTTGCGGTTACCCTTTGGAATAAAATCTTTAATGATTTTAACCACTTTCATCGTCTCCTTTTGATGTATTAAAAAGAGCCACCTCATGGCAGCTCCTTACTTCGTTAATCCTTTTTCTTTTAAAATTTCTTTTTGTAACTTGCCTTTGTCAGTCACATAGTTGTTTTTGAACCATGCAGCAAGGGTTGTTACGATTGTAAAGATCATTGAGCCAGCAAGGTACAATGTCTCAGCCAACGAAGTGACTTGATCCTCGCTGATCGGCAAGATTGGCTTGCCAAATAGAATTAACGCTTGGTTGATCAGTGCCATAAATAGAAGCACCGTGCGGATCACCGTGCCTTTGTCGAAGTTTTTCATATTCAAATCCTCTTTTCTTTTTATTTTTGGTTTAATTCAATGCGATCTAGTTTTTCTATGACAACATCATATTTCTCACTGAATTTTTCTAACACTTGGTTTTGAGCATCTATTTGCTCGTTGAGTTTACTTTCTCTTTCTTTTGTTGTGTTGAGAACATAAAACAACACCCAACAAAAAAGAACCGCAAAGGGTCCTTGTGTCATCAAATATTGCGCCAAATCCATTTCCACCATACTCACCTACTCCCTCACTTGATCACCCCCTTAAAGAAGGCAAAATAAAAAGCCTTTCTACTCGGCTTCTGGCGTTCCTTTATATACTTCACCGGTTATTTCTTTGTATTGATCATGAGAAACATACTCCTCCTGAACACCCTCTTCTAGATCTTCAATAGTACAGTCATCAAATGACATTGCTTGTTTAACCATTGAAGTTGTGGCCCATTTATAAAACAACGCTAACACCCAGAAATTAAGATTCATTTGTTGTAAAACCTCCTTTTAGTTTAAGGATTTCTATTCGCATTTCGGCCAGTTGTTGCCCTAACATTTCATTCATTTTCTCTGATTGCTGACGAGCGATTTTTTCTTTCGCTAACTGTTCTCCAATAAGAAGTAATTGTTTTTCAACCTGAGTCATAGGCTGTTCATTGTCTAGTTTGAGGTACTCTTGCCAAGCAGACTCCAACTCTTCATCAGAGGGGATAGGCTCTTCTAATGCCCAGGTGTCTATGAATTGTCCTTCACCATCATCTCTAACAGAGAAATCCTCACCTAGCTCCGCATTCGGGTATAAATATTTAATCGCAAGTGCCTTATTCATCTTTTCCCTCCTATCTCACCTATCTCAATTGAGACATCGTTACATAAGCTGTGTTTATTGATACTGTTTTTTTGGTCCCTTTTGGTGTTATATAGAAAGTTACCTTATCTCCAGCTTTAAATTTTTGTAATAAATAAAGCACGCATGTACTTGATGATGTTGCCGGATTCCAGTTTCCAAACCTTTGATACTCTGACCCATTGACATAACAAGCTAAGATATTATCTGATCCGACTGTAATATTATTGCTAGTGACATAAAGCCTGATTAGATATAGTCCGTTATTTTTTAAAGTAATCTCAGAACGTGTTCGATTGTACTCGGCTAGGTCGTCCGCTCGTGTCGCCCCAAAAACAAGCTTTGTTGCGACATTTTCAGCGGCTGAAACAGATGAATTATCTTGATCATAAGTATCAACAAAAGTGCTCTTTACCATATCCTCAACTGTTAAAACTTGTTTCCATGTGATAGATATATGGCTAGAATTATAGTAGAAGTAATACGCATTACCTGACGTATCTACCGCAAAACCAGTTCCGATATTGTTTTGGCCAACAGTCTGTATTCCTCTCAAATAGGCATTGCTGGGTGCTGGGGAATCTTCTACACCAGGGGATGCAATGAAAGTACAGGTCCCTTTGTCTTTTATTGCATCATAAATATTTTTGTCAGCTGGAACAGATATCAAGTATTTGCCGTCATCAGCTGTGATCTTATATATCTGCGATTCATTCCATTTCTTCTTCTCTGCTTCAGATGCATGCGGCTTAGTATCTTCAATATGGCCAACGAATTGTTCTAACAGCCCGGCATCATTTTCAAGTAATACCTTCACCATGTCATTGAAAAGATTCGCATGAGCTTTGTCGCTTGTTTCAAACACTTTAGGAGATTTAATATCCATCGATGAGCACTCCTTTCCTAGTAAATATCATCAATCTCAAAGATGAATTCAATGTCACCATCTTTTTGCTTGTCTGTCATGGTACGGATGGCCGTAAACTTTCCATCTTCATCAACAAGAGCCAATTCGTTGATGACTTCTCCAGCAAACTCTCCTTCAGCAATGGTGCAGGTGTAGCGAATTTTGGCTGGTTCCATAAATTTATAGGAATCAATGTCCTTTTGAACAAGTTCACTCTTTAATTCTTGTTCTGTGCCATCCAAGGAGATTGGTTTACCGTCCTTCGTTCCGCCATTTCCAAAAGCCATCTTGACCACTTTCGTGAGCCTAGTTCCCTCCGCTCTAGCCTTCGCCATTTGTTGGCGAGCATAAAGCGTTGTAACGGTTAATTGATCAGCCATTATGATCCTCCTTTATAAATCTATTTTTTTGGACGTAGCAGCTAGATATTTTGAACCGTCTAGCGGTACCGATCCATCAAGCGTCCAATATTTCTGTTTGATAATGACACTGCCACTCTGATCATTTGATACATGAGCAGCCATGCGGAATGTTACTTTCCTTTTTTCTTTCCTAACATGATTGAAGCGTGATCGAAGTGTGAGAGCTGCTTGTTGATCCGTTTCGTGTTTGGCTCCTACCATGACATATCTTGTACGGCCAGAAACTTTCATTTCTTTTTTGAGCTTCATGGCCATCTTTAAAGATTGCCTGAAGCGCACTGGAATATCTGTTGAATTGCGCGATCCGCTAAGATAAAACGTACCATTTAATAAAAATTCACCATTGAGTAAGATGGGAATGTGATCAAAAAAGCCCACTCTGCTGCGCAGTGTGAGCCGGTTATGATAGTCTTTGATTTCATGAACATCAGTATGATGAACGCTTGTGAATTTGTAAGCCAAGTGTGCAGGCTTTAAGTTTTCAAGCGTCTCCACAATGTATCTGGTGTTCTGCAGGTCATCCAAATTAACACGAAGGGAGAAATGATAGCGGCCTGTCGTTAGACGAACCAACGCGCTAGGATTCTTCAGGAAGCGGTTGACTGCCCTCTCTAAAGAAGCATAAGTGATTGGTGGAATGTTAGACATGAGATTCAAAATACGTGCCCTTCGCAACTCGATAGAATCACCCGACTCACGCTGCACCTTTAGCATTCTTTCCCATCGATTCAGCCCCCATGTGGCAGTGAGCGGAAACAGTTGATCTGTCATATCAAAAATAGAATCATCTAGCCTTTCCATCTCAGGAGCCTCTGATTTCATTAATTCATCAAATTCAGTGATCTCCGTTAGATAGGAAGGTAAATAGGCTTTCATATCATCATACTTGCTCATTGACGATCACCTGCCCTAGACGTGGAATCTCAATGTCCTGAAGCGGTAAGTTCTTTGCCTCACCGTTGATCAATACATCCGCATAATCAGACACACTATCCGCATGATATAAAATGTCATTGATCGCTGACATTCTGATCACATTTTCTTCAAAGGCAAGTGATTTTAGAAGCGCTTTGACCTTCTCTTCAATTTCCTCTTGTGCATCCTCAATGGAGTAATCCATTTTAAGCTCCACAGATACGGACACCTCAACATCTTTCCACTTGGCGCTTTCAATAGTGGCAGTAGCCCCGATTGGTGCTTGGCCTTCCCCTTCCCCTGGAACCGGATCAATGTACTCTTGGACCTTATTGACGAGCAGATCCGTCGCCACATCAAAATTCCCGTCAGTGATGACAACTTTTACTGTGCCTTCACCATTCCAAAGAGGAAAAACCTTTGCCCTGCCAACTCCTTCAACTTCTTCAGCCCACTTTTTATAATGTGCTTTATTGGCACTGACAGCTTCACGCCTTGCCCTCATCAAGTACCGTTCATACAGCGCTTCATCGTCTTCTTCCTCTTGCCCTGGTATCTTCAATTCTTCAAAGATGACAGACTCTAGTCCTGGTATGTTATCGAGCGATAGGAGCGGCAGCTCTGCAAAATTCCCGTTCCCTATAGAACCTGCTGTTTCACATCTCAGCGTGCCGTCTTGATATTGAAAGTACAGATTGTCGATATAGAATCTTGATCCTGTTGGTATTCTGATACCTTCAGGTGAGACTTCAACGGACCATACAGCACTTGTGGCCGCTTTACGAGTGATTCCAACTTCAGCAGCTCGTCTATCTAAAAATTCTCCCTGCGCTGTATCCGCAAAGACAAGATCGAATACCTGATCTAGCCATATATAAGATTGAGCAAGTTCCGCAGCTGCAGGAGCCAATGCGTTCCATATGACGCTGTTTTCTCTTTTATCTATGTCATCAGGTATACGTTCCAACATTCGCTCCATAATGGCTTCATAAGACTGTTCTTCAAACATCTTCGCCAATCACCTCCTCGATCTCCAAGGTTCCCTCATCTGTCACCACTTCAAATATCACCTTAAAGGCTGCCCCCTCTTTAGTGATTTTAAAATCTTGCACACTTTCAATTCTTTCATCTACTAAAAGAGCTTCTTCAATGAGCCGCGGGATTTCCATCTCCTTGTATTCGTCCGTTGATTCTTCATCAGACACAGCTTCCTGCACTTCGCATCCTACGTCATGGCTATAAACAGCATGCGAATATCGTTCTGTTCGCAAAGCCATATAGACGAATTGGCGAATGGCATCGAGGCCATTAATCTTTTCATTGGTTAGACGGCCAGTTTCAAAGTCGATTCTGTAGGTGGTCGAAGGTTCAACAATATCCTCTTCATCCTCCTCAAAATCTTCAATTTCTTCTTCTGGAGAGAGTGCCATCATGAACCACCTCCTACTACTTTATCTAAGATGTAAAACGTTTGGCCGCCTGTCATCGCAAGGACCATGACACTATCGCCTTCTTCTAGCTCATCATCTTCTCCCTCGTCTAGGCGGGCAGGCCAGATGAGAAGTTCTTCAGGAATGATGAGTTTGTCATTCTCATTGAGTCGAACGCTAAGAGGGGAAACAGACACCACATCACCAAGTACCAATTCTGTTGGCGATTGTGCATCCACAGCATTGACGGCCAATCGCTTAATTGCCTCACTTAGTTTCATGACTGATTCCCCGTTGGGATTGTATTCTTTTCAACGACATCGATCGTCATGGTGTGTTTAACCCCTTTGAATTCGTGACTGTCTTGATCGATCCAGTACGTTTTTTTTATGCCGATATCAGGGATGATGATACGTACTGGCATACCACTTTGTAATCTAGGAATGCCTAGAGCTTGAATACTTTTGAGTTCTTTTTTCACGCCCTTTTTCTGTGAGAGACGAACATCAGCCCTCTTTTGCAGCTGTGCCTGATTGATTTCCCCTGACACTCTTTCGACGTGCTGCAAGATGCCGTATTTACTTCTAGCAGCACTATCATTCGCCACAGCCAGCATCTCAATCTCTTTCTTTTGCGTAACAGTTTTCGGCTTCGTAGGTTTGGTCGTTTTCTTATCTTTTTCTTTATCTTTGTCAGTAGTCTTAGATTTCTTTTTTTCCTTCTTCAGCACCTTAATTTTTTCCACATGTGTCGCTCTCATCTTCACACGTGTGGCTGTTTCCTCAATCGAGGTGCTGTACTGATAATCAATGAGATTCACGCCTGATTCAATGACCCATATTTCGGACGGATCAGGCCAAGCTCTCAGCCCCATTTTGCCTTTAGAAGAATAAATCTGATAGTTACGTCCTGTTTGTTTCTTTGTTTCTCTTAGAGCCTGCAAGATGATGTCATAAAGGCTTGTATCGTTTTTGAATACAAGTGATTTAATGACATGGCCAGTGTTAGCAATCGACGTCATCGGGATCTGAAAATCTTGACCAAGCCGCTTCATTATTTGATCAGCCCGTTTGTTTGCAAAGACATATACATCCTGGTTCTTCACCAAATACTGAAGCATGTCATAAGCAGTAAAAGTGAGCTTTTCATCTTTGGGCGTTCTTGCAAACACCGTTCCTCGAAAGAGTTCTTTTCCTTTCCATTTGAAAAGAACAGTGTCACCCTCTTTGATGCTGTAATACTTTTGACTTCCTTGTTTTGTAACGATCGTTGCTTGTATTGAGCGGGGGGCCTGATACCTTTGCCCCCGAAGTGTCACACTTTCTGTCACAAGCTCGTACATGGTGCCGCTTCTGATGGCAAAAAGCTCAATCAATGTCAGCCTCCCTATTGTGGTATTTTTAATTTTTGACCAGGGAAAATCCAATGCCCCGGTTGTCTAATATTGCGTCTACTTCGTTTGATCATCGCGGCTTTATTCGCATTCCAAATGCGGCGCCATTTTGTACTATCACCATAGAAGCGGCCAGAAATGTCCCACAATGTATCACCCTTTTTAACGGTGTACACTTTTGGTGCGCCTTTTGAGCTGCGTTTTTTGCTGCTCTTTTTGGCTTTCCGTTTGATTTTTCTAGGTGATGCGGTTTTGTATTCTTTCAGCTGCAGCGTGAATTCACGATCACCCACATCATAAGTACCTTCATTGTGATTGAAGCTTTCTACGCTGCATTGCATATTGATTTTGGTTCCAGTAACGATAAAGCGTACAGGCTTCTTTGAACGCATCATTCGTTCAATTTTCGCTATCGCATTCTCTGGTGATGGAATGCTTTTATACTCAGCGATCGGTGTATACTTCTTCGGAAAAAAGGCTGTAAATGAAATTTGACGAGCCCCTGGTACATCCAAGAATGTGAGCTCGCCAAATTTTGATACTTTGATAGATTCATTTTGTACGTTGTTATTGAGTTCTAATTTCTCTGGAAGGACAGGGAATCGTAATTTGTCCTTCCCTTGCGAAATCCACAATTGATATTTTGATTTAGCCATCGATCACGACTCCCTTCGTTCCTGTGTTGATCTCTACTTCTAGTTCTTCGACTAATGATCGTTTGATTTTTTCAACCAATGAATCTTCATCTTGTCCATTATGGAAGTGCTGATCACCGTTAAAATTGATAATGACTTGTTTTGATCCACCAGAAGCAGACGGTGCATTCATTGTGCCAGCTGTTACTGTTTGCACCTGATCTTGTGAAAGCTCAGATGATGCAGTGTTGGATGGATCATAAACATCCATTCCAAGTGCCTGTGCAGCTTGCGCCAACAAGTAGCGGCCACGTATGCCGCGTTCTTCCGGTATAATCCATTCACGCTTGTTTCCTTCACCGACTCTAGCGATTTGTTCTTGTGTGATTAGACCGCCGTTTGCATAACCCTTATATGGTCCACCGTTTCTGATACTTCTTAATCCAGGCGTGTTGAAGACTGATCCATATCTTCCCTTAATGTAGTTAATGGCCGCAACAGCATTATGAATTGGGTTCCAAATGTCATTCATACCCTTGCCTTTATTAGAGTTAAATGTCGGCCCAATGGTTTGCATTAAGCCTTTAGATGGTGTTCCCTTTTTGGCGTTGGAATCCCATAAGTTTATTGCTCTCGGATTTCCATTTGATTCGTGCTGAGCGATCGTCATCAAACCAGGTAGCCAGCTCATTGATGTGCCGGTTGCCATTAGAGCAGCCATGAGCCATTGTTGAACACTCAGGTTAGATGCACCCATTCCGCTAAACGCAGCGATTAATGAACCAGCTTGATTCTCTGCGAATTTCTTCACGTCAACTGAATCAAGACCTTTGACGACACCGATTGATGCGAATTTTCCAAGACTCATCATGACACGTGAAGGAGAATGAATGTCTAATTCTTCGCGGAAGGCTTGTTCCACTTTCTTGGCCATTTCCTTGGCTGCTTGTGTCACTTCGCTTCCTTTTGACCTCATACCGCTGTTAAATGCGTCAATTAGTCCAGCGCCCCATGTAGGCGACTCTTGGCGAGCATTCAAGAAAGGTTGTCTTACATTTTGATCTAAGAATTGACCTGTGCCAGTTGGTGTCATGTTTTGACCTGCAGCAAAGCCGGTAACAGTTTGCTCTCCATACTGCGGAGTCGCTGCCTGAATTTGAGTAAATGGCTGCTTGATATTAGCTTGTTTCCACTGTTCAAGTGAAACGACTTTGCTGTTTAACCCTTTTTCAAAGTCAGTGCTAAATTGTTCCCCGTATTTTGATGCGTTGCCTGCGTCTCCAATTGATATCGCTCCACTTGCAGAAGTCGAAACTGATGAAGCGGCTGCCGGTCTCATTGGAGATGATGAGCTTGCTGGAGAGGTTGATGATGCACCGTTTGGCATAACAGACATTCCAAGATGTGAAGCAGCCTGAGCAAGAAGCATCTTTCCTCGTCCTTTGTTGTTTTCAGTCGGGATAACGAACTCTTTCCCCGCCTCGCCGATCCATGAAAGTGTTGGCTTTGTGATATAACCACCGGTGGCGTTATTTGCTGGTTTCTTTTCCTTCTCTTTAGGTATAGGTTTCCAACCTGTTTTCTCTTCACCTTTTCCAATAAAGAAACTAGCAACATTCCCACTAACTTCTTTAATTTTACCGACTACATTTCCTACAACGCTAAAGATACCATCCCATGTCTCTTTTAAAGTTTTTGCAAAATTTTGCAACGGGGAAAATACATATTTTTCAAACCATCCACTAACTCCGTCCCATATACCCTTGATCGTTTCCCAAGCTTCACCAAATTTTGTTGACACAAAGGTAATCGCTGGTTCAGCGTATTTTTTATATGGCTGCCACACGTACTCGTCAAACCAAGCGGCAAGCAGCACCCATGATGATTTAATCCAGTTCCACGTGCTTTTAAACAGGTTCCAAATAAACATGATAGCTGGCAATCCAACATTGATGTAAGGCTGCCATACGAAGGTATCAAACCATACCGCAAATGTGCCCCATACGAATTGAATCCAATTCCAGAACTCCGTCAACTTAGTCCACACCCAGACAATGGCTTCAATTGCCACTGATCCAAATGGTTCCCAGACGTAAGTCATGAACCATGCTGAGAAAACGGACCAGGTGATTTGTATCCAGTTCCATAATTCGGTGATTTTGTTCCAGACAAGGGTGATAGCAGCGACCGCCACTTGTCCGTACGGAGTCCATACGTTGTCCATAAACCAAGTTGAAGCAGCTCCCCATACGGTACTAATCACTTCCCACGCAACGACAAAAACACCAACTACAAAGTTGATGATTGGAACTGCAAAGTTATAAATAGGCAGCCACACGTTATTCATAAACCAAGAGGAAAGCTGACCCCATTTCTCAGTGATCCATGTCCATGTGTCACTGAAGAACGTTGTAATAGGTGTTAGAACATTATCATTGAACCAACCGGAAACAGTGCTCCATGTTTCTTTAATCCATTGGACTGCATTTTCTGCACCTTTGACAATCTCATCCCATTTCTTTTGGATGGTTCCGTTGTCGAACATCTTTCCTATCCAATTGCCGAGATCACCGCCAAAGATGCTGCCTAATACTCCACCGATAGCTGTACCAATTCCAGGCGCGATTAATGTACCAAGTGCAGCTCCACCGATACCACCGCCTAGATTACCAGCAAACCCACCGATCTTTTCGCCTTTGTTGTCATTATTCATGCCGATTAATTCGGTGGCTGCAATAAGAGTGCCGAGAATAGGAATACGCTTTCCGATGCTCTTTGCACCTTTACCGATACTCCCCAATAATCCACCACCGCCACGCCCTTGGTTTGGTGTGGTTGGTCTTACTGGCTCTCCTCTATTGATCCAAGGCTGACGATATTCAGGTGGTCTTGGGTTCCTTGGTGGTCTTGCTCCACCAATTCCGCCAATTATACCGCCGCTTGTTCCTGGTCCTAATCCTCCGTTTAAACCTTTGCCCCATTTGAAGAGTGCAAAGGCTCCTGAAAGGATGGATTTAAGCGGCTTTAATAATGTGGCCACTTTTCCAAGGAATGCGAGCGCAAATGCATTGGCGATCAAAGCACCAGCTATTGAGCCTTCCCCAGTAAGAGCATTCAAGTTGATCTCACCGATCTTCTTAGTGATACGAATGCCTAATTGTGCAGGATCAAGAGCTTCTAAAAATGATTCAATGAATATCTTTCCTGCCTTTGCCCCGGCGTCTACGAAAGAATCATCCGTCGATTTGTCATCAATACCAAGTAGACCGTTGATCACACCGTTTATGATGCCACCATAAGTCTTACCGACATTCTCGGCCATTTTGAAAAGACCAGGCTTTCCTGTCTTTTCCCACCATTCGCCAAAGACGTCTTTTGTATTATCTAAGACGAGCTTCCATCTTGTCTCAAAGCTCATATCTCGATATTTCTCAAGCTGTTCAAAGTGTTTCTGCAATTTGGGGTTATCCTTAAATTTCACCTTGAGCTCTTTCATTTGCTTCTTGGAGAGTTTTTCTCCAGGGAACAAAATTTTGAACTGATCACCAATAAATCCGAAAACACTCTTAGTCGGATCAAGAAAGCTATTAGCGAATTTCTTACCCGCTTTTTCAGCTTTGTTTGATAAATCAGTCAGCACGAAGGAATATTCCCCACGCCACGTTCTAAATGCTTCTAGTGCAGGTTGGAACGCAGCTGCTAGTCCTTTACCCCAAGGCATAAGGATGCTGTTATTGATGAATGATTTAACACCCAGGAATAAGTTGGCCAGGTTGTCGGACATTTTGATCATCATGTCGTTGTATTTGCCAAATTCCTTCGTTACTTCCGGCCAAGTTTTATTTATGTCCTTGCCGCTCTTTGCAAGTTTTTCGAGCTTACCTCTGGCATCACCAGAGATCGCCCCCATTTCTTGCAGCGCTGCCGTTGCGTCACCGATAGGACGCCCCGATTTAATGCCGTCATATAAACGCCCCATCCATAGCGCAACTTCGGAAAATGGTCGCTGAACACCTGCGGCAACGTCCCCAACCAGCTTCAAGCCTTCTGTAGTTGATAAAGCGTTGCCCGTAAATACTTGAAGGACACGACTTGACTCGAAAATTTCATCACGAGTAAATGGCGTTTGACCAGCAAAGACTGTCAGTTCGTCCAGACGTGCATTAGCTTTCCCTTTGCTGCCGAGCAGTGTTTCGAAAGCCGTGGTCATGTTTTGTCGATCCGCTACCATTTTGAGCGGCACGACAATACCACCTGTTGCACCGGCACCGACTCCAAGCAACCCAAGTGTACTGGTGACAGCTGACACGATCCCTCTCAATGGCTTTGTGATAAGATCAAGGACCTTAATTGTGGTTGTGTAAGTCCGTCCCAAATGAGTATTTGCAAATGAGACAGCCCCACGTACTGGGGCGGTGAAACGATCAATCGCATTAATCGCCACTCTGTATTCAGTACCGAGGGTATTCCGAGTATATGACGCTATTCGGCTGACTGTACGCCGGACCATATCGACGGCTCTAATGGTATAGCTGTATCCACGACCTAGTTGACGAGCTGCATATGATGCAATGCGCCTAATGCTTGCGGATGCCCGATCATATACAGCTATGGTAAATTGCTGAACTTTGCCTAAATTGCGATTGATATAACGACGTAATCTGACAAGCCCTGGTGTTGCCTGATCTTTAATACGCATCAACACGCTATGAGTACGCGGCATCTTACGTTGTAAGAAGCCATTAAACTTTCTCAATGCTTTCGTGGCTAGATCATTTACATCCAGTGTAAGTTGATAAGTTCGAGCAAGGTCACGCAATATGAAACGCTGAACACGTCTTAATGCGATTGTCGCATTGTCTCGTACTCTCAATGTGATTGGACGCTCTGATCTGCGGCGCAATCTATCAAGGCGTTCCATATCTCCTCTGATCAAACGCAATTTACGCGTGATCCGGTCTTGTAATTCAAACCGAGCGGTTAAACGAGCCATGTCTTATCCCCCTTTCTTTGATTCTTTTTCTAACACTTCAAGTTTGTGGGCTATTAACCCAAACAAAAAGGCCTTGAATGGCCTTTGCGCTTTATAAACCTCTAAAAGCTGGGACGGGGAATAATGAAGCTCATGCATGCAGTAATACAAATACACAGCCTCTTTGTTCCCGTCCTTTATTAGTTTTTTGCTTCTGTTTCTAAGTCTTCAATTTCATCTTCAAACCCGTTGACTTCAATGGCTTTGTTTAACCAGTTCGCATATTCACCGCCGACAGAAAGGACACGCTTTGCCACTTCGACTGGATCTTGTGTGTTGTATGCCTCACGCAATTCTTTTGATTTGAAGTCTGGGTAAATGGTTGATTCAACCGCGATACGTGCATAGAAACGTTGGGAATCCAAGTCTTTCACACGTCCACGACCTTTAACATTTTTGAAAGTCGTGTTTTCTTTCTCCAGTTCATCGATGCGCTCTGTTGTGATCGCTTTGAATACGAATGGAATCACTTTACCTTCTTTATCAACGAAACGCTTTGAGATATTGGATTTGACTTCTTCCGCATCTGCTGTTTGTCCTGGCATAAAGAATGAAAGATCATATACGTTGTTTGTTTGTTTTTCGCTCATGTTAAAAACTCCCTTTGATTTGTTTTTTGAATGCAAAAAAGCACATCCATTTTTTGAATGTGCTTTCCAATCTTTTCATGTATAATATAATTCGTACAATTGAACGGCTTGCTCAAGGGTGTCTGGCTCATCCCCGATAGGAAGGGGGTGATGCTCATGTCAACGTTCCAAGCGATTTCCCTAATGCTTTTATTCGGGATGTTTATCCTTGCTTTGTTGACGTATATAAATAAAAAATAGACTCCCCTTGAGCTGTGGTAGGTAAAAGGGAAAGTCTATCCTTAATACTATCAGATTGATAAGCCAGCCCCTTGAGGGCCTCATTGTACATTGCCGGGATGCTCCAACATCCTGGCTTTTTTGTGTATTGGTGTATAACTAATACATCCTTTGATAACAGTATATCAAGCACTTTCAATTATATCAAATTTGTCCCAAGAAACTTAAAACCAGAATGTCCTTCGATAATATTCTATACAGTGAAATTCTAATTTATTCACAATAACCAGTTACTCAATTAAAGAGCAGCTAGTTACACTGTCTTAGAGGATCTACCCTTTACTATATGCCAATTCCATTAAAAAGAATCCTTCAGCTTTTCAGGAAGATCAAAGTCCTCAAACGTGAAAGGAACCTCTTCTTCTAACGCTTCTGAATCCACATCAAGCCCTGCGATCTTTGCAGAATCAAAGTTCACATCAAACAATGTGACACGCTCTGTGCCGCGGGTGGATGATTTGTCATCCAAAACTGCTTGCATTGTAAAGTAAGGATCTTCCCCTTTCTTCACATAGTTGAGCATTAATTGAACGAAACGGGACGTCACTTTATAAAATGTTGCCGTTCCTGTTCCTTTTGCTCCTGTTGTCTTGTGACCGGTCATACGACGGCCCATGACATTGACCTCTGATTTGTTTTTCTCCACGTTCGCTTCAAACGTTTTAATGAACGCCATTTCCTCACCATCGAGGAATAAGCGTCCTTCCTTACCTGAAATGGTATTCTGCGCTTTAAAAGCCATCTTATTTCACCTCTACATTGAAATAGAATTTTTCAGCTGCATCAACAGGTTGAACAGCTAGATCAATCAAGAAACCGTCACGATCTTCATTTAAAGCGATCATGATGTCGGTCTCAGAGTCAAAGCCAGTGATTCCAGATCCATCTTGGAGCTGCGTGAGATATTGCGTGATGAGTGTTTTCACCAGCTGCAAACCATCATCAGATGCCGGAATGTCATTTCCGTTGGCTTTGCGTAATTTAATCAGATTCTTCAATTCACGAGTGAGATCGTTGTTGATCGCATCGAGCACTCGGATAATTTTGTTTTTCCCGAATGTCTTGTTTTTCTCCGTTGTATAGCTTGTTAGAGAGTTGATGTCCTTCTCAACGCTCACTGTGCGATCACGCGCATCAAACGTAAACAAGAATTCACCTTGTGATAAACGGTATTCGACTTGATCATTATCAAGACGCTCTAACGTGTCCACAGCCCCTTCATATTCCACAAAGGTCAGTGACTGATTGAAGTTTGCGCCTGCTGATGCACCGGCAACCCACGCAGTAGCTCTGGCTGGTGTGATTTTTGTACCGTCTTCTAACAGAACCCCACTTGTGACATTGATGATACCTTCATGATCAGCTACGTAGTTCGGTAAAACACCTTGGACCTTACGCCCTTGGTCATCACGCAGCCGCTTGACGAAGGCCACAAATGTCGCTTTTAACTGCTCGCTAGTGTTATTAGGCAGCGCGATTACGTCAAAGTATTCTGTTTCAGCAGCTTCAAGGAATGCGGTGTAATCTGCCACACTTGGCACACCGTTTTTTCCACCGCTTAGTGTTACGCCAGCTGTGATTGTCACTTCACCTTCACCTGAAAATTGAACGTATTTATTTTGCTGCAGCTCTTTGACATCAGTGACAACCTGTTTATCAACAATGTCTGTACCCACGTAAGTCACCACATCACGCTTGGAGCTGTCCAATACGTTTTCAGTGACTTGGATCGTGACCTCATTACCTTTTTGCCCGCCATAATTGGCAAGAACGTTAAAATCCTCGCTGATCTGAGCCTTTGCAGGTTCGCCCTCATTCAATCGATATAAAAGAACTGTTTGTGCTTTTTTCTTCGCTTCTCGGAAAAGAAGCAGTGACTTGTCATCGATGTTTAATCCGACTTTTTTATTTAAGTCCTCGATTCCTGAAATGGAGATGAACGTCTTAGGCTCTCCCCAACTCATCGTAATCGGAAGTGCAACGGTGCCGCGATTACCTAGCGTGATACGTTGCTGTGCTGTGGTTTTAAAATTGAAGTAGATACCAGGACGCTTTTTCTCTGTACCTGGTGTAAAAGTACCTCCATTCATGCTTAAACCTCCTTAGACAAAAAAGCATCAATCTGCTTCTTTGCTTCTGTTTTTGTAATTGGTTGATCTTTGATATAAAAAAGAGCACCTTCAAGGATTTCAGGCTTTACGCCAAACAATTCCTTGCTGTGCTCTTTCAAGGCTTCAAATGAAAATGCTGCTTCTTTAGGAAGAACCGGAGCGGCTTTCTCTTCTTTCACCAGCTCGCTTTTATTCATGGCCACTTTTTATCACCCCATCTGAAAAATTTATGTCGTCTAGGCTTGGCTGCGCGTCTCGGTTGTACCAATAGGCACTATCCCATGTGAGGACAATTGTTGCCACACCTTGATCACCATTCCTAGTTTCTGCCCTCTTAATGCGAACATAATCATCAAGCGGTTCACCTTCTTCACTGACCATCTGAATGATATTCCGATCAGCTGACAAGGCATCTACAATCGATTCAGCTGCATCATGAGCCTGCCCCGATTCCTTGTGAAACACTTTAATATGCAGCGTGTAGGTTTTAAGAAACGTTGAAACAGTATCGTTTCTTGTATTGACCCATGCGGCAGGAAAGTACATCGATGGGACTTGAAATTGTTCAGGAATTTCCTTTTCGTAGACTTTCACAGGAAACCGCTTATAACAATAATTCATGATGGCGCCGACTTCTTGATTCATCTAATCACCGCCCGAATTGTTGATCAATCCATTGCTGCAGCTTGCGGTCCAATGATTGTTCAAACATCTGTTCAAAGATAGCCAACGCATTGTCCCAATAGCCGCTCCCCTCAACCCATTGAAATTTCAAGAGCATACCTGTTTCAGCGTTTGGATCATATTCAAAGCGGTCGCCTACCCACCTGCCAGGAACCCAACGTCTGTCCTGATTCTTGGAGGGATCAATCGTAAAGTGACCATCGTTTGTGTATGATGCGTATTCCAAGTTGGTCCCAACATCTAGGGTGAGACCACCGCTACTCATTGAAAAGACGTTTTCTTGGTCGCCTTTTTGGAATGAGTTGAGCAAACGGCGAGCATCCACCGTTTTTGTACGGATAATTTCATCTTGAACAATATCTAAGAACTCATAGCCCATTCCTTCAAGCCACTCTTCATATTCAGCTTGCAAGCCGCCATCAACAGCCGCATTCAAGTCCTCTATGAATTGATCAAGACCATCAATCCTCATAGGCTTTCACTCCTCATCGCTACCACCTCAATGTGATGACTTTTGATCCGTCTGGGCTTTTGGAGTTTCAATGTCACACCTTCCCATACCACTTTGTCATTTAGGCGAATATCGGCGGTAACGGGAAAATGAACAAGGTACGATTGATGAATGGTTGCGTTTGGCTCCTGCTGTGTGATGGATTGGTTTTTCTCCGTAAAATAACATGGCTGCGCAACTTGATCAGGCTCATCAGGATATGAAAAGAGCGGCTGCGCATCTTGGACAGGTATTCCATAGCGATCTTTTGACAGCTGCTCTGTTTGCAAGTGATATATATCGCATCGATCCGTTAATAACGATTGATAGCTCATAGCGATCTCAACCTCATTCTTACACTTGCCGGATCTTCCGGTGGATCAATTGGCTCAATGAAATCTATCAACAGGTTATACACATCTGGCTTTGTAACGGCGTTCCCGTCTGCCAGTGTGTAAGAGTAGTCGCCAATCTTTTCTGACTTATACCCTTTGATGATTGATTCATCACCGTTGATCAACGCGAAGAACTGCGCCATTTTAATCAATGCGATCTTCGCCTTTTCAGGAAGTGGCTGATATTTTTCACTTGTGAAATCATGACCTACGATCTTAAATACCTCAGCTTCAGCCTCGATGATGTCACTTTCCAATAGTTCATCTGAGCGGTTTTTAACAGATTCAAAGACTGTATATGCCCTAACATCTTCAGGAGAGATCAGCATCAGCCTTACTCTCCTGTTTTTTCTTGTTTCTGTTGATGCTCAAGGATGAAGGCAATTCTTTCACTCTTATCTTTGAGCTGAGTCGGATCGCCGCCAAGATCAATAACAATGGCTTCTTGTTCAGTTTTGTTCATGCCCTTCAGTTCTGTTTCAGTGTAGATTTTTACTTCTGATGTCGGTTCTTCTTCCTCTTTTGGTTCTTCCTCTTTCGCAGGCTCTACATCTTCTTTTGATTGATCATCTGTTTTCAGATCATCAGCAGGAGGTTTTACTTCCTTACAAGCGAAAAAGTCATTGCCATCGAGATATTGAAAAACCTTTTTCTCAATCTCTTTCTCCTGATTTAAATGAAAGACATGCCCCATCACAGAGTATGTCTTTCCCTTGATCAATTCAGCTGTATACATATCGATCACTCCTTGACCTTGATGATCTTAGCAACAGCATCCTCTTCCTCAAATTTGCTGTCGAGCTTCGCTGTGAGGACAATAATAAATTTACGTCTGCGGATATCCTTTTCAACCTCAATGCGAATATTGCGTGAGAAGCCAAGGATGATGTTTTTTGGATGAGTCAATAAAATGTCCGAAACATCTGTGCCGTCCTCTCCCATTCCATATGGCTGCATGTTTGCAATACCTTTGACCGGCACACCGAATGCGGAAGAAAGTCCACCTTGTACAGCTGCATCCCCTAGATTCGTTTGACGATCTGCCACTTTGTCCTTCCACTCGACTTCTTGGCCAGGAGACGTATAAAAACGGAATTCTTGTGGAATACGCAAATATTTAGATGGAACAGCTTTGTATCCTTGTTTGAATACTTGGCGTGTAAGTGGTTCACCAGCTACATCTACGATATGAGATTCCGCTTGTTTGCGGATACCATCAAGTTGAGCAAGGTAAGTATCCTCAGATTTTGTATCACCGTTTAGGATCAACTCTTCAATGTCTACTGCCGCTCGTTCCGCCAACATTTGCATGATGGTATTCTGTAAATTATCACCCTCGATGTTATTTTCAAGCGTGTCATATGTGATGTTTACTTCAGCGATCACTTCTTTTGCAGTTAGCTGAACAGTGCTTGTTGTTGGCGCAACACGGTCTTTTGCATCAAGCGCTTTGCCTTCTTCTCCTGCACGCAAGATACGTTGGCCAAAACCGATTTTTTCGATCTTTTGCGAATCGCTGTCCATTGGAATGACACGTGCATCTTGCAGCAGGGTTGGTGTGTTTTGCACCATACGAATAAATGTAGATGCTTGCGTTGGATTCATGAGACCGCCTGTCTTTAATGTACCAAGCGTCACTTCCGCTTTGTTAATTACCTCTTGATTTCTCACTCTAGTTCCTCCTTTTTTCGGCTTAAAGCAAGCCGCCCCATACCGTTTCAGATTTTTGTAAGTCTTGTTGTTGATCTACTACTCCATTACCTTGCGGACGTGCTTTTTCAAGGGCTTCGACTCTTTCAACAACTGGAGCCAATGCCTTTTCTACAGCTGCGGCCATTTCTTTTGCGACCTCTTCATCAATTTGTTTTTCTTGCGGATCAGGTTGCTGCTCGCCTTCGCCTTTTTCAAGGTCATCCAGACGCTTTACAACCGGTGCAATTGTGTCATCTAGCATCTTTTGCAAATCTTCTTTGTTCACGTCTTCTTCCTCCTTCTTCTCTTCCGCTTGACTCAACAGATTGTCGATAGCGGCTCTTGCATTTTTCAATTCAGTTAAATTAGCAGCTGAAAACTTTCGGCCAGCTTTTGCGACAGCTTCAGGTCGATCAGTTTGGATCCCAGCCAAGTCATCAGTAAGCAATATCTCTTGTGTGATTTCCACAAAGTCTTCCAGTGCTGATCTAACCTTGTCAGGATCAGTCTCCAAGTCTTCATCGTCGTAAGAATCCCATTTAAACAAAACGGAATTTAATGCATCTTGTGCCGCCCAAAACTCACGACGCATGCGGCCTTTGTCGTATCGGTTCTTTACTTCTCCTTTTGATAAAAAGAAGTTTTTGAGCAAAGAAAAAAGCCCCTTCTCTTCAGAAGCTGGCTCACGCTCTTGTTTTCCTATGTCTGCTGTTCCGGCCATTGAATATCCGGTGATCTCGCCCTTTTGAATCTGTTCCCAAATTTCATCGGAAGCCTTTGTCACAAGAACCCACGATCCTTTCTTGATAACCTCACCGCCCATTTCAAAGTCAGACGGAGCAATGTACGATTCAACGACTTCCCCAACACCGCCTTGGAAATCATGTTGCTTATCGATCTCACGTGCATCCTTCAGGAAACCATGAGCGGCTTTTTCAATTTCTTCTGGTGTCATGTAATCCCCATGTGCATCAGCTACGTTGGGTTCGTATACAATACCGTACACAAGACGCTGCACATCATCAGCCTTCGCAATAACCTTGATCTCTTTTTGAAAGTCTGGCTGTTTTTCTGACTTCATAAAAAAGAACTGCTTTTGATTAGCAGCCTTATCCACGTATGAAACGTGCGTGATTTTTGCATTTATCAATTCTCGTGGCAATTCATTCACCTCCTTTCATAAAAAAAAGAAGCTTTAATAGCTCCTTTTAAATTTGTTTAAAAACTTTTTAAACAAACTTTCATTTTTTTCTGATTCAACAGACTCTACATAATCCCCACGTTTTAACTCTGAAGATAATGATTCTTTTAACTCAATTATCTTCTCATCAATGATTTGTATTGCTTCTACCTGTGTTGCCGAAGCATTTGCTTGTCTTTTATCAAACTCTTCTGCAAACAAATCAAATAAATAATCAATTTTCGTATTAACATTATCAGATAGAAATAGCATGTTATGAGAGAAAAAATTGTATGAATCCTCAATATATTTTCTCAATTCCACAGCAAGCTGATTTTTAACTAACCTACTTACTTGCAATAAACAAATTGCTATATCTACAGCCCATTTTTCATCACATTTTTTTTGAATTTTTTCAACAGTTTCAGGCGTGAGATCTATACCAATAATATCGTAATAAACTAAAATATCCTCTGGTTGTTTAATTGTTTGGTTATTTAGTTTAACTTTTTCTTCATAAGTTTGAAGAGTTTTGTTAATTTCAAATATCCTTTTATAGATTTCAGGATATATCTCATGTCTCCTATTAGAATACAGACTGAAATCATGTAATTTTCTGTCAAAATCTAATTTTCTATTCTCAGCATGTATTGTTAGTTGTTCTTTATATTTTTCAAAACTCTTTCTAAAAGAATTCGCGAAAAACTCTTTAATTAAAGTTTGAACGATCAATGTAACAATTGAACTAGTGATTATACTTGTTACAATTGGTTGTTTAATAAAATCTAACACTTCTTCCATAATGGCTACCTTTTTTTCGTTAATGTAGGAAAATCATTTTTAAAATCTGCTATTGCTTCTTCCTTAGCTTGAATAAATTCATCACTAGTTATGAATCCTTTTTTATTTAAGATAATTAGAAGTGCATTTGTATTCAAAATATTATTTACAGTCTCATCCAACAAATCAAATTCTCCATATTTCAAAGCCACTTCCTACACTCCTTTCGTTCAAACTATCCTAATATTTCCCTTGGTGCCCTGTTACGAATTTTCTCTAGAATTTCTTTAGTTCCTTCTAAATCGATTAACCCATATTCTTTAATATTTATAAATATATTATTTTCAATTGTTTCATAAAAATATTTAATTTGTTGCATAGTGAATTTTTCTTTAATTATTCCAACCTTTGTTTTTCCATTTCGAATACCAATTTGAACAGAGACTTTGTGTTCTTCATCATTTAGGGTTATAAACAAGTTTAATTTTATACCCACTAACTCTCTACCGTATATAAATAGATATTCACAAACAGATCTATCATCAATTAAATCATTTCCTCCTTTCACAGTTACTGTTTGCGGAATTTCATCACCTTTATTGGTTTCCAACTCAATATGATTTATTACTCCAACTCTTCCTACCTGAGATAAACCATGATATATATAATCTAAAAATTTTACGGTATGCACTGAAAAACTTCCTCTATCTGCATCGGTTATTCCTGATAAGTTAGAATCTAATGGCTTAATAGTTTTTTGGAACACAATAGTTAGAGCACTTAGTGCTTCATTAGCTAAATCTTTATCACCAGTGAAGACAGTGACAATACCAGATGCTCTTTTTATTAAGATTCTAACATGGGTTGGATAAGTAATAACCTTTGATCTCATTTCTTCAAAATCATATTCGGGCTTTTTAACAATCCTTCTATAATAGATTGATAGCTCTTCATCTTCATATCTTTTTAATTCCAACTGATACTTTGTCTGTGCCTCAAATTCTGGTATCTCATTGTTGTAATCACGAGTAATGTTATAATCGTCAATATTCTCTCTAATTTGATCTTCACTAAAATTCCGCTCCTCAATAATCCCTATATAGCCGACATATCTTGTTTTAGGAATACCAAACTTATTATAAATAATTTCTTCCCTATCTCTTTCAGGAATTCTTGATGCTAAATCTTCAATTAATTCTATTCTAGTTTCATTAGGAGCAATTCTTCTATCAGGTCTATACTGAGCTGCAAGTTCCGTTAAATCATGTTTATTCGATTTTCTCATGGCATGTTTTAAGGTAAATAGGTCTAGCATTTTACATTCTCCTCCAAAAAAGTATTATCCAATTTTCACATGCCAACATTATACAACAAATAAACCAAAAAGAACCATTTAAATAATCTGTTAATATTTTTTGAGAGCTTTCATTCTAATCTCTTCTTTTTCCTCAGCTGACAATCCTAGAATAACAGGATCAACCACAGGACCAACCGCACAATGACAATTTACTCGCTCTTTTGGCGTGAGCTGTGTATCTCTCGGAAACATGCACCGCTCTCCGCTGCCTGGTATCTCAAACTCTTCATCAAGCGGGATGATAGTTCCATCTAGCTGCACGTGACTTTCTCTCGACTGATTCTTTTTCCCGCCGCTGTGCTTCCACTTCTTCCCCGTAACCGCTGGGGATTGGACATAGGATTCATGTTGAGCGACGGAAGAAGCGGTCAACACCTCAGTTACAGCTGTCACACGTGCGCGCTTGCGGCTGAATTCAGGAAGGTCCTTCAGCTCCAATTCAATTTCTTGAATAGAGCGGCCTTCTTTTATACCTTCTTTCAGCGTTTGCTCAATGGCTGTATGAGTATTCAGCTGCATCAGCTGAGCCAACTCCTGCGACCACGATTCAATCCACTCTGCGGTTCTTTCAGATAACACCTTGAACGGAATATCTGCATCAATGGAATGCATAATCTTCTCGGCCAGCTGCGTGACGGTCAATGTCAAAAATATGGCCGTTTCTTTTCCAAACAGCTCCCCAAATTCGTCAGCTGCAAACAAGTCATTTTGAAAGAACGCTAGAATTGATTCTAACGTTTCCGAATCGTCCTTGGATATAAAACCATTCAGAGCATTTAAAAACGTCCTGCGTTGCAATCTGAGAAGTTTTGCGGTGGTTTTCTCGTACTCTTCTACCAAAGAGGGAATGTCTTGCAGTTCGGGGAAATCAGCCACCGCCGCTTTGAGTTCCTTGACCTCATCTGCCTCCGCTTTTTGCACAAAGGTATTGATGTTTTTTATCAGCTGAGCCACCTTGCTCATTTGCGGATCTCCTCTAGTTCATCCCTAACATCTTTTAAGAGATGGATCAGATCTTCCTGGGAACCCGCAGACTTTTGAAGAATCGTATCAAGCAAGCTAGTTGATGCCTTTGGCTTCGCTTCAATTGGTCGGTGATATTCTTCCTCTGGCCATTCTTCAAGTGTCTTACCAAGAATACGGCCAGCCAGATCACGCAGGTCATTCGGTGAAACCGCTCCTGCTTGAATAAACGGTGTAAGAACCTTTGCAATTTCGAGCGGATCACGAAAATCAGGACCATTTAATATGAGTCGCACATGCCAGAGATCGAGATCAGGAAGGAAGAGTGTATTGAGCTTGCCAGTGATGATCATTCTCTCCGGCTGAAATACCTGCTCTTCAGTTGTCTTACGAGCAGTGTCAGCTGTCGCCTTGTTATAGTCCTGTGATTCGCCTGTGTAGATTGGCGGCAGACGGAATGAGGAACGTATCTTGTTTCTCGTTTTCTCATCATATTCAAGGAACAGCGCATCCTCCTGGAGAATCTCGGCCAGTGATTTTATATCCACCTTTACATTAGCCGGCTCTTCATCGTTCGATATTTCATCCTTCTTTGGAATCCCTTCAACTTCAAGTAACAGGAACTTATGTGCATTGTCTGAACCCTCAATGCCGTTCATGTATTCCTGAAGCTGTTCATATGAGGATTCAGAAAGCATCCCATTCTCTACAGTAATTGCAGCCGGCACATGCCGCCCTTGTTTAAAGTACAGATAGTTCAGCTCTTCAGCTTTGCGCGCTCCATACATATTAACGATGTTACCAATCCAACGAGGAACACCATATGTATCGCTGCCAATCTTGAAGTGAATGACTTCGCTTGCTACAAGTTCAGGGGGAGTTTTTTCGCTATATTCTCCCGTAGCAGCGTTCATTGTCCTTGGATCGCCGTACTCCTTGAAGAAAACTTTTTTTGTGTTGATTTTCTGAACATACTTTCTGAACCGCTTCATTCTTTTCATGGTCTTAACTTCACCATGATCTGTATATTTAAAGTCGATCTCAACGGGATCACCCAGCTTACAAACACGTAAGTATTGTGCATCCAGATATTCAATGCCTGCAGGCTTTCCTGTTCCTTCTCGAAGCACTTCCACAAATCCATTACCTGTTTTCTCTCGGTCTTCTATTACATAACCAAGAACCACTTCGGCTGACTCATCATAGTTCATATATCTGGCGAACTCTTCAAGTTGGGTCCATTCTTTCTCAGCTGCAGCTTTCTTTTCTTTCGGTGCGTTCTCTGCGTTGAAATCGAAAGTATACTCGATTCCTAAGCCGAAACCTAGAATATTCGTTTTATAAGCATCGATGCATTGCTGAAGAATGGTAGAATACTCGGCCATTTGTTTGAGCTCTTTGATATTGTATGGCGGCTCGATCACATCATCAGCCTCGTAATTAAATCCATCCTCATAAATCTGCTTAGTGGTTTCAGACACATTTGCTTTCATCACTGTTGCTCTGACCGTTTTCATCAGCGTGACCTCCTTTCTCTGTTCGGGCGTGTCCGCTCTTTTGGTTTCTCTTTCAGGTCCGTTACCTCATAATCATCTAACGCATACCAAATGGCTGAAAAAGTATGAGGGTCAATCAGAAACTCGTCCTCTATGATATTGCCGCGCTTGTCTGTCTTGTACGTGAGCGGCTGAAGTTCATAGATCGTGTTTTTGCATGAGTCGGAACAAATGATTTTCTTAAACCGCTTGATCTTCTTGGTGTACTGCAAGCGTGATCCCTGGAACTTATGAGCGGCCACCATGTTGTATCCCATCTTGCGGAAATATGCGATTGTCTTCTGTTCATTATCAGCCTTGATCAGCTCTTTTGTTTCGACGAACTCTTTCAAGTCCTCAACTGTGACATCATCAGTCTTGCCACGATCGTAATACTCCCAATAGATGTATAGATATTTCTTCTCATGATCGACGGCCAATCGGATCAAAGCGTTATATGACTCTACGAAACCAAAGTCCATTCCCGCTCTAAGCAAAGGCCGATTGATCTTTGAGATGGCCAGCATCACATCTTCATGTGGCTGTACCTCGAATTGAGGAAGAACACGAATACCGTTAATGCCAAAATGACCTTTTCGGGCTATTCGATAAAGGTCGGGATCGTATTCCTTTAGTTCGTCCAGCTGCTTAATATAGCTGACCGGAAGGAATAAGTTGTCTTCAGCTGTAGAATGATGATAGTACGTATCGTTGATAGCGATCGTTCGCTCTTTGTATAATCTTTCATCATCCAGGATGAAGCGATTGTTCTGATCATCCTTAAAGAAGTGACGATATGTCCAATTATCCTGCCCGACAGGATTCGTCGATAGGATCATGTGTAGTTGCAGCGTTGGATGACGCAAACGACCAAGCAGCTCCTTGAATCCCTCATACTTAACCTCGGAACATTCCTCAATCCATATGATCGAGATGTTGTTAATCGACTTTAATTTGGCTGGCTTGTCCAACCCTTTGAAGATGATCCGGCTGCCGTTGTGAAACTTAAGCATGAGCGGTGATGTCCGGCACTGAATGACATGATCGAGTCCAAGGTCATTCACGATCTCTTCAAATAAAGAGAAAGTGGAATCTCTATGTGTGTCATAGACTTCACGAATCACAAGAGCGGTTCGCTTTTCATCTAGCAGCTTCAGAATGAGCTTCAGGGCAATGTGATAGCTCTTAGATGAACCGTAACCACCCACTAGGAATTGAAACTTCTGATCCCAGTCAAAAAGAAATTTTCTAAAGTGGGGGTTCACTTCTTTTTCCATCAACGATCCCCCTTATCCTTAATAATGATTTCAAACGTTGAATCTTCTTTATTATTTGTAAGATGTTCCACTTCAGCTTTTGTCCTATCAATATTAAGCCTCATCTGCTTCAATTTAAGCCGTCTTTCGTCTTTCTCATGCGCTAACCCCTCAAACTGTTTTATCAAACTCCTGAGCTCTGCCATTGCACGAGATTGAGCGTTTAGGAATGTAGCATGACGATCCCAAGCAAATTGAAACTCGTATTCTACTTCCTCAATATCAGTAGAATCTGAAACGACTGATTTTTTCTTTTTCAACTCTTTGATCATTTCGTCTTTGTTTTCAACAAACATTATTTTCTGCGCTCGCACAATAGCGATGAATTGAATCTGTATTTGTTCCCACAGCAGATCAACGGGTGAAAACTTTTGAATGTCCTGCATGATCTCAAACGCTTCAGCTGGCATGTGCTTTGAGTAAAAGCCGTGTGTCTTTGCGTTTTGATTTCTTGCAGGAGCACCGCCGCTATTCCCTACAGCGTTTTTGTTCCCTTTTGGAGCACCACGAATAGGAACGCTCCTTTTCTCACTCGGAGCGCTACCTTTCAATTCTTCATCCCATTTGTCGTTCGCTTTCCACTTTCTAATTGTGTTTGCAGTGACTCCTAATTCTTCTGCAATGTCTTTTAATAAGCGTCTTCCGTCACTTTCCTTCCACAACTGAAATGCTTTGTCTCGATTCGGATTTCTTGCCCTTGCCATGTCACATCACCGCCACTCCTTTCTTTGTGTTGTTTTGTAAAAATAAAAAGAAGAACCTTCAAAGAGGCTCTTCTTAGTTTTAATTAGTTACAAGTTACAAATGTTTCGAATTCACAACTTCCCTTCCATTCCCAATGACTTATATTGGTCCATGGATCCACGGTTGTATGCGTTTGGCCAGAGAAATTCGTTACATGCACATGGTGCAATCCCACTTTTGGAGTAAGAAAAGTATTGTAGGCATCAATTAATTTTTTTGCCTCTCCTTCAGCAGCTTGTCTACATGCCTCTGGCACTTTATCATTTTGCTCATGAGGGTATCGTAGATATATATTTTCAACCTGTTTTATAATAGGTTGATTTCCGTTATCTCGTAAAAGCTGAGGATCATTATTTGGTTGGCATTCCATTTCTAACACCTCCTATTCAAAATTTATTATTGCTATTTCTTTTTTGTTTATACAAAACTTTTTCATTCGCTCTAAACTGCTGCCGCCGCACTCTATCTTTAAGCCGATGCTTGGTGTAAAGACTTATCGGAAGCATTTTACAGGGAACAAAAAAAGCACCCCGGAGGATGCCTTAGGCTACAGAAAAAACATATTCAAATACTTTTTCTACATAGTGCTTATTGAAATATTTCATATCATTATCAAGTTCTTTAATTTCTGATATATTTTGTACAATTCCATAATTATCAGATTTAAATGAAACTTTAATACGATTGTTATTAAATGTGAATTCAATGACTTTAAATTCCTTGTTAGATCGAATAATTAACAATTTTTCACCAATATGTAACTCAGTTTTATTTTCATCCACTATGTTGATATCAGCATATTCTGGATGTATGCTATTTATTGGTTTAAGCAACTCTTCATTAAACTTTTTTATTATAAATTCGTATGCTTTATTAACACTGTTCAATTCGATATAACTATATTCTTGTTCTATCTGTTTAAATAATTTCGTCTTCCACATTAATATTCACCTCCCTCCTTTTTATCGGCAGAAGGGGAGAGTTTTTTTATTTCAGCTCTCAAGAGCAAGTGAAAATATATTAATTTGTGGTGACGAGGGAAAATTATTCATCCCCATCCTGCCTTTAAAAACAGCGCATGACTTAAGTATAGCTTCTTTTAAATTACCCCTAACTAATGATGTTATAAGAGTTAAGTAGATAATCAAGTTCAATATTTATACCAACTAACTTTAATTCACCTTGTCTTGAGTTAAATAAATGCTCTAAGAGCAATTTCTTATCTTTCGAATTAGCATGATGAATTCTCCTATGACAGGTCGGGCATAAAGAAACAATGTTACATGTTCTATCTAAGCTAACTTCAAATTCATGTTGCATATGCATTGGAACTAAATGATGTGCTTCCATAAATGGTTCTTTGCTCGTTTCAGATAAGAAGGTCTGATGAGAGTTATCAATTTCACATTTGAAATCAGCTTTTTTTATTGCTGCTTTAGCAAACTTTGAATTTCTAGGCCAAACTTGCTTTCCATTTACTTTTTGAGGTTTTTTTCTTGAATGTGGAGTATCTTCTGGTTCAACTATAACATCAGAATAATTAGAATCTAAGGCTTCCTGATAACTGTCAACCAGTTCATCCTCTTCTGGAAGTAAAAAGTTGCTATTAAGGTCATTAATCAATTCATCTAAATCTTGATATTTATTTAATTTTATATTAAGCAAATCTTCTCTAATATTACTGAATCCTTGTGGAGTAAAATTCTGCTTATAACCAAAAAATCGAGCAAATTTTTTCGTTTCAAAATTTACTGACTTAAGATCTTTAATAAAATAAATATATTCATATGTCTGATTATGTTTGTCTTTACCCCATACTTTCTCTGCCAATGTTGAATTCCGAGTTTTTGCAAAGATCGTACCATAATAATAGAAAATACCCTTAGAATAAGCTAAAACTTTATCACCTTCTTTTAACTTACTCCAACGCTTTATATTACTTGTTCCAGGTGTTGAACCCCACATATGAACATACTCTGCTAACTCGTGGTCTTTTAGTTTCTCTGCAACATCCACATCAATTAAATTCAAAAAGGGTTTAATATGATAAGGATTTTGGATAGTATCATAAAAATGTTTTTGTGCTGCTTTATCACTGGCTGTGAAATAATATAGCATTTTAATCTCCTTAAAATCTTATTTAAACCAATAATACTGTTAATTCTTGAGCCCTCACCCAATCGTTCAGCATTATTTATCAGTCCTAATTATGTATGAATTTCAACTTATTGCAAATACGATTTCAGGTCTATTATCAAATCAAAGCCAATTTTTTGTTTGATTAAATAATCACCTCTAAATTTATATCGGAGGTGATTATTTAATATTTAGAACAAGATAGTACGTTTATCTAACGTAAAATTCAGATGTGTAGAACGTACCAACAGTTTCAACATAGTTGCCATGTTTGTCGTAACGTTCTACATCAACTCTAAATCGATACGTGCCTTTCTTGTTATCAAGTGATCCCTTGATGTCGAATTCATCGTACTGTTTCTCTGCTGGGTTCAGCGGGTTAGGTGAATTCGTTTTGATTGTGACCCATTTACCATCAACTTTACGTTGCGGAATAAGGTTTGGTCCACAAATGTAATCATTGTGATTCTGGATCGCAACAACCACAACCTTCTCCTTTCCTAAAATATGATTCGCTTTTTTTGGATTAGCAGATACACCAAATTTTGATGCCATGCTTATCATCTCCCTTTTTATATTTTTGCGCTCCTATCCCTCACCAAAGCACGTGCAGCCATACACCCAAAAGACGACTGTTCCCATCAAATCATCGTTTCCTGCGGATACGGCCGCCTTGTCTTTGATACGTTTCGCGTCTCGTTCCCATGATTTCTTCCCAATCTCGCTTTGTTATCGGATCAGCATTGCTCTTCTTCTTTCGATTAGAACCAGGAGCAATGCGATTTAATTGCTTCGTTGTTTCTACAGATAAAGAATCTCTGATCTTCATTTCACTCGCTCCTTGCCGAATAAGCACCACCTTACGCTATTCGCTTAAATAGATTTTGAAATGATGACTACACTCCGAGAGGATGCCAAGTACAGTCAATCATCAAATAAAATGAAAAACTGTCCTCGATACGGCCGCCGCAGACCAGCTGCTATCCAGGCTCAGAATGTCCCTCTCGCATGGCCACATTCCTCAACACCTTTGTTCCGTATCCAGATACGCCATTGATAAGGGAAAGACGCGTCTCCCAATAAAAAAAGCGGACACCAATCAAGGCACTTAAAGTGCTCAATGATCAGCGTCCGCAGGTTCTTCCTTCTGGACAAAATATTCACGTTCGTTTTGCTTGTCTCTATCATACGATGATCCACTTAGGAAAAAAGGTCCCCTTTTTATCCCCCTTTTTGTC
Organism: Bacillus sp. FSL M8-0077; assembly: GCF_038050255.1. Lineage (NCBI taxonomy): Bacteria > Bacillati > Bacillota > Bacilli > Caryophanales > Bacillaceae > Bacillus > Bacillus sp. FSL M8-0077. Next base: position 1,241,354 of record NZ_JBBPAF010000001.1, on the reverse strand, counting down.
GGCTTTTTTTCGGTTTTTTCTCGGCAAGGCAAATAAAAAAAGTGCCCATAAACATGGACACTTTGGTTCTATTATTCCCAAAACGCATCGCCTTCAGAATCAATATACTTCTGAAGGAAAGTTTCAAAATCTACATCAAGCAGCCTATACTCTAAACCGTCTTCAAATAGATAAAGGTTGGGATTTTCCTTATTTAGTATCAAGTAGCACCCTTCAAAAAGAGCGGCAATAGCTATTCCATCAACCTGATCAAAAAAATCATTAGACAACTCGGATTCGATTTCTTCTAAACTGAAAACGTGTAATCCTCCACCCACCTTGTTCCCAAAAACTATGTCTTCAAATATTCTTGCTCCATTATGTAGACATAAAAACTCTTTGAGATCGTCAGGCAATGCGTGATGTTTCTTTTCAAATTGTTTTATATTTTCTTGATCGGCTGGGGCGTTGAAGGTACAGCACTTTTCATAGACTTCACCATCTACCGAGAATTTGATGATGTTCTTCTCATCTAATTGATTTTCAAGCTTTTCTAATATTTGCATGATCCTACTCAATCTTTCACCTTCTATCTATATCCTCTCCACCAAGGAGAAACATCTTGTTGATGTATCGTTCTTGTAAGTCCATATAAATTACCCATTTTATTATCTCCACCATATTCTAAAGGAATAACATGGTGAACGTCTAAATCAGACCAATTCCATTTAGGATCGCCGTATTTACCAATATACCATCTGATATATTTATTACGGATATCCTTATCTCTCTTAACTCTATCTTCAGGCTTATACCATTTCATATTTGCTTTTGTTGGTGCCGGCAATGATTTACCACTATGACTATTATGAATTTGCGGATATTGATAAGCATTTTTATTAACTAAATATGTTTCAGTTGTACTCTGTTTAGTACCTGGGGCACTTCCGACCCAACCGGCTGTCAGTATATCGGATTTGTACACAAATTTCGTTGCAACCATCTTATACGTTTTAGATTTTGTAGCACCAACTTTTATCTGAGAACCTGTAAATTCTTTAGTATAAGTTGAAATTGCGTTATATTTCCCCGCATAATTATCTCCTACAAATAGAGTGCTACCTACAATTACAATAACCGGCTTCGATTTGCCTATCATGCTACGAATTGTAGAACTATGAGTAATTGACTTTTTCGATTGATCTAACTTAAACAATGTATCGATGACAATTGTGTTTGCGACTTTAGTATTTGCGTCTGGAGTTTTATTAGTATTCTTATTCTTGGTGGATGGTTGCAGCACTACGGTGTCACCCTGTGGCATATTTCTTTGAGGTGGATCATGAGGTTGGTTTTTAAATTGTTGTCTTGCTTGATCAATAATATCAGATTTACTCTGTATTTCTTTTGCATGTCCATTTTCGTCAACTTCTAGTACATGTGTCTCTTTGTATGTTTTGATACCGTCCTTTGATTGACTAGCTTCAACATCACTTGTCCATAACCATGCCGCCAACAGAAAAACCATAAAGAAAATCGAATAAGCTAATTTCTTCATTCTGATACTCCTTTTCCAATTTATTTACAACAAATCCAATATACAATATATGTATCTATTTATAAATGATCCTAAAATACCATATATACAAAAACAGCACTCATATAATTCCGAGTGCTGTCGAAAGTTTAAACGTAGCTTGCTTTTTCAATTTGTAATATCGATCTTTCTTTAATCCTAGTTCTTCGCATACCTCAAGATCTTTAACCATTCGTGAATTAAGGTACTTCATACGAATAATGTCTTGTTCAATTTCATCCAAGCTGTACTCTAGTGCTCTTTCTATTTGCCGCACCTTGAGCTCCGAACAAACATTTTGATCTTTTAATCTTGGAAACAAAGTTAAGATGCCATTTGCTTTTTGCTCATCTAAGTTCTCTTGTTTAACTTTTAATGCTTTATAAAGATTCAATTCATTTATTAATGTCTGACGGACCTGCTTTTCATTTACCTCTGGTAAAAGGTGAAGTACTTCAACAGTCAAGATTATTCACCACGCATATCACATCTATTTTAAAGCGGCTAACTCTTCTTTATCATTTGCCCATAGAAAATTAGACTCTATTAAATGATCATCAAAAAAATTAGTACCCTTTAAGATATCTTTAAATTTCTCTCCTTTTTCTGAATAGACAACATTATAAAACAACATTAATAATTCCATTGAAGAAAGCTGTGCTCTTAGTATACCTCTATATTTCTTTTTTTCTAGTTCATTTTCTTTCGAATTATTGCTAAATTGTTCATCGTGTATAAACTTCATAATTCGATAAAGATTCCTATAATAATGTCCTATTTCCTCCTCCATTTCTTTATACATTTTTTCATAAGCCTTTCTTTTAAGGGAAAACCAAGGGTTCAGTAAAGTTTGCTCTCTAGTTTTATTTAGTAGAAAAATTGACCAATCATCTTTTAAATCATTGTAAATTTCCTCTAACTTAAAAGCATGTCTTGAATATGCTGATATAGAAAGGTTTTTATGCCTTTCTTTAAAAAATAAACGTATTTGGTGATCATTTGCATACTTTTCTATTAGGCTGTTTATATCTCTTTTAAGTTTTATATCTAGTTCTTTCTTAAAATTTTCGTCTTTGCATACAGCATCCAAAGAGCTTCTTTGCATATTTTTTATAAGTTCATCATCCCAAGTTATTGTATTATGGACATCATTTCTAAGCATTTTTTCAAACTCTTCTAAAAAAAGATTATGACTTTTGTCAAACCAAAACATCGATTCTAAAAAATCAAAAAGTCTATCCGGATCAACCTTTCTTAGTGAGTGTAGTTTTCCTTCCCAATGCTTGCTTACTGCAAATTTATATTCTGGATAAAGGTTTTCATACATTACACTTATATGTTTACGACCTCCTTCTAAATCTTTCAGTAAGTTATGATGTAGATTAATCATATTAAAAAAAGTACTCTCGAATTGTTGTTTAGTTAATGTCCTGTTTGTAAGCTCAAACTCTTCTCTCGTTTTAGCTAGTTCTTCTCTCTGCATTTTAAGTTCCTCTTGTTGCATACCCAATTGCTTCTTTTGCATCGAAATACTGGAAATAACAAACAACATACTTGCTAATGTTAATAAGCCAACAGTTGTTCCACCAAAAAAATCTCCTATTGGACCTAAATTATTAAAATCTATTACAATTGAATCCCTAAATAATAATAAAAAGGTAGGGGCTAATATTGCTAGTCCAATCACACTCCATCCAAAAAATGTCCATTTGTTTTCTTTAAATTTAAACGATTCTTTCATTAAATTATCTCCCATCATCCAAAAATCCTATAAATCGTAACATGTAATCCATAATATAACAATGTTCACATTATTTTATATCCATAATCATACTGTACCCTTATAGGTAAGCCGTCTTTTGAATGAATACTAGTCTTCCCGTAATCAGGAATATCTGATAAGTAGGCTTTGTGGTTAACTCCGTCTAGGATGAGTAGTTTTACTTTGCCAAACTCAATATGCTCTTCAATTTTCTTTGTAGTTAGAATTTCAATAGGTAAGTTCATGCACAAGGCCTCCCATGTTATAATGAATTGTGCAGATTCAATAGAACTGGGGCCTTGTGCTTCGGTTCTTTTTATTTGGCCTGAATAGCTTGCAAATCACGTACACACATCCTAAAGAAGTGTTCGTCCCTTAAATCTAAAGACAGGTCAATCAAAGCCTTCAGATCCTCTTCAGTAAGCGCCTCATCCAAATTTTCAGCCCAAGACTTTGGAACAACCAAGGTATTACCACTAAGGAACCTTACTAAAATGTCATCTTCAGATACTTTAAGTACATAACCTGCTTTGTTAAGTGGTTCTCTTTTGCCTTTCCTTGATGCTTTGATCCAGTCTCCTTCTAAGAATTTGTTTTTCATCTGATAATCCTCCATCCTTTCCTGATCCGACTAAGCAATTCATATTTTTTAAGTGGTTCATAGAGGTGAACACGTTGTCCATCCTCTTTGCGATAAGCAAGAACCACCGTTTTGAGCGTTCGCGTGCCATCTTAGGCAGCACCGTCTTCCTCTTCTTTTTGTTCATTCCCGCCATAATCGTCTTTCACACTTTGAGAGGATTCTAAATCATCATCTTTTTGCATCGGTTCAGCTTCGTTGGCTTGATCCTCTTTCCAATCCCACCATTTTTCAGCGAGTGGAGCCACTGCAGCTCGGTAATCATTGATTAGATCAACGATAGCACCGGATGACATCTCAAGCTCTGAAGCCAATTTGCGGTATGATTCACCCTCAATGCGCCGTTTCACAATGTCAGCCATATTCTCTGGGAAACCTTCTTGCTCTGGTGCCATACCTTCTTGGATGAATCGATCCACTACTTCACGTTTAATTTCCATAGGCTTTTCTTCAATTTGTGGTTTTTCTGCTGGTAAGCCCAATTCAGCCTCTAACTGTTCCGGCTCAGGCTCAGCAATGTGAACCACGCCGCTTTGATCTACTTGATAATTTACAATAGGCCGCTCAGTGTGAGCATTGATTTGAACGTTATAGCGGACAACATCGCTCTCAATTTCAACACGCACATCGTTATCAATCATTTCAGCAAGGTTTTGAATACTGTTTCCTAGATCCTTCGTTGAGATTTCAAGGACCAATTCTGTAACACCTTTAGGCTTATGATTTACTTTCTTGACTGCTCCATCAAAATTTACAAAAGACATATTTGTTCCTCCTCATGGGTTGGTGTGAGAGTTGAGACTTCGACTTCAATTCTCGGTGAACTGCTATAGAATTTGCTTACATGTAGATCGACTATCTGGCTATCATCCTGCCAAATGACTTTATTCAGGCCATCTTTTATCCCTTTAATGTAGTTATCAACATCCGGCTTCTTAGCTGGTCTCAGCTCGCCTCTTTCAGCTTCTGCGGCCTTTTTCTTGCTGAAGCTTTTTAGTAGGGATTTGTAAACTTTAACCCTCAATTCAAGCGGACCTGTAAGGAGTTGCTCGGGACGATGGTCACTTGCTGCCAACTTCACGTATTGCTTAAAGTCCCGTGACTTCTTGGGATCGTATAATCTCGTCATTCCATTCATATGAGTAGCTCTTGGACGCCCTTGTGCAACTGGCTCTCCGTAGACGGTGAATGCTATCTTCATTCAGGTGCCTCCATCCTGGCGTTATATGTTAACACCCTACTGCCACGTTGACTCTTGAGAGAAATGACAAGCATTTCAAGTTCATAGAGTGATAAATTTTCAGGGTTCTTGTCCAAACTAGCTAAATACCCAATACGAGTTAATTCGTTTAAAAGGTACTCACGACGCTGTTTGCTATTAATATTTGACATGTTCATCCTCCGTATCATAAAGCGGCTTCCATTTGCCGCGATAAGTTTACAAACCTTCCGTACTCTTTCATAAAAGCAGCATTTATTGTTCCCACTTCACCATTTCGTTGTTTAGCAAAAATGATTTCGACTATATTTTTCTGCTCACTATCTTTGTTGTAATAATCATCACGATAGAGGAACGTAACGATATCAGCGTCTTGTTCAATGCTTCCTGAATCACGCAAATCAGACATCATTGGACGTTTATCTTGCCGCTGTTCAACTCCACGTGAGAGCTGTGATAGCAAAATGATTGGGACATTAAAGCTTCTCGCCATATTCTTCAGCTCTTTGGTGATGGCACCAACCTCATAGTTTTTGCTCTCAAACTTACCGATCGGGGTAATGAGCTGAAGATAATCAATGATCACTAAATGATCTTGATCAGGGTGATCCTTTTTTGTTTTACGGATCTGGGACCGTATATCTGCAACTGTTTGAGTGGGTTGGTCATGAATGTAGATATCTAATTTTTCGTATTCACCCATAGCTTTGTTGGCTCTATCATAATCTTGATCGCTAAAGTACTTTTTTGGATTCCTCCACTTGGTGCCTTCAATTCTCCCAAGACTGCTTAACATTCGATGAGTTAACTGTGTATCTGACATTTCAAGCGAAAAAATATCTGTTACTCCACCCTTTAGTGCGTTATTACAACCTAGGTTAAGAGCAAAAGCAGTCTTTCCCATCGATGGACGAGCAGCCACAATAATCAAATCGCTTTTTTGCCAACCACCTGTCATGGCGTTCAAGTCCGCAAGACCGGTGTCGACTCCTGTAAGATCCCCTTGATCTTCTTCCATGCTCATGAATATCTCCGTCAGAACATCCATTTTCGTCCGAGTAGCTTTAACTCCAACTTCTTGCACTTCAATGGTCTTTTGATAAAGCTCAGTAATCCCCTCATCGCATGGAGCATTGGCAAAAGCTAAAGCAGCACTTTGTAAATCTCTGAGTCTAAAAGCCTCGTAAATTAATGTTTCATAGGTCTCGAAAGCATGTTTTGAGGGAACAGTACTTGCAAGATTGGTTAAGTATTCAAAGCCTCCAATTGAATTTAAAAGGTCTCCAATAGATGCAGCGATATTGGCCAATTCAACAGGCTTACCTAGCTTGTCCACTTCCCTCATCGCTTCGAAAATCCTCTTATGCCGTTCTTCAGCAAAATGTCTGGGCTCTAGTGCCGTTTCCTTAATCAGATCACCCTCAAGGATGATACAACCTAATAAAAACTGTTCAGCCTCTACGTTTCGCAAATTTTGCATTTTGTTCCCACACTTTCTGTTTCGCTAAGAATTCATTTTGCTCTGGTTGTTTGATTTTGATCTCTGCGATAGCAGGTGGGAATCTCTTTTCAGCAATGTGCTGGTCAATCTTTTTCAAAACCTGTTCATAGGGTTGATCCTTTAGGTGATCAAGCCAAAGTTTAATTCTTTCTTTTCCGATCGCGTCTGTAGTGAGTTCAAACCTTGGATAGGCAGCTGCAATCCTTGTTAGGATAGACATTGCTTGCTCTTGATCCATGTTCATCAACCTCCTCCAAATTTAATCCCATTTTCTTTTGCGTATTGAGCTAGTGCGTCTAAATTACTTTGCCTATGCTGCTTTGGTTTAAATTCAGAAACATTGTTTTTAAGAGGCTGAGGTTGGTGCTGCTGTGCATGCCAACGATCAAGAATCGCTGATTCCAGGTATGCAAATGATTTAATACTGTCTGCTCTATGCTTTGGTTGATATAGATCAAATACCTCGTCGATCCACACCAATATGTTTTCAAGTGGGATTCGCTCCTTGAGAATCCTTTCAATGGCAGCTGAATCTTTTGGTGTTAACATCAACCCACCTTTTCGTGATAAGTACTTTTCTTCGATCTGCTGGAAAGGGGTTAAATCATTTTCTACTGAGGCTCTCTTTTCTTCTTCCTCTTCTTCTTTAATTCTTAAATTCTTTAATTCTTGATATAGTTCCGACTTCGTACCGCTTTCGTTCCGTCTTCGTTCTGCGATAGGTTCTTCTTCCGTTCTGGGTTCTGTTTCGTGATCACTTGAAAACTCTTGGTACAACTCGTATTTCACAATGGTGAATAGTGTTCCTAGTTCCGTTTCGCTAACAGTGATGATATTGTTCGTAACAAGTTTCTTAATTGAACGCATAATTGTACTTTTAGACAGCTTTTTTAGCCCTCTTCCTTCCTTATAAGCGAGGTCCTCACATAGTTTTGAGTACGATCTTATGTACTGGCCCTTATTTAATACAACTCCATTCATTTTGAAGCCATCTTGATGACTTGCTCTCATAACTAATAAAGTGAACAGTCTAAAAGTAGTCACGTCATTCCATAATTCGTGTTCTAATATTTTTCGGTGTAGCTTTACCCATCCAGTAGACAAATAACTTCCTCCTCTCCATCAACGTCAAATTAAGACCTTTTAACCTCACATAGAGCGTACATTCCACTGATCCTAATAAAAGTAAGACCTGGTTCATTTCTTTGGATATAACCCTTTACATACGCTCTAAATAACGCAGCTTGATTACGATTTGATTTAGATAAAGACAGGTACACAAACGGAATAGGAACTTTAATGATTAGCTTCTCCCTCATTAGCTGTTTACCAGTTCAGAAAAATGGATGATGCGGTTTAGACGATTTGTAGAACGACAATACTTACACTTTTCACACCTTCTCGGTCTTTCTCCGCCATGCTTAACCTGAACGATCCGCTCCATGTTTTTTTCTATATCTTCTAACTCAATTTCCATCCTTGACTCATCAATATTGATAACTGCTTTATCTGGTGGATCTTCTTTTGATATGGCCACAATCAAAGGCTCTAACCAATCACTACGTCCTGCTTCCTGTCTTTCTATTTCCGCATAGAGGGCCATTTGAGCAATATATCCATAGGCTTCTACAAATGAACAATAGCCAAGCTCTTGATCCCATATCCTTTCCCTAAGAGAGCGAGTCGTTTTAAGATCAGCAAAGCGCCCACCTGCAGGGTTGTACACATCGAGTTTTCCTTTCCAGGGCATTCCGAACAATTCACCTGTGATAATTACTTCTTTATCTCCTTGAAGAACAAACATGCACAAGTCGTCATTCTGTATAGCTTCAATCATGAGATCAGCCAATTGATATTGTTTATAAAGCTGGCCCTTTTGTGTAAATAGAGCAGGTGTGTTCATCTTAAATTCATCAAAGGCCTGATCTCCTTCAAGCCAGGCATGAACATATTGTCCAAATAGAAGAGCCTCAGAGGACGGCGGCTGCCATTCTCCGTGGAGTTTTGCCATTGTAGCCGCCTCACACTCTAAGAAACTCTTATATTGAGAATTTGACATATAAACTTGGTCTATCTCGTTAGAGTAATAATTCTCCTTGTTGATTGTCGGGATCATCATTTGCTGGCTCACCAGCCTTTGCATCACTCTCTTTTTGCTCCTGCTGCTTTAGAAACTCTTCTTCGATTTTGGATTTTGTGGCATTAGTAGCACCTGAAGTTTTGACGTTGAAATAGTCCTCTTTCTTTGCCATTCCATCACGAAGTGAAGTATAGATGCGTCCTATTTTGAGGTAATCCTGCTCAGTAAATGCATCCAATTTGCTACCGACATATTCCTCGACCATTTCCTTCGTAACACCAAAATCAGCTTTAAATGTTGTTAATGCCTTCCTTAAGCGGTCTTCTAAAGGCTCTTTATGACCACTAATTAGCGTTCTTTGACACATATCAACTGCGGCATCAACAATGTCTCCTGGTATCACTCCAAGAATGCACGCACGAACTCGACGTGCACCTTGGTTTGCAACCAGTTCATAGATATCTCTTGGATCGTTGAGCTTTGTAATGGTTCCTTTTGCTTTTCGTTCATGCTTTACCGTAAATATTTTGGTCTGACGAGTATTGGTTTCAAGATCCCATGCATAAGCCATAACAGAAGATTCTCCTGCTTTTTGTTCAAGTTCCATGATTCCGTAATCAATGTTCCCCCAATTCTGTGCCAGAGCTTCAGCCAGACGAATAGAAGGACCTGATACCTTTGTGCCACCTCGTGGATATTCATAGACAGCATTCTCAGCTAATAGCCTACGCTCACATGCTTTCTTAATTCGTTCAAAGGCAGCATAAACGTCTCTTGGAAACTTCTTTGCTATGACCATAGCTGCTTGTACTTCTTGTGCCTGCCGACTAACCATAGCTTCTGTTGTTACTGAAGTTCCTGCTGATGGCTGTGAAGCCGCCATATAGTTTGAGTAATCAACATTTGACAATCCATTCATATAAGAAACCCCCATTGAATTTAGGTGCCAACCTGCTTATAATAGTGGTTGACACCATTTTCTGTGTCTGGTTATTTAGATGAGTTCACTTGTGGGAGTGGACTCTTTTATTTTGCTGTTTTAAACTCAAAATCAAGCTCCTCTGCAAGATATCGTTCTAGATTTTCTCTCAAGATCAGTTCACCCGAATTTTTATCCTCAACATAGTCATCTTCTAGCAAAATTTCTGACCCATAAAAATCAATTCCAAAGTGTTCTTCTTGCCTCACCATATCTTTTGGATAGCCATATCTATTAATCTCTGTGATAATCGGATGCTCAATATTCATCTTCTTCCCTCCTCTTCTGTTTGGTGTAAGCATCAAGAAATCTCTAATTTTGAGCGGATCGCATCAGCCTTTAGTTGTTGAAATTTCTCAAAGGCTTGTTTATCAGGAAATTGGAACATTGGCTTACCTTTGTTAGTCATCACAATTGATCCATTCACTTGTGATAGATAGAACTGATCAGACTGTCTCTCACTGAAAGGTTTAATAACTGGTTTAGTTCTCAAGACTTCTTTCCTCCCTAACACATTATTTGATGCTTATTCGCATCGTCCGACCGCGGATGGAGCATGATTTGAGGGGGTAGGTGCGCACTGTCCCATCCGCAAGCCGGACGACAAGTATAAGCCTTGTCGTGATCTCTAAATAACGCTATAATGAGATCGATCATTTTGTTATTCATGGTTTGAAATGATTTAAGCAGTAAGTGTCGGAGCTTGCTGCTTTTTTCTGTTTTTTATTCCCGTTCTGATCTGTAATTCCAGAGCGGCTAATAAAATGAGCCCTTCCTCTGTATGACGCATCTGACATTGTTTCACGATATCTTTCGCCTTCATTAAGCGACTTGCTGTGAACAAATACTTCATCTAGATCAATCCTCTCAATCTATTTTTTAGTGATTTTGGATATTTGATTTTTGTAATCCTCGCAGCCTGTTTTAATAAATGAACCTTAGCTTGGCTTTCGTAACGCTGAATTTGGTTTAATGATTTCGCAATATCTTTGTGAGCTGCTAACGCCGTATCTATATCCGCACTCTCTAATGCCTTCATTAATCTTTTTTGTAGTTGTTCAATACAAATCATTTCAGCTGTTATCCCTTCATGATCAATGCTCTTGAAAATCGCTTTTCTCATCTTCATCCTCCAAACAAAGCCATGATGGCTGTAATTTGCTGAGTGACCGCAAGTGGATCGACACCACATAAGGTTGCGATCATGGCTTCTTTTGCATTTGTCGCCTCCATCCACCGTACATATGTAGGAACATCAAGCATCTTTTGATCATTCTCAAATTTTGATATGCAGCTCCTTGAGCGACTTAACAATTCAGCCAACTTCTCTTGGGACATCCCAGCTCTTTTCCTTGCTTGTCGGAGCACTACCCCCAACCTCAACTTCCTCACCCCCTTATTGTTCCTATATAGAACATGTTGCGAATTGGAACAGAAAAACCTAAAAATCAGCTGTATTCTAAGGTGGTAAATTATTAATCATTCAACTGGCTGAAAATTGGATTCCATTTGTGCTAATTGCCATTCTTCAAGAACTTCTCTTTTAAAGAAAATTCTTTTTCTTACTCGGAAGAACGGTATTTGTCTTTCACGAACCATTGTGTAAACAGTGTCGTGATGTACCCCAAGAAAATCAGCTGTTTCATGAACAGTCATAGTTGATTTTGTTGGCATATCTTATCTCTCCTAGTCATTTAATTATATTTCTATTTTAGAAATTCATTTCCGGAAGAAATCCCTTATGTCACAGTCTAATTCTTTAGCCAATATCGGGAGATGGTTTGCTTTAAAGGCATATTCTCCTGTCTCATATTTCATATATGTTGAGGCATTTTTGAATCCTAGAGCCTTGGCCATTTGTTGCAAATTAATTTGTTTAACATGACGTCTCGATTTGACAAATTTTAAATCTAACATATTTCCCTCCTCTCGATTTCTGTTTTAGAAATCCTGTTGTTGATTTAATAATACATTTCTAAAAAAGAAATTTCAACTGTTTTATTTCTAATTTAGCAATTTATTTTTTTCTACATTGGAAAAATGTTAAGATTTATATTGCTAATATAGAAAGTTGGTGATTAAAGATGCTGGCTGTAGGCGAAAGAATAATTAAATTGAGAGAACAAAAACAGTGGAACCAAAAAGAGTTGGCTCAAAAAATCAATATGAATGTCAGTGTAATGAACAGAATAGAAAAAGGAACTCGTCCTTTAACTGATATTGAAATTGTGAAAATTGCTGAGGTTTTTGGGGTATCCACAGATTATTTGCTAACCGGGAAAGATTATAGGTTTGAAGCAGAACAACTTCTGAGATCAGGCAACGCGTCTACTGCTGCAAGTGATGGAAATTCTGATATAGAAAAGAGAATTGAAAGAATTGAAAGAGCACTAAGACTTCAGGAAGGTCGTAAACCAGGGGATAAGCAGAATGACTTCTATGGTGACTAAATAAAAGAATTCAATTACTTTCATACATGTATTTCATGAAAGGGGCGCATATTTTGAAAAAGACTTTTTTTTATGTACTTATTTTCTTAATAGCAACGTCTTTAACAGCGTGTAATTCACAGAATACAAAAGTAAATGAATCAAATGAAAAAAGCGATAAACAGGAATCTAATGAGGGTTCATCTGCTAAGAAGAAAACTAAAAAAGAAGCTGATGGAACACGAACTGCTCCTATACCTTTAAAAAAACCAATATATTTCGACGATTACATTAGTGCATCGGATAATGAATATACTGCTGAATTAAAGATGAATGTAGAAGAGGTTATTCGAGGAGATAAAGCATTTAATGTTTTATATAAGAGGAATAGCACAGTTTCTCAACCTAAAAAGGGTTTTGAATGGGCACTTGTTAAGGTCAAAGTGAAGATGACAAATTCTGAAACAGATGATGAACCTATACTATTCAGTCCAATTCTTAACTTTGACTTTTTTAGTAGTGATGGTTCTCCTTATTCTGAGGAAATTGGTACTGTTGTGCCAAAAGAATTTGAAGGCGAAGTATATAACGGTGGTTCACTTGAAGGTTATATAGTGAATCAAGTAAAAAAAGACGATGATTTTTTAATAGCTTATAAAAGTATATCTACTTCAGGTAAACTATTCTTTAAAACTAAATAAACAATGCCCATATTGGGCTTTTATTTTTACACCAAAACAGAACATATGTTTCTAACTCATCTAAGAGCATTCTCTTTTAGAAAGGGGCTTATTAACATTGAGATATATAAATAGTCATTTAGAAGATTGGATTGAGTCATTCCTTAATAATATTGGCATAACTGAACCTTCACAATTAGATAAACACAAAATAGCTAATGATCTAGACATTTGGATATTTTATGTTAATGACACAAGTCATTATGTAGAAATTAACAACCTGTACACTATTTTTCTAAATAAAAAACTATCTAAAGAGAAACAATGGCAGGATTTCGCTCATGAACTTTGCCATATAGTTAGACAATCTAGCAAGTTCACTAATTTTCATTTGACTAAAACTTTATGGAATATCTATCAAGAAAGACAAGCGAATTATTTTGCTTATCATTTTTGTATCCCAACATTCATGTTAATTGATTTGGATTTACCCAAAAGACCTGAACTCGCTGTCTTGAAAGTTTCTAATATTTTTAACGTTACTCCTGAATTTGCAAATCACCGTTTAAATCTTTATTATCAAAAAACTTTTTCTCAGACAAGGGGTGTTTTATATGGCTAGCATTGAAAAAAGAGGAAACAATTCTTTTAGATTAATTGTTGAAGCTGGTCACGATATAAACGGAAAAAGAAAGAAAAAAACTAAAACCATTCGCATAGAAGATACTAAACTATTAAAGACGAAAAGAAGGTTGCAAGAGTATCTCTCAGACCAGCTCTATCAATTTAAAATCGAAGTTTCTTCTGAAGAATACATAGAACCTGAAAAATTAACATTTGAATCTTTTATCGCTAAGTGGAAAGAGAAGAAGCTTTATCAAAAGAGCGGAAAACCATACTCTCTCACTACTTCCGATGTATATTGGAGACATTTAAAAAATCACATTCTCCCTGTCTTTGGCAATAAAAAAATGGAACAAATAAAAAGCCTTCATATTGTAGATTTTTTAGACAGTTTAAAAAAAGATGGCGCACGAAAAGATGGGAAACCTGGAGGTTTAAGCGGAGCCACTATACAGGACATTTTTAAAATTTTACAAGTTGTTTTTAAAACTGCAACTGAAGAATGGAAGATCATTAAGGTTGATCCTATGAAAGGACTTCCTCAACCAGAACATGAAAAGCAAGAAATGAACTATTTTGAATCTGACGAAGCTGCTGAATGTATAAAAATTTTGTATAAAGAAGTTGATATTAAATGGAGACTTTATTTTTTAGCTGCTATGATCGGCGGTCTAAGACGCGGTGAAGGTCTTGCACTTGAATGGCATTTAGATGTTGATTGGGATCTCGGAGGTTTTCATATTAATCGTTCAATTTCAAAGACAGTTGATGGCAAACCCTATGTTAAAGAACCTAAAACAAGAAGTTCTAAACGTTTTGTAAAGATGCCTAACTGGTATATGGATGAATTAAAGCAGTACCATATCATGTGGAAAAAAGAAAAACTATTAGTTGGTGACTTATGGGAAGGTGATGATCACCAATATTTATTTCATAATGGTTTTGGTGAGCCTTACTATTACACAACCCCTACTTCCAAATGGTCAAAAATCAAAAACAAACACAAATTAAAAAACATTCGACTACATGATTTAAGACATACAATGGTCGCTCTCCTTATAGAGGCAGGTGAGAGCATTAATGCTATTCAGAAAAGAGCCGGACATGCCAGTGCTAAAACAACCTCAGATATTTATGGTCATGTCACAAACAAATTAGAATTTAACACTGCAGAACACTTTAATCATTTTGATCCTAAAAATATTGAGAAACAATCTGGCGGATAAAGTTCGTCCCCAATTCGTCCCCAATCAAAAGAAACAGAACAAATATTCGTTGTCAAAAAAACAAAAAACCCTTGCTAGGCAAGGGTTTAAACGATGATTCCGACTGGGCTCGAACCAGCGACCTCTACCCTGTCAAGGTAGCGCTCTCCCAGCTGAGCTACGGAATCGGGTTATGTATCAGTTCTGGGCTTTCTGTTACTGACAGTCTCTATTATATAACCATCATCGTCAATCGTCAATGGTTTTGTTCAAAAAAGGCAAAAAGCCGGTATCTGCACCGGCTTTTCACTAACTTTTATGATTGGTTCACAAGGACGGGCTTTAGTTGATCTAGTGCTTGTTTGAAGTCCCTTTTGAGGTCTTCTCCGTTTTCTACGCCCACACTTAATCGAAGTAAACCATCGGTGATGCCTCTTTTTTCTCTTTCTTCTTTTGGCATAGCGGCATGTGACATTTTGGCCGGATAGGAAAGAATGGATTCGACTGCTCCGAGGCTGACGGCGAATACAGGTAATGTAACGCCATCGACCAATTCTTTGACAGCCGCTTGGTTTTCTAATTCAAATGAAAGAACAGCACCTGCACCGCTCGCCTGCTTCCGCTGAATGTCTGCCCCTGGGTGATCATCTAATCCTGGGTAATATACTTTTTTGACCGCAGGATGTTCTTTGAGGAATGAAGCCAGATCCAATGCGGTTTGACTGGCTTTTTCTAATCTGACTTGAAGGGTCTTTAATCCTCTAAGCACAAGCCAGCAATCCTGTACGCCAAGTACCGCCCCGAAGGAGTTTTGCAGCGAATAAAGTTCGTCTCCTAGCTTCTCATCTTTCACCACGGCTAAGCCTGACAGTACATCACTGTGGCCGCTTAAAAATTTCGTTGCGCTGTGCAGCACAACGTCTACACCGAGGTCCAGCGGACGCTGAAGCGCAGGCGTTAAAAACGTATTATCTAAGAAAGTCAGACAGTCATGCTCTTTCGCAATCTGTACGACACCTTCAATATCCGTAATACCAAGTGTAGGGTTTGACGGTGTTTCCATGTAAATGACTTTTGTATTTGATTGAATGCCTTGTTTCACTTCATTCAAATTGGTCATGTCCACAAAGGTATGCTCAATCCCAAATCTTGAAAGAACTTGGGTGATCATTCGGAAAGTCCCGCCGTACACATCTCTTGTGACAAGGACGTGATCTCCTTTTGACAATAGAAGAAAAGCGGTTGAAATGGCTGCCATACCTGACGCAAAAGCAAGCCCTCTCGTTCCTCCTTCTAGCGCTGCAATGGTATCCTCTAATGCCTGACGTGTAGGGGTGCCTGATCTGGAGTAGTCATATTGACCAAAGTCATCGAAGCTGCTTTGGTGAAACGTCGATGCATGTTGAATCGGTACACTGACTGCACCTGTTGAGCGGTCTGTTTTAAACGCATTATGAACAAGTTGTGTTTCGAGTGTCCAATCATGTGTGGTCATTTCGTGTGTACCTCCTCTTTCACATTTGATAGTGCCTGTTTTAAGTCTGCTTTTAGGTCCTCCACATGCTCAATCCCAACAGAGAAACGGAGCAGCTTATTACACACACCGTTTGCGATGCGAATCTCTTCTGGAATATCCATGTGCGTTTGCGTTGCAGGATACGTAATGAAGCTTTCGACTCCGCCAAGGCTTTCAGCAAAACAAATGGTGTTCAGCTTCTTTAAAAATGGATTGACCCAGTCCTCTTTGGCTACTCGGAATGACAGCATGCCTCCCTTTCCTGGGTAAAGCACATCTTGAATTTCCGGCTGCTGCTTTAGAAAGTCAGCTAATTCCTTCGCATTTGCCTCGTGCTGGCGCATTCTCAGCGCCAATGTTTTCATTCCTCTCATTAAAAGCCATGAGTCAAATGGAGATAAAACCGCTCCGATGGCGTTTTGATGCTGGAACATGTCTTCTGATAGCTGCTCTCCTTTTGTGACGACAAGTCCGGCAAGAACATCGTTATGTCCGCCTAAATATTTGGTAGCACTATGAATGACAATGTCCGCTCCGAGTGTAATCGGTTTTTGCAAGACAGGCGTATAAAAGGTGTTATCCACAATGACCAATGCACCGTGTTCTTTTGCGATTTTCGCAACCTTTTGAATATCCGCTTCCTGCATGAGTGGGTTTGTTGGCGTTTCAATAAAGACGGCTTTTGTATTTGGCGTCATTTTAGAGCGTAAACAGTCTTCATCTGAAAAATCATCATAAACAAAGCGCAGTCCGTACTTTTTCCATTCGTTTTCAAATAGACGGTATGTACCACCATATAAATCTGATGAAACAATGAGTTCATCCCCGCTCTCAAACAGCGCCATGATCGTTTGGATGGCAGCCATTCCCGAACTGAAGGCAAAACCGGCCGTTCCTTCTTCGAGTGAAGCAATCGCATCTTCTACAAGCTGCCTTGTTGGGTTTTTCGTCCGAATATAATCAAATCCTGTTGATTCCCCAATGCCTCTATGTCTGTAAGCTGTTGAAAGATAAACGGGAGGACTGACAGTACCAGTCGTCTCTTCGCTGCGGTTTCCAATTTGCGCTAACTTCGTTTCCACATGTTCTGTCATTTGACACCATCCTAAGTAAAAATCTAATTTCAAAACAGAAAACCCCTTCTTCATAAGAAGAAGGGGTTTAATCGCTTCCTCTTATCTTCCAAGCAAAAAAGCTGCTTGCTGGATTTAGCACCTTGGTACATCACATGAAGTGATGCATACCGGTTGCTGAGGTTTCAAAGGGCCAGTCCCTCCACCTCTCACGATAAGAATGTGTTGTCTGTCTGTTCTAATTCTTAATACTGTAACGCATTAAACCTCATTTTTCAAGGGAAAATGTAACGATTAATTAAAATTTTCTGTATTTTGCACTAGATTGTATGTCAGCCGATTTGATTGCATGTTAGCATATAGGAACAACGCTGTTTTTCGTGTTACAATGAATGGAAACGTTTCACTTATGATGAATTTGGTTAGCTGGAGGAATGGATTATGGTGAAGAAAACAGGCATCATTCAAGAAGAAACCTTACAGTCAAAAGAACTTGGGGCAGATATGACCATTTTGATTTATTTGCCAGTCAATTACTCCCCCCTTTATACATATCATGTCATCATTGCACAAGATGGTCATGATTATTTCCGCTTAGGTAAAATAGGCAGACAAGCGGAAGAATTAATGCAAAACAAAGAAATGGAACGCTCGATTATCATTGGTGTCCCATATGAAAATGTCACCGAAAGGCGAAATACGTATCATCCAGACGGACCAAAGTTCGAGGCGTATAAACGCTTTTTGGCAAATGAACTAGTTCCCTATATTGATGCACACTATCCAACGTATCAAGTTGGATCAGGTCGAACATTTATTGGTGATTCATTAGGTGCTACGATCTCACTTATGACAGCCATTGATTATCCTTCGTTATTTGGCGGACTGATTTTGCAGTCTCCTTACGTTGATGAGTCGGTCTTGCAAGAAGTCGAACAGTCATCATCCCTTGCTCATTATGCCATTATCCATCAAATCGGGTTAGAAGAAACTGCTGTGAAAACGACAGATGGGCAAGTGCTAGACTTTATTCAGCCGAACGAAGAATTAAAGATTCTTTTGGAGAAATCCGGTGCGGATTATTTATTTGAGACATTCGAAGGCGATCATAAATGGACGTTTTGGCAGCCACTCATTTCACCTTCGTTAAAAAGAATGCTCCCATATTCGTTAATCAACTGAATTTTGTTATAATAAAAAATAATAAATACTTTCTTAATCAGGAGGGAACATGATGAAATACGGAGTTGTTATATTTCCATCAAAAAAATTGCAAGACATTGCGAACTCTTATCGGAAACGTTATGATCCGAACTATGCTCTCATACCGCCTCATTTAACATTAAGAACACCTTTTGAATTAACGGATCTAGAAGCAGCTGAGGTCGTCTCCACCTTGCGAGAGTACGCAAAAAATGCTTCTCCTATTACGTTACGTATTAAAAAATTCAGTTCATTCGCTCCTGTAAACAACGTCATTTATATGAAAGTAGAACCGAACGAAGAATTAATGGCTCTCAATGAAAAGTTGTACACTGATCCGCTTGCTGGTACACCTGAATATGCATTTGTCCCGCATGTGACAGTGGCTCAAAAATTATCAGACGATGAGCATTCAGACGTTCTAGGCACATTAAAGCTGAGAAAAATTGACCACGAGGAAACGGTTGACCGCTTCCACCTTTTATATCAATTAGAGAACGGTTCTTGGACCGTTTATGAAACATTTATCTTAGGAGAAGAGGGTTAAAGACATTTGAATACAGTCATCGTAAAAGAACAAACACAACGAGAAGATGCTTATTATGTTCGAAAAGAAGTTTTCGTAAAAGAACAAGAAGTCCCGTTAGAGATCGAAATTGATGAACTTGAGGACGAAGCCATTCACTTTGTCATTTATAATGATGACAACAAACCACAAGCTGCTGCTAGACTGCGCATAATTGAAGGTCATAAGGCAAAGCTTGAACGAATTTGTGTATTAAAAGAGGCGCGCTCTTTCGGCCTTGGCCACCAGCTTTTAGAAGCACTTGAGTCTGAAGCGATGGCAAACGGGGCGAAAGAAGCTGTCATGCATGCACAAGTCCAAGCTCTTCCCTTCTACGAAAAGAAAGGCTACAAAGCCGTTTCAGAACCGTTTGAAGAAGCAGGGATTACACATGTCAAAATGACAAAAACACTATCCCTTTAACGAAAATAAAAAGCCAGGGCATCATGGATGCTCTGGCTTTCTATTGATTCCATCTCGTTCGCTCAGGAAGAAAGCGCAGTCATTTAGACGTAAGTATTGATATGAACGCCCTTGCCTTCTTCCATAAACATATCTCGTACAAAACGTTCCCGCTTTTTTTGCTGTACTTTCGTTTCCGCTTCTGTCACTAAGTCCTCTTTTTTCTCCAGCTCTCTGTATACCTTGTCATGAAAGGTGCGGGTGACCTTCGTCACTTTCGCATAGTCTTCTTTATCCTGAGGAGCAGGACGATTGATATATTGAAAATACAGATCCGGCTGAATCGGGGCTATATATCCCATCAAGAACGCCTCCTTTGCTTCTCTTCTACTCTACTATTCCCTAATTATGACTGTTTGAAACACGCCTCATTTGATATGATTAGATGTGTTTCTTTTTAAGATTGATTGACTATTGGAGGACTAGCTTTGAAATGCGCACGACGACATGATCGAACGATCTCATTACATACATATTCGAGAGAACACTATCAATTCCTCCATGATGAGGGCAAAAAAGGGCATTTATCTTGCCCATATTGCGGACAACCCGTCTTTTTTAGATTAAATATACATGAAGAACCTGCCTTTATCCATAAGCAAATATCTCAGCAAGAGATTTGCGAAAAAAGAGAACAACAAGAGGAAAAGAAACCGGCTGAACGAGAGGAACATGCATCCTACAAAGAACTTGGCGGCTTTCGCTTTCCAACCGGCAAACAGATCATCTCACAAACAGAAGAATCGTATGACTGGCAGGAACCAAGGGCCATTCAATTTGGCGAAACCTTTCATTTAGAAAAGAATGAAGAAGTGCATACCATTGACCTCTTTCCCCACATCACCTTTAGCGCACCGCAGCTTCAAGCTGTCACACACAAAGACGGCCCTATGCTTGTGCTGGCTGGCGCCGGCAGCGGGAAAACAAGGGTACTGACGGCTAGAGCAGCTTATCTGATGTCATACCATCAAATCCCTGCTCACCATATCCTGCTCGTGACCTTCACCACAAAAGCAAGCAGTGAAATGAAAGAAAGATTGCGTATGCAGTATCAGCTTCATCCATCACAGGCGAGCCAAGTTGTGACAGGCACATTCCACAGTCTATTTTATAAAATGCTGCTTCACGATGATCGGGGCAAATGGAACGGACAGCATTTGATTAAATTCGACTGGCAAAAAGAGCAGTATATTCGCAAAGCGATCATGCATGAAGGACTTGATGAAAAAGACTATCCAACCGATCAAGTGCTGCAATCAATCGGCTATTGGAAAAATGCTTTTTTACCAGACGAACTTCCTGAGCTGAAAGATGAAAAGGAAAAGCAAATGTGGACAATCTATCAGTCATACGAACAGCAAAAGCGTGAAAATCAACAATTTGACTTTGATGACATGGCGATTGCCTGCTTACACATGCTGACTAAGCAGCCTGAATTGCTCAAACAATATCAAGAACGATTCAAGTATATTTTAGTAGATGAATTTCAAGATATTAATCCCGTACAATATCAATTAATCCAGCTTTTAGCTGGAGAATCCGAGCAGCTATTTTGTGTAGGCGATGATGATCAAGCCATCTATGCATTTAGAGGAAGCAATCCTGCTTTTATTCTTGACTTCAAACAGGACTATCCTTCGGCCGAGATCGTCCATTTACATGCAAATTACCGCTCTCATCATACGATTGTCGCAAGTGCAGACGCCATTATTAAGAAGAACCAGCATCGTTACGAGAAAACGTTAAAAGCCGTTCGCGTGGAGAAAATTCCGCCGACTCTTTTTTATCCATATGACGAGGAAGAGGAAGCGACCATGATCATAGCAGATATTCAGGAGAAAATTAAAAACGGTGCAAAACCGAATGACTTTTGCGTGCTGTTTAGAACGAATACAGGAGGCCGTGCGATTTATGAACGTCTTCATCAATCGGCGATTCCGTATCAAACCGATGCTGGCGTAAAAGCCTTTTATAGCAGAAGAATTGTTCGGGTGCTGCTCGCTTTTCTTTCGCTAAGTCAGGATGCAGATGATGTCGCCGCAATGAAGCTGCTGCTGCCCGTTTTCTTTTTAAAGCAGCAAACACTGAATACCATGAAGGCACTGACCATTACGGAAGATTGTTCTATGGTAGAGGCACTTGGAAAGCTAACAGACATTCAGCCGTTTCAGCGCAAAAAACTGCAATCGATCGTTCCTCTGTTTCAAACGTTAAAATCGTTAAAGCCATCTGAAGCTGTAGCGTTTATTGAACAAAGGATGGGACTTGGTGATTATTTAAAAAAACGTGTGAATGATACGAATGTGCTTGAAAAAGGAACAGATGATGTACGAGATGTGAAAACAGCGGCGAAACGATTTGAAACAATTGAAGCCTTCCTCGCTCATGCCGAACATATGAAATCTGCTGAAAAGGAAAAATCAGATGAACTAGGCGTTCAGCTCATGACGATCCACCGTGCGAAGGGACTAGAATTCCAAACAGTGTACATCACGAGCGTGGTTGATGGGGCGCTCCCTCATGACTTTGCACTTGATGAGCTGAGAAACGGTGATGAAGAAGCCATTGAAGAGGAGCGGCGCTTATTATACGTTGCCATGACGAGAGCAGAACTATCCCTTTATCTATCCGTTCCATCATATAGAAGAGGAAAAACTACTCACCGCTCCCGCTTTTTGTACCCTCTTTTAAAGAAAAATCGTGAATTATTCACACAAAAACAACAGGCCCCCCTTTAAATGGAGAGCCTGTTGTTTATTTTTTGTTATTCATCATTTTAGCGATTGTATTAAAATCAAGTTTTTCTTTTCCACTTGTAATCGATTGAACGATTTTGTCTTCCATTTCTTTAGGTACACGTTTGTTTGCAAGCTGCGCCACTTTTTTAATGACACCTCGAACGGTATTCTCATCTTTAAAGTTCGCGTTTTGCAAAGAACCTGCAAGCTTAAAGACATCATTCATATTTACACCTGTTTTATTTTCCACGCTTTTAAAGAACTTATTATCCATTCCTTTGCCTCCTCTTTGTGGAGTAATCACCTTACTATATGAAAATAGGCGAGATATGTGCCTATCCTGCTGCCTTGTTAGCAAAGAGAAAGGAAAGCAAAAGGCTTCCCTATTGCTTCCCTCACCTTCTTACTGTTTAGTTAAAGAAAGAAGCACCAACGATGATTAGAAGGATGAAAAGCACGACGACAAGAACAAAAGTTGAACCATAACCGCCGCCGTAGCCGCCACCATAACCTCCGCAATAACCGCCACCGTAACCGTAACAACTCATATTTAAGCACCTCCTCTTCTCCCTTACAAAATATGAAAAATACATGAAATGGTTTGGACGATCACATAAAAAAGTGCGGAATTTTTATTTCTGCTGTTTAAAGACGTAATCTGCCTCTCCATGACGGATCATGAATGCTTCTGTTTCTTTCGCAAAAGTATCCATTTTCTCGCCAAATGCTTTTAAGTGCTCTTCAAGATCCTTCGCTTTATTCGCTAGATCCATTTCAGCTTTTTCGTGCGCTTGCTCTTTCCCATCATGGGGTTTAGTGAACAAGGAACCGATTAATTGTTCGAATGCATCCATTCTGGTCACCCCTTCTCTCTTACATATGCATCACCCAAAAAAAGGGCAACAAAAAAACCGGATAAATCCGGCTTTTGTTTTTCCCTATTGAGGTTTCTTTTTCTTCCCGCAGCCGCAGCCAGTCTTCTTGATTTTCTTCGTATATACAGATTGTTGATTTGACTGCGCTGGATACCCTTGAAGCATATGTGACGGTGTTTCAGTTGGTTTCATCGCAACCCTTCCTTTCCTATTCCATGTTAGTATATGCATTTTCTTTAAGCGTGTCTGATCAGAATGCCTGTTTATTTCACAAGCTTCGACACGACTGCTTCAATCAAGCCTGCTGCGGCGGCAATCGCTAATAGTAAATTAAGCCACATGCTGATGACAGGAAAAAATATGTATATCGCAAGTAAAGCAGCAGTGCACCATATACCCGTACACCAATAACAGCTTAACAGCTCTCCTATCCAAGATCGCAGTCCCTTCCCCTTAATGACGATATAGGTCTCGACTTCGCCTTGTTCGTTCACCTCTTCTTGCTCTTCATGAAATAGACGGCGAAAGGGGGCTGTAATCGTATCAAACACGATCAATCTCGTCAGCCTAAAGGATGCGAGGGCAAATATAGCAAATGACAAAGCGCCGCTCATGGAACCTCCACCTCCTTCATTCTTCTTTTTCCGTCCTTTCTTTATATATGCAAAAAGAAAGACCACCATGATGAATCGAGTGCAAATAAAATTGGGTTGTACTTTTTCATGCTTTCCGATTCCACCTTGAGCCTCTGCTGCATTAAATAATGTATAGATAAGAAAGGAGTGAAAGTATTGTCTATTGAAGAAAGTGCTGATTTATTATACACACAACTGTTAAACGAATTAATCAGCAATTATGATGATTTCATCGAGATCAAGGATTCCGAAAATGTCACGATTCATAAAACAGATGTAACAGCCGCACTCTCCCTTCAAGCGACCGTAACGACAATCATTACTCTTTTAATTCAAATTCTTGTACCAGATGATGAATTGGCTGCAGACATCACAGATCAGCTCTTAGCCTCACAACAAGTGACAGTCCAAAAGAAGACTGTGATCCAAATCATCAATTGCTATAACGTCACGATTACATTATCAGATGCATCTATTATGAACTCCGTCCAAATTCTCACCCAAACATTGAATGTACTTTTAGTTGAAGCCGGCATTCTTTGACCCTTTCTTTTTCTAACATCACGTATGAAAGAGGTGAAATAATCGTGGCTGAAGAGAACGAAAAAAAGGAGTTTCAAATCAACACTGATGTTGATCCACTAACAAGCCTTCTTGTGAGTGATATTTTAAACAAAAATAATGTCACAGATGATCAAAAAGCAAACCTTTCAGAAGATCAAAGAAAGATGATTTTGAAGCTGGTTCAGGATTTACAAAAGAAAGCAGATGATTTCGTACAGCAGCAGCAAGAGAAAAAGCGTCAGGCAGAGGCAGCAAAACATGCAGAAGAGGTTGAGCCTGAACCACAAGTGCGCCCTAAACGAAATTCACTTCGAGATCGTATCCAGCAGCGCCGTCAAGCGCAGCAAAATAACGATTAAATAAAAATGGGTTGCCTGCTAGGATAAATGCCCGAGACAAAACCAATCATTCCAGCATTTAATAAAGTAAACGGAAGGAGGAAAAGAAATGGATTCTAAACCATACTCTTGGGTCGCTCTAGATCGTAACTGTTCACACCACGGCGATTACCACCATAACTACGAAAGAAAAGCAGTTTGTGACGGCCACTATTATGATGATGAAGACGTCTTGCAAGACTTTGATCAAGTGAGTGTCACAAAGCAGACATCTGAGGAAGTCATTATCGTTAGAGACTCTTGTGACATTAACGTCTCTTCTGTTGATGCTCAGGTTGCAGCATCTATCCAAGCAGCTGTTCAAACAGCGATCATTACCATTACAAACATCTCAATCGCAGACGGTGATCTAGCTGACCGCGTTACACAAGATCTCTTGCAAGCAGCTAGCCATAAACAAACAAACCGCCAAAAACTTGTTATCGAAAACTCTAGAAACGTTACAGTCTCAACAATCGATGCGGACATCTCTATCGCCATCCAAACGCTTACTCAAACACTTGTTGCGACAATTGTTGCAATCGGTATCCTCTAATGTCCAAAAGCAGAGCGAAAAGCTCTGCTTTTCCTTTTTCTAAAAATACAACAAAGATAAATAGTCATTTACCCACACCAACTAGAGGGCGCATACATATGTTGTTAAGGACTAAAGTCAAATACCTTGTTAAAGGAGCTGAAATCCATGAGCTGCGGAAAACACCATGGCCGACATGATGAAAACTGTGTATGCGATGCGGTTGATAAGATTTTAGCAGAGCAGGAAGCTGTAGAAGATAAATGTCCTACGAGCTGCTACAGTAATTTATTAAGCCCGACAGTTTCTGGAAAAGATACGATTCCGTTTTTACTTTTTGATAAAAAGGGCGGATTGTTCTCTACTTTCGGAAACATTGGAGGATTTGTTGACGATTGCCAATGCTTCGAATCCATTTTCTTCCGGGTTGAAAAATTGCATGACTGCTGTGCCACATTATCTGTGTTAAGACCTGTTGATGTACACGGACATACGCTAAGCGTTTGTCACCCTTGCGATCCTGACTTCTTTGGTTTAGAAAAAGCGGACTTTTGTATCGAAGTTGATTTGAACTGTTTCTGCGCGATCCAATGTTTAAATCCAGAACTTGTCGACAGAGTCATGCCAACAAAAGATAAAAAGCATCATCACCACGGCTAAACCAATCGGCCGCTCATCTAACTTGTCATGAGTCAAAGCATCCCCTTCCTCACGAATGACAACCAATCATGCGGAGCAGTCAGCAAATGGCGACCGCTTCCGCATTGATTGACATTAGATGCATCAACCGGCGAGACACATCATAAAGCTTGTAGATGATGATGACAGTGCTCAAACACTCAAACAAATTTCCTTGTATAGGAGGGTTGAATATGAGCCGCAAACATTCATGGAACTGTGTAGCAGAGGCTGTTGAAAACATAAACGACTTACAAAATGCCGTCGAAGAGGATTGCCCGACTAGCTGTTACAGCAATCTCCTTTCTCCATCACATTCATTAGGTGACACTGTCCCATTTGTTCTATTTACCTCAAAATCAAAGCCATTCGTCGCATTCGGAAACGTCGGAGAAGTAGATGCTGGCCCTTGCTTCAGCACTGCATTTTTCAGAGTCGAACACATCTCTGATCACTGCGCAACACTCAGCTTGCTTATTGCATTTGACAAAGATCGTCATATTTTAGATTTTACAGATAAAGATTCCGTATGTGATGTGTTCCGTTTAGAAAAATCAAAGTATTGCATTGAAGTAGACCTTGACTGCTTCTGCGCAATCGAGTGCTTAAATCCAAGACTCATCAACCGTAGCTGCTAACAAAAAAAGTCCCGTTATGGGACTTTCAGGCTGTCGAGAAAATCTCGACAGTTTTTTTGTAGTTTTAAATACACCGTATATTGAATAAATCCCAAATGAAAAACACCATATATCGTTTCTCGGACAGTTCAAAAGACAAAAATGAGGGTTTTGTGGACATCTTGTCTTAAAAACCCTCACTTTCTCTTCACGCTGAAAGTCCCGTTATGGGACTTTTTTTATGTTCATTAAAAACCAAGTGGATGAATAGAAGAAATATCACCAATCGCTAATTCCACTGGATTACCGCCGCCTGCTGTGCGGATGACGACCAAATTGTCTTTTCTCTCCATGATGATCCCTCTATATGTTTTCCCATCGGCTTCAATCAGGCAAAGCGCTCTCGGCATATTATGCGGCAGACTTGTAAGAAAATCGACTTTCTCCTCAATATTCATTTGGCTTAACGGCTTTTTCACTCGTTTTCTTCTTGGTTCTTCTTTTGTTTCATGTAATACGCCTTCTGGCTGTTTTTCTTGTTCTTGTACTGGCTCTCGATTTTGTAAATTCTCTTTTTCTTGATTGATCTCCTGCTCTTGCTGTAGCGCTGGCGGCTCTTCTTTTTTCTGCTTTACTTCCTGTGATACAGGTTCCTGCACGCTCTCTTCAATTGCATCCTCTTTGGCGCTTTTTTTGGTTTCTGAAGGTTTTTCAGACTTCTTTCGCTTTCTCACAATATTTTGCATGGCCGGCGCTGATTCATCATAGCTCGGCTGAACAATATACATAAGCGGCTTTTGATTCTCATCACCTTTATTTGACATACTGATCCCTCCCGAATGATTCATTCCTTATATATATGAGAGGACACCCCAAATCAGAAGAAAAATAAAAAACAGCATACCAATCACCGGTATGCTGCAAGTCATTCATTTATTTAGCGGGCAATGATATGGAAGCCAGAATCAACATGAAGATTCTCACCTGTCATGCCGCGGGATAAATCACTGAATAAGAATAGTGCTGTATCGCCAACTTCTTCAGGAGTCGTTGTACGGCGAAGCGGTGCACGCTCTTCAATATCCTTTAGGATGGTATTAAAGCCGCTGATTCCTTTTGCAGATAACGTACGAATTGGACCAGCAGAAATGCTGTTCACACGGATACCTTCCGCTCCAAGATCAGCAGCTAAGTATTTCACACTTGCTTCAAGGGATGCTTTTGCTACACCCATGACATTGTAGTTAGATACAACGCGCTCTCCGCCTAGGTAAGTAAGTGTGACAATGCTTCCACCTTCTGTCATGAGCGGACGTGCTGCTTTTGCTACAGCTGTTAGTGAATAGGCACTAATGTTGTGCGCTAAAAGGAAACCTTCACGGTTCGTGTTCAAATATTCACCGACAAGCTCTTCCTTGTTCGCAAATGCAATCGCATGTGCAACACCATGGATGACTTGTACTTTTTCTTTAATCGTTGCAAAACACTTTTCGATTTCTTCATCACTTGTCACATCACAAGGAAGAATAATGGAATCATCACGCTCTAGCGTGCTTGCTAGCTCTTTCACTGATTCTGCCAGACGATCTCCAACATAAGTAAAAATCAAACGAGCTCCTGCTTCGTGAAGTGAACGAGCAATTCCCCAAGCGATGCTTCGTTTATTGGCAACACCCATCACCACAATATTACGGCCTTCTAAAGAAAAGTTCATATGTATTAAAGCCTCCTATTTTTTCAAGACATAGTATTAGTACCTGATCATAATCTTATCACATATCATGAGATATTGACAATTTCCGTTGAAAGAAAGTTTTTATTTCAGAAAAAAGACCGTCCTCACAAGTGAAGACAGTCTTCTTTTTATGCTTTGACTCTGTTTTGCTGATAAGCAAAGTGGTTAGTCGGTCCGTGCCCAGCGCCAATATTCAGAGGAAATTTGATCGCCTCATGGACAAAGGTTTCTGCCGTTTCAAAGGCTTCTTTCATGGAACGACCTTTTGCTATTTCTGCCGTTAATGCCGCTGCAAATGTACAGCCTGTTCCGTGTGTATGTGGTGTATCAATATGTTCATTCGTGAGTTCAAAAAAGCTTTTTCCATCGTACAAAAGGTCTGTAATGAGGCCGCCTGAAGGACTATGACCTCCTTTAATCACAACATAGGACGTGCCAAGCTCATAAAGTCGTTCTGCTGCTCTATGGCGATCTTCTTTTGTCTGAATGCGCATGCCTGTCAGCACTTCTGCCTCAGGAAGATTCGGTGTGACTGCATAACTGACAGGCAGTAACTGTGTTTTCATAGCAGAGACCGCATCTTCATTTAATAAAGAGGCGCCCCCTTTGGCAATCATGACTGGATCGACAATTAGTTTTAAGTCATATTGCTTCGTTTTTTCAGCAACGACACTGATCATTTCAGCACTCCACAGCATCCCTGTTTTAGCGGCATCTGGCAACAAGTCTTCTGCTACTGCATCAATTTGACTTTCGAGCGCCTCGATAGACAGTGGATAAATACCGTGAACACCAAGTGTGTTTTGAGCTGTAATGGCCGTAATGGCGGACATTCCGTACACACCAAGCTCCTGAAAGGTTTTCAAGTCTGCTTGAATACCTGCTCCACCACCAGAATCAGTACCTGCGATGGTTAATGCTTTTTTAATCGTCATGTCATCTCACCCTCTCATTAGCCAATCCATTGATGATAAATCGTTCTCGCTTTCGCAATATCATTTGTCCCATGGACAAGCGCTCTGCCATCTTTGAATAAAACAAGCTTGTACTCATCCTTCTGACACGAAAGCAAATAAGGATTTTCCAGCACATCCATTCCTGCTTTCTTTAGCTGACGGGCTACTTCATGCAGCGCTGGGGGTGCCCCTAGTGCACTGCGAATTTGTACAGTATTTCGTCCACATAATACATCTGCTTTTGCTCTTTGATCATATGAGAGAAATGGATATGTCTTAAGACCGCAGCTTGGACATTGTTTCTTTTTTAAAGATGTAACGGATCGAATATCAGATCGCTCGTTTGTCCATAAATCAAACGATCTTAATACCGGCGTGATTTGGTGTCCTGTTAAAAGCTTCAGTGCATCCGCCACTTGATAGGCCGCAACCTGCTGCACAACTGGACTAATAATTCCTGCTGTATCACATGTCATGCCTTGTGCAGGTAAATGCTCAAGCAGGCAGTGTAAACATGGTGTTTCACCAGGAATCACTGTGAATTGAATACCGTAGCTTGCTACACAGGCTCCGTAAAGGAACGGAATTTGATGTTTGACGGCTGCATCGTTCGCAATCATTCTCACCTCAAAATTATCCGCTGCATCCACGATGATGGATGCCCCGCTGACGTACTCATCAATATTTTGAGCGGTCACGTCAATGACGATTCCTCTCACATGAACGTCACTGTTCACCTGCTTGAGTCTTTTCTCAGCAGCCACAGCCTTTGGCAGCCGATCAAGAACATCTTGTTCTGTGTATAGCTGCTGACGCTGCAGGTTGCTCCATTCAATATAATCTCTATCCAAAATGGTGACAGATCCTACGCCGGCACGGACAAGCATTTCAGCACTCGCTGTTCCAAGTGCCCCAGCCCCAATAATGACGGCCTTTGAGGCATGTAGCCGTTTTTGTCCTTCTGTTCCAATCGGCCTAAAAAGCTCTTGGCGTGAATAACGTGTGCTCAAAATGCTGGCATTCCTTCCTGCGGACTGCTGGCTGTTCCATAGTTTTTGAGTGGAATACGGCCTGCCTCGAAACCGAGTCTTCCGGATTCAATCGCCAGCTTCATTGCTTTAGCCATTTTCACAGGGTCCTTTGCGCCAGACACGGCTGTATTCAGTAATACAGCATCAGCGCCCAATTCCATCGCATAAGCAGCATCCTTCGGAGAACCTACACCCGCATCAATAATAACTGGCACCTTTGCCTGTTCGATAATAAACGATAGATTCAGAGGGTTTAAAAGCCCTTGACCTGAACCGATTGGAGAAGCACCTGGCATAATGGCATGGACACCAAGTTCTTCTAATTTCCTTGCCAGCACCACATCATCTGACGTATAGGGCAGCACGATAAAACCTTCTTCTAATAACATTTCAGATGCTTTTAACGTTTCGACTGGATCTGGCAGAAGAGACCTTGAACAGCCAATGACTTCTACTTTGATCATGTCACACAGTCCAGAAGCTTTCGCTAAACGGGCAATCCGCACCGCTTCTTCCGCTGTACTTGCCCCGGCAGTATTTGGCAGCAATGTATAGGCTGATAAATCGAGCTGCTCTAAAAAATTGGGCTGTGATGGTTCAAATATGTTCATTCTTCGCACAGCAAAGGTCAAAATTTCAGCTTCTGATACGTTGACCGCCTCTTTTTGAACTTCAAATGATGGATACTTTCCTGTCCCTAGTAATAGTCTTGATGTAAATGTTTTTCCGCCAATGCGCAGCATGGTGTCATCCTCCTCCTACAAAGTGAACGATTTCAATCGTGTCATTTGGTTGAATTTTTACCTGTTGAAAGGCTTCTTTATCTATAATTTCTTGGTTCTTTTCAACGATCACCACTCGGTTTTCAAGTTGATAGGCTGATAGCAGATCAAAAATCGTTCCATTTTCTTTATTGAAATCAACCATTCTTCCATTCAATTGAATTTTCATACGACCAATGCCTCCTTTCGCCCAATCCGAAACGCATGAAGCCATTCCTTGTGAACAGACCCGCCCGCTATTAAGCCGCGAATGATTTCCCCCGTAATTGGCGCAAGTAAAATGCCATTTCGGTAATGTCCCGTTGCAAAAAGAATACGCTCGTCTTCTGGATGTTTTCCGATATAGGGGTGCCGGTCGCTTGTCGCTGGCCGAAGACCTGCCCAGCATTGATCAATCGGCATCTCTCGAATAGAAGGCATGAGCTGAGATGCTTTATGAATAACTTCTTCAATACCGCCAAGTGTCGGAACGGCCTGCCAGTCATTCGGTTTCATCGTTGCACCAATCACTAGCTTACCGCTATCCCTTTGAACGATATAACAATGATCATGATAGATGGTGTGTGCAAGCGCTGGACCGTTATTCCAAACAGACACGCATTCTCCTTTTACTGGATAGAGAGAATGTGATAACCCCAGTTCTTCTAAAAAACGGCCTGACCATACACCACTTGCTACAGTCAGATGATCACATGTGAAGATGCCTTTAGCTGTACTGACTGTCAATGTTTCTTTTCCCCTCTTCACATCGATAACGGGGGTAAACTCCTTCACATCCGCTCCGTGCCGAACAGCCGCCTGCCAAAAAGCCCTGCATACCGCATATGGCTCGACATGTACATCATCTGCTATCAAGCCTGCTCCTACGATGTCATCTGCAATTTGAGGCATACGTTCTTTTACGCTGCTTGCTTCAAGCCATTCAAATGTGGGCAAATGCTGCATTCGGCAAAGAGCTCGCTTTTCTTGTTCTGTAAAAGCCACCTTCATAATCCCGCCCACTGATGTCCGAATATCAATGCCCGATTCATGCTGAAGGTCGACCGTTAATTTTTCATATAAAGCCTGACTTTGTCTGCCTACTTGAAAGAAAATATCTTCATCACCTTCTCCTTCAGCATGTGCACCCAGCATGCCAGCAGCCGCACTCGTCGTTTGCTTCCCGATCTCATTTGCCTCAAATAAGACAATCTGCTTTCCTGCTTTTGCAAGGTGATAAGCGATCGACATCCCTATGATTCCACCACCAATGATTGCAACATCATAATGCTTGTTCATAAGGATTCTCCTTTCGCTTTTCAGAAAATGTTTGCGCCATTTTGCGCGGCTGAGGATGAGCAAAAATCCCCGACATGACGGCTATTCCCTTTAAATCAACATGCATCAATTCTGGCAGTCGTTCTGGTGTGATTCCACCAATGACAACAACTGGAATGGACAGCGTAGAAGTCATGTCTTCCACAATCTTTATGCCTCTCGCCTGAAGTCCGGGTTTGCATGCGGTATTATACACGTGCCCAAACATGACATACTCTGCCCCATTCTTCTCTGCTGCTTTGGCTTCTTCTATCGAATGAACCGATACTCCCGCATGGAGGTGAGGAAATTTTTGTCTTAGTTCCTTTGGCGAAAAGCTGTGTCCTGGAAGATGAACCCGGTGAATATTGGTCAGCAGCGCGACGTCAACTCGGTCATTTATAATCAGCTTTTCTTTTGGAACACCTTCTGCTAGAAGTCGTTTCACGAGGTGAACCAGCTCACCTGCTGCCTTCGATCGTTCACGAATATGAATAAAGTCTACTTCAGACGCAATGTCTTTTATTTGCTTGATGAGCTCCCTGATAGAAAGCGTATCATTTGTCACTGCGTGGAGTTCCATTTGCACCAACCCCATCTAAGCATGCTGTCTGCCACATTTCTTTTTCATACGCCATCTCCCAGAAATGGTATTCGTAATAGCTCGAAATCACGAAATTTTCTTTCATATTAGACCGCACATGTTCTGGCGCTTTTTCTGCAAGTTCATCAAAACGGTTCACCTGTTCAAAAACAAGCTCTTTAAACCAATCCCCGCCATATGTCAAAATCCATTCTTGATAGATCGGATGGTCAGGCGTTGTTTGTTTCAGTTTTTCTCCTACCTCATAATAAAGCCAGTAGCACGGCAATAATGCGGCTAAAATTTCTTCAAAACGACCGCTTTTCACAGATCGGTACATATGCGAGGTATATGCATAAGCAGTTGGAGAAGGTTTAAAGTTTGCCAGCGCTTCATCAGAGATCTGGAGCAGTTCTGTGAACTTTCTATGCAGTGACAGCTCTGCTTCATACGTACCCTGCGCATGATATGCCATTCTGCCTGTCGTATGTAAGTCCTCACTAATGGCGGCTCCATACGACTGTACTTTTGCAAAATGAGTTAAATAGTACGAATCCTGCATCACATAATAAGTGAAACGATCGAGTGAAAGTGTGCCATCACCAATCCCTTTCACAAAAGGGTGTGTAAAGCTCCCATTCCACCATCTAGCTGCTGCTTCTTTACATTCGTTCGAAAATGTCATGTTCCTCTCCTCCTGTTTTTCCATATAAAAAAACCACTTTCCGCGTGGAAAGTGGTTTGGAATTTGTAAAAAGCATAGTCAAACACCGCACCACTTCCCTACGCAGGTATGAACCTGTTCAGGTAATGAGGGTCTAAAAGTCTACACTTTTATCTCAGCCCTTTTAAAGGACTCCCCTAGTGGATCAAACATATATTGTTGTACCTCTATCTTAATCAGGATTTGTTCATCGGTCAAGGGTTCATTGCAACTCTAATTGGGCTCTAAGTCCTGCCACATACTCCCGGGAGCCAGACACAAGCACGCGGTCACCGCTTCTAAGCGTCGTATCCCCATGCGGTACTAAGCTGTCAATTCCTCTAAAAATACGGACAAACACCAAATCGCCGGTAAAAGGAAATTCCCGCAGCATGACATTATGATACCGATGATTGTTCATTTGAATTTGATACAAAGAAGAATCCTCATTTGTTAACAAGCGAATCGCATCAGGTGCTTCAATCAATGCCCTCAGCACCGTTTTAGATGATAGGAAGTTAGAAAAGGTATCGATCCCTGCTTCCTTTAAAGTCAGCTCGGCTTCCGCTTTGTTAACACTTGCAATGACTTGTTTAGACCCTTCTTCTTTTGCAAATAAAGCAATTTCCTTATTTTTCGTTTCACTGCCTGTAGCCACAACGAGCACATCCTCTTGCCCGATGCCAGCCTGCCTGAGCGTATCATCGTCATATTGTTCAATCGCTTCAACTTCAAAGATGGAGTCAGCAAGCAAGGCTTCTTTATTTTCCTGAAAGACGTGTAAAATACGGATGTCATATTCATCCTGATGCAAATCAAGCGTCACAGGTAACGTCAGCTGATTCGCGCCAATAAACGTCACACGCTTTTTATAATTGGTTTCACGTTCTTGTTTAAATAACGCCTTAAACCAAACAGGCGTTAAAACACTCGTGAGCACAGCGACTAAAATAAGGGCTCCTGACATTTTATGATCAATGACACCAAGCCGCTCACCAATTGTCGCAGCAGCAATGACAAGGGATAACGTCGAGGTTAATAAAAAACCAGAACCAATGACTTTTTTCATGTCATACCATTTTTTTAAATAAAGAATCGGAACGAGTTTACTAAGCAATAATGCGATAAACAGTAGCGGAATCATGATCATGATGGTTGGATCTTTAAAGAGTGACCATATATTCAGGTCCACACCGACCATCACAAAAAAGATCGGAATTAAAAATCCATAGCCAAACGAGTCCAGCTGCTGTACGAGCTCTTTATTAGGCGAAAGAAGAGACACAAGCACACCTGCTAAAAAAGCCCCAAGAATATTTTCAGCACCGAGTGATTCAGATAAGGCAACTAAGACTATAATGAGAGTAAAGATGGCTCTTGTCCCAATTTGCACCGTTCCTTTTGACATGGACTGAAAAATGGACTTTGTCTTAAATACCCGGCCAAATAAATAAAGAAGAATACCTGCCGCAAATAATAATAAGAGCAACCACATGTTCCCTGTTCCATCGCCATAAATGGAGGAAAACACAGCAAGTAAAATCATTGTCACCAAATCAGCAATGACGGCTACAAGCAAAATGATTTGACCAATATTCGTCTGCATCAACTTTTCCTCTTTTAAGGTAGGGACCACCACACCCAATGAGATGGTGGAAATAATAAGCGTCATTAAAAAGGCATTTTGAATAAATCCTGCAAGGACAAACGCATAAGACAGGATAAAGGACATACAAAATACGCCAACAAAAATAATGGTCGCTGTTTTAAATGTATTTGGTTCTTTTAGACCATTTGGCAGTTCTCGCGCTTTCTTCTTTGATTCAAAAGAAGAAAAATCTATTTCAAGTCCACTTAAAAACATAAGAAAAATAAAACCTAGCATGGATAACGTATCTAGCCATGCGTCGTGTTCAACAACTAGTTGAAGACCGCTTTTTCCAATGATGAGCCCCATGATGATTTCAGCGACAACGACCGGGATGGTCAGCTTAAATCGGTGCAATAAAATGGGGGTGAAAAAGGCTACAATAATAACGACAACGAGTGATGAAACAGATGTATGCTCCATTGGCTAAAGCCTCCTAACATTCATGTTTAATTTTTAAGTTTTACGTTAAAGCATTGATTCTAACAATTGCCCAAATGAAATGAAAGCCATTCGTTATATTTTCTAAAATTCAAACTTCTTTATATCCGATAAATGGATGAAAAAATCAGGAGGAACCTTTATGAAATTCGATATCATCGGCGATATCCACGGCTGCTACGAAGAGCTGCTTACCCTCATACACAAACTAGGATACGAACTCAAACATGGACTACCTGTCCACCCTGATAAGAGAACACTGGCCCTTGTTGGTGATTTAACTGACCGCGGCCCTCAATCAGTTGCCGTCATGCAATTTGTCATACACGCCTACTCTAAGGGCGCAATCCGCTATGTGCCTGGCAACCATTGTTTTAAGCTGTATCGCTATTTGAAAGGGAATCCCGTAAAATTACTGCATGGCATTGAAACAACGGTGAACGAAATCAAAAACCTGCCCCATGATGAACAAACCATTTTATCACGTGAATTTAAACATTTATTTGAAAAGGCGCCGCTTTATGATGTACTGATTCCGAATGAACTGATCATTGCACACGCAGCGATGAAGGAAAAGGATATTGGCAAAAAACCGAACAAACAGATGAGGTCTTATCTATTATTTGGAGCAGTCACCGGAGAAACATGGCCAGACGGTCGACCGGTCAGGAAGGACTGGGCAAAGGAATATCACGGAAAACCATGGATTGTGTACGGGCATACACCCGTAAAAGAACCAAGATTTATCGGTAGAACGGTTAATATTGATACAGGCTGCGTCTTTGGCCACCAGCTCTCTGCTCTTAAATACCCAGAACTTGATACAGTATCTGTTCCTTCATCTATGCCATATGATGATTCAAGGTTTCAGCATTTCACGCAATAAAAAACCCGGTCCACCATGACAGGTGACCGGGTTTACTTGTTTACTGAAGCAATAATCTCATATCATCCGGCAAAGGAGCCGAAAATGTCATGGACTCCCCTGTTATCGGATGCGGAAAAACAAGGGTTTCACTATGAAGTGCCTGCCTGTCTATTCTCTCGCTTGTTCCACCATATAGCGTATCTCCAACAAGCGGATGACCAAGGAATTGCATGTGAACACGAATTTGATGAGTTCTTCCCGTTTCAAGGGTGAGGGACACATCAGACATGTCTAAATGAGTATGTACCGCCCGCACTGTATAATGTGTTACGGCTTCCTGACCAGACTCATCTACCATTCGTTCAATAATGCTGTCCCCTTTTCGAGCAATTTTTGCTCTAATCGTTCCTTCCTTTTGCGTGATCATGCCATGTGTAATGGCTCTATACGTTCGCTTGACTTCCCCTTTTTTCTGCGCCTTTGATAAAAGGCTGTGTGCAAAGCGATGTTTAGCGACTAACATGACACCAGAAGTATCACGATCAAGACGGTTCACCAAATGGACAGTCAGCCGAACGGACTGCTCAGCATAATGGTGAAGCAACCCATTTGCAATACTATGCTCAGGGTGCTCTCGAGAAGGAATCGATGGGATATATGGCTTTTTATTCAGCACAAGCACGTGCTTGTCCTCAAATAAAATATCAAGCGGAATGGCCGCAGGTTTTAGCCCTTCACTCACTTTTTCCTCGGGAAATAAAATGGTGAGCCTGTCTCCCTCGCGCAGCTCATATCTCACGGTCACATGCTCTCCATTAATCAGAAGGTCACCGCCATCAAATTTAATATCTGTCAGCATTCTTTTTGAAATGCCAAGATCGATTAAGTAGTCCTTCAGCAGCCTGCCTTCTTCTTTGGCTGATATGGTTTTGTTTATCTTAAAGTATTCCAGCGAGAACAACCTCTTTCTTATTCTCCTTTGCCGATAAAGGAATCTTGCACCCTTTTCCAAAACGGAAATGGTCTAAATCGGGCAAACCGGACATTCTCGTCTGCCACTCGGCATTGAATGGATTTCACATCTTTATGCAGCAGCGACAAATGATCTATCGTCACCTGAAAATCCACATCATTAATCGGTTTGATCACACACGTATGGTGGTCCGGCAAAATGAGCGGCGAACCGACCGTTCTAAACACTCTGTTGTTGATTGAAGCCATTTCTGCCAGCTGGATCGCCCTAATGGATGGGTGAATAATAGCCCCGCCAAGTGCCTTATTATAGGCTGTACTGCCAGATGGTGTAGACAAACAAAGACCATCTCCTCTGAATGTTTCAAAAAGCTGACCCCTAATCTCAACATCTGCCACAAGTGTACCTTCCATACTTTTAATCGTACATTCATTCATTGCTAAATATTTTTCTTCCCGGCCCCCATCGTTGTACCTGACGATGACTTCAAGAATCGGATATTCCACAATATGATAAGGCGTTTTGGCAATGGCTAACACAAGCTTTTCAATTTCACTCGGTACCCAGTCCGCATAAAAACCAAGATGGCCTGTATGTACGCCGACAAAAGCTGTTTCATTTAGGCGGTTGCTATAGCGGTGAAAGGCATATAAAAGGGTTCCGTCTCCTCCAACAGTAATGACAAGATCCGGTTCCTCTTCATTTAATTCCATTCCAAAATCCAATAAGTAGGTCTGAATTTTATTTTTGAGTGTGTCAGATACAGAATTCCCTTTCGAAGAAACTGCAAATTTCATGAATTCTTCTCCTTTTTCACCTTGCTGCTATGAGAGGGCAGCATCATATTTGATCAAGCTTAGGCTCAGCTATCGTTTTTCTTTTTCCGGGAAAATGCCACTTGCGCTTCTTGAATTTCCCCTCTGATTTCAGACATCTCATCATCAAGAAGAGATGCTGCCTCAGAAGCTCTTTGAAGGCGCTGCTTGACCTTCTCCGGGATATTCCCGCTATATTTATAATTCAGAGAATGCTCGATGGTCGCCCAAAAATTCATGGCTAATGTACGGATTTGGATTTCGACGAGGAGCTGCTTCTCTCCATTGATCGTTTGCAGCGGATATAACACAACAAGGTGGTACGAGCGGTATCCGCTTTCTTTATGTTCTGCAATATAGTCGCGTTTATCTACAACCACGAAATCTTTTCGTGACTGAAGCATTTTCTTGACGACTTGTATATCTTCTACAAATTGGCACATAATGCGAAGCCCTGCAATATCCTGCATCGTTTCAATCTCATGCATCGGGATGTTTTTACGCTTTGCCTTTTCCAATATGCTGGCAACGGGTTTCACTCGGCCAGTGACAAATTCTACTGGTGAATGGTCATCCTCAAATTCATACAGTTTTCGGATGCCTTTTAGTTTCACTTTTAATTCTTCGACTGCTTGCTTATATGGTGCGAGGAATTGATCCCATTGTTTTTTGTCCATGAAACTTCCCCCAATTCCAAATACCTAATTATTTCAGAGGAATGTGCTCTTCACTTTCTCTTCCATATCTCCGTAATTGGCATTGTCTTTAATATTGTCGATTAAATAGTTTAATTCCTGATGAAGTTGAATGAGTTCTAGCGTTTGCTCTTCCACCGCCAAATAGACAGGGATTTCACGATTCATTGCTTCTTTTAATGGAGCCCATGTATGTTCTCCTAAAATAAGATACGTAAAAGACTCCTCAGTCTCAAGTATGTAAACGAACGCAAAGTGATCAGAATCAACAAGCATTTGTCCTGATGCTTTTGCTTTTTGAATTTGCTCATCTGACTGGACCGTCAAGATCAGCCTGTCTTCTTTTAAAGTTGCTTCTGTGATTTCAATTCTGTTTTGCATCATGATCTCCTTTACAACAAAGTACAGCTTTATTTTATCATATCAAGTTCAATATTGATAAACCGAACTTTTTGAGAAAATTTGATTTCTCCATTTCGTTGTTCATTTTGCCTCATTTAGCATCTATATACGTCTCTTTTTAAGGAATAAATAAGAAAAAAAGAAGCTTTTCATGTACAATAATCATATTTCCTCTAAATGAAAGGTTGATGTCAAAATGGCACAGGAAATTGAGATAGAACTAAAACAATTATTAATGAAAGAAGAATTTGAACAGCTAAAAGAATATTTTCAATTAAAGGACGAGGACTTCCTCACTCAAACCAACTATTATTTTGATACACCTCAATTTGATATAAAATCCAAATTCGCTGCATTACGAATGAGAGAAAAAGGTGGGCAGTGGGTCCTCACATTAAAGGAACCGCATGAGATCGGTCTTTTGGAAACCCACCAAACGATCGATCCTCCCGCTAGTCTTGAACATTTCCAACTGCCAGAAGGTGAAGTGGCAGACAGGTTAGTACACCTTCACATTCAAAAGGATCAAATCGTGTATTTTGGTTCACTGGAAACGTCAAGAGCAGAAAAAATGATCAAAGAAGGCTTAATTGTTTTGGATCACAGCCGATATTTAACAGTAGAGGACTATGAACTTGAATTTGAAGTGAATGATTTAGACATTGGACAAGCTGCTTTCACAGCATTGCTTCAGCAATTTCAGATCCCACCAAGACACACGAAAAACAAAGTCGTTCGTTTTTATGAAGAAAAAATGAAAATAAAAGAATAGATAAATTCCTTGAAGGAGGAACATGATGAACGTCAATCAACTTCAATCCTTTATGCAGCTGCAAGCACTCAAAACGTTACAATCGGATAGTGGACAAACACAACTCACAGCTGGACAAGAATCAAGCGCTGAGGCTTCATTCCAGTCGCTGCTGCAAGATTTTTTAGGCGGATCAGAATTATCTCGTCTCCCGCTTTCCATTTCTGCTTTCATGGGGTCGGACCCATCAACGTCTCCGAACACGCAATATGCACGCACGAATCCATATCTATCTGCGATAGCAGGCAGTGAACAGCTTCAATCTCAGTCTCTTTATGCAAATGACGATCAATTGAATACGGCAAATGGCATTGGAAACGTCTTAAACAATAGCTATACACCGCCGCTTCAAAAAGCTGTTTCAGGCTCTTCATCAAAAGAGATTAATCAGATCGTGTCACAAATGGCTCAAAAGCACGGAGTTCCAGAAAAGCTGATCCACGCAGTGATCAAGCAAGAATCCGGCTATCGCACGAATGCTGTCAGCCATGCAGGTGCACTTGGACTGATGCAGCTTATGCCATCTACTGCTAAATCTCTTGGCGTGAACAATGCCTTTGATGCAGCCCAAAACATTGAAGGCGGAACGAAGTATTTAAAACAAATGCTGCAAAAATATAATGGAAATGTCTCACTCGCCTTAGCCGCTTATAACGCAGGCTCAGGGAATGTAGATAAGTACGGAGGCATTCCTCCATTTAAAGAAACACAAAATTATGTAAAGAAAATCACAGCTCAATATTTCGCCTAAACCGAAGAGAATAACCTCTTCGGTTTTTTGTATGTCGCTTTTCACCCTTTTTTGACTGAATGTGTTATGATATGGTCAATTGAACACGGAACCTGTCTCCCTCACTATTCCCAAAGGACCAAAGCGGTTTGTTTGTGGAATTGAGTAGAGGTTGTTAAAATAAGTATACAAGAATAGAAACAACAAAATAGAACAAACTGAATATCACTTTTGAAATACATGAAATTCGCAATAGGGTGAGCCATCCTATTAGCTACGAGTTAAAGGAGTAGTCAACATGGTACAATCGTTTAACGCACCTTACGAAGCGGTTGGAGAGGAACTTCTATCGCAACTTGTTGATACTTTTTATGAAAATGTAAAGTGTCATCCTTTGCTTCATCCTATTTTCCCGGATGACTTAAAAGAAACAGCAAGAAAACAAAAACAGTTCTTAACTCAATATTTAGGCGGACCGCCGCTTTATACTGAGGAGCATGGTCACCCAATGCTACGGGCGAGACATCTCCCTTTTCCGATTACTGAGGAGCGAGCGGACGCATGGCTTGAATGCATGGAGGATGCAATGGATCAAGTAGGACTAACCGGCGATATTCGTGACTTTTTATTTGAGCGACTGTCTTTGACGGCTCGTCACATGGTCAACCAAATACCTGAAAAGGACGGACGATCTTGAGCTGCAATCCGCATGAGCAATATTTCTCACATTGTCACGGACATCCTCAAAAGCCGATTGAAATCTATGTATTCATTGATCCTCTCAGCCCGGACTGCTGGTTATTAGAGCCATCAATTAAAAAGTTGAAAATGAAATATGGCCGTTTCTTCACTTTACGAACGGTCACAAGTTCTAGTATTAATGCTTTGAACCGGAAACGAAAAAAACATTTACTGACCGAAGCGTGGGGAAAATTTGCCACGAAAACTCAGACCAAAAAAGAACAAATGTTGTCTGAACAAATTGTGACATCACCATATCTCGCCTCTCTTGCATTAAAAGCAGCTGAACTTCAGGGCAGAAAATGCGGAATGAAATTTTTACGACTCATTCAAGAATCCCTTTTTTGCCATCAGCAGGACGTCACCAGTGAACAAGTCTTGCTAGAAAATGCAAAAACGGCTGGACTGGACATTGAAGAGTTCCAGCGAGATATCCATTCTCAAAGTGCTGTCAAAGCGCTCCAATGTGATATGAAAATCGCAGCTGAAATGGATGTGTCTGAGCTTCCCACTTTCGCCTTTTTTAATACGATAAATGGTGAAGAAGGATTAAAGATTTCAGGTGCATATTCTTATGATATTTACGAGGAAATTCTCTTTGAAATGATTGGCGAAAAACCAACACCTTCAGAACGACCGCCAATTGAATGGTTT
The DNA here is from genome assembly GCF_038050255.1 of Bacillus sp. FSL M8-0077. NCBI lineage: Bacteria > Bacillati > Bacillota > Bacilli > Caryophanales > Bacillaceae > Bacillus > Bacillus sp. FSL M8-0077. The sequence continues at coordinate 1,198,978 of NZ_JBBPAF010000001.1, read as the reverse complement.
ATCGCTTACTTTCAATTTGCATCAGCAAAAGAAATTGCCGTTGTATATGACCTGACCCTTGAAGAAGTTGAACGCGAGATGAAAAAGCTCGCATTCGCTAAAAAGGTAGAACGTGTACAAGTACATCAGGAAATGTTTTGGCGTTATACAGAAGGAGACAATCATTCAGATCTTGATGTCTACCGCTGTGAGAATGAACATGGGTGCTGACCCATGTTTTTTCTTCACCCTCAAAAGAACACTTGTTCTATTTATAAGTACGAAGAAACCGCGCCGGGATAAGCGCGGTTTCACTATGTCTTAACGACAACAAAGGGGATGGGAGAAATTTTTCACGGTCAAACAAAGGGGTAATGTTTGTATGTGATTAATTTCACATCTTTAGTATATCAAATTTTGTCGACTTATGACAACCGATATACTATATGTTCATATTTTTGTCACAAAACATAAGAGGACTGTCACTTTCATATAGTGAAAGTAACAAAAAAATGGGGGGATCTGCATGCGCAGCACAACCATTGGACTTGTTGCCATTGGCTTATGTTTCTGTTTAAATATATTAGGCTTAATGAAGATGCTGCCTCTTTACCTGACATCTCCACTCCTATTCGCTTCCATTCTCTTTACACTCTATCGAATGAATCACCGAAAAACCTTCAAAGGTTTTAAAGCGTAATCATTGAATGTACAAACCTCGTTCATATAGACGAGGTCTAGCGTGTAGGCAAACCCTCGCATTCGGTGTCAGTCCTGCGTGCAAAGGTTTTCTATCACGCTAAAAAGAAGTCAAAGGGCTAAAATCAAGTTCATTTTAGCCCTTTGTCAACAATCTGGTCTTTTTTATTTCAAGAAAAAACTCCTGCCAAAAGGTGAGTTTGCACTCACACGTCTGACAGAAGTCTTCTCGTTACTCACCAGTTTTTGAGATGAGCTCTTCCATTTCCTTTAATTTTTCTTCAAACAATTGACATGCTGCCTCAATTGGTTCTTTTGATGCCATATCTACACCAGCTTTTTTCAGCACGTTAATTGGATAGTCAGAGCTTCCTGCTTTAAGGAAGTCTGTATAGCGCTCCACCGCAGGTTTCCCTTCTTCTAAAATCTGTTTACTTAATGCCTGAGCTGCACTATAGCCTGTCGCATATTGATACACATAATAGTTGTAATAGAAATGCGGAATTCTCGTCCATTCTAATCCTATTTCCTTATCCACAACCATACCGTCGCCAAAATACTTCTTATTCAGGTCGTAATACAGGTTCGTCATAAACTCTGGCGTTAATGCCTCCCCTTCTTGCGCTTTCACATGAATCAGATGCTCGAACTCTGCAAACATCGTTTGTCTAAATACCGTCCCTCTAAATCCTTCTAACAAGTGATTAAGCACATACAAGCGCTGCTTTTTGTCGTCTAAATGATTGAGTAGGTATTCGCCTAGTAATGCTTCATTCGTTGTCGAAGCCACTTCCGCTACAAAAATGCTGTAGTTTCCGTACGGATATGGCTGGTGCTTTCTTGTATAGTAGCTATGAACAGAGTGACCAAATTCATGAGCCAGCGTAAATAAATTATCAATATTATTTTGCCAGTTCATTAAGATATAAGGGTTCGTACCATAGCTTCCAGAAGAATACGCGCCGCTTCGTTTCCCTTTATTCTCATAAACGTCTACCCAGCGGTTATCGAGTCCCTCTTTTAATACTGAAACATATTCTTCTCCTAATGGCGCTAATCCTTTCAGCATATAATCCTTTGCTTCGTCGTAGGTCAGCTTCATTCCAGCATCTTTTACTAATGGTGTATACAAGTCATAATTGTGCACTTCATCAAGCTTTAATACCTTTTTACGCAATTCAATGTAGCGGTGCAATAACGGTAAATATTGATGAACTGTATCAATTAGATTGTCATACACTTCTTCTGGAATACTATTGCGTGATAACGCTGCTTCTCTTGCCGATTTGTAATGACGTACTTTCGCATAAAAATTATCCTTTTTAATCGAACCACTGAGTGTAGACGCCAAAGTATTCTTATATTGATCATACGTTTTATAAACGGCTTTAAAAGCATTCTTTCTCACTTCACGATCATCACTGTTTAAAAAGGTAATGAAGTTGCCATGAGTAATTTTCTTTTCTTCTCCATTTTCATCCTTAACAGAAGGGAACGAAATATCTGCATTATTAAACATACTAAACGTAGTGGACGATGTTGATAAGGGTTCAGAGGCTTCAGCTAATAAAGCTTCTTGCTCCTCACTTAAAATATGCGGACGCTCTTTGTTAATTTCTTCGAGAGCGTGAGAATAAAGTTTTAATTCTTCTTTTTCTAAAATAAATTGCTGCAGCTTATCTTCTTGAATAGATAAAATTTCCGGAACAATATAGGCAGATGTACTAGACAGCTGTGTAAATAAATTGGATGCTTTATCATTTAAAGCTTGAAATGATGAATTTGTTGTATCTTCATCGTATTTCATGTGCGCATATGTATAAAGCTTGCCAAGCTTTTCAGAAAGTTGATCCTGAAATGTTAGGGCTTCATACAAGACATCAGCAGAATGGGCCAGCTTGCCTTTGAATTGGGCGAGCTTCGGAATTTCTTTTTTTACAGCTTCGAATTCCTTATTCCAAGAATCGACACTTTCAAAAATATCTTCAAGGCGCCATTTGTTTTCTTCTTTTACTTCGCTTCTGTCTGGTAAATGATTGTTGTTATTTTGTGAAGTCATATGAATCCCCCTTGCGTGAGTTGTGTTGAACCAACCTTTCGGAAAGTGAAAGAAATTGGTGTTGTATTTATCTTCTTTGTTTTGAACTATATTTGTCAAATCATATGCAGAAATAAATACCAAACAAACTAAAAAAATGAGAAAAAAGCGTTTCTTTCTATTCAATAGCAGCACCACCTTTTTCTTATCATGATCAAAGTGGGCATGAAACATGCTAATGAAATAAGAAAGCATCTCGTTTTATCGCTTCATCTGCTGTTCGTATAGGCTTTTGATTCGACGTTACTTGATAATTACCCTCTTTCGTCATGTATAAAAACCCTAGATTCACAAGCGCCTGTACATATGAAATGATCACCTCTTTGATTTCTTCTATTGTGACATTGGCATATCGGAGCTTCACTTCTTTATTCTGTACACACCGCTCAATTTCTTTTAAAAGAAGATGAATGGTCACTTGTTCCCTTCCTGTTCGAACCATCCAATCATAAAGACATCCTTGCCACACATAAACAGGGCTTGAAAAGATATATGCTTCTGTCAGGGGGATAAATAATTCTGTCGGTAGAAATGGCCATGCTGTTTGATGATGCTCATAAAAAATGGTTCTTAAACGCTTGCTTTCATTTGCTAAAATGCGGGGTGGTCGCTCCCTAAATTGCCGAATACACTTGAGCCACTCTTTATGCAATAAATGATTGCTCGAGGAAACAGACAAGAGTGCTGATAGTTGGCAATAAGCTGAAGGTGGTCTAACGGTCATTGAGGCACATATTTTCGTTGGCTGAAACACGAGAAGTTGATCCAGGTGGATGAATCTATTTTGGATTGGGCAATAAAAAATGAGATTCCTATTCTTTGACTGCCTTAAAATTCCCCAATGAATGGAGGAGAATGAAAAGAGCTGGCCAGCCATTCGTTTTAAACGATTCGCCCCTATGACCCATATAGGATAGAGCCCCGCAGCACGGAGACCTTCCGTTCGTTTATGTAGCTCTTTCCACGAAATATTTGCACATTGAAATTCGATGGCATAGCTTTTATTTTCTATAGCAACGGTCACATCAGGGCGCTGCTGAATGTTTGAAACATATTTCTCTAGTAACGGCTCATATCCAAGCTGCGTGAGCCAATCCTTAAGAGCCATTTTCCCTGCCTGATGATAAGCTGTTTCACCGGTGGACGCTAATGGGCATGCCGAGAGCTGTTTATGTGCAAAATGATGGACACGATGCTCACCTAGCTTTAATAGAACCTCCTGCCTACATTCAGGACAGTAAAATTTGCACGTAGCTCTTACATGCTCTAGCCGCCTTTTAGTCAGATGTTGTGTGATGCGAATCAGCTTGCCATTCTCCATGATCGCTGCATTCATATATTTCGCCCCTTGCTCTTTGATGACCGTATTATAGCTTTTTCTCTCATCAGGAAGCGAATATCGAAACTGAACTTTTATCGTATCAAAACACGATTTCAACCTACTTTCCCTTAGTAAAATAAAAAATCCCCCTTTTAGAAAAGGGGGAAAATACAATTTTTATAAAAGAGGTGATAATAATCTTGCTGTTGATTCAAACAGCCTCACCCTTAAAGGCCTCTTCGCAAATTCTTCTGGAACAATTTCATGTGACTGCTCTAAATCACCTAAGAAGTCGTTGACCAGCTTCTCTGTGCTTTTTGTTTTATAAAGAAAAGCATTCACTTCAAAGTTCAGATGAAAACTTCTCATATCCATATTTGCTGTACCAATTGATGCTAGCTCACTATCCACAATGATAAACTTACTATGCATAAAGCCTTGATCATATTCATATACCTTCGCACCTGCTTCTAAAAGTTCGGGGAAGTATGAACGGGACGCATGAAATACGATGCGTTTATCTGGATTTTTCGGCGCAATGATTCGTACATCGACTCCGCTCAACGCAGCAATTTTCAGTGCGGACAAAATATCATCATCAGGTACAAAATAAGGTGAAGCAATCCAAATTGATTTTTTGGCGGAGATAATCATGGAGAAAAAGAGATTTTTAATGACTTCCCACTGTTTATCAGGACCACCCGCAATCATTTGTACGCCTTCTGCTCGACTCTCCATATGGCTGAAATCTTTAAAATAATCCACACCCGAGCATCTTTCATTGGTCATGTAATACCAATCCTGCATAAAAATCTGCTGCAAATCACGAACGGCCTCACCTTTAATCATCAGGTGGGTATCACGCCAAAATCCATATTGTCTGCTTCTGCCCATATATTCGTCCCCAATGTTAAGTCCGCCGACAAATCCTACTTCTCCATCAATCACCACGATTTTCCGGTGATTTCGGAAATTGATTTTATTATTTAATAAGGGCAGTCTCACTGGTAAAAACGGAACGATCTGCACGCCAGCCTTTTCTAAGTCAGCAATATATTGACGGGAGAGTTTTAGGCTGCCTACATCATCATATAAAAAGCGGACAATCACACCATTTTTTGCTTTCTCGATTAAAATGTCCTTTAATTCTTGTCCCAGATCATCATGACGGAGAATATAATATTCTAGATGAATGTGATGTGTTGCTTTTTTGATCTCTTCAAAAATATGAGAGAACGTTTCTTCTCCATTGGTCAGAACTTTAGAGGATGTGCGATACGTAATAGGGGTATGTCCAAGTCTGTGGGCCAGCTTAAATAAGAGCTGCTGATGGTCACCCATATGAGTCATTTTTTCAATTGCTTCTCTGTGGATACGTTCATCTTCCTGGACAAGCTGTTCGTCTAGTACCGCTTTCTTTTCAAAAAGTCTGCGCTTTTTAATATTGCGTCCAAAGAAAATATAAAACAAAAACCCAAAAAGCGGAAAGCTCCCAAGCAGCACAAGCCACGTAATCGTTTGAGAGGGATTTCTGTTTTCTAAGAAAATGACAAACCCGATGAAGATAATCGATAAAGTGAATAGAACACTGACGGAACTTAATACACTTACCGCTAGATCACCGGCAAAAATTTGGATAATCAAATAAGCACCTATCGTAATGATAAGAAAAAATAGAACTTTGACTACATTTCTCATTTCATTTTCTCCTTGCCGATCACTTTATTTACTTTTTCATTCAGATAAAAAAGTCGATTCCTCTATAGAAATCGACTTTTGGTTGTTACGAGAAGTGCTGTTGAATCGTTTCAAGCGCATTCTCTTTGACAATCAGCTGACCGTATTCTTGCAGTCTGTAGATGCTTACCACTGATTCATGAGCATATTCAAGCAGAATACTAAGCTTATTCTCCACCTGCTCATCTGACAAATCCTCGTGGAAGTCAACATATAGATAATAACGGTTTTCAAACGAATATAAACTTGTCGTAAAATCCTGCATATTTAATTGAGAAAGTGCAATCAAATCTTCAAAGTCATCCATTTTCAATACGAACTGAAGTTGAAGTTTTTTGTCCTTCTCATTATGATCTTCTTGATCTTGCTCTTCTTTATGAAAATCATCAAGCAGAGCATCTAAACTTTCTTCATCTGTTTGATCTTTTTTATCTTCTGGAATCGGCAATTCGAGCTTTTGTCCATCTTTAGAAAGTTGGGCTTTTGTCACGACAATTTCAAGACCTTTATCAAGTGCCTGTACTTGAATCCAAAGTGGTCCCTCTACTGCAAATTCTTCTTCTTCGTGCACTTCGTCCATCACTTCCCAGAACAGCTCTTCACTGCGCTCACGATTATACCAAATCTCTTCACGGTCAAAACCGCGATCTTCAATATCACCGTAGGAAATATAAAATTTGACTGTATGTTCATTTATTCTTTCAATTTCCATTTTGCCAACCTTCCCTTCTATATAAGATGTTGAAGGGACATACAAGCTCCCAATTAATAGTACTTTACTACACTTTACCCGTTCCGTCTACATGTTAACCATTTAATGAAATGAGGTATTGCTTCGTACTGTCTATTTTATGATAAAACATGAATAAAAGAAATAAAAACGCATTTTTTGCAGAGAAAACTTACAGAAACATATATTTGAATTGTCCTCATATATTGGTTGTACGAGCTATTTTAGTGAAATGAGGTGAACTGGATGGAAACAGAGTGGATCGTATCCTTACTGATGATTATTGGCATAGACCTCATATTAGGCGGAGATAATGCATTAATCATTGCGATGGCCAGTCGAAGCTTATCAAATGAAAAACGAAACAAAGCCATATGGATCGGCACACTTTTGGCAGTGCTGATGAGAATCACGATGACTGGTGCTGCCGTTTATTTATTGACCATCCCCTATTTGCAATTTATCGGCGGTCTCTTTCTCCTTTATATAGGATACAATTTGTTAATTGAACAAAAGAAAGAATCCATTCGGATTAAAAGCAGCGGCTCCCTTTGGCGTGCTGTTCAGACCATCGTGATTGCAGATCTTTTTATGTCACTTGATAATGTGATCGCTGTTGCAGGGGCAGCTAAGGGGAACATGGTGCTCACTGCCTTTGGCTTAATGATTTCAGTCCCGATTATTATTTGGGGGAGTAAGCTGATTCATGCAGCACTAACCAAGTTTCCGATTCTTTTATACGGAGGGAGTGCCCTTTTAGCTTTTACTGGCGGAGAAATGATTGTCCGTGATGTAAAACTGAATGAATTTATGGCGCAGCACACAACCCTTGAATTGTTGCTTCCTTTTTTAACCATCGCAACCGTTATTTTAGCCAGTCTCTTTTACGAACAAACAGCTGAAAATAAATAAAAAAAGCTGCCAAATGATCGGCAGCTTTTCGTGTTGTCTATTAGTTAGCAAGTCGCTGAGCTTCTCGAAGTTGGAATGTACGAACCGTTCTAGGAAGGAAACGTCTAATTTCATCTTCGTTGTACCCAACTTGCAGTCTTTTTTCATCCAAAATAATTGGACGTCTTAGAAGACCAGGGTGCTCATTGATTAGTTTATACAATTGTTGAAGCGGCATTGTCTCAACATTTACATTTAGTTTTTGGAATACTTTAGAACGTGTTGAGATAATTTCATCTGTACCATCTTCCGTCATACGAAGAATTTCTTTGATTTCATCGATTGAAAGAGGCTCAGAAAAGATATTTCTCTCTTGGTATGGAATATTGTGCTCTTCTAACCACGCTCTTGCTTTTCTACATGATGTACAGCTTGGTGATGTGTATAATGTTACCATAAATCTTCACTCCTCAATTTGTAGAATGAATATTGATCTGTATTCTTAAATTAAAATTGTTCTAAATAAGTAATCTTTATAGTGATTATACTATAAAAAAGTAAGTGTGAACAGATTTTCTTGCAATTTTTGTGACAAAAACTAGACAATTTCATTCTTTTTGTGCTGATGTTTGATGTCTGAACATTCTCATTTAGTCGAAGTGATCGAAAATATTTTTTTGTTTTTTATTTTCAATGACCTTCAGCACATCGTCAACATCCTCATACGATTGTCCATACCATTCTTCGTCTTTATACGTATGGATTCCTTCGTACGTCTTTCTCATGGCCTCCATCATTTCTTCCTCATTATCTGTACGAGGCGACCAATAAAGAATCTCCATGCGGTTCACTTCATTCGTTGCAAGTGACCTGCGTTTATAACCAATTGATTCAGCATGCTTGAAGTGCTCTCTCTGATAAAACTTTAGGCGTTTTGCAGTATCTGCATCATCTTCATCTACAGGCTCGACCTCAAGCAAGATCGGTTTTCTTTTTTCCTTCAGCTTATGAATGAGCTTTGTGCCGAGGCCTTCACCTCTTGCATCCTTGGAAACAAATAAATAATCAATAAAGATGAAAGAATCAAATTCAGCGTACATCATCACATGATGAGGCCCTTCTTCTTTATGATAAATATCACTTCTTTCCTTTAATAAAGCTTCCATATGCTCTTTTGACTTCATTTCTTCTATCGGGAAGTATTCACTGAGCTTTTCATACCAATTCATGGATCCGCTCCTTATGATATAGTTAAGAACCACTTCCTTATCTATTCCCGATTTCCTGCTATTTAAACGCCTGTACTAGTAAGACGCAGCAATGCCATTGGTGGTTTCACTTTTTTTCAAGAGAAAGCAAAAAAGTTTTATATCGAACGATTCATGAGCATTTGAAAGCAAGCAAATAAAAGAAGTGTCATGGCGATCTGAAACATGATGAAGTAAATGTACTTCATACGCCGGACTTCTTCCTTCTGTTTATTCGTCCGCCGATACACAGCAAATTCAACCGGAAACGAAATGATGCAAATGATCACTAAAAATGCGATCATCCAATTTCCTCCGTTTGGTTCCGTTAAAAAAGACATTGAAAAAAGCATCGTGACGATAAAAAAGTGAAGACATGAATAGCGAAAGGTCTTCCATAACAACATTTGATTTCCTCCTGCTTTACTCATCTTACATAAAAATTACCATCATCTTGTTTTTTTGTAAAATAAAAAAAGAAGCACTGACCTCGCAGTGCTTCTTTTCTTATCTTATTGTTTTGCCTTGATCTCTTTGAATTCTTCCTCAGTACAGCTGACAAAGTGACCTGGCTTAACTTCACGAAATTCCGTATTTGTTCCTTTATGAACAGATGGATCGTATTTAATTCGTTTGCGGGTACGCTCATAATCAGGATCTGGAAGCGGAATCGCAGATAGTAATGATTTTGTATATGGATGAAGCGGGTTTTCATATAATTCATTCGCTGGTGCTAGCTCAACCAATTTTCCAAAATACATCACACCGATACGATCGCTGATATATTTCACCATGGAAAGGTCATGCGCAATGAATAAATACGTTAAACCCTTTTCTTCTTGCAGTTCTTTCATTAAGTTGACGACCTGCGCTTGGATCGACACATCTAATGCAGAGATTGGCTCATCGGCAATGATGAAATCCGGCTCAACAGCTAACGCACGAGCTATTCCAATACGCTGCCTTTGACCGCCTGAAAATTCATGTGGGTATCTATTCGCATGCTCTTTATTCAAACCAACCGTTTCAAGCAATTGATACACACGCTCTTTACGTGCTTGTTTTGTTTTCGCAAGACCATGAATGTCAATACCTTCTGCAATGATATCAAGCACTGTCATTCTAGGGTTAAGTGAAGCATATGGGTCTTGGAAAATCATCTGCATTTGACGGTTAAATTCAAGCATTTTTTGTCTTGATTTCTTTCCGTGTACGCTTTCTCCTTTATAGAGAACTTCGCCATCTGTCGCATCATAAAGTCTAATGATCGAACGGCCGGTTGTCGACTTTCCACATCCAGATTCACCTACAAGTCCAAGTGTTTCCCCTTTATAAATATCAAATGAGACACCATCAACTGCTTTTACAGTCCCTCTTGCGGTATGAAAATGTTGCTTTAAATTTTTAATTTCTAACAGTTTTTCTGCCATGCTATTCACCCTCTTTTACTAATACAGGTTTTTCGTAGCTACCTTCTAGTTCACGCATTCTCGCCTTTACGGAAGCAGGCGGTTCAACTTTAGGGGCATTCGGATGAAGTAGCCATGATTTCACATAATGCGTATCTGATACTTTGAACATTGGTGGTTCTTGTTCAAAGTCAATTTTCATTGCATAATCGCTCCGGAGTGCAAATGCATCTCCTTTCGGCGGGTTTGTTAAATCTGGTGGTGTTCCTGGAATTGCCGTTAGTTTCCCTTCAGCTCCTCCATCTGTGTCTAGGCTTGGCATAGATGCTAAAAGTCCCCATGTATATGGATGTTTCGGATTGTAGAAAATTTCATCAACAGTCCCTGTCTCCACAATCTGTCCAGCATACATAACGGCTACACGATCAGCAACATTGGCCACAACACCTAGATCATGGGTAATAAAGATAATAGATGTTTCGACTTTTTGCTGAATTTCTTTCATTAATTCTAAGATTTGCGCCTGAATGGTTACATCAAGTGCAGTCGTTGGCTCATCAGCAATCAATAGCTTTGGATCGGCTGCAAGTGCCATCGCGATGACAACCCTTTGTCTCATCCCGCCACTAAATTCATGCGGATATTGTTTGATTCTTTTTTCAGGCATTGGAATCCCAACAAGCTCTAAAAGTTCAATGGCTCTTTTTTCAGCCGCTTCTTTTGAGATTTGTTCGTGCTTGAAAAGTACTTCTGTAATTTGTTTCCCGACCTTCATGGTTGGGTTCAAAGAAGTCATCGGATCTTGGAAGATCATCGAAATGTCTTTTCCTCGAATAGTTTGCATTTGCTTTTCCGTTTTCTTGACAATATCCTGCCCATCAAATAAAATCTCTCCGCGCTTGAAATAACCTGGCGGCATCGGGATTAATCGCATGATGGCCTGTGATGTTACACTTTTACCAGAACCAGATTCACCTACAATAGCAAGTGTCTCGCCTTTATTTAAGTGGAAGTTCACACCACGAATGGCTTGAACCTCTCCACCATATGTTTTAAATGAGATTGCAAGGTCTTTCACCTCTAGAATACGTTCACGTTCCATCCTAATCACTCCTTATTTACGCAACTTCGGATCTAAAGCGTCTCTTAGTCCGTCTCCAACCACGTTAAAACCAAACATTGTAATACAGATAAATGCGGCTGGGAACCATAATCTCCATGGATAATACGTCATGGCCGGAATTCCGTCAGAAGCCATTGTTCCCCAGCTAGCTAATGGAGCCGGTACACCAAGCCCTAGATAGCTTAAGAATGCTTCTGTGAAAATAGCAGAAGGAATCGTTAATGTCATTGTGACAAGAATGGGTCCCATTGAGTTTGGAATCAAGTGTTTAAATAAAAGTCTAGATGTTTTCGCACCTAATGTTTGTGCTGCAAGAACGTATTCTTGGCTCTTTAATTGTAAAACCTGCCCTCGAACGATACGTGCCATGTTAATCCAGCCTACGACTGTCATAGCAAGGATAATTGTTAATAATCCTTTTGGTAGAACAACCATCATTAAAATAACCATTAATAGTGTTGGAATTGCCCATAAAACGTCTGCGATACGCATCATCACTTCATCTGTACGGCCGCCTTTAAACGCAGCAATACTTCCCCAGATGATCCCGATGATTACGTCAAGAAGCGCTGCAGCAAGACCGATGAAGATTGAAATTCTTGCCCCTACCCATGTACGAACAAACATATCTCGACCTAAATCATCTGTACCAAACCAATGCTCTTTTGATGGTGGCTGATCTGCATTAAGCAAATCTGTCGTTGAATAATCATATTTCGAAAACATTGGAACGAAAATGGCCAGAATCACAATAATGAAAATGATTGCGAGTCCAACCATTGCAAGTTTATTTGCACGGAAGCGAAGCATGGCATCCTTCCATAAAGATAGACTAGGTTTAGAAATTTTTTCAGATTCTGCTGCGTCAGCTGTCGCAGGCACAAATAAATCTTTTCTCATCTCTTCCATGTGTTAGACCCCTTTCTTCGCCTTCGTCAGTTTAATTCTAGGATCAATAATACCGTAGAGGACGTCAACAACTAGAATACTGACTAATAGAATAATACTGTAGAAGACTGTGACACCCATGATGACGGTGTAATCACGGTTTGTAATGCTTGTAACAAAGTGAGAGCCTAGACCAGGAATACCAAAAATCTTCTCCACGACAAAACTACCTGTTAACACTGAAGCTGCCATTGGTCCCATGTAAGTAATTACAGGTAACAATGCGTTTCGAATGGCGTGTTTGATCGTCACAGCTGATTTTGTTAATCCTTTTGCTCTAGCCGTTCTAATGTAGTCACTATTTAATACTTCAAGCATACTTGACCGTGCAAGTCTAGCGATAAATGCCATTGGCATGAAGGAAAGTGCAATAGAAGGTAGTACGGTGCTTGCCCAAGACTCCCATCCTGCAACTGGGAAGATCGCTAAAAAGCTTGCCTCAGATGCAAATACATATTGTAATAGCGCCGCTAAGATGAAACTTGGAACTGAGATTCCAAAGATCGTTAAAATGGCAATCGTATAGTCTTGCCACTTGTTATGATAGAGCGCTGCAAGGACCCCAAACAATACACCAAATGCTAATGCGAGGAGAATTGCCTCAATTCCGAGGGTAAAGGAAACGGGGAATCCAGAACTGATTAAGTCATTAACAGTTTGTCCTTTATATTTAAATGAGGGACCAAAATCTAATTTTGCAACGGAACCTAGGTAGCTCACGTATTGAACAAATAAGGGTTTGTCCAACCCGTAGTGCTCGTTTAGGTTTGCTTCAATTTCAGCAGGAAGTTTCTTCTCTCCAGAGAATGGACCACCAGGTGCTGCCTGCATGAGAAAGAAAGTTGCAGTTACAATAACAAACAGTGTGATTAAAATATATATTAATCGCTTACCGATATATTTAAGCAACGGAATTGCACCTCCATGATTTTACAACAATTTCTCTAATCAGCAAGAAAGGTATATGGAGAGACATCCTCCATATACCTTAAGATCCTTGCCGTAGATCTCTTACACTATAACTCTTACTTTTCGAAATGTGCCCATTTGTATTGAACATCACCAAGTCCAGATACAACCACACCTTTAAGTTTTGGATCTTGTACCCAAAGCTGAGTGTAGAAGTAAATTGGCGCTACAGGCATATCGTCGATGATGATTTTTTCTGCTTTTTTCAGCATTTCTTCACGCTTTGTTTTGTCTGTTTCTTTTGCAGAATCATTCAATAATTGTTTGTACTCTTTGCTTTCCCATCCAGTGTCATTGTTTCCACCGTCTTTATCTTTGTAAAGCTCAAGGAAGTTCACTGGATCGTTGAAGTCACCTAACCACCCCATACGTCCGATTTGGTAGTCTCCACTGTGGATTTTATCGATGTATACGTTCCACTCAGAGTTATCAAGTTCAACGTTAACACCTAAATCTTTTTTCCACATTTCTTGAATTGCTTGTGCAATCTTTTGGTGGCCTTCATCTGTGTTGTAAGACAATTTCAATGTTGGAAGATCAGAAACTGACTTATAACCTAATTCTTTCGCACCTTTTTCAAGAAGTTCTTTTGCAGTCGCTACATCATGATCTTTGAAGTAACCAGTTTTGTTATCCGTGAATCCTTCCATTGTTGGAGGAACGATTGCCATCGCTGGAACTTGTTCACCTTGCGTAATTTTGTCAACGATCGCTTGACGGTTGATTGAGTATGCAAGGGCTTTACGGATGTTCGCATTGTTTAAAGGTTTTACTTTTGTATTGAATTTGTAGTTATAGATACCAGCGATCGTTTGAATTTCAAGACCGCCTTCTTTTTTCAACGTTTTTAAAGACTCAGTTGGAAGGCTTCCAGTTGGAGAACCAGCCCAGTCAAGTTCGCCTTTTTTGAACATGCTAAGTTCAGTGTTTGTATCTTTGATCATAGACATGTTAATCTTTTTCAATTTCACAGTGTCTTTATCCCAGTATTCATTGTTCTTTTCAAGTGTGATAGAACCGCCATGCTTCCATTTAGAAAGAACGAATGGTCCGTTAGATACGTAGTTTTCACCAGCATTTGTGTACCAGTTTTTATTCTTTTCAGCCACTTTTTTGTTGACTGGCATATACGTATAGAATGCAGTTAGTTCAGTAAAGAACGGTGTTGGGTTCTCTAGCTCAACTACAAGCGTTTTGTCGTCTTTTGCTTTAATGCCAACATCAGAAACTTTTGCTTCCCCTTTGTTAGCAGCTTCAGCACCTTTAATATAGTAAAGCTGATAAGCATATTGAGATTCATTTTTAGGATCTAATGCCCATTTCCAAGCATATTCGAAGTCTTGTGCTGTGACAGGGTCACCATTAGACCATTTTGCATCACGAAGTGTGAATGTATAAGTTTTACCATCATCACTTGTTTTGATATCAGAAGCCATTGCGTTTTCTGGCTTACCTTCAGCGTTAATTCTTGTTAATCCCTCAAAAGTCTGACGGATGACACTTCCTGAAGTTGAATCATTTGCCAATCCCGGATGTAGAGAAAAAGGCTCAGTGGAGATATTCACATTTAATGTTGTTTTAGCCTCTCCAGAACTGCTCGTGCTGTCGCCTGATTTGTTTCCGCTGAAACCACAGGCGCTTAATACAAGTGTGAAAATAAGCATTAAAGTAACAACAGACCAACGCTTTTTCAACTGTATTCCCCCTTATAATATGTTTTTAGTTCAAAGGTCTCGATAGAAGATGAGATTCAGATTTAAGAAATAGCGTAAAAAAGTCCCTTAATAAATCACTTTCTATTTCTTTTGTTTTTTCTGAATTTTCACTATGTAAAGAGCCTAGCACAAACGTGTGAACAAATTCATTATAATGAATAGAATAATTTATTGCAATATCAATTTCACATATTTTTTAAAAACGTAAATGGGGATAAAGATTGATTTTTATAAACTAAAGTCTCAATCACTTCAACAAATTAAAGCGTAAATTGATTAAAACAATTTAACAAATTCAGCAGGAATAATGTTTTATACATATAATTAATCATCCTTTTTTAAAAAATTCTGACAGATAGTTACTTTTTTATCTAAAATTTTAAGTGTCAAACGACATGATGAGAAGGTCACAAATAGGCTTCGTGACTTTTTCATGGTCATCCTTTATAATAGATAGACATACTGTTGCGATGAAAAAGAAGAGTACATATATTCACCATTTACAGAGAGTCTGCGGTCGGTGCAAGCAGATAATGGCATGTATGGAATGGGCTTTGGAGCAGCTAACCGAACACTTGATAGAGTGAGTAGGCTTAGACGGAGCAGTCTCCGATATCAACGTCTTGAGTGATTTCTGATTTGAAATAACAAGGGTGGTACCACGGTTCATTCGTCCCTTTTCTGTTGAAAAGTGATGGGTGGGCCTTTTTATATTGAAGAAAAGAGGTTTTAGTATGACAAAAAAGACGATTTTCTCAGGCATTCAGCCTAGCGGTTCTGTGACATTGGGGAACTACATTGGAGCAATGAAGCAATTTGTCGATCTCCAGCATGATTACAATGGCTACTTTTGTGTAGTCGATCAGCATGCCATTACGGTGAGTCAGGATCGTTTAGCCCTTCGACAAAATATTAGAAGCTTAGCCGCTCTTTATTTGGCAGTGGGACTTGATCCAGAGAAGGCAACATTGTTTATCCAATCAGAGGTACCTGCCCACGCCCAGGCAGGATGGATGCTACAATGTGTCGCTTATATTGGGGAATTAGAAAGAATGACTCAATTTAAGGACAAATCTGCTGGTAAGGAAGCGGTCGTTTCAGGACTATTAACGTATCCGCCATTAATGGCTGGCGATATTTTGTTATACGGTACGGACTTAGTTCCTGTAGGAGAAGATCAAAAGCAGCATCTTGAATTAACGAGAACGCTTGCTGAACGCTTTAACCGAAAGTACAATGACATCTTCACTGTACCTGAAGTCAAAATTCCAAAAGAAGGCGCTCGGATTATGTCTTTAACTGACCCAACGAAAAAGATGAGCAAATCTGACCCGAACCAAAAATCCTTCATTACCTTATTAGATGAGCCAAAACAGCTTGAAAAGAAAATCAAAAGTGCTGTGACTGATTCAGAAGGCATCGTCAAATATGACAAAGAAAACAAACCTGGAATTGCCAACTTGCTGACGATTTATTCTGTATTAGGGAACGTATCGATTGCAGAGCTTGAACAAAAATACGAAGGCAAAGGTTATGGTGAATTTAAGGGAGATCTTGCGAACGTTGTCGTGGATGCTTTAAAACCGATTCAAGATCGCTATTATGAACTCATTGAGTCAGATGAGCTTGACCGCATTTTAGATGAAGGTGCTGAAAAGGCTAACCGTGCAGCAAACAAAATGCTGAAAAAAATGGAGAATGCGATGGGTCTTGGCCGGAAACGCAAATAAAACAAGCTTGCAGCATATTCAGCTGCAAGCTTTTTCTAATTCACTTTTGATTCGTTTTCCATTTCCCAAAGTTTTTCAAAAAATGGCTGTCCTTTAATCATTTTTTCACAAAAGGCTAAATGGTTTTCTGACCATCCATCAATGGTTTCGTTATAAAGCATGTTCCAAATTTCCTCGAAAGACATTCGTTTGATCTGGTTGTACATGCGCGGATTCCATTCTGTATACCAATAGGCAATTTCTGCCCGATTTTGAAGCCCCTTTAGTTGATCTAGCGCCATAAACATCAGCTGCTTCAGCTGTCTTTCTTTTCTCGTTAATCCGCTGATATGCTGCGGTGGTAATGATAGGATGTGATATTCTTTCGTCGATTCAAGGCTATCTGTTGTGAATTCATACTCCTCTGCCTTCACATCTTTCACCATTTCATACACCAATTGCTCCTGTCTTGGAATCAATCGGCTCTTTCTCACAGGGATGGAATAACCAATCGTATCCACAGCGATGATTCTAATCCCGTCCGTGACCACAAAGCAATACTCTAATTTACGGCGTTCATGATTTTTTCGAATATATGATTTCTCAAATACAGACTCTAGCAGCGTCTTCGGCAGCTCTGATAGATCATTCTCTATGTAATCAAACAAAGGACTCTGCACCTTGAGTAAAGGTACTTGATCTAACAGCTCCACGCTGTCCTCCTTGCGCCACTCATGAAAATGGCACACATTATAGCCATTCTCTTCCCCTTCAAACCAATTCACCCATACGTCATGAAGAAATAACATAACCAATCCCTCACTTTTTAAAAACTGTTGTCCACAGTATGGGCAAGGGATAGAGAAATTATTCCAACTTTATTAAAACTTCGTCCTGACGGAAGGACGACTTTATTTCCTGGGAAAAGGAGAATGTCTCGCAGAGTCCTTTCACGATCTTCTATAAAACAGAGCCTTATTTTAGCTTTTTAGGATCAAGGGCATCTCTCAGTCCATCACCTAAGAAGTTAAAGCATAAAACGGTAAGTAGAATCAGTAAACCCGGGAACAGTGGATACCACCATGCTTGCACCATAATGGAGAAATTTTGTGCATCTTGAAGCATGTTTCCCCAGCTCGCCGTTGGAGGCTGGATGCCGAACCCTAGATAGCTAAGTGTCGACTCAGCTAAAATAACAGAACCGACTTTTAATGTAGCAGACACAATAATAGGGCCGATACAGTTCGGTAAAATATGCGAAAAGATGATGACATGGTTTTTCGTTCCGATCGTTCTTGCTGCGAGTACGAATTCTCTTGTGCGAAGTGACAAGAATTCACTGCGGATCAGCCTGGCGGTTGTTGTCCAGCCAGTCAGCGCAAAGATTAAAATCAATTTATCAATACCCGGTTTAAAAATTGTCACTAGCGTGATCAAGAGAAAAATATCTGGAATAGACAATACCACATCCACCATTCTCATGAGCACAGAATCGACAAAGCCTTTAAAGTATCCCGCTACCGCCCCAATGACGGTACCAATGGTGATGGCTCCGACTACTGAGACAAAGCCAACTAATAGAGACACCCTCGCTCCGTATAGCACCCTTGAAAAAATATCTCGGCCAAACTTGTCGGTTCCCATAAAATGCTCTGCACTTGGAGGCTGTAGCCGTTTCAATAAGTCTTGCTGTTCCGGTGCGTAAGGTGCGATCACCGGGGCGAAAATAGCGGAAAAGATAATGACCAATAAAATAGCGGAGCCGGCAACCGCCAATTTATTTTTGAAAAATTTCTCGCAAAATAAACGAAGCATCGTCTCTGGTTTTGGCGGAAGGCCTTCTTTTAATTTGAGATCAACAGAAGGTGTTCCCATATTAGGTTGTGCCAATTGTGCTTCAGCTCCCTTCTAATATTCAATACGCGGATCAACGATCGCATAGAGAATATCCGCTATTAAGTTTCCAACGACCACGAGCACAGCAGAGATAACAGTCATCGCCATAATGACGGGATAATCTCTTGAAAAAGCAGAATCGATAAACAGTTTCCCAAGCCCTGGCCATGTGAAGATTTGTTCCACCACGACCGCGCCGCCAATAAAGGATGGAATCATGAGTCCAAAGATCGTAATAACAGGCATCAGACCGTTTCTCAATCCATGTTTGAAGATGACTTTGTTCTCTCTAAAACCTTTCGCTCGCGCCGTACGAATGTAATCCTGCCGCATCACATCGAGCATACTTGACCTTGTATAACGTGTAAGGCCGGCCATATCAGCCGTTGCTAAAACAAAGGCAGGTAAAATAATATGATGAAGCCGGTCAAATAGATTAAAATCTGCATTTAAGGTAGAGACACCCCCGGTCGGAAACCATCCTAAATTCACTGATAACACCATTATAAGGATCAAACCAAACCAGAAATTCGGAATAGCCAGTCCGATAAATGATGTAACCGTAATACCATAGTCAAGTTTTGTATACGGACGTTTTGCTGAAAGAACACCAAATGGGATGGCAATGATCAGGGCAACTAATGTAGAAAAGATCATGAGGATGAGGGTATTTGGCAGCCGGGCAAAAATCAAATCAGCCACGGGCGTTCCTTTTTTTACAATGGATGTGCCAAAGTCACCTTGAAGCATATTACCGAGCCATTTCATATATTGCACATATTCAGGATCGTTCAAGCCGTACTTATCAATAAAGGCTTCCCGGTCTGCGGCACTAATGGTCGGGTCCATCATGAGTGACATCGGATCGCCTGGTGCTGCTTTCATAATCGCAAAGGACAAAATCGTAATACCAAACAAAATCGGGATGGAAAGAAGTGTCCTTCTAATGATATATGTAACCATGTGCACAACTCCTTTTTCATCTGATGGCCATACTATGGTGAAAAAAGGGGAGACCCCTCCCCTTCTTCACTAGTAGACTACTTTTCAATCCACCATTTTTCAATTTTGTAATATTCATCTTTCGGGTGGTAAGAGTAGCCTTGTAGATTAGATGGCATCGCGCGATGTGAGTTGGCATAATAAAGGAACGTATACGGCTGGTCTTCTGCAATCAGCTCATAAATTTTTTCATACGCCTTTGAATACTCTTTTCGATCACTCAAGTTTTTGGCATCAACTAGCAGTTTATCGACTTCTTCATTTTTATACCAAATGTTATTTAAGCCTTTTTCAGACTGACTTGAATGGAAAATGCTGTATTGGTCAGGGAATGTCGCTAAGCTCCAGCCGAGTAATAACGCATCATAATCCCATTTTGGCGGGGTTGTTTGTTCGATTAATGCACTAAATTCTACAATTTGCGGTTTTGCTTCAATGCCAATTTCTTTGAGCTGCTGCTGGACAACGACAGCAATATCTTCACGGACTTTGTTTCCTTGGTTCGTCTTCAAGACGAAGGAGAACTTCTTACCGTCCTTATCAAGATAACCATCTCCATCTGTATCCTCCCAGCCTTCTTCCTTCAGCATCTTTTTCGCTTTTTCTTGATCAAATTCAAATACTGGGACATTTTCATTTTTAGGGTAGTTCCATGACAGCGGGCTTTCTGGGATATTGGCTACTTTCCCGTCTCCATCTAACACTTGATCGACAATCGTTTGACGATCAATGGCATGGGTAAGAGCTTGACGGACTTTTTTACTTTTGAACAGTTCGTTTTTCTGATTCCAGCCAATATATGAATAATTTAGCCCTAGATCAGATTCGATTTTGATGTTACTGACTTTTTCAGCTGTTTGCAGTTCTGCTCCAGGCACTGCAAAGAAATCAATATCACCTGCAGATAGCTGAGCCATGGCTGCATTTTGATCAGGAATCGTTTTAATGGTGACTGTATCAAGGTATGGGCGTCCATCCCAATAATCATCAAAAGCTTCTAGTTTGACATAGTCCCCTTCTTTCCACTCAGCAAATTTAAATGGGCCGGAGCCGATTGGATTTTTTCGGTTAAATTCATTTTCACCAAGATCCTTTATAGGGACATCACCTAAAATATGCTTTGGTAAAATGCCATAGCTTCCTAGCGTGACATTATAAAAATATGGATCTTTTTTATTCAGCTTAAATTCGACCGAATAGTCCCCTGTTTTTTTGACAGACTCTAATACTTCAAAGCCTGATCCACGCTCACCATTGTAATCCTTATTGATCGGAATGCTGTATGTAAACACAACATCATCAGCAGTCAGTTCTTCTCCATCATGAAACTTCACGCCTTTTCTAATGGTCACATCAAACTGTTTGCCGTCATCGGATTCTTTAATATCTTCTGCCAACGCCAGCTGTGGGTTAAGCTTTCCATCTGTTTGCAGTAAAAAGCTATAGATTCTCTCTTCAATATCAGAACTTGCCACGTCTGTTGAGTAAAGTGAGTTAAATAATGTAGGCTCCGCAATCGAACCAATGACAAGATCACCGCCTTGTACAGGTTTACCTGTCGATTTCTTTTCACTGTCTCCAGACGTTTTATTTCCACCAGAACAAGCAGCAAGGATCAATGTAAAGATCAGCAGCAAACTGACCAAAATGGACTTTCTCTTTCTACCTTTCATAGACAATTCCCCCTATCTTTTTTAAAAAATGATGACAGAAGCCCGTTTCATCCCCCCTCTCAAAGATGAGATCATACAAGCGTGATCAAGCGTCGTAGAGGTGGCATGCCACAAAGTGGTTCGTTTTTAATTCTTGAAATTGTGGTACTTTTTCTTTACAGACTTCTTTCGCATGCGGGCATCTTGTGTGAAACACACAGCCTTTTGGCGGATTTGCAGGGCTTGGTAAATCCCCTTGCAGCATAATCTGTTCCCTTTTCACCTGACCTTTTTTACGGGTGACTGGAACGGAGGATAAAAGCGCCTGCGTGTACGGATGAAGCGGATCATCGTAAAGGCTGTGCTTATCCGCAAGTTCCATCATTTTGCCGAGATACATGACGCCTACTCGATCACTAATATGGCGGACCACACTGAGATCGTGGGAGATAAAGAGATAAGTAAGGTCAAACTCTTCCTGAAGCTCTTCCATCAAATTGATGACCTGCGCCTGAATGGAGACGTCAAGCGCTGAAACAGGTTCATCTGCTATGATCATTTCAGGATTCATGGCAAGTGCACGAGCGATACCGATACGCTGCCTTTGTCCGCCGGAGAATTCGTGCGGGTATCGATTCGCAAAACTTGGGTGAAGACCGACTTTGGATAAAAGCTGTTCTACTTTTTCATTTCTTTCTTTTAAGGAATATAAGTGATGTGTTTTGTAGGGTTCTTTGATGATACTTCGAAGTGTTTTTCTAGGGTTGAGTGATGCAAAGGGATCTTGAAAAACCATTTGGATGTTTTTCCTTGTTGATTGTCTTAGTTTTGATTCAGATACATGAGAGATATCTTGCCCTTTAAATAGAATTTGTCCTTCTGTTGGCTCATATAAACGAATCATCGTCCGTCCTAATGTGGATTTACCGCATCCAGACTCTCCAACGATGCCTAACGTTTCGCCTTTATAAATGTTTAAGTCGATGCCGTCAACCGCTTTGACTGCTCCTACTGTCTTTTGCAGCACTCCAGCTTTAATCGGAAAGTGTTTTCGTATATTTTTTAATTCTAGGATGGTTTCTTTCTCAGATCGTTCTGTCATGTATGGTTGATTTTCAGCAAGGGTCATGTTTGGCTTGCCTCCTCATATAAGAAACACCTGACGCTTCTACCATTTTCAAAGGTTGTCAGTTTGGGCAATTCACCTATGCATCGTTCCATGGCTTTCGGGCATCTAGGCGCAAAACGGCATCCTGCGGGAAGCTGATCTGGCGCAGGGACATTTCCTTTTATCGCCGTTAATGGCTGAATGTCTCCGTCAATGACCGGAATGGATTCAAGCAGTCCTTCTGTGTATGGATGAAGCGGCTGATCAAACAACTCGTCAACGGTTCCATTTTCAACAACCTGTCCGCAGTACATGACAATGACGCGGTCTGCTACTTCCGACACAACACCTAAATCATGCGTAATGAGAAGTATAGACGTACCAAAGGTCGAACATAAATCTTTCATTAAGGTCAGCACCTGGGCTTGTATGGTCACATCGAGCGCAGTAGTCGGCTCATCCGCAATGAGGAGCTTCGGATCACAGCTTAGCGCAATGGCGATCATGACTCGTTGACGCATACCGCCGGATAAACGGTGCGGGTAATCTTTGATGATTTGTTCTGGCCTAGAAAAGCCTACAAGCTTTAGCAAATCAATCGCTTTTTTGGTCGCTTCTTTTTTTGAAAGTTTTTTGTGGTAAATGAGGATTTCTGTTATTTGTTCCCCGATGGTTAAGACGGGATTAAGTGAGGTCATGGGTTCCTGAAAGATCATGGATACATCATTACCGCGAATATTGCACAATTCCTTTTCACTATATGTAACAAGGTCTTTTCCATCAAGCTTAATGGAACCATCCATTATCTTCCCACCAGTCCCATTAATCAGACCCATGATGGATAAAGACGTAATACTTTTACCAGACCCAGACTCACCGACTAATGCGACTGTTTCCCCCTTTTTGATACTAAAATCAACGCCATCAACAGCAGGTATTGGTTCCTTTTTTCGAAAAAAATAGGTTTTTAAGTTTTGCACTTCAAGCAGTGTGCTCATGCATTCGCCCCTTTCTCCATAGATCAAATGAACCGAATCTAAAAATTCCGTCTTTTTAGAATAAAAAGAATTATCAAAATTTATATTTGTATATTATTACATCAGCATGACGAAATCAAGAAGTATTTAGTAAAATTGTAATATGTCACTTTTTTTGTGAATGTTTGTCTTTATGATTCTATCGCCTTTAAAAACGTTTCCGCTGGCTCCGCAATCATAGACTCCTCGCTAATTCGGTGCTCATCGAAATACTTTTTCACGATATAAAATCCAGTGGCATAGCCAAGCATTTTGGGGTAGTTCCCCTTTCCATAAAGGAGATTCTGTATCAGCCTTTCGTCGTCCTGCACTTTCTGATAAAGGTGACTGGATACCCATTTCTTGTACATGCGCTGCAGCTGCGATTCGTCATATAAAGTCGTCCACTTTGCTGTATAGCTTTCTCCATATCTATGATACACAGCATATTCAGCGAGCCCCTCCATCATGATTGTATCAAGGAATGTAAAATCTTTTTCTTCTTTCGTGAGAAAATGCAACCTGCATACATGGTGATATTCATGCGTCAGCAACGTACCGATTCGCTCCTTCGGTGTATGCGGGGATAAAAAAAGAAAGATTTTGTCATCAAATGCCATGCCAGATTGAAAGTAAAATTGTTCTCTGATCTCTTTGCTGCTCTCATTAACAGGCAAAATAAAGACAGGGACATCAGGACCTCCCCACTTTTTTTGCAACGCTTTGTATTCTTTCATCACAAGCTTGAAATACCCTTTTTCTTTGAGCTTGTCGATCATTTCCTGGCAGGCGTTCCATGATCGCACCATTCCGTGATGTTGTAAATGGGCGAGAATAGATGATCCTTCTTTTTTCTCCACTCCTTTAAAATAAGGGACAAAACGTGCCGCCAGCTCCTGAAATGATGATGATTGTTGGATGAGATATTGTGTATTAATCAGACCCATACCGCTGAACACCTCCATTTTCATCATATGCAAAAAGGCGGCGATCTGTTTATAGATCGCCGCCTTCTTAAGACATATTATGCTTCGTATTTTTTGAAGATAATTGTCGCATTGTGCCCGCCAAAACCAAGTGAGTTGCTCAAAGCAACTTGTACTTCTTTTGAACGTGCTTCATTTGCTACATAATCAAGATCACATTCTTCATCTGGTGTTTCAAGGTTAATCGTTGGCGGAATGACACTGTCTTTAATCGCCAGAACAGAGAAAATCGCTTCAACTCCGCCTGCTGCGCCAAGTAAATGACCTGTCATTGATTTTGTCGAGCTGATCGCAAGCTGATTCGCATGCTCTCCGAACACTTCTTTAATCGCCATTGTTTCAAATTTATCATTGTACGGTGTGCTTGTTCCGTGGGCATTGATATAATCAATTTCTTCCACTGTTAAACCTGCATCACGAATTGCTTCTTTCATTGCACGTACGCCGCCTTCTCCGTTTGGAGCAGGTGCTGTGATATGGTATGCATCTCCAGTTGAACCGTAGCCAACAATTTCTGCATAAATGGTCGCACCACGTTTTAACGCATGCTCTAATTCTTCAAGAACAACAATTCCCGCTCCCTCACCCATAACAAATCCGTCACGGTTTTTATCAAATGGACGACTTGCTGTCTCTGGATCAGGATTTGTCGAAAGGGCTTTGTTTGCACAGAAACCAGCAAACGACATTTTCGTTAATGGTGCTTCTGTACCACCTGTAATCATCGCATCTGCATCTCCGCGCTGAATGACTTTAAAGGCATCACCAATGGAGTTTGTTCCTGTCGCACATGCTGTCACTGTACAAGAGTTAACCCCTTTTGCGCCAAGTGCAATCGAAATTTGACCTGTCGCCATATCCGGAATCATCATTGGAACGAAGAACGGGCTTACGCGTCTTGCTCCTTTATTTGAATACACTTCGAATTGCTCTTCGAATGTTTCAAGTCCGCCAATACCAGATCCAACCCATACCCCAACACGAGGTGCGTTTTCATCTGTAATTTCGAGGCGTGAATCTTCTAAAGCCTTTTGAGCAGCAACGACTGCATATTGTGTGAAGCGTGCCATCTTTCTCGCTTCTTTTTTCTCCATGTAATCTTCGATGTTAAAATCTTTTAGTTCTGCAGCTACTTTTGCTGTATATTCACTTGAATCAACACGTGTGATCGGGCCAACACCTGATACACCTGCTACAGCATTTTTCCATGTTGTCTCTACATCGTTGCCAAGAGGTGTCAAAGCACCTAATCCTGTAACAACTACTCGTTTCTTATCCATTAATTTGTGCACCCCACTCTTTTATCGGCCCCATCGCATAGCGATTGCGCCCCACGTTAATCCTCCACCAAAACCAACCATTACAATCACATCGCCGTCATGAATTTTTCCGGCTTCGATTTCTTCACATAGTGAAATTGGAATGGATGCTGCTGATGTGTTTCCATATTTATGGACTGTTTTCGACATTTTTTCAACTGGCAGCTCTAAGCGTTCGCGTGCTGCTTCCATAATGCGAATGTTTGCTTGATGCGGAATCAAGAAGTCTACGTCTTCTTTTGATAGTCCAGCTTTTTCAATCACGTTTACGCTTGACTCGCCCATTTGTCTCACAGCAAATTTAAATACTTCTCTTCCATTCATGATTGTATGATCTTTTTCATCTAAGTACAAGTGCTTCCCGCCTCTTCCATCGGCTCCAAGCTCAAATGATAGAATTCCCTTGCCTTCGCTGACTGTTCCTAGTACAGCAGCACCTGCTCCATCTCCAAACAAAACAGCTGTGTTGCGGTCATCCCAGTCGGTAATGCGAGAAAGCTTTTCTACACCAACGACAAGCACATGTTTGTAAGTGCCAGATTCGATAAATTGTTTTCCAGTAACAAGCCCATACATAAAGCCAGCGCATGCAGCGCTAATATCCATTGCACATGCTTTATGCGCACCGAGCTGCTCTTGAATCATACAAGCGACTGTCGGAAATGCTTGATCTGGCGTAACTGTCGCTACAAGAATCATATCAATATCTTCTGCAGCCACATCTGCGTCAGCTAATGCTTTTTTTGCAGCAGCAAGCGCCATATGAGATGTATTGACATCATCAGATGCAATTCTTCTTTCTTCTATACCTGTTCTAGTACGAATCCACTCGTCAGAAGTTTCAACCATTTTTTCTAAATCACGATTTGTTAATACTTTTTCAGGTATATAGCGGCCAAGGCCAATAATTCCAGCATTCATTGAATAAGACTCCTTTTACTCATACGAGCATGTGATATTGTGATCTTATATTAGTATCTGGTACTAATTTTACCTTATTTTTTTCTCCTTGGCAATACAAACGTCTAACCTTTCCTCTCACTTTTTTCATAGATTAATGATATACCAATAGTAGAAAGGAACATGTGATATGGCGCAAAAGGATATTTTCTCAGCAATGATGTTTGGTCAGCCGCTTGAAAAGGAGAAAAGCAAGACAGAAAAAAAGGAGGAGCGTGCAGAGACTTCTTCAAGTGATGACTCCATTGACTACATGCATGTCATGAATCAAATTGGAAACATTATGAACTCCATCGATGAGCTGAAGCCTGTGTTTAAAGATGTCGGCCCTATGATCAGTGCCTTTAAGAAAAAATTATCATAAAAAAAAGCCACTATTCTGTGGCTTTTTTTGATTGTTGACAAAGGGCTAAAATATTTTAGCCCTTTGTCTTCTTCTCAGCGTGATAGAAAACCTTTGCAACCCTAGGAAGGACGAGTACTGGCGCGGAGCGAATTTCACATTCGTGAGCACCAGCACGCAGGACTGACAAAGAATGCGAGGGTTTGTCTACACGCTGAAAGCCACTATTCTGTGGCTTTTTCTGATGCTGCATCTGCTTTTCCAAGCTCATATGCCTCTTGCATGACAGATGTAAACAAAGAGAGAAGCGGCTGAAGTGCTTGTGGATCAAGCTGAATTCCTGCTTTATCTAATTCTTCTTTTGCTTGTGGAAAATACTTCATCGCAATTTGTAAAAACTCCATCGATTTTTCGTGCTGCATGTTCAACGTCCTCACTTTTCATTTGGCAGTTTGCCTGTTTTTTTGTAATTCGCAATATCCTTCTCAATGTCTTTCACAAAAGCGCGGTCTATGGTTGAGCTAAATTTCCCCATTTCGATCACTCCTTCTTTAAAGTCAAAGGAGTACTCACCTTGTTCGTTTAGCTTGCCTTCATTAAACTTCTTCGCAATGATACTGTACGCTTTATCGACATGCTGGACTGTGCTAGTTAACACCGTATGGCTTCCAAGGTTGGATTGATCAGTGACATATCCGATCGCAGATAAATTGTCGTTTTTGATTTGTTCAATGACAGGGATATTATAACCATCACCTGCTGGATACACAACATCTACACCTTGTTTTTTCAATTTTTGATAGAGGTTCACCGCTTTGTCAGCATCATCCCAATTTTCGACAAATTCCGCTAGAACTTGCACATGTTCGTCCTGATATTTTGCACCTTTGATAAAACCGTCTACTTCACTTTGCCAATCATATGTAGCCAGAATACCAATCTTTTTTGTTTTGGACATATGTGCTGCAGTCATGCCTCCGAAAAAGCCCATTGCTTCTCCTTTAAACGTGACGTTTGTGACATTATCAGCTTGAGGCTTGCCTCCATTGACCGTGATAAATTGTGTTTTCGGATAATCTTCACTGATCAAGTTGAAAATTTCGCTATATTCATTGCCATGGCCAATAATCAAATTGACTCCTTTTTTATGAAATTCTTCAATGGCATCAACGATTTTCTCCTTGTCGACCATCCCTTCCTTATAATAAACATCTACACCGAATGTTGATTGGATATTTAATAAGCCTTTATAACCTTTCGTTCCCCAAACTTGATCATTAATCGTATCGGGGACGAGTAAACCCACCTTCTCAATATGTCCTTTTAACGGCGCCTGCGAGCAGGCAGATAGCATAAGAAGAAGGAACGAAAAGATCATGACAAGCCGCTGGTACTTCATGCCATGTTCAACTCCCTTTGCAACACGCAGGCATGAACCTGTATGTTAAATATAGGTTTATTTTATACTGAAAAAAGATAAGATGGAAGATCATTCTTGCTTTTTGTCGAAAAATGTTGAGTTTTGTCTTTTCCATTCTGCTATGATTTCTTCTGCTTGTTTGTCACCTGTTTGTCTTTCTACCTTCAATTGATGGATCATTTCCTGCCTTTGATCAGTCCGTGCCCACTTTAAAAGATCCTTTGCGACATCTTCTACAAAAAATGTGTGATCATCCTTTATTCGTCTCTCTTCATGGAGTGTCCACGGACCAAACATGCGTGGAAGGATAACAGCCGAAACGCTTTGTTCATGCGAATGGCTTTCGGGTTCTTCGTAAAACAAGTGGTATATGCCATGCTTCGCTTCGAGGTCTGTCTCTCTGTTCATTGAATCATCTGATTGAAAAAAGATCAGGTCATATGCCTCTTTCCTATCTTGACCATCAATAACGCGGACAAGATCATTGCGGCCGAGCCACATCATCCGCTCTTCTAATAACATTTTTTGCTCCTCTGACTGCTCCTTAGGATAAGTGATATCCACTTGTATGCCCTCTTTCATCATATATTCACAAAGTGTCAGGCCAAAAAATTCATCTGCACCTATGATCAGTCCTGTTTCCATGTTCATGTCCCCTTTTTTAGCATATCGAATAAAAAGAAGAGCCCTTTCCATGAAGGGCTGTTATCATCCTATTCATTACAATTCTCTTTCATGCGATTTATAAAACTTGTGAATGGACTGAAAGATTCTTCTTGGATGATCAAACATATGCAAGGTAAGGTCCATCTGACAATGGTCTGGATTCATCATATGTTGATCAATAAAAGGCTTTGCATGTAGTTCATAGGCATACGGTGCGCCGTTTAGTCTCTGCCATATATGAATCGGTACATGAGCTGAATGAACGGGGCAAGAAGGAAGTGGATAGGTTTCTGCTTCCTTAGCAGAGCCCCCATAGCTCTGTGCGAGTTCTTTCATGAACTGTTTGTAGAAGAATTTGTGTTCCTTTTCTCTTTCTCTTTGTGCTTGCAGGTGTAAACATGGATTCATCATGGCTATAGACCTTAGCACTTCTGGCATTTCTTCGGCAAGACTCATGGCGACAAGTGCTCCCATTCCTTCTGCCAGCACATGAATTTCCCGGTTTAATATTTCTTGTTTTAATGTGTGATGAACAAGCTGTTTCGCACTAAAAACAGCATCTTCACATCCCCAGTGATTCCCATGAAGATGACTATTAAACAATGTATATCCTTCATCCTTTAAAGCAGTTAAAAGCTGGTTTCTTCCGTAATGCTGAAGCCAGAATGATGTATTTTCCTGCACAAAGTGATTTCGGTCACCGAGGATTAGAATGCCAAAGCCATTTGGTTTTTGAGGAAGGTGAATGACGTTCCACTGGGAACCAAGCTGGAAAAAACGTTCGCTTACACCCATATGGCCAGCCTCCTTTCAGTGATTCTGCTTTCTATGATATGAACAACAGCTCTTGTAGGAATAAGGAAATCCCCTAAAGACAGAAGAATTCTTTTTATTTTTATAGTAGAAGGTCTCAAAATGGTCACATAAAGGCGGAAAACAGTCTTTTCTCTGAACTCGTATCTATGGTATGATAGTCAATAGATTGTTACATAAAGGACGGTGGAATAATGCATTACATTATCACCCTCATTTGGACTTTTCTGCTGACACATATGGCTGGTTACATCGTTTCATCTATGAATGGAGCTGCTTATGATTTTACGTTAACTTCCATTCTTGCCATAGTGTTTACGGTTATTTTATTCATCTTTGCTGAAGTAAGTCCAATGAAAGAAACAGAAAGTTCAACAGAACATTCTTAATATTGGTGAAAAAGAGCTAATGATTTGAGATTAGCTCTTTTTCTTTTTTTCAGAATGATGACTAGAAGTTGAGCGCACGCTAAAACCCCCTGCCGTCAATTACAGGGGGTTTTTGAGTTATACCTCAACCGTTTCGGACTTCTGTTTGTCTACTGACAAATGGCTTTTCGCAAGCCCTGTGAACAGGAAGATCGCGATGCCTGATAAAATCTCAAGCACACCACCCCCCGCAATGACAGGGCCTGCTCCAAAGCGTTCTGCCAGGACGCCCGATACGACGGCTGCAAGCGGGAGAAAGACATTTGATGACGCATTGATCACGGCATATACTTGTGGCTGATCTTCTTGGTCAACAGACGTTTGAATAATGACCATCTCTGGGACATTGATTGCACTGACGGCTGCACCAAAAATAAAGGAAGCTAGAAGAACGACTGGAAGCCATGTACTCATTCCAGTGATAAAGAATGCAGCTCCTTCAATCATGCCTGCGACAATAAAGAACAAGCCGAATCTTTTGATTTTCACCTTCGCCAGTGCAAAGCCCATCATAAATGCACCGACTGCGGCGACACCTCTTAAAATGGAATACACCATTGAATCACTTTGCAGCGCTTCTGCTACATATACAGCGGATAATGCCTGCCACGGAGCTGCGGCGACATTCATTAAAATACAATAAAGGGTCAGTGCAAATAAAATATGATGATTTTTAACGACTAGAAAGCCTCTTTTTAAGTTATACAGATATGTATTCTTTGCTTGTTTAATGTCTGCTGCTTTTTCTGCATCTGACTTTTGGAGTTTAACGCCAATAATGAACAAGCCCGATATGATAAATAAAGCAGTGGTGATCAGGAGCGTATCTGCAGGTCCAATTAATTTGACCAAAAGACCAGCGACCATCACCGCAGCAAGTGCGACAATTTCAAAAGATGATTGCAGGATCGCATTTGCTTTTTGAATGAGATGCTTTGGAACAATCTGCGGCAGGATGGCCACAGAAGCCGGGTTATAGGCTGCACCTGTTGCCGATTGAATAACCATTAATGAGATCAATAACCATAGAGGCAATATGTGCGAAAAATGCAGTAGTGGAATAATGAGTACAATGGTTGCTCGAATGACATCTGAAGCAAACATCCATTTAGATAAATGGTGTCTTTTCATAAGAGGTCCTAGTATTGGGGCCAACAATGATGAAGGAAGAACTGTCACTGCTAGAAGAAGTCCGGTACCGAGCGCTCCATCCCCTCTTAAAATCAATAACCAAAGAACGGATGTAAAAGCAAAACTTTCTCCTGTATTTTTTATGAGTCTTGATATGAACAATGAGGTGAAGCGTTTATTCCAAACACTTTCACTGAGATTCATCTTTTCCATCACACAAATCCTTTCAACCTTATACTATTTTTACACATTTTACCTTAATCTTTCTTTTTTTCATACTATTTATTTGAAAATTGGAACTTAATTGTTTTTTATTATAAAGAAAAAAGAGGCATGACACATGCCTCTAAAGACTTATTCATATAGACTCTTAGTCAATTGCTTACGGCTTTCTTTGGTACGTCCAAACACGGTTATGGTTCGAGTTATCCGGAAAGACGTCTCCTGCTTTAAGCTTTATCTTTAAAGGATCTTTCACCATACTACCGGTCTCACCGATTTCGATATAAACACCATTATTAGGTGCCTTATTACCAGATTTAAACTGATGCTGTTGACCCATTTCCATCCTCCTTTCTCGATTGATGTTATTATGTCCCGTCCATTGCCTCTCCAATCCAATATGTAAAAAGTCCCTGCTCAGTCGAGACAGGGGCACTTGTGATTTATTTAGGTTGTTGATACATGAGCTCTTTCATTAACGCTTTTTGCACATGCAGGCGATTTTCTGCTTGCTGGAATACTTTAGAGTGTGGTCCATCAATGATATCAGCCGTCACTTCTTCTCCGCGGTGTGCCGGCAGACAATGAAGGAAGATATAATCTGCTGCTGCATGTTGCATGAGTTCCTCATTGACTTGATATTCTTTAAATTCAGCTAGACGTTTCTCTGTTTCAGCTTCCTGTCCCATGCTTGTAAATACGTCTGAATAAATGACATCTGCATCCTGAACAGCAGCTATTGGATCTGTTGTGACGATGACTTCTGCGCCTGATTGTTTTGCAAACGCCTGGGCAGTGTCTGTCACCTCTTGAAGAGGTTCATAGCCTTTTGGTGATGCAACGGCAATGTCACAGCCTAACTGCGCGCAGCCAACCATTAAGGAATGAGCCACATTATTCCCATCACCGATGTACGCCACTTTCACACCTTTTAGTGTGCCTTTTGCTTCTTTAATCGTCAGTAAATCAGCCAGTGCCTGACATGGATGAGAGTAGTCCGTTAGTCCGTTGATCACTGGAATAGAGGCGTATTTTGCAAGTTCTTCTACCTTCTCATGTTCAAAGGTTCGAATCATAATGCCATCTACATACCCAGACAGCACCTGCGCTGTATCACCAATCGTTTCTCCTCTGCCAATTTGCAGATCATTTGAGCTGAGGAAGAGCGCATGTCCGCCTAGCTGCGTCATGCCCGCTTCAAACGAGACACGGGTTCTAGTTGAAGATTTTTCAAAGATCATCGCTAATGTTTTTCCTTTGAATAAATCTTGATATGGATGTTGTTTCATTTCTTCTGCTTTTTCAATTAAGTACGCAATGTCATTGATCGAAAAGTCTTTTAACGATAAAAAGTCTTTTCCGTATAATGCCGGTTGCACGTCGACTTGGCTCATGCCGTCACTTCCTTTTTATATAATTCGTGGAGAGATACTGGTGATACATCTCCATCTTTTCCTTGCAGGAACGCTTGCGCCGTTTCATATTCGGTTAGAACTTGAACACCATGTGTGAGTGCTTTTACACGCTGTTCTTTTGCCTCTTCATCATCACCTAAATGAATGTGAAGCGATTTATCGTCTTGTTGCAGCCACGATTCAAAGTTGCCAGTCCAGACGTCAAAGCCTGCTCGTTTTGCTTCATCTACGAATAATTCACTGCCTTGTATAAAGAGGCTTCCTTTCTGTTTCCAGATCGGTGCAAACACTTTTTTCAAGGCGCTTTCGACGTTCTTTCCTACACACATTCCTTCACCCGTCGCCTTCATTTCAGGTGTGAGCTTTAAATCGATATCTTGAATGGCATGTGAGGAGAAGACCGGGAATTTAACAGCTGTGCCCCCCTTATTCTTCGTTGCTGGTTTCAATTCTTCAAGCGTTGCACCAGCTAACAGCTGAGTCGCCATTGGGATCATGTCAACACCCATGACTTTACTTACAACTGGAACAGTCCGGCTTGCCCGAGGATTCACCTCTAATACGAGCGCCTGGTTCCCTTTCATCACAAATTGAATATTCATGATGCCTTTAAAAGCTAATTTTTTTGCGATTTGTTCAGAAGCGCTATACACCTGCTGTTTGATGTCTTCACTGATAGAGACACTTGGTAAGATAGCAAAGCTGTCACCTGAGTGTACGCCCGCTTTTTCAATATGCTCAACAATTGTTGGAATGAATGTCGTTTGTCCGTCTGAAATGAGATCCACTTCCACTTCTTTTCCAGTGACGTACTCATCAATTAAGATCGGATAAGGTAAATGATCTGGCTGATCAAGTAGTGATGCCAATTGAGTTTCTGTATGGACAACGATCATGCCCATTCCCCCAATGACATATGATGGTCGAATAAGAACAGGGTACCCGATGCTTGCAGCATGCTCCAGTGCTTCTTCTTTTGAATGAGCCGTATCTCCTTTTGCATGAGGAAGATTCAGTTCATCAAGAAGCTGATAGAATAAATCACGATCTTCTAATGCATCTAGTGTGTCAAAGGACGTGCCTAACAAGGTAACGCCGGCTTTTTCTAATCCTTCCGCCACATTGATTGCTGTCTGTCCGCCAAATTGAACGATAACAAAATCAATTTGCTCCGCTTCAACTACGTTTAAAATATGCTCTAACGTAATAGGCTCAAAGTATAAACGATCTGCAATCTCATAATCGGTACTAACCGTTTCTGGATTGTTGTTCATCATGATGGTTTCAAATCCAAGCTTTTGTAAAGTCAGAACGCCATGAACGGCACTATAATCAAACTCGACTCCCTGCCCAATTCGAATCGGACCTGAGCCAATGATGAGTGCACGCTGCTTTGTTTTCTCTTGATGTTCTCCATCACTTTTGCCAAAGTACGTAGAATAGAAATAATTCGTTTTTGCATCGAATTCAGCTGCACATGTATCGACAATTTTAAATGAAGCAGCAATGCCATACTCTTGGCGAAGCTGTCTGATATCTTGTTCACTGCGATCCGTCAGATAAGCGATTGTTTCATCAAGGAAGCCTTTTTCCTTCACCTTTTTTAAGATGTCTTTGGATAGTATCCCCTGATGATTCTTCAATTCTTGTTCGAGTGTGATCATATTCTTGAAGACATGTAAGAAAAACAGATCAATCTTTGTCGTGTCATGAATCGTTTCAACGGTTTCTTGTCTGGAAAGCAGTTCCATGACAGCGAAGAAACGGCGATCATCGGGTGTTTTGATTAATTCAAATAATTGTTCAGTCGAATGTTCTTTCAGTTCAGGTAAGTGGAAGCCCTTTGTTTTGATTTCAAGTGATGCGACTGCTTTTTGAATGGCAGATTCTAAATTACGGTCAATGGCCATGACTTCACCAGTCGCCTTCATTTTTGTGCCTAATTTGCGGTCTGCATGTTTAAATTTATCGAACGGCCAGCGTGGGAATTTCACCACGACATAATCGAGTGCCGGCTCAAAGCTAGCATAAGTTGTTCCTGTGAGCGGGTTCTTCAATTCATCTAATGTGTAACCGACCGCAAGTTTTGCCGCCATTTTGGCAATCGGATAGCCTGTTGCTTTTGATGCAAGAGCAGAAGACCGGCTGACCCGAGGGTTGACCTCAATGACAAAATATTCTTTGCTGAGTGGATCGAGAGCGAATTGGATATTACAGCCGCCAACGACATCAAGCGCTGAAATAATTTTTAAGCTAGCTGAGCGGAGCATTTGATAATCCTGATCCGTTAATGTCTGTGACGGTGCAACGACAATCGAGTCACCTGTATGCACACCAACTGGATCGATATTTTCCATGTTACATACAGTGATACACGTATTTTGACGATCTCTCATGACCTCATACTCGACTTCTTTAAAGCCAGCAATGCTTTTTTCAACTAAGCACTGATGAATCGGACTCGCTAGAAGAGCACCTTCAATCAGCGGTTTAAAAGCCTCTTCAGTTAAAGCGATGCCTCCCCCTTTACCACCAAGTGTGTAGGCTGGTCGAAGAATGACAGGAAAGCCCACTTCTTTTGCAAATTGAAGGGCGTCTTTCGCATTATCCACAATTTCACTTTCTGGTACAGGTTCATTCAAATGCTTCATGAGAGCACGGAATTTCTCACGATCTTCACCGTTTTCAATTGTTTCAACTGACGTTCCGAGCAGTTTTACCCCATGCTTTTTCAGCACACCGGCTTTTTCCAGCTCGACAGCAAGGTTTAAAGCCGTCTGTCCGCCAAGATTGGCTAAAAGACCATCTGGTTTCTCTTTTTCAATGATTCTTGTCACTGAATCAACTGAAAGCGGTTCAAAATAAATTTCATCAGCAAATGACTCGTCTGTCATAATAGTTGCTGGGTTGTTATTCACTAAGATGACGTTGTAGCCTTCTTCTTTTAAGGCCATACAACCTTGTGTTCCTGAGTAATCAAATTCTGCTGCCTGACCAATGATGATTGGACCAGACCCGATGACTAGAATGGTTTGTATGCTTTGATCTTTAGGCATGTGCGACTTCTCTCCTTGCTTGTTTCACTTTCTCAATAAAATCATCGAATACCCATTCACTTTCTGCAGGGCCTGGGTGTGCTTCTGGATGAAATTGAACGGACATAATCAGCTTCTCTTTATGAATGAATCCTTCAACAGATCCGTCATTCACGTGGAGGAATTTGACGTCCACTTCTTTGTCATTCATGCTTTTTTCATTGACCACATAGCTATGATTTTGGCTTGTCATAAAGACACGTTTTGATTCTGTATCTTGTACAGGATGATTCGCCCCGCGGTGGCCAAAAGGAAGCTTATACGTATCCCCGCCAAGCGCAAGAGCAATTAATTGATGACCTAAGCAAATGCCTAGTGTCGGGAAGGTCATCATGATGTCATGAATGGTTTTTAAATATGGCTTCATTGTTTTTGGATCTCCAGGTCCATTTGACAAAAGGATCGCATCTGGCTTGATATCAAATACCTTTTCCATTTGTTTGTACGGAATCACTGTGACTTTACAGCCGCGCGCTTCGAGTGAGTCCGCAATTGATTTTTTAAAGCCAAAATCAATGAGCGCTACATGTTCCTCACCGCTGCCTTGTGTGTATACTTCATCTTCTGTAACCTGCTCAATCACATTGTCTTGCTTCATTGCAGGCGGCGTTTCATTTTCGTCTAAACTAAGTACTGCATTCATCGTTCCATTTGCACGAATGTTCTGCACGACTGCGCGAGTATCTGTATGTGTAAGAAGCGGAATGTTCCACTTCTGTAAATAATCTTTTAAGCTTACGGCTGCAAGGTGATGAGAAAAATGGTCAGCTGCCTCATAGACAACGACCGCTTTTACTTGTGGTTTTTTGCTCTCAAAGTCTTCATGATTGATCCCGTAATTTCCGATGAGTGGATATGTGAAAACAATGATTTGTCCTTTATAAGAAGGATCTGTGAGCACCTCTTGATAACCTGTCATCCCTGTAAAAAAGACCACTTCACCTGTCATGCCAGCTTCTCCTGTCAGATCTCCTTCAAAAGAGGCTCCATCTTCTAAATTTAAATAACCTTTCATGCTTGTGTCACCCCATATTGAATAATTAATAATATAAATGCATATTTATGCGTTTTGGTGCAAAAAAATTTAGACCGCTACTGTTTCATTTGCTAACACTTGAATGATCGCTTCTATCGCTTGATCCAATTCAACTTTTTTGACATTCAGCGGAGGTAACAAACGAATGACATTCGGACCAGCTGGAAGCACCAGCAAACCTTGCTCTCGAAGGGCTGTGATGTAATCACCTACTGGCTGATGACACTCAATCCCTGCCATTAATCCTTTGCCCCGTACTTCTTTCACAATATTCAGCTGTTTGACTTCTTGCAGTCTCTTTAAGAGATACGCACCCTTTTCTTTCACTTCTGAAAAAAAGTCTTCTTTGAATATCACATCAAGAGTTGCGTTCACAGCTGACATAGCGAGCATGTTGCCACCAAATGTTGTACCATGAGAACCTGGAGTAAATGCATCTCCTAAAGCTTTTTTCCCTATCACTGCACCGACTGGAAACCCATTTCCTAAACCTTTTGCGGCTGAAATAATATCAGGATCAAGTCCCGATTGCTCATAGGCAAATGCTGTCCCTGTGCGCCCAATACCCGTTTGGATTTCATCTACAATCAGCAGCGCTTGATGTTTTTTGCAAAACGCTTGAACGGCTTCTAGAAATTCAGCTGTAGCTGGATTCACTCCACCTTCACCTTGCACCACTTCCAGCATGACCGCTGCGACATCATCGATTTCACACGCTGTGATCGCTTCAGGGTCATTAAACGGTACATAATGAAAGCCTTCCAGCATCGGTCCAAAACCAGTTTTGATTTTATCTTGACCTGTGGCAGCCATACCAGCATACGTGCGCCCATGGAAAGAGTGCAAAAACGTCACAATATTTGTTTTACCTGTTGCTTTTCGGGCCAATTTGATAGCCCCTTCA
Organism: Bacillus sp. FSL M8-0077; assembly: GCF_038050255.1. Taxonomy (NCBI): domain Bacteria; kingdom Bacillati; phylum Bacillota; class Bacilli; order Caryophanales; family Bacillaceae; genus Bacillus; species Bacillus sp. FSL M8-0077. Next base: position 1,160,991 of record NZ_JBBPAF010000001.1, on the reverse strand, counting down.
TTCGCTTCAGCCCCGCTGTTGCAGAAAAAGACGAGATCCCCTGAACTGTTGGCTGCCAGCTTTTCCGCTGCTTTTTCTTGCAGTCCATTTTCAAATAGATTTGATACATGCCAGACCTCGTCAAGCTGCTTCTTGATGGCTTGATTGACCTTTGGATGATTGTGACCTAAATTCGTGACCGCAATGCCTTGTATAAAGTCTAAATATTTTTTCCCAGTTGTATCCACTGCCCAAGAACCTTCTGCCTCTTTAATTTCAACATTCCACCGTCCGTACGTTTGAAAGAGATGACTCACAGGACCGCCTCCTTTTGTTTTACAATTCGAGTTCCTTTAAAGGTATCTCCTGTAAAAATACTGCCTTTTCCATTCACAATCATGACTTCATCCACATCTCCTGATAAAGCACTTAGCGCAGATTGCACTTTTGGAATCATTCCCCCGGAAATAATGCCTTCATCGATGAGCTTGAGAGCTTCTTGTTCGGTGACAACGTCTAACAGCTCACCATTTTTTAAAATTCCTTCCACATCTGTGACAAACATGAGCTTATCAGCTTTCATAGCTCCTGCGACTGCTGATGCTGCAAGATCAGCATTTACATTTAACGTTTGGCATTCTTCGGTCATAGATAGCGGCGCAATGACGGGAATGAATTGTTTCTCCATTAGTGCTTCTGCCATCTCTGGATTGACTTCTTTGATTTCGCCAACGTACCCATATACATCTTGATCGAGAAAATCGGCGACAAGCATCTGTCCATCTTTACCAGATACACCGACAGATGATATATCATGCTTTGCCAGCTCTGAAACAAAGTATTTATTCACCGTTCCTGAAAGGACCATTTCGGCTACCTCTAACACCGGCTTTGTTGTTTTGCGCTGTCCATCTACAAATTCCGTTTTCACTTCTAATTTTTGCAGCATGCTCGTGATTTCAGGACCTCCGCCATGTACGATAGCCAGTTTAAATCCAGCAGCTTGAAGTGAGCGGACATTTTCATAAAAGGTATCGGAAAGTTCTCGAATGACACTGCCTCCACACTTGAACACGATCGTTTTATCCATGTCTATCTCCTTCATTATGTGCGATAGCTCGCGTTAATTTTCACATAATCATAGGTAAGGTCACAGCCCCATGCTGCCGCTTCACCATTTCCTTCATTCATTTGAATGAAAATCGTAATCTCATCCTGTTCTAGATACGCTTTTGCTTCCTCTTCTGAGAAAGACTGAGGTTCATTATGTTTAAACAGACATTGCCCGCCTAAGTAAACTTCAACCTCTTCTGGCGTGACAGAAGCTGCGCTATGACCGATCGCTCCGACAATCCGGCCCCAGTTGGCGTCCGTGCCGTATACGGCTGTTTTCACAAGACTTGAACCTACGATTTTTTTTGCAATAATACCAGCTTCTAAGTTGTTTTTAGCACCAACGACTTTCGCTTCGATTAATTTGGTTGCGCCTTCTCCGTCTCTTGCAATCTCTTTTGCTAGATCTTCACAGGCTAGTTTTAATCCTTCTTTAAACAATGGCCATTCTGGATGTTCTTCATTCAGTGCCTGGTTTTCTGCCATTCCATTTGCCATCACAAGCACCATATCGTTAGTTGATGTTTCTCCATCGACGGTAATTTGATTAAACGTCACATCTGTAATGTCACGAAGAGCATTTTGCAAAGCTTCTTGTTCGACATTTGCATCGGTTGTGACAAACCCGAGCATTGTGGCCATGTTCGGATGAATCATACCAGAGCCCTTTGCTGCACCAGAAATGAGAATCTCTTTCCCGTCTATCGTCAAGGAGTATGTTGTATTTTTAATGACTGTATCTGTTGTTAAAATCGCTTCTTCAAAGTGGCCATTTCCTGCTTTTGCTTCTTTTAGCTGAGCGATGCCTGTTTTGATTTTATCCATATCCAGACACTCTCCAATGACACCAGTAGAAGAAACGGCAATGTAATCAGGCTCTGTGCCTAACATGTCTGCACAGGCTGCCTGCATGTCGTATGCATCTTTTAATCCCTGCTCACCTGTGCATGCGTTGGCGATCGCACTATTGACAATGACACCTTTTAGTTTGCCCGTCTTTTTTAAGCTTTTTTGTGTCACTTGTAAAGGAGCAGCTTGAAAGTGACTTTGAGTGTATACCGCTGCACTCGCTGCTGGTACTTCACTGATGATCAAGCCAAGGTCTTTTTTTGAATAGCGTAATCCTATATGAATCCCCTTTGCTTCAAAACCTTTTGGTGATGATACGTCCCCGTCAATTTTGACTATACTTTTTTCATTCAATTCGATCATGTTTGTTGTCTCCCCTGTTCTTATGGATAGAGAGGTGTCATTGTGAGGCCCGCCTCTTCATGTAAGCCTTTGATGATGTTGAAGTTTTGAACCGCTTGGCCGGCTGCGCCTTTCATGAGATTATCTATGACAGATACAATCGTCAGTCTGCCTGTTCGCTCATCTAAATGAAAACCAATGTCACAGAAGTTACTGCCGTATACTTCTTTTGTTTGCGGATATACCCCATGATCTCTCACTCTTACAAAATAGGAATCTTCATAAAAGTCCTTCATCCGTTTCATTAATTCTTCTTTTGTGACATCTGATTTCAATTGTGTATACATCGTCGCCATAATCCCTCTTGTCATCGGGACAAGGTGTGTTGAAAATGTGATGTTCGCCGTTTGCGGGTTCCATTCTCTAAGTACTTGTTCTATTTCAGGTGTGTGCTGATGTTCATTCACCTTATAAATTTTAAAGTTATCGTTCAGCTCTGAAAAATGTGTGCCAAGTGAGGCTGATCGCCCCGCACCGGACACCCCGGTTTTTGCATCTATAATGATCATAGATTCATCGATGAGATTCTGTTTCATCAGCGGTGCTAAACCTAGAAGAACTGCAGTAGGAAAGCAACCGGGGTTTGCAATGACTTCCGCTTGCTTAATGGTTTCACGATTCAATTCAGATAATCCGTATACAGCTTGTTGAACTGATGCTTCATCAGCTGCCCTTCGTTTATACCACGCTTCATAGATGGCCCCATCTTGAATGCGCAAGTCACCTGATAAATCAATAATTGGCACCCCTTGATTCATGAGCTTCGGTGTGAGTTCACTTGATACGCCTGCTGGTGTCGCTAAAAACACAGCATCTGTTTCTTGCACAATGGCAGCCGGATCAATGGCTTTTAATGTTTGGTCAGTAATCGTTGTCAGATGCGGATAAGATTGACTGTATAATTGCCCATCACCACTTGATGAATACAATATACATTCCTCCACATGTGGATGTTGCTTAAAGATACGAACTAATTCCGCACCACCGTACCCTGTAGCACCTATAATACCTATTTTCAACGTCAATACACCCTCTTGATCTTTGTGAAATTATTTAACATTATAACATGTATAAAAATTAATTCAATTGTATATTTAATATTTGTTTTCATTTTTTTTCATAAAAAAATCCACATATCTTCGTGAGACATGCGGATTTTATCTATTCATTTTCATCTTGAGGACCAGCAGTGCACTGCATAAATATAATAGGGAACTTGCATAAAAAATCAAATGAATGGTGAAGAAATCAGCAAACAGGCCGCCAAGCATAAAAGGTGCCATAATTGCTGTATTGCTCTTATGAATTTTTATTTAAAGATTGTTTTTTTGCATTCGATTCTAATTCATTTATTTCGCTGACATAATAATCATAGAAATCATTTGTTTTTTTTGTATTAGAACAAATTAAAACTGGCAATTTACTTGATCTCCCTTTTAAGATTCTAGTATCCACTACAATTACTTTGTCATCCATTCGATAAATAGATCTTGAGGGAAATAAATCATGAAAATATAAATATAACTCGCTTTGAGTTGCCTTTTTTCTTTGTTTACTTTTTCTTTCATAGATGTCTTTCCATAAATCCGTTACTCTGTAAATTGTTTGTTTTAATTCATCTGGTAATAAATCATATTGAGCAGCTAAAGCTGGTAAAAATTTAGATTCTGGAGATAACAAAAAAACTCTAATTTTACAATTAGAATTTATTAACTTATTCACAAAGTGATCATGATTCGTTTTTGTCCATGTTTCGCCATAAGTATGAAAAATATCAATTGAATTTTTTGCATTTTTTATGTAATAGCCATAATCAATTTGTGTTACATCTAGAAATGTTTCATTAATTCCCGTGTTTTGAATGTTTTCTTTTAATTTTAATTTATCAAAAATCATTTCTACTAATTTGTCCTTCATAAAGTATTCATTAAATCCAGTAAATACACCCGATATAAGTAATGCAGCTCCCACATTACTTGCAATAGCTTTCCATATAGTATGTGAAGGCAATAACTCCGAAATTAAAAAAAGAACAATACTAACAATAATAGTTAATAGTATTACAATTAAGTTAGATACACTATATCCATTTTTTAGTCTAATAATATGATCACCCCACTTATTAACTTAAAAAACCTAAATTTCCATATATTTCATTATAATTCAATCGACAAAATAAAACCATATAATACATTAAGAAAACTTCTAATAGCATTCAATAATTTGTACAAAAGTAGTACCTACATCAGTTCACATATCCTTAAAAGATTAATTTTTCATAAAAAAACCTGGCATGAGTTCAACTCATACCAGGTCGTATTTACTTATTGAATACCAAGCGCAATTTTTGCGTATCTTGACATTTTGTCACGTGTCCAAGGTGGATTCCAGACGATGTGAACTTCAGTTTCCTTCACTTCAGGCAAGTCGCTCAATGCTTTTTTGACTTCATCGACGATAATTGGTGCAAGGGGACAGCCCATTGATGTTAAAGTCATGGTCACGTCTGCTTTTCCATTCTCATCAAGATCGACATCATAGACAAGTCCAAGGTTGACGATGTCTACGTTTAACTCAGGGTCAATCACCTGTTCTAGGGCGCCTAAAATATTTTCTTTCAATGCTTCATCCATGATATCCACTCCTTTTTCAACTAGTATAACGTACTTTTCCTTTTGGCTAAACGTTTGTGCTTTTCAGGTGTGTCTCAAACCAGTCAATGGTTTCAAACATCGCTTGTCTTGTGACTTTGTGACCCGCCTGCTTATCTGTAATAAACCGAAGAAGCTCCTGATCTTGCTTATATTGGGTTGCCGCTAGCTCGTCATATAACGCTTTTGCATGGCGATATGGGACAACCGGATCGTTTTCTGCATGCCAGAATAACAATGGTCTTTTGTTCAATCGATCTGTTTGCAGCGTTAGATCATAAGGACGCAGAGCGTCTAATTGCTGATTGACTTCTTCGTCCGTGATGTCTTTCATCAACCCTTTGTGACGCATGTCCATGATTTGTGCTTTAAGAAATGTCGTATATGTTGGACTGCCCATCAGGCTCACAGCTGCCTTGATCCAATCATGCTTTGCAAGTGCTCCGAAGGTTGTGATCCCTCCCATAGATGTACCTGCAACACCTATTAGATCGGCTTCAATTAATTGTTTTTCTTGAAAATGTGCCTTAAGTATATCGATTTCATGGATTTCGTTTAGGACGATTTCCCAAAACTTTGATGCCAGTTCCTCTAAGCTGAGGTTTTCTGATCTTACACCATGATAAGCACAGTCAGGTAAGATGACTCTCATTCCTTTTTCCGCCAAATGAAAGGCGAAGTGTAAGTTGTGCTCGCGTGCACTTGTAAATCCATGTATAAAAAATACAAGTGGCAGCGGTTTATCTTTATTTTCAGCTTTTACGATATGTAAAAATGGAATATCGCATGTAATTTGCTCATCAATGGTGATCACAGCCTATGAATCCTCCTTTATCATTCCCGTCTTTGTTTATTTTAACATGTAGACAACGAAGATGTGATAAAGATACACTATAGGTGGAGGCACCCGCACCAGCTGCCTCCTATTACTTACAGATCAAAGGAGATTTTATGGAGACTAAACCTTATCTAATCGCACTTGACCTGGATGGCACGTTATTAAAAGACGATAAAACGATTTCAGCGCGCACACTTGATGTCATTCAAAAAGTGAAAGACAGCGGGCATCATGTCTGTATTTCAACTGGCCGGCCATTTCGTTCCAGCTCTCCTTATTATCAGCAATTGCAGCTCGATTCACCGATTGTGAACTTTAATGGAGCGTTTGTCCATCATCCTCTTGATGAAAAATGGGGCAGATTTCACACATCACTTGATCTTCAAGTCGTGAAACAGCTTGTGGATATTAGTGAGGAATATAAAGTACACAATGTATTAGCTGAAGTGCTAGACGATTTGTATTTCCATTATCATGATGAAAAGCTCATTGATATATTTAATATGAATGCAAACAAAGTGACCGTTGGAGACCTTCGGAACAATCTTGGAGAGAATGTCACAAGCGTCTTAATTCACGCAAAAGAAGAAGACGTCGGAGCGATCCGGAGCTATTTGACAGATGTTCATGCAGAAGTAATTGATCACAGGCGATGGGCCGCTCCGTGGCACGTCATTGAAATCATTAAAACAGGCATGAACAAAGCCGTTGGACTGCAAAAAATCAGTGATTATTACGGGGTGCCTCAGGAACGGATTGTGGCATTCGGAGATGAAGACAATGATTTAGAGATGCTTGAATTTGCTGGATGCGGGGTTGCAATGGGCAACGGGATTGATGCAGTGAAACGCGTCTCAAATGAAGTGACAGATACGAATGAACAAGATGGGATTGCAAAATTCCTAACGAATTACTTTTCGCTTTAATTTTTCCATTCATACATAACAGGTCGAAACGGGCATACTACCGTTAGACAGGTTGTCCTGTCAGCTTGTGTAAAGGGGCGGATTCCGAATGGGTAAAAGAAGCAAATCGAAACGCTTTATACAACAAGGTAAAGATTCAGTCAGTCTACATGACGCACGTTTTCCGTATCGTTCCACACTTGAAGAAGCTGCGGAGGACAGGGGAAATATGAAGACTGATGCTTCTGGAGGTTCATTGTGAGAAACGAACTTTTTGATCAAGCCAAATCATTTACTGAAGAAGCCCTTACTTCTTCATTTCCATCTGGTTTAGAGCGTCAACAAGCAGTTCAGCGAGCTAAAAACGCCGTATCATCTGCATTTGCTAATTCGACAGATGCAGAAAGAAACCAGCTGCATACGTTCCAAGACCTGCTTGATGATCTTTAACGGTAAAAAAGCTGTCCATTTTCTGGACAGCTTTTCTTATTCTCTTATTTCACTTGGAACGTTTTCTTCTCAGTGATTTGCTTTAGCCCTTCTGCTTTTCCTTTAAATGTGACGACCGCTTCATACGTTCCCGGTTCCACACCGTTTGACCACGTATCTTGGAAGTCATATGTTTCATCTGCTTTCAGCACAAAGGATTGGATGGCTTGTGTAAACATACGGTCTTTCGAGTAACGGTATTTTTCATTTCCATCTTCATCGTACACACTCAATTCAAATTTCTGGCTTGTGTTAAACGTGAATTCAATATCTCGATCTGATTCATTTTTTAGTGACATATGAAATTGAACCGAAGAACCTTTTTGGACGGGGTCTACTGTGAGTACAACGGTTTTTTCTCCCATTTGACCGGATACCTCCTTGTCTGGTTCATCCTTTTTTTGTTGCCCACAAGCTGTTAAAACCAATAGAACGAGAAAAAGCACTAACCCTTTTTTCATCTTCTACCCACCTTTTAATCTCGTCTGAAGAATCCAAGAATATTGGTTGTTTGAACAATATTTGTAAAGGCTTTTGGATCGACTTCCTTTATAATTTGTTCAAGTTCATACAGCTCATACCTTGTAATGACAATGACCATCATTTCTTTTTGTTCATTGGTAAATGCCCCTTTTGCCGGAACAGTCGTAATGCCTCTGACCATTTTTCCATAAATGGCTTCTTTGATTTCATCTGCTTTCTTTGTCACAATCATGGCGGTCAGCTTTTCATGTCTCGTATGGATGGCATCAATTACCCTAGTCGTCACATATAATGTGACAAGGGTATATAAAGCTTTCTCCCAACCTTGTAACAATCCTGCTGTAAAAATGATAATTCCGTTTAAAATGAAGAAATACGTGCCGACTGGTTTGTCTTTCCATTTCGCTAAAATCATCGCAATAATGTCAAGGCCGCCTGTAGATGCTCCATATTTCAGTGTGATCCCAATGCCAAGTGCAGAAATGACTCCGCCAAATACAGCATTTAATAAAATATCTTCAGAAACACTTGTCTCTGGTAAAATGCCGAGGAAAATCGTTGTCAGTGCCACACTGATAATGCTATACAAAGTAAAGGAACGACCAACCTTCATCCAGCCTAAAATGCCGACTGGAATGTTTAAAATAAATAATAGGATTCCTGTTGATAAATAAAACGGTGCATATTGATCGATTAAACTGGATAACAGCTGGGCTACCCCTGTAAAACCACTTGCATATACGTCAGCAGGGATTAAAAATAAATTCAGCCCAATCGCATTGAGCAGTGCACCAATGACGACGACGATGAGTTTTTTTGCTTCTCCAATGAACATGTTAGTCATTCCTCCACTTACCATTCTCTCTATGGTTTTCCCTAAAATTTAGAATTTGAACACGAAAAGATGATTTTCTATGATATAGTTAGGCTAAAAAGATGTAAAATATGGTTGATTTTTTAGAAAGAAGGGATTTTGATGACTGTTCATATCATAGCAGACAGTGCTGCTGATCTGCCTCTTTCTTATTATGATGAACAAAACATGACACTCATTCCGCTGCGTGTGTTACTCGGCGAGCAGGAATTTGAGGATTTGATTACCATTGAACCAAAACAAGTATTTGATGCGATGAGACAAGGTGCAAGTCCAAAAACATCACAAGCTTCACCGAACCGGATAAAGGAAGCCTTTGTTTCTGCAGCACAAACCCATACATCCGCTATTTATGTTGCCTTTTCATCAGAGCTTTCAGGTACATACCAAACCGCTGTGATGATGGCAAATGAAGTGAAGGAAGAATACCCTGATTTCGATTTACGGATCATTGATTCTAAATGTGCTTCACTTGGTTATGGGCTAGCTGTCAAACACGCTCAATCACTTGCCATTGACGGAAATACAATACAAGAAATTGAAACGTCTGTAAAGCATTTTTGTGAATCTTTACAACATATTTTTACTGTAGACGATTTATCGTATTTAGCAAGAGGCGGAAGAATCAGTAAAGCGTCCGCATTTGTTGGCGGATTGTTAAGTATTAAACCCATTTTACACGTTGAGGATGGAAAACTGATACCCCTTGAAAAAATTCGTGGCCGTAAAAAATTGTTGAAACGCATTATCGAGCTGATGAAAGAACGCGGATCTGACTGGTCCAGCCAAACTGTTGGCATTAGTCATGGAGATGATCCTGCACTTGCAGAAGAGATGAGACAATTAATCGAAGCCGAATTTCATCCAAAAGAAATCGACATCCAGGTCATCGGCGCGGCTGTCGGGTCCCACTCAGGCCCTAGCACACTTGCCATTTTCTTTACAGGCAGCCCATCATAAAAAGCACCCTTCCCTGAATCATCACGGGAAGGGTGCTTTTCTTATGATAGTTTAAATCGGTGAACGGTTTCGTTTAATCTTGCCGTCATACTCATCAGTTCTTCTACTTGTTTGTTCATTTGATGGAAAGATTGCAGTTGTTCGTTTGCCGAGGCAGAAATTTCTTCGCTGCCCGCTGCCGTTTCTTCTACAACGGCACTAATATTTTCAATCGAGTGCAGCACTTGTCCACCAAGCTCTGTTGATTGAATAATTTGGTCATTTAAGACAGCCATTTCTTTCTTAATATGTTCTGCTTTTGTTTCTATATCTTCAAAGGAGTGTGAGGTTTTGTCCATTGCATCTTGCTGCTGAAGTGATAGCTTGACCCCTTCTTGTACAGTTTGACTAATGGATTGAATGCCTTTTTCAATATGACTCACCATGTCAAAAATTTGTCTTGTTGCACGAGACGATTCATCTGCAAGCTTACGAATTTCGTCTGCTACGACGGCAAACCCTTTGCCAGCTTCTCCTGCTCTTGCCGCTTCAATCGCCGCATTGAGCGAGAGGAGGTTTGTCTGGTCCGCAATATCAGAAACCGTTTTGGCCATTGCGGAGATTCCGCTTGCGTACTGAGTGAATTCTCCTGCTGACTCTTCAATTTGTTTCGTCGCACGTGTATTTTTTTCAATGGCTGCTTTTGTTTCTGTTAACGTGTGTTTTCCGCTTTCCACCGCTTCAATGGCATCCTCTGTACTACGGATGACTGTATGTGATCTTTCGGAATTCTTACGGCCATGTGAATCCATTTTCTCAATCAAACTAACGCCATGCTGAAGGTCTTCTGAAATCGCTTGTGAACCATTCGCCATTTCGTCTGTCGATACAGACACTTGATTGGCCGATTCCATGAGCTTTTTGTTTTCATCATCTAACTGAATCGAGAATGATTCTACTTGGCTTGAGACATGGCTGATTTCTTGAATCAAGCTAATCAGCTGATCCGTCATTTGATTGAACGACTCATTTAAGCCGCCGATTTCATCTTTACGCTTGATGTTCATCCTTTCCACAGCAAGGTTTCCTTCTGCAATCTGTTTTGCTCGGTAAGAAAGGGATTTGATAGGTGTCACAATGGATCTCGTTAAACCAATATTTAAAAAGACGGCGATGACAATCAGCGTGAGGGCTGCAACCGTTGCGCTTGTGATGATCCACTGCACATTGTCTGCCGCCTCCTCTACATGGTATTCATACGCTTCTTGTGCTCTTTTATTCATCGTATGCACGTCGTTTAAAACACCGTCAATTCTGGCAGCCACTCGTCTGGCATCAGAGGCATTTTTTTCACCAATGGCATTGTTTGCTTCTTGCGTCCATGTGTCAAACTTTGAATTTAACCGTGTTAGGGCTTCTTTGTTCATATTTCCTGCGTTTTTGTTTAACGTTTGCAGCTGTTTTTTCGCTGTCGATATATCGTTTTGAACGACCTCTAGCTGTTCATCTGAAAGGGTCATGGAATAATTGGTCATGGCTTGTTCGACACTTTCAAAGCTGGCCTTCGTTTTTTGTACGTTCAGTAAGGTTTGAACTTCTGTTTCGCTTGATGACTGAATCTTTGTCATACTCACAATAATAAAGGCAATTACGCCAACCGCTAAAAGAAGTGAAATGAGTGAGTTGAGCAAAATTTTGATGCGTAAGCTCATGATGCTGCCCCCTCTTCTTTCAGAAGTGTCTGCTTTAGTCCATTTAATTTTTTGGTCAATTTCTCAGCATCTTTGAGCACCCGGATTCTTGCCATATCGATTCCGTCATTACTTAAGTCATAAACGATATGCCCGCTTTTGATGTTGCTGCTTTTGACGAGCTGTTCGCTGAATTGATAGACGACTTCATCAACTTTTTTGACCATAGACGAAATAACGGCTTTTTCAGCTGTATAATACTGATCGCTGTCCACGCCGATTGCATATTTGCCTTGCGTTTGCGCTTCTTTTAATACACCAACACCCGTATAACCAGCTGCGGCATATAAAACATCTGCTTTCTTTTTAATCATTTCTTTCGCTATTTTACTGCCTTTGCCTGCATCACTAAATGTGCCAGCATACGTGGATACAATCTTGATGTTCGGATTGACAGATTTTGCACCTTTTTGATAGCCTTGTTCAAATCGGTGGATCACATCGGCATCGACTCCGCCAACAAAACCAATGACATCACTTTTTGTTGTCATGGCAGCAAGTGCTCCTGCTAAATAGCTGCCCTGCTCTTCTTTAAAAGTCACTGATGTGACATTTTTCAGTTCAGACACAGCATCAATGAGCAAAAATTGCTTTTTCGGATATTTTTTCGCTACCTTTTCTAAGTGCTCTTGCATACTGAAACCTACACCGATAATTAGGTCATTTCCATCTTTCACAAGCTCGGTCAGCCCTTTTTCATATGTATCGGTTTCTTCAATTTCTCTATAATCGAATTCAATGCCAAGCTCATCACGTGCTTTTTCTAAGCCTTTAAATGATGAATCGTTAAATGATTGATCACCAAGACCATCATCCGTCAGCATGACACCAATACGCTTCGTATTTGATACCGGTGGTCCTCCCTGCTGATTGCTGCACGAGGCGAGTACCATGATCATAGCTGCCATCAGAAGTAAAGAAATTTTCACTTTCATCCAAAAACACACTCCTTTTATCATCCTTACCTCTTATTTATCGGATTTGAGAGGCATTGTTTCAATGATAAAGAGAAGGATTTTCAGCTTTTTTTATGACTTTTTTCACTGAAAAAAAACCATTATTTATAACAAAAATAAAAAAAGTGAGCAAATGCTCACTTTTTCTCGTATGTCCATCCTTCTTTTTGGTAAACAAGATCATTTTTCATCAGATGACCTAATGCTCGTTTGAAGGCTGCTTTACTCATTTGAAATCTTTCACGGATATCTTCTGGGTCACTTTTATCCCCGTAAGGCATAGCGCCGTTTCTTGTTCTCATATAGGTTAAAATTTCTTCTGCATCGACAGATAATGCATCCTGTTTTCTAGGAAGCAGAGAAACGTTCACGGTTCCATCCTCTTTCACTGCAATGACGCGTCCAGTCACGGTCGATCCGAGTCTTGGCTCTTCTTTTCGCTCAGTACGATGGATAAATCCTCTGACCCCTGTATCTGTCAGCATAAAAGAACCTGTCGCAATTAAGCGATAAATCGTTCCCGTGATTTCTTTGTTCATTAACGTTTCTGGCGCCTCAGTAAACAATTCACTGATCACATCTTCAGTGGCTGGTTTTGCGAACATTCTCCCGTAACTTGTCACTTTGAGCATACAGTATAGTTTGTCGCCTTTTTTCGGCCACGCTTCCTCAAAAGGCGGGAGGTGTTCAGTTGCAACAAGTGCATCCTTTGACAAACCTATATCGACAAAAGCACCCATATCTTCTACAACGTCTACGACTTCTACCCAGTCGTATGTATGTGCATTGATTTTAGGAATTTTCATCGTCGCTGCCAGTCTTTCCTCATGATCTACATATAAGTAGACCTCTACTTCATCACGATCTCCAATATCCTCTGTCATCTCACTGCGATGTAGGAGAACAGAATCTTCGCCATCTGTTAAAAAGTAGCCGTATTCCATCTCGTTATCTATTTGCAAGGTCAGTTGCTCACCTGGTCTCATGTTCTCTTCCTTCCTATCTGCCCTTAAAAGAGCGTTCGTTCAACTTTTGATTCACTTTATTCTACTATACTTCTGTCATCATGAACATCTCTAGTTCTGTTAGCTAAAGTGGACAAACTGTACTTGAATTATACCGCATATATCTGAACTCTCTTCGATAAAGTTTCTTCTTCCCCTATGGGCATGATAAAATAGACGCAATATCTATAGTTGGAGGTCATATGTGATGGCTAAAGAAAGTTCATTTGATATTGTATCGAAGGTGGAGCTGCCAGAGGTGCAAAACGCCATTCAAGCAGCACTGAAAGAAATTAAAAACCGTTATGATTTTAAAGGAAGTAAAAGTGATATTTCACTAGAAAAAGAAGAACTCGTTCTCATTTCTGATGATGACTTCAAGCTGGAGCAGCTAAAGGATGTCCTTGTGACAAAACTGATTAAACGAAACGTACCGACTAAAAACATTGACTACGGAAAAACAGAACATGCCCTAGGTGGAACCGTTCGCCAGCGTGCAAAGCTGATTAGCGGGATTGATAAGGATAATGCCAAAAAGATCAATGCCTTGATCAAACAATCTGGTATAAAAGTAAAGTCGCAATTTCAAGATGACCAAGTGCGTGTGACAGGAAAAAATAAAGATGATTTACAAGAAGTGATGGCGCTCATGCGCAAGGCAGATTTACCGATTGACGTCCAATTTATAAATTTTCGATAAATTTCAAATTTTCCATTGATTATTTCCGATTTTTTCGTTACAGTTGATGGAAGTTCAATTCATTGACATGTTCATATCGCTTTCTTATCAAGAGAGGCAGAGGGACTGGCCCTGTGAAGCCTCAGCAACCGGTGTAGTAGAAATCTATTTTCTATGACCAAGGTGCTAAATCCAGCAAGCAACTGCTTGGAAGATAAGAAGAAGAATCTCAATACAGCCAAAAAGTCTTCTTCTTATCAGAAGGCTTTTTTTGTTACATAGAAATAAGGAGGAAACCAATGGGCCTATTACAAGACTTACAAAATCGCGTACTGATTGCTGATGGAGCAATGGGAACACTTTTATACTCTTATGGCATTGACCGCTGCTTTGAAGAATTAAATTTATCGAAAGAAGATGAAGTCAAAAGAGTGCACGAAGCATATGTGCAAGCTGGAGCGGACATTATTCAAACGAACACATACGGTGCGAATTATATTAAACTATCTCGCTACGGCTTAGAGGAAGAAACAAAACGCATTAACACAAAAGCTGTACAAATTGCCAAAGCAGCCGCTGGCTCAGCTTATGTCCTCGGAACGATCGGCGGCATTCGAACATTTAACAAAAATGCCTACTCGTTAGACGAGATTAAACGGAGCTTTAGAGAACAGCTCTATCTCCTTTTAAATGAAGAGCCTGATGGGTTACTGCTTGAAACGTATTACGATATTGAAGAAGCAAAGGCCGTTCTTGAGATTGCTCGCAAAGAAACAGCGCTTCCGATTGTCATGAACGTCTCCATGCATGAGCAAGGTGTATTGCAGGACGGTACACCGCTAAAAGACGGTTTATCTGAATTATCCTCACTTGGCGCCGATGTCGTCGGCATTAACTGCCGTTTGGGCCCTTATCATATGATTCAGGCACTTGAAGGTGTTCCTCTTTTGGAAAATTCGCATTTATCTGTCTATCCGAACAGCAGTCTTCCCTCCCTTGAAGAAGGCAGACTCGTCTATGATACAGATAATGATTATTTCCGAAAAAGTGCACTTGAGTTTAGAAATCAGGGCGCACGAATCATTGGGGGCTGCTGCGGAACAACTCCTCAGCATATTAGCGCCATGGCTGAGGCAGTCAAAGATTTAGCACCTATCACCGAAAAAGAAGTGAAAGTATTAAAAGAGGAAATCATTTCCATCCAAGATCAGCGGACAGAACCTGGTCTTGATGAGCTGGCTGTGAAAAAACGTTCGATTATCGTCGAGCTGGACCCGCCGAAGAAGCTGAACTTTGAAAAATTCCTTGTCGCAGCGAACGAATTAAAAAGTGCAGGCATTGATGCCCTCACACTGGCCGATAACTCTCTAGCTACCCCGCGTATTAGCAATGTCGCATGCGGCGCTTTATTAAAACAGCAGCTTGATATGCGTTCACTTGTCCATATCACATGTCGTGATCGCAATTTGATTGGACTCCAATCCCACTTAATGGGGCTGGACACGCTTGGACTAACCGATATTTTAGCCATTACCGGCGATCCGTCTAAAATTGGAGACTTCCCAGGTGCAACGTCTGTGTATGATTTAACCTCCTTTGATTTGATCCGTCTGATTAAACAATTTAACGAGGGACTGTCTTTCTCCGGAAAGCCGCTCGGGAAAAAGACCAATTTTTCAGTGGCTGGTGCGTTTAATCCTAATGTCCGTCATATTGATAAAGCGGTTAAACGCCTCGAGAAGAAAATCGAATACGGTGCCGATTATTTTATCTCTCAACCAGTTTACTCTGAGGAACAGCTTGTCAAGATTCATGAAGAAAGCCGACATTTGGATAAACCGATTTACATCGGTATTATGCCGCTGACAAGCAGCCGAAATGCAGAGTTTATTCATCATGAAATTCCCGGCATTAAATTGTCTGACTCAATTCGTGAGATTATGGCAAAGGCAGGCGAAGATAAAGCAAAGCAGCGGACAGAAGGATTAGCCATTGCCCGTTCTTTATTAGATACAGCCTGTGAATTGTTTAATGGCATTTATTTGATTACCCCTTTCCTTCGATCAGATTTAACAGCAGAACTGACAACTTACATCCATCAGAAAGAAAAGGAGCCAAACACCCATGTCAACTATCACTGAACAGCTCAAAAAGCGCATCCTCGTCCTTGACGGTGCAATGGGCACAATGATTCAAAACGCCGATCTCACAGCAGAGGATTTCGGCAGTGAAGAGTATGAGGGCTGTAACGAATATTTAAACGTCACAGCCCCTCACATTATCTCCACGATCCACCGGCAATATCTTGAGGCAAGTGCTGACCTTATTGAAACGAATACATTCGGTGCGACGAAGCTCGTTCTCGATGAATATGGACTTGGCCACCTCGCCTATGAACTGAATGTAAAAGCGGCTCAGCTGGCTAAACGTGAAGCAGACCGTTTGTCGACACCAGACTGGCCCCGCTTTGTTGTAGGCGCAATGGGGCCCACTACAAAAACATTATCCGTAACAGGTGGCACAACGTTTGAAGAGCTCGTTGCAAATTATGAAGAACAAGCCCGCGGCCTGATTGATGGGAAATGTGATGCTCTTCTTTTAGAAACAAGTCAAGACATGCTGAATGTCAAAGCTGGATTTAAAGGCATTCAAGAAGCCTTTCACACGACCGGTATTGAGCTGCCACTGATGGTGTCAGGGACGATTGAACCAATGGGTACCACTCTTGCAGGCCAAGATATTGAAGCCTTTTATATCTCGCTTGAGCATATGAAACCAATCAGCGTCGGCCTAAACTGTGCAACTGGTCCAGAATTTATGACAGACCATATCCGTACACTCTCCTCCATCTCAAAATCGGCTGTCAGCTGCTATCCAAACGCTGGTCTCCCAGATGAAGAAGGGCAATATCACGAATCCCCTGCTTCGCTGGCTAAAAAAATCGCCGCTTTTGCAAAAGAAGGCTGGTTAAATATCGTCGGCGGCTGCTGCGGTACAACGCCTGCACATATTCAGGCATTATCAGATGAAGTACGTTCGCTTCAGCCCCGCAGCATGACACATGAGTCATCACCGCATACCGTATCAGGAATCGAGCCCCTCATTTATGAAGAAGCGATGCGCCCCCTCTTTGTTGGTGAGCGCACAAATGTCATTGGTTCACGCAAATTCAAACGGCTCATTGCAGAACAAAAGTTTGAAGAGGCAGTAGAAATTGCTCGTGCTCAAGTGAAAAATGGCGCTCACGTCATTGATGTGTGTCTAGCAGACCCTGATCGTGATGAAACAGCAGACATGGAAGGCTTTTTAAAAGAAGCCATGAAAAAAGTAAAAGCTCCCTTTGTCATTGATTCGACCGATAAAGATGTCATCGAAAAAGCACTCATGTATTCACAAGGAAAAGCCATTATTAATTCTATTAATTTAGAGGATGGAGAAGAGCGCTTTGAAGAGATTCTTCCGCTTGTGAAGCTATATGGCGGCGCACTTGTTGTTGGAACAATCGATGAAACAGGAATGGCCGTCACAGCAGACCGCAAACTTGAGATTGCCGTAAGATCCCATGACCTGCTCACGAAAAAGTATGGAATTCCTGCGAGTGACATCATTTTTGACCCGCTTGTCTTTCCAGTAGGTACTGGAGATGAACAGTATATTGGTGCTGCCGAAGAAACGATTAAAGGCATTGAGCGAATCAAAACAGCATTGCCTGAATGTCTCACCATTTTAGGCATCAGTAACGTGTCTTTCGGACTCCCGCCAGTTGGCAGAGAAATATTGAATGCCGTTTATTTGTATCACTGCGTAAAAGCGGGGCTTGATTATGCCATCGTGAATACTGAAAAGCTTGAACGCTTCGCTTCAATTCCAAAGGAAGAAATCAAGCTGGCTGAAACTTTACTCTATGAAACAAATGATCAAACCCTTGCTGAGTTCACACAATTTTATCGCGGGAAAAAGAAAACAGAGAAAAAACCAAAGATCTCCTTATCACTTGATGAAAGACTGGCACTTTATGTCGTCGAAGGGACGAAAGAAGGACTGATTGATGACCTAGCCCTTGCTTTGGACAAATTTGAGTCACCTCTTCATATCATCAATGGACCATTAATGCAGGGAATGTCAGAGGTTGGCCGCCTTTTTAATCAAAACGAATTGATCGTAGCTGAAGTACTTCAATCCGCTGAGGTCATGAAAGCATCTGTTTCATACCTTGAGCAATATATGGAAAAGCAGGACGCAAGCGGCAAAGGGAAGATTCTCCTCGCCACCGTCAAAGGAGATGTCCATGATATAGGGAAAAACCTGGTCGACATCATTTTGAGCAATAATGGCTTTCACGTGGTCGATCTCGGAATCAAAGTAACCCCACAAACATTGATTGAAGCGGTGCAAAAAGAAAAGCCAGATATGATTGGATTATCAGGTTTACTTGTCAAATCAGCACAGCAAATGGTCTTGACCGCTCAAGATTTACAAAAAGCAAACATTTCTGTTCCCATTTTGGTGGGCGGCGCGGCGCTCTCACGGAAGTTTACGAAGATGAAAATTTCGCCTCAATATGATGGCCCCGTCCTTTACGCCAAAGATGCAATGGACGGCCTGTCTTTAGCGAATGAATTAAGAGCGAACCCTCTTCAATTTCAAACAAAACCCTTGGAGGATCAAGAAACACTTCATAAGGAAAAAGAAACAACGCAGCCAAAAGCCGTGATTGAATTACTAGAAAAACGCGCGACACTTCCGGAGGCAGCCATTTTCACACCAGAAAATACGAAACGCCATTATGTACGGGATATTGATTTGCACCACATTATGCCCTATGTCAATGAGCAAATGCTGATCGGCCATCATCTCGGCTTAAAAGGAAAGGTCAAAAAACTATTGGCTGAACAGCATCCAAAAGCATTGGAATTAAAACAGCTGATCACAGATCTTCTTCAAGAAGGCAGAGAGAAAAACTGGTTTGCACCTGCATTTGTCTATCAATTCTTCCCTGCTCATTCAAATGGGAATGATCTGCATATCTATGATCCTGAAGCGCCTGACCGCGTCATTGAGACATTTCAATTTCCAAGACAGGAAAAACTTCCGTACCGGTCTATTTCTGATTATGTGCGGAAAAGCGGAGAGAACGATAAAGATTATATCGCCTTATTTGCAGTGACGGCTGGTGCCCGCATACGAGAGGTTGCGCAGCAATTTAAACAAGAGGGCGACTATTTAAAAATGCATGCTGTCCAAGCTTTAGCACTTGAGCTTGCAGAAGGATTGGCTGAACGAACGCACCAAGTAATTCGTGATAAATGGGGATTCCCAGACCCAGTCGATTTCACGATGGAGAAAAGGTTCCAAGCCAAATATCAAGGTCAGCGCTATTCCTTTGGCTATCCAGCGTGCCCTAATCTAGAAGACCAAGAAAAACTATTCCACCTGCTGCAACCAGAAAAAATCGGGATTCATCTCACAGAAGGGTTTATGATGGAGCCCGAAGCATCCGTTTCAGCCATTGTCGTTTCTCACCCTGAAGCTCGATATTTTAACGTTCACTAACAAAGAATCTCCTGAAATGGAGGTTCTTTCAGATTGTTGAAAAAGGGTTAAAATGAACTTTATTTTAGCCCTTTGTCTTCTTTTCAGCGTGATAGAAAACCTTTGCAGCCCTAGGAAGGACGAGTACTGGCGCGGAGCGAATTTGACATTCGTGAGCACTTGCACGCAGGACTGACAAAGAATGCGAGAGTTTGTCTACACGCTGAGAACCTCCTAGAATGGAGGTTCTTTTTATAAATAACAATGGAATAAATATGAAAAATTACGTTTATTTACCGATATTACAAATGAAAGTCATTTACTTAAAAGGAGATGTTTGTCATGTTCAAAAAGAAGATCGGGGTTTTATTGCTTACAGGCCTCTTTATCGCTAGCCCTCTTTTCCAATCACCTGCTCAAGCAAGTGAAACTTCTACGAAACAAACAAAATATTATACAGAAGAATTGGAGCACCTGTATCCAGACAGTGATTATGCAAACAATGATACGATGGAAAAAGCTCAATTCTTACAGCACTCTCTTCATCTAAACAAGACTTATTTATATCACGAAGGCAGTATCTCTTCTACGAATGACATTGATTTTTACCGTTTCACCAGCTCTAAATTTGATGGAGCAGATGGCCGCTTTTCTATCAAACTCGTCAATGTGAAGGCTGGAAATGATTTTGATCTGTATCTTTACAATCAGAACGGGTCACTCGTATCTTCCTCTGTGCGGACAAACAACCAAAATGAAATCATCCATATGCCGAAAATTGCCGCAAGCACTGACTACTACTTAGCCGTCAAACCAAAGCAATTATTAAATGAAGAGGACAACATGTATCGTATTGTCTTTGATAAAAGTATTGAAAAAGGCACAACCAAACGATATGGATCACCTGCCACATTGAATAGTTTCAATGAAGCCGGATCTCCCAATTCTTCTTTTGATTTAAGCAGCTTGCCGCAGGATGCTGTTATCACTGGCCTGTCATTAGAAGCTGAAAAAGGCAGTACAAATGCATATAATTATGTATTCACCGTCTCTTCCTTAAAAGGCGGAACAGTGAACGTACCTTGGAACGGTCAAAAAGTTGACATCTCTTCTTATAAAACAAGTCAAGTACCGGCAAAAGACCGCTTTTTTGTTTCTTTTAATGCAACCGAGGTTCCTCAATTGATCGGTGGACGGTTAATCAAAGTAGGCGTTGTCTCAATTAAGAATTTACAGCTCACCTTTGAATATGAATACAACCGTGACCTCAATTATTAAACCATACAAAAGGAAAAGGTACCCCTTTTCCTGAGATTGTTGACAAAGGGCTAAAATGAACTTGATTTTAGCCCTTTGTCTTCTTTTCATCGTGATAGAAAACCTTTGCAGCCCTAGGAAGGACGAGTACTGGCGCGGAGCGAATGTCACATTCGTGAGCACCAGCACGCAGGACTGACAAAGAATGCGAGGGTTTGTCTACACGCTGAGGAAAAGGTACCCCCTTTTCCTTTTTCTTATGCCTTCTTATGGTACGATACATATAGAGAAATCATCGAAGAAGGAGTTGCGTGTATTGCTAAACGTTATTCAACGATCTTTAACACTTGATGACATACCAGATCTTGTCGCATTGTCAAAAGAGGTCGACTGGCCTGATTACAATGCGGAAGAGCTCACATCTCTTTTAACAAATGGACATTTTACTGGTTTTACAACAACTGATGGACGAGTCATTTCATGCGCTGGACTTTTTCAATATGACAGAGTGGCATCAATTGGGGCGGTCATTGTATCAGAGACACATCGTGGCCTCGGTCTTGCCCGTCAAATGATTGACACACTGCTTCGTCATAGTGATCCAAGTGTCCCTGTCATTTTAACGGCTACTGTACAAGGAC
The DNA here is from genome assembly GCF_038050255.1 of Bacillus sp. FSL M8-0077. Classification (NCBI taxonomy): domain Bacteria; kingdom Bacillati; phylum Bacillota; class Bacilli; order Caryophanales; family Bacillaceae; genus Bacillus; species Bacillus sp. FSL M8-0077. The sequence goes on along the minus strand of NZ_JBBPAF010000001.1, from coordinate 1,139,649 downwards.
AGCCAGTTTATGAAAAAATCGGCTTTCAGACAGCCGGATATATTCATACATACAAAGCACAAAAAACAAATTCTAATGCGCTTCACGCGTCATATCAGATTCATCTTTCTCCCGCTGATGAAACGCACCTTCCGTCTATTGAAAGACTGGATGAAAAAGGCGCAGGGACCAATCGATCAAACTTCTTAATAAAGCGAATGGAGCGAGCAACGTTTAAACTGATCGCAAAGGATGAACACCATGAAATCACCGGCTTCGCGTTTGGAGTGGAAACACCAGCTAATCTGATGATTGGCCCGCTTGCTGCAAACGATGAACAAACGGCGCTATCACTTATTCAATCACTTCTCACGTCTTATTCTGGCGCCTTTCGTTTAGATATGCAGGAAGAAACAGCTGAGCGCCTGCATGCATCACTTGTAGAAGCAGGATTTACGAAAACAAACGTCGCACATTTTATGATGATTCGCGGGGACGAAAAGCAGAACGATTCGGCGCTTCTCTATTTCCTAGCCTCACAAGCATTTTCTTAAAATATCAAAAAGCTGTAGACAGATGTTGTCTACAGCTTTTCTTTTTTACTTCTCGCCTACGGATGAGAGAACTTGAGCGAGTGCATTTGTGACCTTGCCATGCTCTGATGCATGCGGCCGGTCATCTCCATCTCCATAGCCATAATCAATCATGCGATTACGGTTTAAGCAAAGCTTTGTCAGCTGAGGCTGGAATAGATCAAATAAGGTAAAACGATCTTTTAGCTGTGGAAATTGCTTTTGATACTGCTGAATTTCTTCTGCAAGCAAGCGCCAAAGCGTCGTTTCATCTAACAAATTGTGATTGTCTAACACGTTTGACACGTAACGAAGATTGCAAATAAACAGGCCCGTAAAAATAAATTGTACAAGACCTTCCGGCGGCTCACTACGCAGCACTTCCTTTAGATCTTCTTCTAATGAAGCCAATTCAGGCAGTGGTTGATCACTAATGTTCACATCATCAACAAAATCTTTGATCGCCAAACGATGCGGTTTGTGATCTTTTAACACAAGAATTGTATTTTGTCCGTGCGGTGAGAAGACCGTGCCATATTGATACATAAAGTGCAGAAGCGGCGGCATGACAGCATGGAAGAATGACGCCATCCATTCTTTTGCTGAGAGACCCGATTTTTCAATGAGCTGCTTCAGATAAGGCTCGCCTTCATGATCCTCATATGTGAGTGCCGCAAGCGTGACAGGGCTCTCCCCTTCATCTAAATACGTATAAATGCTTTCTCTAAAAATCACGCCAAGCATTTCAAGGTATTGATACGGCGCTCCAGGTAGCTTGCTGTAATAAGGATGATCAACATTGATACTCGCATTCTCACCTGGTAAAATGACGCGGCATACCTCGGACAAAAAGGCATCTTGATCGGCGATTCCTTTAATATGCGCTGTAATACGAGGAGCAATAACCGTACGTTCTGATGGGAGCCCCCGGTACACTAGCGTATTTAAAATACTCATTGGCAGTTTAATATGATGCTTGCCTTTATTTGAGATATTCGTAAAGGTTCTGATCGATTGCTGCGGAATATATTGATCCAGCCCTTCTCCTAAATACACAATACGGCGCATGGCCAAATCTTCGGGGAAATGTTGGATGATCATATGTGTCCACTGCCATTTATGAACAGGCATCATATAATAATCAGCCACATTCAGACCTTCATCCTTTAACACACGATGGAATTGACGAATCGTGACTTCGTCTAATTCTTTGGCAATGATGCGCTCATAGTTCTCATGATCGACCGCATGGAATGTCGCAAGCTCTCGGTGAACAGCAATCCAAGACAGCTGCACACTTTCCTGCCTTTCAGGTGCATAGGCTAAGTAATCATCGTAGCTGAACCCAATACGCCCTTTGTTATATACGATCCAAGGATGACCAGTCATCTCGCCTTCAATCCATGCGTAATCTGTATCCGTCAGCTCATCTGCACGAAGTGCTTTTTTCGACAGCAAATGAACATCAGCTAACAAGGTATGGTGAAGCTCTTTGATCAGATGGCCAGTTGTTTCAGAAGACATTGGGATGATTGGCTGAATGTCTAGTAAAAACACAATGGCACTAACATCCTTTGTCCATGTTCCGTCTTGACAGCACTCGATCGATTCAGCAATCGTATCAAAACTATCAAACAAACGAGGTTTTGCGAGATAACGATATTTCTTCTGTTCGTGAATGATTAATTCATATTGGGCGATGCCATCCTGATGATTTAGCTGAACGGGATGAAGCATATCCTCATACATATATTCGGACAGCATTTTTGCCACCATTCGCTGGTTTGCTTTTTTCCAAGCAGCAGGATTGACCGCTTTTTTCAATTCATCTTGTACACTCATCGGTTCATCCTCCTTACCCTTTGATTTCTTCAAATGTGTTTGCGTGTTTATGTGTACCGAATGTCTGGAAGACATGCTTTTGATAAAGTGGATACACAGGTCGACGAGCCAGTTCATTGATAATGACACTGTTTCGGTACGCCCCTAGCCCTAAATCTGGTGCGCCTACTCCATGTGTATGAAGCTCTGCATTTTGTACAAAAATATCATTTTCACCTAATGTATTTGTTTTCAATCGATATTCACGTTCAACCTGGAAGCGTCCTTGATGATCCCACCTAATATGATGGGAAATCGGATCAATAAATGGCGGTAATACGGATTGATAGCCCGTTGCCAAGACGACAATGTCTGTCTCATGCGTAAAGGATTCCTCTTTGACCCATTGATTGCATGAAAGCGATAAGCCGTCCCTCGTTTCCTCAATCAAATTGACCTCCGTCATCGCCTGCAGCACGGTGTTCAGCTGCTCTCCGCAAGCAGAACGTTCATACAGCAAGTGATAAATATCTCGGATCATCGCTGAGCTGATGCCTTTATACAGCAAATCTTGCTGCTTTAATAGCGCATCTTTTTTAGGTTGCGGAAGCTCATAAAAGAAATCAATATAGTCTGGAGAGAAATACTCAAGACCCAAATTTGAATATTCCATTGGGAAAAACCCTTTAGAGCGTGTAAACCAATGAATATCCTTCGCCTCATCGTCTGATAAAATGTCATAGAATACTTCTGCCGCACTTTGACCAGAACCGATGACCGTCACGGATTTTCCTTTAAAACAACCTTCTTTCTTTCGTTTCAAGTAATCAGCAGAATGAAACACCCGATCCCCTAAAGCTGGCTGAAGAGATACTGGTACCGCAGGCTGTGTACCGATACCTAAAACAAGATGCTTACTTTCAAACACCTCTACCGTTTGATCTTTCACATGACGGACATGCACTTCATATCGTTTTTCTCCAGCTTTTTCAACGATGGAGACAGATTCGACATTCATGCCAAATCGGCAAGAATCTAATTGATCCGCGACCCAGCGGCAATAATGGCTATATTCCTTGCGCGGGATATGGAAGTCTTCTAGAAAGTAAAATGAATACAAACGGTTTTGTTCCTGCAAATAGTTGAGAAAGCTATATTTGCTTTTCACATCCGCCATACTGACAAGATCCGCTAAAAAGGGGACTTGAAGTGTTGTCCCTTCAATGAGCATACCTGGATGCCAGTGGAACGCTTCACTTCTTTCAAAAAACAAAGCGTCAATTTCGTCTACTTCTTCAGATAATGCAGCAAGCCCTAGGTTAAATGGTCCAATGCCAATCCCAATGACATTCACTACATTATTTTGCTTGTTGAACCACGTCATGGTTATACTTCCTTTCAAATCGATCTCGATGACAAAACATCAAAAGACCTGTTTTATCTGGTAAAGTGACTGGTTTCACACGTTCGAATCCACACTTTTCAAAGACATGAATCATTTTTTCGTTCCGAATATCTGGCTCAGCCACGATTTTTTCTGTTCGTTTGTTCTGCTCAAACTGAAATGCTGTCATGGCTTGAAGCACCGGAGCCGCAAATCCTTTCCCTACATAATCTGGCTCTCCAATTAACAGGTGAATGCCTTGATCATGCGGAGAAGGCTCATAGTACGATTCAATGATATCCCCTTTCACATTGTATGCTTCAAAATAGCTCATCGGCGTGCCATCAATGGTTCCCAAATAAAGGGTTTGATGCGGATCATGAATGGCCTGATAAAAGTGCTTTTCAAAAGCAGGAAATGGAATATTCAAATGCCAAAATGGGTGGACATACTCTTCTTGCATCCACTTGTGGACAAGCTGGACGTCCCGTTCATATTCAGCGCGAATGAACCCAATTCGATGCCTCATCCAATCAGCGCCTCCTTATGTAAAAAGAGCGGATTCAATACAGACGTGTACCTGGATTGCGTTTCTAAAGAACCCGTCAGCTCATCCATATCTTCAAACCGAGTGAGTAAGTTCGCTTTTGAAGGCAGCTCCTGTGACCGGAGAAGACTGTTCGTCAGCTCAGATGCACCATATGTCTCTTCATGCGCAATCAGTGTGTCTCTAATCAGGGCTAATAAATCTTCTTCTTGTGCAAGCCCCTCTGTACCAAAACCATTCACAAGACCAAACAAATGATTAAAGAAGAAATAGTAACGCAGTCTCTCAACCGCTACATCGTCTGCACAAATAGTTTCACTTCTGACGCTTAAGTTTTGAACAAGCTTCGCAAGCTGATCCTTTTTCGATTCGCTATAATAGTAGCCTTGATTGTCACGATAATAGAATGTGTGCGGATATCCATTCTTTAGCTGTACGACAGCATTTTGCTGATGGGCTTCAAGGGCAAGACCATACGTTTCAAACAACCAAAGCATCGGCTCTAACGAAATCGATAAATATTGTGTGAACCAATCACGGCTGACATCTTCTGTTGATCTGCCTTCAGCGTCTGCTAATTCATGAATAATGCCTGAAAGCCTTGATTTTCCTCCGTATGCATGATCCTGACATAGCCCTGCAATTAAGCTTGCCCCTTTTTCATGATGCAAAAATGGATTTTGACGAATGACGACTTCAAAGCCAGATTCCACCTCATCCCCTTGAATAGATAGATACGCAGGATCTTCAATCACACGGAATCCAGAGAATTTGTCATATAAAGAAACGCCTAATTCTGTTTTTAAGATACGAGACATCTCAACTCCGCGATCAAGTTCCTTTTGTTTGTTAACACGTAAAGAGTTTGTGATTTTTACAGGGACAGAGAATTTGAGCATGTACTCAGAGTTTTTTTGATAGACCGTTCTAAAGGAAGATGTCGCTGTGTATTCAGACCCTAGCGGCCCTAAATACGTCAACATCCCGTCCTCTATATAACGCTTGACGAACGCTTTTTCCATCACCACTTGGACTTGCAGCGGATGAATCGGAATCAGGACATATTGACCGCCTTCTGTTAACGTCGTCAGTCTCTCTTTTTCTTCTGGCATCTGGCGCATGAGCTCCTCAAACATGAGACTTGCCGCAGACTGTGAAATAGAAGAATCCTGAAGCACAATTGACGGATGTGCTTTAAAGTAATGAAGCTGGAAAGAGCCTTTCAGCTCAGGAGAATAAATAGCTTCCTCCTCTTCTGTCATTCCTTGTCTGCTTTTTGGTGTAGGATGCGTTAAATGTCCAAGAAGAAGCGACTGCTCCGCTTCAATATATTCAAAATCAGCTGAAGAAAGAGCCGCTCGATCACTTTCTCTCTCTCTAATGAATCGTTCAATATTCCGGCAGCTTAAAATGATGCGAAGCATGAACTCATCCTCTGCATCAGTGCGGCCGTATTCAATGAGAAGTTCCTTTGAACATAAAGCAACAAGTGTTGTATAATCGATGATCGTTCCCTGTTGCTCACTGCCTTGCGGGCGAAAGCGAACGGGGAAATCAAAGAGATGACGGCCTACAGGCGAAAAATATCGAATCGGAATGACAAGCTCAAGATCTTGTTTTGCTAATGCTGCTACAAATACAAGTGAGCCGTCTGCTTTTGTCTCTTTCTTTGCAGATCGATCAATTCCAGTTTCACGTAAAAAACAGTTTAAAAAGCTTTGCATCGTTGCATTTTCAGCCATTTGTTTATATTGACTCAACGTAGTACCCTCCCGGATTGAATATGAGCGATCCCGATATCAACAATGTCAGAAAGGATTTCCTCAATATGTGTAATAGTCGTTCTCGGATTTAACAAAGTGAATTTTAAGCATGTTTGACCATTGGCCACTGTTTTTGCTACGACAGCCGTTCCTGTTTGGAAAAGTGTGCGATGAATGATTTTATTGATGTCATCTGCTTGATGATCATCCATAAAACGAAACACGACTGCATTGATTTCTGGATCAGGATTGATCACCTCAAGATGCTCATTTTTCTCAATCAACGCAGCCACATCTTTCGCAAAATGGATGGTATGGTCAATGATACTTGCAAATCCTTCTTCTCCAATCATGCGCAAAGAGAAAAGGAGTTTTAGCGCATCAAACCGGCGCGTCGTCTGAACAGATTTATTAACGAGATGTAGAATTCCTTCCAGTTCATCTTCCTTTGGATTGAGATAATCTGCATGGTAATCAATCAAACCAAAATATCTTTTATCCTTTAGTAAAAATGCCCCGCAAGAGATCGGCTGATAAAATTGCTTGTGAAAATCGATCGTGATCGAATCCGCAAGCTCGATGCCATCTAATTTTCCTCGGAAGGTTTTGCTTAATACAAGCGCTCCTCCATAGGCAGCATCTGCATGAATCCACAAACCGAAAGGCTTCACCATGTCATATATGTCATGTACAGGATCAATACTGCCAAAATCAGTTGTTCCGCAAGTCGCCACGACTGCAAATGGAAGCAAATCCTGCTCCTTAAGCTCCATAAGCTTCTTCTGCAAATCATGCAGGTCCATTCGGTGATGTTCGTCTGTCTCAACTAACACAACAGCCTGTTCACCTAAACCTAGCTGAGATGCTGATTTTTTCACAGTGAAGTGGGCATTCTTGGAGCAAAGAATCCGCATACGGTTTGCCTCGCTCGGCAACCCTTTCTGCTGTACATTCCATTGCCATGTGTTTTCGCAAAATGCATCTCTTGCTAAAAGCAGTCCCATGTAGTTAGATTGGGTTCCACCGCTCGTAAAGGTCCCATCTGCTCGTTCTCCATAAGAGAACTTTTCACATAACCACTTAAGGATTTCCTCCTCAACCAAAGATGCAATGCCGCTTTGATCAAAGGAATCCATTGATTGGTTAAAGGAACTTACGATCACCTCTGCTGCCAGTGCAGGGATAAGAGGTGGGCAATGTAAATGTGCCAGGCATTTAGGATGTGATACATCAACCAAATGCGGTAAAAGGTGATTTTTTATATCTTGAAAAACAGACTCAATAGATTCACCAGCCGGTTGAATTTGGAATAACGATTCGACATGAGCCGCTAATTTCCCAGGCAATATTCCGCTATACGGTCCTCTGCTTGTTTGCCACTCTGCAAGTAAGCTGTCGATGGATGTGGAGAGAGCCGCTTGGAAGGACTCCCTCCCAAGCTGGCTTTGTTGAATAAATAATGAATCAATAGATGGTTTAGTTGACTGCATCGTAAACGGCCTCTTTAAAAATCGTGATGACTTTTTCAAGCTGTTCTTCTGTCATAATCAAAGGCGGTAAGAATCGAATCACACTTCCAAAACGGCCTCCTGTCTCCACAATTAAGCCTTTATCGAAACAATTCTTTTGAATGAGACTGGCTAGCTCTGGATTTGCTGGATAACTGCCGTCCACATCTTGTTTCTCATCTGGATTCACAACTTCAACACCAATCATCAATCCTCTTCCTCGCACATCACCGAGAGCAGGCACTTGTTTTTGAATGTCTTTTAGATTCGCCTGCATACGCTGACCAAGCGCTTCTACATGATCAAGCAGATTGGTTTCTTTTATAAATTTAAGCGTAGCAGTTCCAGCTGCCATCGCCATTTGGTTTCCTCTAAACGTGCCAATATGTGCACCTGGATTCCATTGATCTAAGTCTTTGTCATAAATCACAACTGATAGCGGAAGGCTTCCCCCAATTGCTTTTGATAACACAATGACATCTGGCACAATACCAGCATGTTCAAAGGCAAACATCTTACCTGTTCGGCCGATGCCTGACTGAACCTCGTCAATAATAAGCGGAATTCCTTTTTCTTTTGTGATTCGTCTCATTTCTTGTATCCATTCAATTGATGCCGGGATGGAGCCGCCCTCCCCTTGCACCGCTTCAAATATCATGCCTGCTGGCGGGAGAATACCACTCTCAGGGTCATTTAATACACGCTCAATATAAGAGCTGGAAATGCGATGTGAGTCTTTACCGCCAATTCCAAATGGGCAGCGGTATTCATATGGATAAGGCAGGAAGTGAACATCTGGCATTAATCCTTGCACTCTTTCCTTTGGTGATAAATTGCCGCTTAATGACATCGTGCCATGCGTAGCACCATGATATGCCCCGTGGAATGATAGAATGGAACGATTTCCTGTCGCTGTCTTGACTAGTTTAATTGCTGCTTCTATAGCATCACCACCAGTTGGTCCGCAAAATTGAATTTTCGCTCTTTTTGCAAACTCCTCTGGCAAGTGAGAAAAAATCTCATTCACAAATTCTTCTTTAATCTCTGAAGTGATGTCCAGCGTATGCAACGGTCTTTTTTCATGAAGCATACGTTCAATAGCATCTATAACAACCGGGTGATTGTGACCAAGGGCAAGTGTTCCTGCGCCTGCTAGGCAGTCATAAAATTCTCTACCATCTGCATCTGTCACGATCATACCTTCGGCTTTTTGCATGGCTAATGGGAACCGTCTCGGGTAAGACCTTGCATTAGATTCTCTTTGACTTTGCTGCTCTAAAAATTGCTGATTTTTAGAAACGGTTTTGATGGACATAATAAAACACTCCTCCAATTGATAAAGATTATCATTTTCATTTACTACCCTAGAGGATGTAAGATACGAAAGTCAATTGTATTCAAAAAGATGATTCTAAAAGCATATAAATGCTATATTCTCTTTTTAACGAGTAATTTCGTGTATTTTTTACAAACATCTACAGCCATAAGGCGATGTAACGTTTAATCATGAAAAATGTTAAAAAAATTACAAATCAATTCTCCCGGTTCTTTTGCTCTATGCGTTGTAGAGCCCTTGATTGATACGGGACGGCCGAATGAAATGAATGTAGAAAATCAAAGAATGAACGTCATTTTCTCTTGATATAAATGGGTATAATGGTATAATTTCTCTGAAGCGAAAGGGAATCGAGGGAGATCTGATGATTTTAACGAAGCATGACCTTCACCACTACCTGGCACAAGATCAGAAAGCACTTGCCATCAATCGAAAAAGACCAAAGTGGCTTGGGGATGATATTTGGAAATATCAAAGATATTTACGAAAATATGAGTACTATACCAATAGCGGTGCTACGTTACGCAAATGGTTTTATCGTTACTTACATAAAAAGAAAGGCATGCAGCTTGGCTTTGATATTCCAATTGGTGTATTTGGACCTGGGCTCAGAATCAACCATACTGGGTTGTTGATTGTGAACAAGCATGCCAAAATCGGCGCATTTTGTGATATTCATCAGGGCGTGAATTTTGGTCAAAACCATCACGAAAAAGATGTGCCTGTCATCGGAGATCATGTATGGATCGGCCCTGGCGCTAAACTGTTTGGAAACATTTATATTGCGAATCATATTTCCATCGGAGCAAATGCTGTAGTGAATCGCTCCTTTCATGAAGAGCACATTGTCATTGCAGGTGTGCCTGCGCAAAAAATAAAAGAAAAAAGCCCTTCTTTATGAAGGACTTACTTGATCAAAGCAGTGAGCCACATGAGATAAAATAAGATGGTTAAACATGAGGATCATCCTGCCCGAGCCCAACACCATTTATCCTTATGATGCTATGGCGCAATCAAACCATCAATCGGTAGCAACATGAAGTGAAAAAATCACCACAGCCGTACTCTCTAATTTGCGTTGGAGTACCCGAAGACCAGCATGAGGAAGTACAAGACAAAGACGAGGATGGCAATCGCATAGATGAAAATGGACACAATCAGTACTGTCCAGCCCAACCCTTTTCTTCCTGTTTGAATGAGATATATTCCAAGTGTAAAGAGCCCGAGTAAAAGGCCTAAGATGGCCCATAACCATTTATTTTTCCCGTGTTTTGGTGCATCAACGAATAGGTAGATTGCGACTAATATGGATACGAACCAACCTGTAATCCATTTCACATTCATCCGCCACCCTTCTTTTTCAATTTATTTAATCTTACTATACTTTTTTCCTAATCTTAAAAACAACTATTCAAATGAATGGTGAGGAAGGCTTTGCCATTCTTCTCTCAACATCCCATACCGCATCGAATCATAATACTCCCCTTGATAGTAACGAACCTTACGAAGTCTTCCCTCAAGGATAAACCCGCATTTCTCTGCGCAACGCATCATGCGTTCATTTCCAGACCAGGTGGTCAGACCGATACGTGGGATATCAATGTGTGAAAAGAGTTCATCGATCCATAGACGCAATGCCTTTGTTCCAACGCCCCCATTCCAAAAACGCGAGTCATAAATAAGAATCCCACACTCCAACCAGCGCGTGCGTTCATTCTCCCAATAATAAGAAACTGTGCCCTTTAATTCACCTCCTACATCAATGCCAAATAATTTTGGCAGGACAGATTCATCCTGTAAATAGCGTTTTTTAAATGCAGCAAGCGATATGTCGTGTTCAATAAAATACGGTGCATTCCACTTTCGATAGGCCTGGTCTGGTGCTTTAAACCTTAAATGCCATACCACTTCTAAATCGGTTTCGTCTAATGGGCGTATACCCACAATCTCTTCTTTTTTTCCTTTCATCTGTTCACGTTCCTTTACTTTGTCGTCCTTTTGGCAAGATGGCGGTACTCGATAGGCGTTATGCCTTCATTTTGCCGAAACAGCTTAGAAAAATAAGTAGGGTCATCAATGCCTACATGTTCTGCGATGAGAGCAATTTTTTCATTCGTTGAAGCAAGTAGGCTTTTGGCTTTTTCAATTTTGAGTCGATTGATGTACTGGCTTGGCGTCAGTCCGTACACGGTCTGCATGCATCTTGTCATGTAATCAGGGTGGTAATGAAGAATCTCTGCCAGCTTTTCCATCTGTAATTTTTGCGTAAAATGACGTTCAAGATAGTGAACCACTTCTGAAGCGACAGTCTCTTTTGCACTTGGAATATGAAATGCTTCTTTTTGTAAGTGAATGAGCATTTCCTCAAATTGAAGCTGCTTTTTGAGCGGAAGTTCAGACGCATCATCATTTAATGCACGCATCGCTGAAAGATGCTTCTGTAATACGTTTCTCCCTTTCACTTTTCCTTTTCGGGGCAGACGAAATTCATAGCTTGCTGCTTTTTCAAAAGTGGCTTGATTTTGTTTCATGTCAAACCAGTGCTCTCTCGGCCGATCTGTAAACTCAAATGAATCTATTGAGAAATGCAGCCACTCATAAAGTGTTTCTTTTTTGCATGGCAGATGTCCACCATGGGCGAGTCCCGGTGATAAGATGATGTATTCTCCCTCTTTTATGTGATGAGGCACCTCGTCTTCTGTGATCCATAGTTCACCTTTCGTGACATAAAGAAGATCAAATACGGTGAAAATTCTGGAGATATGTCGTTCTCCTGGCTGGAATACACCTTTGCCTGAAGCAATATAGACTGGAAATGGCGGCACAGTAAATGTAATAAACGGACCCATATTCATCCCCTTATGAAGTCGGATTTCTCCAATAAGTTTCGGTTTCATCTCTTCTTATTATAGTCGATGCAAGGTACACTATAAATCGGATTTATACGAAAGAAGGCGATGTGATGAAACCACAAGCACTGACAATACAAAAGGTTCAAGCCAAAAGTGAAAAATCCCACCCTTCATTATTTGCATTAACTTGGCCTATTTTTATCGAAATCTCTTTATATATGCTGATGGGGAGCGCAGATACACTGATGCTCAGCCAGTATTCTGACAATAGTGTTGCCGCAGTAGGGGTAAGCAATCAGCTATTAAATTTATTGATTGTGATGTTCAGCTTCATTACGACTGGGACGACGATTGTCATTGCGCAGCTTTTAGGAGCGGGCCGCAAGCAGGAAGCGACCCAAGTTGCCTATGTATCACTAGGCACAAACTTCCTCATTAGTTTTGTGATCAGTCTTCTTATGTTTGTGTTAGCTGTGCCTATCCTGCATATGATGGGATTATCAAGCGAGCTCATGCCAGATGCATCCGTCTTTTTACAGATTGTCGGCCTGCTTTCTTTTATTCAGGCGCTCATTATGACCTATAGTGCTATTTTAAAAAGCTATGGATTCACGAGAGATACGATGTATGTCACCATCGGTATGAACCTGTTAAACGTTGCTGGTAATTATTTGGTCATCTTCGGACCATTTGGCTTCCCTGTATTAGGTGTCATGGGTGTTGCTCTTTCCACATCATTTGCACGGTTGATCGGACTAACAGCCATGATCCTCATTGTTCGACACCGAATTGGATTACGGTTTTCATTCAAGCGAATGTTTTACATCCAGCGGACGCATTTAAAAAAACTGCTAAAAATCGGTATTCCTTCTGCTGGAGAACAGCTTTCTTATAATGGCTCTCAAATGATCATTACGCTGTTTATCACATTTATGGGCACGCAAGCACTGGCAGCAAAAGTCTATACCCAGAGTTTGATGATGTTCATTATGTTATTTGGTGCCGCCATTAGCCAAGGAACGCAAATCTTAATCGGGCGCCTGATCGGGGCGAAAGAGTTTGATGCGGCCTATCGAAGATGCATGAAAAGCTTATACTGGGCCATTGCCATCTCACTTCTTTCTTCGACTGCTTTATCTTTATCATCGACGCATTTACTTACTTTTTTCACTAGCAACAGTGAGATCATTCAAATAGCGAGCCTCCTCCTCATATTGACGATTATTTTAGAGCCGGGACGTTCTTTTAATATGGTCATCATCAACTCCTTGCGGGCAGCTGGTGACGCAAAGTTTCCAGTCTATATGGCGATGATTTCAATGTGGGGCATCGGCCTTCCCATCGCTTATCTATTAGGCATTCAACTTGAGATGGGCCTTATCGGGATTTGGATTTCTTTTATCGTGGATGAATGGGTAAGAGGTATCTTCATGTATAGACGGTGGCGTTCAAGGGTGTGGACGGAGTATCGGTTTACTTCCACATAAAAAGGACTGCGGGTGCAGTCCTTTCAGATTGTTGACAAAGGGCTAAAACGAACCTTATTTTAGCCCTTTGTCTTCTTTTCATTACGTAATATCTTCTAAAATAAGTGCTTTTTCTTGTGTTGAAATATATGACCGCTTCGTAAAGACGCGGTATTCGTTTTCTCTAGTTTTATCTAAAATAGCCTTATAAAAGTGAGCAGCTGCTTTCACTGGTATCCTTGAATAAAGTGGGAATTCATGGAGATGGTCAAAAAATTCCTCGTAGTACGCCTCTGCCTCAAAAGCAATATATTCCCATACATGCTGGAAGGCTTGATTGACGATCCCTTCTTGTAATTCTTGCTCTGTATACCCAAATTGATCCATGACTTGTTTTGGCAAATAAATGCGGTTCCTTTCCGCCTTATCCTCACCAATGTCTCGAAGAATATTGGTCAACTGCATGCCAATCCCAAGGGAAATCGCTGCTTCTTTTAGCTGTTCTTTTTTACGCGGTGCAATGATCGGAAGCAGCATTAATCCAACTGTACTTGCGACATGATAGGAATAGATGAGCAGTTCATCTAACGTTTCATACCGGTGCTGCTCTAAATCCATCTCCTGTCCTCGCAGCAGGTCACGGAATGGGGCTTCATCCATACGAAACTGTTGAAATGTATACTCCAGCGCCACCCACATTGGGTCATCACAATCTACTTCTCCCTTCAAGAAACGATCAAATGCCTTCTCAAAAGACGCCAGTTCCTCCTTTGGTGAAGGAGACTCATCTACAATGTCATCCGCTCTCCTACAAAAGGAATATACGGCCCAAACAGCCTGTCTTTTCTTTTTAGGCAGCATGGAAAAAGCACGATAAAACGTTTTTGAATGGGTTTGAATGGTCTCTTCACATATTTTCAATGCTGTTTGCACATCAACCACTTAGCTTCACTTCCTTTCTGTTGTTCAGATCTTTAAGCAGTACAGAAGCCATGAGCTTTGCACTTTGCATCACGATCGGTACCCCGCCGCCGGGATGGATGGAAGCACCTACCGCATATAAATTGTCTACCTCTGCAACCTTTACCTGCGGGCGAAACACACCTGATTGAAACAAATTAGGAGCGAGGCCAAAGCTGCCGCCTTCAAACAATCCTTCTCGCATTGAATCATTCGGTGTTCTCACCTTGTGCCAGACAACCGCCTCTCGCAGCTGCGGAAAGCCTCTTTTCTCAAGACGCTCCACCATTTTATCCACAAAGTCTGTCTCTTGTTCCCAGTTGATGTGATCTCCTGATGGAACAGGAATGAGCATATATAGGACACTGCTGCCTTCTGGGGCAAGGGATGGATCGATGGTCGATGGATTAAAAGTATAAAATGATGGATCTTGAGGTATCGTTTTCGTTTGGAACACCTCTTTCATATGCTGATCAAAGTGTTCTCCCATGAAAAATTGATGAACAGGTGCTTCATCGTATACTTTGTTTAACCCTAGATACACCATCACGCAGCCGGAGGATGGAACATATTTACGCCGGTCTTGTTCACCTAAACCAAGCTGTTTTAACGCCGCTGGATAATCTCCGTTCATCACAAATGCATCAGCTGCTATGTGTTCATCATTTATTTTTGCCTTGACCACACGTTTCCCCTCAAACTCAAATTGTGCGACTTCTTCACTTTTTCTTATGTGTACACCCGTCTTTAAGAGCTGTCTCTCCAATATATCTACTAAACTCGCATATCCGCCTTTTAAATAGTAAATTCCGTGTGCGTGCTCACTATATGAAACAAGCGAATAAATGGCGGATGCTTCATACGGATTTCCTCCGACATAGAGGGTTTGAAGTGCATATGCATCTCGGAGGCGCTCATCCGAAAAATATTTTTTGAGAGAACTTTGAACGGTTCGATATGCTTTTAATTTCATTAAAATCTTCATGTTCGCTTTTGTAAAAAAGGTTCGTTTTTCATGAAATGATTTTTCTAGAAAAGCTTGCTGCCCTTCTTGAAACCGATCCGTCATTTCTTGCATAAATGTTAAATATCCCTGTTCTTCCTTTGGAAATACACGTTTGATTTCTTCTAGTTGTCTCAGTGTATCAGAGTATTTCGTGTAGGAGGTTCCATCTTGATAGTGGATCGTATACAGCGGATCGAGCTGTAAGAGATCAAGAGAGGTTTCATCAATGCCTACGTCATGTAAAATGCCTTTTAACATATCAGGAAGTAGGACAATGGTCGGACCTTCATCTACTTTATATCCTTTCTCACGTACAAAAGCAAGCCTCCCGCCAAGCCGTTCATTTTTTTCAACAAGGGTGACATCATGTCCAGCTTTTTTTAAATAGAGGGCTGAGATCATTCCGCCAATACCGCCGCCAGCAATCAATATATGTTTTTTCATGAGGCGCTCCCCTTTTCTTGATGTGGCACTCTTTTGTGCGTATGTTTCTCTTTTGACAGAATCGCATTTGTCGTGATACGCGCTGATTCTAAAATGGTTGGCAATCCGCTCCCCGGGTGGGTTCCTCCACCAACGAGCCAGCAGTGTTTCAACTCATCAAATTCATTATGCGGCCTTAGTACCATCATCTGCGTCAACTGGTGACCAAGGTTAAATGTAGCTCCTTCATACACGTACAGCTCTTCTTCCCACTGCTTCGGCGTGATCATCCGCTCGATTTCGATATGATGCCTAATATTTTTAAACCCCGTTTTCCGCTCCAGCGTATCCAGCACAAGCTCTCTGAATTCTTCTTGATGCGCTTCCCAGTCAATACCGCTTTGATTATTGGCAACGGGTGCTAACACATAAAGAGCGGACTTGCCTTTTGGCGCAAGAGAATCATCTGTCACACTTGCATTTTGAATATAAATGGACGGATCATCCGGCAGCTCAAAGGTTTTCGTAATCTCTTTGACGAACTTCGCATAGTCATCGGAAAAAACGATGGTATGATGCGGCTCATCATATATCGTATCTAAACCTAGGTACAGCATAAAGGTAGAGCATGAGAATTTTTTCTTTTTCAGTTTCTTCTCGCTATATTTCTTTAAAAGACCCGGCTCTACAAGCTTTGTCATGACGTGTGCAAAATCACCATTTACGACCACCTCATCTGCCTGTATTTCTTCACCGGTTTCTAAGCGAATGCCCTTCACTTTCCTACCTTCCGTCAGCAGCTTTTCAACTCCAGTTGATAAATGAAGGGTAGCCCCAGATTCAACAGCTACCTTTGCCATCGCTTCTGACAGTTGATTCACTCCGCCTTTCGGATGATAAACGCCTGTGTCATGCTCCATATAGGAAAGAATCGAGAATGCTCCTGGGCATTCCCAAGGTGACATCCCTAAATATTTTGATTGGAATGTAAAGGCATATTTCACTGATTCATTTGAGAAATAATCTGACAGCACATCATATAAGCTTTTATTTAATGAGAGCTGAGGAAGTGCTTTGATGACTTTTGGACGCAAATAATGATGGAAACGATCCATTTTACTTTGTAGAATCGGCGTTAGGCGGTCCATTTTTCGTTTTGTATCATTCATAAAACGTACATACCCTTCGCCCTCACCAGGTGCAAAGTCTTCTAGTCGTTTGTACATTTCGTCTCGATCTCGAATCATATCAAGCTTCTCATCTTGAAAGATTAATCTATACATTTCTCTTAATTCAATCACATCTATATAATCATAGAGATTTTTACCGGCAAAGGTGAACAGTTCCTCTGCAATATGAATCATACTGAGAAAAGTAGGACCTGTATCAAACGTGAAATCACCAAGTTGAAACTTAGAGTTACGTCCGCCAACAAAGGACTGTTTTTCATATATATGAACATCATGTCCTTTGCTTTGCAACATCATAGCTGCTGCAAGTCCCCCTGGTCCTGCTCCGATCACAATGATTTTCATTATCCTTTTTCCTCCAAATTAATTCACTTTAAGTTAATTATACAAATTAAAACTGTTAGTTCAACTTTTGATGTGCTCTAAAAGTCTCATGTTATGTATCAAAAAAGCCGACTTCCTTTCAACAAATGCAAGAAAGCCGACCCTTTGTTATGCTTCTATATCAATTCGATATGTTTCAAACCAATGATGAATCTGTGCCAAATGGGCAATGAGCTGTGGGCCTTTCATTAACTGACCATACCAAGGAACCTGAAAAGAAGCCCCTTCCGTTTCAATCAGCTGTTTTAATTGATGTGGATCTAAAAATTCATGAAGCACAGAATCCTTTTGCGCGAGACAATCTGTTAACATTTCTTTTACCGCCTGAGTATAAGCAGGATGATGTGTTTTCGGATAAGGGCTCTTCTTGCGATAAAGCACTTCATTCGGTAAAATTCCCTCTAATGCTTTTCTCAAAACCCCTTTTTCCCGATTTCCATACATTTTCATTTCCCAAGGAATATTCCATACATACTCAACAAGACGATGATCTGCGAATGGTACACGTACCTCAAGGCTCGCCCCCATGCTCATACGATCTTTTCGATCCAACAGCGTTGTCATAAACCAAATCATATTTAAGTAAAAAAGTTCTCTTCGGGCTTTATCTACTCCAGTTTCTCCATCTAAAAGAGGGGTTTCTGCCACGGTTTCTTCATATTTGCTTTGCGCATATTCTTTCAATGATAATTTCTTTTGCCATGAGTCTTGAAGAAGCTGAATGCGTGCTTCAGTTGATCTCATCCAAGGGAATCCATTTGTTTCGCTTGCCATGTGAAACCATGGATAGCCACCAAAAATCTCATCCGCACATTCACCTGATAAACCGACAACAAAATCCTTTTTAATTTCTCGGCAGAACCATAGCAAAGAAGAATCAATATCTGCCATCCCCGGCAAATCTCGTACTTCAACCGCTTCTTTTAAATAAGAAGCCAGCTCTTTTTGCCCGATGATACAGCTGTGATGATCCGTTTGAAACGCTTTGGTCATTCGATCAATCCACGGCCCGTCAGCATTCGGCTGAAATTGACTTGCTTCAAAGAATTGATCATTTCCGTCGTAATCAACGGAATACGTATGCAGCGGGGCTTTCCCTATTTTCTCAAAGTGCTTGGCGGCAATGGCCGTAATGGCACTAGAATCCACACCGCCCGATAAAAACGTACATACAGGCACATCAGAGACGAGCTGTCTTGTAACGGCATCTGTAAAGAGTTCTCTCACGTGCTGAGCGGTGTCATCAAGCGAATCTGTATGCGGCTTGCTTTTGACATTCCAGTACCTCCATACACGCAAACCATCTTTTGAGAAGGTTAAGGCATGAGCTGGTCTCAGCTCTTTCACTCCTTTAAATACGCCTTGCCCCGGTGTTCTAGACGGCCCTAAACCAAAAATTTCTGATAAGCCTTCATGATTGACTTTGGCTTTCATTTCAGGATGAGTCAGCAGTGCTTTGATTTCTGATCCAAACAAAAAGGAATGATGACGTTCTGTATAGAAAAATGGCTTGACGCCGAGCCGGTCTCTCGCTGCAAATAATAATTCACGCTCACTATCCCAGATGACAAATGCAAAAATCCCATTAAAATGGGTCACACACTCTTCCTTCCATTCTGTATAGGCGTGAAGAAGAACTTCTGTATCAGAATGCCCAAGAAAGCGGTGCCCCCTTTTGAATAATTCTTTTCGTATATCCTCCGTGTTATAGAGTTCTCCATTGTATACCACCGTGTAAGCATGGTTTTGATGGGTATATGTCATCGGCTGCTTTCCGCCTTCAACATCGACAACGGCTAACCGTTTATGGCCAAAAAGAACGTGCTCACTTTTCCACGTATTTGTATCATCCGGCCCTCGTTTAGATAATGTATCTGTCATTTGATTGATTACATGATCCTGTTGGATGAGCTGCTTTTTAAAGTCTGCCCAGCCTGTTATTCCACACATCATCATCAGCTCCCATCCGTTTTTCATCAAGTGTTCTCATTTAGCCTTTCTTAGTTTATGCATCGGCTCCTTGATAGTTGATTTGTCCTTTTTTCCCCTGTGTATAGGACAAGCTTCATTTGGTAAGAAAAGAAAGAGGAAAGGAGGTTTTGCGAATGGAGAACCGAATGACATATCTTCAGCAAAACCACCCAAAATGGTGTAACGGGTATTTACTGATGGAAAACGGTCATTGTCTGATTGAAGACGAAGAAGGAGACATCATGCTGCCTGAAAGCCTTCAAAGTTCTATGATCTGCTTGAAAGAAAAGGAGCAATGGACAAAAGGTGAATTGCTCGGGTCTGTTGTTCTTTGTGAAAATGGACAACTGATGGAGGTAAAAGGCGGAGAATTCATCCAATATACAGCGGCACTGTCTAAAGGCTGGCTTGATTTGCTTCTATTCGTACCGGAAAGCGTCTTTTATCAGATCATTGATCATGTAGAACAGCTTGGCTTTTCCGTCTATGATTGTGTCTTCTCTTCCTTCCATCCATCTCATCGCGTGTCTTTTTTTCAGTTTTCAGGAGACATGCAATCACTTGCCCTTCAATGCCATCATTCGGGTGCAAATCAAGTTCAATTGGAATGGACGACGTCTGACGGTCACCGGCTAATGTCTCAGTTTGATCTCACATAAAAAGGGCACTGCTTTTGATAAGCAATGCCCTTTTTATCTTAAAAGATATGGAACCCGATCGGCAGACGTAAGCCGAGAAGAATGGTCACAATGGCAACCACGATAAAACCAATGAATACACCCGTCACCGATTTTCCTTTTTTCTTGCGTACAAGAACCATTTCCATGAAACCAATCACAAGAATACCAAGTATCATTTTTCCAACATACTCGCCCCCGTAACCCGGGATTTTCATTCCTGTGCGAACATACAGCTCTACGCCTGTTGCAATAATGAGCAAGTAAAATAGTCGTACGATCATATGCACAATTTTAGCGCCTTTATCGTTTTTACCTGCTAATGCAAAGGCAACGAAAAATAAAATAATACCTAGCACCCACGCTGTAATATGTAAATGTGTTCCCATTTGTGATTTCCCCCTTTATCAGAACAATTACCTTCTCATCGTACCACGAAATAAGTCGAACACAAAGCGACAATCCTGTGTCAACACACCTTTATTTGACGCGATTTGATAACGTCCCAATTGGTTCAATTGTTACTTCAATCTGATCGCCTGAGGCTAAAAATTTTGGCGGTTCAAAACCTTTGCCGACTCCAGAAGGTGTACCTGTTGCAATGATGTCTCCCGCTTCCAGCGTCATCCCTTTTGAAAGAGTTGACACTATGTCTTCAATTGGGAAGATCATTAATTCCGTACTGGCAGACTGACGAACCTCTCCGTTTACCTTTGTTTTCACATGGAGTGCTCCATGATCCTCGATCACTGACTTGTGCACGATATAAGGTCCCATTGGACAAGTTGTATCTAAGCTTTTTCCGATGAAAAATTGTTTGTGTTTTTTCTGCAAATCTCTTGCCGTTATATCATTTAAAATGGTGTAACCGAAAATGTAATCGTGGACCTCTTCAGGAGCAATATTCTTTCCTGTTTTGCCAATGACAATGGCAAGCTCCCCTTCGTAATCCAATTCACTTGTCACATCTTCATGGAGAAGAATGTCCGCTTCATGCCCTACAACAGAGGTAGGCGCCTTTGTAAAGATCATCACGTCTTTAGGAATATCTGCCGCACTTCCCATTTCCATGACGTGATCTTGATAGTTTTTCCCAACACACATGATGTTTTTCGTTGGTTTTGGAATCGGTGCATGGAGTGTCACGTCCGAAAGCGGATAGACATAAGAGCCGCGGTCTTCTTCTTTTTTCTCCGCCCAATCAAGAAGCTGTTTGACGTGTTCGACAAACTTGTCCCCCATGTTGATGCATTCAGATAAAGAGTTTGGCAATGTCTCCAGCTCAAATAGTTTTGCTTCTGCCTTTTTGACGTCCATCACCCATTCATCATCAATGACGACCCCAATAAACAATCTGTTATGTATCTCACCTGTAAAAAACTTCATGTCTTCCCCTCGCAATCTTCATTTCAATACATTATGATGTCTCATTTTTATTTCTCTACGAAATAAAAAAAACCCTTTTTTATCATACTCTCTTTTAAAAAGGGTTTCAAAAAGGAAGACCTGATATTTAGCGGAAGCGTCGATACTCCCACATATTTCCTTGATCCCATTTGCGATGGACATTTCCTTGATTGCGGGAATGATGTTTTTTCTTTCCGCATCTTCGGCAAGAGTGACTCCGTTTATGATGATGAGAACGTTTAGATCGATGGCTTCGGAGTGACTTGCGGCAGCTTTTCTTATGATGAGATCTGTATTTGCTGCGGCATGATTTTTTTGGTTTACTCTTTTTACTGCGGTATGATTTTTTTGGTTCACTCTTTTTGCTGCGGCATGACTTTTTGCTTTTATACGACTTTTTACTTTTGCATGATTTCTTGCTCTTTACACTTTTCTTTGAGCAGCGACTTTTTTTAGAGCGATAGCTTTTCTTAGAACGATAGCTTTTATGGCTTTTTTTGCTGCGATGTGATTTACGGCATCCTCCCCCACCAAAGAACCAGTGACGGCGATTTGAATGACGAGAACGAGATGATTTGTGTGAATGTCCCGATTCAGGTTCACGATCTAAGTGATGATCACGCCCCTCACTTCGAAGTGAATCAACTGCATGTTCAATATGAGAATGATCAAATGTGCTCACGAACAATTCCCCTCCCAATCTGTGCTGACAAAACAAACAGACAAAGCTGTTTATCTTCTCTGCTTTATGTTACGAGACTCGATAGACAAGTGTTCTTGGCGAATGCCTCTTTCTTATAAAACTCCATGAATACCTATCAGCAGGTACAGGACATTCCTTCATTTTCATATAGTGGAGGAGATATAGGAGGGTGATGAACGTATGGACACAGAACCTTTAAAACAACTGGATATCTGGATTCATCCAAAAGATCTCATGGAATTAAAAAAGGACGTATGGAACGATGAACCCGTTGAGGCCATTCTGAAAACTGGCCAAACCAAGTCACATATTTATGCCTCATACCGAGGATCACACATTCGAAAGCTCAAGAAAAAATCCTATCAAATTGAATATCGAAAACCTAAACAAAGACAGGGCGAATCCGTTTTTCACTTAAATGCAGAGTACAATGATCCTTCTTTCATTCGCAACAGGCTGTCTTTTTATTTCTTTGAACATATGGGTGTGTTCAGCCCGTCCGCTTCTCATGTGTTTCTGACCATTAATGGAAGAAAAGAAGGCATTTATTTAAAAATAGAATCTGTAGATGAGCGGTTCCTCCAAAAACGACAGCTGCATGGAGGCGGCATTTATTATGCTGTCGATGATGATGCCAATTTCTCTCTTTTAAGTTCATTTGATAAAAAGCCCAAAAAACACCTTCTTCTCGGTTATGAGAAAAAAACGGGAACACCTGAACACGACAAGCAGCTGAGTGAATTTATTTACTTTTTGAACACCGCAAGGGACGACACGTTTGCAAATAAGATTGAGCAGTACCTTGATGTGACACAATATTTCCGCTGGCTCATTGGTGTCGTGTGTACCCAGAATTTTGATGGCTTTGTTCATAACTATGCGCTTTATGTGAATGATCAAGGAAGGTTTCAAGTAATGCCTTGGGATTATGATGCGACCTGGGGCCGTGATAT
The DNA here is from genome assembly GCF_038050255.1 of Bacillus sp. FSL M8-0077. Taxonomy (NCBI): domain Bacteria; kingdom Bacillati; phylum Bacillota; class Bacilli; order Caryophanales; family Bacillaceae; genus Bacillus; species Bacillus sp. FSL M8-0077. Next base: position 1,116,747 of record NZ_JBBPAF010000001.1, on the reverse strand, counting down.
TCACGGAGAAGAAATGGCGTTTGATTATATTCCAGTCAGCGGTTTCAATACATTAACCGCTAGATTACTAGACATCCCTGCATTTAAAAGAGACTATTATGCCCTTTTCCAGCATGTACTAGATACACATTTTTTAGAAAACCGGCTTCTTCCCATCATTGAGACATGGCATGCTTCAATTGAGCAGCGAATCGGAGACGATCCATATACGAAAGACCGAAAAGACATGCTGCATTCAGAGCGAGAATTAATCCGACAGTATATCAACAAAAGACGACGTTATTTACAAACTGAAATCAAAAAAGAGACATCTCACCTGTAAAGACACTTTCGAATTTTGTCACTTTAGTTCTCATATTGACGAAACAGCTTTTTTTATAGAAAAATAGGGTATACTAACCATATCCTTCTATTTGATAAAAAATGTGAGAGTTGGCGTCCGTTATGATCAATTATGAAATTGAACAAAAAAGATTACATTTAATTGAGACCGCAAAAAAATTCGGAATGAATGCCGAAGAAACCATCAGGTGCAGTCAAGAGCTTGACACACTCTTAAATAAAGGCATCAAAACCACCTCTAAAGAATGCTCGAATAAAGGGTAAACCATACACTTCATTCCTCTCATCAAAGTTCTTCAAAAAGACAATCACATATTAAAAGACCCATCATAAGCTATGGTGAAACGCCCAAAAACGAAGTGCCCTATTTTTCTAAAGGATGTGCACCGCTATGCCGGCTATTGTTGGAGCCTTTAAAGTAAATGCCGTCGGAACGAGCGGAGTCGTTCATGTTGGAGACTGCATCACCATTTCTCCAAATAGTCAGGTTAAAACGTTTGCTGGCGCAGGCAGTTTTAACACTGGTGATCAATTACGCATTAGCAACTATAAAAGTGTGACAAATACGTATGATAGTGATGTCATTGATCAACCGCTTGTTGGTAACTTGTAAGGAGTGAGAATCCATTGAACTTCTATATTAATCAAGCGATACAAATTAATTACTTACGTGTGGAGTCTGTGAGTAACTCATCCGTTCTTCAAATCGGCAGTGCTGGATCCATCAAAGCACTCTCCAATCTGTATAACACTGGCAGCTACGTAGAAGCAGCACCTGCCGCAGCAGGCACACAAGGAATTGAAGAGTCTCTAGGCGCAAGCACGGCACCTTTTGTACCGCTTCAGTCACCAACAACATAAGTTCATCTGCAATCCCCGGAGGTGTATGCATATGTATGACTATCAAAACAGCGCTTCACAAATGTATGGCATCATTCAAAAGCAAACACAGCAAATCATGATGCTTGAAAAAAGGCTTAACGAGCTTCAGCAGGAAATGCAAATGATCAAAGATAAACCGACAACAACGATTGAACGGATTGATTATCAATTTGATCAACTGAAAATCGAGCGGCTCGAAGGCACATTAAATATCGGCCTCAATCCATCTGATCCAAATAGTGTTCAAAATTTTGAAGTGGGCCAAACAACAACCCCGGGAATTGGAATGATGCAGCAAGAAATGGCTGATCAATTTTTCAATCAAACACGCCAGCTTGTCGATGCATTCTTAAATGAAGAAGCTCCACAGCTTCTTGAAGAACTAGAGCAGCGATACGAAGGCTCGCTTGATGAAAGCAACAAACACCATATCATTGAGGACATTCGAAAACAAATAGACAGCAGAATCAAATATTATGCGGGGCAGCTGCCACAAAGGGAAGATATGACCCCGCTTCAACGTTCCGAGCAAATTGCTGAATACGTGAAACATGATGTCAAACGAGCAATCGAGCATTTTTTAGCCCATATTCCAAATGAAACGAAAGGAGAGGAAAACGGATGAATTTCACAGTCGTCAACCGCAACATCGAAACCGGAAGCATTAGAGTAGTTGGGGTATCGTCCTCTTCCCTATTTATTATCGGGGACACGGACCATGTACAATTGTCATCAATTTTCGATACACCGCCAGAATCATTAATTATTGGCCCGTTTGTTCCTCTAGCCCCTCGATAATGATCAAGCGCACATCTCAAGTGAAGTTCTCAAAAGTGAATTCTGTCGGGATTGCGAGTACTATTCAAATTGGTGATACACAGGAGCTATGTCCGAACGTGAAGGTGTTAGCTGTTCAGCGAACCATTAGTTTGTTTTATGGAAATGAAGCTGAAAACCTAGATGCAAAAGAATTTGAAGTGTATTATGAGCCGATCCCATTGATGCTGCCAGAACGAGCGGTTAGAACGGCCTTTTATCATGAAAAGCCCCTCATTAAAGTTTCGTCCATTCATGTAGAAGGGGTCTCTTCCTCGTCTATCTATCAAATTGGCTCTACGTGCGAAATAAATGCCGTTGCGCGAGTGAAGCATATTCGAGAGTTATTTAGCAACAATGACGAACATCCGCCAAACTCACAATTGGACCTCCCTGCGCATATGATGGTGATATGACTTCGAATAAAGGATGTCGATTATGCCAGCAATTGTCGGACCCATTTACATTAACTCGATTTCTGGGGGCGTCGTAAACGTCGGTGACTCATTTTATCTTTCGCCTAAAAGTTCTTCAAAATCTGCTTTAGGCTCTGGAGCGGGGAATACCGGAGATTTCTTGATTTTAAATAATGGCATTAGCGCCACCAACTATGTGGATCCTGACTTAAATGATCAGAATATGGTAGGCAATGCATAAAGCGGCTCCTCTACACTCATTTCATTTAGAGGAGCGCTTTTTTATGCTTATTTCTTTCTGCGTTGTCTTGATTTCTTTGTTTTGACCAGCTTGCTTGCCGGCTGCTTTCGAATCCATTTGATGTACGGAACAAGCTTTTCATCTTGTCTTAGTGCATCCAGTGTGTTCAAACGTGCGGCAAGCTCCTGGTTTGTATAAAGAGCATGTACTTGTTTATGGCAAGGGATACACAGAAAGGCAGTCGGTAGAAAGGCCCCTCCCTCTTCTCTTGGCGTTAAGTGATGTTCTGTAAGGACGACTGCTTGTCTTCCGCACAGCTCACATAATCCAATCGTTTGCTTTGCCATCCTGAGATCCCCTCACTTTACATTAATTCCATCGAGACTGTTGTTCCTTTCCCGCTTGGATCTGCTGGATGGACAATCAGTTTCTTTGGCAGTCTCATCTTTAATTCTTCCACATGGCTGATCACACCAACAGCTAAATTTTGAGACTGTAGCTTCTCTAATGCCGTAATCACCGTATCTAACAAGTCTTGATCGAGTGTACCAAATCCTTCATCTAAGAAGAAAAATTGCAGCGGGAACTCACCTCTCAGCTGAATTTGTGCAGACAGAGCAAGGGCAAGTGCTAAAGACGTTAGGAAAGTTTCTCCCCCAGACAAGCTGGATACCGGACGTCTGACACCACCATTGGCATCATCCCGCATCACAAAACCGCCCTCTGAATCGACTTCAATGGCATACCTTTGTCTTGTCAAAATCCCAAGACGATGAGAAGCATCACGGCTGACACTTTCTAGCTGTTCTTCTGCTAGGAACTCAACAAACGTATTCCCTTTAAACACAGTTTGAAGCTTATCCAGCCGGTCAATTTCTTGCTGCAGTACTTCAAGGCGTTCATGAATGCTTGCAAAGCGTTGATGGTTTGCTTCAATCACTCGCAGATGCTCCTGTGCAGATCCACTCAGCGCTGTCGCTTCTTCAAGCGCTTTTTCCGCCGCTTCTTTTTTTAGTTGAATGTCTGTCCACTCGTCTTCATCCAGCGACTCACCTTTTAACAGTTCAGAAATTCGCTTTAAGTTTGCTGCACATTGCTTTCTTTTATCCTCAAATTCCTCAATTTCCTGTTTGACTGTAAGACGTACAGATCGATCCATTAAAGCAGGTTCAATCTCCTGCGGCTGATCAAAAGGAGTAGGTCCTGTTTCTTTTTGCCACGCTTTCTCAGCTTCTTGTTTTCGCCGGTTAGCCTCTTGGAGCTGACGTTCACTGCTTGAGAAATGGCTTTGCGCCTCACTAAATAATTGCTGTGCATGCTTGAATTGCTCGTACGATTGCTGATCTTTTTCATTTAGATGAGCAAGAGATTGTTGAACTTCGTCCAGTTCATCAGAAAGAGAAGCGGCTTTTAAAGGATATCGCTGTAAATCTGTTTCATATTGATCGATCAGGTGCTGCTGGCTTCCCAGCTGATGCGCCAGCTTATCGAGTTCCTTCTCTAGATCGTATATGGCTGTTTGCAGTAGCTCTTTTTCCTGCTTTTTTTCCTCTAGAAAAGAAATACTCTTCTCAATACGCTCTTGATAACCTTCCGCTTGTTGATCCTTTTCATCAATTTGTTGCTGCATTTCCTGCACTTGGTTGATTGCCAGGTGAGGAAAGGTCTGTTCAAATTGCGTCAGTTGTTCGGAAAGCTCAGATCGAAGCTCCTTGATCAGCATGTCTAGTTCTTGTATGCGCTGCTGCTCAAATGTCAGTTGATCTTTTACTTTGCTCATTTCTGCCGCTTGATCATGAGTGACGTCCATTAAACGAGCACGTTTGCTTTCGATTGCTTGAATATCTTGTTTTATGCCTTTCCATTCTTGAATCAGCTGGTGCAAAGACTGTGGATTCTGTACTACTTCTACTGCTGCAGCTACTTCCGAACCGGGGGCCTTTTGAGATAAAAAGGAGAACTGTTTGACTAATTGATTGGCATGCGTTTCAAGCAACTGCTTTGCAGCGTACATGTCTCTAGCATATTCCTCAGCCAGCTTGAGTTCTTTGTCCATTTTCACAATCACTTCATCAATTTGGGCAACAGTTTCTTCATGGTCATTGTCTATCACAGCCTTTGGATCATGATGAATCGATCCACAAACAGGACATGGTTCGCCGTCTACTAACTCTGCCGCTAGTTCTTTTCTTAATTCTGCCGATCTGACAGCATCACGCTGTTTTAATTTTTCTTGTTTTTTGTCCTGCTCTTTATGACTCCATTCTGTAAGACCTCGTTCAAATTCACATACATAAAAATACAATTGTTCTATCGCTTGAAACGATTGATTTATCTTTTCATGATGATCTTTTTGCTGTTTTTGAAGCTTTTCATACGATTGTGTCGCCTGTGCTGAACGCTGTCTTAGCTCCTCAATCTTTTGTTCTTCCTTTTGAATGCTCACATTCATTCTTTGAACATTTTCACTTAAACGAAGTGCGTCTTGTACAAGTTTCCGCTCTTTGACAGAGACTTGTAATTGATCCAGCTCATTCTTCAACTGTGTTTGTTTCGCAAGCGCACGCTCTAATAAAGATTGCAGGTTTTCGGCTTCCGTTTTTTTTTGAGTCAATTGCTGCGCTTTTTCATTGTTTTGCTGCTCTAGTACGATCTTTTCCTGAAGAGCTGTTTCTTTTTTTCGTTCAATTTCTTTTAATTGAATAAGCTGCTCTTTCTTTTGAAGAAGCTCTGGCTCATTTTCCATTTTCTTTTGCCGTGCCTGCTCATACTCCTGCGTCATTTGATCATAGATCGTTCGTTGATGAAGTAAATGTTTTTCTGCTTCCTGCTTCTCTTTTGATGCTTGAGAGAGCTGCTTTTCAGCCTTTGTTAATGCATCCGCATAAGGCTTTAATGTCTCTGCCTGCTCTGCAATGCGAAGTTGATTCTTTTTCTCTTCCATCGTTGGTGCCAGTAGATTGAGTTTGTTTTGTTCCTTCTCGTACGCTTCTTGTTCCTTTTGATACTGCCAGATGGCTTGCGCTTTTGTAAAAGCAGTGAACGCTTCGTCCCGCGTTTGTTTTTTCTCATGAAAAATAGCTTGCGCCTGCGCAGCTGCTTCTTTAGCTTTCGCTAATGCCTCTGGACCAGCTTCTCCTAATCCAGTCAGTTCAGCCAGCAGTTCGTTTTTCTGTCCATAGTGATTTTGAGCCTTTGCGCGTAAACGTTTGACGAGCTGATCACCATATTTCTCCAAATTAAACAAACGCTGCAGCATTTGGCGTCTGTCGGCTCCTTTCAATGAAAGGAATTCCGCAAACTTTCCTTGGGGTAAAACAACCGCTCTCGTAAAATCGTCAATGGTTAAACCAAGTAATTCTTCTATTTTACGATTGACCTCACTTGCTTTATCTGCAAGAACTGTCTGCGTATCACCAATTTCAATCAATCGGCATAACGTCGTTCTAACCTTCATTTCATCTGCCCGTTTAAAGGCACGTTCCACTTTATAAGAAATATGGTGTTCCCTTTGCAAAGCGAACGTAAAGGAGACAGACAGCTTTTCTTCAGCTTGGTTCAAAATACCATGCGTATTATTGAGTGCACGTTCGACCTTGCCATAGAGTGCTAGTGTCATGGCATCTAATATAGACGATTTTCCGCTTCCAGTCGGTCCAAAAATACCAAACACACCTGCATCACATAAGGAGCTAAAGTCAATGGTTTGCTCTTCTCTGAAGCTATGAAGTCCTTTAATGGTTAACGTGATCGGCTTCAATTCGCTTCCTCCTCTTGCATGTCATTGGCAAGCTCTAAAAATAGCTTGACGGTTTTTTCATCAGGCAGACCTCCACCTGTCTGACGCTCATAAAATTTCACGAACCGCTCTTCAATCGAGAGCTTTTCCACTTGTTTTTGTTCTTCTTTTTGCTGTAACTCTTTAAACTTTGGTCTAATATGGACAAATCCACTATGCTGTTTTCTAAGCTGATGAATTTGTTCGATCGACAGCTGATCTGTTAAGTGAATCTCTAAATCAATCCAGGCTTGAAGATCCCGCTTTTCATCCAGCCAACTGTGTACTTGGCTCAGCCCTTCAGTCGCCTTCCACTTCATAAGTGGTTTACCGCTTGATAAGAACACTTCTTTCCAGCTTGCAGTTTCATTCGGTTTTGCATCCACAATGGTGACTGATTTGGCGTAGCCTGCTTCAGAAAAGCTGTATGCAAGTGGAGATCCAGAATAGCGGGCAATCGTTTTGGCACGTTTAATGGTTTGGGGGCGATGCAAATGCCCCAGTGCGACATAACAAGCCGCCTCAGGCAGACTTTCGGCCGCAACGGTATATGCGCCTCCCACTTCAATCGGCCTTTCCGAATCCGTTTGACTGCCACCTGCCACATAAATATGACTTGTTGCGATATTGACCGTATCCGCCTGAAATTGGCTGCTTAAATGTTGAAACATTTGTTGTATTTTTAAATTGTACTGATCACGAAGCAGTTTCTCTTCAAATGTTTCAGCCAGCACCTCGTTTAGCCTTGCTTCGGATGGGTAAGCGAGTGCTGCAATAGATAGACGCTCACTTGCAGAAGGAACATCGACATGAATTAAATCATTTGTCGGATATCCAATTAAATGAATCCCCTGCTCATTCGTTAAAGGAGATGCGGCTGATAAGCGGTCTGGATTATCATGGTTGCCAGAGATCACAACCACTTGACGCTTTCCTTTATCAGATAATGCAGACAAACTTTCATAAAAAAGCTGTTCTGCGCGAGCAGGAGGGTTCACTGTATCAAAGGCATCACCGGCCATCACAATGACATCAATGTGTTCATCCTTGACGATTTGATTTAATTCATCTAAAAACTCAGCTTGCTCCTCAAGCCGGCTTCGGCCTTCAAGGGTTTTCCCTAGATGCCAATCCGCTGTATGCAGAATCCTCATGTGATTCACCTCTCATTCATTCCACCTATAAAGAAATTTCTAAATTTCCATCAAAGAAATAAAGGATTTTCTCCTCTAATGTTCTGTTTGTTAAACGTTCTACCGCTGCTGTATACAACGATATTTGCGTTTCATAGCGTTTTTTTAACATCGCCTCAGCTTCCTCTAATCCACCTGAGAATCTGCCAGTCACTCGATCTGTTTTATAATCAAGTAAATAGAGCTTGCCATCTGCTTCAAATAAACAATCAATCATTCCTTGAATGAGCACAGGTTCACCTTCTGCATCAATATGGCTGTATACCTCTTTAACCGGTAAAACCATACTAAACGATACTTCTCGTTTCACCCAGTCCGCTTTCCGCAGTTTTTGACCAATAGCAGTAGAAAAGAAGGCTACAATTCCTTCTCGATTGATGGACTGGATTTGTTCATCTGTTAGTAAGTCTTTCTCTTTTAAAGAATGGAGCAGCTCTTCTACACGAGATTCATCATATGGTTCATTTGAAGGAAGAGGGATATGCTGCATGACTGTATGCATGGCCGTCCCTTGTTCTGCGGCTGTGAGTGTTTTTTTCTTCATAAAAGACGGTCGTTCGTACAGTGTCGCACGAGCCTTTCGGATGGAAGAAGGCACACTGTATTCATCCTGTATTTCTTTCATTCTTTTGATCTCGGAAACTGACTGCTTTGTACCTACCTGAGAGGCCGCTAAATATGGATAACGCCATGAAAGTCTTTCTTTTACTTCCTCCTCATAATCTCCATATCCTTGAGCAGGCACACCTTCCATTAATGCTTGTACCACTTCGTCTTGTTTTTGTTTTTCAAGTGACATGTCTTCTTTTAGAAGATCAGATGCTTGATGAAAGGTGATAGAAAATGATGATGGATGAGAGAGAACGACTTCTCTCGATTCTTCTAAAAGAGATGACATCGCTTGATGACGGATAAGAGCAGGGCCAATAAAATCTAAGTATGTTCTCGCTTGATAACGTTCAAAATCAGGGAGAAGCCAGTCGTCTCCGTTTGCGGCATTTTGCCACTTGCTTAAAGCTTTCACTTGATTTTTGACAGAACCGACTAAAAATAATTTTTCTTTCGCCCTTGTGAGCGCCACATATAGAACCCTCAGTTCTTCAGATAATAGTTCTTTTCTCATCTTTTTTTTCATCGCGATCAGCGGTAATGTTGCATAACTAATTCTCAGCTCAGGATGAATATATTTGCTGCCAAAACCTAGTTCTTTATCGAGCAAGTAGGACTGATTTAGATCCATCATATTAAAGTTCCTGCCAAGTCCTGCAGTAAACACAACAGGGAATTCGAGTCCTTTACTGCTATGAATGGTCATCATGCGGACAACATCCTCTGTTTCACTGAACGTTTTTGCCGCTCCAAGATCATCTCCACGCTCTTGCATTCTTTCAATAAATCGAAGAAATCGAAACAGCCCTCTAAAAGCAGCCTTTTCATACTGTTTCGCTCGATCATATAAAGCCCGAAGGTTTGCCTGTCTTTGCTTGCCTCCTGGCATCCCGCCGACATAATCTAGATATTGTGTATCTCGGTACACTTCCCAAATCAATTCTGCTACCGAATGATGAATAGAAAAATCACGCCATTTGCGTAATTGAAGGAAGAAACGCTCCAGCTTTCTGCACGTCGGATGATCAGAGTGTGTCACACGCATAAATGCCTTCACAGCATCATAATAAGTGCCTTTTTTATCACTTGTTCTAATCAGTGCCATCTCATTTTCGTCTAAATGAACAAGAGGTGACCTTAAAACAGCAGCGAGCGGAATATCTTGATATGGATTATCAATCACTTTTAACAAAGAAAGAATGACAGATACCTCCGTAGCTTCGAAATAGCCTGAGGAAAGATTCGCATAAACAGGGATTCCCTGCTTCTTCAACTCTTCCATCATTTGCGGAGCCCACGGCATTGAGCGAAGCAAGATCACAATGTCTCGATACTGCAAGTTGCGGGTCAGCTGCTGCTTTGCATCGTACACTTGAAAAGGCTGTTCTACCAACTCTTTTATTTTCTTTGCAATCACTCTCGCCTCAAATTGTACCGTCTCTAGCTCTTCTCGTTCTTCATCGCTTTCTGTGTCGTGCTGATCTAAATGAACAAGAAGCATTTCTGTCGTTGTGTCTTCGCTTTGCGGATAACTCGCTCCAAGCTTTAATTCAGCTTGTTCATCATATTCAATTTCTCCAACCGTTTCTCCCATCAGCTGTTTGAACAGAAAGTTTGTACTGTCTAAAACATCAGCCCGGCTACGGAAGTTTTTATTTAGATCAATTCTTTTACCTGTTTCTTTGCTGTCTGCTTTAAATTGTTTATATTTATTTAAAAAGAGCATCGGCTCTGCAAGTCTAAAGCGATAAATGGACTGCTTCACATCACCAACCATAAAGCGGTTGCCTTCTGCTGGATGTTTTCCTTTAGACACGAGTTTTAAAATCGTTTCTTGGACAAGGTTTGTATCTTGGTATTCATCCACGAGTACTTCTTCAAATTGTTGTTGATAGTATTTAGCCGCCTCTGTTTCAATGAAATTTCCTTCTGCGTCCTGCTTCGCTAAAATGCGCAAACAATAATGTTCTAGATCCGAAAAGTCTACGATTGATTTTTCTTGTTTTGCTCTTTCGAAACGCTCTCCATATTGAATCACAAGCTCTACAAGTGTTTCTACAACTGGCTTCATTTCAGCCAAGCTTTTTAAATGCTGATCAGGACTGCGCATAAAGTATTCATCTTTTAGCTTTTCTAATTGTTTTTTTGCTTGATTGCGTGCATCTGTTGCTTTTTCTAACAGTGCCGGGTCATAGTCATCCCCTTTGCAAGTCTTTAACCTTTTAAAATTGATGTTTGGCAAAAGCTCATAAAGTGTCTCAAAATCATCTTGATGCCTTATTAATTCATTTACTTGCTCTAAATCATCTATAAAATTCTCTGCTCTCGGTGCTGGGCCACCCGGCTCTTTTGATAAAGTGAGGGCTTGTTCCAGCAGTTCCTGGCAGCTTCTTAAAACGAGAGAAAGGTCCTCTTTGATATATGGATAAAATGGTAATTCTTGTACCTTTGTTTGAGTATCCACATCATAAAGAGAAAGGAACGCCCGCATCCATTGTTCGGGTGCTGGATGTGACCTAGAAAACTCATAAATCCTTTTGACAAGCCATTGAAGATCTAGATCATGCCGATCAGATGTGTACCGATCAACGAGTTCAAAGAATGACGGGTTTCCAGCCTTATACTCATCCTCAAACAGTTCATCTAACACTTCATCTCCTAATAATTCTCCTTCTGTTTGATCAGCCAAACGAAAACCTGGATCAAGGTTAATCTCATAATAAAAGGTACGAAGAACTTGCAAACAAAAGGAGTGTAAGGTAGAAATATTGGCACGATTCATGAGTGACAGCTGTCTCCGCATATGAAGTGATCCAGGGTTTTTAGATAGTTCTTTTTCAAGTGCTTCAGTGATCCGGTGCTTCATTTCTGCTGCTGAAGCATTGGTAAAAGTCACTACGAGCAGCCTGTCCACATCAACTGGCTGCTCCGGCCGAGTCATTTTTCGAATGAGCCGTTCAACCAAGACCGCTGTTTTCCCTGACCCCGCCGCAGCAGCAACAAGAATATCTTGTCCTTCAGAAACGATGGCGTTCCATTGGTCATCTGTCCAAGTACTGTTATTCGGTTTTGGTATTTGCATACTGATCCCCTTCTTTTTTGATCCGGTCTATCATGACATCATCCTTCTCAGATGTGAGCACTCTAAATTCATTATCTTCTATTGATTCATCAAATTGGCAAATAGACTTAAAGGAGCAAAAGCGGCAAGGGGTTTGATCCTTTAATTTATATGGGTTTATCTCTACCTCACCGCTTGTAATTCTTTCTCCTGCCTCTTCAAAGGTTCGCCGAACATGTTTCGTAAGAATGTGAAAATGATCTTCACTTAATACCGCTGAGTCAGATCGGAAAGAACCATCCTTTTTCAAACCCGCTTGGATGACTTGTGATCTTCCTGATTCGAGTGTTTGATCCATCAACTTCACTGCTTCCGCATCTTCGAGTAATAGACCCTTCATTTTAAATTTCTTCAATATTTCCTGCTCAATTGCATCCTCTGCGAGCGGAATAGGCGCTTGAATCAGCGGGTCATGAATATGGAAGTATAAAATTCCTGCCGGTGTCGCTTCCATGCCAAGCCATTCTTTAGAATACGTAATGGTCAGGTCTAAATAAGTGAGCATTTGCAAGGCTAAACCGTAGTAAACTTCTGCTAGATCAAGCCCCTTCTCACTGGACTTATAGTCGACAATTCTTAAAAGAAGTCCTTTTGACCCTTCTGCTTTATCCACTCGGTCAATCCTTCCAACAAGCTCCATCGTGCAGCCGTTTTTTAATTGAAAAGTAAACGGCGGCAGAGGACCTTGACCTCCAAACCCTAACTCAAGTCCAACCGGAGAGAATCCGCTCACTTTTGCATGTTCGCTTAATATAGAAGACACCCTGATGAGGATTTTTTGGAGCTTTTCTTTTATATAAGCATGCCGATTAGAGCTTAATAAAATTTCTTTTTGCAGACGTGGAGCCAGCTGTTCAATTGCATGCCTTGAGTAGGTCACACAATCTTCTTTCGTTAAGTTTTTCCAATCCTTTTTTTGTTCAACAAGCGTATCTGAAATCAGTTTTAAAGCCGAATGAAAGAGCTGACCGATATCAGGTGCTTCTAATTTGTAAAATTGTCGATCTTTTAGTTTTAGCCCGTGGGAAGCAAAATGAGAAAATGCACATGCATTGAATTTCTCCATTCTTGAAACACTGCCCTGAATATGGTCACCGTAAAGTTCTTTTGTGACATTTGGCTTTAAACGTTTCGCTCTATTTGTAAAGAACAAGCTGGACATGATTTTTTTTGATATGTCGCGGTTGGACGAGGTCATCAAATCATTATATACACTCCACCATACGCCGCTGATCGGATATTGATTGAGCCATTGCTGCAGCTGTGAAACGGTATAGGATAATGAGACATGCTCGTTTGTTACAAATTTTAATTGCTCCTGATCATCCAGCTGCTCTGGATCTAACACATAGAGGGCTTGCTGATGGTTTGGCATCAGTTCCTCGCAATACTTGATGAGGGTCGAAGGCAAAAGAGACCGCCCTTCCGTATCAGAAGCTGAATAGGATAAATACAAGTAGTGCGATGGACTGGACAGCGCTTGATAAATCAAAAATTGTTCATCCAGCAGCCGTTCCTTCCCTGTCTCTGCCAGCTCTGCTCCTGCACGTTTTAACCATTCCCGGTCGTCCTCAGACAATACACTTTCATCAGAGGGCCGGGCAGGTATAACCCCATCATTAACTCCAATGACAAACGTACACTTTACTTGATACATTCTGGATAAATCCATACTTCCGATAAAGACTTGGTCAAGTGAAGGGGGAATCAAAGCGAACTTGAGAGAGGACAGTCCTGTATCCATCATCTGTTGAAATAATGGAAATGAGAGTTCCTCCTCGCCCAGCATTTCAACAAATTCATCCATTAATTGAATGACAGCATCCCATACTTGCCCATGCTGCATCGCTTCAGCTAACCGGCCTGCTTCTTCTGCCTCAAGTCTTGCCTTTTCAAGCTTTTCTGGCACTTGGGTTTCTTCTAGAAAGACATACACTGCCTCCACCATATCTCTTAGCTTTTGCGCTTTTTTCAATCTTTTTTGCAATTGAAAGAGAGGCGGAACAATCCATTCTTTTACATCATTCAGCATTTGTTCCATTTCTATTTCTTGATCGGTTTGTCCAAAATCTTCATCTAGTGATTGGAAGCGCCGATAATGAAAGCGTGAACCATTCGTCCAGCGTTCACCTTTTACACCGTAAGCAATACAATAGTTTTCAAGCTGATCCGCCTGTTCTCTTGCTTTGTTTTTAGCGAGTTCAAGCGGAAATAGGAACTCTGTTTTTACACAGCGAAACACCGCCTCATACCGCCAGTTCCCTTTTATGACATCGAGGCTCGAACGAATGAACTCAATGAGCGGATGATACTGCATCGATTCATTTCCATCAATAAAGAAAGGAATATCGTAATCTCGAAACACCTCTTTTAGCGTATCTTTATAGTCGTCTACACGTCTTGCAACAATTGAGATGTCTCGTAACCTAAGACCTTTCCCTCTTACTAAATCAAGAATATCTCTCGCTACTCCCTCAATTTCAGCTCGTTTATTTGCACTTTTCGATACGGTAAGGTGAGGCGTTTCTTCTTGATACGGCTGCAAAGGTCTCTGTTCATATTGATTTTCTAAATAAGCTAGATCTGGGGCATGAAGATGTCGCTTATTTCTCTCCAAAATGTTCTCAGAAATAGCCGCTCCGCACTCTTTGGCCAGCTGATAAAGCTGGGAATATGTCTTACCTGTCATGCGAAATAAATCAAGTTCATTTGGCTGCGTGTCATGATAGGAACGATCCACTGTGAATGCAGCTGTTATTTTTTCTGCATGTAGCAAAAGCTGCTCAATGACAAGAAGCTGTTGGGGGGTAAACTGATAAAAACCATCTATATAAATGTGTGCCCCTCTCAATTCTTCTGATAAAGGAATTTGCTGAGCCAGAAGTGTCAAGTAATCCTCTGAGTGCACATACTCATCTTGCAGATGCTGCTCCATCTGCTGATAAAGAACATGAAGATCATGCAATTTTTCCGCCGCACGTCTTTCTTCTGTATACTCTGAATGCATGCTGGATGCCGAGATTTTTTCAATATCCTCTGGCATCATACAGTACCTTTTGAATTCAGCCATCGTCTTTTCTATTTGCTCAACAAATCCCGGTTTATCACTCGCCTTTTTGAATACCTTAAACTTGTCTTTCTGTTCTTCTATTACTTTTCTTAAGAGCATTTGAATCCCTGTGCTTGTGACAAATTGACGGTTCGCACCGCCAGTCTGCTGTAATATAGACCAGGCAAGCCGAGTAAAACTAAAGACTTTGGCCCTGATCATTCCACCAGCTTCAGATGTTTTTGCAAGCTCATATTCCATTAAAAATGTCATTTGATCCGGGACTAAAAAAATGATTGGCGGACCCAGCGGATCAAGCCGAAGTTGTTCTTTGATTTCTTCTAGAATTGCAGTCGTTTTTCCACTCCCCGATCTGCCTGCTAAAAACTGAATCTCCACGTTCCACAACACCTTTCTTATGTACTCATATTCTAGCGAAAATAAAGGTAAATAGCTATTTTCCTATCACCTTCCCTTTCTCCTCCGATTGAAAAGAAAATAGGCACCTTTCCCGACTCTTTTCATATCATAAACCATCATGATCTAAAAGGAGGCTGGCAATATCATGTATTACGGTTATTATGACTACTCGCCATATGACATGCGCCAAAACACAAGGATCATTGCAGACCTTGAAAAGGCCATAAATGGCGAATATTCTGCGATCCAATGCTATGAAAAACTTGCACAAAAAGCAAAAAATCCTGAAGCGAAAAAAATCATTCAAGAAATACGTCAGGATGAAGTCAGACATTATCAGCTATTTACAAAGCTATACTATTCTTTGACTGGTAAAAACCACAAACCAAGCATAACAGAGCCTTGTCCAGACCAATTTAGGGAAGGTCTCTTATTTGCCTTTAAAGACGAACAAAAAACAGTCGATTTTTACTTAACGGTATCAGACTATGTCCGTGATCAAGGAACAAAGGAATTAATGAAGCGTATTGCTCAAGATGAACAGCAGCATGCTGTCTGGTTTCTATATCTTTTAACGCACCATGTTTCTTAGATAACCCTATTTTAATAGGAGATCGTATGTTCCGTCAAAAAATGAAATTGCCTTTTTGCTCATTCAATATGTGAAATAAAGGGCTGTCATCATCAAATCGCCTATTCCCTTTTCCTTTTTTCAATGATAAAACGACCTTTTGACCATAAAAAAACTCCTCTGCTACAAATCGCAGAAGGAGTTTTTTTGTTATTTAATGAAATTTTGCTTCATTGCTTTGCTGCTGTTGTTTTAACAATCCATCAATTGATAGCATCTTGCTGCCGCTAAGTGTCAAGTAAAGCGCCATGACCATTAAAGAAAGTTCAAATTCATAACCGCCCACAAATCCTCTTGCAAAACCAACTGTGATAATGGCTACAGCCATAATTGGCACAAATAAAGCTGCGAAAAGACGTGTGCCTAAACCTAGAATCAGGGCAATTCCACCAACTAGCTCAATTGTTTTGACAATATAGGCCATAAATTCAGGGACACCAATTTGACCAAAAAATGCAGCAGTGCCTCCTAGTCCGCCTTGATATGCTTGAAGCCCATGTAAAAAGAAAATAATGCCTAAGATGACGCGTACAAAAAGTGTTCCTATTTCTTGATTTGTTTTCATATAGTGATTTCCTCCTATTTTTACACTACATCATGTAATGTTCATTCGTAAAAAAAATTAGTAATTTAAGTTGAGCATAATCATTAAGACCACCATGAGAATGGTTGATGTCACAAATGGGATAAGTGGTACATTCAACGGTATGTTGTATGTTGGGTTTAAGATTTTTTTGATTCTCAAATTCAATGCTCGATCTCCAAAGGACACTGCAAATTTCGTTTGTTTTTGAAACTGGGTTCTATTTTTAATGAGTTTCAAAAGGGCTTGCCCTACTCCAAGCTCAGTTCCTGTCTGCTGAATGGCATAGTCATCTGCAATGACTTCACGAAAAACGGAGTAACTTTGTCTCATATGCTTTAACACAGGAATGTACCAAATCACTTTTGTGAGCATAGAGAAAGTGAAAGACTTTAAAGGGTCATAGCTGTATTTGTGATGTAATTCGTGATGGACCACAGCATCGATTTCTCCTTCATCAAGCATGTCTATAAGCGCTGTTGAGAGATACACTTTTGGATGAAGCATCCCCATCGCGAAAGCAAGCGGTTCATGACAATGAAACACAATGATCTCATTTCTATACATGTCTGATAGACTTTGCGTTGAATGTTGATCGACTGCCATCATCATATTTCTTTTGAAACGAATATACTTTCTGACCTGCTTCATCAGATAGAAAACGGCAAAACCAAGCGTATACAGGACAAACGCATTCAGAAAATACTTTAAAGGAGTGAATCCATAAAATTCGAGAACAGATTGACATACATGGATCAGGTTATATGCTTGATTCCAGCCAAAAAAGCTTGAGAGTACATAATAGCCCATCTGGTAAAAGATCACTAAACCAATCAATATACCGCCTAAAAACAGCAGACTCGACTTCATTTTAATCATGTCGTTTCTCCTCTTTTTTGGATGCAAGCCTTGCTTCGAGTACCTTCAGTAATTCAGGATCAGCACTTTCAATTGCGTCCACCATATGATTGACTGCAAGGGGACCGAAATCATCCATCAGTCCTTGAGTAATCCATTTCGTTTGCTCATTTAGAAATTCTTCTTTTGTTAAAACAGGGTTATAGATAGATGAACGCCCTTTCGTTTTCTTTTCCACAATTCCTTTTTCGGTTAAACGATTGAGTACCGTCATGACCGTGTTGAAATTAATTGGCTTCTCATCTGACAGCTTCTGCTGTACCTCTTTAATCGGCATATCCTCACCTTGATAAAGGATCTCCATAATCCTTCCTTCTAAAGGACCGAAAAAGCGGTTCAATCCCTTTTCATTATATTTAAAAGAAGGAATTTTCATGTTACCACCTCACACTAAGCATTGTAGTGTAATTGAAAATGATAGTCAACAGATAACAAAAATAGGGGAAAATCGTTGTATATTGCTTTTGTTTTTGGTAAAAATTATATGTCGTTTATATCAAAACAATCTCTTTTCACACAGAGCTAACCATAAGATAATCTTATGAAAATAGTAAAAAAATTCGTATTTTATTTATGGAGTCTTTTGTATTATAGTAAAGATAACAACATTTCACTTACTGAACAAATATATAGGAAGAAGGTTTATATGTGATGAAGCAAGGAAACAGCCTTCGAACCGATCTCATTCTGATTGCGGTAAGCGGTTTAGGTGGCTTCCTTTTGTCTCTAACAGGGATGTCTATCGGCTGGATGATTGGCACATTAATGACAGCTGCATTTATTGCCCTGCGCCGTCCCGCCCTGTTTCAGCGTAAAGGAAACAATACCTTACGTATTCACAGCAGATGGCTACTCCTTGGTCAATTCATTCTCGGAATCGAACTAGGACAAAAAATGAACATGAAAGTCCTTCACATTTTCGCTGAAAATTGGCTTCCCGTGAGTTTCATGCTCGTCTTTTCTATTTTATTAGCCATGCTCTCCGGGTTTGTCTTATGGAAGCTGAGTAAAACAGATATGCTGACCAGCTTTGTCGGCACTGCCCCCGGCGGTCTTTCCGCTATGCCGGGCATTGCCCAAGAGGTTGGAGCAAATACAGCTGTAGTGAGTCTCGTGCAAACGATACGTGTGTTAATGGTCGTACTGACCATTCCATTTACGGTATTTTATTTAAATACAAAAAGCCAATCAGATGTGGTAGTCGCCCAAGGCAGCGCCTTCTCATCAGGCGTTTTCACAATATCAAACATTTCTTGGACTGCTGCACTCATTTTAGGGGCATGGCTGATGTCACGCCTAGCCGTGCGTCTTCACTTTCCCGCCCCTTGGCTGATCGGCAGTATGTTAGGTGTGGCGGCTCTCCAAGTAGGGGCAGGTGCCTTGACAGGTCATGATTTGATTCCTTACTGGCCAGCCCAAGCGAACATTGCGTCACAGGTATTTCTAGGGGCAACCATCGGGTCAAAAATGAATAAACAAATGTTTGTCGGGCTAAAAAATACCTTGATTGTGGCCGTCGTCAGCTCAGCCGGATTGATTGCCGCGACCGTTCTCAGTTCAATTGCCATTGCAGAAATAACAGGTATTTCTGTCATTACGGCCATTCTTGCTTTTTCGCCTGGCGGTATTGCAGAAATGGCAACAACAGCTGTTACACTTCATGAGGATTCCACCTTTGTTGTGGCTGTACAAGTCGTTAGAATTATTTTGGTCATCGCCATGCTGCCACCGTTTTTTCGTTTCTTACATCATGTCTGGGCAAAAAGACAGACTGATTATAAAACCGCTAAATAAAAAGAGCCGCTTTGCATAAGCAGAGCGGCTTTCAGATTGTCTGACAACGGGCTAAAATGATGTTGATTTTAGCCCGTTGTCTTCTTTTCAGCGTGATAGAAAACCTTTGAAGTCTAGGAAGGTCGAGCACCAGAGCGGAGCGAATTTGACATTCGTGAGCACTGGAGCGTAGACATGACAACGAATGCGAGGGTTTGTCTACACGCTGAGCCGCTTTGCATAAGCAGAGCGGCTCTTTTTTATTCATCATGATTCCTTTTTACACCGACTACTTGATCCTTTGAGATGGTTCCAAAATGCCGGCTGTCAAAGCTATGTATTCGATTATCTCCGATCACGAAGTAATGATTGTCTTGTATGTTCTGACGACCGGTGATGGCTTTCAGCTGAAAATCACCTGTTAGGACGTTGCCCATTTTATTTTTTTTTTGCTCTTTTAAATACGGCTCTTTCCATTTTACACCATCGACAAACAGCTGATCATCTTCATATTTGATTGTTTCTCCTGGAAGCCCAATGACCCGTTTGATCAAGATTTGATTTTTAGGGCCATGAAATAACACATAGTCAAACCGGCTAATTTTCGTGAGTTTTGGTGAGAACTTGTTAATTAATAATTCTGTTCCATCTGTAAATGTTGGGTCCATACTAACCCCTTCTACTTTGTACGTGACAAACATGAAATTCTTTACTTGGAACAACAAGACGATGCATGTAATAATCATGAACCATAGCAATGGCTTCTTTTTCATTAAGAGCCTCCTTTGTCCTCACGCTGACTCATCCGAACATTCAACCTATTTTCTACTCTCTTTCCAACATACCATAATAAAGCAATGACTAGAACCGCAAAAACACTTCTTAACGGATTCTTTACTAAAGCAGAAATGTCATAGCCGATAAAACTAATAATAAAGAGCATGACACACTTCCCTGATAAAGCAGCTAATGAGAACTGCCAGACGCTGATTCTTGATAGACCTGCTACGACATTAACGGCAGCAGAAGGTGTAAAAGGAAAGCAGAGTAAAATAAACAACGGACCAAATCCCCGCTTTTCAACCCAAAGCATTAGCTTTTGAATAGAAGGGTGTCTGCTAATAAAGTTCAGCATCCTCATCTGTCCAAATTTTCTGATCAGTAAAAAGACAAGGATAGACCCTGCACTGGCACCAATCCAGGTCAATAAAAAGCCTTCCCACAGCCCGAAAGCATTTGCATTGGCCACCGCAAATGCAACGAGAGGTAAAAACGGTAGAAATGCTTCGATTAAAGGGAGCAATATAGCCACAATGGGTCCAAAAGCCTTGTAGCTTTCAAAAAATGATGTGATATTTTCATGAGTAAATATAGAAAGAAATGATGGCAACTTGTTTGACTCCTTCAAGGTTTGTCTATCTTTCATTTTACATGGAAAACATAAAAATATACAAATGAATCCCTCTGAGCACCTCTTGAGATTTTTTAACTCATCCGATATAATAAATGAGAACAAGTGTTCTATAAACAAAGAAAGTAGGCATGGACATGACGAGATTATCAAGCGTACAACTTCAGATGATGGAACAGGCCATCTTTCTTCCAATGGTCATCTCCATCCTCAATCGTGATTTGACGCACCTTAAAAAACATCAAACATTCAAACTAAATGAACCCTATATTCAGCTAGTCACCTCTTCATTAAAAGAAGCACAAACAGCCCTTTATCAACTGAAACAACAGTTACGTAAAGAAAAAATGAACGTACAGCAAATTGAACACGATGAAGGATTTACGACATATTTATTTCTAATAAATGGCTATGAAGAAAAGCATAAATATTTTAATCCCCGCATACGTCATCGTGTAGAAGAATTGCTCACCCATTATTTTCTCCATTCAGGAAAATAATATGGTTATATTTTACATTTATAGAAGGAACTCTTCAGTTTTTGGCGAATTGATTGTTATACCAAAAATTAGGAGGTTCCAACTCATGTTCAAAAAAATAACAGCACTCACCTTAGCAGCAGGATTACTTGTGCCAAGCACAGTGTCAGCAGTAGAACCACTGCAAACAGGAAAACAAGCTCCAGCAGCATCTGCACAAATAACAAGTGTAGCCTATACAACGGTATCTATCGTTGGAAAGCGAGTGAAGTTTGAAGTGAAAGCACTCGAAAATCCTTTTAACATGAATTACTATAATCGAATTGCTTGGACGAGTACGGACGAAGAGCCGAGTGTATTCAATGACAATATTCTATCGGTTATTGTCGCTAAAAAAACCGGACAGGCTTATCAAGTCTTTTCATACGAAGCGCTCACTTCGGTAAAGGACAAGATTGAATCAGGTCAAAAGGTGTATGGCTGGGCGCTTGCTTTAAATGGTGTGTGGTACCCAACGATGCCTGCAACTCTCTATTATTAAAAAAAGCCTGCCATAGTGGCAGGCTCAGGCTGTCGAGAAAATCTCGACAGTTTTTTTGTAGTTTTAAATACACCGTATATTGAATAAATCCCAAATGAAAAACACCATATATCGTTTCTCGGACAGTTCAAAAGACAAAAATGAGGGTTTTGTGGACATCTTGTCTTAAAAACCCTCACTTTCTCTTCACGCTGAGCCTGCCATAGTGGCAGGCTCCAGATTGTTGACAAAGGGCTGAAATGAACTTTATTTTAGCCCTTTGTCTTCTTTTCAGCGTGATAGAAAACCTTTGCAGTCTAGGAAGGACGAGCACTGGAGCGAATTTGGCATTCGTGAGCACCAGAGCGCAGGACTGCGGGCGAATGAGAGGGTTTGTCTACACGCTTGAAGCCTGCCACAGCGGCAGGCTCTTTCTCAATTATGATAATTCGAGCTGTTTTCTCAGCTCTTGTCTCACTTCTTCTAACCCTGGTCCATCTAACTCAAAGTAATACACATTCCCTGGCTGGTAATCGTGCCCTTTTAACTGGATGGTATCCACTGATTTTAATGAACTCAGTAAAGGGAATAGACCGATCAACTGTTTCATGGATAAATTGGTGGAGACGTTATCCCCAAGTGTATCAATGATGTTGTCATAAGACGGTATGGAAGAAATGGATTTTGATTTTTCAAAGATGGCTTGAAGTGCTTCCATTTGGCGCTTTCCGCGCATGAGATCACTATCTGCCTTTCTCGTTCTCACAAACGCTAATGCTTCTTCACCACTGAGCGTATGCGTGCCTGTTTCCACATGAACTTTTCCTTTTGAATCCTTTTCCATTTGTTTTGCAATGCCTTCATCTTCAATCGTTACGTCAATTCCATTTAGCTCATCGACAATGTCTTGAAACGCCTTAAAGTTTCCTGCAATCACATAGTCAACCGGGATGTTTAACAAATTCTCTACCGTTTTGACTGATAAATCTGCACTCCCAAACGCATGGGCGTGAGCAATTTTATCATATCCTCTCCCCGGTATATCAACATAAGAATCACGAGGAATACTTAGGAGCTTCATCGTTTTGTCTGTTCGATTCACCGTCGCCAGTAAGACCGCATCACTTCTTGCTTCGTCTACCGTTTCACCTGGACGGCTGTCAATCCCTAAGAGCAGCACCGAAAAGCTATCCTTTCCTGGATCAAAAGCTTTCACACGCTTTTGCGAGGTCTCTCCTCTTTCTAAAGATACTTGCGCTTTATTCGACGCTTTTGAAATTTTATAGTATGCATATCCTGTGACAGATACAGCCATGATCATGACAAATGCCATGATAAACAGCACGACTTTCACCCAAGGTCTTAGCCTTCTTTTTGATCTTGTTTTCTCCTTCATCCTTTCCGAACCCTCACTCTATCTTAGTCTCACAATGTAGGTTCCACTATAACATATTTTGATGAAAGTTTCCTTCATGCAACATATTTTTATGTATCCACAATAAAAAAACTGCTCAAAATGAGCAGCTTCTGATTGTTGACAAAGAGCTAAAATGAGCTTATTTTTAGCTCTTTGTCTTCTTTTCATCGATTACTTTTGTTCAATTCCTTTTTTCACTTCATCAATCATCGCATTCAATGATTCAAGGCCGCCGCCTGCTAAATACCACATGTCAGAGTTTAAATACACCACATGATTGTTTTTCACTGCTTTGACTGATTTCACATAATCATTTTCAACAAGCTGTTTCGCAGATGTTTCTTCTCCAATCGCCGCGCCGCGATCCACGACAAATAAGTAATCTGGGTTCGTTTTGACCATATATTCATAAGAAATGCTTTGTCCGTGTTTATCAGATGGCTCTAGCTTTTGATCTGCTGGTGTGATACCAAATACATCATGGATCAAACCATATCTTGACTTAGGACCAAATGCCGTCATTTTGCTGTCGTTCGCCATGATCACGAGACCATTTTTGTTTAACTCTTTTGCTTGTTTCTTTAATGCAGCCACTTTTTGATCAACTGCGTTGGATTGATGATTCTTTTTTCTGTGCGAAAGAAATTGAGGTTCTTATTCGCGATCATCAAATTGGTTGACCCAAACAGATAAATAATCGCCGTTTGCAAAAACAAATAAATAATCGCCGTTTGCAAAAACAAATAAATAATCGCCGTTTGCAAAAACAAATAAATAATCGCCGTTTGCAAAAACAAATAAAGCGCGTCTAACCCTAAAATGCTTGGCGTTAAGATTCGGTTATTGGTTAATGTTTGAAACACAACAGAGGAAAAGGCAATCGCGCCTCCTGTCAAAGTCATGGCAAGCACCTTTTTTAAACGGCTCGGCACTGTGTACTCCCAGTATCCCATTTGAAAGGTGACGAAGATGACAACGAATACGACTGCAATAGCTGCAATGAGACATAATGTTCGTTTCTTATGCATAGCGCTTCCTCCTTAATAACATGTACAGGAAGATCGCACTTCCAATGATACCGACCATAAGCCCGACAGATATTTCATAAGGATAAATGACCACTCGTCCGAGCACGTCGCAAATGAGCACAAAAATAGCTCCTAATAAAGCCGTATGCGGCAGGCTTTTTTTCAAGTGATCCCCTCGGTAGATCGATACAATATTCGGAATGATTAAGCCGAGGAAAGGTAGCATGCCAACAGTCAAAATCGTAACAGACGTAATCATCGAAACGATTACCAAACCAACTGTCATTACACGTTTATACGTTAAACCTAAATTGACGGCAAAGCTCTCACCCATACCAGCCACTGTAAAGCGGTCAGCATATAAATACGCGATGATCAATAGAGGAACGCTCACATAGAGCAGTTCATAACGCCCCTGAACGATAAGAGAAAAATCCCCTTGCAGCCATGCGGATACGTTTTGGATCAAATCATATTTATAGGCTATAAACGTGGAAATTGAACTAACAATTCCGCCAAACATTAAGCCGACTAACGGTACATAGATCGTATCGTTCACCTTAATATGGTGTAGAATTTTTAAGAATAATAGATTGCCAGCTAACGTAAATAAAAACGCAATCGCCATTTTCATTAGCGGGCTTGCCTGTGTAAAAACAAGCATGGCGGTTAAAATACCCAGCTTGGCCCAATCCATTGTTCCTGCAGTCGTTGGAGATACAAATTTATTTCTCGTCATGCTTTGCATGATAAAACCTCATAAACTCAGGCTCATGCCAGCAAGCACAATACTCATCAGCCGCGGGATGCGACTTGAAAATAAGGTGTTCATTTGTTCACCTGTTAGATGAAACAACTGTAAAAGAGACAAGTCCTGTACCCCGACAAACAGCGACGCACATGCCAAACACACAAACAACAAACTTAATTGGTACAACTTCATACAGGGTTCACACTTTCTATCAAGCTCTCCGCCACAAATGATTATCATTATCAATTAAGCAGCAGTTCATATATTATCATATTTAGTGAAATATTCAATAGTAGAATGAGTGAGGGTGAAAACCACATAAAAAAACAGCTTGTGGGATCAGCTGCTTTTTTACGCTTCAATATTCAATTGAAACTGCCCTTGCAGTTCCTCTTCAGCTTCTTGAAATAACTGCCGCAAATTCTCTGCATAATCACCAAGCTCGTCTTTGCTTGCTTGATAATGAATCCATGTGAGCTCTACAGGTAAGCTCACTTCTCCTGTTAAACAGTCCCAGAGGGCATCAAGGTTTTCCCCGTAATGGTCAGGTAGTTGTAACACTGTTTTTAGTTGATTATGAAGCTCTTCTTGTGATCGGCACATCGCACCATTTAGCTGTACTTTTTTCATTTCCCTCCCCCTCTCCTGTCTTTATTTTAAACGAATTGGAGAGGAAAGAGAAAGAACTGATTTCACTTTTGCCTCTCTCTGAAACTTAAACTAAACAAGATCAGACAGGTGGCCAACACGAGCATAAAAAAGAGTGTTAACACTGTCTGAGTACCGTACATATCAGCAAAGAGGCCAACGAACACACTTGGTATGCCAAGACCTAGATACGCAAACAAGTAATACCCACTAACGGCTCTAGCCGCTTCCTTCTTCCCTTTCTCAACAATCAGCTGAAGACCGCCTAAGTAAGTAAATCCATAGCAAGCTGTACCCGCTAAAAGAGTTCCAGCAAGGACAAGGAAAATGGACCCGCTATTAGTACCGAATAACAGCAGGCCATATCCGCACGGAAGACAAATAAAACCGATACGAAGCGCTGCACTGCTATTCATCTTTCGGACAAAAGGCTGCATCAGAACACCTGCCATATTAATAAAAAACAGCGCCGGGCCTACCCACAATTCATAGCCATTTAATTTAAGCTGTGCTGGCAAAATCGAAATGACAAGACCGCACACAGACCATGCGATAGCAATGGCTATGTTCGCTGGCATTGTCCCTTTTGGAAACCTCGGCATGTTCATTAGCGGTTTACTTGCATCCCCTTGTACAGGCGGCACCAAAAAGAATACAGCAACAATCGTCAACATGATTAAGACCAACACAATCCAATAGCTAAGAGGCGTCAGTGACACTCGCTCAAAAGAAAGAATCGCTGTAAACAGAGCACCTCCTCCAAATCCAATTGAACTGCATAATGCGATAAACGTTGGGATCCAGCCCGATTTCTCTGGATATAAAGCAATCAAGTAGGCAGTACATGTACCAACACTTAACCCAAGTCCCACTCCTTGCAGCAGCCGGGCGACAAAGAGCATTTGTATGGTCGGATGCACGATCATGAGCAGGGTGGCACATAATGAAAAGCAAAGAGCGATCAATAAAATCGGTTTTCGTCCAGCCCGGTCAGACATGCCGCCAAGTAACAATAATACTGGAATCAGTCCGAAAACATACGCAGCAAACACAAGGGCTGTTGACGCCTTTCCGTATCCTGCCTGCTCTGCATATTCCGTATAAAGTGGGACTTGCAGGTTCACTGCTGTTGTAATCATAAAAAGACTAATTAAAACGAACACAAACGGAATCATGGATAGCTGTGCTGTTTCTTCTTTTGATGCAGGAATCATGGGACTCTCTCCTCTGTGTAAATGATATGAACCAGTGTACACATCATTTGGATTTCTTCCCACATCCAAAAATGAAGCTATTGACCAGTCCATAATTCCATGTCATCATCAAATGATGACATGACAAAGGAAAGAAGGTGCACTGTGTACATTCATTTAGACCGTTCCAGCTCTACCCCGCTCTGGCAGCAAATCGTTAATGGCATCATTCAAAAAATTCATACAAACACACTGAATCCTGATGATCAGTTGACTCCGACAAGAGTATTAGCACAAGAACTCAACGTATCTCGATCCACCGTACAGCTTGCCTATGATGAACTGCTAGCAAGAGGCTATGTGAGCACCTCTAGAAGAGGCGGGACAAAGGTCATTTCAAGTGATCACTATGCTGCTTCTCACCCACATCAAAACGAACCGCCTTTTGCACTTCCGACAAGACCTCACTTTGACGAGGCTGAAAAACAAATGGATCACTGGCTCTCGGCCAATGAATTTCACGAAGCACTTGAGATTGATTTCCGCCATCAAGAACCTGCCATCGACGACCATTTTCAAAACATATGGAAACGCTCGCTTCTAAAAGCATTACAGCGCTTAAATATGAAGGATTGGGGCTATTCTTCTCCGCACGGATTATGGGAAGTGCGTTCAGAAATTCGCCAATACTTATCAGTTGAACGCGGCATTGATATAGAAGAAGATCAAATGGTGTTAACAGGAGGCACACAGCAAGCCATTGACTTGATTTCACAAGTCATACTCAAAAAAGGAGATACAGTAGCTGTTGAAGATCCTGGTTTTCCTGGAGCTAGGTTGTCCTTTTTACATCGCGAAATGACTATTTACCCCGCACCAGTCGATGAAGAAGGAATGATGGTGAATACATTGCCAGAACGTACAAAGCTGATCGCTGTAACGCCCTCTCATCAGCGGCCAACCGGTGTCTGTATGAGCGTCAATAGAAGACGGGAGCTGCTGCAGTTTGCTGCGAAGGCTCAATCTTACATATTAGAAGATGATTTTGATGGGGATTATCGTTATCATGGCGGACCGCTTCCTTCTTTATTTTCAGAAGCACCCGATCATGTGATCTATATTGTCAGTTTTTCCAAGGTACTTGCTCCAGGCATCCGCCTTGCTGCCATCATCGGCTCCAAAGCAGTCATCAAAGAAATCGCTGCACTGCAATCACTTATTCAAAGACAGCTGCCGATCATGGAGCAAATCACTCTTGCCTCTTTTTTCAGAGAAGGAGAGTTTACGCGATATGTCAGGCGGATGAGACAGGTGTATAAAAAACGGCAGGCAGCGATGATGGATGCTCTTTTGACACATCACTTTGACAAACACTTCCGTTTATATGGAACTGATACAGGCCTTCACGTCTTTTTGGAAGGAACATCAGACTTTGATGAACAAGGTACGATTGAGGCCGCAAAAGCGGCAGGTGTCGGCATTTATCCATTAAGCCCCTATTGTTATGAAAGCGAAAGGAAAGGGTTGCTGCTTGGTTTTGCCTGTACGGATGAAGCCATGATTCAAGAAGGTGTATGCCGATTAAAGCAAACACTGCACATCTAAAAAAGCCTGGAAGTTCTCTCTTCCAGACTTTTTAACGTGATTGCTGAACGTTTCCCACTTCTTCAATGAAAGAGGCTGTCTCTTGCAATCCATCTTGAAAATGTTGAGTTGCTGACATAAACAGCTTTTCTTGATCAGGCCGCTTCAACAGCTGCTCTACCTTGCCAATTCCTTTTTCAAATGAAGCAAGACCTGTCTTTAATTGTTTGTCTGCCTTTTGATACACAGCTGGCACTTCTTGATGAGCAAGCCCTTTTTGAATCACACGGTCAAATGCTTTCGTCGCTTTTGTCAATTTTTCATTTACTTGAATTTTTCCATGTCCATCCGAAATAAATTGATCGGTCATGTTTTCATATGCTTCATTTAACTCATCCATATAACGCTGAACCCATTGTTCATACGCAGCTTCTTTTGTGTTTTGTTTTGAAGGCGGCTGATCTGCTTGATTGCAGGCCGTGAGTAGTGTCACTGTCACGGTAAATAGCAGCATCAAATGCCATCGTTTTTTCATACAGGGCCCCCATTTCTCTTTCCCATTTGTTCATATCGGTCAAATATGATCAACTTTTACCTCATACGAACACATTGCAAGAAATGACTTGTTTTTATTGTAACAGACCGCATGTATCACTTCTGTGATTTATGCGGAAATGAATGAAAATCCTTCTAATGGTTCACATTTCCCTGCCATTTCATGATGATACAGTCAATAGACGACGAGAGAGGCACATTTGGTTTCAATCTATTTCATCTTCGTCATTTTTTCTCAAATAAAAAAGACCCCTTTCGGCGCCTTTTCCTTAAATGTATAGATTTCAAATGATGATCTTTCTTAGAATGGAAGCTGCCTTATATTCTGCTCTGCATAGCGGCAACACCCTCTATGATCCTACCAATTTATTGCAGCTTTCCTTTACAAGCAATCTCCAGCTCTTCTACCACTTCGCCATCTTGAATGAGGTATGCTTTTTCATGAAGATTCACAGCAGGACAGATGTGATTCGGAATAATTTGCACCTTCTCACCGATCTGTACACTTTGACGAAAGCCTTCATGATAGATAATGGCATGCTCGTCAAATACGCTTGAAACAAATACATCATCATATTCTTTCACTTTGCCTAAGCCCTCTGTTTTGGTCAGCCCTTTTGTACGTGTTTGTGCCGTCAGCCCCTTGGCCCCTACATCTGTAATCACCCGGCGCTCTGTCGGTTTACTAATGACCGTCGTCAGCACAGATGCTGCACAATGTGAATATGTGCCGATTACGTTGGACTGGGAAGCATCCATCAAGATGTATGTGCCTGGCCGTATTTCTGTGACTCCTTTTGGAATATCAAATTGAAATAAAAATGGCGGTGTTGATCCAATACTGACGACCTCTAGCGGCATACCAGCTTTTTCTGCAATCTGCGCAAAACGGAGCGTTCGATTTACAGCCTCCTTGTATAATGTCCGGCAATGTGCTTTACTTTCCGCTTGATACGTATGACCATCATGAGAAAAAATCCCCTTTAAATGAACGGCATCACTTGTTTGAATCGCCTCTAATATGTGGCAGAAATCACGTTCTTCAATGACACCAGACCTTCCCTCTCCAACCTCTATCTCAATTAAAACCTCCGCTTTTTTCTCTGATTCACGAAAGACTTGCTCAATCTGCTTCACATGCTCAACACAATCTATACCAAAAGAAATCTGTATCGACTCTGCTAGTTTGCGAATCCGCTTGAGTTTAGTCTCACCTACAATTTGATTGGCGATAAAAATATCCTTGAGCCCATGGGCTGCCATTACTTCAGCCTCTCCTACTTTCGCCACCGTAATGCCAGATGCACCTTTCTCTTCCTGCAGCTTGGCAAGTGCAGGCGTTTTATGAGTTTTCGTATGAGGGCGCAATTTGACATGCTGACGGTCTGCGTATTGCTGCATCGCCGCTACATTCTCCATCATCACCTGTTTATCAATGAGTAGTGCCGGCGTATCCAGCTCTTCATACATCATCCCCATGTCTCCTTTCGTTGTATAAAAATTTATACGATATAGATAAATTATATATTTTTTTATACGATAATCAATGGTTTTTTCTGCAAAAAAGTGATGGCGATGAGTAAGCAGTCCAGCGGCTGTCTGCCGCTGGTCTCTCACTAATAACGATTACGAAGTTCTCTTAAGATAAAATCATACACAAGGTTGAGCTGCTGTTCCTTTGGATACAGCATAAATTCTTGTTTCTTAGGAAGACCTCCATCAAGGCGGTCTTGAAATTTCGTTCGGAGATACGCTGTTCGGTGTACTTGACTCTCAAATGACTTATATGAGACATCTAGTTTGACCGATTGCTCATTTGTAAAAGTAACAACCGTGTCTCCGAGGGATGATTCCTGAAAGATATGAATGTATTTGTGGGAGATCCATCCGCATTGAGGGCGGTTGGATGAATAGGTTGGGAAGAAATACAGATGATTGGATGAGTCAATCACGATGGGAGGCTTATGAGATATTCCTGTTACTTCGTATGTTCCCGCTTTTCTGCCTGCATAGCTTGAACCAAAGAACCTGCAGCTGCGTTCTATAATTTGCAACGGCTTTAATTCAACGTAAAAACTTGTCTCTCTTTCGATCACTTTTGAATATACTCGTTTTCCTTCTTCAACTGGAAGGACCGCCATTGTTGTTTGATTAATGACGTATGAATCTAATGGTGTTTCACTAATTCCTGACACTTCATTTCCTCCTGTGTTAATTTTTGGTTATTTTAGATACTATTAATCTATCACCAACGTATAAGAAACGACAGGATTTTTTCAATATTTATTTAAAATTATCTTTTTATCATGTTTTTTAGTACATTCGATCTATCTAAAAGCCATTTTTAAAGATATATCGCATCTTGTCGACTGGACAAGGGGTGTCGATATGGCTCAAAAATAAATTGTCTAAAAATTATAAATTCTTGTTGATTTTTTCTCCGCCAATCCATATACTATAAAAAAGGCATCGGGGGGATTCTTTATGAAAGAGAAAAAAACGTATGCTGAGCTCATGAAGTCCCGCAACACCCAAAAAACCGAAGAGAATGGCGTTACTATTTTAGACATTTATATTCAAATGGTTTTAGATGAGGCGCTTTATAAACAGCGCTTAACCTTCCTTAGAGAAGAGATTGACAAGGCGCTAGATCAGCGTGATGAAAAGCGTTTTAATGACCTGTCAGCTCAATATGCAGAACATTGCTTACATCAATCATGATGATTTTACTTGCGGCAGAGAGACAGAAACTTGTCTCTTTACCGCAAGTTTTTTGTTTTTATCCATTTAATATGGTTCCGCCATTCACATGAATCATTTGTCCATTCATATAAGAAGAGTCTTCGCTCGCTAAAAATAAATAACTTGGCGCTAACTCTACTGGCTCACCAGGCCGCTCCATTGGGACATCTCCACCAAATTCAGACACTTCCTTTTCCGTAAATGTGGATGGAATCAGCGGTGTCCAAATCGGTCCAGGCGCTACCCCATTTACCCGAATCCCTTGTTTGATAAGAGAGAGAGATAATGATCTTGTAAATGTTACAACCGCCCCTTTTGTCGATGAATAATCAATTAAGGTTTCATGACCTTTATAAGCAGTGACCGATGCTGTATTAATAATACTGCTTCCTTTCTTTAAATGAGGGAGCACCGCTTTTGTTAAATAGAACATGGCAAATATATTCGTTTGAAATGTCCGAAGAAGCTGGTGAGAAGTAATCTGTTCAATGCTTTTTTGCGGATGCTGTTCACCTGCGTTGTTGACCAAAATATCAATCGAACCGAAAGCATCTTTTGTTTTTTTGACGACCTCGTTTGAAAAAGCTTCATCGCCTAGGTCACCTGCTATTAAGATGACGCGGCCTCCCATCTTTTCAATATAGTCCTTCGTTTCTTCCGCATCGCGATGTTCATTCAAATAAACAATCGCTACATTGGCTCCTTCTTTCGCAAATAAGACAGATACTGCTCTTCCAATCCCGCTGTCTCCACCTGTGACAATCGCCGTTTTCCCTGTCAGCTTTTTGCCTTGCATCTCTCGATCAAAGATAGGTCTAGGGTTCATTTTATATTCAAGTCCTGGACGTTCGTTCTGATGCTGAGGCGGTAACGTTTTCTTTGGCTGCTTTGTTGACACGTCAGTCCACTCCTTCCTTTTTTATCTCGTTTATTTTTATGTGTTGCTCATGTTTTTATGTATTTCGCTCTTGTTTCCATTAAAATGTATGATTTTCAGCATTGTGGAAAAATTATACACAACAAGTGACTGGAGGCGACAACATGGAACAAGAACATAAAGGATTGGAACAATCAAAATCGTTATGGCTAGCTGAGAGTGAGAAGCCTTCTTTTCCTACTGTCAGTGAGGATCTTACAGCAGATGTCATCATTGTCGGTGCCGGTATTACCGGTATCGCTACTGCATTTGAAATGACAGAACGTGGGCTGGATGTCATCATCATAGATGCTGATCAAGTGCTGCAAGGAACCACTGGACATACGACAGCGAAAATCACCTCCCAGCATGATGTGTACTATCATGAGCTGATTCAGCATATTGGTATGCCGAAAGCACGTTTATATGTAGAAGCAAATGAAAAAGCAAAAGAGCTCATCCAAGCACGTGTAAAAGAGTATGACATTGATTGTCAGCTTGAGGTAAAAGATGCTTACCTTTATACAACAGAAGAAAATGGCGTCAAAAAGTTAAAGAAGGAATTAGATGCGTACAAACAGCTTGGTATCGATCGCGAATGGAAAACAGCGCTCCCGTTTGATGCTGGTATCAAGGCAGCACTCGCCATGACGCAGCAGGCACAATTTCACCCTCTTCATTTCTTCATGCACTGATCGATCAGCTCATTGATCGAGGCGTGCGCATATTTGAACAGACAACAGCAGTCGATGTAAAAGAAGGAAAACACCCTGCTGTCATCACAAAAAGTGGCCATCATCTGATGGGGCGCTCTATCATTTCATGCTCACACTTTCCTTTTTACGATGGCAAAGGACTGTATTTCACGCGAATCCATCCTGAGCAATCTTATGTCGTCGCAGCCAAAACAAACAAACCGCTTCCAGACGGCATGTACTTAGGAATTGATCAGCCTGCCCACTCATTAAGAACGGCAAAATTCCACGGAGAAGATGTCGTGCTCATCGGTGGAGAAGGCCATAAAACCGGACAAGGCGGAGATGAATCCGCACACTATGAAGCACTAGAAAAGTTTGGTGAAGCCACCCTTGGCATAAAGGAAGTTCTCTACCGCTGGTCCACGCATGATATGGTCACAATGGATCAAATCCCTTACATTGGCCGCCTGACAAAACATCATTCGAATATTTTTGTTGCAACAGGCTTTAGAAAATGGGGCATGACCACAAGCCACGTGGCAGCGACACTGATCGGAGATTTGATCGAAGGCAAATCGAATCCTTACGAATCCATCTTTACTCCATCAAGACTCGTGTCAGATCCATTCATAAAAGACTTTATTAAAGAAAACACCAATGTTGCAGCGAAGCTAATCAGCGGTAAATTAAAACGAGCTGATCAAACAATTGATGATTTAAAACCCGGTGAAGGCGGGATTGTGTCTTATGAGCATAAAAAATGTGGTGCCTTTAAGTCAGAGGACGGCGATCTCTTTCTTGTCGATACAACCTGTACTCACTTAGGCTGTGAAGTCGCTTGGAATAATAGTGACCGCACATGGGACTGTCCTTGTCACGGGTCTCGTTTCTCCATTACGGGAGAAGTAGTAGAAGGCCCGGCTAAAAAACCACTGAAAAGGTCATATAAAGAACAGTAAAATTTCACTGTTCCCCTTTAAAAAATCCATTATTATCCGATAAAAAACATAAAGTCTGATATTTTTGATGATCATGGGGGGACAAACACATTGTTATTTAAAAAAGAGAGCAAAAAGAAAAATACTGCTTTTTTCACACAGCAGGATGATGGAATAAAACGAATCAATTTTTCGGAGAATACGGACATTGTCAAACAAATTAAAATGATTGATTTGACACAGCAAGACCTTTTTATCTTGAAACAGCTGAATCCAATCGTTCAAGATGAAATTGAACATATCGTCGATAAATTTTATAAAAACCTAGAAGTCGAGTCTTCCTTGATGCACATCATTCAAGATAACAGCTCAGTCGAGCGTCTAAAGAAAACACTACGCATTCATATTAGTGAAATGTTTGCCGGTGTGATTGACGAATCTTATGTAGCCAAAAGAATTAAAATTGCACAAGTTCATTTAAGAATTGGGCTTCAACCTAAATGGTATATGGCAGCCTTCCAAGACCTTTTGCTATCCATTATGGATTTATTCGCCCAGCATATCCAAGATTTCAAAGAATATCAGACGGCAGTGAAAGCGACGACGAAAATTTTAAATCTAGAGCAACAGCTTGTCCTAGATACGTTCCAAAATGAATACTCTAAAGTTCGTGATGAAGCAGAAGTACAGCAAAAAGAGCTTCATACAAAAATTACAGAAACATCTAATTCGCTTGCTTCTCTCTTCTCAAACACAACAAATGCAGTGGACAAACTTGTATCAAAATCTGATGAGATGGCGGACATGTCACAGGCTGGCACAAAGATTTCAGCACAAGTTGAAGAGAAATCAATTGGCGGTAAAAAAGAGTTAGAAATTCAGCAGACGCAAATGAATCAAATTGATGGCAGCATGACAAAGATTGAAACAGAGATTAAGCGCTTAGAAGAAATTGCGAAACAAATTGAACAAATTTTTGGGATCGTCACAGGTATTGCGGAGCAAACGAATTTACTATCTTTAAACGCTTCAATCGAATCAGCTCGAGCAGGTGAACATGGCAAAGGCTTTGCTGTCGTTGCAAACGAGGTTCGCAAATTATCAGAGGACACAAAGAAAACGGTTTCAACTGTATCTGAGCTCGTCAACAACACAAATTCACAAATCGCCATTGTGTCACAGCATATTGCTGACGTGAATTTACTTGTGACAGACAGTAAAGAAAAAATGACCCAAATCAACTCTCTATTCGATGATATCGTCAGCAGCATGAACTTAAGCAAAAACCAAAACGGAAAAATTGAAATAGATTTGCAAACATTCCTAAACGAATTGAAAGAAGTCAAACAAACAGTGTCCCAAGTGGCAAGTTCGGTCGAGTCCTTAACGAGTCTGACAAATCGCTGATCCAGTCATTCTTCTTCTGTTTTAGTATAATAGAAGAAAAGATAGAAAAGGCGGGATTTGATTGACAGCAATTTGCCTAGTCAGACACGGTGAAACCGATTGGAATGCAGCGAAACGAATTCAAGGACGAACAGATATCCCTTTAAATGACACTGGTAAATGGCAAGCGGAACAAACCGGTCTTTACCTAAAAGATGCCCACTGGGATGTTGTCATTTCCAGTCCGCTATCAAGGGCAAAAGAAACAGCTCATTTGATTTTACAGCATGTACATGCACCGCTCGTGATCATGGACGATTTTATTGAACGTGATTATGGCGACGCTGAAGGCATGTCATTTGAGGAACGTCAGAAGCTGTTTCCTAATAAACAGTATCCAAATATGGAACCACTATCGGCACTTCAAGATCGAATGCTAGAAGGTATTGAAAAAGTGAGAGCAACCTACCCAGATAAACGGGTATTAATCGTGGCACACGGGGCTGCCATCCATGCCTTACTCACCGTACTAGCTGACGAACATATGGGTATTCAGGACACTAGACTTGTCAATGCCTGCTTAAATTATGTGGAATGGACAGATGGTGAATGGAAGGTGAACGATTACAACGTGGTCAGCCATTTAACACAATCTGCCCCTTCTTAAAGAACCTGTTTCCATAGCAGGTTCTTTTTCATGTCAAAAATAATGATAAAATAATATTTTTTTATATCGAAATTCGAAATAGATGATAGCCTTTTCTACCTATTTTATAGCATTTCGGGTATCGAATGTTTATCCCCAAATAGATCATGAGAAAAAAAGCACGATTCCTTTTTAACAGAAAATCGTTGAAAATACACAATAAACATATTTTACCATTGTTTCCAAGCGACTTAATTCCCTATTTTTCGCTAGGACTTCCACAAAAATTCAGGTCTACTCTTATTTGCCTACCTCTATTAAACTGAAAATACAGAATAATCAAACGAATCATTCTTATAGACTACGGATGATTATTCTGAAATAAGAAAAAGGGATGTGGAATGTGCGTGAAAAAGAAAAATGTGATGACAAGTGTTTTATTGGCTGTCCCTCTTCTGTTTTCAGCAGGGTTTGGAGGCTCGATGGCAAATGCCGAGACTGCCTCAAAGTCAGAAAGTGAAAAAAGCTATATCGTTGGCTTTAAAGCTTCTGCCACCACAAACAGCTCTAAGAAACAAGCAGTGACACAAAATGGTGGGAAATTAGAAAAACAATACCGCCTCATTAATGCTGCACAAGTGAAGATGTCTGAACAAGCCGCAAAAAAACTTGAACACGACCCTAGCATTGCTTATGTAGAAGAAGACCACAAAGCAGAAGCATATGCACAAACCGTCCCTTATGGTATCCCTCAAATCAAAGCTCCAGCCGTACACGCTCAAGGTTATAAAGGTGCTAACGTCAAAGTAGCTGTCCTTGATACTGGAATCCACGCCGCACACCCTGACTTAAATGTTGCAGGCGGTGCTAGCTTCGTCCCTTCAGAGCCAAATGCCACACAAGACTTTCAATCACACGGAACTCACGTAGCCGGAACCATTGCTGCCCTTGATAACACGATTGGTGTTCTTGGGGTTGCGCCAAGCGCCTCCTTGTATGCCGTTAAAGTGTTAGATCGAAACGGAGATGGACAATACAGCTGGATTATCAGCGGTATTGAATGGGCTGTTGCCAATAACATGGATGTCATCAATATGAGCTTAGGCGGCCCAAGCGGCTCCACAGCGCTTAAAAATGCTGTAGACACAGCGAATAACCGCGGAGTAGTTGTCGTTGCCGCAGCAGGGAATTCAGGTTCAACTGGCTCTACTAGCACCGTTGGCTATCCTGCTAAATACGACTCAACCATTGCTGTTGCCAACGTGAACAGCAACAATGTCAGAAACTCGTCTTCAAGCGCAGGTCCTGAATTAGATGTTTCTGCACCTGGTACATCGATTTTAAGTACAGTACCAAGCAGTGGATATACATCTTATACGGGAACATCGATGGCATCTCCTCATGTAGCAGGAGCAGCAGCGCTTATCCTTTCTAAGTATCCGAATCTATCAACTTCTCAGGTTCGTCAGCGCTTAGAAAATACGGCAACTCCGCTTGGTAATTCGTTCTATTATGGAAAAGGATTGATTAACGTTCAAGCAGCTTCTAACTAAAATAAGTGTGACAAAAAAATCCGGCTAACTGAGCCGGATTTTTTATTTATTGCTTTTTCGATGTTTCCTCTTTTTTCGCCGCTTTTTCCATATCGATGATTCTCTCCATCATCGTCGGGTGCCCATAGCGGAATATTTTCACTAAAAGTGGCGGATTGACTTGGGAAAGCCCTGATTTTGCAAGCTTTTGAAATGACGTCACCCCCGCCTCTCCATCCTTTGTCAAGTTCACGGCGTATTCATCAGCTGCACGTTCTTGATGCCTTGACACAGCATTTGTAAAAGGAGAAGCAACAAATGACAGCATAGATACAATGATCAAAAGAAGCGGAAGAGCAGCAACATCATGTGGGGCCTTCATACGAAATGGAGAAGCGCCTTTTTGGTAAAGGTAAAAATACAGACGGTCAATGGCAAAAAATCCAATCAGAGACAGCACTAAATATCCTGCTAATCCAATATACACATGCTTCATCACGTAATGTCCCATCTCATGCGCCATGATAAATAAGATTTCACGGTCTTTCAGCTTTTGAAGTGTCGTATCCCACAAAACAATTCGCTTATTTTCACCAATCCCTGTGACGTAAGCGTTCATCGTGTTTGTTTTCTCTGACATGTTGACTTCATATACATGATCTGCTGGAATGTGTGCTTTCTCTGCAAGGGTTAATATCTTTTTCTCAAGCGCTTGATCCTTCAATGGGTAAAAATCATTGTAGAGTGGATCAATAACGACCGGCTGTATAAAGAAGAGAAACAGTGTAACTGGAATGGTTAAACACCAAGCATACAGCCACCAATATTTCCTTTTCTTTTGAATAAGCCAAAAGAACACAATGGCGCATAGAACAAGCAGCGGATATTGAATCCAAAAATCAAGCGTTTGGTCTTTTAGCCAACTTGCCGTGCTTTGTGCTGAAACACCGTAGTGCAAGGACAACTGGTAGCTCACCCACTTCACCGGCAATGTGATCAGCATCGTCAAAAGTGACAGCACAAACACATACACAAGTTTGCTCAAAAGGTGAAAACGAGCTGCTGCCAAGCTCCAATCTGCTAATTTCCTTGAAAACCCAGAAATGAGCAAAAGGAAAAAGACATACCAATCTAAAGGAATTGTCATAAAGTACAACAGGTTACGAATGTTCGAGTAACTTCCACTGATCACAAGCTCATGGCTTGTCATAAATGTATGCGGGTCTGCACTTGTCCCTTTCACACTGTCAGGGACAGATGAATCCCCCATTAGAAATAAGTAAAAATAAATAAAAAAACCGTACAATATGTATGCTACCGTTGCAAGAGCTACCCATTTGCGTACTCGCACTGGTCAGCCTCCTTTCCATTTCTCTCTATTGTAATCACGCACGTTTTTGTTTAGAACCTGTCTCATGTGGCTTCATCATAGCATGCCCTATCTGAAAAAGCTTGAGCGAAAAAAATGATTATGCTGTTCAAAAATCGGAGAAACTAACCATAAAAAAGTGAGTTGGAGGTTCATCATGAAGAAAATCCTTGCAGGAATTGTGATCTTTGGGCTTTTACTGATTACCTTCTTTTATGTGTTCAGCCGGACAAGTGACATCTTCGATGAAAATCGAGCAGAGAAATTATTGCTTTCACCGACGAACCAGTCCATTTCTTATGAAATAGATGATAAAGATACAACTGAAGATCTAATTGAACAATTAAACAAAGGGAAACAAACAAGCAGCCATCTCAAAAAGAATGTAAAAAAGCCAGATTACATCGCCAAGGTCATGTTCGGACGGACAAATGGCACTTCTTTTCAGCTATGGACCAACCGCTCTCAAGTTGTTTTTTTAGTAGACGGCACCTATTATGAATTAAATCAAAAACAGTCAAATTCCTTCCGAAAACAGGTACAAGAAGCGATTCAAAAAGGAGCCTCTTCATAGGAGGCTCCCCAGCGTGTCGACAAACCCTCGCATTCGGTGTCAGTCCTGCGTGCCGGTGCTCACGAATGTGAAATTCGCTCCGCGCCAGTACTCGTCCTTCCTAGGGCTGCAAAGGTTTTCTATCACACTGAAAAGAAGACAAAGGGCTAAAATAAACAACATTTTAGCCCTTTGTCAACAATCTGAGGAGCCTCTTCAATTAGGAGGCTCCCTTTTTTATTTACTTGTTTCTGCTTGGTACTTATCCTTTAGCGCTCTTCTTAAAATTTTACCAGTCGTGTTTTTTGGAATATCATCAATGAAATGGATCGTTTGGGGCTGCTTATATTTCGCCAAATAGCGTGAACAATGTGTGATGATGTCTTCTTGATTGATGTGAGCATGTTTCTTAGGGGAAATGTAACAGACAACAGCCTCTCCTGTGTTTGGATCTGGCACACCGATGACAACGGCTTCTGCTACAGCTTCATGTTGATAAAGCACTTCTTCTACTTCTCTTGGATAGACATTATACCCACCAACGAGAATCATATCCTTTTTTCGATCGACGATATAAATATATCCGTCTTCATCTCTTCTCGCCAAATCGCCTGTGTACAGCCAGCCGTCTTTCAGTGCTGCTTCTGTATCTTCTGGCATTTGATAATAGCCTTTCATAATGTTTGGCCCTTTTGCAATCAATTCTCCGACTTCGTTTGGTCCAACTTCCTCTCCAAGTTCATTCACGATCTTATTTTTCACATTCATAATATCAGTGCCGACCGAGCCTGGTTTTCTTTTTCCATCAAGGGGATTGAATGCCGTCACTGGGGAAGCCTCTGATAATCCATAACCCTCTAGCACCGTGACACCGAACTTTTCTTCAAAACCGTGAAGTAAAGCAACAGGCATGGACGCACCACCTGATATACAAATCCTCACCGACTTCATCGCTTCCTCATGACCGTCCTGGCGGTATAAATAGTTATACATGGTTGGAACACCAACAAATAGCGTTGGTTTTTCTTTCTCCATCATTCGTAAAAGCTCTGATGGGCTGAAATGCGGCAGGACATAGATGGTCGCTCCATGAATCAAAGGGGCATTCATACAAACGGTCAAACAAAATACATGGAACATCGGTAAAGCAGCAATCACCTTGTCCTTCTCATCAATTGACAGGTACTCAGCAATGTCTCTTGCATTTGAATAAAGGTTAACATGAGTGAGCATTGCACCTTTTGGTTTTCCTGTTGTGCCAGATGTAAATAAAATAACGGCCGTATCGTCAGGTTGTATGAAAGGATGCTCAGCTTCTGCCGCATCTCCAGACACAAGCTTTCCGAAGAAAACAAGACGATCAGATACTTCTTTTAAACTTGACCTGCACGCAGATTCATTTTGTGCACAAATAATGACTCGTTCAATAGCTGGAAGCTGTTCATACACCTGCTCGTATATCGGCAGAAGCTGATCCGGTGCAACAATCCCTTTTACATCACCAGTGACCAGCATATAGCCGATTTCACTTGGCGTATATGTTGGATTAACAGGTACAACAACAAGCCCTGCCTTTAATGCACCAAAAAATGAAATCACAAAATGCGGTGAATTTCCTAAAATCAGCGCGATATGATCTCCAGCTTGAAACCCTTCGCTCACTAAACCATCTGCAAAACGTTCGATACTTGTCATCAGTTCTCGATAGGTCCACTTGTTCCCTTCAAAGATCAGTGCGACGTTCTCTTCCTTGGTCATCGCAGTCTGCTCAAGATTTTTGATCAAATCCATTCTCCCACCCCTTATACTTCATCAATGAATGAATAGCCATTCATTTTATGACCAAACATTCCTCCTTTCTATTATAATAGACAATCGAAAAAATCCACAAGATCAAATGTAAACCGCTTTCATCCCTTTCATTAGAAAAAGCACCGCTATCTCTAGCCGTGCTCGTCTTTACTTAATAGATCAAATTCAGAAAATCTTCTTTTGATACGTTACCAAAATAATGGCGCATATCCATGTCTTCTAATACATCACTAATGGTTTTGCGATCATATTGCTGCCCGATGAGTCGTTTTTCAATATCGGCAATATCTCCTACGCCGAAGAAGTCACCAAAAATTTTGCAGTCTTGAATGATGCCTTTTTTCACTTCTAATCGAAGATCAATCGATCCAGCTGGAAAACGCTTAGAGTGCTGCAAGTTAAACTTAGGTGAACGGCCGTAGTTCCATTCCCATTTTTGGTATCGATCACAAGAAATCTCATGAATCTTCTCCCAATCCTTTTCTGTCAGCTGATACTCAGGCACGTCACCGTTCGTGTCAAAAATATAACTTAAAAGAATTTTTCTAAATTCTTCTGTTGTCATCTTTTGTTCCATCAGTTCACTAATATTCGCAACCCTGCTTCTAATGGATTTGATGCCTTTTGATTCAATTTTTTCTTTCTTCACATTTAATGCCGAGACAACATGTTCAATTTCTGAATCAAATAAAAGGGTGCCATGACTGAAGATACGTCCTCGTGTAGCAAACTGAGCATTCCCCGAAATTTTACGCCCATCTGCCATGATGTCATTTCTGCCGCTTAATTCCGCTTTGACGCCCAGCTTTTCAAGCGCCTTGATGACTGGCTCGGTGAATTTTTTAAAGTTGTGGAAGCTGTCCCCGTCGTCTTTAGTAATAAAACTGAAGTTCAAGTTTCCTTTGTCATGATAAACTGCACCACCGCCAGATAACCGGCGAACCACTTTGATGCCATTGTCCTCCACATATTTTGTGTTGATTTCTTCTATTGTATTTTGGTTCTTTCCAATAATAATGGACGGCTGGTTGATGTAAAACAGTAAATATGTTTCTTCTGGATCTA
Organism: Bacillus sp. FSL M8-0077; assembly: GCF_038050255.1. NCBI lineage: Bacteria > Bacillati > Bacillota > Bacilli > Caryophanales > Bacillaceae > Bacillus > Bacillus sp. FSL M8-0077. Next base: position 1,074,732 of record NZ_JBBPAF010000001.1, on the reverse strand, counting down.
AATATTTTAAGCAATACTCTTCAATTGCTAAATTAATCATTGGGTCATAATGTTGCTCGTTATCGATAAACAGCATCTCTATCTTCCTTCCTTATTCCATCTAAGCCCTGAATGGGCAAGCTGTATATTGCCAGTATATAACGCCCGTGCTTCATTGACTAGGTCTTTATGCCGACCGAAATGAGGCAGATGGGTGATGATAAGCTCCCCAACATTTGCTTCACTGGCCAGCTTCCCTACTTCAGTGCTGTTCATATGTCCTGCAGCCAATCCGTCTTGTCCGGCGTAAAAGTTGCTTTCGGCAATAAGTAAATCTGCATCCTTGCTGAAAGGAATAAATGCATCTTGATAGCTGGAGTCAGCTGTATACACCACCACCACATCATTTGCCTGAATTCTCATCGCATAGCATTCTGCCGGATGAACCGTTCTCAAAAACTCAATCTGGAATGGTCCGATTTGAATGCCCTCTTCCGGCTGATAAGGTTTTGCCTTTGTATGTACATCATCAGAGAGCCGCTGAAATGCTGCTTGATCCCCGGTATGTCCGTAGATCGTCAGCGGACCACTGCTTTTTCCTAAATGATAACCCACTAGCTTCGCATATTGGAGAGGTCCGATATCTGCAATATGATCGTGATGATAATGAGAAAGGAGTACAGCATCTAGTTCTTCTATATCAATGTATTGCTGAAGCTTTGACAGAACTCCGCTCCCGCAGTCGACAAGCAGACGAAAACCATCTGATTCAAAAAGATAACCTGAGGTGGCTTCACCAGCTGCTGGAAATCCTCCGTAGCAGCCAATCACGGTTAATTTCATCGTCATATTTCCTCCTTTTCAAAAAATCCCCTTCTTACAATATACCCATTTTTCATAAAAAAAGCATTCTTCTTGCCTATTGTTACAAAACAGATTGACAATTATCAATCTGTTATAATACAATAATAGCAACAAAACGTATTGGAGGATGACAAATGCTAGGAAAAATCACTGAGTTTTTTAGAAATTTGCCTTCAAAAAAATGCACAAAATGTGGAAATGATTTAATGGAACAGCACGAGTGTTACGGTAATGAATGTGAGGAATGCTCACAAGTAAGTTATCTTAAATAAGGTAATAAATAGAATAAAAAAGCACTTTTTTCCTCCTTCGTCAGTTGGAGTCAAAAGTGCTTTTTATTTTTTCTGAAAAATAGGTAAAAAGGTAAAACCCTTGATATAAAAGGGTTTTTTAGTATTTTAATCTGATGACTTTTAGTGCTGAAGACACTTTTTATTGATTTGAATCGTTTCAGGAGGTTCAAAATGTTCATTTTTTCATACAATTTTGTATTTTCTTAATATAATTTAATCGTGGACGAACCTCTTTAATTTTAGTTATACTTTAATTCATATATTAAAACTTAATATAATGGGAATATTCCTTTAATGAATATGTTAGGGAGGAAATCTATGAAAAAATTAAAATTCGGATTAGCTACTCAAATCCTAATCGGTCTTATTCTCGGTGTCGTGGTTGGTGCGATCTTTTTCGGTAACCCTGGTGTTGAGACATATTTAAAACCAATTGGAGACTTCTTCTTACGCCTCATTAAGATGATTGTCATTCCGATTGTCGTATCTAGCTTAATTTTAGGTGTTGCAGGTGCGGGTGATGGTAAAAAAGTAGGGAAGCTTGGTTTTAGAACCATTCTTTATTTTGAAATTATCACAACGTTTGCGATCATCCTTGGTCTTGTGCTTGCGAACTTTGTTCAACCAGGTGCAGGCGTTGACTTTGGACATACAGAAAAACAAGATATTAGCCAGTATGTTGAAACGGAAAAAGAACAAAGCAGTAAATCAGTTGCTGATACGTTCCTTCATATCGTTCCAACGAACTTCTTCCAATCATTGGCTGAAGGTGATTTGCTTGCGATTATTTTCTTCACTGTATTATTCGCACTTGGCGTTTCAGCGATTGGTGAACGCGGCAAACCAGTGCTCGCCTTCTTTGAAGGTGTGTCACATGCGATGTTCCATGTCGTCAATGTTGTGATGAAAGCTGCACCATTTGGTGTGTTCGCCCTCATTGGTGTAACAGTATCAAAATTTGGTCTTGAATCTCTTGTTTCATTAGGTAAGCTCGTAGGTCTTGTTTATTTTGCGCTCGCCCTCTTCCTTATCGTTGTATTCGGAATTATTGGAAAGATGATTGGCGTCAATATTTTCAGATTTCTTGCTTACATGAAAGACGAAATGCTTCTCGCCTTTAGTACATCCAGCTCTGAAACTGTTTTACCGAGAGTCATGGATAAAATGGAGCGCATCGGGTGTCCAAAAGGAATTGTTTCTTTTGTTATCCCAATTGGTTATACGTTTAATCTGGACGGCTCCGTCTTGTATCAAGCCATTGCAGCGCTTTTCCTAGCGCAGGTATATGGCATTGACCTCACGATCGTACAGCAGCTCACACTGATCCTTGTACTGATGGTGACATCAAAAGGAATGGCTGCCGTTCCTGGTACATCCTTTGTTGTATTACTTGCAACACTTGGAACGATCGGTGTTCCTGCTGAAGGTCTAGCCTTTATTGCAGGTGTTGATCGTATCATGGATATGGCACGAACCGTTGTCAACTTAACTGGTAATGCACTTGCAGCTGTCGTGATGTCTAAATGGGAAGGGCAATATGACCCTGAAAAAGGACACCGTGTGATGACTGGACAAGATGTACCTGAGCCAACACAACTTTCGAGCTAATCAAAAAGAACCCCGATCATGGGGTTCTTTTTGATTGTTGACAAAGGGCTAAAATGAACTTGATTTTAGCCCTTTGTCTTCTTTTTAGCGTGATAGAAAACCTTTGAAGTCTAGGATGGCCGAGTACTGGAGCGGAGCGAATTTGACATTCGTGAGCACCAGCACGCAGGACTGACACCGAATGCGAGGGTTTGTCTACACGCTGAAAGAACCCCGATCATGGGGTTCTTTTTTTATGCTGTGATTAATTTGCTTTGAATATAATGGTACAGAAGATTGGCTGTATGGATCAATGAGTCTTCATGGGTTCTTTCAAAGGCATGCGAAGAGTCAATGCCAGGTCCAATCAGTCCATGAATGATATCATGCCCTGCTCGAATCGCTGCCGACGCATCTGATCCATAATAAGGGTAAATATCAAGGCGGTAATCGATCTCATTTGCCTCAGCTATTGCTGCTAAATGTTTGCGCAAACCATAGTGATAAGGGCCGCTAGAATCCTTCACACATATCGACACACTGTATTCATCGGTTGATTGACCATCACCGATGGCTCCCATATCAACAGCCAAATATTCCACCGTTTCTTCCGGGATATTCGAGTTCCCACCGTATCCGATTTCTTCATTATTTGAAATTAAGAAATGTGTCGTATGCGGCAATGTGATGTGCTCTGTTTGAATGCGGTGAATCAATCTCAGCAACAGTGCCACACTTGCCTTATCATCAAGGTGTCTTGATTTAATAAAACCTGAAGACGTCACTTCCACTCTAGGATCAAATGAGATAAAGTCTCCTACTTGAATGCCGAGTGCTTGCACATCGTCCGCATTTTTCACCTTCTCATCTAAGCGAATCTCCATATTTTCTTGATTTCGCTTCGCTTTTCCAGCATCCTCATATACGTGAACGGACGTTTGATGCATCAGAATGGTACCTGTGTATGTACGGCCTGTTACTGTTTCAATTTGACAATACTCGCCTTCTATCGAGTTATATTGAAAGCCTCCAATAAGTGCAAGACGCAGCCGGCCATTTGATTTAATTTCTTTGACCATCGCACCAAGCGTATCGACATGTGCTGTCAACATGCGGTGTTCCTTGTCATCTGTTCCTTTTAGGGTGGCAATTAATCCACCTTTTCGATTTCGCTTCGTTTCAATATTTAAATCTTGTAAAAAACGTTCGACAAAACCAATCACTTTCTCAGTATTACCTGATGGACTTGGGATCGACACAAGTTTTTGAATAAGCTGAAGCGTTTCATTTACTTCCGTTGTCATTCGGCATATCCTCCTTCATCTAAAAGAAATTCTTTCCAAGCATGCCTTTTTTCAGCATCCTTCTTAAAATATATCGCTTCGGGTTCCTGATGTCTAATTTCTAATAGAAAAAACCTTTCTCATGAAAGAGAAAGGTTTCAGCGTGTAGACAAACCCTCGCATTCGATGTCATTCCTGCGTGCTGGTGCTCACGAATGTCAAATTCGCTCCGCTCCAGTACTCGTCCTTCCTAGACTTCAAAAGTTTTCTATCACGCTGAAAAGAAGACAAAGGGCTAAAATCAAGTTATTTTAGCCCTTTGTCAACAATCTGAAATGAAAAACCTTTCTCATGAAAGAGAAAGGTTTTTCGATTAAGCTTCTTCTTGTTTCATTTTTCTTATGTTCCAAGCAAAGTATGCTGTTGTTGCAGCCATCATGATGATGGCTACTGTTCCAAGAACCGCTGCTTGGTGCCATAAATAACTGTTATCACCGCTTGCAATGATCGTTCTAAATCCGTTGATGGTATACGTCATTGGAAGCAGACTGTGAATGACTTGGAAGAATTTTGGTACAAGCTCAAGCGGGAATGTACCCGCACTTGCTGCAAGCTGAAGAACCAAGATAATGACGGCAATGAAGCGACCTGGGTTCCCCATCGTCGTCGCAAGAAGCTGAATGATCGCTAGGAATGTCAGACTGACGATGATCGCAAAGAGATAGAAGCGCCAGAGGCTTTCCACCTCAAGTCCAAGTCCAAAGATGAGCATAGAGCTTGCAATCACTGCCTGCAAGATACCGACTAAGAGAAGCACACTATATTTGCTGACAAACCATTCAAACGCATTTCTAGGGCGTCCAGCAGGATCTTTCATTGGGAATACAACAGTCAGCATAAGAGCTCCAACAAAGAGTCCCATTGATAAAATATATGGTGTGAGCCCTGTTCCATAGTTATCAATTTTTTTCGCTGTATCATTCTCTGTTTTGACTGGGCTTGCAATCATATTGTAATTGTCCTGCCCCGCATCAATGTCTCCTGTTTCATCTGCAGCGCTTTTTAGCTTATCAGAAAGCTTTCCAGTCCCACTTTTTAAGTCACCTAATCCTTTATCAAGGGATTTTGACCCTTCAGCCAGTTTAGATGAGTTGCTTTGGATACTCGCTGATCCACTTTCTAGTTTATTCAATGCTGCACTAAGCTGGCTTGAACCATTTGCCAGTTTATCCGCACCACTTTTCGCTGTATCAAGCTTTCCATTTGCTGTTTGCAGGCCATCTTGTAATTTTCCTTGGCCCGTTTGAAGCTTCAGTGCACCTTGATACAATTTATTCGTACCGGATGTCATTTGATCAATCGCATTTTGTATGGCGACTGTCGATGTATACAGCTGTTCTGTTTTCTCTGGCAGCTGCTTGACTTGCTGTAGCTGTGCTTTTGCAGATGCAACCGCAGACTGAACTTCACTTGCGTCAGGCAGTTCCTGCAGCGCCGCTACGCTTTGCTCAAGACCAGACAAATCAGGCAGTTCGATTGTAGGAAGACTGTCTAGCTGATCCATTGCCGCCTTTTTCTCTTCATCTGTCATCGAGCTGTTTTGAATAATACTTTTTACTTTTGCATCTCGATTAGATAACGCTTCTTTTAAAGAAGCAAGTTTGGTACTGAGCGTTTTTGCATCTTTTTTCACCTGATCAATCTTAGGCGCCATCTTTTCTAGATTCGCTAATTCAGGTGAAGACAATACTTTCTCAACAGCAGTGATTTTTTCTGAAAATGACTGTGCTTTATTGTTCAGCTGCTCAATGCCTGCTGTGAATTGCGGCATTTTAGAAGAAAGCTGCTCATGTCCTTCACGGCTTGTGTTTAACCCTTCGGTCAATGTATCAATTCCTGTGCCAAGCTCACCAAATTTCTGATCAATCGTTTGATAGCCTGTTAAGAGCTGACCTAGACCGCTATCAAGAGATTGAATGCCAGTGTTCAGTTCACCCATTTTTCCTGCGAACTGATGGACACCTTCGCTATACGTTAACGTTCCTTCTGCCAATTTCGCCAGATTGTCTTTTAACTTTTGGCTACCGTCTTTTGCGCTTTTTGTTCCGTCATCAATTTTCTTCGCTCCATCGCTTGCTTGATCTAATCCTTTTGCAATCGTTTTGAAGTTATCAAAGATGACCTCTGCATAATTTTCTGTGACTTCCTTTGAAACCGAATCTTTTAATTTGATAATGGCGTTATTCGCAATTTGAGACGCAGCATAGTTTGCGCCTGGATTCGTATAATATTTCAGATTCGATTTTTTCGGATGTTTGTCTAGTACTGTACTCGCATTTTTTGAGAAATCTTTCGGAATCTCGACGACGAGATAATAGTCCTCGTTATTTAACCCCTTGATGGCCTTTTCTTTACTATCAACAAAATGCCATTTAAAACTATCGTTCTTCTTCAATTCCTTCACTAAATCATCGCCCACTTGAAGGGTTTTGCCGTCATAATGACTACCTTCATCCAAGTTGACAACCGCTACAGGTAATTGATCAACTGTACCATATGGATCCCAATAAGCTTTTAAAAATACACCACTATAAATCAGCGGAATAAATAAGACAGCTAAAATCGGGATCAGTAGTTTTTTGCTCGTCACAATGTCTTTCCATTGATTCCGAATTAAATTCATTGCTGTTTTCCTCCCATTGATGAATGACTAAATTAAGAATCCGGTCATTTGAACTCAAAAAAAATTATGTTGTTGCAGACAGTCCTTTTAGTACATAAAGCTCAAGCGATTCAGCGACCTCTTCTTTTGTTAAAGGCTCATATCGCTTTTCCCAGTCAAAAATAAGTGCAATATATAGTTTCACCATCACAAATGCCGTCAATTCAGGATCACAGGGCTTAATGTCGCCTTTTTCAACCGCTTCTTTTACTTTTGTTTTAATATAGCGAATGATCATCTGCTCCATTTTTTCAATCATTTCTTTCACTGCTGTCGTGCCAAGCTCCGCATTTTCCTGAAAGATTTTAATTGTAAGCTGGTGGTTTTTTCGAAATTCTAATATTGCAAAGAGTGCTAAGTGAAGATTTTCAGAGAAACTATTCTTCTCATCTATTGCTTCATCTGCAATTTTCCTCATCTCCATTAACAGTGAAGTGAAAATCTCATCGAACAGCTCTTCTTTGTTTTTGAAAAAGGTATAAATCGTTCCTTTTCCGACGTTGGCAAGCTTTGCTACAAGGTCCATTGTCGTGGCTTTATACCCGAATTGGGTAAATGCCTTTGTAGCTCCATCTAAAATCATTTGTCTCCTATCAACACTCATGATCTCACTCCCAAAATGACTATTTGAACGTTTCGGTCATTAAGTACAGAAAGTAATATACCACATCCTTTTCCTCAGATGCAACAACTTTGTTCAATTTTATTATTCACCACTCTTTTCTAAACATACGAACATGAAAAACTCCCTTTCCATGACAGAAAAGGGAGTTTGTTTTTTTATGAAAATAGATAAGATACAGCTTCTGAGATGGCAGCTTTTCCTTGATCAATACAATCAGGAATCCCAACACCTTCAAATGCAGCACCCGTGATATAAATACCAGGATATGATTGCTTAAACGTTTCTCTCATCGTCGAAATCTGTTTTTGATGACCCACATGATATTGCGGCATGCTTGTTTTCCAGCGAGTCACTGTCGTCAGCTCTGGATCTGCTTTAATATCCATGATCTTCTTCAAATCCTCCAGCACGATGCTAACGATTTGATGATCAGACTGTTCAACAATTGATTCATCACCAGCTTTCCCAACATATGCACGAAGCAATGTTTTTCCTTTAGGTGCAGTGTGAGGCCATTTCTTATTTGTCCACGTACACGCTGTAATGGAGAAATCACTATTTCTTGAGATGACAAAACCAGTACCATCATATTCATTGTGAACATCCTCTTCTTTAAAACCGAGTGCAACTGTTGCAACAGAAGTCGATGTCATATCATGCAAGTACTCAAGCCCTGCTTCTTTTGGAAACATGGAATAGATCGATTGGTGAGGAGTTGTCACAATAGCAGAATCCGCAAAAAGCGTTTGTCCGCTGTCTAATTGAACGCCATAGCCTCCATCGGCTTTTTCGATCTGGGTCACTTTTGTTCCTTTGTAAACCTTCGTCAGCTTGAGTTTACTTTCGACCGCTTCAACAAGTGCTTGCAGCCCTTGATTGATTGTCTGGAACTGTCCTTGCTTTTTCGCTGTCACTTGTTGCGCTTTTGCATGCTGCTGTGATTTTTTCATCCCAAGAATCAAACTGCGATGCTTCTGTTCTGTTTGATAGAACTGCGGGAAGGTAGACATTAAGCTCAGGCGATCAATGTCACCAGCATAAATGCCTGATAGTAGCGGTTCAATTAAATTCTCCACCACTTCATCACCCACACGTCTTCTAAAAAATTCCCCCAGAGACTGATCTTCTGTCTGTTTGCTTTTTGGCAAAACGAAATCCATCGCTGCACGTGCTTTTCCGGCAACTGAAAAAAGCCCAGTTGTAATGAAAGGACTGATTTGAGTTGGAATGCCCATGACAGCGCCCTTTGGCATCGGATGAAGGGTTTCATTGACTAATACATACGCTTGCCCTGTTTCATTATTGACGAGCTGATCAGATAGGCCAACATCTTTTGCCAGCTGGGGTCCACTGACCTTTCTTTCTAAAAATGAATCGGGTCCGCGTTCAATGATATAACCGTCTTTATATAATGTTTGAATTTTTCCACCTAGCCTAGGACTCGCTTCAATAAGAGATATTTGGATAGGAAGGCCTTTTTCTTCAATTTCCTTTTCCAAATAGAAGGCGGCGGCCAAACCTGTGATGCCACCGCCAATGATGACAAGGTGTTTTTGATTGTCATGCATAGGATCGCCTTCTTTTATATGATTACTTGCTTTCATTAAGCTTCTTTAATACGACTGCTGCCAGTGCATCAATAAATGCTGGTTTCGCATTTGGCATTTCTGGACGATAGTAGGCTGCGCCAATTTCATCCGTGACGACTTTACATTCATAATCATTGTCGTATAACACTTCAAGGTGATCAGCGACAAACCCAACAGGCACGTATACAAATGTTTTATAGCCTTTTTGCTCAAATAGGTCACGTGTGAGATCCTGTACGTCTGGTCCAAGCCACGGATCAGGCGTATTGCCTTCACTTTGCCAGCCAATTTCATAATGCTCAATTCCTGCACCTTCAGCAATCATTTTTGCAGATTGTGCAAGCTGATCAGGGTATGGGTCCCCTGCTGCAATAATTTTTTCAGGAAGACTGTGTGCAGACACAATCAGCACTGCTGAATCTCTTTCTTTCTGACTCATGGATGCATACGTCTCTTTCACTTGTTTCACCCAATAGTCCACAAACTTCGGTTCATCGTACCAGCTTTCAACAGAAGTAATGTTCAGATGGCCAAGCTTTTCTGCTTCATCTTGTGCACGTTTGTTATACGATTTCACACTAAATGTGGAGAAGTGCGGTGCTAGTACAATACTCACCGCTTCTGTGATGCCATCTCGGTGCATGTCAGCGACCGCATCCTCAATGAAAGGCTCGATGTGTTTTAACCCAATGTATACATGAAATTCAATCTCGTCTTGGATCTCATTCAAATGTTCACACAAACCATTTGCCTGCTGTTCTGTAATTTTTGATAAAGGAGAAATGCCGCCAATTGCCTTGTAGCGGTCCTTTAAATCTTGCAGCATCTCCGGCTCTGGCTTTCTGCCTCTGCGGATATGTGTATAGTAACGTTCAATGTCTTCTTCTTTATATGGGGTGCCATATGCCATGACAAGTAGCCCCATTTTCTTTTTCTCCACAACCAACACTCCTTCTGATCATTTGAAATCATTTAGATGGATGTCTTTTTATGTTTAGCTGAATAATCGTGAATAAAATCAGTCAGCTTCTTTAACGTGTCTGGTGAGACATCAGGAAATACCCCGTGACCTAAGTTAAAGATGAATTGATCTGATTTCATCCCTTGATCTAAAATCGCTGTTGCTCTTTCTTCAATCACTTCCCAAGGAGAAAGTAAAATCGTTGGATCAAGGTTTCCTTGTAACGTTTTTGTTAAGCCTTCTTTTCGCGCTTCGTCTATACTCATACGCCAATCCAGTCCAACGACATCAAGCGGCAGGTCATGCCAATCTTTCGCCAGATGGCTCGCACCGACACCGTACATAATCATTGGTACGTTTTCAGACTTCAGCTCTGTGAAAATACGCTGCATGACAGGCTTAATAAAGGTCCGGTAATCTGCTGCATTTAAAGCACCAACCCAAGAGTCGAAGATTTGAAATGCACGGACGCCTGCTTTTACTTGTGACCGTATGTACGTGATCGTCATATCAGCTAATTTGTTCATCAAAAGCATCCATGTCTCTGGATCACTGTACATGAGCGCCTTTGTTTTATGATAATTTTTAGATGGACCGCCTTCGATCATATAGCTTGCCATCGTAAAAGGTGCACCTGCAAAACCAATCAGCGGAACATTCAGCTGCTCCTCTGTTAACAGCTTGATCGTATCAAGCACATATGGCAGGTCTTCTTCAGGATGAAGCTCTCCAAGACGCTGGATATCTGCCTTTGTCCGAATAGGCGAGTCAATCACAGGTCCAATTCCATTTTTAATTTCAACGTCCACTCCAATAGCTGGAAGCGGAGTCATAATATCTTTATATAAAATAGCGGCATCTACACCATATTGTTCTACAGGAAGTCTTGTTACATAAGCACATAGCTCTGGCTGATGCGTAATTTCAAATAGCCCGTATTTTTCTTTAAGGGCACGATATTCAGGCTGCGAGCGTCCTGCCTGTCTCATATACCAAACCGGTACATGGTCTGTTTTTTCCCCTTTGCACGCCTTTAAGAACGTGTCATTAAAAGCCTTCGTTTTTCCCATTACCTTTCATTCCACCTTTCGCCTCACACTCTCTTTGTATAAGGCTCAAACACTGCTTTTACTATACCGCTTTTTCAAGGCTCGGTATACTAAAGCGGCTCAATGTTCAAAAAATCGCCGAATATTAACGTCCAAAAGCCTCTGGCTTGATATAAGCACTACCTTCGCCTTCTTCTTGTGTTTGAGTATTGTATGGAACAACCTTATACTGCGCATCTGAAAACACATTCGCATACGGCATTGTGTAGCTGTTTGTTCCTGTTACTGAGTCGATCAGGGTCTCGCTTCCATTTCTCTTTTCATAAATACGATATTCAACGCGTTTGTCTTCCTGTTCATCCCATGAGAGCTCCAATGTAAAGAGCCCTTTGATTTTAAATGCATACCGTGCTTCAAAGCCTGACAGTCCTTCTAAATGGATTGGCGATTGAAGTTCTTTAATCCCCTCTGGCTTTTGGAATGTTTCATTGGTTATTTGGGCTGTCGTTAAAATATCTTTCATTAGCTGCACTGAATACTGACTGCCGCCAGTTAAATAATGACTGTTATCCGTTTTGTCATACCCCATCCAGATTGCCCCTGTTGTACTAGGCGTGTAGCCAGCAAACCAAGCATCTTTCGTTGCCCCTTTGACACCGGAATATGTAGTTGTGCCTGTTTTACCAGCCAAATCTCCAGCGTATGATCCACTCTGAGCGGTCCCGCCTTTGACGACCTGTTGAAGCATTCTTGTCATATTCCAAGCATTTTGTACGCTAAACACTCGTTCTTCTTTGTTTCGATTTTTTTCAACGGTTTCTCCATCATCATTCGTGATTTTCTGAATGAAGAACGGCTTTTTATAGACGCCTTCATTTGCAAATGTATGAAATGCTCCAGCTATCTGCAATGGAGAAACCCCTTTTTCTAGCCCACCAAGCGCTATGGCAAGTCCTTTATCCGAAATATCCATCCCCATTTTCTCAAGATAGGATTTAGACGTATCGATGCCAAGCTGACTTAACGTCCATACAGCAGCTGTATTTTTGCTTTTCATTAAGGCATCTACCATCGTGACCTTGCCCTCGTACTGTCCATCGTAGTTCTTTGGAGAATAGCCATCATAGCTTTTTTCCTTGTCTTCAAGCAGTGAATACGGTCTGAATTTTTTCTCCTGCATCGCTGGACCATATACCGCGATCGGCTTAAAGACAGAACCAGGCTGTCTAACAGCTGTGACTCTGTTATAGCCTCTTGCCTGATATTCTCGTCCGCCTATTGCTGCTTTTACACCACCAGATGCGTTGTCAATAAACACAGCGCTGCCTTCAGGTGATCCGCTTTTTCCCGGGAAATAACGATTGTTTTTCATCGCTTCATAGGCAACTTTTTGCAAATTCATATCGATTGGTACCGTAATGGTATAGCCGCCTTGAAGCAATTGTTCATGCGAAATCGAATACTGTGATTCTGCTTCTTTAATCATGAGATCTACATAACTGTCCACCCAAGGGGTTTCTGATTTCTTTTTTAAGTGAATGCCAAGTGTTCTTCCTTTTGCTTCAACTGTTTCTGTAGAAGACAAATATCCTTGTTCATTCATTAAATTCAGGATGGTATCCCGTCTTTGTTTATTTTTATCTGGGTGTAGAACAGGGGAATACGTTGAAGGTGCCTTTGGCATGGCAGCAAGTGTAGCTCCTTCACTGACAGTGAGATCTTTTACATCTTTACTAAAATAGTAATTGGCCGCTGCTTGGATTCCATAGACGCCATGACCAAAGTAAAGCTGATTCAAATACATTTCAAGCAGCTTGTCCTTTGAATAATCTCTTTCTAAATTAATTGCAATAATGACTTCTTTTGTTTTTCGGAGAAACGTTTTATCATTTGTGAGAAAAATATTTTTGGCGAGCTGCTGGGTGATGGTACTGCCGCCTTCTACCTTTCCACCTGCTAATATATCTCGATAAACCGCCCTTGAAATAGATTGTGCATCAATTCCATGGTGCTCATAAAAGCGCTTGTCCTCTACAGCAACAAAAGCTTTCGCGACTTTATCCGGGACTTCTTTTAATGACACGGGATCCCGATTTTCTGAATACATGCTTGTGAGTTCTTTTCCATTCTGATCAATGATTTTCGAGGAAGCATGAAAAACGAGCTTCTTCTCATCTATGACATAATGTCCTAAAAATAAAATGGTCAGATAGCCAATAAATGAAAGCACGATTGTACTTCCTGCAATGACTAATGGAATGATTATCTTCTTTTTCTTCAAATTAGGTCACCTCATTCCTTTATACGGATAGTATGGGATGTATTGCTTCATAATATGTTTTATGGATTGACTACCAAAGAATTATATATCATTCTTTTGTTATACTATCAAGCAGGAGGCGGTTTAGATGAATTTCTATATTACATATGGAACAGCAGACTTTTTGCAAAAAATCGCAAAAAAACATCATCTTGAAAATCTGCTTTATACGGTCGGTAAGGAACAAGCGGCTCTTTTTCACGAAACGGAGGGTGAGACAGTCTTTAAAGCACCCCATGCCTATGATGTGATTTATACAAAAGGTGAGCTCGTCCAATCTGGCTTTGTCACGCTGAATCATATCCCTGTAAAGCTCGAAAGCAGAGCACTTTTTGAATCCACCTTTCAGAAAAAAACAAACATGTCAGAGCACCAGCGCGGCTTTCAGGCGCTTCGTGTGTTAAGACCAAAAAAGGATGAAGAAGTGTACTTGATTTTGACCCTTTGGGAATCTGAAGACCTATTTCAAGACTTTCAAGAGTCAGAAGCCTTCTTTCAGCCGCACGAGGATACTGGCTCCATCTTCTCTCGTCCTGCCTATCTGACATCCTATCATGCCGTCATAGACCATTAAGGAAGTGCTGCTTTTCGCACTTCTTTTTTTTATAAAAAAAAGCCCTTCTACTGCTGGGCTTTCAACGCTTTTCTCTAAGCTCGTACCGATGAATGATTGGCTGAAGTACATAAAAATTCAGCAAGATCCATCCCAATAAGATTGGCCATTTTAACATAGGTGAAGCACCTTTCATCTGAATAAGTAGTACCAATAGTGGAATCAAACAAATCATCAAAAAGCTCATCTTCGAAACGAACGTTTCATTGATTTGATGCCGGCAGCTTGGACAAAGCATCATTCTCGTATGCGATAAATGAAATTTTTCGACGAAAGAAAATGCTTTTGAACAATTTGGACAGCTTCCCAATGCCACTCCCCCTTTTTCAAGCTTCATAACTTAACCTTCGACTTTTATGTAAAATGACCTTTTCTGTCATTCTCGACATCCTCTTCTGTTGAAAGATTCTAACAATTACCATACAATCAGTAAAAGAGCCTAAAGGAGGTTTTCGGATCAATGACAGTATCCACTTTACACAAAAGGATCAATGAACGTCTTGATGAACATTATGAGGAAATGGTTGAAATTAGACGCCATCTCCATATGAATCCAGAACTTTCTTTTCAGGAAGAGGAAACAGCTGCTTACATCGCTCAATATTATGACACATTACATATTCCAACACGCACACATGTAGGCGGACATGGTGTACTCGCTTTTATTGAAGGAGCTTCCCCTGGACCGACCATTGCACTGAGAGCTGATTTTGATGCACTTCCCATTCATGATGAAAAGGATGTACCTTACCGTTCAACAAAACCTGGTGTCATGCACGCTTGCGGTCACGATGGTCATACAGCTACACTTCTCGTCTTAGCGAAGATCTTACACGAGCACCGAGATCAATTAAAAGGAAAAATCGTCCTCATTCATCAACACGCTGAGGAATATGCCCCCGGCGGTGCGAAACCAATGATTGAGGATGGCTGTTTAGACGGTGTTGACGTCATTTTCGGCACTCACCTTTGGTCTTCAGAACCATGCGGCACTGTTCTTTATAAAAGCGGGAACTTTATGGCAGCCGCCGATCGTTTCTCTATTCAAGTACAAGGTAAAGGTGGACATGGCGCACAGCCGCACTTGACGAAAGATGCCGTACTCATCGGTTCACAAATTGTGGCCAATCTTCAGCAGGTCGTGGCCCGTAAAGTCAACCCGATTGATTCTTCGGTGGTATCTGTTGGGGGATTTGTCGCTGAAAATGCCTTTAACGTCATTGCAGATTCGGCCGTGCTAACAGGTACTGCACGTTCCTTTGAAGAGAGTGCACGCCATGTCATTGAACGTGAAATTGAACAGGTGGTGAAAGGCGTCTGCCACATGCACGATGCATCCTACACCTATGAATATGTGAGAGGCTATCCTGCTGTCAAAAATCACCCTGCGCCAACTGAATATATAGCTGAAATAGCCAAACAGACAGAAGGAGTCACAGAAGTAAAAGAAGCAGAAACCCAAATGGGCGGAGAAGACTTTGCTTACTACCTTCAGCATGTTCCTGGTACTTTCTTCTACACAGGCGCTATGCCGGAAAACAGCCAAGATGTATATCCACACCATCACCCGAAATTTGATATAAATGAAAACGCAATGCCTGTCGCAGCAAAGGTACTGGCTCATGCCGTCCTTTCCTACGATGAATGAAAAAAAGCCGCTGCCCTGGTCTTACCCCTGTCAAGTAGACAATTATAAAAAGCCTAACCTGCCAGTGTGTGACGGTATTCTACCGGAGCACACTGGTTTAATTTTTTCTGAAATCGATCGTGATTATAGAATTGAATGTAATCTTCTATGCTTTTATGAAGCTCTTCTTCCGTTTGACACGAAGAAAAGTAAGTGTTCTCTGTTTTGAGATGGGAGAAAAATGATTCGATACAGGCATTATCCAGGCAGTTTCCCCTTCGGGAATGACTGCCCTTCAAACCAACGTTTTCTAGTCGCTTTTGATATGCTTTTGTTGTGTATTGAAATCCTTGATCTGAATGAAGTAGGGCTCCTTTGACATCCCGCAGGGATGTCAAGTTCTTTAATGTCTCCATGACCAGTTCAAGATCATTTCGTTTTGACAGTTTCCATGCGACGATTTCATTGTTGTATAGATCTTGTATAGCTGAAAGATAATAAAAGTGATGCTGGCAAGCGATATAGGTAATATCAGTCACATATAGCTGATTGTATTGATTGGCTTTAAATTTTCGGTTTAATCTGTTTGGATGGACAACCGAAGCTTGTCTTCCGAAATACCGCCGTTTTTTTCGAATGATTGATTGGATGTTCATCTCTTTCATCAACCTGTAGACACGCTTATGGTTGATGCGAAATCCTTCTTTCTTTAAAGCGATTGTCACCCGAGGATAGCCATAGAAGGGTCTTGAATGATGAATGGCCATGATGTGTTCTTTGAGGATTTGTTCTTTCAGTTGTCGTTCCATTCGAATCTTTTGATTCTTACGCCATTTATAGTACCCAGATCGTGATACTTTGGCGATGCAGACGAGCCATGTCAACGGAAAAAAACTCTTTAATTCGTGAACAACTTCAAACCTCACATTCTTTAAAATCCATCCTCTCCGTGTAGATTTGGATAACGCTTTTTTAAGTATTCTACCTGTGCCTTTAAATAATCTCTTTCTTCTTCCACATTTTTAAACATGAACTTGGGACGTCCGTTAAAAGGATTTTCTGACTTTGTATGTTTTCCTCTTTGATCTTCAAAAGATTGCCCCTCACGAAATTTTCTGACCCAACTTTTTAACTGAGTGGAGCTTTTGATACCTAATTCTTCAGACAATGACTGATAACTTTTGTTTCCTTCTTCGTACATTTTGACAGCTTTCATCTTAAATTCTTTAGAATATTGTTGAAATTGTTGTCCTTTTCTCGCCATAAAAAATCCCCTCCAAGTATAGTGTAACAGCCAAGATATGTTCTTGGGCTTTTTACACTGTCTACTTAGAGGGGATAATATCACCCGCCAGCGGCTTTTCTATTTCAATTCTTTCAACACACGCAAGTGAAACACATGGCGTGCGACTTCACCAAGCTGTCCTGTCAGCTGATGATTTGCCACCCCACCAACAGCGGCACCGACCACAGGCATTAATTGAAACAGCTTCACAAGGTCAATATAATCTCGATATTCCTGCTGAAAGCTATACCAATCCATTTCTTCCCCGGTTGTTTCCCATTCTTCAATGAGTTTCATCATTTTTTGACGATGTGTACTGCTTGAAAAGGCGAGTTGAAAAATACAAAGCAAAAAGAGTCTTTCCTCTTTTTGAGACAAATCAAATCCATATATACAAGCAAGCTCATATAGACATTTCATTTTAATACTCAAAAGGAGAGGGAAATCCGCCATTCCGAGAAACAATCCACCCGCACCTGTGCCAATCCCTTCAATCGCAGCAGCCTTTTGATAATATGTCACCTTTTCCTTTGCCAGCTCATTTCGCTCTACAATAGACAATTGTTCATCAATGACTGTAAATGAAGTAAAATGGCTTCCTGATACGGTGGATTCAACCATTGTTTTCACTGCACTTGTGATGACTTGATGAAATCGAGCAGGGATTCGGCGATTCACTTGCTGCTGAACGCCTTTTGAAAACCGCTCGATCTTGGATGGTTTTCTTAAAAAACGCATTTGAAAAAGAATGGCCTCTTCATACAGTTCCCGTTCAGCTGCATTCATCCCGGTTCCCTCCTTGATGACATCATACACACGCTGTAAAAAATGCTTATCTCATCTTTTTTAATCTACTTTGTACGTAAGGCTTGAATAGGACAAGCACAAATACCAATGAAATGAGAAGAGCAAGTCCGCTTCCCTTCCATCCACCTGCTGGGAAAACGGCGGAGCTCAGTAAAATTGACTGGACGATGAGTACATTTCGTACGAGAACAAAAAAGCTTCGATCTTTTTCTTGCTGAGACACAGGATAAAGTGCCTGTAGCGACAGATGAGCAAAGTGCTTTGTTAACGGGACAAGCTGTACACCTGTGATAAAGACTGTAAACAAGACAAGTAATGCCCCCACCCAGCCTGCTGCACCTGTATACAAGAGGATGAGCACAAACACGACCGTTAACCTAAACACAAGACCAAAATAGTCATTTGAACGTAAAAACGCCCTCACATACATATAAGAAAAAGCTTTACGCTGTTCATAAGGGACAAACTGCAAGACCCAGTCCATATACGCCCTTCTTTTCACTTGTTTCTTTAAATGAGGGACATCCGTAAATAAGTTTGCCAAGCGGTAAAAACGCTGTTTTCGTTTTAACTCATCAGAAATATGCAATTCCCATTGAAAGGGCTGTTTTTTTACTGCATTTGTTAGATAAATGAGATAGACAGCATATAAAAGATAAAAAACGATGGCAATGGCATAAGCTGCTTGTAAAACGGTATACATTAACATTGTATTGAGCAGAAAACGAATCACTGCATCAATCCATCTGACATGTTTCCCTTGAAAATAAGTGATTCTCCACTGAATTGCTGTATTCAGACCTTTTATTAAGATCATTTGCGCCAAAATGAGCACATATAGCATCAGATCGCCTGAGGAGACAGCCGAATATAGCGGAAGTGCAATAATGGACACGGCAATCAAAGGAAATAACTGAGAAATGAAGCTAAAGTTAAACGCTTGTTTTAAATAAGGGTCCATCTTAGCTTCCAAAGGAAGCATAAACACAAGATCTGCCTCTTTGATCAACGTTCGCACGTAAGAACTAGTCAGTACCAATGAGAAAACAACTGCCATGACCCAATAGGATGGGAAATGAGTTGGAATATGCTTCAGCCAATTACTGTACCAGCTCGCCCCGCCTGCAAGGAAAAAAATGAGCACAATCACAAGATGATCGTTGAACATATATTTTAAATATTTTCTTGTTTCTTGTACGTGTTCTTCTAATCGTGATTTCCAAATGGTTTGCGTTGTTTTACTCATAGCTTTCTTCCTTTGTTAATTCCAAATAAAGATCATCGAGTGTCGCATCTCTCATGTTGAACTGCTCTCTTAGTTCTGTCAGTGTTCCTTTCGCTCTAATTTCCCCTTCATGCAAAATAATAAAGGAATCACAATAACGTTCCGCTGTGGCTAAAATATGCGTTGACATCAGAACACTTGCGCCATTTTGTTTCGCCGCATTCATACGTTCTAATAGTGCGTTGATCGCAAGCGGATCAAGCCCTAAAAACGGCTCATCGATAATATACAACTCTGGCTCCACAAGAAACGCACACATAATCATCACCTTCTGCTTCATCCCTTTAGAAAAATGAGCAGGGAACCATTTCAATCGCTTCTCCATTCGGAATTCCTTCAGCAAAGACGGCAGACGTTCTTCTAATTGTTCTTTTGAAAGGCCGTAAGCCATTGCTGTCAGCTCTAAATGCTCTTTTAATGTTAGTTCTTCATATAAGACAGGTGTCTCTGGAATAAATGTAAATTGTGAACGATACGCCTCTTGATCTTCTTGAAGGGTTCGTCCGTTCAGTTCAATTACCCCTTTATGAGGTTTCATTAATCCAATAATATGACGAATGGTTGTACTTTTTCCCGCCCCGTTTAAGCCAATGAGACCAACGATTTGGTTTCTTTCTAATTCAAATGAAATATTTTTCAGAACGGGATTCTTTGTATATCCACCCGTTACATCTTTTACAGTTAGAAGGGACATCAGTTCGTTCCTTTCTTTCTTTTTTCCTTTATAGTACCAAAAACGAAAGACAATTTGAAATGTTTACCTATAGACAACTCATGAATAAAATATAGGCATACTGGTCATCATAATGTATGTAGAAGAAATGAACTTGATGACCAATACGTAAATGAGGTGTTTGTTAAAGGCAATGAACCGCATGACAAATTGGTTTTTCATCTAAAAACCTTAGCTTCTGTTTTGCTTCACTGATTCTTGATTTTTGTGTCCTATACAAATATGTATACGACGAACCAAAACGTCAAATGAGGTGTTTACGGCAGAAATAGCAGGCATATGAATTCTTTATTTCAGTAAATAGAGAATTCAAAAGGCATATCAAATGAAAGCATCAGCATTTCTTCTGCAGGAGCAGGATGAGCGACCAAAGGAGTTCGCTTGTCCTGTTTTCTTTTTTACTTCTTTTTGTGATACGATAAAGAAAAATAATGAGGAGTGACATGGCGTGAGCGACTGCATTTTTTGCAAGATCATTGATGGAGACATTCCATGTGCAAAAGTATATGAAGATGAGCATGTATTGGCTTTTCTTGATATTAGCCAAGTAACGAAAGGACATACCCTTGTAATCCCGAAAATACATAAAGAAAACATTTATGACATGACACCAGAAGTGTCTAATCATTACTTCCAAGCGATTCCAAAAATCGCCAGAGCGATCAAACAAGAATTTGAACCAATTGGTTTAAACCTTCTGAACAACAACGGTGAAAAAGCTGGTCAATCTGTGTTCCATTACCATATGCACATCATTCCTCGCTATGGCAAAGGCGATGGCTTTGGTGCCGTATGGAAATCTCACCAAGATCAATATACATCAGAGGATTTAAAAGATATTTCTTCTGCCATCCATACGCGCCTTACCTCATCTTAATTGATGAGGTTTTTCTTTTTTTCACCTCTTTTCTGAGCTTATCCTCTGAATCGTAAGATATTTAGGACGATTCAAATTTTTTGTCCAAATGCTTCAAATTTGTGATAGGATGGTTTTATCTTTTGATCCATTAACGCGAGAAATAGGGAGAGATTGTGATGAAGCGAACGACGAATTTTAATGCTGGTCCGGCGGCGCTGCCGCTAGAAGTGCTTCAAAAAGCACAGGAAGAACTTGTTGATTTTAAACAAACCGGGATGTCTGTGATGGAACTTTCTCATCGCAGCGGTGAGTATGAAGAAGTCCACAATAAAGCGAAAGCACTCTTGGTAGAATTGATGGACATTCCAGAAGATTATGAGGTCCTCTTTTTACAAGGCGGGGCAAGTCTTCAATTTGCAATGATTCCGATGAACTTCTTACATGAAGGCGAAACGGCTCATTTCATCCAAACAGGTGCTTGGTCAGAGAAAGCCTTGTCAGAAGCAAAAGGGTTTGGTGAAACATCAGTGTTTGCCTCAAGTGAAGACGACAACTATTCGTATATTCCAGATGTAGATGCTTCCGTTTTAAATGACGGTGCTTACTTGCACATCACATCGAACAATACCATTTTCGGTACTCAGTGGAAAACGTTCCCGAACACGTCACTCCCGCTTATTGCCGACATGTCCAGTGATATTCTCAGCAAAAAAATAGACGTGTCTTCATTTGATTTCATTTATGCCGGGGCACAGAAAAATCTAGGGCCTTCTGGTATCACGATTGTAATCGCGCACAAACGTTTATTAGAGAAAGAAAAAAGCGGCACACCTAAAATATTAAAATATTCAACACATGCCAAAGCCAATTCTCTTTATCACACACCACCAACTTTTGCGATTTATATGCTGTCCCTTGTCCTTGAGCATGTAAAACAGGCAGGCGGCGTAGAAGCAGCGGAAAAACGCAATGAACAGAAAGCCGCGCTTCTATATGATGCGATTGACCAAAGTGGCGGTTTTTACAAAGGACATGCACGTGCTGACAGCCGTTCGCATATGAATGTCACGTTTACCCTGCGTGATGATGCACTCACTGCATCCTTTGTGGAGAAAGCAAAACAAGAACAAATGGTTGGACTCGCCGGCCACCGTTCTGTTGGCGGATGCAGAGCCTCTATTTACAACGCCGTCTCTATAGAAGACTGCCAAAAGCTTGCGGACTTTATGAAAAAGTTCCAGCAAGAAAATGAGTAAAAAGGCTTTTCTATCGTGAAATAAATTTGTTATAATAACGAGAAATATAAAGTTATGACTCTTGCAATAAATGATCAGCCATATTATTGGAGAGTTCTAAGAGCTTAGCAGAGGAGAGCATAGAAATGAAAACAAAAGAATTAGTGATTATGTCATTGCTTGCAGCAATGGGAGCTGTTTTGCATACGATTTTCCCGCCCATCTTTTTCGGAATGAAACCTGATATGATGCTGGTCATGATGTTTTTAAGCATCATCCTTTTTCCGAAGGTACAGCATGTCGTTGTGATCGCCCTAGTCACTGGGGTCATTTCCGCTTTGACAACAGGTTTTCCAGGCGGACAAATTCCAAATATGATTGATAAACCGGTGACAGCCTTTATCTTCTTAGCCCTTTTCTTATCTTGCCTGAAGATCAAGAACAAAGTCGTTCTGACCGCTGTACTCACCGCTGTTGGGACCGTCGTATCGGGCGTGATTTTCCTATCTGCCGCTTTACTGATTACTGGACTGCCGGCTGCGTTACCAGCACTTCTTGTAGGTGTTGTCCTGCCAGCAACTGTGATAAATACGATAGCTATGGTATTTGTCTACCCGATTGCTCAGTCCATATTAAAGCGCGCAAGAATGATTGAAGTCGCTTAACGAATAACCGAACCTCTTCATTGGATGAAGAGGTTTTTTTCATATCGTTGACAAAGGGCTAAAATGATTCTTTATTTTAGCCCTTTGTCTTCTTTTCAGCATGATTGAAAGCCCTTGAAGTCTAGGAAGGACGAGTACTGACGCGGAGCGAATTTGACATTCGTGAGCACCTGCACGCAGGACTGCGGGCGAATGCGAGGGTTTGTCTACATGCTGGAACCTCTTCATTGGATGAAGAGGTTTTTTCATGCTTCTATAAAAGAAAAAGGGTAAGCAGCAAAATGGAGAGCGAAATCCCTGCACCTGCTGCACACACAATTGCTTTTTGTCTTAATACATGTTTTGGCGGATAAGACCCGGCATACCCAAGCTGCCTTACATAATGAATAGAACCACCTGCGAAAATCACACACATACACGTAAAAACGAACAGAAAGACAGACAACCTTCTCCCCTCCCTTTTCTTCAAAAGTATGCTAAAATAAAGCAAGCTATGTATGGAAGTTCAATGAAGCTGATCGTCAGCTCAGAGAGAACATGCGAATGTGTAAAATTTGACTAGAGGTGATTGGAATGGCTAGTGGACGTTCTTTATTAACAGGATTATTTGTAGGCGGTCTCCTCGGAGGTGCGGCAGTGCTCCTGACGACTCCCTCTTCTGGCAGAGATGTACGCGGAAAGATGAAAGACGGCTATGACAAATTCGAAGATACGCTGACAAGATTAAAAAGAGATGGACAAGCTTTAAAAGAGCAGATTGTTGAAACCGCAAAAGAAAGTGCTGAGGTCATTAAAGAGGTCGGAACTGAATTACAAACATCGATACAGCAATGGCGCGAGGAAATCAAACCTCATCAGCAGGACTTACAAAAGGAAATTCAGGAAATTGAGGAAAAGCTTAAACAACTGGAGAAAACCTTACAAAACTAATATACTCACAAAAAAATATTCGTTTACAAAAGTGTGCGGGGTGCGTATCCCGCACTTTTTTTGTTGAAAAAAGGTTATTTTGTCAATGTTTTTCATGACTTTTAAAAATTCTTGAATTTTCAGCTTTATTAATCTTTATTTTATTGGCATAATAGAATTACAAGAAAAAGAGAAGTAGGTGAAATGGATGAATCATTCGGAACAGCCTTTCGATGTAAAAGAAGCACTTTTATTCAGTCAAAGAATGGCCCAATTGAGCAAAGCTCTTTGGAAATCCATTGAAAAGGACTGGCAGCAGTGGATCAAACCGTATAACCTAAATATCAATGAACATCATATTTTGTGGATTGCGTATCAATTAAAAGGAGCTTCAATATCAGAAATTGCAAAGTTTGGCGTCATGCATGTATCAACGGCGTTTAACTTCTCCAAGAAACTGGAGGAACGAGGACTTTTAAAATTTTCTAAAAAGTTAAACGATAAACGCAATACGTATATTGAGCTAACGCCAAAAGGCGAAGAGACATTCCATAAACTACTCGAAGATTATGACCCGGCCCGAACTGGTATTGTCAAAGGCGCACAGCCGCTTCATGACATTTACGGAAAGTTCCCTGAAATTTTAGAAATGATGTGTATTATCCGAAACATTTATGGTGAGGACTTCATGGAGATTTTTGAGAAATCGTTTTCAAACATTGAGAAGGACTTTTTGAATGAACGTGGGAAAGTCACGAAAAAGCCTGAAGAACTTGAAGACTCAGCAGAGGAAAAAGCGGCTAAAGCAAATCAAATTGTTTAATGATCTTTATAAATTCATTCATTAACGGCTGAAACAGCCCTTGATCATGCAAAGCAAAAATCGTCTCATGAACATCCAGCTTTTCAATTAACTGTCCCGCAAACAGCGCAAGGAGATCGTCGAACATGACATATCCTTGTGCTTTTTGCTTGTCCATTTCATCTGAGAGCTCAGCACAAATACGCTCAATGTCCTTTGCCTCTTCTTTCGATACACGCTGCCGGATCAATAGCGCATAATATGGATAACGGCTCATATCTGTCGCCGTCAGTAACAGTTCCATATAATATTCGAGCTGGCTCATTCGTTCCTCAATACTCATGTACGTTCCCTCTTTCTCTTAGTCATTCTATTTTAGCCGAAATTACTCATTGACGAAAGAGACGAACCTCCCCCTTATGTCTTTTTTTCTTGAAAAACCCAAAGTTTCCTCTCTTTAATCCATATGAATGTAACAATTTATTTTTTTTCTTGAAAACCATTGATTTTTATCCTCAGGAAGAGTAAATTATCTTGAGATATTCAATTAGTTTTTTTGAGATTGGAAGGATGAAAAATGAATTGTTGGAAGACCATTAATCTTGAAAAGGATTATGGTTATACGAGAATGATGATTTCAGCCATATGTCTTACTGTATTTTTTTTCATTATGGCATTTTTATGTTTTCAACTGACTCATCCTGAAACGAGACTCAGCAGTCACAATGCACCACTTTTTGTCGTGCTTTTACTTGCGACATTGCTTGTCCACCGCGTGGTTCACTTGATCCCAGTCATGAAACATAAGAAAAAAATGACGTTATTTAAACGAAATTGCTGGCAGCGCGTGCCTAAGAGAGTGATGCTTTTCTCACTGCTCAGCCCGTTTTGTGTCATCTCACCTGTTTACTTTGTTTTAGGAATGGCATTTCCAATGTACGCACACTATTTTATCATGATCGCAAGTATTCATGCAGGCTATTGTTTGCCTGACTTTTTATTTGCTTGGAAACTGCTAAAAGCGCCAAAATCATGCATCATTGATCAAGCCCAAGACGAGTTTGATATTTTAGTTGACCCAACTTCCTCATCATGAGGTTTTTAAAGCCAACTTCTATCTTTTTCATAAAAAATTTGGTAATGTAGTATGGGAATAGCATAGAGAGGGGGGATCTCCGATAGTTTTATTTTACTTCATCATCTTTGCCGCGTTTATTGTGTATTCAATAAACAGGCTTACTAATACATTATGCCTTGTCAGAGAGATTCCTGAAGAACGGCAAGATAAGGTGTTTCGCTTTATCAATGTATCGATACTGATCTTACTGATCTCATCATTTGTTGAAATTACCATTTCTATTTAAGTTCAAAGCAAAAGCTGCCTGTTTGATGGCAGCTTTTTGTGTATGATGATCTATTAGCAAATCCAAGATGCACCGATAATGATCAATAAGATGAATAACACGACGACTAGTGCAAAACCGCCAGCAAAGACTTCTCCTCCCATGTGAAAACACCTCCTGCCAGTTCTTCCTCTGTTCTAAGCTCAGTGTATGCAGAAAATTTTAAAACGTTTAGGCACTTGTCATCGTTTTAAAAAAGAAGCGCCCGCACGCATGGCAGGACGGCTCCTTTCTGTAACAGCGATTTAATTAATAAAGATATGCTGCACCAACGATGATCAGCAAAATGAATAGCACGACCAATAAAGCAAACCCATTAGAATATCCTGCTCCCATATAATTCAGCCTCCTTTTTGTGATCAATATATGTGTATGTTGGTCGCAAAAATTTGACTAGACGAATGCCCTCCCATTTGCATTTCTTTTTACAGCATGTCACAATATGTTATGATACAAGCAATGATAAATAATTTGGAAAGATTAGGAGTGTTTTTTGAATGAAAAAAATGGCTTTAGCAGCTGTAACAGCAGTAAGTGTTTTAACTCTTGGCGCATGCAGTAGCGGTGATAAAGAAGTGATCGCAACAACAAAATCAGGAGATGTCACAAAAGAAGAGCTTTACACAACACTTAAGAAACAAGCAGGTGGAGATGCTTTAAACCTACTTGTTCAACAAAAGGTTCTTGCTGACAAATACAAAGTATCAGATAAAGAAATTGAAAAGAAACTGAAAGAATATAAAAAGACACTCGGTGAAGATCGTTTAAAACAGCTTCAAGATGAATATGGGAAAGACTACATCAAAGATCAAGTGAAATACGAGCTGCTGACTCAAAAGGCTGCCAAAGCTAACATCAAAATCACTGATAAAGAAGTGAAAGCGTATTACGATGACCTGAAAGGGAAAATCCGCGCAAGCCACATTTTAGTTGCTGATAAGAAAACAGCTGAAGAAGTAGAAAAGAAATTAGATAAAGGCGAAAAATGGGATGACCTTGTATCTGAATATTCAACTGACACCGCTTCAGCAGCACAAGGCGGCGATGTAGGCTGGTTCGCAAAAGATGGTCAAATGGATGAGAACTTCAGTAAAGCTGCCTTCAAACTAAAAGTAAATGAAATCAGCAAACCAGTAAAATCACAATTTGGCTACCATATCATTAAAAAGACCGAAGAACGCGGTAAATACGATGACATGAAAGCAGACTTGAAAAAAGAACTGCTTGATCAAAAACAAGCAGACAACAATGAAATTCAAACGATCTTAAACAAATTGGTGAAAGATGCTGATGTGAAAGTAAAAGATAAGGAACTTGAAAATACATTCAAAGAAAAATCTGAGGAAACCACACAACAAACAACAAACCAATAATGAACGCAAAACAACCCCTCTACATGACTTTGTAGAGGGGTTGTTTGTATTCTTATTGGTTATGCAATCGAATGGTCCTCATGCTTCGCCGTTTCCTGAGATCGTTTCATTTCCATTTGCTGTCCTTGACGTCTACGCTCTCTTTCCTGCTCCATTCGTTCGATAAAGATTTCTCCCTCTTTTTCAATAAAGGATTGATCAATCTCTTGCTCCTCTTTGGCTGTCGTCATTAATTTATAGGCACAAAAGATAATACCAATGATACATGCATATACCCACCATGGAAAAAATAACATTGTCTTCGCCTCCTTTTTTAGGACCAATCTCTCTTCCTTCGTGTTACATGCTTATGCAAAAAGAAGACAAGTTATGAAAAAAAAACGCCCGCATCAAACGGGCGTTTTATCATGATGATTCATTGTGGAAGGTTGGTTTATAAAACGAACGATTCTCTAGTGCAAAAATACGCTCTGTATATTCTCCTGGCTTCACATGCTCAAGCGCACGATCCATCATGTTCATTTTTGCATCTAAATTATCTATATAGTGGAGAATTTCGGCTTCCTTCACCATTGGTGGTTTAGGACTGCCCCACTCCCCTTTTCCGTGATGACTCAGTACTAAATGCTGCAGAATCAGAATTTCCTCAGAATCAATGCCAAGCTCCTCTGCGGCTTTCGCAATTTCTGTCACCATAATAGAAATGTGGCCAATTAAGTTCCCTTCCACTGTATATGTGGTGGAGACAGGACCCGAAAGTTCTTTGACTTTCCCTAAATCATGTAGAATGATCCCAGAATATAAAAGATCTCGATCAAGTGATGGGTATAAATCAACAATGGATTTCGCTAAATGAAGCATCGATACCACATGATAGGCAAGACCCGAAACAAACTCGTGATGGTTTTTCGTAGCTGCTGGGTAATCAGCGAATTCCTGTCCATATTTCTTCAGCAAATGTCTTGTGACACGCTGAATATTAGGGTTTTTCATATCAAAAATATATTGCATGATGGTATCCATCATATCGTGCTTTGGAATAGGAGCTGTTTCTAGAAAATCATCAATGCGGATTTGCTCGTTTTCAGCAACAGGACGTATATTCCTAAGCTTCAGCTGATTCCTTCCGCGATAATGATGAATATCACCCACTACCTTCACAATGGTTTGCGCGGCATATGTGAGTTCATCATTCTGCTTTGCATCCCATAGTTTCGCCTCAATATCTCCACTTTGATCTTGAAGAATTAACGTTAAAAATGGTTTGCCATTACTCGCAATCCCTTTAGTAGATGATTTAATTAATAAATGCAGGTCAACTTGTTCGCCGACGTCATAGGTCATGATCCCTTTAGCCATTCAATAAATGCTCCTTCCATGTTTCTGCTCATATAAGTATAACATAAGTCATAATTTGTCAATCATTCCACTGCTAAACTCGTAATCTGCCCGTCTTCCGCTGCTTGTTTCATATAATGATGACAAGTGAAATAAAACAGCTGTGTTTCAAAACGAGTGAGTTCATTCATCAGCTCCAGCACCCTGTCTAGACGGACATGATCAAAGTGAACAAAACTGTCATCCATCATAAATGGAAGCTGACAATCTTGCTGGTGGGACAAAGCAAGTGCAAAACGAATCGAGAGATAAATTTGCTCACATGTTGCTTGTGAAAGCTCCTCCGGGCGGAATAGGCGTCCATCCCTCCGTTTCACAATCAGACGGTCATCTTCGGCAGAAAATAAAATCACTTCATATCGATCATTCGTTAACGGCTGAATAAACCGGGAAGCTGTTTGGAGGAGTGCTGGCAGCCTCGTTTCTTTATGCTCATTGAGTTTCTCTCGAATGACGGAACGAACAAGTTGAATAGCCGCCCATTTTTTCGCTAGGTGCTTTGCCTGCTCCTGCTCTACAGCAAGCTGATGAGTCAAATCAGACACCGTACCTGATGCTTCTATTTGGCGTATTTCCACTGCTAATTCTGCCAAGCGTTTTTTCATATTCGTCACATTCTCTTGCATGTCATTCAGACGTCTATTTGCTTGTGCACACTGCTCCTCAAGGGTGCGTAAACCTTTACGAGCAATGCCCTCTTCCTCATCTACATAACCGCTTCTGTGCAGCTCTTGGTTCAGCTGCTGCAAATTGTACAGTCGCTCCCGGTATTCTTTGGATAGATGAGATAGGACATGATAATCTTCTTTTGACTCTGCTTCTACATGACGAAAAAGCTCGTCCGTTTGTTTTTCATAATATTGAACTTCTCCTTCTAGTGTTGTCAGCTGCTGCTCTACATGTTGAATGGATACGTGCAGTGCCTGACGTTCTTTTTCTCTTTTTTCCTCATCTTTCAATATCTCTTGAAAGGCTGAGATATTCTCTTGAATGGTCCCTTCTTTTCTTTGAAGGAGACTCATGAGCGCTGAAACTCTTTGCTCGTAGGTCGATTGCTGATGTGTGAGCATCTCTATTTCCTTGTTAAGCGCCTCATAAGCCGCTGTATTCGCTTTTAATTGTTTCAAGATATGGAAAGCTTCCACAAGGAATGAGAGCTCTGAGGACAAACCCAGCTGCCTTCTCATATCTTCTACTTGCTGCTGTACAGGTTCCAGTTCTCGCTCCCAGTCTTCATATTGCTGTATCATTCTTTCGTATAGAAGCCCCTTTTGCTTCACTAGCGTTTCAGCTGAAGCTGTTTGAACGTGAAGGGAATGATAGGCGTTACTGTCGTCGACTTCCCTCATCTGAGTCTGTTTAAGCACTGGATAAATCGCTATCAAGATAAATACGGAAAATCCTGCAAACAGTAACGTCACCCAGCTCTCTGCTAAAACGAATAAGATCGTGAGAATGACAGCACATAGCACGAACATCAGCGGGAATAACCCCGCTCTGGAATGATTCTGTTCCACTGTAGCCCTTGTGCCCCTGACATCTTCTGCACCTTGCTGTTTAACGGGCTGTTCCTTTAATCCTTTTAGAGCGGTTTCCGCTTCTTCCAGCTCATGTCTTGCATGATCAAACCGGTCATCGAGCTGCGTTTTCCTATCCATTAAACGAACGTATTGGCTCACAGCCTCCTTTAATTCCCACTCAAAGTCAAGTGAATCATCCAGCTGATCAAGCTTGATTGGCCGCTGCCACTTTAGCTTCGCTGATGCTTCTTCTATTTTTTGTTTCAAAGAATTCTGCTCTGTTTTCCTTTCTGCTAAGCGTTTCTTCACAAGTTCAGCATCAGATGATTCAGCTATGACTCGCTTCATCTCCAATACCGTATCCTTGTCATAGAGTGGCTGAACTTGCGTGAGCGACGTTTGCAAATGATCTAATTTTTGTTTCAGTGCCGTCACTTGCGCCTTTTTGGGGTGAAGATGTGATTCTAATTTATCAAGTTCATGCGTGGTTTCCGGTCTAAACCGTTTGACTCGTTCTGGATAACTAGCCAAATCTTTTTTTAACTCTATCTTGTTTTCTATCATAGGATAAAGCCGAATATGTTCAGTCAAATGCTGAATCTCTTCTGCAGTCTGTCTCATATCATGCTGAAGCATTTCTATTTTCTCGGTTAATTCAGCTTGTTCTTTTTTCTTTTCGGTATAACGGCTTTCTGCCAATTTGGCCTGTTTCAATTTACCTGACAGCTCTTTTAAATGTTCAAGCTGCTGATTTAATTCAGGCTTACGTCCATTCGGTTTAAAAAGCTGCTCCTGCTGTTTTAGCAGCCTGCTGTCCATTTTGGATGCCGCATCTGAGCCAAACAAACTTGAAAAGAGTAGAAATTCCCCTATTTGATCTTGATTTAATGCTTGTACATTTTGCAGACCAAACACGTCAAAAGAATAGATCGATTGGTATAATCTGCGATCCGTTCCCTTTAACATCGCATGTAGAAACGCTTCATCTTTCACTTCACCATTTGGCAGCAACACCTGAGCTTGGCCGCCATGATCAGATGTTCTTTCAATATGAATCACACCTAATTCCTCATCTAAACATGTAAGAGACCCGCCATAAAATGAGCCATGCTTTGGCTTATACATATGGATTTTTGAAAAACCAAATAACATCGATTCAATAAACGCCTTTAATGTCGTTTTCCCCGATTCATTCAGGCCATAAACTAACTGAAAACCGTCATCAGAAAAGTGGAAGGTTTGATTGGAAAATTTCCCGAAATTCGCAATATGGAGTGAACGTATTTTCATCATGTCTCTCCTTTTCTCATAATTGCTTCAGCTGTTCTGCCAGCAGCCTTTGTGCCTCTTCTTTAATATCGATTTCGTCCTCTTTTGTAAAAGCTCTTCCTGCCTTTCTATAAGCTGGATGACGCTTGATCGGTGAAAGCAGCTCATCATACGCATCAAACTCGGCAATTTCTGCTGTTAGTTCTGTCAAAAAAGAATCTTCTGGATAAACGGCATCTTCATGTGTCCGGCAGTCAATCGACATCACCCAAACGAACAAATCTTCATCTTCCTCCTGTTCATGAAGAACAGCCATCAGCTCCTCAAGCACTTCAAGCTGCGTGAGCTCCATATAAGCAGGAGCATCGCCAGTTAGTTCTATTTTCACAAAATGAGGAACACCTCTTTCTTTCAGTCCACTCATCTTTTTGTCCACAAGTGTAACAAGATCGGTCATATGAGCGGTATCTGTGATATCTATTGTCACTGTCTCAAAGATGACATCTGAACAGCCCATAAACTCCGCTCTTTGAGCATCTTCAGATAGGCAAACGACATAACAGCCTTTTTCTCCTGTTTCTTTTATATGTCTTCCTTGCACGTTTCCAGGATAGATCACCTTTGGATCTTCATGCAGAAGAGCCCGCTTATGAATATGTCCAAGAGCCCAATAATCGAAATCCCGCGCTAGAAGCTGCTGAAGCTGAAATGGCGCATACGCATCATGCCCTTCTTGACCTGCTAATGTGCCGTGAAGCATCGCAATATGATAGGGAGCATCTGTTGTTTTTTCATAATAAGGTGTCATATTTTCATGGACAGCTCGCTCTTTGTAGCTGAACCCGTAAATACTTGCCACAAGCTGACCTTCTCTATAAAAGGCTTGCTCACTTGGTGTACTGCTCAAAAAAACGTGAACATTCTCTGGCCACTCAATTGGTGTCCATTCACCACCTAAATGATCATGATTACCATAAATAATAAACACTTCAATCCCGTGTGATTGCAGCTGAAGAAACTGATTTCTTAAAAAAAGCTGTGCTTTTAGGCTGCGATTCGATTCGTCAAATAGATCTCCGCTCAGCAGCACAAAGTCTACTTCTCGATCAATCGCAAGATCAAACATGTTCTTGGCACTTTGAAATGTGCTTTCTTTCAACCTCTTAAAAATTCGGTTCGGTATATTGGACATTCCCGCAAACGGACTATCTAAATGAAGATCTGCGGCATGAATAAAAGTAAGCTTCGTCAAACGTCTATCTCCTTGTACGTTACTGTAGTTGTCCATATTTTATCACGCCGTTTTTACGAATGCACGTTCTATCGCTCTCATTCTAAAAAACACATTTTTAGGGGTGAAAAAAGAGGTTTTAACTTCCTCCTTGTATAATTCATTAAAAAACAAGAAGAAAGGGAAGATCAGAGATGGAGAAAACCTATTTTTTGACTGTATTTGATTCTTCAGGTGAAACCTTATTAAACGAAAAAATCACCACAGATAGTGATGAAAAAGCAAAGGAATTAGGACGTCACCTTTTAATCGAACAACAATACACAAAGCATTCTCATCGACTTGTAAATGATGCAGGTAAACTGCTTTTATTTGAACGTTAAAAAAGCCGGCATCCGCCGGCCACAGATTGTTGACAAAGGGCTAAAATGAACTTGATTTTAGCCCTTTGTCTTCTTTTCAGCGTGATAGAAAACCTTTGCAGTCTAGGAAGGAGGAGCACTGGCACGGAGCGAATTTGACATTCGTGAGTACCAGCGCGCAGGACTGACAAAGAATGCGAGGGTTTGTCTACACGCTGAAGCCGGCATCCGCCGGCCATTCATTCTTCTATTTAATGAAACACAGGACGTCTTTTTTCTAAAAACGCTTGAACACCCTCCTGATGATCACGGCTTTGTCTCAGTCTAGCTTGTGCAGCACGCTCTTTTTGAAGAACGGCTAACAGCTGTGATTCTGACTGCTGAAAATAAATCATCTTTGTTTCAACAAAGGCTTGGAGCGGCATATTTAAAAATGGCTTGACACACGCTTTTTGATACGTATCCACCTCATCTTGAAACACGCCGTCTGCAAGGCGAAGCTTGAGCGCTTCTTCAGCCGGCAACTTTTGTCCGCTCCAAATCAATTGCTTGGCGGTTTGTTCACTAACTCTTTTGGTGAGGAAAAAATGCCCTCCGCCATCTGGGATTAACCCAATTCCATTAAAGTTCATGGCAAGTTTAGCATCTTGATGCATAAACAAATAGTCACAGCTAAGGGCAAAGCTAAAAGCAAGACCAGCCGCTGCCCCGTGGACAAGTGCAATCGTCACTTTTTTCATACCGGCTAAAGAAAGTGTAATTCCCTCGATCAAATCCATCACGCGATGAAAATCTTCTTCACGATCTTGCTTTAGCATCATTCCAATATCTCCGCCTGCTGAAAACCCTTTGCCCATCCCCTTAAGTACAACAATTTTTGTACTGCTTTCACTGGCTGTATCACACGCTTCCTTCAATTCAGCAAACATGTCAACATGAAACGAGTTATACGCTTCAGATCTATTGAAAGCGATTTCAAAAATATCCCCATCTACCTGACAATTGATATATGCCATCAACTATTCCCCCTCTTTCTTTTCAAGCTCATGACTTACTTCAATTTCCATCAAGTAATTCCTTTTCCTCTACATAAAAAATTTCAAGATCAATTGATACTAAAATAAGCATAATTGTTGAAACAAGAAATATATTTTTATATAGTAAAATAAGAAATAAAAATCATTTGAAAGGGGGAGGATGATTGATAAGAAGTTCCATATGTATATTGATTAGCTGCATCGTCATGTTTTCTCCCTTTTCAAATGTCGTTTTTGCTTCACAAGCAGAAGCGAGCACACCCAGCCTGATTTCTCCATCGATTTATGATGAAGAAATCAATGCTGTGAAGACACCTCCATTTTCAAAAAAACATGCCGCATCTCTTCTGTTAAAACAGAGGTTATCAATGGGCGCTTCAAAAGCTTTTCTTGTAAAGCTTACACCAACCATAGCGTTGTCTATTGATTTATGTTTTTTAGAAATGAAGTGTGCAATCCCCATTATGTACCAATCAAATTACCTCGACTGATTCATTTTATTTCATCCGTACTCACTATATGAAAAACAAAACCTATCATATTCGGAGGGATAAAATGAACATTAAAGAAAATGATCTTCCTGGGATTGGAAAGAAATTTGAAATTGAAACGAGAAATAGAGAAAAGATGACGATTGTGATTCATGATGATGGCAGACGGGAGATTTATCGTTTCGACGATGAAGATCCAGATGAAGTACTGTCCACCATTTCTCTCGATGATGCTGAAGCCCGGCAAATTGCTGCCATTATTGGCGGTATGGTGTATAAGCCGCAAGCACTTGAAACGATCGAAATGGCGTTCAATGATTTGATCATTGAATGGTTTAAGGTTGAAAAAGACGCAAAAGCGGTTGGACATACACTCGGCGATTTAGATGTGAGACAAAATTATGAAGTCACCGTCATTGCGATCATTAAACATACAAATGAAAAATTACTCAACCCCGGTGCCGATTCGATTATTCAAGCAAATGATACGATGGTCATTTCAGGCGAAAGAAAACACTTGAAGCGATTGATACGTGATTTTCTTTCTAGAGGGGGAGAGTGATGAATGGATCATTTAGTCTTTGAAGTTGGAACGGCGCTTATTCTCATCGCCATTGCCAGCTTAATCGCCAATAAAATTAAATTTTCTATCATTCCTTTTCTCATTGTCCTTGGGATGATGGTTGGTCCGCATGCACCAACCATCGGAATCATTGATTTGAAGTTTATCGAGAGCACCGAGATTATTTCGTTTTTCGGTAGAATGGGTGTCCTGTTCCTTCTATTCTACCTCGGGCTTGAGTTCTCTGTCGGCAAACTCATAAAATCGGGTAAATCCATTGCAGTCGGCGGATCTATTTATATTTTGATCAACTTTAGCTTAGGATTGCTTTATGGGTTTATCACAGGCTTTGGATTCCTTGAAGTTCTCATTATGGCAGGCGTTATCACCATTTCATCAAGTGCCATTGTAGCCAAAGTCCTTGTCGATTTAAAACGGACAGCGAACCCTGAAACAGAGTTAATTCTCGGGATTATTATGTTTGAGGATATTTTTCTCGCCGTCTATTTATCTGTTGTATCCGGTCTTGTCCTTGGAGATGCCACATCCGTTGGCGGTGCCTTATTATCTATTTTAATCGCTTTTGGTTACATGATGATTTTCTTTATCATCGCGCGTAAGCTGCCAAAACTATTAAACAAACTATTCGATATCCGTTCAAATGAAGTATTTATCATTGTCATTTTTGCCGCTTTGTTCTTCGTAGCTGGTTTTTCAGAGACGATTCACGTCGCAGAGGCCATTGGCGCTCTCTTACTCGGTCTTGTGTTCTCAGAAACAGAGCACTCAGACCGCATTGAACATCTCGTTGTTCCTTTTAGAGATTTCTTTGGCGCCATGTTCTTCTTCAGCTTTGGACTAAGTATTGATCCATTTACATTAGGAGATGCCTTCTGGCTTGCGATCGGCGCTGTCATTCTCACCTTGATCGGGAACTTCACCGCGGGGATGTTTGCTGGAAGAAGAGCCGGTTTCTCTCATAAAGCCTCTTCTAATATTGGATTAACCATCGTATCAAGAGGAGAGTTTTCCATCATTGTAGCCGAACTTGGGATTGCAGGCGGGCTTGCCGCTACATTGAAGCCATTTGCTGCATTATATGTATTAATCCTTGCGATTTTAGGACCGCTAGTGACGAAAGAATCAAAGCGTATCTATCAAATCCTAAACAAAATCTTCAAATGGAAAACTGAAAAACCAAAAGTAAAAAGAGAAACAACCATTTAATTGAAAAGGGCCCTGTGCAGGGGCCCTTTTTTATAACTATTCAAATTGCTGAAATGCTGTTTCTTGCTTCTCTTGTTCTTGCGTATCCCCGCGAATGGTTCGGATGACTTTCTGATTGCGGTAGATCGATAGTTTTAAATTGGTCGCCGCTGTTCCATGAGAGTGATCGAGGTTCGTGAATGTAAAGAGATGATGAGACCGTTTGTCTCTAAACACAAGCCTGAAGTCGTCTGTCACTTTAAAATGCTCATCGCTTTCCCATTCAATCAATGGTTCATATGCGCTAAACCATTCCGGAATATTAGGCTTATATCCTGTAGCCAATACAACATGATCGACTGTGATTTTCTTTTCTTTCTTCAGCTGCCATTGTTTCAAATGCAGCTCTAACTGCTGGTCATTCTCCATATGTATCGCTTCAAGCTCCGTCATTGGCTGAATGAGTACAGAAGGCTCTTCACCTGAAACGGAGCGATGGTACAATTCCTGATAAATGCGAGAAAGCGTCGATGCATCTATGCCATTCCTTAATCCTGCCAGTCTAGGCAATGTGTTCATCCGTTCTTCATAAGGAAGGGAATGAAAATATTCAACATACTTAGGTGTAAATAGCTCCTGACCAAGCTCCGCTGTCTCTAGTTCTCTAAATTCACTTGAACGTGTAAACCATGAAAGCTGCTGTCCTTTCTTCTGATGCTGAAGCAGGTCTAAGAAAATTTCAGCTGCACTCTGACCTGAACCAATCACCGCCACCGTTTCAGCTTCATGAAGTTCTTTTTGTTGATCTACATAACGGCTGCTATGGGTCACATCCGGCAACGCAACTTCTGGCACATCGACAGGAATCATCGGCTTGCTTCCAGTTCCAAGGACGACATGCTTTGCACGATATTCAGAAAGCGCCCCATCTTTCAACCGCCGAACTTTTACAAGATACCCGCCTTCACAGTCGGTCACTTCCTCCACCTTCATCCCGAACTGACAGCTGTCTAATTCATCTGCAACCCATGATAAATACTCATTGAATTCTCTCCGGGGGATATCAAATTGTTCAAATGTATAAAAGCGGTGAAGCTTGTTTGATTCATGTAAATAATTTAAAAATGTATACTTGCTCCTTGGATTAGCCATTGTCACAAGGTCCGCTAGAAAGGAAACTTGTAAGTCCGTTCCTTTGATCAGCATACCAGGATGCCAAGCAAATTCGGTTTCCTGTTCAAAAAAACAGCATGTCACATCTTCATACTCCTCTAATAAAGCGGCCAATCCTAAATTTGCTGGCCCAATCCCAATTCCGATCACATCCATCATATGTACACCTGCTTTACCTTTTTACCCCCTATATACCCTTTTACAAATGAAAAAAACACTGCGTCACCGCAGTGTTTACATGTGAGAAACAAATAATGACTCAAGAAACTGAATCTTCTCTTCCGTATAGTGCTCATAACGATCATTATAAGACTTTGGATCTTTTGGATTGGCATACTGCGTAATTTTTCCGGTTCGCGGATCAATGAATTTACTCGCAGCGCCGCATCCAATGCCAATGATCGTCTGCACCTCTTCCATAATGATAATATTATACAAACTTTCCTGTCCATCTAACGAATACCCGACATTTTCGAGATTCCCCAAAATGTTTTTTTGTCTGTATAAATAGTACGGATAATAGTCATGTGCCTTTGTCCAAGCAACCGCTTCATCCATCATACGTGTGATCTCTTCTCGGTCTGCCACTTGATACTTTTCCTTATTGCGGGTCATTTCAGACGCTCTCTTAAAGGAAAGGGTATGCACCGTTAAAGATTCAGGCTTCAGTTCTTCTGTCTTGTTCAAGGAATGCTGGAATTCCTTTAGCCCTTCTCCTGGCAGCCCGATGATTAAGTCCATGTTAATATTATTCATGCCATACTGCCTTGATAGATGATACTTTTCAATCGTTTCTTCCACACTATGGTGCCGGCCAATCGCTTTCAATGTTTCATTCTCATATGATTGCGGATTGATACTAATCCGGTCAATATGATAACGGTTGAGCACTTCCAGCTTATCAGGTGAAATCGTATCAGGTCGTCCCGCTTCTACAGTGACTTCCCGAATATGTTTCACATCTGGAAATGAGCGATACATCTCCTCATACAGCAAATCCATTTCTTCTGCTGTAATACTCGTTGGAGTACCTCCGCCAAAATAAACTGTCGTCACTTTAATCCCATGTTCCTTTAACCATTCGCCCATTTTTTGCATCTCATAATGCAGCCCAAAAAGAAACGTTCCTACTCTTCCAGCTTGTCCTTGAATGGCATAAGCAGGGAACGTGCAATAAGCACATTTTGTTGGACAGAAAGGAATACCGATATAAATACTCACTTCTTCCTGTAGGTCGTACAGATCTGGAATGGCTTTGATTTGGCGATCAACAATCTCCTGCATCAAATTGATTTTTTCATCATGAATCAAGTAATCGCGCTTTAACGCTGCATGTGCTTCTTCCTTTGTCATGCCTTCTCTTAGCATCTTATGAAGTAATTTTGTAGGGCGTATCCCCGTAAGAATCCCCCATTTTTGCGTCATTCCTGTATGTTCCTGAAGCAGATGTAAATAAACAGACAGCACAGTGTTTTTGATTTGCTTCCAGCGCTCTTTTTCATTCAAGCCCTCTGACATCTCTCTTGAAAAACGACTCGTCATATCGGATCCAGCGATATGGCCAGAAGCCTCCACCCTACCATGGGTTTCTTTCCAATCAAACACCATCACTAGGCCATCATCCACTTCACCGGACTCAAACAGCACTTCACTATCTTCTTCGAATAAATTGGCTATATTGACAAGCGGTCGATGAAATCGTTCATCAGACAGCCCTTTAATTAAAATTCGCATCGTATCACCTTTATCTTCAAACTTGTTTCATTTTACAAAATTCATCTAGGAAAAGCAATGAAGAGAACAGACGAAGGCCCTGTCAGTTCTTAATAGACAGGGCCTTCACTGTATTATCGTTTAATATCAAATTGATGTAAAAAACCTTCCCTTTGCTGCATTCTAAAGTATTCTTTGATCATATAAGCAACACCCTGTTCATCATGAGAACGTGTCACCCAATCGGCTTTACGTTTGACCGAATGAGGTGCATTCCCCATCGCAACGCCTAAGCCAGCTAACTCAAGCATCGGGATGTCGTCTGTCCCGTGACCGATCACGACCGTATCTTCTAATGTAAAACCTAGTGCTGAGGTTAAAAGAGAAAGTCCTGCTTCTTTCGATACCCCTTTGCATACAATATTCATTTTCTCATCACTGATCTTAATCAGATCAACAGATGGGAATGCTTGTTGAATGGTTGTGTGGATTTCAGGCTGAAGTGCTGCCGTCGAATACACTTCAATGACAGGTGTACTAACCGGTTCATCCATGAGCATATCACTTAATGATTCAACAAATTGAACGGGATAGAAAATTGGATCAGACGGATGAATCAACGTTTTCCCCATCAGTTGAGACTGTGTTTTTTTCCGATTGCCGATTGAGAATTTTTCATGCAGCAAGCGAACATTACAATCAAAGCTTTCAAGGATCTGCACAAGATTAAATGTTTTCTCTTCCGTTAATTTCTTCACATGGAGCGGCTCATCAAGCTTATCCGCGATAAATGCACCACTATGCGTCACAAGAGTTGAAGTTGGTATTTTCAACGCCTTGGCAATTTTTTGTGCAGATCGAAAATGACGGTTGGTGACAATCGTCACGTAAACCCCTTTTTTCTTAACATATTCCACAGCTTCTTTTGTAGCGGAATGGATTTTCCCATTGGAACGAAGTAACGTTCCATCTATATTGAGTGCAAGTAGCTTTTTTGACACTGAGGCATCCCCCTTCTTGATGACTGTACTTACGATGAGGATATGCCCTAGCTTATCGCTTTAGAACATGCAGTTGAAGCAGCCCTTGTTTTATGCCTCAATCGCAAATAAAAAAAGCCTACCCCTAGGCTTTTTTTTATGTATGGTTTGGATGCGTAACAATGGCGTGATGAAGCTCCCCATGATCCCCTCATCTTTCACACACCAAAGCATTGCTTATATCATATCCCCTTATGCTTTGCTTTTCTCCCAGAAGCGCTTCTCTCTCATTTGGCTCATCGCCGTAAACCCAAAGTGGAACGCACCCAATTCATCACGATAGCGCTTTTTGAAAGCACTTTCAATAAGTATTATCGCAGAATTTATGAGCTTCGACAACCCTTTTTTTAAAGATATAGAAGCGGCGATATGAATGAAAAAAAGGGCGAATATGATCGCCCTTTCAATTAATTTTCTTCTGCATTTCCATAAAGCTCTTCAAGAGGCTTCATGATAATTTTATTTAATTCACCGATGAGAACACTTACGCGTTGTTCTGCTTCCATCAACTGAGAGATTTTATCGTGCTGCTGCACAAGTGCAACCGTTTTTTGCGCTTGCTCTACTTCTTCTTGTGTAATCTCTTGACCAGTCATTTGTTTTTGTTGAAGGTTTACTTGAATGTCACGGAAGTTCTCAAACATTCTTTTAGAGGACTCATCCCCGTTTACCTCATCATAAAGATTTCTTAACGCTGAATATTCTTCGCTATGACGCAGTGCTTTTTCAAGGTCATATGCAACATCATAAAGATTTACAGACATGTTATGTCTCCTTTCTATCCGTTATCACCGATATGGATCGGCGGACACCACTCCACTATAACAAACTATGGCTTTCGTTTCACATATATACAATAAATTCATCGAAATTTCTCGATCTTGCCTTAGAATAAGGTGACAAAAATCGCTTGTACAGCACCGATCAATCCACCTAAAAGACCGCCTAAAAATGTGATCATCTTCAGCTCCTTATTAGATATGCTGATCACAAGCTCTTCCATTTTTTCAAGCGGGAAAAGTTCAATTTGTTCACGAATAATTTCTTCAAATTGGAGCTTTGCGAGTAGCCCCTCAAGCGCATTAGATGCGGCTTCAATCCCTTTATCAATGAGAGATGGAGCAAACTTAGTTTTAAGATCATCCGCTACTGCACTGATATAAACGCCTACTGGTCTATCTAACAGCACCTTTGTAGAAAAATGTGAAAGCAATTGCTTTTTCACACTAAATAGAAGCTCCTTCACATTCCATTTTTCATCAAGCTCATGTAAAGAAAATTGCTTTACCTTGTCCCATTCTTGAACAAGTAAATCTGATAAAAACCTTTTTGTCTCTGCATTCTTTAAGAACTTCATCATTTCAGGATGCACGCGATCAATTAAGCTTGAATTCCCTAAAAACATTTGGACCATACTGCCAAGCATTCCTCGTTCTTTTAAGAAATCATCTATCATATGACCGAGTCTTGCTTTCCCCTCATCACTTTCAAAGTAATGAATGCCTCTCTTTAAAATATAATCTGCGGCATCTGGAATTTTTGATGCAATCTTGTTTTCTACATCCTGTGGCAGCAGCTCAGACAACGTTTGCTGATCATACTTTTCAAGCAGTGAGTGGAGCTTATGATCAGTCCACTGATGAAGCCATGCGTCAGCTTTAATATCAGCCTGTGAAAAACCGTATTTTTCTAACATGGAGACAACCGTCATTTCCATGTCAGCACCTTTATCAATGTATCGGTGCACTGTCTGCAATACCTCTTGCTTTGCCTCTGATGATTCAACTCGTTTTTTAATACCCTCTGGCGTTAGTAAATGCTCCATCACCATGACACCAACCTGCTTGGCTACTTCATCTCTCCTTTTAGGAATGAGACCCGGTGTAAATGGGAGCTGCTTCCCAAATAAATAATATGGCTTATACGGACGAAAAAGCATTTTAATTGCGAGATGGTTTGTTGCTGCACCTATCACTGCACCTATCACAATCATAAAGATAAACGTTGTGAATATATCCAAAGTCGTCATCTACCTTTCAAACAACACCTGAAGTTTATTGTTTTTATCTATACGTATTATAGTTGTTGTCAAGAGCCCAAGCAAATGAAGCATTCAATGTGACATATGAGACAACGATCTGTCGTAATGATATAGGAACGCCAAGTTTATGTAAAATCAACAAAAAGTGTTTTTCAGATGTTAAAAAAAGAATTTGAAAAGTAGGTGTTGTTTCATGACGTCAACGCTCGGCATTGTCACTCTTTCTCCGAAGCATGAAGAGGCATTCACACTTCAGCTTGCCAAAGCTGCCTCTACTTTTGATTTAGAAGTTGTTCGTTTTTCACCTCTAGATTTAAAGCCTGCTTCAAATGTCATTCACGGTCAAAAATTTACGACTGGCAAAGGATTTGAAGCGTCAGAATTTCAGATTCCTGACTTGATTTATGATCGTTGTCTTTATCAGCATGACGCACAATCTAAAAAAGCAAAACCTATCATGAATTGGTTAAAAAAGTATCCAAAAACCATTTTTTTGAATACTGGAATTTCAAATAAAATGCGGCTATTCGAGCAGCTCCGTCTCCTTCCTTCTATACAACCTTACTTACCTGTCTGCTCTCTATTGACAGAGCCTTCAGACCTTCTCAACTTGGTCAGAAAGGGCGGATATTGTAAAATACAGCCGCTTTCTCAACAGCACGCAGTACCCTCTTGCTTCATTTCTTTAAGAGACAAATCACTCATTACTGTGCAGCTAAACTCTGGGCAAATCATCACCTTTTCACATTCAGCAGAGGTTGAGCGCTGGTGCAAAAAGTATATCGGCCGATCTTTCCTTCAATTTTTTAACACGAATGATCAAAAAGACGTTTTATTCAATGAAATTAGGATTTTTCTTATAAAAAACTTACAAAATCAATGGAATAGCATAGGGATTCTTACAAAATCATCAGTAGAAAACAGTCTTTTAAGCAATAAACAAAATTCCGTTCATGTGGTAGCCTTTGATCACTATATAAACTCTTTAAAGCCACACATCAAGGAGCTGCTGTTAGATGATATTGCCTCCATTCAGTCTTCTCTTCCAGCGTTTATAGACAAAAATTTCTCACCGTGTATTGAATTCGCTGTAGACTTGCTTCATACAAATGAAGGCAGACTTTTTATCTCAAATGTAAGATCAAAGCCAGGACGATCCTCTTTTTTAAAAGTTTATCCTGAGAAGGAGAATCAATTGATTCAGATCATACTTGAACATGCCAAATCAATGATGGCTGAAGAAAAGGAGGTCCCTTATGAAGAGAAAACGCTACATCATCGCTCCTCATTTCGCAAGTGAAAAAACAGTACACCTCCCTGTCCAGTTTAAAGACGAGGGGGCAATTTTATCGATTGCTTTAGGTTCTTGTTTAGTAGATGATTTCACCATTTCCTATCATCATGAATCTCAAAGGATTTTATTATCAGAAGACCTTTATCACGCTTTACTCATTCCATACAAAACAAAAGCTGATGTTCTATTTGTTCAACATACACTCTATATAGGACCTCTCATTGGCATTTTCACTGCAGGATTCAAACAAAATTCATCACCTTTGGGCGCTAGGTCTTCCTATTTTATGAAACTGCTGCAATCTTGCAGGCAGCATGCTGGTTTTGCATATCTTTTTGGTACTCATTCTATCGATTGGGAAAAAGGAATAGTAGAAGGTTTGCTTTACCAAGAGGAGCGCTGGGTAAAAAAGCAGATGCCCCTCCCATCCGTTGTTTATGACCGGCTGCCTAATAGAAAGGCTACTCAGTCGGCATTCATTCAAGAAACAAAACGAAAACTCACTCAAGACTACGATATCCCTTGGTTCAATCCTTATTTTTT
Organism: Bacillus sp. FSL M8-0077; assembly: GCF_038050255.1. Lineage (NCBI taxonomy): Bacteria > Bacillati > Bacillota > Bacilli > Caryophanales > Bacillaceae > Bacillus > Bacillus sp. FSL M8-0077. The sequence continues at coordinate 1,030,984 of NZ_JBBPAF010000001.1, read as the reverse complement.
TAATAAATGGGACATTCATGAGCAACTATTAACAGATGAAAAAACAAGCTCTTTCCTGCCACATTCCATCCGATTAGATCCTGTTGATGCTTTAAATAAAATAGAAACACTCCTTCATCTGCATCATGTCATTTATTTAAAACCAACGAACGGCAGTCACGGAGACGGTATTTATCAGTTAAAGAAGACGGAAAACGGGATCACTGTCTGCTCAAATAAAGGGAAATCCACTTCATATCATTCCGTAGACCATTTCGTGAAAAAACTGCGAAAAAATTGGGCAATTCACGACTTGATTGCACAACAAGGCATTGAGCTTCTTCAAATAGACAATCAACCACTGGATTTTAGAATCCATACGAATAAAAATAAGTATGGTCATTGGACTGTTACAGCCGCTGCTGGAAAGGTTTCAGGAGATCACACAGTCACAACCCATCAACTGCATGGTGGTTCAGTAAAAACACTGTATGATATCTTTCCTAATGCAGAGAAACGTTTGAACGTTTTGCAAGAGCTATCTGATACTGCCCTCGCACTTAGTCGTGTGATAGATGAAAAAATGCCCGGTCTAATTGGCGAAATTGGTTTTGACTTAGGTATTGATCACTCAGGTGCTATCTGGATGTTTGAAGCCAATTCTCGTCCTGGCCGCGAGATTTTTCTGCATGCACCATTGAAAAACTCAGAATGGCTGATTGGGAAAAGAATCGTTGAATACGCATCTTACCTAACACAAATGGCTCTTACTCCTACAGACCATGCAAACGCCTACTGATGTTTTCTTTTCTTGTCTCTGAAATCTGTGCTTTCCCTATGCTCTTTTCATCAGATGAGATACAATAAAACCAAGTTCAAGGTTGTTTCCGTATTGTCGTGTGTATTTATTGCTTCATCAATAAAAGCAAGGAGGCAATGATGATATGATTTCTCATTTTCAATGGAAACCTCTCTTTAAAAAAGCGCAATTACCTGGCTGGAAAATATCCTTTTTTCACAATGGTTCACACTATGAAGGCATTTATCACAAAACGGGTGATATTGAATGGGGCTCTCAGCTTCCGCCTCATGAAGTTGAACCAACCTTAAAAGAAGAAATCCACGAATTAATGCTATTTCATGTATATGATTAAACTGTTTAAGGAGCCTCGCCATGTTAGAAAAGCTAAAACTTGTTTACGGACACCATATCATCAGTTCACCAACAAATGATAAACAAATTCTCTGGTATCAAACAGACGAAGGCGAAATATTCGGAGTAAACAAAACGGAGCTAACAGAAAGGGAAACGCTTCTTCTCAATTCATTCCTCACACCAATTGATGTACCTCATACGCAGGAAACGGAAGAAGAACAGAAATGGTACAGCTATCTCTTTGAAAACAAATCAATCACCATCGATCACTCCGTCCGTGTTCATTTTTTTAAAATGGATCACCAAGCAGAACAAAGGCAGCAAATAAAAGAGGCTGTGAACAGCAGCCTCGAACATATTCATTTCATATGGACAGGCACTGAAACAGCTATGCTCATTCAAACAAACGCTACATCAGAAAATGGTCAACTTGAACAGCTACATGATTTGTCTCAAGCCATCACAAGTGATTTTTTAACAGACGTTGTCTTCATGCAAGGACAGCTGCATTTGCCGAATGGAAATTTAAAAATGAGATTATTAAATGAACATCAGCTCTTTTTATGGCATCTGAAGCAAGGAAAACTTAGGTCAGGGGTTGCAACATTTTATCAATGTCTACCTGCCTTCATTCGCCATGATACAGACATGGTTTCTGCCGCTATATCAGATGCATTTACAGAAACAATCTTTGATCGGGACGTTTACCGGACTCTCATGACCTATATGCAATGTAATTTAAATGCATCGCAGGCAGCAAAAGCTTTATATGTTCATCGAAACAGCCTTCAGTATCGGATTGATAAATTTATTGAACGGACAGGGCTAGATATACGGCATTTTCAAGAAGCGTCAGCTGCTTATTTCATGATGAATCTTCTCGATCTTTCTTAAATGATCCTAACATGAGCACCTTGCCTAAAAATGAAAATAAGATGTTGTGCACGTTGTCCATTTACAGACACCCTTCCTTTTTATACACTTCTTTTATAAGTAAAGCGCTTTCAAAAAAGGACTGGGAGGCTACCACCTATGGCTGAAATGATGCTGAATCAAATTTATAAAGTGTACGATAACAAAGTAACGGCAGTAGATAACTTTAATCTACATATTGAGGATAAAGAATTTATTGTGTTTGTTGGTCCATCAGGCTGCGGAAAATCAACAACCCTCCGCATGATTGCAGGGCTTGAAGAAATTTCACAAGGCGACTTTTTATTAGACGGTAAACGGATGAATGACGTGGCACCAAAAGATCGGGATATTGCAATGGTTTTCCAAAACTATGCCTTATACCCTCATATGAATGTATACGATAATATGGCTTTTGGATTAAAGCTTCGAAAATTTCCTAAAGCAGAAATTGATGAGCGGGTACGAAACGCTGCAAAAATATTAGGGCTTGAACAGTACTTAGATCGAAAACCTAAGGCCTTGTCTGGAGGTCAAAGACAGCGTGTTGCACTTGGAAGGGCCATTGTGCGTGATGCAAAAGTCTTTCTTTTGGATGAACCCCTCTCTAATTTAGATGCTAAACTTCGTGTTCAGATGCGTGCCGAAATTTCTAAACTTCATCAGCGGCTGCAGACGACATTCATTTATGTCACACACGATCAAACAGAAGCCATGACAATGGCTACTCGGCTTGTTGTCATGAAAGATGGCTTTATTCAGCAGGTTGGCGCACCAAAAGATGTGTATGAAAACCCAGAGAATGTCTTTGTAGGAGGGTTTATTGGCTCTCCAGCGATGAACTTTTTTACAGGAAAACTGTCTGACGGAGCCATTGCCATTGGGAATACACACATTCGTGTACCAGAAGGAAAAATGAAAGTATTACGTAGTCAGGGCTATATCGGAAAAGATGTGATTCTAGGCATCAGACCAGAAGATTTTCATGATGAGCCTGTGTTTATAGAGGCTTCTGAAGGAACAAAAATTGAAGCAAACGTAGAAGTGGCTGAATTAATGGGAGCCGAGACGATGCTTTATTCTTCTCTCGCTGGTCAAACGTTTATTGCACGTGTTGATTCTCGCACAGATATTCAGGCAGGTCAGACGATCCCTCTTGCCATTGATATGAATAAAGCGCACTTCTTTGATACAGAGACTGAGCTACGCATTCGCTCAGCTGAATAAGAAGACGTTCCACAAACCATCACCATTGGGTGGTGGTTTTTTGTATGTAAAAACAACATTTACCATCTTATTTTTCCGTATGATTTTTTCGAAGCGAACCATAATATTTAGTACAAAGCAGTTACCGCATTGGGTTTCGCCAAGTGGCAAATGACTTGATCATTTCGCTGGTGCGACTCCAGCAAACCCAACCAAAAAATCATATATAAAAAGGAGATTCACATCATGGCAAATTCTAATAGTTCAAATCAATTACTAGTTCCTGGAGCAGCGCAAGCAATCGATCAAATGAAATACGAAATCGCTTCTGAGTTTGGTGTAAACCTTGGAGCAGAAACAACAGCTCGTGCTAACGGTTCAGTTGGTGGAGAAATCACTAAACGTCTTGTATCTTACGCTCAGCAAAACCTTGGTGGAACAAAAGCTTAATTTCATATCTGGATCATAGAAGGCACCTCTTATGGTGTCTTCTTTTTTTGGTTTTATCCCTCACCGATTCCTTTTGAATTCATATGATGTATTAGAAAGGAGCGGATCTTCATGGACATTATTTCAGGTGTGAATTTTGAACTTCTACAATTTGTCGGTCTCTCTCTATTATGTGAATATGCTCATAGTATTCGGTCCTTTCATCTTTATAAAAAAAGCATGACATAAAACTGTACCATTTTAAGTTCTTTTCACTTATAGTATGTAGTGGAGGGATCGATCAGATGAAAATAGCTCTTTTCGGTGCTCATGGACGTGTAGGACAAGCATTTCTTCGTTTCGTAAAAGAAGATGATCGTTACATGGTTCGCTCGTTAATTCGGACAAACCGGGAAGAAATGCTTGCGGGTATGTTTCAAGTCACCGGCAATTCCAGAAATCAAGAGGATGTGCTTGAAACGATTAAAGGATCAGATATTGTCGTGAGCTGTCTATCAACAGATGGTGATGATACTTTATCTGTTTCAATGGAGCATATCGTACAAGCCATGAAGCAAACAGGAACATCAAGAATTATAACGATTGGCACTGCGGGGATTTTAAAAGCAAGGCAGCAGCCTGAGCTTTACCGCTTTGAAACAAATGAATCAAGGCGAACCACTTCCCGAGCTGCTAAAGAACATGCCAAAGCATTTGAAATTCTTCAATCAACTGAACTAGATTGGACAATCATTTGCCCAACCTATTTACCAGATGGAGAAGTGACACGGTCATATCGCTATGAAAAGAATTTTCTCCCTATAGATGGACAGAAAATTTCAGTTGAAGATACCGCACACTTTTTGTATCAGCAGTTAAACTCAAAGGAATTTGTGCATCAACGCGTCGGTATCGCTTATTGACCATTTAATTCGTGTAAATGATATACAACCAGTAAAAGTCGAGATCATCATGAAGCCTCGACTTTTTTCATTGCCATGAAAAAGAGCCTCTTTCAAATTGAAAGAGGCTTTTTGCTGTTCATCCTATCAGCTGCTAGCCACAGCTCCCTTTTGTAATTCGTACATTTGCGCATACAATCCGCCTTGCTCCATGAGCTCTTCGTGGCTGCCGCGCTCGACAATCTCACCCTTTTCTAACACCAAAATCATGTCAGCTTTCTTAATAGTAGATAATCGGTGTGCAATGACAAAAGTGGTTCGTCCTTCTTTGACGACATCTAGTGCCCGTTGAATGATGGCTTCTGTTTCTGTATCGATGTTAGCCGTCGCTTCATCTAGAATTAAGATCGCTGGATCGTATGCCAGTGCTCGGGCAAATGAAATCAATTGACGCTCCCCAGAGGAAAGAGTACTCCCCTTTTCAACAACTGGTTCATCAAAACCTTCAGGCAAATGCTTTAATAGTTCTACTGCGCCCACTTGCTTTAACGATGTTTCAATCGTTTCTCTTTTAATGTCTTCATTTCCTAAACTGACATTGGATGCAATCGTTCCAGAAAATAAATAAGGATCTTGAAGTACAATGCCCATTTGTTTACGCAGCGTTTGGCGCGACTGATCATAGATGCTTTTTCCATCAATGAGGATATCCCCATGCTGAATATCATAAAAACGCAGCAGCAAATTCATGATCGAACTTTTCCCAGAACCGGTATGTCCAACGAGTGCCACCGTCTGACCTTTTTTCGCCTCAAAGGTGATGTTCTTTAATACATTTTTCCCTTCATTATACGCAAAGGTAACATCCTGAAATTGAACGTGCCCCTCGATTTTCTTCTGAACCGGTTCTTCCACTTCAGTACCAGGCTCATCTAATAATCGAAAGACCCGTTCAGATGAAACCCTTGCTAATTCTAATCTAGAAAATTGATTCACAATGCCTGTAATCGGCTGGAACAATCGATTTAAATAATCGACAAATGCATAGAGCACCCCAATTGATACAATGCTCGTGGCACTTAAGGACGCACCTCCAAAATACCAAATGAGTGCCACATATGCTAAGTTCCGAAGCAGATTCACCAAGTTATGTGAGAGAAGTGAATTTAAATGAAGCATCTTCCGCTGATATCGAAAGTGATTGTTATTCAGCTCGTCAAATTCTTCTTTCGTTGCTTGTTCATGTCGAAAAGCTTGAATAATCGTCATTCCTTGAATGGCTTCATTTAGCTTGGCATTAATTTCACTGATGATGGATCGAATGCGGTGATTGTAAACCGACGCAAACTTTCGATAAGTCATCGACCATAGGAAAATAATCGGAACAGCCACTAAACATATAAGCGCCAGCTTCACATTTAATAAGAACATGGCGATATAAATTCCAACCATGTAAATGGCACTTGTGACGAAATTAGCGAGTACTGTTACATACAAATCACGAATGGTTTCTGTGTCATTCGTAATCCGCGCGACAACCTTTCCAGCCGGTAAATTATCAAAATACCGAATCGGAAGCGTTTGAATATGTTCAAATACGTCCACTCGCATTTTTTGAATAATGCGATTTGCAATACGCTGGAGTAAATAGTGCTGCCCATATTGAAAGAAAATCGCAATGACGAGCATCCCAAAATAAAATAGAACAAGCTGCACCAAACCACTGATTTCCGGCTGATAAAAAGCGAAAATTTCCTCTTTGGATAAACGCTGTACTTGATACGTCTCTCGCTTACTCCCATTTTCAATGATGAGCTGATCCCCTTCTATTGTCCGGCTTCCGTCAAATCGAATCGGTTCATTCACAAAATAGTATCCAAATCCGACTTGCACCACATTGATTTGCTTTCCAGCTTCATTTTGATTCTGTAGCCGGTCACTTCGTATATAGTTATTTCCCTGGTAATAAACCGTTTTATCTGTTTTTTCATTTACTTCAACATACGGTTTTTCTACACCTAAAATATGATCATCAATCATTTTTTTCCCAATGAAAGGTCCTGTCAACTCAGCACCAACTGCAATGATCAGAAAGATTAAAGCAACAGACAATATTTTTTTATATAGGAGTGCATAGGCAAGAAGTCTTCTCCCTGTTGTCATGCCTCATCCCCTCCTTCCAGCTGATTTGTCAGCTGCTGACGCAGAAATTGCTCTTTATACCATCCATCTTGCTGAATAAGCGCTTGATGGGTTCCCTTTTGAACAATACGTCCTTCTTCCATGACAAGAATGAGATCCGCATGCTCTACAGCTGATAGACGGTGGGTTGTAATAAATGTCGTTTTTCCATGACGATTTTGTCTTAAATTCTCTAAAATAGCCGTTTCTGTTTTTGCATCAACTGCAGATAACGAGTCATCCAAAATCAAAATGTCTGGATCAATTAATAAAGCACGTGCAATGGAAATCCGCTGCTTCTGTCCTCCTGACAGCGCCACTCCCTTTTCTCCAACCATCGTTTCCAAGCCTTCTGGTAAAAGGCGTAAATCCTTTTCAAAGTAAGCATCTTTAATCGCTTGTGCTAATTCAGCTTCTCTCGCGTCTCTATGACCGAAACGCATATTCTCTTCTACACTTTTTGAGAAAAGGACATGATCTTGCGGAACATAGCCAATCCATTGGAACAGCTGATCCAATTCAATGTCCTCAATTGGAACACCTGAAAACAAGATCTTTCCATCACCTGTCGGATACTGACGAAGAAGCTGTTTGACAATCGTTGTTTTTCCGCTTCCCGTTTTTCCTGTAATACCAATCGTTTGCCCTTTTCGTACAGTAAAGGAGACATCCGTTAGATTATCTTTAGAGGAAGTTGGATACCTAAATGTCACATGTTCAAATTGAATATCGCCAGGCTCTTGTAATGTTTTTGGCTTGGCTGCGTCAGTTACATCCGGTTGATAACTGAGTGTATGATTCAACCGGTCTAATGAGGCATTTCCTCTTTGCATGATATTAATCAATTCACCAATGGCAAACATTGGCCAGATCATCATCCCCAGATAGACGTTAAATGCGACAAGCTCACCAATGGTTAAATCACTTTGGAACACAAGATATGCGCCGTAACCGATACCGATTAAATAACTGATCCCCACAAGCAATTTCACCGTCGGCTCAAACAATGAATCAATGATCGCCACTCTCATATTTTTTTGAAAGACATCATCTGTCATTTCTCGAAAGCGATTCACGTCTTGTTTCTCCTGTACAAAAGAACGGATCACCCGAACGCCGGCAACTGATTCTAATACACGATCATTCATATCACCAAATGCATCTTGAGCGACTGTAAAGCGTTCATGAATTTTACTGCCATAAAACGCTATCAAAATCGCCATCAGTGGCATTGGAATAATGGCCATTAAAGTTAATTTCCAGCTGATCGTCAGCCCCATCGTAAAAAAGATCATCAGCATGTAAGCAGTGGAATCGACTAATGTTAAAACGCCAAAGCCTGTTGTTAAAGCCACAGCATTCAAATCATTTGTACCTAACGCCATTAAATTTCCGGTTTTTTTCTTTTCATAAAAGGTGGGTGTCATCTTAAGTAAGTGGCGCATTAATTTTCCGCGCATCACACGCTCCATGACATTCGCGCCGCCAAATAACTGATACATCCAAAAATAGGTGAGCGCATAGACACTGACACCAAGTAAGCAAAAAATGGTTACGTAAAACAGAATACTGGATGTTGTAAATTGACCAGACCGAATGTCATCAACTGCTTGACCTAGATACCTCGGTGGCAGCATTTCAAGCACATTCACAATGAGCAGCAACGTAATGGCGATTGTATAGCGCCTCCACTCTTGTTTAAAGAACCAGCCTAATTTCACAAATACTGAAAACATGTTTGTCTCTCCTTTTAAAGCTAGCCGCTTTCTATATTTTCCTGATTGTCACCTTGTTTCGTTTTTTGAGCTTTTGTCATTTGTCTTGCCTTTGGCATGTTCACATGCTTTCACTCCTCTTCATTTAGTTGTTGATGCATCCCATTATTTCGAGATGCGAAATGTATACAACAAAAAAAGAGGCAACCAGCTGACTGGTACGCCTCTTTTATACATGATAAAAAGGCGCATGTTGACAAATACGCAACATACGCCTTGATTCATCCGATCAATTGGAACATACGAGTTCCTTTTCAATGACCAATGAAGGTGTAATTGTCACGTGAATCAACTCATTCATGAAGTTTGATTTCATTCTTCCAATGTTGCACATGACATTTCCTCCTTTTGGCTCTTGAATCTTTTTTTATCTTATAGTGGCTGTCACTATTTTGTCAATAAATATTTTTCAATAAATGAAATTTTCTAACAAAAAGTTCATACCCTTTATGTGTATCTTTTTCAGATATCGGGTATACCATGAACGTATAGACTCCTTTTGAAAGGAATGAGGACATTGTTTCAAGCTGATCGGATGGTCGTTGCGTTTGATGGACATGAAGACAGTAAGAAAGCATTAAAGAAGGCAATCGCTTTAGCCAAAACTTTGCATGCCAAGCTGACCATTGCCTACGCTCATAATGGGAAATCCAGCAGACAGGTGTTTGATGCACCTCGCCCAATGACTGGCGGCGCTTATATCGGAGGCGGCATGGCTGACCTTCAAACACCCCCTGTGTATGTACCTCATGATGAACAACAAAGTCCCTTGATTTTTGAAGACCATACAGAAGAGGTAGTTGCAGAAGCAAGAATGCTGTTAAATGAAGAGCAGTTTGAAGCTGCGATTGAAATTGTTGAAGGGGAGCCTGCAGAAGCGATTATCGAATACGCTGAAGAGATTTCAGCAGACCTCATCGTCATGGGAGCACGTGACCAAAGCAGATTGAAAAAAATGCTCTTTGGCAGTGTGAGTGAAAAGTTATCGTCCAAATCAGATATACCTGTACTGATCGTGAAATAAATGTCATCACAAAAGGCTAAAATGAACTTTATTTTAGCCCTTTGTCTTCTTTTTAGCGTGATAGAAAACCTTTGAAGTCTAGGATGGCCGAGTACTGGAGCGGAGCGAATTTGACATTCGTGAGCACCAGCACGCAGGACTGACACCGAATGCGAGGGTTTGTCTACACGCTGAAAGGCTGTAAACATTGGTTTACAGCCTTTTTCCTTTTACGAAGAAATAGATGCTTCGCTTTCATGCTTAATTTTTTTCTGGAACCCTTCCTGTACACGCTTCGTGATCTCCCCTGGAACACCTTTCCCAACTGGCTGACCATCTATCTCAACAATTGGTATCACTTCAGCTGTCGTTGAACTAATGAAAATTTCCTGTGCATGCAAAAGTTCCTCTTTACTAATACGGGTTTCTTCCACACGACATCCTTCTTCCTGACAAACCTCTAGCAGCTTTCTACGTGTAATGCCGTTTAAAATCAGGTTATTTGCTGGGTGTGTACGAATGACACCATCAATGACGGCATATACATTCGAGGACGTCCCCTCTGTCACAAAGCCGTCTCTTATTAAAATCGCTTCAAACGCACCAGCTTCAGATGCTTTCTGCTTTTCCATGACGTTATATAAAAGGTTTAAGCTTTTAATATCACATCTTAACCAGCGAAGATCTTCAGACAATAGAGCTTTCGCACCAGCTGTCTGCTCTTGAACAGGCTTTTTCACTTGAAATGTATATGCCGTAATCTGAGGGGTAAGCGAACCATATTGATGTTTTCGAGGTGCGACGCCTCGCGTGACTTGAATATACACGCCGCCATCAATCACTTGATTATCTGCGACTAGCTTCTTCAAATTCTCTTCCATATCTGATACTGTACCTTGCAGATGAATGCCGATTTCCTTTGCACTCTTGAATAGACGCTCAGTATGCTCCTTTAATGTAAACAAAGTCCCATTATATACGCGGATGACCTCATAGACTCCGTCGCCAAATTGATAGCCTCTGTCTTCAATATCAACATGTGCATCTTTTTTTTCAATAAAATCCCCATTGTATAATACTTTCATATGGAATCTCCCCTTCGCTTCGCTTAATGGTTGAGTCTGATGCTATCTTAGCGAATAAATGTAAACGTTTCAATGATTATTCAGAATTATTTCATATCCATTTGACTGGATAACCCTCTATTGTAACAAATATAGATTCATAACCAAAAAGATTCCAATTTTTTAGCATCTTCTATATTCATAGGCTCTTTTTTCCTGTATACTTACTCCATATAAGCACGACAAAAAACAGCGAAAAAAGACAGAATCCACTACATGATTCGACACAAACTACTGATTTATTGGAGCGATTGTAATGCAACGGGTTACGAAAAAACAGACACCTTCAAACACGATGCTGCTCTCAAAGGCGATTGGTCTAGTCATCCTGACATTGATCCTTTTTTTCATTTGGGATATGTCTAAAACCAATATGCAGGCAGCAGATCAACCGAATGAAGTGTCTGCGAGCAGTCCATTTCGAGACACAAGTACAAGTCTGAAAGCAAAAGATGATTCGCCAAAAACATTAGATGCACATTTTAAGATCAATCCAAACAAACATGTAACGGATCAAACGATCTTTTTGACCTTTGATGATGGCCCTTCTGCTACATCAAATCAGCTGTTAGATGTGCTAAAATCACAGCAAGTGAAGGCCACATTCTTTATGCTCGGACCACAAATCAAAGAACACCCGGCAGCTGTAAAAAGACTTCATCAAGAAGGTCATCAATTAGGACTTCATGGCATCACGCATGATGTGAAACGCTTTTATCAAAAAAGTGATTCTCCTGTAAATGAGATGAAAGAAGATCAACGTATATTGGCTTCTGTTACTGGTGAATATACACATCTTGTGAGAACACCTTATGGCAGTTCTCCAAACTTAACAGACCAGCAAAAAACACGTTTAAAACAAAAAGGCTTTGTATACTGGGACTGGACCATTGACAGTCTTGACTGGAAATATAAAAGCTCAAAATATGTACCAGAAGTATTAAATCAGCTGCAAGTGCTTGAAACCAAGTACCCGAAAGAGCCAAAAATCATCTTAATGCATGATCAACCAGCTACCGCAAAATACTTAAACCGTCTGATCACACAATTAAAGGCGAAGGGCTACACCTTTGAAGTCCTTGATGAAACAATGAAACCACTGCAGCAATAATGAAAACCCGCACCTGTTGGATGCGGGTTTTTTATGATTTATAAAGCATTCACAACCTCGCCAATTCGTTCGTGAAAGACAAGATCAAACAGCGGATCAAATTCCGTCTCACTTAAATTCATCATGACCTTAAAGATGGAAGGATGATGAGCAGCATCTTCTGGAATATAGCGTGCTGGTGCCACTTCTAAGGAAGTTCCCATAACTAGCAGCATGTCCGTTTGCTGGAGTGATTTCTCCACTTGATCAAAGTGCTTCACCATGTCTCCAAAAAGGACAACATCTGTTTTAAGCACTCGTCCACACGCGCGGCCGTCTGATGAAATCCGCTCACAAATCGGCACCTCTTCTTGTAATAAATAAGGCAGTTCGTATGTTGATCCGCATGATGGACATGTAGCTGTTTGAATGGAACCATGCAGTTCATACACATGCTGGCTTCCCGCTTTTTTATGCAGGCCATCGATATTTTGCGTGAAAATATCCACGTGCTTTCCTTGCTTTTCTAAATTGGCTAAAAAAGCATGTCCATCGTTTGGCTCGTACTCTCCACTCATCTTCATTTGAAACAATTCTTTGAATTTCGGCCAAAATTGATGAGGATGTGATAAAAAGTAGGACCGGCTCATTGCCTCCATGCGAGAGGTATCTTCTGTCCATAGTCCACCCGTTGATCTAAAATCGGGAATTCCCGATTCTGTGCTCATCCCAGCACCTGAAAGGACCGTAATATGTGAGGCCTTTGATAATCTCTCTATTAGCGCTGCCACTTTTGTTTGATCCAACCACCATTCCTCCTTTATTCACCGAGCTGTTTCTCACCTTTTTGTTTCATATAAATGGTATGTCCAGGGAAAGCAAATTCTACCCCTTCTTCATGGAAAATATCAATGATTCGATAGTTAATATCCTGCTTAATATCCAGGTTTTCAGACCAAGAGGTTGTGTTTGTGTAAAAGTTGAAGAATAAGTTTAAATAGCTGTCTGCCAGCACATCGAGATTCACCATAATCGTTTCCTTATGAACCCCATCATGCTCATAAAGCATTTGCTTCAGACGTTTGATACACTTATCAATGTTTTCCTTCGGTGTATTGTACGATACACGAACGGAGAACGTAATTTGACGTTTATTCATTCTCGTCCAATTTGTGATCGGCTCCTTTGAAAGGGTCGAATTTGGCACAGTCACCACCGCTTCAGCAGGTGTTCTAAATTTTGTGCTTCGGAAAGTAATATCCTCTACAGTCCCAAGTACACTTGGAGTCTCTACAAAATCGCCCATTGTAAAAGGCTTCTCTGTAATAATCACAATTCCTCCAAAAAAGTTCGCCACTGTATCCTGCGCAGCGAGCGCAAAAGCAAGACCACCTAGACCAAGCCCTGCCACAAGTCCGTTCACATCATAATTAAATTCTTGTGCAATGACGCTAATACTCAGTGCAATGATCATAAACCGAAGAACCTTTGATAAAAATGGCGCTAAGATGTCATCCATCTCTAATTCAAATTTTGAATTCACTTTTTGAAATAAGAAGGAAGAAGCTGCGGTTAAATTACAAAGGCCCCACGTCAGCATCAAAATAATAGAGGATCTATACAATTTGACAATGACATCCATATGGTGCTCAAAGTATGGGGCTTGTCGTAACGCAAAATATAAACCTAGTGCCACAAAAAACAGTCTCGCAGGTTTTTCAAACGCCACGACAATTTGATTAATGACTTCGGTTTTTGACCGATTTGTCAGCTTAAAGAGCAGGTGAAACAAGTATTTCGTAAATACTTTTCGAAGCAATAAAAAAAGCAATAAAATACAAAGGCTAATGCCTATTTGGATCGCAATATCGACTGTAAAATATGTATCCATCCATTTTTGTGTAAACATCTCTTTCTCTCTCCTTTAAAACAATCCTCTCTAGTTTATAATATAACCTTCGTTTATGTCCTCTCTTAAATGTCTGACCTCTATATAAAAAGCCTCGGGACCTATCCCGAGGCATGATGTTCAATTATGAAATTTTGGCTTGAGACATATCGACGGGCAGCAAACTACTTTTTCTTCTGAGCCTGATCAAGGAGAGTCGCTTTAAACATTTCAGCATCCGTTTCGGCCTTAATACGTTCTTCCACTCTAATTCTCCCTTTACCCAATCATCTCGCCTCCTTTTCATCATTATAAAACATCAGAATTTTCAGTCAACATGACGAAAGCACTAATATTTTGGCGAACGCTGACGATTTGGACAAAATTGATCGAAGAAAAATTGATGTTATTCAGATTTACTCAATCATGGCTTGCTCTATTCCTCTAACTTTTCAAAATGATACATCAAGCTTTTTCGGTACATGAGGCTCCTTGATAATACGGCGCTCTTCTTCTCCATATAGTAAAGAAGGAAAACCACCAAAGCATTTGATATGATAAGACCAGAACTTATGTCAGGGAGCTGGAGCAAGTGTATATTATCGCACATAGAGGGGCATCAAGCGCTGCCCCAGAAAATACAATCGCTGCGTTTGATGCAGCTGTCGAACAAGGAGCAGATTATATTGAATTAGACGTACAAATGACAATGGATCAGCATGTCGTCGTCATCCATGATGATACCGTTGATCGAACGACGAACGGAAGCGGTTTGGTCAAAAGTTATACTCTTCAGCAATTGAAGAAGCTCGATGCAGGAAGCTGGTTTGATCCTCTGTACGCAAACGAACGAATTCCTACATTACAAGATGTGATGGGGAGATACAGTGAGCGCATCGGGATCCTGATTGAGTTGAAGCACCCTAAGCGTCAAGTTGGAATTGAAAAAGCTGTTGCTGATATTATCAGTCGATTTGGGTATTCTCGTCATCTCATGGTTCAATCTTTTGATGAGACTGCACTTCAAAGAATAAAAGCTCTTGCCCCTTCTCTTCGAACTGCTTTTATCATAAAGCCTTCTATCTTAAAATTGGCAAAAAGGAATTTATCGATGTACAGCTCCTTTGCAGATTGTTTGAATATGAAGAAAACGATGATAAACCGCTGGTGGATAAATCGCATCCATTCGTTCGGAATGGATATATTCATATGGACTGTAAAAGATCAAGAAACAGCTGATCGAATCAAAAAATACCCAATTGATGGTGTGGTAACGGATAACCCGCTATTCTTTCAAAAGGAGAAATGATGCAGATGAAAACTTATTTCGCCGTTTTTATCGGTGGATTGATGGGTACACTTTGCAGATATGAACTAAGCCAAACTGTCATCAGCCAGACATTCCCCTATGCAACGATGATTGAAAACATTTCCGGCAGTCTGCTTCTTGGTTTTGCGACAGGGTACTTTCTATTTCAGAAAGGGAAAAAATATCTTGCTGCTTTGATTGGAACTGGGTTTTGCGGCGGGTTTACGACCATGTCCACCTTTTCTAAAGAGACCGTTCTCCTGTTACAGGCAGGGCAGTTCAATTTCAGTATGATGTACATCCTGCTCTCAGTCATGGCTGGAGTAGCCGCTGCTTTAGCTGGCCTGATCATTGCAGAACGGCTATTTCATCAAAATAAGCAGCAGAAAGGAAGCAGATAAATGATTGTTTTTTATACAGCTGTAGCTGGAGGGATCGGTAGTGCATGTCGTTTCTTCATCAGCCAAACAATCCAGAAAACCCCATCCCATGCCCTTTTCCCGTACAGTATTATTTTCATTAATTTATTAGGTGCAGCCGGTTTAGGTTTTCTCACAGGCGCTGTAACGTCCAATCATCCACTGCTTGTGATCATAGGAACCGGTTTTTTTGGCGGCTTTACCACATTCTCTACGTTTAGTGTAGAATCTGCGAAGATGCTGATGCAGCGTCAAATTGGGAAACTTGCTGCCTATTTACTTGTGACGATTATCGGCTCTTTATGCCTTTTTGCGGCGTTTTATCAAATAGGACAACTTCTGTTTTAAATATCTGTGATGGCAGCTAGGCTGATGAGCAGTTGATCCATCAGCTGGCGCTTCATCAAAAATAGTGTCTTCTCACTATAACCGATTTCTATTGCACATTTTGCCATACGCCAATCCCGAAAATACTTGTAATCAATGAGCTGCTGCTCTATTTCATCCAATTCTTTTAGAGCCGTTTCAATACAAGCAACGATCAGTTCATACTGATTTTTTTGCTCTTCTAATTTTTGACGTGCCATATGATGATGTTGGAGAGAACTCCGTTTTTCAAGCTGTCTTTCGATATTTAAAATAGCTGCTTGATAGTTCTTGAAATTTTTCAAATGAAACTCAATTCGTTTCATTGAGGTCTTTTTCTCCGTGATACTTGCTGTTTCATACCAGAGCATGTCTCATCCCCCTTTAACGAACGTTTGTTCTCATTATATACGAACGTACATTCCTGAAAAAGAGGCTAAATACCTAAAAAAACCTTGAGCTTATTTTTCGCTCAAGGTCATTTCGTTTACTAGCAGCGGCTCTTTTATATCAAGCCCTGTGCGTGTATTTTCTTTTTCTGATGATGTGACGCCTTTTTTCAGGTCGATCTTTTTCACATAGCGCCCATCCATCTCCAAGACCTTCATCCGAATATCATCAAGATAAATGGATTGTCCTTCTCGGATATCAATGTTCTCATTTAAGATTAGCCCGCCTATCGTATCAATTTCTTCATCATGATATGACATTTCGATCAAATCTTGAACTTCCTCTAATCTCACTTTTCCATCTAATATATAATGATGATCCGCTCTTTTTTGAATAACTGGCTGCTCATCTTCATCGAATTCATCTCGAATGTCTCCAACAATCTCTTCTAAAATATCCTCCGTTGTGACAAGTCCAGATGTCCCGCCATATTCATCCGTTAAAATCGCCATATGCATTCGATCGCGCTGCATCTTGACGAGAAGCTCTTGAATTGGAATCGTGTCAATCACTTCAATCACTGGATAAATATAATCTTGAAGCTTCAGTTGATCTTTTTCTCCTTGGTACACAATATCTGCAAAGAGCTGCTTTTTGTTGAGCATGCCAATGACATGGTCTTTATCCCCTGAAAACACGGGGAAACGTGTGTACTTTTCCTTTGTCATGATCGCCAGTATTTCGTCTAACGGCATATCTTCTGGAATCGCACAAATTTCTCTTCGCGGTATCATAATTTCTCTTGCGATTCGATTATCAAAATCGAATATCTTGTTCATATAATTATACTCTGATGAGTTGATTTCCCCATTTTTTAAGCTTTCAGATAATAAAATCTTTAATTCCTCTTCGGAATGGGAATGTTCTTTTTCAGACCCCATATCGATACCCATCATTTTCGTTAGTACACGGGCTGACCCGTTCAACACATAAATGAAAGGGTACATAAGGATATAAAATGCATGCAGCGGTCCTGACAGCCAAAGCGTCATTTTTTCTGCCTTTTGTATGGCAAGTGTTTTTGGTGCAAGCTCGCCAACAACTACATGCAAAAAGGTAATAATAGAGAACGCAAGTGTTGCTGAGATCAGGCTGATTGCTGAATCAGGAATGTTTGTCAAACCAAAACCTCGAACTAAAAGTTCTTTTACTGCCGGTTTACCGATCCACCCTAAACCAAGGGATGTCACTGTAATACCGAGCTGGCAGGCTGACAAATATTCATCTAGCCTTGATGTCACCTTTTTCGCCATGATAGCCTTTTTGGACCCTTCGGCAACAAGCTGATTAATTCTTGAACTTCTCACCTTTACAATGGCAAATTCAGATGCAACAAAGAAAGCTGTTAAAGCAATCAAAACTCCGACTATACTCAGATTAACAATATCGTCCATTTAACCTTGCTCTTTCTTAGAAGAACAAGGAGTCACCTCCTGATTGATGATGTTATCTTTTGCAAAACGGTTAACTGATTAAATAAGACTACTTTGAGGGCCCCACTTAACCACCTCCGGTTCACGTAAAATCCGTCTCTCTACATATATATGAAACGGTATTCATTTTATCTTACCATAAATAATCTGAAAATTCCTGTATCGCTACAGTATTTTAAAGATGACAACCTAAATTGAAGGAAATGCCCTTTGTTTCTTCATATTGGCAGGAAATCTGAACAATTATCTTGTATTTCAGACTAGAATTATATTAAACTATTTTCATAAACTATAACGTGACGGTTAGGAGGAGATGTTCAGATGGGGCTGAGAAAAAGTATCGTATTGGTGAACTAGCACAGATTGCACAGGTGACGAAACGAACTGTAGATTATTATACGAATCTAGGGTTGCTTGCGCCTGTTAGATCTTGCTCAAATTATCGTTATTACGATGAACATGCTTTAAAACGATTACAATTAATCGTTCTTTGCAAACAGCAGAGATTGGCTCTTTCTGACATCAAATCCAGATTAGATGAACAATTCCCTTCTCAAAAGGAAGATCCTGATGAACTTGTCCATTTAACATCTGATATTGATCGGATGAATGAGCATATGGACCGCATTTTGGCACGTTGTAAGCAGCTTCAGCCAGAACAACGTGAAAAATTAAAAGAACAGCTTACACCTGAGAAGATGACGGCTGTCCAATCATTTTTACTGCTGTTAAGTTAAAATTTTTACTAAACAGGAGGTGTTACCTTCGTTCTCAAAGTCAGAACGAAGGCCTTAATTGGACATAGTTAATTTACTTATAGTTGCTTTGCTTATAGCTTTAACCGCATTTTTCGTTGCATCAGAGTTTGCGATCATTCGCTTAAGAAGCTCAAGAATTGATCAGTTAATCGCAGAAGGTAATAAAACAGCAGTTGCTGTCAAGCATGTCACGACTCACCTTGATGAGTATCTGTCGGCCTGTCAGCTCGGTATTACCATTACCGCCCTTGGGATTGGTTGGTTAGGGGAAGAAACAATTGCGCACATGCTTGCTCCACTATTTGTAGAGCTGTCCATTCCTCAATCAGCTAGTTCTATTGTCACTTTTATTATTGCGTTTAGTATTATGACGTTTTTACACGTTGTGGTTGGAGAACTTGCACCAAAAACACTCGCCATTCAAAAGGCTGAGCAAGTATCCCTTCTATTTGCTAGACCGCTTATGATTTTTTACAAAGTGATGTTCCCGTTTATCTGGGTATTAAATGGATCTGCTCGTTTGTTAACAAAAGCGTTCGGTCTTCAGCAAGTTTCTGAGCATGACATGGCGCACTCTGAAGAAGAATTGCGGATTATTTTATCAGAGAGCTATAAAAGCGGCGAGATTAACCAGTCTGAATTCAAATATGTGAATAAAATTTTTGAATTTGATGACCGTCTGGCGAAAGAAATTATGATTCCTCGTACCGAAGTTGTCAGCTTCCCGCACGATATTACGATTGAGGAAATGCTGAAAGTGACTAAAGTCGAGAAATATACACGTTATCCAATTGAAGATGGCGATAAAGACAACATTATCGGTGTTGTGAATATTAAAGAAGTACTCACTGCATGTATTAGTGGCGAATGTTCCACAAGTGATACGATCGAACATTTTGTAAACCCGATTATTCATGTAATTGAAACAGTTCCTGTTCATGATCTACTGCTTAAAATGCAGCGTGAGCGTGTACACATGGCCATTTTATCAGATGAATATGGCGGTACAGCAGGACTTGTGACAGTTGAAGACATCCTTGAAGAAATCGTCGGTGAAATTCGTGATGAATTCGATATTGATGAAATCAACGAAGTGCGTAAACTTGGAGAAGACCACTATATCTTTGATGGTAAGGTCCTTGTGGATCAAGTCAACTTGCTACTAGGTATTCAGCTTGATAACGAAGAAGTCGACACAATCGGCGGCTGGTTCCTTACTCAGAAATATGAAGTCGAGAAAAATGACGCGATTCGTGAACAAGGCTATGAATTTATCATTAATGAAGTCGATGGACACCATGTGGCATACATCGAAGTCAAAAAACTAAACGAACAACTATTAGAAGCAGCTGAAGAAGGCGCTTCTTAAGAAAAAAAAACGACCCTTGCCTTAGGCAAGTGGTCGTTTTCTTTATCCCTTTTCGATTAACTTAGCTTCAAGTTCTTTGATTCTTGTGTTTAATACTTCTGTCATCGCACCTAATCTTTCTTTTGGCGGCAAATGATCAAATTCAGACAGCTCAATCGGTTCACCAATAATTAAGCGCATTTTCCCCTTCTTAAAAAGACTTTTTGCATTAGAAGGTCCTTTGTACGCCGCTGGAACGATTGGTGATTTGCCGAGCTGCGCAATTGTAACGGCCCCTCTTTTTAAAGGAACATCTTCTGATGTACGTGTTCCGCTTGGAAAAATCCCAACGATCTTTCCCTCTTTTAATAATTTAATGGGCGTTTTAATACTGCTTGGCCCAGGGTTCTCTCGATCAACTGGAAAAGCATGAATTTTCTTTAAAAATCCGCCGATCCATTTATTTGCAAACAATTCTTTTTTCGCCATGTAGTGGATCTCAAACGGAAGAATTCCTGCGCCTAATGCAAGAACATCCACAAAACCCTCATGCGTACAAGCAATGACAAACCCCCGGTCTGTTGGCAGATTCTCTTTTTGATATACTTTGATTCCGCCTCGGAGAGCAAAAAATGCTTTGACGGTATAGCCTGAAAATTTATACATAGTGCACTTCCTTTGTTTGAAGAATGAAGGATTTGTTTCTATTATAACAAATTTTTTATTACCTGGTACTAAAAATTTTCTCGTGATGATAAAATAGAGATGGTTCACTAAAATCATCTTTTCACTTAAGATGACCGCTCCTTCTGTACTCAAGCATGTGTTTTTAGGAGAGAATAGAGGAAGAATTGTGTCCAAAATTGTCGTTTTTTGAGTTTCTTTCCTGATTTGTTCTATTGAAAATACTTTATAAATGATGCAAATTTCGCTATGATAAGGAGAAATGATTTTGATTCGGTGAAAGAGATGAGTAATGTACGGCCTATGAGAAGTTTCGTGCAACTTTATGCCTTTCTTATGCGTGTATAACATAGAGGGGAGAAAAATCAGTGACGATCGATGAAATTTATCAAATGTATATGAACGATGTTTACAGGTTTCTGCTCTCCATGACAAAAGACAAACATTTGGCAGAAGACTTATTGCAGGAAACCTTTATGCGAGCTTATATACATATTCATTCCTACGACCATAGCAAAGTGAAACCTTGGTTATTTCAGGTGGCACGAAATGCTTTTATTGATTATGTCAGGAAACATAAAAAAGAAGTGACCATATCGGATGATCTCATTGGCGGCCTTTTACAAACGTCTGTACAAAGTCCTGCTGAACAGATTGAAATAAAAGAAGTCCTCAACATGTATTTGGAACAGCTTCCAGATAACTACAAGGAAGCGTTGACATTGTATTATTTAAAAGAACTCAATTACAAAGAAGCATCCAAGGTCATGAATATTACTGAAGCAAATTTTAAAAGTGTTTTATTTCGTGCAAGGCAGCGCCTAAAAGCACTATATAACAGAGGTGTTAATGATGAATGAAGAGTTTAATAAGCGATGGGAACAATATAATAATGGCGAGATGAACGAGGAAGAAATGATGGCGTTTGAAGAAGAGCTCGAAGAAAATGAAAAACGCTTAAGCCAAGAACTGAATGACTCAGATTGGACAGACTTCTCCATCAGTCCTGAAAAACAAAAAGCCATTTTACAATACGGAAAAAGAAAGTCCTATTTACGAATTTCTGTGCTGGCTGTCATCTCTACACTGATTATTTTACCACTTTGTACACTAGGTAGTTATCTATACTACGGCGTTGGCGGAGCAGACAGTAAAGGCAATCATTTTATGGAAACGGCCGCTGTAACAGTCGCCCTAACAAAACCGAACGTCGCCATTGATATGAAGGATTTAAAAGGGCAGGTCAAACTGTTTGGTATGAACACAGAACTTAAGCTACAAAAACAAATTGGCAATAAAACAGAAGCCATCGGCAGTGAACAAATTGAAATGTTTTTCGATAAATTAAAGCAGCCTACAATCTCTTATTATGGCGACAGTGCACGTAATACGGAGGATTTCTTTACGCACCCTTCGTCGCAGGCAGATACATCTAAAAAACAAACACTCATCACTTTAGACAAGCTGCCTGAAGGAACAGTGAGTGAAGTGTATGTATCCTATGACAAAGCATACTCACCGAAAGACGTGTATTCATTTGCTAAAAAATATGATATGAAAGTGCTTTGGAATGCGATAAAAACAGAAGATTCATTAAGTGGAAATCAGCGTCCAATCGGTTTCCCAGGGAAAGACTCTGAATTTTTAAAAGAGCTTCAGCACACATCAAAAACAGAGGTTGATCAGTTCAAAGATGCCCTCGCCTATGTCAACCAGCATCCGTCCTGGGCAAAAATGATCTCTGGCAGACCTGAACTTGACCTCTCTAACCGAATACGCTACATCAATCAAAATGGTGTCACGGTTTACGGTTCTGTTGTCACAGGTCCTTCTAAAGAAATAGAGAAATTTGTGAAGACAAAACGCATTAAAACGGCCAAAGTGAGCGAGGTGGAATTATGGAATTGGTAAGAATTTTTAAAGAGCATAATGTGTTTGGCTGGATTTCGGTCGGCACCGCTATTTTATCGCTGCTCATGCTGAACCTCGCCATTATTAGCAATGTGACATTTTATTCGTTTCAAATGCTTCCTTTTGCAATGGCCGCAGTTCCATTCGGTGTGATTGAACTGTTCATTAAAAAAGGCCGCACTGGACCAGGTTTCCTAGGCGTCGTTCTGAATATTTTTGTCATCGTTTGTGTCTATGCGATCGTCTCCATTGATGTCGATCTTCAATTAGGTTTTTAAATCTCATGAGATAAAAAGCCCGTGTTACTTGGCTAATGCCAAGCAGCATGGGCTTTTTAGGATATCGTTTTTATTTTCTTTCATTGACTGCAAAGGTTTTCTATCACGCTGAAAAAAGAAGACAAAGGGCTAAAATAAAATTCATTTTAGCCCTTTGTCAACAATCTGAGACTGCTTTATAAGCAGTCTCTAGATGATGTTAGTTTACAAATGTCTTTGCGCCAAGGTAAATTGGCTTCCAATAGCTTGAAGTCATATCGCTGATCGTCACACCATCAGAAGCAGCGTGGATAAACTTGTTGTTCCCAAGGTAGACACCCATGTGAGATGGGCCAGATTTATAGGTTGTAAAGAAGACAAAATCTCCAACTTTAGGTGTTGAGACGCTTTTCATTGATCCCCAAAAACCTTCAGTTGTTTGTCTTGAAATCTTTGTTTGTTTGTTAATGATATACCACATAAAACCGCTGCAATCAAAGCCTTTCGGTGTCGTTCCACCCCATTTATATGGTGTACCGTTTTGTGCTTTCGCATCTGCTACGAGTTTAGACGTGTTTAAAGAAGAAGTAGCAACTGTTTTTTCTTTGACAGGTGTTGGTTTCACTTTGGATGTCTTTTTCACTTTCAGCTTTTGTCCAATTTTAATCAGATCTGTTTTGAGTTTATTTAACGATTTCAGCTCTTTCACTGTCATTCCATATTTTTTGCCGATTTTAGATAAAGTATCACCTTTGACAACTTTATGAGTGGCTGTCGTTGAAGACGCTTTTACTTTTGTTGTTGTTTTTGATGTTTTCGTTACCTTGTTTGAAGAAGTACCATTCACTTTTAAGGTTTGTCCAACATAAATCGTGTTAGATTTCAGTTTATTGTCTGATTTAATCTTACTCACGGTTGTTTTGTATTTTTTCGCTAGAACAGAAAGAGAGTCACCTTTTTGAACCTTTACTGATTGTGCTGAGGCAGCTCCGGCAAATAATGTCGTCCCAAGTAGAACTGCACTTGCAGCTGTGATCAATTGTTTTTTCATTTGTTCCTCCTGTATGTATCTATCGTGATCCGAATTTTTATCTACTTTCTATTATAAGGATCGAATACCAGAAGAAATAGTCTTGACTTCCTACGACATTATGCTTATTAATTCGGCAAAAATTATTTTTTTTTAGGGTTCTTTTTATTTCATTTTTATTACACAATCATGACAAAACAAATGCATCTTGTCATAGATAAATCATACATTCATTTCTCTTTTTGGTTCATTCTATGTAAAGTGGACCTTTACAATTTTAAAGTGAACTTTACGGTGCTGTCATTTGTAATCCACACTTCTGCTCTACCATTGTAAACGTAAGAGCGATACATAAACAATGAGGAGGCAAAATGAATGAGTGTGTTGAAAAGCTCGAAAACGAAAATAGCTGCAATCGCAGCCGCATCTGTGTTATCGATTGGTATTTTTTCAGGAATTGAATTTGGACAGGCTGACAAAGCTGAGGCTAAAAAGAAACCAAAAAATGACGTACAAAATGTGATCGTGCTCATTGGAGATGGCATGGGAACACCTTATCTTTCAACTTACCGCTCATTTAAACACAACGGTAACCTTTCCAAGCAAACAGCGTTTGACCCTTACCTCACTGGCATGCATAAAACATACCCTGATGATTCTAAAAGTAACATTACTGATTCAGCAGCAGCTGGGACAGCCATGGCAACTGGTCAAAAGACATACAACAATGCTATTGGCGTAGACAAAAATGGCAAAAAACTAAAAACAGTATTAGAAGAAGCAAAACGCAAAGGAAAGTCTACTGGTCTCGTCGTCACATCTGAATTAACCAATGCGACACCTGCTGCGTATGCCGCCCACGATGTTTCTAGAAAAAACACAGCAGCCATTGCTGATGATTTCTTCGATGAGAAAATTGGCAAACAGCATACAGTCGATGTCATGCTTGGCGGAGGACTGATCGATTTTGTCCGCAAAGATCGTGATTTGACGAAAGAATTTCAAAAAGCAGGCTATCGTTACGTAACCAATAAAGCTGACTTACAAAAAAACAAACACCAAAAACTGTTAGGCATTTTTGCTGATGGTGGTCTCGATAAAGCAATTGATCGTGATAAAACGACCCCTTCCTTGCAAGACATGACATCCTCAGCCATCAAACAGCTGTCTAAAAACAAAAAAGGATTTTTCCTCATGGTTGAAGGCAGTCAAATTGACTGGGCCGGACATGACCACGATATTGTCAGTGCGATGAGTGAGATGAAGGATTTTGAAAAAGCCTTTGAAGAAGCCATTCGTTTCGCAAAAAAGGATAAAAACACGTTAGTCATCACGACAGCAGATCATTCAACTGGTGGTCTTTCCTTCGGAGCAGACGGCTCGGGCAGCTGGGATTATCAGCCTGTCAAAGCTGCAAAAAAGACACCTGATTTCATTGCAAACAAAATTGCAGGGGGTATGACGGTCGAGGCTGCGCTCAAACAATACATCGACCTTGATTTCACAAAAGAGGAGATCGCCTCTATTCAAAAGGCAGCTGAAACAAAAGATCCTGTTCAAATTGATGATGCAATTGAAAAAGTCATCAATACGAGGTCTCATACAGGCTGGACCACATCAGGTCATACAGGGGATGAAGTACCATTTTATGCTTATGGACCAACAAGCGAACAGCTAAAAGGGCTCATGGAAAATACAGATCAAGCGAAACACATTTTCAAACTGCTGAAAAACCAATAAAGTGCTAATCACAAAAAAAGATGTCTAGTCGTAGACATCTTCAGATTGTTGACAAAGGGCTAAATGAACTTTATTTTAGCCCTTTGTCTTCTTTTCAGCGTGATAGAAAACCTTTGCAGTCTAGGAAGGACGAGCATCGGCGCGGAGCGAATTTGACATTCGTGAGCACCGAAGCGCAGGACTGACACCGAATGCGAGGGTTTGTCTACACGCTGAAGATGTCTAGTCGTAGACATCTTTTATGATCATTAAGCGAGATACTTCCTATGAACCCCTTTTCCATCGTATGAAAACATCACTTCTTTTCCTTCAAGAACTGACTCGATGTGCACACTTCTTCCCCATAGCTGATACAAATATGGAAGCACCTTTTCTAAGTATTTGAGATCGAGCTCAATGCCTTCATACCAATGTTTAATATAGAGTTCGTTGTTTTTTAAATAGTCGCCATCGATGACTGTCAAATACGGAAAGCCGCCATTGACCCTCATGCTGACTAGCTGATCACGGACTGCCTTCCATTCTTTATCAATGACTTTATAGTCTCTCCCCTGCTTCTGAAACAAGTACAAGTCTTCCCTCATCACAAGGTCTTTCGTTAAGTAATTTCGAATAAAAGAAATGTCTGATTCAATTTCTCGCACTTCAAACATTTTGCTGCGACCGGACCCTTCCGCCACTCCTGCTTTTTTTAATTCCTCGCATGGATGATCGTAGCGCTCTTCAATATCTTCAAAAATCTTCAGCCCTAAATAGTAAGGATTGATTCCTGTCTTAGATGGCTGCACGACACCTGCATTTAATTTTGCAAATTCAATCGATTCACTTGAATCTAAATCAAGTTCACGCATAATCCGCTGGTGCCAATACGATGCCCAGCCTTCATTCATGATTTTCGTTTCTAGCTGTGGCCAAAAATAGAGCATTTCCTCTCTCAGCATCGTTAGCACATCCCGCTGCCAAGGCTCTAGCTCCCGGGAATGTGCCTCGATAAAGAGCAATATATCTTTTTCTGGCTTTGGTGGGAATTGCTTGATCGTTTTCTTTTTCTCACGTGTTTTCGGTTCATCCATTCCCCACAAATCATCATATGGCGTTTGACGTTTTGGTTTGTCCTCTTCATATTCATCTTCATCGTCGAGATTCCAGCTTAATTTTGAACGAACAAGCGACGGATCAATATGCTCCTGCAATGCCAATACAGCATCTAAAAAGGACTCGACTTCTTTTGTACCGTGGATATGTTCATATTCTTTAATTCGCTCTGCTGCCGCTGACATACTTTCCACCATATCTCGTTTTGTGTTTTGGAAACGGCAGTTGTTTTTAAAGAAATCGCAGTGTGCCAAGACATGAGCCACAATTAGTTTATTTTGAACAAGCGAATTGTTATCAAGGAGAAAGGCATAGCAAGGATTTGAATTAATCACCAGCTCATAAATTTTGCTTAATCCTAAATCATAATGAAGCTTCATTTTGTGAAATTGCTTTCCAAAGCTCCAGTGGCTAAATCGTGTTGGCATGCCATATGCACCGAATGTATAAATAATCTCCGCGGGACAGATTTCATACCTCATCGGATAAAAATCTAGACCAAATCCTTCTGCAATTTCTGTAATTTCATCAATGGCTCGTTGTAAAAGACGCTTTTCAGATACGCTCAAGGAAACCATCCCTCCTCATCGGACTTATCCCTACTATATGAGCGTACCTAATAAAACATGATGTTCAGCCGGTTGTTTAGACGACTTCCATCTCTTTCATAGATTGCCCACCGAACGATTCATAATGGATATTCTCTTCCGGGATGTCCATCGCTTTTAGAATAAGGATCATCTCTTGTGTAAATGATGGAGACCCGCAAACATAAAATTGGCCTTTCCCTTCATCAATGACTGATTGGAGAAATGGCCGGTCAATACGGGAAGCCGCCTTCTCAACCAGCTCACTCTTTCCACTTTTATCAAATTGTTCGTTACAAAGGATAATACGCCCCTCTGGAGATGAAGCGAGAACGTGTTCAAACTCTTGTTCAAAAGCGGTCACATCCTCTAGTCTGTCTGCATGAATCATCGTGAATGGCTGATTGTTATGCGACGCTGTTTTCACTAAACCAATCATTGGTGTGACACCAGAACCGGCACTAATCAAATAGACGGGTTCTTTGGTCTCATCTTGCAAGCAGAACATTCCCTGCGGCATACTCACGTGCAGAATATCGCCTTCTCTCATTTCATCATGCAGGAATGTGGAGACATGCCCATCTCGTCTCACTGTGATACGGTAATAAGATGGGTGATATTGGTCTGATAAGCTGTATTGTCTGCTACATACATAAGCTTCACCCGGCATATTTGCTTGCACCGTAATGTATTGACCAGCTTCATACATTGGCAGCTCAGATTCATCCTCTGGTACTAAATAAAAGGAAATGAGTGATGGAGATTCTTGTTTCTTTTTCTTAATCATAAACGGTTTGACATCTGTCCATCCGCCAAGTTTTTTCACATTTTCAGCCATCATTTCTGCCTCAATGGTGATGAATATATTCGCAATGATGTCATATGCAGCCTTCCAAGCCGACAATGTGTCATCTTCCTCTGATAACCCAAATACCTCTTTCATTGCTTCAAGAAGGTGATATCCGACGATTGGGTACTGCTCTTTTTTCACCATGACACTGACATGCTTATGGGCAATTTGTTTCACAGCAGGAAGCAAGTCTGCCAACCGATCGATGTGCAGTGCAGCTTGATAAAGTGTTGCGGCAAGCGCCTCTGGCTGGCTTCCATTCATGAGATTTGTTTTATTAAACTGATTGAGTAGCTCTGGGTGCTGTCTAATCATATTTTGATAAAAAACCGTCACAAGTTTTGTTCCCTCAGCTTTTAGAAGAGGGGCTGATTGTTTAATGGCATTCATTTGATCTGTGGATAACATCGTTATTCCTTCTTTCAAAAGATGTATTTTAAATACATCTTTATCGTAATGGATGACGGCCTGTAAAAACAATATTTATAATACATGTTTTAAATGTTGTCACATTTAGCACTTTCTCGAACAGTTTTTGTCTAAAATGTGTTACGATGATACAAAACTCTATTAGGTTTAGAGGTCGTCCAAATGAAACTTACGAATTATACAGATTTCTCATTAAGGGTACTCATTTATTTAGCTTCGAGAGAAAACAATGAACTGTCAAATATTCAGCAGATTGCCGATATTTATGGCATTTCGAAAAATCACCTGACAAAGGTCATTTACCATCTTGGAAAACGTGGTTATGTAGAAACGATCCGCGGAAGAAATGGTGGGATTAGGCTGGGGAAAAGCCCAGAAAGCATTAATATTGGTGAGATTGTCCGCTATACAGAGGATGATTTAGTCATGGTTGAATGCTTTGATCCGAAGAAAAACAGCTGTATTATCTCCCCGATTTGTTCATTAAAGCACGTACTTCATGAAGCACTCACTGCTTATTTACACGTTCTTGACCAATACACATTAAAAGATTTAACACAAAACAAAGATGCTCTAAGAGAGCTTCTGCTCTAAGGCGAAAGAATTTATTTCTTTCGTCTTTTTCTTTACCTCCTTGTAATAATAATTTATTTAAAATTATTATAAATAAATATTGACTATCATGTTTGATTCAATATAATTAGGGTATATAGATTGCTAGAAACCATTTTTTGTTTACAGGAGGAGAAAAAGAATGACAAATTCTAATCATAAAAATTTGACAACGAACCAAGGCGTACCTGTTGGCGATAATCAAAACTCAAGAACTGCTGGTCACAGAGGGCCTTCATTTCTTGATGATTACCATTTGATTGAAAAACTTGCACACTTTGACCGTGAACGTATTCCAGAGCGTGTTGTTCATGCAAGAGGCGCCGGCGCTTATGGTGTATTTGAAGTAGAAAATAGCATGGAGAAACATACAAGAGCAGCTTTCTTAAGTGAAGAAGGAAAACAAACAGATGTTTTTGTCCGTTTCTCAACGGTTATTCACCCTAAAGGTTCACCTGAAACATTACGTGACCCTCGCGGCTTCGCTGTCAAATTTTATACAGAAGAAGGCAACTATGATCTAGTTGGTAACAACTTGCCGATCTTCTTTATTCGTGATGCACTCAAGTTCCCTGATATGGTTCACTCTCTCAAGCCAGATCCTGTAACCAACATTCAAGATCCTGACCGTTATTGGGATTTTATGACGTTAACACCTGAATCCACTCACATGCTCACATGGCTCTTCTCTGACGAAGGTATTCCTGCGAACTACGCTGAAATGCGCGGTTCTGGTGTTCATACGTTTAGATGGGTAAACAAATACGGAGAAACAAAATATGTGAAATATCACTGGAGACCATCAGAAGGCATTCGCAATTTATCGATGGAAGAAGCTGCAGAAATTCAAGCAAACGACTTCCAGCATGCGACAAGAGACTTGTATGATCGTATTGAAAAAGGAAATTATCCAGCATGGGATCTTTACGTTCAGCTTATGCCGCTCAGTGATTATGATGAACTAGATTATGATCCATGTGATCCTACGAAGACGTGGAGCGAGGAAGATTATCCGCTGCAAAAAGTGGGCCGCATGACACTGAACCGCAATCCAGAAAATTTCTTTGCTGAAACAGAACAATCTGCTTTCACGCCAAGTGCCCTAGTACCAGGAATTGAAGCATCTGAAGACAAACTGCTTCAAGGTCGTCTGTTCTCTTATCCTGACACGCAGCGTCACCGCCTAGGTGCAAACTACATGCGCATCCCAGTGAACTGTCCTTATGCGCCTGTTCACAATAACCAACAGGATGGCTTTATGACAACAACTCGTCCAAGCGGTCATATTAACTATGAACCAAACCGTTATGACGATCAGCCAAAAGAAAACCCTCACTACAAAGAAAGTGAACCAGTTCTTCATGGTGACCGTATGGTGAGACAAAAAATTGAAAAACCAAATGATTTCAAACAAGCTGGAGAAAAATATCGAAGCTACTCTGAAGAAGAGAAACAAGCATTGATCAAAAACCTGACAGCTGACTTGAAAGACGTAAATGAAAAAACGAAATTACTTGCGATCTGTAACTTCTATCGTGCAGATGAAGATTACGGACAGCGTTTAGCGGATTCACTCGGTGTGGATATTCGCTCATATCTTCAAGGAAGCATGAAATAAATCTTCTTTTCAACATGATTTTAGGAAGAACAGCAGCTTTTGCAGAGCGAATTTGACATTCGTGAGCACCAGTGCCGGACTGACACCGAATGCGAGGGTTTGACTACGGCTGGAGCACCTCTTTTTTAAAAGAGGTGCTTTTTTATAGCCGAAACACGTTAATACTAATCAAATGCCCCGTCACCGGATGAAAATAAATTTCTGCATGTGCTGCAAATCGTGTGGAGCCTTCCTTCACGGTCACGCGAAACACATCTTTTGTTTGATCTTCATTCACTTGTGTACGTCCAATATAATGATAATCGTTTAAAGCGGCACCTTCATATTCTTCTTGCAAAGCAGTATACGCAAGTCTTTCCCAATTCTCTGCCGGCTGCACGGCTGCTTGTGATGATGGATGAATCATGAAACTGCCGAATAAAACAATTCCTGCTGCAAAAAGCATCCATAATTTCAAGTGCATGATCTCAACATTCTCACTTTCATGTCTATTTTGTTTAGGTTTTGCTGGTTGGTTCTTTTTCATACATCAAGCATTTATTCAGCCTATAATTCCCGGTACCCTGTTTATGCAGACACCAACTTTTCCCCTGAAAAAGTCGACCTGATCCGAGCAAACTAATGAGGACTTCTCAAGGGAAAGGAGAAGGTTTAATGAATGTGGCAGATTATGATAAGGCACTTTATTATACGCATCGCTCGCAATGGGATAATTTACTTATTCTTATGGTCCGTACGCAAGATGATTTGCTCTCAAAACGTATTGAGCATTTCTTACATGCGTATCAATTTAACCGGAACGATGCAGATGTTGAAAAATGTTTATATGGGCTCCTGCAGTATATCGACCATGCTTCAGAGGCTGCCGTTGCTGAAGCATATGCAGAACCGATGTACACATAAAGAAAAAGGCTGATTTTCTGCCTTTCAGATTGTTGACATAGGGCTAGAATGAACTTTATTTTAGCTCTTTGTTTTCTTTTCAGCCTTTTACTAACCGCCTTTCATAAAGAAGAAAAGACTTCATGAGACATACTCATGAAGTCTTTTGGAATGTCCACCATGACTGTTTACAACAGCTCTTTCGGCTGATTTTTTTGATAATCTACCGCATATAGAGCGGCCTGAGTTCGATCTGCCAGCTCTAACTTTGATAACAGATGAGACACGTGTGTTTTCACAGTCTTTTCAGAAATAAAAAGCGATGAGGCGATTTCTTTGTTACTTTTCCCTTTTGCAATTTCAAATAAGACATCACGTTCTCTATTGGTCAGTTCGTTCATCAATGCCCATTTCTGCTCTTTAGGTTCAGTTAGATGCTGGATAAGAAACGTCGTAATATGACCATCTAATTGATACGTACCATTTTGCACCTCAATCATTGTCGTGAGAAGCTTTTCAGGTGCTACATCCTTGAGCTGATAAGCCTTCGCTCCCGCTTGGATAGCAGGGATGACATAGTCCTTATCTGCATAGCTTGTCAAGATGACAATGCGGACTTCCGGCATCTCGAGTGTCATTTGCTTTGTGGCCTCAATTCCATTCATCACAGGCATAGAAAGATCCATCAAGACAATATCAGGATTCGTTTGCCTCACTATCTGCAGTGCCTCTTCCCCATTGGATGCCTCACCGACGATGTCTACATCTGGCTGGGTTTGCAAGAAAAAGACTAGCCCTTTTCTGACAATATGATGATCATCTGCAATGACTACCCTCATGACAACCCCTTCCTTTCTTGAGAAAATGGGACTTTCACATGAATTGTGGTTCCCTTACCTAGCTCAGAATTGATACAAAATGTACCTCCTGCTCTACGAATACGTTTAGCCATCCCTTTCAATCCAAGTGAGGGAAGGCTCATTTGTTCATCATACTGAAATCCCTTTCCCTGATCGATAATTTTCATACCAAACGTGTCTCCTGATTGCTCCAGTTTGACCTCTACTTTCTCAACACCCGCATGCTTTTGGCAATTATTGAGAGCTTCTTGGCATACGCGAAATAAGGTCTCGTGCTTTGAATGATCTATTTCCATACAGCCAGATAAAGACAATGAACAATTTAGACCTAAAAGCTGTGCATACTCTTCAATTGCTGTCGTAAATCCTTTTTCAAGTCCTTTTGGTCTTAACTGCCAGATGAGTGATCTCATTTCAATGAGGGCATCTTGTGATAAATGCTGAATAAAATCAATCATTTCACCTAATTTTTGATCACTTGTCATTTGACGGGCTGCCTTTGCAGTCAAACTCACGGAAAACAGCATTTGATTCACAGAATCGTGTAAATCCTGTGCAAGCCGGTTTCGCTCTTCTAGCAGTGCATGCTGCTGCTCATTTTGCACAAGCTTCATACGCTGAATAGCCGTACCAATTTGCAGCGCAATACTTTCAAGCAGATTCAGCTCCTCCTGTGTAAATGTGACCTTCCCTTTTGCCGCCACATTTAATAAACCGAACGTACGCTTACATGCTTGGAGCGGAACAGTTGCATGATGGGTAATTCCTTCTGTATCTCCAAGCTTTTGCTCAATCGCTGTTTCAATCCGCTTACAATTAATGATATTGGTAGCTGATTGCAGTGAGCCTTTCGTGTAGCGGTTGATGCAATAGCAATCGTTTTGACACATCAATTGCTTTCGATCCTTTGCCAGCGCTTCAGGTAAGCACACTTCTGCCATTAGTTCATACGATCCGTCTTCTTCTATAAAATAAATCCATGCTGTTTGAAAGCCTGTCACTTCCATAAGCATATGAAGCACTTCATGAAGCGTTTCCTTCATTTCCATCCCTTCATTTAGCTTTTCAGCAATTTCTTTTAACGTTTTTAATGTTTTTACTTTTTCTTGGTAATCTCCCATCGTGTGTACCCCCGGCTTTTACTGCCTCTTATCAATAAGTTGATTATACCATGAGCATCTATGCGGCTCTTTCTCAAAAAGGATGATTTTTTCTCATCCTTTTGACTGAGAAAAAGCCATCATGCATGACATGATGGCTTTGTGATGTTTTATTTAGCTGTTTCTTCCACAATGTCATAGACGACTTTCATGACTTCTTCTGATAAGTGTTTCAGCTTTTCTTCGCTGTCTGTTAACGATGTGCCTTTGACAGCAATATAAAATTTGACTTTAGGCTCCGTACCAGAAGGTCGTAAACAAAACCATGAGCCATCTTCAAGGAAATATTTCAGGACGTTTGAGGCCGGCAGATGAATCGTTTCTTCTTTCTTTTCAGCCACAAGGTGCCTTTGACTTGATTGATAATCCTCAATGACCGTAATGCGCTGACCGGCGATAGAAGCTGGCGGGTTTGATCTAAAGGTATGAAGAATAGCAGAAATCTGCTCCGCTCCTACCTTCCCCTTTAAGGTTAATGACTTTAACCCTTCTCTGTAAAATCCAAATTCCTTAAAAATATCAACAAGAGCATCGTATAATGACTTCCCTTGTTTTTTATAAAAGGCTGCGACTTCAACTGCTAATAACGCCGCTTGAACTGCATCTTTATCTCGTGCAAAATCACCGATCAAATAGCCGTAGCTTTCTTCATAGCCGAATTGAAACGTGTATTCTCCACTTTCCTCAAACTGCTTGATTTTTTCTCCGATAAATTTAAAGCCAGTGAGCGTATCAATCGTGTCAGCTCCAAATGCCGAGGCAACAGCACGCCCAAGCTCACTTGTCACAATCGTTTTCATCACAACGGGGCGAGGCGGCAGCTGACCTAGTTTTTGTTTTTCAGATAATAAATAATGAAGTAGTAAGGCGCCTGTTTGGTTGCCGGTCAAAACGGTAAATTCACCATCGTGATTTTTCACAGCGATACCCAATCGATCTGCATCTGGATCTGTCGCAATCAAAATATCAGCATTTTGCTTTTCGCCAAGCTTGATGGCGTATTCAAAAGCGGCATGCTCCTCTGGATTTGGAGACGTGACCGTCGAGAATTGCGGATCTGGTTTTTCCTGTTCAGGCACTACCGTCACATGCTCATAGCCAAAGGCTTGAAGTCCGTTTCGGACAGGTTTATTCGCTGTTCCATGAAGCGGGGTAAACACCACTTTAACATCGACTTCTTTTGCAAGCTCAGGGTGCACACGAATGGTTTTTAATTTTTCCATATACGCTTGATCGATTTCTTCACCAATCATCCGAATCAAACCATTTTGCTTCAAGACTTCTTCTGATTCTACTGAAATGGCTAATTCATTTTCAATGGCATCTACTTCTTTAATAACTTGATCTGCTTCAAATGGGGGCATTTGGCCTCCATCTTCTCCATATACTTTATAGCCATTATATTCTGGCGGATTGTGACTTGCTGTCACAACAATCCCTGCAAAGGCATTCAGTTCTCGAACTGCAAAAGAGAGTTCTGGTGTCGGACGCAGTTCGTCAAATACGTATGTTTGAATGCCATGTGAAGCAAGTGTTTTGGCCGCTTCCATCGCAAATTCAGGAGATTTATGGCGTGAATCATAGGCAATGGCGACGCCTCTTTTTTTTGCATCCTCTCCATGTGCTGCAATATACGCAGCAAGACCAGCAGATGCTTTTCGAACAGTGTAAACATTCATTCGGTTCGTTCCAGCACCAATTTCTCCGCGCATTCCTCCAGTACCAAACTCAAGGTTTTTGTAGAAGCAGTCTTCAAGCGCTTGATGATCATCTTGATGCGCCTCCAGCCATTCCCTTAGTTCAGTATCCAGGTGCTTCTCATTGATCCAACGCTCATAATTCGTATTCCAACTCATGGTCGTCCTCCCAGCTCTTATCATCAATAAAATAACATCTACTGTTATTTTATATGGAATTATCCTTCATGTCATGTTATATCATGAACATATGAAAAAACGATGAACAAAATAAAAAAAGCCGATGCACGATCGGCTTTTTACTTATTCAGCATCAAGCGGTACGACTGCTTCATGGAATAATCGGTCTAATTCAGTTTGATGTTTTTGTTTTGTCTCTTCATCCCAGCCAAAACGATCTGCCATATAGTCAACAACAGGTTGTGCATACGTTTTTGCCCAATTGATATTAAATAATAGGCTGCCTGTTCGTCTCAAGAAGAAATCGACAGGTGTTACAGCCAATTCTTCTTCGATCGCATAGACAAGTTCAGCCAACACATATGCGGGAATATTTCGTTTGTCTGCTTCCCCTTGAAGCTGCTCTACACGCTTGAAGACATTGCTGACGTTTGAGCCATATTTCTCAGCTAATTTTTGTGCAACCGGTTCTGTCAAACCAACGGATGCTCCTTCTGCCATTTTCGCTTGAACAAAGGACGCCATATTTTTCGAACCGCCTACATGCCCACCTGAAATTGGCATATGTTTCGTTTTACATGGTCCGAAATCTTTTCCAGTTTCCTCTTTAAGTCCATCACGTACAAGATTCACAATGTGTTCAGCCATTTTACGGTAACCTGTTAATTTACCACCGGCAATCGTGATTAAGCCTGAAGATGATGTCCATACCTCATCTTTACGAGAAATTTCTGAAGGATCTTTGCCTTCTTCATGAATAAGTGGACGAAGACCAGCCCAGTTAGATTCAATGTCTTTCTCTGTAATGTTAAGATCTGGGAACATATATTGAATGGCTTTGATCACGTAATCACGATCTGCTTTTGTCATACGCGGATGTTCCAGTTGTTTTTTGTAAACTGTATCTGTTGTTCCCACGTATGTTTTTCCTTCTCTTGGAATTGCAAAGACCATACGTTTATCAGGTGTGTCAAAGTAGATTGCTTGTTTTAATGGGAAAACAGATTGGTCAAATACTAAGTGAATTCCTTTTGTATGCTGTAAATGTTTCCCCTCTTTTGAGTGATCCTTGTCTCTTAGCTGATCGACCCAAGGGCCTGTCGCATTGACAATCTTTTTCGCATATACATCGTATGTTTTTTGCGTTGTGACATCTTCAATGACAACACCAACAACTTTGCCTTTATCATAAATAAATTCTTTGACTTTCGCATAGTTGACCGCTTCGGCACCGAACTTCACAGCCTCTTTCATGACTTCAATTGTCAGGCGTGCATCATCAGTACGGTATTCCACATAGTAGCCCCCGCCTTTTAAGCCATCCTTTTTCACAAGCGGTTCTTTTGCAAGTGTTTCTTTCGCACTTAGCATACTTCTGCGTTCACTATGCTTAACGCCAGCTAAAAAGTCATATACTCTAAGTCCGATTGAAGTTGAAAACTTACCGAATGTCCCGCCTTTATGCATCGGAAGTAGCATCCATTCTGGTGTTGTCACATGAGGACCGTTTTCGTATACGATGGCACGCTCTTTACCGACCTCTGCGACCATTTTCACTTCAAATTGTTTTAAATAACGAAGTCCGCCGTGCACTAGTTTCGTTGAGCGGCTAGACGTACCTGCTGCGAAATCCTGCATTTCTGCAAGACCAACCCGCATCCCGCGTGAAGCTGCATCAAGTGCTGTACCAGCGCCCGTAATACCCCCACCAATGATAAACACATCATATGGTTTTTTTGTCATGTCCTGAAGCATTTGTTCTCTTTCTAAGCTAGAAAAAGTCATCTCTTGTTCCTCCCATGTTGTACGGTAAAGAAAAAGAGACCGCAAACACCCAAAGCGTATTTCTACACTTCGGTGCTTGCGGTCTCTCCAGTTCTCCAACCGTTCTATTAACTTACTTGAAGTATACCATACTTTTTGTTTATTTGAAAGCTTGAGCTGCTTTTACAGCCTTTTTCCACCCGCTGTATAACGAGTCACGGCTGTCTTCTTCCATTTTAGGTTCAAAGCGCTTGTCAAGGTTCCATTGTTTTGCAATGTCTGAACGGTCGTTCCAGAAGCCAACTGCTATTCCCGCAAGATAGGCTGCACCGAGTGCCGTCGTTTCATTAATTTCTGGACGTTCTACTGGTACATCGAGCAAATCACTTTGGAAGCCCATTAAGAAATCATTTTTTACAGCCCCGCCATCGACACGCAATGTTTTGAGTGAGATGTTTGAATCTTTTTCCATCGCATCTAAAACATCTTTCGTTTGATAAGCCAGTGATTCTAACGTTGCACGAACAAAGTGCTCTTTAGAAGTACCACGTGTTAAACCGAATACAGCGCCTCGGACATCACTATCCCAATATGGTGTGCCTAGACCGACAAATGCTGGTACGACATATACGCCGTCTGTTGACTCAACACGCTCAGCATAAGCTTCACTGTCTTTTGAGTCTTTAAACATTCTAAGTCCATCACGCAGCCACTGGATCGCTGAGCCAGCAACGAAAATACTTCCTTCTAAAGCATATTCAACTTTGCCGTCAATGCCCCATGCAATCGTCGTTAACAATCCATGATCCGACTTAATTGCTTTTTCCCCTGTATTCATCAACATGAAACATCCTGTACCATATGTGTTCTTCGCCATTCCTTCTTCAAAGCAAGCCTGACCGAATAACGCAGACTGCTGATCTCCCGCCGCTCCTGCAATCGGAATATTTTTACCGAAGAAGTGATAGTCTGTTGTTTCACCATAAATGTGTGATGATGGTTTAACGTCTGGCAGCATGGAAGCTGGAACACCTAAGATATCAAGTAGTTCTTCATCCCATTTCAGATCGTAAATATTGAACATTAACGTTCTTGATGCATTCGAATAATCTGTCACGTGTGATTGCCCGCCAGTCATTTTCCAAATGAGCCATGTATCAATTGTGCCAAACAGTAAGTCACCATTTTCTGCTTTCTCACGAGCACCTTCTACATTGTCTAAAATCCATTTCACTTTAGTGCCTGAGAAATAAGCATCAATCAGAAGACCGGTTTTATTTCTAAATGTTTCATCGTGGCCTTGCGCTTTTAACTCTTCACAAATACCGGATGTTTGTCTAGACTGCCAAACAATTGCATTGTAAACGGGTGCGCCTGTATGTTTATCCCAAACGACAGCTGTCTCACGCTGGTTCGTAATTCCGATACCAGCAATTTGATCTGCTTCAATTCCTGATTCGATTAAAGCAGTTGAAATAACTGATAGGATAGAGCTCCAAATTTCATTTGCATTGTGTTCTACCCAGCCTGGGTTCGGAAAATATTGATTGAATTCCTTCTGAGCTGTATGTGCAATTTTACCTTCTTGATCAAATAAGATCGCTCTTGAGCTTGTTGTCCCTTGATCTAATGCGAGAATATATTTTTCTTTTGCCATGGTGTTTTCCTCCCCTTACATACTTTCATTTACAGCATTTGTCTGGTTTTTCGTAGAAACATAGAGTCCTAACAATACCACAACTAAAATAACGCTTACAATCCAAAAGGCTGGTGTGACGTTCGCTTTAAAGGCTGCATTATAGAAAACACCGCCAAATGCACCGCCCAAAATTGGACCAACAACAGGAACCCAAGCATATTTCCAATTTGATGGACCTTTACCTGGAATCGGCAGAATGGCATGTGCGATTCTTGGACCTAAATCACGTGCAGGGTTAATTGCGTAACCAGTTGTACCACCTAATGAAAGACCAATCGCGACAATTAAGAAACCAACAATCAGCGGATTGACTCCGTCTGCAAATTTATTTGCACCAATCGCTAAAATTCCTACCACCAATACAAATGTACCGATGACTTCACTGAGCACGTTTGCAAAAGTATGTGGAATTGCAGGACCAGTTGAGAATACGCCTAGTTTTGCACCTGGATCGTCTGTCGCTTTCCAGTGTGGTAAGTAATGTAAGAAGACAATAATAGCTCCGAGTAATGCGCCAAGCATTTGACCGACAATATACATTGGAACATCAGCCCAAGGAAAACTTCCTTCTAATGCAAGACCTATTGTCAGCGCCGGGTTTAAATGGGCACCGCTGATTCCTCCAGTGGCATAAGCTGCAATCGCTACTGCAAATCCCCATCCGAAAGCGATTACAATCCAGCCGGACTGATAAGCGAGCGATTTCTTTAAACTGACTGCCGCACACACACCGCCTCCAAAAATAATAAGAAGCATTGTACCTACGACTTCACCCCAAAATGGTGTCATGAAAAATTCCTCCTCTGGTTCAGTTGCCATCCCCTATAAATGTGTAGAAAAGATACAGAAAAAAAGATCCACAACAAACATACTTTACATAAGGGTCATTTGTCACCTAGTAAAGCGTCGTTGTGGATCTCCGATTCTCCATCACATGATATTAACTTAGTGCTATAGTATCAGATGATGAAAACGTTGTCAATCAATTTTCACATTTTATCTTTTTCACTTTTGGAACGCTTTCCAAAGCTCTGTATTCGATGTGGTGACAGCTGTCGCCCCTGCTGCAAGCGCCCTTTCTACATCTTCTTTTGTTCGGATAAATCCTCCTGCAAATATTGGTATTCCAGCTCTTTCGCGCACTTCTGTAATTAAATCTGGCACGACACCCGGCAATACTTCAATAAAATCTGGACGATGTTTTCCGACAAACTCCATGCTTTTTTCCATCGCACTTGTATCAAGTAAAAACATTCGCTGGATGGCATATACCTTTTTCTGCTTGGCTTTTACTATGACAGAAGACCTAGTAGAAATAATGCCAGCCGGTTTCATTTCCTGACAAATAAATTCCGTTCCGTACTCATCATGTTTGATTCCGTGAATGAGATCGACATGGACAAACATTTTTTTATGATGCGCATTCGCCTCATTCATGATGCCCTTAAGACGCCCTAAGTGAACATCTAGTAAGACGCCATATATAAATGGACTTTTTAAAAATTCCTCAAATTGCTTCATATTGCGAACAGCAGGTAGAATGGGTTGATCATGAAAACTCATTTGCCGTCTCCTTCTAATGTGTATTGGTTCTGTCTTCTCCTTACAGTAATAGAATCGCATGTTTTTTTCAATACACCTAATGTGCCCATTGACCATTCAGCCTAGTAGATCAATCAAGACCTGATCCTTTCTGGACATAGAAAAAAGCAGAGAAATTTCTCTGCTATAATTGTGCCATGCTTTCTTTTAAAGTATGGATAATGAAAGAGGCGTCTTCATCAGTGATATTTAGCGGTGGTGCGAGCTGTGCCACGTTATTATAGCCAGCCACTGTATCGCCATTTTTCCCGATGATCAATCCCCTCTTTTTACATTCTGCAATCAATTGACCGACTACACTTGGATCAGCTGGCGTTTTGGACGCCTGATCCTGCACAAGCTCAATC
Organism: Bacillus sp. FSL M8-0077; assembly: GCF_038050255.1. NCBI lineage: Bacteria > Bacillati > Bacillota > Bacilli > Caryophanales > Bacillaceae > Bacillus > Bacillus sp. FSL M8-0077. Next base: position 990,252 of record NZ_JBBPAF010000001.1, on the reverse strand, counting down.
CCAAACAGCAGGCCTTTTCCTCTCACATCACCGACAAATGGATGCTCTTTTAACTCTTGCAAACGTTCGAGCATGTCTTGGCCAAGCGTGTCAGACCGCTCCACTAATTGTTCTTTTTCCATGATCTCTAGGTTAGCAAGCGCAACCGCACAGGAAGCAGGGTGACCGCCAAATGTATTCACATGCCGCAGCCGGTCATACGTATCTTCTCCTGCATATGCTTCATAAATCTCTCGTTTTACACACGTAGCCGAAAGCGGTAAGTATCCGCTTGTGATCCCTTTTGCCATGGTGATGATATCTGGCTTCACTTCCTCATGCATAAATCCAAACCGCTTTCCTGTCCGGCCAAATCCGCATATTACTTCATCCACAATGAGGAGCGCCCCATGATTTTCACAGATTTCTTTCACCTTCTTCAAATATCCTTTTGGCGGCATTAAGATACCGCCTCCTGTAATCATCGGCTCCATGATGACACCCGCAATAGTCTCACTTAATTCCCACGTCATCGCTTGATCGATTGCATCAGCACTTGCCAAGCTCTCTTGATCTTCAGGATGCCGGTACATATCAGGCGGTGCGACATGGATGAAGCCCTGCCCTAACGGTTCATATTTGTATTTACGCTGCGCTTGACCCGTTGCGGCAAGAGCTGCTGCTGTATTGCCGTGATACGATCGATATCGGGAAATGAATTTTGTGCGTGTACTTTCTCCCTTTTGCGCATGATATTGTTTAGCCATTTTAAATGCAGCTTCGTTCGCTTCAGAACCACTGTTAGAAAAGAAAATCACATAGTCCCCGCCTAGCCATTCATTGAGCTTCTCAGCCAGCTGAATCGCTGGCACATGGCTTTGTGTCAGCGGGTAGTAAGGCATCGTATTTAATTGCTTATACGCCGCTTCTGCAAGCTCTTTACGCCCATATCCGGCATTTACACACCACAACCCTGACATCCCGTCTAAATAGCGATTTCCATGAATATCTGTCACCCATGCGCCTTCTGCCTCATGAATCACCATACTTTCATTTTCTTTGTTTGTCCCTTTCATATGATGCCAAATGAACTGATCATCTTTCGCCTGAAGATCTTGTGCCTTATGTGTTTTCATCTTCCCACGCCTCCATGTATCCGTTTTCATCATAAAAGAAACTGAAACCGGTCCTGTATATGACCTCTCCATTCATTATATGGATAAAAGTGAGGCATATGAAACTGAAACAAGACCACCCGTGTCGTTACTCTCATTATAAAAAAGGGGCGAGACACATTACATTAGACAGATCGTCAACTGATTGAAAAGAACCATGAGACACTCGACTTGATCCCTTGGCAAATCTAACATATACCGTTAATGGCGATTCCCTTGTAAAAATTCATAAGCAAGGATCGCAAATTCAAGCGCTTGACGTTTCGGCGCTTGCATCATATCCTCACCAAGTAAAGCATGAAGCTTATCCAATCTGTGATAAAGCGTCTGCCTCACAATATAGAGCTGGCTTGCCGTTTCTTTTTTTGAACCGTTTGTCTGTAAAAAGATATTCAGCGTCTGATAGAGTCTGCCGTTATTTTGTTTATCATATAAAATCACCGGCTCTAAATACTCTTTCACCATGCATTCTAATAATCCGCTTTCTTTCATAACAGGCATCAGCCGAAGCATATGTAAATCTTGATAAAATGGGCTTTCTACCCGCAGCGGCATCACTTTCTTTAAATGCAGCACTTCTTTCGCTGCATGAAAACTTTTTCTCATGTGCTGAAACTGCTCACAATATGAACCGATTCCATAATTGATCACTGCCTCGCCGGGCTTCTCACGGCCATATAATTGCGTGATGTCGTTTGCCGCTTTTTCTGCACGCTCTTTCCAGTCCTCAACTTTTCTTGTATTCAGTAAAATAAATAAGGTTTGTCCCTGATGCTCGTACACTATCAAATGGAAACCAGCACGCTGAAAAATAGATCGGCAAGACACGAGAAAATAAAGATTCCCTGCGATTTCTTCTATTGGGTGTTTTTTTTGAAAGAGCATGACCACACATCCGGTCGGTTTTTTCAGCCCTTCTGTCTCCTCAAGGTGTTCTATGATCTCTCTTTCTGTATGATCTTCATGAAACCATTTTTGCAGCCATTCATTCTCTTTTGTCTTCTTCAGCTCTTCTGTATACAGCTCTCTTAATGTTTGCTGGGCAAGGGCATTCGCTCCTTTATCCATCACAAGCAGTTCAAATTCCGAGAGCGTGTTCGATTGATGAATGAGGACAAGGTCCGCAAAGGTTTGTTTGAGTGCAAGGACTTGTTTTTGCGTCACTTCATATCCTTTTGGTAATGAAGCATAATGTAAATAATTCATCACAAGCTCTTCTGTTTGTTGGGAAGAATCACATAAAATAATCGGCTCACCTTGAACAGGGATCAGCAATAGTATCCCTCTCACGTGCTGATACACTTGATCCAAAATATCCATCTGCGGATGAGGAGTTAGTAAAAGCTCATTCAGCTTTGACGATAGTGTTTCTAAATCTGCCATCATCTGGTACTGACGTTCAATCATCATCGTATGAAGATGCTGTGTGATATTGACGAACTTCATTTCTTTTGTAAACAAAATAAGCGGAAAATCACGTTCTTCTGCATAAACAATCAGTTCTTCCGGCACATCAAACCGGAGCGGTACAAATTCAATACATAATCCGGCCGCACCTGAGTCAATCAACTGCCTTAAAAACGCCTGAAAGACTTCCAATTGATTATGGAAGCCTGCGGCCGTCGTTAAGATCAGCTCGCCTCCATTTAACAAATCCTCTACAGCAGGCACTTCAAGTACATGTACCCATTTTACCTGTCGAAACAATCCCTTTTCCCCAGCTAACACTTTCGCATGCGTAAAATGCTTCGTTTTTAACACATCACTTACTTGAAAATGAACATCTACATTCATTCATAAGTCCCCCTTTGTTTGCCGTCCCCTACCCCAGAGGGTGCATGGATAAAATCCATAATAAAACAGGTAAAGTCACAATACTTAAAATCGTACTGAGAAACGTCGTGCTTGAGACAAACTCAGGCTTCGTCCGAAATTGCACAGCCATCAGCGTTGTATTCGCCGCTGTCGGCATCGCTGCAACTAATATCATAATTTGTTTCACCAAATCATCTACAGGTAAAATAAGTGTAAAGCCAAAGGCGATGAGAGGTGAAATAAACAGCTTGAGCAGCACCGCATAGGAAATATTACGATAATCTACTTGCTTAAAAGAAATCACTGCAAGTTGCATACCTAAAATCAGCATAATCGTTGGTATCGCTGCATCCCCCACAAGCTGAACACCTGTCATAAGCTCTTTAGGTAATGAAAGGTCAATGAGCTGAAATAATAGACCAAGAAGAGCCCCGTAAGCAACCGGCATGCGAAGTACTTTTTTCAGAACGACCTTCAAGTCTCCCGCGTCCTCTCCACCTTTTGCTGCATAATACATACCGATTGTACTCATGACGAGCTGCTGAAGGACCATTAGCACAATCGCAATATCTAAACCAGCTGCTCCAAAAACGAGAAGGACAACAGGCGTGCCGTAATTTCCATTATTCATAAATGCTGATGACAAAATCATGGCACAATACGTTTCATTCGAATACCCGTAAATTCGAGATAAAATGAAGACACATAAAACAAGTGAAAGACAAAGCCCTAAGACAAATATAGATAAGTACACATAGTCCATCGATACTTTATTTTGATAAAAGGTTTCAAACGCAAGAAATGGTGACATTAAATATAAAGACATTGATGAAAGCGTATGTATATCAAAACCAATGGTCTTCTGCCCAATATATCCTATAAGGAATATGCCGAACACTGGCATTAAGACAAGTAAAAACTCCATGCAGCACCTACTTTTCTCTAGATGAATTCCTTATTTTTTACCCTCTTATCATACCACTGATCATCAATAAAAAAGAAGCACCCTTATGAAAGGTCGCTTCTCTCCTCATCCATATAAAATACTTCCCATAAATGACCATCACGATCCTGAAAGCTCCAGCCATACATAAAATCATGGTCTTGTTTTTCCTTAAACGGTGAACCACCAGCTGCGATCGCACGCTCTACAAGCTCATCAACCTCTTCCCTCGTCTCGACCTGTAAAGAAATAATGACCTCTGATCCATTTCTGGCATCTACTAATTCCTTCTCTGAAATGGATTGGAAATGCTTAAGTGATAACAGCATGACCGTTATCGTCTCATTCATCACAAAACAAGCAGCATGATCATTCGTCAGTTCTTGATGAAAGTCAAACCCCAGCTGTTCAAAAAAAGCCTTTGACTCATTCACATGCTTTACCGGCAAATTGATATACAGATGTTTAGATTGTCGCCCCATATCCCTCTCCCTTTGTAAAACATTATTTCCATTCAGTATATTCGTCTTTTCATTTGGCATCCCTTTGTCGCATGAAAAAATAAGCGGGAAGTCTCATTACCTTTTTTTAACAAAAATGTATAATAAATCTCGTGCACAATACTAAATGAACTAGGAGGTTTTCTTAATGAAAACAATCGCAAAATCTTTGATGCTCTCCACAACTGTCCTTTTATTCGCTTCACCTATTACACAGACAGCTGATGCTGCATCTATTCAAACGAAGCAGGTGACAGCAGAGAGTGATTTTCAGCTACCTTCAACCACAGACACCATTAAACAAAACATTGAGCAATCTTTCCAAAAACAAGAAAAATGGCTACAAAAATTAGAAGTGATTGCCGGACAAGAAAAACGTGAACAATTTGAACAGTTTTTCAACCAGCATGTAGGACCTGATTTAAAAAATCTTTTAGAAGAGCCTACTCTTACATGGAAACAAGTAGAAAAAACGATTTATCAATCTCTTGTCAACTCAAACGTTCCATTTTTAGCTGCCAAAAGTATTGCCCATTTTGCTACAGTGGCATTAAAGAAAATGTAAACATAAAAACAAGCGCCTCGCATAACTGCGGGGCGCTTGTTTTGGTTATTTCTTATATTCAATATGGTACACGTCTCTTCTTCGGTCTTTCAGCTGACGAACCGTCCCATCTTGACGTTGCCTTCTTAATATTTCTAAGTCGACATCACCGACAACCACCATTTCAATATTCGGGTTGCATTCACCTACAATACCATCTCTTGCGAATTCAAAATCAGAAGGTGCAAAGATTGCTGATTGTGCATATTGGACATCCATGTTTTCTGTTTGCGGAAGGTTTCCGACCGTTCCAGAAATGACCGTATAAATTTGATTTTCAACCGCTCTCGCCTGCGCACAGTAACGCACTCGTAAATAGCCTTGGCGGTCTTCTGTACAGAATGGAGTGAAAATAATTTTCGCTCCTTTGTCAGCTGCAATTCGAGCAAGTTCAGGGAATTCAATATCGTAGCAAATTTGGATCGCAATTTTACCGCAGTCCGTATCAAATACCCGGACTTGGTCACCAGCTGAAATCCCCCACCATTTTCTTTCATTCGGCGTGATATGCAGCTTATATTGCTTTTCAATCGTTCCATCACGTCTAAATAAATAAGCGATATTATAGATTTTCCCTTCCTCTTCAACGAAATGAGAACCACCGATGATATTAATGTTGTACTTGACCGAGAGATCCGTAAACAAATTAATGTAGTCCTCGGTATATTCTGTGATCCGCTGCACTGCGAGACTTGGTGATCTCTCTTCTAAATATGACATAAGCTGCGTTGTAAAGATTTCCGGGAAAACGGCAAAGTCAGCTGACGCATCTGATGCCACATCCACGTAATACTCCACTTGATTCATAAACTCTTCAAAAGAATGAATTTGCTTCATTGCATATTGAATGACACAAATTCGAACCGGAAACGCCGATTTATAATATCTTTTCGATTGCGGGCGATAATCGACATTGTTCCATTCCATTAGCGTTGCGTACGTGCTGGAAGCTTTATCATCCGGCAAGTAATTCGGATTGATTCGCATCAGGCTAAATTCATTTAACAGCTGAAAAGATAGCACAGGATCATAAATTTGGTGCAGCATGACTTGCTCTACATATTGGCGGGGCGTCATTTCCTCTTGATATTTATGATAATTCGGGATACGTCCGCCAATGATGATGCTTTTTAAATTTAATCTTCTCGCTAAGTCTTTTCTTGCTTCATATAAACGATGACCGATTTTCATCCGGCGGTACTCAGGACTGACCATTACTTCAATTCCGTACATATTCATGCCATCTGGATTATGGTTTGTGATATATCCATCATCTGTGATGTCCTGCCATGTGTGACGATCATCGTATTCATCAAAGTTAATTAATAAACTTGAACATGAACCGATAATTTCTCCCTCGAATTCCGCACAGAACTGACCTTCTGGGAAATGTTCAAGATGGCTTTCAAGGTGCTCTTTTTTCCAAGGGTCCATGCCTGGAAAGCATACCTCTTGCAATGCGATGATTCGGTCGATATCTTCTTCTCTAATATTTCGAATCACCATTCTTTTTTCAAATCGCGTTAAGTCTAGTTTTTCTGCCATGATGTATTGCCCCCTTACTGATCCTCTTTTTCAAGCTGATGGAATAGCTGGAGCAATTCGATTTCAGCCATGGATTCTAATCTCGCGTCATATTCTTCAAACTGCAGTGTGCTCGTCACTTTATTTGGTACGATGACACATTTCATACCCGCTCGTTTGGCAGCGATTGACCCATTCACAGAGTCCTCAAATGCCACGCAATCTTTTGGCTCAACGCCTAAGCATTGTGCGGTTTGCAAATAAAGTTCTGGGTGAGGTTTCACTTCTTCCACATCGTCTGACGTGCGGATGCATTCAAAGTAATCGAAAAGTCCAATTTGTTTCAGGTGATCAGACACCCATTTATAATCTGAACTAGAAGCAAGTCCAATCTTAATCCCGAGCTCCTTTGCTGCTTCTAAATAAGCTTCTACACCAGGTCTTGCTGCTTCGTCCTTCATTCTCTTTTGAAAACGGGAACGCCGGTCTTCTGTGAGTGCCTCATGATCTAATGTCTTCCCTAACTGCTCTTCCAAGTATTCAAAAGGCTTAAAACCTGCCTGTGTTCCAATCACATTTCCCCATACAGACAGAGGCAGCTCCGATTCATGCTCAGAGAACATTTCCTGCAGAACCTCATATTCATGTGTTTCTGTATCTAAAATTAATCCATCAAAATCAAATATAATCGCCTTTAACAAAGAGGCCACTCCTTTTTTCCGAAAGTCTGAAATATCTTCCATACTGCTATCATATCGTGAATAAAATTGACTTTCAAAGATGAATGTCTGCTAAAATGATTATGTATAAAAGGAGCCTGCATCGTTTTGTCAGGCTCCTGTCATGTTCGATTCTTTCTGCAAGGGATCCAAGCGCTCCGATTCGTGGAGAATAGACATTGTTGAAAAAGAGCGGAATTGGTATTACAGATCTTGAAGGTTTCTCCGTTCCCTTAAAAATAGTATGTGCGACGATCTTGTAAGTTAACAAGGAAGTTCACACCAACTTTTACGCATTTTGAAGGTGACGACCTGCAAAATCATCTAAATCAAACGGGAAAGAAAAGCCGCACGCATTGACTTGTTCACGGTTGAGTTCAAATAATTCACGATCACGTTTTGTGATATGACGCTTCGGCTTTAAAATAATGGTATGTAATAGCTGAAGACCTGATAAGATACGAAAAGCATCATCCATTGTCCCGTTATACACACCATCAATGAATGTAAGCGGGGGTTGTTTTACCTGCTCTTCTCCATTGACAGAATGGACTAAAAGATTTTCAACTTCTTTTGATATTTCTTCAATTGCCTGCTCTTGAAGGGCTGTAGCAGCTTTCATTAATCTCACGTGGCATCTACCTCTCTGTCGTTATGGCTCCATTCAGAATATCACAGAAAAAAAGTCATACGCCAAGGTAAGTGTTTCCTATATATCCCCAAAGAGAGGACGAATATCATGATCATAAAAGGACACACGCTTTCCCTAAAAGTAGGAGAGCAGCAAAATGGCATTTCCTTAAGTCAATTTTTAAAAGACGAAGTGTCTGCCTCTAAACCGATTATCCATTTTTGGATGGAGCAACAAAAAGTCCGTCTCAATCAAAAACCTGCCCATCATGCTGCAAAAGTGAGTACAGGTGATCAGATCATCATTGATTTATTTGAGACGGAAGAATGTGATGTGATGCCAGAATACGGTGAATTAGAAGTGCTCTTTGAAGATGAGCATTTATTAGTTGTCCAAAAGCCCGCTGGAAGGCCGACACATCCAAATGAAAAAGGACAAACAGGTACGCTGGCGAACCTAGTCGCTTTCCATTTTCAAGCAAATGGAGAAGAAAAGCGAGTCAGACATATACATAGGCTGGATCAAGATACAAGCGGCACCGTCATTTTTGCCAAACACAGGTTGGCACATGCTGTACTCGATCAAATGCTTTCAAAAAAAGCGATTAACAGAACGTATCTTGCCATCGCACAAGGACTGTTTAAAAAAAAGAAAGGAACGATCCAAGCAGCTATTGGACGTGATAAACACCATGCCGTCAGAAGGAGAGTTTCTCCTACTGGTCAAAGCGCCAAGACTCATTATGAGGTCTTGAACCTCAATAAACGTTTACAGATGACGGCCGTCAAGCTGCAATTAGAAACAGGCAGAACACATCAAATCCGGGTTCATCTTAGCAGTCTCGGCCATCCTTTAGCTGGCGATACATTATATGGCGGGAAGCGTGACCTGATAAACAGATGCGCCCTTCATGCCAAACAAGTAGACATGAACCATCCATTCACAGGTGAAAAGCTGACGATAGAAGCACCGCTTCCACCTGATATGGCTGAATTAATGGACAATATGTAGAAAAAAGAGCCTGATCATACAGGCTCTTTTGACGTTAGACAGATGCTCTTTTCGCATAAATAATGTACCGCTCTGGTGCGTTGCCGACAAAATGAAATGGATAGCATGTGGTTAACACAAGCTCTTCTTTTTTATTTTGTAAGGTAATAATGGATGTATCATGCTGATCCACAATTTTCGTATGCGTGATTTCATAAACAAACTCACCATACGGTACAGTGATTTTCAGCTGATCTCCAATATCCAATTCACCAGTCCGGCGGAAGACTGTGTCCCTGTGTCCCGACAAAACGATTTGTCCATTTTGATCAGGATAATAACTGCCTTTATAATGACCGACTCCTTTGGCAAGGTCGTCCGCATCTGTCCCTTCAACAATCGGCAAATCGGCTTTTAATTTCGGAATGGTCAGGATGCCAGAGGCTTTCCCCATTTCAGGTGAAAATTTTTCCTTTGTCATCCCTTGATCAGTTTCTACGACCTTCTTTGCTTCCTCTAACGATTGTGCTGTTTGTAAGTGAGTAGAAGCGATTTGCCAAATTCCCCAGCCAAGCACCACAATTCCTGCTGACATGACAATCACTGCAAGCCATTTTTTCATGCGTTAACTCCTTCGCCCTTGGTGATGATTCTTTAGCTTGCTGCTGCCTTTTCTTCTTGTTTCGCTTGTTGAATTCGGCCCTCTTTTTGATACACAATAGAAGCTCCCTCGAAGCTCTTTACAAAAGCGACCGTTGCTTCTAAATCTTCTGGGCCTGTTTCCGGATTTTTCCCTAGTCGGCCAATCGGCGCATACTTACTTCCAGTGGCAGTCGCCATGAAATTATTCACTGTGAGTGTATACGTTTTGTCGAAAACAACGGAAGATCCATCAGGCAGTTTTAAGTCGACTACTTTATATGTTAACGGATCGTAGGAATAAGAAAAGCCTGAAATGCTATAATCCGGTCCAAATTGAGGAGATATTTGAGCTTCAATGATATCAACTAAGTCTTTCCCCTTGATGTCCAGCTTCACTAATACATTTCCGAATGGCTGAATATTAAAGAGGTCTCCCCAAGTAATGGGTCCTTTTTCGAGATTTTGTCTGATGCCGCCACCATTCATCATGGCAAAGTCACTTTTCATTGAATATCTCATGCCATCCGCAATGAGGTTACCAAGTGGTGTATCACCATCATTTGAATAGCCGCCCTCCATCTTGACCCCTGCTTCTCCAACACCCTCACTAATAATCGGCTCAACTTCTTTTCCGTAACGAGCTAAAATGTCCGCTGCCTCCTGATCCTTTTCAATACCAGCCTGGTCTATATACTGGATCTTTGCACTCTTTTTGACAATATCTTTTGTTTTCCTGTCAAGTATGATATTGACTTCTCCAATCGCTTTTCCGTATTCAAAGGCTTGGACAATTAATTTTCCATTCACTTCCCCATTGACCACTTCGTGATTATGGCCAGCGAAAATGACATCAATTTCGTCATCACCTTCTTTGGCGAGCCTTGCGCTTTCTCCAGTAATGGTATCACCATTTTGAGAGGCGGTCATATGAGCCAGAACCGCGATCGCTTTAATCCCTTTTTGCTTTAATTCCTTCGTTGCTTCATTGACAGCTTTGACTTCATCAGTAAATTGAATGTCTTTAATTCCTTCTGGCATGACCATACCTGCCGCTGATGTTGTCACAACTCCGATAAAAGCCACAGGAATTCCTTCGACTTCCATGATTTCATAGGCCGGTAAAAGTGGTTTGCCAGTATCCTTGTATTCACAGTTTGCACAAACAAGCGGGAAGTTCTGCCCATCGTATCCTTTTGTGCCTTTCGGATGATCTCCACCTTTTAAGATGCGCAATAATTCATCTACACCTTCATCAAACTCATGGTTGCCGACTGTCCCAACATCAAAGCCGATGTTCTCCATTAGTTCAACGGTTGGTTCATCTTGTAAAAGAGAAGATATTGGCGAGCTTCCGCCTATCATATCTCCTGCATGAACTGTCAGTGTATTTTTTTGCGCAGCTTGCTTTTGTTTTATATAAGCCGCCACATAATCCATCCGTCCATATGTTCCTTTGCTACCATCACCTTTTACATCCAGCTCATATTGCTGATCAATTTTCCCATGCAAATCATTCATGCTTAAAATGGTTAATGGGACTTCACGGTCTGAGGCTGAAGCCTGATATCCAGCCTGCTCTGCTTCTTCTTTAGAAGCAAAAAAGATACGTTTATCCACATCAATCTCATTCCAGCTGTCAGGTGATACGTAGGTTTTTGCAGATGAATCACCAACATAACGTGTGAGCCCTTTTTTCTGCTCACGTGCTCTAAATTCAAACGGCTGTTCTAGCAGAGGATCTTCTCCATTCCAAATACCAAGCCCTTTTTCCTTGGCATCTTTCACTGCTTGCTGGAACATCTGATACTCTTTTTCATCTCCAACAGGCCAGATGAAATAAGTAGGGGCATATCCTTTTTTCACAAGCTCTAAGTTCGTATTCAGACCTTTTTTGGTTTTGACTTGAGCTAAAAGACGTCCATATCCATCCTTAGCTTCCGGGCCAATCTTTAATGTGACTCGATCACCACTTGAAAGAAGCGTTTTTAAATAATCCGTCGCTTTTTGTCCAAAACGCAGCTGGTTTTGATCTAATTCATTTTTTGGCTTGTGGTAGGTTTCTGGTGTGTCCATATTCACGAAGCGTACCTTAGTTGTGCCGAGCACAGGCTTCTTCAAATGAATGGTATCTCCATCCACAACACGATCTACCGTTGCCTCATATTCTTTCTTGATTTTTGGCGGCTTTGGCTGGTGCTTCAGCAATTTGACATCGGTTTTATGTCTTGGAAGTACCTGCAGCGTATCGTATCTGCTTAAAACGCCAGTAAACTCATACCATTTTCCTGTCTTCACTTGATCAATGGCACCCGTACCAACCATGACTCTAAGGACTGTGCTATGATATTTTTTATCGATGATGGCCACATTGTATCCACCGCCAGCCGGCTGATCTGGCGCCTGTTCTACATAGCCTTTTACCTTCACTAATCTTCCTTCATATTTGCCTGCCTGATCCGATTCCAATTGTTTAATGGAAACTTTCTTTGGTGAAGGCAATGGCTGATTTACAGCATCTATTTTCAGACGATCTTGATCTGGTACAATTTCAACGAGCCCTTTATAAGTCGTCATCTTGCCTGTCACCGTGACCTTCATGCCTGCTTTCAGTTCTGGAAAATTCTGAGGCTGCGCAGAATAAATGTTGAGACCAGCTGTTTTGTCTTGAATATATGTTGATAGTTTCCCATTCCCTATAGCGGATTGATCTGCTGTTACGATACCGCTCACCGTCACCGTTTCTCCTATCAGTTTGCGGGCTTTTTTTATGTTCATCGGCTTTGTTTGTTTCCACAGAGTCTCTTTCTTTTCAGAAGCATGAGACGGCTCAGCTGTCATGATACTAGGCAGTAAAGATTGCAGAGTAAATATGAACAAAATCAAACAACAGATCATTCGAATGGATTGCATACGTTTCATTAGATTTCTCCCCTTTGAACTTCATCTCTCCTAGTGTACAAAGCAAATATTGAGACTAGATGGATTTCATGTAAAACTTATCTTGCTTCATTCATTGGAAATGTAATAATCACACGGGTGCCTTCAAAGCTTTTGCTCTCAAAACGAATGGTACCGCCATGGCTTTCAATAATTTTAATGGTCATCATTAATCCTAGACCCGTGCCTTTTTCTTTCGTTGTGTAAAAAGGTTCACCTAATTTCCCAATCTCATCTTCTGGTATGCCCTTGCCTTGGTCTTCAAATATCAGCATCATTTGGTCGTTTTTCGATAATGAGGTCACTTGGATCACACCTGTTACTCCATCCATCGCTTCAATTCCATTTTTAAGAATGTTAAGGAACACTTGTTTTAATTCATTTGGAATCCCTTGAATATGAGGCAGAGAGGGAGCCAGATTCTTTTGAATCGACACTCCTTTTAAGACCGCTTGCGATTCAACGACCATAATGACTTCTTCGAGCAGAAGATTCACATGCACTGGCTCAAATTTAACAGACTTGCTTCTAGAGAGCACAAGGAATTCATTAATAATAGATTCAAGCCGATTAAACTCTGACATCATCACATCGGCATAATCCTTCTGATACTTTTTACTTTGAATCATCAGTTGTAAAAAGCCTTTTAACGACGTAAGCGGGTTCCGTATTTCATGGGCTATACCAGCTGCAAGCTGTCCAACTGCTGACAGCATTTCAGACTTCATCAGCATTTTCTCAGACTGTTTTTGACTTGTAATATCCTCTGAAATCCGCATGACAGTAGACTGCATTTTGTTAGGGTCATCGATTCGGTGTAAAGAGACTCTTTCCCATCGTTCACGCCCTGATAGGTCCTGAAAATACAACTCACCTGTCCAGCTGCCCTCTCTTAAACACACGTCCCATTGTTTCGCTAGATCATCACATTGACACAACGCATAATAGACAGAAAAAATATCTTTTCCGATCAAGTCATATTCATGCTGCTGTACAAACTGACAAAAGCGCTGGTTGACACACTGAATGACGCCTTCTCCCGTTGCAACCACAATATGAATATGGCTGTTATCAAGTGCTGTCACCGCAAGATGAAGAGCCTGCTTCAATTTCGTCATTTCGGTCATTTTGATCCAGGTCATCACTGCTCCCTCGCGATCTTGATCATAGAAAGGCGTCAAATGAACCGTGCATTGTTCTCCTTCGTTCGTTTCAATTTCACGTTCGATCACGCGCCTATCTGAAATGACAGATTGAATATCATGATAGAGCATTTCCTTCGATAGCTTCTTCACCATCGACTGAAAAGTTTGCTGGTGCCGGGTTTGTGCCGAAGTGAATAAAGAGGCAGCTGTAGGAGTGTGATAGCGAATATTCATTTCCCGGTCCACAAACAGCGTGGCAAGTTCTGGCTTCACAGATGGCCGGTACAGTTCTTCTCTTGTCACCTTTAAGTTGTTGATGATATTAATAAAATGCTCGTTTGTTTTCTCGCGCACTTCTATTTGCTTGTTTTTTTCGTTTAATTGAGCCCGTGCTTCTTGCTCCTTTTGTTTGACCTCATTGAGCTCGTTTTCTAAATCGACAATTCGCTGTTGATAAACCGAATTCTGCTCTGACATCCCGTTGTCCCTGCCGTTCTTTTGATTTTTTCCTCTCTCACTCATCCGAATGAGAATGACGTATACTCCTTTAAAACGGCGATCAAAATGTTTCACTGTAAAATCAGCATACTGCTTTCTGCCATTTTCCGAAATGAGGACATGTTGAAAGACAACCTCAGTCTCTTCAGTCCACACCTTTTGAAAGGTTTGACTTAGCATCTCTTTCATATAATCAGGGGTTACATATTCACATAATTCATCTGAGACTTCTGCATGCGCTAAGAAAGAATAGGCACCGTTTGATATCGCGAGGATTTTCTCGTGATCGTCTATGATGAAACATGCATCATACTCCTGCTCTACTTCTTTCATATATTGGGCAGCTCGTTCTTTTAACTCCGTATGACCTGCATTGTATTTAGGAACGTTTGAGTGGGTATAAATGTTCCACTTTTCATTTAACAAATGAAATAAACGAGGGATATTGGGCACCGTTTCATTTGGTCCTAATATCAACATCCCTTGATCCTTTAGTGCATATTGGAATCGAGATAATACTCGTTTTTGTACTCCTGGCTGGAAGTACATCAGAACATTTCGGCAACTGATAAAATCGAGGTGGATAAAAGGTGAATCGATCAATAAATTGTGAGGAGCAAAGACAATATGTTTTCTAAGCGACTGCTTCACAATAAAAGCGTCACCTTTTTTTTCGAAATATCGCGCCCTCCATTTTTCTGGCATCCTTGCCATAGACTCAAGCGAATAAACACCTTTGCTTGCACTTTGGATCGCTTTCCGGTTGATGTCTGTTGCAAACACTTGAAGTTCAATGGACACTTGTCTTCGTTTCATTTCTTCTAAAAATAATATCGCGAAAGAATAGGCTTCTTCACCGGTAGAACATCCTGCAATCCAAATACGGCATCGAGATTTCCCATTTTTCATTGTATTTTCAATGACCGACGGAATGATGTGATGTTCACATACTCGAAAGGCTTCCATATCTCTAAAAAAGGAAGTCGTGCCGCTTAAAAGCTGTACATGCAGGCGGTCAAGCTCATCTGGTTCTCTCTCTAATAAACGATCGTACTCGGACAATAAGGAGATCGATTGGTTCGCACTCCTCATTCTTTTTTGAATGACAGAGAGCAGCCTGCGCTTCTCATAGGTTGAAAATGCAATTCCTTTATGCATTTCAAGACGTTCAATGATTCTGATCAAAACAGGGTCTGCAATATCTGTATGCGGAACGTTGATGATGTTGGCTATATATGACGCCAGTGCAGAAGGGTCTTGAAATGTTTGATGATACATACGATCAAACCCGCTATTTGTCTCACTGCATGATAAGGCTGTACCGCCTTGCTCAACGATTTGAAGCAAACCACTTCCTACACAATAGCCTTTTTGAAAAAAGATCGCATAGGCCTCTTCCTTTTGCACACTAGCAAGTGACTGAAACAACGAGTTCACAGCACACACCATGTTCGTTGGATGCTGCTCTGTTATGTGTAGCCGTTTGTCTTCTGTCAATGTCACAGCCGCATGCTGCGGACAAACATAAATCGTATTTTTCATGACTTTCTCCCCATGCTTAATCGGCTTTGCCCGGTAGCCAATCGGTAAAACAAGTGCTTCCAAATCAGTTACACAATCGCCTGTCACATGATTTTGCACAACAATAAAAGAGGCATTTAATTCATGCGGAAATGATTGAAAAAAAGCCTCAAGATGATGCTGTTCAAACGGCGAAACACCGATGCCAATCACTGGTGCCTGCACATGTTCGTCTTCTATCAAACGATTAATGATTTTGTCCTGCATCTGGTACCCCCATGTTCATTCGTCTGATACATTTTTTCGACAAAAAGGAAGAAAACCCTCTAATTGTAAATAATGTTTTTTGCATGAAAGGAGGAAAACTTCCTCACATTAAAACAGACTGTATAAACAGAAGGAGGATTCTTTATGCAAAACGATCAGCAGACAAACGTTCAAGGACATGCCCAGCAGCCCCAATTCAATCATGGCGGGCATGAGTTATTTGATTTACATGAGGTATTGGCAGGGACCATTAATATTTTGGATCAATACATGATCTTTCGGCAATTTATCCAAGATCCCGCATTATCCGACATGTTAGATCGACAATATCAATTTGTATTGTCCCAGTACAACGTCACGGTAGATTGCTTTTCTACTGGTCAAAAGCCTAGTGAAGAAACATCTACTTATATGATGAAAGAACAGACGCAGGTGACATACGGAATAAAACCATCTCAGCCTAAAAAGCCAAATCAGTCATTACAAGATGTAAAAGATGCGGGAATTACAGGACATATGCTTGGTCTCGTGAAATCTCATGCTGGATTACTCTCAATGACTGCATTAGAGGTCACAAACCCTGTGGTGCGACGTGTGCTTGCAGCGCAAATTCCGAACTTTATTGAAATGGCGTATGAAATTTTCTTATATCAAAACAAACATAGCTATTATCAAGTTCCACAGCTTACAGCTCAAGATATGCAGGCGATGACGTCTACATTTGCCCCTATGCAGGGACAAGTGCAGATGCCGCCAAGCAAAGTCAATCAGCAAAAACCGCTTCATTAAATAAAAACAACGGCCGACCTATTTACAGGTCAGCCGTTTTTTCTTTGATAATTCAGTTTAAATTGCTCTTCAAAATCTGTGAGACGTTGTCCTGTCGCTTGTTCAAACCCTCTATCAAAACGACTAGTTTTCGCCGTTTCCTCCATGATCTCATGTATGACATCTCGTCCATAAAGCTGCACAAGCTCATAGATCATATAGTAGCTTTGTAAATAAACATCTGTCTCATACGTCGTGCGAGATTCTTGCCAGTCTTGATCAGAATGAAGAGATTTAAAAGGAATGACGTCAAACCGTTCAGACGTGGCGTTCAGCACATCATAGGCCGTCCATTCTGCTGTTCCTTCATGGAACCAAAGGGGAAAGACGACAGGAGATACCTTGTATGCATGCACCTTTTCATAGAAAACGAAATGGGCATACTCATGAATGAATAACGTGTTGAAAAAGTATAAAGGCAGTGTCTCTTTCTTCAACAATTCTTCCCGTTTATCTGGGTATAATCCAATCATATGATCAACATCAGAATAAAAACCTGTAATATGCTTGATGCCGGCGAATTGCTCAATCGTCTCTTTATCATCAAAAAAAATGATATCTAGCGGTTTATCAGCTTCATACTGAAACACAGACATCGTTCTCTTCTTTGCCTTTTCCAGCGCTTCTATGGTCAGATCGACAAAGGTGCCCTCATCCTCTGCATAGTAGATTCGAATATGTTCATAGACTTGCTTATTGAGTCCTTCTGTTAAGACCGTTTTAGGCGACGAATGCTGCTCTATATATTGCCCTGCCAGCTGGAACGCAACATAAATCAAGTACGCAGTGAACGCATAAAAAATCAAACCTGCTGCAATCATTCCGCTTACAAGTTTTTTATGAATTAATGACGGTTTTGCTTTCATTTACTCCCCACCTGAATTCATCCTGCAACCTCTTTCTCTTTCTATGAAAAAACAAAGATCAACAAGAGGTGATATATTTTTTACTTTATGCAGTCAGGTGCGCAAGGTGCGGTTCCAAACAAAAAAGCCGCATATGACATACGGCTTTTGTCGTAGTTATTTTGATTCAGGGAAGACACGTCGAACCGTTTCAGTAAACTCGTCGAAGAATCCTGAAATTGGTTCTCCGCTTCTAATACGTTTTCCGTACCCTGTCATACGATCGACAAAGTCTGGATTAGCAGATACATACACATTATCAATTTGTTGATCGGTCGATTTGACTTTGTCAGAAATTTTCTTTTTCAAATCGTCTGTTACATCTCCGCTTTTATTGCCTTCAAGCACAACAGCAACAAATGCATTTTTCCCTGTGACAAGTACGTTCGCTGTTTTCACTTCAGACATGTTGGCAACAAGCTCTGATGCCTTATCTGCCACTTTCACCTTCTGAGGTGTTTGCACATTTGGTTGATCCTGTCTCATGTTGTCGTTCTTATATGTGACATTTTCATACTGTCGTTTCATTGTTCCTCTTCGTTCATCGCCTTGGTTGTTCATTCCACACCCAGCAGTGATCAATGTTGGAACGAGTAATAAAGATAGCATCCATTTCTTATTCATCAATTATTCCCTCCTTTTGCTCATAGGTTTTTCATCCAGCAGACTTTTTATGCATACATCCTCTATTTCAGCAATGAATTCATAAATCAGCCTTGATTGGTCATCCTAAACATGATGAAGAAGTATCATCACGATCAAATGGAGGGATTCGTTTGTTTAAAAAGAGAAAAG
Organism: Bacillus sp. FSL M8-0077; assembly: GCF_038050255.1. Lineage (NCBI taxonomy): Bacteria > Bacillati > Bacillota > Bacilli > Caryophanales > Bacillaceae > Bacillus > Bacillus sp. FSL M8-0077. The sequence continues at coordinate 971,834 of NZ_JBBPAF010000001.1, read as the reverse complement.
GTATGAGTACTGGTGCAATGATCGCAGCATCAACAGCCATCATTGCATTATTTTCACCACTATTACGGAGAAGACTAAGCAGCATGACTCACATGAATTTGTCCTCAATGATGAAAGGCAAAGATCAACACCAGCATGAGTCATCTCGTCATGAGTCCCATTCGCATTCACGTAAAGACTCAAAAGGCACGGCTGAAGTAGGACAAATGATTAAGCAGGCATTCACCGCTGTCCAGCCAAATGAAACAAGCCAGCATCAACCATCATCAAAAACCTACCAATCACATCAGCCAAGAGAATCTTACGCTCAGTCTCTTCACATCGATGAAAGTGTCATGAATGTAATGGATGATGAATCTATTCAGCAAGTGCTCAATGACATCGAGCACAAATAAACAAAAGGAGCCTTTTTGAAAAAAGGCTCCATAAATTGCTGACAAAGGGCTAAAATGAATTTTATTTTAGCCCTTTGTCAGCCTTTCAGCGTATTAGAAAATCTTTGCAGTCTAGGAAGGACGAGTACCGAAGCGGAGCGAATTTGACATTCGTGAGCACCGGCACGCAGACCTGACACAGAATGCGAGGGTTTGTCTACACGCTGAGGAGCCTTTCTGAAAAAGGCTCCTGTTTATTCTCCTGAAAAGTGCTCTTTTACCATGATGCAGAAGGAAGGCAAAAAGGTGATTTCGATCGTGATAACAAACCGTTCCACACCATTTAATATGATCAACAGCTCTTTTTCATGCTGCCGATCCTTTTTTATTTCTACATGTCGCACAGTTTTAAAGGTATATACTCCTAAAACGGATGCGTCCTTTTTTCGAACAGCCTTCAAAGAAAATTCTTGTACTCCAAGAGACATCGTCACCACAAATCGCTCTTCCTCATTCTCAAACCGAAACGTTAGATCTTGATATTCAATAGGCATATCCCGTTCAAATCCTTCATCAGGCCTCGTCTCAAAAAAAGAAAGCCAGTCCGTTCGATCTGGAAATTGTTTTCTCCTCATTTTAAACCCCTCACAAGTGAAATTTTTATTAATTATCTTGTTTCCCCTTTTCTTTTGCAACAAATTTTAGTAATTTTAAAAAGGTGATTTTATTTTGCTAAGAGACCTCTTTATTAATTTAACAATTCTTGTCACTTTCCATTATTTATTAATGCTTGTGTTTAAAGAGAATTTTTTAAAAAAGGAAGACACCCTGCTCAGACAAATTTATAAAGGAATGATTTCTGGGTTACTCGGTGTCCTCTTAATGTTTTTCTCTATTAAAGCAGGACCAGCCATCATCGATTTAAGACATATCCCCCTTATTTTAACGGCATTTTATGGAGGCATTGCACAAACGTTCATTGCAGCCTGTGTGATCATTATTGGTCGATTATTAATCGAAGCCAATGTTGCTTCTTTCATTAATATTTTTTCCATGATATTTATCGCCACAGCTTCCTTTTTAATTGCTGAGCGTCATATCAATCACGTCGTAAAAATGCTGTTATCTATTACCATGAGCAACATCATAGCGACTAGTTTATTTATCATCATCGTCAATGAAAGATCATTTGAACTGCATGCTACCTATTGGATGTTCTCGTATATTGCCGGTTTATTTAACTTTTATGTCATTGAGCATCAAACAAAGGCGTATCAGATGTTAAATTTGTATAAATTCCAAGCTCATTATGACTTTTTAACTGGTGTTTTAAATAAACGGAAATTCGATGAGATATTAAGTGATGCTTTTTCTCTGAACTTAAAGCAACCTATCCATCAAATGTCCTTGATTTATCTAGACATCGATTATTTCAAAACCATCAATGATCAGTATGGACATCATGAGGGAGATATCGTTTTAAAAGAAATCGGAACAAGGCTGATTAAGAACACAAGAAGTTCTGATTATATTGGGCGGATCGGCGGTGAAGAATTTGCTGTGCTTTTACCGAATTGTTCCGTTGAAAAAACATGGCAAATTGCGGAACGTTTACGAAAAAAAATGGCGGATCAGCCGATTTATTTACAAAACGGAACATCGATTCACATTACGGTGTCAATTGGATGTGCTTATGATGCAGGAACAAGTGAAAACATGAAGCAATTACCGATTATTGCAGACCAGGAGCTCTATAAAGCGAAGCAGTCAGGCAGAAACCAAGTGAGCTTTTCTGAACGAAAAAGAGACCATTTAACATAGGCTTTTTCCTCATTTTGTTAGCGTTAATTATTTTTAAAAAAGTTTTCGTATAACAGTTGTTTTTTCCCGCAAACACTGGTAAAGTAAAGGTAATTATTTTTGTTCGTATCATCTTTAAGAAGAAAGTTTTGAAAGAGTTTTCGTCTTTGAAGTTTGTGTAAGAGCAAGAATAGTGAATTTAAGCGTTAAGATCGCTTTAGGAGGAAATTTCATGTTAGAAGGTAAAGTAAAATGGTTCAACTCTGAAAAAGGTTTCGGATTCATCGAAGTAGAAGGTCAAGACGATGTATTCGTTCACTTCTCTGCTATCCAAGGCGAAGGCTTCAAAACTTTAGAAGAAGGTCAAGCAGTTTCTTTCGAAATCGTTGAAGGTAACCGTGGACCACAAGCTGCTAACGTTAACAAAGCGTAATTTAAGAGCATCTGCTCTTTTAGCACTTTATAGAGTGAAGGAAAACCGCTCGGCTTTTATGCTGGCGGTTTTTTTGTGCAATAATAAAAAGAGAACCTGACGAGAGGTTCTCTTTTTATTTGTCCTTCTGCTTTAGTTTCTGCAAAGCAGAACGATACATATCATCATTCATTTTCGTCTCTGGTTCTTCTTCTTTGACAGGTGGTTCTGGCTGTTTAAACTTTTGAAGCGCCTGTCTATAGAAATCATCACCTGACGGAGCATCATCTGTCTGAGAAGGCTCTGACGCTTTTTCTTCCACTTCAGGCTCTACAGGTCTCGCCGCAACTTCTGGCTCGCTATGCGGCACGTCAGGATGATTCGATACATCTTCTTTGATCTCTTCCTTCTCGGCCGAAGCGTGTCTCACATTGAACGCTACTAATCCGATAATGACTAGAACAGCAGCTACTAACGCTACAATAATCGTCGCCAAAAGAACCCTCTCCTTATCGCTTAAATGACGCAGTGACTGATGCTACACGTCTTCCTAATGCTTTCCCCAGCTCAATGCCTTCTGCAGAAATCACTTCATCAGAATCAATCGGGCACGTCACACCTGCTCCATAATAAGAACCGTATAACGCATTTTCTGGAACATTTCCAGGAAGGCCGACCACAAGCATCCCTTGATGGAACATTGGCGTAATCAAATTATGCATCGTCATTTCTAACCCGCCGTGTGTTGTGGCAGTGGTACAGAAAACGGCACCGACTTTATCGATGAGTTTTCCTTCTGCCCATAAATACCCAAGACGGTCAATCCATGTCTTTAATCCAGAACTAATGGTACCAAAGTGACCTGGACAGCCCCAAATGATTGCATCCATTTGATCAAGCTTGCGGATATCCGCATCTTTCACATGATCAATGAACACTTCAGCTTGCTCTGTTTCACCTGCGCCAGCTGCAATCGCTTCTGCAAGTGCTTTTGTATGGTCACCTTCACTATCGTATACGACATAAATTTTCATGTACGGTCCCTCCACACTTATCTTGCATCTTGGTTTGCTTCCTTAGGTGCTGGAAGCAATGTCATTTCTTGTTTCTTATCCTGCTTTTCTTTTCGCTTTTTATCCTTACGTACATCTCGCAGGAACAAGCTGAGAATCACACCAGCTGCACAGAATAATGTCACCCACATGTAAGCATCATTGATGCCCATCACATTGGAATCGACTTGTGCTTTCGTAAAGAGCTGGGTCGACACATATTTTTGAGCAGCTTCTGCTGTCATGCCCATATGGTGCATCACATTAGAGACAGTCGCCTGGAATGAATTCATAAAGAATGGGTCAGCGGTATTTGTTTGATCTGCCATATTGGAATAATGGAATGTCGTGCGATTTGTATAAATCGTCGTGATCAAACTCGTACCAATCGAACCACTGATTTGTCTCAGTGTATTTGACATCGCTGTACCATGACTATTTAAATGCTGCGGTAATTGGTTCATACCAGCAGTCATGACCGGCATCATCAAGAGTGACATACCAAAGGCACGTACTGCATACATAAGCACAATGTGACTATAAGATGTATCAATCGTCAGCCTTGTAAACTCGTATGTGGTGATAACCGTAATCAGCATCCCCACAATGGCAAGTGGACGAGGTCCAAATTTATCAAACAAGATCCCTGAAATTGGGGACATAATGAGCATCGCAAGTGCCCCTGGAAGCATTAATAGCCCCGATTGCAATGCAGTAAACCCAACGAGGTTCTGCAAGTAGATCGGTAGTAAGAACATCCCAGTGTATAAGGCAACGGTAATAATAATGTTAATAACACTTGATAATGAGAAAATACTGTATTTAAACACACGGAAATCAAGCATCGGATTATCCGCTTTTAGCTGTTGGAAAATAAAGAGAATGATCGCAATCGCACCAACAATAATCGTAGATAGAACGATTGGATCTGTCCAGCCATCACTTCCCGCTTCACTCACTCCGTATAGAAGCGAAGCAAAACCAACGATCGACAGAATCGCACCAAGAGTGTCCAGCTTGATTTTTTTAGGCTCTACAATATTTTTAAACATAAAGAAAGCCGCGATAATGACAATCGCACCGATTGGTACAAGTCCATAAAACATAATACGCCATGAATAATGTTCAATAATATAACCAGATAGCGTTGGTCCGACAGCTGGCGCAAACATCATCGCAAGACCAAAAATCCCCATTCCTTTCCCTCTGTTTTCTGGAGGGAAAATAAAAAGGATTGTTGTCATGACGAGCGGCTGTAAGATACCGCCACCGACTGCCTGAATCAAACGGCCAATCAGCATCGTAGAAAAGTTTGGCGCAATACCGCAAATAAAGGTTCCTAGTGTAAATGAAATCATCGCCACGAGGAACAAGCTGCGCTGGCCAAAACGTGTGATTAAAAACGCAGATAACGGAATGAGCACACCGTTGACAAGCATGTAACCTGTTGTAAGCCACTGAATTGTCGTCGCACTCACATTAAATTCAGTCATTAAATGGGGCATAGCTACGTTCAAAAGCGTTTGGTTTAAAATCGCTACGAACAAACCGGCCATTAAAATGATCAGTAAAGACAAGGAGCCTGCTCCCTGTTTTGTCGCTGCAGGTTGATTTGCCATCTCAGACAACCTCCTTTCATTTTTTGATATCAGTCATCATTAAGATGAAATTTTGACAGAAGCATTCATACCTGGAAGTACTTTGTCAGATGGATTTTTAATTGATATTTTCACTGCTACTTTTTGTGTCACTTTCGTGTAGTTACCACTTGAGTTTGTTGCTGGCAGCATATTGAATGTTGAGTTTGTTGCATAACCAATTTGTTCAACTGTACCTTCAAATGTTGTATCAGGATCGCCGTCTACAACGATGTCCACTTTGTCGCCTTTTTCAACGTTCTTAATGTCTGTTTCTTTAATATTCGCTGTAATGTATAGCTTGCTTAGGTCAATCGTTTCACCAAGAACTGTCCCAGGTTGCACTTGTTGGTTGTTTTGTACTTCTTTTTTGACTAATGTGCCATCAGCCACTGCTTTAATGTTTGTTTTTGCTTCTCCTTCAACTTTTGCAACTGTGCTGTCTTTTTGCACTTCGTCACCTTCATTGATGTCCCAGCCTTTGATTTGTCCAGCTGCTGGCGCTGTAATTTGGTACATGTCACCTGTCACTTTTGCTTCGTCTGTTTTTACGAAGTTTGTGCTTTCGTAGTAGTAATAAGCACCTCCGGCAATAATGGCAAGAATCACAATAAGGCCAATAATATTCGTTAGCAATAAACGCCCTCTGTTCATGTTTTGTTTCTCCTTTCATGTATAAAAATATAGTGTCATCTGCTTTAGCAAACTTAGAATGCCCATCATCTGACAGATTATGAAACAAGCTCATAGAGCTGCCTGTTTCCCCTTTTTCTACTCTGCTGAAAATGGTGTGCAGCCCATTTATACTTATTGTTCACTTATGAGCAAAAAGCAGAAAAAGAAGAAAAGACAATCGGCATCTTTTTTGAAAAACTTATATTTAACAAGATTAAATATTAATAAATGAAAATTGAAATGTCAAAGAGAAAGTTTTACTTTTTTTCTGGTGATCCCTTCCTTCTCCACACAAAAAACCTTTCAGCCCTTATGCTGAAAGGTTTTTTTGAATGTTCTCTTTAAGAAAGAACTTCTTCCTGCTGAAAAAATTTTTTTAATGCGAGAAAAACGTCTGATTTTTGCTTCAAAATATAATGCTTAAATTTCTCATCCTGAATATGTTTATATGCTGACATTAACGTAGAATGCCGATTATATTGATTCACTTCACCATAACAAAATAAATTGGCTTTTTTCATAATTTCAGAAACGAGCTTCACGCACCGTGCATTATCAGAGGTCAGATTATCACCATCAGAAAAATGGAAAGGATAAATATTATATCGTGACGGAGGATATCGTTCGTCTATGAGCTCTAGTGCCTTTCGATAGACAGAAGAACAAATAGTTCCCCCGCTCTCTCCCCGAGAAAAGAAGTGCTCCTCGTCTACGACCTTCGCCTCTGTATGGTGGGCAATGAATTCGATCTCGACTGTCTCATACTTTGTCCGCAAGAAACGTGTCATCCAAAAGAAAAAGCTTCTCGCCATATATTTTTCCCAAAGCCCCATACTTCCGCTTGTATCCATCATTGCTAGAACAACCGCTTTCGATTCTGGTTTGGTGACTTCATTCCACGTCTTATACTTAATATCCTCTGGATAAATGGGATAAAAGGAAGGGCGTCCTGTCATGGCATTTCGTTTAAATGCTGACAGCATTGTTCGTTTTTTATGGATATTACCGGTTAGCCCCGTTTTGCGAATATCATTAAACTCAATTTCTTCGACAACGATATCATCAAGTTCCTTTTGTTTAAGATTCGGCAGCTCTAGCTCACGAAACAGCGCTTCCTCTAAATCCATTAATGAAACTTCTGCTTCGTAATAATCATCACCGGCTTGATCTCCAGCGCCTTGCCCCTTTCCCTGCCCTTGCTTACTGTCAGATCCATCCCGAGCGACCACATCGCCAACCTGGCTGTCTCCCTCTCCTTGACCTACATGCTTATTCTTATCATAGTTGTACCGAATTTTATATTCATCTAAAGAACGGATCGGAATTTTGACCACATCTTTGCCATTAGACATGATGATGCTTTCCTCTGTGACAAGATCCGGCAAATTGTTTTTAATCGCCTCTTTGACTTTTTTCTGATGACGCTGCTGGTCATCAAAGCCTTTTCGATGGAGGGACCAGTCTTCCTGAGACACAATAAACTGACTTTTTTCTTGCCGGGACATCCATCCCCCTCCTCACCTTTTTGCACAATTCTTGTAACCATCAATTCCATTATCGTATGCTGCTCGTCAGCGAAATGACGATGATTTTTAAAAAAGACATTACCGGTGCTGGTTTGCGCCAATAATGCCTCCTTCATTTATTAACGATTCAGAAGACTGCCTACATATTTTAAGAGTTCATTTGCACTTGTAGAATTATAGCCATGCTCATCAATCAATCGCGCCACTACTTCATTGACCTTTTTCAACTGCTGCTCATCCGGCGTTTTCGTCGATGTCGTAATTTTCACGACATCTTTCAAATCGGCAAAGAGCTTCTTCTGAATGGCTTCTCGTAATCTCTCGTGAGAATTATAATCAAAGCGTTTGCCCTTTCTCGCATAAGCTGAAATCCGAATAAGGATTTCTTCTCTGAATGCCTTTTTGGCGTTTTCAGAAATGCCGATCTGTTCCTCAATTGAACGCATGAGCTTTTCGTCAGGATTCATTTCTTCACCTGTTAACGGATCACGCAGTTTGTTTTTATTGCAGTACGCCTCAACATTATCTAAGTAATTATCCATGAGAGTTTTCGCAGACTCCTCATAGGAATACACAAATGCCTTTTGAACTTCCTTCTTCGCCATATCGTCATACTCTTTTCGTGCGACAGAAATAAAATTCAAATAACGTTCCCGATCTTCACTTGAGATCGATGGATGCTGATCCAGTCCTTCTTTTAAGGAACGGAGGACATCCAGTGCATTGATGGATTCCATATTCTTTCGAATAATGGTGGATGAAATGCGGTTAATGACATATCTCGGGTCAATTCCGCTCATCCCTTCGTCATGAAATTCCTTTTTCATCTCATCAATATCAACAGATTGGAAACCTTCGACACTTTCCCCATCATACAGTCGCATTTTTTTCACCAAATCGATATCAGACCGCTTCGGCTCTTTCAGCCTTGTCAAAATAGAAAACATCGCAGCCACCTTTAGCGTATGCGGGGCAATATGAACATCTGAGACATCACTTTCTGAAATCATCTTATGATAAATACGTTCTTCCTCTGTCACCTTTAAATTATAAGGGATCGGCATCACAATAATTCTTGAGTGTAAAGCCTCGTTCTTTTTATTTGAAATAAATGACCGGTACTCCGTTTCATTCGTATGTGCAACAATCAATTCATCCGCACTAATCAGCGCAAAACGCCCCGCCTTAAAATTACCCTCCTGCGTTAATGAAAGAAGATGCCATAGAAATTTCTCATCACACTTTAACATCTCCTGAAATTCCATCATTCCACGGTTCGCTTTATTGAGCTCTCCATCAAACCGGTACGCACGCGGGTCTGACTCTGAACCAAATTCAGCAATCGTTGAAAAATCAATACTTCCTGTTAAGTCGGCAATGTCCTGAGATTTCGGATCAGACGGGCTGAAGGTACCAATGCCGGTCCGTTTGTCCTCTGAGAAAAAAATTCGTTCCACTCTCACATCCTCAATGCGGCCGCCATATTCCTCTTCGAGCCTCATCAAGTTCAAAGGTGATAAATTCCCCTGCACACGTATGCCGTATTCTCTATAGAAATCCTCCCGCAGATTTTGCGGAATGAGATGAAGCGGATCTTCATGCATTGGGCAGCCTTTAATCGCATAGACTGCGCCATGATCTGTTAGTGAATACTCTTCCAGCCCTCTTTTCAGCCTTGTGACAAGCGTCGATTTCCCGCCGCTGACTGGACCCATTAACAATAAAATACGCTTTCTGACATCTAAACGTTTAGCCGCAGGGTGAAAATACTCTTCCACTAGCCTTTCCAATGATTCCTCTAATCCAAAAAGCTCCTGATCAAAAAATTTGTAGGTTCTGACCCCATTCTCCTCTTCAATCCCGCTGTCCTTAATCATATGATAAACGCGAGAATGAGCAGATTGAGCGACGAGTGGATTTTCTTTAATAATATCTAAATATTCGCTGAATGTGCCTTCCCATTTCAGTCGCTGCTCTTCTTCTCTGTGCTGTTCAATTTTCTTTAAAATATCCATATGAACCTCCTCTTTCAAGATTGAAGCTAGAAATCAGATACTGTTTTACAATCTATGCGGAGGCGTCCTATTACATGCTTTCGTTCTTCAAAATGACGAATTGGCAAACTGAATTGACAACCATCCGCAAGACCCTTCATAATAAAGGAAAAACAGGAGAAAAATGATCTTCATCTCCTGCTTTTCAAGGCGAACTTCACAACACATGAAACCGGCAGCAAAGGAACAAAGGGATAAGGGGGAGCTTATATGAGAACGGTCATTATGATGGGCGTCATCATTACGTTTTTAGTATCCATTTTCACAGCTGGCTACGAAGGCAAGCCTGGCAAATGAAAAAAAGGATGTTCCATCAGCGGAACATCCTTTTTATTTCGTTCATATTTTCAGCACTTACATATTCACTGAAAGCGAGATGGAATCTCGGCTTTTATCATGTTCTTATATCAAATCTCGGTATTGCTGCTGGCGAAGCGCCTCATACACAAGAATCGCTGCCGTATTCGATAGATTCAGTGAACGAACATGCTCTGTCATTGGTAAACGAAGACAGCGATCCATATTCCGTTCAATCAAATCTTTTGGCAATCCACTCGTCTCTCTGCCAAATACGAAGAAATAGTCTTCATCTAGCTGCGAGTAATCGAACGTTGTATGCGGTTTTTGCCCAAACTTTGTGATATAGAAAAATTGCCCTTTCGGATGAGCCTCAAACAATTCATCTAATGAATCATGATAGACGACATTGGCATACTTCCAATAATCGAGTCCTGCACGCTTCAGCATTTTATCATCTGTCGAAAAACCAAGCGGACGAATCAGATGAAGTGTTGTATTTGTTGCTGCACATGTTCGCGCAATATTTCCAGTATTAGCTGGAATTTCTGGTTGATATAAAACGACATGAAGTCCCAAAAAAGTTCACCTCTAATTTTCTTTTCCGCTCAATATTATACCATTAACTATCCTTCGGAGCATCGTCCAAAATGTGAAAAAACGTATAACGAATACTAGGTGTATAAGCCGTTGAGTCTTCATACGACCAGTAACGCATACGGCTGTCATACGTTTGTGCATTCACAAGAGGCATTCCGCCCTTATCATGATCAACGACAATGGTTGTATGATTATACCTGCCGTCACCTTCAAAATCGTAACAAATAACATCACCTATTTGAAGCTCCTGCGGTTCCTTGAGCTTCTTCGCTCTCAACCCCGCTTTGGAATTCGCTAAATAATTTTTCATCGAATGTGCCACCGTCCAGCTGTAGCTCCATGTATGTGGACGAACCCACCAGCCAGATCCACGGTTCGGATATCCTCTCGTTGGCGCATTCCCTGCTTTCAGACATTGTGAAATAAAATTCGTACAGTTATCTTCGAAATTTTTATAGGCTGGATTCCGTTTATTCCAATACGTCTCAGCATATTGAACAGCTGCACGCCGGTCATAGTGAAAAGCTCTTCCAAATTGGTCTTCGTTTTGGAAGCGCTCATCCACCAGATCTTCCTTTTGTCGTTCTTCTAACATCATTCGATCTTTTACAAGCATGTCGTTATAAATAAACGCTTCTCTTTTCTCAACCTGTTCCTCTAAATAAAAAGAGTCGTCTATATCCTTACAGACATAAGTGAAGTGAGCGAGATATTGTACTTGCTGAGCTCCATCATCTTGAATAGCTGAATCGAGAAGTTTTGCTTTTGCTTTCGCCTTGACAATCTCAACTTGTCTTCTTGCAAACAGCTCTTTCTTTCGCTCCACAGCGTCCACATCAGACATAAGCTGGGGCTGTTTGATCGTACTGCCATTTAATAAATATGCCAGTCTGTCTTCTAACGTTTGTTCTAATAATTGTTTCACACAGACACCACCAAACTTTTTTTAACATCTCTGTTTGGTTCATTCTATGTTCAGTAGGGGGTTATTTAGTATTTAAAGGTGCTTGTAACAATTCAATCCCTTTGATGATTTCTTGTTTTGCTTCTTCATCACTTTCCCGCTCAAGGGCTTTTTCCAGTTCAGAAAGCTGCTGCCCATCGCCAATTTTACCGATTGCCCAAGCAGCCGTACCTCGAATGACCGGTCTTGGATCTTTATGCATTAGGTCAACCAAATCTGGCAAAGCAGATGTATCTTTAAAGTGAGCAAGTGCCAAAATGGCATTCCGCTGAATAGGCTTTTTCCCTCGCCATGATCCAGAAACATGACCATACTTCTCTTTAAACTCACGATTGCTGATTGTCAGCAGCGGCTTTAAGAGCGGCTTTGCAATTTCAGGGTCCGGCTCCATTTCAGGATGTAGATGAAAGTCTTTCCCTTTATTAATTGGGCAGACCGTTTGGCACGTATCACATCCATACAATCGATTCCCTATTTTCGAGCGAAATTCGTCAGGTAAAAACCCTTTTGTCTGTGTTAAAAACGAAATACATCTTTGAGAATTGAGCTGGCCTGGATTCACAAGAGCACCCGTTGGGCATGAATCCACACATTTATTACAAGTTCCACACTGATCTTCTATTTTCTCATCCGGTTCAAATGGAACATTTGTAATCATTTCAGCCAAATAGACATAAGATCCAAACTCTGGTGTGATAATCATACAGTTCTTTGCACTAAAGCCAATGCCAGCACGTTCGGCTACAGCACGGTCCGACAATTCACCTGTGTCCACCATTGATTTTGTCCGAATATCTTCATGTTTACTGCGCAAAAATTCTTCAAGCATGTCGAGCTTTTTTTTCAGCACAACATGATAATCAGTTCCCCATGAAGCCCTGCAAAAAATCCCTCTTCTTGCATCCTTTGTACTTCGGGGAGCATCTTTCATTTTGGAAGGATACGCAAGCGCAATGGCAACAATTGATTTTGCTTTTGGAAGCAGCAAAGCAGGATTTGTTCGTTTTTCGATATCAGGCTCTTCAAAACCGGACAAATACCCTAACGATTCATGTAAGATGAGGCGGTCCTTTAATGAATCAAATGTATCAGCACTTGCAAATCGAATTTTATCGACACCAATTTCGTTCGCATATTGAATTAATTCTTCTTTTAATTGTCCAACATGAATCACCTTGCAAACCTCCTTTCTTTGTTTCTTCAGTTATTTTCAGTATAATACGAGTGTATCATGACCGATTGGAGTGAGTCACTGTGAAGATACAAATGGAAATCTCCCAACCTCAAAGCCCGTCTATCCATGTTGGACAGATTGAATATTCACATATTGAGATAGGAAAATCCCCTCAAATGTTAAAAGGTCGACTGCGCCTGTTTCAAGAATCTTTGTTTTTTGAATATGAAGATCAAACTTTGGAAGAAGTACCAGCGATCAAAGAATGGACGAATCTTCTAGAAGGTGTCCCCTTTCTTCCGCTTCTTGCTGATATTCAAAAAGAACAATTTATTAACTCGACCAATTCCGTACAGGATTTGTCGATATTTTTCTCACTAAAATATTTCTTGCCTATCCTCACATTAGATGCCGATCAATTGAAAGAGCCTCTTTCATTATCCAAAAATGAAACTGGTCATATTGAATGGCAGGATGGCGCAGAGCTTAAAGGGTTATTTTCTCAAGCAAGTAAAGCTCAAATTTCTCAAGACACAAAAAGCATTCTTCAAATCATTCTCTTCCCACCATCTATTTCCTGGGAAAAGAGTGAGGCACTTATACAATCCTTGACGAAGATGTTTATACAAATACATGGTGGAGAAAGTAAATATGAACTCATTGAAAAAGCACTGTAGGTCACAGTGCTTTTTACATTATACTGACATAATAAAAAACGCAACACTTCGTTTATCTATGAAACGAAATACTGCGTTATAAACAAAATTATGTATTGGAGCGGGTGATGAGAATCGAACTCACGACATCAGCTTGGAAGGCTGAGGTTTTACCACTAAACTACACCCGCATCAATCTTTTAGAGACAACGTCATTGCGTTGACTTTTATTATGTTACAACTTTCTTAACAATTCGTCAAGAGAATATGAAGATTTTTCGTCAAAAAATTTCATATTCTCCATATATATTACGATAGTTATTTGTCTAGCTGGATATAAAATAAATAGGCATGTGACTTATTCTTCAGCGCTTGCTTAGGATTTTTCTCAATCACTTCAAGCATCGGTGAATTTCCGTCTTTCCCCATTGCCGCTGTATACGCAATCAGTGCCTTTCCTCCAGAAGAGACTTTGACAGTATCAGATTGTGCAGAAAAAACATAATCACTTACTTTGAACGGAAAACTTGCTGTTGCTTTTGTCATTCCCTCATTCTTGTTGTCTGACCACATACTAAATTGTGATTCATATGTATCTTTCTCATGCCTTAATTGTAAAAGTACATTCATCGTTTGGTCGGTACCATCCTGATGTAAAGTAAAGGTGGCAGATGATGCTTCCTTATTAGCTAATCGGCCATTTTTGTAATGACTCCCGATAAACGTAATACTCTTATCCTTCTTCGTTAATCCTTTTATTGTTAAAGCCACCATTTCATTAGCGGTTGATGCTTCTAGTAAGTTCTTTTCTTTTTTTGTCAGTTTCATTTGTTCGATCGTTACTTGCTTCTTTGTAGCAGACTCCGTGTTTATTGTAGATACCGCCTTCTCGGTTTGCGTGGTTTCTTCGGCCTTCTCACCGCATCCTGCTAATAGAAAAACAGTGAATATAAGAACACTCCATTTTTTTAACATTGAGATCCCCTTTGATGTTTTTTATTTTCTATTATACTAAAATTTGGTTCAATATACAAAAAAAGATTAGGGAAATTCTCCTAATCTTTCACTTTTTTCTGTTTCATGGCTGATAGTAATGCCACAATGAGAAAACTGACAGCAAAAATGACAACCATATAAATAAAAAAGTTTGGTTTGATTTGGAACGTAAATGCAGACGAACCTTCCATCTCAAAAGCAAGACTATTAAATAATAATTCATTATTTGTTTTTGATTGAAATAAGTGATAGAACAGAACACCAATGGTCAGCATCGGAAAACCTAAGAAACCTAGGAAACTACCAACAATTGCACCTTGTTTCATTGCCTGAACGTTCATGATCGTTGTCCTCCCATTCCACCAAGCAATAACTGCTTCATAATAGACTTACCATCCCCCATAAACGGAAGAAGGTAGAGCAATTGAATAAAATACGTGATTGAAAAAATGAAAAACCCTGTCGAAATCGGATTTTCTTCTAGAAATAAAACAGTCACAATGATTCCGGCTACGCCAATGAGCCCCGGCAAAAGCGGACCAAGCAGTGTAATCCACACCTGTTTTTTCTGAAACGGATCTAAAACAGGCCTCACAAATTTCACAGACATCATATCGCTCGCAAAAAAGCCTTGAGGGCCATCCCGGCCGGCGAACTTCCGATGTGCATACCCGTGAGCCGCCTCATGCAAGGCGGTTCCAGTAATTAATCCGAAATAAATAATCGTAAAATAAATCGCAATGGCTGCAATCGATGGATCAGGAATAAATAAAAAGGCGATTCCCGCCATGATCATAAAGAGCACCCAGAAAAAGATGATTTTACGCGTCACCATCAGCAGAGCCGTGCCTAGTATGTGAAGAAATGAATGACCCGTGCAGTCAAACCGCTCTTTCATCTTTACTTGATACTGTTTAAAAAATTGACAGCAGGCTGTGACAGCTCGATATGGTGATTGATAATGAATCGACAGCAAGTGATGCTGATTCAGCCCCATCATCAATTGATAAAAATCGCGAGCAATCACAGACTCATCGACTTGAAACAAATCGGCGAGCTCTGCCGTAATACTCGCCTCTGTCCTTTGACCATCCACTTTCGTTAACATATGATATGCACTTTCGTTAATCGGAAGTGAGCTTCCGTACTGCGTATCAGTCAAATGCCTTTTTTGTAAAGTCACATATGGCGCAAGTGCCGGCACCCGCTCAATCTTTAGCTTATTGTTAAGAAGTTGAATCATGTGAATACCTCCATGAAAAACCTTTATATATGGCAAAGATGAGCAGACATTCAAATCCTGCCACAAGCAGCCACTGAAGCATTTGACTCGATTCCCCAATCACATAGTTTCCAATAAATACAATCGGAATCATGATTAAAATAAGTGCTCCAAACGAGAAAATGCCTGTGTATGGATTATTTCGATCAAGGGGTAATAAAATACCCACCACATAAAAGAGAGCCGTTGCATTACACAAGACAGCAGCGCCAATCAACACAATCCAGATTTGATCCGGGAGCGTCAGTGTTGTGATCATAAATAAAACAATTTGGATCACACCAACGAGCAAAAGTCCGAGGAACTTATAAAGAGCCACTTCCCACGGCCTTAGACCAAACGTTTTATACATCCCGATCATACGTTTGTCATTGCCAAATGAATTAAAAGCTGTTAATCCAGCTAGCGCACATAGGACAAAAAAAGCTTCTCCTTCAAAGCGGAAGGCAAACTGATAACGGACAAATAAAATGACAATAAGGAGGATGAGAAAGTTTAAAATATTTTCTTCATTTCTCACTTGTGACTTTATTTCCTTTACAATGAGAGACCACTTTTTTGAAGATGAAAATGGCAGTTTGTGCAGAAAGGTTAACGCTTTTTTCTCAGCCATAATTGGCATTAAAGCAAGAGAAATAAATGCGCCTCCCGCAGATAATAGGATGAAGAGGATCAAAATCGCATAATTCACCCCATCAGGAGACATCCCTTGTGCCGCTAAGAAAAACGGCGCTGTAAAATACATCAAATGATAATCAAACTGTACATATGATTGCTGTATTTGGTTGATGTCGAAATGCGTCATTCCATATGCTACAACTAGCGCTAATAAAACAAATATCGCTGCAAATTTTTGCAACGGTAATTTTAATTTTAGTACGAGTAAATAAGTCACGTTGTAAATGAGCTGAAGCAGTGTTAAGACAAAGAGTGATTGCAACAACACCATCAAAAAGAACGTAAGAATAAAGAAAATACCGATTCCTTGTGCAATAAAATTAGGTAAAAGCAAGATCCCGATGAAAAATAAAACAAGCCCTGTTACAACTGTCACCATCGGAATGAAGTAACCAAGACTTTTTTGAAAGGTAGACAGCGGAAACCAGCTGAGCTGCATAGAAAAACGATCTTGTTCAGGTGTTCTAACCTTGATCAGCACAAATAACAAGCTTGTAAAAATGGATGCATTGATCGCCATCGACACAACCAACAATCCAAGTGAACGTTCATCTCCATTTAAGAAAGCCTTCATAAAGACACCCGTAAAACTGTATCCGATGATGGCTCCCATTGTGACTGCAAACAAAAAGAATAAGACCACAATGATTCGCTTCGTTTGAGTATCAAAGAGCTTATACATCTCCTGCTGCCACATTTTAAGCATCATTTTAGAAATGATTAATGATTTCATCAAAATGTGCACCCCTATCACTTAACATTGAAGCTTTCAGAAACACCTGTTCCAATGTGCTTGATTGATACTTTTCTTTTAAGGCTGAAACCTTCCCTTCATCCATTTTATTTCCTTTAGAAATAATGGCGATTTTGTGGCACAGCTCTTCCGCTGAAAGCATATCATGTGTTGAAAGCAAGATTGCACCATGGTGCTCGGCATAACGTTTCATCAGTTTCTTTGTGTTTATAACCGCTTCAATATCAAGTCCTCTAAAGGGCTCATCCATGATCACTAATTGACTCTCAAGCATAAAGGCAGCAATCAGCTGTGTCTTTTTTTTCATGCCATGGGAATAGGTTTCAATCGGTCTTGATAAAGCTGATTCCATATCAAACAATTCAATTAGTTGATTTCTTCTTTGAATTGTTTTACATTCATACATAGAAGAAACAAAATCTAAATATTCAGCACCAGTCAATGCTTCAGGGAGCAGCAGATCATCTGGAACATAGGCGACTTGTTTTTTAAATGATGGATCATCATTTGTGACGTCCTTCATATGAATGGTTCCTTCTGTATGCTTAATGATGCCGAGTATACAGTTAATCATCGTTGTTTTACCGGATCCATTTGGTCCAGCAACAGCAACGATTTGATGAGGGGCAATTTTCAAATGAAAATCATTGACAGCAGTCACGTTATTTTTATACGTCTTGGTTAAATTCTCGATCGTAAACATATAACCTCCAAGTGTCTGCATATTCTTTAAAAATAGATCAGGCTAAACCGCCCGCCACAGACGGTTTAGCCCTGGTGTCTTATCTAAGAAGTAAAAAGATGAATCCTAAGTATAGCTACTTACATTCAATTTGGACTTTTAAGCCACTTTCCCACTGAACGGCTCCTGTAAAGCTACCCTTGCCGTTTGCTAAACACCAAACTGCTGCTCCTAGAACAACTGTTGCCCCCAATCCAAGAAGGACAGCAATAAATACTAAGAACCAAGCTTGGTCCATAATAGCAGGTTCCATAGTGGAATAGTCAACTTGCGGCGCTGCATAAGTCATACTTTTCACCTCCCAGCTTATGATGATCGTATCATAGGCGTCACACTCCAAACATCAACAGAAGATCCCATTTTTGACCGAACATATTTTCGTGTAAAATGTGACTTTTTATTCAATTGTTCATGTTCAACTGTATAAATTCTCCCTTTTTTACTATTTTTCACCACAACATAAGAACCATAAAACCCATATATTGGCAATAAATCCATCTTTTTTCTGCCTTTTTTCAAATAGTTCATTTTCATCATCTCTTCTATTTAATCTTTCATTTTTTTGAGATAGAAAGAATTCCCCCGATATATCAGATAAAAAAGTCCTAATTATATGTTGTTAACACATCAAATACGACATATTAACTGATAATTCCGACAAAAGAGTGAGCATATTTTCCTTCTTCTCTTGTCTCTTAAAATATGTATATACAAGAAATCCTGTTGGGAAAAAAGCCCTTGCCCTATTTCATAACTGCCAACAGCTCACTCTTTTATAAAATCGCCTGTTGAGTGTGGATACTTTACTTTTCATCTATGAGGTTAAAATGATTTATCCAGTTCTCTTACATCAAACAAGCAAAACATATATGTAGAAAAGCTCTTATCTTCCAAAAAGAGAGAAGAGCTTTCGTTTGGCACATCAGTTATTCATCATTGTTCAGTTCACATTCAATCATTATTTCAACCTTGTATGTTTTTCATCAATACGATCGTAAATCGCTTCTATTCGTTCTTGATTGCTGTAAATCTCATATTTGTTCCGCTCAATCAAAATGTCTAATGTGATATCCAAATGTTTTCTGTATTTTTTTCGTTTTTTCTTTTTCTCCATCTTCAACTTCCTTCCTGATTAAAATAAAAAAAGGCCCTTCACTCATGCCTGAGTGAACGAGCCTTCGGTTGACCGATCAGCGATTCTTATTGATATTTTCAGTATGCTTATGTTAATACATACTATTCCGACATGTCAACTATATTTATTGTTTTTTCAGATTTATCTAAAAAATGATTGACCGGGCAGTAAACAAGATTTATAGTCTTATTAAATATTTCTTATTAAAGTAGTTGGTTTTATCTAACAAAAGGAGGACACACACATGTCAGAAGAACTTCAATTTCGTTTAGAAACAAAAGCCATTCACGCAGGTCAAGAACTGGATTCAGCCACCTATTCAAGAGCTGTACCTATTTACCAAACAAGCTCTTTCGGTTTTAGAGATAGTGAGCATGCGGCGAATTTATTTGGACTTCAGGAACCCGGTAATATTTATTCACGTATTATGAACCCGACAAATGATGTGTTTGAAAAACGGATCGCTGAGCTTGAAGGTGGAATTGGTGCACTTGCGGTCTCCTCAGGACAAGCAGCAACCACTTACTCCATTTTAAACATTGCAGGAGCTGGTGACGAAATCGTATCCTCCAGCAGTCTGTATGGCGGCACATATAACTTATTTGCTCATACATTAAAAAAGCTTGGAATAACAGTAAAGTTTGTGGATTCGTCAAACCTTGAAGAACTTGAAGCAGCCATTACAGATAAAACAAAAGCAGTGTATGCAGAGAGCATCGGAAATCCAAAAGGCGACATTTTACATATTGAAGCCGTATCTGCCATTGCACACAAGCACCATATCCCTCTGATTGTGGATAACACACTTGCCAGCCCTTATTTGTTAAGACCGATTGAATTTGGTGCAGACATTGTTGTCCATTCAGCAACGAAATTCATCGGCGGCCACGGCACATCCATTGGCGGAGTCATCGTCGACAGCGGCAAGTTTCCTTGGGCTGACAGTGATAAGTTCAAAGGACTGACGGAACCAGACCCTAGCTATCATGGCCTGACGTATACGGAAGCGATTGGAGAAGCGGCTTATATCACAAAAGCACGTGTACAGCTGTTACGTGATTTAGGGGCTGCTTTATCTCCATTTAACTCATTTTTACTCTTGCAAGGCTTAGAAACATTGCACCTCCGCCTTGAACGCCACAGTGAAAATGCAATTAAGACAGCACAATTTTTACAAGATCATCCTCTTGTAGAATGGGTCAGTTATCCAGGTCTTGAAGGTCATGAATCCTTCGAACTGGCTCAAACTTATTTACCAAAAGGGCAAGGCGCCATCCTTACATTCGGCATCAAAGGTGGTAAAGACGCAGGAAAAAAACTCATTGATTCCGTACAGCTTTTCTCACATCTTGCAAACGTAGGCGACTCTAAGTCACTCATCATCCACCCTGCCAGCACAACGCATCAGCAATTAAGTGAAGCAGAGCAAAAAGCCACAGGGGTTACACCAGAACTTATTCGTTTATCTGTTGGAACGGAAGCGATTGAAGATATTCTGGCAGATCTAGAACAGGCAATTTCAAAAAGTCAGTCTTAACCAAACAAAAAAAGCACACGCCTGTGTGCTTTTTTTATTGATTAGTGATTGATTAATCGAATATCTTGGAAGGGATAAAACACGAACGATGTTGTCCCTTGAATGTCACTCTTTGTAAAAAGACCTAAACCGTTGCGGCTGTCCATTGAGTTTTGGCGATTGTCACCCATGACAAAGTACTTTCCTTTAGGGACTGTAAGAGGACCAAAATCAGGTGTCAGCAAGGTGCCATCTGCGGCAGCTTCCTTTTTGTTTGATGCTAAATAAGGCTCCGCCACTTTTTGACCGTTCACATATAGCTGGTCATTTTTCATTTCGATTTTATCACCAGGTAAACCAATCAAGCGTTTCACATAGTGAGTACTGCGGTCTTCCCCATCAAGAACAATGATCTGCCCGCGTTTATAATCGCCGAAGTAATCGACTGTTTTATTCACAAACACCCGCTCTGTATCATGCAGTGTCGGTTCCATAGAAGTCCCCTTCACAATATACGGTGCGAATAAAAAATTACGAATGATAAAAACAGCAATAAATGCGATTAAGATGGCTTTGATCCAGCCCCATAATTCTGATTTCTTTTTTTGTGTTTTTGTATTTGTTGTCATAAGCTCCTCCTGAAATCCCCTAGGACAAAATGAGTTATCGCCAGCTGAGCACTGACGCCACGCTTGTTTCTCCCTAAATATAAACATATTTTGCCAACAAATCAAGCTGTAAGAGAGAAAAAGGCAAGCACCTTTCTGTGCTTGCCCCAAACTCAGTTAGTTAGCAGAAGAATCCGCTTCTGTCTCTTTGTTTGTTTTACCATAGAAATAATCAGATGGATTCACTGGTTTAAAATCAGATAGCTTATGGAATCGAAGAAGATCCCTGTACAGCACTTTATCTGATAGGCTTAACTGATTATCAACACGGGCTTTAATCGCTTCTGTCTTTTTGTTTTGTTTCACCACTTTACCCGTTTTTGTATCGTAGACTGTATTATCTACAAGGGTATATTTTGGTGTCACATAGTTTCCGTTACGGAATGCAACAGTTTGATCATGCTTTTTAGAAAATAGATCTGTCCCAAAATTGACAAACTCGTTTGAATCAATGCCTTGTAAATGAAGAAGCGTCGGCATCACGTCTACTTCACCGCCATACGTATGATTCACGCCGCCTTGTTTACCAGGGATACGAATCATGAGCGGTACACGCTGATTTTGTGCATTTTGATATGGCGTAATTTCTGTCCCTTGAATCTCACTCATTGCACGGTTATGGTTCTCAGAAATACCGTTATGATCACCATATAATAGAATCACTGAGTCTTTATACAGACCTGATTTTTTTAAGTCCTTAAAGAATTGTTCTAATGACTCATCCAAGTATCTCGCTGTTTGGAAATAATTATCCACTGTTTTATCGCCGGTTGTTGCCTTAGCGATTGTCGCATCTTTCTCATCTAGATTAAATGGATAATGGTTGGTCAATGTCATTAAGTGTGCATAAAATGGCTTTTTCATTGATTCTAACATTGGAATTGATTCTTTAAAGAACGGCTTATCCTTCAGACCCATGTTCACAAGGTTTTCTTCATCCATGTTGTAATAAGATGCATCGAAGAATTGATCAATCCCCATATGTTTATAAATCGTGTCACGGTTCCAGAAAGATTTATAATCCCCGTGAAGCACTGCACTCGTATAGCCTGCTTTTTGATCTAAGATAGCAGGAAGTGATTGGAAGGTGTTTTCACCTTTTGTCACAAACGCTGCACCCTCTGGCAAGCCAAACATACTATTATCCATCATCAGCTCAGCATCAGAAGTCTTCCCTTGACCAGTCTGGTGGAAGAAGTTATCAAAATACGTAAAATCTTCTTTTCCATGAGCTAGCTTGTTTAAAAACGGCGTCACTTCTTCTCCATTTAACTTGTAGTCAATTAAAAATGACTGGAAGCTTTCTAAATGGATTTTGATGATGTTTTTCCCTTTTGCTTGACCAAAGTATTCTGCATTTGGTTTCGCATAGTGAGAGGTCGTATAGTTCACAACATCCGTTAAATCATCACTGCTCGCATTTGCTACCTGCGTTGCATTTTGTGCGGTTTGCACGCCGTCATAAATCGCATAGTTATAAACACCTAAATATTTTACAATATACTTATGATCAAATGTTCTCGTCAATAATTCAGGACGATCTTTTTCAGCTAAGTGTAGGTTAACGAAGAACAGTCCCACACCTGCAGCCACAATCAGCAGTGCGAAAGTCTTTTTCATTTGGAACTTCTTCACTTCTGGTCTCCAAATGACAATTGCAATTAAAATGATGATATCAAGGAAGTACAAAAGGTCATGCGGCTTAATACTTGCTAACACACCGCCAGTCATACCTCCCCCAAGATTACCGGCTTGTTTCATTGTCGGGAATGTTAAAAAATCATCAAAGAAACGGTAGTACGCTACATTGGCATATAAAAGTGCGGTCATAATAAAATCAATGACAATTAAGACAATGGCCGATTTACGCCCCTTCAAAAAGAGAGCAAGTCCTAAAAACACGATGGCTGAACTGAATGGATTTAATAAGAGAAGACCCTCTTGAAAAGATCCCTTTACTCCTAAATTAAAGTCCATTTTGTAGGCTGTGTACGATTTTGCCCAAAATAAAAGAACAGCCAAAACAAAGAAGCTATATTTGTTCATCAATATTTTTTTCATAAAACCTCTTCTTTCTTATTTTCGATCTGATATAAATGAAATCATAAAAAATTTACATTGATTTTGCAAATGTAAATCTTCTGCACCAAGCATTCCGATGCTCTTTTCTCCGCAGGTTACATGTGCTCCTTTAATATAACGAATAAGAAGCATCATAAGTTTCAAAAAAAATATGAGTAAATAAAAGGAAAAATATCCATTTACATTAAATTTACTGCCACTTCATGTTTCAGAGAATGATGAAGGTTTTGTAAATCACTCAGTACTACTTTACTTTTTTCATCTTATCGTGTCAAAGTAATTATAAAGAAAAGGAAGAATCACCTAGGCTTTTCGACTCACTTAGTCAAATTTATACAAAATCCGAAGCAATTTGCTTTTTTATTGTGACTCACCCTCCAGCAATCCATGTATTCTCTCTGCTGCGATCAACCTAAAAAACAGTTTTAGCAAAAAAAGCTTGATTTTCCCTGCCAATGTACGGTGTGATAAAGGTATAGCTCCATCAAATAAATCAAGCTGGGGGACATCCTATGAAATCAAACAAACAAATCAACATATTTGAACAACGATTTTCAGAAGAAGTGATAGACATCACGGCTGTTACAGGACCTTCTGGAGTCGGCGCAGGAAAAGCGGGAAAAGAAACAATTTGGACTGCTTCAATCCCGCTCATTGCATGGAAGGAAAAAGACCGCATCATAACCGAAAAAGTGAGACTGTGCTGGTTAACAGATGAAAAGGGATTACGAGAAAAACAAGCGCAATTACATAAAGAATCTATCGTCACACTTCAAGTACGTAAAGGTGAAGGTGAATTTATGCTCGTTTCACTTGTTGATACAGATACTGAAGATAAGGAACTTCAAGAAATATTAGAAGAAGCTCAACAACCAATCTTTTACCACGATGACAAGCTGGGTACCTTTGAATTAGTGAAAGGACTAGACTTATTTGAAACAACCATCAAGTGGGGCAATGAGGAGTGCCTTCTTTACTTCAATCTCGAAGAAGAGGAAGAAATGAATGACTCTCTGAAAACGGCTAGACAACTCGTAGAAGAGCAGACAACATGGGATGCCTCCATGAAGTCATATGCAGCAAATCAGCTGATTGAACTAGCCAAAGATTGGCAGGAACAAGACGAGTCCGCTGAAAATTCAGAAGAAATCACTCCGGATCAATTTATCAGCCGCATCTCACTTGAAAGCCTCCATGCTTACCCAAATGGAGAATTCGAAGCCTACTATCATGACGGAGATTTATTTTGGGGACATGTCATCATTGTCTCTGGCAATATGAATGGAACGTTTCAAGATGCACACATTGCTGGCTAAAGAATGGAGGGCTGATAAATGAAGTTCAAAGCTTTTGACGAATTAAATCAACTAGGAAAAACACCTATTGTAGCCAAAATAGGCGGGTTTCGTCCTGATCCATCTAGGTACAGCTGGTTTGCTGGTCATTTTTTCATCCAACGTGATAAAGGGTGGCCGGCAGATCAAGATGGAGCTATGATTCCCATTTTACAAATGTATTTACCCGAAGTACCAGGGGGAATGAACGGCTTTGATGAATGTAAGATGATTCAAATTTTCATTAACAAGAAAACCCTTCCGATCGATATCGCCAAAAACGGTGAGGGCTGGAAACTCATTGAATATTCATCAATGGAAGGATTAGAAATCGCTGAGACCCCTGAAGACGTGAAAGGAATGAAACCTTTCCAGATAGAGTGGATCGAAGGAGAACAACCGGATTATCCATGCTGGGAGGAAGCTTGGTCATACGTTGACTTATCAGAAGTCAATGAAAGTGAAGAAGCGACAGATCATTTCTTCGAGCATTACTCCAACTACTCGTTCACAAAAATCGGTGGATACGGAGCTTACATCCAATCTCCTCCCCACCAGATGTCAGGAGAATTCATGCTGCAAGTCGCCTCAGAGGAAAAACCTCGGTTCATGATTGGTGATAACGGCACGATGTATTTCTATTATGACAAAAACAATAAAGAATGGTTCATGCATTGGGATTGTTTTTAAACTGATTGAATGGAACCATTCCCCTTTCTAAACGTAATAAACGATATGAAGGGGGCCGGTAATATGGGATTCATTTTAGACATCTTCAATCTTGCTCTGTATATCCCTTTTTTACAGGTAGATGAAGATGATATATCACGGAATGCAGCACAGCTAAAAAAATACAGCTGGTTTCAAGCGTTATTAAGTGATCAAACGAGCAGAGAGCTGATCATTTATGATCAAGGAGTCCGCCGTAAGACGAATAAACTCCATAAGAAGTCATACAACATCAGATGCGAGCGAAAGATACAACAAGCCATACACCGCGCCATGTAAAAAAACGGAAAGATCCGCACTTAGCTGTGGCTCTTTCCGTACAAATGTAATAAATCCTTTTGAAAAAAAACAATTGACGCTCGGACAACTCTCCCCGTATATTATGTATAAATTCATCTTTTTATAGAAAAGGGGTCCTCACATGCGCTTGTTTAAGAACTGGAGAAAAAAGCAGCACAAACAGCCGATTACTTCAGAAACGCAAGAAGACAGCATACCAATTAACTTTTCCACTCTTCCCTTTGGCACAGACACCGTAGATGATTTTTTGTTCAACTTAGACCTAACCTCCAAACTCATAGATCCATACAAAGAAGCAGACACGAACAAATAGAACCTAAACTTTCGTGAACCCTCATCCAATATTGGATGATTTTTTTATATTTAGAGGAAGGTGTACCCTATGAAGACATATTATTTCGTCAGACACTGTCAAGCAGATGGACAATCCGAGGATGCGTCTTTAACGCCTAAAGGCATCACACAATCGCATGAGCTCGCACAGCTTTTTTCCGGCATTCAGATCAATCAGATCATATCAAGTCCTTATAAACGAGCAATCCAAACCACTGAGCCCCTTGCTCATGCCAAACAAATAAAGGTACAAATTGATAAGCGTCTCTCTGAACGTAGGTTAAGCAGTCAACCAATGAAGGATTGGTATGAAAAACTAAAGCTCAGTTTTTCTTACTTGCATATGACCTGTGAAGGCGGAGAATCGAGCCAAGAAGCGATGAATCGTATTGTAGAGGCACTCTATGAACAAATAAAATTAGGAAGAGATCATACTTTATTCGCCACTCATGGCAATATTATGAGCCTGCTTCTAAAACACGCCGATCCTGCAATTGGATTCAAGGAGTGGGAACAACTAAGCAATCCAGATGTCTATGTCCTGAAATATTTCAAATCAGATCATGTAGAAATAGAGCGCATATGGCATAAATAAACGGCAGAATGAATTCTGCCGTTTCCTCATCTATTGTTGATAATAAAAGGCCTCTACCCACTCATACGGCTTCTTACGCTCCGCACACCATTTCACAAAGCCTCTTGTCTCCGTCTGCTGAAATTCCTTCCAGTCAGATAAAAGCTGGTTATAGTAGACTGCTAGTTTTTCAACATTGGTTTGAACCTTTTTATCTTCGATCAGTTTCATGACATCTAGAATTCCTTGAATTCGCTCATGATCTTTCTCATAGGTGCTTAAATAAAGATCTTCATGTATATGATGAAACGAATACCACAAAGCCGAGAAATAGGTTTCGCAAATTTGAACAATCACTCGCTGCTCTTTGCTGCCTCCCATCTCTAATGCCTTCAATAAATAGGGCAGCCCTTCCCCCTGATGCACAAACAAGCCTTGCCAGCGATACGGTCTGGCATCCATTGGATCAATATTTTCCCACTCTTGAAGAACAGGGTGGATCACCCCATTTACCAATGGATACACAAGCAAATGATGACCATCCTCAAAACGTTCAATGTAATCAAACAGCCAAGCAACAAATGAACGCCGTGCTGTAAATTCGTTCTTATTCATCTCTTCAACAAAAGACTGAAGAACCTTTAACGCATCTTTACGCAGACCCTGTTCTTTCCTGACACAGTACTGTCTAAAAAGCGGATAATCATGTGATCGCTCATCTTCAATAATAGTCTGTAATATCGTCTTCGTTTGCAAGATAACAACTCCGCCTCTTTACATTCATTCTATTGAACTATTATAACCAATTGTAACATCCACATGAAACTAGTAAAAAGATGAGTTGTCCTTTTTCTTTTATAAAACCCTTGGCATCCTCAAACCCATTCTTTTCTGTGCTCATGAATGAATTGTATGTCTTTTTGATAGTGTTCAAAGTGCCCCTCATGAATCATTTTTTGAAAAGCTCTATCCCCTTCACTCACTTTTCGCTTCATGTATTGACATAAACCTTCTAAACGCAGCAGCACCATATCCACATAATCTTCTGCTATGTCCTCACCATAAGCTTCAAAAAACAGTTTGACTCTATACTTTATATGGCCTGCATGTTCTAATGAATGATAATTTACGACCTCCCCTGTTTCAGTACGAAAAAGTCTACTGAGGGGCACACATGTATAAAGGGTATATGCAATATCCCAAAGCCTTGGGCCAGGAGCAGCTACATCAAAATCAATGATTCCCACTGGCTTTTTATTGTTGAAAATGATGTTGTACATCGCAAAATCATTATGGCACACAACCTCTATGTTATTAGGCGTATTGTCCATTCGTTCCCAATCGTCTGAAATGGGAAAATCACATACAGCATCATGATACAGTCTAAGCATTTTCGCTATTTCTTTTAAAGCATTGTGAGAGCACATGTATTCTTTTAAGGGATCATGACCGGCCACACCTTCAATGAAGGACAAGATCTCTCTACCTTTTTCATCAACCCCTAAAAATGTTGGAGCATAGGAGAAATTCTTTTTTTCTAAATGCTTTAGCAGCTTTTGTATATTCATATTGTCTGACTTTACCTCTCTGCGAACCGTATCTCCCGAACGATATACGTTCGAGACATTTCCACCTGTCAATAACTCTTCATGATCATTTTGTTTTTTCATAAATTCTCCCCCAAACTGGGTCACAATGATGATGCCAGCTAAAGATGTGATGTACCCACAAATATTCATTTAGTTACACAAAGGTAATTCCCAGTTTTATGTGAATGCGCTAATCCGTTTTGTTTCCTTATATGGTTAAATGTATCGTACCAAATGTTGCAAATCATCTAAAGTTTATTCTGTTAAAAGTAGTACATGCTCATTCTATTCTAATAGGATTCTATTTTCATCTAAATAACTCATTTAAACCACAAAAAAACGTTTCACCACAAGGGTGAAACGTTAGGTTCATGGTAAAAACCAATCATGAAACTTGTAATTAATACCGGTGGCCGGAGTCGAACCGGCACTCCGTGATAAATGATTCCAAAAAGGCAAGGTATACCCTCTTAAAGTAAAGCAGCCGTAATGAAATAAGAATTAAAGTTCTTCTTGATATATTGCTGATTTTATCGGCTTTAAAATCAATGGAATTTTAAACTCATGAATACTTTCAATATGATGAAAAAAATGATCTATATCGTCATAATCCATTGACCATTCTTCTACCACCTTTAACTTTTTTAACTCGTTTGTTGGTTTAAATAAAAATTCACAGTGCAGTTGTTCCATGTGAGAATAATCATCTTCTTCATAAATTGTAAACTGACGTACAAAATCAAGATGAAATAGTTCCTCTCCTGTAAAATCATAGACACCACACTGAAATAAAATTTCTTTATCTTCTTCGCCCTCAACTGTCTCCTTTGAAAAAGCCTTAAATGTTTCCCAAACCTTTTTTATCTCATCGGTATCTTCACCGATGCTATCTTTAAGATAACTTTCAGCATTTTTAACCGTAATCATTCCAACACCTCCTATGTACAATTCATCCAATCCTTCTTCAATTGTCCTGCCCCTTTAGTTTAATCATAAGGTAACCATCAATAAAGTAAAAGTTCATCTTCTTTGAACACGATTTGAAGTAATTTTTTCGTATGAAAAATCAGCTAAACAACAAATAAAAAACGCCTTCCTACAAATTGTAGAAAGACGTTTTAAACTTTAATATTCCCGATAATAAAGAATATCTAAAACTAGATACCGGTGGCCGGGGTCGAACCGGCACTCCGTGAGGAACACGATTTTGAGTCGTGCGCGTCTGCCAATTCCGCCACACCGGCATGATCATTAAAGAGCGCAACTTATCATAAAAAACAATGGTGCCGAGGGCCGGACTTGAACCGGCACGGTAGTCACCTACCGCAGGATTTTAAGTCCTGTGTGTCTGCCAATTCCACCACCCCGGCAGTCTTTTCAAAAAGGCGACACCCGGATTTG